>JARUHG010000002.1 GCA_031216755.1 Lysobacter arvi | reverse complement strand
CGCATGCAGAAAAGCCCAAATGGATTCCAGCTTTCGCTGGAATGACGGTGAGGTGGTTCACCACACCGGAGTGCCCGGGCGATACCGGCCTGGGTCCCGGCGTTCGCCGGGATGACGGCTTCTCCTGACCGCCCGCTGGCCTGCGCCGACATGACGGCTTCGCTTAAGCCCCTCTCCCACCGGGAGAGGGGTTGGGGTGAGGGGCAACGGAGAGGAAGCGGCGACCCGTTGCTGCCGCGAAACGCTGCGGTGTCGCTTTCCGCAACGCATGCGGAGAAGCCCAAATAGATTCAGCTTTCGCTGGAATGACGGTTAGGTGGTTCACCGCACCGGAGTGCCCGTGCGTTACCGGCCTGGGTCCCGGATTTCGCCGGGATGACGGTGGAGGTTACCTTCCCCGCCCCGCACGCTGCGCCGCCGCGCGCGCCAGTTCCGCCCAGGGGCGCATCGCCTGCGCCGACTCCAGCGACGATTCCGGGACGGACCAGTAGCTCATCGTGATCGGCTCCGCCTGGCCCAGGTAGACGTAGGGCTCGCAGCCGGCGGCCTCGAAATGCAGGCGGGTTTCGGCATCGACCTTCAGGTACAGCGCCTGCTCCATCACGATGCCGATGAGCTCGCCGTCGAGGTAGACGCCGTGGCCGCCGAACATCGCGCGCGTGGCGATCTCGCCGACGGGGTCGAGCAGGTCGTGCAGGTGGGCCAGGAATGCGTCGGTCATGGCGCGACTCGGAACGTGTCGGGCGCGGCGGCCCTTCCCCCTGCCCCTCTCCGGCGGAGAGGGGTGGTGTTGCGCTCCTCGCGGGGAGGGGCGTCGGGCATCGTCGTCTTCGTGATGTAGGAAAGACGTCGTCCGGATCAGAACCGGTGCCACAGGCGCACGTACCACGCCGCACCGTTGAGGCCGAACTGCACGCTCTCGTAGATGTGGCCGTTGTCGGTCTCGTCCGGGTTCTGCCGGGTGGGGAACGTATCGAACACGTTCGAGCCGCCGACGGTGAGCTTGGTGTTTTCCGCGAAGGCGTAGGTGACGCTGACGTCGGCCGACGCCTTGCTCGCGTAGTGCTGGTTCGGCACGCCCGCTTCGGTGCCGGAGAACGTGCCCAGTTCCTGCTCGCCGAAGTAGATGCCCTTCACCGTCGCCTGCCAGGCGCCGCGCTCGTAATCCACGCCGAGCACCGCCTTGCTGCGCGGCGCGCCGTTCTCGATGAACAGGCGGTCGCGTTCGGGCAGCAGCGTGTCCTCGCGGCCGGCCAGGGCCGGCGGCGTGTTCACGCGCGTGACTTCGGTCTTGTTCCAGTTCGCGCCGAGGTACGTGCTCCACTTCGCGTTCGCCCAGTCGAAGTCGTAGGTGACGGTGAGGTCGGCGCCTTCGGTCCTGGTGTCCACCGCGTTGAAGAAGAAGCGCGCCAGGCCGACGTCCATCGCTTCCAGGATCGGCCCGATCGCCGGGTCGCTTGTGTCGAAGTCGCCGCTGAGCACGATGCGGTCGTCGATGTCGATGCGGTACAGGTCCAGCGTCATCGACACGTTCTCGCGCGGCGTCCAGGTCAGGCCCAGCGTGGCGCTCTGCGAGGTTTCCTCGGTGAGGTTCGGCACGCCCGCCAGCTGCGCCAGTTCGCTGTCGTTGGCGGCGATCACCACGTCCACCGGTTCGCCGCTGATGAAGTCGGTGATGGTGGACGAGAAATACTTCTGCTGCAGCGACGGCGCGCGGAAGCCGGTGCTGACCGAACCGCGCAGCATCACCGTGTCGGTCGCGCGGAAGCCCGCGGCGATCTTGCCGTCGAGCGTGCTGCCGAAGTCGCTGTAGTCCTCGTAACGCACCGCGTAATCCATCATGAAGCGGTCGGTGAAGTTCACTTCCACGTCGACGTACGCGGCCGTGCTGTCGCGCGACTTATCGGTGACGTCGCCCGGCTGGAACCCCGGGAACCCCTGGCTGCCCGGGTTGCCGCCCTCGCCCGCGCCGTCGTAGTCCAGGTACGAACCCTCCTCGCCCTCGCGGATGCGGTAGCGCTCCTCGCGCGCCTCCAGGCCGAAGGCGACGTTCACGCCCGCGAGCGCGCCGTCGAAGTAGCGCGACACGTCGAGATTGCTGGTGTTCTGCTGGAACGAGAAACCGCCCGCGTCGAAACTCGCCGGGCTGATGCCGGCGCCGCCGTTGAGCAGGTCGAGGTTCGCCAGCGACGCATTGAGCGTGCGGTTGATCGTGTAGCGCAGCTCGTTGTAACCGTAGGTATGCGACAGGTCCCAGTGCCACTGCGCGACGTCGCCGCGCAGGCCGAGGATGCCGTAACGGTCCTGCAGGTCGCCGTCGATGAAGGGCACGAAGCCGTCGGGATACATCGCCGCCGAGTTGCGCGAGGGGATGTCTTCCGAACCGATGCCTTCGCGCGCGAACGCGGCCGACGACGCATCGCGGTCCTGCATGCCGGCGGTGAAGTAGACCTCGGCCGCCTCGCCCAGCGGCGAATCGCCGTTGAGGTACACGGTGCGGTTGGTCACCGCCGAGTCGCCGATGATGCGCGGGCTGCCCTTGGGCTCGGAGCGGTCGGAGCGCCCGCGGTCCTGCCATTCGCCTGTCACGGTGAACATGCCGCCGGTCGCCAGTTCCGCGCCGCAGTAGGCGGTGGCAAGCCAGTTCTCGCCGTCGCCGCGGGTGTATTCGCCGTAGCCGGCGACGGCTTCACAGCCCTTGTCGCGCTTGAGCGAGATGTTCATGACGCCGGCGATGGCGTCCGAACCGTACTGCGCCGCCGCGCCGTCGCGCAGCACTTCCACCGCGTCGATCGCCATCAGCGGGAGCGAATTGAGGTCGGTGCCGGTGTTGCCGCGATTGCGCGCGCCGTAGATGTTCACCAGCGACACGGTGTGGCGGCGCTTGCCATTCACCAGCACCAGCGTCTGGTCGGAGCCCAGGCCGCGCAGCGCGGCGCCGTCGATCAGGTCCGCGCCGTCGGCGCCGGTCTGGCGGGTCGAGGTGAACGAGGGTGAGGCGTACTGCAACGTCTGCGCGAGATCGAACTGCGCGCCTTCCTCGACGGCCTGGTCCATGGGCAGCACGTCGACCGGCGACATCGAGGCCGTATCGGACGAGCGCTGGATGCGACGCGAGCCGAGGACGGAGACGGTGTCGAGCGTCTTGGCCCGGGTGTCTTCGGCGCGCGCTTCGGCCGGCGTCTGCGGCTCGCCGGTCACCGGCGGGGCCGTCTGGGCTGACGCCGCGGCGCTGGCGAGCAGCCCGCCTCCCAGCCAGAGCGCGGTGTTCAGGGCGCGGAACAGCGGGGCACGGAACAGACGGCGGTGCTGACTCATGGGCACTCCCTGGCGTTGGCGGAGGGCCCCAGCCTAAAACGGTTTGTTAATAATTTGCTAGGGGTTCGGGCCGGTTCGGCAAAGACTGTGCCGCAGGTCCGATGTAGTCGCCGGGCAAGCGAAGCACACCCGGCGAGCCGGGCGCCCTACGCTTCGAACACCACGCCTGCCGCGGCTGCGGCGACAATGCCCACCCGTCCTGCCACGCGTCGCCCCGCATGACCCCGACCCGCAAGGCCCACCTGCAAATCCATTTCTGCGTGTTGTTGTGGGGGTTCACGGCGATCCTGGGCAAGCTCATCACGCTGCCCGCGTTGCCGTTGGTGTGGTGGCGGATGCTGCTCGTGGTGGCGGCGCTGGCGCTGGTGCCGCGCGTGTGGCGCGGACTGCGGGCGATGTCGGCGCGCACCCTGCTCGCCTATGCCGGCATCGGTGCGCTGGTGGCGCTGCATTGGCTCACGTTCTACGGGGCGATCAAGCTGTCGAACGCTTCCGTCGGCGCGACCTGCATGGCGCTGGGCACGGTGTTCGTGGCGATGATCGAACCGTGGCTCACGCGCACGCGCTTCTCCAAGCGCGAACTCGCGCTGGGCCTGATGGTGCTGCCCGGCGTGGTGCTGGTGGTCGGCGGCGTGCCGGCCGGCATGCGCGCGGGCATCGCGGTCGGCGCGTTGTCGGCGCTGCTGGTCGCGGTGTTCGGCTCGCTCAACAAGCGCATGGTCGAGCACGGCGATCCGCTCACCGTCACCGCGCTGGAACTCGGCGCCGGCGTGCTCACGCTCACCCTGCTTGCGCCGCTGATGCCGTGGTTGTTTCCGGCCTTCGCCGGACCGTTGCTGGTGGTGCCGACCGCGCACGACGGCGCGCTGCTGCTCGGCCTGGCGCTTGCTTGCACGCTGCTCCCGTTCAGCCTGTCGCTGGCCGCGCTGCGCCACATGAGCGCGTTCGCGCAGCAGCTGGCGGTGAACCTGGAGCCGGTCTACGCGATCGCGCTGGCCGCGCTGCTGCTCGGCGAGCAGCGCGAACTGACGCCGCTGTTCTATATCGGCGTGGTGATCATCCTCGCCGCCGTGTTCATCCACCCGCTGCTCGGGCGGCCGCATCGGGTCGATCCCGAACTGCTGGGCACGGCCGAAGCAAAGGGCTAGGAGTGAGTGGAGAGGAGTGGGAAGTGAGCAAAGCAGCCCACCACTCACTCCTCACTCCTCTCCACTCACTCCTGCTTTCTGTACCCTTGTCCCAACGCCGCCAAGCCGCCTGCCCATGTACCTGGAGCACTACGGCCTGATCGAGCCGCCGTTCTCGATCACGCCGGATCCGCGCTTCGTCTTCCTCAGCGAACGCCACCGCGACGCGCTGGCGCACCTGCTGTTCGGGATCACGCAGGGCGGCGGGGGCGGATTCGTGCAGCTCACCGGCGAAGTCGGCACGGGCAAGACCACGCTGTGCCGGCTGTTGCTCGAGCAGGTGCCCGAGAACACCCGCGTCGCGCTCGTGCTCAATCCGCGCCTCACGCCGGTCGAACTGCTCGAATCGATCTGCGAAGAACTGCACATCGACATCGAAGGCCGGCACGGGAGCACGAAGGCGCTGGTCGACGCGCTCAACGCCTACCTGCTCGATGCGTATGCACAGGGCCTGCGCGTGGTGCTGGTGATCGACGAGGCGCAGAACCTGTCGGTGGACGCGCTCGAACAGGTGCGGCTGCTGACCAACCTGGAAACGCCGACGCAGAAGCTGCTGCAGATCGTGCTGCTGGCGCAGCCGGAACTGCGCGGCATGCTCGCGCGCGACGACCTGCGGCAGCTGGCGCAGCGCATCACCGCGCGCTTCCACCTGACCCCGCTGGACGCGGTGGAAACCGGCGAATACCTGCGGCACCGGTATCGGGTCGCAGGCGGCTCGCGTTTTCCGTTCGACGCCTCGGCGGTCAAGCGCATCCATGCGCACTCGGGCGGCGTGCCGCGGCTGATCAACGTCATCGCCGAACGCAGCCTGCTCGCCGGCTTCGCACACGACGTACCGCTGCTGGATGCGCGCTGGATCGATCGTGCCGCCGCCGAAGTGCTGCCGTCCAGGGCGCCTCGTACACGGCGCTGGGTGTTCGCCCTGCCCGTGGCCGCGCTGCTGCTGGCCTCGATGGGCGTCGCCGCCTGGTGGTGGCCGCGCACGCCGGCGGCGGCGACGTCCACGGCGGCGGTCGCCGCCGTTCCGGCAGCGCCCGCGACACGCGCGGTGGTCGCACCGGAACCCGTTCCGTCGCTGGACGCCGAACGCTTCGCGGCCGCATTGCGCGACGCGCCGCTGACGCCGGGTGCGAACGGCGCGGTGGTCGAGTGGATCTCGCATCGCCTGCGTCCCGCGTACCTGCCTGCATCGGACGCGCCGGCGGTGTTCGACGCGGCGATGCAGGACGCCGTGCGGCGCTTCCAGCGGGACGCCGGCCTGGCCGACGACGGCGTGGTCGGTCCGGCCACGCTGATGGCGCTGGCCGCCAACCCGGCGCCGGACCGCGCGGCAGTGACCTCTTCCGCCACGGGAGCGAAGTGACGCGATGTCGTTGATCCTCGACGCCCTGCGCAAATCCGAAGCGCAACGCCGACGCGGCGAAATGCCCGACCTGCGCGCGGAACTTCCGCCGGCGCCTCGCAACGTCGCGACCCGCCGCCGATGGCCGTTCTGGTTCGCCGGCGCCGCAGCGGCGATCGCGGTCGTCGCGCTGGCCTGGGGCCTGTGGGATCGCGCGCCGGAGGCGCCGCCGGCCGACGCCGTGACGGACGTTCCGGGCGAACCGTCCGTATCCGCTCCGGCGATGACGGAGCCGCCTGCCGAGCCCGCGACGGCCACCGCGCCGCCGTCGGCCGCACCGTTGCCGCGTTCGAAGCCGATCGCGGGCGCCGAGCCCGAACCCGTGCAGCCCGTCGAAGACGACGTGTATGCGGCGGCCTCCGCGGCCTATCCGCCGCCGACCGCGCAGACGCCCACGGCGCCGACGCAGACCGACCCGGAAGCGCCGGCACCGACCGCACCCGCGCCATCGGCACCGCCGCCGGCACGCACGGACGACCGCTATCGGCAGGCCATCGCCAACGCCGCCGCACCACCCGCGGCCTCGCGTTCGCCCGCGGCCACGGCCGCGCCCGTCGCGCCGCTGCCGTTGCCGCCGCCCGCGACCGGTGCGCCCGTCCGCCTGGCCGATCTCTCGCCCGGCGAACGCGAACAACTGCCGGCGCTGAAGATCAGCATGCACATGTTCGGCCCCACGCCGGCGCAGCGGTTCGCGATCATCGACGGCGCGCGCGTCGGCCCGGGCGACCGCGTCGGCGAGGCGGTGGTGGAGGAGATCGCGGCCGACGGCGTGGTGCTCAACTGGCACGGCCGCCGCGTCGCCCTTCCCCTGCGTTGACGGTTGCACCGGACGCGGCGGCGGCGGACGATCCGCCTGTCATCGCAGTCCCGTGGAACGCACGACCGTCCGAAAGCACGCCTGTCCAAACCGAGGGGGTACCGCATGAACGGCAGCACCCAGCAAGACATCGGCAAGCTGATTCTCCGCATCGCGCTCGGCGTACTGGTTTTCCTGCATGGCCTGAGCAAGCTCGAGGGCGGGCTCGACGGCATCTTCAAACTGGTCGAAACGCAGGGGTTTCCCGGCTTCTTCGCCTATGGCGTGATCGTCGGCGAAGTCATCGCCCCGCTGATGGTCATCACCGGCTTCTTCTCGCGCATCGGCGGCATCCTGATCGTCGTCAACATGCTGTTCGCGCTGTACCTGGTGCATCTGGGCGACATCGGCCACCTCAACGACCAGGGCGGCTGGGCGATCGAACTGCAGGTGATGTACCTGGTGACGGGCGCGGCCATCGCGCTGTTGGGGCCGGGGAAGTACGCGTTCAACCAGAGGTGATGCGTCTGGTCGGTTGTGGCTGCGTGACGTGGCTGCAACCGGCCTTTGCGCTGTCGCGCGTGGCGGTGTCGTTGCGCGGCAGAAGCAGGATCAAGCTCAACCGCTTCCGCTCGTGAACAGCGGCTCGGCTTCCGCTGGAATGCCGGCGGCCCAAGCCCCTCTCCCACCCGGAGAGGGGTTGGGGTGCGGGCCGGGACGCGCGATCACGCTCGTACTCGCGATGCACGCCCTTTTCGAAAAGCCAAAGATCCACATGGATTCCAGCTTCCGCTGGAATGACGGCGGTTCAAGCCCCTCTCCCACCGGGAGAGGGGTTGGGGTGAGGGCCGGGACGCGCGATCACGCTCGTAACTCGCGCTGCACGCCCTTTTCGAAAAGCCAAAGATCCACATGGATTCCAGCTTCCGCTGGAATGACGGTGGTTTCAGCCCCTCTCCCACCGGGAGAGGGGTTGGGGTGAGGGCCGGGACGCGCGATCACGCTCGTACTCGCGAAGCACCCATATCGAAAAGGCGCAGACCCAACAGACCGTCCGGACAATACAGGCCGGGCGCAGCTTCGCCGCACGCCACGTGGCTTGCCGATGCCGCGACGCGCAAACGGCAGGCCTGCACCGCGCCTTCCGCCGCCACGACGGCAACCTACATCCGGTTCACCCGGAACTTGCGCCCCTTGATCTTCCCTTCGCGCAGCCGCGACAACGCCTGCGTCGCCTGTGCGCGCGCGACCGCCACGTACGAGCGCGTCGGAAACACGTCGATCTTGCCCACCGCATCGGCCTTCAAGCCGGCGTCGCCGGTCAGCGCGCCGAGGATGTCGCCCGGCCGCAGCTTGTCCGTGCGGCCGGCATCGATGCGCAGCGTGACCATCGCCGCCGCCGGAACGTGACTCGGCTTGCCCGCGAGCGGCGTTGCCTTGTACCAGGCGAGCGGCGCGCCCTGCCGTTCTTCGATGGCCGATACGCGGCCCTGCTCGCGCGGACCGCACAGCGTCAGTGCGAGCCCGTCGCGACCGGCGCGGCCCGTGCGGCCGATGCGGTGCACGTAGGTGTCGGGGTCGCTGGGCACGTCGAAGTTCACCACCATCGCAAGCTCCTTCACATCGAGCCCGCGCGCCGCCACATCGCTGGCCACGAGCACGTTGCAGCTGCGGTTGGCGAACCGTACGAACACCTCGTCGCGATCGCGCTGCTCCATGTCGCCATGCAGCGCAAGCGCGGTGAAGCCGTAGTGCGACAGCGAACCGGCGACCTCGTCCACGTCGCGTCGCATGTTGCAGAACACCACGCACGATTCGGGCTTTTCCTGCAGCAGCAGCGCGGCGAGCAGCTGCGTCTTGCGGGCCGGGTCGACCTCATAGAAACGCTGTTCGATCGTCGCGTGGCGCTCGCCGCCTTCGACGGTGACTTCCGCCGGGTCGCGCAGCATCGCGCGGCTGATCTCGCGGACCGACTCGGGAAACGTCGCCGAGAACAGCAGGCCCTGCCGCGACGACGGCGTGGCGCGGACGATCTCGCGGATCGGTTCCTCGAAGCCCATGTCGAGCATGCGGTCGGCCTCGTCGAACACCAGCGTGCGCAGTTTCGAAAGATCGAGGGCGCGCTTGCGCAGCAGCTCCTGCAGGCGGCCCGGCGTGCCGACGACGATCTGCGGCGCATGCTGCGCGAGCGAATCAAGTTGCGGCTGCAGCGGCATGCCGCCGCACAGGATCGACAGCTTCAGGTTCGGGATCGCGAAGGCGAGCTTGCGCAACTGCCGGCCGACCTGATCGGCGAGTTCGCGCGTGGGGCACAGCACCAGCGCCTGCGTCGCATTCGAGGCGGCGTCGAGGCGGTGCAGCAGGCCCAGGCCGAACGCGGCCGTCTTGCCGCTGCCCGTCGGGGCCTGGGCGATGAGATCACGGCCTTGCAGGATCGCCGGAAGCGCATGCGCCTGCACCGGCGTCATCCGCGCATAGCCGAGCGCCTGCACGCCCTGCAGCAGCGCCGGCGCGAGCGGCAGGCCGTCGAAGGCGGCATCGGCGGGGGCCGCGCCGCTGGAATCGGGGGAATCGGTCATGCCGACATGATCGCAGCTGCCGGCGTGAATGCGCCACGCCGCGCCGATGTCTATGCTCGCGCAGACGACCACAGGCTCCCCGGGCGCGCCATGGACACGACCGCCGCCAGCGATCCGCAGTTCGGCCACATCCGTATCGTGCTCGGCATCGTGCTGGGCCTGGCGCTCACCACCCTGCTCAAGGGCCTGGCGAAGTTCGTGCAGCATCCCGGCCGCGAGCGCATCTACGGCGTGCACCTGGCGTGGGCGCTGTCGATGTTCATCACGCTGGTGCACTTCTGGTGGTGGGAATTCGCGCTGGCGCGCGTGCATCCGTGGACCTTCACGTCCTACGCGTTCCTCGTCCTGTACGTGGTCGTGCTGTTCCTGCTGTGCACGCTGCTGTTTCCCGACGACCTGGCCGATTACGCCGGTTGGCGCGACTACTTCCAGTCACGACGCGCATGGTTCTTCGGGATCATGGCGGCGTCGTACGCGATCGACCTCGTCGACACGCTGATCAAGGGCAAGCCCTACTACGCGCATTTGCGCATCGAGTACCCGATCCGCAACGCAGTGCTCGTCGTGCTCTGCCTGGTCGCGACGAAGGTGTCCAGCGAGCGCTTCCACCGGGCGTTCGTCGCCTTCGCGATCGCCTACGAACTGTCGTGGATCTACCGGCTGTACGATTACCTGGCATGAGCTCCGATACCGCCGACACGACCGCGCGCTGGTTCGTCTACCTGCTGGAATGCCGCGACGGCAGCCTGTACACCGGCATCACGACCGACGTGGCGCGCCGGTACGCGCAGCACGTGGCCGGAAAGGGCGCGCGTTACACCCGCTCGCGCCCGCCGGTTCGCCTGCTGGCGCAGTTCCCGCATCCGGACCGCGCGTCGGCCAGCCGCGCCGAACATGCCATCAAGCAACTGCGTCCCGAGCAGAAGCGCGCGCTGTGCGCGGACGCTTGAGCGTATCCTGAGCGCCCTCGCCCGCCGGCCCGCCCCATGCAGCACATCGATTTCGAACTCGACCGCGACCACGTCGAACTCAACCAGCTGCTCAAGCTGGTCGGCCTGTGCGACAGCGGCGGCGCGGGGAAGGCGATCGTCGCCAGCGGTGCGGTGACGGTCGACGGCGAGGTCGAACTGCGCAAGACCTGCAAGATCCGCGCGGGCCAGACGGTGGTCGTGGACGAGGTCGAGATCCGCGTGCGCGGCGTCTGACCCCGGCGTGCCCGCGGGCACGCGTCACACCAGCATCGAGAACAGTTTCTGCAGCAGCTGGTCCAGCGGCATGACCAGCAGGGCCAGCGGCAGGAGCGGCAGCACCGTCGCGCCGAGGAACTGCAGCAGGATCCAGCGCTGCACCGGCACCGTGCCCATCCGGTTCGCGGTCGCGTACACCGCGGTGAGATCCGCCAGCGCCGAGGCATCGCCCGCGTTGAGGATCGGCGCGGCGGCGCGACGCGCGCGGCCGAGCCAGCGGCTTTCGAATTCCTCCGACGTATCGGTCCCCAGTGCCCCGTACGCGAGCAGGCTGTTGCGCTTGAGCGCCGCCAGCTTGGGCGTGAGCAGCAACAGCGGCGCGAGCACGAACGCGATCGCGAACACCACGTAGCCGCCGAGCAGCAGGTGCAGGCTGGTCAGGCGCACGCCGAGGTGCTCGACCTCCACCGCGCAACTGCCGGCGACCAGCAGGCTGCCGACGAGCGGCATCACCAGGAACGACGCATGCGCGTAGCCCAGGAAGGCGACGCCGCCGCAGCCGTCCGGGTGCGCGGCGTGCAGGGCGAGGTCCAGCCGCGCGAAGCGCGCCAGCAGGCAGACCCACAGCAGGAAACGCCACAGCCACAGCAGCGTGAGGAAGCGGAACACGGGAAACCCCACCCACGTCAGCCACAGCCCGGCCGGCGTGAGCTGCGCGCCGTCGTCGCGCCATGTCGCGACCAGGTCGTACAGCGGCAGCGTCGGTGCGGCGAACGATCCGGAGATCGCCACCGCGAACAGCAACAGTTCCGGCCAGATCGAATCGCGCCAGCCGCGCAGCCGGTTCAACGCGCGCTCGAATTGCGCGTGATCGGCCGGATCGACCAGGCTGCGCAGGTGATCGAGCGAGCGCCACATGCGCTCGTCGGCGAGCGGCGCGGCGAGCACCAGCGCAGGCATCGCGAGGGCGAACCGTGCCCAGACGTTGTAGTCGCGGATCAGCGGCACCGCGACGCCGTCCAGCAGCCGGCCGTCGTGGGCGCTCATCGCGACCGCCGGCACCAGCACGATCATCAGCAGCGCGAAGGCGATCCACGGCGCATAGGCGCGTTCGGTCCATGCCGCGCCGCCGGCATGCGTGAGCCGGTACAGCAGCCCGCCGCGCATCAACGAGTAACGCTCGTCCATTCGCGCTCCACGTGGGTGGGTGGATTGCGGCGCACCTTAGCAGGCGCCGGTTGAGACGGGGTGAGAAGCCGGCGCGCCGGCCCTGCGCGATCAGAACGGCTTGGCGAGCACGAGGAAGACGATCGCCACCAGCAGCAGCACCGGGAGCTCGTTGAACCAGCGCAGCGCCTTCGACGACGGCAGCGTCCTGCCCGCGTCCACGCCTTTCAGCCAGCGCCCCGCGACCGTGAAGTGGACGAGCATCAGCACGACCAGCGCGAGCTTCGCGTGCAGCCACCCCGCGCCCGGTCCGACCATGGTCGGAAAGTCCGGGAGCACCTTGTAGCCCAGCCACAGCACCAGCCCGAACGCGAACGCCAACCCGAACATCATGTGCCCGAAGCGGTACAGCCGGCGCCCCATCAGCACCAGCCGCGCACGCACCGCGGGCTCGTTCCCCGCCTCGGCGAGGTTCACCAGGATGCGCGGCAGGTAGAACACGCCGGCCATCCAGGCCATCACGAACACGAGGTGGGCGGTCTTGATCCAGAAATAGGCCATGGGGTCCTCGGCGGAAACGACGTCGCAAACGGTGCATAGGATTGCACAGCGGCGCTGCTGCCTGTATCGACGCGCGCTCGAGCGCCCAGCCCTTCTCGCGCTGACTGAGTCAAGACGCGATCATGCTCGTGCGTTCGATGCACGTCGTTTCGAAAAGGCGAAGATCGAAATGGATTCCAGCTTTCGCTGGAATGACGGGGCTCAAGCCCCTCTCCCCGCGGGAGAGGGGTTGGGGTGAGGGCCGGGGCGTGCGATCACGCTCGTGCTTGCGATGTACGCGCCCTTTGAAAGCCGAAGATCAAAATGGATTCCAGCTTTCGCTGGAATGACGATGCTTAAGCCCCTCTCCCACCGGGAGAGGGGTTGGGGTGAGGGTCGGGGCGCGCGATCACGCTCGTACTTGCGATGCACGCGCCCTTTGAAAGCCGAAGATCAAAATGGATTCCAGCTTCCGCTGGAATGACGATGCTCAAGCCCCTCTCCCTGCGGGAGAGGGGTTGGGGTGAGGGCCGGCGCACGCGATCACGCTCGTACTTGCGATGTACGCCCCTTTGAAAGCCGAAGATCAAAATGGATTCCAGCTTCCGCTGGAATGACGATGCTTAAGCCCCTCTCCCACCGGGAGAGGGGTTGGGGTGAGGGTCGGGACACGCGATCACGCTCGTGCTTGCGATGTACGCCCCTTTGGAAAGCCGAAGATCAAAATGGATTCCAGCTTCCGCTGGAATGACGATGCTCAAGCCCCTCTCCCACCGGGAGAGGGGTTGGGGTGAGGGCCGGGACGTGCGATCACGCTCGTGCTTGCGATGCACGTCGTTTCGAAAAGACGAGATCAAAATGGATTCCAGCTTGCGCTGGAATGACGGGGATATGGTTTGCCGGTGACGAAGCGCCGTGCGCTACGGAGCCCGGCTTCCCTGCTTCACCGTCCAACGCTGTAGCCGACGAACGACGACGGCAAAGCGGCATCGACGAACGACGAACGACGCGCACCGCGCCTCCCTGCCCGCGCCGGCCAGCCCTGCCGGCCGCCTCGTACAATCGCGGCATGACCAAACACTACGACCAGGCTTACTTCGAACGCTGGTACCGCGAATCCTCGAAGAAGGACCACGCGGTCGGCAGCGCCACGCGGCTCGCACGCAAGGTCGCGCTCGCCGTCGCCACGGCCGAATACCACCTCGAACGCCCGATCCGAACCGTGCTCGACATCGGTTGCGGCGAAGGCGCCTGGCGCGCGCCACTGCTGAAGCTGCGGCCGAAGGCCTCCTACCTGGGTTTCGATAGCAGCGAATACGCGGTGCGTCGCTTCGGTGCGCGGCGGAACGTGCACTTCGCGCGCTTCGCCGACTTCGCCCAGTTGCGGCCATGCCCGCCGGTCGACCTGCTGGTCTGCAGCGACGTCATGCACTACCTGGAGGCACGCGAACTCGACCGGGGTCTCCCGGGGCTGGCGGAGCTGTGCGGCGGGGTGGCGTTCCTGGAGACCTTCACCGGAGAGGACGAGACCGACGGCGACGACGTGGGCTTCCACCCGCGGCCGGCGCGCTTCTACCGGCAGCGCTTCGCGAAGGCGGGTTTCCTGCCGCTGGGCTCGCATCTGTGGCTGTCGCCGGCGCTGGCCGACCGCCTGGTCGCCCTGGAGCGCCCCGCCTGAACCGCGCCGCCGCCCGTTAACCCGTCGCCCGGACTGTTCCGTTATGCTGCGACGCAGCATGCGGCCCGCCTCCGGGCCCGCCACCGGATTCGAACCGATGCTCTACCAGATGCACGAGCTGGGCCGCGCGTGGATGGCCCCGATGACGTACTGGGCCGAGGCCTGCGCCAAGATGTTCGGCCAGCAGGGCGGCTGGCTGTCGTCGCTGCCGGGCGCCGCGCAGACCGCGGCGGGCTGCGAACTGCTGTATCGCATCGGCAAGGATTACGAGAAGCCCGAGTTCGGCATCCATTCCATCGACATCGACGGGACGGTGTACCCGGTGATCGAGCGCGAGATGGCGCGCAAGCCGTTCTGCCGCCTGCTGCGCTTCAAGCGCTACGCCGACGACGCCGGCAACCTGCGCGACCTCAAGGACGACCCGCCGGTGCTGGTGGTCGCGCCGCTCTCGGGCCATCACGCCACGCTGCTGCGCGATACCGTGCGCACGCTGCTGCGCGACCACAAGGTCTACATCACCGACTGGGTCGACGCGCGCATGGTGCCGGTGGGCGAAGGCGCGTTCTCGCTCGACGATTACATCGCGTACGTGCAGGACTTCATCCGCCAGATCGGCGCCGACACGCTGCACGTGGTCAGCGTGTGCCAGCCGACCGTGCCCGTGCTGGCGGCGATCTCGCTCATGGCCGCGCGCGGCGAGACCACCCCGCGTTCGATGGTCATGATGGGAGGGCCGATCGACACGCGGCAGAACCCGACGAAGGTCAACGACCTCGCCACGCACGAGCCGCTGTCGTGGTTCGAGGACAACCTGATCCAGCACGTTCCGGCGAACTACCCGGGGCACGGTCGCCGCGTGTATCCGGGTTTCCTGCAGCACGGTGGCTTCGTCGCGATGAATCCCGAACGCCATTTCCAGTCGCATTGGGATTTCTACATGCACCTGGTGAAGGGCGACCTGGACGATGCCGCCGCGCATCGCCGCTTCTACGACGAATACAACGCCGTGCTCGACATGCCGGCCGAGTACTACCTGCAGACGGTGCGCGTCGTCTTCCAGGACCACCTGCTGCCGCGCGGCGAGTGGGACGTGCGCGGGGAGCGCGTGGATCCGTCGAAGATCCAGCGCACTGCCCTGCTCACCATCGAAGGCGAGCTGGACGACATCTCCGGCCAGGGCCAGACCCGCGCCGCGCATACGCTGTGCACGGGCATCGCCGAGGACCAGCGCGAGCACCTCACCGTGGAAGGCGCGGGCCACTACGGGATCTTCAGCGGGCGCCGCTGGCGCACGCAGGTGTACCCGCAGGTGCGCGATTTCATCGCACGCCATGCTGAACGAGGCGTTCCGCAAGCGGGTTGACTCCGGGCCCGCGCGCCCTGAGAACATGGGTTCCCCCGACGCGAGGAACCCCGCATGGATTGTCCCGTCTGCCGTGACGTCAAACTGGCGATGACCGACCGCCAGGGCATCGAAATCGACTACTGCCCGCAATGCCGCGGCGTCTGGCTGGATCGCGGCGAACTCGACAAGCTGATCGAACGCGCGTCCGTCGACGCGCCGCCGTCGCGCGCGCAGGCTGCACCGCCTCCGCCGCCGATGCGCGAGCAGCCGCGCACTCATGGGCACTCGGATGAGTACAAGTCGGGGCACTACAAGTCCGACTACAAGTACAAGAAGAAGAAAAATCTGCTGGGCGAGTTGTTCGATTTTTGAGGAGCGTCGCCACTCCCACCGGTCATCCCGGCGAAGGCCGGGAGCCAGGCCCGTAACGCTTGGGCACTGCATCGACGATGCGCAGTGTCGTCGTCATTCCAGCGGAAGCTGGAATCCATTTCGCTTCTGCGTTCGAGACGCCAAGCAGCAGCGCACCGCTGTATGGCACGGCCCGCTCACCACTGCGGCTTCGTTGCCCCTCAACCCAACCCCTCTCCCGTTGGGAGAGGGCTGAACGCGGCGACATTTCACGCGCGCAACTGCAGGAACTCCTCCACCGTCACCGGATGCCCCAGCCAGTAGCCCTGCGCGAAATCGCATCCGCGTTCGCGCAGGATCGAATACTGGCCTTCCTTCTCCACGCCTTCGGCGACGACCAGGATGCCCAGCGAATGCGCCATGGCGATGATCGCGGTGGTCAGCGCGAGATCGTCCGGATCGCGCAGCACGTCGGCGACGAAACTGCGGTCGATCTTCACGCCGTCGACCGGCACGCGGCGCAGGTGGCTGAGGCCGGAGAAGCCGGTGCCGAAGTCGTCCAGCCACACGCGCACGCCCATGCCGCGCAGTTCCGAGAGCAGCGCGCTCGCGTGCAGTTCGTCGCCGATGACGGCCGTCTCGGTGAGCTCCAGATGCAGCAGGTCGGCGGCGAGGCCCGTGTCGCGCAGGCACGCCGCCACGACCTCGGGCAGATCGCCGCTGCGTAACTGGCGCGGCGACACGTTCACCGCGACGAACAGCGGTTCGCGATCCTTGCGCGCCTTCTGCCACGCCACCGCGTCGGAACACGCCGCGTGCAGCACCTGCGGACCGAGCACTTCGATCAGGCCGCTCTGTTCGGCCACGTCGATGAACACCGACGGCGCGACGAAGCCCAGTTCCGGATGACGCCAGCGCAGCAGCGCCTCGGCACCGATCATCGCGCCGTCGACCAGGCGGAAGACGGGCTGGTAGACCAGGCTCAATTCGCCGCGATCCCACGCGCCGCGCAGCTCCTGCTCCAGATGGACGCGACGCTCCACCGCCTGGTTCATCGCGCGACTGTAGAAGCGGAAGCAGTTCTTGCCGGCGACCTTCGCCTGGTACATGGCGATGTCGCCGTTCTTCATCAGCGTGGTGCCGCTGGCGGCGTCCTCGGGGAAGAGCGTGATGCCGATCGACGTGCCCAGGAACACCTGCCGCCCCTGCACGTCCACCGGCGCGCCCAGGTCGACCACCAGCGCTTCGGCCAGGCGTGTCGCCAGCGTGCGCACCTCGTCGTGCGGATCGTCGTTGCCTTGCACGAGGATCACGAATTCGTCGCCGCCGAAGCGGGCCAGCAGCGCATCCTCGCCGCCCACCCGCGCGACCGCCCGCTCGATGCGGTGCGCGCATTCGAGCAGCACGTCGTCGCCGGCATCGTGGCCGAGCGTGTCGTTCACGCGCTTGAAGTCGTCGATGTCGGCGAACAGCAGCGCGAGCTGGCGGCCGTCGCTCTGCCCGAGGCGTTCGTCCAGCACTTCGCGGAACGCGAGCCGGTTGGCCAGTCCGGTCAACGCATCGGTATAGGCCATGCGGCGGATTTCGCGATCGTGGCGCGCGAGGCTGCGGCTCATGCGATCGAACGCGCGCATCAGGTCGCCGACCTCGTCGTTGCGGCCGTCGACCGGGGTGGTGGTGTCGAAGTGGCCGGCCTCGATTTCCTGCGCCGATTCGGCCAGGCGCCGGATCGGGCGCACCAGCAGTCGCTGGATCAACCACAGCGACAGCGCGCCGAACACCAGCAGCCCCACGCCGAGCAGCCCGATCCAGATCACGTGCCGCTGGCCGAGCGTGTCCAGCCGCGACCGCAGCGTGTCCACGGACTGCTCCTGCAGCCGCCGCATCGCCTGCATGTCGTAGCCGATGCGCACGCCGCCGACGCGCTGCTGGCCGATCAGGATCGGCATCGACACGTCCATGACGCGCTCGTCGAACTGGGTGTGCAGCGCGGTCGAGGCGATGACCTCCTTCGCCATCGCATCGTCCATGCGGCGGCCGTACGGCGCGATGTCCTCGCTGCCGTCGTGCACGACCCTGCCGTCCTCGTCGTACACGATCACGTAACGCACGTCCGGCGCGGCCAGGGTGGAACGCGCCAGTGCGCCGACGGCGTCGAGGTCCGAGTAGTACAAGGGGTTGGTCAGCGCCGCCGCGAGCTGGGTGACGGCCACTTCGCCCTGGCGACGCAGGCTCTGCCCGATCATCGTGCGCATCGCCTGGCGGCTGACGCCCTCGACCTCGCGGCGCATCTGTTCCTGCCGGTTGAGCAGCAGGGCGACCAGCGCGAGCACCACCAGCATGGCCACGCCCATCAGGGCGAGGAAGCGCGCCTGCAACCCCATGCGCAGCTTCATTCGACCTCCGCGCGCACGCGGGCCACGCCCTCGGAGATGCGGTCCAGCGCCTTGCGCGATTGCTCGTCCACCGGCATGAAACGCGTGGTGTTGAAAAAGCGCAGCAGCGCGTCGCCCGCCTCGGGGTCGCCGGCAGCGTCGATCAGCACTTCGCGAAGGCGCGCCTCGACGCGTGGATCGAGGCCTTCGCGCACCATTTCCACTGCGCGCGGGTAGTCGACGGTCTTGCCGATGACCATCAGGTCGTCGCGGAACGACGGCGGCATGCGGTGCGGATTGGCCCAGTCGAGGTTGCTCATCACGCCGGCGTCGGCCAGGCCCTTGTGCACCCAGGTCGAGATGTTCAGCTCCGACCAGGCGAAGAGGTAGCCGACCTCGTCGCGCTCGATGCGGTCTTCCGGCGACAGGAGGATCTCGAGCGAGAAGCCGCGACCCAGCAGCTCGGCCGCTGGCACGAAGTAGGCGCTGGTCGAATTGGGCCGCTGGAACGCGATGCTGTGGCCGCGCAGGTCGTCGAGCGACGACAGCCCGCTGTCGCGGCGCGCGAAGAAGACGCTGTGGTAGTGGCTTACGCCGTCGCGTTCGGTCAGCAGCACAGGCTGCGCGCCTGCGCGCTGGCGCAGCAGCATCGCGGTGCCGGTGGTCTCGGTGACCCAGTCGACGCGGCCGCGGCGCAGGTAGCTGGCCATCTGCTGCGTGTCCTTGGCCATCAGGATGCGGCCTTCGCGGATGCCCACGTCGGCCAGCCGCGGCACCACGTAATCCAGCAGCGGCTTGAGTTGCTCGTAGTGCTTCTTGGGATCGTCGCTGATGCGACCGAGCACCAGCACGCCCGCGTCGTTCCCCGCCATCGCCGAAAGCGGGGCGGCGGCCATGGCCAGCATGCACAGGGTCAGCAGGGCGGTATTACGCAGGCTGGCGATCAAGAACGACGACCCATCGGGATGCCGCCACGCAGCGTAATCGAAAGGAGTCCGGCCCGAAACGGCAAACCGTCGGGCCGTCAGCAGATCAGCGTTTTGACCCGGCGAGCATCGCCATGCGCTGCGTGTCGGCCAGGATGCCGCGCAGGATCCGCACCTCGCGCGCGTCCAGGCCGGCACGCAGGTACAGCCGTCGCAGCTTGCGCATCGCCGAGTCGGGCGCGCGGCCCTTGTGGAAGTCGATCGCGTCCAGCGTCTCGGCCAGCTGCGCGAAGAATCCCTCCATCTGTTCGTGCGAGGCCGGCAGGTCGCGGGGATCGTCGCTGCCCGCGGGCTCGGCTCCGTCCGACCCGGCTTGCAGCAGTGCCAGGCGCAGCTCGTAACTGAGCACCTGCACCGCGGCGGCGAGGTTCAACGAGCTGTAGTCCGGATTGGCCGGGATGTGGACCGACGCGTGGCACAGCTGCAGCTCGTCGTTGGTCAGGCCGGTGCGTTCGCGGCCGAAGACCAGCGCGACCTCGGACCCGCCAGCGGCCTGCGCGACGCTGCGCGCGGCGGCGTCGCGGGGCATCAGCTCCTCCAGCTGGACCCGCCGGCTGCGGGCGGTGCAGCCCAGGACGAGGCGGCAGTCGGCGACGGCTTCGGCCAGCGTCTCGCAGGTGCGGGCCTCGCCGAGGACGTCGTCGGCGCCGGCGGCCAGGGCGTACGACTCGGCGTTGGGCGCCTTTTCCGGCGCGACCAGGACCAGGCGGATCAGGCCCATGGTCTTCATCGCCCGCGCGGCCGAGCCCATGTTGCCGGGGTGCTGGGTGCCGACGAGGACGATGCGCAGGCGCTGCGCGAGCGGATGGGAAGGATTCACGGTCTTCGATTCGGAACTCATGGCCGGCAATGGTAAACTCCGCGCCCCGGCCGCAGCGCCGGCGACGCTCTTTCACCCCCGCCAGTCCATCCTCTCCCCGTCCCCCGAACGAGGCGCCTCACCCATGCAGAAACCCGCCGTCACCCTCATGGTCAAGGCCGCCCGCTCCGCCGGCAACGTCCTGCTTCGCCACATGAACAAGCTCGACGCCCTGAACGTGGTCGAGAAGGACCGCATGGACTACGCCAGCGAAGTCGACGGCCTGGCGGAGAAGGAGATCATCAAGGAATTCCGCCGCTCCACGCCCGATTACGCGATCCTGGGCGAGGAAACCGGCTCGATCGGCCACAACCGCTTCACCTGGGTGATCGATCCGCTCGACGGCACCAGCAACTACCTGCACGGCATCCCGCACTTCTGCGTGTCGATCGCGCTGGTGGAGAACGGCGAGCCGATCCACGCCGTCATCTTCGACCCGCTGCGCAACGACCTGTTCACCGCCAGCCGCGGCAGCGGCGCGACGCTCAACGAGCGCCGCATCCGCGTGACCGACCGCAAGGACCTCAACGGCGCGATGGTGCTGACCGGCTTCCCGCCGCGCGAGCGCGAGCGCGTGTCCGCGCAGCTCAAGTGCATCGACAACCTGCTGCTGGAGGCGGAGGACATCCGCCGCACCGGATCGGCCGCGCTGGACCTGGCGTACGTCGCGTGCGGCCGCGCCGACGCGTACTTCGAAGCCGGCGTGAAGCCGTGGGACATCGCCGCCGGCGTGCTGCTGGTGCGCGAGGCGGGCGGCAAGGTGAGCGACTTCCGCGGCCGCACCACCGGCCCGATGGACAACCGCGGTCTCGCCACGCGCCAGCTCGTCGCCGGCAATCTGAAGGTCGCCGACCTGCTGCAGCAGAAGATCGTCAACACGGGATACGCCGCGGCGTTCGACTGATCGCACGCGGGTACCGCATCGACGGAAAGGCCGCGCCTTGCGCGGCTTTTTTGTTGCCGGCGGATCGGGATGGGCGCGACGGCGACATGGCCACCGGCGCGCTTAGCTCTCCGGGTTACAGGACCTCAAGCTGCAGACGGTGTTGCCGCAACGCGGTGGAATCGCGTCGCGACGCCCGGCATCAGCCGTGCGAGCCGAACCACGCCCCGATGGGCAGCAGCACTTGCGGTTCGCGCGGACGCTGCAGCATCGGCTGGATCGCCGCGTCGTATTCCACGCGATACGGCTTCATCTGGTTGCGCAGGAAGGATTCCACGCTCGACTCGGCCCAGCGCTCGTAGAGCGTGAACTGGTTCGGATCGTTCGCGTCGCGGTGCGCGTAGCACGCGACGAACTCGGGCTCCTGCGACATCGCCTGCACGATCGCGTCGAAGGCGCGGCGCCATTCGTCCACGCATTCGGGCTTCACGTACAACTTCACGTAGAACACCAGATCGTCGTTGGCCATGCGGAACTCCGTGGGCAGGGATCGTCCGATTCTCCCGCAGTTGCGCCTTGCGTTTCCGGCCCTGTCGCACATTCGTCGCGCATGCGGGCGAAAACGCCATGGAAACCGCCTTGCATGCGGGCCGTCAGGTCGCCGCGCGCGATCGCCCGCAGCAGGCGCGACACTTGGTCGAGGTTCGCATCGCTGACCGACATCATCGCGCTGCGGCCATCGGCCATCGCGCGCGGAAATCGTACTCGAAGCGCGCGGTACCGCCACCCGCCAGCACGGTCGCCCGCAATCTGAAAGTCGTCGACCTGTGCTGCAACAGAAGATGGTCAACACGGGATACGCGGCGGCGTTCGACTGATCTTGTGACCCTAGCGATTGACACACGGCAAGCAAGGACTCGGCCTCGATCGAGAATCTGCACGCCTAGCGTGTCATGGCGGCCCCTTTCTCAAGCGCGGGCCCGCTGCATCATGCTGTCGGCGGCTGACCACGCGACGGAATTGGTGCGACATACAGGAAGGTCAGTCTGAAACGCTTGATCATCTTGTCCGCAAGCAGCGGCGCGGTGAGCCCAACGGCAGTCCCCAGGGCTAGGTGCACTGATACGGATTCAATTCCGAACACTTTTGAGAGAACGATTCGGGTACCGCTCCCGGCCAGAATATGCATCAGGTATATCGCCATGGATGCGGCCCCAAGTGCCACGAGCCACCTAGGTTGCAATACAGCGATACGCTTCGACATCACTACCACGCACATTGTCCCCAGCAGCGAGACAAACAGCATCCAAGCACTCACACGTTGCAGCGAGTGATTGATCGTCAACATCTGGCAAAGGGCAAACAGCAGCAACATGAACGATATTCCCCACCAGTTCACCTCCGGCAGATCCCGCTCGTACTTGCTGAAAAGAACACCCACACTGAAAAACACGAAACTCGTACTCAATCGAACGAGGACCCACACGTCCGGAATGAGGTCACTCCAAACGAACGCGATCGCTCCTATGAGTGCAATTAGTATGCATGCGCCCGTTCCGAAGCGGCGTCGAGGGTAGAGAAGCACCGCAAGAGCGAATACAAGAAACAGCACGTACAAGAACCAGAGTTGCGCTCTCGGTTGCCAGGCAAGCGTGGCCAGCTCTGAAAGTGTCGCGCCGCCATTCGTGTATTTGCTTAAAAGAACTTCGACTCCGCCCTGCAGGAGCGACCATACGACGTAGGGATACAAGATGGTCTGCACCTTGTTCTCGACCATGCCTAGCCTCCCCCGCGCAACGAAGGAGCTCTGAAAGAAGAGCCCGGACAGGAAAAAGAAGAGAGGCATGTGGAAGCTGTAGATCACGTCGTCCGCGATGCGCAGGACCTCGCTTTCGCTCCCAAGCTTTGCGGACATCACGCCTCTGGCGACATGCCCATAGACCACCAGCATGATGCCGATGCCCTTGGCAATATCGGCCCAGTCATTCCGAATGGGATTCATTGGCAATTTCTGCCGCTCAACGGACGCTTTAGCTTCGTTCACTTCGCCTGTGGCCCTGTACCTACATGAGTACGCTGAGTGCAGTAGTACTGCATCAACTCGTCATGCTCTCAAAGCCATCTTTCTGAACAAGAGGAAGGTTTCTCTCTTGCAGCTCCGTTGACCCAACAGGCGGACTACGCCATTCACGTGTCTCCAGGAGCATGCGTTTCCTAGCTAACAACTAAACGGAATGCGTGATCGCCCCAAATCGAGACTTCCGGCTCCTCTACTCGCGTAGAAAGCTCGCGCAACACGTGATCCTTCCAGCTCGCTAATCAGCCATACAACCTGCGGCGAGCATGGCATTGACTCCCGCACTCGACCGCAGCTTGCCTCACTCTTCGCGCATCCGGATCAAGGCCCAGAGCCACTCGCCAAACGGCGAGACACTTGCCTCCCGTTGGGTGGCACAGCATCGGCTCAACCGGCGCATGCTCATGAGGAACTGCTTGGACGATCGCGTGGCACACGCGCGCCCACTCAGTCACCCTTCTGGCTTCAAACCCGTTTCACCCAGGACGGAATCATCGTTAACCATGCGCGACCTCTTGACGAGGGCCGGCGACTTACGCGTCCAGTCCAAGATCAAGGCGCCAGAAAGAAAAAAGGACCGGCAGTGCGCGGCCCTTTTTTCGAACAACCCGAGCGCAGCTTGCTTACGGACGGCGCGCCAGCGCGGCCTCGTCCTTCGCCTTCGGCAGCAGGTCCTGCTTGCTGACCTTGAACGGGCCGATGGCGAGCAGCGGCACGGCCACGAAGATCGACGAGACCACCACGATCACGGCGCCGATCATGTGCGTCAGCGCCAGGCCTTCCATCGACGAGCCGCCGTACAGGTACAGCGCGTAGGCCGACAGGAAGAACATCACCGCGGTGATCACCGTTCGCGACAGCGTCTGGTTGATCGAGCGGTTCAGCACTTCGATCGAGTCCACGCGCAACGTGCGGAAGTTCTCGCGCACGCGGTCGAAGACCACGATGATGTCGTTGATCGCGAAGCCCATCACGGACAGCAGGCCGGCCAGCACGGTCAGGTCGAACTCGCGCCCGGTGCCGTAGATGTACGCCGCGGTGACGATCAGGTCGAAGAACGCGGTCAGGCTCGCCACCACCGCGAACTTCCACTCGAAGCGGAACGCGATGTAGATGAGGAAGCCGATCAGCATGAACAACGTCGCGTAGATGCCGTCGCGCACGAGGTCGGCGCCGACCTGCGGGCCGACGAATTCGCTGCGCACCACGCGCGCCGGGTTGTCGGCGGTGGAGACCGCCTTGACGACCTGGTTGGCGATGGACTGGCTGCCGGTGGCGTTGTTGCTTTCGCCGTGCGGCTGCAGGCGGATCATCAGCCCGTTGCCGCCGCCGAAGGCCTGCACCTGGGCGTTGTCGAAGCCGGCCGTCGCCAGTTGCTCGCGCACCCGGTCGACGTCGGCCGGCGCCTGGAACGTGGTTTCGACCAGCGTGCCGCCGGTGAATTCCAGCGCGTAGGCCTCCTTGCGGAAGCCGAACATGCCGATGATCACCAGCGAAGCGACGAACAGCAGCACCGTGATCGTGATCGACACGTAACGCGTACGCAGGAAGTCGATCTTGGTATCGTTCGGGATGAGATGAAGCGGGAAAAGTTTCATGGATTCGTTCTCACCCGGTCAGATGGCCACGGACTTGAGCTTCTTGCGGTAGCCGTAGATCAGCTGCGCCAGCGCACGGGAGACGGTGATCGCGGTGAACATCGAGGCGAAGATGCCGATGATCATGGTCAGCGCGAAGCCCTTCAGCGGGCCGGTGCCGAACACGTAAAGCGCCACGCCCACGATCAGGCCGGTCAGGTTGGCGTCCATGATGGTGCCGCCGGCCTTCTCGTAACCGGCCGCGATGGCCGCCTTGGGCGGGACGCCCAGGCGCAGCTCTTCGCGGATTCGCTCGTTGATCAGCACGTTCGCGTCGACCGACAGGCCGACCGACAGCGCCAGGCCGGCGAAGCCGGGCAGCGTCATCGTCGCGCCGAACATCGACATCACCGCCACCACGATAAGCAGGTTCATCAGCAGCGCGACCGAGGTGATCACGCCGAACATGCGGTAGTAGATGGTGAAGAAGGCCAGGGTGAACACGAAGGCGTACACCACCGCGGTGATGCCGCGCTCGACGTTCTCCGCGCCCAGGCTCGGCCCGATGATGCGTTCCTCGACGAAGTCCATCGGCGCGGCGAGCGAGCCGGCGCTGAGCAGCTTGGCCAGCGTTTCGGCTTCGGTCTTCTCCAGGCCCGTGGTCTGGAAGTTCTTGCCGAACACGCCGGCGATGCGGGTCGGGGCCAGTGCTTCCTCCTGCACGCGCACGCTGCGCACTTCCTGCCCGTTGACCATGGTCACGGTGGGGATGCGCTCGATGTACACCACCGACATCAGCTTGCCGACGTTCTCGCTGGTGAAGTCGAACATGCGCTGGCCGGCGATGCTGTTGAGCGTGATGTCCACGGCCGGCAGGCCGTTCTGGTCGCGGCCGACCTTGGCGCCGACCATCTGGTCGCCCGAGGCCAGCACGCGCTTGCTCAGCAGCACCGGCTGGTCGGTGTCGCGGATGGTGTACAGGCGCGCGCCCGGCGGCATCACGCCGGTGCGCTTGGCCTCGGCCGCGTCGCCGTCGACCACGGCGCGGAATTCCAGCGTCGCGGTGGCACCGATCAGGCGCTTGGCTTCGGCGGTGTCCTGCACGCCTGGCAGCTGGACGACGATGCGGTCCTCGCCCTGGCGCTGGATGATCGGCTCGGCCACGCCCAACTGGTTGACGCGGTTGCGCAGCGTGGTGACGTTCTGCTCGATCGCGCCGGCGGCGATCGCGCGCAGTTCGGCCTCCGGCACGGTGACGGTCACGTTGCTGCCGGTGACGTCGAAGTTGAGCACGGGCATGAGCCGCGCCAGTTCGTTGCGCGCGCGCTCGGCGTCCTGTCCCGGCGCCAGCATCGCCAGGATGCTGTTGTCCGGGCGGCGCTCGACCGACTGGTAGGCGATCTTGGCGTCGCGCAGGCTGACACGGATGTCTTCGGCGTAGGCGTCGACGCGCTTCTCCAGCGCGGCGCGCTGGTCCACCTGCATCACGAAGTGCACGCCGCCCTGGAGGTCCAGGCCCAGCACCATCGGCTTGCCGCCCAGGTTGGCGAGCCAGTCCGGCACGGTCGAGGCGAGGTTGAGCGCGACGGTGTAGTTCTCGCCCAGCGTGGTGCGCAGGGCATTGTTGGCCTTGCTCTGCGCCTCCAGCGACGGCAGGCGGACCATCAGGTTCTCGCCTTCGATCTCCACCGAGCGGGGCGTGATGCCGGCCTGCGCCAGTTCTGCCTTGACGCGGGTGCGCAGGGCTTCATCGAGCTGGCCGCTGCGGTTGGCCGTGATCTGTACGGAAGGATCCTTCTGGTAGACGTTGGGCAGCGCGTACAGCACGCCCAGGCCGAGTACGAGCAGGATCAGGAAATATTTCCACTTAGGAAATTCAAGCATCGCGGCATTCCGCGCGCGTCCGGGGACGCACGCTCAGGTGGGATCGGGGAAGCGGCTCAGGCCGACTTGAGGGTGCCCTTGGGCAGCACGTTGGCGATGGCGCCCTTCTGCACGCGGATGCGCACGTTGTCGGCGATTTCCACGGTGATGAAGTTCTCGCCGATGTCGCTGACCACGCCGGCGATGCCGCCGTTGGTGATCACTTCGTCGCCCTTGGAGAGCTTTTCCAGCATGGCGCGGTGTTCCTTCTGGCGCTTCATCTGCGGACGGATCATGAGGAAGTACATGACCGCGATCAGCAGGATGGGGAACAGCAGCGACATGCCGAAACCACCGGCGCCGGGCTGCGGCGCGGCCTGGGCGTAGGCGGGGGAAATCACGAGGTCGAGCAGATTCATGACGGTCGTCCTGATCGAAAAATAGCGGGGGATTATGCCACGGGGCGGCAAGCGGGCCCCGGGCGGCCGGAAGATCGCCCGCCCTGCCCTGCGCTGCCCCCGCCCTCCCCGGGCGAGGGTGCCGGACGGGCTATTCCGGCGCCCGTGCGGCGTAGAAGGACTCGCGGAAGGCCTCGAAGGTTCCCTGCGCGATCGCCTCGCGCATCTGCGCCATCAAACGCTGGTAATAGCGCAGGTTGTGCAGCGTGCCCAGGATCGGGCCGAGCATCTCGTTGCAGCGGTCCAGGTGGCGCAGGTAGCTGCGGCTGAAGCCGTTGCGGCAGGTGTAGCAGTCGCAGCCTTCCTCGATCGGACGCAGGTCGCGCTCGTACCTGGCGTTGCGGACCCGGACTGTGCCGAACGAGGTGAAGTAATGCCCGTTGCGCGCGTTGCGGGTCGGCATCACGCAATCGAACATGTCGATCCCCCGCGCCACGCCTTCCACCAGATCCTCCGGCCGGCCCACGCCCATCAGGTAGCGGGGCTGGTCGGCCGGCAGCTGCGGGCAGGTGTGCTCGAGCATGTGGTTGCGTTCGGCCTCGGGCTCGCCCACGGCCAGGCCGCCGATGGCGTAGCCGTCGAAGCCGATGTCGATGAGCGCCGCCGCCGAGCGCGTGCGAAGCGCCTCGTGCACGCCGCCCTGCACGATGCCGAACAGCGCCGCGTCGTTGCCCTCGTGGGCCCGCCGGCTGCGTTCGGCCCAGCGCAGGCTCAGTTCCATCGACCGCCGCGCGACGTCCTCGGTCGCCGGATACGGCGTGCATTCGTCGAAGATCATCACCACGTCCGAATCCAGCACCTTCTGGATCCGCATGCTTTCCTCGGGCCCGAGGAAGACCTTGCTGCCGTCGGTCGGCGCGGCGAAGGTCACGCCCTGTTCGGTGATCTTGCGCTTGTGCGCCAGCGAGAAGACCTGGAAACCGCCCGAATCGGTCAGGATCGGCCCGTTCCAGCGGGTGAAGCCGTGCAGCCCGCCGTGGTCGCCGATGACATCCAGCCCCGGTCGCAGGTACAGGTGGAAGGTGTTGCCCAGGATCATCTCCGCGCCGAGCTCGCGGACCTGTTCGGGCAGCACGCCCTTCACCGAACCGTAGGTGCCCACCGGCATGAAGGTCGGAGTTTCCACCGTGCCGCGCGGGAAGGTCAGCCGACCACGCCGCGCCGCGCCGTCGGTGCGCAGCAGTTCGAAGGAAAGGCGGCTCACTCCGCGTGCTCCTTCGGCTCATGCGCCTTGGGGAACAGCAGCATCGCGTCGCCGTAGGAGAAGAAGCGGTAGCGCTCCGCGATGGCGTGGTCGTACGCGGCGAACACGCGCGCCTGGCCGGCGAAGGCGGAAACAAGCATCAACAGGGTGCTCTCGGGCAGGTGGAAGTTGGTGATCAGCGCGTCCACCGAGCGGATGCGGTAACCGGGCAGGATGAACAGGCGCGTCTCGCCGGCGTAGGGGTGCAGCTCGCCGTCGCGCATCGCGCTTTCGAGCGCGCGCACGACCGTCGTTCCGACGGCGATGACGCGACCGCCGGCCGCGCGCGTGCGGCGGATCTGTTCGATCAGCGCCGCGCCGACGTTCAGCCACTCGCTGTGCATGACGTGCTGGTCGAGCTCGTCCACGCGCACGGGCTGGAACGTGCCCGCGCCGACGTGCAGGGTGACATGCCCGAACTCGACGCCGCGCGCCTTCAGGGCTTCCAGCAGCGCTTCGTCGAAATGCAGCCCGGCGGTGGGCGCCGCCACGGCGCCGACCTCGCGCGCGAACACGGTCTGGTAGCGCGTGTCGTCGTCCGCGCCGGCCTCGCGCTGGATGTACGGCGGCAGCGGCAGGCGGCCGGCGTGCAGCAGGTATTTCTCGAGCGACTCGTCGATATGGAAACGCAGGCGGTAGAACTCGCCGTCGCGGCCGAGCACTTCGGCCTCGCCGCCCGCATCCAGCACGATCCGCGCGCCTTCCTTCGGCGACTTGCTCACGCCGAGCTGGGCGCGCACTTCGTGGCCACCGAGCAGGCGCTCGATCAGGATCTCCACACGGCCGCCGGTGGTCTTTTGTCCGTACAGACGCGCCGGGATCACGCGGGTGTCGTTGAACACCAGCAGGTCGCCCGGCTGCAGCAGATCGGGCAGTTCGCGGAAAACGCGGTCCTGGAAGCCGGAGGTGTGGGCGCCGTCGCGCGCGGGCGGCACCACCAGCAGCCGGCTCGCCGAACGCTCCGGGAGCGGCGTCTGGGCGATCAGCTCGGGCGGCAGGTCGTAATGGAAGTCGGATTTCTTCAAGGCGTGAGGCCGGCGAGACAGGCCGGTCGGGGCGCGGGGGCGGGCTGGCTATTGTATGGGCTTCGGCGGTTCGGGCTGGGTCCTGTCACTTGCCCACTCGTGGCTAAGGCCGGTTACAGGCCGGTGGGAGCCGGGGGCTTCCATCTCCGGCCCTGGCCAGCCCGGCCAGCCGTCATTCCAGCGAAAGCTGGAATCCATTTGGATGTCGCCTTTTCCATAGGTGTGCATCGCGAGCACAAGCGTGATCGCACCTACCGGCCCTCACCCCAACCCCTCTCCCGGTGGGAGAGGGGCTTAAAGCGTCGTCATTCCAGCGGAAGCTGGAATCCATTTGGATCTTCGCTTTTTCGAAACGACGTGCATCGAAGGCGCGAGCGTGATCGCGCGCTCCGGCCCTCACCCCAACCCCTCTCCCGGTGGGAGAGGGGCTTGAAGCGTCGTCATTCCAGCGGAAGCTGGAATCCATTTTGATCTCGCCTTTTTCGATAAGGCGTGCATCGAAGGCGCGAGCGTGATCGCGCGACCCGGCCCTCACCCCAACCCTCTCCCGTGGGGAGAGGGGCTTGAAGTGTCGTCATTCCAGCGGAAGCTGGAATCCATTTGGATCTCCGCTTTTCCGCAATGGCGTGCATCGCGAGCGCGAGCGTGATCGCGCTCCAACCCTCACCCCAACCCCTCTCCCGTAGGGAGAGGGGCTTGAAGCGTCGTCATTCCAGCGAAAGCTGGCCAAGCGCCCGTCGCTTACCGCTCGAACTTCGCCGACAGGACGATCGCCGACGTGGTGCGTTCCACGCCGTCGATGGCGCCGATGCGGTCGGTCAGCTCGTCCATTGCCTCCACCGACGGCGCAACGCCCAGTGCCACCAGATCGAACGGGCCGCTCACTGAGTGCAGCGCGCGCACCTCGGGCATCGCGTGCAGCGCGGCGGCGACTGAAGGCGCACGTTTGGGCAGCACCGTGATCATGATGTGCGCGCGGATGTAGCCGCGTTCGGCGGCGTCGTGCACGCGCACCGTGTACCCCTGGATCACGCCCTCCCGTTCCAGGCGCTCGATCCGGCTGTGCACGGTGGTGCGGGACAGCTTCAGGCGCCGCGCGATGTCCGCCGTCGAGGCACGGGCGTTCTCGCGCAGGACGGAGAGCAGCTGCTGGTCCGCATCGGTGATCTTCACGATTCGCCTTCGGATTTCGTCGGAACGACGAAATTATCCCCGATTTCGTACAAATCCGTACTGTCGATCGACGATTTAATCCAGATAATGGACCCTGATCTGATTAACGCCGTCGCCTGATTCGACCCCGGAGGACCCCATGGCCGTCATCGACCGTCTCGCCCCCCTGCGCGCCCACGCCGGACGCCGCCGCACGCACGGCCTGGACGATGCCACCATCGCCCGCTTCGCCCACACGCACGCCGAACTGATCGAGGCGATCGAAGCCGCCGAGCAGGAATACCAGCGCGTGAAGGACGACTTCGCCGATCTTCTCGATCTGGACGAGGACGCGCAGGTCCAGGCCGTCCAGGGCGGCTACGTCAACTTCTATCCGGACGACGCGGTGAATCCGTACGTCGCCCTGGTCGCGCGCGGGCCATGGGTGGTCACGCTGAAGGGCGCCGTGCTGCACGACTCCGGCGGCTACGGGATGCTCGGCTTCGGCCACGCGCCCAAGCCGGTGCTCGCCGCGATGGCGCGCCCGCAGGCGATGGCGAACATCATGACGCCCTCGCTGTCGCAGCTGCGATTCGATCGCGCCCTGCGCGCGGCGATCGGCAGCGAACGCGGCGGCTGCCCGTACGAGAAGTTCTTCTGCCTTAACTCCGGTTCCGAGTCGGTCTCGCTGGCCGCGCGCATCGCCGACGCGAACACCAAGCTGATGACCGACAGCGGCGGCCGCCATGCCGGCCGCACGATCAAGCGCGTCGTGGTGAAGGGCAGCTTCCATGGCCGCACGGAGCGCCCGGCGCTGTATTCGGACTCCTCGCGCAAGACCTACATGCAGCACCTGGCGAGCTTCCGCGGCGAGGACTCGGTGCTGACGGTGGAGCCGTACGACGTCGACGCATTGAAGAAGGTCTTCGCCGATGCCGACGCCAACGGCTGGTTCATCGAGGCGATGTTCCTGGAACCGGTGATGGGCGAAGGCGACCCCGGCCGCAGCGTCCCGCCGGCGTTCTACGCCGCCGCGCGCGAACTCACCCGCTCCCATGGCGCGCTGCTGCTGGTGGACTCGATCCAGGCCGGGCTGCGCGCCCACGGCGTGTTGTCGATCATCGACTACCCCGGCTTCGAGCAGCTCGATCCGCCGGACATGGAGACCTATTCCAAGGCGCTCAACGCCGGCCAGTACCCGCTGTCGGTGCTCGCCGTCGGCGCGCAGGCCGCGCAGCTGTACAGGAAGGGCCTGTACGGCAACACGATGACCACCAACCCGCGCGCACTGGACGTCGCGTGCGCGGTGCTGGCGCAGGTGACGCCGCAACTGCGCGAGAACATCCGCGCGCGCGGCGCCGAGTCGATCCAGAAGCTGGAAAAGCTCAAGTCCGAACTCGGCGGGCTCATCACCAAGGTGCAGGGCACGGGCCTGCTGTTCTCGTGCGAACTGTCGCCGCAGTTCAAGTGCTACGGCGCCGGTTCCACCGAGGAGTGGCTGCGCGAACACGGCATCGGCGTGATCCACGGCGGCGTGAACTCGCTGCGCTTCACGCCCACCTTCACCATCACCAGCGAAGAGATCGACCTGCTGGTCGCGATGGTCGCTCGTGCGCTGCGGGAAGGCCCGCGCGCGCAGCAGGCAGCGGCGGCCTGATCTCCCCCGGATGCCGCCGCGAAGGCGGCGGGTGCCCCCACACCCGCCGTCTTCGCCTGCTTTACCGCACTCCCCCGTCGATTCGTACAGCCCGCGCCTGCGCCGCAAGCGCCCTGCTCGTGAACACCATCCCGGCGAGCACTCGCCGCACATCGAACGCCGACGTCACGCCGGCTTGCACGCCGGCAATGCGAGCGCCCTCGCAATCTCGCGCCAGTCGAACGCAGCCACCGCCTGATCGTCGTCCACGGCGTAGAACACGCCCTTCGGGAATCGCGCATCGCCGCTCTGGTCGAGCCACACGCCGTCGGTGTTCGCCGTCTTCTTTCCGGCGAACGCGCCGAGGTGCGCCAGCGTGGCGCGATCGAAGACGTGGAACAGGCTCCGATCCTTGAACTGGTCGGTGGCGATCCAGTAGCCCGCACCGCCCTGGCAGCGATACAGCGCCATGCCCTCGGCCTGCGCCTTGAACAGATCGGCGCCGATGTCGCGGCCGCGATACGTGCCATCGAGTCCGTATTCGCGCAGGCGCGTGCCGGTCGCGACATCCTCCTCGGCCAGCAGCAGGCGATCGTGCTCGATATCGCCGAACACCGACTCCGCGACCCGGATCGCACCGGCCTCGCCCGTATCGCCGAAGGTGTCCATCAACCGCGCCTGCCAGCCGCCCGGCACGCGACGCAGCTGGTAACGCTTGAAGCGCTGGCCGAGTTCCGCCAGCGGCGGCGGCACGTCCTCGTTCTGCGGCGACATGTAGTTGTCGCTCACGATCACCTCGTAACTGTCGCGCTGCGCGCGCACCCACAGACCGTACGGCTGCTTGAGGTCCTCGGCGCCGAACGCCAGCAGCGGCTTGAAGTCCGGCAGCTGGAACATCTGCACGCGATGGTTGTCGCGTTCGACGACGAGCACGTACCGGTCGATGACGCTGATGCCGTTCGGCCGCTGCATCTGGCCCAACGCGGTACCCGGGCCGCCGACGGTGCGCAGCGTCGCGCCGGTGTCGCCGTCGTAGACGATCAGGCGGTCGCTCGCCTTGCCGGTCGCGATCAGCCAGCGCTTGCCATCGGGCGCGCGCCAACTGGCCGGGGAGTCGACGTTTTCGTTCGGCGTGGACGCGGTGAGGAATGCCTCGGCGACCACCTGGTGCGCGATCCCCGCCTGCGCGAGAAGCGGATCGACTTCCATCGCTTCGTCGGGCTCGCGATCGTGCTGCGCCACCGGCGCATGGCCGGTCGTGGCGCAGGCGGACAAACAGCACGCGAGGGCCAGCGCGGCCCATCGCCTCGTCGTGTACTCGGACATGCCTTCCCCTGAGCAGTCGTAACAAACCGCGAATTTCTACGCGCGCATTGTGACGCTCCGGTGTCATGGCGCAGGTGCATCGCTGTCATGTTTCCGCCATGCATCTCGCATACAAAACGCGGCTTGGGCGGCCGCAGGGGTGCCGCCCACCGCCTTTCATTACCTGGGGATGCCACTTCGATGAAACGTAACGTGCTGGCCGCGGCGATGTCGCGTGTGCTGGTGTGCGCACTCGTTGCGCCGATGGGTTTCGCGGCGACGTTCAACACCGCGCGCGCCGCCGACGCACCGGCCGACGCCTCGCCGGATCCGAAGCAGCTTGATTCGGTGGTCGTGCAGGCGGACATCGCCTATCGCAATCGCACCGATGCGGTCGCGCCGGTGCTGTCGTACGACCTGGAATACTTCCAGCGTTTCGAACCGCTCACCGTCGGCGACATGCTCAAGCGCGTGCCGAGCGTGGCGTTCGTGTCGGACGTGCTCGAGTACGACGGCGCGCAGCTGCGCGGCCTGGACCCGGGCTACACGCAGATCCTCATCAACGGCAAGAAGGTTCCGGGCGCGGGCAACGACCGCTCCTTCTTCGTCGACCGCATCCCGGCCGAACTGGTCGAACGCATCGAGATCGTCCGCAGCACCAGCGCGAACCGCTCCGGCGACGCGGTGGCCGGCGCGCTGAACATCGTGCTGCGCGACGCGTACGAGTTCGACGGCAAGTACGTGCGCCTGGGCGCGCTGCGCTTCGACGATGGCGAGATCAAGCCGACGTACGGCGCGGTCGCCAGCGGCGAAGTCGGCGGCGGGCGCCTGCTCGGCGGGTTCAACGTGCAGGGCCGTTACAACCCGAAGGCCAAGCGCAGCGACCGTTTCGAGGAACCGGACGGCGACTTCACCGACCGCGAGGACCAGGACGACACGCGCGACGGCGACGACTATTCGGCGAACCTGTCGTACACGCGCGACCTCGGGACGGGCCGGCTGTCGGTCGACGGCTTTTACGTGCGCACCGACCGCACCGAGACCGAGCATTCGGTCGAGTACAACGATCCGGCCAGCACGAGCCGGGACCATCTGTTGTCGATCAACGACCAGGTCGAGACGATCAGGCAGGACAACTGGTCGCTCGGCGTGGAATACGTGCTCGACATGGCCGGCGGCCGCACTGAGTTCGACCTGGATTACGCGCGGTTCGACGACGACACGCGATCGACCGAAGAGGAAAGCGGCTTCGACGACGAAGACGCGCCGCCGTCGTTCGACGAGCGCGAAGGCACGCGCACGCTGACCGACACGCGCGACAGCGAGGCGATGTTCAAGCTCGCGCACAAGCGCGGCGTGGGTGGTGCGACGCTGGAATTCGGCGTGGACGTCATGGACAAGCGTCGCGAAACCACGCTGCAGGTCAGCGAAGTCGACACCGACGAGGAAGGCGCCGCGCTTCCGCCGTACGAGGACTTCGACCGCAACGACAGCCGCATCGACGAGACGCGCGTCGATCCGTACCTGATGTTCAGCGGGACCCGCGGCGCATTGGCATGGGAAGCAGGCCTGCGTTACGAGACCACCGATGTGGACGTCGCGTTCGACGACGAGGACGCCAGCAACGACTACAGCACGTTGTTGCCCTCGGCCCACCTCAAGTGGGATTTCACCCGCGCCGACCGCCTGCTGTTCTCGGTCGGCCGCACCGTGCGCCGCCCCAACTTCGACCAGGTCCTGCCGCTCACGCTGGAAGAGGAATTCGGCGACAACGATTTCACCGGCAACCCGACGCTCGATCCCGAGCGCGCGTGGGGCGTGGACTTCGGCTACGAGCGCCGCCTCGGCACGCGTGGCGTGTTCGGCGTGAACGTGTTCTACCGCGACGTGCAGGACCTGATCGAGATCGTCAACACCGGCGAGCCGAGCTCGACGGCGCTGGACGATTACGACGACGAGGTGGAGGAGTTCCTCGACGAGAACCCGGGCGCGACGCCCACGACGCCGGGTTACCCCGCGTTCGATCCCGACAGCTTCGTCTATACCGCGCGCAACGTCGGCGACGGCCGCGTGTACGGCATCGAGTTCGACCTGTCGACGCCGCTGACCGCACTCGGCCTTCCGGACACGGGCCTGTTCGTGAACTACTCGTGGCTCGACAGCGACGTCACCGACGATTTCGGCGAACGCCGCTTCAACAATCAAGCCAAGTATGTCTACAACGTGGGCTTCATCCACGACGTGCGCGACTGGGGCATGTCGTTCGGCGCGAGCTACCGCCGGCAGGGCGACGCGTTCGCGCGCCTGCTCGCCGAAGAGGTGGCGACGTCCTACGACGGCGACCTGGAAGTGTTCGTCGAGAAGCGCTTCGGCGACAACCTGTCGTTGCGCCTGACCGGCTCGAACCTGCTCGACGCCCACAAGGATGAGGTCTTCCACAAGTTCGACAACGCGGCCGACCAGCGCGATCGCGATTACGACGAATTCGAACTGGAAACCGAATCGTCCGGCCCGGTGTACCAGTTGATCATGCGGTACTCGTTCTGACCTGACGCGGAGGCGCCGCAGGCGTCGCGCCGCAGCCTTTCCGCCTGGAGGGGCTGCGGCGTTCGCGGCGCTTGAGGCACACTGTCGGCCTCCTGCGCCAGGTATCCGCCATGAAGGTCGTCGAAGTCCGCCATCCGCTCGTACAGCACAAACTCGGCCTGATGCGCGTGGGCGACATCAGCACCAAGAACTTCCGCGAGCTCGCGTCGGAAGTCGCCACGCTGCTGACGTACGAAGCCACGGCCGATCTCGAAACGGAGGAGGCCATCGTCGACGGCTGGGCGGGCCCGGTGAAGACGCGCCGCATCAAGGGCGCGAAGGTCACGCTGGTGCCGATCCTGCGCGCGGGCCTGGGCATGCTGCCCGGCGTGCTCGACCTGATTCCGGCGGCGAAGGTCGGCGTGGTCGGGCTCCAGCGCGACGAGCGCACGCTGCAGCCCGTGGGCTACTACGAGAAGCTCACCGGCCGCATGGACGAGCGCACCGCGATCATCCTCGACCCGATGCTCGCCACGGGCGGCACGCTGGTCGCAACCGTGGACATGCTCAAGGCCGCCGGTTGCCGGCGCATCAAGGGGCTGTTCCTGGTGGCCGCGCCCGAAGGCTTGCGCGTGCTGGAGGCCAAGCACCCGGACGTGGAGGTCTACACCGCGTCCATCGACGACCGCCTCAACGACGTCGGTTACATCATTCCCGGCCTGGGCGACGCGGGCGACAAGATCTTCGGCACCCGGCACGGGTGAGGCGGGCTATCGGTCAAGCGCATCATGCTGGCCGCCGGGCGTGAGATAGCGCATTCGTCCTGTTGCCGGCTTCCCTGCGAAGGCGTGGATCCATGCGTCGGGCGCATCACGCTCCGTCGAGCTTCAGGTTCCGCAGATGGATTTCCGCCTCGGCGGGAACGAAGGCGAGAAAAAGCGCGCTCACCGATCCACAACCGGGAACGCGCTTACCAGTTATTGCGCCCGTCCATCTTCTCGACCGTGATCTTCGACCAGTCGAGGTCGTCGATCAGTCGCAGGTTCACGCCGAAAATGCGTCGCTCCGGCACCGTCCCCGGCGTGAAGCCCTCCTTCGGACTGCCGTCGGCGTTGTAGGCGGACGCCCAATCCGGCGAGTCGCCCCAGGTGTGGATGCCGCAGCGACCGCAGAAGCGATGCTGGTTCATGCCGCGCGCGGAGTACGAACGTTCGTCTTCGTTCGACAGGACCGTGAGTTCGCCCGGCGCGAAATACGCCCAGATGCCGCCGGTGCGCGCGCAGAAGGTGCAGTTGCATTCGGTCGCCCTGGCGGGACCTTCGGGCAGCTGGATTTTCGTGGCGCCGCAATGGCAGGAGGCGATGATCGACATGGGCGGGGCTCCTTTCCGTTGAGGCCCGATCATGGCACGGGGGTGCTGACAGGGAGTGGCAGCAGGGTTCGCCTCGGGCCCGCACGGCCGCCGATGCGCTTGTCGGGGCCGGGCCGCGACGGAAGACTCCAGGCCCGAGCGCGCCCTACTTCGCCGACGCCGCCTGCGGCGTGAACAGCAGGTCCTGGTAGTCGTAGCTGAAGTCGGCGATCGGCGACGCGGCCTTCATCGTGATGCGTTCGATCCTGCCGTCCGCACCGAGGCCGAAGGTCACGTACGCCGGCTCGATCGTCGCGTCGTCCCACACCGTGCGGAAGGTGTCGTGGTGCACATGCTGGAGCCGCCCGGCCATGCCCGGCGTCTGCTCGAAGTCGATGCGCAGTCCGCCCCTGCCGTTTTCGATGCCGATCGGCCCGTACCACGCATCGCGATACCGCCCGGCGTACTGCGCAAGCGGCAGCGAGGGCTTGCCGCCGGTGGCGGGCTTCGACTTCGCGGCCGCGTCCAGCGCCTTCAGGCCGCCTTCGATGCGCAGGTCCATGAACTCGTCGAATGCGGCGACCCAGTCGGTCTTCGGCGCGCCAAGTGCGTGGTCGATGATCTCCAGCGCGACGCCGCGCATCGCCTGCGTGTCTTCGGAATTCATCAGCACCGCGACGCCGAAATTCCGGTCGGGAATCATCGCGACGTACGCCTGCACGCCGAACACCGCCCCGCCGTGATCCAGCAGTTTCTCGCCGCGGTAATCGCGCACGTTCCAGCCCAGCGCGTAGGAAGAGAACTTCGGCGCGGCCACGGCGAGCTTGCCCGGCCACGTCGGCGTGGGCGTGAGCACGGCCGGCGTCCACATCTGTTTCGACTGCGCCTCGCTGAACACCTTCACCGGCGCGCCGTCGCCGTTCGTCCAGGTGCCTTTGCCGAGCTGCACCTGCAGCCACTGCGCCATGTCGTTCGCGCTGGAGGACAGGCCGCCCGCCGGCGCGCCGTTGTCGCCGAGCGTCTTGCGTTCGTCGAGCACCGCCTGCGGTCCCATGCCACGCATGACGCCGCTGGTGCGCGCATGCGGCCACGCGCGGTTCGGGTTCGCGAAACGCGCCGACTGCTCGGTGACCGAATCGGCCATGCCGGCCGGCTTGAGCACGCGTTCGCGCGTGAACGCTTCCCACGTCTGTCCGCTGACTTCCTCGATCAGCTGGCCGGCGACGGCGTACAGCAGGTTGTCGTACGCGTAACCGCTGCGGAAACTCGTGGCCGGCTTGAGGTAACGCAGCGCGCGCACCGTATCGGCACGGCTGCGCGAGGATGCCGGCACGAACATCAGGTCGCCCGCGCCCAGGCCGAGGCCGCTGCGATGCACGAGCAGGTCGCGCACGGTCATCTCGTTCGTCACCCACGGGTCGTACATGCGGAACCACGGCATGTGGTCGATGACCTTGTCGTCCCAGCCCAGTTTGCCGTCATCGACGAGCACGGCCAGGGCGGCCGCGGTGACGGCCTTGCCGGTGGAACCGGTGGGAAAGATCGTGTCGGCGTCCACGCGGTCGGGCGCGCCGAGCCGGCGCACGCCGTAGCCTTTCGCCAGCACCGGCTTGCCGTTCTCGATGATGGCGATGGCCATGCCGGGCACGCCGTGTTCGCGCATCGCCCCCTCGACGCGGGCGTCGAGATCGGGAGGTGGCGCGGCGAACGCGGGAAACGTGCACAGCGCCGTGGCAAGCACGGCGAGTCGCAGGGATTCGAACGCGCTCATCTGGGTTCTCCGGCAGGAAATCATCACGACAGGCACGCGTCGACGAGCCGCTCCAGCGCCGCGCCGCCGCGCATCGGATCGGCGACGGGCAAGCCCAGGCGTGCTGATTGGGCAGCGATGAGGCGCGTCGCCGCTCCGGCATCCAGGCGCGAGGTGTTGAGGGCTACGCCGGCGCAGCGGATCGCCGGGTTCGTGCGCGCGCCCAGGCGCAGGGCGAACTCGATGGTGTCCTCGATCGACGGCAGCGCGTAGCCGGGATGGCCGAGCACGCGTTCGCGTCCGGGTTCGTGGCAAACGACGATCACGTCCGGCTGGCTGCCGTGCAGCAGCGCGAGCGACACGCCCGCGTACGCCGGATGGAACAGCGAACCCTGCCCTTCGATCACGTCCCAGTGACGTTCCGCCGCATCGGGCGAGAGCATCTCCGCCGCGCCCGCCGCGAAATCCGCGACGACCGCGTCCATCGGGATGCCGCCGCCGGCGATGAGGATGCCGGTCTGCCCGGTCGCGCGGAACGTCGCGTCGACGCCGCGCGCGCGCATCGCACGCGTCAGCGCGAGCGCGGTGTACTTCTTGCCCAGCGCACAGTCGGTGCCGAGCGTGAGCAGGCGTTTGCCCGTGCGCGGTTTGCCGGTGGCGATCGGGAGGTGCGCCGGCGGCTCTCGCACGTCGATCAGGCGTCGACCGAGGCGATGCGCCGCTTCGCGCAAGACGTCGATGTCGCGCAATCGCGCGTGCATGCCGCTGACGACGTCGAGCCCGGCTTCCATCGCGCGCACCAGCGCCGGCCACCACGTCGGCGGGATGAAACCGCCGGCGTTCGCCACGCCGATCACGATGGCCTTCGCGCCCGATGCGACCGCCTGCTCCGGCGTCAGGTGCGGAAGGCCGGTGGTGACGGTGGCGCCCTCGATCGCGTATTCGCCGACGCAGCGCTCGCCGGCCCAGTCGCGCAGGCCGAAGGCGGTTTTCGCGTAGCCGGGTTCGGTCGTATCGCCGAGGAACAACAGATAGGGTTGCGGTAACGCGACTTCGGACGTCAAGTGATTCACCCCAATGGAAGCACGCCAGGGCGCAATGCGCGGGCGACCGTTGCGGCCGCCCGCGTCCCGCAGGCTTCAGAAGCGGTAGTCCACTTCCACGCCGAACGTGCGCGGCTGGATCGGCGAGGCGGCGGTGTGGTGCGTCTCCCCGGTGACCTGGTCGACGACGTCGTTCATCGTCGAATACGCGCGCTCGTCGGTGGCGTTCTTCATGTACGCGCGCACCGTCCACTGGTCGTTGGAAAACGCGGCGTACAGATCGACCGCGTAATAGCTGTCGATCACCAGCGGTTCGGTGATGGTCTCGTCCAGCACCGTGGGCGGATCGAGCAGGCGGACGATCTGGCGCTCGGTGGTGGCGTTGGTGCGGTCGTCCACCCAGCGCACGCCGCCGCCGAAGTTCGCGCTCCAGTTGCCGCCCAGCGGCACGACCCAGTCCGCCGTGACCGACCACGTGAGATCGGGCACATAGGGCATGCGGTCGTCCTTGAGGCCCGTGTTGACCTCGACCTGCGCCGGACCGGCCGGCACGACGATCGTCGGGAAATCCTCGTCCAGGCTCGCGTCGTTGTAGGCGGCATTGAGGCCGAGCGTGAGGCCGTCGACGGGACGGAACAGCGCGGACGCCTCGATGCCGCGGCTCGTCGCCTCGCCGCCGTTGACCAGGCCGCTCACGCCGTTGACCTGCGAGGCCACCTGGATGTCTTCCCAGTCGATCTGGTACGCGGTGAGGTCCAGCACGACGCGGTTGTCGTCGAAGGCGGACTTCATGCCGATCTCGTAGCTGGTGAGCATCGAGGAATCCACCACCGGCGGCAGGCCCGGGGCGAGCACGTTCGGGCCGCCGGGCTGGTAGCCGGTGGCGGCCTTCGCGTAGAGCATCACGTCTTCATCGAGCTGGAACTGCGGCGTGATGCTCCAGGTGAAGACGTCCTCGCTGGAGCTGTTCACGTTGGTGCCGATGGGCAGCAGGATGCCGTCGGTGACGATCTGGGCGAAGTCCTGCTCATTGCGCGAAAAACGCACGCCGGCGCCGAGCTTGAACCAATCGTTGAACGTGTACGAGCCGTTGGCGAAAACCGCCGTTTCCTCGTACGTGCTCGGAATCGACAGGTCACCCAGCGTGGACAGCCCCGGAATCGGCGACCCGTCGGCCTGCAAGATCGGCACCGTCTGGAAGTTGTCGCCGTCCTCGTCGGAATAGAACGTGCCCACCAGCCACTCGAACGGCTGGCCGGACTTGGAGGTCAGGCGGAACTCCTGCGTGATCTGGTCCAGGTCCAGCGCGTAGGTCAGCGACGCCCGGCCCGGCGGGAGGCCCAGCAACGCGGTGAACGGCCCGTAGGTCAGCGTCTGGTCGGTCGTGATCACCGTGTGCGTGTCGGAGTAACTGGTGGCCGACACGAAGTCCGCGAACCCCAGGTCCCAGTCCACCGTCAGCGAGTAATGATCGAGGTCCTTGATGAAGGGCTCGTTCTCGTAGACGTAGTTGCTCAGGCCGGCGATGGGCTCGTGCGTTTGCGGGTCCAGCGCGATGGTGCCGTTGTTCTGGCTGTCGATCTCCTGGCGCATCACCGCGAACTGCACGTCCACGACGTCGCTTTCCCATGCCAGCGCGGCGCGCGCGCTGGTCTGGTCGCCCTCGTTGATGTCGCGGCGCCCGTCGACCAGGTTGTCGACGTAGCCTGCGATGTCGTTGCGCGCGTAGCTCACGCGCAGCGCGAGGCTGTCCTGCACCAGCGGCAGGTTCATGCCGACGCGGTAGTTCGTGCCCACATCGCCCGCGCCTTCGGTGTCGGACACGCCGCCGCCGATGCGGAACTCGGTCCGGGAGGTGTCCGGCTTGCGCGTCATGTACTTGAGCAGGCCGCCCATCGCGCCGGCGCCGTACAGCGTTCCCTGCGGGCCGCGCAGCACTTCGATGCGCTCGATGTCGTACGGGAACAGGTCGAGCGAGAACAGCGTCGCCTGCTGGTAGAGGCTGTTGGATCCGACGGGCGTTTCGTCGAGGTACGTGCCGATCGTCGACCCGGGCGACAGCGCCGCGATGCCGCGCATGGAGACCTGCGTCTGGCCTGGCGTGCCATTGGACTGCAGTTGCAGCCCGGGCACGTAGCTGGCGTAGTCGCTCATCTGCGTGGCGCTGAAGTTCTCCAGCTGCTCCCCGCCCAGCACGGTGATCGCCGCGGCTACTTCGCGGATGTTCTCCACGCGCTTGTTCGCGGTGACCGTCATGTTGTCCAGCGTGGTGATCGCCTGCTGCGCGGCGGCGTCGGCCTGCGCCTGCGTCGCGCCCTCCTGCGCCAAGGCCGGCGCGGCCAGCGCGACGGCCAGCGTCACCGCCAGCGATCGCGTGATCGCCTTCGCCAACGGGCGGCGGCGCATCGCCGTGTCGCGTGTGTCGTGCATGTGCATTCCCCTCTCCCCAGAGTTCGCCGGTTGCGACCGGTCTGTCAGCCCAAGACGTCGCGATGCGCGGAGCGCGAGGCGCCCGGCACGGATGCGAAGTCGACGTAGGAACGACCGCGGAGCGAAGCCCGGGCCGGATCGTTGCGATCGTGCGAAGGCGCGCTATGTCGCGCGTGCGCCTTGTCGTCGTGCGTGGTGGCGGCCGTCGTCATGGACGAAGGTGCAGCGGCGTGACCCATCACGTGGGGCCGCTGCCGCCTGTCGCTGAAGGGAAACCCGGTCGCCATGGCGCGCTCCTCAAATCCCTTTCAGGATATAAACATCCTGATTGGAAACATGTCAATCCGATTGGGCGTGTTCAGGCGCACGAATGGCCGGGGTCGCCGACGCGCTGATGTTTCCCGCCTCCGCCCGCCCGACCGCGCCGTCCAGCAGGCGCAGCAGCGTCCCGGCCGCCGCGGCGACCAGCGCCATCGCGCCGAAGAAGGCCGCGGGCCCGAAGGTCGTCCACAGCATCCCCAGCGCCCCGGCCAAAAGGTTTCCGCCGAAGGACGTGAAGAACCAGCCGGCGATCGTGGTCGCGCCATGGCCTTTCGGTGCGAGCCGCGCGAACAGCCCGAGCCCGACGGGCAGGATGAACAGCTCGCCGGTGGTCAGCACGAGGAAGAACAGCGCCAGCCAGATCCAGCTCGCCTGCCCCTGCGCGGAGGCGTCGACGACGGCGAGCATCGCGAACGCCGCGCCGACGCCGAACGCGCCCATCGCCATCTTCCGCGCCGGCGTCGGTTCGCGACCGCGACGCGCCTGTCGCACCCAGTGCGCGACGAGCACCGGCGTCAGTGCGATCACCAGCAGCGGGTTCAGGGCCTGGAACCACGTCATCGGGATCACCAGGCCGAGGAAGTCGCGGTCGATGCCTGCGTCGGCCCACAGCGCGATCGTATTGCCGGTCTGCTCGTACGCGCCGCGGAACAACATCACGCACAGCGCGACGGCGACCAGCGCCATCACGCGCTGGCGCAGCGCGTGCGTCGGTGTCGCGTCGGCGGGACCGTCGGACTCGCGCGCGGCATGCAGCGGCGCTTCCGGCGGCAGCCAGCGTTGGCCGAACACGTACAACGCCAGTCCGCCCACCATGCCGATGCCCGCCGCGCCGAAGCCCCAGTGCCAGCCGTACACCTCGCCCAACGTGCCGCACACCAGCGGCGCGAGCAGGCCGCCGAGGTTCAGGCCGACGTAGTAGAAGTTGTACGCCGACCCGCGGCGCGGATCGTCCTTCGCGTAGAGCCCGTCGATCTGGCTGGGAAGACTCGGCAGGAACAACCCGTTGCCCAGCGCGATGGCCGCGAGCGCGAAGAAGAACAGCGATTCGGACGCCATCAGGAAATGGCCGAACGCCATGATGGCGCCGCCGATGATCACCGCCCGGCGCCGCCCGAGCCAGCGATCGGCGATGACGCCGCCCACGATCGGCGTGAAGTACACCGTCGCGGTGTAGAGGCCGTAGATCATCGACGCCTGCTGCTGGCCGATGAGCAGTTGCTTGGTCATGTAATAGACCAGCAGCGCGCGCATGCCGAAGTAGGAGAAGGTCTCCCACATTTGCGTGAGGAACAGGATCGCCAGCCCGGGCGGCTGGTTGAAGAACCATCGCACTCCGGCGCGAGGCGCGTTCGCGGCGTTCACGCGATCACCGCGTCCGGCGCGCCCCAGACCTGCGCGGGGCAATCGACATGTCCATCGGCGTACACCACGCCCGGCGTGCGGTCGCGGTCGAGGAACAGCGGGCCGTCGAGGTCGACGATGTCGCAGAACTGGCCGAGCAGGAACGCCGGCGCCATCGCCAGGCTCGTGCCGACCATGTTGCCGACCATCACGCGCTTGCCGAGTTCGCGCGCGCGCCGCGCCATCATCAGGCCTTCGGTCAGGCCGCCGCATTTGTCGAGCTTGATGTTCACCACGTCGAACCAGCGGGCACGGTCTTCCAGTTCGCGCAGGTCGAGGATGCTTTCGTCCGCGGCGATCGGCACCGCACGATCAACGCCGTCCAGTTCGGCTTCGAAACCGCGGCGACAGGGTTGCTCCAGCAACGACACGCCTTCGTCGACGAGCGCCGGCAGCAACTGCGACAGCGTGTCGGGCACGTACCCCTGGTTGGCGTCCACGCCGATCCAGGCGTCCGGGCGCGCCGCGCGCACCGCGCGCAGCCGCGCGATGTCGAGGTCGGCCTCGCCGGTGAGCTTGAGTTTGATCGCGCGCGCATGCGTGTATGCGCACGCACGCTCGGCCATGACGCCGGGATCGTCCGCACCGACGGTGAAGGTCGTCAGCAACGGCCTGGGCCGTTCCATCTTCGCCAGTTGCCACACCGGTACGCCGGCGAGCGCCGCTTCCAGTTCCCACAGCGCGCAGTCCACCGCGTTGCGTGCACCGCCGGGCGGCAGCAGCGAGCGGAGTTCCTGTCGGCCGACGCCGTTCTCGAGCGTGTCGCGCAGTTGCTCGATCATCGTCAGCATCTGCGCCGGCGTGTCGCGCGTGTAGTACACGCCGGCCGCCTCGCCCCGCCCCGTTCGCCCGTTCTTGCGCAGGGTGACGAGCGTCACCGGCGATACTTCGAAAACATGTCCGGAGATGCGGAACGGTGCGGACAGACGCAAGTCCTCGTTCCGCAGTCCGAGCTGGACGCGGGCGGTGTCGATCACGGCGATGCTCCCTGGCATGCGGGGCGGCGTCGCACCGCCGCGCGGTGGGTTCGATCAGTAGTGGGCGGTGAAGCCGATCAGGTGCGTGGCGAAGCCGATCCACAGCAGCGACAGGCAGGCAGCGGCGAGCACGAGGCTCCACAGCTTCGCCCACCACGAACGCGGGCTGCGCAGCACGGTCCAGGCATTCCACAGCGCGATCAACGCGCCGAGCGGCAACACGATGGCGGTCAACGTGCGCAGCGCGATCACGTAGACGTCGCTCGCCGGCGACATCATCGACAGGTCGGACATCATCGCGAAGACCATGCCGATCATCGCTCCCACCGACACCAGTACGGCGAGCGATGCGATGCGGACCCAGCGGTGCGCACGCGCATCCTGCCCCGCGAGCGGATAACGCACGCCGTAGTGGCGGCGCACCATCGCCGACACCGGCCACGCGATCACGGTGAACAACAGTGCGGCGAGGCTGCCGAAGAGCATCGTCAGGAACACGCCGGGCGTCTGCCACCAGGCGGCGCGCTGGAAGACCATGATCGCGGCGATGGGTTCGGCGCTGAACCGCACGACGCGGCCGTCGACTACTTCCGCCGCGAGGCGGTCGCCGCTGCCGGTGTCCTGCCACACGAACGGGGCGATCTCGCGCCACTTCTTCGGCGCGCCGCTGTAGCCGGCGAGCATCGGCACGCTGATGGTGCCGTCCTCGTTCGCTACTACCTTGGTCTGGCCCAGCATGTACACCAGGTTCATGAAATTCGAATCGGCGCGGCGGCTGCTGTTGTAGGCGCCGGCGATGAGCTGCGCGTGTTCCTTCGCGGTGGCCTCGTCGACGCCCTTGGCCGCGTTGGGTGGCCCCGGCAGGTAGCGGTTCGCGAAGCCGGTGACCAGGCCGTCGCGGATCAGGCGGGCGCCGCCGTCCTTGCCGGCGCTGTTGGTCGACACGAAGATGCCGATGCCATCGTCCGGGAACAGCTGCAGGTCGCTGTGGAACCACTGCGTGTCGCCGCCGTGCGCGATCGCGCGATGGCCGTTCATGGTGGTCTCGTAGAAGCCCAGCATCATGCGGTTGAGCGGCTTGATCGAATCCTGGGCGGTCTCGTGCATCTGGCGCGCCGTCGCCTCTCCGAGGATGCGCGTGCCGCCGAACGCACCGTTGTTCAGGTGCGCGATCATGAAATTGCCCATGTCCGCGGCCGTGGACGCGAGGCTGCCGGCCGGGGCGAGGTTGATGTACTCGTACGGTTGCGGCTTGCCCTCCGACGCGGTCTTGTAGCCCTTCGACACCAGCGGCTGCAGGTGCTTCTCCAGCGGCTGGGAGAAGCTGGAGTGCTGCATCTGCAGCGGCTTGAAGATGTGGTTGGCGACGTATTGCTCGAACGGCTCGCCGGACACGCGCTGCACGATGTAGCCGGCCAGCGCGGTGGCGTAGTTCGAATACGCCGGCGTGCTGCCGGGTTCGTAGATGCGCTCGGGGATCCAGTGCTTGAGCGTGGCATCCAGCGGCGCGATGTCCTTCTCGCTGTTGGCGATGAGCCCGCGGATCGCCTCTTCCATACCCGCGGTGTGGGTCATCACGTTGCGCAGCGTGACGGGTTTGCCGTCGTACGGCGGGATCTCGAAGTCGAGATAAGTGTTGATGTCCTTGTCGAGATCCAGCTTGCCCTGCTCCACCAGCTGCATCACGGCGGTCCAGGTGAACAGCTTGGACACCGAGCCGGGCCGGAACAGCGTCCGCGCCGGATCGACCGGCTTGCGCGTGGCGAGATCCGAATAGCCGTAGCCCTTCTGGAACAGCACCTTGCCGTCCTTCACGACGACGACCACCGACCCGGCGACGTCGGTCTGCTCCAGCGCGTACGGCATGAACCCGTCCACCCAGGCTTCCAGGTCGGCGGCGGTCAGGCGTTCATTCGCGGCGGGAACCGGCACCGCGACCGACGTGGCGTCGCCATGCGGCACCGGAAGCGCCGGCTTGGTCTTTGGCGGCACCGGCGCCTGGCCGGCGGGCTCGGCCGCAAGCGCGGAAATCGACATGGCCAGCGACAACACCGCCGCGGCGACGGGACGCGTGACGCTCCTGGCGATCGGACTCTTCATCAAGCAACCACTCCCCACCCAGTGAAACAGCCCCGTGCGGCAGGCACGGCCGGACACTAACGAACCCCATTGGAGATAATGATCCTGATTGGAAAATTGTCAACCGGGTCCGGACGTCACCTAGAATTGCAGCCCTGCGACCCCGGTCGCGCGCATTGCCGGCGACCACGCCGGCCCAGCAGGAGCGTCCATCGGCATGACCCAGCAGCACCCGACCATCGGCAGCCTCCTGCGCGCCCTTCGCGCACGCAACGACTGGACGCTCAAGGAGATGAGCCAGCGGTGCGGCATTCCGCTGTCGACCCTGTCGAAGGTCGAGAACGATCGCCTGACGCTGACCTACGACAAGCTCCAGCAGATCAGCCAGCGCCTCAACATCCGCATGTCGGAGCTGTTCGCCGAGGACGACAACGCGCCCGAACCGCCGGTCACGGCACGGCGCAGCATCGGTCGGATCGAAGACGCGGTGCGCGTCACCACGCCCAACTACGATTACTTCTATCTGTGCCCGGAACTGCGCCGCAAGCGCATGATCCCGGTGATCACCCGCGTGCGCGCGAAGAGCATCGAGGAGTTCGGCGAACTGGTGCACCACTCGGGCGAGGAATACATCCACGTGCTCGAAGGTCGCGCCGAAGTGCATACCGAGTTCTACGACCCGATCGTGCTGGAGGCCGGGCAGTCGGTGTACATCGATTCGAACATGGGCCACGCGTACATCGCGGCGGACGGCTGCGAGGAAGTCGTGCTGCTGGGCGTGTGTTCCAGCGCGGACGAGCAGCTGATGGAATCGTTGATGCACCTGCACGGCGATACGGTGAAGACCGGCACGCGCTGAGGCTGCGCCGTCGTCGTCCGGCCCAGGGCCACCGCCGGGACGACGGAAGCGCAAGCATCGACGATACGCACGGGATGGCCCCGGGTGCGCCCCGCTTGCCCGGGCTACTAGGACTGTCGCTCCAGTCGCACGTCCCGTTGCGGGACCTTGGCCGCCGACGCTAGTCGCGCCTCAGGAACGTCTCGCGACGCCGGCGCACGCGGCGCCAGATCAGGCCCACGATCACCACCACCGTCGCGCCGCCGAGCAACCACGGAAGCAGCGCGCGATCCTGGTCGGCGGGCAGCTCGACCGCGTTGGACGCGTTGGCCGCATTGAGCGCCGCCTGCGCGACGCTCGACGAAAGACGCCAGCGGCCGTCGCGCAGTTCGATCTTGCCTTCCAGCGGCGGCAGCTGGAGTTCGCGCCAGAGGATGCGCAGATCGCCCACGCGCGGCTCCAGCGGATTCTCGGCGCTGCCCAGGCCGTCGCCTTCGGGTTGGAAGGACGCGGCGAGGTTCGCCGGCAGGCGCGAGAAATTCGGCCGGAACACGCGCCACTGCCCGAGCGCCTGCAACACGCTCACGTCGATCGGATGGCCGTCGAGCGTGGCTTCCGTGGCCCACCAGCGCTCGCTCTCGATGGGCAGTTTCGGCGGATTCTGGCGCTCCGGCGGGAAGCCGCGCGAATCGATCGGCGCCGCGTTCCACACCGGCGTGTAGCCGTCGCCGCTCGCACGCCACTGGTACATCTGCACCTGGCGGTCCAGGCCGAACTGCTGCGTCGCCACGCCGAAATCGCGATCGCGCAGGCGCTTGCCCGATTGCGGCGTCCCGATCGGCTCATCGCCCGCGTACGCGCGCGCCTCGCCCGGCGCGACCGCTGCCGTGCCGACGACCAGCGCACCGCACAACGACAGCGCGAACGCCGCCCGCAGGAACCTCATGCCGCGAGCGCCCTCGCGTGCAGCGCCGGGACTTCGTGCGCGGTGCCGAACTTGCCCTTCTCGTCCCGTACGACCTGCGCCAGCGCGCACTGCGGATCGTGGGTGAAGAACAGATGCACGTTGCGGCGGAGTTTGTCGGCGAGGAAGGCCTTCTTCTCGTCGATCAGCAGTTCCGCATTGCGGTCGTAGCCCATCGTGATCGGCACATGCACCCACGGGCGACCGGGGATCAGATCGGCGCAGAACACCACGCCGCCGTGCGCCTCGCCGTCCACGCGATCGGGGCCGACGATTTCCGACAACATGAGGCCCGGCGTGTGGCCATCGCTGTAGTGGAAGCGCACGGCGTCGCCGAGCGCGTTCGAATGATCGCCATCGACCAGTTCCAGCTGGCCCGTGGCTTCCAGCAGCGCGGGCAGTTCGGGGATGAAGCTGGCGCGATCGCGCGCGTGCGGTTCGAGCGCGCGCTCGTAGTGGCGCCGACCGACGACGTAGGTCGCGTTCGGGAACAGCAGCCTCGGCGCCTGCCCTTCGCTCCACGGCGCGAGCAGCCCGCCGGCATGGTCGAAATGCAGGTGCGAGAGCACGACGACGTCGATGTCCTCCGGCTTGAAGCCCGCCGCCGCGAGCGAGTCGACCAGCACGTGGCGGTCCTCCACCACGCCGTAGCGCTCGCGCAGCTTCGGCTCGAAGAACGCGCCGATGCCGGTTTCGAACAGCACCGTCTTGCCGTTCAGCGGCCAGGCGAGCAGCGCGCGGCAGGCCAGATCGATGCGGTTCTCGTCGTCCGGCGACGCCCACCTGGCCCACATCGCGCGCGGGGCGTTGCCGAACATCGCGCCGCCATCGAGCTTCTGGCTGTTTCCGAGGATGGACCAGAGTTTCATGCTGTCACCAATGCGTCAGACGGTTCGATTCTAGCGCCGGCGATGCGGGATTCGAATCGATCCGCGCCGCGCCGCAGCGCGACGGACGCGTCATTTCACCAGCACGTCCGCCTTGCCGACCGGATTGCGCGGATCGGTGCCGCCTTCCAGCGTATTGCGGCGCTTGTCCCACGACACCGTCTGCAGGTTGCCCCACGGCTTCTCGCCGGCGTTTACCTTGTGGCCCATCGCTTCGAGCGCCATCACCGTCTCGGGCGACAGCGCGCCTTGTTCGGCGGTGATCACGTCGGGCATCCACTGGTGATGGATGCGCGGCTTCGCGGCGACCTGCTGCGCATTCAGGCCGTCGTCGTAGCCGAGGATGCCCAGCAGCACTTCGGTGATGATGCGGCTGCCACCCGGCGCACCGAGCACGGCCAGTTCATCCTTCGACTCGATGAAGCTCGGCGTCATCGAACTGAGCATGCGCTTGCCCGGCGCCGGCGCGTTGGCTTCGAAGCCCATCACGCCGAACGCGTTCGGCGTACCCGGACGCAGCGCGAAGTCGTCCATCTCGTCGTTGAGCAGCACACCGGTGCCGGGCGCGACGAGGCCGGAGCCGTACAGCAGGTTCACCGTCTGCGTGGTCGACACGCGATTCCCGTCGGCGTCGATGATCGAGAAGTGCGTCGTCTCGTCGTCCTCCAGCGGCGCCGGCTGCCCCGGCAGGAGGTCGCTCGGCGTCGCCTTCGACGGATGGATGCCGGCGCGCTGTCCGGCCGCGTAATCGACGCTGGTCAGGCGCGCGAGCGGCATCTTCACGAAGTCCGGATCGCCGAGGTAGATCGTGCGGTCGCGGAACGCGCGTCGCATCGACTCGACGATCAGATGGGTGCGCTGGGCGTCGTCGAGCGTCTTCAGGTCCCAGCCCGAAAGCATCTGCAGCATCTGCGCGATCGCCACGCCGCCTGACGACGGCGGCGGCGCGGTGGTGATGTCCCAGCCCTGGTATTTGAACCGCAGCGGCTCGCGCTCCTTCACGCGGTAGCCGCTCAGTTCCGAGGCGCGCCAGCGGCCGCCTTCTTCCTTCACCGCGGCGAGCAGCTTCTCGGCGACTTCGCCCTTGTAGAAGCCGTCGAAGCCCTTGCTGGCGAGCAGTTCGAGCGTGCGCGCCAGGTCCGGCTGCTTCAGGATTTCGCCGGCCTTCGGCGGCGAGCCGTCGGCGAGGAACACCTCGCGCGTGCCGCGATATCGCTCCATCACCGCGCGGCGACTGGCGTAGCCGCGCTCCAGTCGCGGGTAGATCTCGAAACCCTCGCGCGCGACGCGGATCGCCGGCGCGAGCGAGGTCTTCAGCGGCAGCCGGCCGTATTTCTGCGACACGTGCACGAGCGCGGCGGGCAGCCCGGGAATGCCCGCCGACCACGGCCCATTGGTGGCGCGGTCGTTGTCGAGCTCGCCTTCGGGCGTGAGGAATGCCTGCGGCGTGGCCGATTCGGGCGAGGTTTCGCGCGCATCGACGAAGACGTCCCTGCCGCTCTTCGCATCGTGCAGCAGGAAGAAGCCGCCGCCGCCGATGCCGGAGCTGATCGGCTCGACGACCGAGAGCATCGCCGACACCGCGACGGCTGCGTCGAACGCGTTGCCGCCCTGGCGGATCATTTCCATGCCCGCGTCCGTGGCGAGCGCGTGCGCGCTGGCGATGGCCGCGCCGGGCGGATGCTGCGCGGCAGTCTTCGCCGGCGGGGACTTGGGCGCGGCCAGCAGCGCAGACGTCGTCGCGGGGAACAACAGGCTTGCGGTCAGGAGGGTTTGGCCGGCCAGCGCGCGCAACGCCTTTCGCATCAGGGATTCTCCAGTCGCAGTCCGGCCAGCTTGGCCAGCAGCTGCGCTTGCGTTTCGGGATGGTCCGGATCGGGATCGATGCACTCGACCGGACAGACGACCACGCACTGCGGTTCGTCGAAGTGGCCGACGCATTCGGTGCAGCGCGCCGGGTCGATCACGTAGATCGTTTCGCCCTGCGAGATCGCCTGATTCGGGCAGGCCGGTTCGCAGACGTCGCAATTGACGCAGAGCTCGTTGATCTTCAGGGACATGCGGACATTGTCGCATGCCCCGGCGCGCGCCCGTCCGCGGACGGCCGACGGGGGCCGCGGCCGATCACAGATCGTGGATGCCCACGCTGGAGACCGCACGCAGATTGCCCGCCACCTCGATCTGCCCGACGTGCACCGAGCGCACCCAGGCGCAGCCCCAGACGCCGCCGCCGTGCGACCGGACCAGATCGCAGAAGTAGAAGTCCTCGCCGATCACGACCCCTTCCCGGCTGATGTGCCGGAAGAAGTGGTACATGCGCCCGCCGGCGATCGCCGGTTCCTCCGACCAGCTGACGGCACCGGACTGGACCAGCGACATCAGGCAGCGGCGGCTGATCATCATCAGGCCCGTGCCGACGCGATCGAGCCGGATCGGCTCGTCCGTGGCCCACTGCACGTCCTGCGGCTGGAACATGCCGGAGAAATCGCCGCCGATCTGGTTCAGCAGCGCCGGATCGATCTGCGGATCGTTCAACACGGCCTGTTTGATGCGCGCCATGTCGATCCGCTTGCGCGGGTAGAGCGCGGCCACGACGTCGCGTTCGGCGTAATCGAACATGCGCACCAGATCGTCGGTCACCGCGCCCATGTCGTCGTCCCAGAACAGCATGTGCGTGGCGTCGGAATTGAACAGGAACCAGTTGGCCAGGGCGTTGCGCGCGGCTTCGATCGCGCTGATGCCCTGCGCGACGCGCAGTTCGAAATCGATGCCGTGTCGCAGGCAGTGGTTCTGCACCTGGACGACGCCCAGCACATAGGGTTTGCAGAAACTGCCGCGCAACGACGGGGTGGCGACGAAGAGCGAGAAGGGTTGCGGATCGGCGTTGGACGACACGGGCTGGCACCTCGGAGGAGCGGGCGTGGATGCCGCGAGGAGGAATTGTGCCGAGTCGCGGCGCGTTGCCGTCTTCGTTTTTTTCGCGTCCGATGGATGGTCGCGGCTTTCGCGGGCCGCGGCCAGAACGCAAAACACACGGGCCCGCTTGCGCGGGCCCGTTCTGGATCCCCGCCTACGCGGGGATGACGTTCCGCCGAAGGCGTGGCCGCTTCGCGGCCAGAACGCAAAACAACACGGGCCCGCTTGCGCGGGCCCGTTCTGGATCCCCGCCTGCGCGGGGATAACGTTCCGCCAGAGGCGTGGCCGCTTCGCGGCCACGCGGCGGAACGTCACTTGGCTTCGACGAACTCGAACTTCGCGCCCGACGGCTCGACGGCCGCCTTCACGCGGTCGGCGTCGGCCGGCGCGCCGATGAACATCACGCGCACGCCCTTCATCATGCCCGGCTGGGCCTGGGCGAACGAGGCGATGGCAAGGTCGGCCGACTTGGCCGAATTCTGCGAGCCGAACGCCAGCAGCGTGCCTTCCACGCCACCGCGTGCGACGTCGCCCTGCGCCTTCTCCAGCTGGCGGTCGTACTCGCCCTGGAAGTCGGCGCCGGCCGGATCGGGCAGCGTGTACAGGTAGACGTTGGTGGCGCCTTCGATCTTCTGCGTGACCACCTTCGTCAGGTACGTGTCCCACGCCGTGCTGTCGTTGGTGGTCGGCGCGGCCAGCGGGGCCTCGGCGACGGCGGCGGTCTTCTCTTCCTGCTTGTTGCAGGCGGCCAGCAGCGGCATCGACAGGCAGGCGATCAACAGCAAACGGGTGGTGGTCTTCATCGGGTTCCCCTCGGTGTGTTCCGGGTGTTGGTGGTGATGGTGCGTCTGTTCCGGCTGCGCCGGGTCAGCGTGGAGCGCGTTGCCACTGCGCCTGCAACGCGGCGTCGACCGCCGGCGGCACGAAGCCGGAGACATCGCCGCCGAGGCGGGAGATCTCGCGCACAAGCGAGGATGAAATGAAGCCGTACTGCTCGGCCGGCGTGAGGAACAGCGTCTCCACGTCGGGGATCAGGTGGCGGTTCATGCTGGCCAGCTGGAATTCGTATTCGAAGTCCGACACCGCGCGCAGGCCGCGCAGCAGGACGCCCGCGCCGACCTGGGCGACGAAATGCGCCAGCAGGCTGTCGAAGCCGCGAACCTCCACGTTGGCGTGGTGCGCGACGGCCTGTCGCGCCAGTTCCACGCGCAGCGCCAGCGGCAACGCCGGGCCCTTGGCCGGGCTTTCGGCCACGCCGATGATCAGGCGTTCGAACAACGGAGCAGCGCGGTCGACCAGGTCGATGTGGCCGTTCGTGATCGGGTCGAAGGTGCCGGGGTAGACGGCGATTCGGTTGCGGGCCGCGGTCATTCGAAGGTCAGGCATGGGCGCCGGAATCCGGGCTGGCCGGCGCGGCCGGCAGTGTAGCAGTGGCGGAACCGGACGCGTGCCCGGCCCTCGCGGCGTCCGCGGGAGCCCGCCGATAGAGCGCGTAACGCACCTCGCGGGTGCGGCCTTCGCGGTGCGGGCGCCAGTCCGCCGGCAGCGCGAAGGCGGCCTCGTGCGGGGCTTCCACGTACAGCCAGCCATCGGGCTTCACGATGCGCGCGATGCCGGGCAGCACGGCCTCCCACAGACCGGCCGCGAACGGCGGATCGACGAACGCCAGGTCGAACCCGCCGGGCGGTTGCGTATCGAGCCAGGCCAGCGCGTCGGCATTGGCGACGGTGGCGGCCTCGCCGCCGGGCAGGCGCGCGGCGGTGGCGCGCAACGCCGCGGCCAGCGCCGGATCGCGCTCCAACAGCACGGCGCCCGCGGCGCCGCGCGACAACGCTTCGAACCCGAGCGCCCCCGAGCCGGCGAACAGGTCGAGCACGCGCGCGCCCGGAAGCATCGGCATGAGCCAGTTAAACAAGGTTTCGCGCACGCGATCGGAGGTGGGACGCAGGCCCGCGACCTCGGGCACGGCGAGCCGGGTGCCGCGCCAGCGGCCGCCGATGATGCGGACCTTGCCGGCGTTGGCGGCCGGGGTGGCCGCGCCGGGCGGACGTCGGGGCGCTTTGTTCATCAGGGGCTCGCGAAGGCCGGTGCTAGCATGTGCGCATTCTCGCGCATTCCCCCACGCCGCCTCGATGTTCGACTTTTTCCGTCGCAAGAAAGCCCAGACTCCGACCGATGCGGCGAAGCCCGAGGGCGCGCAGGAGCGCTACAGCATCGAGGAACTGGCGGCGGCCTTTCCGTCGCGCGAGGCCGAAAGCGACACCGTCGGAAACGACGCCGCCGAGCCGCGCGCCAACGTCGACGCCGCCGTCGTACCGGCAGCGCCCGCGACGCATGAAATCGAGGCAACGCGCCCGCCCGAGCCGGTCGCCGAACCGGTCCTCGCAGGCGTAGCCGAGCCGGTTCCCGCCGAAGTGATCGCTGCCGCGCTCGACGTCGAGCCGGTCACGGCTGCGGCCGATCCGGACATCGCGGCCGCTGCCCCGATCGCGCCGACGCATGCCGTCGCCGAACCGGCCGCGCCCGGCAAGCCCGGCTGGCGCGAACGCCTGCGCGGTTCGGCCTTCGCGCGCAGCTTCAGCGGACTGTTCTCGCGTCACCCGCGCCTGGACGACGACCTGCTCGACGAAATCGAGACCGCCCTGATCACCGCCGACGTCGGCGTCAGCGCGACCACGCAACTGGTCGAATCGCTGCGCAGGCGCATGAAGGCGCGCGAGTTCGCCGACGCCACCGCGCTGCTCGCCGCCTTGCGGGCCGACCTGGTCGCGATGCTGACGCCGGTCGCGCAGCCGTTGCATATCGATACGAACGCCAAGCCTTTCGTGCTGTTGACGGTGGGCGTGAACGGCGTCGGCAAGACCACGACCATCGGCAAGCTCGCCAAGCGCTTCAAGGACGAGAACCGTCCGCTGATGCTCGCCGCGGGCGACACGTTCCGCGCCGCGGCCGTCGCGCAATTGCAGGCGTGGGGCGAGCGCAACGGCGTGCCGGTCGTCGCGCAGGGGCAGAATGCCGATGCGGCCTCCGTCGCGTTCGACGCGCTACAGGCGGCCAAGGCGCGCGGCACGCAGGTGCTGATCGCCGACACCGCGGGCCGCCTGCATACGCAGCAGGGCCTGATGGCGGAACTGGGCAAGATCAAGCGCGTGCTGCAGAAGCTCGACGCGGCCGCGCCGCATGAAGTGCTGATGGTGATCGACGGCACGACGGGCCAGAACGCGCTCTCGCAGCTGCGGCAGTTCCATGCCGCGGTCGGGGTGACCGGGCTGGTCGTCACCAAGCTCGACGGCACCGCGAAGGGCGGCGTGGTGTTCGCGCTCGCACGCGAGTTCGGCATTCCGATCCGTTACGCCGGCATCGGCGAGCGTCCGGAGGACCTGCGCGTGTTCGACGCCGAAGCCTTCGTCGACGCGCTGCTGCCCGAATCGCTCGGCGCCTGACGCCACGCCGGCACCGCATGGCCGCGCCGGAACCGCACCTTCCTCCGCCGCGACGGCGGCGCATCGGCCTGCTGGCGCTGTCGATCGCGCTGGCGTCGCTTGCGTTCGCATTGCATTGGGCATCGCGACCGGAGCGCGTCGCGCGGCTGATCCTCGCGCAGGCCGGGGCCGCACTGGGGCTGGAGATCACCGCGAGCGGCGCCAGCGAATACCGCGTGCGCGGCACGCCGATGCTCACCCTTCGCAACGTGGTCGCGCGCAAGCCGGGCGATCCCACGCCGCTGCTGCGCGCCGACCGCATCCGCCTGGAACTGCCGTGGTCCACGATCCGGGCGCGTGGCGGCGACCTCACGGTGCGGCGCATCGAACTGGACGCACCGCACCTGGACCTGCCAGCGTTGCAACGCTGGCTCGCCACGCGCCCCCCGTCGAAGGAAGCACGCCTTCCGACGCTCACCGACGGCCTGCGCATCGTGCGCGGTCGCGTCGACGGCGACGGTTGGCACGTGGATGCGATCCACGCCGACATGCCGTCGTTCCACCCGGATCGCGCGGTCCGCGCACACGCGATCGGTCGCTTCGTCACGGGTGCGCTGCGCATTCCTTTCGACGTACATGCCGCAATGACGCGTCCCGCGACAGGCGCCGGCCTGGGCGTGGTCGGCAACGTCACGGTCCTGTCCCCGCCGTGGACGATGCCGATGCGCATGCAGCTTTCCGGGCGGCTCCACAACGGCGGCGATGGCATCGGCGTGAACGGCATGCGGCTGGGCGCGGATGCCACCTATCGCAATGGCGACACCGATCTCGCCTTCACCTATGGCCTCGCCGGTCCGCTTCGCGTGCACCAGGGCACGCTGCGCATCGCGCCGCTCGGCGCGGTCGTGTACGGCACCGGGACCGTGCCGAACCTGCAGGGTCGCGGTGCGTTGTCGTTCGGCGATTCGCTCGCGCTGCGGCTCGTCGGCACGCTGTCGTCGTGGCCGCGGGCATGGCCGGCGTTGCCTCCACCGCTCGGCGAATCCACCTCGCCGCTTCCGTTCACGATCGACTATCGCGGCGCGGCGGATCTGTCGGCGACGACCGCGCTCCGGTTGGAGCGCGATGCGACCCGCTTCGATGGCTCGTTCCGCCTGCCGGCGATCCTGCGCTGGATCGACACGCTGGACCGCGCATCTCCCCTGCCGCCGTTGAACGGCCGCCTGAGCAGCCCGAGAATCGACATCGCCGGCGCCACGCTCGAAGGCGTGGACGTCGAGTTCGGCGAAGACGAAGCACCATGACCGCACGCGCCACGCCCGATTTCGCCTCCCGACTGCTCGCCTGGTTCGACGTCAGCGGTCGCCACGACCTCCCTTGGCAGCATCCGCGCACGCCGTATCGCGTATGGCTGTCGGAAATCATGCTGCAGCAGACGCAGGTGAAAACCGCCGCGCCGTATTTCCAGCGGTTCGTCGATGCATTGCCGACGCTGCGCGACCTGGCGGCCGCGCCACTCGACGACGTGCTCGCGTTGTGGTCGGGGCTCGGCTATTACGCACGCGCCCGCAACCTGCATGCGGCCGCGAAGCGTTGCGTCGAATTGCACGGCGGCGAGTTGCCGCGCGACCTGGATGCGTTGACCGCCCTGCCCGGCGTCGGGCGCAGCACGGCGGCGGCGATCGCCTCGCAGGCGTGGAACGACCGGCACGCGATCCTCGACGGCAACGTGAAGCGCGTGATGAGCCGCTATCACGGCATCGAAGGCTATCCCGGCCTGCCGGCGATCGAGAAGAAGCTGTGGGCCCTGGTCGACGCGCACGTCGCCAGCCCGCAATTGCCCGACAAACGCCTCGCCGACTACACGCAGGCGCAGATGGACCTGGGTGCGACGCTGTGCACGCGCAGCGATCCGGCGTGCGTGCTGTGCCCGCTGCAGGACGACTGCGTCGCGCGTCGCGAAGGCCGCATCGCCGAGCTGCCGACGCCCAAGCCGGGCAAGGCGCCGCCGCAGAAACACGCGCACGTGCTATGGGCCGAAGACGCACAGGGCCGCATCCTGATGCTGCGCCGCCCGCCGACGGGCATCTGGGCGTCGCTATGGACGCTGCCGCAGACCGAGGATGCGGACGCGGCGCGCGACTGGTTCCAGGCGCACCTCACCGGCGATTACGCGGCGGCGCAGTCGTTGCCGCCGATCGACCACGCCTTCAGCCACTACAAATTGCGACTCCAGCCACTGCGCGTGCGCGCCGAGCCGATCGCGCGCATCGGCGACAATGACGACCTGCGCTGGGTCGCGCGCGACGAACTCACCTCGCTCGGCATTCCCGCGCCGATCCGCAAACTGCTCACGAACGAAGGCGCCTGACATGCCCCGCACCGTCTACTGCGAATACGAGAAGCGCGACACCGAAGGCCTGGACTTCGTGCCCTGGCCCGGCGAACTGGGCAAGCGCGTGTTCGCCCACATCGGCAAAGCCGCGTGGGCGGCGTGGTTGGCGCACCAGACCATGCTGATCAACGAGAACCGCCTCTCGCCGATGAACCCGCAACATCGCGCGTTCCTGGAAGGCGAAATGGAGAAGTTCCTGTTCGGCGGCGATGCGGCCAAGCCCGCCGGCTACGTACCGGAGAGCGGAAGCTAGCGCGCCGCCTCGCGCTCGGCCGTCTGGGCGTCGCGCCTTTCCTGCTCGGCGGCCTTGAGCGACTTCACGTCGATCGGGCGGATTTCCTTGATCCAGCACGGAATCTGGTTCGTGCCGCGGCCGAGCACGATGACCTTGTCGAAGTTCGTGTAGACGCGCCCCGACTGGTTGGTCACGGTGATGGCGTTGGCGAAGTCCAGGTCCTGGCAGCTGCCCTTGAGTTCGAGCAGGTAGGCGGTGTTCGGCCTGGTCCACACCGCCAGCGCCGAATCGCCCAGCGGCGTCCAGCCATCGAGCCGGCCGAAGTACTGGAAGTTGGCCACCGGCTGCCCGGCGTTGGCGCGATAGAGCGCGAGCCGGTCGGCATCGCTGATGCGCGCATCCGCGGCGCACGCGGTAAAGGCCAGAGTCGAAACAACCGCAAAAACGAGCGCTTTCATGGGGATTCCTTGCAGCCGGCGCGGCTGCGGTCGGGCCGTCGCGCCATGATGCACCCGCCGGCCCGCGCCGCCGACACGACACCCGGACCCGTTCAGCACGCATCCGGCTTGCACACTCCTTCGCCCGTCCGTATCATTCCGCTTCTCGCACGGCCAGCCCGTTGCGGAATGGCCGGGTAGCTCAGTTGGTAGAGCAGGGGATTGAAAATCCCCGTGTCGGGGGTTCGATTCCCTCCCCGGCCACCATGATCAAACGCAAGCCCAGTAAGGCTCTCAGGCTTTACTGGGCTTTTTGTTTTGGGTTGAGCGCCAAGCCCGGGGGAGCACCGGGGGAGCGCGAGGAGCATCAACGACTTTCGTACAGCGCGCCCGGATCGGAATGCAGCCGCCATACGGTCCATGCGCCACTCGCCATCAGCGCGCCTGCAATGGCGAACAGGCCGATCGGCATCCACGCGAACACCTCGAAGATCGGGCGCACCAGGCTGGCCGCCTCGTTGCCGATCTTGGCGAGGAAGCCCGAGGCCATCATCCCCACGAAGGCCACGACCACGCCCTGCCACATTCGGGCGGCCGCCTTACGTTCGGTCTTTCGATACCAGCGATCAAAGTCCATCGGGTCCTTCTCTATTGTTGGTGCCGGCATCTCAGCCGGTTGGCGTCTCGTGCCGTGCGACGACCTCCAACCGGAAGAAAATCGGCTCGGTTAGCGGGCTTGGCAGATGCCAACGTCCGGCTAAGCTGTCATCTAGTTCCAACGCCCGGCCCGTTCGTGCCGACACACCTGAGAAAGTGACGCGACTAAGTAGGGTCATCCCTACCCGTCATTTCGCCCGCTACGCCTAGCGCACAGCCGCCGGGACGTAGCAATTGAGATTGTGAAGCTGCGTACCAAGCGCCTAAAGCGGCCACGGACGCCCTCACTGATACGCCTTGTTCTCAGGCGGCTCGGCCGCCTTTGATTGATTGATTTAATTCAGCCGGTCGGCTTCCTGAGACGCCACGGCTCGATTGATACGCGTTGTTAGCAATGGTCCTTTAGGGCCTGACAAAACGCCGCGCCCATGCGGTCACACATGTCCACATATGTCCACGTTGCTGCCCGAGGCATCCCACCTCGCGCCGCCCATATCGACGCGCTCAGCGTCCGGAGAAGACACCCATGGCTTCAATCGCTCCCATTCGGGACGCCCCACTACCGCACCCGCGGCAGCTCGCAGGACCACCTGACGTGCTGAGGGGCTCGGCACTCACCCTCTGGTGAGCCGGTCAGCGCGATTGGATCCGCCCCCGGGTGACCTACTTCGTCATCTCTTTTTTTAAGGCCACTCCGGTGGCTGGTGGGGGCGCTCCAGTCGGCTGACCGGCAACACCGAGGACCGGACGTTTGAGCAAGAAGACGGAAGCGGTATCGGCAGCGCGCGGCGCGGCCAAGGGCAGCGGTGCCCACCCGACCAAGCAGGCCAGGATGAAAACCATGGAGCGATCGTTCGGTTTCCTGCATGGCTGCGGGTATCAGGTCCCTGATGTGGGCGGCCTGCGGGAGAAGCACATTGCGCTCTACTTTGAGCAGCGCAAATTCGAGGGCCTGTCTGTCCGGACGTTCCAGAACGAGGCGGCTCACATCCGGGAAGCAATGCGGGCCGTCGGCCGCCATCAGGCGGCGGACTCTCCCACGATGAGCAACAAGGCTCTGGGGATCGATGGCAGCTGCCGGGATGGTACGAAGGTCGCCGCGACCGACGAGGAGTTCCAGGAGGCGCTGGGGATTGCTGCCGGCATAGACGAGGGCGTTGCCGCTGCACTGAAACTCTAACGGTGGCTTGGCCTCCGGGGTGCCGAGTCACTACGGGCAGGCCCTAGCCTTCGGACGTGGGAACAGGATCTGGCCGCTGGCATGCGCGTCACCGTGATCCATGGGACGAAGGGAGGACGCCGGAGGGAGTCGCGCCCAGCGGACGCGGTGAAGGCTCTGGAGGCCGTTCGGGAAGCGTTGGTGGTAGCCGCTAAGCGAGGGGGAAAGGTCATCGACAGCCCCCCCCTGAAGGCGGCCATGAAGTGGTACGCGAACACCATGCACAGGGAGGTCACGGGGCAGGTCCGCATCCAGGCGCACACCCTGAGGTATGCCTACGCATGCGACATGATGGATCTGTATCAGGCCGAGGGATTCAGCCAGAAGGAAGCGGAAGCCCTGACTTCGATCGACCTCGGACACGGTGATGGGCGCGGGCGGTATGTGCGGAAGGTGTACGGCCGCAAGCCACCGACGCACTGCCATCGCTATGATGAGGAAGGCGATCTGCAGGCGGGTTAACCGTCAAAGGCCATCGGTGTGCAGCACCAAAAGAAGAAGGCCCGCGAACGCTTTATGTTGGAGCGCTTCCTGGAAGCCATCGAACTTCCCGCCGACATTATTGAAGACGATCGCGAGGCGCCGGATTTTGTCATCAAGCACGCGGCGCGGGCGATCGGTGTCGAAGTGACCGAGCTGTATATACAGGACGGCGCCAATCCGTCCTCAATGCAGGCCAACGAACGTGCTGCGCGTGAAATCGTATTTGCGGCATGGGCCCAGTTCAGGGCCGCAAGCGATAGACCGTTGCTAGTGCGCGTGACCTTCCGGGATCAGCTACCAAGAAACTTGAATCGTGCCGACGTGGCGCGCCAAATTGCCGGGCTCGTTCTGGAAATGAGTCCGGTCGTGTGGCAATCCGCATCGTGGCCTAGCCCGGACGCAGACTGGGTCCCTCTGATGGAAGCCGTCATTGGAATCCGGGTTACTGGCGTACCCACGGAAGCCTTATGGTCGCCATCAGGAAGTGGCTGGGTCGCGGATGCCAATGCGAAGGTGCTCCAGGCTCGTGTCGATGCAAAAGCGCCTCGATTGCCTCGGTATCGGAGTCAGGTCGATGAGGTCTGGCTGCTCATCGTCGCAGATGGATCCACGCCGTCTCAGTTCTTTGATCCGCCCACAGCCGAGCAGGCGCGATCCGTGACGAGCCCGTTCGACCAGACCTGGTTCTTTGGGCGGTCACGGCGTCGAGCGGTAAGGCTCGCAGATTGTGGAGTGGCGGAACCGGCGGAGGATCCCGCGCCCCCTACGGAAGCGCGTTAACATCCAACACGTTCTGCGGGTGCGCCATGTCTGCAATCGGCCTTACGAATCCGAAGTCCCGAAAGCGCCCTCCAGAGCTACGTGAGGGCTACGACTCCTGCATCCTCGATCTCAAGGTCGTGGTTGGACATCGGTATCGAAAGCACGGCGAGCCTGGACAGTACGTCCTTTCATATGAAGGACAGCTCCTCTCAGGGCCGGACTACCACGTCCCTATCGGCGATATGTCGATGTACGTGGCCGACTTGAAGGCGGCTTCAGATGCCGGAACGTCTCCACTTGACGTACTGGATGGGGTAGACAGCAGCCTGGCTCACTTTTGCGAACTGCTCACCCCGCGAACGGGCTGGTTCAGACCCGCCCTAGAGCGATATACCGGAGTCGAACTCTGCCGCCTCCTTGTTCTGGGGCGCCTGAGCATCAAGCAACCCTATCGCGGACACGGGCTGGGGCTACAGGCAATCAGACTCGCCTGTGAAGGGATCGGGCAGGGCTGCGAACTTGCCGCTCTGAAAGCCTTTCCGGTTCAGTGGGAGGGGCGTGTAGACGAAGGCCCGGCCCGGTTTGCCCGTGACCGCGCAAAGCTAGTTCGTTACTACCGCAGGGCCGGCTTCAAGCCGATCATCGGTGAAGGGCTGATGGTCAGCGCACTCCCACTCAACACCACGGTAACGTACCCGTATGAAGAAGCCTGAGGCAGAGCGACAGATCCGTTATCTGATCGGCCAGTGGTGCAACAAAGAGGAGCACCGGAACATACCCAAAGGGGAGCTGTACTTCTCCGACTTCCACTCATGGCTGCAGCAGAACTGGCCGAACCTGCTGCAGTTCCGCAGCGTGATGCCAGTAAGCGATGAGGTGAAACGCTGGTTCGACCAGGAGACTGGGCAGACTTGGCGGAATTGAGGCGGCCCATCACCACCAATTTACTGAAGCCCAGCCACAGCCAGTTGCGGTTACTCGGCTGCTGGGCCGGCAGGCTCTTCAAGTTCCCTGATGAGACTCAGCAAGGTGTAGAACCTGCGGGCAGGGCGCCCAGGGCGTGTCACCTCTCTCACATCGAATTCGGCTTCCCAGCGGCGGCCAACAGGGTGCTGACCAACCAATACCTGATCCCCCAGTGCGCGGCTGGCATCCGCAGCGACCTTTCCCGAAATAGCCTCGACCTCGCCCTCGAGCACGAACTCGAAACGCCGATGAACGGGAAGCAGGCCAAGTAGCAGCCCTCGCAACCGCACAGATTCGGTCTCCGTAACCTCCAACCCTTCCGTGCGCTCCTTGCCACGCTGGACGTCGTCTCTTCCCAGAGCCACCTCCCTATCCCCTTCCACAATGCGGAGAGTGGCCTGTGCCCCGGAAAGGGTGTTGAAGAATTCACGAATCGCGATGAGCGTCCTGGCATCGACGTCAGCTACGGCTTCCAGGAATACCTCCTCGGCCGGATCAGAAACTTGGGCGACGAAGTCCACCACATCACCGACCACTTCGTTTAGCTGTGTGCGGAGGGCCTCTTCCTGATCGCCGACCTCTTCCAAGACAAAGCCGAACGACCCCCGAGTTACGGCGGTCACCATGAGCTTAGAGTCTGACCGAATCGGAACCCGCCCTCGGGCTGCCAGATTCCCAAGCTCCCGTCGGGCAAAACTTTTCGACACGAGATCCTGGAATCTCTCAAGCGCCTCGCCGGCGAACTCGGCTTCAATACCTCGTGAGCCAGCGACCTTTGGCCCGCCGAAGAATAAGGCAGCAGAAGCCTTTCGCTCTTGCACCTGACCCAGCTCAACCATCTCAGCATCGAGCGCGCGTAGCCGCCGCTCGAATTGCCTAGCGCCCAGCAGATCGCCCACATCGTTGGCCTGCGCAAGTAAGGCCGCAACGGTGGCCCGTTCTGCCGAAACCTCTTCACGTTTGAGTTTAGTTGGCATCGAGCACCTCAATCATCGTGAGCGCTGCGGTGTCGTCAGCGGCCAGATCCAACTGAACCATTCCCTTCCATAGCGCCGTTTCGCGCTGATGGGAAAAGAGACCATACCAATACGCTGTTTGCCGCACGACAACGGCAGGCGGAACAGACATATCCACGGCATAACAATCCAACGCCAATCCCTCGGCCTCGAAAGCTGCAGCATGTTCGGCCACGAAAGCGCCCCACTCCTCCTGGCCCACCGCATCAACAGGTCGGACGAAGAATGTGACTAAATCAATATCTCCAGGCGGGCGGCCTCGTTGCATTTCGACATCTTCCAGGAAGCTTCCGTCGATCCACTGGAAGGCATCTCGAAGACCCAGTTCACGGAGCTGCCTTCGATACTCGAAGAGGTCGCGCAGCAACAATCTTCGCTCCGGACTCGTCGCAAATGCTGCGACCAGATCTTCTGGAGGGACGAGGTAGGGAGATCTACCCGCCGAAATGGTTGGATCGAGTTCTGGCTGAAACGGCGGCAGTACGCCAGATAACGTCAAGGGCGGAAGCACCGATCACTCCCTAGAGATTCCATTCGCGGAGCCAGCTTAACAAAGGAAACGCCCGAATCGCCTCGGCGAGCTTGACCAATTGACTCAACCCGTAACGCCTTGATCCTGCTGCGCGAATTGCCGCAGGTTCGCCAGCGCCCTGGCCCGCCCCTCAGTCGTCCGCGGCCCTGTACTACAGCCGCCGTGCCACTTGCACCGCCTCTTGCCCGGCATGCTCTTGCCCCTGCATGGATGGCCCGCCTGGGTCTTGGCGCCGCACACCACCCGCTCCTGATTTGGCCTGTTCTGAGGACCGGACGCCGCCGAAGTCGTTCGCGCGCGCATAGCGTCCAATAACTCCGGCACCCGGCCCGAAGTCATGGGATTTGATTTCGATTGATTGTTTATTCCGGTCAGCTCGGCCCACTCGGCGATGATCGCGTCGATGACGCCGCTGTTGGTGTTGAGCGGATAGAACTGGCCGCGCTTCTCTGAGATGGCAGCCAAGGAGGCCACGGATGGGTAGTAGTCGATCCGTGGATGGCTGGCACGCCTAGCGCGCTGGGAGCGGTTAGCCCCGTAATGCCGCTCTGCCATGTCTATTTCCCCTCTATTTTAGACATCCGACCGGCGGGCTACCCGCACGGTTCGTGCTTGCTACGATGCAGGCGAGGCAGCCGAAGCTGCCCCACCCGGAGAGGACACCCGTGAAGGACTGGCGAGACACCAATTACCTGACGCCGAACGAACCGCGAGAGCGGCGGGGCGACCTACGGTGGCCGCTGCTGCTGATCGGGTGCACGCTTGGTTTAGCCGGCGGGGTCTCCGGCATCCTCATCACTTGGTTTTAGTCCGATCATCCAAGCTATCGGCGATCTCGGCGACGTCGGGGTCGTCCTCTGCAATAGCGCGCAGGATCGGGAGCTGAGCCGCTATCGCGCCGCTCGGGAGTTCGGTGGCCCCGCCAGCCAATGCACGAACCGAGGATTGGTCATTGCCCGTGCCAAGGCATTGGCGCTCGCTCCGCCACCGAGCGTTAGCCCCGCGCCCGCCAGATTGCCGGACAACACCGCGGCCGCCAGCGTTCCCCAGTATGCAAAGCCGGCTACTCGGTTGCCCGACCCCGACGGGTTGCTGTAGGCAGCCGGGAGCCAGTGCGCCTGACACGGGTTCTCGACTACGCGAGATGCTCAAGGTCAGGCAGTCGATGCTTACACGCCTGCTCAATCCGATAGGGGTGCGACCTCCTCGGTTAGCGCAGCCTCGATTGGCTCGCTTGGAGAGAATTGCTCGGTTCTGTCCACGAACTCACGGACGGGTTCCTGACGGAACTTCCATCAGCCGATCACAGCGCGGCCCCTTGTAGGAATTTTCCTACGCCGCGAAGCGCGATTGCCCGATGGCATCACGGTGGGTTCAGGCCGGATGCTTTAGTCCGCCCCGGCAGCCCGGTCAATGCGCAAGCAAGGATGCTGCTCAGCAATGGAATCAGGCCGTCACCGTGAGCGGGTGAGCTTGCTGGGCCGGGGCGCTTCTTCTTCTACGTACGGCATCGGACGCGCGTCCAAGGGGCCAGGGGTGGGAACGACTTACGCCGGCGGCTCCTCGCGGGATACTTACGCTGATGCCGCGGTCGATTCGAAGACGCCCGACCCGCACAGGCAGTACCGCCGCAGGCGCGCGCGTCGCGCCGCGCTGCGGTACGTGTTCGTCTGGAGCGCGGTCGCGGCCCTGGCACTGATCGCACAAGTCATCGCACCGGCAGCGGCGACCTGACGGACCGTCCGACGAGGCTCGCCTGCTGCATCCAGGCCCCGCCGGCCCCTCGCCTTGAGACCGCGTGCATCGAGCCGCGCGGCCATCCGCGGCAGCCCGCCTCACGCTATCGGGCGCCACCGTGCGCCGTAGTATGCTCGCCGTCCCACCATTCGGAGCGGCGGCATGAAGGCGATGCACTGGAAACGTTGGACCGCACTGGCGTTGTTTGCGCTGCTGCTGGCCGGATGTTCCAGTGGGCCCGCCCGCCGGGTTTCCGAGCCTTCCGCGCGGATCCAGCAGCTGACCGTGCGGGCCGACGGCGCCTGGTCGGTGGAGCTGCGCATCGAGAATTTCAGCAGCGTCCCGATGCGCTTCGAGAACCTCGACCTCGCGGTCAAGGTCGCCGATGCCGAGACCGGGCGTCTGCGGGCGCAACCGAACCTGTCCATTGGCCCGGAGTCCGCCGACGTCATCACCGTCGCCGTGACGCCCGACGCCGCCGGCAAGTTCGCCGCGGCCGACGCGCTGGCGTCCGGCCGGAGCCTGTCGTATTCGCTGAGCGGGCGCATCGACGCCACGCCGGACGAGGCCAAGCAGCGCAGCTTCGACCTGGAACGCAACGGCGTGCTCACCCCCGCCCCGGGATTGCCCGGCGTGCTGCGCTGATCCGCGACTCCTTTTTCTTCGACCGCCACAGCGCGCGTCCCGCACGGAATCCCTCATGAGCAGCAGTTACAAAGCCCCTCTCGACGACATGCGCTTCGCGCTGTTCGATGTCCTCGCCGCCGAAGCGCAGTTCCAGCGCCTGGGCTTCACGGACGCCACGCGCGACGTCCTGGACGCCGTGCTCGAAGAAGCCGGCCGCTTCACCGAAACGGTGCTCGCGCCGCTCAATGCGGTGGGCGATCGCGAAGGCTGCCGCCTCGATCAGGCGACCGGGGCGGTGACCACGCCGGCCGGCTTCAGGCAGGCCTATGCGCAGTTCGTCGACGGCGGCTGGGCCGGGCTGACCGCACCGGCGGAATTCGGCGGACAGGGCCTTCCGCAACTGGTCGGCGTGCCACTGAAGGAAATGATCGACGCGGCGAATCTGGCATGGGGCAATTTCCCCCTGCTCTCGCACGGCGCCATCGAAGCGCTGCTGCACCACGGCGAAGACTGGCAGCGCGAAGCGTTCCTCAAGCCGCTGGTCGAAGGCCGCTGGACCGGCACGATGTGCCTGACCGAACCGCATTGCGGCAGCGACCTCGGCCTGCTGAAGACGCGCGCCGAACCCAACGGCGACGGCAGTTATTCGATCACCGGCACGAAGATCTTCATCACCGCCGGCGAGCACGATTTCACCGACAACATCGTGCACCTGGTCCTGGCGCGACTGCCCGATGCGCCCGCCGGCAGCAAGGGCATCTCGTTGTTCGTCGTGCCGCGCGAACGCGTGGCGCAGGACGGCTCGATCGGCGAACGCAACGCGGTGCGCTGCGGAAGCCTCGAACACAAGATGGGCATCCACGGCTCGGCCACCTGCGTGATGAACTTCGATAGCGCGCAGGGCTATCTCGTCGGCGCGCCGCACAAGGGGCTGATGGGCATGTTCACCATGATGAACTCGGCGCGCCTCGGCGTGGGCCTGCAGGGCCTGGGCCTGTCCGAACGCGCGCTGCAGAACGCGCTGCGTTACTCGCGCGAACGCCTGCAGATGCGCGCGCTCGCCGGCGCGAAGTTCCCCGACAAGCCGGCCGACCCGATCATCGTGCATCCCGACGTGCGCCGCATGCTGCTGACCTGCAAGGCGTTGATCGAAGGCGGTCGCCTGATGGGCTACGACGCCGCGCTGCAGGGCGACATCGCGGCCCATTCCAGCGACGCCGCCGAGCGCGAACTTGCCGATGCGCAGGCCGGTTTCCTCACGCCGATCGTCAAGGCCTGCCTCACCGAGTGGGGCGTGGAGTGCACCTACCACGCGCTGCAGTGCTTCGGCGGCCACGGCTACATCGCCGAGCACGGCATGGAGCAGCTGGCACGCGATGCGCGCATCGCCACGCTGTACGAAGGCACGACGGGCATCCAGGCGCTGGACCTGCTGGGCCGCAAGATACTCGCGATGAAGGGCGCCGGGCTGAAGGCGTTCCTCGCGCGCGTGCAGGCCTTCTGCGAGGAGAACGCCGGCAACGAGTCGCTGGCCGAGTTCGTCGGGCCGCTGCGCGAGACCGCCTCGCGCTGGCAGCAGCTGACGACGCAGATCGGCCAGCGCGCCTCGGGCAATGCCGACGAGATCGGCGCGGCCTCGTTCGACTACCTGATGTATTCCGGCTATGCGGTGCTCGCCTACTGGTGGGCGCGCAGCGTCGCCGCGGCCGATGCGTCTGCGCACCCGCAGGCGTTCAAGGACGACAAGCGCGCGACCGCCCACTTCTATTTCGCGCGCATCCTGCCGCGCACGCTCGCACACGCGGCGGCGATCGAGAGCGGGGTCGCGGGGCTTCCGGAGCTCGCCGTCGAGGCAGTCTGACCCCATTGCGACCTGCGCGACGACAAACCGCGCGGGTCGCAAGTACACAAAACGTAAACAATGGCGTATAAGCTGGTGTCCCGATGGAGACCGATAGAGCGAACCTACGCCTGGTCCGAACCGGAACCGATCTGGATCCGGCGTCGCCTCTCTTCGTGCCGCGAGGCGCGATCGACCGATTGAACTCGGTCCGCCTGCTCTCACTGGACGCGCACGGCCGCGTCCTCGACTGGATGAGCTGGCAGGACGCCACCTGCCTTTACGTGCGCGGTGCCGTCGCCTGGACGCTGGGCGATCCGTGCCTGCAGGTGCACGGCGGCATCAGCCGCTTCACCGGCGAACAGAGCGTGATCGAGCTGCATCCGATCGTCGCCGCACGCAGCCATGCTCGCGCGCACGCGCTGGACCCGACCCCTGCCCTGACCAACGCCGCGCTGTTCGCACGCGACGGTTACCTGTGCATGTACTGCGGCCACGATTTCAGCCGGCCGCACCTCACGCGCGACCACGTCGTGCCGGTGTCGAAGGGTGGCCGCGACATCTGGGAGAACGTGGTCGCGGCGTGCTTCCACTGCAATTCGCGCAAGGGCAACCGGACGCCTCAGCAGGCCGGCATGCCGTTGCTCGCCGTGCCCTACCGGCCGAGCTGGGTCGAACACCTGATCCTGTCCAACCGCAACATCCTCGCCGACCAGATGGCGTTCCTGCGCAGCCACCTACCGAGGAATGCGCGCATGCAGGCCTGAGCCGCGCGCCCACCGCGTGATCGAGTTGGCGATTTGACCGGGTTCCGCTTCCGGCCGCAGCCCAGCTGACATAAAACGTTCAGATGCGACGCTCCGCGCGCGTTGACGACCGTAAGGGCGTCCGCAACACTCGCCAACCATTGCAAATTCACGACGGATTCACGATGCGCCTGACCCTCGGCCTGACCGGTATGGACCCGACCACGGAGTCCGCCCTTCAGGCGGCCATCCACACGGCCAACAGCCGCATGGGCAACGCCTGGAGCCTCGTGCCCGACGCCGACGCCGAATACGTCATCGTCGACATGGACAGCATGTACGGCCCGATGAGCTGGCTGCGCCTGCATGCCGCCGGCAAGAGCGTCGTGGCGTTGACGTCGGCCCAGCGCACACAGGCCGATTTCCGCCTGGGCCAGCCGTTCGACGCCAACAGCGTGGGCAACCTGCTGCGCGACATCGCCGCGCAGGCCGGCGTCGCCGTCGACGCGCCGGCCGCCCCGGAGCCGGCACCCGCACCCGCCCCGGCCTCCGCGCCACCGCCGGTAGCCGCGACTCCTGCGCCCGCACCCGCACCCGCACCCGCGCCAGTCGCTGCGCCGTCGCCGGTCGCCGCGGCACCGGTGGTCGAGAAGCCCGCCGTCGAAGTGCCGGTCGAAGCGCCCACGGCTGCTCCGGCCACGACCGCGCCGGCATCGTCGATCGTCGAAGGCTCGCTGCTCGACTGGATCGCGAACGATCGTCTGAAAGGCCGCGTGCGTCTGCGCAACGCGCAGGATGGCCTTCTGCTCGACCTGGAGCAGCGCGTGTACCACGGGCCTGCCGCGCTCAAGCCGCTGGCGCCGCATTTCGAAGGAAAGCTGGACTCGGCCGAGTTCGTGCCGGTCGACGCGGCGACGTGGGCCAGCGAGAGCGCACGCCTGGGCGCCGCGATGCCGATTTCGCGCCTGGTGTGGTTCGGCAACCTGCTCGCCGGCAAGGGCGCGCTCGCGCCGGAGCACGATCCGTCCCGCCGCTACCTGATGGTCAAATGGCCGCAGACCGAGCGCGAATATCCCAAGCACTTCCGCATCGCCACGGTGATGATGAAAGGGCCGGCACTGCTGTCGGAAATTGCCGAGGCGAGCGGCGTAACGCAGGCCGAGGTAGCCGACTTCATCAACGCCAACCTCGCCACGGGCTTCGCCGAAGTCGAGCCGGAGCCCGAGCCCGTCGATCCTGGCAAGACCGGCGGCGGCCTGTTCGGCCGGCTGCGGGGGCGCTGATCCGCCGCCCCGGCGCCTGAACGGGGCATGGTGAAGCGGGCCGGTTCGATCCTTGCCCGCTCCGGACGACGGCGGGACAATGGCGAACTTGCCGTCTGACACCGTCGTGATGATCGACCCGCAACGTTATCCGCGCCTGTCCCGAATCCAGGTTCCTGCCGACCTGCGCCAGTTCCCCGAAGAGGAGCTGCCCGCGATCGCGGACGAGCTGCGTGCTTACCTGATCGAACAGGTCGCCCTGGTCGGCGGCCACTTCGGCGCGGGCCTGGGCGTGATCGAACTCACCGTCGCGCTGCACTGGCTGTACGAGACGCCCGTGGACCGGCTGGTCTGGGACGTCGGCCATCAGACGTATCCGCACAAGATCCTGACCGGCCGCCGCGACATCATCCACACGGTGAAGCAGGCCGGCGGCGTGGCGCCGTTCCCCAAGCGCGAGGAAAGCGAGTACGACACCTTCGGCGTGGGCCATTCGTCCACCTCGATCTCCGCCGCGCTGGGCATGGCGATCGCATTGCAGCAGCTCGGCGACGACCGCAAGGTCGTGGCGGTGATCGGCGATGGCGCGATGACCGCGGGCATGGCGTTCGAGGCGCTGAACCACGGCGGCGGCATGGATCCGGAGCCGAACCTGCTGGTGATCCTCAACGACAACCAGATGTCGATCTCCGAGAACGTCGGCGGCCTCACGCAGATGCTCGGGCGCCTGACCGGCAGCCGCACGCTCAACGCGATCCGCGAAGGCGGCAAGCGCCTGCTCGGCGACAAGAACAAGCCGGCGGCGAAGTTCGTCAAGCGCTGGGAAGAGCACTGGAAGGGCATGTTCGTGCCGTCCACGCTGTTCGAGGAAATGGGCTTCCACTACACCGGCCCGATCGACGGCCACGACCTGCCCGCTCTGCTCTCCGCGCTCAAGACGCTCAAGGGGCTTAAGGGGCCGCAGCTGCTCCACATCATCACGACCAAGGGCAAGGGCTACGAACTCGCCGAAGGCGACCAGATCGGCTACCACGCGGTCGGTCCGTTCGATCCCGAGAAGGGCCTGATCAGCAAGCCCGGCGCGAAGAAGCCCACCTACACCGACGTCTTCGGCGATTGGCTGTGCGACATGGCCGCCGTCGAGCCGCGCCTGCAGGGCATCACGCCGGCGATGCGCGAAGGCTCCGGCCTGGTGCGCTTCAGCCGCGAGTTCCCGCAGCGCTATTTCGACGTCGCCATCGCCGAGCAGCACGCGGTGACGTTGGCCGCGGGCATGGCGTGCGAAGGCGCCAAGCCCGTCGTCGCCATCTATTCCACGTTCCTGCAGCGCGGTTACGACCAGCTCGTGCACGACGTCGCGATCCAGAACCTCGACGTGCTGTTCGCGATCGATCGCGGCGGCGTGGTCGGGCCCGACGGCGCGACGCACGGCGGCAATCTCGACCTGAGCTACCTGCGCTGCGTGCCCAACATGGTGGTGATGGCGCCGGCCGACGAGAATGAATGCCGTCAGATGCTCAGCACCGGCTATCACTACGAAGGCCCAGCGGCGGTGCGTTACCCGCGCGGCACCGGTCCGGGCGTGGCCGTGCTGCCGACGCTGGACACGTTGCCGATCGGCCGTGCCGAACTACGCCGCGACGGATCGAAGCTGGCGCTGCTGGCGTTCGGTTCGGTGACGGCGGCCGCCGAGACGGTGGCCGCCGAACTGGGCCTCACGATCGTCAACATGCGCTTCGTGAAACCGCTGGATCGCGCACTCGTACTCGAACTCGCCCGCACGCACGCGGGCTTCGTGACGATCGAGGACAACGTCGTCGCGGGCGGTGCCGGCTCCGGCGTGGCCGAACTGCTGGCGGCCGAAGGCATCACGCTGCCGATCCTGCACCTCGGCCTGCCCGACGCGTTCCAGCATCACGCCAGCCGCGAACAGCTGCTGGCCGAAGCCGGGCTCGATGCTGCCGGAATCCGCGCGGCGGTCCTGCAGCGCTGGCCCGAACTCGGCCGCCCGAACGTGGCAGTGAGCGCGGCTGGCTGAGTTCCGCTGCGCCTTTCCGAGGCAGAACCCACCGGATCAGGGTGTTTGCGTCGCGGCTGGAACGTCCGGCGCGCCGGATTGCCGCGGCTCTTCCACCGAGTACCCCTTTGCTTTCAGCCGCGCGAGGAAGCCGTCCGGCCGCGTGAGTTCACGCATCGGCAGCACGGCGAAGGTCGTTGGATTCTTCGCCAGCGCGGTTTCGGCGGCGCCCAGCCATCGCGCGGCGACCTGCGCTTCGATGTCGCCCGTGCGCTTGCGCAGCACGCCGGACTGCGCGGCGGCGCGCAGGCAGGCTTCGTTCTGGTCGGTGTACGGCAAGGCCTTGAGCGATTCGAGGTCGCCGACGGCCCACGCGTTCGCGCGCTCACGCATCGTGCCCAGGTCCGACTCCAGCCGCTGCAGCGTCCTGGCGAAGCAGTCGAGGTCTTCCAGGCGCGAGCTGCGCAGTTCCTTCAGTGCGACCTTCGGGTCTTCGATCAGCACTTTCACCGTCGTGTCGGTGCGCGGCACCTTGTAGCGTTTCGCCAGCTTCTCCACGACCGGCCACACCACGCCGCCCTGGCGCAGGCCGACGTCCTCGATCGCCTCCTGGTACAGCTCCATCGCGGCGAGGATCGGCCGGTATTCCTCCACGCCGCGATCGTTGCCGATGTACTTGCGCTTGAGCACGAGCCACCGCGCGTACATGTCCGGCGGCACGATCTCCTGCAGCGTCTGGCCGTCCGGGTTCTTGCGGGCGCCGAACGCCTTCGGCGCGAGCGCCAGCTTTCCGAAGAAGCCCAGATCCGCGTCGATGTGCACGCCCGGCGGTTCGATCAGTTCCTGCGATTGCGCGATGACCTGTTCGACCTCGCGCGATTCCCATTCCATGCGGCGCGGCAGCGGCGACACGGTGCCGAGCACCCACAGCGTGTGCTCGCCCTTGCGCACTTTCCACAAGCCGGGACCCGGCTGGACGCCGCTGACGACCAGGGGTTCGAGGTCACGGATGGGCGGAAGCGGCGTATGCGGCGCGGATTGCCCCGACGCAGTGCCGAGTGCGAGGGCGATGGACATTCCCGACAACCACCTGACGTGTCGACGACGCATCTGCATTCCCTTGTCTGACAGGTTGCGCCGGCGCGCTGAACGCGGCGGCGTGTTGGATCGCCTGGGACCTTGCCGAAGCGCGCGAGTTCCGTTCAGCGGGGCGACCAGGCGCCGGCGCGACGCAACGCGTGCGCGATTCCGCTGGCCGGGTCGAGCATCGCGAAGCCCTCCCACACGAACCCCGGCGCCACGGTGCACGCGACGAGCGTATACGCCTCCAGCGGTCGCGCCGCCTGCCACCGCCCCGCCCGTACGACGTGCATCGCCGAACCGCCGCGCGCCACGCTGTCCAGCCGCACGGTCGCCAGTTCGCCCGTGTCGGCGTCGAACTCCTGCAGCTCCAGTGCACCGCCGTCCTGCCAGTGCCAGGTTTCGTCCGCATCGACGCGATGCCAGCGGCTGGCCTCGCCGGCGGCCAGCAGGAACTGGATCGCGGTCAGCGCGGGTCGGCGGTGGCCGCCGTGCTCGACCGACACACTCGAGGCGTACACGCGCCGATAGTGGCCGCCTTCGGGATGCGGTGACAATTGCAGTGCGTCGATCAGGCGCCGGGCGGTCTCGTTCATCGCGCCATCGTAGCCGCGCCGCCCGCCCGTACACACCGGTAGTGGATACTGGACGCGCTGCCCAGGGAGCCTCTCGCGTGTCCATCCAGTTCGATCGCCTCTTCCAGCACTCGCCGAACGCGTACATGGTGCTGGATCGGCAGATGCGCTACCTCGAGGTCAACCATGCCTACGAACTGATCACGGGCATGCCGCGCGAGCGGTTGCTGGGCCGCGTGCTGTTCGACCTGTTTCCGGGCGCGACCAACGAGGACGGCAGCCCCCAGGCCGACGTGTTGCGCGCCTCGCTGGAACGCGCGTTCGCGACCGGCGAACGCGACGTGCTCGCGCTCATTCCGTATGCGATCGAGTCCGAAACGCCCAATGGCCCGGTCGTCGACGTCCGCTACTGGAGCGCCACGCACACGCCGCTGCGCAACGACGACGGCGAAGTCGTCGCCGTGATGCAGCACACCACCGACGTCACCGAGGTGCATCGGCTGCGCGAAGAAGTGCGGCGTGCGCGGGAAGCCACCGGACTCACGTCGGAGCAGATGTCCGAAGGCGTGCTCTCGCGCGCGGCCGCGGTGCAACGCGACAACCTGCGATTGTCGGCGCGGCTGGCGTTCCTCACCGATCTGTTCGAGCAGGCCCCGGGGTTCATGGCCGTACTGCGCGGGCCGGACAACGTGTTCGACCTGGCCAACGAAGCCTACGAACGCCTGATCGGCCGGCGCGACTTCATCGGCGTTCCGCTTCGCCAGGTGCTGCCGGAACTGGCCAACCAGGGGTTCTTCGAGCTGCTGGACCAGGTGCGCGAAACCGGAAACCCGTTCGTCGGGCGCGGCATGCCCGTCACGCTGCGGCAGGAGGATGCGGAGGACCGCACGCTCTTCGTCGACTTCATCTACCAGCCGATCCGCGACTCGCACGGCCGCATCGAAGGCATCTTCGTGCAGGGCGCGGACGTCACCGGGCGCGAGGCGGCCCTGTCGGCGCTGCGCGAGAGCGAGGGGCGGTTCCGCACCATCGCGAACCTCGTTCCGCAAATGGTGTGGTCGGCGCGCGCGAATGGCGAGGTCGATTACTGCAACCAGCGCTGGTACGACTTCACCGGGCTGCCCGATGGCGCCACGCGCGGCCACGAGTGGGACATCGCCCTGCATCCGGACGATCGCGACCGCGCCTGGTCGCTGTGGCGGCGCAGCCTCGCCACCGGCGAGGCGTACGACATCGAATACCGCCTGCGTTTCCACACCGGCGAATACCGATGGGTGCTCGGGCGCGCGCTGCCGATGCGCGATCCCGGCGGAACGGTCGTGCGGTGGATGGGCACGTGCACCGACATCCAGGACCAGAAGCGCGTGCAGGAAATGCTCGAACGCAGCCAGGACGCACTCCGCGCCGCCGATCGCCAGAAGGACCACTTCCTGGCGATGCTGGCGCACGAGCTGCGCAATCCGCTCGCGCCCATCGCGACCGCCGCGCAGTTGCTGAAGATGGCGCCCGACAGCGTGCAGAACGTGTTGCAGGCCAGCGAGATCATCGACCGCCAGGCCATCCACATGGGCAACCTCGTCGAAGACCTGATGGATGTCTCGCGCGTGACGCGCGGCCTGACGTCGCTCAAGCGGCGCCGCGTGCGGCTGTCGGACATCGTCGATGCCGCCCTCGAACAGACCATGCCGTTGATGACGCGGCGTGGCCATCGCTTCACCCTCGCCGACAACACGGCGGGCCTGGAACTGTGGGCCGATCCGTCGCGGCTGACGCAGATCCTTTCGAACCTGCTGAACAACGCCGCCAAATACACGCCCCCCAATGGCACGGTGGCCCTGGAGATCGAATCGCTGGGACCGGCCGTGTTGCTGCGCGTGCGCGACAACGGCGTCGGCATCGAACCGGAACTGCTGTCGCGCGTGTTCGAACTCTTCGCGCAGGGCGAATCGACGCCGGACCGGCACGAAGGCGGCCTGGGCGTGGGCTTGGCCCTCGCGCGCAGCCTCACGCACCTGCACGGCGGCACGCTCACCGCCTTCAGCGCCGGCCCGGGCGAAGGCTCCACGTTCGAACTGCGCCTGCCCTGCAATCTGCCGGCCGCGCCAGGCGAGGACGCGCTCCGGTAGGCATTCCCCGCGTAAGGTGTGCGCATGCCGCACGTTGCGAGCGCACCCCGCCCGATCCTGTATGTGCCTCCGACGCGTTCGGGATGAACGCATTGCCGATTTCACTGCCTCCTCACCGTGCATCGCGGAGATTGCGCACCTCATACGGTTGAGGGGCAGGAGATGGAGAAGTCGGCAGAACGAAACGCGTTGTGGCAGGAGCACGTGGCGGTCGGCTTCGACGTCGTGAACCGCGACGGGATCCTCCAGGGCTACGCCTGCGACGCACCGTTCGTGATCGGAGCCTTTGCCGACGAGCCGGCTCGGGAAAGCGCCTTCGTCGGGAGAGAGGCGCTGGCGCTTTCCTGAGCGGTGCCCCCGCCCGCTGAGCGCTGCTCGCGGGCGATGCTATTCTCCGGCGCGACCCCGTAGATCGGGACGACAGCCATCGGGTCGTCCCGCCGCTCGACAGGATGCGCCCGGATGCCCGGCACGACGAACCCGAGGAAGGCGACCCGCGTCGCCGGGAAACCCTCCGCCAAAAAGGCGGCGCGCAAGGCGCCCGCCAGCAAGACCGCCGCGACGAAACGCACCGCGTCCACCGCCCCGGTGGCGAAGCAGGACGCACCAAGGCGGCTGTCCGGCGGCAATCCCCAGATCCCGAAAGGCTACGGCGATGCGCCGGTGCAGGCGTACATCGATGCGATGCCGGGCTGGAAGCGCGACGTATGGCGTCGCCTCGACACGCTCATCGAGACCACTCTCCCGAACGTACGCAAGGCCGTGAAATGGAACTCGCCGCTTTACGGCGCACACGGCGACGAGGGCTGGTTCCTCGGCGTGCACTGCTTCACGCGCTACATCAAGGTGTCGTTCTTCCTGGGAGCGTCGCTCAAGCCGATGCCTCCGGGCGAATCGAAAATGGCGCACGTGCGCTACCTCGACATCCACGAGAACGAACCGGTCGACGTCCCGCAATTCAAGAGCTGGCTCGAGCAGGCCAGCAAACTGCCCGGCGAGAAGATGTAACGTCACGGCCCATCACGCAGACAGGCGGCACCATGAAAAAGGCGAACGGAAACGGCAGCACGGACGCGGGCACCGGAGAGGCCTCGCACCTCATCGACGAGCGCATCGCCGGACTCGGCGACTGGCGCGGCAAGACACTGGCGCGCATGCGCCAGCTGATCCACCAGGCCGACCCGGACGTGATCGAGGAAGTGAAGTGGCGCGGCGTTCCCGTGTGGTCGCACGACGGCATCGTCTGCACGGGCGAAAGCTACAAGCAGCACGTCAAACTGACGTTCGCGAAGGGCGCCTCGCTGGACGATCCGGCGGGCCTGTTCAATTCGAGCCTGGACGGCAACACGCGTCGCGCGATCGATCTCCACGAAGGCGACGAGATCGACGAGAAGGCGTTCAAGGCGCTGATCCGCGCAGCCGTGGCGTTGAACACATCGAAGAAGACGCGGAAGAAATCCACGTCCACCGCGAAGTAACTGCCAAAAAAAGATCCGCCGCAGTCGTGGACGGCGGCGGATCAAGGTTCGAGCGTTGCGACTCGACGAGGATGCTTACATCGCGTACTGGTTGGTCGTCACACGGATGTTGGTGGCGGTGCTCGACTTCTGCACGTGCGGATCGTTGCCCTTCGGCAGGATGCCCGGAAGGATGCCGGTCATCGTCACCAGCGGCTTGGCGACGGTGTTGAGGCCGAAGATCTTCGTGTAGTTGTTGCGGAACACGTTGCTGCTGGCCTGGTAGTTGTCCGTGGTGGAGCTGAACATCAGGCCGCAGAGCGTATTGTGCAGGAAGCGGTTCTGGGCGATGTAGCCTGACGTCGCGCCGACGGTCAGCAGGCCGTAGCCGCCGTTGTATTCCATCGTGCACGACTTCACGGTCACGCCGGTGACGCGCTTGTACACCAGGATGCCGTTGCCGCGATTGTTGCGGATCAGGCAGTTCTGGATGTGCACCGTGTCCGTGGTGCGCAGGTCGTTGATGTCCGGCTCGATGTCGATGCCGCACTGCGGCGCGATGCCGTTGGAATCGCTGAATTCGCTGTCGTACACCTTCACGTTGCGCGAGCAGCCGATCGTCAGGCCCTGGCGGCGATTGTTGGTGCACACGACATTATGGATCGCCACGTCGTTGCACGGCACGACCGCACCGGACGCCTGCGCCGCGCCGCCGATGGAAATACCATCGCCCCAGCCGTTGGAGATGTGGATGTCGCGCACCGTCACGCGGTTGGAACCGCGCACCATGATGCCGTGGCCCCACTCGCCCGTCGTGCCCAGGTGCTGATCGCGATCGCCGATGATGCGGCCGCCGGAGATCTCGACGTCGCTCACCTGCATCGCCATCAGCACGTACGCGCGCTCGGCGGCGTTCGGCTTGGCCTTGAGGATGGCGCCCGGATCCAGCTGCAGGTGCATGCTGTTGCGAAGGCGCACGTTGACCGTGGGATCGATCAGGTACGTGCCCGCCGGCACCTGCACGGTGCCGCCCGTGGACGGCAGCGCGTTGATCGCGGCCTGGAACGACGCGGTGTCGTCGCGCACGCCGTCGCCGACGGCGCCGTAGCTCTTCACGCTGAGCACGGCCGAGCCGCGCGCGCGCACCGGCGGCGTCCATGTCACGCCGGTCGTCGCGCCCGCCGCGAATGCCTTGCCGATACCGGTGAAACCGAGGATCGGCGGCACCGAAAGAATGAGGGTCTTCTGGATGAATTCGCGGCGCGGTTGTACCGCCGCGCGGTGGGCACGGGTGTCGTTCACGTTCGTTTCCGGAGAAAGGCTGCGTTGGCTGAACAGCGGCGACGAAACGAAGGACAGTTACATTCACGCTGTCTTCGCTTTGTCATCACGTCACGATCATGTTCGTGACTGGAACGCACCTTAGCTCACACCATCGTAACGGTGCTGAACGAGCGCACGGCACTTTGCATATTTGTGGTTTAGCGCAAGAAATATCGGGCGAGTCGTTCAGATCGAACGATTCTTCATATTTCTGACTCCGGCGTAATCCCGATTCACTATTGTCGACACGGACGCTCGATGTGGATCGGTTCGCTCGTATGCGCTAGACGTGAGTACAAACAAGCGGGCTCAACTGGGGTGGCGCCTCCGGACGGCCATCGATTTCACGCGCCGTGGCGCTCATGACGCCACGCGTTTTCTGCATCGGGTCTGTCGTACAGCTCCCACGTCATCGGCGACGGCGCGGCGGCGTTCAAGATGGCCGCGGCGCAGGGGTTCGAAGGGATGATCTCCAAGCGGGCCGCGCGCCCGTATGTGCACGGCCGGGGCGACGACTGGCGCAAGACGAAAGTGCTGCACTCCGACGAGGTCGCGTGGTGGGCTACACGCCGCCGAAAGGCAGCCGCACCGGCTGCGGGTCGGTGCTCTTGGCCCGCCCGAAGAGGCGCGGCTGGGAACACGCCGGGCGGCACCGGGTTCTCCGGCGAGTTGATTCGTTCGCTCAAGAAGCACCTGCAGGGCGGCGGCCCCGAGCCGACCTTCGCCGGCGAGATCGACGGTGCATTCACCCGCGGCCTCACCTGGTTCGAGCCGCGGTTCGTCGCGGAGGTGTTCGTGCGCGGCTACCGCACCAGCGGCGTGCTTCGGCAGCCATCCCTCAAGGCGGTCCGACCCGACAAAGATCCGAAAGACCTCCGGTCAAGCGATCGACGGAAGCCTCGTAACGCCTCGTGATGCTCTGCGTCGCCGCCCCTTGTCACTTGCCCTCCAATGCTAATGTCCGCTTTCGACCCGAAGCGGACATTCGAATCGGATCGGCGCGCGGCCCACCCGGGGGATGGCCGCTAACCACTTCTTCGCCACATGGGGATGGCTTGATGCTCACGGCAACTCTGGTTTTCGCTTTGGCGCAGTCGATTGGCGGCGCAGGCACGACGATAGATCCCGTCGCTTTTCAAGCAGCGGAATGCGGAACCCAGTACAAGATCCGCGAAGTGAACTCGCAGACCGACGAAGGTCGGAGCATCAATGCGCGCAATCAGAAGTTCATGATCGCGCTAATGATGGGCAAAGGCCTTCCAGTTGCGCGATTCCAGGAGATCGGTGGGGCATACAAGACCCGCTTCATGGAAATCGTCAGAAAGGACGACGAGAAGGCGGCCGAATTTCTCAAATCGGAAATGCTGCGGTGCGATCTGTTCGTCAAGGAACAAGCTGGCGAACTCGTCAAGCAGGGCTACGGCAGCGGCGGCTGATGTGAGTCTTGTCGCGGCCGCTTCAAGCGACGCTGCTTCAGGCGCGAGCGAGTGACCGCTTCTGGCCGATAGCGGACATTCGGCCGGGACGTCCGGCAGCCGGGCTGCTAATGTCCGCTTTCGACTGCGGTTTCAACCGGTCGATGCAACACACTGAGAGCTGCCTCGGCAGCAGGAGTGTTGCAGATGAAGTATCGGGCAAGGATCTGTTACACCGATAGCCAGAAGGCCCAGATGTGGGACCGCTGGCAGCAGGGCGAGTCGCTGCACCAGATCGCCCAACTGTTTGATCGGCGCCACAGCTCGGTTCGAGGGGTCCTGGCCGCGTCCGGCGGGATCCGTCCGCCCATGCTTCGGCGATCCGAGCGGGCGCTGAGCATGGCCGAGCGCGAAGAGATTTCGCGCGGTGTCGTGAGTGGGCAGTCGATCCGTTCGATCGCGGCCGCGCTGGGCCGGGCGCCGTCCACGGTGAGTCGCGAACTGCGGCGCAATGGGGAGTCCAGTGGCTACCGGGCCAGCCTTGCCGACCAGGCCGCCTGGGACCGGGCGCGTCGCCCCAAGACTTGTAAGCTGGCCCGGCATCGAGCCCTGGCGCGGCAGGTCGCGGCCAAGCTGCAACGGCGCTGGTCGCCGCAGCAGATCGCCGGGTGGCTCAAGCGCACCCATCCCGACGATACGAGCGGTCAGGTGTCACACGAGACGATCTACCGCACGTTGTTCATTCAGGCCCGGGGCGCCTTGAAACAGGAGCTTTTGGCCTACCTGCGGCGCACGCGCGCGATGCGCCGGTCGCGCCACCACACGCAGAAGGCCGACCACCACGGCCGCATCAGCGACACCGTGTCGATCCGCGAGCGCCCGGCCACGGTAGAGGATCGCGCCGTGCCGGGCCACTGGGAAGGCGACCTGTTGTTCGGCAGTCATAACAGCCAGATCGCCACGCTGGTGGAGCGGCAGACGCGCTACGTGATGCTGGTGAAGGTCGGCGGCAAGGACACCGAAACGGTCATTGATGCGCTGATCAAGAATGCGCGGCGCCTGCCGAAGGAACTGTATCGATCGCTGACCTGGGACCGCGGCAAGGAGATGGCCGACCACCAGCGCTTCACCCTGGCCACGGACATCCAGGTCTACTTCTGCGATCCGCAGCATCCCTGGCAGCGCGGTTCCAACGAGAACACCAACGGCCTGCTGCGGCAGTACTTCCCCAAGGGAATGGACCTGTCCCCGATATCGCAAGCCAAGCTCGACGCCGTGGCCAGAGAGTTGAACGGACGACCCCGGAAGACGTTAGGCTACGAAACACCGGCCGAACGATTTCAACAAACCGTTGCATCGACCGGTTGAAACCGCAACCCAAAGCGGACATTCGTGTCATGCTCCTTTCATGCAGGTACTGAGCCGTTCGAACACCCGAGAGGCGCATGAGAACCGCCAAATTTCATCCTGTGTACTTCGCGCCATTGGCCCTGTTGCCGAACGGGTTACTGCGCTGCAGCGTGTCGACCCTGATGGATGATCCCTTGGGCGAAGACGCGTCGACAGCGAACTACTACCTGACAATGCACTGCCTGATGCTATTGCTCTTCCTGTTCGGCATCGTCGACAAGCATCTGTTCGATCTAAGGGATTTCCTGCACGACGTCTGGCCAGTTAAGTCCCAGAACTTCAGGAACCCATTGTCGCTCGGCGCAATCCTCGCTACGGCATTGGGTGTGCCGATATACCTGTTCTGGCGGTGGCTGGGGAAGACTGGTAGCGGCGCAGCGGGACGAAGCTCTCCGAAGCGCGGCTACATGTCGATTACATTCTTCAGCGCTATCGGCCTGAACATCCCGCTTCTTTTAGTCGCTGCGAAGCTGGGATTCCCGGAAGTGAGCCTTGTGGCAGGGGTTCTCAACTTCACCTGGTGGGCGCGCTGGAGCGCTCGCGAGCGTCAGAGATTGGCGACGCCGTAATGTCCGCTTCTGGCCGATAGCGGACATCAGCTTGGCGAAGCTGACACGCTTGGATTGTTACCGTCCAAAGTCGCCGCGGGAGCCGCCAACCTCCAGCACCCAATATCCGTTTTCGAGCTGCCGCCAGTGGCCAGTGCGCTGACTGCGTCCGGATAGGTCCTCCGATTCAACGAAGCGGCCTGCCCCTGCGCTTGGCTGCGCAGGCGGCCCATCGAGCACGATGCGGAAACTCGGCTGCTCGGGCACCCACGCTGCGGAGAATGCCTGCCAGAGACGCACTTCTCGGCCGCGGGAAGCTCTGAGCATCCGTTCGTGGCCATGATTGCCTGAGCTCGCGCTTCGCTTGGGCGGCCTCCCCGTTCCCATGGCCCGAACCCAGACGGCCTCGTCAGGCTATGCCTGAGCCGCGTTGCGCACGGCGCGATCAACAAGAGGTCGAAGTAGGGTGTAGCGGTATGCCCACGCTACGTACCCTTTGAATTATATGGTCGGGACGGCCGGATTCGAACCGACGACCCTCTGCCCCCCAGGCATGTGCCCTGTTCAGCCTATCCATTTGATCCGGCTGGATATTGGGCGGGAACCAAGCTGCCGACGGATGCCCATTCCGATCAAGTCGAATCAACTACTTGCAAATCAATAGGGTGATGCCGGAATGTCCACTTCCGACCCAAAGCGGTCTTCGCAAGGAGGGGCTCACGTCATGGCGATCAAGCAGTCCGCCTGCGTTCTGTTCGCTGTGTTTGCGGCGGCCGGGTGCCGCGCGCCCGACTCTCCGGTGGACAGCGCGAAGGTCGAGCGGCAGCGTGAATGCGTGATGGTGGGGAATGATCCGGCGCGCCTTCTCTGTGCAGTCACCTATGTGCAACTGCTCGCATATCCCGAGCGTTACGACCAGAAGCGAATCAAGATGCTCGCATGGGCCCAGCCCTCGGACAGCAAGCGAGTCGTGCTTTTTCCTTCGGCCGACTCCTTACAAAACGCTGAGTTGATCGCGGCCGTCGTTGTCGACGACGCTCAACAGGTTCCCGGGATACAGCGTCATCTGACGGCCGGTAATCCCGAAGGGGCGCCTCGCCCTATCTACATTGCCGGTACGTTCTCCCTTGCCTCTGAACCGACGAGGCATTCCGACGGCATAGGAACTCTGCGGAGCATCGAGTTCTTTGGCGCTGGTCCCTGAGTCCAGTAGCCCCGCAGCATGCCGTACGCTCCCGGACGTCGAGGCAGGACGGCAGGCGGCTGGGCTGTTACTGTCCGCTTCCGACCCAAAGCGGACAGCGGGTCGCGTTCGCAGTGGTCGGGGTCGGCACAAGAATGGGGATGAACTATGCGTCGCATGCTCTCGGCCGCAGCCCTGCTTCTCGTCACGTTCAATGCCATTGGCTCTGACGGATCGGCGTGCGATCCCGTGGACCCGGCCATGCGCTTCACAGGGCCGGATATCTCCCTGGAGGAACTGGAGATCGTCGGTCGAAAGCTTGCGGCGTCCAATCCAGCAGCGCCCCAGGTTCCGTTCGCGCTGGCTAATGAAAACTGGCTGTGGCTTCGCGCGCAGTATCGAGCCGGCGACCGCATCGTGGCGTTCGAAGGCCCTCCTGGCCATGACGGTCAACCGTTCGCATGGGGTTATGCCTTGCTCAGAGGGCAATGTGTTGTCGGATTACTTACGACTCGACGGGCATAGACCCCGCTGACATATCACCACGCTCAGTCCGATCTTGAACGTCCGCTTCTGGCCGATAGCGGACATCGGCACGCTCGGCGGCGCCCCGATCTTGTAGGCTGGTGCCGATCACGACACCCGGACAGGTATGCCGCTCGACGCGCACGTAGCGCACAGCGGCCCGCCGGACATCATCACCATCCGCGCGCGCAGCGCCGACCTGACGGCCGAGCTGCGCAACCGCCGTGAGCGCAGCTGGGACAGCACCACGCTCGGCGCCATCCTCAACACCATTGCGGGCGAGCACGGCCTGACACCGCGAATCGCATCCACGCTCGCCGACCGTGCGATTGACCACCTGGATCAGACCGAAAGCGACGCCGCCCTGCTGACGCGCTTGGCGAAGCAGTACGACGCCTTGTCCACCATCAAGGCCGGGCACCTGGTCTTTGCGCCAATCGGCAGCGGCACCACGACAGGCGGCGAGCCGCTGCCGGAGATCACCATCCACCGCCGCGACGGCGACACCCACACGTACCGAACCGCGAGCCGAAACGAATACAGCGGCGTGCGGGCGTACTGGCATCACAAGGCGGGCGCGACCCGAAAGAGCGTGCTGGTCGGCGACAGCGGCAACGCCAAGCGCCTGCCTGACACGTTCGCGTCAGAGACGGAGGCGCGTCAAGCAGCGCAGGCGGAGTGGGATCGGCTTCAGCGCGGCTCTGCTACGCTGCACCTACACCTTCCTTTTGGGCACCCGGCGATCAATCCCGAGCAACTCGTCAGACTAAGAGGGTTCAAGGCTGTAGTTGGGAACATTCACTGGCTTGTAGCAAAGTCTACTCATGTTCTGGGCGACCTCGGTTTGAGCACTTCTCTGGAGCTCGAGGCAAACTGAGCGGTATCGCCGAAAATGCCTAGCCCGCGGCGCAAGTCTGTGGCGTTAGCTCTGCATCAGGACTATCGTTGAGAAGAGATCGCCTAAGACAAGCTCAATGTGCGCATACCCAGGTATTTGGTATTGGCTGCCACTGCGATAGATGAATCAAACGAACCTGAAGCTTCGAGCGATCCGATTGCAAGAAGCTCAGCGCCATGTCCATCGACAGCGTCCATAGCAGCCTTAAACGTATCCAGCAGTGCCTGGTTATTCGCCCGAAACAACATCGCCTCGCTATTCGGGACTACGATTACGGTCTGAATACAGGCGTATTGACTTGCGGACTTGGCCAATCGAACTAGTAGGCCGAAGTTGGCTGGAAGTGGCGATGAGGAGCGCCCATCAACCACGAGGACTCCGACGGCATCACCATTGGAAGCGGCGGCAACAATGTCAGCCGTGCCTTCCGATGTTCTCGCAACGCAACCCGAACGCAGAAGCCAATCACAGACCGAATCAACGACCAACTTGCGAAGCTGATCGTGAACCGAGTTAAAGACTCCGAAACTGGCATGAGCGTCTTGAAGGTCCTTGACATGGGACGAGAGCTTCACCTCAAAGTCCCGGACATCATCCACCGCCTCTTTCGCAACCTCCACCTGGATATGCTTCGGGGCTTCTGTCAGGAAGTCCGAGAGTGTGTACATCCAGAAGCGTTCCACGTTCGCTTCCTTTCTAATCTCTGAACCAAGCTCCGGATGAGGGCCCACAATTTCCTTCTTAGACCTAGTCCACCAGTCTTCCTTAACATCTGACGTCACGAAGATAAGAGACGAAACGGACTCCAACTTCGCAAAATCCATCGTTTGCTTCCAAGCCAGCCAGTCGCCGTACTTAGCTTGATAGCTGAAGCCATCTGCGACGTATGCACCCTCCTTCGCAACATCGCCGAACCCTGGCGGACGTTTCGCTGCGTATCGCAAGGCTCCGTCCGCGTAGACCTGCTCCAGCCATTCCTTCGATTCTGGCGCCGAACCGACTCGCCCATCAAACAATGCGTCAATGGCAGCTCTAATTGGATCTATGTGACTTGCACGGAGCTGCGCGTCGAGAGCCTCCTCAAGCACTTTGGTAAGGTCATCGTTCGCAGCTGACAGTCGCTGAAGAATGGATACTGGAACAAGGTCGGCCGCCCGCTTGTTCGCCTCAACCTGGTGACGAATGGTTGCAATCGATTTACCCGTTCCAGCGAGCGCGTCCTCGAGCAGCTGGCGCTGCTTCGAGATGACCCCAAGGCGACCGCGCTGAAACTCTAAGGCCACATGGTGCGGAATCCATAAACGTGTTTTCAGCTTTGTAAGCAGATCGATAACGCTTGCACGAGTGGAACTCGACACCTCGTAGAGACTGAGCAAGACATTAGTGTCGAGCACAATTGTTGCCTCGGACCAAAGGCTGGCGAGTTCGGACCTGTCAGGTTGATAAAAGCCAGGAAAGATTGCTCTCAAGGGCCCTCCATTCTCTTTCAGTGCAGTCGCCGGATCGGCTGCATGCTTAAGACAGCCATGACTCAAGCAGTCGAGCAACGTCGTCAATCATTGAAGCAACATCGGCTCTCGAGAACTCACCCACGTGGCCGTGCGCCGCGGCGTTTCGGATCGCGGTGATAGACGTGATCCGCTTTTGGGTTATTGAGTTGTACTTCCCAGCCTTCGCGAGATCGGCATTCATGCGATCCATTTTTCCCGAGCCAATCCCACACTCTGCACACAACTGACGGAGATTGGTCTCCAAGACAACTCCCGCAATAATCGCTGCAGCTTGGTGATAGCCACTATCCAACAGCTCCTTTGCTTGCTCCAACTCGTTATCAAACACTTCAGCCTGAATCAGACTCCGAAGACTCGACACGTACCCCCCGTCAAAATCCTCCTTGGCGGCAGAGAACACCGCCAGACATCTCTTGAACGAGGCGTAGTTCCCTGACCATGAGACGTATTCCTCCGCATCTGCAAAGGCCTTGTAGTGCTCCGACTCCGGCCCACAGGCAATTCGCAAGAGATTTCTGGCTTTCACGCGCCACGCTAGCAGAACCTCCTGGTCAACATTCTCCTCAGCCCCACCTTGGAAACCGGTCCTGACACGATGCGTTGAGTTGAGGGAATCAGCTTGCGCCACAAGCTCTGCGAAACGACGCTTTAGTACCTCAGTCATGGGGGCTCCCGTCGGGAATGGGGATCTTAGGGAACATCATGCTGCTCACCTCGCGGTCGCATGTCGATCCGATTCAATGCCAAAGGATCCTCCGCAATCTTGCGCAGCGTGAATGCAATTTCTGGTGCAGTTTTCAGCACGAACTCTCGTTGCTTGTCGGTAACTTGCTGGCCGCATGAACCGCTGCGGTGTGTCGCTGCACGTGAAGGACGTGTACGCCGAGCTGTTCGCCTCCTGGTCCGATCGCTTCATTGCCACCGAGACCAACCCGCACGCGGCTGCCGACGCCTACCTGCAGTTCTCGCGCGGCTTCTCGCTGACGCGCCTGCAGGGGCTGTACACGCAGGAATACCACCGCGACCACGAGCGTGGCATTGGCAGCGCGACGGTGCGCTTCCCGCTGGCGTGCGGGGGCTGGTGGGAGCGGTTGATCGATCGGCCTGAACGCTTCGGCAAGCAGAAGGCCCGGTTTTCGTATGGCGGGCACTATCGCGGTCATTGGTGGCAGCTGCCCGACACGCGAGCGTACTCCCACGCAGCTTTGATGTCCTTAGTGAGCACACCGTCGAGTAGACCTTTCGCCTTCGGGAGGTGCTTTTCCTTATTTGGCTTGATATGAATCGACCTGCGGTCCTCAAGCGTGTAGCCGTGCGAGTCCCAGCTGCCGTTTTTGTTGATTTCTGTGTAGAGCTCGATGTCGCTCAGCTCACCCTTCTTCAAGTCATGAAGGAAGGCCGCTGATGGGTGTCCGATCAATCCAAAGTTCGGTCGCGTCTTTATCTGCACGGGGTTACCGCTCTTGTCACAGACGCCGGAAGGGTCGGGCAACGTAAAGGAATCCGACTCACCTACGTATTCACGCAGCAGCCTATTGATGAAGCGCACCACCACGGAGGACGCCAAGCCCGAAGCTACTTCAAGGAAGAACGGGCAAGAGTTGCTGTTCGTCTTCGAGCCGTAATGCCAAAGGAAATGCGCAGAGTGTTCGACGCCTTCGTCGCCCACCTTATTAATTACGCGACGCTTGCGCTTAGGCCGGTCATTCAAGGTGGGATCAGCAGCATTCGGATTGCTGACAGAGATTAGGCCTTCACACCGGTCTGCATGAACGCGGAGGTCCTGTACGTAGACCGAGACCCCTCCCCTTTGCGGAACCTCAGCCCTGTCGGCATCAAAGATCGCCTTCAATGCGCCCGCAAGTTCGTAGTGCGGGAACGGCGGAAGACCCTTGTACTTCCTCGACCATGTCTTGGAAGTGGCATCAAAGAAAAACAGATCACGCGCGTCCTTCAACATCCTGTCCCCCTAAATCCTAGACGTGGTCAATCGCCCAACCTGAGACGGATTACGTCCCGGCCATGGGTACGCGGCCACAATATCGGCTGTGCCGCGCGGCCTTGTAGGGTGATCTTAGGGTGACTTTAGGGTGACGCGCTAACCCAGCGTCACCTAAGTCCTTGAAAAGATGGTCGGGACGGCCGGATTCGAACCGACGACCCTCTGCCCCCCAGGCAGATGCGCTACCAGGCTGCGCTACGCCCCGACGTGTTGCGTGTGCCGCCCTTGCGAGCGGGCGGCAAGTATAACGGTTGAACCCTCGCCGCGGCCACTACGGCGACAGCGAGAAGTCGCGGGTCAGCGCCGCAGCAGTTGCAGCACTTCTTCCAGTTCCATCCGCACCTGGCGGATGATCTGCGAACTCAGCGCGGACTCGTCCTTTGCCGTTTCGCCTTCCAGGCGCAGCCGCGCGCCGCCGATGGTGTAGCCCTGTTCGTACAGCAGCCCGCGGATCTGCCGCACCATCAGCACCTCGTGGCGCTGGTAGTAGCGGCGGTTGCCGCGGCGCTTGACCGGGTTGAGCATCGGAAACTCGGTCTCCCAGTAGCGCAGCACGTGCGGCTTGACGTCGCACAGCTCGCTCACCTCACCGATGGTGAAGTAGCGTTTGGCCGGGATCGGCGGGAGTTCGCGATTGCTGCCGGGGTCAAGCATGCTCAGCTCCGGAATAGGCTTCCACGCGTTCCTTCAGTTTCTGCCCGGGGCGGAAGGTCACCACGGTACGGGCGGAGATCGGGATCTCCTCGCCGGTCTTCGGGTTGCGCCCCGGACGCTGGTTCTTGCGGCGCAGGTCGAAGTTGCCGAAACCGGAAAGCTTCACCTGGCGGCCGTGCTCCAGCGCCTCGCGCAGCGCGTCGAAGAACGCGTCCACGAACTCCTTCGCCTCTCGCTTGTTCAGCCCGACTTCGTCGAACAGGCGTTCGGCCATCTCGGCCTTGGTCAATGCCATCGTTGCTTTCCTCAACCTCAGCCGCGGATCGTTGCCCCGTACTCCCGCTGCAGTGCGCCGGTCACCGAAGCCACTGCGGCATCGACGTCACGGTCAGTCAGGGTGCGCGATTCATCCTGCAGAATCAAGCCCATAGCAAGACTTTTGAAACCCGGTTCAACCCCCTTGCCCTGATACCGGTCGAACAGCACCAGATCGCGCAGGAACGGGCCTGCCGCGGCTTTCACCGCGTGCTCGACCGCCGCCCATTGGACCGCGTCCGGGACGACGAACGCGAGGTCGCGACGGACGGACGGGTACTTCGACAGCGCATGTGCGCGCGGCATCGGGCGGCTGAACAGGGGCGCGAGATCGAGCTCGAACGCGACCACGTCGGCATCGAGCTCGAGTGCACGCTGCAGCCGCGGGTGCAGCTGGCCGATCCAGCCCAGGCGCACGCCGTCGCGGTAGACGTCGGCCGAGCGGCCGGGGTGCGCCCAGGCCGGCTGCGATGCCCGGTATTCGAGCGTCGCGCCCGCCAGGGCCGCGAGGCTGTCGAGGTCGCCCCTCAGGTCGTGGAAACCGAGGGGCCGTACGACGGCCCCCCACTGCTCGGCGTGCACGTCACCGCAGGCGGCCGCGGCGATACGGGCGGTTTCGATCGGCGCTTCGCCGGCACTCGCACGGAACACGTTGCCGAGTTCGAACAGACGCACGCGCGACTGCTGGCGTGCGGTGTTGCGCGCCAGCGCGGCGACGAGGCCCGGCAACAGCGCGGTGCGCATGACGCCAAGCTCGCCGCTGAGCGGATTGGCCAGCGCAACGCTGCCGTCGGTGAGGCCCCACTTCGTCAGCCATTCGGCGTCGACGAAGGCGTAGTTCACCGCTTCCAGATAGTCGCGCGAGGCGAGCTGGCGGCGCACGGTCGCATCGTCGACGCGCGTTTCGCTGGGCGCGACCAGGCGCGCGGCGCCGGCCGGCAGCGTGGTCGGGATCGCGTCGTAGCCGTGGATGCGCGCGATTTCCTCGATCAGGTCTTCTTCGATCTCCAGGTCGAAGCGACGGCTCGGCGGGACCACGCGCCAGCCGTCGCCGAGCGTTTCCACCGCCAGGCCCAGCGCCCGCAGGATGCGTTCGACTTCCCCGTCCGCCACTTCGAGGCCCAGCACGCGCGCCAGTCGCGCACGACGCAGGACGATCGGTTGCGGCGCGCGCAGATGCTCGGCAAGTGTCACGTCGACCGTCGGGCCCGGCACGCCGCCGGCGATGTCGAGGATCAGCTTGGTCGCATATTCCACCGCGATGCGCGGCAGTTCCGGATCGACGCCGCGTTCGAAGCGGTGGCCCGCGTCGGTATGCAGGCCGAGCTTGCGACTGCGGCCGATGATCGCCGAGGGAATCCAGTGCGCCGCTTCGAGGAACACGTTGCGCGTCGCATCCGTCACGCGCGTGTCCAGACCGCCCATGATGCCGCCCAGCGCCACGGCGCGCGCAGCCTTGCCGCCGCGGCCGTCAGACACGACGAGGAAATCGTCGTCGAGCTCGACGGTGCGGCCATCGAGCAAGGTGAGCGACTCGCCGGCCCGGGCCGGGCGCACCACGACGTCGCCTTCGAGCGTGTCGCGGTCGAATGCGTGCATCGGCTGGCCGAGTTCGAGCATCACGTACTGCGTGACGTCCACCAGGAAGCTGATCGGGCGCACGCCACTGCGACGCAGGCGTTCGGCCATCCACGCGGGCGTGGACACGTTGGCGTCGACGCCTTCGATCACGCGACCGGCAAAGCGCGGCACGCGCGGACCTGCGTCCAGCTCGACGCGCATCGTCGCGTCGCTGCGTGCCGGAACGGGATCGGCGTCGAGCGGCCTCACCTCACTACCGAGTGCCGCGGCGACGTCGTAGGCGATGCCGCGCACGCTGAAGCAGTCGGCGCGGTTCGGCGTCAGCTTGATCTCGATGCTGGCATCCGGCAGCCCCAGGTACTGCGCCAGCGGCGTGCCGACCGGCGCGTCGGCGGGCAGTTCGAGCAGTCCGGACGCATCGGGGTCCACGCCCAGCTCCTTCGCCGAGCACAGCATGCCGAACGACTCCACGCCCCGCAGCTTCGCGGCCTTGATCGCGATGCCGCCAGGCAGGTTCGCGCCCACCGTCGCGAGCGGTGCAATCAGGCCCGCGCGCGCATTCGGCGCGCCGCAGACGATCTGCACCGTGCCGTGGCCCGTATCGACTTCGCACACCTGCAGGCGATCGGCTTCGGGGTGCCGGCTGGCACTGACGATGCGTGCCACGACCACGCCGTCGAGCGACTCGCCCAGGGGCGTGACTTCCTCGACTTCCAGGCCGATCGCGGTCAGCGTCGCGGCGAGTTCATCGCGCGAAGCGGTGGTCGGGACGTGGTGGCGCAGCCAGTTCTCGGAGAATTTCATTTGAAAGCCGGGATTCGGGATTCGTTATTCGGAGTTCGCAGGAAGACGCGGGCATCGGAGCGCGAGCGGGCTTTACATCGAGCCCCGGACCTCGAACTGCGAACCCGTGCTTCAGGCGAACTGCTTCAGGAACCGCACGTCGTTGTCGAAGAAGCTGCGCAGGTCGTCCACGCCATAACGCAGCATTGCGAAGCGCTCGACGCCCAGGCCGAACGCGTAGCCGGTGTACTTCTCCGGGTCGATGCCGACGTTGCGCAGCACGTTCGGGTGCACCATGCCGCAGCCGAGGACTTCCAGCCAACGCGTGGAGCCGTCGGGCTGCTGCCAGGCGATGTCCACTTCGGCCGAAGGCTCGGTGAAGGGGAAGTAGCTCGGGCGGAAGCGCATCTCGAAGTCGCGCTCGAAGAACGCGCGCACGAATTCGGCCAGCGTGCCCTTGAGGTCGGCGAAGCTCGCATGCTCGTCGACGAGCAGGCCCTCGCACTGGTGGAACATCGGCGTATGCGTCTGGTCGCTGTCGCTGCGGTACACCTTGCCCAGCGCGATCATGCGCAGCGGCGGCTGGTGCTCCTGCATGTAGCGCACCTGTACGCCCGAGGTATGCGTGCGCAGCAGGCGGCCATCGCCGAAATAGAACGTGTCGTGCATCGCACGCGCCGGATGGTGCGGCGGGAAGTTCAGCGCTTCGAAGTTGTGCCAGTCGTCCTCGATCTCCGGACCGTTGCTGAGCTCGAAGCCCAGGCGGCCGAAGATGTCGGCGATGCGCTCCATCGTGCGGCTGACCGGATGCAGTCCGCCGCGAGTGGCATCGATGCCGGGCAGCGTGACGTCGATGCTCTCCGAGGCCAGGCGCGCGTCGAGCGCGGCGTCGTCGAGCACGGTGCGGCGTTGGGACAACGCGGCCGCAAGTTCGTCGCGCGCCTTGTTGATCGCCTCGCCCGCGTGCTTGCGCTGGTCGGCCGGCAACGCGCCCAGTTGCTTGAGTTGCGCGGTCACGCTGCCGTTCTTGCCCAGCAGCGACACGCGCAGGGACTCGATCGCGTCCGGCGTTTCCGCTGCGGCGATCTCGGCCAGCGCCTGCTGCGTCAGTGATTCGATTCCGGTCATGTGCTGCCGAACCTTTGGTCGATCGTGGTGGTACGAAAAAGCCGCAACGCGCTGTTCCGTGCCGCAGCGGACATCGACGATGCCGTCGCGCCAGGCGTGTTGCAGGCCCCAAAACGAAACATGGGGAAGGACTTGCGCCCTTCCCCATGCGATGGATTCCTGCGTCCTTGAAGAGTCCGGCCATGGATGACCGGGCTCCTCGCGGAGGGATCCGCATATTACGCGAGCGCGCTCTTCGCCTTCTCTGCCAGCGCCGCAAAACCCTGCGCGTCGTGCACGGCGATATCCGCCAGCACCTTGCGGTCGAGGGTGATGCCGGCCTTCATCAGGCCGTTGATGAAGCGGCTGTAGCTCAGGCCGTTCATGCGGGCCGCCGCATTGATGCGGGTGATCCACAGCGAACGGAAATTGCGCTTCTTCTGCTTGCGACCGATGTAGGCGTACTGCAGGGCCTTCGTGACCGCCTGCTTGGCGACGCGGAAAACCTTGCGACGGGCGTGGTAGTAGCCCTTGGCCTGCTTCAGGATCTTCTTGTGACGGCGGCGCGCCTGCACGCCACGCTTGACTCGTGCCATTGTTCAGCCCTCCTCAGAGATACGGCAGCATGCGGTCCAGACGGCCCGCGTCCTCGGCACGAACATGGTTCGTCTGCCGCAGGTTGCGCTTCCGCTTGGTCGCCTTCTTGGTGAGGATGTGGCTCTTGTTGGCGTGGCCGCACTTGTACTTGCCGGAAGCGGTCTTCCGGAAGCGCTTGGCCGCCGCCCGATTGGTCTTGATCTTGGGCATTGCGATGTCCTTTCGGATTTCGATGACTGGCCTGGGCGGTGGCCTGTGCGTCTCGCTGGAGACGCAACCACTCTTTCCGTCCTGCCCTTGCCGGCTTGTAAGTCTTTGATCCCAAAGGAATCAAGACAGGTTCCTGGTAAAACGAACTGCAAATCCCGGCAAACCGGGCCGGCCATTATGCAGGCAACCGGAACCCTTTGCAATTCAGCGCGTTAGGTATCGCATCCGGGCGCCGCCGGGCCACCGGGCCTGGAAACGGAAACGGGCCGCATCGAGCGGCCCGTCCTGCGAACATCGAAGAAAAGCTCAGGTCTTCTTCTTCGGCGCGATCATCATGACCATCTGGCGGCCTTCCAGGCGCGGCCGGGACTCGATCACGATCTCGTCGCCCAGGTCGGCCTCGATGCGCGCAGCCATCTCGCGGCCCAGTTCCTGGTGGCTCATCTCGCGACCGCGGAAGCGGATGTTCACCTTGACCTTGTCGCCTTCCTCCAGGAAACGGCGCATGTTGCGCAGCTTGATCTGGTAGTCGCCCTCGTCGGTCACGGGACGGAACTTGAGTTCCTTGATCTCGACCTGCTTCTGCTTCTTCTTGGCCTCGTTGGCCTTCTTCTGCATCTCGAAGCGGAACTTGCCGAAGTCCATGATCTTGCAGACCGGCGGATCGGCATTGGGCTGGATCTCGACAAGGTCCAGGTCCTCGTCCTCGGCCATGCGCAGGGCTTCGTCGCGCGAAAGCACGCCGATCATTTCGCCATCGCTGCCGATCACGCGCACGCGCGGTACGCGGATTTCCAGGTTCTTGCGATTCGGCTTCTCGGGGGTACTGATGTTGCAATCTCCGGTTTGGATCGTGCCGGCCGCCCGGGGCGGCCGGAGTCATGTCAGGCTGCAGGCGTTACTGTACGCCCTCACTGCGCAAACGCGAGGCGAAATCGGCGACGGACATCGTCCCCAGATCCTCCCCTCCCCGCGTCCGGACGGCGACCTGCCCGTTTTCCTTCTCGCGGTCGCCGATCACCAGCAGATAGGGCACCCGCTGCAGCGTGTGCTCGCGGATCTTATAGCCGATCTTCTCGTTGCGCAAATCGGAATGGACCCGGAAGCCTTGATTTGCAAGGGATTTCCGGATTTCGTCGACGTACTCGGCCTGGGCGTCGGTGATGTTCATGACCACCGCCTGGACCGGGGCCAGCCAGGCCGGGAACTGGCCGGCATGGTGCTCGATCAGGATGCCGATGAAGCGCTCCATCGAGCCCACGATGGCCCGGTGCAGCATGACCGGGTGACGGCGCTGGCTGTGTTCGTCGACGTACTCGGCGCCGAGGCGGCCGGGCATCATGAAATCCACCTGCATCGTGCCCAGCTGCCAGGTGCGGCCGATGGCGTCCTGCAGGTGGTATTCGATCTTCGGGCCGTAGAACGCGCCCTCGCCCGGCAGCTCCTGCCACTCCACGCCGGCCGCACTGAGCGCCGAACGCAGCGCGTTCTCGGCCTTGTCCCAGGTGGCATCGTCGCCCAGCCGGGAATCCGGCCGCAGCGCGATCTTGATCTGGATGTCGGTGAAGCCGAAATCGCCGTACACCTTCAACGCCTGCTCGTGGAAGGCGCGCACCTCGGACTCGATCTGGTCCTCGGTGCAGAAGATGTGGCCGTCGTCCTGCGTGAAGCCGCGCACGCGCAGGATGCCGTGCAGCGCACCCGACGGTTCGTTGCGATGGCAGGCGCCGAACTCGCCATAGCGGATCGGCAGGTCCCGGTAGCTGTGCAGCCCCTGGTTGAACACCTGCACGTGGCCCGGGCAGTTCATCGGCTTGAGCGCGTACGTGCGCTTCTCCGATTCGGTGAAGAACATGTTGTCCTTGTAGTTGTCCCAGTGGCCGGACTTCTGCCACAGCGACACGTCCAGGATCTGCGGGCAACGCACTTCGCCATAGCCCGTTTCGCGATACACGCGGCGCATGTACTGCTCGACGACCTGCCAGATCGACCAGCCCTTCGGATGCCAGAAGATCAGGCCCGGGCCTTCTTCCTGCAGGTGGAACAGGTCCTGCGCCTTGGCGATCTTGCGGTGATCGCGCTTCTCGGCTTCTTCCAGCTGCGTGAGGTAGGCCTTGAGGTCCTTGTCGTTGAGCCACGCGGTGCCGTAGATGCGGCTGAGCATCTCGTTGTTGTGATCGCCGCGCCAGTACGCGCCGGCCACCTTCATCAGCTTGAAGGCGCGGAGCTTGTCCGTGGACGGCACATGCGGGCCGCGGCACAGGTCGGTGAATTCGCCCTGGCTGTAGAGCGACAGGTCCTCGTTGGCCGGGATCGACTCGATGATCTCCGCCTTGTACGCCTCGCCCAGTCCGCGGAAGAACGCGACCGCGTCGTCGCGCGACTTCACGCTGCGCGAGACGGGGAGCGACTCCTTGACGATTTTCTGCATCTCCGCCTCGATGGCGGGCAGGTCCTCGGGCGTGAACGGACGCTCGTAGGCGAAGTCGTAGTAGAAGCCGTTGTCGATCACCGGGCCGATGGTGACCTGCGCGCCCGGGTACAGGCGCTGCACGGCCTGGGCCAGCAGGTGCGCCGTGGAGTGGCGCAGAACGTCCAGTGCGTCGGGATGCTTGTCGGTGACGATCTCGAGCGAGGCGTCGCGATCGATGCGGTAGCTCGTGTCGACCAGCTTGCCGTCGACCTTGCCGGCGAGCGCGGCCTTGGCCAGGCCGGCGCCGATGGACGCGGCCACGTCGGCCACGGAAACGGGGTTTTCGAATTCGCGGCGGCTGCCGTCGGGGAGCGTGATGGCGATCATGGGTGCGGGCGCGCGATGCGCGGCTGGCTGGTGGGATGTCGGCGCGACCGGAGGCCGCGCGGGGGAGGGAGTTCCGGAAACGAAAAACGGCGCCGCGGCGCCGTCCGAAGGAGGCGTCGCCGGCGTTCAGCAGTGGGCGATGGTAGTGCTCATGTCGCACGCTCGGCCGGCGGTTTGTCGCGGGCCACCTGGGGTCGTCTTCCGGGCGGCGTGCCCGTCATCCGGAAAGTGTTGAGCCTGCCGCCAGCCAAGTCAACGGCGGGCGCGCACCCGTCTCCGGCACAAAGACAAACGGCGCGACCCGCGAGGATCACGCCGTTCGAAACCACTGTGTAGTGGTGGGCGGTACAGGGTTCGAACCTGTGACCCCTACCATGTCAAGGTAGTGCTCTACCGCTGAGCTAACCGCCCGGATTCGCGCCGGATGGCTCCGGACTTCCCTTCGCCGCCAACCGCTCGTCGAGGGGCGCGCAGTGTAAACCGTCGGCCGGGCCGCGGCAACAGGGGGCGCGCGCCGAGCCATGTCCACGGCCCGGTTCAGGCCGCGAATCCGGCGTCCTTCAGTTGCCTCAGCTGGTCGCGCACGGCTGCGGCCTCCTCGAATTCCAGGTTCTTCGCGTGCTCGTACATCTGCTGTTCGAGCGCCTTGATGCGCGCCGCGAACTGCGCCGGCGTGAGCTTGGCGTAATCGGCCATGCTCTCGGCGACCTTCTTGCCCTTGCCGCGCCCCTTGGCGGTTTCGCCGGGCTCGGCTCGCGCGCCTTCCATGATGTCCACGATCGGCTTGGCGACCGAACGCGGGGTGATGCCGTGCTCGAGGTTGTGCTCGATCTGGCGCTGACGGCGCCGATCGGTTTCGTCGAGCGCGGCCTGCATCGACTTGGTCACGCGATCGGCGTACAGGATCGCCTTGCCGCGCACGTTGCGCGCGGCGCGGCCAATGGTCTGGATGAGCGAGCCGGTCGAACGCAGGAAGCCTTCCTTGTCGGCATCGAGGATCGCCACCAGCGACACCTCCGGCATGTCCAGGCCCTCGCGCAGCAGGTTGATGCCCACCAGCACGTCGAACTTGCCCAGGCGCAGGTCGCGGATGATCTCCACGCGCTCGACGGTATCCACGTCCGAATGCAGGTAACGCACGCGGACGCCATGTTCGCCGAGGTATTCGGTGAGGTTTTCGGCCATGCGCTTGGTGAGCGTGGTGATCAGCACGCGGTCGCCCATCTTCACGCGCTCGTTGATCTCGCCGAGCACGTCGTCCACCTGCGTCGCGACCGGGCGTATTTCCACTTCCGGATCGATCAGGCCGGTCGGGCGCACGACCAGTTCGACGATCTGGTCTTCGGACTTGCGCAGCTCGTACGGGCCCGGCGTCGCGGACACGTAGATCGCGCGCGGCGAGCGGCCTTCCCACTCCTCGAACCGCAGCGGACGGTTGTCCAGTGCGGACGGCAGGCGGAAACCGAATTCGACCAGCGTTTCCTTGCGTGAGCGGTCGCCCTTGAACATCGCGCCGATCTGCGGAACGGTCACGTGCGATTCGTCGACCACCAGCAGCGCATCGGGCGGCAGGTAGTCGAACAGGCACGGCGGCGGCTCGCCCGGCATGTGGCCGGTGAGGTGCCGGCTGTAGTTCTCCACGCCGTTGCAGTAGCCCACCTCGGCGAGCATTTCCAGGTCGAACTGCGTGCGCTGCGCCAGGCGCTGCGCTTCGACGAGCTTGTTCTGTGCGTACAGCTGTTCCAGCCGCTCGCGCAGTTCTTCCTTGATGGTCTCGATCGCGTCGAGCACGGTGCGGCGCGTGGTCACGTAATGCGAGCCGGGATAGATCGTGTAGCGCGGCACCTGGCGCAGCGACTCGCCGGTAAGCGGGTCGAACAGCGTCAGCCGCTCGATCTCGCCGTCGAACAGCTCGATGCGCAGCGCCTCGGCGTCGCTTTCGGCCGGGTGCACGTCCACCACTTCGCCGCGCACGCGGTAGGTCGCGCGACGCAGTTCGGTATCGTTGCGCGTGTACTGCATTTCGGTGAGCCGTCGGATCAGCTCGCGCTGGTCGATGCGCTCGCCGCGCACCATGTGCAGCACCATGCGGAAGTATTCGTTCGGATCGCCCAGGCCGTAGATGGCGGACACCGTGCAGACGATCAGCGCATCGCGGCGTTCGAGCAGCGCCTTGGTGGCCGACAGGCGCATCTGCTCGATGTGCTCGTTCACCGAGCTGTCCTTCTCGATGAAGGTGTCGGACGAGGGAACGTAGGCTTCGGGCTGGTAGTAGTCGTAATAGCTGACGAAGTACTCGACCGCGTTGTGCGGGAAGAACGACTTGAACTCGCCGTACAGCTGCGCGGCGAGCGTCTTGTTCGGCGCCATCACGATCGTCGGCTTCTGCACCTGCTGGACGACGTTCGCGACGGTGAACGTCTTGCCCGACCCGGTCACGCCCAGCACCGTCTGCGCGGCCAGTCCGTTCTCGAAGCCCGCAACCAGCCGTTCGATCGCCTGGGGCTGGTCGCCGGCGGGCTGGTAGGACGAGACGAGCTGGAATCCCGCGGGATGGAGGCTGTCGTTCATCGGCATGGCTCCGGAAAATTCCTCAGTGTAGACGGCCTTATGGATGGGGGCGGAAACGCCGTTTCCCTACCCTGCCCGGCGGCCTGCGGCGATGCCGCGATCCGGCGCCAATCGCGACGCTGTGGCTCCACCCCACGCGCATCGATGCCATGGACCGCGCCCGCGGCCTCACGCTCCCTGAACTGATGGTCACGCTCGCCGTGCTCGGAATCTGCGCCGCCCTGGCCTGGCCGCAGTTCGGCGCATTGATGATGCGGACCCGAGGCACCACCGCCCTCCACCTGCTCGGCTCGTCGCTGGCGAGCGCCCGCATGGCATCGGTGTCGCGGCGAATCCCGGTCACGGTATGCCCGAGCGCGAACGGCCTGACCTGTCGGAAGGATTCGGTCTGGGAAGAAGGATGGATCCTCTACCGCGACCGCCGAGGCCTCGACCAGCCTGAAAGGCCGTCCGATGTCCTGCATCGGTTCACCATCGATCCGCACGCATTCACACTGCGGAGCACCAGCGGCCGCCAACGCGTGCGCTACGTCCCGAGCGGCTACACCGCTACGAACAACCTCACGATTCTGCTGTGCGAACGCCGCGCGCAACGCGAGGTGGGCCGCGTCGTGGTCAGCCGTCCGGGCCGCATCCGCACGGAGCGGCCGCGCGCCGCCGATCCCGGATGCGCCTTCTGACCGCCATGGCTTGACCTTACCGTCCGAGGCATTACAATGCCGGTCCCCGCCCGAATAGCTCAGCCGGTTAGAGCACTTGACTGTTAATCAGGGGGTCGTTGGTTCGAGTCCAACTTCGGGCGCCAGATTGAACAAGAAAAGGGCCGCGAGAAATCGCGGCCCTTTTCTTCTTGCGCTACGCCAATGAGCAAGCACTGCGCTTTATTAAGCCTTGAGGGCGCTCTAACCCCGCGAAATGGAAGGGTCGCGTTCGCACGCAGCCGCATGTCACCAGCAGGTGATCGGATCGGTGCCGGTCGATTCTTTCTTGCCCGTCGCGTCGATCCGCAGCGTCTTGCACTTGTCCTTGTCCTGCCCCTGTCCCGCGATCGGCTGCGCCTCCAGCACGAACGTGTCAACCGTGTGCGCCGTCGCCTTGATCACGTAGTACTGGGTGCCTGTACGCGGCGACTTGCCCCACGCATCGGCCAAAGTGCCATCGCCACCGGGCTTGCCGAAGTCTTTGTAAGTGCCGTTCACCGAGCGGTAGCGTTCGGCCAGCTGCATCAGTTCCATCATGTCGGCCTTGGCCTGGCCACGACGACTCTTGCGAACGGCATCGTTGTACATCGGGTACGCGATGCCCGCGAGGATCGCGACCACCGCTACCACGATCATTAGCTCGATCAGGGTGAAGCCCCGCGCCCCCCTGCCGGTACAGGCCTTTACAACGTTGCTCATCGGATCTGTCTCCAGGATTGACGACCGCAGGGTCGCACACGGTACAGGGGTTGCGAACCAGCCACCGAGACGATGGCCATGCAGTACTGATCGCCTTGCGCGTCGTACTTGGCGATCGCGGCGTCGTCGGGATTACCGGTCAGTCCGCCCTGCTTGCCGGTGGTGAAGACGCTTACGTCCTTCACCGGAGCCGAGCCGTCGGTTGTGAGACCCAGGCGGCCCTTGCCTTCGCCCAAGCTCGCGCCGTTTGGATCGCCCACTTTCACGATTCCCAGTGCGCCGCCGCCACTCAGAGTGGACAACCCGTACAGATAGTTCGAACCACCGCCAGAGCAGTCGTCGCCGGCCGCCGGCGAATAGCTGGTGAAGTACAGGATGCCACCTTCGATCTTCGGGTATCCCACTGCGCGTTCGCCGTCGGCTGCGAAGGCGCCACCAGACGTGATGCCCAAGTCCAGGTACCAGCCGCGCTGTGAGTAGTAATTGACCGTCGTGTTGGTGATGACGCCGCTGGCATTCATTGTCTGGGCCTGCAGGTTCGCGCGCGTCAATGGATGCGTCGAATCACCGGGGGTGTCGAGCACGCCGTAGAATGTCTGGACGAACTTGTTTTGCTTGTCGCCCAAGAAAGAGAAGCTACCTGTACCGAACAGCACCATCACGCCGCCGCGTGGTCCCACCGCGGCCTCGAAGCCACCAGTGATGGGCTGGCGGGCCGCCGTCTCGCCAGAACCACCCTTCGCCGTGAACAACGGCTTGCCGTCGAAAGCGACGCGCTGGGTCGACGAGGTCAGGTCGAACTTCCAGACGTTACCTTGCAGGTCGCCGCCGTACACGACGTCCACCATGCCGTCCGACCCGGTCACGTAGCCACTGGCAGTTGCGCTGTAGGTATACCGATCGATCGCAACGATGTTACCCAGGCCGTTGGCAGCCGCCACGGTCGAGTCCTTCGCATCGATGTAGTCCACCTCACCGGTCTGCATGTCGACAATGAACAGCGTTACCGTGCCGAGCGTGGCAGGGTCACTATTGAGACGATTGCCATAACCGCCGCCGAAGATGGCCTTCCATACTGGGCGGCCGCCGCTGCCGCGCACCGGCACGATCACCGGCTTGCCGAGCACGTAGCCCACGCGTTTACCCACCTCGCCCTCGACCTTGTCGTTGACCTCCCACAGCACGTCGTTGGCAGTGAAGGAGGACGCGTTGGTCACGTCGAGGCCGAACACGCTGCGTGCGCCCGCACCGGTAGTGCCGACGGCGACCGTCTTCCAGGTCGTACCGAACAGCGCGTCGGAAACGACGACGGGGCCGTCCACGTAATAGCGGTGCTGGAAGTCGGGACTGTTGGGGAACAGCAGGTTGCCCATGTAACCCACGACAGCCGCCGGGATGTAGCCAAACTGCTCGACGCCCGTTTCGCCACTGAAGGCGTGCAGCACGCCGTCATTCGCGCCGACGAGGACGAGCGGCTTGCGGTCCTTCTTGCTGTCCAGGTACTTGGTGTAATTGTACGGGTCGTACTCGAAACCGCCGTCGGACTTGCGCAGCAGCGCGTAGCCGTAATCGTCCGTACCTGCCGAGACGATCGGCGTGGAGTTGACGATGTCGCCGATCCGCGTGGTCCGCCGGCGCAGCTTGGTGCCTTCAAGCGTGGTGTCACCGGCAAGGTACTGGACGGCCTGCGTGGCCGTGACGTCGAGCTTGTCGGTGCTGGTCAGGTTCTGTGGGCCGCACTGACCGGTCGGATAGTTGGCGCACAAGGCAGCCAGCGAGTCCGGCCCGGCCGAATAGAAATTGGCCACGGTGGGCTTCGAAGAGGTGCCAGTCGTCCCGTAGTACAGGGTACGGGCGGATGCCGCGGGCAGTTTGCCGCTAGCCGACCACAGCTTGGTGTACGTGAAGCTCACCTTGCCATCGGCATCGGTGACCTGATTGGGGCGCGACGCATCGATGTCGCCGTACCAGTCAGTGCCGTTACGATCGAAACGCGGCACCACCGACAGGGAACCAACGCTCAATCGCGAGCCCGTGATCGCCAAGCTACCGGAAACGCCCGCGCCGACGCCTACGGAGGCAAGCACATTGCGCATCGCGGCGGTGATGTCGGCTGGCGTCTGCGCATTGATGTACTGGCCGCGTGCGTTCATCGTGGCGTGCCACAGTTCATCGACCGTGTTCGGATTGTCGTCCGTGCGTGCCTCCCACGCCGGTGACGTGGTCCGTGCGAGCACTTGCTGCGTCGCGAGCGCCCCGTCCGTCGTGCCGTCAGGCTTCAGGCCGTACGTCACGCCGAACAGCTTGCCGCGCGCGCCAAGCGTCACGCCGTAGAAGTTCATGTGAGGATTCTTGTTGCAGTCGACGCCCTTCTTGGCGTTCGCGTCAGACCCTTCGCATACCTGCGGATTCGCGACGGGCACCATCCCCTGGGTGAAGGCAGCCGTACCGCGCAGCGGCTTGTTGTAGTAGTACGCCGCGATGTCGGCGAGCGTGTTGGAGTGCGCGTCCGAGAACGGGACGCCCATGCCGAGGTCCGCGTTCGCCGGATCGGGTACGTTCGGGCCACCGGTGTTGCTGTAGCCGTCGGTGAACAACATGCCCGCATTCTTCTGGCAGGCGAACTGGATGATGTTGGCGTTGGTGTCGAACTGATTGCCGATGTGCGCCACGGCGAAACGGTTCGGCGTACCGCCGCTCGCGCCGAGATTGAGCACGTCCTGCATCAACGCCTTCTTCTGCAGCGGGTCCTTGGTTTCGCGCATGGTCACAGGAGCATAGTTGCCCTGGGCGTCGCGACTGTTGATGGTGAAGTACCCCACGCGCATGTCGGTGGAGATATCGCGCAGCGACAGCGTGAGTCCGGCGATCATCGCGCGGTTGCGATTGCCGTAGTAGGCGAACCAGTTGGCGAAGTTCACCTTGGTTTCGTCGGTACTGGGGGTGTAGCCCCAGAGCGAGCAGCCCGTGCCGCAGGCATTCTTTATTTCAGAGCCCACCGCCGTGTAGCCGACCGGTGCCGTTGCAGTCTTCAGGTAAACCATCGCCGGCGTGTAGGCGAAGGCGACGTTCGTGGCGCCATTGCCCCATGTAAAGCCGCCGGATGTTTTCCAGACCCAACCATTCTCGCGGCAGCGGTTGCCTTCGTAGCGAATGCACTCGTAGAGGGCATACTCGACATCCTTCGGGATGTACATGCCGTCCTGTACCCGGAAGTACTCGGTGCTGCCCGTCCCTTTGAAGGTCTCAAACAGTTTGACAGTACCCTGCCCGGCATCGCCCGGATCGATCGGCGTGGCTACTTTCGGATCCATGTTGCCGAAGGAATCGCCTTCGGGTTTGACCCACGGCGTGTACGTCTGGTCGGGATCGTAGTACGACGGATTTACGTCGGGCGATCGCGCAAACGCGTATTGCGGCAGTGGCGGAATCGCGTAGTAGCCCGAACCCGCTCGCGGGCCAGGCAGCACGTAGTGGTAGTTGCAGCTGCCGGAGGTGCGCAGCGCCGCGCCGTCATAGAAGGAGTTGCTGCTCCAGCAGGCGGCGCCATCCTTCGCCGGAAGCATGGTCTGGAAAGTCATCGAGCCTGAATCGTCGATGGCCATGATGAAGTTCGGCGGCACCGTGGAGCCCAGGTGCATCGGTTCCTGCGCGAGCGTGCCATCACCCTGCCGCGTGGCGTTGGCGCCAAGGTCTGTCAGGGCGAACAGGCCGGCGGTGGCCGCGGTCACCGCGCTGACGATCAGCAATCGTTCGAGATTCATGGAATGAAGCCCTTAAGGCATGAAGACGGTTTCGACCGCGGCGTCGGACGTCGGAGACGCGGCCTGGTCGGTCGAGAAGGCGGATACCTGCCAGATCATCGGTTTCTCGTTCACTGGCGCGGTGCCCTGCGCGATGGAGAAACCCGGGGTGCATTCGTTGAGCCGGGTGGCGACGAGCGCGGTATCGGGGTCGTCGTCGTTGGAACGCAGGGCCGCCCAGGCGCTGCCACGTACCGGCGACGGATCGTCGCAGCGACGCTCCTCGTCGCGCTCGCCCGGACGCGGAGTGAATCGGCTGTTTGCGTCGACCTGCACCTCGGTCGTGCGTGCGAGACCTTCCGCACGCTGGAAGGCAAGGTTCACTGCGCGGTAGTTGGAGGCCATGCGCTCCTGCAGCGCCGCCACCTGCATGCCGACGATGCCCAGCAGTGATAGCAGCACGAGGAAGATCAGCGCGACGTACAGCACGGCACCGCGCTGCTGGCGGGGAGAACGGGAAGGGACACGATGCATGGAGTGCGGCCTCAGTTGCCGAACAGACGGTTGCGCATCACGACCGTCGTCTCGTAGACGGAGCGGTAGTGGCCATCGGAGCGGGTATCGGCGGCACCGCGCTGCATCTTCACGCCCAGCAGGATGGGCGTAGTGGTCGCCTGCTCGGCGGCTGACCGATCCGCGCTTCGCATCAGCAATCCGACCTGTACCGCGCCTACCCGACGCCATTCGTCAGCCTGCTCGTTGCTCGGGTTGCTGTTGGCCACGGTGTTGACGGCGGCGGCTGTGCGGATGCGTTCGATGTTGCCGCGCGGCAGTGCAACCGGCAGGTTCTCGTCCATGCCGTAGAGCAATTGCAGCGAGTCCACGCCTTCGACCAGTTCTTCCTTTTCGAACTCCACCTTGCCCGCCTTTGCAATGGCACGTGCGCGCCACAACGACGGGGCCTTAGTGCCGTCCACATTAGTCCCGGCACCGACACCCACGTAGTAGACGACGGTCTCAGCGCGGTAGAGCACCGGCTTGTTCTGGGCACTCTCGAAACTCCACTCGTCGCCGACAAGACCGCTCTTGTTGAGGCCTCCGACAGACACGGTGATCACCCCCGCCGCGTCGACCGCATCGGCGGCGAAGATGCTGACCTGCTGGCAATCGGCCAGCGCGAACATGCCGCTTGAGTCGGTGGTGGCCACACTCGTGCCGTAGGCATCCGGCGTGACCGTGTAATTATTCGCGGAGGTCGAGGCGAGCGTCGCCGGTACACCATCGCGCGACAGGAACCGGACCACGACGATGTCGCTGCCCGGCACCGGCTGTAGGCCCGCGATCTGGGGCGGCAACGCAGGCACCCACTGGTTAGCGTTACCGGCGACCGGCGTGCCTTCGGTCAAGGTGACCGTGTCCTGCGGGCCGGTGTTCTGCGCCTCGAAGCCTTGGACGCCCATATCGAAGCGCAGCGCGTATGTGTCGCCGCTGAGGGCGGTGAACGTGCGCGCGTTCCGCTGCGCCTCGCTGAGGAACCACAGGTTCATGCCTTGGCGGCTCGCATCGCTGGAACCCGGGCTCTCCGGCGCCATGTGCGACTGGTCGTTGACGCAGCCCATGTGGCCGGCCATGCGCAGGTCGCGCTGCAGAAAATCCACTGCGAAGCGGGCGTTCTCCTGCGTGCGCGCAACGCCGGTGGAGAGTTGGTACGCGGCGCGCGAAGCGCTCATCACCTGTACCAAACCCATCAGCAGAATGAGGCCGATGACCATCGCGATCATCAGTTCGATGAGCGAGAGGCCGGCGGCCTTGCGTGCGATCGAAGGGTGCAGGTTCTTCATAGCGTCGTCACCACCCGGAAGGTCGCGGTCTTGCCACGGACGGCGTCAGAATCGTCCTTCGCGCCCACGTCGTCGGTCCACTCCAAGTCGACAGTGGCGGTGTAGCCGTTGACCGCGTCGCCGACCACGAGCACGTTGCCGACGCCGCCCGGTAGTTGCGACACCACGTCGCACCGCCAGCGCGCGACGTTGTTCTGCGCCGTGGCTTCCGCGTCGCCCGTCTTGCTGCAGCCGGCCGCGGGCACGACGACGTTCGCGAAGGACGCCTTGTCGAGACGGTTGTAGACGACGAGATGGCGCGGATTCGAACGCATCATGTCGATGACTTCCGACGCCAGGTTCGTGGCCATGGTGCGGTGCTCAGCGCTGTTGGTGTAACGCACGTTCAACACCTGCAGGAACGCGAGGCCCAGCAGACCCAGCGCCAGAACCAGCAGCGCGATGAGCACTTCGATGAGCGAGAAGCCGCTCTGTGCGCGGCGACGGGAGTGGTTGCGCCTGGTCAAGTGCATGCCTGGGTCTCCAATCGGGTCTGGCCGGACTTGGTCACCTGCAGCAGACGCTGATACTGCTGCCCGGTCTTGCATGAGGTGGCCTTGACGGTGATCTTCACCGCGTGTGCCGCACGGCCGGAGCGCTGGAAAGCGATCACGTCCACCGTGCCAGCCGGTTCGTTGTCGCCAGGGCCCGCGGAAAGCGTCAAGGCATCGTTCGGCTCGAAGAAACGGATCACCTTGTCGCCGGCCGACCAGCCGCCGCTGTTGTCGACATCGGTGAACGCGATGAAGCCTTGGTTCCAGTCGGCGCCATCGCACTGCGCCCCGGCGCTGGATGGGCACACGCCGCCCCCCCGGTTGCTGCGGATCGCCTCACTGCGCGCGAGATTGAACGCCGCGATCAGGCTATTGGTGGACGTCGCGACGCGATTGGACTTGATCACGCCCGAGAACGACGGATACGCCAGCGCGCTCCCTATCGCGAGCACGGCGATCGTGATCATGAGCTCGACGAGGGTGAACCCCCGGCTCGTGGAACTGGTCATGGAATGGAATTCCCCTTACACCCCGAGGGCATGGTTCCCTGACCGCCGCTCCCGGACAAGCGCACCGGGGACGAGCGGTCGGATCGGCCGATGGGCGTTCGGGGCGCTGTGACGCCCATCTCGCCCGGTTCCCCTTGCGACCCGCCGGCTATGGCCCCCGCCACTGGCCGGCAGGCAATATGGTGGCCCGGCGGCCGCTCCAGTGCAGTGCTCCAATGCCCAGTTCGCAACCCGCACACAGTCCGCTGGACGCTTTGTGGCAACCCACGGCGATCCTCTGGACCATGCTGTCCGGCGAAGCGCTCGCGCTGCTGCTGGCGCTCGCCCCCGGGCTGGACGAACAGCGGCTGCGTTATTTCGGGCTGATGTCGGTGGCCATCCAGTGGGTGCTGCTGTGGAGCATCGCCTCGCTGTACCTGGTCCGCCGACCCCTGCGCTCACTGCCGCCGCACCGCATCGTCTACGTCGTGCTCGCGATGCTGCTGGTCAGCACCTGGGTGATCACCGCCGCGATCGGGTTCTTCTTCCGCCAGGGATGGGGCATGGACCTGGACGACTGGCATTGGACGCAATGGCGGCTGATCGGAATGGTCATGACCATCGGCGCGCTCGGCATCGCCGTATTCCAGAGCCAGTGGCGCGCGCGGCAGCTCGCGTTGCGCGCCAAGCAGCTGGAACTGGAGGCCCTGCAGGCCCGCATCCGCCCGCATTTCCTGTTCAACACGCTCAACACCGGCGCGGCGTTGGTGCATCGGCAGCCGGAGGAAGTGGAGCGCTTGCTGCTCGACCTGGCCGACCTGTTCCGGGCCGCGCTGGCGGGACCGCGCGACATCACGCTGGAGGACGAACTGGCGCTCGCCCGCCGTTACCTGGAGATCGAATCGCTCCGCTTCGGCGAGCGTTTGCGCATCGAATGGAAGTTGCCGCGGGAGATACCACGCGTGATGGTCCCCTCGCTGTCGATCCAGCCGCTGGTCGAGAACGCCATCCGGCACGGCATCGAACGCCGCCCGGAGGGCGGTGAGATCGAGATCGCGGTGTCGACCATGCCCGACACGGTGATCGTGCGGATCATCAATCCGCTCGCGACCGGCGGCGAGAACCGCCCCGGCCACCAGGTCGGGCTCAACGCCTCGCAGGTGCGGATCGAAGCACTGACCGGCGGTCGCGGCAGCGTGCTGACACAGCAGGAAGGCCGACGCTTCATCGCGACCGTGCGCCTGCCGACCCATGCATGATGACGGCCGGCGCAGTCCGCGCCGGCCGCCTGCGAGGGCTTACGCCACCACGCGATAGCAGGGCTTGTACTCGCCCGCGATCTTCATGCGGCGCTGTTCGACGAACGCACGCAGCAGTGCGTCGAGCGACTGCATCATGTCCGCATCGCCGTGGATCTCGAACGGCCCGAACTGCTCGATGCGGCGCATGCCGTCCTCCTTCACGTTGCCGGCCACGATGCCCGAGAACGCGCGGCGCAGGTCCGCGGCCAGTTCGTGCGGCTTGCGGCCGTGGTGCAGGTCGAGCGCGGCCATCGCCTCGTGCGTCGGCACGAAGGGGCGCTGGAACGCCAGCGGGATGTCGATCGACCAGTTGAAGAAGAACGAGTCCTTCTGCGCGATGCGGTGCTCGCGCACCTTGCGGATGCCCGCCGCCATGCGCTTGGCGACCTGGTCGGGGTCGCCGATGATGATCTCGTAGCGCGAGGTCGCCGCGTCGCCCAGCGTGAGGCGGATGAACTTGTCGATCTGTTCGAAGTACGGAGCCGCCGATGCCGGACCGGTGAAGATCAGCGGGAACGGCAGGTTCGCGTTCTCCTCGCGCAGCAGGATGCCCAGCAGGTAGAGGATTTCCTCCGCCGTGCCGACGCCGCCCGGGAACACGATGATGCCGTGGCCGATGCGGACGAACGCCTCCAGGCGCTTTTCGATGTCCGGCATGATCACCAGGTGGTTGACGATCGGGTTCGGCGATTCGGCCGCGATGATGCCCGGCTCGGTGATGCCGATGTAGCGCGTCTTGAAGCGTCGCTGCTTGGCGTGCGCGATCGTCGCGCCCTTCATCGGGCCCTTCATGGCGCCCGGGCCGCAGCCGGTGCAGATGTCCAGGCCGCGAAGGCCCAGTTCGTAGCCCACCTGCTTGGTGTAGACGTATTCGTCGCGCGAGATCGAATGGCCGCCCCAGCACACGACCAGGTTGGGATCGGTGGGATGCAGGATGCGCGCGTTGCGCAGCAGGCCGAACACCGCGTCGGTGATGCCCTCGGTGGTGTCCAGATCGCGCGGGGAATCCGGGCCCAGGTCCATCGCGGTGTAGGCCAGGTCGCGCACCACGGCGAACAGCAGTTCGGCGACGCCGCGGATGATCTCGCCGTCGACGAACGCCATGGCGGGCGCGTTGTGCAGGTCGATGCGCATGCCGCGATCCTGCTGGTGCACTTCGATGTCGAACTCGGGATACAGCTCGCGCGCGGCGCGCGGATCGTCGGACGCGCTACCGCTGGTCAGCACGGCCAGCGCGCAGCGGCGCAACAGGTCGTGCATGCCGGTGGAGACGTCGCGAAGGCGGGCGACTTCGGCGTGCGACAGCACGTCCAGCCCGCCCTTGGGGTAGATCCGGGCGTCGACGGTGGGAAGCGTGGTTTCGAGGGGGATGGCGGTGCTCATGTGGTTCTTCATTCGTTCTCGTTCTTCAGCCCTGCGACTCTAGCCCCCTGCCCCATAAAAAGAAAACGGCCGGGTTTCCCCGGCCGTTCCCCATGCAGCATGGGCGGTGACGCTTAGAACTTGTAGCGGAAGCCGACCTGCAGCGACCACTGCGACACGCCCTGGTTGAAGCCGTCGGCGTCGCCGTTGGCGATCGTGGCGGCATCCGGCGTGGTGAAGTTGTAGACGTACTTGCCGTTGTTGTCGATGCCCTGGAGCGTGGCCACGCGCTGGTTCGCGAAGAAACCGTAGTCGTAGATGTGGCCCCAGTCCTTGTTGATCAGGTTGCCGACATTGACGATGTCCAGCCAGATTTCCGACTTGTGGCCTTCGAAGAAGCCCGGCAGTTCCTGGCTGATGCGGATGTCGAAGGTGTTCACCCAGTCGGCGCGACCGGCGTTCTTCGGGGTCACCTGGCCGGCATAGCGCGCCAGTTCCGGGTTCGCCGCGAGGTACTCGAAGAACGCCGCTTCCATCGCCGGGTTCGCCGTCGACACGCCGTTGTTGGCCAGCGTACCGAACACCACGTCGCCCGGGCCCGACGGCACGTAGAACAGGTCGTTCGCGGTGCGGTTGTCGCCGTTGGCGTCGTTGAAGTAGACGAAGCTGTACGGACGGCCGCTGCGGCCTTCGTAGAACAGGCCGACGCTGGTGGTGTTGTCACCGAAGAACTTGTGCTTCCAGTTCAGCTGGCCGGAGATGCGGTCCTTGATCTCGTAGCGCGAGGTCGCCAGGGCTTCCTCGTTCGCCTGGAACACGTAGTTGTAGTTCCAGCCCGAGCTCGCGGTGGAGCTGGTCAGGCCGCTGACTTCCTCGGCGTCGGTGTAGGTGTACGCCAGGCTCCACGACCAGTCGCTGTCCTCGGTCCACGGCTTGGCCAGCGAGAAGGTCGCCTGGCGGCTGTAGCCCTTGTCGGTGGTGTCCAGGAAGTAGACGTCGCCGAAGGCACGGTTGCGGTTGAAGCGGTTGGTCGCGGTCGACCACGGCACGTAGCGGCCCTGTGCGTCGCGGTTCTGGAAGTAGATCTCGCGACCGTCCTGCCCGAACGTGCTCGCCGAACCCAGGTTGAGGTTCTGGTAGTACAGCGCTTCCTTCACCTCGGTCACCAGCAGCTCGGCCGACGCGACCAGGCCGTAGTACGGCAGCTCGTGGTCGAACGCGAGGTTGGCCTTCCACACCGACGGCTGCTCGAAATCAGGCGCGATGAAGTTGACGTTCTGGATCTGCGAACCGGTGGTCGTCGGCACGTTCTGGTCCAGGCCATCGGGGCTGAACGGCACGGCCGGGTTGTACGCGTTGAGCGTGTACTGGATGTAGTTGAAGCCCGTGGTGTTGTAGGCGTTCGACAGCCACACCTGCGGAGAGTCGCCCTGGAACAGGCCGAAACCGCCGCGCAGCTGGGTCGGGCGCTCGGTGTCGAAGGTGTAGTTGAAGCCGAAACGCGGCTGGATCAGGAACTCTTCGGACAGCACGTCGGAGTTGTCGTAACCGAACGCGGCCTGCGCGCCGGCGTTGTACGCAGGCGTGCTGTCGACGTTCGGACGATCGGCGCGGATGCCGAAGGTCAGCGTCAGGTTCGGGCTGACGAACCACTGGTCCTGCACGAACAGGCCGAGGTTGTCGTACTCGTAGTCCGCGGCGACGGAGTCGAAGTCCTCGCCCGGCTGCGGCGTGCGCAGGTTGTAGGTGCTCCAGCGGCCGGCGCGGAAATCGGCCATGCTCGCGAATTCGTACACACCGTACAGCTGCGGGCCGTAGATGTTGTAGATCTCGTTGGTGCTGTAGTCGAAGCCGAACTTCAGGTCGTGGTCGCCCAGCGTCCAGGTGGCCGCGCCGAAGTAGTTGTAGGTCTTGGTGTACAGCGCGTTCTGCTGCGAGTTCACTTCCGTGCCCAGGAACAGCGAGTCGCCGCTGAGCGGGCGGCCGCCGGCCGGGGTGAAGTAGATGCGCACGCTCGGCGCCGTCGTCGGCGTCTCGCGAACGGCCGAGTAGTCGCGGTACGACGCCTTGAACTCGGTCGAGAAGGTGTCGGTCCAGTCGCTGAAGACCTGCGCGACGTAGCTTTCGACTTCCTTCGGCTGCTGGTACCAGTACGAGCTCAGCGAGATCTGCGTGCTGTTGACGCCGTTGATGCGCAGCTTGTCCTGCTCGATCTTGCTGTAGCGCAGGCTGGCGCGATGGGCATCGCTGATGTTCCAGTCGAGCTTGAGCGCGTATTCCTCGAGGTCGGTGTTGCCGTTGCTCTCCAGGCCGCCGGCGTCGATGCCGTAGCCCGACGCGATCGACTGCGCCTCGGTGATGTCGTCCAGGTCGATGGTCGCGTTGGCCTTGCCCAGCGCGCTGCCGGCGATGTCCGCACCCGGCGCTTCCTGCTTGAACTTGTCGTAGTTGGCGAAGAAGAACAGGCGGTCCTTGACCAGCGGGCCGCCCAGCGTGAAGCCGTAGTTCTCTTCCTTGCTGAAGCCGTTGAACGGATTGCCTTCCGGATCGTCGCCGAACCAGTCGCCATCGCGATAGGTGCCGTACACCGAGCCGTGGAACTCGTTGGTACCGGACTTGGTCACCGCGTCGACCACCGCGCCGGTGGCGCCGGTGATGGTCACGTCGTAGTTGGCCAGGTCGATGTTGATCGCTTCGATGGCTTCCATCGCGACCGGCTGGCGGCGGGTCGGCATGTTGTTGCCTTCCAGGCCGAACGTATCCGACGCCGACACGCCGTCGATGCGCACGGCGTTGTAGCGCGGGTTCTGGCCGCCGGCGCTGATCGTGCCCGAAGCGCGGTCGACGAACGCCACGCGCGGATCCAGGCGCATGTAGTCCTGGATGTTGCCGTTGATCGACGCCTGGCTTTCGATCACCTGGCGGCTGACCGAGGTGCCGGTGCCCATCTTCGTCGCGCTGAAGACGTCCGAACCGCCGACGGCGACCGCGGTCACCGAGTCCAGCGTGGTGACGTCGCCGGTCAGGGCGGCGTTGATCGTGTTGGTCTTGTTGAGGTCGAGGTAGACGTTGTCTTCCGTCTTCGTGCCTTCGCCGGCCTTGGTGATGGTCACGGTGTACGGGCCACCGACGCGCAGGCCGCGCGCCGTGTAACGACCGCTCGCGTCCGTCGTGGCGCGGCTCACCGTGCCCGATTCGACGTGGGTGATGACGACTTCTGCACCGGCGACGGGCTGGCCGTCGGTGCTGGTCACCATGCCGCCGACGCCGGCGGAGGTGGCCTGCGCGAAGACGGGCGCGGTGGCGAGGGCGGCGAGCAGGCCAAGCGTGAGCTTGGACAGGCGGACGCGGTTCGGATGGGTCATTACGATGGCCTCGAAACGTGGTTCACAAGAGGGATGCCAGGCGCGACCCCGGTCGCACCGCGCAAGAAAAGGTTTGAGGATTCCGCCCCCTGGGGCGCCGGGCCGGAGCCCGCCGGTTAACGTCAGTTTAACAGGCTAGAAGCCATGTGTGACAGGGCCGTGACGGCCATCACCAATGGACACAAACCGCCAACCCTCCCTGGCGGGGCTCCCGACGCCGGACGTCACCCCGCCAACGAAAACGCCCGACCCGGCAAACCACCGGATCGGGCGTTAAAGCTGCCCACGGGCGGCTTACGGGGGCGAGATCTTGAGGTAGGTCCCGAGGCCGTCCAGGAACATCTGCACCGAGATCGCCACCAGCAGCATGCCCATGAGCCGTTCGATCGCGGTCAGGGCGCGGCGGCCGAGCAGCTTGTACAGCAGCGTCGCGGAAAACAGGATCGCCGCGGTCGCGCCCCAGGCGATCAGCAGCGCGAGGCTCCATTCGTTGAGGCGCTCGGGCTCATTGCTGCCCATCAGCATCACCGCGGCCATGCCCGACGGGCCGGCGACCAGCGGGATCGCCATCGGCACGATGAAGGGTTCGCCGTCTGGGATTTCGCCCATCAGGCCCTCCGGCGGCGGGAAGATCATGCGGATGCCGATCAGGAACAGCACAATGCCGCCGGCAATGGACACCGATTCCTGGCGAAGGTGCATCAGCTCCAGCGCGTACTTGCCGCCCCACAGGAACATCATCAGCACGGCCAGCGCGATCAGCAGTTCCCGCGCGAGCACGACGCGCTGGCGCTGCGGCGGCAGGCCGCGCAGCAGGCTCAGGAACACCGGCACGTTGCCGAGCGGGTCGAGGATCAGGAACAGCAGCAGCGCTGCGGACGCGATGGTCATGGGCGTTGCATCACTGCAATTGGGTGAGGGCGACGGCCGCGGGCGACGGCGCCCAGACCTGTCCGCGATGGGCCGCGCCGGCCGGCGACAGCAACGTCACGCACGCGGCGGCGTACGCCGTCGGATCGAGCGCGGCACGATCGTTCTCCTCGACGTACGCCTTGGCGCGCAGCGGCGTGCGCATCGGCCCGGGGCGCAGCCCGGCCACGCGCAGCGAGGAGCTCGGCAGTTCGGCATGCAGCATGCGCACGAGGCCTTCCAGGCCCTGCTGCGAGAGGCCGTAACCGCCCCAGTACGCCTGGCCGACGCGCGCGACATCGTCCACGACGAACACCACCGACGCGTCGTCCGACTTCGACAACAGCGGCAGGCAGGCCTGCGTGAGCCACCACGGCGCGGTGAGGTTCACGTGCACCGCGCGCGCAAAGGCCGCCGGATCGGTCTGCGCGAGCGGCGTCAGGCCGGTGAAGTCGGCCGCGCAATGCAGCAGGCCGTCCAGGCGCCCGAGTTCGGCTTCGATGCGTTGCGCGAGTTCGGCGTAGTCGTCGGCGCTGGCGCCTTCCAGATCCAGCGGATACAGCAGCGGCTCCGGGCCGACCTGCGCCAGTGCGTCGTATACGCGGTTCAACTTCGGCACCTTGCGGCCGAGCAGCACGACCGTTGCACCGGCGCGCGCGCAGGCCTGTGCGGCGGCGGCGCCGAGGCCGCCGTGGGCGCCGGTGATCAGGACGACGCGTCCTTCGAGCGGACTCACTGGTTGTGCGTCTCGCTGATCATGCGCGCCAGCTCGCCCGACTCGAACAGTTCGAGCGTGATGTCGCAACCGCCGATCAGTTCACCGTGGATGAAAAGCTGCGGGAACGTCGGCCAGTTGGAATAGCGCGGCAGGTTGGCGCGGATCTCCGGATCCTCCAGCACGTTGACCGTGTGCAACTGCGTCGCGCCCGCCGCCTTCAGCGCCTGGACCGCGCGGCTGGAAAAACCGCACATGGGGAACTGCGCGGTGCCCTTCATGAAAAGGACGATCGGATGGCTTTCGACTTCGGCCTGGATCCGCTCCATCACGGACATGGCGACAACTCCTGCAATGGTGCGTTGCCGGGCGGTTGACGGCACGGCAACGGAACGTGGGGATAGAATGTCCAATTGTAAGCCTTCCCGAGCCGCGGACGCGCCAGATTCACCGGTCGCCGCCCGGCACTCCCTTAGCCAGCCCCTCAGGAGCCCGCAATGGCCATCGAACTGCCCCCCCTGCCCTACGACCGCACCGCGCTGGAACCGCACATCTCGGCCGAGACGCTGGATTACCACCACGGCAAGCACCACAAGGCCTACGTGGACAACCTCAACAAGATGATCGAGGGCACCGAGTTCGAGCAGCTTTCGTTGGTCGAGATCATCCGCAAGGCGCAGGGCGGCATGTTCAACAACGCCGCGCAGGTGTGGAACCACACGTTCTACTGGAACTGCCTGTCGCCCAAGGGCGGCGGCGAGCCGACCGGCAAGCTGGCCGAGCTGATCAACAAGGCGTTCGGCGATTTCGCGAAGTTCAAGGACGAGTTCTCCAAGCTCTCCATCGCGACCTTCGGCTCGGGCTGGGGTTGGCTGGTGCAGCGTCCGGACGGTTCGCTGGGCCTGGTGAGCACCTCCAACGCCAACACGCCGATCACCGGCGAGGACACCCCGCTGCTGACCTGCGACGTGTGGGAACACGCGTACTACATCGACTACCGCAACGCCCGTCCGAAGTACGTCGAGGCGTTCTGGAACCTGGTGAACTGGGATTTCGTGGCGTCGAACCTGAAGTAAGTTCGCGTCGCATCCGACACGAAAACGGCCGGGGAAACCCGGCCGTTTTCGTTGAGCCTCATCCGGCGTTCGCGATGGTCGCGATGGTCGCGATCATCGGCGCGAAACGATGGCGTACTGCGTTACCGCAGCGCCTCGATGACCGGCGCGACCTGCGCTTGCCGGCCCAGCGCGGCGCCCACGCGTTCCAGCGACAGCGCCAACGCATTCGCGTCGTCGGCACGCAGGGTCGCGTGGCCGACCTTGCGGCCCTCGCGCGGCTGCTTGCCGTAGTCGTGCCAGTGGCCGCCGGCTTCGCGCAGCACGGGCAGCGCGTCGGGCATCTCGCCGATCCAGTTGAGCATGCAGGCCACGCCGACCATGCGCGTGTCCCCCAGCGGCAGGCCGAGGACCGCGCGCAGGTGGTTCTGGAACTGGCTGGTCTCGCTGCCTTCGATCGTCCAGTGGCCCGAGTTGTGCACGCGCGGCGCGAGCTCGTTCGCTAGCAGTTCGCCGTCGCGGCAGAACAGCTCCAGCGCGAACACGCCCACGTAATCCATCGCCTCGGCCAGGCGACGGGCGTAGTCGTACGCGATCTCCTCCAGCGCGGTGTCCACGCGCGCGGGGGCCAGGCTGGCCGACAGCACGCCGTCCACGTGCCAGTTTTCCGTGAGCGGCCAGGCGCGGAACTCGCCATCGCGACCGCGCACCGCGACCACCGACAACTCGCGCTGGAAATGCACGAAGCCCTCGAGGATCAGGCCCACCTTGGGTGCCTGGGCGCCGAGCGCCTCCCAAGCGGCCGCGGCATCGGCCGGCGTCCTGATGCGGAACTGGCCCTTGCCGTCGTAACCCAGGCGGCGGGTCTTGAGGATGCACGGCGTGCCGATCTCCGCCAGCGCGGCGTCGAGCTGTTCGCGCGTGTCGATCGGCGCGAACGGTGGCACGGGGATGCCGAGTTCGCGAAACAGCGTCTTCTCCGCGAGGCGATCCTGCGCGGTCGCCAGCGCGCCGGGATTCGGGAACACCGGCACGCGCTCGCTCAACCATTGCGCCGACTCGGCCGGTACGTTCTCGAAGTCGAACGTCGCCACGTCCACGCGCGACGCGAATTCGGCGAGCGTGGCGTCGTCGCGGTAATCGCCCACGACCATCGGCGCGAACTGCCCCGCGCACGCGTCGGCGACGTTGTCCATCACCAGGAAGCGCAGGCCGAGCGGCGCACCGGACAACGCGAGCATGCGGGCGAGCTGGCCCCCGCCGAGGATGCCGACGGTGGTCATTTGCGCGGATCGTCGTTGGCCAGGACGTCGTTCGTCTGGCGGGTCCGGAAGGCGTCGAGCGCTTCGCCGATCGCCGGCTGGTCGTTCGCCAGAAGCGCGGCAGCGAACAGCGCCGCATTGGCCGCGCCCGCATTGCCGATCGCGAAGGTCGCCACCGGAATGCCCGCCGGCATCTGCACGATCGACAGCAGCGAATCCATGCCGTTCAACGCCTTGCTCTGCACGGGGACGCCCAGCACCGGCACGGCCGTCTTGGACGCCAGCATGCCGGGCAGATGCGCCGCACCGCCGGCGCCGGCGATGATCGCGCGCAGGCCGCGCGATTTCGCCGTGGCCGCGTACTCGAACAGGACGTCCGGCGTGCGGTGGGCGGACACCACGCGGACTTCATGCGGGACCCCCAGCGCGTCGAGCTTCGCCGCGGCATGCTGCATCGTCTCCCAGTCGGAGCGCGAGCCCATCACGATGCCGACCAGCGGCGGTAGTTCTCCTGACATGGTCCTAAGGCCCTGTGCAAAGACGTATTCTAACCTCCTGTTCGATTCCCCCGGCACCGACTCCATGGACCGCAAGCTGCTCGACCTGCTCGTCTGCCCCACCACGCGCCAGCCGCTGCAACTGCTGGACAACCGGGGCCTGACGGCGCTGAACGCCGCGATCCAGAACGGCGGATTGCTGCGCGCGGACGGCAGCGCCCAGACCGAGACGCTGCACGAGGCGCTGATCACGCGCGACCGCAAGACCGTCTACCGCGTCGACGACGGCATCCCCGTGCTGCTGGCCGAAGAGGCCATGACGACGGCGCAGATCCCGGCCTTCCCTGGCGCATGAGCGCCGTCGCCCCGCCGCCGGCCGAGGTCGTCGCGCAGGACGTGGCGCTCGCGCTGGCCGAGGACCTGGGCAGTGGCGACGTCACCTCGGCGCTGCTGCCGGACATCGCCGACGACGCCTACCTGCTGTGCAAGGAAGACGCCGTCGTGTGCGGCCGTCCGTGGTTCGATGCCTGCCACCGCGCGCTCGATCCGCAGGTGCGCATCGACTGGCGCGTGACGGAGGGCGAGCGCGTGAAGCCGGGCACCGTCCTGGCGACGCTCCACGGCCGCGCGCGCGCGCTGGTGAGCGCCGAACGCGCCTCGCTGAACTTCATGCAGACGCTGTCGGCGACAGCGACCACGACGGCCGCGTACGTCGCTGCGGTGCGCGGCACGGCGGCGAAGATCCTCGACACGCGCAAGACCCTCCCCGGCCTGCGACAGGCGCAGAAATACGCCGTGCGCGTCGGCGGCGGCGTGAACCATCGCATGGGCCTGTTCGACGCGGTGATGCTCAAGGAAAACCACGTGCGCGCTGCAGGCTCGATCGCTGCCGCGATCCGCGCCGCACGCGCCATGCATCCGTCGTTGCCGCTGATCGTGGAAGTCGAATCCATCCAGCAGTTGCGCCAAGCGCTGCAGGAAGGCTGCGATCGCATCCTCATCGACGATTTCGACGCCGCCATGCGCCGCGAAGCGGTGCGCATCGCGCACGAGCTGCCGGTCGACCGGCGCATCCCGCTCGAAGTGTCCGGCGGCGTCGACATGCAGACCCTGCGCGCGATTGCCGAGGACGGCGTGGACTGCATTTCGATCGGCGGGCTGACCAAGCACGTCCGCGCGATCGACCTGTCGCTCAAGCTCGGACCGCCGCCCGCCTGAGGCGACGATCCCGGTTCGCCTCAGGGCATCAGCAGGAGCACGGCTCCACCGGCGCCGGCCAGCACGACCACGAGTGCGACCCACGGCCAGGCCGCGCGCCTGGGTTTCTCCTTCGCATTGCGCATCGACGTCGGCACGACCTGCACGGGCTCCTGCGCTGCGGTGCCCGCGACGCGGAAGCGCAGCACGTCAAAGGCGAGTTCGTCGCCGACCTTCGCCTCCCCGCGCAGGATCCGCTTGCCGTTGAGGAAGGTGCCGTTGCTCGAACCCAGATCCTCGATCTGCACCCCGGTGTCGGTGGGAATCAGCCGTGCATGGGCGCGCGACAGGCCCGGCGCATCGAACCGCAGGTTGCAGTCCGGACCGCGGCCGACGGTCAGCACGCCGACGAGCGCATCGCTGCGATTGCCCAGTTCCGCCGAGATGCTGCGCAGGAAGAAGCGGGGTAGGACCGGCCGCACCGCGGTGACGCCCGGATCGTCGTTGGCCGACATCAGGTCCGGCCCCGGGACCGACTGGCGGGCGACGACGGGCGGCGGGCCCAGCGCAGCCAGCTTGGCCTGCACCTGATCGAAGCCGACGCTGTCGCCCGGCCGCAGCGCGATCAGCCCCTGCACCTGACGCCCGTTGACGCTGACGACCGTTCCGGCTGGCACGTCGAGCATCACGCCCTGCGCGGTGACATGGAGCTGGCAATGCTGCGGCAGCACGCCGGGCCGGTCGATGACGATGGTGGATTCGGGGTCGGAACCGACCCGGTTGACGCCGTGGCCCAGCAGGACCTGAGGGTGTTCGCCACCCGGAAAGACGAGTTTCAAGCGGGATCTGCCCCCTGCAGCGGTTCCCTTCGTTCCATTGTGCGCGATGGGCTGCGCGTCCTCGCGACCGGACCTTGCGAGCAACACGGCGCGTCGCCACAGTAACGGCATGACTCTACTGATCTTGATGATCGTCGCTGCGATGGCGTTCGCATTCTGGAGCGCCAGCCGCGCCGCCGCCGAACGCGCCGAAGCCGTCGGCCGCGATGCCTGCCGTGCCGCCGGCGTGCAGTGGCTGGACCAGAGCGTGCATGCGATCGGCCTGCGTCCGTACCGCCAGGAGAGCGGCTGGCTGGGGTTCGAACGCACGTTCCGCTTCGACTATTCGATCAACGGCGAGGACCGCCACGTCGGCAAGCTGGTCCTGCGCGGCGACCGGCTGGTGGCGTTCACCGGGCCGGTGACGCGGGACCCCTCGACGTTGCACTGATCCGGGCTTCCGTTTGCAGGCGATGCGGCACAGCGTCGTTGCGTGCCACGTCGCCGCGCCAACCGGGCAGTCCGGCTTTCACCGGCATCACGGCAAGCCGACGGCGTGACAGCCGGCACGCCGGCGCCCATGCCTCGAGGATGTTCCGGGAAAGCCGCGCGAGCGCGCGGCTGCAACCTCACTTCACGATGCGCAGGTGCGCGCCGCGACGCGGGGTCGGCGTTTGCGGGCCCTGATCGTCGCCGTCGGGTGCGGGCTCGCTCGGCACGGCGCTGAGTGGGCTGATCGGCGTTTCATCGGCCACTTCGACCTCCACCTCGCCCTCTTCCGCCGCGGCGTGGATGTCTTCCGGGAGCGCCATGCCCTGCCCCGTCTCGCGCGCATAGATCGCCAGCACCGCCTGTACGGGCACGGTCACCGGGTAGCTCACGCCGCCGAAGCGGGCGCTGAAACGGATGGCGTCGTTGGCCATTTCCAGGCGCGATACGGCGCGCTCGGCGATGTTCAGCACGATCTTGCCGTCCTTCACCGCATGCGTGGGAACCTGGACCCCGTGACGCGTGGCATCGACCAGCAGGTGCGGTGTCATGCCGTTGTCGGCGATCCACTCGTACAGCGCCCGCAACAGGTACGGACGGTGGCTGGTCATCGGAGAATTGCTTTCCTGACTCATGGCGGGAGTGTAGCGCCGCGAGCTCGCCGACGGTTACACGCAGCGACCGTCGATCGCCGTACATCGGCCACAAACGAGAACGGGCCCGAAGGCCCGCTCGCTGTTCCGCGCGCCTTCCTCAGGCGGGCAGCTCGCGCAGCTTGCGTTCCTGCTCGGTCAGGCTGCGGGTGAACCCGGGGTTGCGGAAGATGCGGTTGCCGTAGTCCTCGATGGCCTTCCCGTCCTTGGGCAGCGGAACGCCGAGGGCGTCCAGGCGCCAGATGATCGGCGCCATCGCGCAATCGGCCAGGCTCATTTCGGGGTTCAGGAAGAACTTGCTCGCCTTGAACAGCGGCACCGACGCGGTCAGCAGTTCCTTGAGGCGCTTGCGGCCGGCTTCGGCCTGGGCCTTGTTGCCCAGCTGGATGGCCTGCACCTGCGGCACCCAGTCGTGCTCCAGCCGCAGCATCGCCAGGCGCAGCCGCGCGCGGGAGAGCGGGTCCACCGGCATCAGCGGAGGATGCGGATAACGTTCGTCCAGGTATTCGCTGACGACGCTGGCCGCGTAGAGGACCAGGTCGCGCTCGACCAGCGTCGGGACCGAGTGATACGGGTTGAGGTCGACGAGGTCTTCCGGCGGGTTCTGCGGATCGACCGGCACCAGGTCGTACGTCACGCCTTTCGCGGCCAGGACCAGGCGCACGCGATGGCACAGCACGCAGTCGGTGGAAGAAAACAGCGTCAGGGCATTGCGCATACGTGGACTCGCCGCCATTCGACCTCTCCGGCCACCGGAATCCGCCGGTGGGTAGACGCCGCCCACCCCGTGTGGACAGTCGTCGCGGCCTCGATCAGCTGCACCTCACTGCAAACCAAGGAGCCCGCACATTCCTGTACGGGCTCCAAAGGGATACAGCATGCGATCAGTGCTTGTCCACGTCCCGCCAATACTCGTGCTTGAGCAGGTAGGCGAGGAAGGTGAACATCGCCAGGAACAGGATCACCCATACGCCGATGCTCTGGCGCTTGAGGGCGGCCGGCTCGCCGGCGTACTCGAGGAATGTCGTGATGTCGCGAACCGACTGGTCGAAGTCCTCGGCGTTCTGGTGGCCCGGCTGGGTGACCTTCAGGGCCAGCACCGGGCGCTCGCCGGTGGCCTTGTCCACTTCGCCGAACTCGGCGTGCTGCAGGCCCTGCAGCTCCCACAGCGGGTTGGGCATCGAGGCGTTCGGGAACAGCTTGTTGTTCCAGCCCAGCGGGCGCGCTTCGTCGAGGTAGAACGACTTGAGGTAGGTGTAGACCCAGTCGCTGCCACGGACGCGGGCGATCAGGCTCAGGTCCGGCGGCATCTTCCCGAACCACTGGTTCGCGTGCTCCGGCGTCAGGCTGACGTGGATCTGCTCGCCGAACTTGGCCCCGGTGAAGTTGAGGTTGTTCATGACCTCGTCTTCGGTCAGGCCCAGGTCCTCGGCCATGCGCGAGTAGCGCAGGTACTTGAGCGAATGGCAGCCGGAGCAGTAGTTCATGTACAGCTTGGCGCCGCGCTGCAGCGACGCACGGTCGCCCAGGTCGGTGCCCGACTGCAGCAGGTGGCCGCCTTCGGCCGCCGACACGTTGGTCGACAGCGCGCCGAAGGACACCAGCAGGCCGGCGGCAAAGGTGGCGAGCTTTTTCACGATGCGCATCTTCTGGACGGGTCGGTGGCTGGCGTGAGCGATCAGGTCAGTCATGCATCGTCACCCGTTGCGGTACCGGCTTGGTTTTGTCGAGCTTGGTCCAAAGCGGCATGGTGATGAAGAAGGCGAAGTACAGGAAAGTCAGCACGCGACCGATGATCGTCTCGACCGGGTCGGTACCCGGGCCGGCGCCGATCTTGCCCAGCCACAGGAAGCAGATGGCCAGGATGCCGAGCATCACCTTGGTGATCCAGCCGCGGTAACGGTGCGACTTGACCGGCGAGCGGTCCAGCCACGGCACGAAGAACAGGATGGCGATCGCGGCGAACATCACGATCACGCCCAGCAGCTTGTCCGGCACGACGCGCAGCATCGCGTAGTACGGCGTGTAGTACCAAACCGGCTTGATGTGCTCCGGCGTCACCAGGCGGTTGGCCTCGGTGAAGTTGTCGTGCTCCAGGAACCAGCCGCCGAAGGCCGGCGCGAAGAAGATCACGAACGCGCAGATGATCAGGAAGAAGCCGACGCCGACCAGGTCCTTCACCGTGTAGTACGGGTGGAACGGAATGCCGTCGGCCGGCTTGTTCGGATCCCAGCGGTTGCCCTTCGGGCCCTTCTTGATCTCGACGCCGTCCGGATTGTTCGAGCCGACTTCGTGCAGGGCGCCCAGGTGCAGCACGACCAGCAGCAGCAAGACCAGCGGCAGCGCGATGACGTGCAGCGCGAAGAAGCGGTTCAGCGTGGCGTCGCCCGGCAGGAAGTCGCCCATGATCCATTCGGTCAGGCCGTTGCCGATGACCGGGATCGCGCCGAACAGCGAGATGATCACCTTGGCGCCCCAGAACGACATCTGGCCCCACGGCAGCACGTAACCCATGAAGGCTTCGGCCATCAGGACCAGGTAGATCAGCATGCCGAGGATCCACACCAGCTCGCGCGGCTTCTGGTACGAGCCGTACATCAGGCCGCGGAACATGTGCAGGTACACGACGATGAAGAACATCGACGCGCCGGTGGAGTGCATGTAGCGGATCAGCCAGCCCCACTCCACGTCGCGCATGATGTATTCGACCGACGAGAACGCTTCGGCCGCGGACGGCTTGAAGTGCATCGTCAGGAAGATGCCGGTGACGATCTGGTTGACCAGCACCAGCAGCGCGAGCGAACCGAAGTAATACCAGACGTTGAAGTTCTTAGGCGCGTAGTACTCGGTCATGTGCTTGCGGTACGCCGGCATCATCGCCGGCGCGCGCTCGTTGACCCAGTCCATGACGCCGTTAGCGGCCTTCGTGAAGATGTTCGCCATGGCTTACGCCGCTCCCTTGCTGCTGGACGACGGATCGACACCGATGATGATGGTGGTGTCGTTCTCGTAGTGGTGCGGCGGCACGACCAGGTTGGTCGGCGCCGGCACGCCCTGGAACACGCGGCCGGCCATGTCGAAGCGCGACTTGTGGCAGGGGCAGAAGTAGCCGCCCTTCCATTCCGGATCGAACGGCTCGGGGCGGATCTCGGCCTTCATCTCGGGCGAGCACCCCAGGTGGGTGCACAGGCCGACCAGGACGGAGATCTCCGGCTTGATCGAACGCAGCTCGCCGGTGATGTACGAGGGCTGCTGGTCCTTGTTCTCGGACTTGGGATCGCGCAGATGCGTGTCCAGCGTGGGCAGCGCATCGAGGATGGCCTTCGAACGCTTGACGATCCAGATGGGCTGGCCGCGCCATTCCAGGATCAGGCGCTGGCCTTCCTGCAGCGCGGAGATATCGGCGGTCACCGGCGCACCGGCGAGCTTCGCCCGCGTGCTCGGATTCCAGGACTTGATGAACGGCACCGCCACGAAACCGGCACCGACCGCGCCGACCACTGCAGTGGTCGCGGTCAGGAACCGACGGCGGCCCTGGTTGACAGGATCGTTGACCCCTTGGTTGGCCATCCGGCACTCCGCAAAGCTGGAACGAAGTTACGCCGCACCGCCAACGCCACTGGCGACAGCTCGCGGCACAAAAGACGGGGAAGTGTAACGGAACGATGAATGAACCGACAATCCGCCGCACATCGCGCGAGTCGCCCGGTCGACGGACGCACACGCGCCCCGCGCCCCGCCGGGCGCGGACCGGGAAAAAATGTCAGCGCATCATGGCGGTGGCGCCCCGATAACGATCGGCCAGCTGCCCCACGCGCTGGACGTAGCGCTGGGTTTCGCTGTAAGGCGGCACGCCGTTGTACTTGTCGACCGCGCCCTCTCCCGCGTTGTAGCCGGCGGCGGCGAGGGTGAGGTTGTTGTTGAATCGCTTGAGCAACCACGCCAGGTACTGCACGCCGCCCTGGATGTTCTGCCGTGCGTCGAACGCATTGCTCACCCCGAAGCGCCTCGCGGTGGCCGGCATCAGCTGCATCAGCCCCTGTGCGCCGGCGCGCGAAAGCGCGTTGGGGTTGTACGCCGATTCGGCATGGATGACCGCGCGCACGATCGCTTCGTCGACGCCATGCTGGCGCGCGGCTGCGGCGATCTCGTCGCGGTAGGCGTCGGTATTGAGGCGGACCGTGCCGAAGTTCACGCCGGGGCGCACCGAGCACGCGTAGCAGGTCTCGATGTAGCTGTAGCGGATGGTGCGCACCTGCGACGCGCTGGCCACGTTCTTGGGCTTGCGGCTGGTGTAATGGCGCACGCCGTCCTTGATGTAGGAGTACACCTGTCCCTGCACCACGCGCGGCGCGCTGGACGACGCGACGGGCATGGGCGTCGGCGCGATCGGCGCCGACGTGGCGACCGTCACCATGGCGGACGTGGACGTGGACGCGGGCGGAGGCCCGGAGGCGGACGCGGTCACCGATGACGCCGAAGCGGTCACCGCGCCGACCGCGGCAGTCGGTGGCGTCGCCGCAACGGTGGCGGCCGATCTGCGTGCCGGCCGATCCGGCGTCTGGCTCACGACCGTGCACTTCGCGCCGGGCGTGCGCTTGCTGACGTAGCTGCGCGCGCCGTCGGGAGACTCGCAACGGTACAGGGTGCCGGCCACGGACGGCGCCGCGGCCAACAGGCAGACGATCCCCAGCAGCAGTGAGCCCCCCCTCATGGCCGCGAGTGTGTCCTGTCTGCTTCCCCTTCACAAGTCCTTGATTGCGTTGACCGCGCGAAACGTGACCGCGCCCGCATCCGGGCCCCGAGCGATGGCCCGGGATGCCGGCCGCGCCTGTCAGCGAGCCATGGCGTTGGCCGTGCGATACCGCTCGGCCAGCACGGCCACGCGCTGCACATAGCGCTGCGTCTCGTCGTACGGAGGCACCCCGCGGTAGCGGTCCACCGCCCCCTCGCCCGCGTTGTACCCGGCCGCCGCGAGCACCAGGTTGCCGTCGAAGCGTTGCAGCAGCCACGCCAGGTACTGCACGCCGCCGCGAATGTTCTGGCGGATGTCGAACACGTTGACCACGCCGAAACGCCGGGCGGTGGCGGGCATCAACTGCATCAGGCCCTGCGCGCCGACGCGGGAGATCGCGTTGGGGTTGTAGGCCGACTCGGCGTGGATGACCGCCCGCACCACGGCCTCGTCGACGCCGAAATCGCGCGCCGCCGCGGCGATTTCCGCGCGGAACGCGCCGGTGTCCAGGCGGATGGTTTCGAAGTCCACGCCCGGCTGCAGCGCGCAGGCGTAGCACGACTCCATATACGTATAGGTCACCCGGCTCACCGGCCCGCGGCCGGCGCGGGGGCTGGGGCGCTGGCTTGCGTAGTGGACGACGCCCGCTTCGGTGTACGTGTAGACCTGCCCGCTCGCCACGCGCATCGGCGGCGTGTCGATCACCGGCGCGTCGGCGTCGACGCGCAGTGTCGCCTGGCCCGTCGTGCCGGCCGGGAATCCGAGCGAGCGGGTCGGCGCGGACGGCCTGCTCGGCTGCCCGAGCGCGGACTGCGCCCATGCCGCGGGCGCCGCCGCCAGCAGCCCGGCCAACCCCAGCGATGCAAAGCCTGCCTTTCGCAACTTCACGAACGTCAGGGGCTGCCGGCGCGGCCCGCGCGCCCTCCTCGTGCCCTCGGATCAGGAGAACGCGGTTTGCGGCCGGTCCCGGCCTGTAGAATGGCGCCCCCTCCGGCGCGGAATAACCGCCGCCCTTCCCGGATCGAGCCAGATGAGCCAGACCAACACGCCCCAGACCGCCGAGCGCGGCACCGATGCTGCCGTCGCCTCCGCGCCGCGCAAGCTCTACATCCAGACCCACGGTTGCCAGATGAACGAGTACGACTCGGCCAAGATGGCCGACGTGCTCGCCGCCAGCGACGGTCTGGAGCTCACCGACAACGCCGAAGACGCCGACGTCATCCTGATCAACACCTGCTCGATCCGCGAGAAGGCGCAGGAGAAGGTGTTCAGCCAGCTCGGCCGGTGGAAGTCGCTCAAGCAGGGTGACAAGCCGGTGGTGATCGGCGTCGGCGGCTGCGTGGCGTCGCAGGAAGGCGAGGCGATCGTGAAGCGCGCGCCGTTCGTCGACCTGGTCTTCGGCCCGCAGACCCTTCATCGCCTGCCCGAACTCATCCAGGCCCGTCGCGAAACCGGCCTGCCGCAGGTCGATATCTCCTTCCCCGAGATCGAAAAATTCGACCGCCTGCCCGAGCCGCGCGCCGAAGGGCCGTCGGCGTTCGTCTCGATCATGGAAGGTTGCAGCAAGTACTGCTCGTTCTGCGTGGTCCCGTACACGCGCGGCGAGGAAATCAGCCGGCCGTTCGAGGACGTGCTGGTCGAAGTGGCCGACCTTGCCGCGCAGGGCGTGCGCGAGATCAACCTGCTCGGCCAGAACGTCAACGCGTATCGCGGCCCGTACGGCGAGGACGGCGACGTCGCCGACCTCGGCCTGCTCATCCGCGCCATCGCGGAGATCGAGGGCATCGGGCGCATCCGCTTCACCACCTCGCATCCGCTGGAATTCTCCGATTCGCTGATCGAGGCGTACCGCGACGTGCCCAAGCTCGCCAACTACCTGCACCTTCCCGTACAGGCCGGCAGCGACCGCATCCTGGCGGCGATGAAGCGCGGTTACACGGCGCTGGAGTTCAAGCAGAAGATCCGCAAGTTGCGCGCCGTGCGCCCGGACATTTCGGTGAGCTCCGACTTCATCGTCGGCTTCCCCGGCGAAACCGACGCGGACTTCGAAAAGACGATGAAGCTCATCGAGGACGTCGGCTTCGACCAGTCGTTCTCCTTCATCTACTCGCGCCGCCCCGGCACGCCGGCGGCCGACCTGGAGGACAACGTCTCCAGCGAGGAGAAGCACGCGCGCCTGTCGCGCCTGCAGGCGCGCATCAACGCGCATGCGCGTTCGATTTCCGACGCCATGGTCGGTACCACGCAGACGGTGCTGGTCGAAGGCCCGTCGAAGAAGAACCCGAACGAGCTGACCGGCAAGACCGAGAACATGCGCTCGGTGAACTTCCCCGGCCACGCGCGCCTGATCGGACAGTTCGTCGATGTCGTCATCACCGAAGCGATGAGCAACTCGCTGCGTGGCCGCGTGGCGACCGCCGGGACGATCGACGCCTGATCCATCCGTTCGCGCGTCCCGGCCAGCGCCGGAACGCGATGGTTCGGTTCGTCCGCGGTGAAATCGGCCAGGGAATCACGCGCCGACGACGTGCTGCTCGACGAGGCGGCCGTGTTCCAGCAGCAGCCGGCGCGTGGGCGATATCGCGTCCACGAACGCGGCATCGTGGCTGATCACCACCAGCGCGCCGCGATAGGCACGCAGCGCGCGTTCCAGTTCGCGCACGGCCCACAGGTCGAGGTTGTTCGTGGGCTCGTCGAGCACCAGCAACTGCGGCGCGGGCGTCGCATGGAGCGTGCACGCCAGGCAGATGCGCAGGCGTTCGCCGCCGGACAACGTCGCGACCGGCTGCTGCATCGCCGCCCCGCGGAAGCGCCAGCGCGCCAGCAGGTTGGCGCGTTCGACGTCGTCGAGCGCGGGCGTGCACGCGGCGAAGCACTCGAGCACCGTCGCCTCCGCCTCGACGGTGTCCAGCCGTTGCGAGAGGCGCGCGATGCGTCCTTCGCCGCGCTTGATGCGGCCACCGTCCGGGGAAAGCTCGCCGCTGATCAGCCGCGCGAGCGTGGTCTTGCCAGCGCCGTTGCCGCCGGCGACGGCGACGCGTTCCGGCCCGCGGATGTCCAGGTCGATCCCGCCCGGCGCGAACAAGGCGACGCCGTCGCGGATCACCTGCAGCCCCTGCGCGGAGAACACCCCGCGCCCTGCCGGCACCTGCGTGGCGGGAAGTTCGATGGCGAGGTCCGGCGCTTCCCGGATCGCGCGCCGAACCTCGGCCAATCGCCGGCTCACGTCGTCCATGCGCGCGGCATGCACGTCGTCCGCGCGACCGGCCGACACCTGCGCGGCCTGCTGGCGATTGCCCGCGACGATGCGCGGCAACCCGGCATCGGCGACGTTGCGTCGCGCATTGGCCGAGCGGCGCTCGCCGCGTTCGCGCGCCTGCTGGCGCTCGCGCTGTTCGCGTTTCGCGGCCTGGCGCAGGTTGCGCACGTCCTGCTCCGCGGCTTCGGCCTGCGCGCGCGAGGCCGCTTCATAGAACGCGAAGCCGCCGCCGTACAGCCGCAGCCCATCCCGATCGAGTTCGGCGATCTGGTCCATCCGCTCCAGCAGCGCGCGATCGTGGCTGGCGACGACCAGGCATCCCGGCCATTCGTCGACGAGGCGATACAGCCGCTCCCTGGCCGCGCGGTCGAGGTGGTTGGACGGCTCGTCGAGCAGCAGGATGTCGGGCGACGACAGCCACTGCGCCGCCAGGCCGAGTGCCATCACCTCGCCGCCGCTGAGGGTGTCGAGCCGGCGGTCCAGCACCAGATGTTCCAGCCCGAATTTCGCCAGGCTCGCACGCGTGCGTTCTTCCAGATCCCACGCGTCGCCGACGGTGTCGAACAGCGCCTGCTCGGTGCGGCCTTCGGCGATCGCCGCGAGCGCTCGCAACGTCTCGCCCACGCCCAGCACGTCGGCGACCTCCAGCTCGCCGGTGAACGCGATCGCCTGCGGCAGGTACGCGAAGCTGCCGTCCATCTCCACATGCCCTGCGGATGGCGCGAGTTCGCCCGCGAGCAGGCGCATGAGCGTGCTCTTGCCCGCACCGTTGGGCGCGACCAGGCCCGTCCGACGGGCATCGAGCGTGAAGGAAAGTCCAGCGAAGACCGGCGTGCCGTCCGGCCAGGCGAAACAAAGCTGTGAAGCGCGTATGCAGGCGCGCATGCGAGTGACTCCATCGGGCCGGCCGGAGGCACGGCGATCCAGATCGGAACCTGGCCGTCGTCGATACGCGGCAACAGGTCAAAGGCTCTGCGGAAGGAGTCGTGCGATCACACTGCGGGGGAGTCTCCAAGGGCCCGCTCGCGATGCGGCGGGCGTGGATGCGCATTATCGGCCGTGGGCGCCGCGATGTCGCGCCCGCGCAGTTCCGGCGTTCAGTTGCGTGAGCGACGCTGCCGCGCCGGGCGTCATTTCGCGCGATACACCGGCTTGCCGTCCACGTAGGTCGCCTGCACGGTGAGGCTGCGCAGGCCGGTCGGCGCGATCGCCAGCGGGTCTTCGCTCAGGACGACGAAATCCGCGCGCTTGCCGACGGCCAGACTGCCGACCTGCGTCTCCGCGAAGCCGGCATACGCCGCGTCGAGCGTGAAGCCGCGCAGCGCTTCGAAGGCGGTCAACTTCTCCTGCGGGAACCAGCCGCCTGCCGGCAGCCCCTGTGCATCGGCGCGCGTGGTCGCGGCGTACAGGCCGAAGCGCGGGTCGACCGATTCCACCGGGAAGTCCGAACCCAGCGCGAGGCGCGCGCCGCTGTCGCGCAGTTGCCGCCACGCGTACGCGCCGATGATGCGCTCCGGGCCCACGCGATCTTCCGCCCACGGCATGTCGCTGGTCGCGTGCGTGGGCTGCATCGAGGCGATGACGTGCAACTGCGACAGGCGCGGGAGATCCGACGGCGACAGCACCTGCGCGTGCTCGATGCGCCAGCGGTGATCGGTGGTACCCGCTGCGTCGCCGAGCGCCTTCGCGTACGTTTCGAGCACGACGTGGTTGCCGCGATCGCCGATGGCGTGCGTGGCGACCTGCACGCCGCATCGCTTGGCCTTGTCGACGGCCGCCGCGATCTGCTCGGGCGACGTCACCATGATGCCGAGGTTGCCGTGGTCGTCGCTGTAGTCGCGCAGCATCGCGGCGCCGCGACTGCCGAGCGCGCCGTCGGCATAGAGCTTCAGCGTTCGCATCTGCAGTCGACCCGACGGGTGCGTGTACAGGCCGTTCCGGCAGAGCGATTCGAGCGCCTCGTTGTTGCCGTCGGCCATCGCGGTGACGCGCAGCGGCATCTGGCCGCGATCGGCCAGGCGCTGGTAACGCCTGAGTTCGGCCAGGCTGACGCCTGCATCGTGCACGCCGGTGAGACCGTGTTCCACCGCCGATTGCATGCCGAGCGACAGCGCGCGTTCCGCCGTCGCTTCGTCGAGTGGCGGACGCGCCTCCTCGACCAGCGCCGATGCGGCGTCGACGAACACGCCGGTCGGCTGCTTGCGCGCGTCGCGCTCGATGCGGCCGCCCTCGGGCTGCCAGTCGCCGGTGAGGTCGCGCTTCACCGCGCGCATGGCGGCCGTGTTCGCCCAGCCGGCGTGGCCGTCGATGCGTTCGAGCCACACCGGGCGATCCGGAAACGCGGCGTCCAGATCGGCCGCTGTCGGGAACGTTTTTTCCGGCCAGTCGTTCTGGTCCCACCCGCGTCCGATCAGCCACGCACCCGGAGGCAATTGCTTCTCGAACGCCTGCAGCCGCTGCACGACTTCCTGCTTGCTCGCGGCATCGACCAGATCGGCGCTGAGCATGGTCATGCCCAGTCCCGAGACGTGCGCGTGCGCGTCGATGAGGCCCGGGATCACGGTGGCCTGTCCGGCATCGATGCGCTCGGCTTTCGGATAGCGCTTGAGCAGCTCCGCGCCGGAACCGAGCGCGAGGATGCGACCGGCCTCGTCGAACGCCAGCGCCTGCACCTTCGGCTGCGCGGTGTCCAGAGTGTGGATCCGCGCGGCGGTGAGCACCGTGACCTGCGCGGCCATCGCCTGGCCCGACATCGCCACCAGTACCGCCGACATCACCGAAACCAGCTTGCGCATCCCCGCCCCCGCATGTCCGAAAGTGTCCGGACTGTGCGCAATCGCGCCGGTCGTGGCAAGTGCTGCGTGCGGTCAGTCGAGCCGCTTCCGGAAGCGCGAGATCGCCAGCGTCATCATCACCGCGATGAACGCGAGCAGCGCCAGCACGTCGGGCCACAGTTCGAGCAGTCCGGCGCCGCGCAGCATGATGCCGCGGATCAGGCGCAGGAAATGCGTGAGCGGGAGCACCTCGGCCAGCCACTGCACGATCCTGGGCATGCCCGCGAACGGGAACATGAAACCAGACAGCAGGATCGACGGAAGGAAGACGAAGAACGTCATCTGCATCGCCTGGAACTGCGACTGCGCCTTGGTCGAGATCAGCAGGCCGAGCGTGAGGTTCGCCAGGATCAGCAGCACCGCGGCGAGGTACACGTCGATCAGGCTGCCGCGGATCGGCACGTCGAACAGCCACACGCCCAGCACCAGGATCACGCTCGTCTGGATCAGGCCGATGGCCGCGTACGGCAGCACCTTTCCGATCATCAGCTCCGAGCTCGACAGCGGCGTGGCGATGAGCAGCTCCATGTTGCCGCGTTCGCGTTCGCGCACGATCGCCACGCCGGTGAACAGCACCATCGTCATCGTGAGGATCACGCCGATGAGGCCCGGCACGATGTTGATCGCCGAGCGCCGCTGCGGATTGTAGAAACTCACCACGCTCACCTGCCCCGGCGCGGCCTGCCCGACGCCGCTGCCGCTGCGCAGGTTGTGGGTGGGCTGCGGGTTGAGCGGCAGCTGCGCCAGCTGCACGGCCGCGCTCTGCACGACCGTGTCGCTGCCGTCGACCAGCACCTGCACGGCTTCGCGCCCTTCGAAGCGGCGCCGTTCGAAATCCGGCGGGATCACCACGCCGATGCTGATCTCGCCGCGCCGCAGGCTTTCCATCAGCGCCTGCGGCGAGGTGGCGCTGACCGTGGGCGCGATCACGCCGGTGGCGACCATGTCCATCACCAGCGCACGCGAGGCCGCGGTGTTGGACTGGTCGGCAATGCCCGTGTCCAGGCCACGCAGGTTGAGGTTGATCGCGTATCCGAACAGAACGAGCTGCATTACCGGAATGCCGACGATCATCGCCAGCGTGATGCGGTCGCGGCGCATCTGGCGCAGCTCCTTGGTCACGATCGCGAAAAGCCGGCGCAGGTTCATGCGGCCTTCTCCGCCGCGTCGTCGCGACCGCGCGTGGACGAGACGAACACGTCCTCCAGGTTCGGCGGCGAAGCGGAGACGTCCGCCTCCAGTCCTGCCGCGGCGAGCGCCTGCTTCACGCGCGCGGCCGCATCGCCGTTGGCATCGTTGAGCACGCGCAACGCGTTGCCGATCTGCGCCACGCTGAGCACGCCGGGCACGTCCAGCAAGAGCTTCTGCGCGCGACGCGGCTGCGCGGCCATCACTTCCAGCGTGCGTCCGGCGAGCGCGCGGGTGAGCTCGTCCGGCGTGCCGTCGGCGACGAGCGCGCCACGATCCAGGATCGCGATGCGGTGGCAGCGCTCGGCTTCGTCCATGTAGTGCGTGGACACCAGGATCGTCGTGCCGGCGTCGGCCAGGTCGAACAGCTTCTCCCAGAAATCGCGACGCGACTCGGGGTCCACGGCGCTGGTGGGTTCGTCGAGGAACAGCAGCTCGGGCTTCTGGACCACCGCGCCGGCCAGCGCCAGGCGCTGCTTCTGCCCGCCGCTCATCGTGCCGGCGAGCTGCTTCTGGCGATCGGCGAAGTGGTACTGCTCGACGAGCTCGTCGATGCGTCGTGCCGCCGGGGCGCGCGGGATGTCCTGCACCGAGGCCAGGAATTCCAGATTCTCGCGCACGGTCAGGTCTTCGAAGAGCGAGAACTTCTGCGTCATGTAGCCGATGCGGCGGCGCAGTTCCTCGGCCTGTTCCGGGATGCGCAGGCCCAACACCTCGACTTCGCCTTCGCTCGGCGTGAGCAGGCCGCAGAGCATGCGGATGGTGGTGGTCTTGCCCGAGCCGTTCGGACCGAGGAAGCCGTACACGTTCGCGCGCGGCACGCGGAGGTCGACGCGATCGACGGCGACCAGCGCGCCGAACCGCTTCGTCAACCCGTGCGCGCGGATCGCCAGTTCCGTGGCGGCATCGCCGGGCGCGCTCATCGCGCGAATTCCACCCGCACCGGCACGCCGGCCGGCAGTTCGCCACCCGTGTCGCCGGTGATCTCGACTTCGGCCAGGTAGCTCAGGCGCGCGGCGTCCTCGCCGATGAGCGCGTAGTACGGCGTGAAACTCGGCTCGCTGCGGATCATGCGGACCCGGCCCTGCAACGCGGCGTCGCGTCCACTCAGGAACACCCGCGCGGCATCGCCGACCTTGACGTTCGCGCGGATCGGTTCGGGCACGTAGATGCGGGCGTACGGACGATCGCCCACGAGCATCACGGCCAGAGGGGCGCCGACCGGCGCTTCGTCGCCGAGCCGGTACGGCAGGCTGTCGACCACGCCTGCGCGCGGCGCGGTGACGTCCAGCCGGCGCAGCGTCGCGGACTGGCTGGCGGCCTGCGCCTGTGCGGCCGCGACGGCGGAACGGCCCTGCGCGATCTGTTCGGCGCGCGTGCCGCGTTCGAGTTCGAGCAGTGCAGCCTGCGCGGCGCGGACCTGTCCGTCGGCCGTTCCGGCCGCGGCACGCGCGCGATCGACCTCCGACGCCGCCACGAGTTGCTGTCGTCCAAGCGGTTGCAGGCGCGCGTAGTAGGCGCGCGCATCGGCGGCCGCGGCCTGCGCCGCGGCGAGGTTGGCGCGCGCCTGTGCGATCTGCTCGCTGCGCGGGCCGTGTTCGAGTTCCTCCAGCGCTTCGCCTGCCTGCTGCGCCTGCGCCTGCAGCGCCTGCAACTGCGCCTGCGTTCGCGTGACTTCCAGCTGCAGCAGTGGCGCGCCGGCCTTCACGCGCTGGCCTTCGCGCACGTCGATGCGCACGATCTTTTCCGATGCCGGCGCCGGCAGTGCGATGCGATCCCACTCCAGCGTGCCCAGCGCCTGCGGCGCATCGTCCCGGCATGCGGTCAGCACCAGCGCCACCGCGAGAAAACCGACTCGAACGTTCATGGCGTCACTCCATTCCCAGGCCGCGATCGAGCAGCGCCAGCGTGTGCCGGCGCAGCGCGTCGAAATCCAGGTCGTCCGCCTGCAGCAGGCGTCGCCAGATCGGCGCACCGGCCGCCGGAAACAGCGTGAGGCCGACCAGCGACACCATCAGCAGCCGCGGATCGAGGTCTTCGTTGATCTCGCCACGCGCCTGCGCCTGCGCGAAGCGCGCGGTCATCATCTGCGGCAACTGCGGGCCGATGCGCTCGAACAGCAGGTCGCGCAGCGCGCCGCCCTCGCACAGCACCTCGCGCACCCACAGCGGCGGGAGCCAGGGATGCGCCGCCACCACGCGGCCTACGCCGTTGACGAAGGCGGCCACCAGTTCGGCCACGTCGTCGCCGGCCGCAGCGACCGGCTCACGCAACGCTTGGAAGGCCGGAAGCACGCGTTCGCCGATGACCGCGTCCTGCAGCTGCGACTTGTCGCCGAAGTAATAGTGCAGCAGCGCCGGCGTGACGCCCGCTTCCGACGCGATGGTGCGCAGCGAGGTCGCGGCGATGCCCTCACGCACGAAGCAGGCAATGGCCGCGTCGAGGAGCCGTTCGCGCAGGTCCGGGCCGTCAGCGCCGGGACGTCCGGGCGAACGGCCCGGCGCACGGGCGCCGGCGCGTCCGGCGCGTCCGGAGGGTTCGGCCGGTTCGGCGGTGGCGCGCTTGCCCGCCTTGCGGCGGCCGTGTGTCGAGGGGATGCTCATGGAGCTTATTTAATTGTCCGATTAATTAGTTCGCAACCCCGTCCCGACGAACGGTCGGACCACTCCGCCAAGGCCGCGGACGGCGCGATCACGACAGGCGCTTCGCGGCGGGCTCGGCCATGATGGACGCCTCCCCCAGCGGACCGCCCCCGATGATTGGGTCGCCCCTCCTGCAGCGTTGCGCGCTCGGCTTGTGGTTCCTCGCACTCGGCGCGCTGGGCCTGCTGCGCTGGTGGATGCGCTACGCGCGCGATGCGCAGGTATTCGCCGATGCGGTGATGCACATCTGGCTGTGGGGCTCGCTGGCGCTTGCCGCCATCGGCCTGATCTGGATCGCGCGCGCCGTCGCGGCGCATCGACGCCATCGCGACGCGCGTCCGTGATTCTTTGAAAAATGACACCTGCGGGCGCAAGCTTGTGGACTCCGGCGCGAGTTCGCGCACTCCCCCACGGAACCGATCCATCACGATGTCCCCAACCACGTCCGAATTCGTCCTCGAGCCGGCGGAAACCGAGCGCCTGGCCAACCTCAGCGGCCCCTTCGACGGCCACCTGCGCATGATCGAACTGCGCCTGGGCGTGGAAATCGCCAACCGCGGCAACATCTTCCGCGTCGTCGGCCCGCAGGACGCGGTCGGCAAGGCGGAGCGACTGCTGCGTGACCTGTGGCGCGACGCCGCCGAAGAGACGCTCACGGAACCGGCGATCCACCTGCGCCTGACCGAGATCGACGCCGACGCGGTGGCCAACGACGACATCGAGCCGCAGGAAGTGGCCATTCGCGTCAAGCGCGGCACCATTCGCGGCCGCGGCGCGAACCAGGCCAAGTACCTGCACGCGATCGCCACCCACGACATCAACTTCGGCATCGGTCCGGCCGGCACGGGCAAGACGTTCCTCGCGGTCGCCAGCGCGGTCGAAGCCTTGAACGAGGCACGCGTGCAGCGGCTGGTCCTGGTGCGGCCGGCCGTGGAGGCCGGCGAGAAGCTCGGGTTCCTGCCCGGCGACCTGACCCAGAAGGTCGATCCCTACCTGCGCCCGCTGTACGACGCGTTGTACGAAATGCTCGGCGTCGAAAAGGTGGTCAAGCTGCTGGAGAAGAACGTCATTGAGATCGCGCCGCTGGCCTACATGCGCGGACGCACGCTTAACGACGCGTATGTGATTCTCGACGAGGCGCAGAACACGACCATCGAACAGATGAAGATGTTCCTGACCCGCATCGGCTACGGCAGCACGGCCGTGGTCACCGGCGATCTCACCCAGATCGATCTTCCGCGCCACCAGAAGTCCGGGCTGAAGGACGCGCTGGACGTGCTGCGAAACGTCAACGGCATCAGCTTCACCTTCTTCGAATCGCGCGACGTGGTACGCCATCCGCTGGTGGCCCGCATCGTCAATGCCTACGACGCCCGCGACGCGAAGGACGCGGCGACCGGCCCGTCCGCCTGAGCGATCCCATGACCAAGGGCCCGATCCGTCTCGACGTCGTCATCAACTATGCGGTGCCGCGCACCGGCGTCCCCTCCGCGGTGAGCTTCCGGAAGTGGGTGGCGGCGGCGCTGGACAGCCGCATCCGCGAAGCCGACCTCGCCATCCGCATCGTCGGTACCAAGGAAGGCCGCGCGCTCAACCACCACTATCGCGGCAAGGACTACGCGACCAACGTGCTCAGCTTCCCGGCCGAACTGCCTGAAGGCCTGCCCGAAGGCGTGAAGATGCCGCTGCTGGGCGACCTGGTGATCTGCGCGCCGGTGGTCGCGCGCGAGGCCAAGGAGCAGAAGAAGCCCCTGGCCGCCCACTACGCGCACCTCACCGTGCACGGCGTGTTGCACCTGCTGGGGTGGGACCACGAGGACGAGAAGGAAGCGGTCTGCATGGAACAACTGGAGCGGGAAATCCTCGCCAGGCTGGGCATCGAGGACCCCTACCGCGAGTGATCGCGCCGCATGTCGGCGAGGCCCCGCGCCCGGCCGGGCCCGCCAAGCGCCCGACGCCCATCCGCGCTAGACTCCCCCGGACGTCCCCCATCCCCCCGGGGCGCCTGACTAATCGCAATGTCCGAGGACGACAGTAGTAGTTTCCATTCGCCCGACCACCAGGAAAAACGCGCCGACCGGCGCGGGCACGAAAAACCCCGTTCCTGGCTCGAACGCATCAGCTCGGCGCTTTCCGGCGAACCGACCACCCGCGAAGACCTCGTCGAACTGCTGCGCGACGCGCAGGCCGACGGGCTGATCGCCGCCGACACGCTCCGCATGATGGAAGGCGCCATCGCGGTGTCCGACCTCACGGTCGGCGACGTGATGATCCCGCGCTCGCAGATGGTGTCGCTGCCGGCGGACGCGAAATTCCTCGATCTCATGAAGCAGGTGGTCGAATCCGGCCATTCGCGCTTCCCGGTGCATGGCGAGGACAAGGACGAGATCCTCGGCGTGCTGCTGGCCAAGGACCTGCTGCGCGGCGTGGTCGCCGACAACGGTCCGGGCAGCATCCACGAACTGCTGCGTCCGGCGGTGCTGATTCCCGAATCCAAGCGCCTGAACGTGCTGCTGCGCGAGTTCCGCCAGTCGCGCAACCACATGGCGATCGTCATCGACGAGCACGGCGGCGTGGCCGGGCTGGTCACGATCGAGGACGTGCTGGAGCAGATCGTCGGCGAGATCGACGACGAACACGACGACGCAGAGGATCCGAACGCGTTGATCGCCGCGCAGGCCGACGGCCAGTTCGTCGTGGACGCGCTGACGCCGATTTCCGACTTCAACGAGCGCTTCGGTGCCGACTTCGACGACGACGAGTACGACACCATCGGCGGCCTGGTCACGGCGGCCATCGGCCACCTGCCCGAAGCCGGCGAGGAGCTCACGCTGGGACGGTTCGTGTTCCGCGTTTCCGGCGCCGACGCGCGCCGCGTGCACGCCTTCCACGTCGGGGTGCTGGGTGACGCGTAAGTTGCGTGCGCTGCGCCGCGCTCTGGCGTCGATTCTCCTGCTGCTGGCGTTCGTCGCCCTGCCCGCGCTCGCCGCCGTGCCGCGGATCGGCGTGGCGACGATGCAGCCGGGCGAGATTTTCTTCGAACGTTTCGGCCATAACGCGATCGTCGTGGTCGATCCCGACACGGGAGACGCGATCTCCTACAACTTCGGCTTCTTCGATCCGACCGAGAAGGATTTCGTCGGCCGCTTCGTCCGGGGCGACATGCGCTACCGCCTGGCGGCGCTGCCGTTCGACCAGGACCTCATGCAGTACCGCGAGGAAGGCCGCGGCGTGAGCATCCAGTGGCTCGACCTGCGAGACGAAGAAGCCGTCGAGCTCGCCGCCGCCCTCGCCGAGAACGCGAAGCCGGAGAACGCGTTCTACAAGTACGAATATTTCGACGACAACTGCTCCACGCGCGTGCGCGACGCGCTCGACCGCGTGCTCGACGGCGGCCTGCGCCGACAGATCGAAGGGCGTTCGCACGGCTCCACCGCGCGCAGCGAAGCCGTGCGCCTGGCGTCGCCGGCCTGGTGGATGTGGCTGGGTTTCGACATCGGCCTGGGTCCGTCCGCCGACCAGCCGATGCCGGTCTGGCGCGAGTCCTACGTGCCCATGCGCCTGGCCGCCGCGCTGCGCGAAGTGAAGAACACCGACCGGCGCCCGCTCGTGCTGCAGGAACAGCAGATCCTGCCCCATCGGCTTGCGCCCGAGCCGCAGGACGGCCCGGTGCGCTGGTGGCCGTGGGCGCTGGCAGGCGTCGCGATCGGCATCGTCGTGGCGATGCTCGGACGCGCGCGCCCGCGCGTGGTCGCCGCCATCGCGCTGCCGTTCTGGATCCTCGCCGGCGTGCTCGGCGCGCTGATGCTGTTCCTCTGGTTCGGAACGCAGCACACCTACGCGTGGGCCAATGCGAACCTGCTCCTGCTCAGCCCCCTGTGCTGGCTGCTGATCCCCGGCGCGGTGCGCGCGCTGCGCGGTCGCGATCCGGGCCGCATCTTCCGCGGCGTGCTCGCGGTGATCGCACTGGGCGCGGTGGTGTCGCTGTTCGTGTACTGGCTGCCGGTGGCGCCGCAGCGCAACGTGCACTGGATCGCGTTGCTGCTGCCGATCCACCTGGGTCTTCTGCAGGCCTTCCGCGCACGGCGCTAGAGGCTTGCCGCGGCGGGCGTGCCGGGCGCAGGATTCGCGCATGAGCACGCCCTCCCCCGTTCCGCCGACTACGCAAGCCCATCGCCTCGACCTGCCGCAATGCGTGGTCAATTGCGCCGCCTACGATCGCGGCGGCAAGCGGCGCGAGATCGGCCTCGACGAAATCAGCGACGTGCTGGCGAAGGACGACGACACCTTCGTCTGGGTCGGGCTGTACGAGCCGGAAGACGCGATCCTGACCAAGCTGCAGGAAGAATTCTGCCTGCACGACCTCGCCATCGAGGACGCGCGCAACGCGCACCAGCGACCCAAGATCGAGACGTACGGCAACTCGCTCTTCATCGTCGTCCACACGGCGCAGAGCGTGGACAGCCACATCCGCTTCGGCGAGACGCACATCTTCGTCGGACCGCGCTACCTGGTGACGGTGCGGCATGGCGCGTCGACGAGCTATGCGCCGGCCCGCGCGCGTTTCGAGCGCGACGCGGACGATCTCGCGCACGGGCCCGGCGCCGCGCTGTACACCGTGCTCGATCTCATCGTCGACAACTTCCAGCCGATCGTGCAGGAATTCAGCCAGGACCTGAACGAGCTGGAGCAGGACATCTTCGCCGAGGAGTTCCGCAGCGAGACGGTGAAGCACCTGTACGACCTCAAGCGCGAACTCACCCGGCTTCGCATGGCGGTCGCGCCGCTGCAGGACATCCTGGGCCAGCTCACGCGCGCGCGTACCGGGCTCATCGACGAGGAGAGCCAGCTCTACTTCCGCGACGTGCTCGACCACGCCGTGCGTCTGAACGAGACGACCGACACGTTGCGGGAGATGCTCACCGCGGCGATGAGCGTGAATTTGTCGCTCGTGACGATCCACCAGGGCGAGGTCGTCAAACGGCTGGCCGGCTGGGCGGCGCTGCTGGCCGCGCCGACCCTCATCACCAGCTGGTACGGCATGAACTTCGCGCACATGCCCGAGCTGGAGGGCCGGTGGAGCTATCCGGCCCTGATCGTGCTGGTGGGCCTGGTCTGCGTCGTGCTCTACGCGTTGTTGCGGCGCGCCAAATGGCTGTGAAGCCGCCCACCGGACCAATGCATAGACGAAAGTCGCACGCAAGTTGACGCATTGCGCATTGACCGGGCGGCCGGCGCGGCGCGACCCTTCCGTGATCCTTCCGGAGGGGTGTCATGAAATCTCTGTCCTGGCTCGGCTGGGCCGCTCTGTCGATACTGGCGGCGTTCTGTATCGGCACGATCGCCCTGCATCGCGGCGAAACCATCAACGCCATCTGGCTGGTGGTCGCCGCCGTGGCGACGTTCACCGTCGCGTTCCGCTTCTACGGCCTGTACATCGCGCGCAACGCGCTGATGATCGACGGCTCGCGCGCGACGCCCGCCTGGCGCCGTAACGACGGCCTGGACTACGTCCCGACCGCCAAGAGCATCGTATTCGGGCACCACTTCGCCGCGATCGCCGGCGCAGGCCCGCTCGTCGGCCCGGTGCTCGCCGCGCAGATGGGCTACCTGCCCGGCACGCTGTGGATCCTGTTCGGCGTGGTCCTGGCCGGCGCGGTGCAGGACATGCTGGTGCTGTTCTTCTCCACGCGCCGCGACGGCCGCTCGCTCGGCGAGATGATCCGCGCCGAGATGGGCCCGGCCGCCGGCGTGATCTCCATGATCGGCATCCTGATGATCATGGTGATCCTGCTGGCGGTGCTGGCGCTGGTCGTCGTGAAGGCGCTGGCGGAAAGCCCGTGGGGCACCTTCACCGTGGCGATGACGATCCCGATCGCCATCCTCATGGGCCTGTACCTGCGCTACTTCCGCCCCGGCCGCATCCTGGAGGTCTCGATCATCGGCTTCGTGCTGCTGATGCTGGCGATCTGGGGCGGCGGAGTGGTCGCCGCACACCCGACGTGGGGCCCGGTGTTTCACCTGAAGGGCACGACGCTCGCGTGGCTGATGATCGCCTACGGTTTCATCGCCTCGGTGCTGCCGGTGTGGTTCCTGCTGGCGCCGCGCGACTACCTCTCGACCTTCCTCAAGATCGGCACGGTCCTGATCCTGGCGCTGGCCATCGTCGTCGCGATGCCGGACCTGCAGATGCCGTCCGTGACCAAGTTCGTCGACGGCACCGGTCCGGTGTTCTCCGGCAAGCTGTTCCCGTTCCTGTTCATCACCATCGCCTGCGGCGCGGTGTCGGGCTTCCACTCGCTGATCAGCTCCGGCACGACGCCGAAGATGATCTCCAACGAGCGCGACATCCCGATGGTCGGGTACGGCGGCATGCTGATGGAAGCGTTCGTCGCGATCATGGCGCTCATCGCCGCCTGCGTCCTGCAGCCGGGCGTGTACTTCGCGATGAACTCGCCCGCCGCGCTGATCGGCACCACGGCCGAATCCGCGGCCGCCGCGATCTCCAGCTGGGGCTTCGTGCTGACGCCTGACGTGCTCACGGCCACCGCCAAGGAGATCGGCGAGCAGACCATCCTGTCGCGTACCGGCGGTGCGCCGACGCTCGCCGTGGGCATGGCGCAGATCCTGCACGGCCTGATCCCGGGCGAAGGGATGATGGCGTTCTGGTACCACTACGCGATCCTGTTCGAGGCGCTCTTCATCCTCACCACGGTGGACGCCGGCACGCGCGTGGCGCGCTTCATGATCCAGGAACTCGTCGGCCTGGCGTACGAGCCGTTCAAGCAGACCGAAAGCTGGGCCAGCAACGTCGTGTGCACGCTGATCGCGGTGAGTCTGTGGGGCTACTTCCTCTACCAGGGCGTGGTCGATCCGCTGGGCGGCATCAACACCTTGTGGCCGCTGTTCGGCATCGCCAACCAGATGCTCGCGGGCATCGCGCTGGTGTTCTGCAGCGTGGTGATGGTGAAGATGAAGCGCGAGAAGTTCCTGTGGATCCCGCTGATCCCGACGGCGTGGCTGCTGATCTGCACGCTCAGCGCCGGCTGGCAGAAGCTGTTCCACCCGGATCCGAAGATCGGCTTCATCGCCAACGCGCGCAAGTTCGCCGACGCCGCGGCGCGCGGCGAGGTGCTCGCTCCGGCCAAGTCGATGGACGACATGTCGCGCGTGATCTTCAACAACTACCTCGACGCCGCGCTGTGCGGGTTGTTCGTCGCGGTGGTGGTGGCGACGGTCCTGTTCGGCCTGCGCGCCGCACTGGCCGCACGCCGCACCAACACGCCGACCGCGAAGGAGTCGGACTATGTCGCGCTCGATGCCGTCGCCCGCTGATCGCGTCGCGCGCGTCGTGCTGGACCTGCTCGCACGCTGGTGGCGTGCGAGCTGCCAGACGGCGCGACTGGCCATCGGCATTCCCGACTACGACGTGTACGTCGCGCACGTGCGACGCACGCATCCGGATCGTGTGCCGATGACGCGCGAGGAGTTCTTCCGCGAACGGATGGAAGCGCGCTACGGCAAGGGCCGCAGCCGCTGCTGCTGAAGCGGATCGGAAACGAAGAAAAGGCGCCGGTGCGGCGCCTTTTCTTTTGGCGCGACGACGGCGCCATGGCTGGGCGCGGCTACTCCGCCCGCTCCGCTCCGGGCCATCGGAGGGTCTGCAACACGCTGTCCGACGAATGCGCGGGAAACGTGATGCGCAGCGCGCGCGACGACAATACGCCCCGCAGTTCGATGGCGAACAGGCAGACCCGGCGATCGCGCCCGATCGCACGCGAATAGCGGACGCCTGCCACGCCATCGAGCGGATGGCAGCGTTCGACGAGCCGGCCGCGCCGGCTGCGTCGCACGACCAGCACGCCTTTCCACAAGCGCACGTCGGGCGGCGTGCGCCAGCTGCGCAGGACCAGGAAGGCGATCGTCCCAGTGCCCAGGCCGACGCCGCAGATCAGCAGCGACAGCGGCCACGGCGGGAACGCGAACGCGGCCGGCCACAACGTCGCCGCCAGCGGACCGCTTGCGGCGCACAGAACGCCCAACGCCGCGGCGGCGGGCATTGCGAGCAGTTCCGGACAACGCGCCCACCACGGCAGCACCGCGGCGTCGCCGCCCAGGCGCGGTGCACGCTCGCGTATCGACGCATCCGGAAGTTTCGCCAGCAGTTCGGCGAGCATGGGCGAACGCAGCCGCGTCAGGAGATTGCGGTGCGTGAATCCGAAGCTCAGCGGGGCGTCGTCGGCAAGGCGGAGCGTCACCAGTTCGAGCGGAAACACGTCGCGCACCCGCACGTCGCGCACCAGCGACAGCGGGACCAGCCGCTCGCCGAGGCCGTGCTCGACGTGCAGGGCATCGTCGGCCAGCCGTACGCGATGCAGGCGATCGCCGATGCGGTTCCGGCATGCGAGCGCACAGCCCGCCAGGAACACGGCAGCGGCGAGCGCGCCCAGGCCCGTCGCCACCGACCGGTACGCCGAATACCGCCACGCCAGCGTGGCGAAGGCCAACGCCGGCAGGCTCGCGCAGAACAGCGGGACGGCCGCCACGCACCAGCGGGCGGCGGCATGGGAAACGGAAAGCGGGGAACGCATCGTGCGCCGCACCCATCGGGGGATCGGCCTGCATTCTCGGTACGCGGCCGCGCCGTTCGAATCAGACGCTTCCGACTCTTGGACGGGGCGGGACTTCGCGCGTCGGCCGCGATGCCCGCGCGTGGCGACGCGACCGTCGCCCGTGTCACGCTCCGCCGCGAGTGGCGCTCAGCGCGCGCGGATCACTGCGCCAGCGACCGCAGCACCAGCCCCAGCGCATACGCCAGGCCGGTGCCGGTCGCGTAACCGAGCGTCCCCAGCAGCGCGCCCACCGGCGCCAGCGCGGGGTGGAAGGCGGATGCGACGACCGGCGCGGAGGCCGGGCCGCCGATGTTGCTCTGCGAGCCGATCGCGAAATAGAAGAACGGCACCTTCAGCAGGCGCGCGACCAGCCACAGGATCAGCACATGGATCGCCAGCCAGACCAGGCCAAGCAGGTACAGCCACGGGCGGTCGAACAGCGCGAGGATGTCCATCTGCATGCCGATGGCGGCGATCAGGAAATACAGCAGCAGCGTGCCGATGTTCGATGCGCCCGCGCCTTCGAGCGTGCGGGCGCGGGTGAAGCTCAGGCCCAGGCCGACGAAGGTCGAGATCACCACCACCCACACGAACGGCTCGTGCAGGCTCACCGAGCGCGCCCAGGATACGTTCGCGCCGAACCACGCCGACAGCGGCGCGGCCAGCCAGTGCGCAAGACCGACGGTGCCGAACGCGATGCCGATGATGACCATCAGGTCGGTGAGCGTCGGCACGCGGCTGTGCTGCGCCTTGAAGGCGGCGAGCTTGTCCTTGAGCTCGTCGATGGCGCGCGTGTCGGCGCCGCTGCGCGCGTCGATCGCCGCGGAACGGCCGGCGAGGAAGATCAGGATCGCCATCCACACGTAGCCCACGCCGACGTCGACGACCGCGAACTGGCCGAAGGTCGTAGCGTCGACCTGAAAGATCTCCTTCATCGCGAGCATGTTCGCGCCGCCGCCGGTCCAGCTGCCCGCCAGCGCCGTCATGCCGGCCCACGTGTCGCCGGCGACCGTTTCCGGATGCACCGCCTGGAACAGCAGGAAGGCGAGGATGCCGCCGGCCACCACGCTCAGCGACGCGGTGACGTACATCGCCACCAGCTTCGGTCCCAGCCGCAGCACGGCCTTGAGGTCGATGGAGAGCGTCAGCAGCACCAGCGCCGCAGGCAGGAGCACGCGGCTGGCGACGGGGTTGTAGAGCCTGCTGTGCTCGCCGTCGATGAGGCCGAAGGTGTTGAACAGCCCCGGAATCAGATAGCACAGCAGCAGCGCGGGGACGATCGAATAGAACTTGCGGAACGAGGCGAGCGAGGAGGTCCAGAACACCGCGCCGAGCGTGGCGGCGATCAGCCCCAGTATCACGATGTCGTTGGTGATCAGCGCGGTACTCGGGGCTGGCGGCATTCAGGTGGGTCCGGAGAGGGCGTGCCGGCGAGGGTAACAGCAGTACCGGACTCTTCGCATATGCCGCCGGCCGCGGGGGACCCGGCCCTGCTGGCATCGCTCCTTCAGAAGCTCAGCCGCGAATACGCGAAGTGCTGGCGCGGATGCAGATAGCTCCAGCGTCCCTCACGACGACGATCCATCGCAGCGAGCCCGTCGGTCAGTTCCACCGACCCGTTGTCCCAAGTGCCGGGTTGGCGATCGTCATAGATGGGCACTTCGACGTAACCCTTCTCGATCTTCTCGGGCGCTTCGGGGGTCTTGTTGTAGATCGCCAGGTTCTGGCGTTCGCGTGGCGTCAACGGGTCACGCGGCCGCGCCGGCATCGTCGTGGCGGTGTAGCCACTGCCTTCGCCGCGGACGTGATAGTCGGAAACGATCCGATCGTGATCCTTCAGCGCCTGCTGGTACCGCGCATCGCGTTCCTTCAACTGCCGGTGGATGCGCTGGTGGTCATACTTGGTCGCCGGGTCCACGATGGTGAAGCCGGCGCGGGAGTCGTGCACATACGTCTCGAAGAAGGTGTGAACGTCCGCGTCGGAAATGAAGCGTTCCTTCCAGTACTTGCGGTAGTAACCCAGGGCCTCGGTATCCACGGGCGGTGGCGGAATCCTTGGATCCTTGTATTTGCTGTGCGTCGCTTCATACTCGCTCAGCAGCGCGTCGGCGCGCCCCAACTGCGCGATGTACAAGCGGAACTGTCTATTGGATTCCAGCATATTGATCTGGTCCTGCTTGCTGATGCCATCGCCCATGCACGGCTGCGCCAGGAAGCGGACATCGGCCAGCACTTCGCGTCGCCAGTGCAGGTAATGGCGCAGGTGGGATTCGTACTGCCGGACCACCGGTTTCCCTTCGCATCGGGACTTCATGAAGGTCAGGTAGGAGGTGCAGTAGCGGCGCAGGGTATTGTGGATGGCGAACTGCTCCTTCAAACCGGCACGATCCAGTTTCTCGCCCTTGCGCAGCGGCACTCCGGCCCTCAGCGCCCGGTCGTACATGTCGTTGAGGGCAATCTGCGACAGCAACTCGCTCTGATTGGAGCGGGACTTGCCCTGGTCGCGCGGCCCGTAACCGCCGCCCACGTCCGAATGCATGCCGGGATAGACCACCTCGATGCAGTTGGCCGGATATGTACCGTTCCCGCCCAGCACCAGGTCGACCGGGAACGACTTGCGGCCCTCGTGCCCGGCGACGAAATGCACGCACTGCTCCACCTGCGGCGGAATGGGCAACAGGTCCTGGTCGGCCCAGCCCTGATGGCCCTCGAACGGGCCCGGGAAAGAATCCGCAAGCCCCACCGAGGCCACGGTGTCGAACAGGCCCACGAAGCGGATACGTAGCGGTATGCCGCAGAAGAACTGGCCGTTGGGACTGAAGTGCTTGAGCAACTGGTTGACGAACGAGCGGGCGCCGGCCGCCCCGCGCGAGAAGCCGAACACGTCGATCACGATCTCTTCGATCTGCGAGCCCTGCGCACGCTGGCGCATCTGCGCGATCAGCGCGGTCAGGCGGTGATTCCAGCGGGTGTAGTTGTCGTCGGTCTTGACGGCGTCGCGAATCTTGTCTTTCTCCTCTGGAACTAGGTCCTTCTTGATCAGCACGCGCGAAATTCGGTTGGTGATCGCTAACAGCGCATACCGGATCCGTTCTGCGCCCATGACGCCCATGGATGCTCCGTACTCGTGCGGTGTGTCCTCGCCAATCAATGGAAACGGCGTACCTACGCCGGGGATGTAGATCGCGTGCAGGCCGTTAATCGGCTCCTTGTAGGCGGCGTTATACAGCCGCGCCACGTTGCTGTGCGACAGACTGGGCTCATCCTCGTACAAGTTGTTGTTGGTGCCGTCGAAGTAGATCCCGAACACCAGACTCAGCTTGCACTCGCCGTTGCGGCAGATGAGTACTCGGCCCGGCTTGGCGACCGTCTTCGGTGCGTTCAGTGGGGTGTAGGCGATGTTGCTCACTCGGTCGGTTCCTTGCCGGTGTTGCGGAAGAAGTCCTTGGTTGGATACCCGGGCCCCGGATAATCAGGGTGCTGCGGGTCAAGCATCGTCGGAATGATCAGTACCTGACCGCCCTCCAGAATATGTAGATCGGTGTGCCCCACCTCGTCGTATTTCTGGATCGGCACGACCTTTTCGGTCCAGCGGCAGTTCTTGCCATAGGGCTCGCATCGCTCCCACTTCACTACCGCGGTCAGGCCCGGCCGCCAGCGGTTCGGAAGGCTGATGCCGCCGGCGACGATGCCTCCTCCTCCGCTCGCCTCACCCACCCACTTGCCGTTGACGTATACGTTTCGCACGAAAGTGTCGCTGGGGTCGTGGTCCATCGCTGAGACACTGCTGCCGAACGAGCCGTTCGGATCCGGCTCGGGTTCCTTGGGCAGGCACGCCGCCAAGAGTAGCGATGCGATCAGTACGAAAGCTCCGCGCCACCAGCGCCGAAGCGACGGCCATGCCGCACGAACGTTGCTGGCAAGGCGCACGCCAGACACCGCAGACAACTTGCACTCGCCATCTCGGCAGATGAGTACTCGGCCCGGCCTGCCGACCGTCTTCGGTGCGTTCAGCGGGGTGTAGGCGATGTTGTTCATTCGGTCGGTCCCTTGCCGGTGTTGCGGAAGAAGTCCTTGGTTGGATACCCGGGCCCCGGATAATCAGGGTGCTGCGGGTCAAGCATCGTCGGAATGATCAGTACCTGACCGCCCTCCAGAATATGTAGATCGGTGTGCCCCACCTCGTCGTACTTCTGGATCGGCACGACCTTTTCGGTCCAGCGGCAGGCTTGTTCATCCGGCACAGGATGCTCGCGATCGAAGCGATCACACCGCTCCCACTTCACCACCGCGGTCAGGCCCGGCCGCCAGCGGTTCGGAAGGCTGATGCCGCCGGCGACGGTCTTGCCTCCGCGCCCGCCCTCGCCCACCCAGGTGCCGTCGACGTACACGTTGCGCACAAACGTATCGCTGGGATCGTGATCCATTGCGGTGACGCTGCTGCCGAACGAGCCGTTCGGATCCGGCTCGGGTTCCTTGGGCAGGCACGCCGCCAACAGCAGCGATGCGATCAGCACGAAAGCTCCGCGCCACCAGCGCCCAAGCGATGGCCATGGCGCACGGATGCAGTTGACGAGGCGCACGCCAAGCATCAGAGGCAACTTGCACTCGCCGTGTCGGCAGATGAGTACTCGGCCCGGCTTGGCGACCGTCTTCGGTGTGTTCAGTGGGGTGTAGGCGATGTTGCTCACTCGGTCGGTTCCTTGCCGGTGTTGCGGAAGAAGTCCTTGGTCGGGAAGTCCGGGCCGGGATAGTCGGGATGGCCGGGAGCCAACATGCTGGGAATGATCAACACCTTGTCGCCTTCGAGGATGTGCAGCCACGTTTCCCCCACATCGTCGTACTGGTGGATCGGCACGACCTTTTCGGTCCAGCGGCAGGCTTGTTCATCCGGCACAGGATGCTCGCGATCGAAGCGATCACACCGCTCCCACTTCACCACCGCGGTCAGCCCCGGCCGCCAGTGGTTCGGAAGGCTGATGCCGCCGGCGACGGTCTTGCCTCCGCGCCCGCCCTCGCCCACCCAGGTGCCGTCGACGTACACGTTGCGCACAAACGTATCGCTGGGATCGTGATCCATTGCGGTGACGCTGCTGCCGAACGTGTCGTTGGGTCCCGGTGTGCGTTCGAGCGGCTCGCAGGCCCCCAAAGGCAGCACGAGCAATGCCGGGAGTACCAACATGAATAACCGCCACGCGACGTCGCCATGCGACAACGCCGGCGCGTCTGCATTGCTATTCATGACGCTCCAATGAGCGTCTTCGTTCGCGGGCTCTTCGGTATGCAGCCTCTTCGTCCTCCCAGCTTGGGCCCGGATAGTCGGGATCGGCAGGGGTACGTGCGCTGTTGATGAGCAGGACCTGATCGCCCGGCATCATGTGGACCCAGGTGGGCGTATCCGGCGCCTCATACTTCGGAAAATCCACACGTCTCTCGATCGAACGACACGAGCGCGGCTCGGTGTGGGTACAGCGCTGCCACTTCACCAGCACGGTCAGGCCAGGGCGCCATTCATAGGGCAGCAGCAACCCTTTGGTATCAGCGTCGATACGCTGCCCGTTGATGTGCACACCTTCGAGGCCGAAGGGGTCATGGTCCAGCGTCCTGATCGGACTCTGGAACAGATCGTTGGGACCTGGCTCGATGGGGACCGGGCCGGGGTAGCCGGGTTCTCCCGGCGCTCGAAGATCGAGGATGATCCGCGCCTGATCGTCGGGCAGGATGTGCAGCCAGGCATGGTTGACTTCGTAATCGTATTTCTCGACGACCACGGTCTTCTCGATACGTCTGCATAACGGCTCTGCATCCGTTTTCCCGAATGGAAGGTGATTGCAGCGCTCCCATTCGACCACCACGGTCAACCCTGGACGCCAGGAATAGGGCAAGTAGATGCTTTCGAAGCGATGATCTGGCCGTGCTGGTCTACCTCTTGGTGCCGGCCCAAGATCACGATCCTTGACACGTACGCTTCGTACGAACGTATCGCCACGCTCATGGTCCATGGGCACGATCTGGGTACCGAACATGGCCGCGGGCACTGCTGGGGCGGGAGGCTCATCGTGGCTGGGCCGAACAAGCGATGTCAGCACCAGCATCGATAGAAGTAAACTCGAGAAAAAAACGCCTTTCGCAAGCCTTGTGCAAGGCTCGCGCCGCCACAGCGCAACGGCGGAACCGGCGGCACTCAACAGCAGGCTGGCCAACGAGAGCGGAGCTATAACGCTGCCCATCGCGAGTGCGCCATAACCGCTCGCGCCGAGAAATACGCATATCCACAAGAGGATTGCGCAAGGGACAGGGAACAGGGACAAGACAGAAAAGATGCAACTGCGTTGCCCGGCTTCCGCTGGTTGAACACCGCCTTCTTGCAGCTCACTCATGCGCCTGCCCCCTCTTCCATGAGCCTGTTCCATAGCGCTTCGCCTTTCATCCGCTGCTGCACCGCCACTTGGCGCCCAAGGAAGCGGCACTCCTCGGTGCCGGCGCGAAGAACCCATGCCAGCAACGTCGTCTGGTCATCCACTTCCTCGTAACCGATGGATCGGGCGTACTCGATCAGCGAGGCGGCCACCTGATGCCGGCGTTCGCGCGAAGCCAGCGTGGCGGCGTGGGGTGTGACGGCGCCCTTGAGAGCGTGCAGCAATTGGTCGGGCACACTGGCCTCAAGCAGTCGCTGGTACTGCGCCTGACTCAGTTCAGGCGATACGGTGGCGTCCTGCATGGGATGTGGAGCGGGCAGATCCAGCAGCACACCTGCCCCGTCCCGGTCTGCGTAACACCACGCCTGCCAAGGCGCACAGAACGCACTGCGCTGGGCCGGTGACCACACCTTGAGCAACGCGCGAAGCACGCGGCCGTCCGCCAGACGCAGGTAACCGCGTGGCGTGCCGTCGGGCAGTGGCGTCACCACCCACGGTTGTAAATGGGCATGCGCCTGCGACATCGGAATCCGGCTCAACAGCCAGTTGACGCCGCGGGCGGAACCATCGATACCGTGCGCGTGGGCCTCGTCGGCCTCCAGCAACCACACGCCCAGGGCCTGCGCTTCGGCTTCGACATCGGGCAGCAGCGACAGTGCGGCGCCGGGGCGTTGGCTCAGCTTCTGACCCAGTTCGTGCTGTAGTGCGGTATCCACCAGCACCAGGACATGGACACCCGGTGCAGCGGTCCGCAGCTGATGCCAGCGTTCGGGCAGCCGGTTCATAGCGCCACCGCGGGCAGACCGGCCATCGCAGCCCTGGCGATGCACTCCAGGCATACGCCTTTCTCCGGCGTTCCGAAGAACGAGAACTCGTTGCCCACGCCCCCGCTTTCGATCGTCACTGGGCCTTTGAGGCGGATCTCCAATGCGTCGAAATTGATGCCGTCTTCATCGATGGTGATGCTGCCACCCGGACCGCGCAGGACAAGCCTTTCCGATGCGTTGAGCTCCATCACCTGCGAAAGGCAGGTGATCGACTGCCCCGCCTTGACGGTGACCTTGCCCACGACCTTGTGTTCGTAATGCCCACCGGTTTCGGCGCGGCGATCGGTCGCGGTCTTCTCGATGCGGACGTTGCCGATGGTTTCGATCAAGTCCTTGGCGACGGTGAGTTGTCGGCTTCTTCCAATGTCGATGACGTGATCGCGGCCCAGCGTTTCGTAGCGGTCCTGGCCGATGCTCAGGGTTTCGTCGTTGCCGACGGTTTCCTTGCGGTCGTGGCCGATGGATATCGTTTCGTCGTTGCCGACGTCCTCGCTGCGGTCGTGGCCGACTTTGGTCGTCTCGTCGTGTTCGACGACGATGTTCTGGTCCTTCTGCGCGTGGACGAAGATTTCTTCCTGACCTTTCTCGTCCTCGAAACGCAGTTCGTTGAACCCCTCACCCTTATGGGTTTGCGTCTTGAACGTGGTGCGGGTCTTGTGGCGGGGCAGTTCGTACGGTGGACGATTGCCGGCGTGATGCGCCCTTCCCGTAACGATGGGCTGGTCCGGGTCGCCTTCGAGGAAGCTGACGATCACCTCGTGACCGATGCGCGGCAGGGCCATGAAGCCATACATCGTGCCGGCCCAGCCTTGCGATACACGGATCCAGCAGGTGGCGTTCTCGCGCGGGCCTTCGCGATCCCACGGGAACCAGACCTGCACGCGGCCGTGTTCGTCGCAGTGGATCTCCTCACCCTCGGGCCCGACGACGTGCGCGACCTGCGGGCCGTCCACCACGGGTCGCCGTGCAGGTTCGGGTTTCCAGTCGTGGAAGGCGGGGACGACGGTGGCCTCGTACGAATAGCGCGTGCCGTGCTCGGCCTGCGCGGCATCGGCTTCCTGGCTGGTCGCCTGTTCACCCGTATGCCGCATCGAGATCACGCGCCAACGGTCGTTGAGTTTCGCGTTGGGGTGGCCGGTCAGGTCGAAGGCGAGCCCAGGCCACAGACGCGCGTCGTCGCCCTCGATGCGGGCGTGTTCGGCGGCGTTGCGCAGCCCCGACAGCTTGCTGCGCGTGAACGGCTTGCCGGCTTCGTCGCGCTTGTAGCGGCCGGCGTAGTCGTAGTGTTCGTAGTCGCCGACGGCCTGCTCGTGGGCGAAGGCGCGCGCTTCGTGTTGCAGGTCGTAGCGGGGATTGTGGAAGGTGTATTCGCGGTTGGTGATCCGCGTGGGCGCGAGTTGCCGGCGGTGCGCGAAGCGCCACAGGTGCGGCGTGGGTGCGTCGCCGGCCGTGGCGGGTTGATAGAGGACCGTCCCGTCGAGGGTCGGCGCGCTGTCGATCCGGTCGCTGAGCACCAGCGTGCCGTGGTCGTCGGTGACTTCATGCCAGTGGACGATGCCTTCCTCGGTCGCTAGGCGGTGGAAGAACGTGGCGTCCGTCTCGCGGTACTGCACGCAGTACTCGCGCGGCTCGTGCCGGCCGGCGTACGCGGTGCGCGTGCCGATGACGCGCTGCTCTTTCAGCAGCGTCGCCAGAATCTCCGGCGCGCTGACGCGCTGGAAGATGCGGGAATTGTGACGAAGCCCCAGTCGCGCTAGCGGCGATTCGACAACCGCGCGATAGCGGGTCCGCTGGAAGCCGGTCTCCGCCTGTTCGAAGGCGGTGACGACGCCGGTGATGGTGCGTTCGACGATGCCGTCGCGTTCGATGGTGAACTGCGCCTCGCGGTCAAACAATGCGTTGGGGCCGATGGCGTCGTCGAAGCTGGACAGGTCCAGTTCGAGCCGGAAGGGTTGGCAGACACCTTCTTCGAGATCGAAACGCACTACATCAAATGCGGACGAGTCATCCGCGCCGAACCCGAACCGTAACCGCGACTGATGTGACATGAAGACTTCCCTGTGTCGACCTGCTCCAGCCAATCACGCAATCGGCGACGCAATAAACGCGAAAATCTCTCCTCAAACGAAAAACGGAGCCTTTCGGCTCCGTCTTCGTCCAACAGGTTGTTGCGGCGATTACTGCCCGATGTACTGCTTCAGCCACGCGTTGACGGTGTCGTGCCACTGCACCGAGTTGGCCGGCTTGAGCACCCAGTGGTTCTCGTCGGGGAAATAGAGGAACTGCGACGGGATGCCCTGGCGCTGCAGCGCGGTGAACACGCCGATGCCCTGCTCCACCGGGATGCGGAAGTCCTGCTGCCCGTGAACGACGAGCATCGGCACGCGCCAGTTCTTCACGTGGTTCACCGGGTTGAACTTCTCGTAGTTGGCCGGCTTGTCGATGGCGCTGCCGCCCTGCTCCCAGTCAGTGAACCACTGCTCTTCCGTCGCGAAGCCCATCATGCGCTGGTCGAACACGCCGTCGTGGCTCACCAGGCACTTCCACGGCTGGCTCCAGTTGCCGGCGATCCAGTTGACCATGAAGCCGCCGTAGCTCGCGCCGAGCGCGCATGCCTTGTCGCCATCGAGGAAGCCGTACTGCTTCTGCGCCGCGGCCCAGCCCTTCTGCAGGTCTTCCAGCGGACGGTCGCCCCAGTGCTGGCTGATCGCATCCGTGAACGCCTGGCCGTAACCGGTCGACCCGTGGAAGTCGATCATCACCACCGCATAGCCCTGGCCCGCGTACGTCTGCGGGTTCCAGCGATAGCTCCAGCCATTGCCGAAGCTGCCCTGCGGACCGCCGTGGATCAGGAACGCGACCGGGTACTTCTTGCCTTCCTGGTAATTCCACGGCTTCACGACGTAGCCGTGCACGGTGTCGCCGTTCCAGCCCTTGAAATCGAACTGTTCGAAGTCGCCGAACGCGACGTCGGGCACGCGCTCGCCGGTGGTCGGCGTGATCGCGCGCAGCGGCGCGGACGCATCGGCGCTCGTCGTGTACAGCACGTCGCCGGTCTTGAGCGTGTTGCGCGTCAGCGCGAGCGTCGGACCGGCCAGGTCGATGGCCGAGACGCTGCCTTCGCCGACGATCTTCTTCGCCTCACCCGATGCGATGTCGACCGCGAACAGCGGGTGCTCGCCCATGTCGGTGGCGGTGGTGTAGATCGTCGCGCCGTCGTTGGCCAGCGTGATGCCGTCGGCAGAGCGATCCCACTTCGGTGCGATCTCGCGCGTGCTGCCGCTTGCGAGGTCCATCGCCATCAGGCCGAAGCGGTCGGCTTCGAAACCGGGACGCTTCATCGCGCGGTAGAACAGCGTCTTGCCGTCGCGGCTGAAGGTTGCGCCGGTATCCCAGGCGGGATTGGAGGCGGTGAGATTCTTCGCCGCGCCGGTGCCATCCGCGCTGACCTGGTACAGGTCGAAGTTGGTGGACATCGGTTCCTTGGCGTCGGCGATGCGGGCGCTGAAGACCAGCGACGCGCCGTCCGGCGACCAGGTGTACTCGGTGGCGTCGCCGAACGGGCGCGACGGCACGTCGCCGTTGACGCCGCCGCTGACGAGCGTCGCCGTCGTCGCCGGCTTGTCGCCCAGCGTCGCGACGAAGAGGCGGTTGAGCCGGCCGTCGTTCCAGGCGTCCCAGTGGCGGATGAACATGCGGTCGAACACGACGCCGGTGTTCTTCTGCGCGCTGCGCTCGTCAAGCTTCTTCTTCGAGCAGGCCAGGTCGCCCTTGCAGTCCGGGAAGGTCTCCAGGTTGACCGCCACGCGCTTGCCGTCGGGCGAGAGCTTGTAGCCGCCGACATCCGTGCCCAGGTCCGTCACCTGCTTCGGCGTGCCGCCCGCGACGGGAATGGCGTACAGCTGCATCGAACCGCCCTTCGCGCTGAGGAAGTAGACGGTCTTCCCGTCCGGCGAAAAGCCCGGCGAATTGACGTTCCAGCCTTCCGGCGTGAGGCGCTTCGGCGGCGCGGAATCGCGCGCCATCAGGTCTTCGATGTAGAGCGCGGTGGAGGACTTGTTGGCCGCCATGTCGACCACGCGCTGGGCGAACACCACGCGGCGGCCGTCGGGCGACAGCGTCGGCGAGGACACGCGATCGAGCGAGGCGAGGTCGCGCACGTCGAAGCCGCGCGCGGCCAGTGCGTCGGTGGAGCCGCAGGCCAGCAGCAGGGCGAGCGGGAGGATGGCGAAGCGTGGCGTCATGGGTTTTCTCGAATGCATGTGGAGATGGAGCGGTCAGCGCGGTGCGCTTGCCTCGTCATCCGCGCGAACGCGGGAATTCAGTGCCTCGACTGCGGGGCGAGTCGCCGGATCCCGCTTTCGCGGGGATGACGTGACGACGTGATCCGGTGGTCACGGGGCCGGCTTCGCCGACTCCACTCCGCCACCCCGCACGCTGGTGCGATACAGCAGCCAGGCGACGACGGCGAGCACCGCCAGGCCGACCCACGGGCCCAGGTGCGTGCCCAGCGACAGCACGTCGGCGCGGCCGGACACGACGATCGGAATCGCGATCGCGATGCCGGTGAGCGCCTCGCCGGTGATCAGGCCGGCGGCGAACAGCGTGCCCGGACGATGCGCGCGGTCGCGCTCGGCTTCGTCGCTGTCGATCGACAGGCCGTGGCGGCGCTCGACGACATACGCGAGCAGGCCACCGAGGAAGATCGGCACCATCAGTTCCAGCGGCAGGTAGATGCCGATCGCCGCGGCCAGCACCGGCACGCGGAAATGCGCCTTGCGCGACTTCAGCCACTCGTCCAGCGCGATGACCAGCGCACCGATGATGGCGCCGATGCCGATCATGTCCCAGGGCAGCTTGCCGCCGAACAGGCCCTTGGCCACCGAGGCCATCAGCGTGGCCTGCGGCGCGGACAACGAGTTCGGATGCTCGGCCGTCGGCGGACCGATGCCGTAGGCCTGCGCGAGCAGGTTGAGCACCGGCGCCATGATCAGCGCGCACGAGAATGCGCCGATGCCCAGCATCAGCTGCTGCTTCCACGGCGTGGCGCCGACGATGTAGCCGGCCTTCAGGTCCTGCAGGTTGTCGCCGCCGACGGCCGCCGCGCAGCACACGACCGCGCCGATCATGATCGCCGCGACCGGACCGATGGACGAATCGCGGCCCAGCAGCAGCATCAGCACCAGCGAGGCGAACAGGATCGTCGCGATCGTGATGCCCGACACCGGGTTGTTCGACGAACCGACCAGACCGGCGAGATACGCCGACACCGACACGAACAGGAAGCCGGCGACGATCATGATGATCGTCATCGTCAGGCTCACGCCCCAGGACTGCACGATCGCGTGGTAGAGCATCCACAGCGGCACGACGAACGCGGCGAGCGCGACGAGCATCCACTTCATCGGCAGGTCGCGCTCGGTTTCGGCCACGGCGAGGCCGCCGCCCTTGCGCGCCGCGGCCAGGCCGCTCCTGATGCCCGAGACGAGCGAATTGCGCAGCGAGAACAGCGTCCAGATGCCGCCGATCAGCATCGCGCCCACGCCGAGGTAGCGGATCTTCGCCGACCAGATCGCGCCGCCCGCGTCCGCCGCCGACGCGCCGGCGATCTGCGCCGCGAGTGCCGGATCGGAATCGAGGAAGAACGCGTGGTAGATCGGAATGGCGAACTGCCACGACAGGATCGAACCCGACACCACCACGATGCCGATGTTCAGGCCGACGATGTAGCCCACGCCCAGCAGCGCCGGCGACAGGTTCGTGCCCATGTAGCCCAGGTACTTGCCGATGAAGCCCGACGCGACCGCGTTGTCGGGGATCAGGCGCAGGCCGCTCTCGGCGGCGAGCTTCACCAGCGCGCCGAGCCCGCCGGCGACGCCGAGGATCTTCAGGCCGGGGCCGGGGTTTTCGCCGGCCTTGAGCACTTCGGCCGCGGCCTTGCCTTCGGGGAAGGGCAGCGGCTCCTCGACGATCATCGAGCGGCGCAGCGGCACCGAGAACAGCACGCCGAGCAGGCCGCCGAGACCGGCGATCCCGACCACCCACCAGTATTTGAAGTCGGGCCAGACGCCCATGATGATCAGCGCGGGGATCGTGAAGATCACGCCGGCCGCGATCGACGAGCCGGCCGAGGCGCCGGTCTGGACGATGTTGTTCTCCAGGATGCTGCCGCCACCGAGCAGGCGCAGCACGCCCATCGAGACGACCGCCGCCGGGATGGCGGTGGCGATGGTCAGGCCCGCGAACAGGCCCAGATACGCATTGGCGGCGGAAAGGATCACCGCCAGCACGACGGCCAGCAGCACGGCTCGGAAGGTCAATTGCGGCGTCGCGGGCGAGGCCATCGGCAGCTCCAGGGGCTTTGGTGAATCGAGCGGTCCCGGATCATCGCATTGGCTGCCGGCGCCTGTAAAAACTCCGTCGCGAACGGACAGGACGCGGCAATCATGCGGCAGTGCAGCGATACGTAGCGGTACGCGCCGGGCGTGCGGTCTCCCGTCGGTGGGTGCGCCGCGGGTTCGCGCGGGCACGCGAGGGCCCTCGAACGACCCGCCGCGCCCCGCGCTCGGCTCCATGCGACGCTCGTGCGGCCAGGCGCGTGCCCGCGCGCGGGCGTGGCGGACCCTCGCGACGCTGCACGGCGTCTTCGCGAGGTTCGCTGTCAGCTTCGCGCGGCGGTGTGGCGGGCTCGCGCGGCCGCCGCGATGCCTCGCGCCGCGAGAATGTCGCAATGCGCGGCTCCGTGGCAGCCTCGCGTGGGCACCGTCCTGCCCGACCGAAGGTCGCGCGCGCTCGATCGGACCTGCGCCGGTCGCGACCGAGGATGCGATGCACGCTGTGGCGTCCATCCGGAGGCGGCCCGCGACCGGACGCACTCGGCGCGTAGGGCGGCTCGCGGCGGGCCACAGCGGCCATCGGCCTTGGTGGCGCGTTGGTCGTCTTCGCCGCCGCGCGGCTCTGGCGGCCGATGCACGGCGCGAGGTGACCTGGACGAACGAACGGCGCCCGAAGGCGCCGTCGTCAAGCAACGAAGGTGAGGTTCACTTCGCCGTTTTCGCGTCGCCCGCGCTGCCGGCGGTCGCGACCGCGCCGCCGAGGCTGCGCGAGAGGAACGCGAGCAGGCGCGTGTAGAACTCGCGGCGATGCGCTTCCACGTAGAAGCCGTGGCCTTCGGTGTCGTAGTAGAGCGTCTCCACCGGCACGTTCGCCTTGCGCAGCGCCTGTTCCATCATCCGGCTGTGGGCGATCGGAGCGCGCTCGTCCTCGCCGCCGGCGGCCAGGAACACCGGCACCTTGATGCGCTCGGCCATCCGATTGGGCGACACCGCGCCCAGCTCCTCACGCTTGCCGACCCAGTCGCGCAGGTAGGTCTCGCCCGAACCGCGCTGCTGGATGTCGCCATGCGTGTGCATGGTGGGCAGATCGTAGACGCCGACGTAACCGGCGGCGCAGCGGTAGAGGTCCGGCTCCTTCGCCACGCCCATCAGCGAGGTGTACGCACCGTAGCTGCCGCCGAACAGACAGATACGCTCCTTGTCGGCGATGCCCTGGGCGATGGCCCAGCGCGTGGCGTCGGTCACGTCGTCCTGCATCTTGCCGCCCCACTCGCGCGCGCCGGCCGACTGGAACGCCACGCCATAACCGCCAGAGCCGCGGAAGTTCACCTGCAGCACCGCGTAGCCGGCGTCGGCCAGCATCTGCACTGAATCGTCGAATCCCCACTCGTCGCGCACGCCGAACGGCCCACCGTGCGGCATCACCACCATCGGCAGGTTCTTGCCGTTGCTGCCGCGCGGCACCGTCAGGTAGCCGTGCAGCGGCAGCCCGTCACGGGCTGCCAGCTGCACCGGTTTCATTGGCGATTGCTTGTCAGGGTCGAACCACTGACGCCGCGCGAGCAGGTGCTCGGCCTTCTTCGTGCGCGTGTCGAACAGGTAGAAGTCGCCCGGGTTCTGGGCGCTGTCCACGCGCACCAGCGCGACGCTGCCGTCGCCCGTCTGCGAGGTGATGGTCACGCTGCTGCCGGCGAAAGCCGCCTCCAGGCTCTTCTGCAGGCGCGCTTCCGGCGCCTGCGCGTCGAAGAACGCCGAGCTCGGCAGTCCATCGTGGAAATACGCGCCGATCGGCACGTGGGTGCCATTGCGGTAGATGATCCCGGACGGATCCACCACGTCGTGCCGCAGCACCTGCGTGCGCTTTCCCGTCGCGAGCTCGAGCGCCACGATCGCGTCCGGGCCGCGCGGCTGCTCCACCTGCAGGTAGGCGACGCTGTCGTCGGCGGAGAAGCCGATGGGCTCCTCGAAGCGGCCGTCCTTCTCGATGGTCATCAGGTCCCACTCGGCATCGTCGTTGGCGCGGTAATAAAGCTTGCGGATGCGATCGGAATTGGCGCCGCTGGCGAAGCGCACCGCGCCCTTGTTGTCGAGCGTGAACTCCGCATTGCGCACCGGCACGGTCGCCACGCGCGCGAGGCGGCCGTTGTAGAGGTCCATGCGCTCGACCGTGGTGAACACGTCCTGCGGGCCGTAGGTGTACGGCACCGTGGCGACCAGCACGGTGCGCGCGTCGGTAGGGGGCGCATCGATCCGGAATGCGGCGACGTTACGGTTGCCCTTCTTGGGCTTGATGTTGGTGCCCAGGCCGCCATCGTCGAGCCGCTGGCCGACGAGCATGTCGAGCTTGCCGCCGTCGGCGTCCATCGCGTAGAGCTCGCCGGTAAGCCGCGGCGTGTCCAGCGAACCGAACTTCTCGGCGGTGCTGATCACCAGGCGCTCGGGCGTGGCCCAGGCGAAATCGGCGATGTGCGTGTTGCGTCCCACGTTGAAGTGCGCGGCGAGCCGGTTCGTCCCGCGTTCGATGACCACCAGCACGGTGCGGTCCTCCATCGGAACCGTCGCCGCGAAGTGCTTGCCCGCCGGCGAAATCACGATGTCCTCGAACTCGTCCTTGCGCACATACGCGCCCACGTCCACGCCCGAGCCGAACGCGGGCCAGGACAGCGCCATCAGCGCTGCCGCGACGATTGTGTGTTTCATCCGGGTCCCCTTCCCTATCGGTGATACGCCTTCCGTGGCCGCCCCCTCGGCGCCGCGGCTCCGCGTGCCGGCAGCCTAGCGCATCGGAGCGCCGGCGAGGAATCAGTCGGGGCGGGCGGCGAGCGTCTCGCGCAATGCCGCGCGCCAGTGCGGCAGTTCGATGCCGTATTCGGCGCACAGGCGGTCGGTCGCAAGCACCGAGTAGGCCGGGCGCACCGCACGCGTGGGGTAATCGCGGGTGGCGATGGGCTGCACCCGCGGAGCGCGGGCGATCCGTCCGGCGTCGAGCGCCTCGGCGAAGATCGCCTCCGCGAACCCGTGCCACGTGGTTTCGCCGGCCGCGACGAGATGACGCACGCCCGATGCGAGGATCCCGCGCTGCAGCACGTGGGCGGTGACGTCCGCGACCAGCCAGGCCGGCGTCGGGCAGCCCCGCTGGTCGGCGACCACGCGCAGTTCGTCCCGTTCGGCGCCCAGGCGCAGCATCGTGCGCATGAAGTTGTGGCCGTACCCGCCGTACACCCACGCCGTGCGCAGGATCAGGTGACGCGCGCCACTGCGTGCGATCGCCTCCTCGCCCTCGCGCTTGCTGCGACCGTACACGCCCAGCGGCGACGTCGCGTCGTCCTCACGATACGGACGCGAGCCGCGGCCGTCGAACACGTAATCGGTCGAGTAGTGCACGAGCGGGATGCCGAGATCGGCACATGCGTCGGCCAGCCGCCCGGCCGCCTGCGCGTTGATGCGGAACGCCGCATCGGCGTCGTCTTCGGCGCGATCCACCGCGGTGTACGCCGCCGCGTTGACGACGACATCGGGACGCACGCGTGCGACGAAGGACGCAATGCCGTGCAGATCGGCGAGATCGAGCGCTTCGCAGGCCGTGCCATCGTCGACGCGGCCGCTGCGGGTCGCGGCGATCGTCTCGCCCACTCGCGCGAGACTGCGGCGGAGCGCATGGCCGACCTGCCCGTTCGCGCCGAGCAGCAGCAGCCTCACGACGGCAACCTCACGACAGCGGCCTCACGGCGCGTGCACCGGCAGGCGGTCTTCGGGAATCTCGTCCAGGAACGGCGCGCGCGCGTCCTTGTCCGACAGCGTCACGTCGGAAACGGGCCAGTCGATGGCGAGCGCGGCATCGTTCCACCGGATGGCCGCATCGGCCGCCGCGTCGTAGGTGGCCGTGCACAGGTACGTGAACACCGCGCGTTCGCTCAGCGTCACGAAGCCATGGGCGAAGCCTTCCGGGATCCAGAAGTGGCGCTTGTTCTCGGCGCTGAGGACCACGGCCGTCCAGCGCCCGAAGGTGGGCGATCCGCGACGGATGTCCACCGCCACGTCCCACACTTCGCCTTCGACCACCGAGACGTACTTGCCCTGCGGCTTGGGCCACTGGTAATGCAGGCCGCGCAGGACGCCGCGCCGCGACGACGACACGTTGCCCTGCGCGAACGCAGGCGCGATGCCGCTGCCGGCAAGCTTGTCGAGATTGAACGACTCGAAGAAGAAACCGCGGTCGTCGCCGAACACGCGGGGCTCGATCACCACGCATCCGGGCAGGTCCGTCTCGATGACCTTCACGGCACGGGGCCCCGTTCGGCCAGGCTCATCAGGTATTCGCCGTAACCGTTCTTCGTCAGCGGACGGGCGAGTTCGTTGAGCTGGTCCGCATCGATCCAGCCGTTGTTCCAGGCGATCTCTTCCGGGCAACACACGCGAAGCCCCTGCCGCGCCTCGATGGTCGCGATGTAGTTGCTCGCCTCCAGCAGCGACTGGTGCGTGCCGGTATCCAGCCACGCATAGCCCCGGCCGAGCTGCTCCATGTGCAGCGAGCCTTCGTCGAGGTAGCGCCGGTTGAGGTCGGTGATCTCGAGCTCGCCGCGCGCCGAAGGCGTCAGTTCCGCGGCGAAATCGCTGGCGCGCCCGTCGTAGAAATACAGTCCGGTCACCGCGTAGTGCGAGCGCGGGACGGCGGGTTTTTCCTCGAGGCCGACGACCCGTCCTTCGGCATCGAATTCCGCGACGCCGTAACGCTCCGGATCGCGCACCCAGTAGCCGAACACCGTCGCGCCCGTCCGGCGTGCATCGGCGCGCTTCAACATCGCCGTGAGGCCGGGCCCGTGGAAGATGTTGTCGCCGAGCACGAGGCAGCTCGGTCCGCCGGCCAGGAACTCGCGTCCGATCAGGTAGGCCTGCGCCAGGCCGTCCGGACTCGGCTGCACGGCGTACTGGATGTGCATGCCCCACTGAGAGCCATCGCCGAGCAGCGCCTGGAACAAGGACTGCTCGTGCGGCGTGTTGATGACCAGCACCTCGCGGATGCCGGCCAGCATCAGTGCGCTCAGCGGGTAGTAGATCATCGGCTTGTCGAACACCGGCAACAGCTGCTTGCTGACGCCCTTGGTGATCGGATACAGCCGCGTGCCCGTGCCGCCGGCGAGGATGATGCCCTTGCGACTCATGCGGTCTCCTTACGCGTGGCCGATGCGTTCGAGCCGGTAGCTGCCGTCGAGCACGCGTCGTACCCACGGCTGGTTCGCCAGGTACCAGTCGACGGTCCGCGCCAGGCCTTCCTCGAAGGTCACCGACGGGGTCCAGCCGAGCTCGCGCCTGAGCTTGCCCGAATCGATGGCGTAGCGCCGGTCGTGCCCGGGACGGTCGGCGACGAAGGTGATCAGCGACTCGCGCGTACGGCCGTCGGCGAGCGGGCGACGCTCGTCGAGCAGGCGGCACAGCACGCGGACGACCTCGATGTTCTCGCGCTCCGCGTCGCCGCCGACGTTGTAGGTTTCGCCCGGACGTCCCGCCTCGAGCACGCGCCGGATCGCCGCGCAGTGATCGCCGACGAACAGCCAGTCCCGCACGTTGCGGCCGTCGCCGTACACCGGTAGCGGCTCGCCCGAGAGCGCCTTGGCGATCACCAGGGGGATGAGCTTCTCGGGGAACTGGTACGGGCCGTAATTGTTCGAGCAGTTCGTGGTGAGTACCGGCAGCCCGTACGTATGGTGGAAGGCGCGCACGAGGTGATCGGAGGCCGCCTTGGACGCGGAGTACGGCGAGTTGGGCGCATACGGCGTCTGCTCGGTGAAGCGGCCGCTCTTGCCCAGCGATCCGTAGACCTCGTCGGTGGAGACGTGCAGGAAGCGGAACGCATCGCGCTGCACGGCGTCCAGCGATTTCCAGTAATCGCGCGAGCGCTCCAGCAGGCTGAGCGTGCCCACCACATTGGTCTGCACGAACGCCGCAGGCCCGTCGATGGAGCGATCGACGTGGCTTTCGGCCGCGAAGTTGATCACCGCGTCGGGACGATGCTCGCGCAGCAGGCGTTCGACCAGTGCGCCGTCGCCGATGTCGCCTTGCACGAACACGTGCCGGTCGTCGTCCTGGACCTCGCGCAGCGTGTCCAGGTTGCCGGCGTAGGTGAGCGCGTCGAGGTTCACCACGCGAACGCCGCGGCGAACGGCGTCCAGCACGAAGTTGCCGCCGATGAAGCCGGCACCGCCGGTGACCAGCCAGGTTGCCACTGCCGACTCCTTGGGGTGTCCGAGCTGAAAAGGCTTGAGCGACCGGCTCAGAACGGGATGTCGTCGTCCGCGAAATCGTCGTTGAAGCTGCTCGACTTGGCGGGGGGCGCCTCGCGGCGCGGAGCCGATTCCTGGCGCGCCGGCGGACGCGACGAGCGCTCGCCGCCGCCACGGTAATCGCCACGGCTGCCACCCCCGCCCTCGCCGCCCGGGCGGCCACCGAGCATCTGCATCTCGTCGGCGATGATGTCGGTCGAATAGCGTTCGACGCCGTCCTGACCGGTGTACTTGTCGTAGCGGATCGAGCCTTCGACGTAGACCTGGCTGCCCTTGCGCAGGTACTCGCCCGCGATCTCGCCGAGCTTGCCGAAGAACGTCACTCGGTGCCATTCGGTGCGCTCCTGCGTATTGCCGTCGCGGTCCTTGCGCACGCTGGTCGTCGCCAGGCGGGCCTTGGTCACGGCCATGCCGCCCTGGGTGTACTTGGTTTCAGGGTCGTCGCCGAGATTGCCGACCAGGATCACCTTGTTGATGCCGCGTGCCATGGGAGCGCTTCCCCTCTTCGTTATGTGTGCTTCGTTCGGTGGCCGGACACGAGCAGGATCGACCGCGCCGACAGGGGAGGCATGATAGCAGCCGCCCTGCGTCCGCCGGCCGGAGCCGGGGCCAACGCGGGCGTGGGGAATCACATGCGCGTCAGGTCGCCGAACCGGCAGGCAAAGGCGAGGAACATGCTGGCCCGGACATCGGATTCCGCCTGGCCGGTGCGTAGGGCATAGCGTTCGCACGCATGGCTGAACAGGTCGGCCAGCAGAGTTCCGAAATCCGCCGGCTCGCCTTCGATCGACGGGCACACGCTCATGGCAAGGCTGCGGTCGACCGCCCACAGCCGCAGCAGTTCAAAGGAGGCGGGATCGTCGTTGGCGACCGCGGGCACGGCGAGCGCCTCCCGTGCCAGGACGTTGTCCGTGTCCTTGCGCCGGGCGGCGCGACTGGCCATCAGGCGATCGCCCCGCCGGCGTCGGCCTTCGACCCGATCGGACCGAGCCGGCGCAGCACTTCGTCGAGTTCCGCATCCAGATCGACGCAGCCACTCCCGATCCGCTGCGCGGTGCCGGCGACGTAGCTGTCGAGCGTCATTGCCACCGCGTCGAGCAGCGCTTGGCGACGGGACGGGCCGAGGCGGCGCAGGTCGCGCTCGATCGCGTCGACATGACGCAGGCCCGGCCAACGGGGCACCGCGACGGGAGAAAACGCGGCGACGTCGTTCTGTCTTGTGCTCATGGGGCGTTCCGGTGGCGATGCGGGATCGAAACCACAGGTTGGTGCGGGCCACAGGACGCGTACATCGGAACTGTCCGAAAAATCCGCGTCGGGAACGCGCCCCGTATAATCCAGAACCCCTCCCACGCGGTCCGCCCATGCATTCCAGTCCGACGACGACCCCGGCCGTCCCCGACCTGGCCTCCATCCAGGCCCTGGCCCGTCAGGACATGGCGGCGGTGGACGCGTTGATCCGGCGTCGACTCGCATCGGACGTGGTGCTGATCAACCAGGTCGCCGAGTACATCGTCGGCGCCGGCGGCAAGCGCCTGCGGCCGATGCTGCTGCTGCTCGCGAACGGGGCCCTCGGCGGACGCGGCGGGCGCGGCATCGGCGAGGACGCCCACCAGCTCGCCGCGGTGGTCGAGTTCATCCATACCGCGACCCTGCTGCACGACGACGTCGTCGACGAATCCGACCTGCGCCGCGGCCGGAAGACCGCCAACGCGGTGTGGGGCAACGCCGCCAGCGTGCTGGTCGGCGATTTCCTGTATTCGCGCAGCTTTCAGCTGATGGTCGAGCTGGAGCGCATGGCGGTCATGCAGATCCTGGCCGACACCACGAACCGCATCGCCGAAGGCGAAGTGCTGCAATTGCTGCACGTCCGCAACCCGGACACCGACGAGACCGCCTATCTGCGCGTGATCGAGCGCAAGACCGCCGTGCTGTTTGCCGCCGCCACGCGCCTGGGCGCGCTGCTGGCCGACGCCGACGACGCCACGTGCGATGCGCTGCACGACTACGGCATGAACCTGGGCTACGCGTTCCAGATCGCCGACGACGTGCTCGATTACGCCTCCGACGCGGCGACGCTCGGCAAGAACCTCGGCGACGATCTCGCCGAAGGCAAGGCCACGTTGCCGCTGATCCACGCCATCGCGCACAGCGACGAAGCCACGCGCGCACGCCTTCGCCACGCGGTGGAACAAGGCGACAGCGACGCGATGCCCCACGTGCTGGCGGCGATCCACGCCACCGGCGGCCTCGATTACAGCCGTCGTCGCGCACATGAGTACGCGCAGGCTGCCGAGCGCGCGCTCGACGGCCTGGACGAAAACGACTACACGCTCGCGTTGCGCGGCCTGGCGCGCTACGCGGTCAGTCGCGACCACTGACGTCGCGGCGGCGCGATTGCGACCGCGCCGCATCGTTCGAGCTCAGGCGACGCCCAGTCCCGGGATCGTGCTGATGAGGTCGGGATCGAACCCGGCGAGTTCCGCGAAGTGGCGGCCGCGCGCGACGTAATCGCGATAGGCGCCGAAACTCGGCGCACCGGGCGACAGCAGCACCACGCCCTCGCCGCCCAGCGCCGCGCGTGCCTGGGCCATCGCATCGGCCAGATCGACCGCTTCGCCCAGCACGAAACCCGCCCGCGCGGCGACAGGCTGCAACAGCGCGTGGATGCGCGGGCCGTTCTGCCCCATGGTGACGATCGCGCGCGGCGCGTGCGTGCGCATGGCCTCGGCGAAGTCGTCCCACGGCAAGCCGCGATCGTGCCCGCCGACGAGGATCGCGACGGGACGCGACGCGAAGCAATCCAGCGCGGCCAGGCTCGCGTGCGGCGTGGTGCTGATCGAATCGTTGACGTAGGTGATGCCCTCGCGCGTGCCGATCGTCTGCAGGCGATGCGGCAACGGACGGAAGCTGGCCGCGTGGGACGCGAGCGACACGGCGTCCAGCCCCAGCGCCTCGATCGCCGTCAGCACCGCGCAGAGGTTGCCGCGATTGTGGCGGCCCGGCAGCGGCAGCGCGCGCGTGTCCATCACGAACGCGTCGCCGCGATAGAGATCGTCCTCGCGCAGGTGCCAACCGTCCGTGCGTCCAAACCAACGGACCGTGCTTTCGGTCAGGGTTGCGCCGAGTTGCGCCAGGCGCGGATCGTTGGCGTTGAGCACCGCGGTCTGCGGTCGCGCCTGCGTGATGAGTTTCAGCTTGTCCTCGACGTAGCGCTCGTGCGAGCCGTGCCAGTCGAGGTGTTCGGGAAAGAGGTTGAGGGCGATCGCCACCTGCGGGCGCACGCCGCTCACGGCCACGTCGCCGGTCTGGTAGCTGGACAGTTCGATCGCCCAGAACTCCGGCGCGATGTCGGGTTCCAGCGCCTCCAGCAGCGGCAGGCCGATGTTGCCGGCGAGCGCGGTGACGTGCCCGCCGGCGCGCAGCAGATGGGCGAGCAGCGCGGTGGTCGTGCTCTTTCCCTTGGTGCCGGTGACGCAGATCGTGTTCGCGGCGATGCCGTCGTCGCCGGCGTGCTCGGCGAACCACAACGACGTGCCGCCGATGAAACGCGTGCCGGCCTGCGCCGCGGCGACCGCCTCCGGCGTGTACGGGCTGATGCCCGGCGACTTCACGACGATCTCGAACGCGGACAACCGCGATGCCGAGGCGTCGGTCTCCGCAGCGAGGTGCGGGTCGCCAAGGCTGGCGGCCTCGGCGGCCTCGGCCGCCGAGCAGAACAGCGTCAGCGGCAGCGACGGCAGGCGCGTGCGTATAGCCCGATACGCCGCGCGGCCTTCGCGGCCCCAGCCCCACAGCGCGACCTTACGGCCGGCGAGCGACGCGAGGTCAGGCGGCGAACTGCGCACGCAGGCGCTCCCACAAGGCAGCGGGAATGCGATGTTCGTCGTCGATGACGAGCAGCGGTTCGATCGCCAGTTCCGCCGCGTCCAGCTGCGGCCGGATCTCGTGCGCGAAGCGGTCCACGAGCGCGTCCTCGCGCCACTCCGGCCGATCGGCAAGCGCCGCCATCGCCGCGCGCGACTCGCGCCCTTCGCCCACGCACTCGAACGGCTTGTGGTTCTGGTACTCCAGCAGCGCGTCGAAGCCCGGGATCTGCGCCGGATCGTCGAGCAGGTTCCGCCCGAAGATGCCCATCAGGCGCGGCTTCGGCATGAACGGCGCGAGTGCGAGGAACACGAAGTGGCACTTCGGGCACACGCCGCACCAGCGGCTCGCCGGACGTTCGCCGAGGATGTGGAAGTTGCGATTGCAGCTGCTGAAGTGCGCGTCGTAGCGGTCGGTCTTGGCGAACTGGCGCGCCACGGCGAGTTCGCTGAGCGGGCGCAGCAGCGAGTAATAGTGCAGGTCCGCGGCGATCTCGCGCTGGACGTACTCGCCGAACGCGCGCTCGCAGGCCCAGCCCTTCGACCACTGGTGGTTCACCTCGCCCGTGCCTTCGATGACGCTGCCGTAGCTGGCCGAGCGTTCGTTCGAGAACACGACCTGGTCGACGCCCAGCAGCACGGCGGCGAACACCATGATGGCCGAGTTCAGCACGGTGACCGGGATGTGCCCGTTCCACGCGCCTTCGCGGTTGTAGTCGAACAGCTGCGGCGCCAGCGCGCGGCCGAGGTTGAGCGTCGGCAGGCCCGTGCGTTCGGCGCATGCCCGGATCAGCTGCGAGCCGCCGATCCACGTCACCGTCTGTTCGACGCCCAGCGCGCGCAGGGCCTCGATGCTGACCAGCGAATCCTTGCCGCCGCCGATCGCCACGAGGGCGTGCTCGCGCAGGCCGAGGGTTTTGGCGCCGCCGGAAATACCTTCCCCACCCAGTTCGGCGCTCGAAGAGGACGCCTTGGAGACAGGGAACTTGATCTTTCCGTGCAGATTCAGCCCATTGCGATAGGCGAATTCGCCCAGGCCGTTGACGTAGATCAGCTCCATCAATGCGGCGGTGTCCGCATCGATCGCATACGAATCGATGTGGATCTCGGACGGCACCGCGGCCTTGTAATAGCTCACGCCCGCAATTAGATGCAGCAGGCGCAGCGCGCGCTCGGCCGCCGCGGCGCGTTCGCCGTCCAGCGGGAACGGCGCGCCCGGCACGGTGATGGTCTCGATCATTTCCGGACCGTCGTCGAACGCGTACACCAGTTGCGCGACGCCGGTGCCCGCGTCGAATCCGCAGCGCACGAAACGGAACGCGCGGATCGCGTCGCGGTTGAATTTCCACTCACTCATTCGATTGCTTCCTCGGCCGGAAGGGCCCGCAGGTTGTAGGTGTTGGCCATGGCCATGCCGTAGGCGCCCGCGTCCGCGACGAGGATCACGTCGCCTTCGGCGGTGTCGGCCGGCAGGGTGCGGCCGCGGCCGATCACGTCGCTGCTTTCGCAGATCGGACCGACCACGTCGAAGACCGCCGACGCATCCGCATCGCCGCGGCTCAGGTTGGAGATGCCGTGGTACGCCTCGTACATCGCCGGACGCATCAGCGCGTTCATGCCGGCGTCGCAGCCGACGCGGCGCACGCCGTCCTTCTCCACGACCTGGGTCGCGGTGAGCAGCAGCGCGCCGCTCTCCGCGACCAGATAGCGGCCCGGCTCGATGACCAGCCCGTAGCGCGGGTACGCCGCCTTGATCTCCTCCAGCCCCGCGCGCCACAGCGGCAGATCGAACTGCGGCGCCTCGGGCGTGTACGGGATCGGAAGGCCGCCGCCGATGTCGATGGTCTCGACGGTACCGATGCCGTCCGCCAGGCCGGCCAGATGCGCATAGACGCCGCGCCAGTGCTGCGGATCCTCGATGCCGCTGCCCAGGTGCGCATGCAGGCCGCTGATGCGCACGCCGAGCTTGCGCGCCTGCTCGACGAACGCATCGAAGCGCGTCATCGGCAGGCCGAACTTCGCCGCGACGCCTCCGGTCTTGACCTTCTCGTGATGGCCTTCGCCGTGGCCAAGGTCGATGCGCAGCCAGATCGTGCGTCCCTTGAAGACCTCCGGCCAGCGCTGCAGCGCCTCGATGTTGTCGAGCGTGACGATGATGCCGCGCTCGAACGCCGCCTCGTATTCGCGCCGCGGCGCGAAGCTCGGCGTGAACAGCACGCGGCTGGGCGCGATGTGCGGCAGCGTGGCGAACACGTGCTCGAATTCGCCCTGCGAGACGCATTCCAGGCCGAAGCCCTCGCCGACCAGCGTGCGCAGGATCTGCGGATGCGGATTGGCCTTGATCGCATAGAAGCAGCGATCCACCGCGCTGGTCGCACTCAGCGAACGGGCGCGCTCGCGCACCGTCGCCAGGTCGTACACATACCGCGGCGTGCCCTTCGTGGCGAGCGAAACGAGTTCCTCGCTCCGGCCGCGCCACCACGCCGGCGCACGCTGCGGCGCACCGAACGCGATCTCGCGCCAGCTCGGGCCGAACACCGTCGCGTCGCGCACCGGCATCGCGCGCGAACGGATGAGCTCCGCGTGCAGGTGCGGCAACAGGCCTTCGGCGTCGGCTTCGTCGATGACGAAGGTGAGGTTGAGGTCGTTGGACGATTGCGAGATCAGATGCACGTGCTGGCGGCCGAACGTCGCCCAGATATCGCTCAGGCGGTGCAGCAGCGAACGCATGCCGCGGCCGACCAGCGTGATCGCCGCGCACGGCGCGATGACCTTCACCCGGCAGATTTCCGCCAGGTCGGCGCTGAGCGCTTCCAGGACGTTGGTCGTGACCAGGTTCTCGCTGGGATCGAGCGAGACGGTGACGTTGGTTTCCGACGAACCGATCAGGTCGATCGACAGGCCGTGGCGCTTGAAACGTTCGAACACGTCGGCGAGGAAGCCGACCTGCTGCCACATGCCGATGCTTTCCATCGAGACCAGCACGATGCCGTTGCGGCGACTGATCGCCTTCACGCCCGGGACGGTGGCGGCGGTGGCGTCGATGCGCGTGCCGGGAAGTTCCGGGCGTTCGGTATCGAGGATCGCCATCGGCACGCCGGCGTCGCGGCACGGCGCGATCGAACGCGGATGCAGCACCTTGGCGCCAGTCGTGGCGATTTCCTGCGCTTCGGCGTAGTGCAGTCGCGTGAGCAGGCGCGCTTCGGGCACGTCGCGCGGATTGGCGCTGAACATGCCCGGCACGTCGGTCCAGATCTCCACGCGCTGCGCCTTCAGCAGTGCGCCGAAATACGCGGCCGACGTATCCGAACCGCCGCGGCCGAGGATCGCGGTGCCGCCATCGCCGTGACGCGCGATGAAACCCTGGGTGATCAGCATCTTCGCCGGCTGCGCGGAGAAGCGCTCACCGAAGCCTTCACCGTCCAGACGGCAGTTCACCGACAGCCGCTGCGACCACGCACTGGCGTTCGGCAACGACACGGCGTCGAGCCACTGGCGCGCATCGCACCAGCCGAAGTCCAGGCCTTGCGCGCGCAAATACGCCGCGCCGAGCGTGGACGACAGCAGTTCGCCCTGGGCCAGCACTTCGGCCTGCCAGTCGAGCGGGCGCTGCGTTGCGCGCGCGTCGGTGCCGAGCGCCTGCAACGCGGCCAGGCGTTCGCCGAGCACCGCGTCCGCATCCAGGTCCAGTTCGCCACAGAACGCACGATGGCGTTCGATCAACGCCGCGACGCGCACGCCGATGTCGTCGCCGTTGGCAATGGCCTGCAGTTCGTTGGTGACGCCCGACAGCGCGGAAACCACCACCAGCACACGCACGTTCTCTTCGGCCATGCGTTTCCCGGCGAGGCGTCCGATGGTGTCCCAACGGTTCCGGCGGGACACCGAGGTGCCGCCGAACTTGAGTACTACCCAGCGATTCGCTTCCGCCACTGCAACGGTTCCTATGAGATTCGGGTGTATGGAGATGATCAGGTGGAATGTGGTTGCCGCCGAAACCATGCCGGCGCGGAGCCGTCACGGAAACTAGAATGGCGCGCCGCCTGCGTGAGCGCGGCGCGCCGTAAACTTCGTGATTCTAGTCGAATATTCCGCTCGGACCCCCGCCGAATGACGCTTCGCCGCTACCTGCAACTGGATGTGTTCGCCGACCGGCCGGGTGCCGGCAACCCGCTGGCCGTGGTGCTGGATGCGCAGGGCCTGGACGACGCCCGGATGCAGGCCATCGCGCGATGGACGCGGCTGCCGGAAACCACGTTCGTGTTCCCGCCGACGCAGCCCGGCGCGGCGTATCGCGTGCGCATGTTCAGCCCGCGCCGCGAGGTGCCGTTCGCGGGGCATCCCAGCGTCGGCACGGCCCATGTCGTGCTCGATGCGGGACTCGCGGAGCTCGTCGACGGCCAACTCGTGCAGGAAGGCGTGGTCGGCACGCTGCCGTTGGCCGTGGACGGCAGCGGCACGGGACGAACCATCGCGGTCCGCACGCCGCGCGCGCGGGTCGTGGAAGTGGCCCAAAGCGGCGACGCGCGTCTCGCGGCGGCGCTGGCGCCGCTGGAACCCGGCGCGTTGCCGCCGGCGCTGATGGACGGCGGACGCCGCTGGTGGCTCGCCGAAGTCGCCAGCGAAGCCGCGCTGCGTGGCGCCGCGCCGGATTGGGACGCCATCGCGCACCTGGCCGAAACGACCGAGACGATGGGGCTGTGCGCCTTCGCCCGCGCCGATGCGGGCCGCGATTACGACCTGGTCGTGCGTGCGTTCGTGGGCGCGCCGGCGCGCTTCGAGGACGCCGCGTCCGGTGCGGCCAACGCCACGCTCGCCGCGTGGCTCACGCACAACGACGCCCTGCCCGGCAGCGGCGGCCGCTACACCGTCAGCCAGGGCCGCGAAGTCGGTTTCGACGCACGCCTGCAACTGCGCGTGGATGCCGATGGCGAGGTGTGGTCCGGCGGACAGGTGTGCAACGTCGTCCGCGGCACGATCGACTGGGCGTAAGCGCGGCGAACCCGTCGTCGTGCGCGATCACTCCGGCGTGACGTTCACCCGCACGCGGATGCGGTCGCCCGGGTCGTAGCTAGTGCGCGTCGTGTAGGTCCGGCCGGCGTACTCGTAGGTGACGTCGTAGGCGCTCGCGTTCCGGCCGCCGTTGCGCGTGGCGTAATAGCCGTCGCCTTCGTACACCGGATCGCAGACGCGCACCGTGCCGACGCGGTCGCGCTGGTTCTGGCTCTGGTCGTAGATCTGCCGGCCGGCCATGCCGCCGACGACGGAGCCGATCGCCGAGGTCGCATACCGCGCGCTTCCGCCGCCGATCTGGCTGCCCACGGCCGCGCCCACGATGGTGCCGACGATCGTCGAGACGGTACGTCCGGTCTGCGTGCCCGAGGGGTACGAGCTTCCGCCATAGGAATCGCCGCCGCTGTAATAGCCGTCGTTGCGATAGCCGTCGCCGCCGACGTAGGTCGGGCGTTCGTAGCAGCGCTGCTGGGGTGAACTGGTTTCGTATCGGTCGAACACCGGATCGACGCGGACCACGCGCGCGTAATCGCTGCTGCTGGTCGAACCGTATTGAGGGTACGACTGCGGGTAGGACTGCGCATGCACCGGGCCGCACGCGGCGGCGACCAGCGCGAGGGAAGCGACGATCAGGCGATTCATGGGGGGGCTCCGGCGCCGGAAGGGCGTGGGCGCATCCTCCGGCCACGGCCGGCAATGGGTGCTGAACCCGCGCCTTCACACGGCGGCGGCGGCCGCGGGATTCACCGCGCCGACAGCCAGGCCGCGGCCTGCGTGGCGACGGTCGCGGCATCGCGCCCCAGCAGCGGACCGACATGGCCGGTCGAGGCGACGCGGAGCAGATCCGCGTCCCAGGCCCGCGCGAGTTCGGCGGTGAGTTCGGGCGGGACGTCCTCGTCCTGCGCCGACGCGATGCACAGCGTCGGGCAGGCCGGCGCGTCGAGCAGCAGGCCCGCATGCGCCTGGCGGAGCACGGCGCCGGATTCGTCGCGCCATCGGCGGAAGGCGAACAGCGCGGTGGCTTCGTCCGAGTCCGGCAGCGCACGGCGCGTGGAGGCTAGCCGGGCGTGGCGTCGCCAGGGCACCACGTCCGGCCATTCGCGCGCGGGCAGCCGTTCGGCCCAGGGAGCCGGGGGAACGGGGTTCACCAGGACCAGCGCGTCGGCGGCATCCGCGCAGGCCATGGCGAGCAGCCCGCCGAGGCTCGCGCCGACCAGCGCACACGGCCCGGGCGTCGCATCCAGCGCCGAACGCACCTGCGCCGCGTAGTCGGCGAAGCCGGTCGCGGGCAGGCCCTCGTCGGCAGGACGAAGATCGATCGCCTCCGCCTCCAGGCCCAGGGCGGCGAACATGCGCCGCCACACGTTCCATTCCCAGCCGCCTCCGCCGGCACCGTGCGCGAGCACGGCGCGGCGGATCGCATTGGACGCCATGCCGCGGGATCAGCCCTGCAGCGTCGCCTGCATCGTCACGGGCACCGACAGCGCGCGCGAGATCACGCAGCCGGCCTTGGCCTGCTCGGCGTACTGTTTGAACGTCGCTTCGTCGACGCCGGGCGCCTTCGCGGTCACCACCAGGTTCACGCCGGTCACCGTCGGGCCGGGGTCCATGCCCGGTTCCATCGTGACCTCGGCGCGGGTCTGGATGCTTTCGGGCGGGGAGCCGGCCTTGGTCATCACGGCCGACAGCGCCATGGAGAAGCAGCCGGCATGCGCGGCGGCGAGCAGTTCCTCGGGATTGGTGCCCTTCTCGTCGCCGAAGCGCGTCTTGAAGGAGTAGTTCTGGTCCGTGAACAAACCGCTCTGCGGCGTGCTCAGGGCACCCTTTCCGCTCTGCAGGTCGCCGTGCCAGACCGCTTCGGCCGTACGCTTGAACGCCATGTCGCTGCTCCTTCGTGGGGTGAAAGAGCTGAAGCGTAGCGTGGCGGACGTTAGCCGCGCATGCGCAACGCGGGCCGCTGCATCCGCCGACGTGAAATCCGTCGCCGTTGCCCACTTCGCCCGTCCGCGGCTTGACCACCCCTGCCCCTTGCGCGAGGCTTTCGCTCCCGGCCCACCGGCCGGCACCCGCCATGACCGCCCGCCGAGCGCCCTCCGCGCAGGCGCAGCGCCGGACAGCCATGACGGCCTTCCCACCTCACGGGAGAAGTCCGCTCATGTCCTACAGCACACAATCCATCCGCAACGTGGCCCTGGCAGGCCACCCCGGCGCCGGCAAAACCACGCTCTTCGAAGCCCTGCTGCAGGCCGGCGGCGCACTCCAGACGGCAGGCACGATCGAACGCGGCAACACCGTGTCCGACTTCGATCCGATCGAGAAACAACGCGGGCATTCCATCGACGCCGGCATCGCCAGCATCGACCACGGGGGCATGCACGTGAACCTGATCGACACGCCGGGCTATCCGGATTTCCGCGGGCCGGCGCTCTCCGCACTGGGTGCGGTGGAAACCGTGGCCGTCGTCGTCGATGCCTCCGCGGGCGTGGAATACGGCACGCGCCGGATGATGGAGTACGCCCGCGGCCGCAATCTGTGCCGGGCGATCGTCGTCAACAAGATCGACCACGAAGGCGTCGCGTCCGACGGCGCCGGCCTCCAGCAGCTCCTGGCCGACCTGCGCGACACCTTCGGTCCGGAGTGTCTGCCGCTCAACCTGCCGGCCGACGGCGGCCGTCGCGTCGTCGATTGCCTGATCAACCCGCAGGGTGACAGCGACTTCGGCCCCGTCGCCGAGTGGCACCAGAAGATCATCGACCAGATCGTCGAGATCAACGAAACCGTGATGGAGCATTACCTCGACGTGGGCGAGGACGGCCTCTCCGGGGAGGAGCTGCATGACGCGTTCGAACAATGCCTGCGCGAGGGCCACCTGGTGCCGGTGCTGTTCTGTTCCGCGCGCACCGGCGCCGGGATCACCGAGCTGCTCGACGTGGCCGAACGCTGGTTTCCCAATCCCGCCGAGGCCAATGCGCCGCCGTTCGAGAAGGGCCCGGAGCGCACCCGCATCCAGGCCTCGCCCGATCCGAAGGCGCACGTGCTCGCCGATGTGTTCAAGATCGTCAACGACCCCTTCGTCGGCAAGCTGGGCGTGTTCCGCGTGTACCAGGGCACGGTGCGGAAGGACACGCAGCTGTTCGTCGACGACGGCAAGAAGCCGTTCAAGGTCGGGCACCTGTTCAAGCTGCGCGGCAAGGACCACGTCGAGATCGAGCAGGCGATTCCCGGGGACATCGCCGCGGTGGCGAAGGTCGAGGAACTGCACTTCGACGCGGTGCTGCACGACAGCCACGACGAGGACCAGATCCGCCTGTCGCCGCTGGATTTCCCGCGCCCGATGTTCGGGCTGGCGGTGGAAGCGGCGAGCAAGGGCCAGGAGCAGAAGCTCGCCACGGCGCTGCACAAACTGTCCGAAGAGGACCCCTGCTTCGTCGTGGAGCACGAAACCGAGACCAACGAAACGGTCATCCGCGGTCTGTCCGACCTGCACCTGCGCATCAACCTGGAACGGCTGAAGGAGCGCTACGGCGTGGAGGTCACCTCGCGGCCGCCGCGCATCGCCTATCGCGAAACCGTCAGCGGCAAGGCCGAGGGCCACCATCGCCACAAGAAGCAGACCGGCGGCGCGGGGCAGTTCGGCGAGGTGTTCCTGCGGATCGAGCCGTTGCCGCGCGGCACCGGTTTCGAATTCGTCGACGAAGTGAAGGGCGGCACCATCCCCGGCCAGTTCATGCCGGCGGTGGAGAAAGGCGTGCGCCAGGTGCTGCGCAGCGGCGCGGTCGCGGGTTATCCGATCCAGGACGTGCGCGTGATCGTGTACGACGGCAAGCACCATCCGGTGGACAGCAAGGAGGTCGCGTTCGTCGCCGCCGGCAAGAAGGCGTTCCTCGACGCCATTGGCAAGGCGCGGCCGCAGGTGCTCGAGCCCATCGTCGAGCTGGAGGTCAACGCGCCCGAGCAGCACATGGGCGACGTGAGCGGCGGCCTGGCGAGCAAACGCGCGCGCATCAGCGGCACCGACAGCGTGCGCGGCAGCGAGATCGTGGTGAAGGCCCAGGTTCCGTTGTCGGAACTGGAAGGCTACGCGGCGGAGCTGAAGTCGGTGACCGCGGGGCGCGGGCGGTATTCGCTGGATTTCAGCCATTACGAGCCGGTGCCGTCGAACGTGCAGCAGAAGCTCGTCGACGCCTACAAGCCCCGTCACGAGGAAGACTGAGCGTCTGCGCGGCCGGCATTCGCGCGACGCGATGCCGGCTTCACGCGGCTGTGTCCACTCTGTGCGCTCCGCCACGGATGAGCGCGCCGATGCGATCGTCACCCCACGTGCTGCCCAGCGTCCTGATGGTCGCCTTCGGCATGGGCCTGGCGATCTTCGCCAGCCTCTCCGCATCGGCGCAGACCGCGCCCGGCGCGAGTCGCGCGATCCCCGCCTTCCCGCGCCCCGCGGGTTTTCCCGACCCGGCGTATCGCGTGACGTACGCGCGCGCGGACGAAGCGCCGCCGATGATGGTGCGCGTGGGCGAGAACCACTTCGAACCGCTGTACCGCCGCACGCCCGATGGCGGCTATGCGCCCGTCCGCGCGGCGGGGTATCGCATCGCGATGAGTTCCTGCCCCTCGATCACCGCACGCGGTGACTACCGCGCGCGCATGATCGACCTTGCGGCGGCCGAATGGGCCTACTTCGGACTGCCGATCCTCGACATGGCGGTGGAGCCGGCGGCGATCGTGCCGCGCGTGCTGCAGCCGTCGGGCGTGGTGGACATCATCGCGCCGCAGAAGAACGCGTCGATCGGCGACCGGGTGCTGCGGCAGGCGCCGCGACTGGGCCTTTCGGAGGACGACGAGGCGGTGAGCGGCGCGATCGCGGGCTACTGGGCCGCGACCGGCAACGAGGAAGCGATGCGCGTGCAGAGCATCGTCAACTACGGTTGGGACGAAGCCGGCTGGGCGGTGCCGTGGTCGGCGGCGTTCATCTCCTGGCTCGCGTGCGAAGCCGGGCTGTCGAACGAACAGTTCCGCCGCAGCGGCGGGCACATCGACTACGTGCGCGCGGCGGTGCGCGCGCGCGACGGCCAGGACCCGAGCCACGCGTTCATCGCATACGACCTCGCCGAGGCCACGCCCGAGGCCGGCGACCTGTTGTGCACGTCGCGCGCCGACAGTTCCTTCGCCTCCATCGCCGACGTCCGCACCGGCAACAGCCCGTCGACCGCGCTGCATTGCGACCTGGTGGTGAAGACGGACCCGCAGCGCAACCGGCTCTACGCGATCGGCGGGAACGTCAATCACGCCGTGACGCTTTCGGTGATCGCCATCGATGCGAAAGGACGCCCCCTGACCGACCGGGACATCATCGGCGCGAACCGCTGGTTCGCCGTGCTCAAGCCGCGTGCGGGCGGCAAGGCCGCGCACGACCTGGACGGCACGCCGACGGTGCAGATGCTGTATCGCGATTACGCGCGCTACGCCGGTGCGCGCCGCGGACAGCCGCCGGTGCCGGTGCAGGCGCGCGGCGGAAAACCGAAGGCCGACGCCGCCTCGCCGTAGCGTCCGGTGCCGGGCACGCGGCCATCGGCGCCGCATTGGCGCGCGTGGCGCAACGGACCCGTCCACGGATGCACGCTCTTTTGCGACGCGCGCCGCGTACGCTGTGCGTCCACGCCGGCCCACTTCGCGCCATGCACCTCTTCGACGCCCCCACCCTGCTCGCCTACCTCGCCGCCGCCGTCGTGCTGGTGTTGCTGCCCGGACCGGGCACCGCGTGGATCCTCGCGCAAAGTTTCGCCGGCGGCACGAAGCGCGGGATCCAGGCCGGGCTGGGGCTGGAAACCGCGACGCTGCTGCATGCACTGGCCGCCGGCCTCGGCTTGTCCGCGCTGCTCGCGACGTCGGCGATGGCCTTCGAGGTCGTCAAATACCTCGGCGCGGCCTATCTGGTCTGGCTCGGCATCAAGGCCTGGCGCAACGGCGAAGCGGACGCGACGACCGGCGGCGAGTCGCCGAAAGCGCACGCTTCGGGCCGCAGCGTCTACCTGCGCTCGGTGGTGACCGGCGTGCTCAACCCGAAGGTGGCGTTGTTCTTCCTCGCCTTCCTCCCGCAGTTCGTGCATCCCGAACGCGGCTGGGTGTGGCTGCAGTTCTTGGTATTGGGCGCGCTGCTGGCGGTGATCGGCTTCTGCAACGACCTGTTCCTGAGCTTCGCGGCCGGTCGCTTCGGCCGGCGCTTCTCCGGCGGAACGGGCCGCTGGACGCAGCGCGTGACCGGCACGCTCTTCATCGGCCTGGGCTTGCGCCTGGCGATGCAACAACGCGGCTGATCCGGCGCCACGCTAGGCCCCACGCCGCGGACCATCACCCCATGTGGACGGCCGGGCGCTAGCATCGCCACACGCCATTCGATGCAGTCGCGCGAGTGGTGTTGTTCATGCGGCGCGGGTATCGTCCGGGCATCCCCGTGGAGCACGAGATGGACCCGCGCCGCACTTTCCGATTTCCGTTCGCCGTCCTGCTGACCGTCGCGATCGCGTTGCTGTCCGCCTGTTCGACCGTGGGCGCGCTGCTGGGCGACGACGTGCGCTTCACGCCGATGCAGCTGCAGCATTCGCTGGATCGCAACTTCCCGAAGCACTACGACAAGCTCGGCGGGCTCGTGTCGCTCACGCTGATGAACCCGCGCCTGGCGATTCCGCCGGACGGCGACCGCCTGCGCCTGGACTTCGACGTCGGCCTGGGCGCGCTGGGCAGCGACAGCAGCAAGCCGTCCGGCCGCTTCGCGTTGACCAGCGCGCTGCGTTTCGATCCGTCCACGCGCGGCCTTCACCTGCTCGATCCGCGCATCGAACAGGTCGATGTTCCGGCACTGGGCGGCGCAATGAACTCCAGCGCACGCGCGCTGCTCAATTCGTGGCTTGCGCAGTACGCGCGCGAGGAGCCCGTCTACCGCTTCGACAACAGCCTGCTCGACAAGCTGGGTTCACGCCGCATCGGCACGACCGCCATCGAGAATGGCCATGTCGTCGTCCACCTGGATCAATGAAATGGCGAAGCTTCGTTCCGTCCTGCTGCTCGCGTGCGCGCTCGTGGTTTCGGCCTGTGGCGACGACGGCAAGCGCGCGCCGGGCTCGTCGGCCGACGACACCGAAGCGCTCCCGGCCCCGGCCGGTGCGCGCGGCAGCGTGACGGGCATGCCCGACGAACCGGGCCCGGGGCAGATCGGCCCGCCCAAACCCGAAGACGCCGTCGCGCTGGATGCGGACGGAAACCCGGTGTTGCCGGCCGACGACCCGCTCGCCGGCCCGAATGCGCCGCTCGACCCGAACGCGCCGCCGATCGATGCCGCACCGGGCGAGCCCACGGCCGAAGACGCCGTCGCGGTGATCCGCGACTACTACGCCGCGATCAACCGCCGCGACTTCGCGCAGGCGTATGCGCTGTGGTCCGACGGCGGACGCGCGAGCAACCAGACGCCCGAGCAGTTCGCCGCGGGCTTCGCCGATACGACAGGCGTGTCGGTGGAGATCATGCCGCCGGGCCGGATCGACGCGGCTGCGGGCTCGCGCTATGTCGAAGTGCCGGTGGCACTCACCGCGACGCACGCCGACGGCCGGCAGCAGCGCTTCGTCGGCGCGTACACGCTGCGGCGAGCCGTGGTCGACGGGGCGACCGCCGACCAGCGCGCGTGGCGCATCGCCACGGCCGACCTGCGCGAAGTGGCGCCGTGATGCGGGCGGACTGATACGGGCGCAGTGGCGTGAGCGATCTTCGCGGGGATGCCGGTGCGCCGCGCATCGTGCTGGACACCAACGTCTGCCTGGACCTGTTCGTCTTCCGCGACCCCATCGTGGACACGCTGCGCGAGGCTTTGGATTCCGGCGCCGTGATCGGCGCGACCAGCCACGCGTGCCGCAGCGAGTGGGCACGCGTGCTCGCCTACCCCGTGCTGCGCCTGGACGATGCGGCGCGCGCGAAGCATCTCGCCGAGTACGACACGGCCATGCGCGTGTTCGACGACACGCATGCGTTCGCGCTGCCGCGCTGTGCGGATCCGGACGATCAGAAGTTCCTGGAACTCGCGGCGGCCTGCGGCGCGCGATGGCTGCTCAGCCGCGACGATGCGCTGCTGAAGCTCGCGCGGCGGACGAAGCGCGAGGGCTGGTTCGAGATCCTGACGGCGGTCGAGTGGGCGGCGTTGCGCGGACGATCAGGGGCCTAGATTGTCGTGGCCCGGGGCGTTATCCCGGCGAAAGTCGGGACCCAGGCGTTCTGACGGAAACCACACACTCGTCATTCCAGCGAAAGCTGGAATCCATCTGCGCTTTGCCTGCGCGCGAGAATCAAGATGGATCCCGGCTTTCACCGGGATGACGATGCTTCAGGTAACCACGCACGGCGTGAACCTCAATCAGACGCAACGGCCTCAAAGCTCGAACCGATAACTCAACTTCACCAGCAACTGCTCGTCGTCGCGCAGGTCGAGGCTGTCGCGCAGCAGGTCGCCGGCGCGTTCGGTGAACGCATCCTGCTGGTAGCCGCCGCGGCCGTAGACCACGTACAGGTACGACAGCGGCGCGATCTCGTAGCGATAACGCACCTGGAAGCCGAGGTTGCGCACGCTGAAGTCGTCCACCGCATCGTCCGAGGCGACCGATGCCCCGCCGGGCAGCACGCGATAGGCCTGCTGGAGGCTCGCGTCCAGGCCGATGGCCTGCATCTTGACGCGCAGTTCCTGCTTGTTGGTGATCGTCCAGTCCAGGCCGGCATCGAGTTGCGCCATGCGCTCGTCGAATTCGCCGATCAGGTTGTCCTGCTGCCACACCAGCCAGCTCGGGATGTGCTCGTAGAAGCCGCCCACGTAGACGCTGAAGGCGTCGCTGATGAAGTACGTCGGCTGCACGCGCACGTTGTAGCCGACCTTGTCGTTGCCCGCGAGCCCGCCGGAGAACACCTCGGACTCGAACTCCCAGCCCCAGTCGCCCTTGCGCGGCCGCTCGTATTCGAAGTACGCGTTGAAGTTCGCGGGCTTGTCGACCACGCCGTTGCCGCGCGTGAGCAGGTCGTCCACACCGGACGTGTTGATGTTGATCTGCGCGTATTCGTAGCTGCCGTTGCGCAGGTTACTCTCGCGGCTGATGCGCAGCTGGCGCTGCAGCCGGTCGCCGTGATCGTTGTCGGTGGCGCTGATGCGCGCGCGCCAGTCCTTGGACGCGTAGCGCGAATCCTTGGGCAGGTCGGTGAAGCGGCGCATCACCTGCCAGTTGAGGTAGTTGGTGCTGTTGCGCTGCAGGTAGCCGAAGTCGTTGATCTCCAGCTCGTTGCCGAAATGCATCGCGAGCCACTGCTGGCGCCAGCCGTGGTCCATCTCGTAGTTGACCCACATCGTCGCGCCGTTGTCGTCGACGGTGCGGCCCTGCTCGTCGATCTGGCTGCCGATGAGGCGCGTTTCCACGCTCAGGCGGGCCGTCGGGCGCCAGTTGTGGTCCACGCCCATCACCGTCGCCGTGCGATCCAGGAACGGACGGTCGACGTAGGTCACCATCGCGCCGAGATTCTGCTTGGCCAGGTCGCGCACCACGCGCACCGCGCCGAACGTGCGCCCGACCTCGTCCGCCTCGTCGGCGGCGAAGACGCCGTACTTGGTCGCCCCGATGCTGCCGTTGAGCTTCACCGCCGCGGTGATGTCGCCCGCGCCGTCGCCGTCGTCGGCCGGTCCGCCCACGCGGCGGGTGTACAGCAGCTGGCTGTAGTCCGACGGCGTGGTGAACTCGAAAATGCCCTGGTTCTCGGTGAAGAACGGGCGTTTGTCGCTGATGAAGGTTTCGGTGGCGTCGAAGTTGACGACCAGGTCGTCGCTCTCCACCTGGCCGAAGTCCGGGTTGATCGTCGCCGAAAGCTGGAACTGCCCGTTCGGCTTCCAGAAGATGTCCGCACCGCCGTCGAACTCGCTGTCGCCGGCGATGTTGTCGTACAGGCCGGACACGTAGGGCGTGATCGCCAGCAGGGACTGGTCGTACTGCGGCATCTCCACCGGCGCGAAGTCGGACAGGAAGCGCGGCCGCGTGTAGCTCGCGCCCGGCCACGCAGCACGTTCGCCGGTGGAGCCGACCACCCGGTCGAGGTAGATCCTGACCGTGCGCACGCCGTCCTTGCCCTCGCGCATCGGCGCGATGTACCAGGGGATCAGCATCTCGACCGACCAGGACGTGTCGTCCTCGCTGACGGCGTGGCGCCAGTTGCCGTCCCAATCGTCGTTGAACTGGTTCTCGTTGGTGATCACGGCGTCGGCAATGCCGTCGGTGGACGACACGGTGAAGTTGTAGCCGGTGCGCGCGTCGCCGTCGTAATCGACCATCAGGTTGACGCGATCGACCTGCTCCTCGAAATCGCGGCGCACGCGCTGGCGCGTACGCGTGTCGACCGGCTGCTGGTTGCGGAATGCGATGGCCAGGCCTTCGGGCGTCGCGAGGATCCAGGCCTCGGTCGGCAGCGTGGCCGGGTCCAGCGACAGCGGCTGGACCTTGCGGAAATCGGTGACGTGGCGTGCGCCCTGCCATTCGGCCGGGTCGATGCGGCCATCGATCTCAACGGCGCCGACGGGCGTGGACAGGAGGGCCAGGGTGAGGAGCAGCGGTGCGCGCATGCGTGGGTCTTCGCGGTCCATGTGGCCAGCGGGACGTTCCGGCTGCGCGTTCGCGCTTCCACCGGCGTTCCGTGCTGGAGGGTCGGCTTCGTGCCGGCTCGCGGCGTGATGCCCGGGCGAGGCGCAGACTAAGCGGCGCGGCGAACCCTACGCAGTGGCGTGAGTCATGGCAACCCTTTCGATGCCGCGCGCATCACGGCTTGTGGCGCCCATCACCAGGGCGCGCGGCCGGTCATTGCATGTGCCAGCCGTGGCTGACGACGAAGCTCTGGCCGGTGAAGGCCGCGGTCGGGAACTCGGCCAGGAAGCGCACGGTACGCGCGACGTCCTCGACGGTGGTGAAGATGCCGTCGACCGTGTTGCCCAGCATCACGCGACTGACCACCTCTTCCTCGCTGATGCCCAGCTCCCTGGCCTGCTCGGGAATCTGCTTGTCCACCAGCGGGGTGCGCACGAAGCCCGGGCAGACGACGTGACTGCGCACGCCGTGCCGGGCGCCTTCCTTGGCGAGCGTGCGCGAAAGCCCCAGCAGCCCGTGCTTGGCCGTCACGTAGGCCGATTTCAGCGGCGAGGCCAGGTGCGAGTGCACCGAGCCCATGTAGATGACGGTACCGCCGCGGGGAATGCCATCGGCCTTCGTGCCGTACATGTGGGGCAACACGGCCCGGGTGGTGAGGAAGGCGCCGTCGAGGTGGATCGCCAGCATCTTCTTCCAGTCGGCGTAGGCGAACTGCTCGATCGGATTGACGATCTGGATGCCCGCGTTGGACACGAGGATGTCCACGCCGCCGTAGATTTCCTTCGCGCGCGCCACGCCCGCATCGACGGCGGCCTCGTCGGTGACGTCCATCGCGATGCCCAGCGCCCGGCCGCCATGCCCTTCGATCTCGGCCGCGACGGCCTGCGCGCCCTGCTCGTTCAGGTCGGCGATGACCACCGCCGCACCGGCACGCGCGAGCTCGAACGCGATTTCCCGACCGATGCCGCTGGCGGCCCCGGTGACGAGGGCGGTCTGGCCGTCGAGGGCGCGGGGCTGGTTCATGCGAGGGGCTCCTGATCGCTGCACGGGATGCGCCGATGGCGCGGGCGCAGTGTGTCGATCCCGTGGCGCCGGCGCCATTGTTCGATGGTACGGGAGGCCGGTTGCGAATCTGCGCGCCGTCGACGTTCGTAGCCCGGCAAGCGCGAGTGCACCGGGGAAGCCGTCGCCGCTGAAACCCGGGTGCGCTTCGCTTACCCGGGCTCCAGAAGCGGCGCGGGCTTACGCGGCCTTGCGACCGCTCTTCCTGGCGCCCGTCTTTTTGGCGCCGGTCTTCTTCGCGCCAGCCTTCTTCGCGCCGGTCGCGGCCTTCTTGCCGGCCGTCTTCCTGGAGCCTGCAGCCTTCTTCGCCTTCGAGGCGGCCTTCTTCGCCTTCTTCGGCGTTTTCGGCTGGAGCAGCGTGCCGGTGCAGTTGCGCGAGCCGCAGCGGCATTCCCAGATCTTCTTCAGCTCGGCGGTGTGCTTTTCCTCGAGCGTGATGCCGTAGTTGTAGGAGAGCTCGTCACCCGGCTTGATGTCGCGGATCGCCTCGATGAAGACGCGGTCCTTCGTGCGGTCGTCGCCGTCGGCCTCCTCCAGCACGGCTTCACAGTTGGGCGAGCAGCTGTGGTTGATCCAGCGCGCCACGCCGCCTTCGTAGTTGGCATCGATGACGTATTCGTCGTTGAGCGTGAACAGGAAGGTGTGGCCCGAATCCGGATCGCCGGTGACGTCGTTGTCCACTTCCTCGTGGGTGCGGCGGCGGCCCTTGTACTCCACGATGCGTTCGCCCTTGGCGATCGGGGCGACGGCGAAAACGCCGTTGCCATGGATGGCGGAACGACGGGCGACGATCTTGCGCGGCATGCGGAGGTCCGGATGGGAGAAAGCGGCCATTCTGTACGGATCGGCGCGACATCGCCATCGCACGGCGATCACGGAAGCGCACGCCGATGCGTTCGCGACGGCCGTGGCGTGGGAGGCGAACGACCCTGCGGGTTCCGGCAAGCCTGAATCGCCGGTTCCGCACGCCCTTGGCCTCGGCCGCGGTAAAACGTACAATTCCGGTACGGATTCAAACCGCACCCCGCCGCCCCATGCTCCGCGTCACCAAGCTCACCGATTACGCCACGGTCGTGATGACCGTCCTCGCCCACGGCGACGATGCCGTGCTGAGTGCCTCCGAACTGGCCGACCGCTCGGGCCTGGAAGCCACGACCGTCGCCAAGGTGCTCAAACCGCTGGCCCAGGCGGGCCTGGTGGAGGGGTTCCGCGGCGCGAACGGCGGCTATCGCCTGGCGCGGCCCGCCGGCGACATCGGCCTGATCGAGATCGTCGAGGCGATGGAAGGGCCGCTGGCGATGACCGAATGCAGTGTCCACACGGGCACCTGCGGCCTGGAACGGTCCTGCGGCGTGCGCGCCAACTGGCGCCGGATCAACGACGTGGTGGTGGAGGCGCTGCGCGCGGTAACGCTCGCGCAGATGCTCACCCCGCCGCCCAACGAACCACCCCGCAGGTCCATCGACCTGCACCTGGCTTGAGAAGTAGGCAGCCCCATGGCCACCGAAATCCTGGAAAACCGCCCGCTCGAAAACCGTGAGATCCACGAGCAGCTCGGCCGCAAGTACGAGGCCGGCTTCGTCACGGACATCGAATCCGACAGCCTGCCGCCCGGCCTCAACGAGGACGTGATCCGCGCGCTTTCGGCCAAGAAGAACGAACCGGAGTGGATGACGCAGTGGCGGCTGGCGGCGTACCGGCATTTCCTGACGATGCCGATGCCGCACTGGGCCAAGCTCAACATCGCGCCGATCGACCTGCAGGCGGTGAGCTACTACTCCGCGCCGAAGGCCAAGTACGCCTCGCTGGACGAGGTGCCGCAGGAACTGCTCGACACCTACGAGAAGCTCGGCGTGCCGCTGCACGAGCGCGCCAAGCTCGCCGGCGTGGCGGTCGATGCGGTGTTCGATTCGGTCTCCGTCGGCACCACGTTCCGCAAGGAGCTGGCCGAGAAGGGCATCATCTTCTGCTCGCTCTCCGAAGCCCTGCACGACCATCCGGAGCTGGTGAAGAAGTACCTGGGCACCGTCGTGCCCACCGGCGACAACTACTTCGCCGCGCTCAACTCGGCGGTGTTCTCGGACGGCAGCTTCGTGTTCATCCCCAAGGGCGTGCGTTGCCCGATGGAGCTGAGCACCTACTTCCGCATCAACGCGATGGGCACCGGCCAGTTCGAGCGCACGCTGATCGTCGCCGAGGAAGGCAGCTACGTGTCGTACCTGGAAGGCTGCACCGCGCCGATGCGCGACGAGAACCAGCTGCACGCGGCGGTCGTCGAACTGGTCGCGCTGGACGATGCGGAGATCAAGTACTCCACGGTGCAGAACTGGTATCCCGGCGACGAGGAAGGCCGCGGCGGCATCTACAACTTCGTGACCAAGCGCGGCGAATGCCGCGGCGCGCGCAGCAAGATCAGCTGGACGCAGGTCGAGACCGGCTCGGCGATCACCTGGAAGTATCCGTCGTGCGTACTGGTCGGCGACGACTCGGTCGGCGAGTTCTATTCGGTCGCGCTCACGCACCACCGCCAGCAGGCCGACACCGGCACCAAGATGATCCACGTCGGCAAGCGCACCAAGAGCAAGATCGTCAGCAAGGGCATCAGCGCCGGCCGCGGACAGAACACCTACCGCGGGCTGGTGAAGGTGCTCGGCTCGGCCGAAGGCGCGCGCAACCACACGCAGTGCGACAGCCTGCTGATCGGAAAGAAGTGCGGCGCGCACACGTTCCCGTACATCGAAGTGAAGCATCCGGGCGCGACGGTCGAACACGAAGCGACGACCTCGAAGATCAGCGAGGACCAGCTCTTCTATTGCCGCTCGCGCGGCATTTCCGAGGAAGACGCCGTGTCGATGATCGTCGACGGCTTCTGCAAGAGCGTCTTCCGCGAGCTGCCGATGGAGTTCGCGGTGGAAGCCAAGAAGCTGCTGGAAGTGTCGCTGGAGGGCAGCGTCGGCTGACGCCGACGAGGACCCGGGAGCGTTGGGTTTCGCGAAAGCAGATCCCCCACCTGATCCGCCGCCTTTGCCCTTACCAACCCGAATTACGAACATCGAATCCCGAACCATGCTCAAGATCGAAAACCTCCACGTCTCCGTCGCCGGCAAGGAGATCCTCAAGGGCCTCACGCTGGAACTCACGCCCGGCCAGGTGCACGCGGTGATGGGCCCGAACGGCGCGGGCAAGTCGACGCTCGGCAACGTGCTCGCCGGTCGCGAAGGCTACGAAGTCACCGCCGGCAGCGTGACGTTCGAGGGGCGCGATCTGCTCGCCCTCGAACCCGAAGAACGCGCCGCGACCGGCGTGTTCCTCGCGTTCCAGTATCCGGTCGAGATCCCGGGCGTGAACAACACCTACTTCCTGCGCTCGGCGCTCAACGCGCAGCGCAAGGCGCGCGGCGAAGGCGAACTGGATTCGATGCAGTTCCTCAAGCTCGTGCGCGAAAAGCTCGCCGTGCTGCACCTGAAGGACGAACTGCTGCACCGCGGCGTCAACGAAGGCTTCTCCGGCGGCGAGAAGAAGCGCAACGAGATCTTCCAGCTGGCGCTGCTCGAACCGAAGCTGGCGATCCTGGACGAGACCGATTCGGGGCTGGACATCGACGCACTCAAGGCGGTCGCCGACGGTGTGAACGCGCTGCGCTCGCCCGAGCGCGCGTTCCTGGTCATCACGCATTACCAGCGGCTGCTCGACTACATCCGGCCCGATGTCGTGCACGTGCTGGCCGACGGCCGCATCGTCGAGACCGGCGGCCCGGAACTCGCGCTGGAGCTGGAACAGCACGGCTACGCGTGGGTGAAGGAACGCATCACGCCGGCCGCGAGCGCGTGACATGAGCGCCCTGCTGGATTCCTTTGCCAACGCTTTCGATTCGCTCGGCCTGCGCGACGCCGCCGGCCTGGGCGAACACCGCCGCGCCGCGCTCGACGCCGCACTGCGCGACGGCATTCCGCACGCACGCGTGGAAGCATGGAAGTACACGCCGCTGCGCGCGCTGGAACGCCGCGCGTTCGCGGCCGCTTCGCCCGCCGTGGCCTCGTTCGACGAGGCATTGATCGCCGACCTCCCGGCACCGCGGATCGTGTTCGTCAACGGACGCTTCGATGCATCGCACAGCGATCTGTCGGCGCTGCCCTCCGGCGTGACGTTGCAGCCGCTTTCGCAGGTGCTCGCCGCCGGCGAACCGCGCGAGGCGAACTTCCTCGCCCGTCGCTTCGACCGACCCGACGAACTGTTCGCGCGGCTCAACGCCGCGCTTGCCGACGACGGCATCGTGCTTCGCGCCGATTCCGGCGCCTTGTCCACGCAACCGATCCACGTCGTCTTCATCGGCACGCCCGCCGGGAGCGACCAGGCGTGGCATCTGCGCCACCTGATCGAACTTCGCGAGAACGCTTCGCTGGTGGTGGTCGAACACCATCTTGCCCAGGGCACGCACGCGCATCTGGCCAATCAGCTGGCGCACGTCCATCTCGGCGCGAACGCCACCCTCCGCCACGCGCGCGTGCAGGACGATGCGGCGGGCGCGACCCTGATGGCGCGTACCGACGCGGTACTGGCGAAAGGCGCCGACTATCGCCGCCTCGATCTCGAACTCGGCGCGGGCCTGTCGCGCCACGAACTCAACGCCGCGCTGCACGGCGACAACGCACGACTGCATGCGAACGGCGTGCTGCTCGCGTCGGGCAAGCGTCATCTGGACACCCGCCTGGGCATCGATCATGTCGGTCGCGACACCGCATGCGAACTGACGTGGCGCGGCATGGCAGCGGGCCGTTCGAAGGCCGCGTTCCACGGTGGCATCCTCATCCGCGAAGGCGCCGACGGCACCAACGCGCAGCTGTCGAACAAGAACCTGCTGCTGGGCGAAGGCGCCGAGATCGACACCCAGCCCGTGCTGGAGATCCACGCCGACGAAGTGCAGGCGGCGCACGGCGCCACGGTCGGCCAGCTCGACCCGACGGCGCTGTTCTACCTGCGCAGCCGCGGCCTGTCGTCCGAACAGGCGCGCGCCCTGCTCACCGCGGCGTTCTGCCGCGAAACCCTCTCGGTGTTCGAGCCGGGCGACGCGCTGCGCACTGCGCTGGAAGCCCGCCTCGATGCCGCGCTGGACCGCCTCGGCGCGGCCTGACCGGCGCGTCTGACTGGAGCACGCATGAACCTTCCCGCCACCTCGACGAACCCCATCGACTGGGCCCGCGTCCGCGCCGACTTCCCGCTGCTCACGCGGCAAGTGCACGGCAAGCCGCTGGTGTATTTCGATTCGGCCAACACCGGGCAGAAGCCCGATCCGGTGATCGAGGCCGTCGACGATTTCTATCGTCGTCACAACGCCAACGTCAGCCGGGCCGTGCACGCACTCGGCACGGAAGCGACCGAAGCCTACGAAGGCGCACGCTCGAAGCTGGCGAAGTTCCTCAACGTGCGCGCCGACGAGTTGGTCCTGTGCAGCGGCACGACGTTCGCGCTCAACCTCGTGGCGTACTCGTGGGCGCTGCCGCAGCTCAAGGCGGGCGATGCGATCGTGCTCACGCGCATGGAGCACCACGCCAACATCGTGCCGTGGCAGCTCGTCGCGCAGCGCACGGGCGCGACGATCAAGGTGGCGGAGATCGACGAGCGCGGCGAACTCGACCTGCCGCAGCTGTATTCGCTGCTCACGCCGGAAGTGAAGCTGCTCGCGCTCACGCACGTCTCCAACGTGCTCGGCACGGTGAATCCGGTGCGCGAGATCTGTCGTGAAGCGCGCAAGCGCGGCATCGTCACCGTCGTCGACGGCTCGCAGGCCGTGCCGCATCGCGCCGTGGACATCGCATCGATCGGCTGCGACTTCTATGCCTTCACCGGGCACAAGATGTCCGGCCCGACCGGCACCGGTGCGCTGTGGGCGCGCCGCGAACACCTGGCCGCGATGCCGCCGTTCATCGGTGGCGGCGAGATGATCAAGGAAGTGCGTTTCGAGGGCACGGTGTTCAACGACGCGCCGCACAAGTTCGAAGCCGGCACGCCCAACATCGCCGGCTTCGTCGGGCTCGGTGCCGCGGTGGATTACCTGTCCCGCCTGGGGATGCGGAACATCGAAGCCCGCGAGCAGGAGCTGCTGGCGCACTTCAACGAGGCGCTGTCGAACGTCGAGGGCCTGCGCATCTTCGGCCAGGCGCGCAAGAAGGCGGCGGTGGTGAGTTTCCTGGTCGAAGGCGCGCACGCGCACGACCTGGCGACCCTGCTCGACCTGGAAGGCGTCGCAATCCGTTCCGGCCATCATTGCGCGCATCCGCTGATGCAGCACTTCGGCGTACCGGCGACGTGCCGCGCGTCGCTGGCGTTCTACAATACGCACGAGGAAATCGAGGCGTTCGTCGGCGCTCTGCAGAAGGTCCGCCGCCTGCTCGGGTAGAGCCGCGCCGGATGACACGGCCGCGGCGACGCCGGAGAATGGCGCCTGCTCCGCCCACCTTCGCCGACCGATCATGACCGCACACGCCCTGCAGTTCCGCCGCGCCACCCGCGCAGACGTCGACGCGCTCGTCGCGTTGATCGAATCGGCATATCGCGGCGACGTCAGCAAGCAGGGCTGGACCACCGAAGCGGACATGCTCGGCGGGCGCCGCACCGGCCCGGAAGACGTGCAGGCGTGCATCGACCGGCCGCGCAGCGCCATCCTCATCGCCGAACGCGACGGCGGCGAACCGCTCGCCTGCGCGCACGTGGCCGAAGAGGACGGCGCCGGCTATTTCGGCATGTTTTCCGTGACTCCCACGCTGCAGGGCGGCGGCATCGGCAAGCAGGTCATCGCCGAAGCCGAACGCCTCGTGCGCGAGGAATGGTCGCTGTCGTCCATGCGCATGACGGTGATCGACATCCGCGACGAACTGATTGCCTTCTACGAGCGCCGCGGCTATCGGCGCACCGGCATCAAGAAGCCGTTCCCGTACGGCGACGAGCGCTTCGGCCTGCCCAAGCGCGACGACCTGCGCTTCGAAGTGCTGGAGAAGCCGTTGTGAGCGGCGCGGGCCAGGAACAGTGGGTCTTCGTCTGCGCGACGTCGCAACTGCTGCCCGGTGAAAGCACGGTGGCCTGGGATGGCGACACCGCCATCCTCGTCGTCAACTACGACGGCGATTTCTACGCGCTCGAAGACAAGTGCTCGCATGAGGATTTCGAGCTGTCCGCCGGCACCTTCGACGGCGAAGAGGCGACGATCGAATGCGTCCTGCACGGCGCGAAGTTCGACGTGCGCGACGGCCGACCGCTCTGCGCACCCGCGTACGAGCCGGTGCCCAAGTTCCCGGTGAAGGTGGACGACGTCGGCGTCTGGACGCGCGACGATCGCGGCTGAGGCCGCACGCTCGCCGACGCATGCCTTTGTAGCCCGGGGCCACGGCAACGCCGGCCTCATCCGTTCCCATCCTTCCAGAACCACCCGCCGATGCTCCTGCATGCGCAGGAGCGCGGCCGTGCGCCTGCCTACGAGCTGAGGCGGCTCTCCACGCATCGGCACCACGCCGCTCGTCCGGCCGTGTTCACTTTCCGTTGCAAATGAGAATCCATCTCATTAACATCTGACCCCGAACCGCGGCCGCGCCGCACAGATGCTTTCGGGAGTCCCAATGTCCAACAGGAAGTTCGCTGCCTCGCCGCTCGCCGGCGCCCTTGCGCTTTCCATTGCAGCGCCCGTGCTCGCCGAGCCCGCGGGCGAACCCGCCAACGCCCGCGACCTCGACAAGATCGAAGTCCATGGCGAGTACGTCGAGAAGCCCTCCTCGATCAAGTACACGCAGCCGCTGCTGGACACGCCGCAGACGATCACCGTCGTCACCAAGGACGTGATGGACCAGCAGAACCTGATCGGCCTTCGCGACGTGCTGAGCACGTTGCCGGGCATCACCTTCGGCGCGGGCGAAGGCGGCGGCGGCTACGGCGACAGCATCACCCTGCGCGGCTTCAACGCGAACAGCGACATCACCACCGATGGCGTGCGCGACAGCGCGCAATACACGCGCACGGACAACTTCAACCTGGAATCGGTGGAGCTGATCAACGGCGCCAACTCGGTGTACTCCGGCGCGGGTTCGGTCGGCGGCAACATCAACCTGGTGAGCAAGGTCGCGCGCAGCGGCGACTCCACCGTGGTGACGGCCGGCGCCGGCACGGACAGCTTCGGCCGCCTCACGCTGGACAGCAACACCGATCTGGACAACGGCGCCGCGTTCCGCGTCAACGCCATGGTCCACCAGAACGACGTGCCCGGGCGCGATTACGAGAAGTTCGAGCGCTGGGGGATCGCGCCGTCAGTGGCGTTCGGGCTGGACGGCGACACGCGTTTCACCGCCAGCTACTTCCACCAGAGCGACGACAACCTGCCGCAGTACGGCGTGCCGTACTTCGCCGCGTTCGGTGGCGGCCTTCCCGGTGTGGATACCGAGAACTACTACGGCTACCACAACGTCGACCGGCAGAAGATCGACGTCGACATGATCACCGGCGTGTTCGAACACGACTTCACACCGGACACCACGCTGCGCAGCCTGGCGCGCTTCCAGCAGGTCGAGCAGCTGAGCGTCGTCGACGCGCCGCAGGGCACGTGGTGCCTGCCGGCCGGCTTCAACCCCGCCACGGGCGCGGCCTGCGCGACGCCGGACCGCTACCTGCCCAGTGGCCCCCGCGGCCTGAGCCGCGACACGAAGAACACGCTTGCCGTCAGCCAGACCGACATCGTGTCCCGCTTCGCCACCGGTTCGATCGACCACGCGTTCGTGGCCGGCGTGTCGTTCTCGCGCGAGGAATTCGATCTCGACACCGGCAACCTGTTCCGCACGCCCACCGGCGCGACCGTCCCGCTGCCGCCGATGTCGGTGAGCGATCCGTACTCGGTCTACACCGGGCCGCAGAACTACATCCGCGGCAGCATCGCCGAGGGCTCGCTCGACAACCAGGCCATCTACGCCTTCGATACGCTCGAATTCAACGACCGCTGGATGCTTAACCTCGGCGCGCGCTACGAGCACAACGAAGGCGACACGGTCACCACCACGTTCAACACGACGGCGGGAAGCCCGCAGCTCGGCCAGCCGACGACGCGCGTGGTCGCCGAGAACTCCGACGACCTGTTCTCGTACCGCGCGGGCCTGATCTTCAAGCCGGCCCGCAACGCCAGCCTTTACCTGTCGTATTCCAACAGCAAGACGCCGTCCAAGGCGTCGGTGAACGGTTCGTGCACCGCGACCAGCACCACCGGCACGGCGAACTGCAACGTCGATCCGGAAACCGCGGTCAACATCGAGCTGGGCGCGAAGTGGGACATCAACAGCCGCCTGGCGCTGACCGCCGCGATGTTTCGCAACGAGCGCGAGGAATACAAGGTCGCCGACCCGGGCAATCCGGAGAATCCGAGCGGCGAGCAGCAGCTCGACGGCACCGCGCGCGTGGACGGCGTCGCGCTCGGCGCGGCGGGGAACATCACCGATGCGTGGTCGGTCTTCGCCAACCTGACGTGGCTGGACAGCGAAGTGATCCAGGGCGTGTCGGACTACTGCAAGGCCAATCCGGGCACCGCGTGCGGCAACACGCCGGCCGATCCCGATCCGCTCGCCGGGTTGCCGATTTCCGGCACGCCCGAGCGTTCGGGCAGCCTGTGGACCACGTACGACCTGGCGCGGTGGACGTTCGGCTACGGCGTGACATACGTGGGCAACTACGACGTGTACACCGGCAACGGGGCGAACATCGCCGAGGCGAAGGGTTACACCTCGCATCGCGCGATGGTGGGCTTCGACGTCAACGAGCGCCTGGGCTTCCAGCTCAACGTCAACAACCTGTTCGACAAGACGTACTACACGCGCATCCGCAACAACGGCTGGGCGACGCCGGGCGAGGCGCGCCAGGTGGTGTTGCAGGCCATGTACCGTTTCTGATCCCGTAGTCACCAGCGCAACCATCACCCGCCACGCGACGCCCGGCTCGCCGGGCCACCGAAGCGAAGGATCCGACATGCTGCTCCAGGTCCCGCACGTTCTCAGCGTCGAACAGGTCGGCCATTGCCGCGATCGTTTGCGGCAGGCCGGCTGGGCCGACGGACGCGTCACCGCGGGACATCAGTCGGCGATGGCGAAGGACAACGCGCAGCTGCCGGAGAACGATCCGGTGGCGCGCGAACTCGGCGGCTTGATCCTCGATGCGCTGGCGCGAAATTCCACGTTCTTTTCGGCCGCGTTGCCGCAGCGCATCTACCCGCCGCTGTTCAATCGCTACAGTGGCGGGCAGTCGTTCGGCTTCCACGTCGACAATGCGATCCGTTACGACCGCAGCCGCGGCGGCGTGGACCCGGTGCGCACGGACCTGTCGGCTACGTTGTTCCTCAGCGCACCGGAGGAATACGACGGTGGCGAGCTGGTGATCGAGGACACCTACGGCGTGCAGCGCGTGAAGCTGCAGGCCGGCGACATGGTGCTGTATCCGGGCACGAGCCTGCACAAGGTCACTCCGGTGACGCGTGGCGAGCGCGTCGCGTCGTTCTTCTGGATCCAGAGCCTGCTGCGCGAGGATGCGCAACGTCGTCTGATGTTCGAGCTGGACGTGTCGATCCGCCATCTCACGCAGGACGTGCCGGAGCATCCCGCGCTCGTGCAACTCACCGGCATCTACCACAACCTGCTGCGACGCTGGGCCGAGCCGTGAGCCGCGCACCGTGAACCGCGCGTCCGCCGCACCCGACATCGCCGCGCAGCAGCAGCGCCGGGGCTTCTGGCTGCGCACGCTGCACTCGTGGCACTGGATCAGCTCGGCGATCTGCTTGGTCGCGATGCTGCTGTTCTCCATCACCGGTATCACGCTGAACCATTCGGCGGCGATCGAAGCCAAGCCGGAAACGCTGACGCGCAAGGTCGAAATGCCGGCCTCCGTGCTGCGTGCGCTCGGCACGCGCGAGGACGGCACCGCGCCGCTACCGGGCACCGTGAGCGACTGGCTCAACGACGTGCTGCCGGTGTCCATCGGCGCGCAGCCCGCGGAGTGGTCGGCCGACGAGGTGTACCTCTCGCTGCCACGCCCCGGCGGCGACGCATGGTTGAGCATCGACCGCTCGACCGGGGCGGTCGAGTACGAACGCACGACGCGCGGTGTCGTCGCCTACCTCAACGATCTGCACAAGGGCCGCAACGCCGGCGCGGCATGGCGCTGGTTCATCGACGCCTTCGCCTTGGCCAGCCTGGTGTTCTGCGTCACCGGCCTGTTCCTGCTGCAGCTGCATGCGCGACAGCGGCGCATGACCTGGCCATACGTCGCACTGGGGCTGGCGCTGCCGCTCCTGATCGCGCTGCTTTTCATCCACTGAACGTCCACCACGGAGTTTCCATGCGCGTCCAACTGACCATCGCGCTGAGCGGACTGCTCGCCTTGCCGGCGTATTCGGCCGAGATCGATGTGAAGGTGCAGATCCCGCAGCTCAACGTCGCCGAATACCACCGCCCGTACGTGGCGATCTGGGTCGAAGGCGCGGACCAGAAGGCGCTGGCGAACCTGGCGGTCTGGTATCAGCAGAAGTCGACCTCCGAAGGCCATGGCACCAAGTGGCTGCCGGACCTGCGCCAGTGGTGGCGTCGCAGCGGACGCACGCTGAAGGTGCCCGTGGATGGCGTGACCGGGCCGACGCGCCCCGTCGGCACGCATGCGCTCACGTTCGACGCCCGCCATCCCGAACTCGGCAAGCTGCCCGCCGGCGACTACACGCTGGTGGTGGAAGCCGCGCGCGAAGTCGGCGGTCGCGAACTGCTGAAGGTGCCGTTCAAGTGGGGCGGCGCGGGCAGCGGAAAGGCGCAGGGTGCGAGCGAGCTCGGCCTCGTGAGCGTCGTCAGCAAGCCCTGACCGAGGCACGCACGCCTTCGGAGGTCGTCATCTCCGCGAAGGCGCGCATCCGACCGGATGCCGCGCAACGCCGTGCAGACGAAGCATCACCCAACGCGGATGCCCCCGGCTCGCGGGAATGGCGCCTTCCGTATGTACCGAATCAATCCAAGCAACAGGAGCATGCCGTGAAGAACACCGTGAAGTTCGCCGCGCTCGCGCTGGCCCTCGCCCTCCCCTTCGCCGCGCAGGCGCACAAGGCCTGGCTGCAGCCGTCGCAGACCGTGCTCGCCGGCAACAACCCGTGGGTGACCGTGGATGCGGCGGTGTCCAACGACCTGTTCTACTTCAACCACGTTCCGCTGAAGACGGACAACCTCGCCATCACGGCGCCGGACGGCAGTTCCGTCGCCGCGCAGAACACCGCGACGGGCAAGTACCGCACGGTCTTCGACGTCGAGCTGAAACAGGCGGGCACCTATCGCATCGGGCTGGTCAACGACTATCTCACCGGCAGCTGGGAAGAGGACGGCAAGCCCAAGCGCTGGCGCGGCACCGAAGCGACGTTCGCCACCGAGGTGCCGAAGAACGCGAAGAAGCTCCAGGTCGCCCAGTCGGTGAGCCGCGTGGAAACCTTCGTCACCAACGGCTCGCCCAACGAGACGGCGCTCAAGCCGAGCGGGATCGGCCTGGAGCTGGTGCCGGTCACGCATCCGAACGACCTGTTCGCGGGCGAGGAGGCGAAGTTCCGTTTCCAGATCGACGGCAAGCCCGCGGCGAACCTGGACGTGGAAATCGTTCGTGGCGGCACGCGCTATCGCAACGCGCAGGACGAGCTGAAGGTGAAGACCAACGCGCAGGGCGAGTTCGCCGTCACTTGGCCGGAAGCGGGCATGTACTGGGTCGAAGCGAACGCGCAGGATGAAAAGACCACGGTGAAGCAGGCCAGGCAGCGCCGCCTGGGCTACGTCGCGACGCTGGAAGTGCTGCCGCAATAACCGCGACGCCGCACCTTCGTGACCACCTACGCACCCGCAGCGCCCGCCGCGCGCGCCGTCGACGTCCTCGGCGGCGCGACGATGGGCACGACCTGGACGGTGAAGCTCGTCGCGCCGCGCAATGCCGACCTGCATGCGCTGCATTCGGGCATCCAGTCGCGGCTCGACGACGTGGTCGCGCAGATGAGCAATTGGGAGGAGACGTCGAACCTGAGCCGGTACAACGCCTCCGCGGCCGGCTCGTGGCACGCCTTGCCGGAGGACTTCTTCGCCGTGCTCGCGTGCGCGCTCGACATCGCCCATGCGAGCGGCGGCGCGTTCGATCCGACCGTCGGACCGCTGGTGGACGGTTGGGGATTCGGGCCGTCGGGACCGATGACCGAGGGCTTCTCGCCCGGCGCGGCGCGGGCACACGTGCAGTGGCGACGCGTAGTGCTGGACCGCAGCGAACGGCGCGTGCAGCAACCCGGCGGAACGCGACTGGACCTGTGCGCGATCGCCAAGGGATACGGCGTGGATGCCGTTGCGGCGTACCTGCGCGCACAGGGCATCGACGCGGCGCTGGTGGAGGTCGGCGGCGAGCTGTCCGGTTTCGGGCGCAAGCCCGATGGAACCCCGTGGCGGGTGATCGTCGAAGGCTGGCAGGGCGACGAGGACGAGGCGCACGAGCCGCGCGTGCTGGCACTGGACGGCCTGGCGATCGCGACTTCCGGCGATCGCTGGCATCGGCGTGAGCATCGGGGGCGTCGCATCAGCCACACGGTCGATCCGCGCAGCGGGCATCCCGTCGCGAACGCGCCGGTCGCGGTGACCGTGGCCGCGGCAGACGCGATGAGCGCCGACGCCTGGGCGACCGCGCTCACGGTGCTGGGCACGACCGAAGGCCTGGCGCTCGCGCAGGCGAACGGATTGGCGGCGCGGTTCGTCGATGTGCGCGTGGGTGCGGACGGCGCCGAGGGCTCGGTCGAAGAACGGATGACGTCGGCGTTCGAGGCGCTGCTGGAACCATGAACGGCCAGGACGCGAACGCGACAGGCGCCGCCCGCGCGTGGATCGGCAACGGCGCTGCGCTGGCCGTCCTGTTCGCCGCGATGATCGCCTTCGGCGCGTGGCAGAGCGAGTCGTGGTGGATGGCATCCCCGCGCGCAGGCAGTTGGGTGCTGGCGATCGTCGTCGCGCTGGCGTTCGCCGCGTTGTGCGTGGCGACCTGGCGCGACGCACGCGCGGATCGGCTGACCGCGAACGAAGACGATGCTGGCGACCGCGACGCGATGCTGTTGGCCTGGGCCAGCCAGACCGGCTTTGGACAGCAACTGGCCGAGCACACGGCGCAGGCGCTGCGCGAGGCGGGAACGCCCGTCCGCGTGCTGCCGCTGCATCGCGTCGATGCGAACGTGCTGCGTGCACACAGGCGCGCGCTCTTCATCGCCAGCACCACCGGCGAAGGCGATCCGCCCGACCACGCGCTCGGATTCACCCGTCATGTGCTCGGTCAACCGATGACGCTGGCGGGGCTGGAGTACGGGGTGCTCGCACTGGGCGATCGCGCGTATGACCGCTTCTGCGCGTTCGGCCATCGCCTCGATCAGTGGCTGCACCACAGCGGCGCGCAACCGCTGTTCGATCGCATCGACGTGGACGCCGGCGACGCGGGCGCACTGCGACACTGGCAGCACCGCCTCGGGCAGCTTGCCGGCCACGTCGCCCTGGCCGACTGGAGCGCACCGCACTATCGCCCGTGGCGCTTGGTGGAACGGCGCTGGCTCAATCCGGGCAGCCTGGGCGCGCCGGCGTGGCATGTCGCATTCGCTCCGCTGGACCAACACGACCTCACCTGGCAGGCGGGCGACATCGCCGAAATCGGACCACGCAATGCACCCTCCGAGGTAATCGCGTGGCTGGCCGCAACCGGGCTCGACGGTGCGGCCACGGTCGAGCACGCGGGCGAAACGCTCGCGTTGTCGACCTTGCTCGAGCGATCACGCCTGCCCGAACCCGCCACGATGCAGGGCCACGCGCCGCAGACGGCGGCCGACGCGCTCGAGCCGCTGCCGCACCGCGAATATTCCATTGCCTCGCTGCCACAGGATGGCGAACTGCAATTGCTGGTGCGCCGGATGCGCCATCCCGACGGCCGGCTGGGAAGCGGCAGCGGCTGGCTCACGGCCCACGCCGAGGTGGGCTCCGCCGTGGACCTGCGCATCCGGCGCAACCTCGCCTTCCATCCTCCACGGGACGACCGGCCGATGATCCTCATCGGCAACGGCACTGGCCTGGCGGGATTGCGCGCGCATCTGAAAGCGCGCGCGCTCGCAGGTCATCGACGCAACTGGCTGTTGTTCGGTGAGCGCCAGAGCGAACACGATTTCCACCATCGCGACGAGATCGAGCGCTGGCTTCGCGAAGGTCACTTGCAACATCTCGACCTCGCCTTCTCCCGCGATGCCGCGCGACGCGTTTACGTACAGGACGTGCTGCGCGAGAACATCGAACGCCTCCGTCAGTGGATTGCCGACGGCGCCGCCGTGTACGTCTGCGGCAGCCTCGAAGGCATGGCTCCGGCCGTCGATGCCGTGCTGCGCGAGGCGGTTGGCCTCGACGCACTGGAGACCATGGCAGCCGACGGGCGTTATTGCCGGGACGTCTACTGACGCAATCGCGTCAACGTCGCTTCAACGGCTGCCTTCGGCCGGTTCGATCCGCACCAGCAGCAGCTCCCCGCCGCCGTCGATCACGTGCCGCAGGCGTTCGCCATGCGCTTCGAAGAACGCCGTGTCCCCGGCCGACATCGGCGGAAGGCCCGATTCGTCCGCAAACTGCGCCTGGCCCGCCATCAGGTGCGCCACCCACGTCGTGCCGGGATCGGCGAAGAGCACCATCGGACCGACGAGGGGCCGATGCCACAGCGCAGCGCGCACACGATCGCGTCGCCACATCAGGTTGAAGTCGTGCGTGGGGCCGTCGAGGAGTTCGCCGGTGACCTTGCGCTCGCCCGCGAACCGCAGCCGATCGTGCGGCGGATGAAGGTCGTGCGATTCCCCGTCGTCGAAGCGCAGGCGCACGCCGTTTCCACTGAGCAGGACGAGTTCGCGGTCGATGCCCGCAAACACGGAGAAGTCCGAATCGCGCTCGATTTCGGCGATCGACAGGCGCCAGTCCCAAGGCGCATCCGGTTCGGTGCCCTCGAGACGGCCGGCGTGGATCTCGCGCGTCCAGCCCAACTGGTTGCGCCAGCGTTCGCGGCGGTATTCGTTCGCGGGCATCACCCGCGAACGGCTGCGTGGTTCGGAAGGCATCGATCGCGTCCGGTCGTCGTTCCCGCACAGTCTAGCGGGCGGCTTCCGGGCGCACGCCGCGCCCCCCATCGCATCGACGCGGGCTCCGCGGTCGCGGGGCCGGCCCGGCGCAGGCTTCGCACCGCATGGGTGCGCCGGGCCGGCCCGCGTCCTCCCCTAACGCTTGGTCGCGGCCGGTTTCGCAGTGGCCGCCGTACCTGCTGCAGGCTTGGCCGTGGCGGCCGGGGCAGGCGGGGTGCCGCCGCCGACGGCGATGCGGTCCTTGTTCTTCTCGACGGTCTTCAGGCCGATCCCGGGCACCTGCGCGAGCTGGTCGGCGCTGCGGAACGGACCGTTGCTCTTGCGATAGGCGACGATGGCTTCGGCCTTGCTCGGGCCGATGTTGAGCAGCACGCGGTCCAGCGTGGCGGCGTCGGCGGTGTTGATGTTGACCGTTTCGGCGGCCATCGCCGTTCCGGTGAGCGCCAGCGACAACAGCAGGGTTCTCGCGAACATCGCGAAGGACCGGATGGCAAAGGTCCGTGACGGGAACGATTTCATTGGGCGACTCCTTGGGCCCGTGCGGGCCCGCGACGTGGATGGTGGGATGTCTCGCCGCGACGCTGCATCGGCGGCGCAGACAGTCTCCGAAGCCAGGCCGACGCGCCGTATCGGGCGATCCGCCAGCAACGGCAAGGAGGCCGCCGCGACCTTGCGTAGGTGCGTTCCCGGCCGCTGTGGGAACAACCCGCGACGTGATCGGAAGCTTCCGGCCCAACGTCGCGACCCGGCGCGCTGCCGCGGGGGCGTAAACTTGTCGTCCCCCGAATCGAGGCCCAGGCCCCCCATGGACATCAGCAAGGTCGACCGCTACGTCGGCGACAAATGGGACGACGAGATCGTTCCCCAGCTCGTCGAGTACATCCGCATTCCCAACAAATCGCCGATGTTCGACGCCGACTGGGTCAAGCACGGCTACATGGACGACGCGGTCCGGCTGATGGAAACCTGGGCGAAGGCGCAGCCGATTCCCGGCATGCAGGTCGAAGTGGTGCGCCTGGAAGGCCGCACGCCGCTGATCTTCATCGACATCCCGGCCGCGAACGGCGGCCGCGACGACGATTGCGTGCTGCTGTACGGCCACCTGGACAAGCAGCCGGAGATGACCGGCTGGGATCCGGAGTTCGGCCCGTGGAATCCGGTCATCAAGGGCGATCGCCTGTATGGCCGCGGCGGCGCGGACGACGGCTACGCCATCTTCGGCTCGATCACCGCGGTGCTGGCGCTGCAGGAGCAGAAGCTGCCGCATGCGCGCTGCGTGATCCTGATCGAGGCCTGCGAGGAATCGGGCAGCTACGACCTGCCCGCGTATGTCGACCACCTGGCCGATCGCATCGGCAAGCCGTCGCTGGTCGTCTGCCTGGATTCGGGCTGCGGCAATTACGAGCAGTTGTGGTGCACGACGTCGCTGCGAGGCCTGGCCGGCGGCAACTTCACCGTGAAGGTGCTGGAGGAAGGCGTGCATTCGGGCGATGCGTCCGGCATCGTGCCGTCGAGCTTCCGCCTGCTGCGCCAGTTGCTGTCGCGCCTGGAGGACGAAAACACCGGCAGGATCCGCGTCGACGGCCTGTTCGTCGACATCCCCGAGGAACGCCTGGCGCAGGCGCGCGAAGCGGCGAAGGTGCTGGATACGGCGGTCTTCGACAAGTTCCCGTTCCTGCCGGGCATGACGCCGATGGTGTCCGACCTCGCCGAGCTCGTGCTCAACCGCACGTGGCGCCCCGCCCTGTCGGTGACCGGCGTGGACGGCATGCCGGCGCTCGCATCGGCCGGCAACGTGCTGCGTCCGTACACCTCGGTCAAGCTGTCGCTGCGACTGCCGCCCACGCTGGACGGCAAGAAGGCCGGCGAACTGCTGCGCGACGTGCTCACCCAGGACCCGCCCAACGGCGCCAAGGTCACGCTGGACCTGGAAAAGTCCTCGTCCGGCTGGAACGCGCCCGCGCAGTCGCCGTGGCTGACGAAGGCCATCGAGTCGGCCAGCCGCGAGTTCTTCGGCAAGCCGGCCATGTACATGGGCGAAGGCGGCTCCATTCCGTTCATGGGCATGCTGGGCGAGAAGTTCCCCGGCGCGCAGTTCATGATCACCGGCGTGCTCGGTCCGCACAGCAACGCGCACGGCCCGAACGAGTTCCTGCACATCCCGATGGGCAAGCGCGTGACCGCGTGCGTGTCGCGCGTGATCGCCGAACACCATCATGCGAGCCAGCGCGGCGAGACCAGCGGCGCGGCGGTCGCGCCGGACAGCGGCGATCGCCACGGCGGGCACGGCTGCTGCTGATCGCAGCCCCGGCGGCCCAAGAAAAACCCTCGCTCCGGCGAGGGTTTTTTGTTTCCGCGCTTACGATGGCGGCCGTTCGTCGGCGCGTTCGCCGACCTACTCCGGCGCAACACCGCGCCGGCATCACCCATCACAGGAGGACGCCATGGGCAGTCTGCTCTACACGATCATCATCGGTGCGGTCATTGGCGTGCTGGCGCGCTTCTTCAAACCTGGAGCGGATCCGATGGGCTGGATCCTCACGATCGTGCTTGGCATCGTCGGCGCGTACCTCGGCAGTCTGATCTACGCCGGCGGCGGCTTCATCGGATTCGCCGTCTCGATCCTCTGCGCCATCGTGCTGCTGTTCCTGTACGAGATGGTGCGCAGGAAGGCGGCTTGAACGCCGTGCATCCGGTCCGTTCCGATGACGAAAAACCCCGGCCTTCGCCGGGGTTTTTTCGTTGCGCGGCCGTCCGGGCGGCGTCAGTCCGTCAGGAAATCGATCACCCGTTGCGCGAGCCGTTCGGCGCTGTCGGACACGGTGTCGAGCGACAACTCCGGCGCCTCGGGCACTTCGTACGGCGAATCGATGCCGGTGAAGTTGCGCAGCTGGCCGGCGCGCGCCTTCGCATAAAGGCCTTTCACGTCGCGCTTCTCGGCCACCGCCAGCGGCGTATCGACGAAGACCTCGACGAACTCGCCCGGCGCGAACAGCTCGCGCGCCATGCGACGCTCGGCGCGGAACGGCGAGATGAAACTCACCAGCACGATCAGGCCCGCATCGCTCATCAGCTTGGCGACTTCGGCCACGCGGCGGATGTTCTCCACGCGGTCCTCGTCGGTGAAGCCCAGGTCCTTGTTGAGACCGTGGCGCACGTTGTCGCCGTCCAGGATGAAGGTGTGGTAGCCCAGCGCATGCAGGCGTTTGTCGACGAGGTTGGCGATCGTCGACTTGCCCGATCCCGACAGGCCGGTGAACCACAGCACGCGCGGCTGCTGGCCCTTGATGCGCGCGCGCGCCGCCTTGTCGACATCCAGATGCTGCCAGTGGATGTTGCCCGCGCGGCGCAGCGCGAATTGCAGCGTGCCGGCGGCGACGGTCGCATTCGTCTGCCGGTCGATCAGGATGAAGCCGCCGAGCGTGCGGTTGTCGGCATAGTTTTCGAACGGAACCGGCTGGTCGAGATAGAGGTTGCAGAAGCCGACTTCGTTGAGCTCCAGGTGCTTGGCGGCCAGCGGCTCCTGCGTGTTCACGTCGGTCTTGTGCTTGATCTCCGTGACGCTGGCACTGACCGTGCGCGTGCCGATCTTCAGCCAGTACGGACGCCCCGGCAGCAGCGGCTGCTCGCCCATCCACAGCACGTGGGCGGCGAACTGGTCGGCGACCTGCGCGGGGCGATGCGCGTCGGCGAGGACGTCGCCGCGGCTCACGTCGAGCTCGTCGCGCAGCGTCAGCGTGATCGCCTGGCCTTCGCGCGCGACGTCGAGATCGCCGTCGGCGGTGACGATGCGCGACACGTGCGAGCGTCGGCCCGACGGCAATGCGACGACCTCGTCGCCGGGGCGGATCTCGCCTGCGGCGACGGTTCCCGCGAAGCCGCGGAAATCCTGGTTCGGCCGGTTAACCCACTGCACCGGCAGGCGAAAGCCCACGTCCTGTCCGCCACGCGAGACATCGACCGACTCCAGGTACTCCAGCACGCTCGGCCCGTCGTACCACGGCGTGCGAGGCGAACGCCCCATCAGGTTGTCGCCCTGCAGCGCCGACAGCGGAACCGCCTGCACCTGCCCGATGCCGAGCGTGGAAGCGAGTTCGCGATAGCCGGACTTGATCTCGTCGAACACGGCGCGGTCGAAGTCGACCAGATCCATCTTGTTCACCGCCAGCAACACGTGACGGATGCCGAGCAGCGAGACGATGTAGCTGTGGCGGCGCGTCTGCGGCAGCAGGCCCTTGCGCGCATCGACCAGGACGATGGCGACGTCCGCGGTCGACGCGCCGGTGGCCATGTTGCGCGTGTACTGCTCGTGGCCGGGGCAATCGGCGACGATGAACTTGCGCCTGTCGGTGCTGAAGAAGCGGTACGCGACGTCGATGGTGATGCCCTGCTCGCGCTCGGCCGACAAGCCGTCGAGCAGGAGCGCGTAGTCGATCGCCTCGCCCTGCGTGCCGTGGCGGCGGCTGTCGTTTTCCAGCGCGGACAACTGGTCGTCGAACAGCGCGCGGCTCTCGTACAGCAGGCGGCCGATCAGCGTGCTCTTGCCGTCATCGACGCTGCCGCAGGTGATGAAGCGCAGCAGGCCCTTGGTTTCGTGCTGGGCGAGGTAGGCGGACACGGCGCGGGACTCGGGACCCGGGACCCGGGACCCGTGAGACGCAAGCGTCGGCGTCTGGAATTCGACGGTCGCCAGCAGCCCATCGCCGCGCGCGGCAGCGGGGCCCCTCACGGGTCCCCGGTCCCAGGTCCCCGGTCCCGACTTCTTCATCAGAAATACCCCTCCTGCTTCTTCTTCTCCATCGACGCGGACGGATCGTGATCGATCACGCGGCCCTGGCGTTCGGACGTGGTCGCCACCAGCATCTCGGCGATGATCTTCTCGAGCGTGTCGGCGTCCGATTCGATCGCGCCGGTCAACGGATAGCAGCCCAGCGTGCGGAAGCGCACCTGGCGCGTCTGCGGCGCTTCGCCTTCGCTCAGCGGCAGGCGTTCGTCGTCGACCATGATCAGCGCGCCCTCGCGCTCCACGACCGGTCGCGGCGCGGCGAAGTACAGCGACGGAACAGGGATCTTCTCGCGGTAGATGTACAGCCACACGTCGAGTTCGGTCCAGTTCGACAGCGGAAACACACGCACCGACTCGCCCTTGTGGATGCGCGTGTTGTAGAGGCTCCACAGTTCCGGGCGCTGGTGCTTCGGATCCCAGCGATGCTGTTCGTTGCGGAAGGAGAAGATGCGTTCCTTCGCGCGCGATTTCTCTTCGTCGCGACGCGCGCCGCCGATGGCCGCGTCGAAGCCGAACTGGTCCAGCGCCTGCTTCAGCGCCTGGGTCTTCATCACGTCGGTGTGCACGGTGGCGCCGTGCGTGATCGGCCCGATGCCCTGCGCGACGCCATCGGGATTGGTGTGCACGTGCAACTGCACGCCGGTGTCCTGCGCGCGGCGATCGCGGAAGGCGATCATCTCGCGGAACTTCCAGCCGGTGTCGACGTGCAGCAGCGGAATCGGCGGCCGCGCGGGCGCGAACGCCTTCAGCAGCAGATGCAGCAGCACCGAGCTGTCCTTGCCGATGGAGTACAGCATCACCGGATGACGGAACTCGGCCGCGACCTCGCGCAGGATGTGGATGCTTTCCGCTTCGAGGCGGTCGAGATGGCTCAGGTCCAGGGACGTCATCGGATCGTGATCGGCGAGTGGCGGGCTGGCGAGTCGTACCGGCGGTGCGCCGGCGCCTCGCGGCCAGTTGACCACATTGTAGGAACGGCGGTGCTTGCCGCCGGAAATAAGCCACCGGCATGAGCGCATAACCCCTCATCCTTTCTGGCCGCGGACGCGGGGGCCTAGCCTGCGAGGGTCCCCTTCGTCCCGTTGCCCATGTCGGCCTCCCTGCCAAACGTTTCCGCCGCGCTTGCCGCTCCGCTCACGGAAGACCGGCTCGTGGCGCTGGCGCGCGTGACCGACGGCCTCGACGCGAACGGCCTGTGGTGGCTCTCGGGCTATGCCGCCGGCCTCGCATCGCGCGGCGCCGCTGGCGTGCAAACGGTTACATCGCCAGTGACCGACGCCGCGCCCGCGGGCCGGCTGACCATCGTCTACGGCAGCCAGACCGGCAATGCGAAGCGGCTGGCCGAACAGCTCGCACGCCAGAGCGAGGCCGCGGGCCTCCCCGTCCGCCTGCTGCGCGCCGACGCCTATCCCACGCGCGAACTCAAGGACGAACGCACCCTCTACCTGGTGATCAGCACGCAGGGCGACGGCGATCCGCCCGACGATGCGCGCGCGCTGGTCGAGTTCATCGCCGGCAAGCGTGCGCCCGAACTCAAGCAGCTGCGCTACGCCGTGCTGGGGCTGGGCGATTCGAGCTACCCGCAGTTCTGCGCGATCGGCAACCGCCTCGATGCGCGCCTGGCCGAGCTCGGCGCGACGCGCCTGCTGCCGCGCGCGGATGCCGATCTCGACCTGGAGACCGTCGCCGAACCCTGGCTGGCGCAGGCACTGTCGAAGGCGAAGGAGGCGCTGAAGCCGACCGCGCCGCTCGCGACCGTCACGCCGCTGCGTCCGCTGCAGCCGGCGCACGGGCGCGATGCGCCGTTCGCTGCCGAACTGCTCGCCAACCAGCGCATCACGGCGCGCGGCAGCGCCAAGGACGTGCGCCACATCGAACTGTCGCTGGAAGGCTCCGGCCTGCATTACGAGCCCGGCGACGCGCTCGGCCTGTGGCCGCTGAACCCGCCCGCGCTGGTCGAAGCGATCCTGCGCACCAGCGAGCTCGACGGCGAGGCCGTCGTCGAACACGGCGGCCAGCGCCTTCCGCTGCGGCAGTGGTTGGCGGAAAAGCGCGAGCTGACGAAGCTCGCGCGCCCGTTCGTCGCCAGCCACGCGGCCCAGTCGCGCAGCGAGGAACTCAATGCCCTGCTCGCGCCGGATCGACAGACCGGACTGACGACGCTGCTGAACCAGGCCCAGGTGCTGGACCTGCTGCGTCGGCATCCGGCGGCGTGGAGTCCCGAGGAATTCGTCGCGGCCCTGCGACCGCTCACGCCGCGGCTCTACTCGATCGCGTCGAGCCAGAAGCACGTCGGCGACGAGGTGCACCTCACCGTCGCGCACGTCGAGTACGACGACGGCGACGGCCTGCGCTGGGGCGCGGCGTCCAACCACTTCGCACGCAGCGAGGAAGGTGCGCGGCTGCCGGTGTTCATCGAACACAACGAGCGCTTCCGCCTTCCGGCCGATGCGTCGCGCGACGTCATCATGATCGGTCCGGGCACGGGCGTCGCACCGTTCCGCGCCTTCGTGCAGGACCGCGCGGCCGTCGGCGCGGCCGGACGCAACTGGCTGTTCTTCGGCAACCCGCATTTCCGCAGCGATTTCCTCTACCAGGTCGAATGGCAGCAGGCGTTGAAGGACGGCACGCTGCATCGGCTCGACCTGGCGTTCTCGCGCGACCAGTCGCACAAGGTCTACGTGCAGCAGCGGCTGGCCGAACGCGGCCGCGAACTCTTTGACTGGATCGAGAACGGCGCGCACCTGTACGTCTGCGGCGATGCCACGCGCATGGCGAAGGACGTGCATGCGGCGCTGCTGTCCGTCATCGCCGCCCACGGCGGCCGTTCGGCCGACGACGCCGAGGATTACCTCAACACCCTGCAGCAGCAGGGACGCTACGCGCGGGACGTGTACTGATGAGCAGCCATTCCGTCGAGGACATCAAGCAGCGCAGCGCGCGCCTTCGCGGCACGCTGCTGGAGTCGCTCGCCAATCCGGTCACCGGCGCGCTGAACGAGGACGACCAGACGCTCATCAAGTACCACGGCAGCTACCAGCAGGACGATCGCGACATCCGCGAGGAACGTCGCCTGGCGAAGCTGGAGCCGGCCTACGCGTTCATGATCCGCACGCGCACGCCCGGCGGCGTGGTCACGCCCGCGCAGTGGCTCAGGCTCGACGCGGTCGCCACGACCTATGCCGAGCGCGGCCTGCGCATCACCACGCGCCAGGCCTTCCAGTTCCACGGCGTGATCAAGACCGAACTGAAGTCCACCATGCAGGCGATCAACGCCGCGTTGATCGACACGCTGGCCGCCTGCGGCGACGTGAACCGCAACGTCGCCGTCGCGGCCAATCCGCTGCAGTCGCGCGCCCATGCGCAGGTGCACGCGCAGGCGGCCGCGTTGTCGGAGCACCTGCTGCCGAACACGCGCGCGTACTACGAAATCTGGCTGGACGAGGAGCGCATCGGCGGCAGCGGCAGCGAGGACGAGCCGGTCTACGGGCCGACCTATCTGCCGCGCAAGTTCAAGATCGGCTTCGCCATCCCGCCGTACAACGACGTGGACGTCTTCGCGCAGGACCTGGGCTTCATCGCGATCGTCGACGCCGACGGCGAACTGCTCGGCTACAACGTCAGCATCGGCGGCGGCATGGGCGCCACGCACGGCGATCCGGAGACCTATCCGCGGCTGGGCGACGTGATCGGCTTCGTGACGCCGGACCAGCTCACGCAGGTCGCCGTGGCGGTGATCACCGCGCAGCGCGATTTCGGCAACCGCGTGCTGCGCAAGCGCGCTCGGCTGAAGTACACCATCGACGATCGCGGACTGGACTGGTTCAAGGGCGAAGTCGAACGGCGCGCGGGTTTTACCCTCTCCGATGCGCGACCGTTCGACTTCGTCCACAACGGCGATCGTTTCGGCTGGATCGAGGGAACCGATGGCCGCGCACACCTGACGCTTCGCATCGTCGCCGGGCGCATCTGGGATCGCGATGGCCTGTCGCACCTCACCGGCCTGCGCGAGATCGCGCGCGTGCTCGAGACCGAATCGCCCGACGCGCAGTTCCGCCTCACGCCGAACCAGAACCTCGTGATCGCCGGCGTACCGGCGGAACTGCGCGGACGCGTCGATGCGCTCGTCGCGCAGTACGGGCTGGACACCCACGTGTCCGCCACGCCGCTGGCCAGGAACGCGCTCGCCTGCGTCGCCCTGCCGACCTGCGGCCTGGCGATGGCCGAAGCCGAGCGCTACCTGCCCGAATTCGTCGACCAGGTGCAGGCGCTGCTCGACGCGCACGGCCTGCGCGACGCGCCCATCCACCTGCGCATCAGCGGCTGTCCGAACGGCTGTTCGCGTCCGTACCTGGGCGAGATCGCGCTCGTCGGCAAGGCGCCCGGCCGCTACAACCTGATGCTCGGCGCCGATCACCGCGGGCAGCGCCTGAACACGCTGTATCGGGAGAACGTGGTCGAGGCGCAGATCCTCGAAGCGCTCGATCCCCTTTTCGCGCGCTACGCCGGCGAACGCCGCGACGGGGAAGGCTTCGGCGATTTCCTCGTGCGTGCCGGCGTCGTCGTTCCGCCCCGATCCGCCATCGAACTCCACCTGCAACACGCCGTTACCGAGAACGCCGCATGAGCCCGCCCGATCCCATCACCGCCGCCGAATCGCCCCGCGCACTGGCCGAGCTCAATGCGTGGCTGGGCGGACTGAGCGCGTCCGAGCGCATCGCCTGGGCGCTGGAACACACCGCCGGCGAGCACGCGCTGTCGTCCAGTTTCGGTGCGCAGGCCGCGGTGTCGCTGCATCTGGCGACGCAACAGCGCGCGGACCTTCCGGTGATCCTGATCGACACCGGCTACCTGTTCCCCGAGACCTACCGGTTCATCGACCAGCTCACCGACCGCCTCGACCTGAACCTCAAGGTGTATCGCCCGCAGATCGGCATCGCGTGGATGGAAGCCCGGCTGGGCAAGCTGTGGGAAAGCGGGCTGGAAGGCATCGAGCGCTACAACCGCATGCGCAAGGTGGAACCGATGCAGCGCGCCCTGGAGGAGCTGGGCGTGCGGACGTGGATCGCGGGACTGCGCCGCAGCCAGTCGCGCAGCCGCGCGGCGATCGACTTCCTGCAACTGCGCGACGGCCGCTGGAAGCTGCATCCCATCGCCGACTGGAGCGATCGCGACGTCTGGCAGTACCTGCAGCAACACGATCTTCCGTACCACCCGCTCTGGCACCAGGGCTACGTGTCGATCGGCGACGTGCACACCACGCGCCGGCTCGAGCCCGGCATGAACGAGGAAGACACGCGCTTCTTTGGCCTCAAGCGGGAATGCGGCCTGCATTTCGACGAGCCCAACGCGGCCTGAGGCCCGCATCACGGCGGTTGCGCGCCTCGCGCGTGGCAGCCTCGATCCGGCCGCTTCCGACCGGCTTCCGACCCGTCCGCGCCGACCATCGGCGCGATGCGATACGACGCGTTCGACTTTCTGCGTTCCGTGCTCACGACGGTGGCGCTGGCGTGGTCGGTCTTCGCGGTGATGCGCTGGCAGCGTCCGCTCATCGCGCGCGGCCAGGGCTGGGCGTGGGTCGCGCTCGCCGGGGTGCTCTCGGCGGCGCAGTGGGCGGTGAACGTCGCGCTGCGCAACCCGATCAGTTGCCCGATCGCGGTCGCGCTACTGGTCGTGATCGCGATGATCGGCCTGGCGCCGGACGATTCCGTACTGACCTCCGCCGCGACGGCGCAATCGCTGTGGTTCCGGCGCGGCGTGGCCGCGGCCCTGCTCGGCACCGTGGGCGGCATGGCGCTGTGGATGGCGATGCAATGACCGCGACGCGCGGAACGCGCTCAGGTATGGATCAGGCGCCCGCCGCCGAAGGACCAGTTTTCCCACGTGGTTTCCTTGAAGGCGACCATCACGTGTTCCGGATCGAGGCCCGCCTGCGCGAGGCGATCCATCAGTTCGGCCAGCAACTTCTTCTTCACCTTCACGCTGCGCCCGACCGACCACAGGATCTCGATCAGCACGAAGTCGTCGGTGCGCGGCGAAGCCAGGTCGGGATACGCGGGATCGAAGCGGAAATCCTCCGCCTCCAGTTCGAAGACGCGCTGGAATAGGTCGGCCTGGGGCACGCCGCTGGACACCAGGCTGGCGTGCACCGCGTCCAGCACCGAGGTCTTGAACGCCGCCGTCTTGGGCTTGCGCACGGTGACGGTGATGAGCGGCATGACGGCTCTCCTCGCGGGGATGTCGACGGCGTGACCGTCAGGTGGTGATCGGCTGGCTCAGCTCGCGCCACGACGGCGCGGGGGGCCACTGCGGTTCCAGGTTGCCTTCGAGCACGCGGCGCAGGTCGCGACGATCCAGCTGCGGCGCGATGCCGTGCAGCAGCGCCAGCGCGTATTCGCGCAGCACGCGCGCGCGGGGAATCACTGCCCAGGTCACGCATTCGGGCAGCGCGTCCGGCGCGGGCAAGGCGATCAGGTCTTCGTCGCGCGCACCGACCGCCATTTCCGCGAGGACGCCCACGCCGAGGCCCGCGCGCACGTACGTCTTGATGAGGTCCGCGTCGCGCGCCGTCATCGCCAGCTGCGGTTCGAAGCCCGCGTCCACGAAGGTGCGGCGCAACGACGATTCCGCGCGCGTCGACGACTCGTAGCTCACCAGCGGATGCGCGGCGAGTTCGGCCAGCGTCGGGGCCCGCTTGAGCTTCGCCAGCGCATGGGTGCGCGGGATCAGCACCAGGCGCCGCCAACGGTACAACGGCACCGCGACGCCACCGTCGGGCTCGGCGCCGGCGGTGCTGATGACCGCAAGATCGGCCTCGCCGCGCGCGAGCTGTTCGAGCACTTCGTCGCCCGCGACCGCCTGCAGGTGCATGCTCACCTGCGGGAATTCGCGCTTCACCGCGGCGATGGCTTCTGGCAGGACGAACCGCGCCTGCGTGTGCGTGGTCGCGAGCACCAGCTGGCCGCTGTGCTGGCCGCGCTCGTTGGCGGCGTAGGCGCGGATGTTGCCGGCTTCCTCGAGGATGCGGCGCGCATGCATGAGCACGCGTTCGCCCGCCGGCGCGACCGCTTCGAGGCTGCGGCCCTTGCGGGTGAACAATTGGAAACCCAGCTCGTCCTCCAGTTGCTTGAGCTGCTTGGACAAACCCGGCTGCGTCGCGTGCACGCGCTCGGCGGCCAGCGTGATGTTGAGGCCGGAGTCGGCGATCGCGACGAGATAGCGGAGCTGGGTAAGGGTCATGTCGGAGCGAGGAACGGAGGCGGCAGTTCAGGCCCGCGCGTGCGGGCGGCGGTCGGTTTCGACGTGCACCGACAACACGTGATCCGAACGGCGGCCGCGTTCATGTATCGCTCGATACGAATAAAGGGATGGAAGAAAACTACCCTGCGCGACCGGCCGTGTCCAGCGGGGGTCCCGCGTCATTCCGAAACGGCATGACCGCAGGCGGTGGCGTCATTTCCGCACGCCGGGGTGCATGCGTAGCGTCACGGAACCGCCTCTCCGTTTCGCTTCGTCGCCATGAGCAGTCCGGTGCCCCCCGGCCCACAGGCTTCATCCCCGCTCTTCCCCGTTTTCGCCGACCTGCACGGCCGCGGCGTGCTGGTCGTGGGCGGCGGAACGGTGGCGCTGCGAAAGACCGCCGCGCTGCTCGAGGCCGGTGCGCGCGTGCGCGTCGGTGCGCCTGCACTGAACGCCGAACTCGCGACGATGGCCGCGCGCGGCGACATCGAACATCTGTCCGGCCACTTCACGCCGCAATGGCTGGACGACGCCTGGCTCGCGATCGCCGCCACCGATGACGACGGCGTGAACCGTGCCGTCGCCGAGGCGGGCGAAGCGCGCCGGATCTGGGTGAACGTGGTCGACGACGCGCGGGCGTCTTCCGTGCAGATTCCCGCGCGCGTCGACCGCGGTCCGTTGCAGGTGGCGATCTCCAGCGGCGGCGCCGCGCCGATGCTGGCGCGTCATCTGCGCCAGATGCTGGAAACCCAGCTCGACGCATCGCTCGGCGAACTGGCGCGCCTGCTCGGGCGCGAGCGCGAGCGGATCCGCACGCGTTTCCCGCAGCTGGGCGCGCGACGCGCTTTCTTCGATCGCCTGCTGCGCGGAAACGTGCCCACGCTGCTGCGCAAACGGCAGCATCTTGCCGCCGAACGCGAGTTCACCGCGCTATTGCACGACGCCGGGACGACCTCGCGCGGCAGCGTCGCGCTCGTCGGCGCGGGTCCGGGCGACGCGGGGCTGCTCACGTTGCGTGCGCTGCGCGTGCTCAACGAGGCCGACGTGATCCTGCACGACCGGCTCGTCAGCGACGAGGTGCTGCAACTCGTGCGTCGCGACGCGCAGCGCATCGAGGTGGGCAAGCAGGCCGGCAACCACCATGCGACGCAGGCGCAGATCCATGCGCTGATGCTGGAGCACGCCTCGCAGGGCAAGCGCGTCGTGCGACTGAAAGGCGGCGATCCGTTCGTGTTCGGCCGCGGCGGCGAGGAGCTGGAAGTCCTGCGCGCGAACGGCATCGACTTCGAGGTCGTGCCCGGCATCACCGCCGCCGTCGCGTGCGCCGCCTACGCCGGTGTTCCGCTGACCCATCGCGAACACGCGCAGTCGGTGCGCCTGGTCACCGCGCACTGCAAGGACTCGACGGACACGCTCGACTGGCACGCGCTCGCGCAGGAACGGCAGACGCTCGCCGTCTACATGGGCGTGGCCGGCCTGGACCGCTTCAGCGCGCGACTCATCGAACACGGGCGCGCCGCTTCCACGCCGTTCGCGATCGTCGAGAACGGCTCGCGCGCCAACCAGCGCGTGATCGTCGGCGCCCTGTCCGAACTGGCCCAGCGCGCACGCGACCACGACGTGCAATCGCCGGCGCTGCTGATCGTCGGCGAAGTCGCGGCGCTGGCGGACACACTGCACTGGTTCGGCGCACCGCCGCTGCGCGACGCGCCGGCCATCGCGGCGGCGGCCTGAATCCCGCACGAACTCCCCTACGAACCACGAGGCAACGCCATGGCCCTCTACGACAGCATCCTCGACACCATCGGCAGCACGCCCATCGTCAAGCTGCATCGCATCGCACCGTCGCACGTGACGCTGTACGCGAAGGTCGAATCGTTCAATCCGGGCGGATCGGTGAAGGACCGGCTGGCGCTCGCGATCGTGCTCGACGCCGAGCGGCGCGGCCTGCTCAAGCCGGGCCAGACGATCGTCGAGGCGACCTCCGGCAACACCGGCATCGCGCTGGCGATGGTGGCTGCGGCCCGCGGGTATCCGTTCGTCGCGGTGATGACCGAAACCTTCTCCGTCGAGCGCCGCAAGCTGATGCGCGCGTACGGCGCCAAGGTGATCCTCACGCCGGCGGCGGAGCGCGGCACCGGCATGGTCCGCCGCGCCCGGGAGCTGGCCGAAAAACACGGCTGGTTCCTCGCGCGCCAATTCGAGAACGAAGCGAACCCGGCCTACCACCGCAGCACCACGGGTCCTGAGATCCTGCGCGATTTCGCCGGCAAGCGGCTGGACTATTTCGTCAGCGGCTGGGGCACCGGCGGCACCATCACCGGCGCCGGCGAGGTGCTCAAGCTCGCACGCCCGGACCTGAAGGTGATCGCCAGCGAACCGGCCGGCGCGGCGCTGCTCTCGGGCAAGGAATGGCAGCCGCACAAGATCCAGGGCTGGACGCCGGACTTCCTCCCCGCCGTGCTCAGCCGCACCGTCGCCGACGAGGTGCTGCCGGTGGACGACGTCCTCGCGCGCGACACCTCGCGTCGACTCGCCGCGGAGGAAGGCCTGTTCGTCGGGATCTCGGCGGGCGCGACCGTGGCCGCCGCGCTCAAGGTCGCCGAGCGCGCGCCGGAAGGATCGGTGCTGCTTGCGGTGCTTCCGGACACCGGCGAGCGCTACCTCTCCACGTTCCTGTTCGAGGGCGTTGCGGAAGGTTCCGACGACGAATGGCTGGAATCGCTGGAGCGCGACGCCGTCGCGGCGTGAGGACGCGCGGCGACGCGAAGGTCGCGTGAGTGCGGCGCGCGCCCGATCCGCGCGCGGCCGCATGCCCGCGACGTGATCGCGGTGCATTCCAACGTGCACATCCGGCGGGCTAACCTGTGCGCGGCGACGATGGTGATCGCCAGCGACCTCGCACGGAGCCTGCATGACCGTCGTACCCGGTTCGAATCCGCTTCCCGCACCCGACGCCGCCGAGCGCGAATCCGCACGCCTGGCGTGGGCACGTGCCGCCACCGACGTGCCCGATCTGGAACTGGTGCGCGCGTCCGTCGACGCCGGTCATCGCAGTTACTGGCGCGTGCAGACCTCCGGCGGCAGCCGCATCGTGATGGATTCGCCACCGCAGCTGGAGGACGTGCGCCCGTGGCTGCGCATGCGCGCCCTGCTGGAAAGCGGCGGCGTGCGCGTACCGCAGGTGCTGGTGGAGGATGTCGCCAACGGGTTCCTGCTGCTGGAAGACCTGGGCGGGCCGACGCTCGCGCAGATCATCGACGACGACACGGCCGACGCGCATTTCGACGCCGCGATCGGCCAACTGCTGCGGCTGCAGGCGATCCAGCCGCCGCTTGGCACGGGCGAGTTCGGCGAGGCGCTCCTGCAGCGCGATGCGGGACTGTTCGAGGACTGGTTCCTGCGGCGGCACCTCGGACTCGAGTTGACCTGCGACGACCTGGACCGCCTGGAACTCGCGCAGCGTCGCCTGATGGACAACGCGCTGCAGCAGGCGCGCGTGCTCACGCATCGCGACTTCATGCCGCGCAACCTGATGCCGGTGGACGATGGGCCGGCGGTGCTGGATTTCCAGGACTGCGTCTGGGGTCCGGTCGCCTACGATCCGGTGAGCCTGTTCAAGGACGCGTTCCTGAGCTGGCCGCTGGAACGCGTGGACCACTGGCTCGCGCGGTATCACGAGCGCGCACTGCGCGCGCGCATTCCGGTGCCGCCGCTGCCGGTGTTCCAGCGCGATGCCGACTGGCTTGGCGTACAGCGGCACCTGAAGATCCTCGGCATCTTCTCGCGCCTGCATTACCGCGACGGCAAAAGCAAATACCTGCCGGACGCGCCGCGCTTCATCCGCTACCTCGATGAAGTGCTGCCGCGCTATCGCGAACTGACGCCGCTGCGCGAAGTGCTCGACGTACGCATCCGGCCGGCGATGGAACGCGTCGCCCTGCCCTCGTCCTGATCCGCTTCCGGAGCCCTGCTTGAAAGCCCTGATCTTCGCCGCCGGCCTCGGCGAGCGCATGCGTCCGTTGACCAACCACACGCCCAAGCCGTTGCTGCGCGTGGGCGGCAAGCGGCTGATCGAATGGCATCTGGAAAAGCTCGCGGCGCAGGACATCCGCGACGTCGTGATCAACACCAGCTGGCTGGCGCCGCAGTTTCCCGAGCAGCTCGGTACGGGCGAACGCTGGGGGCTGTCGATTCGTTACTCCTACGAGGGGGATCGCCCGCTGGAAACCGGCGGCGGCATGCTGCATGCGTTGCCGCTGCTGGGCGATGCGCCGTTCGTACTGGTCAACGGCGACGTGTGGAGCGACTACGACTTCGCGCGATTGCCGCGCGAACCGGCGGGCCTTGCGCACCTGGTGATGGTCGATCGCCCCGCGCAGGCGGCGCAGGGCGATTTCGCGCTCGACGCGGACGGCCTGGTGCGCTCCGATGGCGACGATCGCCTCACCTATTCCGGCATCGGCGTGTACCGCCCGCAGTTGCTCGACCACTGGCGTGCGCACACCACCGACGCGGGCGCGGACGAGACGCCGCCGCGGTTCCGGCTCGCACCGATCCTGCGCGCGCACATGGCGCAGGGCCGCATCACCGGCGAACACCACCGCGGCCGATGGACCGACGTCGGAACGCCGGAGCGGTTGGCGGGACTGGAACGCGAGCTGGCAGGCGCGTGAGCCGCGCTGGTGCCCGCGGAGCGGAGGTTTCACCCCTCTCCCACCGGGTTGGGATGAGGGACAACGAAGCCTCAAGGTGAACCACGGGCGCTGCGCAGTTGCGTCTCGCGATCGCGCATAACGAGAAGATCAAGACGGATTCCAGCTGTCGCTGGAATGACGATCAAGGTGTGGACGGGCGGTCGGCCTGGATCCGGCATTCGCCGGGGCGATTGCTGGTTGCATGGGCATGTCACAGGCGGCACGACGCGTCGCGCGAACACGTTCGCTGTGACGACATGTGCGCTAAGACGCCGACTCCCCGCTCCCCAGCGTCTGTCGCAGGAACGGCACCGTGATGCGCCGCTGCGCCGCGAGCGATGCGCGGTCGAGTCGGTCCAGCAGGCCGGTGAGGCCGCCCAGATCCCGGCCGACGCGGCGCAGCAGCCAGTCGAGGGCCGCGTCTTCCAGCACGAGCCCGCGCCGCTGCGCACGTTGGCGCAGCACGTCGCGACGGCCGTCCTCGTCCAGCGGCGCAAGCGTGATGCGGGTGCACTGCCCCAGGCGCGAACGCAGGTCCGGCAGCGTCAGGCCGATCGCATCGGGAATGTCGCGGGCCGCGTAGACCAGAGCGCGACCGGCGGCGCGCGCACGGTTGTGGGCGTCGAACAGCGCCACTTCGTCCTCGCGATGACCGGCGATGGCGTCGAGGCCGTCGAGCGCGATGACGTCGTTGCCTTCCAGCGATTCCAGCGCATCGCGAAGGCGCCCGGCCGCCGCGGCAAGCGGCAGGTACGCGGCGCGACGCCCGGCGGCTTCCGTGGCGGCGCATGTCGCCAGCAACAGGTGCGTCTTGCCGACCCCCATCGGCCCGGCGATGTACGTGCTGTCGGGCCGCGCGTCGGCGTGGCCCTCGGCCAGCGCGCGCAGCTGTTCGATCGCGCCGGCCGGCGCGTGCACGAAAGTGTCCAGTCGCTGGTCGGGCGGATAGCGCAAGGCCAGCGGCAACTGCGGAACGCTCACTGCGGATGACTCGTGGTGGTTCACTCGGGCTTGCGGTCGGTCGGGAGCGGCAGGTGCGGATCGGCGAGCGGATCCGGCACGCCATCCTCCAGCGCGGCGTGCGTGCCGACGTACAGGCGGCTGTGGCGGTAACGTTCCTGCGCGTAGCGAAGCAGCACGTTCACCACCGCCGAGACCGGCAGCGCCAGCAGCATGCCGAGGAAACCGAACAGCTGCCCGCCGGCGAGCACGGCGAAGATCACCGCCACCGGATGCAGGCCGATGCGGTCTCCGACCAGCTTGGGCGTCAGCACGTAGCTTTCGATCACCTGGCCGATGCCGAACACCACCAGCACGCCGGCGACGTGCTGCCAGTCCCCGTACTGCACGAGCGCGGCGATGACGCCGAGGAGGATGCCGCTGGCCGGGCCGAGGTACGGCACGAAGGTCAGCAGGCCCGCGATCAGGCCGATGAGGATGCCCAGGTCGAGCCCGACCGCCCACAATCCCAGGCCGTACATGACGCCCAGCACCAGCATCACGAGGAACTGACCGCGCAGGAATGCGCTGAGCACGTCGCTGGATTCGCGCGCCAGCCGGCTCACGATGTCCAGGTGATCGCGCGGAATCAGGGAGGCGACACGCTCGACCAGCGCGTCCCAGTCGCGCAGGAAGAAGAACGTGATCACCGGCAGCAGCGCGACGTTGGCCACCAGGCCGATCACCGCGAAACCCGAACGCGACAGATAGCCCAGCACCGTCGCCGCGAGACCGCCCGCGCGGTCCCAGTTCTCGCGCACCAGCTGGCTGAGGTGGCTGAAATCCAGCCAGTCCGTGAGCTCGACGCCCAGGCGCTGCTCGACCCACGGCAGGGCCGTGAGCATGAACCACTCGCGGTAGTGCGGCCAGGAGGCGACCAGCGTGTTGATCTGCCGTTCGATCAGCGGCACCAGGATCAGCAGCGCCGCCAGCACGATCAGCGCCATCGCGGTGAACACGAGCGTGACCGCGACGTTGCGCGAGCGCCCCGCGCGTTCGAGCCGGTCGACCAGCGGATCGCCGAGCCACGCCAGCATCAACGCGAACACGAACGGCGTCAGGATCGGTGCGAGCACCCAGACCAGCCAGCACACGGCCAGGCCCAGCGCCGCCCATTGCAGGCGGCGCAGGAATCGCGCGATGTCGTCCAGGGCTTGCGATTGCATGCGGTTCCTTTCGGGCGGTGCCCGTCAACGCAGCCGGTAGACCGGCGGCTGGCCTTCCAGGCCTTCCAGGACATCGACCACGCCGTCGCGGACGAGCAGGCGGTTCAGGCCCGGCATGCCGCTGACGAGGTCGAGTTCGTATTCCAGGCCCTGCGCGCTGGCGCGTACGGGCGTGATCCGGCGCACCACCGACAGCTTCTGGAGATAGCCGGCCAGGCGGATGAAGTCGTCGCTGCTGTCGATGCCGGTGAAGGTCACGCGGTACAGGCCCGGCTCGCCCGACGGCGCACGCTTGGCGTAGCGCTTCATCAGCGCGTCGGCCGCGCCGTCGGCGCCGCCGGCCATCAGCTGGCGGGCATCGGGGCCGGTCTGCGACCAGTTCGCCAGCACCTTGCCGGCATCGACGAAGGTCCAGTCGGCCTTCCATCCCGCGGTGGTGTCGCGGTAGAGCTTGCCGATCAGCTGCATGGGCGGGCTATAGCGTGCCGAGGCCCGCGCGACGGCCGCGCTGTCGCCGCGCCAGATCGCCCCGACGGTCGCCTGTTCGGCGGCATTGCCGGTGGGCAGGCCGAGCTTGTAGCCGCGTTCGACCGCGCGGTTCAGCGCGGGACGGGCGGCGTTCACCTGCGGCAGGCCGACCAGGCGCGGGCCGCTGCCGTCGTCGATGGCCAGCCACAGCACCGGCTTGGGCCGCGGCTGCGGCCAGATGGCGATGCCGAGCGTCGCGGCCAGGTCGTTGACCGCCTCCTCGTCGTACTGGATGACCAGCGTGGTACGGAAGCTCGGTGCGCCGGTCGGGCCGACGCCCTCGTCCTGGCGGTAGTCGTACGCCTTCACGTACACCTTCGCCTGGCGCAGTTCCCGGCCCACGCCCGGCTTGGACGACACGCTTCGATCGCCCGAGAGCTTGCCCAGCACCTGCGACAGACCGCGCGCGAACGCGCCGCTGCGCTCCGCCTCGCCCTGGCCGTTGACCTGCACTTCGGTGGCGTAGATGCCCTCGGCGCGGGCGCGATCGCCTTCCACGCGCTGGGCCCAGGCCCCCGAACTGGCCACCAGCAAGGCGACCGCCACCATCAGGAAGTGGATCTTCCGGAGGAACGTGGTGCGCGGAGTTCCCGCGCGGATTGCCCGAACCATCGCTGTCCCTGAGTACGTCATCAGCCGAAATGGTGCCGCAGCGAGCCCCGGCCCGTCCATTCAACCTCGTCACGACTGTTAAAATCGCGACTTCATCTCCCGCGACCGACGAGGCCGCCCGTGTCCAGCTCCCCCTCCGCCCCCACTCCGATCACCTACCGCGACGCCGGCGTCGACATCGACGCGGGCAACGAGGTGGTCGAACGCATCAAGCCGCTGGTCAAGCGCAGCTTCCGTCCCGAAGTGATGGGCGGCCTGGGCGGGTTCGGCGCCCTGTTCGACCTGTCGGGCAAGTACAGGGAGCCGGTGCTGGTCTCGGGCACCGACGGCGTGGGCACCAAGCTCAAGCTGGCGCAGCAGCTGAACCGCCACGACACCATCGGTATCGACCTGGTCGCGATGTGCGTCAACGACGTCCTCGTGCAGGGCGCCGAGCCGCTGTTCTTCCTCGACTACTTCGCCACCGGCAAGCTCGACGTGGACACCACCGTGGCAGTGGTCGGCGGCATCGCCAAGGGTTGCGAGCTGTCCGGCTGCGCGCTGATCGGCGGCGAGACCGCCGAGATGCCCGACATGTACCCGCCCGGCGAATACGACCTCGCCGGTTTCTGCGTTGCCGCGGTGGAGAAGTCCAAGCTGCTCGACGGCGCCAAGGTGCGCGAGGGCGACGTGCTGGTCGGCATCGCGTCCAGCGGTCCGCATTCGAACGGCTACTCGCTGATCCGCAAGATCTACGACCGCGCGGGCCGCCCGGCCGACCTCGACGTCGGCGGCGTGAAGCTGATCGACGCGCTGATGGCGCCCACGCAGCTGTACGTCAAGCCGGTGCTGGAACTGCTGGGCAAGCACGACCTGCATGCGATGGCGCACATCACCGGCGGCGGCCTGACCGAAAACATCATCCGGGTGATCCCTGACGGTCTGGGGCTGGACATCGACGCCTCGGCGATCGTGCTGCCCCCGGTGTTCGAGTGGCTCCAGCGCGAAGGCGCCGTTCCGAACGAGGAGATGTGGCGCACGTTCAACTGCGGCGTCGGCTTCGTGCTGGTGGTCGCGCCGGAGGACGCCGCCGCGGTGTCCGCCGACCTCGAGCGGCTGGGCCTGCGCCATCGCCCGATTGGCCAGGTGGTCAAGGCCGCCGCGGGCGCCTCGCCGGACAGCCGCGTCCGCATCGGTTGAGCGCGCACTTGAGCGCGACACCGGCGAGCCCCGACCGCATCGCCGTGCTGGTGTCGGGGCGCGGCAGCAACCTGCAGGCCATCCTGGACGCGATCGACGCCGGCGCGTTGCCGGCCCGGATCGTCGGCGTGTTTTCCGACAAGCCCGCCGCGCCCGCGCTGTCGCGCGTGGCACCGACGCTGCGCTGGAGCGCCAGCCCGAAGGAGTACGCCTCGCGCGACGCCTTCGATGCCGCGCTCGGCGACGCCATCGAAGCGACGCGGCCGGACTGGATCGTCTGCGCCGGCTACCTGCGCATCCTGTGCGATGCGTTCGTCGAGCGCTTCCGCGGGCGGCTGCTCAACATCCATCCGTCGCTGCTGCCGAAGTACCCGGGCCTACGCACGCACGCGCGGGCCATCGCCGACGGCGAGACCGAACACGGCGCGAGCGTGCATTTCGTCATTCCCGAGCTCGACGCGGGGACGGTCGTCGCGCAGGCGCGCGTGCCGGTGCGCACGGGCGATGACGCCGACGCCCTCGCCGCGCGCGTGCTGGCGGTGGAGCATCCGCTGCTGGTCGCCGTGCTCCGGCTCGCCGTCTCCGGCCGGCTGGCTGAACAGGGAACAACCACGACCGTGGATGGTCATCCCCTGTTTACGCCGCTGCTCCTAGATTCCGCCGGTGCCCTGCGTGCCCCCGGCACCGATCGCCCCGTCTGAGGGGCCTTCCGGGGAATCGGCATGACACGGCGCCCTCCCACGTACCGGCTGTCGACGAAGCCTGGCTTCTGATGAAGTATTTCTCCCGCGTCCTGACCACCGCCCCGTTGCTGCTGTGCTGCGCGCTGGCGTCGTTCTCCGCGCCCGCGTCGGCGCTGGAGCCGTTCGTGGCGAATTACCAGATCTTCAACGAAGGCAAGCCGCTGGGCGAAGCGACCATGCAGGTGGTGCCCGACGTGAATCCTTCGCACTGGCGCATCGACCTGGACATGCGCGGCACCAAGGGGCTGATGGGCCTGGCGAACGTGAACGCGCAGCAGAGCACGGTGTTCGACGTCGTCGGCAACGAGGTCTATCGCCCGTTGAGCCAGAGCACGGTGCGCAAGGCGATCTTCGTCGGGCGCAAGATCACCGGCACCTACGACTGGAACGCGCGCACGGCGCGCTGGACGGGCGACGTGAAGAAGACGCGCCAGGTGCCGGTCCCGCTGAAGGACGGCGACATGAGCGGGCTGCTGATCAACCTGGCGATCATCCGCGATGCGCAACCCGGCAAGGCGCTGCAGTACCGCTTCGTCGACAACGGGCGCGCGCGCGACCACCATTTCACCGTCGCGCAGGAACTGGAACCGGTCAACGTCGACGGCATGGGGTTCAATGCGATGCGCGTGAGCCGCGTTCAGGGCTCGAACAACGACGAGACGGTAGTGTGGGTGGTCGAAGGCGTGCCCACGCCCGTTCGCATCCTGCAGCGCGAGAACGGCACGGACACCTACGACCTGCGCCTGGTCGACTACAAAGGAGCTCCCTGATGGCCCCCACGAAAGCTCACTTCACCACCCGCCTGCTGCGACCGCTGATCGCCGCGGCGATCCTGGCCGCGGTCAGCGCGCCGGCGCTGGCGATCAAGCCGTTCACCGCCGACTACCAGGCCAGCTACATGGGCATGCAGGGCATCGGCAAGATGACGCTGGTCGCCGACGGCGCCAACCGCTGGAAGTACAGCCTCGACGTCAGCAGTCCGCTGGCGAACCTGCGCCAGACGACGGTGTTCGAGGACAGCAACGGCCAGTGGCGCCCGGTCTCCGGCAACGACAGTTCGCAGGTACTCACCAAGAAACAGAACAAGAACGCCACCTACGATTGGGCCAAGGGCGTGGCGACGTGGACGGGCGACGTGAAGCCCGAACGTGCCGGCCCGATCAAGCTGCAGTCGGGCGATCTGGACGCGCTGCTGATCAACCTGGCGATCGTGCGCGACGTGCAGGCCGGCAAAACCACGCACTACCGCATGGTCGAGGACGGACGCGTCAAGGACCTCACCTACACCGTCGCCGGCAAGGAAGCGATCACCGTGGGCGGGCAGCCGAAGCAGGCGACGAAGGTCGTCAGCAAGCAGGGCGACAAGGAAACCATCGCGTGGGTCGTCGAGGGCATGCCGGTACCGGCGCGCATCCTGCAGCGCGACAAGGGCCAGGACGCGATCGACCTGCGCGTGCAGAACGTTCGCTGAGCCGCGCCACTCGCGCGCACGCGCAGGAAACGAAAAAGCCCCGCGCTGCGGGGCTTTTTCGTGGCGTCGTCGAAGCGGAATGTCCCGCCCGCGATCACTCCGACGCGGGCTGCACCACCGTGCGGCAATCCACGCGCAGCGACTGGTCGCTGCCGCGGAAGGCGAACGTGCGGCATTCGCGCGTGCCTTCGGTCCGGGTCGTGACGGTGACGGCGTAGAACGACTGCAGCATCTCGCGCATCGTCACGTTGCCGTCGTTGTTCCAGTCCATGTCCTTGCGCTCGATGCCGCGCGTGGCTGCCGCCCCGGTGAAGTGCAGCCAGCCGACGACGATCAGCAGCGTGACGAAGAACCCCAGCGTCGCCATGCGGCGCGCGGTGAACGGTGCGGACTTCCGGCGCGAGAGATCGATCAGAGCCATGGTGCGTCAGCTCGCGATGCGGCGGATCTTCGCGCCCAGGCCCGAGAGCTTTTCCTCGATGTTCTCGTAGCCGCGGTCCAGGTGGTAGATGCGGTCGATGGTCGTGGCCCCCTCCGCCACGAGGCCGGCCAGCACGAGCGACGCCGACGCGCGAAGATCGGTCGCCATCACCGGCGCGCCGCTCAGCTTCTGCACGCCGCGCACGATGGCCGTGTGGCCCTCGACGCGGATGTCGGCGCCCAGGCGCTGCAGCTCCGAGACGTGCATGAAGCGGTTCTCGAAGATGGTCTCGTTGATCACGCCCACGCCGTCGGCGATGCAGTTGAGCGCCATGAACTGCGCCTGCATGTCGGTGGGAAACGCGGGGTGCGGCGCGGTGGTGAGGTCCACCGACTTCGGACGTCGCCCGCCCATGTCCAGCGTGATGCGATCCGCATCGACGGCGATCTCGGCGCCGGCCTGCTTGAGTTTGTCGATCACCGCGTCCAGCGTGTCCGGACGCGCGTTGCGCACGGTCACGCGGCCGCCCGTCATCGCCGCGGCGACGAGGAACGTACCGGTCTCGATGCGGTCGGGCAGCACGTGGTGGCTGCCGCCATGCAGGCGCTCGACACCGTGCACGACGATGCGGCCGCTGCCGGCGTGCTCGATGTTGGCGCCCAGCGCGTTGAGGCAATCGGCAAGGTCGACGATCTCCGGCTCCATCGCGGCGTTCTCCAGCACGCTGGTGCCTTCGGCGAGTGCGGCGGCCATCAGCACGTTCTCGGTGCCGGTGACGGTGACCATGTCGAAGACGAAGCGCGCGCCTTTCAGGCGACCGTTGCGCCGCGCCTTGATGTAGCCGTTCTCCACGCTGATGTCGGCGCCCAGCGCCTGCAGGCCCTTGATGTGCTGGTCGACCGGACGCGAACCGATCGCGCAGCCGCCCGGCAGCGAGACTTCCGCCGCGCCGTACTTGGCCAGCAGCGGACCGAGCACGAGCACGGAGGCGCGCATCGTCTTGACCAGTTCGTACGGCGCCACGTGGCTGTGCACGGAGGTCGGATCGATCACCATGCCGCGACCTTTTCCTAGCGTGCCTTCGTCCACCGTGATGCCGGCGCCGAGCTCGCCCAGCAGCTTGGCCGTGGTCACCACGTCGTGCAGGTTGGGCACGTTGGTGATCGACACCGGGCCGTCGGCCAGCAGCGTGGCGCACAGGATCGGCAGGACGGCGTTCTTCGCACCGGAGATCTGCACCTCGCCGTTCAGCGCGGCGCCGCCTTCTACAACGATCTTCTGCATGTCGGGATTCGGGATTGGATGTTCGGGATACGGAGGGAGGCGGCGGGCGTCGCTTGCGGGTACCGCGTTTGCGGACCCCGAATCACGACTCCCCGATCCCCGCCTCTTCCGGTGTCAGGGTCTTCAATGCCAGCGCGTGGATCTCCCCGCCCATGCGCTCGCCGAGCGTGGCGTACACGAGGCGGTGGCGGGCGAGCGGAAGCTTGCCGCGGAAGGCATCGGCCACGACGGTGGCCTCGAAGTGCACGCCGTCGTCGCCGCGCACGTCGGCGCGCGCACCGGGCAGGCCCTGTTCGATCAACTGGCGGATGGTGTCGGGGTTCAAGGGAGGCCTTTGAGGTCTTCGAGCTGCGGGGGAAAGCGGTTTCGCGCGTCCTGCGTGCCGCGTGGAACGGCGGTGGCCATCGGGCCCCGGCGCCGATGAAGACGCCCCGTGACGGGCACTTCCCGGCGCAACCGCCTAGAATGGAGCGATTAGCCTAGCGGAAAGACCCCCGGTCCGAAATGGCGCGCCCCATGGCAAGCATTCCCGTGTCCTCGCCCCTCCATGCGTCGAATCACGCCGACGACCCGGCCACGCTCGCCGCGAGCGGGCGGCGCGTCTTCGAGATCGAAGCGCAGGGGCTGTCGGAGGTCGCCTCGCGCATCGATGGCGACTTCAGCGCCGCGTGCCGGCTGATCCTCGCCTCCAGCGGGCGCGTGGTCTGCACCGGCATGGGCAAGTCGGGGCACGTCGCGCGCAAGATCGCCGCGACGCTCGCCTCCACCGGCACGCCGGCCTTCTACGTGCACCCGGGCGAAGCCGGGCACGGCGACCTGGGCATGATCACCGACGTCGACGTCGTACTGGCGTTGTCCTACTCGGGCGAAAGCGACGAAGTGCTGATGCTCCTGCCGGTGCTCAAGCGCCAGGGCAACAAGCTGATCGCGATGACGGGCCGGCCGAATTCCTCGCTCGCGCGCGAGGCGGACGTGCATTTGGACGTGAGCGTCCATGCCGAAGCCTGCCCGCTGGCGCTCGCGCCGACGTCGAGCACCACGGCGTCGCTGGCGATGGGCGATGCGCTGGCGGTCGCGCTGCTCGACGCGCGCGGCTTCACCGCCGACGACTTCGCCCGATCGCATCCGGCCGGCTCGCTGGGCCGCCGGCTGCTGCTCCACATCGCCGACATCATGCATTCCGGCGACAGCGTCCCGCGCGTGGGCGCCGAGGCCAGCGTCAGCGAAGCGCTCGTCGAGATGAGCCGCAAACGCCTGGGCATGACCGCCGTGGTGGACGACGACAATCGCCTGCTCGGCCTGTACACCGACGGCGACCTGCGCCGCACGCTGGACGACGATCGCCTCGACCTGCGCAACACGCGCATCGTCGAAGTGATGACGCGTTCGCCCAAGACCATCGGCAGCGACGCGATGGCCGTGGAAGCGGCGCAGTTGATGGAAGCCCACAAGATCAGCGGTCTGCTCGTCGTGGACGGCGACGGCCGCGTCGTGGGCGCCCTCAACATTCATGACCTGTTGCGCGCACGGGTGGTTTAACCGCGGGAGCCAGTCGTGAGAAGTGGGGAGCGAGCGCCTGACGTTCAGCCCTTGCCGCTCACTCATCGCTCCTGCCCCTCCACTCACTCCCCACTCCTCCACACTCACTCCTGGCTCCATGCCCTATCGCCACCTCAACGACTACCCCGCCGACGTTCGCGAGCGCGCCACGCGCGTCCGGCTCGCGTGTTTCGACGTCGACGGCACGTTGACCGACGGGCGGTTGTACTTCGATGGCGAGGGCAGCGAGCTGAAGGCCTTCCACGTGCACGACGGCCAGGGCCTGACGCTGCTGGGCAAGGTCGGCATCGCCGTGGCCTTCATCACCGCCCGCGGCGGGCCCATCGCCCAGCGCCGCGGTGCGGACCTGGGCATCGACGAGGTACACGTGGGCGTCAAGGACAAGCTGGCGTGCGTGCAGGACATCGCCGCGCGCCTGGGCATCGGGATGGAGCAGGTGTCGTTCATGGGCGACGACCTGGCCGACCTGCGCGTGATGCTGCAGACGGGATTCGCCGTCGCGCCGGCGGATGCGCATGGCTGGGTGTCCGAACGCGTGCACTGGCGCACGTCCGCGCGCGCGGGGCACGGCGCGGTTCGCGAGTTCTGCGATCTGCTCCTCGCCGCGCAGGGCCATGCCGAGCGCCTGCTCGCCGATGTGCTGCGCGTGGAAGGCCTACGCGTGGAAGGCAACGCATGAATTGGCGGGCGATGAACTGGCGCGCGATCGGCACGCTCGCACTGCTCGCTGGCGCGCTGCTGAGCGGCTGGATGATGTGGCAGCAACGCGACCGCGGCACCGCGACCGGCCCGCTGGGAAAGCGGCCGGACTACGTCCTGCACGATTTCCAGGCCACGGTGCTGGACGAAGCCGGACGCGAGTCCTTCACGCTGAAGGCGCCGCGACTGGAGCGCGACCCGGACGTGCGGACGATGGACATCGTCACGCCCGAGTTCCAGATCCCGCCGCGCGAAGGCAGCCAGGCCTCCGCGTGGCGCATCAATTCCGAAAGCGCGTGGGTGAGCGAGAAGGCCGATGAGGTGCGCCTGCGCGGCGGCGTTCGCGCGCGCAGCGCGAATGCCGACGGGAAGCCCATCCAGGTCGTCACCGACGAACTGAACGTTTTCCCGGATGCCCGCCGCGCCACGTCGGCCTCGCAGGTAACGCTCACGCAGCCGGGCCTTATACTGAACGGCCGCGGCCTGGATGCCGACCTCGATGCCAAGCGCATCACCCTCAAGAACGACGTCAAGGCCCGATATGAACGTGCTGCCCCTTAGCGCTGTGCTGCTGGCACTGGCTCTCATGCCGGCGACGCTGCTCGCGCGCACGTCCGATCGCAACAAGCCGATGGACATCGACGCCGGCAAGAGCGACTACTCGATGGACGACAGCCGTCCGACGGTGCTCAGCGGCGGCGTCGTCATCACGCAGGGCACGCTGGAGATCCGCGCCGACCAGGCCGTGATCACCTCGGCCAACGGCGATCCGGTGCGCGTGGTGCTGACCGGCTCGCCGGTCACGCTCAAGCAGGAACTCGACGACGGCAAGCAGATGGATGCGGTGGCGAAGAAGGTCGACTACGACCTGAAGACCGAGATCGTCGTGTTCACCGGCAGCGTGAACATCCGGCAGCCCTCCGGCTCCATCGCCGGCGAACGCGTGGTCTACAACATGCGGACCGGCCAGGTGCAGGGCGGCGGCCAGGGCGCGAACGACCGCGTGAAGATCCGCATCATCCCCAAGAACCAGGGAGGCGGCTGATGCTGGTCGCCCAGGGGCTGCGCAAGGCCTACCGTTCGCGGGAAGTGGTGAAGGATTTCGGCCTCACGCTCGATGCCGGCGAAGTGGTCGGCCTGCTTGGACCCAACGGCGCCGGCAAGACGACCTGCTTCTACATGATCGTCGGCCTGGTGCCTGCCGACGCAGGCCAGATCGTGCTGGACGGCAAGGACATCACCGCCGAGCCGATGTACGCGCGCGCCAAGTACGGCGTCGGCTACCTGCCGCAGGAACCGTCCGTGTTCCGCAAGCTCACGGTCGCCGACAACATCCGCCTCGTGCTCGAGCTTCGCGACGACCTGGATCGTGCCGGTCGCGACCGCGAACTGGAAAGCCTGCTCGACGAATTGCAGATCGGCCACGTCTCCGAACAGATCGGCGCCAGCCTCTCCGGCGGCGAGCGCCGTCGCGTCGAGATCGCCCGCGCGCTGGCGGCACGTCCGCGCCTGATGCTGCTCGACGAGCCCTTCGCGGGCGTGGACCCGATTTCGGTCGGCGAGATCCAGCGGATCGTGCGCCATCTCAAGAATCGCGGAATCGGGGTCCTGATCACGGACCATAACGTCCGCGAAACCTTGGGCATTTGCGATCGTGCGTATATCCTCAACGAAGGCGGCGTTCTGGCGCAGGGTGCGCCCGATGCGTTGCTTGCGAACCCCGATGTACGTCGCGTCTACCTGGGCGAAACCTTCCGGCTGTAAGGATGTAGTCGAAGGGTGCGGCTTCACCGCACGCCCAATGCCACGCGGCCGTCGGATCCCCCTGGTCGCGTTGGCACTCGACAATGAAACCGCGTCTTCAAGCCGCACTCGGACAACAGCTGGTGATGACACCGCAGTTGCGTCAGGCCATCCGCCTGCTGCAGCTGTCCGCGGTCGAGCTCGAGGCTGAACTGGCGGCGGCGGTCGAAAGCAATCCGCTGCTGGACTGGACGGAAACCGCCATCAGCGTGGCCAACGGCGCCAGCGACGGCGAATCCGGCGCGGAAAACGCGACCCACGACACCGACGTCGAACACCTGCCGCCGGAAGCCGAATGGAGCACCGATGGCGAGCCCTGGTACGAGCGCCTCGGCCCGGCCGACAGCGATGATGAAACGCCGGTCGCCGAACAGGTGGCCGAATCGGACACCCTGCACGATCACCTGCTGTGGCAGTTGCACCTGAGCCCGCTCTCCGCACGCGATCGATCGATCGGCGTGGCGTTGATCGAATCCATCGATGACGACGGCTACCTGCGCGAACCGCTGGAGGCCATCGCCGCGTCGCTGGCCTCCTCGCTCGAATGCAGCGTGGAAGAGCTCACCACCGTGCTGCACCAGATCCAGCAGTTCGATCCGGTGGGCGTCGGCGCGCGCACGCTGGGCGAATGCCTGCGCCTGCAACTCGCACAGCTGCCTGCGGAGACGCCGGGACGCGCATTGGCCCATCAGCTGGCCAATGGGCCGCTCGAGCGCCTGCCGCGCGTCGGCGTGGCGGGGCTCGCGGCCGAACTCAAGCTGGACCTGGGCGAAGCGGAAACCGCGGTGCAGTTGCTGCGCTCGCTCGATCCGCGCCCGGGCGCACAGATCGGTGCGATCGCCAGCGACACCTACATCGCGCCGGACGTGGTGATCTGGCGGCAGCACGGCCTCTGGCGCGTGGCGCTGGCCGACGGCATGCGCCCGCGCATCTCGATCCACCGCGGCTACGAGAATATGCTGCGCCATGCCAGCGGCTCGGACGCGAGCTACCTGCGCGGTCACCTGCAGGAGGCGCGCTGGCTGCTCAAGAGCCTGGAAGCGCGCGGCGAGACCCTCATCAAGGTCGCGCGCTGCCTCATCAAGCAGCAGGCGGCGTTCCTGGAGTTCGGCGACAGCGCCCTGCGGCCGTTGACCTTGCGCGAAGTCGCGGCCGAGGTCGGCCTGCACGAATCCACCGTTTCACGCGCAATCGCCCGCAAATACGCCCGCACCCCGCGCGGCACGGTGCCGCTGCGTGCGTTCTTCGCATCGGGCATCGAGACGGGCACCGGCGGCGAAGCGTCCAGCACCGCCATCCAGGCGATGATCCGGCGGCTGATCGAGGCTGAAAATCCGCGCAAACCTCTGTCGGATGCCCGCCTCGCGGAAACCCTCAAGGCCACTGGCGTGCCGGTCGCGCGGCGCACCGTCGCCAAGTACCGCGAGGCGATGAGCATCCCGTCCTCGCAGGACCGCGTGAGGATCGGTTAGGAAATCGGAATCGCCGCGTGAACGGGGCGATCACAAAACCTTGCCGGATCAAAGCGTTCGGACCGAGACCGCGAAACTGCGGAGCGATGCCCCTTGCGCAACGCACCGGGCGTGCCATCCTGTCTTCCCGTCGCGACGTAAAGGAGGTCTTCGATGCGTATCGAAACTTACGGCCAGCAGATCGAGGTCACGCCCGCCCTGCGCGATTACGTGGAAACCAAGCTCTCGCGACTGGAGCGCCACTGCGAACAACCCTTCGATGTCCGCACCCAGCTGAGCCTTGAGAAACCCAACCACCGGGCGAAGGCCACCGTGAACCTCGCCGGCCGTACGCTCGTCGCCGATGCACAGGCCGTGGACATGTACGCCGCCATCGACCTGCTCACCGACAAGCTCGACCGTCTGCTGCGCGAACACCGCAGCAAGGTCGTCGATCACCACCGCGGCGAAAGCGCCGCCCGCAGCAACAGCTTCGGCTGACCGGACCCTGCCGATCCACCATGCCGCTGCATGACCTGTTGTCACGTGCGCGTGTCGCCATCCTGGATGGCCACGCGGTAGAGACCGGCGCGTCCGATGGCGCGCCGGCGCTCGTGCGCGTGCTCGCCGCAGCGGCCTGGCTGCTCGCCGACGGCGGTAACCCTGCGCCGCTTGCACAGGCATTGCGCGAGCGCGAGGCTCGCGCCAGCACCGCGCTGGGCGAAGGCGTGGCGATCCCGCATGCGCGGGTTGCCGGCCTGGACGAGTGCCGCGCGGCGTTCCTGCGCCTGGAACATCCGGTGGAATTCGAAGCGCCCGACCGCAGGCCCGTCGACCTGGTGCTCGCGCTGCTCGTGCCCGAGCACGACGTCACCGCGCAGTTGCACCGCCTGGCGGAAATCGCAGATCGTTTCGCCGACCCCGATTACCGCGCCGCGCTGCGCACGGCGCGCGACGCGAGCGACCTTCGCCGGCTGCTGGGCGGCTCGGGTCCCGATTTCCTTCCCTGCGCCGCCTGAGGGCCCGGATGAGCACCAGCATCAGCGCGGGGGAACTGTTCGAACAACAACGCGATCGTCTCGGCCTGCGCTGGCTCGCCGGCCAGCGCGGCGATCGCCGCATCCTCGAGTCGGTCAACACGGTCGCGCGTCGTCCGTCGCTGGCCGGCTATCTCAACGCGATCTATCCCAACAAGGTGCAGATCCTCGGCACCGAGGAACTGGCCTGGCTCGACGCGTTGGAGCCGCGGCTGCGCTGGGAGACGATCGAGAAGATCATGCAGTTCCGTCCGCTCGCGCTGGTCATCAGCAAGGACCAGGCCTGCCCGGAAGACCTGCGCATCGCCGCCGAGGAAAGCCACACGCCCCTGTGGGTCTCGCCGCGTCGCGGGCACGAACTGCTCAATCATCTGCAGTACCACCTTGCGCGTGCGCTCGCACCGCGCGTGACGCTGCATGGCGTCTTCATGGAGATCTACTCCATCGGCGTGCTGATCACCGGTGAATCGGGCTCGGGCAAGAGCGAACTCGCGCTGGAACTGGTCACGCGCGGGCATCGGCTCGTCGCCGACGACGCGCCGGAGTTCACCCAGATCGCGCCGGACGTGCTGGACGGCACGTGCCCCGAGATGCTGCAGGACCTGCTCGAAGTGCGCGGTCTGGGCGTGCTCAATATCCGCCAGATGTTCGGCGACACCGCGGTGAAGAACAACAAGTACCTGCGCCTGATCGTGCACCTGGGCAAGCCGATGACCGAGCCCAAGCCGATGGGCATGGAGCGACTCACCGGCGACAGCGGCGTGCGACGCGTGCTCGACCTCGACGTGCCGATGATCACCCTGCCCGTCATGCCCGGTCGCAATCTCGCCGTGCTCACCGAGGCGGCCACGCGCCTGCACAGCCTGCGCATGAAGGGGCTCGATCCGGCTGCGGCGTTCATCGCCAGGCACAGCAACTTCCTCGAACGCGGCGATTCCTGACCGCGCACTTCCCTTCCGCCCTTACGCGCCATGAGCGAAACGCCCACTTCCACGCTTGTCATCGTCAGCGGCATGTCCGGATCGGGCAAATCGGTCGCGCTTCGCACGTTCGAAGACCTGGGCTATTTCTGCGTCGACAATCTCCCGGCCGACCTGCTCCCGCAGTTCGTCGCCAGCGTCATGAGGGCCGACGAGGGCGCGCCGGCGAAGATGGCGGTGAGCATCGACGTGCGCAACCGGCACAGCGATCTGAGCAACATCCCCGAGTGGCTTTCGGCGGTCGGCAAGCTCGGCCTCGACCCGCGTCTGGTGTTCTTCGACGCGAACGAGGGCGCGCTGCTCAAGCGCTACGCCGATACGCGCCGCCGCCATCCGCTGAGCCACCTCGGGTTGTCGCTGGCCGATGCGATCGCGCTGGAGCGGCAGGTGCTCAAGCCCCTGCGTTCGATCGCCGACGCGGTGGTCGACACCAGCACGCTCAACGTGCACCAGTTGCGTCGTCAGGTGCTGACCGAATTCGGCATCGGCGGCGACACCGGCATGTCGTTGCTGTTCGAGTCGTTCGCGTACCGGCGCGGCGTACCGCCGGATGCCGACTTCGTCTTCGACGCACGCGCGCTTCCCAATCCGCATTGGGATCCGGTGCTGCGGCCGCTCTCCGGCCGCGACGCGGCGATCCGCGACTACCTCGGATCGCAGGCGGACGTGAACCTGTTCTTCGACCAGATCCGCCAGTTCCTGGACACCTGGCTGCCGCGCCTGCACGTGGACAGCACGCGCAGCTACGCGACGATCGCCTTCGGCTGCACGGGCGGACGTCATCGTTCGGTGTATCTCGCCGAACGCTTCGCCGAACATGCACGCGAGCAGGGCTGGGAAGAGGTCGCCGTGCATCATCGCGAACTGGACTGATCCCCCGTCCAGTCCGCCGACGGCGGCCTTCACGGCATCGCAACGAGGCGGCCTCATCGCAGTGAACGCGTCCTGACTTCGCCCTCGCGGCGGCGCCGTCTCACGAAATTTTCGCATCACGCTTGCGCAAGCCTTGCGGTCCCAAGGCTACGGTCGGGTTGCGCTGTCCAATGGCGCTCACCCGCAGGAGAGTGCAATGCAAAAGCCCATCGTGACGCGGATCGCCCTGACGATCGCCATGGCCGTCGCGATCACCTCGCCTGCCCTGGCGCAGCGCACCGAACGCCCCACGCCCACCACTCCGCCGCCGACCGGCGGCACCACGGACACCACGCCGCGCACGCTCAGCTTCGCGGATCTGGACGTCAACGCGGACGGAAAGGTGAGCAAGGATGAAGCCGCGGCCGACGCCCGATTGACCAGCCACTTCGCGCAGGTGGATCTGGATGCCGACGGCCAGGTCTCCGAAACCGAGTACGCCGCCGGCCATCAGCGCACCGAACCCTCCAATCCGCAGTGATCGACCCGTAGCGACCTCGACGCGCAGCACTCACTGCGTGGCATTCCCCGACAAGCACCCTTCCCCTGAAACGAAAGGAGCATCGACGCAATGAACACCCATCGACTCACCGGCGCCCTCGCGCTGATCCTCGTGTCCTCGACGCTGGCGCTGGCGGGCTGCCAGCGGAACGACACCGACACCACCACGCCTGCCACCGAAACGCCGCCGGCGGACACCACGACGACTCCGCCTGCGGACACGACGACGCCACCGGCCGATACGACGACCCCGCCGACCGACAGCACGATGCCGCCGACGGATACGACCACGCCACCGACCACCACGCCGCCGCCGACCGAAGGCACGACGCCGCCGGCCGACCAGACCACGCCGCAGGACAGCACGACCCCGCCGCGTACCTGATCGCACGCGGAACTCCACCTGCCAACGGCCCGCGCAAGCGGGCCGTTTCCGTGATGTCCACCGGTTTTTCGTGACGGCCTTCAAGGGCGCGTACCGGGGGCTGCCGGCCGGCGTTGCGCAGGAGACGAGACGGCGCGTTTTCTGCTTCCGGGCCGTCACCCGGACCTGTTAACTTGGCGCCATGGCCGTCGGCATCCTCCTCATCACCCACGAAGGCATCGGCACCGCGCTGGTCGCGGTGGCGCGACGGCTGCTGAGCCAGTTGCCGCTGCGGACGGAGGCCCTGGAGGTGCCGTTCGAGGGCGACCCCGACGCCTTGCTGCCGCAGGCCAGCGCCGCGCTGCGGCGCGTGGACGCGGGCGACGGCGTGCTGGTGCTCACCGATCTGTACGGTGCAACGCCCAGCAACCTGGCGGCCAAGGTCGCCCGGCTGGGTACGCCGGTGCGGCGCGTGTCGGCCGTGAGCCTGCCGATGCTGCTGCGGGTGATGAACTACGCCGACCTGGGCCTGGACGAATTGCCGGCGGTCGCCGCTGCCGGCGCGCGAAACGGCGTGATCCTGGACGAAGCCTGACGCAGGTCGGGCGCGAACACAGCTGGACAAAGCATGACTGGAGCAACAACGCGGGACCGGCGACGGGCCCGGAGGACGCGACGATGATCGAGCACGAACTGACCGTCAGCAATCGACTCGGCCTGCACGCGCGGGCCACGGCCAAGCTCGTGCAGACGCTGTCGGGCTATCGCAGCACCGCCACCCTCACCGCCAAGGGTCGCGAGGTGAACGCCAAGAGCATCATGGGCGTGATGCTGCTCGCGGCCGGACAGGGCACGCAGGTGAAGCTGCGCGTGGAAGGCGACGACGAGGAGCAGGCCGCGCAGGCCGTCGTGTCGCTGTTCGAACGCCGTTTCGACGAAGACAGCTGAGGCGCCGATGAGGCAGACGTTCGTCGGACATGGAGCTTCGCGCGGAAGCGCGCTCGGCCGCGCCCGCGTTCGCCTGCCGCATGTCCTGGAAGTCGTCGAGGAACACATCCCCGCCAAGCGCGTGGAAGGCGAGATCGCGCGGCTGCACGCGGCCATCGCGACCGTGCGCGGGGAGATGTTCGCGCTGCGCGAACGCCTGCATGGCGCGCTCGCGCACGAGGTCGGCGAATTCCTCGACCTGCACAGCCTGCTGCTGGACGATCCCGAACTGCTGCAGGGCCTGGACGAACTGATCCGCACCGGCCGCTATTCGGCCGATTACGCGCTGCGCCTGCAACGCGACCGCATCGCGTCGGTCTTCCAGACCATGGACGATGCCTACTTCCGCAGCCGCGTGGACGACATCGACCAGGTGATCGGCCGCGTCCACGCGGCGCTGCACCGTCGCGATGCCGGCATGCCGGGCGTCGCCGGCGAAATCCTGGTGACCGACAACGTCGCGCCGGCGGAAATCGCGCAGTTGCAGGCGCAGGGCGTGATGGCGATCGTCACCACCACCGGCAGCATCCTGTCGCACAGCGCGATCCTCGCGCGCAGCCTGCACCTGCCGCTGGTGGTCGGCGCCGACGGCGCGCTGCAGAAGATCAACGACGGCGACGTGCTCGCCGTGGACGGCGCGACCGGCAACGTGATCCTCGAGCCGGACGCGAACGACCTGCGCGCGCATCGCGGCCGCGTCCGCGATCTCGCGCGCGAACGCAAGCAGCTGCACCGCCTGCGCCGCGAGCCCACGCGCACGATCGACGGCGTCGACATCAAGCTCTACGCCAACGCCGAATCGCGCGACGACGTGGCCGAGGCGCATGCGCTCGGCGCGGCGGGCGTCGGCCTGTATCGCACCGAGTTCCTGTTCCTGCAGCGCAACGAACTGCCGGACGAGGAAGAGCAGTTCCGCGTCTATCGCGATGTCGTGCTCGGCATGACCGGCCGCGCGGTGACGATCCGCACGCTCGACCTGGGCGCCGACAAGGCCGACCGCACGGGCCTTGCGCTGCGCGACGAACCCAATCCCGCCCTGGGCCTGCGCGGCGTGCGCCTGTCGCTGGCGCGCGCGGGCCTGCTGGAAGCGCAGCTGCGCGCCCTCGTGCGCGCCTCCGGTTACGGGCCGCTGCGCATCCTGCTGCCGATGATCTCCACGCGCGAGGAAGTGCGTGCGGTCCGGGCCGCGCTCCGGCGCGTCATGCACGAACTGCGCGAACAGGGCCACGCGATCGCCGACCAGATCCCGCTCGGCGCGATGATCGAGGTGCCGGCCGCGGCCATCGCGCTGCCGGCGTTCATCGGCAGCGTCGATTTCCTGTCGATCGGCACGAACGATCTCGTGCAGTACCTGCTCGCCGCCGATCGCAACAACGAGGCGTTGACGAGCCTTTACACGCCGCTGCATCCGGCGGTCATCCGGCTCGTGCGCAACGTGATCCAGCTCGCGCACAAGCGCGGCAAGCCGGTCGCGATGTGCGGCGAAATGGCCGGCGACGCGCATTTCGCGCCGATGCTGCTGGCGCTGGGGCTGATGGAATTCAGCCTGCATCCGGGCACCCTGCTCGAACTGCGCCGCACCATCCGCCACTGCGATCTGGCGCAGTTGCAATCGCGCGCCCCCGCCCTGCTGCGCGCGCGCGACCGGGCCGGGATCGAGGAGTGGATCGCGCAGAACGCGCCGGTGTTGCAGCCGTGAGGTGAGAGGAGCGAGGCGTGAGCTCGCCCGGCCGCATCCTCACTCCCCTTCACTCATTCCAGCTTTCAAGGCGATAATGCCGCGATGAACACCTGACCCTGTCGTGCCCGAGCGGCCCGACGCGACCACGCTTCTCACGAAGCCGGGAAGCCCCGCATGGCCGAAGCCGTCCGCCACGACAAGACCGCGCGCCAACTGCGCCTGCTTTCCGACGCGCTGGACAGCGGTCGCCTCGGCCCCGTGCGCCGGCTGGTCAATACGCTCTCTCCGGCCGAGATCGGCAACCTCCTCGAATCGCTCCCGCCCGCCAAGCGCACCATCGTCTGGGGGCTGGTCGATGCCGAGGACGACGGCGAGGTGCTGGTGCACGTCGGCGACGACGTGCGCGAAGGCCTGCTCGCGGAGATGGACCCGGACGAGATCATCGCCGCGGTCGAAGACCTGGACATCGACGATCTCGCCGACCTCGTCGAGGACCTGCCCGACACCGTGATCGACGAAGTCCTCAAGTCGATGGACCGCGAGAACCGCGAGCGGCTCGAGCAGGTGCTGTCGTATCCGGAGGACACCGCCGGCCGCCTGATGAACCCCGACGTGGTGACGGTGCGCACCGACACGACCATCGACGTCGTGCTGCGCTACCTGCGCCTGCGCGGGGAGCTGCCCGAGCACACCGACCACCTCTACGTGGTCAGCCGGCGGCACCAGTACCTGGGCCGCATCGCCCTGGCCGCGCTGCTCACGCACGAGCCGGGCACGCCGATCAACAAGCTGATCGACGACGAGCAGCCGGCGATCGACGTGGAGGAGTCGGCGAACGAGGTCGCGCGCAAGTTCTCCGACCACGACTGGATCAGCGCGCCGGTCGTGGACGAGAACAACATCCTGCTCGGCCGCATCACCATCGACGACGTCGTCGACATCATCCGCAACCAGGCCGAGCACCAGGCGCTGAGCGCGGCCGGCCTGGACGAGGACGAGGACCTCTTCAGCCCGGTCTGGCGCGCGATGCGCCGCCGGCTGATCTGGCTGTCGATCAACCTCGCCACGGCGTTCCTGGCCGCCAGCGTGGTCGGCGAGTTCGCGGACACCATCGACAAGCTGGTCGCGCTGGCCGTGCTGATGCCCATCGTCGCCGGCATGGGCGGCAACGCCGGCACGCAGGTGCTGGCGCTGATGGTGCGCGGCCTCGCGCTGGGCCAGGTGGGCGCGGCCAACGTCCGCACGCTGCTGTGGAAGGAATCGCGCGTCGCGCTGCTCAACGGCCTCGTGCTGGGCACGCTGCTCGGGTTGATCGTGCTGGCGTGGTTCCACAGCGTCGGGTTGTCGATCGTCATCGCGACCGCGCTCACCGCGAACCTGCTTTTCGCCGCCGTGGCGGGCGTGCTGGTCCCGGTGACCATCAAGCGTTTCGGCTACGACCCGGCCCTGGCGTCCGGCATCTTCCTGACGACCGTCACCGACGTGATGGGCTTTTTCACCTTCCTCGGCCTGGCGACGGTCATCCTCCTGCACTGAGGTGCACTGCGCAGGCGCGGCTCGCGCGATCTGCGACGCACGCCATTGCGGCGCGCCGCCGCTGCGCCAATCATGCGGGCCGATGCCAGGAGCTTGTCCATGCCTTCGTTCCTACTGCCCGCGTCGGTCGGCGCGATGTTTCCGATTCGCGCCCTGATGCGCGTGGCCGTCGTCGCCATGGCGCTCGCGCTGGGCGCCTGCGCGACCACGCCCCGCGAGGTGCCGCCCGGCCGGTTCGTGGAGCGCAGCGTCGTGGTGGATGGCGGCACGCACCGGTACCAGGTGTTCGTGCCGTCCCGCGCGGCGGCCGGAAAGCGCCCGGCGACCGTGCTGTTCCTGCACGGCTCCGGCGAACGCGGCACCGACAACCAGCGCCAGGTCCAGGTCGGCCTCGGTCCGTTCCTGCGCGAACACGCGACGACGTTCCCCGCGCTCGTCGTGTTCCCGCAATCGCCGCCGGGCACGTCGTGGACCGGCACGCAGGCGCGCGTCGCGCTGGCCGCACTGGATGCATCGATCGAGGAGTTCGGCGGCGACGAGGACCGCGTCGTGCTCACCGGCATGTCGCGCGGCGGCTACGGCGTGCTCGAACTGGCGATCATGGAGCCGCGCCGCTTCGCCGCGCTCGTGCCGGTCTGCGGCGGCGTCACCCAGCCGCCGGCGCTGAAGGAACACCTCCAGGTCGAAGGCGTCGCGCTCGCGCCCGATCCCTTCCTCGCCGCGGCGCAGAAGCTGCAGAAGCTGCCGATGTGGGCTTTCCACGGCGGGAAGGACGATGTCGTGACTCCCGACCAGTCGCGCCATCTGGTCGACGCATTGCGCAACCTCGGCGGCAATGTCCGATACACCGAATTCGCCGGCCTCGGGCACAACAGCTGGGACGCCGCGTACGCCACGCCCGAACTGTGGACTTGGGCGTTCGCCCAGGAGCGCAAGGGCGGGTTGTTCTGATTCCGCATTCCCGAGCCGCTCTCCCGCTCGCGGGAGAGCGGTTGGGGTGAGGGCCGGCGGAGCGGTGTCAGTCGCATTCGCGGTGCATGCGCGAGCGACCGAGCGGCGAACCGAACCGCGAACATCGGTTCCAGCGTTCGCAGGAAGACGAGTGGTGCTTCGCAGTTTTGAGAGCCCCCCTCGGCACCGGCCGAGCTGTCGGCCCGGACTTCGCCGGAATCACCGCATGAAAGGAGCGTCGGGCACGAACGCAGTGCGAGCAGCGCTGGCGGGCTTCACCCGCGCAGCAACGCCTCCAGCACCGCCATCCGAACGGCGACGCCGTTGCTCACCTGCCGCAGGATCAGCGACTGCGGGCCATCGGCCACCTCGTCGGTGATTTCCACGCCACGGTTGATCGGGCCCGGATGCATCACGACGGCGTCGGGTGCGGCGCGCCCGAGCCGCTGCGTGGTCAGGCCGTAGTCGCGGTGATAGTCGTCGAGCGAGGCGATCAGGCCTTCTTCCATGCGCTCGCGCTGCAGGCGCAGCATCATCGCCGCATCCACGCCTTCCAGCGCGGCGTCGAGATCATGCGAGACGATGCAGCCGTCCAGCGTGCCGTCGGTGGGCAACAGCGACGCCGGACCGCACACGCGGATCTCGCCGGCACCGAGCGTGCGCAACGCATGCAGGTCCGAACGCGCGACGCGCGAATGCTTCACGTCGCCCACGATGACGACCTTGAGCTTCGAGAAATCCGGGCCCTTCGCCTGCCGCAGCGTCAGCATGTCCAGCAGGCCCTGCGTCGGATGCGCGCTGCGGCCGTCGCCGGCATTCACCAGCACGGTGCCCGGTTCGACGCGCTGCGACAGCGCGGCCACGGCGCCGTCTTCCTGGTGCCGGATCACGAATCCGCGCACGCCCATCGCTTCGAGGTTCCTCAGCGTGTCCAGCGCCGTCTCGCCCTTGCGCGTGGACGAAGTGGACGCGTCGAAGTTCAACACGTCCGCGCCCAACCGCTGCGCGGCCAGCGCGAAGCTCATGCGCGTGCGCGTTGACGGTTCGAAGAACAGCGTGCATACGGCGATGCCGTCCAGCGCACGACGGTCGTAATGCCCGTCGGCGAAGGCCTGTGCGCGCGTGAGCAGTGCGTCGAGCGCGTCGAAGGACAGGCCATCGAGCGTGAGCAGATGGCGCGGGAGTTGCGTGGTCGGGTTCATGCGGTCGGAGGCGGACTCGGCCGGGTCGGTTTTGCGGATTCGGGAAGCTCGGACAGGTCGAGCGCGTCGTCCGGCGATGCCAGCCAGCGTTCGATGATGACCGCGGCGGCGACGGCGTCGAGCGCTTCCGCGTCGCGGCGCCGCTTGCGGCCCTCGGCGCGATCGGACGCGAAGCGCTGCGCGGCTTCGATCGAACTCATGCGCTCGTCGACGAGCACCACCGGCAGGTTGTAGCGGCGCGCGAGCTCACGCGCGAAGGCGTGGGCGCGCAGGCGGATCGGCTGGTCGCCGCCGTCCAGCGCCATCGGATCGCCCACGATCAGGCCGTCCGGCCGCCATTCGCTGCGCAGCCGGTCGATCGACGCCCAGTCCGGTCCGTGGCCGTGCACGTCGATCACCGCCAGCGCGCGTGCGCCGTGGCCGAAGGCGCTGCCGACCGCGACGCCGATGCGGCGCGCGCCCACGTCGAACCCCAGCACGGTGCCGTCGCGACGGATCCCGGACTTGTCGAGCGAGGCCGCCATCAGGCGTGCCCGGCGTAATCGGCCAGATGCGCGAAATCGACGCCGATGCGTCCGGCGGCCGCCTGCCAGCGCGCATCCAGCGGCAGTTGGAACAGCAGTTCGGCGTCGGCCGGCGCGGTGAGCCAGTCGTTCTCGGTCAGCTCGTGTTCCAGCTGGCCCGAGCCCCAGCCGGCGCAGCCCAGCGCGACGATCGCGTTCTCGGGGCCTTCGCCGCGCGCCATCGCTTCGAGGATGTCGCGCGAGGTGGTCAGGAACAGATGATCGGTGATGGCCATCGTCGAGTCCCACTGCATGCCGCCGTCGTGCAGCACGAAACCGCGCTCCGGATGCACCGGACCCCCGGCGAGCACCGGCTGCGCGCGCAGGCTTTCGTCGCCGCTTTCCAGGCCCATCTGGCCGAGCACTTCGCCCAGCGTGTATTCCGACGGGCGGTTGACCACGATGCCCATGGCGCCGTCGGCGTCGTGCTGGCAGATCAGCGCCACGCTGCGCGCGAAGTTCGAATCGGCCAGCGCGGGCAGCGCGATCAGCAGCTGGTTGGCCAGTGGCGTGGGCGTAACGGACATGGCCGCATTCTAGCCCGGGCAGCGTGATGCGTGCCGCATCGCGGCGCGGCGTACGATGGCGACTTTCCCTGTGCCCGACCCCGCCATGTCCTCGTTCACACCGCGTCCGCTCGTCCTGGCCTGCCTGGCCGTCGTTGCCCTCGCCGCCTGCCAGCGTGCGGCGCCGCCGGAATCCGCGCCCACGGCGTCGCAGGCCGGTCGGCCGGCTGCCGCGATGTCCTACGCCGCCGCGCACGCGGGCGATTACGCGGTCGTGCCGCTGAAGGCCGACCTCTCGCGCTTCGACGAAAACACGCGGCGCATGATCGCGCTGCTGGTGGAAGCCAGCGAAGTCACCCACGATCTGTACTGGAAGCAGTCCTGGGACGGCGATCGCGCGACGCTGCTCGCGCGCGCACCGGATGCGGCCACGCGCGAACTGGTGGAGATCAACTACGGCCCGTGGGATCGCCTGAACGAGGACACGCCGTTGATCGATGGCGTGGGCCCGCGTCCGCCCGGCGGCCCCTTCTACCCGGCCGACATGACCAAGGCCGAATTCGAAGCGGCGCAACTGCCCGACAAGACGTCTAACTACACCTTGCTGCGCCGCGAAAACGGAAAACTCGTCACGGTTCCCTATCACGTCGCCTACCGGCCGGAACTGGAGCGCATCGCGACCCGGCTGCGCGAGGCCGCGAAACTCAGCGCGGACGCATCCTTCGCCCGTTACCTGAACCTGCGCGCCGAGGCACTGCTGACCGACGATTTCCGGCCCAGCGACATGGCGTGGATGGACATGAAGACCAATCCGGTCGACATCGTGATCGGGCCGATCGAGACCTACGAGGACCAGTTGTTCGGCTACAAGGCCGCGTACGAAGGCCTGGTGCTGGTGAAGGACATCGAATGGAGCCGCAAGCTCGCGCGATTCGCGAGTTTCCTGCCGGCCTTGCAGGAAGGCCTGCCGGTCGACGCGAAGTACAAGGCCGAGCGGCCCGGCTCCGATGCCGACCTCAACGCCTACCAGGTGGTCTACTACGGCGGCAACGCGAACGTCGGCGGCAAGACCATCGCGATCAACCTGCCCAATGACGAGGAAGTGCAGCTGAAGAAGGGCACGCGCCGGCTGCAGCTGGAGAACGTCATGCGCGCCAAGTTCGACGCGATCCTCGTGCCCATCGCGAACGAACTGATCGCCAAGGACCAGCTCGGCAACGTGACGTTCGATGCGTTCTTCGAGGACGTGATGTTCCATGAAGTCGCGCATGGGCTCGGCATCAAGAAGACGCTGGATGGAAAGGGCACCGTCGACGAAGCGCTGAAGGAATACGCTTCCAGTTTCGAGGAAGGCAAGGCCGACATCCTGGGCCTGTACATGATCGATGCGCTCAGCCGGCAGGGCGAACTGGACGAAGCCAAGCTGATGGACGGCTACGTCACGTTCCTCGCCGGCATCCTGCGTTCGGTGCGCTTCGGCGCCAGCGACGCGCACGGCAAGGCGAACATGGTGCGCTTCAACTTCTTCGCCGAGCGCGGTGCGTTCACGCGCGACGCCGACGGCCGGTATCGCGTCGACTTCGCCAGGATGCGCGAGGCCATGAACGCGCTGAGCGCGAAACTGCTCACCGTGCAGGGCGACGGCGATTACGCGGAAGCCCGGCGCATGACCGAAACGATGGGCGTGATCAAACCCGAACTCGCCGCCGACCTCGCGCGCCTGAAGGACGCGAAGATCCCGATCGACATCCGCTTCGAACAGGGCCTGGACACGCTGGGATTGCAGGAGTTCGCGAGCCGGAAGTAGCGCGCTGCCCGTGTCATTCCAGCGTTCGCTGCATGACGGCCGCGACGCCCGGCAACGGTGCAGCCGCACCCTCCGCAGCAACAGAAACGAGACCCTATGTCCGGCTACTGCGACTACGCCCCCGGCCACCCGCTCCACGGCCCCTACCACGACACCGAATACGGTTTTCCGCAGCGCGAGGAATCGGTTCTATTCGAGCGCCTGATCCTCGAGATCAACCAGGCCGGCCTGAGCTGGGAAACCATGCTGCGCAAGCGCGAAGGCTTCCATCGCGCGTATCACGGCTTCGATGTCGACCGTGTCGCGCGCTACCGCGAAAAGGATCGCGAGCGGCTGCTCAACGACGCCGGCATCGTCCGCAACCGGTTGAAGGTCGATGCCGCGATCCACAACGCGAAGGTGATCCGCGGGCTGCGTGCATCGCACGGCGGTTTCGCTTCGTGGCTCGATGCGCACCTGCTCGACGAAGGCGGTCAGCGGCGCGACAAGGCGGGCTGGATCAAGCTGTTCAAGAAGACCTTCCGCTTCACGGGCGGCGAAATCACCAACGAGTTCCTGATGAGCCTGGGCTACCTGCCCGGTGCGCATCGCGACGACTGCCCGGCGCAGAAACGCATCCTCAAGCTCAAGCCGCCGCTGGATCCGGCGTGGCGGCGCAAGCTCTGAGCATCACGCCTGTTGGCGCGCGAGCGCCGACAGGCGCTTCTCCAGCAGATCGGTGACCGCGCTCGGCTCGGCGGGCTTCACCATGTGCAGGTCGAAGCCGGCGTCGCGGCTGGCGGCCTTGGCGTCGGCACCGCCCCAGCCGGTGAGCGCGATCGCCACGAACGGCCGGCCTTGTGCATCCACGCGCATCGCGCGGCACGCATCGAAGCCATTGAGATCGGGCATGCCGATGTCCATCACCACCGCATCGGGACACCAGTCTTTCGCGCATTCGACCGCCTGGCGTCCTTCGTAGGCGACGGCGACTTCGAAACCCGACAGGCGCAGCAGCAAGGCCAGCGTGTCCGCCGAGGCGCGGTTGTCGTCGACCACCAGCACGCGTTTCCAGGCATACGCCGCTTCGCTGCGCTCGACGCCCAGCGGCGCGCCGGCCGCATCGGCGCTTGCGCACCCGAAGGTGTCGTCCGTCTCGACCAGCGGCAGCCGCACGATGAACTCGCTGCCTTCGCCCAAGCCCGTGCTGCGCGCCTGGATGTGGCCGCCGTGCATCGTCACCAGTTCCTTCGCCACCGCCAGGCCCAGCCCGAGGCCGCTCTGGCCGCGTTCCAGCGATGTGTCCACCTGCATGAAGGTGGCGAAGATCTGCTCCAGGTGGTCTTCGGCGATGCCGATGCCGTCGTCGCATACGCGCAGCACGGCCTCGTCGCCTTCGCGCGCGAGGCAGACGCCGACATGCCCGCCCTCGCCCGTGAACTTGAGCGCGTTGCTGAGCAGGTTGCCGAGCACCTGCGCCACGCGTGTCGCGTCGGCGTACGCCATCAGCGGCGACGGCGCCAGGTCGATCGACAACGTTCGATGCTGCGATTCGTAGGTCGCCCTCATCGCCTCGGCCGCCACGCGCACTTCGTGCACGAGGTCGATGCGTCGGCGCTCAAGCTCGACCTTGCCGCGGCTGATGCGGCTGATGTCGAGCAGGTCGTCGACCATGCGCACCAGATGCCGGACCTGGCGCTCCATCATGTGCAGGGTCGCACCGGTGTCGTCGCGCACGTTCCAGCGCCGCAGGAGTTCCAGGCCGGTACGCAGCGGCGCGAGCGGATTGCGCAGTTCGTGCGCGAGCGTCGCGAGGAACTCGTCCTTGCGGCGGTCCGCCTGCCGCAACGCGTCCTCCATCACCCGGCGATCGGTGATGTCGGCGAACAGCACGGCGACCTTCGGCTCATCCGGCGGGCCGACGCGGAACGCGTAGACGTCGAAATCGCGTCCCAGCGCGTCGGCGCGGCGCTGGAAACGCAGCGGCTTGCCGGTACGCGCGACCTCGCCATACGTGTCGAACCACGTCTGCTCGTGCTCGGGCGCGCATTCGCGCACGGTACGGCCCAACGCGTCGACCAGCCCGGTCTGGCGCTCGAAGGCGGGGTTGATCTCGACGAAGCGATAGTCCACCGCCCGATCACCCTCGAAGATCATCTCGATCAAGGTGAAGCCCTGGTCGATGGAGTCGAACAGGTGGCGGTACTTCTCCTCCGACTGTCGCAACAGGATGGCATCGGCCCGCTGCTGCGTGACGTCCTGCGCCATGCCGGTGATGGTGCGCGCGCGACCGTCCCCGTTCCGGTCGCCGAACGTCGCGCGATCGTGGATCCAGCGTATCGAGCCGTCGTTCAGCACGATGCGGTACTCGGCGTCGAACGCCGGCGCGTCGCCCCGCATGAACGCCTGGTGCAGCGCGCGCACGCGCGTCGCATCGTCCTCATGGACGCGCTGGAACCACGCGGCCCGGCGCCGCGCCGGCTCGATCGACCACAACCGACGGTGCGCGTCGTTGAGGTAATGCACGCGATCCTGCGCCGCGTCCACCACGTAGAACGCCGCGTCCAGGTTGCGCGCGACCTGCTGGAAGCGTTCCTCGCTCTGCCGGAGCGCGGCTTCGGCACGGGCGCGTTCCACGGCCGACCACGTGCGCTCCGCCGTTTCGCGCACGACCTCGATCTCTTCCTTGCTCCAGTCGCGCGCACGTTCGTCGCTCACCCCGAGCACCGCGATGAAGCGCTGGTTCTTCACCAGCGGCACGTTGATCAGCGAGCGGATGCTCAGCGCGCGGTAGCGATCGCGCTCGGCGCGGCTGATCTCCGGATCGCGCTCGGCATCGGTCACCACCAGATCGCGCGCGGCGCGCAGCATGTCCATCTTGGAAGGGCTGTAATCGTCGAGGCGATAGCGTCCGTCGAGGCTCTCCACCCCGCGATTGAAGCTGTCGCGCACCCGGCAGTACACGCCGTTGTGCTCGACCTCGCTGTAGTAGCCGCGATTCACGTCGAGGTGTTCGGCGAGCATCGCCATCGCCGTCCGCATGATCGCGCCGGCGTCGTCCAGCGGTCGCAAGGCGTCGCCGAGCGCGACCAGGAAGCGCTGCGTCCGCGCGCCGGCGCGCAGCACGGCTTCGGCTTGTTTGCGCTCGGTGATGTCCATCACCACGCCGTCCATGCGCACCGCTTGCGGCGGCGCGCCCTCGAACGAGGTGCGCCCGCTGATCGCGATCCAGCGCTGCACGCCGTCCGGGCGGACGATGCGGATGTCCTCCTTCAGCAGTCCGCTGCCCGCCGGATCGAGCGCGCGATCGATCGCATCGCGGTACGGCACGCGGTCGTCGGGATGGATCAGCGTCGACAGCGCGCGCGCAAGGCTCATCGACGACCCGGGCGGCAGGCCGAACAGCGCGAGCAGTCGCGCATCGGGCACGCCATGATCGTCCTTCGGATACCAGATGAAGCTGCCCAGCCCGGCGGCATCGAGCGCGATCTGGATGCGCAGGTCGTTCGCCCGCGCAGCGTCGTCGCGCCACTCCGAGCTGTCGGTCTTTACGGCCATCCCGGGCAGGGTCTCGTGGACGTGCATGGGCCGATCTTGTGCCACCGGCGGGAAGGGCCGCGTCAACGTGCGCGGCCGCGCTTGCGGCAGGTACGCGGCCGTTCATGCGTGCGCGGGATTCGTTCCAACGCACTCCGCGGACTGCACGGCCGCCGTTCGCGATGTCGGGAACGATCGCGTCGCCGTCGCGGAGACCCGAGCCATCGGCGCCCGGAAGCAGCGCAAGCGTCCCGGCAGGACGGCCGCCATCCGCCGGTGTTTACGTTTTGGGGCGGACCGCGACGAAGCGCCCCATGCAGCCGCATCCGGCTTTTCGATCGCCATCGCCGCGTCACGCAATGATCGACGGCCGGTGACGATCTCCACGCGTGCATGGCTTGGCCGACCCTGCATTGCAGCCGAGCCCGGCACGCTCTCGCCCTCGCCGAATCGCACAGGCGGCGCGCGACTCGGGCAATACCGCGGGAACCCGCCGGCACCGGCCCCATGCACGCCTCGCGCATGCATTCGTGCGCGCTCACACCGGCCTCGGCGGCCGGGTGTAGTGTGGGGTCGGGTCACACAGGGCGTATGCGATGACCACACCCCACGCGCAGCCGGTCGCCCCGGTGCCGTTCGCGGCGCCGCCCGCTGCGGTGCCCTCCGATGCGGAATCGCTGACGGCGACGCAGCTGGCCGACACGATCCTGCTCCACCAGATCAGCGCCGAGCTCATCAGCCAGGAGGACGGCGACGTCATCTATCGCAAGCTGGTGGACGCGGCGATGGCGATCATGCGCTCGGACTTCGGCAGCCTGCAGGTGCTCGAAGCCGGCGCGCATGGGCCGCAGCTCAGGCTGATGGTGGCGCGCGGCTTTCCGGTCGAAGCCGAACGCTTCTGGAGCGTCGTGCGGGCGGGTTCGTCGTGCAGTTCGGGCACGGCGCTGCTACGGGGCGAGCGGTTCATGTGCGCCGACATCACCGCCGACGCCGCCGCCTCCGAGGACGACCGGAAGATGTATCGCCACGTCGGCATGGTGGCGGTACAGGCCACGCCGCTGGTCACGCGCGGCGGGCGCCTGCTGGGCATGCTGTCCACGCACTGGCGCAGCCGCTATCAGCCCACCACGGACCAGTTCCGCCTGTTCGACATCCTCGTGCGCCAGGCCGCCGACCTGCTCGAACGCAGCCAGACCGAGGCCGAATTGCGCGAGCGCGAAGCGTGGATGGCGGGCCAGAAGGAAGCGATGCAGGCCGCGATGGACGGCGAGCCGCTGACCGCCTCGCTCGCCGTTCTGGTGCGCACCGCGATGCAGCAGCTCGACGACGGCGTGCGCGCCGCGTTCCATCTGGCCGACGCGGAAGGCAAGCACCTCAACCACATCGTCGGCATGGGCGAGGAATACGCCAAGGCGGTGAACGGTTTGCCGATCGGCGTCGAATCGTGGGCGTGCGGCCTGGCCGCCGCCACCGGCGAGCCCGTGCTGACGGCCGACGTGCGCGAAGAGCCGCGGTGGGCGCCGTGGCGGTGGTTAGCCGAACGCTTCGGGTATCGCGCGTGCTGGAGTTTTCCGATCCACACCTCCACCGGCTCCTTCGTCGGCACGTTCGCGCTGTACTGGCCCGTGCCCTGCGAGGCGACGCAACGCCACATCGAACTGGTCGGCCGCGTGACCCAGACCGCCGCCATCCTCATCTCGCGCGACCGCGAAGCCACCGCGCGCCGCCGTACCGCCGCCGCGCTGCGCGACAGCGAAGCCGCGCTGCGCGACGCGGCGCGGCGCAAGGACGAGTTCCTGGCGATGCTCGCGCACGAGCTGCGCAACCCCATCTCGGCGATCCGCAATGCGAGCCACCTGCTGCTGAACAGCCCGGACGCGCTGGCGACCGCGCGATGTTCGGCGTTGATCGACCGGCAGGTGACCCTGCTCACCGACCTGGTGAACGATCTGCTCGACGTCTCGCGCATCACGCGCGGCCTGATCACGCTGCGGCACGAGTCCTGCGACCTGCGGTCGGTCGTCCGCAACGCGCTGGCCAGCCTGCAGCCGACGATCGCCGCCAAGGCGCACGAGCTTGAATTCAGCGTACCCGCCGAACCGGTGCCGGTCGTGGCCGACCCCGGCCGCCTGGAACAGATCGCGCTCAATCTCATCGGCAACGCGGTGAAGTACACCGATCCGGGTGGGCGCATCCGCGTGTCCGTCGGGATCCGCGACGGCGACGCAGAACTGTGCGTGAGCGACGACGGCATCGGCATGTCGCGCGAGGTCACCGGACGCGTGTTCGAGCTGTTCGCGCAGGCCGAGCGCGGATTGGCGCGCTCGCAGGGCGGGCTCGGCATCGGCCTCACCATCGTCAAGCAGCTGGTCGAACTGCACGGCGGCACGGTGCGCGCGTACAGCGACGGACCCGGCCGCGGCTCGCGCTTTACCGTGCGACTGCCACTGGGGTCGCCCCACGCATCCGACGACATCGGAAGGGCGGAGCCGGCGCGCGGGGGATCGCTCCTCGGCCGCCGCGTCTTGGTCGTGGACGACCGGGACGACTGCGCCGATTCGCTCGCGGTCCTGCTGGAGGTCCGCGGCGCGCAGGTGCGCACCGCACGCGACGGCGCCGGCGCGCTGGAACTGGTCCGGTCGTGGGCGCCGGAGATCGTGCTGCTCGACCTGGGTTTGCCCGACATCGACGGCTTCGAGGTCGCGCGTCGCGTGCGTCGCGCCTCCGGTGGCGATGCGCTGCACCTGGTCGCGATCAGCGGCTACGGCCAGCCGGACGACGTGAAGCGCGCCCACGACGCCGGCTTCGATCGGCATTTCATCAAGCCGGTGGACATCGACGAACTGATGCAGTGGCTCCAGGCCGCACCGCGCGCGGTGACCTGAGCGACGTCCGCAATGAAACTGCACCAACGAAAAGCCCCGCTCTCGCGGGGCTCTTCGTTGCGCGCGGGCCGGAATCAGCGAACCTGCGCGAGCTCGACTCCGTCCAGGCCCGCGGCGAGCGTCTTGGCGTCGCCGCCCTGTGCGAGCTTGATGCGCAGGCGGACTTCGTTCTGCGAGTCGGCGTAGCGCAGCGCGTCCTCGTAGGAGATCTCGCCGGCCTGGTACAGCTCGAACAGCGCCTGGTCGAAGGTCTTCATGCCCAGCTGCACGGATTCCTTCATCACTTCCTTGAGCTTGTGGATCTCGCCGTCGCGGATGTAGTCCTGCACCAGCGGCGTGCCGAGCAGGATTTCCATCGCCACGCGGCGGCCCTTGCCGTCCGGCGTCGGGATCAGCTGCTGCGCGACCACGCCCTTGAGGTTCAGCGACAGGTCCATCAGCAACTGCTGGCGGCGGTCTTCCGGGAAGAAGTTGATGATGCGGTCCATCGCCTGGTTGGCGTTGTTGGCGTGCAGCGTGCACAGCACCAGATGGCCCGTTTCGGCGAACGCGATGGCGTGGTCCATGCCTTCGCGCGTGCGCACCTCGCCGATCATGATCACGTCCGGCGCCTGGCGCAGCGTGTTCTTCAGCGCCGCTTCCCAGCTGTCGGTGTCGATGCCCACCTCGCGCTGCGTGATGATGCAGCCCTCGTGCTTGTGCACGAATTCGATGGGGTCCTCGATGGTGATGATGTGGCCGGTCGAGTTGAGGTTGCGGTAGCCGATCATCGCCGCGAGCGAGGTCGACTTACCCGTGCCCGTCGCGCCGACGAAGATGATGATGCCGCGCTTGGTCATGGCCAGCGTCTTGATCACCGGCGGCAGGTTCAGCTCCTCCACCGTCGGGATCTTCGTCTCGATGCGACGCAGCACCATGCCGACCTGGTTGCGCTGGTAGAAGCAGCTCACGCGGAAGCGACCGACGCCGGCAACGCCGATGGCGAAATTGCACTCGTGCGTCTTCTCGAACTCCTCGCGCTGCTGCGGGTTCATCACGTTCAGCACCATGTCGCGCGACTGCTGCGGCGTGAGGGCGTTGGGCGTGATCGGCGCGATCTTGCCGTGCACCTTCATCGACGGCGGCATGCCCGCGGTGATGAACAGGTCCGAGGCCTTCTGGTGCGCCATCAGCTTCAGGAAGGAAGTGAAGTCGATCGCGCCGGTGGCGTTCGTGGCGTTCGTGGCGGGCGTGGTGCCGGTGGTGCTGGTGTTCATGCGTTTTTCCCCTTGAGCGGGACCCGGGACCGGGGGCCCGGGACCCGTGCGTCGAACGCCGCAGCCCCATCAGCCCCGCCCCGTGCCCCGGCGAAAACTACTACTCGTCCGAATACCGTGCGTCTTACGGGTCCCCGGTCCCGGGCCCCCGCCCCGGACTCACTCGAACAACCGCTTGTCCTTCGCGTATTCCTTCGCCTGCGGACGCAGGATCAGGCCGCGCTTGACGAGGTCCTGCAGGTGCTGGTCGAGGGTCATCATTCCGTAGTTCTGGCCGGTCTGGATCGCCGAGTACATCTGCGCCACCTTGTCCTCGCGGATGAGGTTACGGATCGCCGGGATGCCGACCATGATTTCCCATGCCGCGGTGCGGCCGCCGCCGACCTTCTTGAGCAGCGACTGCGAGATCACCGCGCGCAGCGATTCGGACAGCATCGAGCGCACCATCGGCTTCTCGCCGGCGGGGAACACGTCGATGATGCGGTCCACCGTCTTGGCCGCCGATGAGGTGTGCAGCGTGCCGAACACCAGGTGGCCGGTTTCCGCGGCGGTGAGCGCCAGGCGGATGGTTTCCAGGTCGCGCAACTCGCCGACGAGGATGTAGTCGGGATCCTCACGCAGCGCCGAGCGAAGCGCCTCGTTGAAGCCGTGCGTGTCGCGGTGCACCTCGCGCTGGTTGATCAGGCACTTCTGCGAGGTGTGCACGAATTCGATCGGATCCTCCACCGAGAGGATGTGGCCGTACTCGTTCTTGTTGATGTGGTCGATCATCGCCGCCAGCGTCGTCGACTTGCCCGAACCGGTCGGGCCCGTCACCAGGATCAGGCCCTGCGGCTGCTGGATCAGCTCGCGGAAGATCGGCGGGCAACCCAGGTCGTCCAGCGTGAGCACTTCGGACGGAATCGTACGGAACACCGCACCGGCGCCACGGTTCTGGTTGAACGCGTTGACGCGGAAGCGCGCGAGCCCGGGAATCTCGAAGGAGAAGTCGACCTCGAGGAATTCCTCGTAGTCGCGACGCTGCTTGTCCGACATGATGTCGTACACCAGCGCGTGGACCTGCTTGTGGTCCAGCGCCGGGATGTTGATGCGGCGCACGTCGCCGTCCACGCGGATCATCGGCGGCAGGCCGGCGGACAGATGCAGGTCGGATGCTTTGTTCTTGACCGAAAACGCCAGAAGTTCGGCGATATCCATTCGTGCTCCCCTGCACAGCTGGAATGAAACGGGTGGTACGGAATTTCCCCTGACGGCAGTATAGCCCTGCCCCCTTGCCCTAATTCCAGCACTTTCTACGGGAATTGAGACGTGCGCGCGCGCGCCCTGAAAGACATCGAGCTCCAGCTCCGAAACGCGGCCGCCGCATCCGGCAGGCCAGAGCCGCGCCTGCTCGCAGTCAGCAAGACCCAGGATGCGACGGCCGTCGCGGAACTGGCCGACGCCGGCCAGCGGGCCTTCGGCGAGAACTACGTCCAGGAGGCGGCCGGCAAGGCGGCCGCGCTGGCCGGACGCGGGCTGGAATGGCACCTCATCGGTCACCTGCAGTCGAACAAGGCGCCGGTCGCCGCGCGCCTGTTCGACTGGGTGCAGACGGTGGACCGGCCCAAGCTGGTGGAGGCGCTGGCCCGCTACCGGGGCGACGACCGGCCGCCGCTGAACGTGCTGATCCAGGTGAACATCGACGACGAGGCCAGCAAGCATGGCTGCCAGCCCGGCGACGTGCCCGCCCTGGCGAAGGCCATCGCCGCGCAGCCGCGGTTGTGCCTGCGCGGGCTGATGGTGATCCCGACGCCGCATCCGGACCCGGAACAACGGCGCGATGCCTTCCGCCGCACGCACGCGCTGTTCGATGCGCTGCGCGCGGGCCATCCGACCGTGGACACCCTGTCGATGGGCATGAGCGACGACCACCCCATCGCGATCGCCGAAGGCGCGACGATGGTGCGGATCGGCACGGCGCTGTTCGGGCGGCGGGAAAGCCGGGACCGGGGACCCGGTGCCGGGGACCCGTGAGGAATCCAGCGCCAACGCTATCCTGATTGTTCCCAGATCGCAGACGTGACGATGCCAGCAGCCTCGAACTCCCCCACGGGTGCCCGGTCACGGGTCCCCGGTCTCGACAACGCCATCGCCTTCATCGGCGGCGGCAACATGGCGCGCAGCCTGATCGGCGGCCTCGTTTCGCGCGGCCGTCCGGCCACCGCGATCCGCGTCGCCGAACCCGTCGCCGCGCTGCGCGATGCGCTCCAGCAGGATTTCGGCGTGCACTGCGCCGAACACGCGTCCGCGGCCGCCGAGGGCGCCGACGTGTGGGTGCTCGCGGTCAAGCCGCAGGTGATGCGCGAGGTCTGCACCGCCCTGTTGCCGCTGGCGCAGGCGCGTCGCCCGTTGGTGGTCTCGATCGCCGCAGGCATCACGACCGCGCAGCTCGAACGCTGGCTCGGCGGCGACCTGCCGGTCGTCCGCGCCATGCCGAACACGCCCGCGCTGCTGGGCGCCGGCATCACCGGCCTGTTCGCCAACGCGCGCACCGACGCCGCCCAGCGCGCCGACGCGGACGAACTGCTTCAGGCGGTCGGTCCGACCGTGTGGATCGACGACGAGGCGACGATGGATGCGGTCACCGCCGTGTCCGGCAGCGGCCCGGCCTACGTGTTCCTGCTCGCCGAAGCGATGCAGGCCGCTGGCGTCGCGCAGGGTCTGTCGCCCGACGCCGCGCGCGCGCTCGTGCAACAGACGTTGCTGGGGGCCTCGACGATGCTGGTCGAACAGTCCGAACCGGCCGACGTGCTGCGGGCCCGCGTGACGTCGCCGGGCGGTACGACGCAGGCGGCGATCGAAACCTTCGAGGCCGGCGGCTTCCGCGAGCTGGTCGATCGCGCTATCGCGGCGGCGACCGAGCGCGGCCGCCAGTTGTCCGCCGCCAACGACTGACCGGAGCGAACCATGCACGTTCCCAGCCCGCGCCACGTCCTCGCAATGTCCCTGCTGTGCGCCACCCTCGCCGCCTGCGGCGGAAGCGGCCCGCCTGCGACGCCCTCCTCACCGCAGAACGCGTCGGCATCGCAGGAAGCCGTCAGCCGCATTGGCGACGTCACGATCCGCGCGTCGGCCATTCCGACCGCCTCGCTGGGCGAAGAGGTCGCGCGGCAGTACGGCATCACGCGCAGCAAGGACACCGTGATGCTGCTGGTCGGCGTGCGCCAGGGCGAGGGGGCGCAGGAGACCGCGCTGCCGGCGCGGATCGTCGCCACCGCGAGCGACCTGCGCGGGCGCAAGCACATGATCGACATGCGCGAATTGCGCAGCGGCGACCTGCTCGATTACGTCGGTACCGTCGAAGTCTCGCCGCCGGACACGCTGCGCTTCGACGTGCAGATCGTCCGCGAGAACGGCGCGACCTCGCAGATGCAGTTCTCGCGGGATTTCTATCCGCAGTGACGGCGGCTGCTATTCGGGGTTCGGGGTTCGGGGTTCGGGGTTCGGGGTTCGGGGTGCGCAGGAAGCAGGTCCGAAACCCTCACGCCGGCGAACGAATCTACACGCGCCGCTGCGCCCACCGCTGGATCACCTTCGCGATCTCGCCCACGCCTTCGGTCAACGCCGCCGGGCCCGGCTGGAGGATGATCGGCGACTTGATCTCGTGCAGCTCAGCGCCGCGCACCGCGGGGATCGTGTCCCAGCCCGGGCGCGCGGCCACTTTTTCGGGGCGGAATTTCTTGCCGCACCACGAGCCCAGCACGATGTCCGGCGCGCGTCGAACGACTTCCGACGGGTCTTCCAGGATGCGCTGCTTCGCCAGCGGTTCGATCGCGCGCTCGGGAAAAATGTCGTCGCCGCCGGCGATGCGCACCAGTTCGGCGACCCACTGGATGCCGCTGATCAGCGGTTCGTCCCATTCCTCGAAGTAGACCTTCGGCCGCTGCGGCAAACGCGCGGACTGCGCGGCGATCTCGTCGAGGCCGCGTCGCAGGTCGTCCGCGTAGGCGTTCGCGCGCGCGGCCGCGCCGACCAGCGCACCCAGGCGGCGGATGTAATCGACGATGCCGTCCACGCTGCGGTGGTTGCTGATCCACACCTCGACGCCGTGACGGATCAGTTCCCCGGCGATCTCGGCCTGGATGTCGGAAAACCCGATCACGAAATCGGGCCGCAATTTCAGGATCTCGCCGATCTTCGCGCTGGTGAACGCGCTGACCTTCGGCTTCTGCTTGCGCGCGATCGCCGGTCGCACGGTGAAGCCGCTGATGCCGACGATGCGGTCCTGCTCGCCCAGCGCGTACAGCGTTTCGGTCGGCTCTTCGGTCAGGCAGACGATGCGACGCGGTCCATGGCTCATCGCGACGCCCCGTCTGCTGATAGCGGCTTTCGGAAATACACCACGCGTTCGGTTTCCTCGAAGCCGTACGCCCGGTGCGCGGCGTGGCTGACGGTGTTGTCGATCAGCGCATCGGAAGCCAGTTCGCTGCATCCGTGTTCGCGCGTCCATCGTTCGACCGCGTCGACCAGCGCGCGACCGACGCCGCTCCGCCGCCGGGTCTCGACGACATACAGCCCCTCGACGAACCCCACCGGCGATGTCTGCGTGCCGTTGACGTAATCGCGGCGCAGGCTCGCTTCGGCGAAGCCGATGGCGACGCCGTCCGCGTCGAACGCGAGCCACACGGCAGTGTCGTCGCACTGCAGCTGCGCGCGCAGCGCGTCGGCGGTGTCGTCGGCCTCGGGCCACAACGCGCGGCGCAGCTGCATCCACGCCGCGAGATCGTGCGCGCCCGCGCGACGCACGCCGCCCGCGCTCATGCGGCCTGCCGCGTGCGGGCGTGCGCGATCGTCGCCTCGCTCACGGGAACAGCATCCGTCGGTGCCACTCGCCGGCGACGTCGCGCTCGTAGAGCTGGCGTTCGTGCAGGCGGAAGTTCGCGCCGTACCAGAACTCGATGGTGTCCGGCTTCACGCGCAGCCCGGTCCAGCGCGGCGGGCGCGGCACGTCGCGGCCTTCGAACTCGCGCTCGGCCTGCGCCAGTCGTTCCTCGAACTGCTCGCGCGCTTCCAGCGTTTCGGACTGCTTCGACGCCCATGCGCCGAGCTGGCTGCCACGCGGACGGGACGCGAAGTACGCATCGGCTTCCTCGTCGCTCACGATTTCCACCGGCCCTTCGATGCGCACCTGCACGCCGTCGCGTACGCGCGGCCAGTGGAACAGCAGCGCCGCGTGCGGGTTGGCCTGCAGTTCGCGGCCCTTGCGCCCTTCCAGGTGCGTGTAGAACACGAACCCGCGCGCATCGTGCGCCTTGAGCAGCACCGTGCGCGCGGACGGTCGCGCGTCGAGGCTGGCGGTGGCGACGGTCATCGCGGTGCGGTCGGGCTCGCCGGCACGTTGCGCTTCGTCGAACAGCGCATCGAACGTGGCGAGGGCTTCTTTGAGCAGGTCGGGCGTGTCCATTGCGCTATTGTGGGCCGATGCCGCCCCGTGTGCACCCCGCCGCCGGATTCGACGATGCGCTGGTGGCGCGCGTGCTGGAGCTGGCGCTTGCGCCCGGCGTCCGCGTGTTCGGAATCTGCGGCCTGCAGGGGTCGGGCAAGTCCACGCTGGCGGCGCAGGTCGCCGCGCTGGCGCGTTCGCGCGATCTGCGCGTCGCGGTCCTTTCGCTGGACGACCTCTACTTCGGCCGGCGCGAACGGCTGCGGCTCGCGCGCCGGGTGCATCCCCTGCTCGCCACGCGCGGACCGCCGGGCACCCACGACGTGGCGCTGGGATGCGACACGCTGGACGCCCTGCGTGCAGGTGCGCCGGTCGCGTTGCCGCGCTTCGACAAACTGGCCGACACCCGCCTGCCGCCGTCGCGGTGGCGCCGCGTCGGCGCGGTCGACCTGGTGCTGTTCGAAGGCTGGTTCCTGTGCACGCCGCCACAGGACGACGCCGCGCTGCGCAAGCCCATCAACGCCGTCGAACGCGACGAGGACGTCGACGGCACGTGGCGCCGCTACTGCAACGACGCGCTCGCACGCGACTATCCGGCGCTGTGGTCGCGCATCGAACGATTGCTGTTCCTGCAACCGCCGGGATTCGAGGTCGTGCCGGAATGGCGCTGGCAGCAGGAACAGGCGATGCAGGCGGCGCGGCGCGGATCGCGCGGCATGGGCCGTGCCGGCGTCGAGCGATTCATCGCGTTGTTCGAACGCGTGAGCCGGCAGGCGCTGCGCACGCTGCCGGGCATCGCCGACCGGACGCTGCGGCTGGACGCGCAGCGACGTCCGCTGGGCGGGTGAGCGCTTAGAATCCGGGGCATGAACCCCGCGTCCAACCTCGTGCTCGTCGGCCCCATGGGTGCAGGCAAGACCTGCGTGGGGCGACGCGTGGCCGAGCGCTTCGGCCTGCGGCTGGTCGATGCCGACCACGAGATCGAACGCCTCGCCGGCGCAAGCATCACCAGCCTGTTCGAAGCCGAAGGCGAAGCCGGTTTCCGCGCACGCGAACGTGCCGTGCTGGCCGCGCTACTGGCGCAGGACGGCCTCGTGCTGTCCACCGGCGGCGGCGCGGTGCTGGATCCGGACAATCGCCGCCTGATGCGCGAGCGCGGCTTCGTCGTGCACCTGAAGGTGAGCGTCGAGCAGCAACTCGCGCGCCTGGCGCAGGACCGCAGCCGGCCGCTGCTCGCGCGCGGGGATCGGGAGCAGGTGCTGCGGGACCTGTCCGAACGTCGCGCGCCGCTCTACGCCGAAGTCGCCGACCTGGCGTTCGACACCGACGCCCACGACAGCAGCGCCGCCGCCGACCTGCTCGCGCGCGAGCTCGACGCGCACTGGCGGCGCGCCGCCGACACGCGGGCTTCATCCGCGACGGCGGGACAATGCGGTGGCGGACCGCGCGTGGACCCGCCCCACCACGAACTTCACGACGAACACGGCGGCGCGGACGGCGTCCAGCCGCGCCCTTCGCCCCCCACTCCGGAATTCCCATGAGCCCCATGCGCACGGTCAAGGTCGATGGCGAGGCGCGCTACGACATCTGCATCGGACCGAACCTGCTCGGCGATTCGGCGCTGCTCTCGCATGCGCTGCGCGGACGGCATGCGCTGATCGTCAGCGACGGCAACGTCGCGCCGCTTTACGCCGATCGCGTCGAAGCCACGCTGCTCGCCGCGCGGCCGACGCTGTCGATCGCCTGCTTCGTGATCCCGCCGGGCGAACAGGAGAAGACGCTGGCGCGCTTCTGCCAGGCGCTGGACGCGCTCGCCGACCTGGGCGCGACGCGCGACGCGGCGGTGATCGCGCTCGGCGGCGGCGTGGTGGGCGATCTGGCCGGATTCGCGGCCGCGTGCTGGATGCGCGGCATCGACGTGGTGCAGTTGCCGACGACGCTGCTGGCGATGGTGGATTCCTCCGTCGGCGGGAAGACCGCGGTCGACCTGCCCGCGGGCAAGAACCTCGTCGGCGCGTTCCATCCGCCGCGTGCCGTGATCGCCGACACGACGACGCTGCGCACGCTGCCCGAGCGCGAACTGCGCGCCGGCCTGGCGGAAGTGGTGAAGTACGGCGCGATCTTCGACGACGAATTCCTCGGCTGGCTCGAGCGCCACGCCGACGCGCTGCTGGCCGGCGACGACGCGGCGCTTTCGGAGGCCATCGCGCGCTCATGCCAGTACAAGGCCGAAGTGGTTTCGCGCGATCCCTACGAACACGGGGAACGCGCGCTGCTGAACTTCGGGCACACCTTCGGGCATGCCATCGAGGCCGAACAGGGCTATGCCGGTGCCGGCAATCAGGCGCTCAACCACGGCGAGGCGGTGGCGGTCGGCATGGTGCTGGCGGCGCGGCTCTCGGCGGTGCTGGGCCTGGCGCCCGCGTCGCACACGCATCGCCTGCAGGCCCTGCTGCAGCGGCTGGGGCTGCCGACGGTGATTCCCGCCGGGCTGGAGCCGGAAGCCCTGCTGGCCCGCATGCGCCTGGACAAGAAGGCCGAGGCGCACGGCCTGCGCTTCGTGCTGTGGGAGCGCGCGGGGCTGGCGAAGATCGTGTCCGGCGTGCCGGACGACCGGGTGCTGGACGTGCTGCGCGGACGCTGAGGCGGCCCGTCAACGGCCGCCTCGCTACAATCGGCGCCATGCGACTGCTCCTGCAACAACGGCCCGACGGCCGCGAAGCGCCCCGCTTCGTCCAACTCATGCTCCAGCCCGACCTGCTCGGCGGCTGGACGCTGGTGCGCGAAAGCGGCCAGATCGGCGGGCGCAGCACGCTGCGGCGCGAGCAGTTCCTCGACCAGGCCAGCGCGATGGCCGCGCTGGAATCGGCCCGCGACCAGCAACTCAAGCGCGGTTTCCAGCTGATGTTCGTGCAGGGCGCCGACGCCCCCAAATAGCCGTCCGCCCGCAACAGTCCGGTCCGCGGCGACGCCGGCCGGCTGCGCGGCGAGCCGCGATAATCACGCCCGTTCCGAACCGCCGCCCAGCCGGGCTCCGCCCACGCGGCGTTCCACGCATTCGACGCAAGGATTCCCGATGACCGCCACGCCCCTGAAGAACGACCGCTTCCTGCGCGCCCTGCGACGCGAGCCCGTCGACCGCACGCCCGTGTGGCTGATGCGCCAGGCCGGCCGCTACCTGCCGGAGTACCGCGCCACGCGCGCGGCCGCCGGCAGCTTCCTGGGCATGGCGAAGAACCCCGAACTGGCCTGCGAGGTGACGCTGCAGCCGCTGCGCCGGTTCCCGCTGGACGCGGCGATCCTGTTCTCGGACATCCTCACCGTGCCCGACGCGATGGGCCTTGGCCTGTACTTCGTCGAGGGCGAAGGCCCGAAGTTCGAGCGCCCCGTGCGCACGCACGAGGACATCGCCCGGCTCGCCGTGCCCGACATGGACCGCGAGCTGCACTACGTCACCGATGCGGTGCGCACGATCCGCCGCGAACTGGACAATGCCGTGCCGCTGATCGGTTTTTCCGGCAGCCCGTGGACGCTGGCCTGCTACATGATCGAAGGCGGCGGCAGCGAGAACTTCTCGAAGGTGAAGGCGCTGGCGCTCAACGATCCGGCGGCGATGCACCGCCTGCTGGAGGTCGTGAGCGACGCCGTCATCGCCTACCTCGACGCGCAGCGCCAGGCCGGCGCGCAGGCACTGCAGGTGTTCGACACCTGGGGCGGCGTGCTGTCGCCGTCGATGTACCGCGAGTTCTCCCTGCGCTACCTCAGGAAGATCGCGCAGGCGCTGCCGCGCGGCGCTGCCGATTCCGATGAAGGCCGGACGCCGTTGATCCTGTTCGGCAAGGGCAATGGCGCCTATCTGGAAGAACTGGCCGACAGCGGCGCCGAAGGCGTCGGCATCGACTGGACCGTCGGCCTGGGCGATGCCGCGCGCCGCACCGGCGGCAAGGTCGCGCTGCAGGGCAATCTCGATCCGGTGACGCTCTACGCGCAGCCGGACGCGATCCGCCGTGAAGTCGGCCGCGCGCTCGACGATTACGCGCAGGGCAACGGCGGCTCGCGCGAAGGCCACGTGTTCAACCTCGGCCACGGCATGTCGCCCGACATGAGCCCGGACCACGTCGCGGCGCTGGTCGCGGCGGTGCATGAGTTGAGCGCGCGGTAAGGCGATCACTTGCGCGGATAGCCCATGCGTTGATCGCTTTTTGCGTTGATCGCGAGGCGCTGGCGCCTCGCCGCTCGCGCCGCTTTGAGCCCCTCTCCCACCGGGGAGGGGGTTGGGGTGAGGGGCAACGAACGGTAGGCGCCGAATCGCCGGCGCAATGAAAAACTACGCTGTTGCTCTGCCGGATCACGCGCAGATCAAAAATGGATTCCAGCTTTCGCTGGAATGACGGTGCTCTAGCCCCTCCCCCACCGGGAGAGGGTTGGGTGAGGGGCAACGAAGGGTAGGCGCCGAATCGCCCGCGCAATGAAAAACTGCGCAGTTGCTCTGCCGGATCTCGCGAAGATCAAAATGGATTCCAGCTTTCGCTGGAATGACGGTGCTCTAGCCCCTCTCCCACCGGGAGAAGGGTTGGGGTGAGGGGCAACGAAGGGCAGGCGCCGAATCGCCGGCGCAGTGAAAAACTGCGCTGTTGCTCTGCCGGATCTCGCGAAGATCAAAATGGATTCCAGCTTTCGCTGGAATGACGGTGCTCTAGCCCTCTCCCACCGGGAGAGGGGTTGGGGTGAGGGGCAACGAAGGGCAGGCGCCGATTCGCCGGCGCAGTGAAAAACCGCGCTGTTGCTCTGCCGGATCTCGTGAAGATCAAAATGGATTCCAGCTTTCGCTGGAATGACGGTGCTCTAGGCGCCGAATCGCCGGCGCAGTGAAAAACTACGCTGTTGCTCTGCCGGATTTCGTGAAGATCAAAATGGATTCCAGCTTTCGCTGGAATGACGAAGTGGTAGTTCGCCTGTGCTTGAGTGCCCGAACGCTGAGGGCCTGGGTCCCGGCTTGCGCCGGGATGACGGCGTAGAAGAGGGCGTCGGGCGTTGGTGAGGAAACCCCTATGCCATCTCCACCCGCGGCACACCCTGCAGCAGCGCCGCCAGCATCGCGCCGGTCACCGGCTTGCGCAGGAAGCCCTGGAAGCCCGCGGCCATCGCCTGCGGTTCGGCGTCGGCATCGGCGCGGGCGGTGATCGCCAGCAGTGGTCGATCGAATCCCTGCAGCCGCAGTTGCGAGGCGAGCGCGAGTCCGTCCATGCCCGGCAGGTCGAGGTCGAGCAGCGCCGCGTCGAACGCGCCCGTCGCGGCCTCGGCCAGCGCCGCCAGGGCGTGCGCGACGTGGACGACGTCGTGGCCCTGCGCACGCAGCAGGCCGCACATCACTTCGGCCACCGTCGGGTCGTCTTCCACCAGCAGCAACGCGAGCGGGCCGCCGCCGGACGCGAGCAGGGTCTGCGCGCCGTCGTTCGCGTCCGGCACCGGCGCGTGCGGCAACGGCAGCACGACGATGAAACGCGCGCCTTCGCCCGGCGCGCTCTCCACTTCGATCGAGCCGCCCATCTCGGCGGTGAGTTCCTGCGAGATCGCCAGGCCCAGCCCGCTGCCGCCGTACCGCGCCGCGGTGCGCGCGCCGTCGGCCTGTTCGAACCGACGGAACAGGCGGGCCTGCTGCTCGCGGGTCAGGCCGGGACCGGTGTCGATCACATCGAAGCGAACGCCGTGCGGCGAGCGCGCGCTGACGCGCAGTTCGACCGACCCGCGCTCCGTGAACTTGATCGCGTTGGCCAGCAGGTTCAGCAGGATCTGGCACACGCGGTTCGCATCGCCGCGCATGCCAGCCGGCGCGTCGTCCTCCACGATCACGCGGAACGCCAGCCCGCTCTGCTTCGCCAGCGGCGCCATCAGCGTGGCCGCTTCGTCGACGACCTCGCGCAGTTCGAACGGCTCGTCGGCCAGTTCCAGCCGTCCGGATTCGATGCGCGCCAGATCCAGCGCATCGTTGACCAGTCGCAGCAGGTGGCGCCCGGCACGGCGGATCGATTCGACGTGGCCGCGCTGTTGCCGGTCCAGCGGCGTTTCCATCAGCAGTTCGCTCATGCCCAGCACGCCGGTCATCGGCGTGCGCACTTCATGGCCCAGCGTGGCGAGGAAGCGCGTCTTGGCGAGCGAGGCCTGCTTGGCCAGTTCGCGCTCGCGCTCGGACAACTGCCACGCGTGGCGCCGCTTGAGGCGACGCCGGTACGCGTCCGCGCTCCACCAGCCCAACGCCACGACCACGCCGGCGAAAGCCGTCATCGCGATCCACGTCTGCCACCACGGCGGCTGCGCGGAGACGACGAGGGTCTGCGGCGGCGACCAGATGTTGTCCGCCGCGCGCGCGACGATCTGCAGGCTGTAGTCGCCCGGATCGAGCTGCGAGTACACGCGCTCGCCGCTGGCGTCCACGTCGACCCAGTCGGCGTCGTAGCCGGCGAGGCGGAAGCGGAACGCGTGGTTGCGCGCGTCGTTGAAGGACAACAGCCGCGCGACCACGCGCAGGTCGCGATCGCCGGGTTCGAGCACGATCGGACGCGTGGGGTCGAGCGGCGTGCGCACGTCGCCCCGGCTCACGTCGACGCTCTGCACCAGCAGGCGCGGAGGCTCCACCGACGGATGCACGTCGGACGGCGTGAACATCACCAGCCCATCGGGCGAGCCGACGAGGATGCGGTCGCGGGCGCGCGTCAGCACCGGCGGGCTGGGGAATTCCTGGTTCGACAAACCGTCGCGCACGCCGTACACGCGAACGGCGCGGCGTTTGGGGTCGATGCGCAGCAGGCCGCGCACGGTCGTGGCCCACACGATGCCGTCGGCATCGACCGCCAGGCCGTTGAGCGCGACCTCGGGCAAGCCGGCGAGGCGATCGAGCCGTTGCACGCGCGTGAGCCGGTCGCCCTGCCAGCGGTAGGCCTCCAGCACGCCCAGGCGCGCGATCCAGACGCGATCGTTCCCCTCGCGCGCGAAACTCAGGATGGTGCCCGACGGCGCGCCGGGCACCGGGACGAAACGCCGCGCGGTGTAATCCCATTGCGACAGGCCGTCCGACCACGCGAGCCACAGCGCGCCGTTCGGGCCGGCGTCGATCTGCTGGATCGTGCCGCCCGCCGGCGGCCCGCGCAGGTCGCCGGGGACGATCGATTCGACGCGGACGCCGTCGGGCGTGCGCGCCTGCACTTCGCCGGCCTGTCCGGCCGCCCACACCAGCCCGTCGGGCGTCTGCGCCAGGTGGCTGGTGCCGCTGGGCACCGCGTCGCGTGCATTGCCCGCGGTCCAGCGGCGCATCTGCCCGGTACGCGGGTCGAGCCGCACCAGTCCGTCGTGGTAACTCATCCACACGTAGCCCAACTGGCCTTCGAGCACGGAGTACACGATGTAGCCTTCGCTGAAACCGCTCGCCACGTGCGTCACCGCACCGGTGCGCGGATCGAAGCGGTCCAGCACGCCGCCCGTGCCGACCAGCCACATGCTCCCGTCCCGCCCGGGCGCGATGCCGTGCACGGCGCCGTTGCCGAGCGATGCCGGGTCGTCCACCTGGCGCGAATACAGCACGAAGCGGCGCCAGTTCGCCGGCAGGTACCACAGGCCGTTGCCGGCACTTCCGAACCACACGCCGCCCTCGCGGTCCTCCAGCGACGACGTCCACGACGGGCGCACCACGCCCTGCGACGCCGCACTGAACAGCGGGACGTTCTGCAGCCGGCCGCCCTGTTCGACGCCCATGCCCTGGGGCGTGTCGAACCAGTACTGCCCGGTGCGATCGCGCACGAGGATGTCGAGCACCGTCGCGTCCTTGCCGAGCGCGCGGAACGGCGCCGCATCGAACCGTCCATCGCGCGTGCGCAGGCCCACGCCGCGCGGCGTGCCGAACCACAGCGTGCCGTCTGCCTGCACGCCGATGGCGTTGATCACCGTCGAGGGGAGCGCCGTCGGCGGCACGCGGTCGAAGTCGCGCCCGTTCCAGCGCGCGGCGCCATCGCGCGTGGCGACCCACAGGTCGCCTTCCGGCGTGGTGCGCAGCTGGCTGACTTCCAGGCTCGGCAGGCTGTGCGGATCGCCCGGCACCGGCACGAAGCGCCGCACGGTCCCGTCGCGCGCGAGCCGATGCAGGCCGGCGGACGCGGTGCCGAACCAGATCGCGCCATCGGGCGTGGAGGTCACCGACCAGACGTTGTCGCTGCCGATGCCCGGCGTGTTGTGCGAGTCGTAGTGGCGGAAGCTGCGGCGATCGGTGTCGAGCACCGCCAGTCCCGCCTGGCTGGTGCCCACCCAGATGCGGTTGTCCGCATCGACGTGGACCGACCACAGGTAGTTGTCGAACAGGCCGTCGCCGGCGCGCCAGATCCGGAAGGTGATGCCGTCGTAGCGCGCCAGACCGTCGCTGGTGGCGATCCACAGGTAGCCGCTCTGGTCCTCGGCGATGCCGTTGATGCTGTTGGACGGCAGGCCGTCGGCCACCGTGAGCTGCCGCGGGCGCGGGATCGCCGGCCCTGCCGACGCGACCGACCAGACGGCATGGCACACGGCGCACAACAGCAGCGCCCACAGCAAACGGATCATCCGGTTCCCCTGTCTCTACAGGATGCACGTCTTACGTGGGTCGAACCGGATCGGCAAGGGGAACGCCGCATTTTCCGGCGGTTTCCGCCACGCCCTGCCCGCGCACGCGACTGCAACGGTTCGTTACGCCGCTCGCCCGCCCTGTTCACCCGGCTGCGCCTAGAATCCCGGCATCGTCCACCGCCGGAGAGTCCGATGCCGCAACGCCCCGCTCCGGCACAGGGATCGTCCGCCCCACGGCGCCCGCTGCGCGCCGTCTGCCTGGCGATGGCGGCCGTGGGCGCGATGGCGAACGTCCAGGCATTCGAGCCGCAGGCGTACGCGCTCGATCCGGTCCACACGCGAGTGCTCTTCGCGATCGAGCACGCCGGCTTTTCCAAGGCGCTGGGCACGGTATCGGGCAGCACCGGCACGCTGGTGTTCGATCGCGACGACTGGTCCGTCGCGCGGCTCGACGTGCGCGTGCCGCTGGAGCGCCTGGACCTCGGTGACGCGAAGTGGAACGACGCCGTGCGCGCGGCCAACCTGCTCGACACCCAGCGCCATCCCGACGCGCATTTCGTCTCCACGGCGATCGAACCGGTGGATGCGGATCGTGCGAAGGTCTGCGGCGATCTGACCCTGCGCGGCGTGACCCGGCCGCTGTGCATGGACGTCACGTTCAATGCGCTCAAGCGCCATCCGCTGCCGCCGTTCCGTCGCACCGCGGGCTTCTCGGCGAGCGCGACGCTCAGTCGCGCCGAATTCGGCATGACCGCGTGGCCGACCGTGATCGGCGACGCCGTGGAACTGCGCATCGAGGCCGAAGCCGAACGCACGCGCGGCGAGGCGGACGCGCAGGATGCCGCGCCGTCGCCCGAGCCGCAGACCGACCCGTCCGAACCTCAAACCCAACCCGAGCCCACGCCATGATGTTGAGAAATTCCGCCGATCGCTGGGGCCCCGTCAGCCAGCTGCTGCACTGGGTGATCGTGCTGCTGATCCTCGGCCTGGGCGTGCTCGGGCTGGTGATGGTGGAACTGCCCAGGTCGCCGCGCTGGTTCTGGGTGTACGACCTGCACAAATCCTTCGGCCTCACCCTCCTCGCGCTCGTCGTGGTGCGGCTGTTGTGGCGCGTGTTCGCCGGTGCGCCCAGGCCGGTGCCCGGCACGCCGCGCCTGCAGGAGCGCGCCGCGACCGTCACGCATGTCCTGCTGTACGTGCTGACCTTCGCCGTGCCGGTGTCGGGCTGGCTGTACGACTCGCTGAGCGGCCTGCGCCCGCTGCGCTGGTTCGGCCAGTTCAAGGTGCCCAAGCTCGCCGAGCCGAGCCAGGCGCTCGCGCCGGTCATGCGCGATTCGCACGAATGGCTGTTCTGGGCGCTGATCGCGCTGGTCGCCGTGCATGCCGCGGCCGCGTTCTACCACCACCTGTTCCAGCACGACGCCACGTTGACGCGCATGCTTCCGCGCCGCCGTGGCGCTGCCTCGCCCGATCCCTCCCCCCTTCCGGAGATCCGTTGATGTCGATCAAGCCCGTCCTGCTGGCCACCGCGCTGGCTGCGTTCGCATTTCCCGCCCTGGCCGCCGACTACGTGCAGGCCGCCGGCAGTTCGCTGGTCTTCGCCAGCAAGTACGAAGGCGAAACCTTCACCGGCAAGATCCCGGGCTTCGCGACCAGGCTGAGCTTCGACCCGGCACAGTTGGCGACGTCGAAGCTCGACGTGACGATTCCGCTCGCGGCTGCGAGCACCGCCAACAGCGACCGCGACGACACGCTGCGCGGCGCCGACTTCTTTTCGATCGCCAAATTCCCGCAGGCGCGCTACACCGCCACGAAGTTCCGCAGCCTCGGCGGCAACCAGTACGCGGCCGACGGCACGCTCACCCTGCGCGGCGTGACCAAGCCGGTCACGCTGACCTTCACCTGGACCCCCGGCGCGCAGCCGGTGCTGAGCGGCAAGGCCACCGTGAAGCGGCTGGATTTCGGCGTGGGCGGCGGCGACTGGGCCGACACGGCGCTGATTCCGAACGAAGTGGCGGTCAGCACGAAGGTGGTGTTCGCGCCGGCGAAGTAACTCGCCTCTTGGGGTAACGGGATAGGCATTCGCGAAGGACTTAACTGCGCCGATTTTCCGGATGCGCTTCGCTTGCCTGGCTACAGGATCGCCCTCACCCCAGCCCCTCTCCCGCACGCGGTAGAGGGGCTACGCGATGCGCTCGTCGTCATTCCAGCGACAGCTGGAATCCACCTGCCGTTGCGTTGCTGTTGCTGTCGAACAGCCTGTTCGTCGCTAACCCCGAAGGGCGCCGCACTGGATGTGCGGCGGTGAGCGCTGAGCCATGGAGTGAGGGCGATGCGTGTGGCTCGCGCATCGCCCGAACGCCCGCGCCGCAAGCGCGGGCCAAACGAATCGCGAACGCGCCTACTCCTTCGCCGGTCGCAGGATTGATTTGGGCAAATGGAAGGCCCTTTCTTTTGGTTACTTTTGACCGAAGGGAATCCAGTCGGACTTTGGGCAAGCAAAGAAAAGTGACCCGAGCGCCGCAGGCGATCGGAAGCTTGGCGGGTGATTCTTCTTTGCTCCTACGCATTGAAGGGTAAGCGTGGAAAGTCCATGGATGTTCGGCTTCGCCGAAGTGAAGCGCGAGCCCGCCTTCGCGGGAATGACGAGCAAGAGAGCAAGAGCGACGGCCAACGGCCAACGGCAAGATCAAAGTGGATTCCAGCTTCCGCTGGAATGACGGTCAGGCGGGCCACTGTCGTTGGAGTGCCCGCACGTTACGGGCCTGGGTCCCGGCGTTCGCCGGGATGACGGGTAACGTGCAACGCTCCGGTTAAGCCCGATTCAAGAAGCGACTACGCGCCCGCAAGAAACCGCGACACCGCTGCAACGTCGAACGGCCAGTCCAGCTCGACGCCGCGCGTTTCGTCGCGCAACACCGGCACGCGCACGCCGTAACGCACCTCCAGCGCGTCGTCGCCGTCGATGAACACGCTCTCGAAGTCCGGCGCGCGCGCCTGCGCCAGCACCTCCAGCGCGAGATCGCACAGATGGCAATCGTCGCGCTGGAACAGCGTCAGCGGTGGTGCGACGGTGGGCACGTCCTGCATCGCAATGCGCCGGAGTATGGCGGGGCGGGCCCCGCGGGCCGCGTAGAATAGCGGGATTCCCGACGCGCCCGCCGTGCGCGCCGCGCCCTTTTCCGGAGCAGTACGTGGCCGTCAGCAGTTTCGACCTCTTCAAGATCGGCATCGGGCCGAGCTCGTCCCACACCGTCGGCCCGATGCGCGCAGCCGCGCGCTTCGTGCAGCGCTGGCTGCTGGAAGGCGGCAACGGCGACGGCGGCGACTTCGCCCGCACCGCGCGCGTGCGCGCCGAAGTGTTCGGATCGCTGGCCCTCACCGGTCGCGGCCATGGCACCGACAAGGCCGTGCTGATGGGGCTGGAAGGCCATCTTCCGAACGAGATCGATCCGGACATCATCCCGGCCGCGCTCGAGCGCATCCGCACGACCCGACGCATCCGCCTGTTCGATCGCCACGAGATCGGCTTCGACGAGAAGCACGACCTCATCATGAACAAGCGGCAGAAGCTGCCGTTCCACACCAACGGCATGCGCTTCACCGCGTTCGATGCGAACGGCGAGGTGATCGCCACGCGCGATTACTACTCGGTCGGCGGCGGCTTCGTGGTGAACCAGGACGAAGCGGCCGAAGACCGCATCGTCGCCGACACGACCGAACTGCCCTATCCGTTCCACTCCGGCGACGAACTGCTCGCGCGCAGCCGCGACAGCGGGCTGAGCATCGCGCAACTGATGTACGCCAACGAACAGGTGTGGCGCACGCCGGGGCAGATCGACGCGGGCCTGGACGAAATCTGGAACGCGATGCAGGCCTGCGTCGCGCGCGGCATCCGCGAGAAAGGCACGTTGCCGGGCGGCCTGCACGTGTCGCGTCGCGCGCCGGCGCTGCATTCCGAACTCGCCTCGCGACCGGAAGCGGCCATGCGCGATCCGCTCACCACGCTGGACTGGGTGAACCTCTACGCGCTGGCGGTGAACGAGGAGAACGCCGCGGGCGGCCGCGTCGTCACCGCGCCGACGAACGGCGCGGCGGGCATCATCCCGGCGGTGCTGCATTACTACGACCGCTTCTGCCCCGGCGCCAACATCCAGGGCGTGCGCACGTTCCTGCTGACCGCTGCGGCGGTGGGCATCCTCTACAAGGAAAACGCGAGCATCTCCGGCGCCGAAGTCGGCTGCCAGGGCGAAGTCGGCGTGGCGTGCTCGATGGCCGCCGCCGGGCTGACCGCGGCGATCGGTGGCACGTCGAGCCAGATCGAGAACGCCGCGGAAATCGGCATGGAGCACAACCTGGGCCTGACCTGCGACCCGATCGGCGGGCTGGTGCAGATTCCCTGCATCGAACGCAACGCGATGGGTGCGGTGAAGGCCATCAACGCCAGCCGCATGGCGATGCGCGGCGACGGCAAGCACAAGGTCTCGCTCGACAAGGTCATCAAGACCATGCGCGACACCGGTCGCGACATGCAGGACAAGTACAAGGAAACCTCGCGCGGCGGCCTGGCGGTGAACGTCATCGAGTGCTGACGGAGCGACCTCGTTGGGCATCGAACGGGCCGCGCAAGCGGCCTGTCTGTTTTCCGGTCTCGATGATCGCTGCCTTGGCGCCGAGGTGCGCTTCGCTTTCCCGGGTAGTACAGGAGCTGCCCTCGCGCCGCTCCTGTTGTCCTTCCTGTTGCTGTTGCTGTTGCTGTTGCTTGCTGTTGCTGCCGAACCGCCTATTCGTTGCTAGCCCCGGAGGGCGCCGCACAGGATGTGCGGCGGTGAGCGCTGAGCCATGGAGTGAGGGCGATGCGTGCTTGCGAGCCACTGGCTCGCGCATCGACCGAACGCCCGCGCCGCAAGCGCGGGCCAAACGAATCGCGAACGCGCCCTTTCGCTTTCCGGTCGTAGGATTGGGTTGGACTTGTACGCACTTTCTTTGGGTTACTTTTCTTTGTGCGAGCAAAGAAAAGTGACCCGAGCGCCGCAGGCGATCGGAAGCTTGGCGGGTGATTGTTCTTTGCTCTTGAACGCTTCGGGTAAAGCCCGGAACGTCCATGGATGTCCGGCTTCGCCGAAGTGAAGCGCGAGCCCGCCTTCACGGGAAGGACGAGCAAGAGCAACGGCCAACGACAAGGTCAACATGGATTCCAGCTTTCGCTGGAATGACGGTGAGGCGGTCCAACGTCGTTGGAGTGCCCGAAGGTTACGGGCCTGGGTCCCGGCATTCGCCGGGACGACGGTGAGGCGGTCCAACGTCGTTGGAGTGCCCGAAGGTTACGGGCCTGGGTCCCGGCCTTCGCCGGGATGACGGTGAGGCGGTCCAACGTCGTTGGAGTGCCCGAAGGTTACGGGCCTGGGTCCCGGCATTCGCCGGGATGACGGTGAGGCGGTCCAACGTCGTTGGAGTGCCTGAAGGTTACGGGCCTGGGTCCCGGCATTCGCCGGGATGACGGTGAGGGGTTCGATGCCGACAGATGGCCCGACCACCGTCAGCGCGGGCCGCCGGCATCCGAGGTCGGAAGCCGCTACCGCCCACCCGGCCAACCACCCCACCCCGCCCAACGAACCGCCAACTTCCGCCCTAAAGTTCCGCCGCGCCCGGCCGATAGGCATTGAGACCATCGGTCTGCTTCTCTGGGGAGGGGAGCGGCATGCAGGGAAGTTACGACCTCAGGGCGATGGCCCTGTCGTTCCTCATTGCGTGGTTCGCGGCGTTCGTCGCGATCCAGCTCGTCGGGCGCGTGCGCAGCGCGAGCGCGCGGCGGACGCCGTTGTGGGTGTGGGCGGGCGGCATCGCGTTCGGGCTAGGCATCTGGTCGATGCATTTCACCGGGATGATGGCCTTCCGCCTGCCGGTGCCGATGGTGTTCGACGTGCGCCTGACCGCCTTGTCCGTGGTGCCGGCGATGCTCGCCTCGGTGCTCGCGCTGTACGTGGCCGGCACGCGGCGACGCCGTTTCGCGCAGGTGCTGCTGGCGGCGGCGTTCATGGCGATCGGCATCTGCAGCATGCATTACATCGGCATGGCGGCGATTCCTTTCTCGCCGGCTGCGACGTACTCGACGTTCTGGGTCGTGGCGTCCATCGTCGTGGCGTTCGCCGTGTCGCTGGTCGCGCTGCACCTGCTCGCGCGCTTTTCCTGGATCGGCAACGAGCCGCGCTTCGGCGTGCAGCTCGCCGCGGCCGCACTGATGGCCCTGGGCGTGTGCGGCACGCACTACACCGGCATGGCGGCGCTGCAGATCGCGCCCGACGCGATGTGCCTGGCGGCACCGGGCGCGGTTTCGGGCGAACGGCTCAACCTGGTGATCGTGGGCATCGCGCTGCTGTACCTGGCGGCGATCACCATCGGCTCGCAGCGCGACCTGCACGCCAGCGAGCAGCGTTTCCGCGCGCTCGTGGACGGCGCGCCCGGTGCGATGATCATCGTCGATGCGGACGGCCGCATTTCGCTGGCGAACGTCGAAGCCGAGCGCCTGCTCGGCTATTCGCGCGGCGACCTCGCGGGTCAGCCGGTGGAAGTGCTGGTGCCCGAGCGCCTGCTGCCGCGTTGCCCGGAAGAACGCGCACGTTTCCTGCATGTGCAGCGCAGGACGCACCTGGGCGCCGGCGAGCACGAACTGCATTGCCTGCGTCGCGACGGCACCGAAGTGCCCGTGGAACTCGGCCTGAGCCCGATCACCGTGCAGGGGCGCAACCTCGTGGTCGCCTCGATCCTCGACCTGACCGAGCGCAAGCAGGCGCAGGACCGCATCGCGCACCTGGCGTATTTCGATTCGCTCACCGGCCTGCCCAACCGCAGCAAGTTCGAAGTACGCCTGGAGCAGGCGCTGGCGCAGCGCGATCCCGATGGTTTCGGCCTGATCTTCGCCGACCTGGACGGCTTCAAGGAGATCAACGATTCGCTCGGCCACAGCGCCGGCGACCGCGTGCTGGCGCAGATCGCGCACCGGCTGCGCGAAGGCGTGGGCGAGCGCGGCGAGGTGTTCCGCTTCGGCGGCGACGAATTCATCATCCTGCTGCCCGGCGGTTCGCCCTCGCGCGACGCGGGCATCGCGGAGGAACTCATCCGCCGCGTCGCCGTGCCGCTGTGGATGGAAGGCGAACAGCTCGGCGTCACGCTGAGCCTGGGCAGCGTGCGCCACCCCGAGCACGGCCGCGACCACGACCAGTTGCTCAAGCGCGCCGACATCGCCATGTACCAGGCCAAGGGCGCGGGCAAGAACGTGCACCTGCGGTTCCTGCCCGACATGGAAGCGTCGGTGACGCGCCGGTTCGCGATGCTCAACGAGCTGCGCAATGCGCAGGAACTTGGCCAGCTCGTGCTGCTCTACCAGCCGATCATCGAACTGCGCACGCGTCGCGTCATCGGCGCCGAAGCGCTGGTGTACTGGGATCATCCGCGGCACGGACGCATCACGCCGTCCACGTTCATTCCCGTGGCCGAGGAGCACGGGCTGATCGAGCAGCTCGGCGAATGGGTGCTGGAGGAAGCCGTGCGCCAGTCGGCCGCGTGGCGCGCCCGCGGCCTGACGCCCATGCGCATGGCGGTGAACGTCTCCAGCGCGCAGTTCCGCGACGCGAACCGGCTGCGCAATGCGGTCGATCGCGTGCTGCGACGTCACGGCTATCCGGCCAACGGGCTCGAACTGGAAATCACCGAGCGCCAGATCATGACCGACCCCGCCTCCAGCGTGGCGACCATGACCGCGCTGTCCGACCTGGGCGTCGCGATGGCGCTGGACGATTTCGGCACCGGCTACTCGAGCCTGAGCCACCTGCGCGAATTCCCGCTGCGCAAGCTCAAGATCGATCGCGCGTTCACCGACCAGATCGACCGCGATCCGGCCGGGCTCGCGATCGTGCGTGCCGTGGTCGAGCTCGGGCGCAACCTGGGGATGCAGGTGGTGGCTGAAGGCGTCGAGCGCGAGGCCCAGGTCGCGCCGCTGCTGGCGGCCGAATGCGCGCAGGTGCAGGGCTTCCTGTTCGGCGCGCCGATGCTCGCCGCGGAATTCGAGCGTCGCCTGTTGCGGCCGACGCCGGCCTGACGTCGCAGCACCGCGCCACGCGACCACATGCGCAAGCCGTTGCGGCGCTGCAGCACGCGCGCACCGTCTGCGCGTTCTGTCTGCTGCCGCTTAACGATTGTCCGCCGGACATTCATTAAGCCCGCGTGACGCGCGGGCCATTACCTCTTAGCGCACTCGCGCATTCGGCGCTGTTTAACGGCAGCGCACGCGAACTGCGGATACGGTCACGGATCGGCATCCCACCCGCTGACAACGTTGTCACCCAACCACGGGCCATTCGCGGCAACGACGCCGCCGCCCGTACTGCCGGAGGTGAGCGTGTCGGACTCGCGCCAGATCGGCTTCACCCCGCCCGCGCCCACGGCGCGCGCTCCAGCGGCATCCACGAACAACTGAAGGCGCCGGGCCCGGTCCGGGTCCGGCTTGTGTGTGTCGGTCAATCTCGTATCGGAGGGAAGCTCGTGAGAGATGCAAACAGGAATGCCGCAAGACCGGTCGCGTGGGCGCTTTCGACGTTGCTCGCGCTGATGGGCACCGTCCCGGCGGCGCACGCGCAGACGGTGTCGTGTGCCGCGATCCCCGCATGGACCTCGTCCACCATCTACAACCCCGGCGACAAGCTGGTGTATCAGAACCGCCTGTACCAGGCGAACATCCAGATCTGGAACGCGCCGCCGACGCACTGCCCGAGCTGCGGCTGGTACACCGACCTGGGCGCGTGCGGCACGGGCGGCACCAACCAGCCGCCGAGCGTGACGCTCACCTCGCCCGCCAACGGCGCCACCTACAACGCCGGCAGCAACATCGCCGTCACCGCCAACGCGAGCGACAGCGACGGCAGCGTGGCGAGCGTCGAGTTCTTCCGCGGCTCGGTGTCGCTGGGCGTCGACAACAGCGCGCCGTACGCCGTGACGTGGAGTAATGCCGTCGCCGGCAGCCACAGCTTCACTGCGAAGGCCACCGACAACCAGGGCGCAACGACGACCTCGACCGCCGCGAACATCACCGTCAACGGCACGCCGCCGGCGGACACCACGCCGCCGAGCGTGCCGACCGGGCTCACCGCGACGGCGCTGTCGTCCAGCAGCATCGCGCTGAGCTGGAACGCCTCCACGGACAACGCCGGCGGTGCGGGCGTGGCCGGGTACGACGTGTATCGCGGCGGCACCCTGATCGCATCGCCGACCACGACCAGCTACACCAACACGGGCCTCGCGGCGAACACGACGTACAGCTACACCGTGCGCGCACGCGATGCGGCCAGCCCGTCCAATGCGTCCGCACAAAGCGCGGCGGTGAGCGCGAGGACGCTCGACGGAAGCACCGGCGGCAACAAGCGCGTGATCGGCTACTTCGCGCAGTGGGGGATCTATGCCCGCAACTATCGCGTCAAGAACATCGACACCAGCGGCTCGGCGTCGAAGATCACGCACATCAACTACGCGTTCGGCAACGTGCGCAACAACCGCTGCCAGGTCGGCGTGACGATCCCGACCAACGAGGCCACGGGCGAAGGCGGCGACGCGTTCGCCGATTACACCAAGGCCTTCAGTGCGGCCGAAAGCGTCAGCGGCGCGGCCGACACCTGGGACCAGCCGTTGCGCGGCAACTGGAATCAGCTCAAGCAGCTCAAGGCGAAGCATCCGAACCTCAAGGTGCTGATCTCGCTCGGCGGCTGGACGTGGTCGCGCGGGTTCGCCAGCGCGGCGCGCCCGGAGAATCGCGTCGCCTTCGTGTCCTCGTGCATCGACGCGTACATCCGCGGCAACCTGCCCGTCACCGACGGCGCGGGCGGTCCGGGCGCGGCGGCCGGCGTGTTCGACGGCATCGACCTGGACTGGGAATACCCGGCCGCGTGCGGCCTGACCTGCGGCACGCCGGAGGAAAGCGCCAACTTCACCGCGCTGCTCGCCGAGTTCCGCCGCCAGCTCGACGCGGTGCGTCCGGGCCTGTTGCTGACCATCGCGGCCGGCGCGGGCGTGGACAAGGTGCGCGTCACCGATCCGGGCACGTACAGCCAGTACCTGGATTACATCAACGTGATGACGTACGACTTCCACGGCACGTGGGATGCGCGCACCAACCATCATTCGGCGCTGTTCGACTCGCCCAACGATCCGTCCACGGGCGACCAGAAGCTCTACAACAGCAACGACGCGATGGAGGCCTTCCTGACGCGTGGCGTGCCGGCGTCGAAGTTGAACCTCGGCATCGGCTTCTACGGCCGCGGCTGGACCAACGTGCCCAACGTCAACAACGGCCTGTACCAGACCGGCTCCGCGGCGCCGGGCACGTACGAAGCGGGCAACGAGGACTACAAGGTCCTGAAGGACCGCCCCGGCACCGTCTACACCGACGCCACCGCGCGCGCGACGTGGAAGTACGACGGCAACACCTTCTGGAGCTACGACACCCCGGCGATGGTCACCGAGAAGATGAGCTACGTGAAGGCGCAGAACCTAGGCGGCGCGTTCTTCTGGGAATTCAGCGGGGACGACGCGAGCGGCACGCTGGTCAACACGATCAGCAACGGACTGAAGTGACGCGCTGAGCCGCCCACCCTGCAACTCTCCAGACCCGACCACGGGTTCCCCTCGGCGCCGATCGCATGATCGGCGCCTTTTTTATCCGCCCGACGAACCAGCGCGGCGATTCAGCGCTTCACGTCGAGCACGTAACCCTCGCCGTGGATCGCATCCAGCGGCAAGCTGGCGCCGCATCCGTCGGCGACCTTGCGTCGCAACCGATAGACGAGCGAATCGAGCCGGTGGGAATCGAAATCGCCGCCAGCGACGGCATCGGCGAGCGCTTCGCGCGTGACCAGCCGGCCCGGCGTCGACAGCAGGCGCTCGATCACGAGCCGTTCGGCTCGCGTGAGCGGGACGAGGCGGCCGTCGGGGCAGCGCAGCGACCAGCCGTCGCCGTCGAGCCGCCAGCGCAGCGATTCCGTATCGGGCGAGAACGGTCGATCCATCGGGCGGCTCGCGTCGTGAACCTGCAGGGAGCCTAGTGAGGCAGCCCCGCCCCCACATGGGCCATACGTTGGTAAACGTGCAGCGGCGGCCCGCCGGCCAACGGGCACGCAGCGCCTCATGGCCATCGCGCCGGCTGCGGTAAGGTCGGCGCTCCCGGTCACGGAGCCTGTTCATGCGCTCGTCTCTGCTCGCCTGCGCGCTCTCGCTGTTCCTCGCCCACCCGGCCGCCGCCGCCGACGCCCCGTCGTACGGCGCGGAACTGGAGGGCTTCGACTATCCCTTCCCGGTGAAGCACCACGCGTTCACCTCGCAGGGCGAGGCGCTGCGCATGGCGTACATGGACGTCGCGCCCGCCACGCCCAATGGCCGCACGGTCGTGCTGCTGCATGGCAAGAACTTCTGCGCCGCCACCTGGGAATCGGCGATCCGCGCGCTTGCCGGGGCGGGCTATCGCGTCATCGCGCCCGACCAGATCGGCTTCTGCAAATCGAGCAAGCCGGCGCACCATCAGTACAGCTTCCATCAGCTCGCGGCGAACACGAACGCGCTGCTGGAATCGCTCGGGATCGAGCGCGCCAGCATCGTCGGCCATTCGATGGGCGGCATGCTCGCCGCGCGATACGCCTTGATGTATCCGCAGCGCACGCAGCAGTTGATGCTCGTCAACCCGATTGGACTGGAGGACTGGAAGGCGCTCGGCGTGCCGTGGGCGAGCGTGGACGCGAACCTTGCGGGCGAGTTGAAGACGAACTTCGATTCGATCAAGCGCTACCAGCAGCAGGTGTACTACAGCGGCCAGTGGAAACCCGAGTACGAACGCTGGGTCGCGATGCTCGCCGGCCTGTATGCCGGCCCCGGCAAACAGCGCGTCGCGTGGAACCAGGCACTGACGACGGACATGGTGTTCACGCAGCCGGTCGTCCACGAATTCCCGCAACTGCGCGTGCCCACGACGCTCTTCATCGGCCAACGCGACCGCACGGCGATCGGCCGCGATCGCGCTTCTCCCGAACTGCGCGAGACGCTGGGCGACTATCCGTCGCTGGGAAAGCGCGCGGCGAACGCGATCCCGGGCGCGACGCTGGTGGAATTCGACGACCTCGGGCATTCGCCGCAGGTGGAGGCGCCGGCGCGGTTCGAGAAGGCACTGCTCGCGGCGCTGGCGACGGGTGCGCCGCCGTGATCGGACCCGCAACTCAGCGCAGGAACCTCAACACGTCGTCCAGCAGACCGGCTGCGGTGACGTCCGCGCCCGCGCCGGGCCCCTGGATCACCAGCGGCTGCGTCGGATAGCGATCCGACCAGATCGCCACGCGATTGTCGGTGCCGGCACCGCCTGCCAGCGGATGATCCGAGGGCAGCGACTCGAGCCCCACGCTTGCACGCCCGTCCTGCAGGCGTGCGATGAAACGCAGCTTCTCGCCGCGCTTGTACGCCGCCTGGAAACGCTCGCGCAGCGAGGCATCGAGCGCGGGCAGCGCCGCGTCGAGCGCGTCCTTCGACAGGATCGCCAGCGCCGGCGGCACGAGCGATGCCACGTCGACGTCGCCCGCTTCCAGCTCGACGCCCGCCGTGCGCGCGAGGATCAGCAGCTTGCGGCGCACGTCCTCGCCGGAAAGATCGTCGCGCGGGTCGGGCTCGGTGTAGCCGGCATCCCGCGCCTGGCGCACCAGCGCGGAGAACGGGCGCATGCCGTCGTACTGGTTGAACAGCCACGCGAGCGAACCCGACAGCACGCCGGCGATGGCGTGGATGCGGTCGCCGCCCTCGCGAAGCTCGCGCAGCGAACGAAGCAGCGGAAGCCCGGCGCCGACGGTCGCGCTGTCGCCGTAGTGCGCGTCGCCCGCACGCGACGCCGCGCGGATCGCGCGCCATCGCGACAGCGACGTGCCCTGCCCGATCTTGCAGGCCGTGGCCACGTGGATGCCCTGCGCGAGCCAGTGCGCATGCCGTTCGGCCACCGCTTCACTGGCCGTCGCGTCGATGACCACGCGCGCGCCGTCGCCGCGCAGCGCCGATTCGACGGCGTCGAGCGAACTGCCATGCGGGGCCAGGGCGAGGCGACGCAGCGCATCGCCCGCGGCCAATCCGGCGCGATCGCCCGTGCATGCACGCGTGTTGGCGACGTGCACCAGCGAGACGCGCTCGCCCAGCGACGAACCGCGCCACGACGCGAGCCGCCGGAGCACCGCGCTGCCAACCGTGCCGGTACCGAGCAGCGCGACGCGCGCCGGCGCAGGCTGCGCGGCCGGCGCGCGTGCGACTTCGACCGCGGCCACGCTCATCGTTTGACGCGCTCGGCGATGGCGACGGCCTGCTCGGCACGTTCGAGCGCCGCCGCGATATCGGCCGCGAGATCGTCGACGTGTTCGATGCCCACCGACAACCGCAGCAAGCCCTCGCCGATGCCCGCCGCCTCGCGCGCTTCGGCCGACATCGCCGCGTGCGTCATCGTCGCCGGATGCGCGACGAGGCTTTCCACGCCGCCGAGCGATTCGGCCAGCGTGAAGCACTGCAGTCCGTCGAGGAACGCGCGCACCGCGTCGACGCCGCCGTCGAGTTCGACGCTCAGCATCGCGCCGAAACCGCTCTGCTGGCGCGCGGCGATCGCATGGCCGGGGTGCGATTCCAGGCCCGGGTAGTGCACGGCGAGCACCGCCGGATGCGCATCGAGCAGCGACACCAGCGCCTGCGTGTTCTCCTGGTGCGCGCGCAGCCGTGCGTCCAGCGTGCGCAGCCCGCGCAGGGTGAGGAACGCGTCGAACGGCGAGCCGGTCAGGCCCAGCGCGTTCGCCCACCACACCAGTTGCTGGTGCGCCTCGGCATCGCGCGCGACGACCGCACCGCCGACGACGTCGCTGTGGCCGTTGATGTACTTCGTCGTGGAATGCACCACGTAGTCGGCGCCGAACGCGATCGGCTGCTGCAACGCCGGCGAGAGGAAGGTGTTGTCGACGACGGTGAGCGCGCCCTTCGCCTTGGCCGCCTCGACGACGAAACGCAGGTCGGTGATGCGCAGCAGCGGATTGGACGGCGTTTCGATCCACACCACGGTCGGATCGCTGGCCAGCGCGTCGGTCAGCGCGCGCGGATCGGTCAGGTCGGCGGTGATCAGTTCGAACGCGCCCTTCTTCGCCAGCGCGTTGAACAGCCGCCAGCTGCCGCCGTAACCGTCGTGCGGCACGACGAGGCGGTCGCCGGGCTTGAGCAGCGCATGCAGCAGCAGCGTGATCGCGCCCATGCCGGTGGCGGTGACCACGCCGCCGGCGCCGCCTTCGAGTTCGGCCAGCGCCTCGCCCAGCAGGTCGCGCGTGGGGTTGCCGCTGCGCGTGTAGTCGTATTGCCGCTTCTCGTTGAAGCCGGCGAAGCTGAAGTTGGACGACAGCACCAGCGGCGGCGTCACCGCGCCGAAGGCGGTGTCGCGATCGATGCCGGCGCGGACCGCGGCGGTACAGCGATTGCGCGTGCTCATGCGGCCACCTCCAGGACGTCGTCGAACGCTTCGCCGAGCACGTCGGCGATCGCGCGCTCCTCCTTCAGGAAAGCGTCGTGCCCGTACAGCGATCGCACCACGCGCAGCCGGGTTTCGCCACGCAGGCGCTCGACGAGGTCGTACGCGTCGGAGAGCGGCACGAGCCGATCCTCCGCGACGGCGACGACGGTGACCGGCAACCGGATCGCGGTCGGGTCCACGTCCTGCAGGTCGATGGATTCGGACAACCGCAGATAGGCCGCCGGCGAGGTGCGCTGCACGTAGCTGGCGCCGCAATGATCCAGGTAATCCTCGGCCCCCACGCGCACGCGGCCTTCGCTGACCCGCGCCGGTTCGAAGCGCGCGGCGAACTCCTCCGGCGTGCGGTAGCTCAGGATCGCCAGCTGGCGCGCGAGCGCGAGGCCATGCGTCTCGTCGCACTGCAGCGCGCCGAGCGCGACGGCGCGGCGCTGCAGCGCACGCCACGCACTGGCGTACGGGTGCGCGCGATGCACGCCGCTGATCGCGACGAGCTGGTCGAGGCGCGAACCATGGCGCGCGGCGAACTGCAGGCCGACCATCGCGCCGTACGAACAGCCGACGAACGCCTGCAGGCGCGCGACGTGCAAGACGTCGAGCAGCGCGGCGATCGCGTCCGCCTGGTCGGCCGGGTCGAGCGGCGCGTCGAGCGAACCGTCCGCGCCGAGCCAGTCGAAGGCGATCAGGCAACGTTCGCGCGGATCGAGCGCCTTGCCGGCGCCGATCTGCTGTTCCCACCAGCCGTTCTCGACGAACGCGGCGCTCGCCGCCAGATGCCGGTGCGCCGAGATGCCGCCCGCGACGAACACGGCCGGCAGCGAGCGGTCGCCGAGGATCTCGTAGCGCAGCGTGATCCGACGCGTGCCGGCATGGCGCAGGGCGAGGTCGAGCGTGCATTCGCCGCGCTGCGCGTGGATGACGTTGGCGAACACGGCGGCATGCACGACGGGATCGAACGCGTCGATGCGTTCGGCCAGCAAGGCGTCGGAAGTCGTGGCGGAAACGGGGGCGAAGCTCATGGCGGCATCCTTGAAGACGTAAGGGCCACCGAGCCTGCGAGTCGCACTGCACGCCCATTGGGCGCGCATCGCAACCATCTTTCGACCGGCGCTGACGCGCCCCGTCGCAGGAATTGGCACCTTCGCCCGCGCTTGCGCGCTGGGTTGGGTTGCCCCGGCTTCAAAGGGCCTGTCCCTCAGCCGGTCTCGATGGATGGCCGCAGTCTGCCCCCGCCCGCGGGACGCTGTCAATCGCTTCATCCGCATATAGCGATTTATTATGTCGGTCACGTCCCCGACTCCCCCGGCAAAGTCGGCCCGAATACACTTCGGCTCCATGACCCCACGCCTTTCCGCCCCCGCCGCCATCGCGATCGCGCTGGCGGCCCTGGTCGCCGCCTGTTCCACCACCCATCCAGTCGAGCCGGCCGGCACGCCCGGCGCCGTCGCGGCGCCCGACGTGCGCACCGTGCTCGAGCGCTACGTCTCGGACGAGCGCGCGCAGGACGAACTGGATTCGCTCGCCACCTGGACCAGCGAGGAAGGCGCGACCTGGCTCATCGCCACCGCAAAGTCGACGCACCGGCTGGTGGTGTTCGACGCCGACACCGGCCGGCGCCTGCGGGAGGTCGGTCAGGAAGGCACCGGGCCCGGGCAGTTCGATCGCCCCAACGGCATCGCGGTCTACGGCGATTACGTGTTCGTCGTCGAACGCGACAACCACCGCGTGCAGGTGCTGTCGCTGCCGGACTTCGCGCCGGTGGGGATGTTCGGCACCAAGGAACTGCGCAGTCCCTACGGCCTGTGGCTCACCGAAACCGAACCGGGCGAGCTGGAGATCTACGTCACCGACAGTTTCATGTACGGCAGGAAGTTCGACGAAGTCCCGCCGCTGGCCGAGCTCGACCAGCGCGTGCGCCGCTACCGCGTGCAGTTCGACCAGGCCGGCCGCTTGCGCGCGTCCTACGCCGGTTCCTTCGGCGACACCTCCACCGACGCCGCGCTGCGCATGGTGGAGTCGATCGCCGGCGATCCGGCCAACGACCGACTGCTGATCGCCGACGAGGATCGCCGCCACGAGTCGACCTTGCGCGAGTACAGCTTCAGCGGGAAGTACACGGGCCGCAGCCTGCCGCAGGACAGCTTCGGCGCCGAAGCCGAGGGCGTTGCGCTGTGGAGCTGCGCCGGCGGCGGCGGCTACTGGATCGCCGTCGACCAGCTCGCGCCGCTGACGATCTTCCATCTGTTCGATCGCACCACGCTCGAACCGCGCGGCAGTTTCGAAGGCGAAACCACCGCGCACACCGACGGCGTGGCGCTGCATGCGGCGTCCACGCTCGCCTTCCCGAGCGGCGCGCTGTTCGCGGTGCACGACGACAAGTCGGTATCCGCCTTCGACCTCGCCGAGGTCGCGCGCGTGCTGCAACTCTCGCCCGACTGCGCGCAGTGAGCCGATGAGCCGCGCGCCCCGCCATGCGGTCTGGCTCCTCGGCGGCGTCGCGCTGCTGACGGCGTTCGGCGCGGGCGCGGCGAAGATCTACCGCTGGACCGACCGCGCGGGGATCACGCATTACGGCGACCACGTGCCCGACGCCGCGCCGTCGCAGGTGACCGATTCGCTCAAGGTGATCCCGGTCGAAGGCGAGCCCAGCGCGATCGCGCGGCTGCGCATCGAGAACGACGGCGAGCGCTTCCTCGCCTTCGCCGACAACCGGCTCTCCGGACCGGTGCAGGTGCAGCTGGACTTCAGCCGAAGCGACAACGTCATCGGCAACCCCGTGCTGCCGGCACGCGCGACGATCGCCCCGCGCGGCAGCGCGCTGGTCGCGGTGCTCAGTTCGGCCGATCCGGATCGCGGCTTCGATTTCGAACTGCAGATGGACAGCCTGCCGGGCGATCCTTCCGCCCGGCCGCGCGACGTCGAATACCGCCTGCCGCTGCAGCAGGCGCAGTTCCGCATCGACCAGGGCTACGGCGGGCATTTCAGCCATCGCGACGAGCAGAACCGTTACGCGGTGGATTTCGCCGCAGACATCGGCACGCCGGTGCTGGCCGCGCGCGACGGCGTGGTGATGCAGGTCGAATCGGATTTCGACAAGGCCGGGCTCAACCTGGAGCGTTACGGCGGCCGCGCGAACTTCGTGCGCATCCTGCACGAGGACGGCACGATGTCGCTCTACGCGCACCTCAAGTCCGAAGGCGCGCTGGTGCGCGTCGGCCAGCGCGTGCGCGCGGGGCAGCAGATCGGGCTGTCCGGCAACACCGGTTTCACCACCGGCCCGCACCTGCATTTCGCCGTGCAGGTCAATCGCGGCATGCGCCTGGAGTCGATTCCGTTCCGCATGACCGGTCCGCAGGGGCCGCTGCGGATTTCCGGAGGCTGAGACCGCGCGCGTGCGAACCACCGGTTCGCGCGCCGCCGCCGCGCATAACGAAAAGGGCGCGTCGTCGACGCGCCCTTCCGCACGGCAGGAACGGATGGATCGTTACGCCGCCTGCGCGGCCGAAGGCTCCACCATGTCGCGCCACTGCGGCAGCCGGTCGAGCACGTTGACGCTGCGCAGGTAGCCCTCGTCCAGCGGCGCGCCGGCGACCAGCGACGACGCCACGTGCACGGCACCGGCAACCCAGAAGCCGCTGGCCTTCAGGCGACCGGGGCGGTGCTGGAAGGCAACGCCCTCGACGATCGGCATCGGCAGGCCCCACAGGCCGAGCAGGTACGCGCCGGCTTCGGCGTAATGCGGGCCGGTCGAGCCCTCCGAACCGTCGGACACGCCCGGCAGCAGCTTGCCGACTTCCGCCAGCAGGCCCGCCGTCGCGGCGAGTTCGGCGCTCGGACCGGCGAGCAGGCGACGCGCCAGGCGCGACGTGCGCAAGGCACGGTCCTGGATGGCCTCGCGCTCCTTTCCGGCCAGCTGCGTCGGGCCGAAGGCCTCGCTCGCCAGCACCAGGCGCAGCAGCTGCTGGTGGCCCAGGCGGGTGACCGCGGCGCGGATGTCGGTGATCTCGCGACCGCCGGAGAAGTACGCCGAATTGCACAGGCGCAACACCTTGGCGACGATGGCCGGGTCCTGCGACAGCATCTGCGCGATGGCGGCGTTGCTCGCCTCCGGATCGCGCAGCAGACGCGAAAGCTCCAGGTACAGGCGCGGCGGCGGCGGCAGCGAGCCGACCCGGCCGACCGCCTGCTTCAGTTCCTCGCTGCCCAGCACGTTGCGCAATTCCGCGACGCTGTCGACGGCCTCGATCAGCTCGCCGGCATCCAGCGGGCGCGACAGCAACCGGTGCGCGCAGTCCAGCCCCTGCAGGCTGCCGCTGTCCTCGCCCGGGTCGAGCAGCAGGATGCGCACCGCCTGCGGGTGCAGGCTCGACATCTGGGCCAGCAAGGCCGGACCGGGCACGGCGCCGACGCGCAGGCCGCACAGGACGACATCCACTTCGGTGAGCGACAGCGCCGCATCGGCCTCCGGAAGCCAGTGCACGTCCCACCCCAGGTCGAAATAGCTCAGCGACTCCTCGAATTCCCCGGCGCGGCCGGCGTCCTCACCCACGATCACGATGCGCACTGCAACCCCCGGAATTACGGAATGCGAATATCCATGACGGGTAGCGGCCCGCAAAGGCCGGGCTTTAGGAAGTGCTGAACAGGGATCTTCTGAATTGGGAGGTGGCGCACACTTTCGGTCCGGGGCCGAGTGAGGTCGCGCGGCTCCCCGCCCACCGACCCGGTTTGCCCGGCCGAAGGCCGTCCCGGGCCGGACGCGTATAATTCCCGCCCTTCCCGACTACCCGACCCGCGGACCGCCGTCCGGCCCGTCCGCGCCCGCCGTTGCCATGTCCGACGTTTCCCTCGAAGCCGCCCGCCGCCGCACGTTCGCGATCATCTCGCACCCCGACGCGGGCAAGACCACGCTGACCGAAAAGCTCCTGCTGTTCGGCGGCGCGATCCAGATGGCCGGCTCGGTGAAGGGCCGCAAGGCCGCGCGCCACGCCACGTCGGACTGGATGGCGCTGGAAAAGGAGCGCGGCATCTCGGTGACCAGCTCGGTGATGCAGTTCCCCTACGAGGACCGCATCGTCAATCTGCTCGACACCCCCGGCCACGCCGACTTCGGCGAGGACACCTACCGCGTGCTCACCGCGGTGGACTCGGCGCTGATGGTGATCGACGTGGCCAAGGGCGTGGAGGAGCGCACGATCAAGCTGATGGAGGTGTGCCGCCTGCGCGACACGCCGATCATGACCTTCATCAACAAGCTCGACCGCGAGGGCAAGAACCCGATCGAACTGCTGGACGAGGTGGAAAGCGTGCTGAAGATCCAGTGCGCCCCCATCACCTGGCCGATCGGCATGGGCCAGCGCCTGAAGGGCGTCGTGCACCTGGTCACCGGCGAGGTGCACCTGTACGAGCAGGGCCGCAATTTCACGCGCCAGGATTCGACCATCTTCGCGTCCATCGACGATCCCGCGCTGGAAGAGCGCATCGGCACGCAGATGCTGCAGGAACTGCGCGACGAGCTGGAACTGGTCGAAGGCGCCTCGCATCCGTTCGACGTCGCCAGATACCTCGCGGGCGAACAGACGCCGGTGTTCTTCGGTTCGGCCGTGAACAACTTCGGCGTGCAGCTGCTGCTGGATTTCTTCGTCGAGCACGCGCCCTCGCCCAAGCCGCGCGCGACGACCTCGCGCGAAGTCGCCGCCTACGAACCCAAGCTCACCGGCTTCGTGTTCAAGATCCAGGCGAACATGGACCCGCAGCATCGCGACCGCGTGGCGTTCATGCGCGTGTGCTCGGGCAAGTTCACCGCCGGCATGAAGGCCTTCCACGTGCGCAGCGGCAAGGAAGTGAAGCTCGCCAATGCGCTGACCTTCATGGCGAGCGATCGCGAGATCGCCGAAAGCGCGTGGCCGGGCGACGTCATCGGCATCCACAACCACGGCACGATTTCCATCGGCGACACGTTCACCGAGGGCGAGGGCCTGAGCTTCACCGGCATCCCGAACTTCGCGCCGGAACTGTTCCGCCGCGCGCGCCTGCGCGATCCGCTGAAACTCAAGCAGTTGCAGAAGGGCCTGGCGCAGCTGTCGGAGGAAGGCGCGACGCAGTTCTTCCGTCCGCTGATGAGCAACGACCTCATCCTCGGCGCGGTGGGCGTGCTGCAGTTCGACGTGGTCGCCTATCGCCTGAAGGACGAGTACGGCGTGGACGCGAGCTTCGAACAGGTGAGCGTGGCCACGGCGCGCTGGATCCGCTGCGACAACGAGAAGAAGCTCGAGGAGTTCCGCGACAAGAACGCGATGAACCTCGCGCTCGACGCGGCGGGCCAGCTGGTCTACCTCGCGCCCACGCGCGTCAACCTGCAGCTGGCGCAGGAGCGCGCGCCGGACGTGACCTTCCTGGCCACGCGCGAGCACGCGCACGCGGCGGCGTTCGATTGATGTCGCCCGTAGCGGTGGTGTGGCTGGGCGCGTGGCTGGCGCTCAACGTCGTCACCGTCCTCGTGTACGCCTACGACAAGGCCATCGCCGGCGGCGGTCGGCGCCGGCGCGTGCCGGAACGCACGCTGCTCACGCTCGCGCTGCTCGGCGGTTCGCCGGGCGCATTGCTGGCGATGGGCCTGCTCCGGCACAAGACGGCAAAGGCGTCGTTCCGCCGCGCGATGATGGCGATCGTGCTGTTGCAGATCGCCGCGCTCGCCTTCTTCTACGTGTCCGGCTGAGACCCGGCGCTACTTCCGCGCAGGCAGCTTTCCCACCCACGCCGGCACCGGCTGGTCGGCGTCGAAGTATTCGAAGATGAGGTGGATGCGATCGGTGTCGCCGTTGTTCTCCACGGCGTGCACGGCCATGTTGCTCACTTCCACCGCCTCGCCTTCGGCGAAGTGGTAGCCGATGCCGTCGACGAAGAACACCACGCGATCGTTGGTCAGCAGCGGAACGTGGATCTTGTGCGGCCACTTCGCCGCGGGATTCGCGTCGCGGTGCGGCTTGATGACGCCGCCGGGCGCCATGCGCGCGAGCATCACGCGCGGAAACTGCGCGTTCGCATAGCCGTAGGGCGCCACGGCCTGCGCGAGCACGGGCTCCAGCAGATCGCGCCACGACGCCCACAGGGGACGTTCGTAATGCCTGCGCCAATCCTGGAAGTCGCTGACGAAGCGGAACACGATGTGGCGCGTGCGGTCGAGCGCTTCGAAGCGGTTCGGCTTGTCGGCGTTCTCCGCGTCCCACGTGGCATCGGGAATCGCCAATACCGCCTCGCGCAGACGCGCGATGTCGACCTGGCCCAGCCGGCGCACCGACGTCGTCTTGCGCGGGTTGGGCCGGATGTCGTCGGGCGTGAACGCTGCGGGCGGGGAGACGGGATGCGTCATGGTCAGAATCCGTAGCCGAACAGTTCCAGGTCGCGCCGGTACAACTGCGCGACGTCCTCGATGAGCGCGTCGTCGTAGTAGTCGCGGTAGCTGCCGCGGCGCGAACTGTTGACCTGCCCGAGCGTGGCGCCGGGAAGGTTCAGGCGCTCGCAGATGCGATCGTACGACCCCTGCATGTCTTCCACGCGCCCGACGTGATCGGCCAGCAGCGTGCCGTCGGCATCGGTCACGAAGGTGTGCTGCGGCTGGAACAGCACGTGCTGCATCGGTCGCGCTTCGTGCAGCACGTAACGCATCACCTGTTTCGGATTCTTCAGGAACGCGCCATCGGCGCGCGTCATGAACGCGCAGTACGAAATGAAGCGATCGAAGGGGTTCCGCACGAAGGCGAACTTGAAGTACGACGCGAAGGCGTCCTCGCCGAGGAACGGGCGGATCTGCTGCAGCGAGATGTGGCCGTGCTTGATCGCGGCCAGTTCCTCGTACGGAAACCGCTTGTTGACGAACAGCCCGACCTGCTCGAGATCGTCCGCACTCAGGTGTTCGCGCAAGGCCTGGCGCACCGAATGCGTGCCGGTCTTGGGAATGGCGGCGAAGACGAAGCGGTGCTGGTGCGAGATGATCATCGGCGCCCGAGGCGGTTGGGTTGCCGGCCATCATAGAGCGACGCACCCCGCGCGGCGGCGTGTCCCGGAACCGTGCCTGCGGCAGGCGTCACAGCCCCGGGCATCGGGTTGATTCGTGTCAGAGCATTTACTCCAGCCTGCGCTAGGATGCTCCCACCATGCCCCCCGCACGCACCGTCCACGACGGCCACAAGCCCATCGCGCCTTCCACGCGGTCGCCCGCGCGGGAACGGCGCCCTTCGGGCGAGGCCACTCCGCCTCCCGCGCATTCGATCCGGGAGGAGTTCTTCAACGCGCTGACGCACGGCCTGGGTGCGACGGCCGCGCTCGCCGGCGGCGCGGTCCTGATCACGCTCGCCGCACTGTTCGGCGATGGCTGGCAGCTGGGCAGCGCGATCGTCTTCGGCATCTGCCTGCTGGCGCTTTATCTGGCCTCCACGCTGTACCACGCGATCCAACACCCGGTCGCGAAGGCGCGGCTGAAGGTGGTCGACCACTGCGCGATCTACCTGCTGATCGCCGGCACGTACACGCCCTTCACGCTGATCGGCCTGCGCGGGCCGTGGGGCTGGGGGCTGTTCGCGGCGATCTGGACGCTGGCGGTGGCGGGCGTGATCTTCAAGCTGTTCTTCACCGGCCGGTTCAAGCTGCTGTCGACCGGCATCTACATCGCGATGGGCTGGCTCGTCATCGTCGCGATCGAACCGCTGCTGGGTGCGCTGGATGCATGGACGACCGGATGGCTGTTCGCTGGCGGCCTGTTCTACACGCTCGGCACGGTGTTCTATCACCGCCCGTCCCTGCCGTATTCACACGCGATCTGGCACCTGTTCGTGGTCGCCGGCAGCGTGTGCCATTACGTCGCCGTGATGGCGCAGGTGGTCACCCCGGGCAGCCTGCTTCCGAGCTGAACTGCACGAAACCACGTTCACTCTCGCTTGACCGCGTGCCGCCGAAGGTGTCGACGACCCTTGCGGAACGCTGCAGTGAACCGATCGCGCCTCCCGTTCATCCCCAGGCTTCACGTGCGCTCGCGCGTGCGTGCGTGACGCATGCGCTGGCGCGGCACGCAGGCAACGGCGCACGAGGGCAGCGGACGCGCGTGGCCGCACCGCCATCCGGTGATGACCGCGTTGGCGATCGTCGCCGTCCTGCTCGCCATCCTCATCGCGATCTGGGACTGGAACTGGTTCAAGGGCCCGATCGAGCGACAGGTGAAAGCGCGCACCGGTCGCGAATTCCACATCGGCGGCAACCTCGACGTGGACCTGGGCTGGACGCCGGTGATCTCGGCCGAAAAGCTGAGCTTCGGCAACGCCGAATGGTCGCGTGCGCCGCAGATGGCCACCGCCGATCGCGCCGAGATCGGCATTGCGTTGCGGCCGCTGCTTCGCCGGCAGGTGCTGTTGCCGCTGATCCGCCTGGATAATCCGCGGCTGTTGCTGGAGACGCATCCGAAGGGCGGCGACGGCAACTGGGTGTTCGGCGAAAAGGGCAGCGAGACGAACGTCCAGTTCCGCCGTGTCGACATCCAGCGCGGCTTCGTCCAGTTCCTTGACGCGCCCCGGCGCACCGATATCCGCGTCGGCGTCAGCAGCCAGAAGACGGCCTCGCGCGATGCGTCCGCGCCGGTTTCGGTGGTGGGCGGCGGGTTGTGGGAGAACAACAAGTTCGTGCTGCAGGGCTCGGCGGCATCGCCGTTGCTGTTGCGCGATCGCGAGGTGCCGTACCGCGTGAACGTGCGCGCCTCTGCCGGCGCCACCCACGCGCATGCGCGCGGCACGTTGCTCGATCCGCTGCGATTGCGCGGCTTCGACCTGCAGATGAAGCTGTCCGGACGCGATCTGGGCGATCTGTATCCCCTGCTCGGCCTGGCGATTCCGCATACCCCGCCCTACTCGCTCGACGGCCGCTTCAGCCGCGAAGGAGAGGTCTGGCATTACCGCAGGTTCGATGGCCGCATCGGCGACAGCGACATGCACGGCGACGCGAGCGTGGACACGTCGGGCGAGCGTCCGTACCTGCGCGCGAACCTGACCTCGCGCCGTCTCGATTTCGACGACCTGGCCGGTTTCGTCGGCGGCACGCCACAGACGGGGCGCGGCGAAACCGCGAACGCCGAGCAGGACGCCGACGCCGCACGCGAGGACGCCAGCGCACGCGTGCTGCCGCAGACGCCATACGACCTGACCAAGCTGCGCGCGATGGACGCCGACGTGCGACTGCGCGCGACGCGCATCAACGCGCCGAGCCTGCCGCTGGACGACATGGATGCGCACCTGCTGCTCGAAGGCGGACTGCTGAAGCTGGACCCGCTCAACTTCGGCGTGGCCGAAGGCGACATCCGTTCGCGCATCCGCATGGACGCGCGCACCGACACCATCCGCACGCGCGCCGACGCGCAGCTGGCTGGCCTCAACCTGGGCAAGCTGCTTCCGAAAGTGGAACTGACGCAGAACGCGATCGGCAAGATCAGCGGCCAGGTCGGCATCGAAGGCACCGGCAACTCCATCGCCGCGATGCTCGGCAGCAGCGACGGCAACATCGCCGTCGGCATGGGCCAGGGGCGCATCAGCAACCTGCTGATGGAGATGGCCGGCATCGACCTGGCCGAGATCATCAAGTTCAAGCTCGGCGGCGACAAGCAGATCCCCGTGCGCTGCGCGTTCGCGGACTTCGGCGTGGACGATGGCCTGATGACCACGCGCTCGCTCGCCTTCGACACGACCGACACGATCCTCGTCGGCTCGGGCACGGTGAGCCTGCGCGAGGAGAAGCTCGACCTCACCATCCGCCCGCGCCCGAAGGATCGCAGCCTGCTCGCCTTCCGCACGCCGCTGCGCGTGGACGGCACGTTCAAGAAGCCCGGCGTGCGTCCGGACCTGGCTGCGGTCGGCTTGCGCGGCGCCATCGCGCTCACGCTCGGCACGATCACGCCACCCGCGGCGTTGCTGGCGACGCTCGAACTGGGGCCAGGCGAGGATTCGGGCTGCGGCGGCAAATACGCGAAGTAGCAGGAACCAGCTGGCAGGAGTGAGCGACCGAGCCGTTCGCTCCGGCCCCGCTCTCCTGCGCAGTCGCTTGCTTCAGCTGGCGATATACCGCTGCAGCTGGTCGAGTTCGAGTTGCTGGTCCTCGATGACCGCTTTCACCAGGTCGCCGATGGACACCACGCCGAGCACCTGCCCGTTATGCACGACCGGCAGGTGGCGGATGCGGCGATCGGTGACGATCTGCATGCAGCGGTCGGTGGTGTCGTCCAGGCCGACGCTGATGACCTCCGCCGTCATGATCGTGCGCACCGGGGTGTCCGCCGACGAGCGGCCCTGCAGCACGATCTTCCGCGCGTAATCGCGTTCGGACAGGATGCCCACCAGGCGCCCGCCCTCCAGTACGAGGACCGCGCCGATGCGTTTCTCGGCCATGAGCCGGATCGCGTCGATGACAGGCGCGTCGGGACCGATCGCAAACACTTCCGGCGCCTTGGCTTCGAGCAGTTGCCGCACGGTGCGCATGGCCGTCTCCGTCTCGCAGGGGGCTCGCGGCCGAGCATACTCCAGGCGGCGTCAACGCACGCGAAGCCCCGGAACACGCGACGCAGGCGATGACGCGCTGCGCCAACGCGCGCTCAGTCCACCGCCGAGCCGCGCAGGCGATGGACGCGATCGCCCTCGCCCGCCTGGGCCGGCTGTGCGGGACGCGCCGGTTCCCAGCTGTCCACCAGGTACAGCGGCCGCTGCTTGGCTTCATCGTACAAGCGGCCCAGGTACTCGCCGATCACGCCCAGCGCGATCAGCTGCACGCCGCCGAGGAACAGGATCACCGACATCATGGTCGGCCAGCCGGCGACCGGATCGCCCCAGAGCAGCGCCTTGACGATGATCGCCACGCCGTACAGGAAGGCCACCAGTGCGGTGAGCAGTCCCAGGTAGGTCGCCAGTCGCAACGGTGCGGTGGAAAAGCTGGTGATGCCTTCCAGCGCGAGGTTCCACAGACGCCAGAAATTGAACTTGCTGCGCCCGGCCACGCGCGGTTCGCGGTGGTAGGGAATGGCGATGCGGTTGTAACCGACCCAGCCGAACAGCCCCTTCATGAAGCGATGCCGCTCGCGCAGTTGCCGCAACGCGTGCAGCGCGCGCGGCGACAGCAGGCGGAAGTCGCCGGTGTCGGCGGGGATGGGCGTCTTCGACAATGCGCCGATCACGCGATAGAACGTATGCGCCGTGGCGCGCTTGAGCCAGCCCTCGCCCTCGCGCTCGATGCGCGTGCCGTGCACGTCGTCGTAGCCCTCGCGCCACTTCGCGACGAACTGCGGGATCAGTTCCGGCGGATCCTGGCCGTCGGCATCGAGGATCAGCGCCGCGCCGTCGTCCACGCGATCCAGGCCGGCGGTCAGCGCCAGCTCCTTGCCGAAATTGCGCGACAGGCGCAGCAGCGCGATGCGCCGGTCGGCGGCGGCGAGCTGGCGCATGATCGGCCAGGTGGCGTCGCGGCTGCCGTCGTCGACGTACAGCAGCTGGCCGTCGATGCCGTCGCGGGCGAGCGCATCCAGCGCCGCGACGACGCGCGGGTGGAGCGTCGGCAGGCTGTCGGCCTCGTTGAAGGCGGCAATGACGATCGTCAGGCGTTCGCGATCCATGGGGCGATGGTAGCCGCTCGCTCGCCGGCGATCATTCCAGGCGCTGCAGGTACCCGGTGCCGCCCATGTAACGCATCTGCCGCTGGATCGCCTGCGCACGACGCTGCACGTACGGGCCCGGCCTGGCGATGCTGTAGCGGCGCGGGCTCGGCAGCACGGCCGCCATGCGTGCGGCCTCGGCGGCGGTGAGCCGATCGGCGTCCTTGCGGAAATACGTGCGCGCCGCCGCCTGTGCGCCGTACACGCCATCGCCGAACTCGGCGACATTGACGTAGACCTCGACGATCCGCCGTTTCGGCCACATCGCTTCGATCAGCACCGTGTACCAGGCCTCGATGCCCTTGCGCACCCAGCTGCGTCCGCTCCACAGGAACAGGTTCTTCGCCGTCTGCTGGCTGATGGTGCTGCCGCCCCGCACCTTGCGGCCGCGCTCGTTGTTCTTGCGCGCGCGCTCGATGGCCTTGAGGTCGAAGCCGAAGTGCTCGGCGAAGGTCTGGTCTTCCGAGGCGATTACCGCCAGCGGCACATTCGGCGAGATTTCGTCCAGATCGCGCCAGTCGTGCGCGATGCGGAACGACCAGTCGCCTTCGCCCCAGGCCTCGAGCTGGCGCGACAGCATGAAGGCGCTGAAGGGCGGATCGACGAATCGCAGCGTCGCGACCTGCACCACGCTGAGCACGAGCGCCATCAGCGGCAACGCGATGATCCACCGCAGCCAGCGGCGACGGCGACGCGGCGCCTGCACCGGCCCCTGCGGCAGCGGCGAGGCGGCGTTATTCAACTCTTGCACGAGCGCTGCTCCATCCCCATGGTGGTTTCCACGCCTCTTCACACGACCGCGCGCATTATTCCAACGACGCGCGCCCACCGCACGAGTTCCGCATGACCCACACCGATACCGCGCCCGTCGGCGACCGCGACCAGTTGACCCGCTTCCTCATCGAAACCGCCGGCGTGCGTGGCGTGCGCGTGCACCTGGCCGACACGTGGACGCAGATCCGCGAACGCGCCGAGTACCCGCAGGCGGCCGCCGAACTGCTCGGCGAGGCGCTGGCCGCGGCCGCGGCGTTCACCGGCCATGCGAAAGTCGACGGCCGGCTGTCGGTGCAGCTGCGAGGCCACGGCGCGCTGCGCACGTTGTTCGCCGAATGCACGGCGGCCGGCACGCTGCGCGGCATCGCGCAGATCGATGAGGACGCCGGCACCGTGTCGCGCGACCTGCGCGAGCTCGGCGAAGGCGCGCTGCTGGCCATCACCATCGAGAACCCGTCGATCGACGGTCGCGAACCGATGCGCTACCAGGGGCTGGTCGCGCTGGAATCGGACTCGCTCGCTGGAGCGTTCGAGGACTACTTCCGCCAGTCCGAGCAGTTGCCGACGAGGTTGCTGCTCGCCGCCGACGAACGGCAGGCCGCGGGCCTCCTGTTGCAGAAGCTGCCGGGCGATCATGGCGACGACGACGGCTGGTCGCGTGTCGGCGCGCTGTTCGACACGCTCACGACACGCGAACTGCTGGAATGGACGGCGGAGGACCTGCTGACCCGCCTGTTCCACGAGGACGGGGTGCAGGTGCTGGGGCGCAAGCCGCTTCGCTTCGCCTGTTCCTGTTCCCGGGAGCGGGTGGCGTCGATGCTCGTCTCGCTCGGCGAAGCCGAAGCGGAGGCCGCCGCCGAGGCGGCCGGTGGCGTCGCCCAGATCCGTTGCGAGTTTTGCGGACAGAGTTACCGTTTCGATGCAGAGGAAATCGCTAGCTTGTTCACCGTGGCGACGACGGAACTCGCGGCTCCCGACAGGGTGCAGTGACCGTCCGGCCGCCCCGGGGAATTGTTAAATAAACATAAACAGTCTATAGTCGCGGCCCTCAGGAGAGGGGAACTCCGCCCGGTTTGACCGGTCGTACCCAAGACATGAACACGCGCCTGCTTCGACTGCCGTTGACCCTGATGCTCGCCATTGGCGTGGCCTCGGGCGTGCACGCGCAGGCCAGGCCGAGCGCCGCGGAAACGACCTACCTGCCCGTCTGGAACCAGAGCAGCGGCAAGCTCGAATACCTCCTGCAGCTCGAACCCACCGGCGCTCCCGTGGCCGGCGCCCGCTGGCGCGTGGGCAGCAACACGCTGGACGCAGCCTTCGGACTGGAAGCCGGCGACACGCTCGGGCTGGTCTGCGATCGCAAGACCGGCCTGGCCGGCGCCATCGGCAATCTGGCCAATCATTGCGCGCTCGCCTCGCTGGACGAGGACGACCGCAACTCGGCGCGCCAAGGCACTCTCGGCGCGAGCCTGAGCCGCGCGGGCACCAAGGTCGGTCTCGCGCTGGGCACCGGTCGCGACACCCTGCCCGCCTGGCTGAGCCCAAACGCCAAACTGAGCAAAGTCGACCAGAACACGCTCACCGTCTACGGCCAGAAGAACATCGGGCGCGAAGCCACGGTGTCGATCGGCGGCACCTGGGCGCGCGCCAAGCTGATCCCCGCCGGCGAAGTTCCCGCGCTCGCCGATCGCTGGAGCAGCCACAGCCTCACCGTGGGCGCCGGCATGGGCAACTTCAGCGCCAACATCGTTGGACGCGTGGTTGACACGCCGGGCGAGCCTGGTCAGTGGGAAGGCCTCGGCGTAGGCCTCACCTGGCGTACCCCGTGGAGCGGCCAGCTCACGGTCGGCGCGGAGAACCTCGTCACCCGTGGCAAGAACCCGTTCGCTCCGGAAAACGTCGACAAGGACGAGGGCACCGTGCCTTACGTCCGCTACGAGCAGGACCTCTGAGGTCCTAAACAGCCGGCGCCTGCCGGCAACGATCCGAATCCACAGCGGCCGCACCCAGTGCGGCCGTTTTCGTATGCGCGTTCAGCCCCATTCCCGCAATCGCAGCGCGGCACGATACCGGGCGGTACGGAGTTCACATGCGCGGAACTGGTCGTTAACGACACTTTCACTATTCGCACAAGCTGGGTACAGTCGGTTCGCCTTGCCGATTTTGGCGCTCTTTTTGACGCTGCCGGTCTAGGCCCCATGGGATCCACCGACTCAAGTTTGGAGAGAGAGATGACCTTGAAGACTTCCCCGCTCCGCGACGCGATCACCTTCGCGCTCGCCGTGGGCACCACCGCAGTGGCGAGCATCGGCGTCGCCAGTGCGCAGGAAACGACCGGCGATCAGGGCGCGACCACGCTCGATCGCATCGAGGTGACCGGTTCGCGCATTCGCCAGGTCGACATCGAAACCGCCGCGCCCGTGCTGCAGATCACGCGCGACAACATCGAGGAGCAGGGCTTCAGCTCGGTTGCCGACATCCTGCAGAACATCACGGCCGTCGGTTCGCCGGCGATCAGCCGCACCTCGCCGCTGTCCTCGGGCGAAGCCGTCGGCGGTCAGTACATCGACCTGCGCAACCTCGGTCCGAACCGCACGCTGATCCTCGTCAACGGCAAGCGCCTGGGCATCACCAACGATGGCCTGCAGGACGTCGCTTCGATCCCGGCCTCGATGGTCGAGCGCATCGAAGTGCTGAAGGACGGCGCCTCGACGATCTACGGCTCCGACGCGATCGCCGGCGTGGTGAACATCATCACGCGCAAGAACTTCGAAGGCGCCGAAGCCAACGCCTATTTCGGCCAGTACGGCGAAGGCGACGGCACGCGCCAGGTGTACGACTTCCTGCTCGGCTTCACCGGCGACCGCGGTTCGCTGACCGCCGGCATCGAGTATTCGAAGGAAGATCCGGTGTGGGCGCGCGACCGCTGGTTCGCGATCGACCGCTTCCCGACCGGCGAGAAGAGCGCGCCGCGTCCGGGCGGCCTGTCGGGCACGACGCAGTGGGGCCGCTTCTCCTACGACACCGGCGCGGTCAACGCCGCAGGCGCGCCGGTCTTCGCCAACCGCACGCTGCGTCGCGACGTCGCCGGCCTGGATCCGCGCAACTTCGCGAGCTACCGCGCGCCGAACGCCACGGATACTTCGAACCCGTCCGAGGCTTCGACCGTGTATAGCGGCGTCGAGCGCAAGTCGATCTTCGTCAACGGCATCTTCGACATCACCGACAGCGTCGCGTTCAACACCGACATCCTGTACACCGATCGCGAATCGTTCGCGCAGAACGCCGGCTATCCGTTCCAGAGCGCGAACTTCGCCCTGTCCGAGGGCGGTCTGTCGGCCGACAGCTACTTCAACCCGGTCGGCAACCAGGCCACCGGCACGCTGCCGCCGGGCGTCGAGCCGCAGGACATCCAGTACGTGCGCCGTGGCTGGGAAGTGCCGCGCGAAGTGCGCAACAGCCTGACCACGTACCGCTTCAGCGGTGCCTTCAGCGGCTCGTTCGAGATCGGCGAGCGCTTCTTCGACTGGGATGCGGGCTACCTGTACAACCAGAACAAGGGCGTGCAGATCAGCACCGGCAACCTCAACACCCTTGCGGTGCAGCAGGCGACGGGCCCGTCGTTCCTGAACGCCCAGGGCGTCGTGCAGTGCGGTACGCCGGACGCTCCGATCCAGCTGGGTTCGGGCGCGGGCCAGTGCACCCCGTGGAACCCGCTGATCCCGCTGGGTTACAACGCTCCCAACAGCCTGGCTGACCCCAATGTGCAGGCCTACCTGTACCTGCCGGGCCAGGCGCTGTCGGAAACCACGACGGACGTCTACTACGCCAACCTGTCCGGTTCGCTGTTCTCCCTGCCGGGCGGCGATCTCGGCTTCGCCGTGGGCGTCGAACACCGCAAGGAAGACGGCTTCTTCTCGCCTGACGCGCTGGCGCAGACCGGCATCTCGACCGACCTGGCGGCCGGTCCGACCGGTGGCGGCTACTCGCTCGACGAAATCTACGGCGAGTTGCAGATCCCGCTCCTGGCCGACGTGGTCGGCGCCCGTGAGCTGAGCCTCAGCCTGGCGACGCGCTATTCGGACTACGACACCTTCGGCGACACCACCAACAGCAAGTTCGGCTTCAAGTGGAAGCCGATCGACCAGCTGCTGGTGCGCGGTACCTGGGCTGAGGGCTTCCGTGCTCCGACCGTGGCCGACCTGTACGGCGGCTCCTCGCAGACCTTCGCCTTCTACACCGACCCGTGCGACGTGTCGTTCGGTTCGGCTGCGGGCAGCGCTGCGTGCTTGGCTGACGTTCCGGTGGGCTTCCGCCAGCCGGCCAACGATCCGGACGGCCTGGCCGATGGCCCGGGCTCGCAGACCCCGACGCCGTTCGTCTCGGGCTCGAACCCGGAGCTGCTGCCGGAAACCTCGGAATCCAAGACGCTCGGCCTGGTCTGGAGCCCGACGTTCGCCGACGGCCTGAACCTGGCGCTGGACTGGTGGAACATCCGCATCGAGAACACGATCGTGGCCGACAGCCCGACCGCGATCCTGGACGACTGCTACGTTCGCGGCATCACCTCGCGCTGCGACGAGCTGGGCGCGGACGGTTTCACCCGCGATCCGGTCACCGGCGGCGTCAACTCGATGACGTTCGCCTCGCGTAACGCGGGTTACCAGGAAACCGAAGGCTTCGACTTCGACGTGACCTACCGGTTCGAGTCGCAGTGGGGTCGTTTCAACGTCGCGTGGCTCAACACCTACGTCAGCAAGAACGAGCTCAAGTCCGACGACCTGGAAGGCGTGCCGACGCAGCTCAACGGCACGGCAAGCGACGCGCTGGGCGCCTTCTTCCGCGTGCGTTCGAATGCCAGCCTGACCTGGGACAGCGGTCCGTGGGGCGCCACCTGGGGCGTGCGTTACTACTCCGGCCTGCGTGAGCCCTGCTTCTTCACCGCCACGGCGGCGAACGTTGCGGCCGACATCGTGCGCTGCTCGCGTCCGGACTTCGCTGCTCCGGATACCCAGGGCGCGATCACGCCGCAGAACGAACTGGGCTCCAACACCTTCCACGACGTCCAGGTCCGCTGGAACGCCCCGTGGAATGCGACCGTCGCGATCGGCGCGAACAACGTGTTCGAGCACTACGCGGCTCCGGCCTACAGCACGCCGAACTCCGGTTACTCGTACTACGGCGGGTTCGACATCGGTCGCTTCGTGTACCTGAAGTACCAGCAGCGCTTCTGATCCACCTCGCGTGGAGCAATCGAGCGGCCCCGAAAGGGGCCGCTTTTTTTTTTTGCCCGATCGGGCAGTGCGTCCGTACCCCGGCGACCGCAGGGGGCCGCTTGGGCCCGGTCCGCGTCCACCGATTCAGGTTTTCCGCGCCGCAGCAACGGGTTGTCACGATCCGATAACCGGTCGTTAACGTGGCTTTCACTTTTCTATCAAGCCGGTTAGGATCGGGTTAAGTCTTGCCGCTTTTGGCGTCTTATTTGACTCCGCCGGCTGGGCTCCATGGGAAGTACCACCCTGAGTTTTTCGGAGAGAGAGATGACCTTGAAGACCACCCAGCTCCGCGACGCGATCACCTTCGCGCTCGCCGTGGGCGCCACCGCGGCGGCCGGTACCGGCGTCGCCTTCGCCCAGGAAGGCGAAAAAGCCACGACCCTCGACCGCATCGAGGTGACGGGTTCGCGCATCAAGCGCGCCGACATCGAGACGTCGCAGCCGATCTTCTCGCTGAGCCGCGACGACATCACGGCGCAGGGCCTGACCTCCGTCGGCGACGTGATCCAGAACATCACGGCCAACGGTTCGACGCTCAACAGCACGTTCAACAACGGCGGCAACGGCGAGACGCGCGTCAGCCTGCGCAACCTCGGTTCCAACCGCACGCTGGTGCTGGTCAACGGCAAGCGCTGGGTCGGTGGCACCGGCCTGGGCGGCGCGGTCGACCTCAACACGATCCCGACCGCGGCGGTCGAGCGCATCGAAGTGCTGAAGGACGGCGCCTCGACGATCTACGGCTCCGACGCCATCGCCGGCGTGGTCAACGTGATCCTGCGCAGCAACTTCGAAGGCGCCGAAGCCAACGCCTACATCGGCCAGTACGACAAGGGCGACGGCACGCGCCAGTCGTACGACTTCATCATCGGCACGAGCGGCGACCGCTTCTCGGCGATGCTGGGCTACGGCTACGTCAAGGAAGAGCCGGTCATGGCCGGCGACCGTTACATCTCCAAGGAGCCGACCTACACCACCGGCAATACGCTGGGCTCGGGCACCAGTCCGAACGGTCGCTTCTCGCTCTGCAGCGGCACCTATGACCCCGCCCTGCGCAAGTGCCGTTTCGCCGACGGCCGCGACGTGACCGGCGGTCCGGGCAACACGCCGGACGGCATTCCGGACACCGCACCGCAGGTGAACTTCAACGGCGGTCCGGGCACGTGGACGTACGACGGCGCTGGCACCCCGGCCCGCCCGTACGTTCCGGGCGTGGACGCGTACAACTTCGCTCCCGAGAACTACCTGCTCACGCCGCAGGAGCGTCGTTCGGTCTTCGGTAACGCGACGGTCGACGTGACCGACAACATCCGCTTCAAGACCACGGTCACCTATAACGAGCGCGTGTCCGAGCAGTTGCTGGCCGCCATGCCGGTGACCCTGGCCGGTGCGCCGGGTGCCACCACGATCGGCCAGGGCATCTTCATCAGCCGCAACAGCATCTACAACCCGTACGGCGGTTCGGCCACGGCCGATCCGAACGACGGCCTGGACATTGGCCGCATCAACCGCCGCATCACCGAGACCGGCGGTCGCTCGTTCAATCAGGACGTCCGCACGTTCGCGATGAACGCCGGCTTCGAAGGCACCTTCAACTTCGGCGACAAGTACTACGACTGGGAAGCCGGTTACTTCCGCGGCCAGAACAAGGCGAACAACACCACGTACGGCCTGTTCAACCTGAGCGCGCTGGCCCAGGCGCTGGGCCCGTCGTTCATCGCCGCAGACGGCACGCCGACCTGCGGCACCGTCGCTTCCCCGATCGCCGGCTGCGTGCCGATGAACATGCTCGGCGGCGTGGGCGGCATCACCCAGGACATGATCGACTTCGCCAGCTTCACGGCGCATGACGAGTACAGCTACACGCAGAAGAACTACTACGCCAACGTCAGCGGCGACCTGTTCGCCCTGCCGGGTGGCCCGCTGGGCTTCTCGTTCGGCCTGGAACACCGCACCGAAGAGGGTTACGACTCGCCGGACGCGCTGATCAACTCCGGCAACACGACCGGCAACGCGCGCACCGCGACCTCGGGTGGTTACAAGGTCGACGAAGCCTACGTCGAACTGGCCATTCCGGTCCTGGCGGATGTGCCGTTCGCCAAGCTGCTCGACTTCTCCGTGGCCACGCGTTACTCGGACTACTCGAACTTCGGCGACACCCTCAACAGCAAGTTCGGTTTCCGCTGGAAGCCGATCGAAGACCTGATGGTGCGCGGTAACTGGTCGGAAGGCTTCCGTGCTCCGTCCATCTCCGAGCTGTTCGCCGGCCAGGCCGACTCGTTCCCGACGCTGCTCGATCCCTGCAGCACCGATCTGTTCGGCGACCAGAACCCGATCGCCCAGGCCCGCTGCGTGGCCGAAGGCGTTCCGGCCGGTGGTTACGAGCAGGACAGCCAGCAGATCCGCATCACCGTCGGCGGCAACCCGGACCTGAAGCCCGAGAAGTCGGAGTCGACCACCTTCGGCTTCGTCTACAGCCCGCATTTCGTCGAAGGCCTCGACATCTCGCTGGACTGGTGGAAGATCAAGCTGGAAGACGCGATCACCACCATCGGTGGCCAGGCGATCGTCGAGCAGTGCGTCAACTCCGGCGGCACGGGCCCGACCTGCGCCCTGTACGACCGTCGTAGCGATGGCAACATCAACACGCTGCTCAACACCACGACCAACATCGGCGGCACGAAGGTGGAAGGTTACGACCTGACCATCGGCTACCGCCTGCCCGAAACGGCGTGGGGCAAGTTCAGCTTCACGTGGGACACGACGTACCTGGCGGACCAGCGTGACGACGTCGACGGCGATGGCGTGTACGGCGAAGACCGCACGCGCGAGCCGGCGATCGGCGCCCCGCTGAACTACGACGAAGGCGGCAACCTCGTCGGCGAGTACGCACAGAACGACAACAAGTGGCGTATCCGTTCCAACCTGGCGACCCGCTGGGAGATGGGCGATTTCGGTGCCACCTGGAACCTGCGCTACTACTCGAGCCAGAGCGAAGACTGCAGCGGCTACACCGACTTCGAGTGGCTGTGCACCGACATCGACCGCACCATCGGCGTCCCGACCGACACCAACAACAACGGCGTCTGGGACGGCACGGCCGGTGGCGATTCGATCGTCTCGGAAACGGCTCCGGAGCACCACATCGGTGCCACCACCTACCACGACGTGAGCGTGTACTGGAACGCGCCGTGGAACGCCAAGGTGACCATCGGCGTCAACAACCTGTTCGACAAGAACCCGCCGATCGTGGTCAACGCGTTCGCCAACACGTTCGATCCGCAGTACGAACTGCCCGGCCGCTTCATCTACTTCCGCTACTCGCAGAAGTTCTGATCGGCACGAAAGCAGCACTTGCACGACCGCTACGGCCCCGAAAGGGGCCGTAGTTTTTTGGAGATCGTTTCAGAAATGAAACAATCCCCGTTCATACTGTTGAAGATTAACAACACTTTAAGTATTCGCTCTTCAGGTCTACCATCGGGCCCGACCTTGCCGGACTTGGCGCGGTTATTTGCTCCACCGGTGGGTTTCCCCTGGAAACAACGCAAGACCGACTTGGAGAGAGCGATGAATCTGCAGACCACGAAGCTCCGGGACGCCATCCGCGTGACGCTAGCCCTGGGCACGACCACCGCGGTGGGCATGGGTGCGGCACAGGCCCAGGATCCAGCCCCCGCTCCGGACCAGGAAGCCACCACCCTCGACCGCATCGAAGTGACCGGTTCGCGCATCAAGCGGGCCGACATCGAGACGTCGCAGCCGATCTTCTCGCTGAGCCGCGACGACATCACCGCGCAGGGCCTCACCTCCGTCGGCGACGTGATCCAGAACATCACCGCCAACGGCTCCACGCTCAACACCACGTTCAACAACGGCGGCAACGGCGACACCGGCGTCAGCCTGCGCAACCTTGGCGCCAACCGGACGCTGGTGCTGGTGAACGGACGCCGCTGGGTCGGCGGCGCGTCGAGCACCGGCCTGGGCGGCCAGGTCGACCTCAACTCGATCCCGACCGCCGCGGTCGAACGCGTGGAAGTGCTGAAGGACGGCGCGTCGGCGATCTACGGTTCCGACGCGATCGCCGGCGTGGTCAACGTGATCCTGCGCCAGAACTTCGAAGGCGCCGAAGCCAATGCGTACCTCGGCGTGTTCGACAAGGGCGATGGTTTCCGCCAGTCGTACGACTTCACCATCGGCAGCACGACGGACCGCTTCGCCGTGATGCTGGGCTTCGGCTACGTCAAGGAAGACCCGGTGATGGCGGGCGACCGCTACATCTCCAAGGAGCCGATCTACACCACCGGCGCGGCGCTGGGCGGCAGTTCGACGACGCCGAACGGCAACTTCTCGGTGCGTTTCGGCGAGTGCTTCAACGATCCCACCGATCCCGACACCGCCACGCGTTGCCGCCCCGGCGCGACGCCCGGCACGATCGATCTCACCGCCAACGTGCCCGGCAGCTTCACCTACGATCCGGGCTCGCCGCGGGAGGCGTGGCGCAACTTCACCAGCGCCGACATCTACAACTTCGCGCCGGACAACTACCTGCTCACGCCGCAGGAACGCCGCTCGGTGTTCGGCAACGCCTCGGTGGACATCACCGACAACGTCCGCTTCAAGACCACGCTGACCTACAACGAGCGCCAGTCCGAACAGTTGCTGGCGGCGATGCCCATCACGCTGGGCGTGCCAGTCGCCGGCACCAACGCGGGCAACGTCGTCATCAGCGCCGACAGCATCTACAACCCCTTCGGTACCGACATCGACTGGGTGCAGCGCCGCGCCGTGGAAACCGGCGGTCGCCGGTTCGAACAGGACGTGCGCACCTTCGCGATGAACGCCGGCTTCGAGGGCACGCTGAACTTCGCCGAGAAGTACTACGACTGGGAGGCGGGCTACTTCTACGGACGCAACAAGGCCAACAACACCACCAACGGCCTGTTCAACGTGATCTCGCTGGGCAACGCGCTCGGGCCGTCGTTCATCAACGCCGACGGCGTTCCGACCTGCGGTACGCCCGATGCGCCGATCGCCGGCTGCGTGCCGATGAACATGCTCGGTGGCGTGGGCAGCCTGACGCAGGAGATGCTGGACTACACCACCTTCGTGGCGCACGACGAATACAGCTACACGCAGAAGACCTACTACGCGAACATCGGCGGCGACCTGTTCGATCTCCCCGGCGGCCCGCTGGGCTTCTCGGTCGGCCTGGAACACCGTAGCGAGGACGGCTACGACTCGCCGGACGCGCTGATCAATTCCGGCAACACCACCGGCAACGCGCGCACCGCGACCAGCGGCGGCTACACCGTCGACGAGGCGTACCTGGAACTGGCGATCCCCGTGCTCGCGGACGTGCCCGGCGCGAAACTGCTCGATTTCTCGGTCGCCACGCGTTACTCGGACTACAGCAACTTCGGCGACACGCTCAACAGCAAGTTCGGTTTCCGCTGGAAGCCGATCGAGGACCTGCTGATCCGCGGCAACTGGTCGGAAGGCTTCCGCGCGCCGTCCATCGCCGAGTTGTTCGCCGGCCAGGCCGACTCGTTCCCGCAGGTCAGCGATCCCTGCAACCAGACCAACTTCGGCAACCAGACCGCGCCCGCGCAGGCGCAGTGCCGGGCCGAAGGCGTGCCCGATGGCGGCTATGCGCAGAACAACACGCAGATCCGCATCACCGTCGGCGGCAATCCGAACCTGCAGCCGGAAAAGGCCGAGTCGACGACGGCCGGTTTCGTCTACAGCCCGGGCTTCGTCGAGGGCCTGGACGTGTCGCTGGACTGGTGGAAGATCAAGATCGAGGACGCGATCACCACGGTCGGCGCCGCGCCGATCATCCAGCAGTGCATCGACTCGGGCGGCACCGGCGAAACCTGCGCCCTCTACAGCCGCCAGCCCGGCGGCGAGATCCTGTCGCTGATCAACACCACGGTGAACATCGGCGGCACCAAGGTCGAGGGCTGGGACATGACGGTCAGCTACCGGCTGCCGGAAACCTCGTGGGGCAAGTTCAGCTTCACCTGGGACACGACGTACCTGTCCGAATTCCTCAACGACCTGGACGGCGACGGCGTATACGGCGAGGACATCTATCGCGAGCCCGGCGTCGGCTCGGGCATGGCCGCCAACGAAGGCGGCAACCTCGTGGGCGAGTACGACGGCCCGAACCTGCTCAACTACTGGCGCATCCGTTCCAACCTGGCGGCGCGCTGGGAGAAGGGCGACTGGGGCGCGACCTGGAACGTGCGCTACTACTCCGACCAGACCGAGCCCTGCCAGACGTTCGAGGACTACGGCTACGGTTGGCTGTGCACGACCACCGACCGCTTCCGCAGCGTGCCGACCGACGTCAACGGCAATGGCGTCTGGGACGGCGAGGCGGGCGGCGACGGCTTCACGGTGGTGGCGGCGAACGAGCACCACATCGGCGCCTCGACCTTCCACGACGCGAGCGTCTACTGGAACGCGCCGTGGAACGCGAAGGTGACCTTCGGCATCAACAACCTCTTCGACAAGAACCCGCCGATCGCGTTCACGTCGTTCGCGAACTCCTTCGACCCGCAGTACGACGTACCGGGACGTTTCATCTATTTCCGCTATTCGCAGAAGTTCTGAGCCCGGCTCGCCCGGCGCATTCGCGACGGCCCCGCACGGGGCCGTCGCTTTGTCCGGCGCGCGTTCGGGCGGGCTAAACTCGGCGGAACCAGGACGCCTGCAGCGATCGCATGACCTTCGAGATCAGCCCCGTTTTTTCGGTTCCCTTCGCGCAGGACGTACTTCCGGACGCCGCCTCGCTCAATCCCCAACTTCGTTCGCTGATCCTCGCGCGCGAAAGCGAAGGCGCGCGCTACGCCAATCCGAACCCGTCGTTGCAGCAGCAACCAGGCGTGTTCGAGAGCGACTTCAATCTCTTCGCCTGGCCGGAGGCGTGCATCCAGCAGCTGCGTCATTTCTGCTGGACCGTGCTCGGCCGGACGATCGCGGATCTGAACAACTACACCGCCGACGAAATGAAGCAGCTGCAGATCTTCTCGCACACGTGGTTCCACGTAACGCGCAAGGGCGGCTTCACCATCAACCACACGCATCCGATGGCATCGTGGTCCGGCGTGTACTGCGTCGACCCGGGCACGACGCCCGAGGATCGACCGGAATCGGGCGTCCTGCGGTTCCATAACCCGCATCACTACAGCAACTACTTCCTTGACGCCGGCAATGCGCGACTGCGCGCGCCGTATCACCACGGCACCTGGAACATCCGCTTCCAGGCCGGGCAGCTGGTGCTGTTCCCGTCGTGGCTGCAGCACGAGGTGATGCCGTTCTACGGCGACGACGAGCGAATCACCATCGCGTTCAATTGCTGGTTCGGCATGAAGAACGGCTGAGATCCCGGCGGTCGGGGAAGCATCTTTCGCGGACGGGAAATCCGTACAACTTCGGGTTGCCTTTTGCCGTATTGCCCTTGCCCAGCGCGGTTGACAAGCGCAACTTCCTGCTGTGTCGATCCACCATCGCATGAGACGCCTGGCACCACCGTCAGCGCCGACGCGATACGACACGCCTGCAAACAAAAGGGCCGCCCCAGGGCGGCCCTTCGCATGGGATGACGGATGCGACCGTCACTCCAGCCGCAGCGTGGCGTCGCCGGAGAAACTCTCGATCGACACATCGCCGTCGCCATTGCCGTAGCGGTGATCGAAGCTGGAACCCGGGCCGTGCTTGGGCCGGTTGATCTGCGCGCCCGGGGCGGCGAGATCGCCGCTGAAGCTCTCGCCCCGCACGTTCGCCGACAGGCTCTTCGGCAGCGTCAGGTCCAGGTCGCCGCTGACGGTTTCCAACGTGACGCGGCCGTTGTTCGCCAGCGCGGTGTTGATGCGGATATCGCCCGACACCGTGGAGCCCGACAGCTTCTGCACGCGCGTGTTGAGCGTGGTGACGTCGACGCGGCCCGACACGGTTTCCACGCGGATCTCGCCGTCCAGGCGGCCGCGCAGGTTGAGGTCGCCGCTGACGGTTTCCGCGCTTACGCGGCCGGAATTGACGGTGAGCATCAGATCGCCGCTGACGCTGTCGAAGTCCGCTTCGCGCGGCGCGGCGGCGACGGTCACCTCGCCGCTCACCGAGTCGACGGACAGCTCGTTCGACGCCACGCCTTCGACGTTGACGTCGGCCGACACCACATCGACGTCGAGATCGGCGCGGATCGGCACCATCAGGCGCAGGTCGGTCGGCTCGCTCTTGTCGCCGCCGAGCACGCCCATCCCGCTGCGGTTCGGATACTTCACGCGGATGCTCAGGTGCTCGCGGTCGCCGTCGATCTCCAGGCGCTCCACGCCTTCGCCCAGGCTGCCTTCGATCTTCACTTCCGGCTTGTCCCAGGCGCGCACCTGGACGCTGCCCTTCACGTTTTCGATCTCGACCCGGCCACGCGGGTCCAGCGGACGCGTCTCGTTGATCGGCGTGGCGGCGAAGGCGCCGTGCGCCGTCAGCAGGGCCAGGCCGAATGCGAGGCGTTGGATGTGGGCGCGGGTCATGGACGTTCTCCGGGAATCAGGCTTCGGTTCTTGGGTGTTGGAGGCAATGCGATCGGGCACGTGAGGAACACCGTCAGGCGTACGCGACGCGTTGCGCAAGGGCGAGTCGGCGCGCGTACGTCTTGCGCAGCTGCTCCAGCAGCAGGCGCGAGTCCGGATCGTGCGCCAGCGCATCGAGGATCAGCGCGGCATTGCGGTCGAGTTCGTCGAAGGCCGGCTGCAGTTCCGCGGGCGGACGTCCGGGGCCGACTTCGATCATCGCGGCCTGGTACTGGCGGGTCATGCCCTGGGCTTCCAGCTGCACCAGGGTTTCGCCCTGGGCCGGACCGGCACCCGGCCCCACAGGGACCTGGCCGCCGATGCGCCACAGGCCGACGAGGCCGACGGCGAACACCAGCGTCGCGGCCATCGCCACCGGCGCGATCCAGCGGCGTCGCGGCGGCTCGGCCTGTCGAGGCTGCGCCTGGATGCGCTCGGCGATGCCGGCCCACAGGTCGCGTTCGGGTTCCTGGTCGCGGCGCATCGCCCGGAGCTGCCAGCGCAGCGCGTCGGGCAACTCGTCGCGGGGGGTGTTGTCGGAGTGGTTCGTGTTCATGCGTGTGCCTCCAACCGGTCGCGCAGCAGGTTGCGCGCGCGGTGCAATTGCGCTTTCGAACTGCCGACCGCCATGCCGAGTTCGGCGGCGATCTCCTCGTGCTTCCAGCCTTCCACGTCGTACAGGACCAGCACCGCGCGGGCGCGCGGCGGCAGGCTGGCGACGGCGCGTTCCAGGTCCATGGACAGCGCGGTGGTGTGCCCGGCCGAATCGGCGCTGCCTATCAGGTCGAAAACCTCTTCGTCCGAGTCACCCTCGTCCTGCGGGCGGCTGCGCCGGCTGCGCAGGTCCATCAGCGCGGTGTTCACGGCCAGGCGGTGCAGCCAGGTCGAGAACGCCGACTCGAAGCGGAACGCCGGCAATGCCTGCCAGGCGCGGACGAACGCTTCCTGCGTCAGGTCTTCCGCACGCGCACCGTGCGCGCCGACCAGCCGCGCGATGACGCCGTGGACCCGCCCGGCATGCTTGCGATACAGCGCCTCGAAGGCCCGCATCTCGCCACGCGCGGCCGCCGCCACGAGGTTGCGTTCCTCGCTGCCGTCGTCGGGGACGGCGGGGGCATCGGTCAGGCTTTCGGTCACGACGGTCAGCATGTCCTAATGGATGCGCCGGACGGGGCGCGGGTTTAAGGGGCGGTGGAGGGTTCGCGCCAGGGCGCCAGGCCGTCCAGCAGCGGCCCGAGCTTATCCGCGTACGGCGCCCACGCCGCCTTCCGGTCCTTGATGATGCCGCCCCGCATCTGCGGGCTGCTCGCGGTCGCCACGGCGCCGGGCCGGTCGAGCGTGGTCGCGGCCGTGTCCCACGACAGCTCGCAGAACGCGAGCACCTGGCGCATCACGCCTTCGGGATCGGCGACCAGTTCGTCGTAACGCACGTCCAGGATCCGGCCCGGCATCACCTCGTGCCAGTGCGCCATCAGCCGGCGGTACTGGCCGTACCACTCGGCCAGCTCGCGCTGGTCGTACGAGAAGGTGTTCACGTCGGAGAACATCGTGCGCAGGTTCGAGAAGCACGTGTCGACCGGGTCGCGCACCATGTGCAGGATGCGCGCGTGCGGCAGCGCCCGGGCGATGAAGCCCAGGTTGAGGAAGTTCGACGGCAGCTTCTCGGTCAGCACCGCCCTGCCCTGCGCGCGCACCGCGGTGTGCTCGAGGAAACGGCGTCCGAGTCCGGCGTAATCGATCTTGTCCGCGCGGCGCACCAGCTCGGCGTCCAGCACGCCGCGGCTGCGGTAATCGGCGAAGTAGCGCATCTGCGCGGTGAACGAGTACGTCTCGCCGCCGTCGGTGACGTCGGGATGTCCACCGAGCAACTGCTCCAGCAGCGTGCTGCCGGAGCGGTGCATGCCCACCACGAACACCGGTCGATACGGCGCCGGCTCCTCCACGGTTGCACGGCCTGCGTCGACGAAGGCCGCGTCGCACAACGCCATCAGTCCTTCGAACATGCGCCGGGCATCGCCGCGATCGTGCGGCGACAACTGGCGCTTGGTGCGACAGGCGTGTTCGAGCGCCTGCCACGATTCGTCGTAAGCACCGATGTCGTGCGCTTCGTTGTGGACGGCGTACGCGAGGTACACCCGGCTTTCGCTGCCCGCGGGCACGCGCGGGATCAGCGCCTTCATGCGCGCCAGATGGTTGGTCTCCGGCGTCTGCTTGCGCAGCCGCGACAGCACCCAGTGCGCCTGGGCATACGTCGGCAGGATCGCGATGCACTGCTCGAGCTCTTCCGCAGCCTGCTCCATCTGGCCGAAGAACATGTGCACGACGCCGCGGAAATACCGCGCCGGCGCGTGCCGTGCATCGCGCTGCACCGCGAGGTCGAGCAGCCGCATGGCCAGCTCGTTCTCGCCGCTGGTGCTGACGAGCATGGCCACTTCCGTCAGCCACGCGGCGGAACGCCGCTCCTCCCAACGCGAGTGCGCCAGGCACTCCATCAGCAGCGCCGGCTCGTTGAACAACCGCAGCGCGCGCGCGAGGTTGAGCACCGCCTCGTCGCCCTGCGGCCGGGCAGCCAGCGCGCGTACCGCGTACTGGCGCGAATCGCGATACCGGCCCAGCGACAGCGCCATGCGAGAGGCGCGCAGCATCGCCATGACGTGGCCGGGATCGTGTTCGAGCACGCCGTCGTAGGCCGACAACGCGGCGGCCCACTGGCCCTGTCGGGCGTAGGTTTCGCCCCGCTGCCAGAGCGTCGCGGCGTTCATGTCCACTCCCGCGGCGGCGTCATCGCCAGCGGCGATCCCATGTGCGGCAGGACGAAGCGTTCGGCCCAGTCGCGAGCGCGCGCGAGTTCGGCGCCGAAACGTTGCTGGATCATGCGTGCTTCCTCCGCGCGCTGACGGGCGCTGTATTCCACCGACATCGCCTTCGCATTGCGATGGGCGACCTCGCGCGCACGGGTACGCAACGCTTCCTGCGGCGAGGACCAGCCCCACCAGCGCGCGCAGGCGACGACGGTCTCCTCCGGATCCTCCGCCAGCGTGGCGAAGTCCAGCGCGCGTACGCGCTCGCCGAAATCGCGCACGAGCGCACCGAGCAGATCGCGCTGCGCGGCCCATTGCAACGCGACCGCGCACAACAGGTCCGGCGGTTGCAGCGCCTGCGCGGGGAGGCGCTGGTGCAGCGTTCCGGCACTCAGTGCGCGCTCGGCCAGTGCCGGCACCTTCGCCTGCGTTTCCGGCGTCTTCTTGATGTTGGAGACGAGGAAATCGTCCAGCGTCGAGGTCAGCAGCACCGCCCGCGAGTGCGGCGTCGCGCGCAACAGGTCCGACGCGATGTTCAGCGCGGCGTGCGTGGCCTTGACCAGTACACGGCCGTCCGGCGTCCACGGGCGCGACAACAGGCGTACCGCCGGTTCGCACAGCCCGTCGATCGCCCAGCCCGAATGCCGTGCATCGCCCAGGCGCCGCAGCACCAGCGGTTCCTTGAGCGCGACGTGGTACGGCGGCAGATGCGCGGCGCGCGCAAGCAGCGTCGAACCGCAGAACGAAGTGTGGAACAGCCAGGCTGGCGAAGGCTGCGGCGGCAACGTCGCGAAACGCCCGGCGGGTACCGGTTCGACGGAGGCGAGCGCGGCGTCGAGGCGCGTGTCGAGGAACGTCGACCGCTCCAGTACGTCGAGCTCGAGCGCCGCCATGTCGAAGCGACGATCGGGCACGTGCAGGTCGACGGGAAACCAGTGCGCATCGTTAGCGCGCGCCGGCAACGTGGCATCGAAGCTCGCGGTTTCCACTCGCCCTCCCCGATGGCTGGTGGTCAGGCCGGTGCGCGCTGGCGTTCGAACTTGATCGCGAACGTGTAGCGCGGCGCGTAGCAGATGCGGTTCGGCGGGCGGCCGACGTGCTTGATCGCGCCATCGAATACCACCAGCCGGCCCGGGCGCGGCTGCACGGCGGCGGCGACTTCGTCGTTCGCGTCGAAGAACATCGTCTCCCCGCCCCACTCCAGGTCCCAGTGCTCGCACAGGTACCACAGTGCGGTGAGGTCGTGCTGTTCGGGCAGGCAGTCGGTGTGACTGAAGAGCATGTCGCCGAAGGTGGCGACGTTGGTGTACGCGCGGTACGGCCGGTAGCCGTAGTCGCGCGTGGTGAAGCCGAGCACGGCGCGCGCGGTCACGTCGAAGATCGGCTGCTGCACGAGGGCCTCGAGCTTCACCTCGGTGGCCCAGTGCTTGTGCTCGGCCGTTTCCGGCCGCGCGACTTCGGTGCGCGTGAACGCGGCCTTGGCCAGGCCGCGCACGTAATCGGCCACGTTGGGCAGGTGGCCGTCGAACACCCGCAGCGGGCGGCCGTCGATCTCGAATTCACGACTGGCCGCGAGCGCGGCGGGATTGTTCGTCATGCAGGCCTCAGTTCTGCAATGCCTTCGCGATGCGCTGCTGTTCGTCCTTCAGCGCCTGCGGCATGCGCGGGCCGTATTCGTCCAGGTACTGGCCGATGCTGGCGAACTCGGCCTGCCAGCCGTCGCGCTCGAATCCGAACAGCTTGGCGCGCGCTTCGTCGGTCAGCGCCACGCCGTCCAGGTTGAGCTCGCCGTCCTTGGGCAGGTGGCCGATCGGCGTTTCGACCGAGCCGGCTTCGCCCTTCACGCGCTGGATCATCCACTCCAGCACGCGCAGGTTCTCGCCGAAACCCGGCCACAGGAACGAACCGTCGTCGCCCTTGCGGAACCAGTTGACGTGGAAGATTTTCGGCAGCTTGGCGCCGGCCTGGTCGAAGGAGAGCCAGTGCGTGAAGTAGTCGGCGAAGTTGTAGCCGCAGAACGGCTTCATCGCCATGGGATCCCGGCGCATCACGCCGACCGCGCCGGTAGCGGCGGCGGTGGTTTCCGATCCCATCGCGGCGCCGACCAGCACGCCGTGCGTCCAGTCGCGCGCTTCGAACACCAGCGGGACCAGCGACGGGCGACGACCGCCGAAGACGATCGCGCTGATCGGCACGCCGGCGGGATTCTCCGCCTCGGCCGAATAGCTCGGGCACTGCTTGGCGCTCACGGTGAAACGCGAGTTCGGATGCGCGGCCGGGCCCTTGGCGGCGTCGTAGGGGTTGCCGCGCCAGTCGGTGACCGGCTGCTGGCCGTCGTCGAGGCCTTCCCACCACGGTTGGTTGTCGGCGGTCACGCCGACGTTGGTGAAAATGGTGTTGCGCTGGATGGACTTGAGCGCGTTCGGGTTGGACTTGGCCGAGGTGCCCGGCGCTACGCCGAAGAAGCCGGCTTCCGGATTGATCGCGTACAGGCGGCCATCGGCGCCCGGACGCATCCAGCAGATGTCATCGCCCACCGTCCAGACCTTCCAGCCCTTGGCGCGGTAGCCTTCCGGCGGGATCAGCATCGCCAGGTTGGTCTTGCCGCACGCCGACGGGAACGCCGCGGCGATGTAATGCGTCTCGCCCTGCGGGTTCTCCAGGCCGAGGATCAGCATGTGCTCGGCCAGCCAGCCTTCCGAACGCGCCTGGTGCGAGGCGATGCGCAACGCGTGGCACTTCTTGCCCAGCAGCGCGTTGCCGCCGTAGCCCGACCCGAACGACTTGATCGTCAGTTCTTCCGGGAAATGCATGATGAAGCGGCGCTCCGGATCGAGTTCTCCGATCGAATGCAGGCCGCGCACGAACGTGCCCTCGCGCTCGATGCGCGCCAGCGACGGCGCGCCCATGCGCGTCATGATGCGCATGTTCGCCACCACGTACGGGCTGTCGGTGATCTCCACGCCGCAACGGGACAGCGGCGAATCGATCGGGCCCATGCAGTACGGGATCACGTACATCGTGCGGCCCTTCATGCAGCCGTCGAAGAGCGCGTCCATCTTCGCGTGGCCGTCGGCCGGCGACATCCAGTGGTTGTTCGGGCCGGCGTCGTCCTGCGTCGTCGTGCAGACGAAGGTTAGATGCTCCACGCGCGCGACGTCGTCCGGATGCGAGCGGTGCAGGTAGCTGTCGGGATGCGTCGACTCGTTGAGCTTGACCAGCGTGCCGTCGGCCTGCATCTGCGCGATGAGCGCGGCGTTCTCGGCATCGCTGCCGTCGCACCAGTGGATCGCGTCGGGCTTGGTCAGCGCGGCGACTTCGGCGACCCAGGCGTTGAGCGCGGCGAGCTTGCTGCCCTGGCTCCCCGGCGCGACGGCAGGTTTGGCGACGTCATGGGAAATGGCATTCATTGCGGAACTACCTCCAGCGGGGGCCGGCTTTATGGGAAATCAGGCTGACGGAATGAGCGTGGCCATCATGTGCTCGACATAGGCCTCGAACTCGTCGTGTTGCATGCGCGCCTGGTGCAGCTGCAGGTTCAGCTGCAGGAAGCCGACATAGGCGGCGTACAGCAGGCGCGCGCGGTGCTGGGCGTCGGTACGGCTGAGCCCGGCCTGGCGGAACGATGCGGTCAGGTACTCCAGGCGGCGCTCGGACACGCGTCCGATGACCGGCTGGACCGCAGGGTGGTCGAGCGCCTTGAGCAGCTCGGAATAGATGACGTGCGACTTGAACTCGTGCGCAACCAGCGTGAACAGCGCGCGCAGGCGCTCGCGGGGGTCGGAAATGGGCTCGAGCTGGCCGAACACCGTTTCCTGTTCGACCTTCTCCCACCGTTCCAGCGCCGCCACCAGCAATGCGTCGCGCGAGGGAAAGTGCCAATAGAAGCTGCCCTTGGTGACGCCCAGGCGGCGCGCGAGGGGCTCGACGGCGACGGCCGAAACGCCCTGTTCGGCAATCAGGTCCAGTGCGGCCTGCGCCCAATCGTCGGCGCTCAGGCGGCCGGTACGTTCCGGCGCCGGCTTGTTCTGGGCCGTCCTGTCGCCGGATCCGTGTGCGCCGGCGCGGTCCTGCCCGGCTCCTTCCTGCTTGGTCTGGGCGTCTGCGCTCATGGTTTCCAGTTTAACCATACGCCAGTGGCTGTAACAGTATGCAGGCCGTCAAGAAGCCCGGAAGAAGGCGTGAAGGCCCACGACATGGCTGACGGTGCGAGTTGACAGTAGCGCGGCGATCTTACCATACTCGCCCGTATGGCAAGCGTTTGATGCGCGCGCTTGAATGCCTTGTTTCCCAGAAGGCGACTGCGCATTTCCGCGACCCGACCCCACTTACCTTTCACGTACCGCCGCACCGCTGCTGGAGCGTTGTCATGAGCATCGCGATTCCTTTCATTGCCTTCCTGCTGGTGGGCGCCATCGCCGCCTACCACCGCCTTCGCCTTCCGGTGTGGGCGGCGCTGACCGCGACCGCCCTGGTCGCCTGCTGGCTGCTCGGCGCCAGCGGCACGGCGACGATCGTGGCGGCCGTCGTCACCGCGCTCATCGCGGTGCCGCTGCTGCTGCCGCAGTTCCGCCTGCCCTTCATCACCCGGCCGCTGCTGGGCTTCTACACGAAGATCCTGCCGCCGCTGTCGGAAACCGAGCGCGTCGCGCTGGAAGCCGGCACCGTCGGCTGGGAAGGCCAGCTGTTCTCCGGCAAGCCCGACTGGGACGTGCTGCACAACCAGCCGCGCCCGACGCTTCGTCCCGACGAGCAGGCGTTCCTCGACGGCCCGGTCGAGGAGCTCTGCAAGATGATCGACGACTGGCAGATCACGCATGTCGATGCCGACCTGTCGCCGGAGCTGTGGGACTACATCAAGAAGAACAAGTTCTTCGGGATGATCGTGCCGAAGGAGTACGGCGGCCTGGGCTTCACCGCGCTGGGCAACCACAAGGTGATCCAGAAGCTCGCCTCGATGTCGTCGGTGGTGTCCTCCACCGTCGGCGTGCCGAACTCGCTGGGCCCGGCCGAACTGCTGATGCACTACGGCACGCAGGAGCAGAAGGACTACTACCTGCCGCGCCTGGCCGACGGGCGTGAAGTGCCGTGCTTCGGCCTCACCGGTCCGTGGGCGGGTTCGGATGCGACCTCGATCCCCGACTACGGCGTGGTCTGCATGGGCGAATGGAACGGGGCGCGCGTGGTCGGCGTGAAGCTGACCTTCGACAAGCGCTACATCACGCTCGCGCCGGTCGCCACGCTGATCGGCCTGGCGTTCCGCATGTACGACCCGGAAGGCCTGATCGGCGACAAGCAGGACATCGGCATCACGCTCGCGCTGCTGCCGCGCGATACGCCGGGGGTGGAGATCGGCCGCCGCGCGATGCCGCTCAACAGCCCGTTCCAGAACGGCCCGATCCGCGGCAAGGACGTCTTCATCCCGCTGAGCCAGCTGATCGGCGGCGAAGCCTACGCGGGCAAGGGCTGGCAGATGCTGGTCGAATGCCTGTCGATCGGGCGCTCGATCACCCTGCCGTCCACCGCGTCGGGCGGTTCGAAGTTCGGCGCCGTCGTCACCGGTGCGTATGCGCGCATCCGCAAGCAGTTCGGCCTGTCGGTCGGCCGCTTCGAAGGCGTCGAGGAAGCGCTGGCCCGCATCGGCGGCAATGCCTACACGATCAGCGCGCTAGCCGAAGCCTCGGCGGCCGCCGTCGCGCGCGGCGAACTGCCCGCGGTGCCGTCCACGATCTCCAAGTACCACTGCACCGAGATGGGCCGTGAAGTCGCGCGCGACGTGATGGACATCATCGGCGGCAAGGGCATCATCCTGGGCCCGCGCAACTTCGCCGGCCGCAACTGGCAGGCCGCGCCGATCATGATCACCGTGGAAGGCGCGAACATCATGACGCGCTCGCTGATGATCTTCGGCCAGGGCGCGATCCTGTGCCATCCGTGGGTGCTGAAGGAAATGAAGGCCGCGACGCTGCCGGATCCGGACGAGCGCCTGCGCGAGTTCGACCGCAACCTGTTCGGCCACATCGGCTTCGCGATCTCCAACGCCGTGCGCTCGTTCTGGTTCGGCCTGACCTCGGCGAAGTTCGGCAAGGCCCCGGGCGATGCGTACACCCGTCGCTATTACCGCAAGCTCAACCGCTATTCGGCGGCGCTGGCGCTGTGCGCGGACACCTCGATGTTGCTGCTCGGCGGCAAGCTGAAGTTCAAGGAATCGCTGTCGGGCCGCCTGGGCGACGTACTGAGCAACCTCTACATCGCCAGCGCGCTGCTCAAGCGCTACGAGGACGAAGGGCGCCCGGTGACCGACCAGCCGCTGCTGGCGTGGTCGATCCACAACGCCACCTTCAAGATCGAGAAGGCGTTCTCCGGCGCGCTGCGCAACTTCCCGATCCGTCCGATCGGCTGGCTGCTGTGGGCGCTGGTGTTCCCGCTGGGCCGTCGCGCGCAGTACCCGAGCGATCGCCTGGGGCACAAGGTCGCCAGCCTGCTGATGTCGCCGAACGAAGCGCGCGATCGCCTGGGCCGTGGCGTGTTCCTCACCCCGACGGCGAACAACCCGGGCGGCCGCATCGCCAGTTATCTGCAAAAGGCCGTGCTGGCCGAGCCGGTGGAACGCAAGTTCCTCAAGGCGCTCAAGCAGAAGGGCATCGAGGCGCACGATTTCGCCGCGCAGCTCGAGGAAGGCGTCCGCGAAGGCTGGATCACGGCCGACGAACGCCGCCAGCTGGAAGAACTGCGCGAGCTGACGATCGACACCATCAGCGTGGACGACTTCGATCCGGTGGAACTGCGCGCCGCGACCTCGCAGGTCGGCAAGCAGGACAGCCGCTACGCCGCCTGATCGGCACGCATCACGCATCACGCGACGGCGGGCATGTCCCGCCGTCGTGCTATCCGGCCCCTCGAAGGACACCTCGCATGTCGACGCCCCTGCTTTCGCTGTATCGCAAGATCACGCGCTGGCCTGCCGGCCACTGGCTGTTCTCGCGCGCGGTCTGTTTCAAGGCGCCCTACTTCGGCACCATCGCGCCGCGCATCGTGTCGCTGGAACCGAACCGCTGCGAAGTGCGCATCCGCGATCGCCGCCGCGTGCACAACCACATCGGCACCGTGCATGCGATCGCGCTGTGCAACCTGGCCGAACTCGCGGCAGGCGTGATGACGGATGCGTCGCTGCCCACGTCCATGCGCTGGATTCCCAAAGGCATGACGGTCGAATACCTGAAGAAGGCGACCGGCACGCTGCATGGCGTCGCCACGCCCGACGTCGCCCTGGTCGAAGCGGCGTCCGGCTACGACCTCCCGGTCACCGTGGTGGTGAATAACGAAGCGGGCGAAGCGGTGTTCCGCGCGTCGATCGCGATGTGGGTGTCGCCACGCAAGTAAGGCCGCGCGTCAGCCGATGAACCACAGCGCGGCCAGCGCGAGCAACGCCGGCATCGATTGCACGAGGAAGATGCGCCTGCTGACCGTCGCGGCGCCGTATGCGCCCGCGACGATCACGCACGCGAGGAAGAACGTCGCCACGTCCCGCCGCTCGCCGAGGATCGACCAGACCAGGCCCGCGGCGAGGAAGCCGTTGTAGAGCCCCTGGTTTGCCGCGAGCACGCGGGTCGATTCGGCCTTGTCGCGCGTGAGGCGGAAAACCTTCATGCCCAGCGGCCGCGTCCAGAGGAACATCTCCAGCACGAGGAAGTACGCGTGCAGGAGTGCGACGAGGGCGATCAGCGACAGCGTGACGACGGACATGCGAGCTCCTCAACGAACGTCATCCCGGCGGAAGCCGGGGCCCGGGATGCAGCGCGCGCGGTGCCGGTGCCTCGTAGGCGCTGCGCTTTGGCTTCGTAGGATACCGGCCGGTCCCCGCGTTCGCGGCGATGACGGCAAGGTGTACGGCTGCGGCGCCGTCGGGGGCCAACGTCACGACGTCGCCGGCTGTGCTTCCGCCGTCGGCGCCGCTTCCACGCGCCGCGACATGCGCCAGCCGATCGTTGCCGCGCTCAGCGCCGCCATCGCGCTGATGGCCGCGAACGCACCGGTGGTCACGCCCAGTGCGCGCAGGGCGTTCATGCCCAACGCGATCGCCGTGTCGCCGAAGCGCCACACCGCCGTATCCACGGCGTTCTGGCCCTTGTAGCGGACGTTGCGCGGCACGCGTGCATAAAGGCTGTGGCGGGCCGGTTCGGCCATGCCGTACGCGAGGCCGCGGCTGACGATGAGCGCGATCGCCACGGCCGGCAGCCCGAAGACCATCGGCGCGTGCGGATCGGAGGCGAACACCACCAGCGACAGCGCCAGCATGCTCACCACCGCCCAGACCAGGATCACCGCACCCGGGCCACGACGCGGCAGCAACCAGCGCGTCAGCGTCAGCTGCGTGAGCACGGTGAGCACGTTGGCGACCTGGTCCACGCGTGCGGCGAAGGCGGTGCGCGAGACCGCATCGGAGAACGTGGCGCCGGAGTAGTCGGCCACCAGCGCGTAGTTCACCGTGCCGATGCCGTCGGCGAGCAGCAGCAGGATCGCCATGTTGCGCATGAACGGATCGGTGAACACCTGCTTCAGGCCGTCGAGCATGCCGCCGCCGATGGGCGCTTCCTGTGCCGCCTCGAATCGGCGCTCGCCGTGCGTTCGCGCCCAACGGCCGAGCAGCACGATGCACGCCACCGCAACGCCGAGCAGCGAGGCCGACACGAGCAGCAGCGGCGCGACGCCGATGATGTTCACCAGTGTGGCCGTGAGCGTCGGTCCGGCCAGCGCGCCGCAGGTGCCGGCGACCGCGATGACGGGAAACAGGCGCTTGGCCTGTTCCATGCTCCAGATGTCGGACATGAAGATCCAGAACACCGAGACCACGAACAGGTTGAACACGCTGACCCACACGAAGAACACCGTGCCGAGCGCGCGCGTTCCGATCAGGCCCGGCTCGGCGAACATCGGCACGAACGCGAACAGGCAGGCGATGAAGAACAGGTACACCAGGGGCACCACGATGCGCCGGGAGTAGCGCGCGATGAGCCACGCGAACACCGGCGTCAGCATCAGCGTGGCGATGAACGTCGCGCCGTAAAACCACGGCAGCTGGGTTGAGCCCACCGCCGCGGTCAGCTGCTCGCGCAGCGGCCGGATGACGTAGTACGCCGCCAGCACGCAGAAGAAGTACGCGAAGGACAGCGCCACCGCGGGCCATTCCCCGCCGCGGACGCGGCCACCGTGGGCTGCGGGCACGCGCTCGTCGTGGGCCTGCGGCATCGCGGGGAACTCCGGGGAAGATGGCGCGAGTTTAACCGGGCGCGATGACGGGCTTCGCTCACCGGCGTGCGTCGCATGGAGGGATGCCCGGGGAGGCGCCGCCGACTGACGGGAGCATTTGCTCTAATGGCGCCACTTACGGTCGGGCGGCGACATCGGGCGGTTCGGGACAAGGACACTGTGTTCGACTACATCATCATCGGCGCCGGTTCGGCCGGCTGCGTGCTCGCCAACCGCCTTTCCGCCGATCCCGACGTGAAGGTGCTCCTGCTCGAAGCCGGCCCGCGCGACCGCCATCCCTTCATCCACATGCCCGCCGGCCTGGCCAAGCTGGTCAACAACCGGCGCGTGAACTGGGACTACCACACCGCGCCGGAGCCGCAACTGGACGGCCGAACGCTGTGGTGGCCGCGCGGCAAGGTGCTGGGCGGCTCCAGTTCGATCAATGCGATGTGCTACACGCGCGGCGTGCCCGCCGACTACGACGCGTGGGCCGCGCAGGGCGCGATCGGCTGGGACTGGGATGCCGTGCTGCCGTACTTCCGCCGCAGCGAACGCAACGCGCGCGGCGGCGATGCCCTCCATGGCGACGACGGTCCGCTGCATGTGTCGGACCTTCGCTACAGCAATCCGCTTTCGCACGCCTTCATCGAGGCGGGGCGGCAGGCCGGCTTCCCGCTCAACGCCGACTTCAACGGCCCGCGGCAGGACGGCTTCGGCCTGTACCAGGTGACGCAGAAGAACGGGGCGCGCTGCTCGAGCGCGGTCGCCTACCTCGACCCGGTGCGTACCCGCCGCAACCTCACCATCGTGACTGGCGCACAGGCCAACCGCATCACCTTCGAGCGAGGCCGCGCGAGCGGCGTGGTGTATCGCGAGAAAGGCCGCGCCTTCCATCAGGCCGCCGCGCGCGAGGTGCTGCTGTGCGGCGGCGCGCTCAATTCGCCGCAGTTGCTGATGCTGTCGGGCATCGGACCGGCGATGCAGCTGAGGCGGCACGGCATCGACGTCGTCGTCGACGCGCCGCAGGTCGGCGAGAACCTGCAGGACCATCTGGACATCTGCACGCTGCGGCATTGTCCGAAGCCGATCACCTACGACCGCCTCAGCGACGCACGCATCGCGTTCGACTACTACCTGCGCGGGCACAGCGGGATCGGCTCGAGCAACATCGCCGAAGCCGGCGGTTTCGTGCGCTCGCGTTTCGCGCCCGACGAACGCCCCGACATCCAGCTGCACTTCGTCCCGGCGATGCTCGACGACCATGGACGCCATCGTCTGCCCGGCGACGGCTACACCGTGCACGCGTGTTTCCTTCGCCCGCGCAGCCGCGGCCGCGTGCGTCTGATGAGCGCCCACGCCGGCGACCACGTCCGCATCGAAGCGAACTACCTCAGCGACCCCGACGGCTTCGATCTGAAGATGATGGTCGAGTGCGCCAGGCTCTCGCGCGACCTGCTCGCGCAGCCGGCCTTCGACGAGTACCGCGGCGCGCCGATCTTCCCTGCGCGCGACGACCTCGACGACCGGGAACTGGTCGCCTTCATCCGCGCCAAGGCGGAGACGATCTACCACCCCGTCGGCACCTGCCGGATGGGCTCGGACGCGTTGTCGGTGGTGGACCCGCAATTACGGGTGCGCGGCGTCGAGGGTCTTCGCGTGGTCGACGCCTCGGTGATGCCGACGCTGATCGGCGGCAATACCAACGCGCCGACGATCATGATCGCCGAGCGCGCGGCCGATCTGATTCGTGCCATCCGCAGCGCCTGAGCCGTTCGCAGCCGCCGTCGCGCGATTGCGCCCTTCGGGTTCGCGCAATCTTCACGGCCGAGACGGCATCCACAAAAATGAATGCGAAATTCAGCGGGCTGCGAACTGCGACGCAGTCCGCTAAAGCCTGAAAAATCAGCGCTGTGTTGCCGACTGTTGCGCTGCCCCCTTAGATTGGCGCTATGATCCCGCGAGATCGTGAAGCAGGGGCGAAGGCCATGAAAAGCAACGTGAAAATGCCTTCGCGCGCACTGCGCCGCATCGGTGCGGTCGCGCTGCTGTTGCCGCTCACGCTCGGTTCGACCGCACAGACACCGCAGCATTCCGGTGCGCCGGTCGCCGCCACCAACGCCCTCGCCACCGCGAACGTGCGCCCCGTCGCGCCGCTCCCGCCGGCGGTGCCGTTGCCGGCCGCGTTCGACGTGCGCCAGTTCGAATCGATGGCGCAGCAGTTGGTTGCCAACCAGCGGGTGCCGGGCCTGGCGATGGCGATGGTGCACAACGGCCGAATCCTCAGCGCGCGCGGCTACGGCATTACCGACACCAGCCACGCCACGCCGGTGGATTCGCACACCGTGTTCCGCCTGGCCTCGCTGTCGAAGAGTTTCGCCGGCACGATGACGGGCCTGCTCGTCAACGACGGCTCGCTGCGCTGGGACAGCAAGCTGGTCGATTACCTGCCGAGCTTCCGCCTCAGCGATCCGCTGGCCTCGCAGCAGCTCACCGTCGCCGACCTGCTCAGCCACCGCGTGGGCCTGACCCATAACGCGTTCGATCGCGACCTGGAGCAGTACGTCGACTTCCGCACGCTCACGCAGAAGCTCGCATACGCGCCGCTGCAGTGCGCGCCGGGCACCTGCTACAGCTACCAGAACGTCGCCTTCAGCCTCGTGGGCGACATGGTGTTCGCCGCGACCGGCGACTTCTACGCGCAGGAAGTGCAGCGCCGCATCTTCAAGCCGCTGGGCATGAACGACGCCAGCCTCGGCCTGGAAGGCATCCAGGCCAGCCCGAGCTGGGCGCGCCCGCACGTGCGCGGCCGCGGCGGCTGGGTGTCGCTGATGCCCAAGACCACCTACTACCAGGTGCTGCCGGCCGCCGGCGTCAACGCCAGCGCGAGCGACATGGCGCAGTACCTGCTCGCCCACACCGGCCATCGCCCCGACGTGCTGCCGGCGCCGCTGCTCGCCACGCTGCACCACCAGCTGGTCGACACGCCCAGCGAGATCCGCGGCTCGTCGTGGCGCCGCACGCGCCTGAGCGGCGCCGGCTACGCACTGGGCTGGCGCACCTACAAGTACGCCGGCCACGACGTGGTCTTCCACGGCGGCGCCGTGCAGGGCTACCGCGGCCTGATCGCCATGGTGCCGGAACTCGACTTCGGCGTGGCGCTGATGTGGAACAGCGAAAGCTCGCTGCCCTCGGGCATGCTGCCGACGATCCTCGACACCGCGCTTGGCCTGCCGCCGGGCCAGTGGCTGGACGACGACATCGACCCGACGCTGTACGCCGAGAACTCCGACGACACCTCGCCCGACACGCCGCATGCGCCGGGCGCGCACGCGGCGGCGTCGACCGCCGCGCCGGAGTAAGCAGCGGCGGCATCGGATCGCCTGATCCGGGCCAAAGGTTTTCGCGAGTCGCACGGCCGACCGGCGCTGAAGTTCGCTCTCCCGCTTCGGTCTGAGCCCGAACCCGCTCGATCGCAGGCCCGTCTGGTTCGCTTGATCTCAGCGGTCGAGGCCGTCGCCTCATGCGCACGTCCCTGCGTCCGCGTTCCCGAAGCGGAGCCCCCTCGCGCGAACGTAAGCCGGCGAACAGCGGACATGATCGAGCCGACGGCTGCCGCGATGGGGCGCGCCGCTTGTCGCGTCGAGTTTGCTTGCAACCCATCGCCCAGGCTCGACATCACGTAACCCGTTGCGGCCAAGTCCTTCGCTCGAGGTTGATCAGGCGCTGTTTCCCTCGGCCGTCGGACGCCATCCGGACGAAGGGCGAGAGCTTCGCTCGTCTCGCCGCTCCTCATTCCAGCGGTTACTGGAATCCTTTGACTCGCACGGGGCTGGCCGAACGCAGGTCGGCGAGATCGCGGCGCACGGCTCGGCACCCCGCCATTTGCCTTCTCGCGGCGTATGGCCGTGGGCGGCGCTCGTGGTCAGGCGGACGGCATTGCCTGGACGACTCGTCCGCAGCGGTTTTTTTTTGCAAACGCGATCCGGATCGCCCGCGTCGCGCGACCCGACGCACCACTATCACGCCTCGGATAGAGGCAGGCTCAACAGCGCCGCCCATGGTCCCAAGGGTCGCGGATCCATCGCCCCGGCGCGCTCGCTCGCGGTTCGAACTCCAAAAAAAAACTCTCCCCCCGCCTGGGCTGCGGGGAGAGAGCTCGATTACGGTCTTCGGGGCTTTCTTAGATCATCGGCGCCGGGGTGGCCGGCATCGCCGTCACAGCCGCCTTCTTGGCGGTCTTCTTGCGGCTCGACTTCTTGGCAGCCTTCTTCGGAGCCGCCTTCTTGGTCGCCTTCTTGGCGGTCTTCTTCGCGCCAGCCTTCTTCGCGGTCTTGCGGGCGCCGGTCTTCTTGGCGGCCTTCTTCGCGGTCTTCTTGGCGGCGGTCTTGCGGGCGCCAGTCTTCTTGGTGGCCTTCTTGGCGGCGGTCTTGCGGGTCGCCTTCTTCGCGGTCTTGCGGGCGCCGGTCTTCTTGGCGGCCTTCTTCGCGACCTTCTTGGCCGGACGCTTGGTCGCCTTCTTGGCGGCCTTCTTCACGGTCTTCTTCGCGCCAGCCTTCTTGGCGACCTTCTTCGTCGCCTTCTTGGCGGCGGTCTTTTTCTTCGCAGCTTTCTTCATGGCCATGGTATGGCTCCTCGTCAGTGGTTGATCAGCATTGATCAGTGGTCGTGCAGGTCTATCGCCCAGTAGAACCTAAGCCGCGGGAGTCGGACCCGCGAGCAGCCGCCGACGCGCGAGCGCGCCGGTACGGATTTGGTGCTGCCCACATATGCGGGCAAACAAAAACCCGGTGCGCCGAGAGCGGACCGGGTTGGATGGAGTGCCTGGCCTGCGTGCGCACGGTGCGCGTTTTCGCGGGGGAAACGAACCCTGCGTCCACCGTTTCGACTGCCCGGTCGGAGGTTCGTTTTGTGCCGCGAGTTGTCGCGCTGTCTGTGCTCACTCTCTTCCGCAGGAGACGTCTGCTGGGCGAAACCTAATCACGGTTTTTCGGACTGTCAACAACTTCGCTCATTTTTTTTTCAGGCAGGTCGGCAAGGCGTCAGTGCCGTCGCCGGCTCGAGCATCGCGTCCGACGACGACGACGACGCGCCCGCCACCGGAGCATCGCCGGCATGCATTTCGCAAAATGCTTTTTTTAAGGGGTTTGCGAAAACGCATCGACGCGCGAACGGATCGAGCGGCGCGTTCGCATCGGCGCTTCGTGCTCGCGACGGACGGTCGTCGAGGGTGCGCGAGGCGGTCTAAAAAAATTTCCGCCGACGCCCTCGTTTCGCGTCGCACAAACCCGATTTGCGCGAAAGTGCGCGAACTCCGGCGACGCTTCGACGACCGTCCGACACGTTCGCGAACATCGCGCCGGGCACGTCGGCGACACCATCGCGATGCACGCGATGCCCTTCGACGCTCACGCAGTCGCGACCTCGATCGACGCCTGCCGATCGCTTCGATCGCACGGGCCGACACGCCCGACGACATTCGGCGACGCGGCTTCCGATGCCGCGTTCGATGGACCGAGCACGCAACGCTCACCGGACCATCACGTCCTGAAACGTGCGCGGCGCACACAAAAAGAAACCGGCCGCACGAGGCGGCCGGTTCGGTGATCGCTTCGATTCCGCCCAGCGCATGCGGCGCGGGAGCGGAAGGCCGGATCAGTGGTCTTCTTCTTCCAGCAGTTCGGCGTAGTCGTCCGGGGCGAGCAGCTCGTTGAGCTGATCGGCGTCCTCGATCTCGACCGTGTAGATCCAGCCTTCGCCGTAGGCGTCTTCGTTGATGGTCTCCGGCTTGTCGGTCAGCGCGGTGTTGACCGAGACGACCTTGCCCGAGACCGGCGCGTAGACGTCGGACGCGGCCTTCACCGATTCGACGACGGCGCACGCGGTGCCGGCTTCGACGCGGTCGCCGACGTTCGGCAGTTCGACGTACACCAGGTCGCCGAGCAGGCCCTGTGCGTGGTCGGAGATGCCGACGGTGACCTTCCCGTCGCCATCGACGCGGGCCCACTCATGGGACTTCATGAACTTCAGATCGCCGGGAATTTCACTCATGACGGGAGCCTCGAAACGTTTGCGGGGGCGGCGGAACAACGGATGTCGGCGCCTAGTCTAACGGCGCCGACTGGGCCTTGCGACAGGGCCAATGGCGCGGGTACGGCCTTCAGGCCAGCACGCCTTCCTGCGGCTGGCCATCGCGCACGAACGGGAACTTCACCACGCGCACCGGCACTTCCTTGCCGCGGATGTCGACGCGGACATTGCCCGCGGCGCCGAGCGCGATCTTGCCTGCCGGCACGCGCGCGAACGCGATCGCCTTGCCCAGCGTCGGCGAGAACGTGCCGGACAGGATCTCGCCGTCGCCGTGTTCGGTGATCACCTTCTGGCCATGGCGCAGCACGCCCTTCTCGTCCATCACCAGCGCGATCATCTGGCGCGGCGCGCCGGCGGCCTTCTGCTGCTCGAGCACCTGGCGGCCGATGAAGTCGCGCGGCGTGCCGTCGGCGAGATCGTCGAGCGCGACCGTCCAGGCCAGCGCGGCCTCGTACGGCGAGACGGTGTCGTCCATGTCCTGGCCGTACAGGTTCATGCCGGCTTCCAGGCGCAGCGTGTCGCGCGCGCCGAGGCCGGCGGGCTTCACGCCCGCGTCGAGCAGCGCGTTCCAGAACGCGACCGTCTGCGCTTCGGGCACGACCACCTCGAAACCGTCCTCGCCGGTGTAGCCGGTGCGCGCGACGAACACGTCGATGCCGTCGGCCGTCTTCGCCTCGCCGGCGGCGAACTTGCCCAGCTTGGCGATGGCGTCGCGGTCTTCCTCGCGCAGCAGCCCCAGCACCTTCGCGCGCGCGTTCGGGCCCTGCACGGCGATCATGCCGAAGTCCGGACGCTCGGTAACCGTCACGTCGAAGGCACGGGCCTGCTCGGTGATCCACGCCAGGTCCTTCTCGCGCGTGGCGGCGTTGACGACCAGGCGGAAGAAGTCCTCCGATCGGAAATACACGATGAGGTCGTCGATCACGCCGCCCTGCGGATTGAGCATGCAGGTGTACAGCGCCTTGCCCGGCACCTTGAGCTTGTCGACGGAATTGGCGACCAGGCGACGCAGGAACTCGCGGACCCTCGCGCCCCGCAGGTCGACCACCGTCATGTGGCTCACGTCGAACATGCCGGCGTCGCGGCGCACCTGGTGGTGTTCCTCGATCTGCGAACCGTAATGGATCGGCATGTCCCAGCCACCGAAGTCGACCATCTTGGCGCCGAGGTCGCGGTGGGTCTGGTTGAGGATGGTCTTCTGGGTCATGACGCGGGTGCCTGTCTGCGGGAGCGAGCCGGCGATTATCCCAGAACCCGGCGGCGCCCGGCGTTCGCGCGGTGCGCCTACGCCGGCGAATGGTCGATGCGATCGGCGGTGCCGGCGGTCATTCGCCGAAGCCTTCGTTGTAGCAACGCACGCTCGACGGCGCGACGCGCAGGAACCTGCCGGTGGCGCGATCGAGCCGCATCGCCCAGCGCACGGCCGGCAGCATGTCCAGTTCCGATGCGCCTTCGGCGCCGGTGTCGATGATCGCCACGACACCGGTGTCGTCCACGCCATCGCGCTGGCACGTGGCGATGGCGACAAGTTCGTCGCGACGCAGCGCCGGATACGGCACCGAATCGGTGATGCGCCAGCGCGGTTCGTCGCCCACGCGTTCGACGAACTGCGCGGCGAGCAGCTGGACCGTGCGGTCTTCCGTATCGTCGAGCGTGGCGATGCTGCGCGCGCACAGCTGGTCGATGCCGGTGCCCACGCCCACGCAGCTGCCCGTGTTGGAACGGAAGCCGTCCGGATATGGCGGCACGACCTTGCCGATCAACATCGGACGACCGCCCGCCCACGCATCGCCCAGGACGCATAGCGCCGCCACGCAGAGTGCGGCGGACCGTCCGGTCATACGGCGGGCTCGACCAGCAGGCTCATGCCGCGGCTGGAGACGACGCGCACCACCGTGCCGGCCGGGAGCTCGGGCCCGGTGACGTCCCAGAACGCATCGGCGATCTGCACGCGACCGTGTCCGTTGACGATCGCCCGCTCCAGCGGCACCACGCATCCGATCAGCGCCTCGGCGCGACGGTTGAGCGTGGGCTTGTCGCTGCGCGGTTCGCGTCCGCGGAACCAGCTGCGGTAGATCTGGATCGACACGAAGCTCAGCAGCACGAAGGCCGCCACCTGCACGAGCACCGGCACGTCGGGAACCACCAGCACGATCGCGAACACCGCCGCGGCCGCGAACCCCAGCCACAGCATGAACGCGCCCGGCGCCATCGCTTCGGCGGCGAACAGCAGCAGCGCCACCACCGCCCAGGTCATCGTCTCGGTGTTCCACTGCATGGGTCAGCCTCCCAGGCGCGGCGACGGCGGCGGCGTGCGCGTGTTCGAGGCCTGCGCCGCGAGCGCCTCGCTGCCGAGCGCGTTCTTCGCCAGTTCGGCGATGCCCGCCAGCGAACCGATCACGCCGCTGGCTTCCATCGGCATCATCACGAACTTCTGGTTCGGCGCTTCGGCCAGCGCCTTGAACGCTTCGATGTACTTCTGCGCCACGAAATAGTTGATGGCGTTGACGTTGCCGCCGGCGATGGCGTCCGAGACCAGTTGCGTGGCCTTGGCTTCGGCCTCGGCCAGGCGCTCGCGCGCCTCGGCTTCGCGGAACGCCGCTTCGCGCTTGCCTTCCGCTTCCAGGATCGCCGCCTGCTTCTCGCCTTCGGCGCGCAGGATCTCCGACTGCCGGTGGCCCTCCGCTTCCAGGATGTTGGCGCGCTTCTCGCGCTCGGCCTTCATCTGGCGCGCCATGGAATCCACCAGGTCGCGCGGCGGCTGGATGTCCTTGAGCTCGATGCGGTTGACCTTCACGCCCCACGGATGCGTCGCCTGGTCGACGGCCACGAGCACCTTGGCATTGATCTCGTCGCGCTTGGACAGCGATTCGTCCAGGTCCATCGAACCGATGGCGGTGCGGATGTTGGTCATCACCAGGTTGAGGATGGCGATCTCGAGCGTCGCGACCTCGTAGGCCGCCTTGGCCGCGTCCAGCACCTGGAAGTAGACGACGCCATCGACCTTCACCACGGCGTTGTCCTTGGTGATCACGTCCTGGCTGGGGACGTCCATCACCTGTTCCATCATGTTGATCTTGCGGCCGACGCCGTAGACGATCGGGATCAGGAAGTGGAGGCCGGGGTCCATGGTGTGGGTGTAGCGGCCGAACCGCTCCACCGTCCATTCATACCCCTGCGGCACCATCCGCACGGCCTTCAGCACCAGGATGACGCCCGCGAATAGCAGGACGACGCTCAGCACCGCACTCAGTCCCATGATCCCCTCCTTGTTGTCGGCCCGAGTATAGGCCGACGGCTGCGACGGTTTCCGCGCCCCCGGCATCTAGGGGAAGGACGATCCAACCAACGCAGGACGCGAGCCTTGCCCAACAGCGTGCCCACCGCCACCGACGCGCCCCGGAGCAGCTTCGCCATCGACGTCCCCGAGGCGTTGCTGGCACGCGTTCGCGCCGGCGAGCGGGGGGCGTTCGAACAGATCTATCGCCGCTTCGAGCGGCCCGTATTCAACCTGGCGCTGCGCATGCTCGGCGGTGCGCACGGGCCGGATGGCGCCGAGGAGGCCGCCGACGTGCTGCAGGAGACGATGCTCAAGGTGTTCAACAAGATCGGCGATTTCCGCGGCGTGGGTGCCGGCGGCGGCGGCGAAGGCGCCAGTCCGTTCTGGGGCTGGGTGCGGCAGATCGCCGTGAACGAGACGTTGATGCGCCTGCGCGGCCATCGTCGGCACCTGCACGACGTGGCGCTGGAAGACGACGAGTTCGCCGTCGACTCCGGCCCGCTGCCCACCGCCGCCGCGGACGCCGCCGCGCTGACCCGCGCCCTCGCCCGCCTGCCCGCCGCCACCCGCAGCGTGCTGTGGCTGTACCACGCCGAGGGGTACACGCACGAGGAGATCGCGTCGCTGATGCAGCGCACGCCGAGTTTCTCGAAGTCCCAGCTCGCACGCGGCGGTCGCCGCCTGCGGGAACTGTTGGAGCCTGCCTGCGAGGTTTCCGTGGACCGCGCCGCACCTGTGGGGCTGCACGGCACGGAAGAAGGAGGACGTGTATGTCGATCCACGACCGACTGACGCCGCCGCCCTGCGGGCGCGCGGCCGTGGCTGTCCGCGGAAGCCGCGTAGACGGGCTAACCAAACCGGAGAAGGCCCATGCCTGAGAGCGACCACAACGATCCGACCGCAGGCTGGAGCGGCGCCTTCGCCGCGCTTCCGATGGAAGCGCCGCCCGCCGGCGGATGGCAGCGCATGCAGCGCGTCCTCGACCACGCGCCCCCTCGTCCGCGCCGACGCCACTGGCCGGTGTGGCTCGCCGCCGCGGCGATCGGCGCGGTCGCGCTGGTGCCTGTCGTGCATCGCACCGCAGATCGCACTACGCCGTCCGACGCGACGGAACTCGCCGCCGGCAAGCGCGTGCCGATCGACACGTCGCGTCCGCCGCTCGCCGCATCGAAGCGGCCGGAGACGCGCGTGGCAGCTACCGAACCCGCCGTGTCCGCCGAAACGCCTGCCGACCTCGCGGCGCCGCGTTCCGGCCCAGCGCCGCGCGTCGCGACGACGTCGTCGCACGACACCGCGCCCGACCCGCGTGCGACGGAACTTCGCGAGGAGGTCGCCGCGCTGCAGGCCGAGTCGGCGCAACTGGAGGCGCTGCTCGCCATCGCCCGCGACGACCGTGTCGCCTCCGCCAGCGGCGCCGCGCTCGCGGTCGAGTTCGATCGCCGCATCGGCCGCATCGACGCCTCGCTGTCGCAACCCGGCCTGGACGATGTCGATCGCGCCGCACTGTGGCAGGCGCGCGTGTCGACGATGCGCGAACTGGCCGGCATCGAAACCACCCAGCGCTGGCTGCTTTCCAGCGGCGAACGCTACGACGGCGCACTTGTCAGCGTCGATTGACCTTCCACTTGCAGGACCCACGCCCATGATCCGCACCCGCAACACCACGCGACTGACCGCGACCATCGCCTTGCTCATCGCGTGCATGGCGGCCAGCGCGCAGGCGCCGAAGGCCGACACGGAACGCGCGCGGCAGGACGCCGAGCGCACGCGCCAGATCGAAGCCGCGCGCGCCGACCTCAACCGCGCCGCGCAACGCTACGCCGAGCTCACGCGGCAGAACGCGAACTTCGATCGCGCGCAGTTCGAACGCGAATTCGAGCGGCGTTTCGCGCGACAGCCGGTGCTGGGCGTCGTGCTTTCGCCCGACCCGAAATCCGGCGTGCGCATCGCGGCCGTGACGCCGGACAGCGCCGCGGCGAACGCGGGCCTGCGCGCGGGCGACGTTCTCACCGCCATCGACGGCAACAGGCTGGATCAGGGCACCCCCGAGGAGCGGCTGGCGAAGGCACGCGCGCAACTGCGTTCCCTGGATACCGACAAGACTGTCGCCATCGGCTACACGCGCGACGGGCGCGCGGCGACGGCACGTGCCACGCCGAAGCTCGGCGATCGCCTGCTCGTCGCACGCGACGCCGACGGCAATCCGCTCGCACGCCCGATGCCGATCGTCGCGCCGCAGGTACGCAACGAACTCATCCGACTGGACTGCGACGAACGCGATCGCGATTGCCGGCTCCCGTTGCTGTCGGAGGCCTTCCGCTGGAACGGCCTGAACCTGGCGACCGTCGATGCACAACTCGGCCGCTATTTCGGCGCCGAGCGCGGCGTGCTGGTGCTGAGTACCGGGCCCGAGCTGTCGGGCCTCCAGGCCGGCGACGTCATCCAGCGCATCGACAACAAAGCGGTGAACTCGCCTCGCGAAGCGATGGCCGCGTTGCGCGACAAGCCGGCCGACAGCCGGGTCGCGGTGACTTATCTGCGCGATCGCAAGAGCGCGACGACGCAGATCACCGTGCCGAAGACCGCGATGTTGCGCATTCCGCTTCCGCCGATCCCGCCGGCGCCGCCCGCCGCGCCGAGACCGCCCGCCGCTCCGGCCGTGCCCGCGGCGCCGCCCGCACCGCCTGCACCGCCTGCACCGACTATGCCGAAGCCACCGCTGGCGATCACGCTGCCTGCGGTACCCGCGCCTCCCGCACCTCCGAAGGCGCCTGAGCCGCCGGAAGGGATCGCCGGGCACGTGTTCTCGCTCTGAGCGATCGAGAGTGGAGACGTTACGCCGGCAAAACCGCTCTCCCGCAGGGGGGGGGGGAGCGGTCGGTGATTACTTGGTGAGGATCAGCTTGTCGTTGCGCGTGTGGCGCAGGCGATAGACCTCGTCGCCGTGGCGGATCAGCACTTCGCGCCCACCGCGCAGGAGATCGCCGCTGTCGAGCAGCGCCTGGGCGAACGCGCCACCGGCAACGGACGGCGCGCCCGGCACGGCGGCTACGGCCGCCGCGATCGGCGGCGACAGACGTTGGGTTCGGGGCTTGAGCTGCAGCAGCGTGGGGCGCGTCGACATGGTCGTGGCTCGTTCGAGGGCTCGCCACGGATGATAATGATTCTCATTTGACAGTCAACCGCCGCACGATCGCCTAACCGACAGACGCCTCGACGCGCTGCCAGTCGCCCTCGGAAAGCCGGTCGGCCAGCTCCAGCGCTTCCAGGTTCTGGATCAGCTGTTCCGGGCGGCTCGCACCGAGGATCACGCTCGACACGTGCGGATTGCGCAGGCACCAGGCGATCGCCAGCGGCGCCGGCGCGACGCCGAGCTCCTGCGCGGTCGCAACGAAGCGACGCGCGCGTTCGATCCGGGCCCCCTCCTCGCCAAGCACCGAACGCTGCAGCCAGCCCAGGCCCTCACGCCCCAGACGCGCTTCGGTCGGCACGCCGGCGTTGTACTTGCCGGTCAGCAGGCCCGACGCGAGCGGCGACCAGATCGTCGTACCCAGCCCGTATTCGGCGTACAGCGGCGCGTATTCCAGCTCCATGCGCTCGCGGTGCAGCAGGTTGTACTGCGGCTGCTCCATCGTCGGCGCATACCAGTTGCGCGCATGCGCGACGCGGTGCGCCTCGCGGATCTGCGCGGCCGTCCATTCCGACGTCCCCCAGTACAGCACCTTGCCCTGGCGGATCAGCGCGTCCATCGCGCCGACGGTTTCCTCGATCGGCGTGTCCGGATCCGGGCGATGGCAGTAGTACAGATCGAGCGTTTCCACGCGCAGACGCTTGAGCGCCGCGTGGCAGGCGTCGGTGACGTGCTTGCGCGAGAGGCCGCGCTGCGTCGGACCGGGTTCGTCGACCGCGCCGAAGAACACCTTGCTGGAGACACAGAACCCGTCGCGCGGCAGGCGCAGGTCGGCAATCACGTCGCCCATCACCTTCTCCGCCTCGCCGTTGGCGTAGGTCTCGGCGTTGTCGAAGAAGTTGATGCCGTTGTCCCACGCGGCGGCGATCAGGTCGCGCGCGGTGGAGCGCCCGATCTGCGCACCGAACGTGAGCCAGGCGCCGAAGGACAGCGCCGAAAGCTGGAGGCCGGACGAACCGAGGCGGCGGTACTGCATGGCGAGTGCTCCGGAGTGGGGATCTGGGAGGGTCGTTCAGTTTAGCCCTGCCGCCGTGCGCGCCTGGTCGGTACAATGCGAGCACTTCCTCCTCCGGGGAGTAGCCCATCCGCCCGCACTGTGCCGGCGGGGATCCGCGTCAACACACTTGGCCCACAGGCCATGGCGCGGGAGCGGCAGCCAGCCGATGCCTCAGGGCCACGGCCAGCGACCACGGGCAAGACCGAAGGCAGGCGTCGCGCGAGCAACTGGCATGAGCCGGGTCGGGCCGCGTGACGGCTGCCTTTCGCGTCCACGCGAAAGCCCGACCCCGGAGTTCTGCATGGATCCGTTTCCCCTGATGACCGCGGCGGTCTCGACCGGCACCGTCGCGCTGGCCGAAATCGGCGACAAGACGCAGCTGCTCGCGCTGCTGCTGGCGGCGCGCTTTCGCAAACCGCTGCCGATCGTCGCCGGCATCCTCGTTGCCACGCTGTTGAACCACGCGCTCGCCGGCTGGTTCGGCACGCTCGTGGCGCAATGGCTGAGGCCGGACGTGCTGCGCTGGGTCGTGGCGATCAGCTTCCTGGCCGTCGCGCTGTGGACGCTCAAGCCCGACAAGCTGGACGAAGGCGAGGAATCGCTGCCGGCGCGCGGGGCGTTCGTCGCGACGACGTTCGCGTTCTTCCTGGCCGAAATCGGCGACAAGACGCAGGTCGCGACCGTGCTGCTCGCGGCCAAGTACTCGCCGCTGTGGGAGGTGGTCGTCGGCACCACGGTGGGCATGCTGCTGGCCAACGTGCCGGTGGTGCTGCTGGGCAGCAAGCTCGCCGATCGCCTGCCGCTGAAGGCCGCGCGCTACACGGCGGCGGTCGTGTTCCTTGCGCTGGCCATCTGGGCCGCGGTGCGCGGAATCGGCTGACGCGGGGCGGCGCCCGCTCCCGCACGCAAAGCGGGTGCCACGCGGGAAGCCGTCCGGGCGCGCTATGCTCGGCGCGGCCCCGGGAGGGCCGGCAAGCGGGGGAAGCGCATGCTCGGAACCGGCGGAAGGGTCCGCGACGTCGTCGCCGCGCTGCTCGCGCGGCCCGACGAAATCATGTTGGAAATCGGCGCCGGCGGCGAACTGATGGTGGCGCGCCTGCGCGTGGTCATCGCGGCGATGCTGCTGGTGCTGCCGGTCGCGAACGCGCTCGGGGGCGGCAGCGTCCAGGACACGATGATCGGCCTGGGTGGCGCGATCGTGGTCAACATCTTCGCCCACCTCTGGCTCGCGCTCGCACGGCGACGCCGGCTGTTCCGCTGGCTGCCGTTCGCCTCCTCCGCATTCGACGTCACCGCCACGACGGTGCTGCTGATCATCCTGGCCGCCGATCGCCTGCCGGCCGGTCTCAACAACCTCACCGCCTGGTGCGGCTACGTCGTGGCGATCGTGCTGACCGCGCCACGCAGCGACGGCCGCATCGCGCTGTTCGCCGGTGCGCTCGCGATCGCCCAGTACGGCCTGCTGGCGCTGTGGGTGATCGCTTCGGCCAGCTCGCCCGAGCAACTGATCTCCAGCGACTACGGCGCGATCACCCTGCCCGGCCAGCTGCAGCGCCTGATCCTGCTGGGCGTGTTCACGCTGATCACCGCCATGGTGGTCTATCGCATGCAACGGCTGGTGGAAATGTCGGGCACCGACGGCCTGACCCGCCTGCCCAACCGCACCTGGCTGATGTACCGCGTGCCGCGGCTGTTCGACAGCGTCCGGCACGACGGCGACAGTCTCACGCTGGCGCTCATCGACCTGGACCACTTCAAGCGCATCAACGACGCCCATGGCCATCCGGCCGGCGACCGCGCGCTCCGCCACGTCGTGTCGGTGCTGCGCGAGTTGGCCGAACCGGGCGAATGGCTGGTGCGGATCGGTGGCGAAGAGTTCGTCCTGCTCCTGCGCAAACCCATCGGCACCGCGTGGGAACGCGTGGACGCGATCCGCCGCGCGTTGGGCGAGCGGCCGTTCGAACCCGAGCGCGGGGCGGATTCGGTGCCGCTCAGTTTCAGTGCCGGGCTGGCGGGATTCCCGCACGAGGGCTCGGACCTCTCGCGCCTGTTGCGTCGCGCCGACGGCCGGCTCCAGCAGGCCAAGCTGCAGGGACGGAACCGGGTCGTCGCGCGCGATACCTGACCGGGCGACGCGCAATTTCCCGACCCGCCGTCGCGGCGACCGGCTCTGGACGCGCCGGCCGTCGCGTGCCCTCGGGCTCGTCGTAAACTACGCGCCGCCGCAGCCGTGACCCGCCCCCGCGAGGGCTCAGGCCGCATCATTCCTGAACGACAAGACTCGCTGCCGGCCGCCGGTTGCAGGGGAGATACTGAGTGGAAGCCATTACCCGGGTGGCCTTTGGCCTGTTTGGTCTTGCGGTGCTGATCGGCATTGCCTGGCTATTCTCGAACAACAAGCGCCTGGTCGACTGGAAGCTCGTGCTGACCGGCGTCGGCCTGCAGGTCGCGTTCGCCGCACTGGTGCTGCTGGTTCCCGGCGGCAAGGACGTGTTCGACGCCATCGGCCATGGCTTCGTGAAGGTGCTCAGCTTCGTCGGCGAAGGCTCGAAGTTCATCTTCGGCAACCTGATGGACGTGAACACCTACGGCTTCATCTTCGCCTTCCAGGTGCTGCCGACCATCATCTTCTTCGCCGCGCTGATGGGCGTGCTGTACCACCTGGGGGTGATGCAGGCGGTCGTGCGCGGCATGGCCTGGGTGATCACCAAGGTCATGCGCGTTTCCGGCGCGGAAACCACCAGCGTCTGCGCCAGCGTGTTCATCGGCCAGACCGAGGCGCCCCTGACCGTGCGCCCGTACATCCCGAAGATGACCGAGTCGGAGCTGATCACGATGATGATCGGCGGCATGGCGCACATCGCCGGCGGCGTGCTGGCGGCCTACGTGGGCATGCTCGGCGGCGGCGATCCGGAGCAGCAGGCGTTCTACGCCAAGCACCTGCTCGCGGCATCGATCATGGCCGCGCCGGCGACGCTGGTCATCGCCAAGATCCTCATCCCCGAAACCGGGGAGCCGCTCACGCGCGGCACGGTGAAGATGGAAGTGGAGAAGACCACGGCCAACATCATCGACGCCGCCGCGGCCGGCGCGGGCGACGGCCTGCGCCTGGCGCTGAACATCGGCGCGATGCTGCTGGCCTTCATCGCGCTGATCGCGCTGGTCAACTGGCCGCTGAGCTGGTTGGGCGAGGTCACCGGCATTTCGGCCGCCATCGGCAAGCCCTTCGACCTGGCGACCATCTTCGGTTACGTGCTCGCGCCGCTGGCGTGGGTGATCGGCACGCCGTGGCAGGACGCGCCCACCGTCGGCAGCCTGATCGGCCAGAAGATCGTCATCAACGAATTCGTGGCGTACCTGCAGCTGGCCGACATCGTCAACGGCAAGGTCGCCGGCGTGACGTTGACCGACCAGGGCCGGCTGATCGCCACCTATGCGCTGTGCGGCTTCGCCAACTTCTCCTCGATCGCGATCCAGATCGGCGGCATCGGCGGCCTCGCGCCGGAACGTCGCCAGGATCTCGCCCGCTTCGGCCTGCGCGCGGTGCTCGGCGGTTCGATCGCAACGTTCATGACCGCGACCATCGCCGGCGTGCTGACGTGGTTCGGCAGCTGAGATGCCCTGATTCGTGATCGGGCATCCGTGAGTCGCCAAAGCGGATCCCCGATCGGCCACACCCTTCGGCAGGCGTAGCGATGAGCGTTGCTTCACCCCATCCTGGATCGCGAGTGACGAATTCCGGTTCCGTCGTCGTCGTCGGCTCGTTCAACGTCGACCACGTGTGGACGGTTGCGGCGCTGCCGCGGCCGGGCGAGACGCTCAGCGGCCAGTACCGCACCGGACCGGGCGGCAAGGGATTCAACCAGGCGACCGCCGCAGCGCGGGCCGGCGCGCCCACGGTGTTCGTGTGCGCGCTGGGCGAGGACCTCGGCGGGCAGCTCGCACGCGCGCTCGCCGCCGCCGACGGGCTCGATCTTCGCGAGCACGCCAGCCACGAACCGACGGGCACGGCCGGCATCTACGTCGATCACGACGGCCGCAATTCGATCGTGATCGGCCCCGGCGCCAACGCCGACCTGCCGGTCGATTTCGTCGAGTCACAACGCGGTGCCATCGAGGGCGCGCACGTGCTGCTCGCGCAACTGGAATCGCCGCTGGCGTCGATCGAGGCGGCGTTCGAGGTCGCACGCGCGGCCGGCGTGCGCACGATGCTCAATCCCGCGCCGGCCGATGCGCGGGTGCCGGCGTCCCTGTTGGCCTTGAGCGACGTGATCACGCCGAACGAGACCGAGTTCTGCGCGCAACTGGAGCGCCACCTCGGCGAGCGCCTCGACGCCTCGACGGTCGCGGCCCTGGACGACGACGCGCTGCACGCGTGGTGCCGGCGCCTGCTGCCGCACGGGACGGTGGTCGTCACGCTGGGCGCGGCCGGCTGCTTCGTTTCGCACGCGGACGTCGCACTGCATCGCGACGCGCGCACGCATTACCGCGTGGCGGCCGCGAAGGTGCAGCCGCAGGACACCACCGGTGCCGGCGACGCGTTCAACGGCGCGCTGGCGGCATCATGGGCGCTGCGTCCGGAGGCGGCCTTCGCCGATCACCTCCACTACGCGAACCGGTACGCGGCGCTTTCGACCGAACGCGCCGGCGCCGCGGCGTCGATGCCGCACGACGCGGACGTCCGGCAGCGGTTCGGCTGACCGCCGCGCCGCCCGTTCTTCCGCCGGGAGAGGGCTCCGGCCTAGCGCCGCGCGAGCCCGCCCTATCAAATAAGAATTATTCGCATTAACATGGCGGGCTTTCGACGTCCCGGATTCCACGATGCTCCGTCGCCACGCCCTCGCCAGCGCCCTGCTGGCCGCCCTTGTCGCGCCCCTCGCCCATGCCGATGAGGCCACCGACATCGATCGGGTCACCGTCTCGGCCAGCACCAGCCGCACGCCCGACTCCGAAGCCGCGCTGCCGAACACGATCACCGTGATCGACCAGGCGCAGCTGCAGCAACAGCTCGCGCTCACGCAGGACGTCTCGCAGGTGCTGGCGAACCTGATTCCCTCCTTCGCCCCCTCGCGCCAGAAGCTCACCAACAGCGGCGAGACGCTGCGCGGGCGCAAGCCGCTGTACCTGGTCGATGGCGTGCCGCAGTCCACGCCGCTGCGCGATGGCGGCCGCGACGGCCACACCATCGATCCGTCGATGATCGAGCGCATCGAAGTGATCCACGGCGCCAACGCGCTGCAGGGCCTGGGCGCGTCGGGCGGCATCATCAACATCATCACCAAGCGCGCGCCGCGCCAGGACGGCCAGACCTTCCAGGACGTCTCGGTCGCCGGGTCCACCGCGCTGCCGCACGAAAGCGACAGCACCGGCTATCGGGCCTCGTACCTTTTCGGCACGCGTTCGGGCGCGTTCGATTTCGTCGGCGGCGCGTCGTACGCGAGCGAAGGGCTGTATTACGACGGCGATGGCGAGTCGATCGCCATCAACGACGTGCAGGGCGACCTGATGGACGCGCAGGCCTACAACCTCTTCGCGAAGGCCGGCTGGAACCTCGACGACGCCCGCCGCCTGCAGGTCAGCGCGAACCGTTACGAGCTGCAGGGCAATAACGACTATCACGCGGTCAGCGGCAACCCCGCGACCGGCCAGACCGCCACCTCCGCGCGCGGCGGCAGCGAAGGCGAAGGCCCGCGCAACCGCTCCACGTCGCTCACGCTGGACTACACCGACAAGGCGCTCGCCGGCGGCTACTTCCAGGCGCAGCTCTACTGGGTGGATTTCGAAGCGCTGTACGGCGGCAGCTACTGGGGCGATTTCTGGGGCGACGGACGCGATCCGGACTGGTTCGACCAGTCGCAGAACCTGTCGGAAAAGCTTGGCGGCAAGTTCAGCTGGTCGCGCGGCGACCTGTTCGGCCTGCGCCTGCGCGCGACGGTCGGCCTCGATCTCGCGCGCGACACGACCTCGCAGGAACTCGTGCGCGCAGGCATCGACTGGGTGCCGGAAACCACCTACGAATCCGCCTCGCCGTTCGTGCAGATGGAATGGTGGGTGGCCGATTCGGTGATGCTCACCGGCGGCCTTCGCCATGAGCGCGGCAAGCTGCAGGTGGACGACTACCTCACCATTCCCGACCAGCGCCTCACGCCGGGCGTCCACGGCACGCGCTACTTCGTGACGGGCGGCTCCCCGGAAACGAGCGAGACGCTGCCCAACGTCGGCATCGTGTGGGAAGCCACCGACGCGCTGAAGTTCTACGCCTCGTATTCGGAAGGCTACACGGTGGCGGACATCGGCCGCGTGCTGCGCGCGATCAACACGCCCAACCAGCGCGTGGACACGCTGGTCGACCTGCAACCGGTGATCGCCGACAACCAGGAAATCGGCCTGGATTACGACGACGGCCGCTGGCTCGTGCACCTGGCTGCGTACTGGTCGGATTCCGACCTGGGCTCGCGCCTGGCGTTCGATCCGGCGACGCAGTACTACCAGGTCGTGCGCGAGCGCACCGAGATCGACGGCTTCGAAGGCAGCGTCGCCTATCAGTTCAACGACGCCACGCGCGTCGGCGTGGCCTACGCGCAGACCGACGGCCGCTACGACAGCAACGGCGACGATCGCGTGGACAGCGATCTGCCGGGCGTGAACGTCGCGCCCGATCGCGCCACCGCGTTCTGGGAACAGACGTGGACGCCGGCGGTGTCCACGCGCCTGCAGGCCAGCCACGCGTTCGATCGCGATTTCGACTATCGCGGCACGACGCTGCCGAACGAGTTCGAGGGCTACACGACCGTCGACCTGCAGGCGCGCGTCCAGTTGCCGCTGGGCACGCTCAACGTCGGCCTTGAGAACCTGCTCGGCGAGCAGTACACGACGTACTACTCGCAGACCACGCCGCGCGCTGATACCTACACCGCCGGTCGCGGCCGCGTGCTGACCGTGGGCTGGTCGCACCGGTTCTGATACACGTTCGCGATGGACATGGCCGCCGCCGCACCCGCCACGAAGTCACCGCCGAAACGGCGCGTGCGTGCGGTGCTGTCGTGGCTGCACCTGTGGACCGGACTCACCGCAGGACTGGTGTTCGCGCTCGCCTCGCTGGCGGGCACCGTGCTGGTGTTCCACGTCGATCTGCTCAAGCTCCAGCATCCGCAACTCGCGCAGCACGCACCCGTCGCCGATGGACGCGTGCTCGCGCAACTGATCGAACGCTGGAGGCCCGAGGGCCTGCGCTCGCTCGACCTGCCGCGCGAGGAACTGCCGGTCTGGCAGGCGTATTTCGAGGACGGACACCGCCAGTACTTCGCGCCGGAAGACGGCGCGTTGCTGCTGTATCGCAGCCACCACGACGACGTGCTGCTGTGGCTGCACGAATGGCACGTCGACCTGCTCGGCGGAAAGACGGGCCGTGAAGTGTGGGGCGTGATCGGCTGGATCAGCGTGGCGATGATCCTGATCGGGCTGTACCTGTGGTGGCCCCGATCCGGTCGCTATCTCGCGCAGCTGAAGGTGCACGCCGGTCCGCCGGTGCGTCGCTGGCTCACCTGGCACCGGAGCGCGGGCGTGATCCTGCTTCCGCTGCTGTTGCTGGCGACGGTGACCGGCGTCGGCATGGTGTACTCGAAAGGCTTCCAGAAAGCGCTCACCGCCGCCTTCGGCGGATCGAACGTGAAAGCGCCGGAATTGCCCGCGAACGACGCGCCCATCGACTGGACGCAGGCGATCGCGCAGGCCCGCATCGCGATTCCGGGAGCGCGGCTCGCGCGCGTATCGGTGCCCGATCCGGACGAAGGCGCGGTGTCGTTCCGCCTGCAGGCGCAGGGCGAATGGCATCCGGTCGGGCGCAGCACGGTGGTGCTCTCGCGCGACGGCCGCGTCGTGCAGGCGTTCGACGCGACCGCGCACGAGGCCGGCATGCGCATGAGCCAGGCGTTCTATCCGCTGCACGTCGGGGCGGTGGGCGGCGCCGCGATGAAGTGGATGACCGCCTTCGTCGGGCTGCTGCCGATGTTCCTGCTGGTCACCGGCTTCCTGTTCTGGCGGCGGCGCCGCGGGAAGCGCTGAATTCCGGCTTCCGGCCGTCATGCCGTCCCCGATCCCGGTCTCGCCGCGGGGAGACGGAACGGGCCGGTACAATCGGCGCATGTCCGCCCTCTCCTTCCGCATCGGTCCCCACGAGATCGCCCCGCGCGTCGTCCTGGCGCCGATGGCGGGCGTGACCGACAAGCCCTTCCGCATCCTGTGCAAGCGCATGGGCGCCGGGCTGTGCGTGTCGGAGATGACGACATCCGATCCACGCTTCTGGTCGACGTCCAAGTCGCGTCATCGCATGGACCACGACGGCGAGCCTGCGCCGGTCAGCGTGCAGATCGCCGGCACGGTGCCGGAGGTGATGGCCGACGCGGCACGCCATAACGTCGACCACGGCGCGCAGATCATCGACATCAACATGGGCTGCCCCGCGAAGAAGGTGTGCAACGCCTGGGCCGGTTCGGCACTGATGCGCGAACCCGAACTGGTCGCCCGCATCCTCGAGGCGGTGGTGGGCGCGGTGGACGTGCCGGTGACGCTGAAGATCCGTACCGGCTGGGCGGCAGGACAACGCAACGCGCTCCAGATCGCACGCATTGCGCAGGACGCCGGCATCGCGGCGCTCGCCGTGCACGGCCGCACGCGCGACCAGCAGTACACCGGCGTCGCCGAGTACGACACGATCGCCGAGGTGAAAGCGGCGCTCTCGATCCCGGTGTTCGCCAATGGCGATATCGATTCGCCGCACAAGGCCGCGCAGGTGCTCGCGCATACCGGCTGCGACGCGGTGCTGGTCGGTCGTGCCGCGCAGGGCCGTCCGTGGATCTTCCGCGAGATCGCGCATTACCTGGCGCACGGCGAAACACTGCCGGAGCCCACCCTGGCCGAAGTGCGCGACGTGCTGATCGGCCACCTGGAACAGCTGCATGCGTTCTACGGCGAAGTCTCCGGCGTGCGCATCGCCCGCAAGCACCTGGGCTGGTACGCGAAGGACCGTCCGGAGAATGCGGCGTTCCGCGCGGTGGTCAATCGCGCCGAGACCGCCGAGGCGCAGCTGCGGCTGACGCGCGACTACTTCGATGCGCTGATCGCCGGCGTGCCACCGCTGGGCGTGGCGGCCTGAGCGCCGTTCGCCGTCGTTCGCGCACAGGCGGACTCGGGCTCTACTTCGGCGAAACCGGACGTCCATGCGTCCGCGACCTCACTCCTTCCGGATGACAGGGACCGCCCCGAAGCACCGCCTCCGCGGGATGACCCTGCAGAGGAAGACGAGGTCCTCGCGACCACGGCCCACCCTTAACTTCTCCCGTGCGAGCATCTGCGCATCCGAACGCCAAGGGTGCGGCCATGTCCGACACATCGTCTTCCTGCTCCGACTTTCCCTATCTGCATGGTTTCTCCGCCACCGAACAGGCGCGGCTGGTGAAACAGGCGCGTCTGGCCGAATCGACGATCTTCCACAACATCGACTACAGCAACGCGCAACGGCTGCTGGAAGTCGGCAGTGGCGTCGGCGCGCAGACGGAGATCCTGCTGCGTCGTTTTCCCGACCTGCATGCGACCTGCGTCGACCTCAACGAAGCGCAGCTCGATGCCGCGCGCGCCAACCTCGATGCGATGCCGTGGCTGAAGGGCCGCTACGAACTCCACCAGGCCGACGCCACCAACCTGCCGTTCGAGCCGCGCGCCTTCGATGCGGCATTCCTGTGCTGGGTGCTGGAGCACGTGCCCTCGCCCGCGCGCGTGCTCAACGAAGTGCGCCGCGTGCTCGCCCCGGGATCGCCGGTGTACATCACCGAGGTGATGAACTCCTCCTTCCTGCTCGATCCGTATTCGCCCAACGTGTGGCGCTACTGGATGGCGTTCAACGATTTCCAGTACGACAGCGGCGGCGACCCGTTCGTGGGCGCGAAGCTCGGCAACCTGCTGCTGGCCGGCGGATTCCGCGACGTCACCACCGAAGTGAAGACGTTCTACTTCGACAACCGCGAGCCGGCGCGGCGCAAGACCATGATCGCGTTCTGGGAAGAACTGCTGTTGTCGGCCGCGGACCAGCTCATCGAGGCAGGCAAGGTCACGCAGGACGTCGTCGACGGCATGCGGCGCGAGATGCACCAGGTCCAGAACGATCCCAATGCGGTGTTCTTCTACGCGTTCGTGCAGGCGCGCGCCGTGGTGTACTGACGCTGCGCTCCGGTGAGAAACGTGAAGGGCGCGACGCGATTTCGGATGAAACCATCATGTCCGCATGCGCGGATCGCCCTCACGACGAACGGTGCAGGTCGAAAGTAACAGCCCCCTTCGGCCGATGTTTTTCGCGCGTGCGTGCCCCAACCTGCCATCGTCGGAGCGTCCCCTCTGCGGACCACCGCAGCGCTCCGGCGGACCAGGAGGCCACACATGAAAGGCAAGATTGCACTCATCGCACTGGCGATGGCGGTAGCCGCCCCGGCATGGGCCGCCGATCCGGTCGGCGACCTGTCGAAGATCACCGGGCTGTCCGAGCGCAAGGTCACGATGATCGTCGGCAACCGCACCGCGTTCGCCGAATACCCGTACACCTACGATCGCGCGTACAAGAAATTCGTCGCGGCCATCGGCAAGGACAACTACGACCGGCTGATGGACGGCGAAGCCGTCGCGCTGCACGACGACGCTGGCAACGAGTACCTCGTGCAGATCGACCGCGAAACGCTGCAGGAGCGCAGCGCGCTGTGACCGCCCCCGGGGCGAACGCGCTCCGGACCGGCACCGCCGACGACAAGGTGCCCACGTGAACACACCAACCTCTGCCTGAAGGGACCGCGTGCGCACGGCGCGCGGCCCCGATGGCGTGCGGGTCCGGTCAGTCTTCCGATTCGGGGAATCGATCTTTCATTCCGTCGCCGGCACGGGTGCGGCGGCGTCCCGCGCGTTCGCGATGCCGACCTCGGCCGCGGGCTCGTGCCAGATGCGATCCCACATCGCGCCCAGGCGACGACTGGCGTCCCACGGCCATTGCAGTTGCCGCGGCGGGATCGGCTCCCAACCTTCGCCCGCGTTGCGTGCGACCGCGAAGCGGAAGCTGTAGTCCGGCTCGGCGCCCATGCGCAGGTCCGACAGCACGAGTTCGCCGTCGCGCTGCTGCGCCTTCATGAACCCGCGATTGAACCACTGCAGTCGCTGCACGGCGGGAAAGTCGCGCACCTGCGCCATGGCGCGTGCATCGGATGCATGGCGATGGAAACGCATCGGCCGCTCGTCGGCCACGAGCGAGCGCTCGCCTTCGACGAAGCCGTCCGGCGTCATGGCCACCACGCGCCAGAGCAGGATGTTGAACGGCATCGGCACGGAAAAGCGCGGCGCGTTTTGCAGCCCCTGTGCGGCAAGCGCCCTGTCCGCCGCGCGGTCGACCTGGTGCTTGGCGAACAGCGACAGCCCCAGATAGAGCGAACTCAAGGCCAGTCCCGCGACGAGCGCCGGCCGCGCGATGCGGCGTTCGCGCGCGAACCACGCGATGGCGCACGCCAGCAGCAGCCACACCGTATAGAGCGGATCGATGATGAACACGCTGGACCACATCACCGGCGGCATCGGCAACGGCCACAGCAACTGCGTGCCGTACACGGTGAAGGCATCCAGCACCGGATGCGTGAGCAACGCGCCCTGCATCGCCCAGAACCACCGCGCCGGCGATTGCGCGACGCGGCCGCCCCGCGAGCGGAACCACGCCCATAGCGCCCAGGCGACGAAGGGCAGCACCAGCAGCGAATGGCTCCAGCTGCGATGCCAGGTCATGCGCGCCACGGGGTCGCTCGTGATCAGGTTGATCGGCAACACGTCCAGGTCGGGCAAGGTGCCCAGCGCGGCGCCGGCCAGCAGCGCGGCACGTCGGTGTTGTGGCGGGGCGATGGCGGCGGCGACGGCGGCGCCAAGGACGATCTGGGTAAGGGAATCCATCCGGCGATGCTAACGGGTACGACGCCCTGGCCGACACCGTCGCCCGCGTCACGCCGCCCGCGGTTGCTGTGTCGTTTGATCGTGCTGGCGGGGCGCGATCAGCGCGCGCGTTTCGCCCGTGTGCGACAGCAGCCGCAGCGTGCCGTCCGGATCTTCAACCAGCGCGCTCAGGCTCTCGACCCAGTCGCCATCGTTGGCGTAGATCAGCCCGTCGCGCTGGATCAGCGCGGCACGGTGGATATGGCCGCACACGATGCCGTCCAGGCCGCGACGGCGCGCGTCATCCAGGCCCGCGTTGACGAAGCGCTCGATGTAGCGTTCGGCCGCACCGCTCTGGCGCTTGAGGAATTCCGACAGCGACCAGTAGCGCTGGCCGGCCAGGCGCCGCATGCGATTGAGCCACTGGTTGCCGGTGAGGATGCGGTAATACAGCCAGTCGCCGAACCGTTCCTGCAGTCCGCCGAAATGCGTGATGCCGTCGTAGTCGTCGCCGTGCGTGACGAGCAGGCGCCGTCCGTCGGCGGTGACGTGCACCATGCGCCGGCGCACCCGCATGCGCGGCAAGGCGAGTCCGCAGAATCGCCGGATCGGCCGATCGTGGTTGCCGGGGACGTAGACCAGTTCGGTGCCGGCGCGGCGCAGCGCGTGCAGCGCCTCGACCACGCGGTTGTGCGGCGCGCCCCAGCGCGCGCGCCGTTGCGCCATCCACCACAGGTCGACGATGTCGCCCACCAGGTACAGCCGGTCGCAGCGAAGGCCGGCGAGGAAGTCGGCCAGTTCGCTGGCGTGGCAGTGTTTGGAACCCAGGTGGACGTCGGACACGAAGACCGCGCGGCGGCGCGGCGGCAACACGGTCGGCGTCGACGTCATCCTGCGGTCTCCACGCACGGTTGGGCGGGCGCGATGCCGAGGTATCGCTCGCGCTTCCTGGGGCGAAGCAGTTCCAGGTCGACTTCGATGAGTCCGTCGACCGCATCGCTGAAGGCCGGGTCCACGCCGAACGCGAGGAAGCGCGCGCCGCCGGGCTCGCACAGTTCGGTGTACTGCTTGTAGAGCATCGGCAGCGTCGCGCCGAGCGCATCGAGGTTGTTCTTCAGGACGCGGAACGCGGTGGCCGCGTCCACCTCGCCGAACTGCGGCGGCGCAGCCTGGTACACGAACGGCTGGCGCGACACGGCGCGCGTGGCGTCACTGCCGTAGTAGCGCGCGTAGTAGGCGACGATCTGTTCGCGCGCGGCGGCCGGGAGCGCGGCGCTGATCGACACCGGCCCGAACAGGTAGCGCACGTTCGGGTGCCTGGCCAGGTACGCGCCGATGCCCTGCCACAGGTAATCGATGCTGCGGCTGCCCCAGTAGTCCGGCGCGACGAAGCTCCGCCCAAGCTCCATGCCCTGCGCGATGCGCGGCACCGCGTCGTCGGCGTACTGGAAAAGCGCGGCGGTGTAGAAGCCCGCCAGCCCGCGTTCGGCCAGCACGCTCGCGCCGCGCGCGATCCGGTACGCGCCGGCGATCTTCGACGCGTCCCCGTCCCAGAGCACGATGTGTTCGTACCAGCTGTCGTAGAGATCGACGTCCAGCCGCTGCCCGGTTCCTTCGCCCACGGCGCGAAACGTGAGTTCGCGCAGGCGGCCGATTTCCTGCAGCAGCGGCGAACCAGCCGCGAGCCGCCCGACGCGGATCTGCTTGCCGTCGAACGTGCGCCCCAGCAGCGCCAGCGTTTCGATGCCTTCGCGCACCTGTACGGTGTCGACCGGTTCGATCAACGGCGCGATGAGCGGGACGACGTTCGCATCGGTCGGCGCCGACGGCGAGCCCACGCGGCGTCGGCCGAGCGAGAACAGCTCGCGGCGGACTTCGCGCAGCAGGCGCTGCGGATCGCCGTCGGGCGGCAGCGTCAGCGGATGGCCGATGCGCAACGCGATGCGGTGCGCGCGGCGGGCGAACATTTCGCGCGCGAGCAACGCGGTGCCGACCGGCTTGAACAACGCCGAGGCGCCATAGAACAGGGCGGAATTGCGCGCTTCGATGCGCACCGGCAGCACCGGCGCATCGGCCGCACGCGCGAATCGAAGGAAGCCGCGCCGCCAGCGCCCGTCGGTCACGCCGCGCAGGCCGAGCCGCGCCACTTCGCCCGCCGGGAAGACGATCACGCACTGGTCGGCACGCAGCGCATCGTCGATCGCCTGCAGGCTTTGCGCGCTCGGGCGACCGCCGAGGATGCGCACGGGCAGCAGCAGGCCCGACAGCGGCTCCAGCGCGCTGAGCAGGTCGTTGGCGACGATGCGCACGTCGCGCCGCACGCGACCGACGGCATCGAGCAACGCGAGCGCGTCCAGCGCGCCGGACGGATGGTTGGCGACGATCAGCAGCCGCCCCGTGGCGGGAATCCGGCCCAGTTCCGCCGCGTCGACCACGTACCGCGCCTGCAGATGATCCAGGCCCGCGGCGACGAACTCGAAATCGCGAAGGTGGCCGTTCGCCCGCAGGAAGGCGTCCACCTGGTCGAAGCGCGACCAGCGGCCGATCGTGCGCAACAGCGGCCGGGCGACGTTCGCACGGCGTCCCCGGAACCAGTGCGGAAAGCGTTCTTGCAGGCGGCGTTCGAGTGGCATGCGTCGCGGGCGGATCGCCCCGGCGGGGCTCTCGCCGCGGAAGGTTGGGACGGGCCCGCGACAGACCGGTGGCGTTTTGGCGTCAGGACGATGACAGCCGCGGGCCGTGCCGGGCGCCCGCAGGCGGGCTCGCGCTTAACAACCGCGCAACATCGGCGTGGCGCACAATGCGCCGACCGGGACAAGCCTGTATCATGCCCGGCCATCCTTTCATCCGAATCAAGGGATATTGACCTCGATGTCCAGCTACCTGTTCACCTCCGAATCCGTCTCCGAAGGCCATCCGGACAAGATCGCCGACCAGATCTCCGATGCCGTGCTGGACGCGATCCTGGCCCAGGACAAGCGCGCGCGCGTGGCCTGCGAGACGCTGGTGAAGACCGGTGCCGCCATCGTCGCCGGCGAGGTCACCACCACCGCGTGGGTCGACATCGAGTCGCTGGCGCGCCGCGTCATCAACGAGATCGGCTACGACAATTCCGACGTCGGCTTCGACGGCCACACCTGCGCCATCATCAACATGCTGGGCAAGCAGTCGCCGGACATCGCCGCGGGCGTGGATCGCAAGAAGCCGGAAGAACAGGGCGCGGGCGACCAGGGCCTGATGTTCGGCTACGCCTGCAACGAGGCGCCGGAATTCATGCCGGCGCCGATCTACTACTCGCACCGCCTGGTCGAGCAGCAGGCGAAGATCCGCAAGAAGAAGAACTCGCCGCTGCCGTGGCTGCGCCCGGATGCGAAGTCGCAGGTCACGCTGCGCTACGACGCCAACCACAACGTCGCCGGCCTCGACGCCGTCGTGCTGTCCACCCAGCACGATCCGGGCATCAAGCAGAAGGACCTGGTCGAAGGCGTGTACGAGAACATCCTGCGCCCGGTGCTGCCGAAGAAGTGGCTCGAGTCGCTGCCGAAGAACAAGATCCACATCAACCCGACCGGCATCTTCGTGATCGGCGGCCCGGTCGGCGACTGCGGCCTGACCGGCCGCAAGATCATCGTGGACAGCTACGGCGGCATGGCCCGCCACGGCGGTGGTGCGTTCTCGGGCAAGGATCCGTCGAAGGTCGACCGTTCGGCCGCCTACGCCGCGCGCTACGTCGCCAAGAACATCGTCGCCGCCGGCCTGGCCGACAAGTGCGAGGTGCAGGTGTCCTACGCGATCGGCGTGGCCGAGCCGACCTCGATCTCGGTCACCACCTTCGGCACCGGCAAGATCCCGGACGAGAAGATCGAGAAGCTGATCCGCAAGCACTTCGACCTGCGTCCGTACGGCATCGTGAAGATGCTCGACCTGATCCACCCGGTCTACCAGGACACGGCCGCGTACGGCCACTTCGGCCGCAAGCCGAAGGAAGTGACCTACGTCGACGGCGCCGGCAAGAAGCAGACGGCCACGGCCTTCTCGTGGGAGAAGACCGACAAGGCCGACGCGCTGCGCGCCGATGCGAAGCTGAAGTAAGACGTCGGTCCCCGCGCGGGCCAGCACAGCAACGGGCCGCCTCGCGGCCCGTTTGCTTTGGCCGACGGGGAAGGCGGATCGACCCGCGAATTCATCCAGCCCGCGGGGCGAACCGATAGAATGAACGGCCTCGCCGAGGGGCGCTGCAAGTCCGGTGGTGTTTCCGGAATCAGGCTCGGCGGGAGTCCACGATCCAACGGCGCCCGGTTTGGTGCATCGCGCGCGATGCACCCCTCGACCCGACCCTCTGCACGCCAGAGGGGGACCTGAAACCGGAGCTTTGCAATGAACGCACAGATCAAGACCTTCTCCACCGAAGGCGACTACAAGGTTGCCGACATCTCCCTGGCCGACTGGGGCCGCAAGGAGCTCGACATCGCCGAGCACGAGATGCCGGGCCTGATGTCCATCCGCAAGAAGTACGCCGCCGCGCAGTCGCTCAAGGGCGTGCGCGTCACCGGCTCGCTGCACATGACGATCCAGACGGGCGTGCTCATCGAGACGCTGCGCGACCTGGGCGCCGACGTGCGCTGGGCCTCGTGCAACATCTTCTCCACGCAGGACCACGCCGCCGCCGCGATCGCCAAGTCGGGCACGCCGGTGTTCGCGTGGAAGGGCGAAACGCTCGAGGAATACTGGGACTGCACGCTCGCCGCGCTGACCTTCCCGGGCAACGGCGCCGACAAGTTCCTCGGCCCGCAGTTGGTCGTCGACGACGGCGGCGACGTGACGCTGCTGATCCACAAGGGCTATGAGCTCGAGAACGGCAGCGACTGGGTCAACACCCCGTCGGGCAACCACGAGGAGCAGGTCATCAAGAACCTGCTCAAGCGCGTGCACGCCGAGCGTCCGGGCTTCTGGCACACCGTCGTTCGCGACTGGAAGGGCGTCTCGGAAGAGACCACCACCGGCGTGCACCGCCTGTACCAGCTGGCCGAAGCCGGCAAGCTGCTCGTGCCGGCGATCAACGTCAACGACTCAGTCACCAAGAGCAAATTCGACAACCTGTACGGCTGCCGCGAATCGCTGGCCGACGGCCTCAAGCGCGCGATGGACGTGATGCTGGCCGGCAAGGTCGCGGTCGTGTGCGGCTACGGCGACGTCGGCAAGGGTTCGGCGCACTCGCTGCGTGCCTACGGCGCGCGCGTGGTGGTCACCGAGATCGATCCGATCAACGCCCTGCAGGCGGCGATGGAAGGCTTCGAGGTCAACACCGTCGAATCGACGCTGGGCCGTGGCGACATCTACGTCACCACCACCGGCAACAAGGACGTGCTGACGCTCGAGCACATGTCGCAGATGAAGGACCAGGCCATCGTCTGCAACATCGGCCACTTCGACAACGAGATCCAGGTCGATCGCCTGAACGCGTCGGGGGCCACGCGCCTGAACATCAAGCCGCAGGTGGACAAGTACACCTTCAACAACGGCAACTCGATCTTCCTGCTGGCCGAAGGCCGCCTGGTGAACCTGGGCTGCGCCACCGGCCACCCGAGCTTCGTGATGTCCAACTCGTTCTCGAACCAGACGCTGGCGCAGATCGACCTGTGGGCCAACAAGGACACGTACGAGCCCAAGGTCTACATCCTGCCGAAGAAGCTCGACGAGGAAGTCGCGCGCCTGCACCTGGAGAAGATCGGCGTGAAGCTGACCACGCTGACCGCCGAGCAGGCCGCCTACCTGGGCGTGCCGGTGGAAGGCCCGTACAAGCCGGACCACTACCGCTACTGATCCGCGCCGTACGGCGATCGCGATGCAGGGAGAACGGGCGCTTCGGCGCCCGTTTTTCTTTTGCGTCGCCCGCACCCGGTTGCGAGCGGAACGCACGAGGCCGCACCTTTCGCGGAAATCCGTTCAATTCATCGCGATGAAGCGATAAACTCCCTCCACCTCTTCGCGAGCGGTCCGAATGGCCACGACCCCGATCAGCTTCGAGTTCTATCCGCCCAAGACCGATGAGCAGCGCGCGCAATTGGACAAGACCGCGGCGAAGCTGAAATCGCACGAGCCCGATTACGTCTCGTGCACGTTCGGCGCGGGCGGCTCGACGCTGAGCTACACGCCTGAAACGGTGGAGCGGCTGCACACCCAGCACGGACTGGACGCGGCGCCGCACCTGTCCTGCGTGGGCGGCACGCGCGAGGAACTGGGCGAACTGCTCGAGCGCTACAAGTCGATGGGCTGCCGGCGCATCGTCGCCCTGCGTGGCGACCTGCCCTCGGGCATGGGCCACACCGGCGATTTCCGGTACGCGACGGAACTGGTCGAGTTCATCCGCCGCGAACACGACGGCTACTTCCACATCGAAGTGGGCTGCTATCCCGAATGCCATCCGCAGTCCGACGACGCGCTCGCCGATCTGCGCCATTTCAAGGCGAAAGTGGACGCCGGCGCGAACGGCGCGATCACGCAGTACTTCTACAACGCCGATGCGTACTTCCGTTTCGTCGACGATGCACGCAAGCTCGGCGTCGACGTTCCGATCGTGCCGGGCATCATGCCGATCTCGAACTTCTCGCAACTGCGGCGCTTCTCCGACGCGTGCGGCGCGGAGATCCCGCGCTGGATCGGCAAGCGCATGCAGGCCTACGGCGACGACGTGGAAGCGATCCGCGACTTCGCCGCCGACTTCGTCGCCGACATGTGCCGGCGACTGATCGAAGGCGGCGCGCCGGGCCTGCATTTCTACACGCTGAACCTGACCAAACCGACGTTGGCGGTGCTTGCGCGGATGCGCTGAAACGCGGCGAAAACCGCGCGATCTCACACGCGGTGTTGACGGTTCCGGGCGGACGATGAGCGCACCCGCTCCCCCCGGGAACCGACATGGACACGCTCCACAAATGGGCGCCCCGCTGGCGGGCGGCATGGGGCCCGCTGCTGTTGCTGTTGTGCGCGCTCGCCCCGGCGCGTGCAGCCGGTGGGCTCCATCGCTGCGAGACCAGCGACGGCTCGGCCGTCTATACCGACACTGCCTGCTCCGCGTTCGACGCGAAACCCGCGCCGATGTCGACCGAACTGCTGACGCGCCTGGCCATGGACGAGGCGGCCTTCGATGCCGATTCGTCGCGCGCGCGTTCGCTCTCGACCGCCATCCGAGTGCGCCGCGCACCGCAGGCCGGATGCGCACGCAGCCCGGGCCAGTTGTCGATGGACCTGCTCGCGTCGTTCGCGATGGGCGACGTGAACCGCATCGCCGAAAGTGTGCACTGGCCCGGCCTTCGCCACCGCCAGGCGCAGCAGGTGATGAACCGGCTCATGCAACTGGCCCGGGCTCCGCTGGTGGATGCGAGCTTCTGGCCCGGGCTGGCCGGCGGCGGTGGCGGGGCGATGCAGCTGACGTTCGATCGCCCCCAACGCGTGATGGAAGTCGGTGTGGAACGGTACGCCGGTTGCTATTTCGTCCGCTTCTGAACGCCGCGCGCGGTTTTGTGCGATGCACGCACTGTCGGCAGGCGGTTCGCCCCGCTAGTCTGCGCCGATGTCCGATCCGCGCTTCCGTCCGATTCCCGCGTCCATCGCGCTCGTCCTGCTTGCGTGCTGCGCGCCCGCGGCGGCCGACGTGCGGCACTGCGTACTGCCCGACGGGCAGAGCGTGTTCACCGACCGCGGCTGCACGGAAGTCGGCGGCGTCGAGCAGACGGAGCAACGCCCGCTCGTGGGCAACGTCGAGAAAAAACGCGCGCCGGGTTGCGCCCGCAACATCGACGACCTGCTGTCGGAAATGAACACCGCCTTCAGCGCGCACGACGCCAACCGGCTCGCGGGCGTCTATCACTGGACCGGCATGTCGGGCCGCGCCGCCTACGACGTGATGGAACGGCTGGATGCGATCGTGCGGCGCCCGCTGGTCGACATCGTGCCGGTCCTGCCCGAAGAGCCACCCGCCATCGAGGCCGATGCGCCACCCTACCCGGCTTTCGCCGATGCTCCGGCCGCCCCGATCGAAGAGCTCCCGCCTCCCCGCCCCCGCACACCGGTGGCGGTGCGCGTGGAGCAGACGCAGGAAAACGGCGTCACGCCGTCGCGGACGGTCTTCGGTCTGCAGAAGCACTTCGGCTGCTGGTGGATCAAGGGCTGAAGCCGGCCGGACCGGCAAGCCCGGCCGTTGGGAAGCGGGCGCGGCGCGAGGCACAATAGCGGTTTCCCCTGACGGACTGCCGCGATGCAATACCCCGACTGGATCTGGCACAACGGCGCGATCAAGCGCTGGGCCGAGGCGACCACGCACGTGATGTCGCACGCGCTGCATTACGGGTCGTCCGTCTTCGAGGGCATCCGCTGCTACCAGACGCCGAACGGCCCGGTGATCTTCCGCCTCACCGACCACAACACGCGCCTGTTCGCCTCGGCGAAGATCTACGACATGGCGATGCCGTATTCGCTGGAGCAGATCAACGCGGCCTGCCGCGAGGTCCTGAAGGCGAACGAGAACACCACCGACTACCTGCGTCCGGTCGCCTACCGCGGCCTGGGCGGATTCGGCCTCTCGGCCGACACGCCGACCGACGTGGCCGTCGCCACGTGGAAGATGGGCCAGTACCTGGGCGCGAGCGTCCTCGAGCAGGGCATCGATGCGTGCGTGTCGAGCTGGCAGCGCTTCGCTCCGAACACCCTGCCGGCTGGCGCGAAGGCCGGCGGCAACTACCTCTCCGGTCAGCTGGTCGCACGCGAGGCGCGCCGGCTGGGCTTCGGCGAGGGCATCGCGCTGGCCTCCACGGGCCTGCTGTCGGAAGGCGCGGGCGAGAACCTGTTCCTCGTCTTCGACGGCGCGCTGCACACCACGCCGGTGAGCGCGGCGCTGCTCAACGGCATCACGCGCAACACCATCATCACCCTTGCCCGCGATGCCGGCATCGAAGTGGTCGAACGCGACCTGCCGCGCGAGTACCTGTACCTGTGCGACGAGTTGTTCATGTGCGGCACCGCGGCGGAAATCACGCCGATCCGCTCGGTCGACGGCCGCCAGGTCGGCGCCGGCAAGCCGGGGGCAGTGACGCGTCGCATCCAGGAGTTGTTCTTCGGCCTGTTCGACGGTCGCACGCCCGACAAGTACGGCTGGCTGGAAGCGGTCTGAGCGTTCGACGCTCCCATGAAAAAGGCGCCGCAAGGCGCCTTTTTCGTTGCACGCCTTTCGACGGCCTCACGCCCGCGGAATCGAGATCATCGGTCCATCGAAGGTGAGCGTGGCGATGACCCCGCGCGCGCCGCCCGGACGCACCTGCACTTCCCACGCGTAGAGCGCGCACAGGCGCCGCACGATCGACAGGCCGATGCCGCCGCCCTGCGAATGGCCCGCATGCGTGCCGCGATAGCCGCGCTGGAACAGCTTGGCGGCATCTTCCTCGCTCAGGCCGGGACCGGAGTCGATCACGTCCACCGAGCGCTTGCCGATGCGCACCACGACCTCGCCTTCGGTCGTGTACTTCACCGCATTGCCGATGAGGTTGCCGAGCGCGACCGACACCGCGGCTTCCGGTGCATCGACGACGAGGCTGGGCTCGCCTTCCACGCGCAGCTCCAGCGGTTTGCCGCCGAGCTGAGCGCGATGGGCATCGAGCAGCTGCTCGGCGACCTTCGCCACGTCGGTGGCGCCGTGGCCACGCTCGTTGCGCGAGAGCAGCAGCAACGCGCTGATCAGGTCCGTGCACTGCTGTTCGGCGCGCTGGATGCGCTGCAGGCGACTGCGCGTTTTGTCGTCCACGTCCGGACGCGACAGCAGCAACTCCACTGCACCCTTGATCACCGCCAGCGGCGTGCGCAGTTCGTGGCTCACGTCGGCGTTGAACTCCCGATCGCGCTGCACGACTTCGGTGAGACGCGCGGCGTAATCGTCGAGCGCTTCGGCGAGCTGGCCGACTTCGTCGTCGGGAAAATGAGTGGCAAGCCCCTCCGGCTCCGCGCTGCGACCGGACTGCTTGAGCCGGTTGGCCAGCTCCGTCACCGGGCTCATCACCCTTGAGGCTGACCACCAGCCTACAAGTAGCGACAGCATCGTGAATACAAAGACCGATGCCCAGATCGCCCGTTGGAACTGAGCCTCCCCTCGCGTTGCCTGGGTCATGTCGTAGGCGAGAAAGAACCACTCGTCGGGGGTCTTTCTAACTGCCAACTTATAGGAGAACGCACTGCCATCCGGGTTACGCCCGGAGATGTTATGTATGCCCTCTCCAAGCTCGTACCAATCAGGCTGCTCCTGTCGTAATGCCTCGAACCGGTCCCGCTTCACGACGCGTCCAAGCATTTGCTGGACGCCGAATTCGGGCTTCTGATCCGGGTTCGTGAAGTACTGACGCGCGTACTCGTCGATATTCCGGTTCATCACGTCCTCGACCAGCTGGTTCTCCACGCGGTTGCGCGTCCAGTTGGTCGCCCACGCGAACAGCGCCGTCAGGCCGAAGCCCAGCAGCACGAAGGCCAGGATGATTCGACTGCGCAGCTGCCGGCGAAAACGCGTGCGCCTGCGCGGCGGCGTGGGCTCCTGCGAGGATTCCTCGACCATCCGGTCAGCCGTTGTCGGGCGCGGCGATGCGGTAACCGATGCCATGGCGGGTCTGGATCAGCGGCACGTCGAAGGGCTTGTCGACCACGGCACGCAGCCCGTGGATGTGCACGCGCAGGCTGTCGGAGTCCGGCAGTTCCTCGCCCCACACGCGCGTTTCGAGTTCCTGTCGCGTGACCACGGCCGGCGAGGCTTCCATCAGCGCCTGCAGGATCTTCAGCGCGGTCGGGTTCAGCTGCAGCAGCTTGCCCTGGCGGCGGACTTCCAGCGTGTCGAGGTTGTATTCCAGGTCGGCGACGTTGAGCACGCGCGTCTGCACGCCGCGGCCGCGCCGCGACAGCGCGTTGAGCCGCACCTCCACTTCCTGCAACGCGAACGGCTTGATGAGGTAGTCGTCGGCGCCGGAATCGAAGCCGGCCAGCTTGTTCTCCAGCGAATCGCGCGCGGTGAGCATGAGCACCGGCGTCTGCTTGCGCGCTTCGTTGCGAAGCTTGCGGCACACCTCGAGGCCGTCCAGGCCGGGAAGGTTGAGGTCGAGGACGATCGCGTCGAAGTCGTGGACGACGGCCAGATGCAGGCCGGTCACGCCGTCGGCGGCGAAGTCGACGGTATGGCCGCGGTCCTCGAGAAAATCGCCGAGGTTGGCCGCGATGTCCTGGTTGTCTTCGATGACGAGAATGCGCATGTGACCTTTCCTGGGTAATGGGCCTTCGACCGGCGCGCGTGGCTGCGGTTCCACACGGGAACGCGCAGGAACTGAATGCGTGCGCGGCGGCGTTGTCGGGGAGCTTAACGATTCTGCCAGAGCGACTGGAGTGCGCCGATCACCACGCACTGACGTTGCAACGCACGTTCGCGACCGCGCGCGACGGATCGTCACCACGGCGCGCTCAAACAAAGGCCCAGACACGGGGCCACCGTGCCTGGGCCAAAAAGGTATTGCCCCGATTACCGTAACCTGCATCGACCTGTTGCTGACGAGGAAGAGCGGCAGTGCTGCGGTAGGGACAGGCTACGCCGATTTCGATTAAACCGTCGTTAAAACCGGCCGTTAAATCGCCGTTATTCAGTTCCGAAAATAACGGCTGAACGCGTCTTGATCACGGAAGTTCGGCGAACGAGCCGACATTCGCCGCGAACGCCGGCCTCAGCGGGTGGCCGCCTTCTTGGACGCCTTCCGCCGGACGCGCTCGGCCAGGTAGGTCACGATCTCCCCGGCCACGTCCACGCCGCTGGCTTCTTCGATGCCCTCCAGGCCCGGGGACGCATTGACCTCCAACACCAGCGGACCCCGCTTGGACCGGATCAGGTCGACGCCGGCGATGCCGAGGCCGAGCACGCGCGACGCGCGGATCGCGACATCTTCTTCCGCGGCACTCGCGCGCACGCCCTTGGCGGTGCCGCCGCGGTGCAGGTTCGAACGGAAGTCGCCTTTGGGCGCCTGACGCTTCATCGCCGCGACGACGCGACCGCCGACGACGAAGCACCGCAGGTCGGCGCCGCGCGCCTCCTCGATGAACTCCTGCACGAGGAAATTCGCATACAGGCCTCGAAGCGCCTCGATCACGCCCTGCGACGCCGACAGCTTCTCGGTCAGCATCACCCCGGCACCCTGGGTGCCTTCGTTGAGCTTGATGACGTGCGGCGGCGCGCCGAGCATCGACAGCAGGTCGTGGGTGTCGTCGGGGTTGTCGCCGAAGACCGTCGTCGGCAAGCCGATGCGCTCGGCGGCGAGCAACTGGTGGCAGCGCAGCTTGTCGCGCGCGCGCAGCACGGCGTCGGAGGAGTTGGGCGTCAGCGTGCCCATCAGTTCGAACTGGCGCAGCACGGCCGAGCCGTAGCGCGTGATCGAGGCGCCGATGCGCGGGATCACCGCCTGGTAGCCGGAAATCGGCTTGCCCTTGTAGCGCATGCTGAACCCGTCACTGGCGATGCGCATGTAGCAGCGCAGCGGGTCGAGCACGCGCACGCTATGCCCCTGGTCGCGCGAGGCTTCCACCAGGCGGCGCGTCGAATACAGCTTGCTGTTGCGCGAAAGGATCGCCAGTTTCATGAAGGGCGGCGGTGCGAAGGCAAGGGGGGAAAGGGAAGCGCCTCGCCTGCGGCGGCGGGACGCGAGACGACGCCCGGCTCGCGCCGGTTGAGCCGGCCGTGCAGGAACGAGCGCCCCGGATCGACCGTGAACGCGCGCGCCAGCGCGGTGCGCCCGAGCAGCATCGGGAACAGCATCCCGCGCCGATCGGACAGATTGATTTCAATCTCGCGCTCGATGCCGGCCAGCGCCAGCGTCGTGCGCACGAACACGCGGCGCGTGCAGTGGCCGCCCGAGTCGGTGACGTCGCGCTCGTCGAACACGGGCGCGACCGCTTCGATCATCGGTCCGCCGTGTCCGGGATCGAGCGAGAACCCGACCCAGGGGCCGCCGCGTTCGGTGAACCGCCATTGCGTATCGACGTGCAGCGCGGAGCTCCGCGCCCCGCTGTCCACCTTCGCCCGCAACCGTCCGATGCCCAGTTCCGGCAGGCCTATCCACTCACGCCAGCCGAGCACGATCTTGCTTGCCATCGCGCCTCCAGGTCTTCGCCTGAAAGACAAAAACGGCGGCCACTGTAAAGCAGGCCGCCGTCGCAATTGTTTGGAGCGGGTGATGGGAATCGAACCCACGCTAGCAGCTTGGGAAGCTGCAGTTCTACCATTGAACTACACCCGCGTCGCGATGAAGTCTATGCCTCCGCGTGGAGGCTTGGCAACGCGGCGCCCAGGATTTCCTCGCGGGTGCCGCGTGCCGGTTCAGCGCGCCGGCTGGGCCGGCCCGATCAGAACCCGCCGCCGAAGCTGACGAACAGCGTCGCGTCGTTGCCGCCCTTCTGGCCGACCGTGACGTTGGCACCGATGTCGGTGCGCAGGCCGAACAGCTCCGTGCGCGCGCCCATCACCAGCGTGCCGTAATCCTGGTCGTACTCCAGCCCGCGCACGGCATACGCGCCCACGCCCGGAAGCGAACGCAGCGAGGCGGTCGCCTCGGCCGGCGCGTCCTCGAACTCGTGGTCGTACGTCAGCTTGGCGTACGGCTGCAGGTGCTCGTTGATCGCGTAATTGACCTGCCAGCCCAGGCTGCCGATCAGCGAGTCGAATTCCTGGTCGCCGAACGACAGCGCCGTGGCTTCGTTGCTGTTCTCGTCGAAGCCGTCCACTTCGATCGTCTGCGAGACCAGCTGCATCACCGGGCCGTGCTTCAGCGAGCCCTCGCCGAAGTTCCAGCCGGCGGCGATCGCGGCGGTGAGGTTGGTACCGTCGGCCGAACCGCCGTGCACGCGCGAGGTCGGGCCCAGGTTCACGCGACGGTCGATGTCGTACGAGACCCAGGTGTAGCTCAGCTGGCCGTTCACCCATGCCGAGCCGGCCGACCACGCGAGGTAGCCGCCGAGGGTGGCGTCGTCCTGGTCGAACTCGCCGCGGTTGAGGCCCCAGTCCATCTTCTGCTGCCCGTAGCCGGCGAAACCGCCGTACACCAGGTTGCCGCTGGCCCAGTCCAGGCCGGCGGTCAGCGTCGGGCCGAAGCCGTCGTAGTGATCGCCGCGGCCGTAACGCTGCGAGTCGCCGCGCAGGTCTGCCCACCAGCGCATGCCGTCGATGTCCGGACGCGTGGCCGCCTGCGCGCCGACGCGCTCGGCACGCGCGCGGCCGACCATCGCCTCGCTATGCGGCAGCACGGCAATCTGGCGCGGCGCTTCCAGCAGCGACAGCGCGTAGTCGGCGACGATCTCGTGCGCCCGCGACGACGGATGCACGCCATCGGCGAAGACGTAGGTGTTCGCGGCATCCGGCGAAACCATGCTGCCCGGCGTCACCGGGTTGCAGGTGATCGACTGCGCGGTGATCTGCGGATTGCAGGCCGTGCCGGTGGTGTTGGTGAAGCCGTACGGCGCCGGGTTGGCGACGATTTCCTGCAGCAGGTGGAAGGTGTCCACCGGGATGAAGCGCGCACCGGCTGCCGCCAGGCCGGCGTACAGACCGTTGTTGTAGCCCGTCGCCAGCGCCGTGCCGGCCGCGGACGCGGCGGCTCCCTGCGAACGGAACTGCGGCGTGATGCCCAGGTCGGGCACGTTCGGCACGAGGATGTACTGCGCGCCCGCGTTCTGCAGCGTCATGACGTTGGCGACCTGGCCCGTCACCGCGGCACCGACCAGCGCCTGCGCCTGCGCGGGAGCGGCGGCCGCGGCGAACAGGTCGTTCGCGCCGCCCCAGACGGTGTACAGCGCGTTCGGGTCGGCGGCGCCGCCATTGGCGGTGAGATAGCGCGTGATCTGCGAACGCAGCGAGAGCGTCGGCAGCTGCGGCGTCAGGCCGGCGCGATCGTTGCTGACCAGGGCGCCACCGATGGCGTAGTTGGTGCCGCCGGCATTGAACGGAGCCGCATTCGTGCCCAGCTCGGTCGCCAGTTGTTCGGACCACACCAGGCCCGGATTGGTCGTGAAGCGGCCCAGCAGCGCGCCGGCGGCGCCGGCCTGGAGGACGATCGCCGGACGGAAATACCCCGCGTCCGTGAGGCTGTCGCCGAAGAACACGGTCTGCGAATAGTCCTGCGCGAAGGCCGGCGCGGTCGCCAGCGCAAGGGCGGCGGCGAGCACGGAGCGGACGGGTTTGATCATCTTCGATTCCTTGGTGAATGAGCCTGTGAGCGTGCATGACGCCGCGACGTGAGCTCCGCGACTACATACGCCCGCGGATGGCGGCATCGAACCATGCGGCGTGAACGCACTCACGCCGCACTGCGTCAAAAACCATGCCGACTGGTCCATCGCCGCGGGGAGCGGCGACAATACGCGAATGCAGATCCATTTGAACGGCGAGCCGCGCGCGATCGCGGCGCAGACCACCGTGCTCCAGCTGCTGCAGGCCGAAGGCCTGGGCGAGCGTCGCGTCGCGGTGGAGGTCAACGGCGAGATCGTGCCCCGCGGCCGGCATGGCGAACATGCGCTGGGCGACGGGGACCGCGTGGAGATCGTGCACGCCTTGGGAGGGGGGTGAGGCCGCGCGCTCGCGAACCACTGGTTCGCGAGCGGCCGAACGCCCGTCCATGGATGGACGGGCCGGGCGATCCGAAGCCGAAGCGCCTCGCCATGGACGGCCGCATTCACCGTAAGGAACCAGCACCACGCGGCGCTGCCGCGTGGCCTGCCGAACGCCCGTCCATGGATGGACGGGCCGGGCGATCCGAAGCCGAAGCGCCTCGCCACGGACGGCCGCATTCACCGTAAGGAACCAGCACCACGCAGCAGTGCCACGTGGCCAGCCCCGTGACGTGCATGGATAGGCGTGCCGCGCGATCCGAAAGCCTCAGCGCCTCGCCATGGATGGCATCAGTACGCAGCCCGACGCCGTTCTTCGAGCGTCCTCATGCACGCTCCAGCGCCGGAGTGCCCGCACCCCGGCTGCTAAACTAGAGAAATGACCGCTCCTCTCTCCCCCCCGTTTCCGGCCGATCCGCTGCTGATCGCCGGCAAGGCCTACGCATCGCGCCTGCTGACCGGCACCGGCAAGTTCGCCGACCTCGAACAGACCCGGCTGGCGACCGAAGCGGCGGGCGCGCAGATCGTCACCGTCGCGATCCGCCGCACCAACATCGGCCAGAACCCCGGTGAGCCGAACCTGCTCGACGTGCTCCCGCCGGACCGCTACACGATCCTTCCCAACACCGCCGGCTGCTACACCGCCGACGACGCCGTGCGCACCTGCCGCCTCGCGCGCGAACTGCTCGACGGCCATTCGCTGGTGAAGCTGGAAGTGCTCGGCGACCAGAAGACGCTCTATCCCGACGTCGTGCAGACGCTGGCCGCCGCCGAGCTGCTGGTGAAGGACGGCTTCGACGTCATGGTCTATACCTCGGACGATCCGATCCTGGCCAAGCGCCTGGAAGAGATCGGCTGCGTCGCGGTGATGCCGCTGGCCGCGCCGATCGGCTCGGGTCTGGGCGTGCAGAACAAGTACAACCTGCTCGAGATCGTCGAGAACGCCCGGGTGCCGATCATCGTCGACGCCGGCGTGGGCACCGCGTCCGATGCCGCGATCGCGATGGAGCTCGGGTGCGATGGCGTGCTGATGAACACCGCGATCGCCGGTGCGAAGGACCCGGTGCTGATGGCGCACGCGATGAAGCTCGCCGTCGAAGCCGGACGCGCCGCGTTCAAGGCCGGCCGCATTCCGCGCAAGCGCTTCGCGTCGGCGTCCAGCCCGGTCGACGGACTGATCGGGTGAGGCAGGCCGCCTGCGCGGCACTGCCGCGCGGCCTGCCGAACGCCCCTCCACGGAAGGACGGGCCGGGCTCTCCGTAGTCCACCAGGTACCGCCACGGATGGATGCGTTGACCGCACGTCGCACGAAAGCCCAACAAGAAGAACCCGTTTGTCCGACTCGCCTTCCAACCGCAAGCTTCCGCCCAAGCCCTTCACCCTCGAGGAAGGCCGTCGGCAGGTGCGCAGTTTCGTGCTCCGCCAGGGCCGCTTCACCGAGGCGCAGCAGCGCGCGTTCGACACGCTCTGGCCGCGCTACGGAATCGACTACACCGGCCAGCCGCGCGACTTCGATGCCGTGTTCGGCCGCCATGCGCCGCGCGTGCTCGAGATCGGCTTCGGCAACGGCGAGGCGCTGCGCTTCGCCGCACAGCACGACACCGCCCGCGACCTGATCGGCATCGAGGTGCACGCACCCGGCGTCGGCCGCCTGCTCAATGCCCTGGCGCAGGACGACGCCCGCCACGTTCGCCTCTATCACCACGATGCGGTGGAAGTGCTTCGCAACGAGATCGCCGACGGCGCGCTCGACGAGATCCGCATCTACTTCCCCGATCCCTGGCACAAGAAGCGCCACAACAAGCGCCGGCTGGTGCAGCCCGAGTTCGCGAACCTGCTCGTGGCGAAACTCGCGGCGGGCGGTCGCTTGCACCTCGCCACCGATTGGCAGGACTATGCCGAGCAGATGTGGGACGTCCTCGATGCCACGCCTGGCCTGGTCAACCGCGCCGGTCCGCGCGGCAGCGTCGAGCGGCCGCAGTGGCGACCGCAAACGCATTTCGAAACCCGCGGCCAGAAGCTCGGCCACGGCGTGTGGGATCTGCTGTACGACAGGAGCCGGGATTCGTGATTCGGGATCGGGGATCGGAAGGAATTCGCCGCTGCCGATGCATCCCGGCCCGCGCCGTCGCCGACGCGATCGCCTGCTTTAGCCAATCCCGAATCCCGAATCGCGAATCCCGTATCTGATGGACACCGCGCTGACGCTCACCACCGACATGAAGCTCGTGCTCGGGCTGGTGGGCTTCACGATGGTGATGTTCCTGTTCGAACGCATCCGCGCCGACGTGGTGGCGCTGGTGGTGCTGGTGCTGCTGGGCTTGTCGGGGCTGGTCGAACCCGACGAGCTGTTCAACGGCTTCTCGGGCAACGCGGTCATCAGCATCGTGGCGACGATGATCCTCGGCGCCGGGCTGGATCGCACCGGCGCGCTGAACCGCCTCGCCGGCTGGCTGCTGCGACGGGCCAAGGGCATGGAGAACCGGCTGCTGCTGCTCACCAGCGCGGTGGCCGGCATCAACTCCTCGATCATGCAGAACCCGTCGGTGATGGCGCTCTACATGCCGGTCGCCGCACGCCTGTCTTCCCGCACGGGCATCGCGCTGCCGCGGCTGCTGCTGCCGATCGCCGCGGCCATCGTGATGGGCGGCGCGCTGACGATGGTCGGCAACTCGCCGCTGATCCTGCTCAACGACCTGTTGATCGCCGCCAACAGCAACCTGCCGTCCGGCGCGGCGACGCTGGAACCGTTGAAGATGTTCGCGCCGCTGCCGATCGGCATCGCGCTGCTCGTCGCGTCGCTGGCGTATTTCCATTTCTTCGGCGACCGTCGCCTGCGCCAGGACGACGACGGCACCGGCGCCACGCCGGCACGCACGCAGAGCTATTTCGCCAAGGCGTACGGCATCGACGGCGACGTGTACGAGCTCACCGTCACCGCCGACAGTCCGCTGGTGGGCATGTCGCTGGGCGAAGCCGAAGCGCTGCACAACGCACCGCTGCTGCTGGCGCTCAAAAGCGATGGCGAAGCGCGGCTCGCGCCACCGGCCGACACGCGCATCTGGGTGGGCAGCGTGCTCGGCGCGATGGGCCCGAAGCAGCAGGTCAGCGACTTCGCGCAGAACCATTTCCTGCGCCTGTCCTCGCGACTGCGCAACTTCGGCGACCTGTTCAATCCCAGCCGCGCGGGCATTTCCGAAGCCGTCGTGCCCGCCACGTCGAGGCTGATCGGCAAGAACGGGCGCGACCTGCAACTGCGCAAGCAGCTGGGCCTGAGCCTGCTGGCGATCAATCGCGACAAGGCCGTGCTGCGCGAGAACGTGCGCGACGTGAACCTCCGCGCAGGCGACATGCTGGTCTTCCACAGCATCTGGACCGACCTGCATGAAGCGGCCGCGAGCAAGGACCTGGTCGTCGTCACCGACTACCCCAAGGGCGAGCAACGGCCGCACAAGTTCAAGATCGCGATGGCGATCTTCGCCGTGTCGATGCTGCTGGCGCTGTCCTCGCGCCTGCCGGTCTCGATCGCGCTGATGACCGGCGTCGCCGGCATGCTCATCGCCGGCGTGATCCACATCGACGAAGCCTACGCGGCGATCAACTGGAAGACGGTCTTCCTGATGGCGTGCCTGATCCCGCTGGGCTGGGCGATGGATTCCAGCGGCGCGGCGGCCTGGGTCGCGGGCCACACCATCGAACGATTACCCACCGGCACGCCGGTGTGGCTGCTCGAAATCCTGGTCGGCCTGTTCACCACGTTGTTCTCGCTGGTGATAAGCCATGTCGGCGCGACCATCGTGACGGTCCCGCTGGCGATCAACCTCGCACTGGCGGCGGGCGGCAACCCGACCGCGTTTGCGCTCATCGTCGCGCTGTCGGCCTCGAACAACTTCATGACCGCGTCGAACCCGGTCATCTCGATGATCACCGGCCCCGCGGGCTATACCGGCAAGGAACTGTGGAAGATCGGCGGCCCGCTGTCGCTGATCTACACGGTGGTGATCGTGGCGATGGTGAATCTGCTTTATTGACCGGGTCGGGGATTCGGGATTCGGGATTCCGGATTCGATGAAGCGCGCTCGCTCCAGGCTCCGGCGCGAAGCACCGCGCCAGGTTGCAGCGGGTCCTACTGGCCGATCGCGCGCGCAAGCACCCACGCCCACATCGCAAGCACCGCGAGGAAGTTCACGGTGAAGACGATGCCGCGCAGGCGCACGTTGGCGGTAAGCACCTGCACCAGGCTGTGCAGCACGCGACCCACGATGAAGATCCACGCCAACGCCCACGGCAGGCCTCCGCGGTCCTGGTCCAGGATCAACCACACGCAGGCGATGTGGAAGAACAGCGGCCACTCGAACTGATTGGACAGGTTCGCGCTGATGCGCGGTTCAAACTTCGCCCACGGATTGCGGCCGTCGGGCCGTCGACCGACGCCCCACACGGCGGGCGCGCGCGCAGCGGTCAGCAGCACGTAGAGGCACGCGGTCCACGCGACATGCGCGGCCATGGGAAAGATCAACGGATGCGACATGGGGCCTCGTCACGCATCGGGCAGGCACGGTCGCGCGCAGGCGGACCGAGCGTTGCGAATCGCACGCGGACAGCCGCACCCCGCGTGCGCCGCGACATCACATCACCACGGCGAAGTTGAACTTCTCGGCAGCCGGTTGGGAGCGAACGAACGCGATCACGCCCGCCAGTTCGTCCACCACGTCGGCGTGCTGGTTGCCCAGCAGTCCGAAACGCGGCTTCGCTTCCCGGATGTGCGCGTGCAATCCCTCCAGCATCGCCAGTGCATCGGCACGCGTCAGCCAGGCTCCGTCCGCGACCATCACGTCGTTCGTGGACGACATGCCGGCCGGCAGTTCGAGGTCTTGGAGGTTGTAGCGCTGGTCGGTCTGGTCGCAGGCCGCCAGGAAGGAAGGCAGCCGCAATGACCGGCTGAGCGCGTCCAGTTTCTTCGCGTGCCGATACAGGGCCGCGCGGTCCTCCTGGTCGGAACGCACTTCCCCCTCGACCAGGCAATTGGCCCACAACACCGTGCTCATGACGTCCCCCTGTCGTCGTTGATACCCCGATTCGCCGCGCGATCGATCAGTCGAGCAGCCAGACTGCCCCGTCGCGTACGGCCACGCCCACCGCGCGCAGCGATTCCCCACGGCACGGACCGCCCACGCATTCGCCGCCGACCAGTTCGAAACTCGCCCCGTGCGCGGCGCAGACCAGATGGCCGTCCTTGCTCTTGAGGAACTGGCCGGGCGCCCAGTCGAGGCGGCGGCCGGCGTGCGGGCAGATGTTCAACCACGCGCGGACGTGATCGCCGTCACGATACAAGATCAGGCTTTCCGCATCGCCGTCGACGACGGCCTCGACCTCGGCGAAGGCCCCGTCGGGCAAGCGTTCCAGCGCCACGAGCGGTTCCGTCGACCGGGCCGCTTCGTTCGAAATGCTTAACGAAGTTCTCACACCCTCGCTCATGGCTAGCCCGATACTCGCCTCCCCGGCGCTTGTTGCCGCATTGTGTCACGACGTCCCCGATGTTCGCCCAGACCTTCCGCTTCGGTACTTCCCACTTCCATTCGCGCGTGCGTTCGGCCTTCGAGCCGCGCAAGCCGCGCCACCGGCTGCTGCGCTTCGCGCTCGGCGTGGTCGGCCTGGGCGTGCTGGCGGTGCTGGTCGCGTTCTCGGTGGCGCTGGGCGCGGCGATGATCGCCGCCGGCATGCTCTACAAGTTGTGGAAGCAGCCCGGCAAGCGCGTGGCGCGGTCGCAGGACGCACGCATCGTCGAAGGCGAATTCCGCGTCGTCGGCCAGCCGACGATCGAGCGTCCCCACGCGCAGACCAGCCTCTAAGCCCGCATGAGCGACGTGATCGCGGCACAGCCGCAACCGCGCGTTCCGGTCCGCGGCACGGACCAGACCTTCCCCGTACACCGCATCTACTGCGTCGGCCGCAACTTCGCCGACCACGCCCGTGAAATGGGCGCGGCGGTTCCGGCCTCGGCCGCCGAACGCGGCACGCCGGTGTTCTTCCTCAAGCCGGCCGACGCGATCGCGCTGCAGTCCGACGTGCCCTACCCGCCCGGCACGCAGGACCTGCACCACGAAGTCGAACTCGTCGTCGCGCTCGGCAAGGACGCGCCCGCGGGCGTGCTCGATCCGGCGGACGCATCGGCGCTCATCTACGGATACGCCGTGGGGCTCGACCTCACCCGCCGCGACCTGCAGGGCGCCGCGAAGGCCAAGGGCCTGCCGTGGGACACCGGCAAGGCGTTCGACCATGCCGCGCCGATCAGCGCCATCGTGCCGGCGACCGAGGTGGGCGAACTCGGCGAGCGCACGCTCCGCCTCAGCATCAACGGCGAGGCTAAACAGCACGGCTCGCTCGCCGACCTGATCTGGACGGTGCCCGAGATCCTGCACGAGCTTTCCAAGCTTTATGCCCTGCGCGCGGGCGATCTGATCTTCATGGGCACGCCGGCCGGCGTCGGCCCGCTGAAGCCGGGCGATGCGTTCCATGCCGTGCTCGAAGGCATCGCCGAACATTCCGGGACGATCGTCACCGGGCGGACGGTATAGTCCGGAACGCGGCGCGCGCCGCCACCTAACGTCAACGCTGGAGACCACGACGCCATGGGCCTGATCACCGAGTTCAAGGAATTCATCTCGCGCGGCAACGTTGTCGATCTCGCCGTCGGTGTGGTGATCGGTGCGGCCTTCGGCAAGATCGTCACCGCGCTGGTGGACGGCATCGTGATGCCGGCGATCGGCGCGTTCACCAAGGGCGTGAGCGTCAGCGACTGGAAGTACGTGCTCAAACCCTCGCAACTGGATTCGGCCGGCAAGGAAGTCGCCGCCGAGCTGGCGATCCGCTACGGCATGTTCCTGCAGACGATCATCGATTTCCTGCTGATCGCGCTGGTGATCTTCCTGTTCCTCAAGGCCTACAACCGCGTGCGCGCGCCGCAGGCTGCCGCCGCGACGCCGGAGGACATCCTGCTGCTACGCGAAATCCGCGACGAGTTGAAGAACAGGCAGGCGCTTTGAGCCTCTGAACTCGCCGGCCGAGTGAGTCCGAAGCCGAGCGCTTGAGCCCCTCTCTCACCGGGGCAACGAAGCCCGCGCGACGAACCGCCCGTGCCGCACAACGCTGCGGTGTTGCTTCGTCAGATCCGCTGGATGAAGCCACATGGATTCCAGCTTTCGCTGGAATGACGATGAGGTTGGGCGCCACCGGAATGCCGACACGGTCCAGACCCGGCGCCCGGCCTCCGCCGGAATGACAGCGATCTTGTTGCAGCCACACCCGGCAAACCGCCCCGCCCCGCCGCGTGACTGACGACACCCTGCCCGCCGGGCGCGAGTTGCTACGCTCGCGGCTTCGTCGTCCTTTTCGGCACCGGCTTTCCTGGGGGAGTTTTCGATGCGCGTAATGCTGTCGGTGGCGATCGCCACCTGTCTGTTCGCCGCCGCCACGGGCGGTCATGCCGCCGAGCGCGAGACGCGCATTCCCGACAAGGCCATCGCCACCGCCGCGCAACTGCGCGAAACCGCGCTGAAGAGCGATCTGGGCTACCGCATCACCGAGTCGCTCACGACCGAGGTCGGGCCGCGCCTGGCCGGCAGCGAAGCCGACGCACGCGCCGTCGCGTGGGCGGTGGCCAAGTTCAAGGAACTGGGCTTCGACAAGGTCTGGACCGAGCCGGTCACCTTCCCGAAGTGGGAACGTCGCAGCGAGTCGGCGCACGTCGTCGGCGCGAACGCACAGCCATTGCACCTGACCGCGCTCGGCGGCAGCCCCGCCGGCACGGTCGAAGGCGAGATCGTGCGCTTCGCCGATCTGGCCGCGCTGGAAGCCGCGCCCGCCGGTTCGCTCGCGGGCAAGATCGCCTTCATCGATTATAGGATGGAGCGCGCCCGCGACGGCGCCGGCTACGGCCCGGGTTCGCGCGTGCGCAGCCGCGGTCCGTCGGCGGCGATCCGCGCCGGCGCCATCGGGTACCTGATGCGCTCGGCGGGCACCGACTCCCATCGCAACCCGCACACCGGCATCACCCGCTTCGACGAAGGCCTCACGCCGATCCCTTCCGCCGCGCTCGCCGTGCCCGACGCCGACCAGCTCGGCCGCCTGCTCGCGCTCGGCAAGCCGGTGAAGGTGAAGCTCGCGTTGGATTGCGGCTGGGACGGCACGTACACCTCGCAGAACGTCATCGGCGAAATCCGCGGCTCCTCGAAGCCGAACGAGGTCGTGGTGATCGGCGGCCACCTGGATTCGTGGGACCTGGGCACGGGCGCCATCGACGACGGCGCCGGCGTGGGCCTGACGATGGCCGCGGGCAAGCTCATCGGCGATCTGAAGCAGCATCCCGCACGCACCATCCGCGTGGTCGCCTTCGCCAACGAGGAACAGGGCCTGCACGGCGGCAAGGCCTACGCCGAGGCGCACATGAAGGACGTCCTCAAGCACCAGATCGGCGCCGAAAGCGACTTCGGCGCGGGCCGCATCTACGCCTATTCCAGCTCCGCGCCGGCGTACGCGAAGGGCGCCGATGCGCAGATCGCCCAGGCGCTTGCGCCGCTGGGCATCGAGTACACGCCGGGCCAGGGCGGGCCGGGACCGGACATCGGCCCGTCGGCCGAAAAGGGCATGGCGTGGGCGCGGCTGGCGCAGGACGGCACGGATTACTTCGATCTTCACCACACGCCGGACGACACGTTCGATAAGATCGATCCGCAGGCGCTGGCACAGAATGTCGCGGCCTACGCGGTATTCGCCTACCTGGCGGCGTCCGCGGACGGCGATTTCGGCAGCAGGCCTGCGACTCCCCCGGCAGCAACGAAGTAGTTCGAAGCATGGCGCAGCGGTACGACGAAAGGGTTGATACCGCGGTCGATCCCATCACGGGACTGCACCGGCTCGGCGCGAACGGCCCCAGCCTGGCGACCGCCATCGCGGTCGCCGGCGCGACGCGGCGGCGCATCGCCCTGCTGCACATCGACGTGGACATGTTCCGCTCGATCAACACCAACATGGGCACGGCGACCGGCGACCAGGCACTGGCCGCCATCGCCCAGCGCCTGCGCCGCGCGGTGCCGCGCGACGGCTGGATCTGGCGCCTGACCAGCGACGAGTTCGTCATCGGCATCGGCTACCGCGAAGGCGAACTGGACGGCGCGGGGCTGGCCGAACGCCTTCGCGACGCCTTCGAAACGCCGTTGTCGATCCCGCCGTATACGCTGCCGGTAACGCTCTCCATCGGCATCGCCGTCTTCCCGGACCACGCACCGAACGCCGCGACGCTGCTGTCCAAGGCCGAGGAAGCGCTGCGCCGGGTGAAGCAGGAAGGCCTGAACAACGTCGGCCTGTATTCGGCCGCCGTCGAGGATCGCGGCGCGCCCAACGACGGCTTCGCGCAGCGCTTCATCGAAGCGCTGGATCGCGGCGAGTTCCGCCTCTATTACCAGCCGCAGGTGGCCGCGCACGATGGCAGCGTCACCGGGTTCGCCGCGTTGCTTCGCTGGCAGACCGATCGCGGCCTGCTGCGCCCGAGCCAGTTCCTCGAACCGATCAACCGCGTCGGACTGGCCGCACGGCTCGGCGCGTGGGTGGTGGAGTCGGCGGTCGCGCAGCTCGCGCAGTGGCGTGCCGAAGGCCTGGATTACCTGTCGATGTCGGTGCATCTGTCCGGCCCGCTGCTGGTGCAGCGCGACTGCCTGGACCGCGTCGGCGAACTGCTGCACCGCTACGGGCTTCCCGGCAGTGCGCTGGAATTCGAGATTCCCGAGAGCGTGCTGGTCACCGACAGCCATCGCGTGCACGACACGCTCGCGGGACTGCGCGCGATGGGCGCGACGCTGACGGTGCAGGACTTCGGCCTCGGCGGACTCTCGTTCGCAGCGCTGGGGCAATACCCGCTCGATCGCATCAAGATCGATCGCAGCTTCATCCGCAACGTCGCCAGCGATCCGCGCAGCGCCGCGATCGTGCGCGGCATCATCGCGATGGGCCACCAGCTGGGCATGAAGGTGATCGCCAAGGGCGTGGAGAGCGAGGCCGAACTCGGCTTCCTGCGCCGCAACCATTGCGATTTCTTCCAGGGCTATCTGTTCAGTCCCTCGGCGCCGGCCGACCAGCTTGGCGAGATGGTCCGCAAGCGCTTCCTGCTGCCGGGCGCGTTCGCGGCCACGCGGCCGGAACGCACGCTGCTGCTGCTGGACGACGAGGAAAACGTGCTGCGCTCGCTCGTGCGCCTGTTCCGTCGCGACGGCTACCACATCCTCACCGCGAGCAGCGTGCGCGAAGCGTTCGACCTGCTCGCCAGCAACACCGCGCAGGTGATCCTGTCCGACCAGCGCATGGCCGACATGAACGGCACCGAGTTCCTCACGCGCGTGCGCGATCTCTACCCCGACACGATCCGCATGGTGCTGTCGGGCTACACCGACCTGGCGACGATCACCGAAGCCATCAACCGCGGCGCGATCTACCGCTTCCTGACCAAGCCGTGGAACGACGAGGAGCTGCGCGAGCACATCCTCGACGCGTTCCGTGCGCACGAACGCCGCGCCGCCGGCGAATCGGTGTACTGAGCCTCAGTACGCCGCGTGCGCGGCGTGCGCATGCGGCGCGAGCGACGCGGCCTCGTCGATGCGACGCCCCGCGGCGTACTCGAACTCGAGCGGATCGTGCGAGCAGAAGATGCGCAGGTGCGTTCCGTCGCGCGCGTACAACGCACGCAGGCGCGCCTGGTTCGCCAGCCGCGCCTTGCGATCCTTCTCCATCATCCATTGGTAGAAGCGAAGCCCCGGCGTGCACGAAGGTTGCGCTTCCATCTCGTGATGGCAGAAGTACGCATCGCCGGCGAGCAGCTTCCAGCCATCGTCGCCGTCGATGGCCACGCCGGTGTGCCCGTGCGTGTGGCCGGGCAGCGGCACCATCAGGATTTCCGGCGGCAGTCCGCGCAGATCGCGCACGCTTTCGAACCCGAGCCAATCCTCGCCACGACCCGAGGGATACGCGATCCAATGCCCCTGCGTGGACCATTGCTGCGGACGGAAGCGCTGGCGGTCGAGCCAGGTGCGCTGCTGCATGGCGTAACCGCGTTCGCTCGCCAGCAGATGGACGCGCGCCTGCGGGAAATCGTCCAGGCCGCCGGCGTGGTCGAAATCCAGGTGCGTCAGCACGATGTCGCGCACGTCGCGCGGGTCCAGGCCCATGCGGGCGATCTGCCGCACCGCGGTCATCTCCTCGCGCAGGTCCGGACTGAGCAGCGCGAGGAAGAACGCGCTCAGGCGGCCGCGCGGATCGGCGACATCGCGAAGGCCGAGCCCGGTGTCGATCAACACCAGTCCGCGCGGCGCTTCCACCAGCACGCAATGGCAGGCGAGCTGGCCGCGTTCGAGGATGCCGCGCGTGCGGCCATCCATCAGGCGGCCGCCGAGCGGACAGGTCGAGATGCAGTTGAGGTGATGGATGCGCATGCCGATGCTCAGCTCGCCGCCGCATCGGCCGGCGCCTTCTCGTCCGACGCGCCGGGTTCGATGCGACGGGTGGGTTCGACGACGTGTTCCACCACCCAGTCGACGATGCGCCGGTGATAGTCGGCGCGATGGCTCGGCCGGCCGCTGCTCGCCAGCGAATGGCTGCCGCCGGGGTACACGACCATGCGCAGGGGCTTCTTCGAGAACCGCACCATGCTTGCGAACAGCTGCTCGGACTGGCCAAGCGGGCAGCGCTGGTCGTCCTGGCCCTGCAGCATCAGCACCGCCGCGTTGACATGCGTGCAGTACTCGATGGGCGACAGTCGCTGGTAGCGTTCGCGTGCTTCGTCGATTTCGCCGCCCATCGCATAGGGCGTGACGTAATAGCCGCTGTCGGACGTACCGGTATGCGATTCGACGTCCGACACCGGCGCGCACACCACCGACGCGCGGAACGCGTCGCAACGACCGACCGCCCATGCGCTCAGGAACCCGCCGTACGACTTTCCGGTGCACGCAACGCGTTCGTCGATCCATCCGTCGCTGCGCAGCGTGTCGAGGATCGCCAGATACTGCGGAAGGTCGAGTTCGCCCCAGCGTCCGATCAGCCGTCGGGCGAACTCCGTCCCGTATCCCGCCGAGCCAACCGCGTTGGGCGCGACGACCATCCAGCCGCGGGACACGAGTTCGTACCAGTAGACGTGGCTGGGCATGTCCACCAGCACCGTGCTCTGCGGGCCACCGTGCATGTCCACCAGCACCGGAAACGGACCAGCGCCGCGCGGGCGCAACAGCCAGGCGTCGATGCGTTCGCGCCCGCCTTTGCCGTCGGGCACGTCGAAGCCGCGCACGGTTACGCGCGGCCGCGCGCGCTTGCGACTCCACGTCCGGTTGAAGTCGGTGTGGCGCCGCTGGGCCTGGCCATCCCAGTCGCAGCTGAAAAGCTCCTCGGGCTGGCGGAGGGTGGCGGCGACGAACACCAGCCGGTCCATGCTTTCGCCCAGTTGCAGCACATGGCGCAGCTGGCGCGGGAAATGCCGGACGCGGCTGGATTCGCTGTCGATCACGCAGATGTCCTGCATGCCGCGTATCGACACGATCGTGGCGATCCGCGTGTTGTCCGCATGCCAGACGAACTGGGCGCCTTCCAGGTGCAGGTCCGCATCGCCGAGCCGGGTCGGCTTGCCGCCGTCGAGCGCCATCAGCCAAGGGCCGTCCAGCGAATCGCCTGGCGTGCGGTTGCCGCCGAACACCAGCCGCGTCGAATCGGGCGACCACTGCACGCCGGACACCGCGGCGATCGTTTCCGTTGCGACATGCGCATGCTGTCCGTCGGCATCGGCGATCCACAGGTCCATGCGATGGCGCTGTTTCTCTTCGCGCGTACGCACGTACGCCAGATGCCGGCCATCGGGTGACCAGCGCGCTTCTTCGACGTCGAAATCGCCATGCGTGATCTGCGTGGCCTCACCGCTGGCGGCGTCGATGCGGAACAGATGCGTGCGCTTGCCCACGCTCGGTCCGCTGCCATCCATCTTGTACGGCAGGTGCTGCACCACGAGCGGACGATCGCCCGCAGGCAGGCTGCTGTCGTCCTGTTCGCACTCCGCCCACGGCACCGTCGCGGACGCGAGCAGCCACGCGCCATCGGCGGACCAGCCGAGCAGGCTCTCCAGCGGATGCTCCAGCGACGTCAGTCGCTTTGCCTCGCCACCTGCCATCGGCAGCAGATAGATCTGCGTACCGAGCTTGCCGAGGCGACGCGTCAGGAAGGCGAGCGTCTTTCCATCGGGCGACAGCTGCGGCGAACGCGCATTGGATTCGTCCGACGTCAACCGGCGCGGCTCACCGCTGCCGGAAACATCGACGGACCATGCGCATGCGCGGTAGCCGTCCCGCTTGCGCGAGGGCAACGACCGGACGAATGTCGCGACCGCATGCTCCCGCGCGCCGCGCACCGTCTGCAGGGTCGAATGCAGGTAGAGATCATCGACGGCAAACGGCTTCATCGTGCGTTCCCTCGTTCGTGGCAGCACGCGAAGCGCCCGGAATCCGCTCCGGGCGCCATTCGCGTTCGCATGCTGCGAGCAATCAGCGGCGCTGGCCGCCGCCGCGTTCCTCGTCGCGACGATTGGAACCGCCGCCGCGCTCTTCTTCGCGACGGTTTCCGCCACCGCCCTCTTCGCGCTCGCGGTTCATGCCGCCGCCCTGGCCGCCGCCACCCTGCTGGCCACCACCGCCCTGGCCGCCCTGACCGCCGCCACCACCCTGCTGGCCGCCACCGCCCTGCTGACCGCCGCCCTGGCCGCCGCCGCCCTGCTGGCCGCCGCCTTGCTGGCCGCCGCCCTGACCCTGCATGCCACCGCCCTGGTTCTGCTCACGCTGGTTGTTGTTACCCATTACTGCTTCTCCGATGTGCAGGCGGATTGCCTGACACAGGAGATGTCGCAAGCGGCGTGCCAGTGCATGCGAACGCGTCGTCCGCGCGTGGCAGCCGCGTCCGCTACGTATTCAGTGTGCGCATCATCGAAAGCCACTCGCGGTGGCACATGCGCAGTCCAATGCCGGTGAAGAGCCCGACGCACCACGCGCGGAAGAATCTGCAAGCCACGCGAAACTCGTGCGAATCCGCGGTGACGCACGCGCAACACGAATTCGAGCGCGCATGCGCCGCGATCGTCACGACGCCTTCGCGATGAATACATCAGTACGATCGGCGTCGGTACGATCGGCGGAACCAGGACATATGTCCTGCGAAGGCCACGCCGACGTGCGGACGTTCGCGCTCCGGTCGCGAACGTCCGCGCGGTCGAACCCTCAACGCGTGCAGGGCAGCACGTGCTCGGCTTCGTTCGATGCGCCCAGTGCGACGCGCGACACCGACACCTGCAACTTGCCCGCGCTTTGCAGCACCAGCACCGAGTCGAGCTTGCGCATGTCGGCGCCCGCGTTCGCCAGGCACTTGAGCGGCACGCCGAACGTCGTCCAGTGACCGGCAGGCAACCTCGCGAGCGCCTCGCGCGCCGGCAGGTTCACGGCCTTGCATCCGCTGCCACAGGTCACGCCCACGGTCACCTCTCCGGTCGGAGCCTGATCGACGCGCGCGGTCAGCACGATCATCACCTCGCCGTTGGTTTCGCGCATGAGCGTCATCGGCTTGTCGGTGAGGATGGACGCGGTCGCCGGCTGTGCGCCCGACCATGCGAGGCGACGCGCATCTTCCTGCGCTTCATGATCGACCGCGGTGACGGTGAGGCTGCCGTCGGGCAATTTCGCCGGCAGCGTCGTGACGTCCACGTTCTGTCCGGCCGCGTTGGACAGCCGCAGGCGCAGGCCCTCGGTGAGCGATCCGCGCGCGTAGAACGTGCCCGCTTCGGCCTGGCCCGGCTTCACGCCCGATTCTTCCGGCAGCGGTGCGAGATCGCCGTCGTCGCCATAGGTAAGGCCGAAGCCGAACGCGAACTGCGGGTCGTAATCCTTCTGCCCGACGTTGTTGGCCACCTGCATCGCCGTGCGCGGCCAGCTGAAACCGAGCTTGCCCTTGAAGTCGTTCTGCACGCTGCCGTCGGCCTTGCGCAGGATGACGTCGGCAACGCCCGCGCCTTCCGAACCGGGCAGCCAGGCGGCGACGAACGCGTCGCTGGCGTTGATCTCGCGGTTCATCCACAACGGACGGCCACTGAGGAACACCGACACCACCGGAATGCCGGCGGCCTTCAGGCGCTTGATGAGCTCCAGGTCCGAGTCATCGCCGGGCCGGTACATCAGGTTCGGAATGTCGCCCTGGAATTCCGCGTAGGGGTCTTCGCCGAACACGACGACGGCGACGTCGGGCCTGGTGGTGAAAGCACCGTCGACGGACATCGTCGCTTCGCCGCCGGCGGCCCTGGCCTGCTGCGCGATGCCTTCGAAGATCGTGTCGGCGTTCGGGAAGTCCTCGCGCTTGCTGCCGGTGCCCTGCCAGCTGTACGTCCAGCCGCCGACCTGCTTGGTCATGTCGTTCGCGCCGCTGCCGGCGACGAGGATGCGCTTGCGCGGATCCAGCGGCAGCACGCCGCCCTGGTTCTTCAGCAGCACCAGCGATTCGCGCACGGCCTGACGCGCCACCGCGCGATGTTCCGGCGCGCCGAGCAGTTCGAACTTGCCGCCGACGACACGCTGCGACGGCTTGCCGGCCTCGAACAGGCCGAGGCGGAACTTCACGCGCAGGATGCGGCGCACGGCATCATCGAGGCGCTCCTGCGGGATCGTGCCGGCCTTCGCCGCGGCGAGCGCCGTGTCGTAGAAGCCTTTCCAGCTGTCGGGCGCCATCGCCATGTCGAGGCCGGCGTTGATCGTCGCCGGGCAATCGGTGGCGGTGCAGCCGTCCACCTGGCCGTGTCCGTTCCAGTCGCCCACGACGAAGCCGCCGAAGTGCATGCGGCCCTTCAACGCATCGGTCAGGAACGGCTTGTTGCCGTGCATCTTCACGCCGTTGACGCTGTTGAACGACGCCATCACCGACTGCGCGCCGGCGGCGATCGCCGGCGGGTAGCCCGCGGCGTGGATGCGCACCAGATCGGCTTCGCTCAGCCTGGTGTCGCCCTGGTCCTCGCCGTTGGCGGTGCCGCCATCGCCGAGGAAATGCTTCACCGACGAGATCACGTGGCGGCCGTCGAGGAATTCCTTCGTGCCGACCTTGCCCTGCAGGCCTTCGACCATCGCGCCGGCGAAACTGGCCACGACCTCGGGCGATTCGGAATACCCTTCGTACGAACGGCCCCAGCGGTCGTCCTGCGGCACCGCGACGGTCGGCGCGAACGCCCACTCCATGCCGGTCGCGCGCGTTTCCAGCGCGGTGATCTCGCCGATGCGCCGCAGCAGTTCGGTGTTGCGCGTCGCGCCCAGGCCGATGTTGTGCGGGAAGATGGTCGCCCCGACGATGTTGCTCTGCCCGTGCACGGCGTCGATGCCGAAGATCACGGGAATGCCCTTGCCGCCCTTCGACGTGTCGATCGACGCTTCGTACATCGCATCGGCGAGGGCCAGCCACTCGGCCGGCGTCGCGTTGTAACGCCCGCCCGGATCGGAATTGCCGCCGGCCAGCACCGAACCCAGGTGATAGGTGCGCACGTCCTCGGGCGTGAGGCTGGCGATGTCGCCCTGCACGAGCTGCCCGACCTTCTCCTCGACGGTCATCGTCGCGAGCAGATCGTTCACGCGCTTCTCCAGCGCGGGATCTTCCGGCAACGGCCACTTCACGTCGGGCCACGGCGTTGCGCCGGCCTGCGGCGGCGCGCCGGCCTGCGGTGTGTCGTCTCCCTTGCATGCAGCCAGCCCCAGCAACAAGGCCGGAAGCAGCAGGCCATTCGTGATCAGACTTGCGTAGCGTGACCTCACCGTTGCGTCTCCTTTTGTGTGCTTCCTGGAAGCGGGCGGAGGAAAGTGGGAAGCGAGCGAAACGGCGTGGGACGCAAGCCCCCGGCGTCCCCGCACTTCACCGCTCACTCCTCGACCCCCACTCCTGCCTTCCGCCGTGCGCCCCACACTTCCGGCGCCGCCTTGCAGTAGCGGTCGATGAATTCCTGCTGCGTCGGGAACTTCGCCACCGCTTCGTCGATGGGCTTGCGGATCGAATCGAAGAAGCGACGCATCTGGTCGTCCGGCAGCGCACGCGCGAGCGGATGGTGCTGCTGCGGCTGCAATCCCTGCCCGAGCATCACGTGCGTCCACGAATCCACGCGGAACAGTTCGTTCGCGCCCTGCCACGCATGCGCGCGATCGCGCCACGCACGCAGGCGGATGGACAGCGAATCGGGGATGTCCATCTCGCGGCACTGCGTCCACATCGCTTCGTCGCGCTGGTTCGCGTGGTAGTGCAGGATGATGAAGTCGCGCACGTGTTCCATCTCGCGACGGCCCGTGTCGTTGTAGAGCTCCACCAGCGAGTCGGGAATGCCGTCGAACGGGAACGACTCGACCAGCCGCACGATCGACGTCATCGACAGATGCAGGCTGGTCGATTCCAGCGGCTCGATGAAGCCGCTCGCCAGGCCCAGCGACACGACGTTCTTGTTCCAGGCCTTCAGGCGGCGTCCGCTGCGGAACGGCACGCGCCACGGATCGCGGATCGGCGTCGCGGCGGCGTCCTTGAGCAGCCGCGCGGTGGCTTCGTCGTCGGACATGTGACGGCTGGAATACACCCAGCCCGTGCCGACGCGATGCTGCAGCGGAATGTGCCAGCGCCAGCCGGCTTCGTGCGCGATCGCGCGCGTATACGGCACCGGTCCGCCGGTCGATTCGGTCTGCACCGCCACCGCGCGATCGCACGGCAGCCACTGGTGCCAGTCCTCGTAGCCGGACTTCAGCGTCTGCTCGATCAACAGTCCACGGAAGCCCGTGCAATCGATGAACAGATCGCCTTCGACGACCTGGTCGTCTTCCAGCACCAGGGCTTCGACGTAACCCGACTCGCCGTTCTGTCGCACCTCGCGGATCTTGCCTTCGATGCGCTTGAGTCCGAAGGCCTCCGAACGCCTGCGCAGGAAGCGCGCGTACAGGCCGGCGTCGAGGTGATAGGCGTAGTTGACCTGCGGGCTCGGCGGCAGCGCGAAGCGGTCGGCCAGCGCGGCCTGCGTTTCCAGGCAGAAGTCGCCCAGCCTGGAGTCCATGCCGCGCTGCAGGCTTTCGAGCCAGAAATGATGGAACGCCGCGACCAGCGTGCTCTGCCCGGTCACCCCGAACGGATGGATGTAGCGCTCGCCATGCCGGCGCCAGTTCTCGAACGAGATCGCGAGCTTGAACGTGCCGGCCACTTCGCGCAGGAATTCCTGCTCGTCGATCTGCAGGAAGCGGTGGAAATTTCGGATCGGCGGCACGGTCGATTCGCCGACGCCGACGGTGCCGATCTGCTCGGATTCGATGAGGACCACGTCGAGCAGATCGCGGAACTGATGCGTCAGCGCAGCCGCCGCGAGCCATCCGGCGGTGCCGCCCCCGGCGATCACGACCCTGCGGATCCTGCCCTTCTCCATCTGCTCTCCCTCGTGTGACATTGGCGTCGAGCGCTGCGGCTCAACGGTTGAGTTTGGCGATCAGCATCGCGCGCATCTGCCGCGCGAGCGCGTCGTCCATCGGCGCCAGCGCGCCGCGTGCCTGCGGCGGAAGGTGCCCGCCCGCCTGCCCGGCCGCGCCGAACACGTAGTAGTCGAACACCTCGCGCCAGGCTTCCTTCTCGCGCTCCGGGCGATCGCGCAGCGCCCAGATCGCGTGGTACAGCGCGTGCATCGGCGTGGGCACGTGCGCGGGCACGCTGCTCCACCATGTGTTCACCAGCACGTTGAACGCTTCCAGCGCCTGCACGTGATGCCACCACAGGCTCGGCATGAAGATCGCGTCGCCGGGTTCGAGCACCGCGCTGCGCGCGGCCGCGAGCGCATCGGAAAAACGCGGATACCGCGCGAAGTCAGGCGCATCGAAATCGACCACGCTCACCGACTGCCCGCCCGGCGTGGGATCCAGCGGCCCCGGGTACAGGTTGTGGATCTGCTCCGGCGGAAACAGCGTGAAGCGACGACGCCCGACCGCGCAGACGGCGATGTTGTTCATCGCGTCGTAATGGCACGACGCGGTGACGCGGTTGCCGATCCAGATGCTCGGCGGCGCGTCGATGCCCTGCGCGGCCAGGCCAAGGTCGTTGCCGACGCGCAATCCGGGCAGTCGCGTGTCGATCAGCAGCGAGGCGACGTAGTACGTCGGCGGCGACGCGTCCTGCGCATGCGCGGCGATCTCGTCCAGCACCTGCGACAAGGCGCCGCGGCGCACCTCGAAATTGAGTTGGGTGAAGTCGTCGTTGTAGAAGGGGCGGCCGCGAATGTCCGGCGCTCCCCAGGAGTACGTCACCGGTTGGCCGTTGTCGTGACGGCGCAGGCAGTCCATCGCCGCCTGCATCGAACGCGCGCCTTCCTGCACCAGCTCCCAGTCGCGCGCGATGCCGCGCAGCACCACCGGTTCGCCCGCCGCGAGCAACGCATCGATCGGCAGCGCATCGCCGCGCAGGCCGTGCAACTCGGCCAGCGGCTGCGTGACGCCGGCGCGCGCCTGCATCGTCGCATCGCCGGCGAGTGCGTTCACTGCGCGGTCTCGCGCAGCCGCCGCTGCTTTTCCGCCATCAGCCGGCGCAGGTTGTGCACCGATGCGAGCACCAGGTACACGCCTTCCAGATAACCCGCGCGATGCAGCGCGTGCAGTGTGTCGGCATCGAGCGCAGCCAGGCGGTCGCGGTCGATGTTGTGCAGTCCGGTCAGGCTCACGCGATGGCCTTCGTCCAGCGTGATGTCCAGCGACACCGGCTGGATCAGTTCCAGTGCGTCCAGCGCCGCGTACATGGCCTGTCCGGCGTCGACGCCGTCGCGGATGCCGCGCAGCACCGTCGAGATGTGTTCCAGGTAGGCGCTGTTCCCGCCCTGCGGCAGGAACACCGCTTCGCCTTCGCCGGTCGCGACGCGCGGATGGTCCATGTCCACGTGCACCACCGGTTCGCGGCGCACTTCGCCGTCGACGCGCTGCTCCTGGAAGCCGATGAGGAACGGGCCTTTCGCGATCGCGCCGGGAAGGTACGTCGCGTTCCAGCGTTCGCCCTGCAGGAAGAGGTTTTCCTTCGCGTCGAAACCCAGCAGCGCGACCGCCTGCCACTGGCCGGCATCGCGATCCTTGCGGAAGAAGATCGGGTATTCGCGTTGCAACTCGGCAAATTCGGTGGGAAACGCCAGCACCATGCCGATGTCGTCACCGAACTCGCGGCCGAAACGCGTGGCGACGCGCAGATCCTTGTGCGTGATGTTGTTGAGCAGTTCGTATCGGGCCATGGCCTTGAGCAGGAGCGAGTGGAGAGGCGTGAGGAGTGGGCGCTGTCCTCGCCGGGTTCCTGACTCTTTTACTCGTTTCGCCTTCCGAAGGAAACGGGAAACGAACGGGTCGGAGCCCGTCCGTTTCCCGCGCCTTGTTCATGCAAGCGAAGGGGCCGACGCCCGCTCGCTTCTCACTTCCACAAACTCATCCTGCTTCAGAAGCGCCAGCGAACGCCCAGCATGTAACGCGGACTCTGGTCGACCAGCTTGATCATCTGCTTCTTGGAGCGGCCGTGCCAGCGCACGTCCTCGCCGGTGAGGTTGATGGCCTCGAAGCCGACCTGCCAGTGGTCGTTGAACGAGTAGTTCACGCTCAGGTCCCACTGCTCGTACTCCTCCACGTAGAACGGATTGCGGTTGGAGCCGTTCTCGTTCGCCGCGATCAGGTACTCGTCGCGCCAGTTCCACGCCAGCCGGGCCGACCAGCCGTACTTCTCGTACATGAACATCACGTTGGCCGTGTCGCTCAGGCCGAGCAGCGCGAACTGGTCGCGTTCGATCACGGTGTTGTCGAACGCCACGTCGCCATCGACCAGCGTGTAGTTGGCGAAGATGCCGAAGCCCGACTCGCCGAAGAAGTACTGGCCGCCCATTTCCCAACCGTGCAGGTTGGCGCTGTTCTGGTTGACCGGACGCTGCACGTCGAACTCGTACAGCGGATCGTCCGCTTCGCCGACCAGGTCGTACGCGTTCTCCATCGCCAGCGACTGCGCGGACGTGCCGTTGTACGCCGCCAGGCCGCCGGTTTCCGGATTGCGCAGCATCGCCAGGGCCGTGAACAGCGCGGTGTCGTTGGACGAACACGCCTGCGCAAGGTCCGCGCCGGCCGCCGTGGCCTGCGTGGCGCACTGCTGGCTGGTGAGGAACTCCAGCGCCGCCTGTGCATCCGGGCCGGAGGTCGGATCGCGCAGGTCGTACAGCGTTTCGCGCACCACCGAGTTGCCGATGAAGTTCTTCACGTCCTTGTTCCAGAACGTGACCGACACGAAGCTCGCGTCGGCGAAGTACCACTCCACGGCAAGGTCGAGGTTGTCCGATTCCAGCGGATCCAGCGCGGGGTTCTGGGCGTCGCCGTCCGCGCGTGCGGAAGGGTTGACCAGGATCGAGCCGGTGGGCTGGTTCGGCGTCGGGCCGGCGTAGAGGTTGCCGTACGGCGCACGCGCGATGGTCTTGCTGAACGACGCGCGGCCCTTGATCTCGTCGGTGAAGTCCAGGCTGAAGTCGAGGTTCGGCAGCACGTAATCGTAGCTGTGCGTTTCCTTGAAGGGCTGCTGCTCCTCGCCGCGCAGGATGCGGAAGTCGTTGTTCGCCTGCCACTGGATCGCGGTGGGAATGGCGACCTGCGAGGTCGAGGTCAGGTAGGTCTTCTCGTAACGCACGCCGATGCGCGTGTGCGTCGGGAAGCCGCCCAGCGTGCCGTCCAGTTCGATCTGGCCGTATACCGAGTCGGTGTCTTCCTCGATGCGGTTGTCGGCAGCCAGCTGATCGCTGCGACGCGTCTGCGCGCCGTAGAAATCGCCCGCCCACAACGCGCCCGCCGTGGCGTTGCCACGCCATGCGCCGCGCGCCGCACCGGAGGTGTTCCAGTCCTCGAACATGCCGACGATGCTGATCGGCGTGAGCAGTTCGGCCAGCCCCGGCTCGTTGCCGGTGTTGGCCACGCCCCAGTCGCCGAGCGTGGAATACGCTTCGGTCGCCTGCTTGCGCATCATCGTGACGTTGGACGAATCCACGCCGAACAGGAAACGGCCGTCGTCGAAGTTGTACTCGCCGTCGATGCGGCCCTGCTTCACTTCGGTTTCCTGGCGCTGCGAGTTGATGCGCAGCACCTGCGAACCGATCTGCTCGGGCGGGAAGTCCGGGTTCAACGTGCCGTTCGCGCCCGCGGCGGCCGCGATCGCATCGGCGTACCACGTGCGCGCGCCGATCGGCAGGCCGTTGTTGAACCACAGCTCCTGCGCCCAGTTGCCGCCGCAGTACGGACCGACGGTGCAGTTGTTGGTGCCGGCGATGGAGAAGAACGTCGAACCGCCGCCGGTGACCGGATCGTTCGGCAGGCTCTCGGACGTGGTGTTGTGCGCGTCGAAGGCGAGGCGGAAGCGGTCGGTGACGTCCCACTTCACGTTCAGGCCGATCGAATCGAGCTTGTATTCCTGCTCCTGGCGCTGCTGCTCGTAGCCGAAGTCCTTCGCGCCGACGATGTCGCGCAGGTAGATCGGCGTGGCGACCTCCTCGTCGGTATCGAAGGTGAGATGGCTGAAGCTGTTGGCGCGCTGCAGCCAGATCGTCTGCTCGCCGCGGTTCTCGGTGATCTCGTTGCTGGAGTACGTGTAATCCAGCGTGAAGGTCAGCGCGTCGGTCGGCGCGAACTGCAGCACCGCCTGGCCGTTGATGCGTTCGCGCTCGAAATCGGCGAATGCGTAGCGCAGGTCGTTGGGCATGCCGTACAGCTGGCCGATCGCCGGTGCGTTCACCAGGACCGCGTCCGGACGCAGGGCCGGGTCGGTGCCGGTCCAGCGCTGCATGTTCCAGGCGTTCTCGGTCGACTGCACCGAGCCGCCGTGGCGCTTCTGGTAGCTCGCCGACAGGCCCACGCCCCACGTCTTGTCGGCGTTGGCGTAGCTGAAGATGCCCGAGACTTCCGGCGTGATGTCGGTCTCGAACGGCTGCGATTCGTCGTACACCGCCTTGGCGCCGACGTTCGCGATGACGTTGCCGCCCTGGTGACTGAACGGACGATCGGTCCGGATGTCGATCGTCGCGCCGATGCCGCCGCTGGGCACGGTCGCCTGGCCGGTCTTGTAGACGACCAGCGTGTCGATCGCCTCCGAGGCCAGCTGCGCGAAGTTGAACGCGCGCGTGCCGCCGTCGACGCCGCCGATCGGGATCTGCCCCGGCGCGCCGAACGCATCCGCGCCCGGGATCTGGCGACCGTTGAGGGTCACCATGTTGAACTGCGGGCCGAAGCCGCGCGCGGTGATCTGCGCGCCTTCGCCGTCGCGGCGTTCGATCGAGATACCGGTGATGCGCTGCAGCGACTCGGCCAGGTTCGTGTCGGGGAACTTGCCGATGTCTTCGGAGCTGATCGCATCCACGACGCCGGCGGCCTCGCGCTTGAGCTCCATCGACTGATTGAGCGAGTTGCGAAGGCCGGTGACGGTCACCGAATCGAGCGTGGTGGCTTCGTCGGCCGGCCGCTGCGACTGCAGCACCTGCGCCTGCGTCGCCTGCGTGGCGTCCTGCGCGAACGCCGGATTGATCACCAGCATGCCGCCGACGAAGGTGAACATCGCCGTGCGCTTGAACGTGCGGGTGTTGAACCGCGTGTTGAACGTCCGGGAACGCGGGCTCATGGCGCGGCCCTCCGGACGGACGGTTGCATCGTGAGAACCTCGCCCTGCGACGGCGGCACGATAGTGGCCGCGTGCGTCCAGGACGTTCCTGCTGCGTGGGACCGGAACCAGATCATGTGGTCTGCCCTCTACTTCGATCGATGGATGTTTCGCCCCTCCCCAGGGCACCCCGCGGGTTTCCCCGCATGCTTTCCAGCCGGGCGTTCGAATCGCCCGTCCCGCACTTCGCTTACCGACTTCCTTGCGGTTCCAGTGACCCGTGCAGTCGCAGTAATCGCCAGTTCCGGCGTCCGGCAGCGCACCCCTGTGATAGCGCTACCACGACGCCTTAACCAAAACTAAGCAAAGTGTGCCGAGTTTGTCATCGTGCAATGCAACAACGGCCCGATCGTTCTACAAGTTTCGGTTGAAACCTTATGGATGGCGCGAGGTACGCGGCTTGGCTGAACAGGCGGACGGCAGGCTGCGGACGTGTGCCTGTGCTGATGGGTCGGGGTTGTCGCGCTGCGGTGATGCGGGCGATCCTCGTCGTCATTCCATCCTCGTCATTCCAGCGAAAGCTGGAATCCATTTAGCTCTCGCGGGTTCCAGAACGGACAGCAAAGCAACATGGATTCCAGCTTTCGCTGGAATGACGGTGATGTCGTTCCGTGGGTGAGGATGCCCGAGCGACGTGTGCCTGGGTCCCGGCTTTCGCCGGGATGACGACCTCAACCCAGCGGCGAGAACAAAGCCAAACGGATTCCAGCGTCCGCTGGAATGACGGCGATGTGGTTCGGCGGGCCAGCATGCCCGAGCGATGCGTGCCTGGGTCCCGGCGTTCGCCGGGATGACGACCCGAACTCATCGGCGAGAACAGAGCCAAACGGATTCCAGCGTTCGCTGGGATGACGGTGATGTGGTTCGGCGGGCGAGGATGCCCGAGCGACGTGTGCCTGGGTCCCGGCTTTCGCCGGGATGACGACCGAAACCCAGCGGCGAGAACAGAACCAAACGGATTCCAGCGTTCGCTGGAATGACGGGGATGTGGTTCGGCGGGCCAGCATGCCCGAGCGATGCGTGCCTGGGTTCCGGCGTTCGCCGGGATGACGACCTGAACTCATCGTGGAGAACAGAGCCAAATGGATTCCAGCGTTCGCCGGAATGACGCGGGATTGGGTTCGAAGCCGCGGACGTCCAGGGGATGCGGGCCGAAGTCCCGCAGCATCGATGCGGTCGGCGATTACGTGCGACGAAGCACGCGCCGGCACGCCCCTACTTCGCGCGCGGTCGCGACAGCACCGGCTGGGAGATCGGCAGCACCACGCGGAAGGTGCTGCCTTCTCCTGGACGGCTGTGCACCTCGATGCGGCCGTGATGCTTGGCGACGATGCGATAGGCGATCGCAAGCCCCAGGCCCGTGCCGCGGCCGATCGGCTTGGTCGTGTAGAACGGGTCGAAGATCCGCTGCAACGCGTCTTCGGGAATGCCGACGCCGTCGTCGGCCACGCTCACCCACACTTCGTCGCCCTCCACGCCCATCGCCAGCGTGATCAGGCCGCGGTCGTCGATCGCCTGGCCGGCGTTGATCAGCAGGTTCATGAAGACCTGGTTGATCTCCGACAGGTAGCACTCCACCAGCGGCACGTCGTGGTAGTGCTTTTCGATCTTCGCCTTGTACTTGAGGTCGTTCCACACGATGTTGAGCGTGGATTCCAGGCCCTTGCGCAGGTCCGACGGGCGCATCGGCTCGTCGCGCTCCACGTGCGAGAACTCCTTGAGGTCCTGCACGATCTTGGTCACGCGCTCGATGCCTTCGCGCGATTCCTCCAGCAGCTTGGGCAGGTCGCCGACGATGAAGTCCACGTCCAGCCGCTCGCGCAGTTGCCTCAGCGCCGGTCGGCTGGCCGCCGGGTCGCTCGATTGCAGCGCGTTGGCGTAGCCGTCGATGAGCGCGAGCAGCGCGCTGGCGTATTCCTGCAACGTGCCCAGGTTGGAATGCACGTAGCCGATCGGGTTGTTGATCTCGTGCGCGACGCCCGCGGCGAGCTGGCCGATCGAAGCCATCTTCTCCGATTGCAGCAGTTGTTCCTGCGCGCTGGCGAGGCGGTCGTAGGTCGATTGCAGTTCGTCGTGGCGACGGCGAAGTTCGCCTTCGCGCGCCGAACGCACCGAGATGTCGGTCATCACGGTGTAGCGGCGGCAGCGGCCGCGATCGCGTCCGGCGAAGGCCTTGATCTCCAGCACCAGGCCGGGCAGCGCGGTGGGCACCTCGCCGATCCACCGGCCGTCCCGCTTGGCGATCTGCCAGCCCTGTTCGGGGATGTACGACAGCAGCATCGCCGGGTCCGGATGCGGATCATCCGGATGCAGGCGCATCGCGAGCACGCGGCCGGCGTCGTTGCTGTGCAGCAGGCCTCCGTCTTCGTCGAGCAGGAAGACCGCCAGGTCCGACATGGCGACCGCCCAGAGCATGTCTTCGCTCCAGGTGTCGCCGCTGGGTGCTTTGGGTTGTTCGCTCATTCCACTCCGAGCCGGCGCGTCAGGCGGACTCAAGGTATCGCATGTGGCCGGGACCCGGGACCCGGGACTCGAAAAGAACGAAGGCCTCCGGATGGGCCTTCATCGTGTGAAGCGGAGCGATCGCCGTTTCGTGGCGGTGGCGGTTGCAGTCGCCGCCCGGTTCCCGGTCCCGACGATCAGGCCGACACGTTCAGACGGCTGTGCGGCTTGGCGCCGGCCTGGCCGCTGGCGTCGTAGGTGGCGTCGGCGTCGAGGCGGCCGAGGTGGCGCAGGGCCCAGTTCACTTCGCGGCGACGGCGCGCCAGCAGTGCGCCGTTGGCGAGATTGAGTTCGCTCAGCGCGAGCACGCGGGGCGCATCGTTCGCGGCGGCGCCGGCGTGCTCGGCGGCGCGCAACGCTTCCAGCTTCGCCTGGGTGGAGCGCAGCAGCGCTTCGACGTCGTGCTCGAGCAGCGCGCGGCGCTCCTCGTGCAGGGCATCTTCCAGTGCGTCCAGCGGGTGCGCCCGGGCGTTCATGCGCGGCGACTCACTTCGACAGCGCGTTCTCGAGCGACAGCATGCGATCGGCGATCGCCTGCGGGTCGACCTTGTAGCTGCCATCGGCGAGCGCGGAGCGGATCGCGTTGACCTTGGCCACGTCGATGCCGGCCGGGGCCGCGCCGAGCTCGCGCTCCAGCGCCTGCAGGTTGGCGGCGTCGCCGGTGAGGCGCATCTGGTCGGCTGCGGCGGCGGGGCCAACGGGCTGGCCGCGGTCGGCGCCGGCGCGGGACTGCACGGACGCGCTGCCGGCGGCCTCGATCTGGCGCAGGGCGGGCGACATCGCGCCGTCGATCTTGTGGGTCATGGCTGACTCCTTGGGAACCTGTTCGAACTGGATAACGGCCGCCCGCGGACGGACTTGAGGGGAAAACCTGACAGGTTTGTAGGGGCCGTCACAAATTGACCTCTACAAGCCCGGGCCCGACCACGCGGCCGCGGATGATACGGCGCGAGGCGGTGTTCTCGACCGAGACGGTCGACCCCACGCTCGCCGCGCCCATCGCGCGGCCGCCCATGCGCACCTCCATGCCGCCGGCGCGGGACACCAGCGTCACCGGGTCGCCACGCCTGAGCGCGTCCGCCCCGCCGACATCGTCCGCGCCGAGCACCGCGCCGGCCGGCATCGCCCGACGCAGGCGCTTGCCGACGACGGCGGCCGGATCGGTGACGACCGGGCCATCGCCCGGACCCAGCTCGCGCCGCTGCACGGTGAGGTGCTCCGGCCCGATCGGCTCCTCGCCGCGCACCGGGCGGGCGAGCACGACCACGTCGGCCTCGCGCCGCACCCGCACCGGGACGTACAGCTGCCAACCCGGGGTATCGGCGCAGCGCACGGCGACTGAAGTCGGCCCGGCGACGGTGGCCGACAACGGCTGCGTGCACGCGGGCATGCGCAGGCGCGAGTCCACGGACGCCTCGGCCTGGCCGTTCGCGGCCCCCATCGCGGCGATCGCGGCGTCGCGGATCGAATCGACGGACTGGAACGCACCGGCCATCGACAGCGACGGCGACAGCACGAAGGCGGTCAGCAGGGCGTTGAGGATGGCGCGCACGGCGGGGCTCCCGGGGAGATTCGGAAGGTGCGTGCAGGATTCGTGCCGGAATGCCCCTTGCGACTCCATCGCCCTGCGTCATTCGCGCGAAGGCGGGAATGACGAGCAAGGGCATCGCGCGATGACAAAGAGCGCATCCCGAAAAACGCGAGCCCGATCCCGGCCCGCCCCTTGCACCGCCGCCGGCATGCTCAAGTCCCGCCCCGCCCGGCCGACAACCCGACCATGAGTCAGGACCTGCTCGACCGCATCGACCAACGCACGCGCCTGGCCGGCCACAACCGGCTGGCGCTGCTGCTGTTCCGCCTGGGTACGCGTCAGCTTTTTGGCGTGAACGTCTTCAAGGTGCAGGAGGTGCTGCCGCGCCCGCCGCTGTTCACCCTGCCCCAGCTCCCGCCGGCCTTCAGCGGCGCCGCGGACGTGCGCGGGCGCAGCATCCCGGTGCTGGACCTGGCCCGCGTGATCGGCCACGGCGACGCGCATTCGACCGAGCCTAAGTACCTGGTCGTCACCGAATTCAACCGCTCGGTGCAGGGCTTCCTGGTCTCGGCGGTGGACCGCATCGTCAACATCGCGGTGCAGGACATCCATCCGCCGCCGGAGCACGGCGCCGAGCAGCACTACCTCACCGGCGTCACCCGCCACCACGGCGAGCTGATCCAGCTGATCGACGTGGAAAGCGTGCTGGCCGAATCGGCCCCGCGCGCCAGCGACGCCGACCGCATCGCGCCGCTCGCCGCCACCCGATCCACCGCGCCGCGCGAAGTGCTCGTGGTCGACGACTCGCGCGTGGCCCGCAACCAGATCCGCCTGGTGCTGGAGCAGCTCGGCCTCGGCTCGACCCTGCTGTCCGACGGTCGCCAGGCGCTGGAGCACCTGCAGACGCTCGTCCAGAGCGGCATCGATCCGCACGAGCGCTACGCGATGGTCATCTCCGACATCGAGATGCCCGCGATGGATGGCTACACCCTGACGACGGAAATCCGTCGCGACCCGGCCCTGCGGGACATGTTCGTCCTGCTGCACACCTCGCTGTCGGGCGTGTTCAACATGGCGATGGTCGAGCGCGTCGGCGCGGACGACTTCGTGCCCAAGTACTCCGAACACGAGCTGGCCCAGCGCGTGGCGGCACGGGTGAACGCGCTGAGCGAGTAGTGAATCCAGAGAAGTGGGGAGTGGGCAGCGCAGCCGCACTCACTCCTCACTCCTTACCGCTGACTCCTGCCGTTCTGGCACGCCCCTTGCCTCTGCTCCGGTGAACCCGACCCCGGAGGCGTCATGTCCGATTTCCTTGGCATCCACGGCACTGCGCTGGCCCTGCGCGAGCAGCGGCTGCAGGTGCTGTCGGCCAACCTGGCCAACGCCGATACCCCGGGCTTCAAGGCGCAGGACCTGGACTTCACGTCGGCGCTGCACAGCGCGCTGCAGCCCAATGCCGCGGCCGGCGACGCCATCGACGCCGCCGCCCAGGGCGCGCGCTACGCGCGGCCCAGCAGCCAGCCCAGCGTCGACGGCAACACGGTCGATGGCGAGCGCGAGCACGCGCTGTTCGCGCAGGCGGCGCTGGAGTACCGCGCCTCGCTGACCTTCGTCGAATCCAAGGTGCGCGGAATGCTCACCGCGATCACCGGCCAGTAAGGCCAGCCAGGAGCGGACGCATGAGCAACCTGCCCATCTTCGACGTCGCCGGTTCGGCGATGAACGCACAGTCGGTGCGGCTGTCGACCATCGCGTCGAACCTCGCCAACGCCGATTCCGTCGCCGGCAACCCCGACGAGGTCTACCGCGCCAAGCAGCCGGTGTTCCGCGCCGAAGGCGTGCCGGGCGATCCGTCGCTCGCCGGCGTCAACGTCACCGAGGTGCGCGAGTCCAACGACGCGCCGCTGAAGCGTTACGAACCCGGCCACCCGCTCGCCGACGCGCAGGGGTACGTCTATGCGCCCGCCGTGGACCCGGTGGCGCAGATGGTCGACCTGATCTCCGCCTCGCGCAGTTACCAGGCCAACGTCGAAGTGTTCAACAGCGCCAAGGAACTGGCGTTGTCGACGCTGCAGATGGGCCGCTGACGTTTTCCTTCGCCGGATCTGACCAGGACCTTCGATGACCACCATCTCCGACTTCGCCGCCACGTACGGCGCCACCGGCACCGGCGCGGACGCCAGCAAGAAGTCCGACTCGCTCGGGCAGGCCGATTTCCTGCGCCTGATGACCGAGCAGCTGCAGCACCAGGATCCGCTCAATCCGATGGAGAACAGCGAGTTCCTCGGGCAGCTCGCGCAGTTCTCCACCGTGCAGGGCATCCAGGGCCTGCAGAGCTCGATGGACAGCTTCAAGGGCTCGCTCGCCACCGACCAGATGCTGCGCGGCGCCTCGCTCGTCGGCCGCAGCGTGCTGGTGCCGTCGGCGAAGATGGCGCTGGCCAGCGAGGGCAGCGTCAAGGGCGTCGTCGCCGCGCCCGACGCGGGCACCGTCACCTTCGACATCACCGATCCGAACGGATCGAGCGTCCGCAAGATCACCGTAAAGGCCGACAAGGCCGGCGAAGTCGCCTTCGAATGGGACGGCAAGGACGCGAACGGCAACCGCCTCGCGGCCGGCACCTACGGCGTGACCGCCACCATGGGTTCGGGCGAAACGAAGAAGGACCTGAGCACCTACGTCGAATCGCGCGTGGACAGCGTGACCGTGGGCAGCGACGGCGTGTTCCTCGACCTCGCGGGGCTGGGCACGGCGCCGCTGGATTACGTGCTGCGCATCCGCTGACCGATCGCCCCTACCCCAACGCCTCTCCCGCACCCGGGAACGGGGCTTCCTCCCTCCGGAGAACACGATCATGGGTTTCAACACTTCGCTGTCCGGCATCAACGCCGCCAACGCCGACCTCAACGTCACGGCGAACAACATCGCCAACGTCAACACCACCGGCTTCAAGGAATCGCGCGCGGAATTCGCCGACCTGTTCTCCTCCACGGCGTACGGCCTGTCGCGCAACGCGATCGGTTCGGGCGTGAAGCTGAGCAACGTCGCGCAGCAGTTCTCGCAGGGCAACATCGACCCGACCGGCCGCGGCCTGGACGTGGCCATCGACGGCGAAGGCTTCTTCGTGCTCAACGACAACGGCGCGCGCGTGTATTCGCGTGCCGGCAATTTCCAGCCCGACCCGAACGGGTTCATCGGCACGCCCGACGGCAAGCGCCTGCAGGTGTTCGCGCCGAACGCGAACGGCAACGGCTTCGACGTGGGCCGGATGGTCGACCTGCAACTGCTCACCACCACCAGCCCGCCGCAGGCATCCAGCAACGTGGACATGCAGGTGACGCTGCCGGGCAACGCGAGCGCGCCCACGGTGGCGCCGTTCGATCCGACCGACACCAACACCTACAACCATTCCAGCGGCGGCGCGACGGTGTACGACTCGCTCGGCGTCGCGCACGTGCAGACCTCCTACTTCGTCAAGACGGCCAATCCGAACGAATGGCAGGTGCACAACTACATCGACGGCACGGCCGTGGGTGCGCCGACGACGCTGCAGTTCAACGGCTCCGGCGCGCTCATCGCCCCGGCGAACGGGCAGATCGCGATGGACCCGTTCACCCCGACCACCGGCGCCGGCGTCATGAACCTGTCGCTGAACCTCTCCGGTTCGGCGCAGTACGGTTCGGCCTTCTCGCTGCGCGACATCAACCCCGACGGCTACGCCGCCGGCAAGCTCAACGAGATCGACATCGATTCCACCGGCGTGGTGTACGCGCGCTTCTCCAACGGCGCCGACCAGGCGCTGGGCCAGATCGCGCTGGGCACGTTCACCAACCCGCAGGGCCTGCAGCCGCAGGGCAACAACGTGTGGGCCGAGACCTACGCCTCGGGCGATCCGCGCATCGGCGCGCCCGACACGGCGGACTTCGGCACGCTGCAGTCCGGCGCGCTGGAAGCCTCCACGGTCGACCTCACCGAACAGCTGGTCAACATGATCACCGCGCAGCGCAACTTCCAGGCGAACGCGCAGATGATCTCGACGCAGGACCAGGTCACCCAGACGATCATCAACATCCGCTAAGCGCGGATGCGATAGGAGGTCCGTGCCATGACCGACCGCGCGCTCTACATCGCGATGACCGGCGCCAGCACGTCGCTGAAGACGCAGGCGTCGGTCTCGCACAACCTGGCCAATGCCAACACCGTGGGCTTCCAGGCGACGCTTGCCGGTTCCACCGCCACGCCGGTGAAGGGCAACGGCCACGCCTCGCGCGTGGCCGCCGCCGCGCAGACCTACGGCGTCAGCGACACGCACGGCGCGATCCTCAACACCGGCAACACGCTCGACGTCGCGCTGCACCAGGATCGCTGGCTCACCGTGCAGGACGCGCAGGGCAACCCGGCGTACACGCGCGCCGGAAATCTGGCGATGAACGCCAACGGCCTGCTCACGAGCAACGGCCGCCCGGTGATCGGCGCCGATGGCGCGCCGGTGACGGTGCCGCCGTTCCAGTCGATGGACATCGCCGGCGACGGCACGATCTCGATCGTCCCGCAGGGCCAGCCGGCCAACACCATCGCCGAAGCGGGCCGCCTGGGCGTCGTGCAGGCCCGCACGGCGGACCTGGTGCGCGGCGACGACGGCCTGATGCGTCCGGCCAACGGCCAGCCGCCGCCGCCCGCCGCGGGCGAATCGCTCACGCCCGGCGCGGTGGAGAACAGCAACGTCGAGGCGACCTCGATGCTGGTGCAGATGATCCAGACCGCCCGCGCGTTCGAAATGCAGGTACGCGTCTTGCAGAGCGTGGATGAGAACGCACGCAGCGCGAATTCCTTGCTCGGCTCGCGTTGACGGCGGTTCTCGAGCCACCGCGCCTTGGCCGTCATCCCGGCGAAGGCCGGGACCCAGGCCCGCAACGCATCGATCGAAAACCGCAACACCACTGAAGCCTTGCCAGCCTGGGTCCCGGCGTTCGCCGGGATGACGGAAGAGGAAGGGCTTCAACGAACAGGAGACACACGCCATGACCCAGGCGCTTTGGATCGCCAAGACCGGCCTCGACGCGCAGCAGACGCGCATGGCGGTGATTTCGAACAACCTGTCCAACGTCAACACGACCGGCTTCAAGCGCGATCGCGCGGAGTTCCAGGACCTGCTCTACCAGACCGTCCGCCAGCCCGGCGGCGCGACGTCGGAACAGACGCAGATGCCCACCGGCCTGTCCACGGGCACCGGCGTGCGCGTGGCGGCCACCGCGAAGGAGTTCTCGCAGGGCAATCTCGCCGTCACCGGCGGCGCGCTCGACGTGGGCATCGACGGCCGCGGCTTCTTCGAAGTGCTCATGCCCGACGGCAGCAGCGCCTACACGCGCGACGGCAGCTTCAAGCGCAATTCGCAGGGCGAACTGGTGACCAGTTCGGGCTATCCCGTGCAGCCGGGCATCCAGTTTCCCGAAGGCACGCAGAGCGTGACCATCGGCGCCGACGGCACCGTGTCGGTGAAGGTGCAGGGCCAGGCCGACGACGTGCAGGTCGGCGCGCTGACGCTGGCCGATTTCGTGAACCCGTCCGGCCTGCAGGCCATCGGCGGAAACCTCTTCGTCGAGACCGGCGCCAGCGGTCCGGCGCAGCAGGGCGCGCCCGGCACCAACGGCATCGGCACGCTCGCGCAGGGCCAGCTGGAAGGCTCCAACGTCAACGTCGTGGAGGAGCTGGTGTCGATGATCGAAACCCAGCGCGCGTACGAGACCAACGCCAAGGCGATCTCGACCACCGACACGATGCTCGGCTTCCTCAACAACAATCTGTGAGTCGCGCCGTGAACGCGTTCTTCCGCCTTTCCACCGCCGCCGCGACGCTCGCGCTGGCCGGCTGCGCCGCCGTCGTGGGCGACGTGCGGCCGTTCGCGCCGATGTCCGCACCGGCCACCGCGATCGTCGCCCCGCCCGCGCCCGCCAGCGAAGGCTCCATCTACGGCAGCCGCAGCCTGCGGCTGTTCGAGGACAACAAGGCGCGCGACGTCGGCGACCTGGTGACCATCGTGCTGGTGGAGAACACCAGCGCGCGCGCGCAGGCCAACACCTCGGTGAGCAAGGAGTCGGGCATCGACATGGCCGCGCCGACCATCGCCGGCGTGCCGATCACCTACAAGGGCAACCCCATCCTGGAGGCGTCGGTCGAAGGCTCGCGCGACTTCCAGGGCGCCGGCAACAGCACGCAGAGCAACCGGCTCAACGGTTCGGTGACCGCGACCGTGGTCCAGAACCTGGGCAACGGCAACCTGCTGGTGCGCGGCCAGAAGCAGCTGCGCCTGAACCAGGGCGACGAGCTGATCCAGGTTCAAGGAATCGTGCGCACGGCCGATATCGGTCCCGACAACCGCATTTCCTCCGATCGCGTCGGCGAGGCGCAGATCGTCTATGGCGGCCGCGGCACCCTCGCGCGTTCCAACGCGATGGGCTGGCTCGGCCGGTTCTTCAATTCCGCCGTTTACCCGTACTGAGGAGGACGTATGAACACTCGTGATCCGTCTTCCTCCTCGCCGTCCCGGTCTTCGTCGCCTTCTTCGGCGCCATCGTCGGCCTCGTCGCCCCCCTTTCCCACGTCATCCCGGCGGAAGCCGGGACCCAGGCGGGGTGCGCTTGAAGTCGCCGCGACGCTGCATTCGACGCTGCGGGCCTGGGTCCCGGCGTTCGCCGGGATGACGGCATTGAAAGTGCTGGGCGCGCGGAAAGCGAAGCTTCCCCAAGGCACCGGCCTGATCGCCTACGCCATCGCCTGCACGCTGGCCGGTCTCGTGCTCACGCTCGCCGTCGTGCCGGCCGCGCATGCCGAACGCATCAAGGACCTCGCGCAGGTCGCCGGCGTGCGCGGCAATCCGCTCATCGGCTACGGCCTGGTGGTGGGCCTGGACGGCAGCGGCGACCGCACCAGCCAGACGCCCTTCACCGTGCAGAGCCTGAAGACGATGCTCGACCAGCTCGGCGTCAGCATTCCGCCGGGCGTGAACCCGCAGTTGAAGAACGTGGCCGCCGTCGCGATCCACGCCGAACTGCCGCCGTACGCCAAGCCGGGCCAGCCGATCGACGTGACCGTCTCGTCCATCGGCAACGCCGGTTCGCTGCGCGGCGGCAGCCTGCTGATGGCGCCGCTGCGCGGTGCCGACGGCGAGATCTACGCCATCGCGCAGGGCAGCCTGGTCGTGTCGGGGTTCGGCGCGTCGGGCAAGGACGGTTCGCGCATTTCGGTCAACGCGCCCAACGGCGGCCGCATCCCGAACGGCGCGATCGTCGAGCGCGCGGTCGCCGGCGCGCCGCCGTCGGGCAACGTCACGCTCAACCTGCACGAAGCCGACTTCACCACGGCCGCGCACATCGTCGAAGCGGTCAACCGCGAATTCGGCAACGGCCGCGCCCGCGCCGTGGACGCCGTCACCATCGAAGTGAGCCCGCCGGCCGACGGCGACCGCGTCGGTTTCCTGGCGAAGCTCGAATCGCTCGACGTGAGCCCCGGCGCCGTGGCGTCGAAGGTCATCGTCAACTCGCGCACCGGCACCGTCGTGATGGGCGGCCAGGTGAGCGTGCTGCCGGCCGCGGTATCGCACGGCTCGCTCACGGTGTCGATCTCGGAAAACACGCAGGTCAGCCAGCCCAACGAATTCGGCCGCGGCCAGACCGTGGTCACGCCGCAGTCCACCGTCGAAGCCAGCCAGGACGGCGGCCGCATGTTCCTGTTCCAGGGCGGCACGTCGCTGGAGCAGATCGTCCGCGCGGTGAACGCCGTGGGCGCCGCGCCCGGCGACATCGTGGCGATCCTGGAAGCGCTCAAGCGCGCCGGCGCGCTGCGGGCGGAGCTGGAGGTGATCTGATGCACGGCGCTCGCGCTTTCCACTCCGCCCCCTGCCTGCAGGGGAGGGAGAAAAACGTCACGGCACGACTCTTGCCTTGACTCCGACATGCACCTGCGCCCGACCACCGCCCAGCCGCTTTCGACGACCGACGCCCCGCGCGCCGACCGTTCGCGCGTGGAGTACGCCGCGCAGCAGCTGGAAGCGCAGTTCGCGCAGATGCTGGTCAAGTCGATGCGCAGCGCCTCCTTCGGCGATCCGCTGATGGGGAACAACTCCACCTACCGCGACATGTACGACCAGCAGCTCTCGCGCGAGCTGGCCAAGGGTCGCGGACTGGGCCTGGCGCCGATGATCGTCCAGCAACTGACGCGCAGCACCGGCGGTGCCGACGCCAGCGTCGCACCGCAGGGCGGCTTCCCGCTGGGACCGGGCGCCTCGGCCATGTCGTTGCCGCTCACGCCGAGCAGCGACGGCGTTTCGCTCCCCGGGCTCGCCGCGCCCGCGCTGCCGCGCCTGGCGCCCGCGCCGGTCGAATGCGATCCGAACGCGAAACTCGACTGCTCCAGCCCCGAAGCCTTCGTGCGCTCGGTGTGGCCGCACGCGCAGCGGACCGCGCAGGAACTGGGCGTGGACCCGAAGGCGCTGGTCGCGCAGGCCGCGCTGGAAACCGGCTGGGGCCGTCGCCTGGCATCGGGCGGCGGCGAGGCCACCTCGCACAACCTGTTCGGCATCAAGGCCGGCTCGAAGTGGAGCGGCCAGCGCGTCAACGCCGGCACGCACGAATACGTCAACGGCCAGCGCGTCAGCGAGCGCGCCGATTTCCGCGCGTACGGTTCCATCGGCGAAAGCTTTGCCGACTACGCGAAGCTGCTGAACCAGCCGCGCTATGCGCAGGCGCGCGCGGCCGGCGGCGACACGCGCCAGTTCGCCCAGGCGCTGCAGAAGGCCGGTTACGCCACCGACCCCGCCTACGCCGCGAAGATCAACGCGATCGCCGAAGGCGCCACGCTCAACCGCGCGCTCGCCGCGCTCGACGGTCCGAACCGAGGCTAAGCATGGCCAATGTCCTGTCCACCGGCACCGGCGCCCTGATCGCGTTCCAGCGCGCGCTGGCGACCGTGAGCCACAACGTCGCCAATGTCGCGACCGAAGGCTATTCGCGCCAGCGCGTGGAGCTGTCGACGCGCTCGCCCACCGACATGGGCTACGGCTACGTCGGCAACGGCGTGCAGGTGAGCGACGTGCGCCGCATCGCCGACCAGCTGGCGAACACGCGATTGCTGGAAAGCGGCGGCGAGCTCGCCCGCGCGCAGCAGCTCTCGGGCCTGGCCTCGCGGGTGGACAGCCTGTTTTCCGACAAGGCCACGGGCTTGGCCGGCGTGTGGTCGAACTTCTTCGACGCCGCCACCGGCCTGACCAGCAACGCCGCGTCCGCCGCCGCGCGCGAGGACGTGCTGTCGGATGCCAACGCCCTCACCGCCCGCTTCAAGCAGCTCAACAACCAGCTCGACACGCTGAGCAACGAGGTCAACAGCGGCCTGCGCAGCAGCGCCGAGGAAGTCAATCGCATCGGCGCGGAGATCGCGCGCCTCAACGGCGAGATCATCAGCAACCCGAACAACGTCTCCAACGACCTGCTCGACCAGCGCGACCGCCTGGTGTCGCAGATGGTCGGGTTCACCGGCGGCACCGCCGTGCAACAGGGCGACGGCGCGCTCAACGTGTTCACCGCCGGCGGGCAGGCGCTGGTGGTCGGCAACACGTCGTCCAAGCTCGTGGTCGGCACCGATCCGTACCGCCCCGAGCGCGTGCGCCTGGCGCTCGACGGCAACGGCCAGCAGATCCAGCTCAGCGATGCTTCGCTGGGCGGCAAGATCGGCGGCCTGATGGATTTCCGCAGCGACGTGCTCGATCCGGCGCAGGCCGAACTCGGGCGCATCGCGGTCGGCCTGGCCGATGCGTTCAACCAGCAGCATCGCGCCGGCATGGACCTCAACGGCCAGATGGGCACGGACTTCTTCCGCGTGCCCGCGCCGAGCGTCAACAGCCACGCCGGCAACGCCGGCACCGGCACCCTGACGGCCAGCGTGGGCGATCTGTCGCAGTTGCAGGCGCAGAACGTCGTGCTGAAGTTCGACGGCACCGCGTGGAGCGCCACGCGCGCCGACACCGGCGCGAACGTGCCGCTCACCGGCACCGGCACCGCCGCCGATCCGCTCGTGCTCAACGGGGTCGAACTCGTCGTCGGCGGCGCGCCGGCATCGGGCGACCGCTTCCTGCTGCAGCCGACCGCGGGCGCGGCCGGCGGCATCGGCGTGGCCATCGACGATCCCAACCGGATAGCAGCAGCCACGCCGGTGAAAGCCAAGGCCGAACTGGACAACGTCGGCAGCGGGAAGATCGGCACGGTGAAGGTCACCGACGCGACGAACGCGAACCTGCTGACGCCGGCCGACATCGAATTCATCGACGGCACGCAGTACACCGTCAACGGCGCCGGTCCGTTCACCTGGACGCCCGGCCAGCCGATCAACGCCAACGGCTGGAGCCTCAGCCTGGACGGCGTGCCCGCCGCGGGCGACCGCTTCAGCGTCGGCAGCACGGGCGCCGGTTCCAGCGACAACGGCAACGCGATCGCACTGGGCAACCTCGACGACGCGAAGGCGTTGAACGGCGGCACGGTCTCGCTCAACGGCGCCATCGGCGGACTCACCACGACGATCGGTTCGGCCGCGCGACAGGCCGATTACGCCGCCGAAGCGCAGCAGGTGCTGTACGACCAGGCGCAGGCCGCGCGCGATTCGGTCTCCGGCGTCAACCTCGACGAGGAGGCGGCGAACATGCTGCGTTTCCAGCAGGCCTACCAGGCCGCCGCGCAGGTGATCTCCACCGCCGACACCATGTTCCAGTCCCTGCTTGGCGCGGTGAGCCGATGAACAACCGCATTTCCACCAGCGGCGCGTACCAGCTGCAGCTGGGCACGATGCTGCGCAAGCAGGCGGGCCTGGCGCACACGCAGCAGCAGCTCGCCACCGGCCAGCGCCTGGTCACGGCCAAGGACGATCCGGTCGCCGCCGGCACGGCGGTGTCGCTCGATCGCGCCACGGCCGAACTGGAGCGCTTCGGCGAGAACGCCAACCTGCTGGGCAATCGACTGAACCTGCAGGAGAGCGTGCTCGCGCAGGCGGGCGATCGCCTGGCGCGCGTGCGCGAGCTCACCATCCAGGCCAACAACGCCGCGATGTCGAGCGACGACAAGAAGGCGATCACCGCCGAGCTGAAGGTGATCCGCGAGGAACTCATCGGCCTGGCCAACAGCCAGGACGGCAGCGGGCGCTACCTGTTCGGCGGCACCGCGGACGACCACGCACCGTTCGTGGTGAGCGGCGGCGACGTCAGCTACACCGGCGACCAGCGCCAGCGCGAGGTGGAGATCGCACCGGACCAGTTCGTGTCCGACACGCTCCCGGGCAGCGAGCTGTTCATGCGCGTCAAGACCGGCGACGGTCGCGTCGACGGTCGCGCCGCCGGCACGAACACCGGCAGCGGCGTGCTGATGGAATTCGGACTGGACGCCTCCGGCAGCTGGAACGGCGGCCGTTACAGCGTGGTGTTCACCGCGGCCGACGCCTACGAGCTTCGCGATGCGGGCGGCGCGGTGATCGGCACCGGCACCTACGTCAGTGGCGAAGGCATCAACGTCGGCGGGCTCAACCTGCGCATCGACGGCGCGCCGGCCGCGGGCGACGCATTCTCCATCGGCCCGGCGAGCACCAACGACGTGTTCGGCATGATCGACGACCTCGTCGACGCGCTGGAAATGCCCGACGACTCGCCCACGCAGCGCGCCGCGCAACAGAACGCGTTGCAGGCGTCGCTGCGCGATGCGGCGACGGCGCAGGAGCACTTCATCGACGGGCGCGCCACCGGCGGCGCCCAGCTGGCGGCGATGGACAGCGCGGCCGAACTGCGCGAGGCGCAGTCGGTCACGCTGGAAACCACGCTGTCGGGCATCCGCGACCTCGACTACGCCGACGCGATCAGCCGCTTCAAGCTGGAAAGCACGGCATTGCAGGCGGCACAGCAGGCCTTCATGCGGCTGCAGTCGAGTTCGTTGTTCGATCTGATGTGAGGTTCGGGGCCGGGGCACTCGGGACCCGGGACCCGGGACCCGGGACCGGGGACCCGTGGGTCGTGGGTCGTGGGTCGTGGGTCGTGAGTAGTGAGTAGTGAGTAGTGAGTGGTGAGTCGGATGCCGTCATTCCCGCGAAGGCGGGAATCCAGCTTCCAGAGGCCTCATGCGCTCCGGAGCACGTGACGTTGCGGTGCGGTTGCTGTCGCTGTTGCGGTTGCATTTCCCGGGTCCCCGGTCCCGAGTCCCCGGTCCCGGCTCCCGGCTCCCGGTTCCCCCGAATGCAACATCCATCCCACTTCGCAAGACTTGTCAACCAGGAGCTAAAGGTTTTCCCAGGGGCACCGATATCTAGTCCAGCAGCGGCAAGGGCCGGCAACACCGACCAACCACTGCGGTAATTGCCGGCCGGCGAGCGCTTCGCCGGTGCCCTAACCGAAACCTACGGAGAACCACCATGGCACAAGTCATCAACAGCAACGTGATGTCGCTCAACGCCCAGCGCAACCTGGGCACCAGCAGCGCCAGCCTCGGCACCACCATCCAGCGCCTGTCGTCGGGCCTGCGCATCAACAGCGCGAAGGACGACGCCGCCGGCCTGGCGATCTCGGAGCGCTTCAGCACGCAGATCCGCGGCCTCGACGTCGCCGTGCGCAACGCCAACGACGGCATCTCGCTGGCCCAGTCGGCCGAAGGCGCGATGGTCGAGATCGGCAACAACCTGCAGCGCGTCCGCGAACTGGCCGTGCAGTCGGCCAACGCCACCAACTCGCAGTCCGACCGCGACGCGCTGAACGCGGAAGTCTCGCAGCTGGTCTCGGAAATCGACCGCGTCGCCAACCAGACCAACTTCAACGGCACCAAGCTGCTCGACGGCTCCTTCGCCGGCGCGCTGTTCCAGGTCGGCGCCAACTCGGGCCAGACCATCGCCGTCAACAGCATCGTCGACGCCAACGCCAACGCGCTGGGCAAGGCCCAGTTCGCCGCCGCGCAGACCTCGACCGCCGCCGTTTCGGCCGGTACGGCGACCGCCACCGGCACGCTGGCCGGCATGGCCGTCAACGGCGTCACCATCGACACGATCGACATCGGCGTGGGCGACACGGGCGGCGACGTGGCCAAGAAGATGGCCGCCTCGATCAACGACAAGATGGACCAGACCGGCGTCTACGCCTCGCTGGATTCGACCAACAAGCTGACGCTGACCTCGATCACCGCGGGCAAGGACTTCTCGTTCACCGCCGGCACGCTGACGGGCGGCACGGGCATCACGATGGCCGAAGCCGGCATCGGCGCCACCGCCACCGCCGCCGCGGGCAGCACGAAGTACATCAAGGACCTGGACATCTCCAGCTTCACCGGCGCGCAGCAGGCCATGGAGATCGTCGACAAGGCCCTGACCAGCGTCAACTCCGCCCGCGCCGACATGGGTGCGGTGCAGAACCGCTTCACCTCGACCATCGCCAACCTGCAGGCGACGAGCGAGAACCTGAGCGCCTCGCGCAGCCGCATCCGCGACGCGGACTACGCCAAGGAAACCGCCGAGCTGACCCGTACTCAGATCCTGAGCCAGGCCGGCACCGCGATGCTCGCGCAGGCCAACGCCGTACCGCAGAACGTCCTCAGCCTGCTGGGCTGATCCACCGCCAGACGGGGCGCGGGATGCGCGCCCCGATGGCACCCCGGTGGGATGCGCGCGAACGCATCCCGCCGGTTCTATCCGAAAGGAGTCGCCATGACCGCTCATCGTTCGCCCCGTCCCACGCCGCAGTCCGCGGTCCACGGTCGACGCGGAGGCTGAGCGGTCATGGCCATTTCCACGCTTGGTTCGGGCATCGACATCCCGTCGCTGGTGTCCCAGCTCGTCGCCGCCGAACGCGCGCCGATCGAAAGCCGCATCGCCCGCGGCGAGAACGCCGCCAGGACGCAGCTGTCGGCGATGGGATCGCTGAAGAGCGTCTTCTCCAGCCTGCAGTCCGCGCTGGAGAAACTGCGCAAGGACGGCGGCACCGACGCGCGCACGACTAACGTGCAGGACAAGGCCGGCTTCACCGCATCGGCCGACACCACCGCGGCCGTGGGCGAGTACAAGATCGAAGTCGAATCGCTCGCCAGCGCGCACCGCCTCACCTCGCCGGCCAAGGCCGCCGACGCGAAGATCGGCACCGGCAAGCTGGTCATCGAAGCGGGCGACACGAAGATCGAGGTCGACATCGCCGACGGCCGCAACACGCTGTCGGACATCCGCACCGCCATCAACAACGCCGCCGCCGGCAAGGGCGTGCAGGCCAGCCTGGTCAACGCCGACGGCGGCCAGCACCTGGTGCTGACGGCGGTCGACTCCGGCCTGGAAGGCAAGCTGCGCGTGACCACCACCGGTGGCGACGGCGGCCTGTCGGCGCTGGTGTACGACCCGGGCGTGCAGACGTCGATGACCGAAACCGTCGCGCCGAAGGATGCGGTGGTGAAGGTAGACGGCCTGACCCGCACCTCCAGCAGCAACAGCCTCACCGACCTGCTGCCGGGCGTGACGCTCAACCTGACCGAGGCCAAGCCGGGCGAGACCTTCAGCCTGAAGGTCGGCACCGACGACGCCGCGGTGCAGAAGACGCTGCAATCGTTCGTCACGGCATACAACGCGTCCATCAGCCTCACCAAGTCGCTCACCGCCTACAACGCCGAAACCAAGACCGCCTCGGCGCTGACCGGCGACTCGATGGTGCGCGGCCTGCAGAGTTCGCTGCGCAACCTGGCCAGCGAGAACGTGGTCGCGTTCAAGGCGCTGGGGCTGTCGATCAACACCGACGGCACGCTCGCGCTCAACACCAGCACGCTGACCAAGGCGCTCGCCGAGGATCCGGGCGCGCTGTCGCGCCTGTTCTCCGGCGAGGAAGGCTACGGCGCCGACCTGGAAGGCATGCTCGACAGCGTGCTGGAAACCGACGGCCTGCTCGACTCGCGCACCGACAGCCTCAACGCGCGGATGAAGACCTACGACCAGCAGTACGAAGACCTCGACCGGCGGATGGAATCGTTGCAGGCCCGCTACACCGCGCAGTTCACCGCGATGGAGCAACTGGTGACCCAGCTGCAGGGTTCCAGCGGTTATCTCTCGCAGCAACTCGCCTCGATGTCGTAAGGAGATTCCCCCATGCTCGGCCACCGCAACTACGCCAACCAGTACCGCAGCACCGGCGTCAGCGCCGCCGTGCTGGAAGCCGATCCGCACCGGCTGGTCGCCCTCATGCTCTCCGGCGCGCGCGATCGCATCCGCCTGGCGGGCGCCTGCCTGGAACGCGGCGACATCCCGCGCAAGGCCAAGGCGATCAGCGACGCGAGCGGCCTGATCACCGGCCTGAGCGGCGCTCTGAACCTCGACGCCGGCGGCGAGATCGCGCAGGGCCTGCAGTCGCTGTACGACTACGCGCAGCAGCGCCTGCTGGTCGCCAACAGCGACAACGACGCCGCCGCGCTGACCGAAGTCGACGCGCTGCTGGGCGACATCGAGTCGGCCTGGCTCGCCATCGCGCCCAAGCCGTGAGCCACGCCATGACCGACGCGACGCCGTCCGTTCCCGCCCTGCCCGAAGCCCAGGTCCGCGCGGCGATGCACGCGCAGCAGTGGGAGCTGGCGATCGAACTGCTGGCCGAACACGACCGCGTGCTCCGGCAGGCGTTCGAGTCGCCCGATCTGTCGACGCTGTCGGCCGAACCCTGGCGCGAACTGCTGGCGCAGCAGACGGCGCTGCTCGCCGACCTGGTCGTGATGCGCGACGAGACCGCGGCGATCCTGTCGCGCATGGGCCGCGACCGCCGCGGCGCCCTCGCCTACCGGAGCCTGGCGGGATGACATCGCAATCGGCCGAAGCGGAACTGTTCGCGGACGTGCTGGTCCACCAGGACCGGCGTCCGGCGGCGTTCCTCCCCGGCCCCGGCGACACCGCCGCCGCGCACCTCGGCACGGCCCGCGCGGAAATGCTGCTCACCTCGCTCGCGCTGAGCGAGAACGCCCGCAGCGAGGACGGCGACGAACACGCCGAACCCTCGTCGGCGCTCCAGCGCGTGGAGGCCAAGGTCGACCTGGTGCTCGGACTGCTCGGCGCGATGCTGCGCGAACGCGGCGATCTCCCGCCGCCGACCGTGCTGCGCTGGTCCACGCGGGGCGCACGCCTGGACGTGCTCGGCGATGCGCTGGCGATCCGGCCCGGCGCGCGCGGCGTGCTCCGCGTGCAGCCGGCCGACTGGCTGCCGGACTGCATCGAACTGCCGGCCCACGTCATCGCCGTCGAAGGCGCCCGCGCCTGGGTCGCCTTCGAACCGCTGACGCCGACGCTGGCGGACGCGCTCGAACGGCACCTGTTCCGCCTGCACCGCCGGCAGGTGGCCGAGAGCCGGCGCCTGCGCTGACCACGCCGGGCCGTCGCGTGGAACAAAACGCGCGCCGCGCGCTCCGCGGGAATCGCCGAAAATAAATGGGACGTGCCCATCAGAACGGCCCCTGCCGCTGCGTCCAGTACCCGGGCGCACGGTGAAACATTTGTCGGACCCGTCACATTCCCGAAGTGAACAATTGGTCCCTCCGCGTCACCTCGGCTAAGGTGCGACGACGGAGAGTTGACGCTTTTTGGGGAACGGAGTTGGGCTCGGGGCTGTTGCGCGTACTGATCTGCGACGACCACACACTGGTGCGGGCGGGACTACGCCGGCTGCTGGAGTCGTTCGCCGACATCGAGGTCGTGGCCGAAGCCGCCAACGCGGACCAGGCCGTCGTCGGCTCGCGCCAGCACCGCCCGGACATCGTCCTGCTCGACCTTTCCATGCCCGGCCGCAGCGGCTTCGAGGCGCTGGTGGAACTTCGCCGCGACCACCCCGACTGCCGCGTCGTGGTGATGTCCATGCACGACGACCCGACCCACGTGCGCGAGGCGCTCGCGCGCGGCGCCAACGGATTCGTCGTCAAGGAAGCCGCGCCGGCGGAACTGGAGATCGCCATCCGTGCCGCCGCCGCGGGCCGCACCTACCTCAGTCCGCAGGTCTCGGCGCCGCAACTGTTCGCGCGCCCGCGCAGCGAGGAAGGCGTGGACGCCCTGCCCCCGCGCCAGCGCGAGATCCTCGCCGCCCTGGGCGCCGGCCGCACCAGCAAGCAGATCGCTGCCGACCTCGGGATCAGCGTCAAGACCGTGGAAACCCACCGCGCCCGCATCATGGCCACCCTGGGCTGCCGCAACGCCATCGAACTGCTGCGCATGGCGATGCGATTGCACGATCGGCCGGCGGGCTGAGCCGGGGCCTGCTTCGGGCCTGTCGTCCGGTACTGGAGCGCGGGCACTCCTTTACGGTGAACCACACCGCCGTCATTCCAGCGAAAGCCGGAATCCATTTGCCTTTGCGTCCGGGTCGGGAAGCACGGCGCAGCGCTGTGCGGCATGAGCCGTCATTCCAGCGAAAGCTGGAATCCACTTTGCCTTTGCATCCGGGTCCTCGCCCCACCCCTCTCAGCTCTGCACTCCCTGCGGTCCCCGATGGGAGAGGGCCCAAGAGCCGTCATTCCAGCGAAAGCTGGAATCCACTTTGCCTTTGCGTCCGGGTCGAGAAGCCACCGCGCAGCGCTGTTCGGCACCGGCCTTTCACCGCTGACGCTTCGTTACCCCTCACCCCAACCCCTCTCAGCTCTGCATTCCCTGCGGTCGCCGATGGGAGAGGCCCAAGAGCCGTCATTCCAGCGAAAGCTGGAATCCATTTGCCTTGACGTCCGGGTCGAGAAGCCACTGCGCAGCGTTGTGCGCAAGGGCCGTTCATCGCCGATGGCTTCGTTACCCCTCCCCCCAACCCCTCCCCCTCTCAGCTCTGCATTCCCTGCGGTCGCCGATGGGAGAGGGGCTCAAAGCCGTCGCCCCGGCTTCGGCTTCGGCTTTGGCTTTGGCTTTGGCTTTGGCTTTGGCTTTGGCTTTGGCTTTGGCTGTTGTCGTGGCTGTTGTTCCTGCCGTTGATCTTGATCAGCGACTTAAAGCGAGCCGAGCACCGCAGTCGGAAAAGGGCGAAGAGTCGCCCGCTGTCTGAGCGAAGCGCAGCGGAGCGAGTTCGGGCGACGTCCCTTTTCCGGCGAGGAGCACAGGGCACCGCCGCGTAGCGGCGGCTCGCGTCAGGAGCGAACGGTTTTGGTTACTTTTGCCAAGACAAAAGTAACCCGCCCTTCAGGGCGGAAGCTGTTGCTCGTGATTGTTTCTTTTGCTGGTCTGCGAAGCAGTAGAAGCGAAGCTTTAGAAGCACTCAAGCAAGTGCAAAGCTTCCGCTCGCAAGCGAGCGGGTTACTTTTGTTTCGGCAAAAGTAACCAAAACCATCCGCTCCTGACGCGAGCCGGCGCCGCTGCGCGACGCCGGTCCCCTGCGCTCCTCGCCGGAAAGGGGCCGCCGCGCAAACTCGCTGCGCTACGCTCCGCTCAAACAGTGCGCGGCTCTTCGTCCCCTTTCCAGCTGTGGTGCTCGGCTCGCTTTAAGTCGCTGGGCACCGCCACAGCCACAGCCACAGCAAAGGCAACAGCAACGGCAAAACCAACGGCATCAGGCAACGCAAGGCCAGAAGCCCTTCTGGCCCACCCCTTGCAACACCCCCCGCAACGTCACGAACCCGACGCACCCCTCGCGCCAATCCGCCGTCACAAACCCCAATTGTGACGGCCATCTCCGTGCCCATCCGCGTCACTGCCTGACGCAGGCGCACAGGCCCAGTCAGGATCACGTCGCAAAGTAAGGGCGGCCCTTACAAGACGACAGGTTTGCCCCGAAACCTGTCCGGGATTCCCCCGATTCGTTTGCCGTCACCTTCACATCACGATGACGTCCGTGGCCGCCGGTTCCGGCGGATGGGGACACAACCGTGAAAGCTACCTTGAGTCCGAAGCTCGGACTCGGCGTCAACCTGACGCCGCAACTGCTGCAGTCGATCCGCCTGTTGCAGCTCACCGCGCCGCAGCTCGAACTCGAGCTCCGCCAGGCGCTGGAGCGCAACCCGCTGCTCGAGGCGGACGAAGCCGAGGACGAGGGGGTCGACTCGGCGACCGATCCGCAGCAGGAAACCGCCGCGTGGGACGAGCTTCCGGAGCCGTCCTTCCTGTCCGGCGGCAACGGCGGCGGCGAGTTCGACGACGACGCGGCCGCGCGGATCGCCGACGGGGAATCGAGCGATCCGCGCGTGCGCCTGCTGCAGTCGCTCTCGCTGCAGTGGAACGCACGCGACGTCGCGCTGGCCGCGTGGTGGCTGGACCAGTGCGACGACCGCGGCTACCTGGAAGCGCCGCTCGACGAACTGCACCTGCTCGGTGCCGGCTCCTGCAACGTCGATGCCACGGAACTGGAAATCGTCCGCCAGCGCCTGCTCCACGGCGAATGGCCGGGCGTGGCCGCGCGCGACGCCGCCGAATGCCTGCACGCGCAGCTCTCGTTGCAGCCCGAATCCGCCGCCCGCACGCTCGCCGCGCGCATCCTGCGCGAGCACATCGACCTGCTGGCGATGCACGACGAAGCGGCGCTCGCCAAGGCACTGAAGGCCGACGCCGAGGCCGTGCGCGCCGCCGTCGCGCTGATCCTGACGCTGCGCGCGCATCCCATCGCCGACGCCGCCGCCGACGAGCGCGACATCGTGGTGCCCGACGTCGTCGCCTGGCGCGCCGACGGCCGCTGGCATGTCGCGCTCAACGGCCGCACCGCGCCGCGCCTGCGCCTCGCGCCACATTGCGAACGCGCCCTGGCCGATGCCCCGGGCGACGTGTCCGCGCTGCGCGGCCTGCTCGACGAAGCGCGCTGGCTCGTGCGCGGCGTGGCGATGCGCAACGACACGCTGCTGCGCACCACGCAGGTGCTGGTCGAACGCCAGCGCGCCTTCCTGGAGCGCGGCGAGGAAGCCATCGCCCCGCTGACGCTGCGCGAAGTGGCCGATGCGATCGGCATGCACGAATCCACCGTCTCGCGCATCACCAGCGGCAAGTACCTGCAGACGCCGCGCGGGACGATCGAGCTCAAGCGCCTGTTCGCCGTGCGCCTGGACGGCGCCGAGGTGTCCGGCAGCGCCGTGAAGGCGATGGTCAAGCGCCTGATCGACGCCGAGCCGGCGCACGCGCCGCTGGCCGACGACACCATCGCCGGCCTGCTCGCCCGCCAGGGCGTGCGCGTGGCGCGCCGCACCGTCGCCAAGTACCGTGACCAGCTGGCCATCGCGCCGGCGCGCCAGCGCCGCCGTCCGGCCGCCCTCGCCAAGGCCAGCTGACATGCGCGAACTGAAGATCCTCATCGTCGACGACCACCCGGGCTTCATCAGCGCGGCCATCCGCCACCTGCGCAAGCAGCCGTGGGCGAACGTCGTCGGCACCGCGGGCAACGGCATCGAAGCCATCACCCAGTGCGAAACGCTGCGCCCGGACGTGGTGCTGATGGACATGGCGATGCCGGAAATGGGCGGGCTGCAGGCCGCGCGCCTGATCAAGGCGCAGGACGAACCGCTGCCCTACATCGTCATCGCCAGCCATTTCGACGACACCGAGCACCGCGAGCACGCCCTGCGCGCCGGCGCCGACGCCTTCGTCAGCAAGCTTGCCTACATCCAGGACGTGCTCCCGCTGCTGGAGCGCCTGGCTTCGGAAGACACCCCATGAGCGAGTCCCGCATCCTCCTGATCGACAACGACCTGGCGCGCGCCGAACGCGTGGCCACGCTGCTGGAGTTCATGGATTTCACCCCGCGCATCGCGAGCGATGCGGGCGAGATCAACCTCGATCGCGCGCGTGCGACCGATTGGGTCGCCGTCATCGCCGGCGACACGAGCGGCGACGCGCAGGCGTGGGAGCGCTTCGCCGCGTGGCTGGGTTCGCACCCGATGCATCCGCCGGTGCTCGAACTGCCGGGTCACGCCGACCACGCCGCCTGGCGCGTGCAGATCCATCCCGATTCGGTGTGGGCGCTCGATTACCCGATCCGCCGCACGCAGCTGCAGGACGTGCTGCGTCGCGCGAGCCTGAAGCGACTGGACGACGACGCGCGCCGCGAGATCCCGCAGGTCGGTCCGACCGGCCGCAGCGCCGCCGTGCTGCGCCTGAACCGCATGATCGACCAGGTCGCCAATTTCGACACGACCGTGCTGATCCTGGGCGAATCCGGCACCGGCAAGGAAGTCGCCGCGCGCGCGATCCATGCGCGTTCCAAGCGCCGCGAGAAGCCGTTCGTGGCGATCAACTGCGGCGCGATCCCGCCGGACCTGCTGGAAAGCGAGCTGTTCGGCCACGAAAAGGGCGCCTTCACCGGCGCGCTGACGCAGCGCAAGGGCCGCTTCGAAATGGCCGAAGGCGGCACGCTGCTGCTGGACGAAATCGGCGACATGCCGATGGCCATGCAGGTGAAACTGCTGCGCGTGCTGCAGGAGCGCTGCTTCGAGCGCGTGGGCGGCGGCGCGACGATGAAGTGCGACGTGCGCGTGATCGCCGCGACGCACCGCAACCTGGAATCGCACATCGCCGAAGGCAAGTTCCGCGAGGATCTGTTCTATCGCCTCAACGTGTTCCCCATCGAGATGCCGTCGCTGCGCGAACGCGCCGCCGACCTGCCGGACCTGATCAACGCCATCTCGCGCCAGCTCTCCGACAGCGGCCGCGGCCGCGTGAACCTCGCCGGCGATGCGGTCGCGATGCTCCAGCAGTACGCGTGGCCCGGCAACGTGCGCGAGCTGAGCAACCTGATCGAACGCCTGTCGGTGCTGCATCCCAACGGCCTGGTGCGCGCCGACGACCTGCCGGCCCGTTACCGCTGCACGCTGCCGGCCGAGACGCTGGCGTCGATCGATGCCATCCAGGCGGAAGAACCGGCCCCGGTCATGGCGCTGATGCGCGAAGCCGAAGCCCCCGATCCGTCGACGCTGTCCCCCACCACGACGCTACCGCCGCAAGGCATCGACCTGCGCGGCCACATCGCCAACATCGAACTGGACCTGATCCGCGCCGCACTCGCCCAGACCGGCGGCGTCGTCGCCCACGCCGCCCCGCTGCTCGGCCTGCGCCGCACGACGCTGGTGGAAAAACTGCGCAAGTACGGCATCGAGCGCGACACGATGGAGCTGGCGTCGGAGTTCTGATTTTTTCGGCGGGCGGTGGTAGCGCTCGCAGCGGGGGTTCGTGATCGGGGGGCGGACGGTTCGGCGCGCGCGTCCCAAACGTCATCCCGGCGAAGGCCGGGACCCAGGCCTGTAGTGTTTGGGCACTTCGACGGCGGCGAACCACGTCGTCGTCATCCCGGCGAAGGCCGGGACCCAGGCCTGTGGTGTTTGGGCACTCCGACGGCGGCGAACCACCTCGTCGTCATCCCGGCGAAGGCCGGGACCCAGGCCTGTGGTGTTTGGGCACTCCGACGGCGGCGAACCACGTCGTCGTCATTCCAGCGAAAGCTGGAATCCATTTGCTCTGTAGGGTTACGGCAGCGTTGAACAGGCAACACCGCTGCACTGGTCGGCAATGACCGTTCACTGCTGAGGCTCCGTTACCCCTCACCCCAATCCCTCTCAGCTCTGCACTCCCTGCGGTCGCCGATGGGAGAGGGGCTTGAAGACACCCTCATCCCAGCGAAGGCCGGAACCCAGGCCTGGAATGCACGGGCACTCCTTGCATGGAGAACCACATCACCGTCATTCCAGCGAAAGCTGGAATCCATTTGCTCTGTAGGGTTTTACGGCAGCGTTGAGCAGGCAACACCGCTGCACTGGTCGGCAATGACCGTTCACTGCTGAGGCTCCGTTACCCCTCACCCCACCCCCTCTCCCGATGGGAGAGGGGCTCAGAGCACCGCGACGGATTTGCGACGCAGCGCGACACAGGCGCGCGCCAATAACCCGTTCATCCACCGTGGCACGCCGCTTGCCTGTACCTCGCAGGACGACCCTGACGTACCACGCCACGGACCATGACCGACGCCATCTCTTCCATCCTGTCCCAGATCCGCGCGCACGAAATGCGCATGCGCGGGCCGGACGCCGCGCCGGGCAACGCCATCGCCCCGTCGGCGCTCGCCCCGGGCGCGGGTGCGGCGGGAGGTGTCGGCGGCGCGGGCGCGCCGGGATTCCAGCAGACGCTCAACAACGCCATCGACAGCGTCAGCCGTGCGCAGAACACCAGCGGCGCGCTGCAGCAGGCGTTCGAACTGGGCGATCCGCGCGCCGACCTCGCCCGCGTCATGGTCGCCATGCAGCAGTCGCAGGTCGCCTTCCGCGCCACGGTCGAAGTACGCAACCGCCTGGTGCAGGCGTACCAGGACGTCATGAACATGCCGGTTTAAGCCGGGACGCGGGGCCCGGGACCGGGGACCCGTGAGAGCCGGTTGTTGAAGTGATGTTGATCTTGCTTTTCCCGGGTCCCCGGTCCCGGGGTTCCGGTCCCGAAACAGCCCACCCTCCCGCTGCCGAAATCCCACTTCCACCATGGCCGTCATCACGCTCCCCAACCAAACCAAGCTGCGCGAGCTGCGCGGGCTGCAGGACATCCCGGTCGTGCGGCAGCTGGGGCTGTTCGCGCTGGTGGCCGCGGTCATCGCGCTGGGCCTGTGGATGTTCTTCTGGACGCAGAAGCCCGACTACGTGCCGGTGTTCGCCGGGCTCGATCCGAAGTCGACCAGCGAAGCGTCGGAGCTGTTGAGCACCGCGCAGATCCCGTTCCGCATCGATCCGGGTTCCGGCGCGCTGGCCGTTCCGCAGGACCAGTTGGGCAACGCCAAGCTCGCGCTCGCCGCCGCCGGACTCCCGGCGAAGACGGACGCGGGCTTCGACGCCATCAAGGGCGACCAGGGCTTCGGCACCAGCCAGTTCATCGAGAACGCGCGCTACCAGCACGCGCTGGAATCCGAACTCGCCCGCACCATCGCCAACCTGCGTCCCGTGCGCGAAGCGCGCGTGCACCTGGCGATGCCCAAGCCCTCGGCGTTCACGCGGCAGAAGGAACCGGCCAGCGCATCGGTCGTCCTGCAATTGCACAGCGGGGCGGCGCTCGAACAGGGCCAGGTCGACGCCATCGTCCACCTGGTCGCCTCGAGCATTCCCGGCCTGCCGCCGGAGCGCGTGACCGTGGTCGACCAGTACGGCCGCATGCTGTCGAACGTCGATCCGGATTCGGATGCGGCCATCAGCGCCAAGCAGTTCGACCAGCAGCATCGGCTGGAAGCGACCTACGTCCAGCGCATCCACGAACTGCTCGAACCGATGACCGGCAACGGCCGCGTCAGCGCGCAGGTCAGCGTCGACATGGATTTCGCGCAGACCGAGGAAGCGCGCGAGGTCTACGGGCCGCAGCAGCCGATGATCCGCAGCGAGCAGCTGTCCGAATCCAGCGCCGGCGGCGGCAACGCGCCGCAGGGCGTGCCGGGCAGCGTCAGCAACACGCCGGCCGCCGCGCCGCCGGCCAATGCCGCGAACGCGCCCAACGCCACCGCCGCCGCGCAGCCCGCGGCGCAGCCGCAGGCCGAGTCCACCGGACCGTCCTCGCGCAGCTCGGTGCGCAATTACGAAATCGACCGCACGCTGACGCACACGCGCCAGGGTCCGGGTCGCGTGCGTCGCGTCACCGCCGCGGTGCTGGTGGACAACGTGCCCGCCTCCGCCGGCAAGGACGGCAAGCCGGTGCTGCGCGCGCTCAACGATGCCGAACTCAAGCGCATCGAGTCGCTGGTGCAGCAGGCCATCGGGTTCGACCAGCAGCGCGGCGACGCGGTATCGGTGGTCAACGCGCCGTTCGCCCGCGACGTCGCCTCGCAGGGCGAGGACGAGAATGCGCCGCTGTGGGAACACCCGCGTGCGATGGAATTCCTGCGCATCGTCGTCGGCGGCCTGGCGGTGATTGCGCTGATCCTGTTCGTGCTGCGGCCGATGTTCCGCCAGTTGATGGGCCACAAGCCCGAGCCGAAGAAGAACAGGAAGCAGCTGGCCGAAGCCACCGTCGTGCCGGTGGAGGACGAGGAAATCCCCGTCGCGCTGTCGGCGCCCGCGCAGGACGCGCCGCCGCCGGCCCTGCCGCCGGGCACGATGAGCTTCGACGACAAACTGGAAGTGGCGCGCGCGGCGGTGAGCAACGACTCCAAGCGCGTGGCGCAGGTGGTTCGCGAGTGGGTGGAATCCGATGCCTGATACGACCGGACTGAGTGGCGTGCAGCGTGCCGCGGTGGTACTGCTTTCGCTGGGCGAGCAGCAGGCCGCCGAGGTGCTCAAGCACATGAGCGCCAAGGAAGTGCAGAAGCTCGGCGTGGCGATGACCTCCGTCAGCGGCGTGTCGCGCGATGCCGTGGGCAAGGTGATCGACCAGTTCGTCGACACGCTGGCGCAGCCCAGCGGACTGGGCGCCGGTGCCGACGAATACGTGCGCGCCGTGCTGGTGCAGGCGCTGGGCGAGGAGCGCGCGAGCGGCCTGATCGACCGCATCCTGCTGGGGCGCAACACGTCCGGGCTGGACACGCTCAAGTGGATGGAGCCGCGCGCGATCGCCGACCTGGTGCGCAACGAACACCCGCAGATCATCGCGATCGTGATGGCGCACCTGGAAAGCGACCAGGCCGCCGAAGCGCTCAAGTGCCTGCCCGACCGCGTGCGCGCCGACGTGCTGCTGCGCATCGCCACGCTCGACGGCATCCCGCCCAACGCGCTGAATGAACTCAACGACGTCATGGCGCGCCAGTTCGCCGGCGCGCAGAACCTCAAGTCGTCCTCGGTCGGCGGCGTGAAGGTGGCGGCGAACATCCTCAACTTCATGGATTCCGGCCAGGACGAACAGATCCTGGGCGCGATCGGCGAAGTCGACAACGAACTTGGCGTGCGCATCCGCGACCTGATGTTCGTGTTCGACAACCTCGCCGACATCGACGACCGCGCGATGCAGGCGATCCTGCGCGAAGTGCCCAACGACAAGCTGTCCGTCGCGCTGCGCGGCGCCGAAGCGAAGGTGCGCGAGAAGATCACCTCCAACATGTCGCAGCGCGCGGCCGAAATCCTCGTCGAGGACATGGAAGCGCGCGGCCCGGTGCGGCTGGCTGAAGTGGAGGCGGCGCAGAAGGAAATCCTGTCGCTGGTGCGCAAGATGGCCGACGCCGGCACGATCCAGCTCGCCGCCAAGGCCGAGGCGTTCGTATGAGTCCGGCGTTCTCCAGCGCCGCGGCCGCCTGGAACACCGAAATGGCCGGCGCCGTGCGCTGGACCGCGCCGGGACTGGAACCGCTCGAACCCGAGCCCGTCATCGAACTGCCGCCCCCGCCGAGCGTGGAGGACCTGCAGAAGATCGAGCAGGCCGCGCACGACCAGGGCTACGCCGACGGCCTGGCGCGCGGACACGCGGAAGGCTTCGCGACCGGCCAGGCGGAAGTGCGCCGACTGGTCGCACAGATCGAAGGCATCCTCGACGGCTTCACGCGTCCGCTCGCGCGGCTGGACGACGAGGTCTCCGAAGCGCTCGCCGAACTGGCCGTGCGCGTGGCCGGTGCGCTGATCGGCCCGGCATACACGGCCGATCCGTCGCTGCTGGCCGACCTCGTGCGCGAGGCGCTGGACGCGGTGGGCACCAGCCAGCGCGGCGTCGAACTGCGCCTGCATCCGGACGACATGGGCGTGCTCTACCCGCACCTGGCCGGCCTGGACGGCGTGCGGCTGACCAACGACACCACGCTGGCCCGCGGCGAGTTGCGCGTGCACAGCGAAAGCGTGCGCATCGACGGCACGCTCGCGGCGCGCCTGCAGGCGGCGCTGGAGAGCACGGTGGCGGCGCATGGGGTGGCGCGGTGATTCCGCCATCGCCTTGCTTCCTTCTCCCTCCGGGAGAGAAATCCAGGGTGAGGGTCGGGACGTGCGATGCGCGGATGGTCGCCCTGCGTCCCGATACGAGCGCTGTGTCGCGAGTGCGGGCGCCATCGCTCCGCCGACCCTCACCGCAACCCTCTCCCCGACGGAGAGGGGCTCGAGCCCACGCGCGGCACGGGGCTTGCAGCGCCTGACCCCATGACCACCCCCGCCTCCCACTGGCAGGACGCCCGCAATCTCCGCCTCGCCGCACGCCTGGACGCCGCGTCGTCGCAGCCGGTCTCGATGGGACTGGCGCGCGAGGGCGTGCTGCGCCGCGCCGTCGGCCTGATGCTCGAAGCCTCCGGCTGCAGCGCGCCGCTGGGCTCGCGCTGCCGCGTGGAAACGCACGGCGGCGTGTGGGTCGATGCCGAAGTCGTCGGCTTCTCCGGCGACCGCACCTTCCTCATGCCCAGCGCGCACCTGGAAGGCCTGCTGCCCAACGCGCGCGTCGTGCCCAGCCGGCAGCGCGGCGAAGTCGCGGTCGGCGAGGGCCTGCTCGGCCGCGTGATCGATTCCGACGGCGTCCCGCTCGACGGCCGCGGTCCGATCCGCGCCGAAAGCTGGGTCGGCCTGGCGGGCAAGTCCGTCAATCCGCTGATGCGCGAACCGATCACGCGTTCGCTCGACGTCGGCGTGCGCGCGATCAACGCACTGCTGCCGATCGGCCGCGGCCAGCGCGTGGGCCTGTTCGCCGGCTCGGGCGTCGGCAAGTCGACGCTGCTGGGCATGATGACCCGCTTCACCGCCGCCGACGTGATCGTGGTGGGGCTGATCGGCGAACGCGGACGCGAAGTGCGCGACTTCGTCGAAGCCACGCTCGGCGAGGAAGGCCTGCGCCGCGCGGTCGTCGTCGCCGCCCCGGCCGATCGCCCGCCGCTGGCGCGACTGCACGGCGCGCTGCGCGCGACCGCCATCGCCGAGTGGTACCGCGACCAGGGCCTGCACGTCCTGCTGCTGATGGATTCGCTGACCCGCTATGCGCATGCGCAGCGCGAAATCGGCCTGTCCGTCGGCGAGCCGCCGACCACGCGCGGTTACCCCCCGTCGGTGTTCGCGAAACTCCCTGCGCTGGTCGAACGCGCGGGCAACGGCGCCGACGGCCGCGGTTCGATCACCGCGTTCTACACCGTGCTCACCGAAGGCGACGACCAGCAGGAACCGATCGCCGACGCGGCGCGCGCGATCCTGGACGGCCACATCGTGCTGACGCGCCGCATCGCCGACGCCGGCCAGTACCCCGCCATCGACGTGGAGGTCTCGGTCAGCCGCGTGATGCAGGACATCACCGACGCACCGTGGCGCGAACGCATCCGCAAGCTCAAGCGCCTGATGGCCGCCTACAACGCGCAGCGCGACCTCATCGCCATCGGCGCCTACCAGCGCGGCAACGATCCGGTCGTCGACGAAGCGCTCGCGCGCTGGCCGGCGATCCTGCATTTCCTCGGACAGGACGTGAGCGAAGCGGCCGACGTGGCCGCCAGCCGCGACGCGCTCGCGCGCCTGCTCGACGATGTCCGCGAACCCCACATCATCCAAGCGACGACGGAGACCGCATGACCCGCTCGCAACGCCTCGACCCCCTGCTCCACCTGATGCAGCAGCGCCAGGACGCCGCCGCGCGCGACGTCGCCGAGCGCGATCGCCAGTTGGCCGAGCAGGAGCAGCGCCTGGACGCGCTGCGCCGCTACGCCGAGGAATACGCCATCACGCCGAGCGAATCGACCATCGCGCCGGCGCTGCTGGCCAACCGCATCGCGTTCCGCGCCAAGCTCGAAACGGCCGTGGACCAGCAGACGCGCATCGTCGATTCCAGCCGCCAGAACCGCGACGTCGAGCGCGCGCGGCTGATGCTCGCCAGCCGCGACAACAAGGTGCTGGAGAAGCTGGCCGACAGCTACCGCGCGCAGGAATCGCGCGTGGCCGAGCAGCGCGTGCAGCGCGAACTGGACGACCTGGGCGGGCGCCGCGCCCGCGCCAACGGCAGCGACGGAGCGGAATGATGCAGGCGTTCGACGCCCTTTTCGGCGCACAGCGCGCGAACGCCGCGCGCACCACGACGTCGGACGCGTCGCGTTCGTCGAACGCGCAGGACGATGCGGCGACCGGCGGATTCGACCGGATGCTGCAGTCGCAGGGTTCGCGCGGAACGGCGTCGCGCACGACCGAGGCACCGGCCCGGACGAAGCAGGACGAGGCGAAGCCGCGCGATGCGCAGTCGCCGCGTGCGTCGGAGCAGGCGCGCTCGTCCGACGAATCGAAGGCGGCCGAAACGAAACCGAAGAACGACACCCACGACACCGCGCGCGCGGAATCGAAGGACGACGCGCCGCGCGAATCGGCCGGCGCGAAGGGCGATGCCGACGCCACGGCGGCGACCGCCGACGAAGCGGCGACGGCCAGCGGCGAGGCGAGCACGACGACCGCGAGCGCCACGACGAACGACGCCGCGACGCCGGCGCTTCCCGAACAGATGCTGGCGCTGCTCAACGGCCTGGCCGGTACGAACGCCGCACCCGCCGCCGCGACGTCGGCGCCGATCGCCGAGGCGCTGCCGCCGGGCCTGTTGCGCGGCGACGCGCTTGCGACGGCGACCGATCCGCGCGGCGGCAACGCCAGCGCGCCGGTGCTGCCGACCCTGCCGGGCGCGCAGCCCGCCGCCGCGGCGCCGGGCGAGGGCGATGCCACGACGGCCTTCGCGATGGCGATGGGCGCCGCGGCGACGACGGACGCGAAGACGGCCGCGAGCTCGGACGTCGGCTTCGATACGACGGCCATCGGCGACACGACCTCGACGGCACCGCTTTCGGCCTCGACCATGACCCAACACCCGCTTTCGCGCGCGGCCGCCGCGGCGGTACAGGCCAACGCGCCGATCGCGCTGGACAACGGCTTCGACGACGGCCTCTCCTCGCGCATCGCGTGGCTGGCCGACCAGAAGATCGGCCACGCCGAAATCCGCGTCACGCCCGACCACCTCGGCGCGATCGACGTGCGCCTGCAACTGGACGGCAACCGCGTCAACGCGGAGTTCCACAGCGCGCAGCCGGAGGTGCGCCACGCGCTGGAATCGAGCCTGCCGCGCCTGCGCGACATGCTGGGCCAGCAGGGCCTGCAGCTCGGCCAGGCCGACGTCGGCCAGCGCCAGGCGCAGCAGCAGGGGACGCCGAACGGCCAGGGCGGTTCGTTGGCCGGTGCGAACGATCGCGGCGACGCGGCGAACGACGGCGGCTGGACGCGCGGACCGGTCCGGGCATCGCGCGGCCTGCTCGACGAGTACGCGTAAGGCGCCGTCGGGAGTCCGACGCCGCTGCCCTGTCAAAACCCCGACACGTTCAGCATCCAACCCGTCCCAGACGCTTCTCTCTCTGGGGTTGAGCCCCTCTCCCACCGAGGGGTTGGGGTGAGGGGCAACGAGGCCGCAGCGCTGGCGAGGCGGTGCATATGCAGCGCTAGGTTCTTTGTCTCTCGAAGCGGAGAAGCAGGCAACAACGACCTGCGCCATTCCCCCTCGGCCGACCCTCACCCCAACCCCTCTCAGCTCTGCACTCCCTGCGGTCGCCGCAGGGAGAGGGGCTAGAACCGCGCGACGTGTGGCGTCCCCACTTCGCCACCCCTCACCCAACCCCTCTCAGCTCTGCACTCCCTGCGGTCGCCGGAGGAGAGGGGCTGAAGACCCGCGGCACACCGCTTGCACGGAACCGGCAGTCCCCACTGACCGAGTTCCACCGCAATGTCCAAGCCCGCCGCCCAAGTCGCTCCGCCCGCGCCCAAGAGCAGCAACCTCGCGCTGTGGATCCTGATCGCACTGCTGGCGATCGGCCTGGCGGGCGCGGGTGCGTTCTGGTTCCTGCAGGGTCGCGGCGGCGACGCGCAGGCCGCCGGAAAGCCCGAACCCGCCGCCGCGCAGCCGGCGCGCTACTACGCGCTGGAGCCTGCGTTCGTCGTGAACCTCGCCGACACCACGTCGGTGCGCTACCTGCAGGCCGACGTGCAGGTGATGACGCGCGATGAAGCCACCGGCGCCGCGCTCGAACTGCACACGCCCGCCATCCGCAACCGCCTGCTGCTCCTGTTCGGCCAGCAGACCGCCGCGCAGCTGGCGCAGCGCTCGGCCAAGGAACGCCTGCAGCAGCAGGCGCTGGCCGAAGTGCGCGGCGTGCTGAAGGCCGAACACGCGCCCGACAAGGTCGAAGCGGTGTTCTTCACCAGTCTGGTCACGCAGTAACGGCGCCGGAGCTTCACTTCGATGATGAGCGACCTGCTTTCACAGGACGAGATCGACGCCCTCCTCCACGGCGTGGACAGCGGCGCGGTCGAGACCGAGCCGCCGCCCGCGCCGGGCGAAGCGCGCAACTACGACTTCGCCAGCCAGGACCGCATCGTCCGCGGCAAGCTGCCGACGCTGGAGATGATCAACGAGCGCTTCGCGCGCACGTGGCGAATCGGCCTGTTCAACCTGCTGCGCCGCTCGGCCGACCTGTCGGTGCGCGGCATCGACCTGATCCGCTTCGGCGAGTACATGCACTCGCTGCAGGTGCCCACCAACCTCAACCTGGTGAAGATGAAGCCGCTGCGCGGCACCGCGCTGGTGATGTTCGAGCCGCGCCTGGTCTTCACCGTCGTGGACAACTTCTTCGGCGGTTCGGGCAAGTACCACACGCGCATCGAGGGCCGCGAATTCACGCCCACCGAAATGCGCGTGATCCAGCTGCTGCTCAAGCAGACCTTCGCCGACCTGGTCGACGCGTGGGCGCCGGTGATGCCGGTGGAGTTCGAATACCTCAATTCCGAGGTGAACCCGCACTTCGCCAACATCATCAGCCCGCGCGAGTACATCGTGGTGTGCCGCTTCCACGTCGAACTGGAGGGCGGCGGCGGCGAGTTCCACGTGTCCTTCCCCTACGCGATGCTCGAGCCGATCCGCGAGCAGCTCGACGCCGGCGTGCAGAGCGACCGCATCGAGCGCGACGAAAGCTGGACGGTGGCGCTTCGCTCGCAGCTGCACGACGCCGAGATCGAACTGTCCAGCGTGCTGGCGCAGCGTTCGATCAGCCTTCGCGACCTGTGCCGCCTTCGCGTCGGCGACGTGATCCCGATCGAGATCGCCGGCACGGCCACGCTCAAGGTCGAGCAGATGCCGCTGTTCTCCGGCGAGTTCGGCACGCACAACGGCCGCAACGCGGTCAAGGTCAACGCCGTGCACGCGGTCCGCACCGCGCCGGTGTTCGATCCCAACAATCCCAACCAACACGACCTCAGCGCCACCGCGCTCACCCAGGCCTGACCGATGACTACTTCCGACAACGCCGCACGCGCCGCCTTCGATCCGCTCACCGCCGAGACCGGCCTGGCCAGCGACCTCAACCTGGACGTGATCCTCGACGTGCCGGTCACGCTGTCGCTGGAGGTCGGCCGCGCGCGCATTCCGATCCGCAACCTGCTGCAGCTCAACCAGGGTTCGGTGGTGGAACTGGAGCGCGGCGCGGGCGAACCGCTGGACCTGTACGTCAACGGCACGCTGATCGCGCAGGGCGAAGTGGTGGTGGTGAACGACCGCTTCGGCGTGCGCCTGACCGACGTCGTGAGCCCCGCCGAGCGGATCAAGAGGCTGCGATGAGCGGTTCGGGTTCGATCGAGGCCGCCGCCGCGGTGGCCCTCACTCCAGCCCCTCTCCCGCAGACGGGCGAGGGGCAGCGCACCGGCCCGGAGATCGTGGTCGGGACGACGGTGAGCACGGTCGAAGCCGTCGCTCCTGCGCCTGCTCCTGCCCCCGCTTCCGCGCCCGCGGGAGAGGGCCGGGGCGAGGTCACGAACGAAGCCGTCCCGTCGAGCCCTGTGGAACCGCAAGCCGCACCCACGGCCGCGCAGGTCCTGAAAAAGCCCGGGGCCGCGCACACCACGACCGTCGGCCAGCCCGCCAAACCGCACACCTTCGCCAAACAGACCGACGGTCCCGGCGTCGGCGGCGCGGTGTTCGCGCTGATCCTCGTCGTGTCGCTGATCCTCGCGCTGGGCTGGCTCGCGCGGCGCATGCCGGGTTTCAGTCGCGCCGGCGGCGGCAATGCGCTGCGCGTCGTCGGTTCGCTCGCGCTGGGGCCGCGCGATCGCGTGGTCGTGGTGGACGTGGGCGGCACGCAGTTGCTGCTCGGCGTGGGCCAGAACGGCATGACCACGCTGCACACCCTCGCCGAGCCGCTTCCCGTGGCACAGCCTTCGCAGGGAACGCCCTACCTGCAGAACGTCGCGACGCCTTTCGCGCAGTTGCTGGCCAGGCATCTCGGGAAGAAGCCGTAAGCGCCTGGCGCCCGGCCCCGCGACACCACCGACCACCTTCATCGTCATTCCAGCGGAAGCTGGAACCCATCTTGATCTTCGAACCGTGCAACCGACCGCAACCGCAATATCGAAATGGGTTCCAGCTTTCGCTGGAATGACGGCGATCCGCATTCGCCGCGTGGCGATGGCGACCGCGCTCGTCTTGGCCTTCGCGCTGCTCGCGCTGACGCAGTCGGCCCACGCGCAGGCCCTGCCCGATCCCGTCGCCGCGCAGGCGACCGCGCAACCGGCCGCGCCGCTGTCGGCACCGGGCCTGCCATCGCTGAACAAGCCGCTGCCGTCGGTCACCGTGGGCAAGGTCGGCGGCGAGCCGGTCAGCATGCCGATGCAGGTGCTGCTGCTGATGACCGGCATCACGCTGCTGCCGGCGGCGTTGCTGGGACTGACGGCGTTCACGCGCATCATCATCGTGCTGGGCCTGCTGCGACAGGCGCTGGGCACCGGGCAGACGCCGAGCAACCAGGTGCTGCTCGCGCTCGCGCTGTTCCTCACCGCGATGGTGATGATGCCGGTGTTCGACCAGGCCTGGGCCGCGGGCATCGCGCCGTACCTCAACGACCAGATGGATTTCCGCAGCGCGTGGACCGCCGCGTCGGAACCGTTCCGCGGCTTCATGCTCGCGCAGATCCGCGAGAACGACCTGATGACCTTCGCCGGGCTGTCCAACAGCGGCCCGTACGCGACGCCGCAGGACGTGCCCTTCAGCGTGCTGGCCGCATCGTTCCTCACCAGCGAACTGAAGACCGCCTTCGAGATCGCGTTCCTGATCTACATCCCGTTCGTGATCATCGACCTGGTCGTGGCGAGCGTGCTGATGTCGATGGGCATGATGATGCTCTCGCCGATGCTGGTCTCGGCGCCGTTCAAGATCCTGCTGTTCGTGCTGGTGGACGGCTGGGTGCTGGTGGTGGGCTCGCTCGCCGCTTCGTTCAACCCGGTCTGAGGACGCGCCATGACGCCCGAAACCGCCCTCACCGAAATCGGCCGCGGCCTGCAGATGGCGCTGCTGCTCGGCGCCCCGCCGCTGATCGCGGTGCTCGTCGTCGGCGTGGTCGTCGGCATCGTGCAGGCCGCCACGCAACTCAACGAACCGACGATCGGCTTCGTCGTGAAGGCCATCGCGCTGGTGGCGACGCTGGCGCTGACGGGGAATTTCCTCCTGGGCAAGCTCGTCGGGTTCACGACGGATCTGTTCCATCGCATCCCGCATATAGTCGGGTGAGGCCGCGCGCTTGCGAGCCACTGGCTCGCGCGCGGCAGAACGACCGTCCATGGATGGACGGGCCGGGCGATCCGAAACTGCCACGTACCGCCATGGATGGCATCGCAAGGGGCACGAAGCGTAAGCAACACACCATGGAACCCACCACCGCCACCGTCATCGACGGCCTCAACCTGTTCGGCATGCTCGGCACCGTGCTGTGGCATGCGATCCGCATCGGCGCGGCCCTGCAGGCGATGCCGATGGTCGGCGGGCGCGGCGTGCCGATGCGCGCGCGGCTGATCGTCACGCTGGCGCTGTCGGGCGCGTTGTCGGCGCTGCTGCCCACGCCGCCGGCGGCGGGCGTGGACGCGGCGACCGTGCTCACCGTGGTGCGCGAATTCGCCGTCGGCCTGGCCATCGGCACGGTGCTGCGGCTGGCGTTCGAAGCCGGGCAGTTCGCGGGCGAACTGGTGTCGCAGGGCATGGGCCTGTCGTTCGCGACGATGGCCGACCCGCTCTCGGGCGCGTCCTCGCCGGTGCTGTCGCAGTGGTTCTACCTCGTCTTCGGCCTGCTGTTCTTCGCCTTCGACGCGCACCTGGCGCTGGTGAAGCTGCTGCTGGACAGCTACCACGCGCTGCCGCTGGGCACGCCCATTCCCGACGTGCAGCAGTTCCTGGCGGTGGTGCCGACCTTCTTTTCCACCGCGCTGCAGGCCGGCCTGCTGCTGGCCTTGCCGGTGATCGTGGCGATGCTCGCGGTGAACCTCGCCTTCGGCGTGCTCGCGCGCGCGGCACCGCAGCTCAACCCGGTGCAGCTGGGCCTGCCGGTGGCGCTGCTGGTGGGGCTGGTGCTGCTGATGCTGCTGGCACGCGAGATGCAGGGCCCGGTGGAGCGCCTGTTCGATTCCGCATTCACGGCGGCACGCGCAGTCACCGCATGACGACGATCTTCGTCATTCCCGCGAAAACGGGAACCCAGCGCCTTCGCTTCTGATGGACTGAACGTCGCCGGGTCCCCGCGTCCGCGGGGATGACGCTCAACGGAACCGCACCGTGTCCAGCGAAGACCAGGAAGACAAGACCGAACAGCCATCAGAGAAACGATTGCGCGAGGCGCGCGAACGCGGCGACGTCCCGCGATCGCGCGAACTGGGCAACGTGGCGGTGCTCGGTTGCGCGGCGATGGCGCTGGTGGCGACCGGGTCGGGCATCGGCAGCGCGTCGCAGGACTGGCTGCGCAACGCGCTCATCATCGATCCGGCGATCCTCGACCAGCCCGACCGCCTGATCCCGCACGCCGCCTCGCTGATGCTGGGCCTGCTCAAGCCCATGTTGCCGGTGCTGCTAGCCGCGCTCGCGGCGTGCTTCATCGGCCCGACGGTGATGGGCGGACTGCGCTTTGCCAGCAAGTCGCTGGCGCCGGATTTCGCGCGACTGAGCCCGCTCAACGGCTTCAAGCGCATGTACGGAAAGGAAAGCCTCGCCGAGCTGGTGCGCTCGGTGCTGCGCGTGCTGCTCATCGGCGGGCTTGCCGGCATGGTGGTGTGGGGCGCGTTCCGGCAGCTCACCGACATGGCCGGCATGTCGCTGCCGGTGGCCGTCGGCGCGGGGCTTTCGCTGATCACCAAGGCGGTGCTGGCGATGGTCGGCGCGCTCGGCGTGCTGGCGCTGATCGACGTGCCGTGGCAGCACTGGTCGTACCGCAACCGGCTGAAGATGAGCAAGCAGGAGTTGCGCGACGAATACAAGGAAAGCGAAGGCAACCCGGAAGTGAAGGCGCGCGTGCGCCAGATCGCCGCGCAGCTGTCGCGCCGCCAGCAGATGGAAGCGGTCCCCACCGCCGACGTGGTGGTCACCAACCCGACCCACTTCGCCGTCGCGCTCAAGTACGAGGCCGGAAAGATGCGCGCGCCCAAGGTCGTGGCCAAGGGCGTGGACGAGATCGCGCTGGCGATCCGCGACATCGCCGGCAAGCACCGCGTCTCCATCGTCGAGGCCCCGCCGCTGGCACGCGCCTTGTATCGGCATGCGCAGATCGACCAGGAGATCCCGGTGAAGCTCTACGCCGCCGTCGCGCAGGTGCTGTCCTACGTCTACCAGCTCAAGCGCTGGCACCCGGCGCATGGGCCGATGCCGACGCTGGGCGACGTGTCGGTCGAGAAGGGCCTGGCCGACGGTGACGCCGGCTCCGACGGCGCCTCCCCTGTCAAGGACCCGACGGCATGAGCAGTCAGGCGACCGGCGGAGGCTTCTCGCTCTCCAACGTGGGCCACGCCGTGAAGAGCGGGCTGGCCACGCCCATCGTCGTCCTCGCCATGCTGGCGATGGTCATCGTCCCGCTGTCGCCGCTGGTGCTGGACGCGCTGTTCACCATCAACATCGCGATGTCGCTGGTGGTGCTGCTGGCGGTGGTGTACGTCAAGCGGCCGCTGGAGTTCTCGATCTTCCCCAGCGTCCTGCTGCTGGTGACGCTGCTGCGCCTGGCGCTGAACGTCGCCTCCACCCGCGTGGTGCTGCTGCACGGCCACCAGGGCCCGGCGGCGGCCGGCCACGTGATCGAATCCTTCGGCCAGTTCGTCATCGGCGGCAGCTTCGCGGTCGGCATCGTGGTGTTCGCGATCCTGACCATCGTGAACTTCGTCGTGGTGACCAAGGGCGCCGGGCGCATCTCGGAAGTGTCGGCGCGCTTCATCCTCGACGCCCTGCCCGGCAAGCAGATGGCCATCGACGCCGACCTCAACGCCGGCCTGCTCTCGCGCGAGGACGCCAAGCTGCGCCGCGAGGAAGTGCGCGCCGAAGCCGACTTCTACGGCTCGATGGACGGCGCCAGCAAGTTCGTGCGCGGCGACGCCATCGCCGGCCTGCTGATCCTGGCGATCAACATCATCGGCGGCGTGCTGATCGGCGTGCTCCAGCACGACATGGCGTTCAAGGACGCCGGCACCACGTACGTGCTGCTGGCCATCGGCGACGGCCTGGTCGCGCAGCTGCCGGCGCTGCTGATCTCCACCGCGGTGGCGATGCTGGTCACGCGCGCCACGCGCGAACAGGAAATGGGCCAGGCCGTCAGCACGCAGGTGCTGCATCCGCGTGCGCTGGCGGTGTCGGCCGCGCTGCTCGGGCTGGTCGGCATCGTGCCGGGCATGCCGAACATGCCGTTCCTGACGCTCGCCGCGCTGCTGGGGTTCGCCGCGTGGAAGCTGCACCGCCGCGCGAATGCGCCGGCCGACGACACGCCCGAAACCGAAGCGGCCGCGACGGCCGCCGCGCAGCCGGAACTGAGCTGGGACGAACTGCGCCCGGTCGAGCCGCTCGGGCTGGAAGTCGGCTATCGCCTGATCGCGCTGGTCGACAAGCACCAGGGCGGCGAACTGCTGGCGCGCCTGAAGGGCGTGCGCCGCAAGCTCACGCAGGACCTGGGCTTCCTGATTCCCGCGGTGCACGTGCGCGACAACCTCGAACTCGCGCCGGGCACCTACCGCGTGCTGGTGCACGGCGTGCCGGTGGCCAGCGGCGAGATCCACCCCGACCGCCACCTCGCGCTCGATCCGGGCCACGTGTTCGGCAAGGTCGACGGCATCCCCGGCAAGGACCCGGCGTTCGGACTGGACGCGGTGTGGATCCAGCCCAGCCAGCGCGCGCAGGCCGAATCGCTGGGTTACACGGTCGTCGATGCGGCCACGGTGATCGCCACGCACCTGTCGCACCTGGTGCGCGAGCGCGCCGCCGAACTGCTCGGCCACGAGGAAGTGCAGCAGCTGCTGGCCACGCTCGCCAAGGCCTCGCCGCGCCTCGTCGAAGATCTGACGCCGAAGCTGCTGCCGCTGTCGACCATCGTGCGCGTGCTGCAGTCGCTGCTGGCCGAACGCGTGCCGGTGCGGCAGTTGCGGCAGATCGTGGAGGCGCTGCTGGAGCACGGGGCGCACACGCAGGATCCGGCGCTGCTGACCGCCGCGGTCCGCACCGCGCTGGGCCGGTTCATCGTGCAGGAACTCAACGGGCTGGGCGACGAACTGCCCGTCTATACCTTGGCGCCGGCTCTGGAACGGGTATTGCAGGACTCCGTCAGCGGCCAGGGCGCCGCGCTGGAACCCGGACTCGCCGAGCGTCTGCATCAGAACCTCAGCGAGTGCGTCACCCGCCAGGAAGGCCGCGGCGAACCCGCGGTGCTGCTGGTTCCCGGTGGGATCCGTTCGGCGATCGCCCGGCTCGTGCGGCACAGCGTCCCCGCGCTGACCGTCCTGGCCTACGGCGAGGTGCCGGAGGACAAGCGGTTGCGGTTGGTGGGGGCGGTGGGGTGAGTCCTCCGCCGGGACCGGGGCTCGGGATCTCGGGACCGGGGACTCGGGACCGGGGACCCGTGAGGTAGCGGCGTAGTCGCTGCTTCGGAGTCGACGGATCGCCGCCGCTGTTGTCCTTGCTGTCGATTTACCCCGGGTCCCGCAAAGAAGTCCTTCCACACACCTACCGCCGCCACACCACCATGCGAATCAAACGCTTCACCGCTCCCGACATGCGCACCGCGCTGCGCATGGTGCGCGACGAACAGGGCCCCGACGCGGTGATCCTGTCCAATCGCCCGACCGAGGACGGCATCGAGATCGTCGCGGCCACCGACTACGACGAATCGCTGGCGCAGCAGGCCCTGCGCGCCGCGTTGCCGTCGATGCCGGCCACGCCGGCGCCGGTGGCCTCGCCGACGACGCCGGCCACGGCCGCCGCGGTGCCGACGATGCGCGCGACGCCGGCGACGAACGAGTCGTCGCAGGCGGCGATGGCTTCGCATCCCGCGTTCGCGTCGTCCTCCATCCAGGGCGATGCGCCCCGCACCGCCGCGAACGCCGAAGAGAAGACCCGCTTCGGTTCGCTCGCCGCGCTGCTCACCAAGCCGTCGAAGGCCAAGCCCGCCTGGACCGCGCCGACGACCGACGCAACGACGTCGACCGCAGCCGAACAGGCCGACATCCGCGCCGCCGTGGAGCGCATCGAGATGAAGCAGTCCGAACCCGCACATGCCCCGCGCGTGGAAGTCGAGCGCGAGGAACCGGCCGTGGTCGCGCTGTCGGTCAAGGCCCGGGCGAAGGTCGCCGAGTCGCCGATCCGCGGCCGCGCGGTGTTCGCCATCGGCGACGGCACGCCGCTGCAGACCGCGCCGCGCACGCCGAAGGAGGAAACGCGCGTGTCCGCGCCGCTGCCGCCGCCGGACACCTCGCGTTTCGACGCGATGATGGCCGCGCTGATTCCGCAGGGCGAGAAGTTCGAGGCGACCGTGGCCGCCACGCTGTCAAAAGGCGTGCTCGCGCAGGACGCGCTCGCCGGTACCGCGGCGTCGCAGGACGCGGCCGCGCAAGAAGCAACAAGGGACAGCGTCACCGATCCGACACGGGTCGCGCCCACGGCTGCGGTCGTGATCGGTGACGCTGCTCCCTCTCTATCGGCGCAGGCGGCGGAGTTTGAAGTGCCGGCGGCGCTTTCCGCGACGCAGGTCGCAGCGTCGGACTCGGCGCACGAATATCGCAGCCTGGCGGATCTGTGGAGCGATGAGGCTTCGCTTCCCTCTCCCAACGGGAGAGGGATCGAGGGTGAGGGGCGCAATCAGGATCGCTTCGACGATCGTGCTTCCGCCGAGGGTTCTCCCTCTTTCCTCGATCTGGCGATCCATCACTCCGTTGCCCCTCACCCCAACCCCTCTCCCGTCGGGAGAGGGGCTCGGGTCGCCGCGACTTCCAACGTCGCCGCGAGCGCGACGAGCACCGAAGCCCCGACCCACCTCCACGCCGTCGCCGACCACCGCGATCCGGCCTTCATCGCCATGCGCGACGAGCTGGCCACGATGCGCGCGCTGATCGAGCGCGAACTCGGCCAGCTCACCGTCGAACGCCTGCGCGGTTCGCCGGCGCGTGCGGCCGCGTTCGACATGCTGGTCGGTTACGGCTGCGACGAAAATCTGGCGCAGACCATCGCCGGCCGCATCGACGCCCGCCTCGACCCGGCGCAGGTGCGCGAACCGATGCTGGAGGAACTGGCCCGCGCGATCTCCGTCGCCCGCCACGAACCGATCGACGACGGCGGCGTGATCGCCCTGGTCGGCCCGACCGGCGCCGGCAAGACGACCACCGCCGCCAAGCTCGCCGCGCGCTTCGCCCAGCGCCACCGCGCGCGCGACGTCGCGCTGGTGACCACCGACACCGAACGCCCCGGCGCGACGGAGCAACTGCACATCCTCGGCCGCCGCCTCGGCGTCACCGTGTGCGAGGCCGCCGGCCCCGAGGCGCTGAACGACGCGCTCGACCAGCTGGCCGACTACCCGCTGGTGCTGGTCGACACCGCCGGCCACGGCCTGCGCGACCGCGCCCTGCTCGGCCAGATCCTGTGGCTGCGCGCGGCCAAGCGCGTGCGCAGCCTGCTGGTGCTGCCGGCCAACACCAACGCCCACGATCTGGGCGAAGTGGTCCGCCGCTACCGCCCGGCCTCGCCGGAAGGCGTGGTGCTGACCAAGCTCGACGAGACCGGCCGCCTGGGTGCGCCCCTGTCGGTGCTGGTCCAGCAGGGCCTGAGCCTGGCCTACACCACCGACGGCCAGGGCGTTCCGGCCGATATCGCCGCCGCCGATGCAGGTCGACTCGTTTCGACCCTCGAGAAAGTGCGGCGTGCTGCCGATAACCCCCTCGGGTCTCTCGAACTTTCGCAACTCAAGCCCCGCCCCGTGACCCTCCCCACCGAGGACCGACATGCATTCGCCAGCTGATCTCAACGCCCCTTCCGTCGCCAGCGGCTCCTCGCGCGCGCCCGTGCGCGTGATCGCCGTCGCCAGCGGCAAGGGCGGCGTGGGCAAGACCTCGGTGTCGGTGAACCTCGCCATGGCGCTGGTCCACGCCGGCCAGCGCACGCTGCTGCTGGACACCGACCTGGGCCTGGCGAACGTCGACGTGATGCTCGGCCTGTCGCCGCAGTTCACCCTTGCCGACGTGTTCGCCGGCCGCTGCGAACTGCAGGACACGCTGCTGGAAGGCCCGCGCGGGCTGTGGGTCGTCCCCGCCGCGTCCGGCAAGCGCCACATGACCGAACTGCTGCCGCAGCAGCACATCGGCCTGGTGCACGCGTTCTGCCAGCTCGACCTGCCGCTGGACGCGATGGTGGTGGACAACGCCGCCGGCATTTCCGACAGCGTGCTGACCTTCTGCCAGGCCGCGCAGGACGTGATCGTGGTGGTGTGCGACGAACCGGCTTCGGTCACCGACGCCTACGCGCTGATCAAGGTGCTCAGCCGCGAGCGCGGCGTGACGCGCGTGCAGGTGCTCGCCAACCAGGTCAACAACGCGATCGAAGGCAAGCAGCTGTTCGAGAAGCTCGAACGCGTCAGCGCGCGCTTCCTCGACGTCACCCTGCATTACCTGGGCGCGGTGCCGCGCGACGAATGGCTGCGCCGCGCGATCCAGCGCCAGGAAGCCGTCGTCGAAGCGTTCCCGGGCTGCCCCTCGGCGCTGGCCTTCCGCGACATCGCGCGACGGGCCGGCAGCTGGCAGTCGCCGCCCGGCCCGCGCGGCGGCGTCGAGTTCTTCATGGAACGCCTCGTCGCGCACGGCGCGGGCGCCAGCACCCACGATCCATTGAGGAGCGCCGTCGCATGAACGCCGCCGCCCAGCACTACAAGGCGACCCAGCGCGCGGCCGACCACGGCAACGCGGCGGAGGTCGTCGAGAAGCACGGCGAACTGGTGCGCCGCATCGCGCACCACCTCGCCGCACGGCTGCCCGCCAGCGTGGAGATCGACGACCTCATCCAGGCCGGCATGCTCGGCCTGATCGACGCCGCCCGCAACTTCCAGGCCGACCAGGGCGCCGCGTTCGAAACGTACGCGTCCATCCGCATCCGCGGCGCGATGATCGACGAGATCCGTCGCGGCGACTGGGTGCCGCGTTCGGTGCATCGGCGTTATCGCGACGTGGTCGCCGCCACGCGCGAGGTCGAACAGCGCACCGGCCGCGCCGCGACCGCGCAGGAAGTCGCCGGCACGCTCAACGTGCCGCTCGACGAATACCACCGCATGCTCGAGGACGCCGCGCGCGGGCAGCTGATCAGCCTGGAAGCGCACATCGACGAGCACGACGGCGAGCCGCACCTGGGCGGCCACGCGGGCGCCACGCCGGCGCGCGAGTTCGAGCAGCTCGCCTTCAAGGAAGCGCTCGGCGCGGCGATCGGCAACCTGCCCGAGCGCGAACAGCTGGTGCTGTCGCTGTACTACGAGCAGGAACTGAACCTGCGCGAGATCGGCGCGGTGCTCAACGTGTCCGAATCGCGCGTCTGCCAGATCCACGGCCAGGCGATGCTGCGCCTGCGTTCGCGACTGGGCGAATGGCGCGGTTCGCACAACGACGAAGACGACGAGTTTTGAAACCGGAACCGGGGACCGGGGACCGGGGACCCGGCACCGGCCAGAGCAGAAGCGTCGCCCCTGATTTTCACGGGTCCCCGGTCCCGGGTCCCCAGTCCCGCCCTCCTTTCGCACCAGAGCAAGCCCACATGGACAAGAACATCCGCATCCTCATCGTCGACGACTTCTCGACCATGCGACGCATCGTCAAGAACCTGCTCAACGACCTGGGCTTCTTCAACACCGCCGAGGCCGACGACGGCGTGACCGCGCTGGCCGAGCTCAGGAAGGCGCCGTACGACCTGGTGGTCACCGACTGGAACATGCCGGGCATGCCGGGCATCGACCTGCTCAAGGCGATCCGCGCCGACGCCTCGCTGGGGAAGATCCCGGTGCTGATGGTCACCGCCGAAGCCAAGCGCGAGCAGATCATCGAAGCCGCGCAGGCCGGCGTGAACGGCTACGTCATCAAGCCGTTCACCGCCGCGACGCTGGAAGACAAGCTCAACAAGGTGTTCGAACGCCTGGGAGCGGCCGCGTGATCGACGCGCCCTCCTGCGAGAAGGCGCTCGGCGAGGACCGGCAGGCCGTGATCGGCCGCCTGCACGCGGCCTTGTGGGCGCTCGAACACGACGACCTCGCCGGCTGGCGCAGCAACGTCGACGCGTTGATCCAGTGGCGCAGCCAGCCGCTCGTGCAGGGCCTGGCGAAGCTCGCGCGCGAACTGGACACCGCGCTGGGCGACGGAAGCGCGAACCCGAATGCGTCGCTGCCGGAAGCCTGCGCGCGCCTGGAGCACGTCGTGCACGTGAGCGAGGACGCGAGCCATCGCACGCTCGACCTGATCCAGGAATGCGGCGTGCTGCTGGGCACCCTGCCCGACGCCTCCACGGAGGAGCAGGCCGCGACCATCGCCGCGATCCGCTCGCGCATGTCGGAAATGACCGCGGCGCAGGGCTACCAGGACCTGACGGGGCAGATCATCCGCCGCGTCGTCGAACTGGTGCGCGCCGTGCACGCCGGCCTGGGCGAGATCACCGACGCCGACGCCACGCCGATCCACCTCAACCACCACAACCGCGGCTACGGCCCGTCGGTCGCGGGCGTGGACCCCACGCCGGCGACGCAGGACGACGCGAACGAACTGCTGTCCTCGCTGGGGCTTTGAACTTTCGGGGGCCGGGGACCCGGGACCGGTGAACAGCAACAGCACGACGCCTTTGATCTTCCCGGTCCCCCGGTCCCGGTTTCATCTTGGATTTCCCATGAGCGCCATCGCCAACGACATCGCCGCCGACTTCCTCATCGAAGCGCGCGAGATCCTCGACCAGCTCGGCGAGCAGATGGTCGCGCTGGAACACGCGCCGACCGATCGCGACGCGCTCAACGCCGTGTTCCGCGGCTTCCACACCATCAAGGGCGGCGCGGGCTTCCTCGATTTCGGCCCGATGGTGGAGGTCTGCCACGCGGTCGAGGATCGCCTCAACGTCGCGCGCGACGGCACCGTGCCGATGGACGCCGACGCGTTCGACGGCGCGCAGCAGTCGCTCGACCTGCTCATCGACATGCTCGCGGCGGTGTCCAACGGCGAGGAGCCCGAACACGCGCCGCCCGCGCTGCTGCAATCGCTGCGCGACGGGGCCAAGGGTTTCGTGACGCAGATGCCGACGATCGGCGCCAAGCCGGTCGCCAAGCCGGCGCCCGCCGCGACCGACGGCGACATCGAGGCCGAATTCGAGGCGATGCTGGACCAGTTGCACGGCGCCGGCGGCGTGCCGGGTGCCGTACCGATGCCGGCGGCCGCCCCGTCGCCCGCGCGCCAGCCGAAGGCGCCCGCCGCCAACGCGCATGCGAAGGCCGAAGACCCCACCGTGCGCGTGGACGTACGGCGCCTGGACGCGATGGTCGACCTGGTCGGCGAACTCGTGCTCGCGCGCAACCGGCTCAAGACGATCCGGCCCCGCCTGCGCGACGAAGACCTCGACCGCGCCGTCACCGCGCTCGACGTCGCCACCTCGCGCCTGCAGTCGGCGGTGATGATGGTGCGCATGCAGCCGGTCGGCCGCGTGTTCGCGCGCTTTCCGAAACTCGCGCGCGACGTCGCGCGGCAGGTGAAGAAATCGGTCGAGCTGGAAATCGTCGGCGCGGAGACGGAACTGGACCGCAACCTCGTCGAAGCGCTCGCCGATCCACTCGTGCACCTGGTGCGCAACGCGATCGACCACGGCATCGAATCGCCCGAGGCGCGCCGCGCCGCGGCCAAGCCCGAACAGGGCACGGTGCGCCTGTCCGCGCAGCAGGAAGGCGACCACGTCTCGATCGAAGTCAGCGACGACGGCGCCGGCATCGATCCGGAGAAGATCCGCCGCAGCGCGATCAAGAAGGGCCTGATCGATTCGGACGTGGCCGCGCGCCTGACCTCGGACGAATGCCTCAACCTGATCTTCATGGCCGGCTTCTCCACGCGCAGCGAAGTCAGCGACCTGTCCGGGCGCGGCGTCGGCATGGACGTGGTGCAGTCGAAGATCCGCGAACTGTCGGGCCAGGTGCAGATCCATTCGGAAGTCGGCCGCGGCACGCGCTTCGCGATCCGCGTGCCGTTGACGCTGGCGATCCTGCCGACGCTGCTGATCGAACTGGACGACGACGTCTACGCGCTGCCGCTGGTGCGCGTGGTCGAAGTGCTCGCGCACGAGCGCGTGGAACCGCTGTGGGTGGACGGCCAGCGCATGCTCGACCTGCGCGACCAGCCGCTGCCGCTGATCGACCTGCGCGCGTGGCTGGGCCTTCCGCCGGTGCCGGGCGCGACGACGACCTGCGTCGTGCTGCAGTCGGGCGATTCGCGCTTCTGCCTGACGGTCGATCGCGTGCGCGGTCGCGAGGAAGTGGTCATCAAGGCCCTGCCCCGCACGCTGCGCGGCCTGGCCGGTTACGCCGGCGCCAGCCTCGTCGGCGACGGCCGCATGGCGCTGATCCTGGATGTGGACGCGCTGCTCAGAACGGGACTGCGCGGCTCAAGTAGTGCGGGCAGGGACCGTTAAGACCAACAAGCTCCGAGCCAAGACTCATGCCGTCATCCCCGCGCAGGCGGGGATCCAACTCGCAGGCGCTGCATGCCCTCCGTCGAGGCTGCCACGTCGGAACCATGGATTCCCGCCTTCGCGGGAATGACGGTCCAACCCTTCACGGACGTTCCCAACGATGGACAGACTCAGCCTCATCGGCATCGTACTTGCGCTGGTCGCACTGGTCGGTGGCAGCATCCTCAAGGGTGCGGGCCTGTCGGGCCTGTGGTCGCCGGCGGCGTTCGTCATCGTGATCCTGGGCACCATCGCGGCGATCCTGGTGCAGACGCCGATGGCGACGTTCAAGCGTGCGCTGGCGATCGTGCGCTGGGTGTTCCGTCCGCCGGTGCAGGACCGGCCGGCGATGATCGCGCGCCTGGTCGAGTGGTCCACCGTCGCGCGCCGCCAGGGCCTGCTGGGCCTGGAGGCCGAAGTGCAGGCGCAGGACGACCCGTTCGTGCGCAAGGGCCTGCAGATGGTCGTGGACGGCGTGGAGCCGGACAACATCCGCTCGATGCTGGAAATCGAACTGCACGGCCAGTCGCAGCGCGACCTCGCCGCGGCGAAGGTGTTCGAGGGCGCGGGCATCTATTCGCCCACGCTGGGCATCATCGGCGCCGTGCTCGGCCTGATGGCGGTGATGAAGAACCTGGCCGATCCGAGCAAGCTCGGCCACGGCATCGCCGCGGCGTTCACCGCGACGATCTACGGCATCGGCCTGGCGAACCTGGCGCTGCTGCCGATGGCCGCCAAGCTGAAGGGGCTGATCAACCAGCAGGCCGACGAGCGCGAGATGATCATCGAAGGGCTGATCGCGATCGCGCAGGGCGAGAACCCGCGCAACATCGAAGCGCGGCTCAACGGCTTCGTGGTCTGACGGAGCCAGGACGACCGTCATGGCCGGGCGCCGCCGCCACCAGCACGAGGAACACGCCAACCACGAAGCGTGGGCGATTCCCTATGGCGACCTGATCACGCTGCTGCTGGCCTTCTTCGTCGTCATGTACGCCATTTCCTCGATCAACGAGGGCAAGTACCGCGTGCTGGCCGACGCGTTGTCGTCCGCGTTCGGCGGCCCGCCGCGCACGGTCTCGCCGATCCAGCTGGGCATGCACCAGCTGCGCGGTTCGGCGTTCGACCGCCCTTCGCTGGTGACGCCGGGCTCCAAGTCCGGGCCGTCCTCGTCCACGCCCATCGCCGCGCCGCGCATGAAGCAGGTGCTGGACATGCCGACCTTCGGCGCGAGCGGAAAAGACGCCGCGCGCGAAGTGTCCGAGCGCGAATCCGCGCAGGGCGAACAGCTGCATTCGATCGGCCGCCGCATCCAGGAAGCGCTGTCGGAACTGGTGAAGCAGAAGCTGGTCACCGTGCGTCGCAGCTACAACTTCCTGGAAGTCGAGATCCAGAGCGACATCCTCTTCGCCAGCGGCGTCGCCGTACCCAACCCGCAGGCGGTGGACACCGTGCGCCGCATCGCCACCGTGCTGGCCGACGAGCCCAACGCCATGCGCGTGGAGGGCTACACCGACAACATGCCGATCGCGACGGCGCAGTTCCCCTCGAACTGGGAACTGTCGACCGCGCGCGCGGCGAGCATCGTGCACGTGATGTCGCAGGCGGGCATTTCGCCGCGGCGGCTCGCGGTGGTCGGCTACGGCGAATTCCAGCCGGTGGCCGACAACGCCACGCCCGAAGGCCGCAACGCGAACCGCCGCGTGCTGCTGGTGATCCTGGCCAGCCCGCAGGGGCCGGACGCGATCGAAGACCGCACGCCGGCCAGCATCGCGATGGACGAACCGGCGGCCGGGCCGGTCGATGCCGACCTGTACCCGGCGACGAACGCGCCCGGCGCGGCGGCCGCGGCCGCGCGCGCGCATGGCGCCGGCAACGAAGGCATCGCCTCGGAAACCCTGCAGGCCGCGGGCGCCGCACGCGCGGCCGCGGCCAGAACGAATTCCTCCACCACCACTCAACCGGGAGCGGGCTGATGCGCGCCTGGGCTATCGCCAACCAGAAGGGCGGCGTCGGCAAGACGACGACGTCGCTGTGCCTCGCACGCGGGCTTGCCACGGCGGGAAACCGCGTGCTGCTGCTCGACCTCGATCCGCACGCGTCGCTGACGCGCGCCTTCGAGATCCCCGCCGATCCGCCGCCGTCCGGCACCCACGACCTGTTCGTCGGCAACAACGGCGTGGGCCTGCTCGAACTGGCCCGCTACACGCAGATCCCCGACCTGCAGGTCGTCGCCGCGCAACCCGCGCTGGCGACGCTGGAGCGCCGCGGCGCGACGCAGCCCGGCCTCGGCCTGGCGCTCGGCCGCGCGCTGCACACCGTGCGCGAGGTCTACGACTACGTGCTGATGGACTGCCCGCCCACGCTCGGCCTGCTGATGGTCAACGCGCTGGCGGCGGCCGATCGCCTGATCGTGCCGACGCAGACCGATCCGCTCGCGCTGCACGGCCTGGCCGACATGCTGCGCACGGCGGAGATGGTCGAGCGCTCGCGTCGCCGTCCGTTGCCGCGCCACGTGCTGCCCACGCTGTTCGACCGCCGCACCCGCACCGGCGTGGCGAGCCTGTACGAGCTGCAGGACCGTTACGGCGACCGCGTGTGGCCGCATGCCGTGCCGATGGACACGCGCCTGCGCGATGCCGCGGCGCTGGTGAAGGCCGATCCGCCGGACGGTCGCGGCGTCGACATGTACCGCCGCGCGCTGAAGTGGCTGCTGGAACAGGAAGCCGCCAGCGAGACGCACAAGGAAGCGGCGTGACCGATGGCGCTCCCTTCATCGCCGTTCCCGCGAAGGCGGAACCTCGTGGACGTTCGCTGGCATGCGATTCGCAGGAGCAGCGTCCATGGATCCCCGCCCGCGCGGGGATGACGCGCTCCCTGCTGGACATCTGACATGAACCATCCCGCCCTCGACGCCTACCTCGACGAACTGCTCGACCTCACGGTCGACGCGGTGGCGCCCGCGCCCGTCGCGGCGAATGCGCCGGTGATGGCGTCGACGGACGACAACGCGATCGCGCCGACGGCGGCGTCTCCCGCGACGACGGCGCCGCACCTCGACGCGGGGCTGCTGGCGGAACTGGATGCCGATCCGCTGTTCGCGGGGCAGGCATCTGCCGACATTCCGGCACCGGCCGCCGACACGCCGGCGATGCGGATCGACCCCGGCCTGCTCGCCGAGCTCGACGGCGACCCGCTGTTCGCCGGGCAGGCGCCCGCGGACTCGCCGATCGCGCCCGCGGCGGCCGACCCCCTGGCGGCGATCGACCCCGGCCTGCTCGCCGAACTGGATTCGGACCCGTTGTTCGCCGGACAGGCGATGCCGACCGCCGACGCGACGCACGCGCCGAACCGGATCGATCCCGGCCTGCTGGCGGAACTCGACGCCGATCCGTTGTTCGCCGCCGGGCTTGCGCCGAACGGGACATCCGCGCCTAGTTCGCCGGCCATCGACCCCGGCCTGCTTGCCGAACTGGATTCGGATCCGCTTTTCGCCGGCGGGGGTGCCGCCGCTCCGGCGCCTTCGCCGGCACCGCGCACGCCGCCGAAGCCGGCCGCACCGGCGAGCGCCGCACCGGCCGCCCCGCACGCCGCGATGCCGCAGGCCGACGCGCGCAGCGGCCTGCGTCCGGTCGAACTGACGCCGCCGGCGTTGCCGCCGTCGGTGACGACCACGCATCGCTGGCTGCGCGTGGCCGTGGGCGAGGACAGCTACGCCGTCGAACTGCTGCGCGTGCAGGAAGTCGGCCGCACCGTGCCGATCGTCGCCATGCGCGGCGCCGCGCCGGCGGTGCTGGGCGCGATGAACCTGCGCGGCCGCATCGTGCCGGTGTTCGACCTCGGGCTGTGGCTGGGCACCGGTCGCGTCACGCCGGACGAGCGCGCGCGCATCGTCGTGGTGGAGCGCGACAACGAGCTGATCGGCGCGCTGGTCAGCGCCGTCGACGACGTGGTGACGCTGGGCCCGGACCGCATCGAACCGCCGCTGATGGCCTCGCCGTCGCGGGCGATCGTCGGCGTGGCGCGCGTGGTCGCCAAGCCGACGGTGCTGCTGGATGCCAACGCGCTATTCGGGTGAGGCACGCCGCTTACGCGGCACTGCCGCGTGGCCTGCCGAACGCCCGAGCGTGGAGGGTCGGGCCGGCGTTCCGGGATCTGGAGCGTCGCGCCATGGAGGGCAGCGGTAGATCCACTCAAGTCCTCCCATCCCGCGCCGTTATCGCCTACGAATGACCACGGCGAACCGCACACAGCCATGAACGCACTGTCCCTTCCCTCCGACCTCGGCATCGAACACGTCGCCGACCTGCAGGCCGCGCTGCGCCCGCACCTGGAGGACGCCGAACCGTTGTCGCTCGGCGGCGGCGCCGTCGAGCGCGTGCACACGGCCGGGCTGCAGATGCTGCATGCGTTCGTGCGCGAACGCGCCGCGCTGGGCCTGGCGACGGTGGTGACAGGCGCATCGCCCGTGCTCGCCGACGCCGCGCGCCAGCTCGCGCTCGCCAAGAGCCTCGGCGTCGACGCGCCGTCGGCCTGACTGAAATCCCACCTTTCCTTTCACCTCCAAACAGAAGCCGGCCACGATGTCCAAGAACCTGCTGATCGTCGACGACTCCACCTCCATGCGGCAGATGGTCGCCTTCGCCCTGACCGGCGGCGGCTTCAACGTCCGCGAAGCCGAGGACGGCCAGGCGGCGCTCGACGTCGCCAAAACCCAGCGCTTCGACGCCGTGGTGACCGACGTGAACATGCCGCGCATGGACGGCATCGAACTGATCCGCCAGCTGCGCCAGCTGCCGGATTACCGCTTCACGCCGCTGCTGATGCTCACCACCGAATCCGGCGGCGACAAGAAGGCCGAAGGCAAGGCCGCCGGCGCGACCGGCTGGCTGGTGAAGCCGTTCGATCCGGAACAGCTGCTGGCCACCGTCCGCAAGGTCCTGGGCTGAGGACAGGTGCGAGTGGAGAGCCGTGAGGCGTGAGCGCCGCTCACCCGAACGCCCCCACTCCCCCGCCGAAGCCGACCTCACTCCCCACGTCTCCCAACTCACTCCTGGCCCAATGGACATCACCCGCTTCCACGCCGCCTTTTTCGAGGAAAGCCGCGAAAACCTGGATGCCATGGAAGCGGGCCTGCTCGCGATGGAATCGGGTTCGGCGGATGGCGAAACCATCAACGTCGTCTTCCGCGCCGCGCATTCGATAAAGGGTGGCGCGGCGACGTTCGGCTTCACCGCCATCAGCGAACTGACGCACCAGCTGGAAACCCTGCTGGACGAAGCGCGCAGCGGACGCCGCCAGCTCGACGCCGACGCGATCGGCGCGCTGCTGGTGTCCGGCGATGCGCTGCGCGGCCTGCTCGCCGCGGCCGAACACGACGATCCGATCGACGAGGCCGGCCTGAAGCGCGCGCACGACGGGCTGGCGAAGATGATGGGCCGCGAAGTCGCATCGACGACGAAAGCCGCCGCGAAGGAGCCCGAGATCGCCGAATGGCGCATCGGTTTCAAGCCGGCGCCGTCGATGTTCCTGTCCGGCAACGATCCGCTGCGCATCCTGCGCGAGCTGTCGAGCCATGGCGAGCTCGGCGTCACCGCGCTCGACAACACGCTGCCGAAGTTCTCCGAACTGGATCCGTACGAGGCCTACCTCGCGTGGGACCTGATGCTGCCCGGCAGCGTGCCGCGCAGCGCGATCGACGATGCGTTCGCGTGGGTCGAGGACCAGTGCGAGCTGGCGATCGAAGGCATTCCCGCGACCTCGGCCGTCGCCCCGCCGCCGGCGCCGCTGCCGGACGCGACCGACAACGTCGTCGCGCTGGACACGCGCAACGCGGGCGATGCACGCAAGGCCAGCGCGGCCGATAACGCCGACACCTCGATCCGCGTGGCGGTCAACAAGGTCGATGCGCTGATCAACCTCGTCGGCGAACTCGTCATCACCCAGGCCATGCTGCGCCAGCGTTCCACGCAGCTGGACCCGGTCGCCAACGAGCTGCTGCTCTCCGGCCTGGAACTGCTCGACCGCAACACGCGCGACCTGCAGGAAGCGGTGATGGGCGTGCGCATGCTGCCGGTGGAGTTCGCCTTCAGCCGCTTCCCGCGCATGGTGCGCGACCTGGCGGCGCGCCTGGACAAGAAGGTGCGCCTGCGCACCAGCGGCGAGGCGACCGAACTGGACAAGGGCGTGATCGAGAAGATCGTCGATCCGCTCGTGCACCTGGTGCGCAACTCGATCGACCACGGCCTGGAGTCGCCCGCCGACCGCCGCGCCGCCGGCAAGGACGAAACCGGCACGATCAGCCTCAACGCCCAGCACCAGGGCGGCCACATCGTCATCGAGATCACCGACGACGGCCGCGGCCTGGATCGCGAGCGCATCCTGCGCAAGGCGGCCGAACGCGGCCTGCCGATCGGCGAGAACCCGACCGACGCGCAGGTGTGGGACCTCGTGTTCCACCCGGGCTTCTCCACCGCCGAGCAGCTCACCGACCTGTCGGGTCGCGGCGTCGGCATGGACGTGGTGAAGAAGAACATCGCCGCGCTCGGCGGCCAGGTCGAGATCCGCTCGAAGAAGGGCACCGGCACCACGGTGTCGATCCGCCTGCCGCTCACGCTGGCCATCCTCGACGGCATGACCGTCGCGGTCGGCGGCGAGGTCTTCATCCTGCCGCTGAATTCGGTGATCGAATCGCTGCAGCCGGCCGCGGCCGACGTGCGCACCATCGCCGGCGAAGCGCGCGTGCTGCGCGTGCGCGAGGACTATCTGCCGCTGATCGATCTGGCCGCGCAGTACGGGCTGTCCGCCGGCTCTTCCGCGAACGGGCACGCCGGCTCCAATCCGGGCAACGGCATCGCCGTGGTCGTGGAAGCCGACGGCCAGCGCCTGTCGCTGGAAGTGGACGAACTGCTCGGCCAGCAGCAGGTCGTGGTGAAGAACCTGGAAGCCAATTACCGCCGCGTGCAGGGCATTTCCGGCGCCACGATCCTTGGCGACGGCCGCGTCGCGCTGATCGTCGACGTCGGCGGCCTGGTGCAGGCGCAGCGGATGCCGCAGGCGGCATGACAGAACAGCAGCAACCCGAACACGACCGAGACATCCTCATGAACGACAGCACCGCCACCATCGAATCGGCCGACGAGTACCTCACCTTCGCCCTGGGCGAGGAGGAGTACGGCGTCGAGATCCTGAAAGTGCAGGAAATCCGCGGCTACGACACCGTCACCCGCCTGCCCGACGCGCCCGAGTACATCAAGGGCGTGATCAACCTGCGCGGCACCATCGTGCCGGTCATCGACATGCGCCTGAAGTTCCGCCTGGCCAAGGCCGAATACAACGCGCTGACGGTGATGATCGTGCTCAACGTCGCCGACCGCGTCGTGGGCATGGTGGTGGACAGCGTCTCCGACGTGGTCCGCCTGGAGTCGGAGCAGATCCGCCCGGTGCCGGAAATCGGCGCGACGATCGACCGCCAGTTCATCACCGGCATCGGCACGCACGGCGAGCGCATGCTGATCCTGCTGGAAATCGAGAAGCTGATGACCAGCGCCGAGATGGGCCTGGTGGCGCACGCGAACGCTGCATAAGCATCATCCCCTCTCCCGTTCGCGGGCGAGGGGCTCGGCAACACCGCAACACCGAAAACAAAAACAACGCCAAAAAGCACGCCAGGCGGAGCGGATCCGCCAAGCCAGCCGCGTTGTGTTCCACCCAAGGTCCGCCGTCCCCCCGGGCGATCTTTCGTGAGTCCACAAATCAACGCCATGTCCTGCGCCGCATGGGATCTGCGGCGCGTTCGATTTGTTTCACAAGGAATGAAGAGGGCCCGTCATGCGTTCCATTCGCCAGCCAGCCGCGGCAGAAGTACCCGTGCCCGCGACGTCGTCGTTCCTGCGCCGACTCGCCTCGACCTTTTCCGGCGCGCACACGTCCCCGCCCGCGCACGCCGCGCGCATCGCCGACATGGAAGGCCGCATGCGCGCGATCGACCGCGTGCAGGCGGTGATCGAGTTCGACCTGGACGGCACGATCCTCCACGCCAACGACAACTTCCTGCGCACGCTGGGCTACCGCCTCGACGAGATCCAGGGCCGGCATCACGCGATGTTCGTCGATCGCGAGCATGCGCGCAGCGACGAGTACCGCCTGTTCTGGGCCAAGCTGGCGCGCGGCGAATTCGACGCCGGCCAGTACCGCCGCGTCGGCAAGGACGGGCGCGAGGTCTGGATCCAGGCCTCGTACAACCCCGTGTTCGACAGCAACGGTCGCGCGCGCAAGGTGGTGAAGTTCGCCACCGACATCACCGCGCAGAAGATGCAGGCCGCGGATTTCGCCGGGCAGCTGGCGGCCATCAGCAAATCGCAGGCGGTGATCGAGTTCGATCTGTCCGGGCGCATCCTCTCGGCGAACGAAAACTTCCTCGCGACGATGGGCTACGCGCTGGACGAAGTGTGCGGGCACCATCATTCGATGTTCGCCGAGGAGGCCTATCGCACCAGCGCGGAGTACGCCGGCTTCTGGAACAAGCTGGGCCGCGGCGAGTACGACGCGGGCGTGTACCGCCGCCTCGGCAAGGGCGGCCGCGAAGTGTGGATCCAGGCTTCGTACAACCCGATCTTCGACATGAACGGCAAGCCGTTCAAGGTGGTCAAGTACGCCACCGACATCACCGCGCAGGTGCGCGACACGCAGGCGCTGCAGCGCGCGGTGGAACAGACGCGCGCCGTCGTCGCCGCCGCGCAGGACGGCGACCTCACGCGTCGCGTCGACGCCGCCGACAAGACCGGCTCCATCGCGCAGCTGTGCGAGGGCATCAACGCGCTGGTCGAGGCGATGGCGGGCATCATCGGTCAGATCAAGGTCGCCGCCGACACGATCGGCGAGGGCGCGCGCGAGATCGCCGCGGGCAACACCGACCTGTCGCACCGCACCGAATCGCAGGCGGCGTCGCTGGAGGAAACGGCCTCGTCGATGGACGAGATCACCAGCACCGTGCGCCACACCGCCGAGAACGCACGCCAGGCGAACCGGCTGGCGATCGAGGCCACCGCCATCGCCTCGCGCGGCGGCGACGCCGTGCACGGCGTGGTCGACACCATGTCGCAGATCAGCGAATCGTCCAGGAAGATCGCCGACATCATCGGCGTGATCGACGGCATCGCGTTCCAGACCAACATCCTCGCGCTGAACGCGGCGGTGGAAGCGGCGCGCGCGGGCGAACAGGGCCGCGGTTTCGCCGTGGTCGCCACCGAAGTGCGCTCGCTCGCGCAGCGTTCGGCCACGGCCGCGAAGGAAATCAAGCACCTCATCGGCGACTCGGTCGAACGCGTCGGCGCCGGCACGCGGCTGGTGGAAAGCGCGGGCCGCACGATGGACGAGATCGTCGGCAGCGTGAAGCGCGTGGCGGACCTGATCGGCGACATCAGCGCCGCGACGCTGCAGCAGAGCTCGGGCATCGAACAGATCAACCAGGCCATCGCGCAGATGGACGAAAGCACGCAGCAGAACGCGGCCCTCGTCGAGGAAGCGTCCGCCGCCGCGCGCAGCATGGAGGAGCAGGCGTCGGGCCTGATGCGGACGGTAGCGTCGTTCCGCCTGGGTTCGAACGCGGTGCAGTATCTGCGCGCGGCGAACGATTGAGTCATAGCCCCTCTCCCAACGGCGCCCGCAGGGAGTGCAGAGCTGAGAGGGGTTGGGGTGAGGGGTAACGGAGCGATTGTGGTGAACGGCCATTGCCGCACAGCGCTGCGCTGTTGCTTCGTAGGTCGAAGGGCAAAAGCCAGATGGATTCCAGCTTCCGCTGGAATGACGAAGGGTGGTTCGCCGCTTCCGGAGTGCCCACGCGCGACAGGCCTGGGTCCCGGCTTTCGCCGGGATGACGGAGGTTAAGCCCCTCTCCCAATGGCGACCGCAGGGAGTGCAGGGCTGAGAGGGGTTGGGGTGAGGGGTAACGGAGCGATTGTGGTGAACAGCCACTGCCGCACAGCGCTGCGCTGTTGCTCGTATGTCGAAGGGCAAAAGCCAGATGGATTCCAGCTTCCGCTGGAATGGCGAAGGGTGCTTCGCCGATTCCGGAGTGCCCACACGCGACAGGCCTGGGTCCCGGCCTACGCCGGGATGACGGAGGTTAAGCCCCTCTCCCACCGGCGACCGCAGGGAGTGCAGGGCTGAGAGGGGTTGGGGTGAGGGGTAACGGAGCGATTGTGGTGAACGGCCATTGCCGCACAGCGCTGCGCTGTTGCTCGTATGTCGAAGGGCAAAAGCCAGATGGATTCCAGCTTCCGCTGGAATGACGGTGATGGCGGTTTGCCGCTATCAGCCTGACCACACGCGACAGGCCTGGGTCCCGGCCTTCGCCGGGATGACGGTGCTCAGGCATGACGGTGTCTTGATGGGTGTGCGTACGTGCCCCAACCGCGACCCACGTCCCACTTGGCGCGTTCAGCAAGAAATTTGCGGAATCCGGCGCGTTTGATCTGCATCAAACCCGGCGACTGCCGATAACGCGGGCAAGACGCGATCCCGCGTCGAGTACGAATCGCGGTGTACGCATGTCGAACCTGTTCCGTTTCTCCTCCCTTACGCTTCGCGCGAAGTTCGCGTGGATGATCGCCACGCTCGCGCTGGGCCTGGTCGTGCTCGCCGGCATCGCGGCCGAGCGCAACTACCAGGGCCAGATCGCCGACGAACGCGCGCGGCTGCACACGCGCGTGGGCGCCGCGCTCGCCGTGGTCCAGCGATACGCCGATCTCGCGCAGGCGGGCCGGCTCACCGAGGACGTCGCGCAGCGCGAGGCGCTGAAGGTGATCTCCACCCTGCGCAGCAAGGACGGCACCGATTACCTCTGGGTCAACGACGAGCATCCGCGCATGCTCATGCACCCGCACCAGAAGCAGCTGGACGGGAAGGACCTCACCGATTACGTGAGCCCCGACGGCAAGCGCATCTTCGTGGAAATGGTGAAGGTCGCGCGCGACGGCGGCGGCTTCGTCGATTACCAGTGGGCCAAGCCGGGCGTGGAAGGCCCGGTGGAGAAGATCTCCTACGTCGAGCACCTGCCGCGCTGGGGCTGGGTGATCGGCAGCGGCGAGTACACCGACGACATCGCCGCGCGCGCCTGGCGCTTCGCCGGCACGCTGTTGATCGCCGCGTTCATCGCGCTGGCGGCCGTGATCGCGTTGAGCGTGTTGATCGCGCGCAACATCGCCGCCTCGGTGCGCGGCGCCACGCAGGCCGCGCAGGCGATGGCCGACGGTCGCTTCGACCTGGTGATCCATACCGAACAGCGCGACGAGATCGGCCAGCTGCAGCAGGCGCTGGAGCGCATGTGCCGCCGGCTGGAGGACTACTCGCGCGCGCAGGGCGAGATGGCGCGTCGCCACGACGAGGGCGAGATCGGCTTCCGCATCGACGAAAGCGCCTTCCCCGGCGCGTACGGCGCGATGGCGCGCGACACCAACGGCCTGGTCGCCTCGCACATCGAGTCCATCCAGCGCGCGTTGAAGATCATGGAGCGTTACGCCATCGGCGATCTGTCGCAGGACATGGACCGGCTGCCCGGCGAGAAGGCCGTGCTTACGCGCACGATGGATTCGGTGAAGGCGAACCTGCGCGCCATCAACGGCGAGATCCAGCGCCTGGCGGCCGCGGCGGCCGACGGCGACTTCACCGCGCGCGGCGACGCGTCGCGCTTCGACCACGATTTCCGCACGATGGTCGACACGCTCAACCGCCTGATGGCGACCGCCGACGAGAACCTGTCCGCATTGTCGTCGCTGCTGCGCGGGCTGGCGAACGGCGACCTGGAAACGCGCATGCGCGGCGATTTCCACGGCGTGTTCGCGCGGATGAGCCGCGACGCCAACGAAACCGTGGAGCGCCTGGCGCAGATCGTCGGCGGCATCCGCGACGGGTCCGACGCGATCGGCAGCGCGGCGTCGGAAATCGCGGCGGGCAACGACGATCTGTCGCGTCGCACCGAATCGCAGGCGGCGTCGCTGGAGGAAACCGCCTCGTCGATGGAGGAACTCACCTCCACCGTCCGGCAGAACGCCGACAGCGCGCGACAGGCCAACGAACTCGCGCGCCAGGCCGCGCAGGTCGCGTCCGAAGGCGGCGCGGTGGTCGGCCGCGTCGTGCGCACGATGGGCGCGATCAGCGAGTCGTCCAGCCGCATCGGCGACATCATCGCCGTGATCGACGGCATCGCGTTCCAGACCAACATCCTGGCGTTGAACGCCGCGGTCGAAGCCGCACGCGCGGGCGAACAGGGCCGCGGGTTCGCGGTGGTCGCCAGCGAAGTGCGCTCGCTCGCGCAGCGCTCGGCCAATGCGGCCAAGGAGATCAAGCAGCTCATCACCGATTCGGTGGTGGAGGTGCAGCAGGGCACGCAGCTGGTGGACCAGGCTGGGCGCACCATGGAGGGCATCGTCGCCAGCGTGCGCAAGGTCAGCGACATCATCGCCGACATCTCGGCCGCGTCACAGGAGCAGACGGCGGGCATCGAGCAGGTGAACGGCGCGATCACGCAGATGGACGAGAGCACGCAGCAGAACGCCGCGCTGGTCGAGCAGTCCGCCGCGGCCGCGCGCAGCCTGGAGCAGCACGCCGCGCAGCTGGTGGACGCCGTGGCGGTGTTCCGGCTGGGGCGTGCGAACGCAGGCGCCGGTGTGGTGGATGCGGAGCTGGCGCGGATCGCGGGACGGCGGTGAGGTTGGCGCCGAAAGCTGACGCTGGCGTTTGATCCCGCTTTTCGCGCGGTGCTTCAAGCCCCTCTCGCATCGGCGACCGCAGGAGTGCATAGCTGGGAGGGGTTGGGGTGAGGGGCAACGGAGTCTCTGCGGCGAACGACCGTTGCCGCAGAGCGCTGCGATGTCGCTGCTCACGTCGAGCGCAAAATCAAAATGGATTCCAGCTTTCGCTGGAATGACGATCCTGTTGGTTCGCCGCTGCCAGAGTGCCTACACGTAACCAGCCGGGGTCCCGGCCTTCGCCGGGATGACGTGCTTCAAGCCCCTCTCCCATCGGCGACCGCAGGAGTGCAGAGCTGGGAGGGGTTGGGGTGAGAGGCAACGGAGTCTCTGCGGCGAACGACCGTTGCCGCACGGCGCTGCGATGTCGCTTCTCACGTCGAGCGCAAAATCAAAATGGATTCCAGCTTTCGCTGGAACGACGATCCTGTTGGTTCGCCACTGCCAGAGTGCCCACACGTAGCCAGCCTGGGTACCGGCCTTCGCCGGGATGACGATGACGCGACGGCGCGTTGACCCGCTCCTCGCCTCCTCATCCCGATCGGCACCAAAAGGAAAGGCGCGCCCTGCGGCGCGCCTTTCCTTCCACCCACGATGCGGGGTGCGTTGTATTGCGCTGGATCGCTTACAGCGAGAAGTCCAGGCGCACCTTGCCCTTGCCACCGCCCGGCGCGAACTCCCACTGCTTCACGGCGCGCACGGCCGACTGCTCGAACACGCGGGCCGGCTTGGCGTTGACGACCGAGACGCTGGCGACCTTGCCGGCCGGGTCCACGGTGAATTCGACTTCGACGAAGCCCTGCGTGCCGGCGCGGGCGGCTTCGGCCGGGTACTGCGGCTCTACGCGCTTGATCGGCTTGAGATCGGCCGAGGCAGGGGCAGCGAAGGACAGGGCCAGCACGGCCAGGCCGGCGGCGGTCAGGAGGGAACGGCGCATGGGATGACTCCTTGGGGATGATGTCGGGCGACACCGGGGACATCGGCCGGGTTTGCGGAATCTTTAGGGGGTCGGTGGCATCGATCCAGGTACGGCAGCCGTCCATGGCCAGACGCCTTGAACTTCGTGGCGTCCTGCCCGGCCCTCCACGGCCGGGCGTTCGGCAGGCCACGCGGCGGTGCCGCGGGAACGGCCGGCCTCAGCCTAAAGTTTCCCCACGCCGCGCCGATGCAACGGGTGTCGACCCGAAAGGGTCCGTTCCGCCCGAGAGGATCCATGTCCACGCTTGCACACACCCGGCCGCCGGCCGCCCTGCTCGACCGCTTCCTCGCACCCGCGACCCGGTTGATGTCGCAGCTGCGCTTCAACCAGAAGGCGATGGTCATCGGTGCCGCCTTCATGCTGACCTGCGGCGTGCTGGCCGGCATCCTGGTCGTGCGCTCCAACGCCGAGGTCAACGCCGCCACGCAGCAGCGCGACGCCGTCGTCGGCCTGGCGCATCTGCACCGCGCGATGATGGCGATCCAGCAGCACGAACTGCAGGTCGTGCGCAAGTTCGCCAAGGACGAAGTCTCCGACCAGTCGCTGCAGGAATCGGCCGCCGCCGTGGTGCGCGAACTCGACGCGCTCAACGCCTGGCAGTCGCGCCAGCTGTCCGATTCGGCGCTGCCTGCCGCGCTGAAGGACGCACGCGCCGCGTGGGACAAGGCCAACGCCGATCACAGCGATTCGGCCGCCGCCGCCAACGACCACGCCGCCGCCGTGCGCAAGCTCGGTGAAGTGCACAGCCTGATCGCCGACGAAACCGGCCTGGCGCAGGCGCAGAACGCCGCCGTGCTGTACGTCGGCCGCGCCGCGACCGTGTGGGTTCCCACCCTCGCCGAATACACCCAGCAGCAGAGCGCCACCGCGCTGCGCGTGCTGGGCGACGGCGCGATCTGGGTCGACGACCGCACGGGCCTGGCCGTCTCGCGCAACATGCAGGACTACGTGCGCACGCGTTCGGAAATCGAGATCAAGGACGCCGAAGAGGAAATGGCGTCGCTGGGCGCCAGCATGGGCGCGCCCTTCCGCAAGGCGCTCGATGCGGTGGCCAAGCAGAACGCCGACATCCAGAAGCACATCCTCGACGCGGAAACCCCGGTGCTGCCGGTGAAGATCATGGCCGCGCGCACCGAGGCCACGCGCCTGGCGCTGGCCGCGGCGTTGTCGGCGGCGAGCACCTCGCTCGACGAAGCCGCGTCGGCCGAGATCGCCCGCCTGCAGCAGCGCACCGCGCTGACGCTGAGCGTGTGCATCCTGATCCTGGCGCTGGCGACGTACCTGTTCCTGGGCTTCAGCCGCAGCACGCGCGCCGCGCTCAAGGAAGTGCAGGACGCGTCCGACCTGCTCGCCCGCGGCGAGTTCCCCGACGCGGTGCGCGTGGACAGCCGCGACGAAGTGCGCGACATCGCGCGCGGCCTGGAACGCGCCATCAACACGCTGCGCAACTTCGCCGGCGCCCAGCGCGACCTGTTCGAGGCGCACCAGGCGGGCGAGATCGACCGCCGCCTGCGCAGCGAGGATTTCCCCGGCGCGTACGGCCAGATGGCCGGTGAGGTGAACACGCTGGTCGATTCGCACATCCAGGTGAACACGCGCGCGATCGAGATCGTCGCCTCCTACGCGCGCGGCGACCTGTCGCGCGACATGGACCGCCTGCCGGGCCAGAAGGCGCGCATCACCGACGCCGTCGATTCGGTCAAGAGCGGCATGAACGCGATCAACGCCGAGATCAAGACGCTGGTCGACGCCGCCGTCGCCGGCGACTTCAGCCGTCGCGGCGACGCATCGCGCTTCGAGTTCGTCTACCACGACGTGGTGCAGTCGCTGAACCAGCTGATGGCGACCGCCGAGGAAGGCCTGCACGAAGTCGGCACGCTGCTGTCGGCCGTCGCCGATGGCGACCTCAACCGCCGCGTCGAAGTGGAACTGCCGGGCCAGTTCGGCCGCCTCGCCGGCGACGCCAACCGCACCGTCGACCAGCTCGCGCAGATCGTCGGCCAGATCCGCCAGGGTTCGGATGCGATCAGCTCGGCCGCCGCGGAAATCGCCGCCGGCAACAACGACCTGTCGCAGCGCACCGAGCAGCAGGCCGCATCGCTGGAAGAAACCGCTTCGTCGATGGAGGAACTCACCTCCACCGTGCGCCAGAACGCCGACAACGCGCGCCAGGCCAACCAGCTTGCGCAGAGCGCGGCGGAAGTCGCTGGCCAGGGCGGCGTCGTGGTCGGCGAAGTGGTCAACACCATGAACGCGATCAACCAGTCGTCGAAGAAGATCGCCGACATCATCGGCGTGATCGACGGCATCGCGTTCCAGACCAACATCCTCGCGCTGAACGCCGCGGTGGAAGCGGCGCGCGCCGGCGAACAGGGCCGTGGTTTCGCCGTGGTGGCCAGCGAAGTGCGCTCGCTCGCACAGCGCTCGGCCAACGCCGCCAAGGAGATCAAGCAGCTGATCGGCGACTCGGTCGGCAAGGTCGAGGAAGGCAGCCAGCTGGTCGACCAGGCCGGCCGCACGATGCACGAGATCGTGACCAGCGTGAAGAAGGTCACCGACATCATCGCCGACATCTCGGCGGCGTCGCAGGAACAGAGCTCGGGCATCGAGCAGGTCAACAACGCGATCACGCAGATGGACGAAGGCACGCAGCAGAACGCGGCGCTGGTCGAACAGGCGTCCGCCGCCGCACGCAGCCTCGAACAGCAGTCCGAGCAGCTGGTGCAGACGGTCGCGGTGTTCCGCCTGGCGCACGCGAACACGGCGCAGGCCGTGCGCGCCGCGCAGGTGGTGGAGATGCCGGCGGCCAAGCCGTCGCGCGCCAAGCCCGCCGCGCCGGCCGCCAAGCCCGCTGCCCGCAAGGTCCGCGCCACCGCCGCCGCGAACAGCGCGGACGGGGAGTGGCAGGAGTTCTGAGTTTCACCGTAGCTCAAAAGCCCCTTTCCCACCGGAGAGGGGCTTGGTTGAGGGGTAACGAAGCGTCAGGCGAACACCGCCAGTGCAGTGCTGCACTGCGGGTTCGAGCGTCGAGCCTGCGTTGCCCCTCATCCGCCCCCCGGGCACCTTCTCCCGCAGGGAGAAGTGAAGCGCCCTCCCCCGCCGGAACGAGCCCCATCCATGCGTCCTTCAGCGCGCACCACCGACGACCGCGAATTCACCTTCGACGACCGCGACTTCCGCCGCGTCTGCCGGATGATCCGCGACCACGCCGGCATCCACCTGCACCCGCACAAGCGCGACATGGTCTACAGCCGCCTCGCGCGACGCGTGCGCGCGCTCGACATGGACCGCTTTGGCGACTACCTCGATTTCGTCGAAGCCGATCCGGACGCCGAGCTGCAGGGGTTCATCAACGCGCTCACCACCAACCTCACCTCGTTCTTCCGCGAGGCGCACCACTTCGACATGCTCAACACGCACCTGCGCGAGCATTGCCGCGACGGCGCGTCGATCTGGTGCAACGCCGCGTCCACCGGCGAGGAGCCGTACACGCTGGCGATCACCGCCTGCGAGGCGTACGGCACGATGACGCCGCCGGTGCGCATACTGGCCACCGACATCGACACCAACGTGCTGCAGACCGCCGCGCGCGGGGTGTACCCGGTCGAACGCATCAACGGCCTGTCGTTGCAGCGTCGCCGCCAGTTCTTCCAGCGCGGCAGCGGCAACAACGCCGGCCTGTGCCGCGTGAAGCCGGAACTGCAGGCGCTGATCGAGTTCCGCCCGCTCAACCTGCTCGACGACGACTACGGCCTGCGCGGCGGCTTCGATGCGGTGTTCTGCCGCAACGTGATGATCTATTTCGACAAGGCCACGCAGTACCAGGTCCTGACCCGAATCGCGCCGCTGATCGCCTCCGACGGCCTGCTCTTCGCCGGGCATTCGGAGAGCTTCGGCCACGCGCACGACCTCGTCACGGCGTGCGGACGCACGACCTACCGCCCCGCCGTTCGCAAGTAACCGCCGCCATGAACGCCGCCATGAGCACCGCCCGCCCCGCCGTCGAGCCGGGCAGCTACTTCGATCCGGTCCTGCAGACCGAGGCGATCAAGCTGCTGCCGGCCGATTACCGCGTCACCGACCGCCCGATCGCGCTGGTCACGCTGCTGGGCTCGTGCGTGGCCGCGTGCCTGTACGACCCGATGGTGCAGGTCGGCGGCATGAACCACTTCATGCTGCCGGGCGGCGAAGCCGGCTCGGTGTCCTCGCGCTACGGCGCGCACGCCATGGAACTGCTGATCAACGACCTGCTCAAGCGCGGCGCGCGACGCTCGCGCCTGCTGGCCAAGGTGTTCGGCGGCGGCAACGTGCTGTCGGGCTTCTACAGCGACCCGATCGGCACCCGCAACGCGTCGTTCGTCCTCGAATACCTCGGCGCCGAACAGATCCCGGTGATGGCGCAGGACCTCGGCGACGTCCACCCGCGCAAGGTCTGCTTCTTCGCGCAGACCGGGCGCACGCTGGTCAAGCGCCTGCCGTCGGCGCGCAACGACGTGATCGTCGATGCCGAGCGCGCCTACTACGGCCGCCTCGCGCGCGAGCCGGTCGCCAGCGGCGGCGTGGAGCTGTTCTGATGAACGCCGTGCGGACTCCCGCGCGCGGTCCGGTCCGCGTGCTCGTGGTCGACGACTCGGCGCTGGTGCGCCAGTTGATGACGCAACTGCTGGAAGCCGACCCGGGCATCCAGGTGGTCGGCAGCGCCGCCGATCCGTACATCGCGCGCGACAAGATCAAGCAGCTCGACCCGGACGTGCTCACGCTGGACGTCGAAATGCCGCGCATGGACGGCCTGACCTTCCTGCGCAACCTGATGCGACTGCGGCCGATGCCGGTGGTGATGGTGTCCACGCTCACCGAGCGCGGCGCGCAGGTCACGCTCGATGCGCTCGCGCTGGGCGCGGTGGATTTCATCGCCAAGCCCAAGCTCGACGTCGCGCGCGGGCTGACCGAATACGCCGGCCTGCTGATCGAGAAGATCAAGCACGCCGCCAAGGCCCGCGTGGTCGCGCCCTCGCTGCCGCGCGCGGGCGAAGCCGTCGCGATGCCGGCCGTCGCCTACCGCACCACGCACCGGCTGATCGCGATCGGCGCCTCCACCGGCGGCACCGAGGCGATCCGCGAAGTGCTGTCGCAGATGCCCGCCGACGCACCGGCGACGGTGATCGCGCAGCACATCCCGGGCGCGTTCAGCGCACCGTTCGCCGATCGGCTGGACCGGCATAGCCGGATGACGGTGATCCACGTCGAGCGCGAGCAGGAACTGCTGCCCGGCCACGCCTACGTCGCGCCAGGGGGCCGCCATCTTCGCGTGTACCGCAGCGGTGCGCGCTGGCATTGCCGCCTGGGCGACGACGATCCGGTGCGTCGCCACCGTCCCAGCGTGGATGCGCTGTTCGATTCGGTGGCCGAGCACGTCGGGGCCAACGCAAGCGCGGCCCTGCTGACCGGCATGGGCGACGACGGCGCGCGCGGCCTGCTGGCCCTGCGCAAGGCCGGCGCGGCCACCCTCGCGCAGGACGAAGCCACCAGTGTCGTGTGGGGCATGCCCGGTGCGGCGGTGGCGCTCGGCGCGGCGCAGGAAACGGTGCCGCTGTCGCAGGTGGCCGAGCGGTTGCTGGCAGGCACCGCGCGCGATTGAGGCGTTCGACCTTGCCGCGATTTTTCGTCGGTATCCGGTTGTCCGATCCGCTGCCTGCGCGGCAAAAACCTCGTAGGTGGGTAGAGCGAAGCGAAACCCACCATCGACGCGCCCCGCAAGCCCCCCGCGCAAAACGGCGTACCGCGATGGGTTTCGCTTCGCTCTACCCATCCTACGGGGTCTTGCAGCCCGGGCAAGCGAAGCGCATCCGGATTGAACGTTGCAGCGACCTGGTCCCCCGGTGCGGACGCAAGGCGAGAAGTGAGTGGAGAGGTGTGAAGGAGTGAGTGAGCGCTCGGCCTTTCGCGCTCGGCCTTTCGCGCTCGGCTTTCGCTCCCTGCTTTCTGCCTGCCAGGCCCGCATGTGAAAGCGTGACGCACTGGGCCTTTCGCTCACTTCTCACTTCTTCGCCCTCGTTTCCAGCTCTAAAGCACCGCCCCCACCCGCCGTTATCTAAGTTGCCCCATTCGGTGAGATCGAAGATGGATTCCCGCGTACTGATTCGCCTTGCAGCACCGCTGGTGCTGACGACCCTGCTCATTGCCGCCGAAGCGATGGGGTGGCCCGCCGCCGTGCAATGGGGCGCGCTCGTCGCCATGACGCTGGCCTGGCTGGGCTTCGCCTGGACCATGCAGCGGCCCAGCCACAACGACGCGGCGATGCTACGCGAACAGACGCGCCTGCTCGACGACCTGCGCAACTTCGTCAATTCCGAAGTGCAGGGTTCGCGCGGCGAGATCGATCGCACCCGCACGCTGATCCGCGAGTCGGTCGCCAAGCTCGGCACCAGCTTCGAAGCGGTCAACCGCAAGTCGCGCGAACAGAGCGAAGTGGTCTCGCGCATCATCGACCGCACCGACGGCGAGCACGGCGGCGTGGACGTCTCGCGCTTCGCCCTGCAGGCCAGCCAGCAGATGGAACAACTGGTGGAAGCGTTGGAGGCCGTGAGCGGCCAGAGCACCACCACCGTGACGCACATCGACGCGATGGCCGAGCACCTGGACGGCATCTTCGCGCTGCTGGAAGACGTCAAGTCGATCGCCGACCAGACCAACCTGCTGGCGCTCAACGCCGCCATCGAGGCGGCGCGTGCCGGCGAGGCGGGTCGGGGCTTCGCGGTCGTCGCCGACGAGGTGCGCAACCTGTCCGAGCGCTCCACCGCGTTCAACGAGCAGATCCGCAAGCTCGCGCACAGCTCCAAGGACGCCATCGCCCGGGTCCGCGACACCGTCACCACGATGGCCTCGCGCGACATGGACCGCTCCCGCGGCGCCCGCGCCGAAGCCGCCGCCATGCTGGAACGCGTGGACGGCATCAACCGCGGCCTGGGCAACGGCATGCGCGAGATCGCCGATTGCGGCCGCGCGATCGACGGTTCCGTCGCCGAAGCCGTGCGTTCGCTGCAGTTCGAGGACATCGCCACCCAGGCCCTGGGCGCGGCCACCACGCACCTGGACCGCCTGAGCGCGATCAACCGCGAAGCCACCGCCCTGCACCAGCTGCTGCACAACGCCGACCGCGCCGACGCCGAAGTGCGCCAGGCCCTGCAGCAGCTCGGCCAGCGCATCGCCCAGATGAAGGCCGAGTGGGAGCGTCCGCCTCACAAGGCCGTGATGCAGCAGTCGATGGATGCTGGTAGCGTCGAACTCTTCTGATCCGCCACATGACGGGATGAACCAGATCCCTCCTTCGCCGACGGGCCCCATCGGGTCCACAGGGCACACCCCGGACGGGCGCGCAGGTTTGCGCGCCCGTTTGCGTGGGCGCAACGGATGGCTGCTGTCGCTGGCGATGGCCGCGCTGGCCATTGCGTGGATGGCGCTGGTCGCGCCGGCGCTGGCGCTGGAGCTGCGCCGCTTCGTCGGCGACGCCGCGCATTGGGTCGCCAACGCGCTGTCGCTGCCGCTGGTCGCCGTGCTGCTGTTCGCAATGTTGCGCCGCACGTGTTCGGACACCCGCGAGATCGAACTGACCGCGCACCTGCAGCAGCAACAGCAGGAACTGCACGCGCTCAACGCGCGCCTGATCGACGTCCAGGAAAACGAACGCCGCACGCTGTCGCGCGAACTGCACGACGACATCGGCCAGGCGATCTCGGCGATGAAGATGGCGGCGACGTCGATCGAAGGCGAGGACGAGGCCGGGCGGCGCGAAATCGTCGAGGAGATCGTCGGGATCGCCGACTCGACCATCGCCAAGCTGCGCGATCTCTCGATCCTGCTGCGGCCGCCGCAACTGGACGCGCTCGGCCTCGTCGCCGCGCTGCGCTGGCAGTGCGACCGGCTGTTCCGTCGCGGTGGCACGCCCGCGCTGGAACTCGACCTCGCGCCCCTGCTGGACCGCCCGGAACCCACGGTCGAACTGGCGTGCTTCCGCATCGCACAGGAAGCGCTGACCAACGTGCTGCGGCATTCCGGTGCGACGCAGGTGACGGTGCTGCTCGCGCCGCGCGGCGATCAGATCCTGCTGTCGATCATCGACGACGGCCGCGGCTTCGATCCCGACCAGGTCCACGGCCTGGGCCTGATCGCCATGCGCGAACGCGCGACCCACCTGGGCGGCACGTTCGACATCGAGACGGTGCCCGGCGCGGGAACGTGCATCCGGGCGAGCTTGCCGCTGCAGGTGGAAACCTCGCGTTCGTAGATAGCGCACCCGCCATTCCACTTTCCGTCATCCCGCAGCAAGGGCCGGGGGCTAGGTCGATAGCGCACGGGCAAAGCGGTCCCGGTATTGCGTTCAAAGGCGCGGCGAGACCACATCCGGCTCGACTACCGGCGAATCGTTCGCATGGACGCCTCCGCAACGCTGGAGAGACTTGTCCTTTCGACTCATGGATCGAATGACATCATGTGCCTCACACTACGCCACGGGTGCTGTTTTTTGGGCGTCGAACGGAGAACACGCAGGAGGCCTCGTGTATCGATCTCCGATCCTCTCATCGTCCTGTCGTGCTTCGCGGTGCTAGTTATCTGCATGCTCGGGAGTTGTGCAGAGGCGAGGACGCTAAAGATCGCTAATGTTCTCGCGCCGTACACAGCGACGCTGGAGATCGCCGACGCCACTGGCGAGGACGTATTCACGCCAGGCGTGATCCGCGTGTTTGATCGCTCTGGGCGTGAAGCGGTCAAGATCGAGGCCAACGAACTTCCGCTCGGTCTTGAGAGCCACGCCGGCATGGAACCGTACACTGCCGAGCTAATCGTGCAGGAGGACTTCAACTTCGACGGCATCACCGACATGGCCGTCATGGACGGCCAGAATTCGTGTTACCACGGCCCGTCTTACGAGGTGTTCGTCGGAGACAAATCAGGCGCCCTGCACGCCGACAAGGCACTGACTGAACTTGCCCAGGAATACTGCGGCTTGTTCCAGGTTGATCGTGCCAGGAAGCGCCTGAGCGCAATGAGCAAATCCGGCTGCTGTCACCATTTGTACGTTGAGTTTGCGATTGAGAATGGCGTTCCGACTCCAGTGCGGCAGGTCGAGGAAGGGACCGCTTATTACGCACCTTACCCGACGTTCTATCAGGAAACGGCGGTGCGTAACGGCAAGATGTCGGCGGCAGCCGGCTACCGGAGAATGCCGGATCCAGCGGACTCCTCTGCGGATCACTGGGTGAAACTGGACCTTGCCGATGGCCGACATGTGCAGCTGCTTGTCCTCGACCACGAGTTGTTCTACGCGATCTCGAAGAAGAATGGAGAAATCGAGTTTCTCTACCCCGACCGCGAGGTGCAGGAGGCCTCCGGCGCCTTCGTCTATGACCCCGGATCCAGGCGCCTCAGCTTCGCGAACGGAGCCGCCCGTTACGCGATTTCCATGTCCGATGACCGTGCGCAGGTCGAAGTAGACGTCGGAGGAGCGCGATACGTGTACAGGGCGGTGAAACGTGAGGGCGACGATCTTAGGGAGTTGACGTCGGGTTACCTCAAGAACCTCGAACGTACCGCTCTCACCCATACTTTCCCGTTCGAGGACTTTTCTGCGCATTTCCGAGCGGAGATGCGTCTCACCGACGCGCCTGACAAGCCGAACAGGACAAGCGCGCGTTACCGAATCTTTAGAAAGAAGGACGACGCGTTGGTAGCAGAACACACCGGCGATATCGGGTATGCCTTGTGCGACCAGCTCACGGAAGCGGAGATAACCGAGGTTCCGCGAAGTGGGCAACACCCTCTTCACTACGACGATTATGATTTTGATGGCGTCAGGGATTTTGCCTTCTTGACTGATGACGAGACCGAAACCTACGCGATCTACCTCACCCGGAACGGTGACACGCTGGAGTACAGCGCGCCATTTTCTGAAATGACGAGAGATGTGGGTTTATTCAAACCGGTCCCGAGCGATCACACGCTAGTGCACGGGGCGTACATATACCGAGTGGAGCATGGCCTGCCAGTCCTTCAACGGGATGGCAGGGACTTCGAGAATTTGATGCGCGCCCTGCACGAGTGATCCGCGGCCGGGGCGTGACGGGGGAACTACGACCGCACTAGCAGGACAACCCGTCCGCAACGTCGGCAGTACCCAGGGCACCCGCCGAACGCTCACCCCCGCTTCGCCTTCCACGCCGCCAGCAGCACCGCCGCAGCTGACGCCACGTTGAGGCTTTCCACCAGCCCCGTGCCGGGGATCGACAGACGCAGGTCGCATGCGGCGGCGAGTTCGCGATCCATGCCCTCGCCTTCGGCGCCGAGCACGTAGATCGTGCGCTCGGGCAAGGGCGTGGCGAAGACGTCGCTGCCGCCCTGCACCACGGTCGCGGCGAGCGTGAACCCTGCGCCGCGCAGCTGCGCGATGGCGTTGTCGTCGCGGCCCAGGCGCACGAGCGGTACCGCTTCCGCGCCGCCTTCGGCCACGCGTGCGGCGGCGCCGGACAGCGACAGCGTCGAATGCTTCGGCAACAGGATCGCCGACACGCCGAAATGCGCGGCCGAACGCAGGATCGCGCCGAAGTTGTGCGGGTTGCCGACGCCATCGAGCCAGATCGCGCATTGCGGGCCGGACGGCAGGTCGCGCAACCACGTCGACAACGCCAACGGTTCCTCGCGCAGCACGTCGGCGACGACGCCTTCGTGATGGCTGCTGGAGGCGAGCTTGTGCAGATCGAGCTCGTCGACGACGCGATAGCCCACGCGGTTGGCGACGCACCACTTCAACAGCGGTTGCAGCGCCGGAATGCGCGCTTCGGCGAGGTACAGCTTGCGGATCGCGTTGGGGCGCCGCGAGAACACCGCATTGATCGCGTTGAGGCCGTACAGGCGCAGCTCCGCGCCGCGGCGTTCGCGCGCGGGATGCGGCGCGTGTTCGATGTCGTGCTCGCCTTCGTGCGTGCGCGCGTCGTGCGAATGCGGCACGCCGGCGCCGCGCGACTCCTGCGCGGCGCGGTCGCGGCGGAAGCGCGCGCCGTGTTCCTCGAAACGTTCCTTGCGGCTGCGCACGTGGGTGCCGCCCCACGGCGACGCTGCATCGCGCGAAGGCGGGCCGGGCGGACGTGGCCCGCGAGGCGGGCGGCTGGGGGGATCACGGTGCGTCACACAGACTCCTTCTCGTCCTGGCGAACACGCGCAGATCGTGCGGTTCGCCTTCTTTCACGAGGGCGCAGCGCGCGACGCCCTCTTCGATGAAACCGTTCTTCAGCAGCACGCGCGCGGAGGCGGCGTTGAAGTCGAGCACCGTCGCCTGCAGGCGGAACAGCGCCAGGCGCTGCATCACCCAGGGGGCGTACAGCGCGACCACGCGCGTCATCAGCCCGCGGCCCCACAACGAACGGCCGAGCCAGTAACCCAGCTCCGCCGATTGCCCGCGTCCGTCGTCGCCAGGACGCGCGGCGATGCCGCCACAGGCCTGTCCGTCGATCTCGATGGCGAACACCGGATCGTCGAGATCGACGACTTCGCCTGCCAGGAAGCGCTCGCCGTCGCGTCGCGTGTACGGATGCGGGAAACGGCTGCTCAGGCCACGCACGACCTGCGCGTCGTCGGCGTGGTGCAGCAGCGATTCCAGGTCCGACCGGCGCCACGTGCGCAGCACGAAGCCCTCGCCGGCGAGGCGCTCGGATTCGAAGCGGGAACTGGGGGCCAGGGCGGGCATGCGCACAGGTTAACCGCCCGAGCGTTCCGTGGCGGAACGCGCCGTTCAGGGGCCCCGCCTTCGTAACCCGGGCAAGGCGAAGTCTGCACCGGGGAACTGGGGCCGCAACGTTCGACCCGGGGCGCTGCGCTTACCAGGGCTGCAAACGCGGAAGGCGCATCAGGCGTGCCCGCCCACCGACGGCGTGCTCGCTTCCAGCTTCTCCAGTTCCTGGCCGACCGCTTCGGGCGAGCGCGTGTACTTCGCGAGCAGCACGTAGAACGCCGGCACGACGAACAGCGACAGCAGCGTCGAGAACGCGACGCCGAAGATCACCACGATGCCGATGGTCGCGCGGCTCGCCGAGCCCGGGCCGCCCGCGAGCACCAGCGGAATGGCGCCGACGACGGTCGCGATGGAGGTCATCAGGATCGGGCGCAGACGCACCGACGACGACTCGACGATCGCCTCGCGGATGCTGCGGCCTTCATCGCGAAGCTGGTTGGCGAACTCGACGATCAGGATGCCGTTCTTCGCCGCCAGGCCCACGAGCATGACGATGCCGATCTGGCTGAACAGGTTGAGCGTGCCGCCCGTCACCGCCAGGCCGATGAGGGCGCCGAGCACGCCCAGCGGCACGGTCAGCATGATCACGAACGGATGGATGAAGCTTTCGAACTGCGCGGCGAGCACCAGGTACACCACCAGCAGCGCCAGCGTGAAGGTGAGCAGCACCGTGCCGCCGGCCTGGATGTATTCGCGCGATTCGCCCTTCCAGTCGATCTGCGCGTGGTCGGGCAGTTCGGCACGCACGCTGTCCTCGAGCCAGCCGATGGCCTCGCCCATCGGATAGCCCGGCGTGAGGCCGGCGCTGATGGTGATCGCGCGCAGGCGGTTGAAGCGGTTGAGGCTGCCGGGCTCGGCCAGTTCGCGCAGCGTCACCAGGTTCGACAGCGGGATCAGTCCGCCGTCGCGCGAACGCACCTGGATCGCCGCGAGGTCTTCCGGCGAGGCGCGCAGTTCGCGGTCGGACTGCACGATCACGTCGTATTCCTCGCCGTTCTGCACGAACGTCGTGACGCGGCGGCTGCCCATCATGGTTTCCAGCGCGTGGCCGATGTCGGTCACCGGCACGCCGAGGTCGGCCGCGCGCTGGCGGTCGATCTCCACGCGCATCTGCGGGCGCGTTTCCTTGTAATCCGAATCCACCGAGAAGAAGCCCGGGTTGGCTTCCATCTTCGCGATGAGCTTGTCGCGCCATTGCGCGAGTTCGGCGTACTCCGGGCCGCCGAGCACGATGTTGATCGGCTGGCCGCGCGAGCGCACCAGGCCGCCGGACACCTGCGGCATCGCGCGCACGCCGGGCAGCCTGCCCAGCTCGGCGCGCAGCGAATCGGCGACGTCGGCGGTGGAGATGTCGCGCTCCTTCCAGTCCTGCAGGAACACCGCGATGCGCCCGGTGTGCATTTCCTCGCTCGCACCGAAACCGCCCGGCACGCGCGGGTTGTAGCGCTGGATCGTCTGGCCTTCGCCGGTGTGCGCGGCGACGATCTTCTCGACCTGCTGCACCTGGCCGACGGTGTAATCGAAGCCTGCGCCTTCCGGTCCCTGGATGGTGATCTGGAACGAACCGCGGTCTTCGGCCGGCGCGAGTTCGGACGGCACCAGCTTGAGCAGCAAGCCGGTGACGATCATCGTGGCGAGCATGACGCCGACGACGAGCAGCCAGATCTTCGACGTCGCCAGCCCGGTCGTGCGCGAGAGCAGCCCGCGATAGCGCGCGGTGACAGCGTCCAGGCGCGCGTTCACCCAGCGGTGCACGACGTTGGATTTCTCCTGGCTGTGCGGACGCACGAGCTTGGAGGACATCATCGGCGTCAGCGTCAGCGCGACGAAGGCCGAAATGGCGACCGCACCGGCGAGCGCGACGGACAACTCGCGGAACAGGCGCCCCGTATTGCCTTCCATGAAGCCGACCGGCAGGAACACCGCCACCAGCACGGCGGTGGTCGCGATCACCGCGAACGCCACCTGCTGCGTGCCGCGCTTGGCGGCGACCAGGCGCGGTTCGCCCAGGTCCGTGCGTCGCTGGATGTTCTCCAGCACCACGATCGCATCGTCGACCACCAGGCCGATCGCGAGCACGAGCGCCAGCAAGGTCAGCAGGTTGATCGAGAAACCGAACAGGTACAGCGGGATGAACGCGGCGATCAGGCAGACCGGCACCGTGACGGCCGGAATCAATGCGGCGCGGAAACTGCCGAGGAACAGCCAGATCACCACCAGCACCAGCACGATCGCTTCGATCAGCGTGTGGTACACGCGTTCGACGGCGGACTCGATGAAGATGGTGGTGTCGAAGGCGACGAAGATCTTCGTGCCTTCGGGCAGCGTCTTCTGCACCTTCCCGGCTTCCTCGCGCACCGCGCGCGCGACGTCGAGGCTGTTCGCGGTCGAGGTCTTGACAATGCCCAGGCCGATGTTCGGTTCGCCGTTGCTGCGGTAGTAGGCGCGGCGCTCGGCGGAGGCCAGCTCGATGCGCGACACGTCGCCCAGGCGCACGACGTAGCCGTCGGCGCCCTTGCCCAGCGGAATCTGCGCGAAGTCTTCCGGCTTCTGGTAACTGCGCGCCACGCGCAGCGTGAAGTCGCGCGCGTTGGATTCGATGCGGCCGGCCGGAAGCTCGACGTTTTCCGCTTCCAGCGCGTTCTCCACTTCGTTGACGGTGATGCCGCGCGCGGCGAGCGCGTCGCGGTCGAGCCAGATGCGCATCGCATAGCGCTGCTGGCCGCCGATGCGCACCTGCGCGACGCCGTCGACGGACGACAGGCGGTCGACCACGTAGCGTTCTGCGTAGTCGGACAGCTGCAGCGTGTCCATGCGCGTGGAGCTCATGTTCAGCCACAGGATCGGATCGGCGTCGGATTCGACCTTCTCCACCTCCGGCGGATCGGCTTCCTCCGGCATGCGATCGAGCACGCGGCTGACCGCGTCGCGCACGTCGTTGGCAGCGGCCTCGATCTCGCGGTTGAGGGTGAATTCGATGCTGATGGCCGCGCGGCCGTTGACGCTGCGCGATTCGATGGTCTCGATGCCCTCGATGCCGGCCAGTGCGTCTTCCAGGATCTGCGTGATGCGCGTTTCCACCACCGCCGCCGAGGCGCCGGGATAGTTCACGTCGACCGACACGATGGGCGGGTCGATCGCCGGCAGTTCGCGCAACGTGAGGCGCGAGAACGCCATCACGCCGAGCACGATGATCAGCAGGCTCATCACCGTGGCGAACACGGGGCGGCGGATCGAGAGGTCGGACAGGTTCATGGCGTTACCTGTAGGGGCGTGAGGAGCGGGAAGCGGCGGGTGCGTGGTGCGACGAGGTCCTCTCGCTCACTTCTCACTCCTCCCGCTCACTTCTGACGTTCAGCCGGCCTTGGCCGTGCCGTTCCTGGAAGCGGCGCCGACCTCGCCTGCCGGCGCCTGGTCGCCGGCCGCGTCGACGATGCGCGCCCCCACGCGCAGCTTGCCGGTGCCGTCGACGACGATGCGATCGCCGGCCTTCAGCCCTTCGGCGATTTCGGCCAGGCCGTCGCGGCGACTGCCGACCTTCACGTCCACGCGCTCGACCGACGAATCGGGCTTGACGCGATAGACGAACGAATCGGTGCCGACCTGCACGATGGCGATTTCCGGCACCAGCAGGGCCTGCCGTTCCGGACGCGACAGCGTGACCTGCAACAGCATGCCGGGGCGCAGCGCGCGGTCGGGGTTGGCGAAATCGCCGCGCACGACGACCGAGCGCGTGGCTTCGTCGACGCGCGCATCGATCGTGCTCACCTGCCCTTCGAATTTGCGTCCCGGGTAGGCGGTGCTGGTGCCGGCGACCCGCTGGCCGACGCCGAGCGTGGCGATCATCGCCTCCGGCACCGGGAAATCGACGTAGACGCGCGCGGTGTCGTCGAGCGTGGCGATCGCCGTGCCCGGCTGCACCAGCGCGCCGGGACTGACCTGGCGGATGCCGAGCACGCCGCCGAACGGCGCACGGATCACGCGGTCGCCGATGTCGGCGCGCATCTGCTCCACGCGCGCACGCGCGGCGTCGCGAAGGGCCAGTTGCGTATCCAGCGTTGCGCGCGCGACGAGTTGCCGGTCGGCAAGTTCGCGCTGGCGCTGGTAGAGGCGTTCGGCCTCGTTCGCGGTCGCCTGCGCCTGCTCGAACGCGGCCTGCTGCTGGCGGCCGGTGAGCGTCACCAGCGGTGCGCCGGCGGCCACCACGTCGCCGCTTTCGAAATGCACCTGCTGCACGGTTTCGCTGACCTTGGCGGTCACGGTGATCGATTCGCGCGCCTTCACGTTGCCCAGCGCCAGCAGCGTGTCGCTGAAGGGCTGCATCCGGACCTGCTGCGTGGTGACGGGAATCGGGCGCTCGCCGCCGTCCTTGCGCGGTTCGGCGCCATTGCTGCCGCATGCGACGATCGCGCCGACGAGGGCCAGCACGACGCCGGCACGGAGAGCGCGAAAACTGAATCTGGAACAAGGTCGCATGCGGCTGCCTGAAGGGACTGACGAGGTGAGACGCGTTGAGCCCGGGGATTCTAGCGGTCGGGCATCAACGCCTGCGTAGCCCATTGGTTGACAACTCATTGCGCAAACGCCCCGGGACGCCAGAACGCGCAAGGCCGCGTCCCGACCGGCGGCCGGGCCCTGCGGACAGGCCCGAACGGGATTTGACACCCGACTGTGGCACTCTCCGATGACGGTCTCGTGGACGGCCGCGACGGCCCGCCGGTGGCCGCTCCCGCCCGCATCCTGCGTCCCGCTCCAGGCCCCTCGCGCTCAAGCCCCCGTGCTCAGGAGTTCCCCATGATCCACGACAGCATCCTCGACACCATCGGCCGCACCCCGGTGGTCCGCCTGCACCGCGTCGCACCGAAACACGTGACCCTGTACGCCAAGGTCGAAGCCTTCAACCCCGGCGGATCGGTCAAGGACCGCCTCGCGCTGGCGATCATCCTCGACGCCGAGGCGCGCGGGCAGCTCAAGCCCGGCGACACCGTCGTGGAAGCGACGTCGGGCAATACCGGCGTCGCCCTGGCGATGGTGTGCGCGGCGCGCGGGTACAAGTTCGTGGCCGTGATGAGCGACTCGTTCTCGATGGAACGCCGCAAGCTCATGCGCGCGTACGGCGCCAAGCTGATCCTCACCCCCGCCGCCGAGCGCGGCAGCGGCATGGTGCGCAAGGCGGCCGAACTGGCCGAAAAGCACGGCTGGTTCCTCGCCCGCCAGTTCACCAACCCGGCCAATCCGGCCTACCACCGCCAGACGACGGCCGCGGAGATCCTGCGCGATTTCGCCGGCCGCCGCCTCGATCACTTCGTCACCGGCTGGGGCACGGGCGGCACGCTCACCGGCGTGGGCGAAGTGCTCAAGATCGCGCGCCCCGACGTGCGGGTGACCACGTGCGAACCGGCAGGCGCGTCGCTGCTGGCCGGCAAGGAGTGGCAGCCGCACAAGATCCAGGGCTGGACGCCGGACTTCGTGCCGGAGGTCCTCAACCGCGACGTCGCCGACGCGATCCTGCCGATCGACGACGTCCTCGCGCGCGACACCGCGCGGCGCCTGGCCCAGGAGGAAGGCCTGTTCGTCGGCATCTCCGCCGGCGCCACCGCCGCGGCCGCCCTGGAAGTCGCACGCAACGCAGACGAAGGCGCGGTGATACTCACGATGCTGCCCGACACCGGCGAACGTTACCTCTCCACCTTCCTGTTCGAGGGCGTGAACGAGGGGTCGGATGATGAGTGGTTGAACTCGTTGTGAGGTAACGCGCTCGGCGGCTGCACGCGCCGGCATTCCTTTCGCGGGCACGAGGGAAACGAATCATGGTCACGGAGAACCTGAAATCCGTCGCAGATACGTGGGAAACGCTCGCGCAGATCGATCCGCTCTGGGCGGTACTCAGCGAACCGGAAAAGCGCGGACGTCGTTGGGACGTGGCCGAGTTTCTGGAGACGGGTGAAGCCGAGATCCGGCGCCTGCTGGCAGATATCGATGAGCTTGGCGGTCTTCCAGCCGCGCAGGCGGCCCTGGACTTCGGGTGCGGTGTGGGTCGGCTGTCCATTCCGCTTTCGATGCGGTTCGATCGCGTGATCGGCATCGACATTTCACCGTCGATGGTCGAAAACGCGCGTCGCCTGGCACGCGCGCGACCGAACGTGGAATTCATCGTCAACCCACGCGACGACCTGGCGCGCCTGCCGGATGCAGCCTTCGACCTGGTGTATTCCAATATCGTGCTCCAGCACATGGATCCCGCCTTGGCGGCGGGCTATATCGCGGAGTTCTATCGCGTCGCGCGACCGGGCGGCTTCGTGGTGTTCCAGATTCCGTCCCACCTGACGGAAGAGTGGCTACCGCATGGCAATGACGGCACGCGACTTCCCGATGGCGCGCATCGCGCGCGAATCTCCTTCGACGCGCCCGAACAGGTCCATGCCGGTGAATGCTTGCGGATACATGCGCGCGTGCGCAACGAAAGTCCTGTCGAATGGCTCCAGGACCTCACCCATCAGATCAACCTGGGGAATCACTGGCACGACGCACACGGCAGCGAGATTCGGCATGACGACGGTCGCGCCCGCATGCCAAGCCGCCTTGTGCCCGGTGAAGAGTGCAACGTCATCGTCGATGTCGTCGCGCCCGACTCGCCCGGCCCACATGAGCTCGAACTCGACATCGTCCAGGAAGGCGTCAACTGGTTCGCCGATCGCGGCTCGCCGACGGCTCGCAGGCAGGTGATGGTCGTGGCGGCAGAGCCCCACCCGTCGACGTCGTCCGATGATGCTCCGGCGGACTATCCGACCTTCATCATGCGCGGGATCCCCCGCCATGAAGTGGAACGCCTGATCGCAGGCTACGGCGGCGAACTGCTCGCATGCGATCCGCATGAAACGGAGTGGGTGTCGTATCGCTACATCACCAGACGCTCTACCTGATGCGACCACAACGCGCCCTGTTCGCCGAAGTGCTGGACATCGACATCACCACGCTGGACGTCGATGCCGTGGTCAACGCCGCGAACGAGACGTTGCTGGGCGGCGGCGGCGTGGACGGGGCGATCCATCGCGCGGCGGGGCCCGGCCTGCTCGATGAATGCCGTGCGTTGCCGCAGGTCCGCCCGGGCGTGCGCTGTCCGACCGGCGAGGCGCGTATCACCGGCGGGCATCGCCTGCCCGCACGCCACGTGATCCACACCGTCGGCCCGGTATGGCGCGGCGGCGACGCCGGCGAGGCTGCGTTGCTGGCGTCGTGCTATCGCGAATCGTTGCGGCTGGCGATGGTTCGCGGTGTCGCGTCCGTTGCGTTTCCGGCGATCAGCTGCGGCGTGTACGGCTTTCCGGCGGAACGCGCGGTGCCGATCGCGGTGCGTGAGGTGCGCGCGTGGCTCGCCGACCACACGGGACCGATGCGGGTGGTGTTTGCGTGCTTCGGGCCGGAGATGGCGGGGTTGTATCGGACCGTCCTGGCGGAATGAGCGCGACCGGCGAGTGCGCGATTCTTGCCGGCACCTGGTGGCGTTCTTGAACTCATCATCACGGCGAAGGCGACAGCTCAGGCTCGCAATGCTCGGGCACTGGCCTCTCGGCGAACCACGTCGCCGTCGTTAGCGAAAGCTGGAATCGATTCTTGCTCTACGAGAGATGACAGCGCGCCAGTGCGCGGCAACGAGCCCGCGCCCGACGCTTCGTTTCGCAAGTGCGCGCTTACCCCTGCGGAATGCCCGCCATGTCGGGCAGGTGGTGCGCGATGCCCTTGTGGCAATCGATGCAGGTCTTCTCGCGCGTCACCAGCCAGCGCTGGTGGATCTGCGCCGCGCGGGCGCTCTGACGGGTCAGGTCCATCGATTCGTAGTTATGGCAGTTGCGGCATTCCAGCGAGTCGTTCGCCTTCAGGCGCGCCCACTCGTGCATCGCCAGTTCCAGTCGATGGTCGAGGAACTTCTCGCGCGTGTTCACCGTGCCGAAGATCTTGCCCCAGACCTCCTTCGACGCCTGCATCTTGCGAGCGATCTTGTCCGTCCACTGGTGCGGCACGTGGCAGTCCGGACATGTCGCGCGCACGCCGGAGCGATTGCTGTAGTGGATCGTGGTCTTCAATTCCTGGAAGACGTTGTCGCGCATCTCGTGGCAACCCGTGCAGAACGTCTCCGTGTTGGTCGCCTCCAAGGCGGTGTTGAATCCGCCCCAGAACAGGATGCCGGCCACGAAGCCCGCCGCCACCAGGAACCCCAGGCTGTAGTGCACGCTCGGACGCCGGAGCGTCAGCCAGAGCGGACGCAGCCAGCCCCATACCCGCTCGACGAGCCGGCGCATCACGGTGTCCTCTGCGCAGCGCTGGCGGTCGCGGTGCCGGCTTCGGCGGCGGCGAGCACCGCGTCGATCGTTTCGAAGGCGTTGTTCACCAGCAGCGGCGCGTCGGTCTGCACGACGTGGCACTGGTTGCAGAAGTAGCGCCGCGAGGAGATCGTCGCGAGGAACTGGTCGTCGCGGTCCATGTAGTGCGTCACGCTCACCGGCGGTGCCTGGAACTTCTCGGCGTTGGCGCGGGCATGGCACAACATGCAGCGATTGCTGTTCTTGTCGACCTGGTAGCCGTCGATGGCGTGTGGAATCGTCGGCGGCTGCATCGGATACGCACGCTCGCGTTTCACGTCCATGTTCTGCACGTGCCACATCGGTTGCGGCGCGGCTTCCTGGTCGACGGGAATGCCGCGACGCAGCGCGTCGATCTGGCGAAGGTCGGCGCGGCCGAGCGCGGAATCGGGCCGCTCCACGTGCGCCTTCTGCGCGGCGACCTCACGCCGCGCTTCCTCTTTCTTCTCGCTGCCGCGGCCGAACAGCCAACCGGCGAGGAACACCAGCACCATCACCCCGACGGTGAGTGCGCCGGCGATCCACACCGGGCGATTGCGCGTGAATGCGTTGCTCATGGCCGGCCTCCTATGCGCCCAGGACCTTGACCGCGCACTTCTTGTAGTCGGTCTGTTTGGAAATCGGATCGGTCGCGTCCAGCGTGACCTTGTTGATGAGCTGGCCCGCGTCGAACCACGGCACGAACACCACGCCTTCGGGCATGCGGTTGCGCCCACGCGTCTCCACGCGCGTACGCATTTCCCCGCGCCGGGAGACGATGCGCACGTCGTCGCCGCGCTTGAGCCCGCGCTTGCGCGCGTCGTCGGGATTCATGAACACCACCGCGGTGGGGAAGCTGCGATACAGCTCGGGCACGCGCATGGTCATCGAGCCCGAATGCCAGTGCTCCAGCACGCGGCCGGTCACCAGCCACAGGTCGAACTCCTCGTCCGGCGATTCGGCCGGCGGTTCGTACGGCAGCGCCCAGATCACCGCGCGGCCGTCCTTGTTGCCGTAGAACTGGAACCCGGTACCGGGCTTCACGTACGGGTCGGCGCCCTCGCGATACCGCCAGCGCGTCTCGCGACCGTTCACCACCGGCCAGCGCAGGCCGCGCGCCTCGTGGTACGCGTCGAACGGCGCGAGGTCGTGTCCGTGCCCGCGGCCGAACGCCGCGTACTCCTCGAACAGGCCCTTCTGCACGTAGAAGCCGAAGTGCGCGGATTCATCGTTCGCGTAGCCCTGCTGGATGTCGCCTAGCGGATAGCGGTTGACGTTGCCGTTCCGGTACAGCACGTCGAACAGCGTCTTGCCCTTGAACTGCGGATTCGCCGCGAGGATGTCCGCGGGCCAGCATTCGTCCGTGGTGAAGCGCTTGGAGAATTCCATCAGCTGCCACAGGTCCGAGCGCGCCTGCGCGGGCGCGTTCACGAGCTGGTGCCAGAACTGCGTGCGCCGCTCGGCATTGCCGTAGGCGCCTTCCTTCTCCACCCACATCGCGGCGGGCAGGATCAGGTCGGCCGCCTGCGCGGTGACCGTCGGGTAGGCATCGGAGACGACGATGAAGTTCTCCGGATTGCGATAGCCGGGCCACGTCTCCTCGCGGAGGTTCGCCGCGGCCTGCATGTTGTTGTTGACCTGCACCCAGTACGCGTTGAGCTTGCCGTCCTTGAGCATGCGGTTCTGCTCGACCGCGTGATAGCCGGGCTTTGGATTGATGATGCCGTGCGGGACCTTCCAGATTTCCTCGGCGTGCTTGCGATGCTCCGGATTGGCCACCAGCATGTCGGCGGGCAGGCGATGGCTGAAGGTGCCGACCTCGCGCGCCGTGCCGCAGGCGGAAGGCTGCCCGGTCAGCGAGAACGGACTGTTGCCCGGCGTCGCGATCTTCCCGGTCAGCAGGTGGATGTTGTAGACCATGTTGTTGGCCCACACGCCGCGCGTGTGCTGGTTGAAGCCCATGGTCCAGAACGACATCACCTTGACCTTCGGATCGGCGTAGAGCTCGGCAAGCTTTTCCAGCCAGCCGCGTTCGACGCCGGTCATTTCCACCGCCTTGTCCAGCGTGTACGGCTTGACGAAGGCCGCGAACTGCTCGAAGTCGATGACTTCGCCGCCGTTGGCGTCCTTGGCGTTCTTCGCCTTCATCTCCAGCGGGTTGTCCGGACGCAGGCCGTAGCCGATGTCGTCGTTGCCGCGCTTGAACGTGGTGTGCCGGTCGACGAACTCCCGGTTGACCTTGCCGCTGGTGATGATGTGGTTGGCGATGTAGTTGAGGATCACCAGGTCCGTCTGCGGCTTGAAGACGATCGGGATGTCCGCCAGTTCGAAACTGCGGTGTTCGAACGTGGACAGCACGGCGACCTTCACGTGCGGATGCGTGAGCCGCCGGTCGGTGACGCGCGTCCACAGGATCGGATGCATCTCGGCCATGTTCGAGCCCCACAGCACGAACGCGTCGGCGGCCTCGATGTCGTCGTAGCAGCCCATCGGTTCGTCCATGCCGAACGTGCGCATGAAGCCCATCACCGCCGAGGCCATGCAGTGGCGCGCGTTCGGGTCGATGTGGTTGCTGCGGAAGCCGGCCTTCATCAGCTTGTTGGCCGCGTAGCCTTCGAAGATCGTCCACTGCCCGGAGCCGAACATGCCGATGTGGTCGGCGCCCTTCTCCTTCAGCACGCGCTTGAACTGCGCGGCCATGACGTCGAAGGCCTCGTCCCAGGTCACTTCGGTGAACTCGCCGTCCTTCGCGTAGACGCCGTTCTTCTTGCGCAGCAGCGGCGCGGTCAGGCGGTCGCTGCCGTACATGATCTTCGACAGGAAATAGCCCTTGACGCAGTTGATGCCGCGGTTGACCTCGGCGTGCACGTCGCCATGCGTGGCGACCACGCGGCCTTCCTTGACCGCGACGTTGACGCCGCAACCGGTGCCGCAGAACCGGCACGGCGCCTTGTCCCACTTGAGCGTGGTGAGGTCGCCCTCGGTCAGCACGTTGGCGGTGTCGCCCGGCAGCGGCAGGCCGGCGGCGGCCGCGGCGGTGGCGACGGCGGTGTTGCGGATGAACTCGCGGCGGGTGGTCATGGCGCGGCTCCGGAAGCCTGGAAATCGGAGGGGGAACGCACCGGCGCATCGAGCGCCTCGCGCGGTTCCGCGTGGTGATAGACGAGCGCGACGTTGAGCACGCCGGGCAGCGCGCGCACGGCGTCCATGCGATCGAGCACGACGTACTGGTCGGCGCACTCGCACAGCACGACGCTGCGCGTCTGCCCACGCACGGCGAGTTCGAGGTCGTCGCACGCGGCGATGTGGTCGGCGATGGCCGCGGCCGCGTCGGTGCGGTGCTGCACGACGAAGCTGGCGATGTGGACGTCGCGGGGCGCGACGGCGTGTCGGGTCGGGTCGATCTTCATGCGGTCATTCCTGCACGCGCGGACAGTGCGATGGCGCGGGTTGGACACACGCTCACGCAGGCACCGCAGCCGGTGCAGCGCGCGTCGTCGATGGTGGGCACGGGCACGCGCGCGGTCAGCGGGAACGCGATGGCGCGCTCCGGGCACGCGTCGCGGCAGCTGGAACACACCACGCCGTGGCGCGGCAGGCAGGCATCGGCGACCAGCGCTTTCAGCGTCCACGGCTCGTCTGTCGCGGAACGATCCAGCGCGCGAGGCGTGCAAGCGCGCTCGCATTCGCCGCAGAAGGTGCACTCGCCCCGCATCGGATCGAAGACCGGGCGCCCGCCGGCGCCGTGCACGAGCACGCGTTCCGGGCAGCGTTCCACGCAAGCGCCACAGGCGGTGCAGGCGTCGAGGAAGGCGTTTTCGTCCAGCGCCCACGGCGGGCGCATCGGGACGGCCGCGGCGCGCCGGCCGAACAGCAGCGCGCGCCGGGATGGATCAGGAGCCGCCGCCACGTCAGTGCCCCGACGGCGGCCCGGAGACGAACATCTGCCAAAACCAGACGATGAATCCGTAGCTGGCGACGATCATCACCGTCAGCAGCGGGAAGACCACCGCCGTCAGCAGCAGGAAGGCCGTGCGTTCTCGTCGCTTGATGACGTTGTCATCTGGCTGGTCCATGACGGCTCCTGTCGATCGCTCGCGCGAGACATCGCTACGTCGATGTCCCTAGACATCCAGTCTGCTGGCGGGCTCCAGGAGCGAACTTGATCCGGATCAACCGACCTGATCCTGATGCCCGCGCCTGCATCGTCGTCTTCGTGGCGTGCACGCCGCGTATAGGCCACGTGAATGCGGGTTCCATGCATCGGAGCTTCGTCCGGGGCGGAAAAGAAAAAGCCGGCGCGGGGCCGGCTTTTTCGTATCGCTGCGGATGCGCGGGCGCTTACGCGGCCTGCTTCCACTGGCCCAGCGCGGCCAGGCCGTTGTCGCGGGCGCGCTCGTACACCGTCTGCTGCGCGCGGGCGAAGTTGTTCACCAGGTCCTGCGACCACAGCTTCAGCGCGGCGGCCTGCATCGCGCGGCCATACGAGAACGAGAGCGGCCACGGGTTCGGGCCCATCTGGTTCATCGCGTTGAGGTGCGCGGTGGCGGCTTCGTCCGACTGGCCGCCCGACAGGAACACGATGCCCGGCAGCGTCGCCGGCACGGTGGACTTCAGGCACTGCAGCGTGGCGGCGGCGACTTCCTCGACCGACGCCTGGTCCGCGCAGGTCGTGCCCGGCAGGACCATCGATGCCTTCAGGATCGTGCCTTCCAGCATGACGCTGTGCTCGTACAGCGAGGCGAACAGCGAACGCAGCGTGACTTCGGTGACCTCGTAGCAGGTGTCGATGTCGTGACTGCCGTCCATGATCACTTCCGGCTCCACCATCGGCACCAGGCCCTGCTCCTGGCACAGCGCGGCGTAGCGCGCGAGCGCGTGGGCATTGGCGTCGATGCAGGTGCCGGACGGGATGTCGTCGCCGATGTTGATCACCGCGCGCCACTTGGCGAAGCGCGCGCCGAGCTTGTAGTACTCCTCCAGGCGAGCGCGCAGGCCATCGAGGCCTTCGGTCACCACTTCGCCCGGGAAGCCGGCGAGGTTGTGCGTGCCCTTGTCCACCTTGATGCCCGGGATCATCCCGTTGTCGCTCATGTACTTGGCGAACGGAACGCCGTCGGCGGTCGACTGGCGGATGGTCTCGTCGAACAGGATCGCACCGGAGATGTAGTCGCTCAGCTTGGGCGTGGCGAGCAGCAGCTCGCGGTAGCGACGGCGGTTTTCCTCGGTGTTCTCGATGCCGACGCCGGCAAAACGCTTGGCAATGGTGCTGGTGGACTCATCGATGGCGATGATGCCCTTGCCCGGGGCCACCATGGCCTGGGCGGTTTCGGCAAGCTGTTCGATGCTCATGGGTCGTCCTGCGGGAGCGGTGGGAAGCCCGACATTATAGCCGCGTTGCCCCGCCAAGAACCGGTCAACGCGACGCAGAATCAACCACTTGCAGACCAGACACCCCGAAATCCAATACCACTTCGACCGACCGTGCGCCGGCGACCCTCAAGGGCCTGCGAGGCCCGGCCGCACGCGATCGTTGACCGCCTCGCGCGTGCGCAGGAACGAGCCGTCCGGGGCGACGCCGGGGAAGAAGTCCGCCTCCGGAAGGATGGCCCGCTTCAGCCGCGCGATCCGCGCGTAGCAGCCGGTCATCGTCGCCGCATGCGGGCAGCCGAGCAGGTGGTAGAACTCGTGCACGGACGTGGCGGTCGGCGAGGAGAACAGCTGGTTGAGCGACGCCCGCGTGGCCACCACGTACCCGCGCGTGTGCGTGGCCTGGTCCACCGCCCCGAGCACTTCGGGCATCACCAGGCCCCACAGGAAGTCGCCGGCATTGCGATCGACGAAGGCGACCAGCCGATCGCACGGCGCCTCGAGCGTGCGCTGCGCGACGTCGTCGAACAGCGCCTCGTGGGAAAACCCGGCGCGTTTCCACGCGCGCGTCCAGGGCACCACGACGCGGATGCCGTACGCGGCGAACTCGCGATCCACCGCACCGATCAGCGCCTGCACGCGATCCGCGCCGACGTCATCGGTATGCAGCACGCACACCCGCAGCGTCGCCTGGGGTCCGTAATCGTATGCGTCGCGCCCCGCGGTGTGATGGCCGACGGAACTGCAGCCGGCCAGCGCCAGGGTCGAGACGACCACCAGAACCGCCAGGCTTCGGGCGCGTCGCATCGCCATCGCCGCCCTGCCCCGCGTGCGCTCCATGACAGCCCCCTCGTGCCAGGTTTGCTGTCCTCAACGCTATCGTTGTCGAAATCAGGCAGGCGTGACGACGAGCGGGTGCGATGGCTCGTCCGCCCGGGACATTGCGTGGCTTGGGCCCAAGCCGCCCCAAACGAAAACGGGCCGGTGCGAAGCCGGCCCGTTCCCGTACGGCGTGTCGGAACCCGATTACAGCTCGCCCAGGCCCTCGGCCGCGCCGCCTTCGCCCACCTGCAGCAGGCGCAGCGTGTTGGTGGCGCCGAGTTGTTCCATGTGGTCGCCGCTGGTGAACATCACGCGCTCGCCGACACTGAGCAGGTTCTGCTCGAACAGTTCCTTGACCGCCTTGCGCGCGGCATCGCGCGAGGTCAGGCCGCGGCTGTCGAAGTTGTACGCCACCACGTCGCGCATCAGGCCCATGCGGCGACGCGCGCCGTCATGGCGCGACAGCGCGTAGATCGGCACCTGCGAACGGAAACGCGACAGGAAGCGCGCCGTGCCGCCGGACTCGGTCATCGCGATGATCGCGCGCACGCCGATGTGCTCGGACAGGAACATCGCCGCCATCGCGATGGCCTGGTCGGCGCGTTCGAGGTTGCGCGGCGCGGCTTCGAAATCGGTGTCGTGGTTGAACTGGCGTTCCGCACCGAGGCAGATGCGCGCCATCGCTTCCACTGCCTTGATCGGGTAACGGCCGGCGGCGGATTCCTGCGAAAGCATCACCGCGTCGGTGCCGTCGATCACCGCATTGGCGACGTCGAGGACTTCGGCACGCGTCGGGATCGGGCTGTCGACCATAGACTGCAGCATCTGCGTGGCCGTGATCACGACCTTGTTGCGCTCCAGCGCCTCGCGGATGATCTTCTTCTGCAGGCCGGGGAGCTCGGCATCGCCGATCTCCACGCCCAGGTCGCCGCGCGCGACCATCACGACGTCGCTGGCGTCGACGATTTCGGTCAGGTTCTCGATCGCCTCGGCGCGCTCGATCTTCGACACCAGCGCCGCATCGCTGCCGTGCGCCCGCGCGATGGCCCGTGCATCGTTCATGTCCTGCGCGTTGCGGCAGAACGAGACGGCGATGAAGTCCGCGCCCAGTTCGGCCGCGACCTTGATCAGCTCCTTGTCGCGCTCGGTCAGCGCGCCCAGCGAGAGCCCGCCGCCCTGCTTGTTCAGGCCCTTGCGATCGGACAGCACGCCGTCGTTGAGCACGGTGGTGACGATGCGTTCGCCTTCCACGGCGCCCACGCGCAGCTGCAGCAGGCCGTCGTCGAGCAGCAGCACGTCGCCGGGGCGCACGTCGCCGGGCAGGCCGAGGTAGCTCACGCCGACTTCGCGCAGGTTGCCGGGCGGCGCGTCGATGCTGGCGACCAGGTCGAAGCGGTCGCCGGTCTTGAGCAGCACGCGGCCTTCGGCGAAACGTTCGATGCGGATCTTCGGGCCGGGCAGGTCGGCCAGGATGCCGACCTCCACGCCGACGCGTTGGGCGGCGTCGCGCACGGCCTGCGCGCGCGCGATCTGCGAGGACGGATCGCCGTGCGAGAAATTGAGGCGGACTACGTCGACGCCGGCGGAGAGCAGTGCGTCGAGGACACCCGGCGGATCGGTGGCCGGGCCGAGGGTGGCGAGGATCTTGGTGCGGCGTTTTGTCGTCGTCATCGAATGGCGGTCCCTGGAACCCCGCGACGCTAGCACAGCTCTCCTCGGTTTCGGTTCGACCGCTCTTGTCCCGCCGCCATACACCATCGCATCCATCCAAGTGGTCTGAAAAAACCTGCCCGAAAGCAGACCACCACGAGGCGCAAGGCCGTGTGGAGAGGATCGCGGCGAGGCCGCGTGCGCGGCAGCGCTTCGCGTGCGCCGGGCCCGGAGGCGGTGCGACGCGGGTTGCGACGCGGGTCACATCCGCCGCGGCCCGATTCCCGATGCGAATCGCAGCGCGGCCGCGCGATGCGTGTCGACGCCGTGAAATCCGCGTGATCGCGTGGCCGGCGACGTTCGCCCGCCCGCGATCGCGTCGGACTCAAGCCGCCAGCAACACGGGGATGTCGTTCGGGGCAGTGGCGAGGTGAAGCGCGCCGGCTTCGCGAAGTTCCGCCTCGCCGCCGAAGCCCCAGAGCACGCCGATGTTGCGCATGCCGTGATGGCGTGCGCCCTCGATGTCCATGCGCCGGTCGCCGATCATCCAGCACGCGTCGGAGTCCAGTTCGAAACGGCGCAGCGCTTCGGCGATGAGCTGGTCCTTGTGGCTGATGCGGCCATCGAGCGTGGCGCCGATGACGTCGTCGAAACGGTGCCCGAACGGCAGGTGGTCGACGATCTTGCGCGCGTGCGGCTCGTTCTTCGCGGTGACCACGGCCAGCCGATGCCCGGCGGCGTGCAGCGCTTCGATCGTCTCGCCGATGCCGGCGTAGACCTCATGCTCGGCCCAGCCGTGCGTTTCGAAGCGCTCGCGGTAGTGCAGCACGGCCTGTTCGACCTTGGCGTCGTCGTTGAGCAGCGGGCCGAAGCTGGTGCGCAGCGCGGGGCCGATCCAGCGGCGAAGTTCCTCGTGCGGCGGTACCGGCAGGCCCATCTGCACCATCGCGTGCTCGACGCAACGCGTGATACCGACGGCCGAATCGATCAGCGTGCCGTCCATGTCGAAGAAGAGCGTGGTCATGCGGGTACTCGAATGCGCGGGTGATGCGTGATGGTGCGGGCAACCGGGCACGCTTCGCGTGCCCCGGCCCGGACGCGGCGGTTACGCCCGCGCCTTCAGCGCCGCGACCGCCGGCAGTTCCTTGCCTTCCAGGAATTCCAGGAACGCACCGCCGCCAGTGGAGATGTACGACACGTCGCGCTCGATGCCGTACTTGTCCACCGCGGCGAGCGTGTCGCCGCCGCCGGCGATGGAGAACGCCTTCGATTCGGCGATCGCGCGTGCCAGCGTTTGGGTGCCCTTGCCGAAGGCGTCGAACTCGAACACGCCGACCGGGCCGTTCCACACCACCGTGCCCGCCGCCTTGATCAGCTCGGCGTATCGCGCCGCGGTCTGCGGGCCGATGTCGAGGATCATGTCGTCGGCGCCCACCGCATCGACCGCCTTCACCGTCGCCGGCGCGTCGGCGGCGAATGCCGGCGCGACCACGACGTCGACGGGCACCGGGATCTCCGCACCGCGCGCCTTCGCATCGGCCATGATCTGCTTCGCCGTGTCGATCAGGTCGGTCTCCACCAGCGACTTGCCGACGCCGTGGCCCATCGCCGCGATGAAGGTGTTGGCGATGCCGCCGCCGACGATGAGCTGGTCGACCTTCGACACCAGCGAGGACAGCAGTTCGAGCTTGGTCGACACCTTGGAGCCGGCGACGATCGCCAGCAGCGGACGCGCCGGGTTGTCGAGCGCCTTGGCCAGCGCGTCGAGTTCGGCCATCAGCAACGGGCCGCCCGCGGCGACCTTCGCGTGGCGGATCGCACCGTGCGTGGACGCCTGCGCGCGATGCGCGGTACCGAACGCGTCCATGACGTACACGTCGCACAGCGCGGCGTACTTCTTCGAAAGCGCGTCGTCGTCCTTGCCCTCGCCGACGTTCATGCGGCAGTTCTCCAGCAGCACGAGCTGGCCCGGCTCGACGTTGACGCCGTCCACCCAGTCCCTCACCAGCGGCACGTCGATGCCGAGCAGTTCGGAAAGCCGCCTGGCGACCGGCGCGAGCGAATCCTCCTGCGTCCACGTACCTTCCTTGGGGCGGCCCAGGTGCGAGGTGACCATCACGGCGGCGCCCTTCTCCAGCGCCAGCTGCATCGTCGGCAGCGCCGCGGTGATGCGCTGTTCGGAGGTGATGCGGCCCGCTTCGATCGGCACGTTGAGGTCTTCGCGGATGAGCACGCGCTTGCCGGTGAGATCGAGGTCGGACATGCGGACGATGGACATGGAGGCTTCCTCTGCTGCCCTTCTGCGGAAGGGTGGTTGGGAGTGACGGGAAGGCGCGGCAAGGCGGACGGGCGCGGCCGCGAGGGCGTGCATTGTCCCCTGCCGCACCAGTGCGGGCAAATCGCGCGGACGTTCGGATCTGCGGTTATCCACAAGATTTTGCGTTGACGGATCGGCACACCCCCACTATGTTGTGCCTCGTCGGTGCCGGCCTTTCGCAGGTCGGCTTGAAAGGGAAGCTGGTGGGAATCCAGCACTGCCCCGCAGCGGTATGGGAAACGAAGGTGGCCATGGCACTGGGCGATTCGCCTGGGAAGCGGTCATCGGTAGGCGAGGCAACGCACGGCGTTGTCGTCATGTCCCGAGTCCGAAGACCTGCCGACAGCCGCGCGTCGCACACCGCGCGGTGACCGGCCACGGAGTCTTCGGAGGGAAGACGGTCGGTGTCGCAGCAGGCGACGGTTCGCGCCGTCGCCGCCCGCCGTCTCGGGCTGCGCGACACCCCGCATTCACGCTTCGACTCCCGCGCCCGCGTCGTCCTTCGAGGGAGAGGACGGCCAGACGTGCGCCCACGCACCGGAGTCGCCGATGAACGTCACCACGCAAGCCCCCGTCGCCCCGCCTGCGCGCGAAAGCGCCGCGCGCACGCCCGAAACCCGCGCATCCGACGCGGACACGGGATTCGCGCTCACGCCGCCCGCCGCCAACCTCACCATGACGGTGACCAAGCGCAGCGGCCATCGCGAACCGGTGGACCTCAACAAGATCGTGCGCGCCGTGACCCGAGCGTGCGAAGGCCTGTTCGCGGTCGATCCGATGCGCGTGGCGACGCGCACCATCTCCGGCCTGTACGACGGCGCGACCACGCGCGAGCTGGACGAGCTGTCGATCCGCACCGCTGCGTTGCTCACCGCCGAGGAGCCCGAGTACGGCCGCCTCGCCGCGCGCCTGCTTGCCGGCGTGATCGAAAAGGAAGTCGCCGGCATCGAAATCCACGCGTTCTCGCAGTCGGTGCAGCGCGGTCACGAACTGGGGCTGATCAACGATCGCCTGCTCGCGTTCGTGCAGGCGCACGCGCGCAAGCTCAACGATGCGATCGACAACGCGCACAACCAGCGCTTCGACTACTTCGGCCTGCGCACGCTGTACGACCGCTACCTGCTGCGCCATCCCACCGCGCGCACCGTCATCGAAACGCCGCAGCAGTTCTTCCTGCGCATCGCCTGCGCGCTGAGCGAGGACGTCGGCGAGGCGCTCGCGCTGTATCGCCGCATGGCGCAGCTGGATTACATCCCCTCCTCGCCGACGCTGTTCAACTCCGGCACCACGCACGAGCAGTTGTCCAGCTGCTTCCTGCTCGATTCGCCGGACGATTCGCTCGAAGGCATCTACAAGCGCTACATGGACGTGGCGAAACTGTCGAAGTTCAGCGGCGGCATCGGCCTGTCGTACACGCGCATCCGCTCGCGCGGTTCGCTGATCCGTTCCACGAACGGCTTGTCGAACGGCATCGTGCCGTGGCTGAAGACATTGGACGCCTCCGTTGCGGCCGTGAACCAGGGCGGCAAGCGCAAGGGCGCGGCATGCGTCTACCTGGAGCCGTGGCACGCCGACGTGGAGGAGTTCCTTGAACTTCGCGACAACACCGGCGACGAGGCGCGCCGCACGCACAACCTCAACCTGGCGAACTGGATTCCCGACGAGTTCATGCGTCGCGTCGAATCCGACGGCGAGTGGTCGCTGTTCGATCCGGCGAAGGTGCCGCAGCTCACCGACCTGTGGGGCGAGGCCTTCGAACGCGCGTATCGCGCCGCGGAAGTCGCCGGCCTGGCGACCAAGCAGGTGAAGGCGCGCGACCTGTACGCGCGGATGATGCGCACGCTTGCGCAGACCGGCAACGGCTGGATGAACTTCAAGGACAAGTCCAACCGCGCGTGCAACCAGACACTGCGCGACGGCAACGTCGTGCACCTGTCCAACCTGTGCACCGAGATCCTGGAAGTCACGTCGCAGGACGAGACGGCGGTGTGCAACCTGGGTTCGATCAACCTGTCGCACCACGTCGAGGTCTTCGCCGACGGCCTGCTGCACGGCGACGCCGGACGCTTCGATTTCGACAAGCTCGCCGAGACGGTGCGACTGGCGGTCCGCCAGCTCGATCGCGTGATCGACCTGAACTTCTACCCGATCGAAACCGCGCGCCGCGCGAACCTGAAGTGGCGGCCGGTCGGCCTGGGCGTTATGGGCCTGCAGGACGTGTTCTTCAAACTGCGCCTGCCGTTCGATTCCGACGCCGCGCGTGCGTTGTCGGCACGCATCGCCGAGGCGATTTACTTCCACGCGTTGTCCGCATCGAACGAACTGGCGATGGAACGCGGCCGCCATCCGGGCTTCGAGGACACGCGCGCCGCACAGGGCGAGTTGCAGTTCGATGCGTGGGGCGTGGTGCCGGAAGACAAAAAACGCTGGGACGCGCTGCGCGCGCGCATCCGCGAACACGGTCTGCGCAATTCGCTGCTGGTGGCGATCGCGCCGACGGCGACGATCGCCTCGATCGCCGGCTGCTACGAGTGCATCGAGCCGCAGGTGTCGAACCTGTTCAAGCGCGAGACGCTGTCGGGCGATTTCCTGGTCGTGAACCGTTACCTCGTCGAGGAACTGAAATCGCTCGGCCTTTGGACGCCGGAACTGCGCGATCGCATCAAGATGTCGGAAGGCTCGATCCAGGGCATCGATGCGATTCCCGAGTCGCTGCGCGCGGTGTACCGCACCTCGTGGGAGCTGCCGATGCGTTCGCTCATCGACATGGCCGCCGAGCGCGGCGCCTTCATCGACCAGAGCCAGTCGCTCAACCTGTTCATCGAAAGCCCGAACATCGGCCAGCTGTCGTCGATGTACATGTATGCGTGGAAGAAGGGCCTCAAGACCACGTACTACCTGCGCTCGCGCCCGGCGACGAAGATCGCGAAGGCCACCGTCAGCGGCGCGGCCACGCAGGCGCCCAAGCCGGAGGTCACCCCGAGCGAAGCGGTGGCGTGCTCGCTTGAGAATCCGGAAGCGTGCGAGGCCTGCCAGTAAGCGATCCACCTCCAACCCCGGCCCTCCTCTGGTATTTCTCCCTCCCCTTCAAGGGGAGGGCCGGGGTGGGGATGGGTGAACGTTGCGGTGTCCGACATAGAGCGTTCCTTCGGACACCATCCCATCCAACCCTCGCCTTGAAGGGGAGGGCTCGAAAGGCACCCGCGACATGCAGAACCTCACTTCCCGCCTCCTGGATCCCGGTTTCGACCTCACGCTGCGGCCGATGCGCTATCCGCAGTTCTACGAGATGTACCGCGACGCGATCCGCAACACGTGGACCGTGGAAGAGGTGGATTTCTCGCTGGACGTCAACGATCTCAAGCACAAGCTCGGGCCGGCCGAACGCCATCTGATCGAGCGGCTGGTCGCGTTCTTCGCCACCGGCGATTCGATCGTCGCGAACAACCTCGTGCTGAACCTCTACCAGCACATCAACGCGCCCGAAGCGCGCATGTACCTCTCGCGCCAGCTTTACGAAGAGGCGCTGCACGTGCAGTTCTACCTGACGCTGCTCGATACGTACCTTCCCGATCCGGTCGCGCGCGCGAAGGCGTTCGCGGCGGTGGAGAACATTCCGTCGATCCGCGCGAAGGCCGAGTTCTGCTTCCGCTGGATCGATTCGATCCAGGACCTCAAGCGCATCGAGACGGTGGAGCAGCGCAGGCAGTTCCTGCTCAACCTCATCTGTTTTGCGTGCTGCATCGAAGGCCTGTTCTTCTTCGCTGCGTTCGCCTATGTCTACTACCTGCGTTCTCGCGGCCTGCTGCACGGGCTGGCATCCGGCACGAACTGGGTCTTCCGCGACGAAAGCTGCCACATGGCGTTCGCGTTCGAGGTGATCCGCACGGCGCGCGTCGAAGAGCCGGAACTGTTCGACGACGCCTTGAAAGCGCAAGTCGTGCGCATGCTGGAAGAGGCCGTGGAATGCGAGATGCAGTTCGCGCAGGACGTGCTGTCCGGTGGCGTCGCCGGGCTGTCGCCGAAGGACATGCGCCAGTACCTGCAGTACTGCGCTGACCAGCGCCTGGCGCAGCTGGGCTTGGCCAAACATTTCAACGCGACCAACCCGTTCGCCTTCATGGACCTGCAGGACGTGCAGGAAGTGACGAACTTCTTCGAACGTCGCGTATCGGCCTACCAGGTCGGCGTGGAAGGCGAAGTCGCGTTCGACGCCGCGTTCTGAGCGGGCGCACGCCCATCACAGCGACGGGCGTGCACGGAGCGCTCATGCCGCATGTCGCACGGGTTTCCGACGAACGGTGCCGTCCGGCGCCGTTCCATCGCGGCGCTTTTACGTCGTCCGTTCCAGACTCCGCGCGTTCGCACGGCAGGAGCCACGCCATGGACGCACGTCTCCCGTTCGCACTCGCGGTGCTGCTCTTCGGGGCGATGTCCGCCCCGGCCCAGACCCGGGCCCCGCAACCGGCCGCGCCACCGGCCAAGCAGGCGACCGCACGTGCGCCTGCGTCGGCGGTCGATCCCAACAGCGTCGTGCAGGCGGCGCTCACCGTCGCCCAGCGCATCGACCAGGGGCAGGTCACGCCGCTCTGGCAGGGCGCCTCGCCGGTGGCACGCGCGACGACCACCGAGAAGCAGTTCGTCGACGGCATCAACGGCAGACGCAAGGGACTGGGCACGCCGCTGTCGCGCGAATGGACGTCGGTAGTGAGAAGCACCGTGGCGCCCGGCGACAAGGTGCCGGCCGGTGCGTACGTGAGCGCGCGGTTCCAGACGCGGTTTTCCGGCAATCGCGTCGCCGAGGAGCTCGTGTCGCTCCATTACGACGACGACGGCACGTGGCGACTGGCCGGCTACACGATCAAGTGATCGCGTCGCTCACGGCGCAGGCTTGCGCAACAGGCTGATCGCGAATCCGCCGACCAGCGCAGCGCCGGCGATCAGCAGGGCCCACAGCAGCCAGGTCTTCCAGTCACGCGCCGGCGCAAGCGCGGACGCCCCGCCGCGTTCGGCCGATTCGCCCAGCGTTGCGACCGCCGGTTGCCACCGCGCACCACGCTGCGCGCGCACGGCATCGACCAGGCGTTCGATGGGCGCGTCGGCGCGAACCGAGCGTGCGCTGCCGGCGACGAGCGCGAACGGCGCTTCGCCGCTCGCGACGAACACGAGCGTTTCGGGCACGTAACCCAGGCGAAGGCGTGGAACGTTGGCCAACGGCGCGCCGGCGAGCGGCGTCAATCGCCAGAACCGGTCGCGGCGGATGCCGCTCAGTGGCTGTGGCGGCGAAGCATCGCCGTTGCCCCGCCCCTCCAGCCGGAACGCCACCCACGGCGCGGCAACGTCGCGCCACGGCTGCGATGCCTGTTCGCGCGCCTGCAGCCGCCACTGGCCGGTGCTGTTGCCGGGCAATGCGATGTCCGCCTGCGCGACAGGAAAGCGGCCGTCGAGGGCGTACTCGTAATGCACCGAGCCGTCGCCATCGTCCACGCGCGTACCGGCCAACACCACCCAGTGCCATGCCGGCGCAGGTTCGGTCGATTCGAGCTGCGCGGTGACCGTCGACACGCGAAGCGACTGCGCGCGCGTATCCAGCGGCGAAATGCGCAGATAGCGTGCCTTCACCGGCGACAGTTCGATGCGATCGCGCACCACGCGCTGGCCCGCGTTGGCGAGTTCGACCAGATGCGCCTCGTCCGCGATCACGCGCCAGCGACGAAGATCGTCCGAGGCGCTGACCCGCACGGCGAGATCGAGCGGCGCCTGCCCGGCCGCCCACTGCACGCGGAGCGCGGCGATCGGCGCCTCCACGCCGCTGGCATCGAGCAGGAATCCGTTGCCGGCAACGGAACCGCCACCGACGGTGCGCACTTCGACGCGGCGCAGGCGCCCGTCCGCATCGATCTCGCTGATGGACGCCACGTCGTTGCCGCGGAATTCCGGCGGCAGCGGAAACCACGGCAATTCGACCGTGCGCGGTTCGGGCGTTGCAGGCGTGGACGGATCGAGCAGCGCCGCCGGCACCGGCCGGCCCTGCGCGTCCACCACATCGAGGTCGGCAAGCAGGGGCGACTGCAGTTGACGATACACCGGGTCATTCAATGTCACGCGATACGCGCCGGCATCGGGCGTACTCAATCGCAACGGCCACTGGCGCGCGTAGTCGCCGGCGGCGCTTGCGGCGAGCGGTACCAGCAGGAGCAGGAGCCACTTCTTCATGCAGGTTCGACCTCCGCGGCGTCGGCGTTCGCATGGCGCCGCGGCGGCACCGGCGCGATGTAGCCGACTATCGTGCACAACAATCCGTAGGCGATGAACGACGCGATGCCCAGGCCGTTGCCGAGGTTCGCGCGATCGATCAGCAGCAGCTTCGCCAGCACCACGCCCATCAGCACGGCGCCGGCGAGCCACAGGCCGCGTTGTCCGCGGCGCGAGCCGACCACCCAGCCGATCACGCCCAGCACGCTCCACGTCACGCTGAGGCTCGTCTGCGCGAGGCTGGTATGGAGCATCGCCTCCGTCCATGCGATGCCGCCCCAATGATGCACGGTGCGCAGCACGCTTGCGGTCACCAGCGCGAAGCCGGCAAGCGACAGCGTGATCGGGCGCAGGCGCCGCAACGTGACCGGTGCGTGCTCCGACATCAGCCAGCGGGCCAGCAGGACCAGTGCGGCCACTTGCGCCAGTTCCAGCGGATTGAGCAGCGGGACCCACGGCAGGGGCGCGCCCCCATGCGCACTGAAGAGTGCGTGGATCCAGCCGAAGGAGAGCACGGCGAAGCACGTTGCCTGCAATGCGGTGCGGCTCGCATCGAAGCGTTCGCCCAGCGGCGCGGACAGCCATCGCCAGCGGAACAGGCTCAACGCCGCGAGCGTGCACCACGGCAGCGCAAGCCCCAGCACGCGCCAGCCACCGGCCAGCGCAAAGCGCTGGCTGAGCCACTCCAGCAGCAGCGAAATCGCCAGCGGCCACACGAGCAGCCACGCGAACTGCGCGCGCGCCGCGACGGCGTGCTCGCTCGCGCGCAGGCACACCAGCGAACGCACGCCGAGCATCGCGTAGATGATCCAGCTCGGTCCGCCGAATCCTGCGAACGGATGCGCGTGCACGTCCGCCTGCACCCAGGCGATCGGCGCGGCCGAGACCAGCGCGCCGAGCGTCGTCCATGCGAGCGCCGTAGCCGGACGGCGTCGCTGCACTTCCGCCGCGATCCATCCGGTGAAGGCGATCACCGCCAGCAGCACGTCGGCCCGATGTTCGGGGAGGACGAACCGATCGATCTCGTTGATCGCGGTGCCCAGCCACCACGCGAGCCCCCACAAGTAGGACGCCGACGCGAACGTCGTGTTGCCTGCGCGATCGCGATGACTCCATGCGCTCGCAAAGCCCGCGAGCGCGATGAGCAGCGCGCTCATGAAGACCGGGTTGGCGATCGCGACATCGCCCGCGGCCGCGCTGCTCACGGCGAACGCGTACGCGGCGAGCAGTTGCAGCAGCGTGCCGCCGAACTGCGGCCATCGACGTTGCTGGCGCAGGCCGAGCCAGACCAGGCCCGCGCCTTCGAGCGCGAACACGCTCGCCGTCGCGCGCGCCGACAACGCAAGCGGGACCGCCAGCGTCGCGAAACCGACCGCGAGCAGCGCGTACACCGGCGTGAGTGCGCCGTAGCCATCGCGACGCCGCAGCCATGCCGCCAGCAGCGCGTAGATCGCGGCCAGCCCGAGCGCATTGAACGCGAGCGGCAGGCGTTCGCCGGCGAGCAGTCCCGCCTGCAGCGAGAACGCCACCAATGGCGTTCCGAACATCAGGCAGCCCTCGACGAGCCCGCGGCGGCCTTCCGGTTGCCGGCGCGCGTGCAGCAACGGAATCGCCAGGTAGATCGCGAAGAACAGCAGCAGGAAGGGTTCGGTCGTCGCGAACTTTTCCGGGCGATAAGCCGACACGCCCCACAGCGCACCGATGCCGAAGGTGAAAACGAAGCCGAGCACGTTGAGCACGCGCCACGACTTCCACCACGCCACGCCGGCGATGGCGAGGTTGAGTACGGCGTAGTACGAGAACAGCGCGACGTGGTTGCCGCTGCCGGTCGACAGCCAGATCGGCGCGAGGAACCCGGCCAGCAAGGCGAAGACCGCCAGCGCCTTGGCGTCCTGCAGCACCGCGAGCGCGCCCGCGCCGGCGATCAGCAGCACGCTGAGCGCAAACGCGGGACCGGCCTCCACCAGGCCGTAAAGCTTGAACGCGGCAAAGACCGTGAGCAGCAGGATGCCGATCGCCCCGCCCTGCAGGCTCAGTGCGAACACGCGATGCTGCTCGCGCTTGCGCCATGCGAACACCAGCGCCGCGAGGGCCGCCGCGGCGATGCCGGCGAGGCGAAGTTCGATGGGCAGGCGCATCCAGCCCTGGTCGCTGGCGTACTTGAGCAGCGACGCGACACCGGCGAACAGCACGAGCACGCCGATCTTGACCGGCACGTTCCCCGTCATGAACCAGCGCTTCACCATGCGCATGCCCATCGTGATCGGGTCCGGACGCGCGGGCGTCGCAGGCGCGCGCGGCACCGCAGCGCGCGGCGTCTCGGGCGCGGGTCGCTCGATGCGCGGCGCTTCGGTTGCCGCGATCGGCGGCGGTATCGGCGCGGGGGTTTCGCGCACCGGCGGCGACGGAGCGGCGTGCGGCACGGGCGGCGGCGCGGGTGCAGCAACCGGCGCTTCGCGCGGCGGCGCGGTGGCGGTGTCGCGCGTCGGGGCTGCACGACGCATCGCATCGAGCTGACGCTCCAGCTCCGCCACCCGTGCCTTGACACCGCCCAGCGACACCAACGCGACGATCAACAGCACCGGCACGGCGAGAACCGCGAGCGCCACCAGGACCAGCAAGCCTTCCATGCGATGTCCCCGAGCCGGTCGCCGCCGTCGGCGGTCCTGTCATTCCGGCCCCACGGGGCGCAGCCTCGGGGAATCAGCGACGCATTGCAACCGCGTCGCGACGGGAAGGAAGCCCGCTCAGACCGTCGGAAGCCCCAGCGGCAACGCGCCCTTGCGCTCCATCAGACCGAGTCCGTACCGCAGGCTGTAGCCGATCTTTTCCGCGTAGGCGCAAACGCGTTCGACCTGGTCGGGCGGCAACACCTCGCGCGCGGTGTCGCGCCAGAGCGACAACCAGCGGTCGAAATGTTCGGCGCGGATGGGATGCGGCCGATGCGCCGCCATCGGATTGCCGCGATAGCGTTTGGTGCCCAGCGCGACCGACGACCAGAAGGCGGTGAGCATGCGCTTGTGCTCGGGCCAGTCGTCGATGGCGGCGTTGAAGACGGGGCCGAGTTCGGCGTCGGCACGGACGCGTTCGTAGAAGCGGTCGACCAGTTCGGCCAGATGCTGCTCCGTCAGCACGTCCTCGGCGGACGGGCCCGGCGTTTGGCGCATGTCGTTCATGAGCTTGTTGTGCGGCCGCGGATCGGCAAAACAAGGGTGAAAGTCGGTACGACGCGCATCTGGCCAACCCGTAAACGGCAAGGGCCGGCATTCAGCCGGCCCTTGCTCGAAACCTGCGCGGGACTTGCCTTCGTCGCGGATTACTTCGCGACGACCTTGACCATTTCCAGGCACTTGTTCGAGTAGCCCCACTCGTTGTCGTACCAGCTCACGAGCTTGACGAAGGTGCCGTCGAGCGCGATGCCGGCTTCGGCGTCGAAGATCGAGGTGCGCGCGTCGCCGCGGAAATCGGTGGCGACGACCTTGTCCTCCGTGTAGCCGAGGATGCCCTTCAGCGCGCCTTCCGACTGCGCCTTCATTTCCGCGCAGATGTCGGCGTAGGTGGCCGGCTTTTCCAGTTCGACCGTGAGGTCGACGACCGAAACGTCCGAGGTCGGCACGCGGAACGACATGCCCGTGAGCTTCTTGTTGAGTTCCGGGATCACCACGCCGACGGCCTTCGCCGCGCCGGTGCTGGACGGAATGATGTTCTCCAGGATGCCGCGGCCGCCGCGCCAGTCCTTGTTGGACGGACCGTCGACGGTCTTCTGCGTCGCGGTGGTGGCGTGCACGGTGGTCATCAGGCCGCGCTTGATGCCCCACTTGTCGTGCAGCACCTTCGCCAGCGGCGCGAGGCAGTTGGTCGTGCACGAGGCGTTGGAGATGATCGCCTCGCCCTTGTAGGTGGCGTGGTTCACGCCGTAGACGAACATCGGCGTGTCGTCCTTGGACGGCGCCGACTGGATGACCTTCTTCGCGCCGGCGTCCAGATGCTTCTGGCAGGTTTCCTTGGTCAGGAACAGGCCGGTGGATTCGATGACCACCTCGGCGCCTACTTCATCCCACTTCAGGTTGGCCGGATCCTTCTCCTGCGTCAGGCGGATCTTCTTGCCGTTGACGATCAGCGTGTTGCCTTCGACCGACACCTCGCCGTCGAAGCGGCCGTGCACGGAGTCGTAACGCAGCATGTAGGCCAGGTACTCCGGCTCCAGCAGGTCGTTGATGGCGACGATCTCGATCTCGCCAGCGAAGTTCTGCACGGCCGAGCGCAGCACGTTGCGCCCGATGCGGCCAAAGCCGTTGATGCCAACCTTGATGGTCATGAGTTGCAAGCTCCTGCGGCCGCGATGCGCGCGGCGGGTGGACGGGAGAAGCCCGGACCAGCGAGTCCGGACGAGGGAAACCGCGAGCGGCCATTCTAACAGGGCGCTCCCGCGGCGCCGTCGCGCCGAACGCCGCCGGAACTGAATTGATCATGATCAAGCGCCCGTTTGATCGGCTGCGGAGACTGGTCGCGTTCCCACACGAGGCACTTCCATGCACAAACCCCTCCTCGCCTGCGCGCTGGCCGTCTCCCTGGCCGGCGCGGCCATGCCCGTCCTGGCCCAGTCCAAGGGCGACTGGACGCTCGGCGTCGGCGTCCACGCGGTCGACCCCAAGTCGAACAACGGCCGCCTGGTCGATGGCACCCTGCCGGTGCGCGTCGACACCGACGTGAAGCCGACGCTCACCTTCGAGTACTTCGTCCGCGACAACCTGGGCGTGGAAGTGATCGCCGCCTGGCCGTTCGAGCACGACGTCAGCATCGCCGGCCTCGGCACCGTGGGCAGCACGAAGCAGCTGCCGCCGACGGTGTCGCTGCAATACCACTTCAACAGCCAGGGCAAGGTGTCGCCGTTCCTCGGCGCGGGCGTGAACTACACGACGTTCTTCAGCGAAGACACGCGCGGCGCGCTGGCCGGCTCGAAGCTCAAGCTCGACGATTCCTGGGGCCTGGCCGCGCACGCCGGCGTCGATTTCGCGCTCAGCGAACGCAGCGCGATCCGCGTCGACGCGCGCTGGATCGACATCGACACCGACGTGGAGCTCAACGGCGCCGGCGTCGGCACCGTGCACATCGATCCGATCGTCTACGGCGCCGCCTACGTCATGAAGTTCTGACGCCGCGAAGGTCGTCGTTCCGACGCGCGAATGCGCTCGGGCGGCAATCTTCCGAACGGGCCGTGCCGGCTAGAATGCCGGCATGGCCCGCCTTCTTTCCGTTCTCGTTCTCGCCATCCTGCTCGTGCCGCATCCGGCGCACGCCTGGGGGCGTCTGGGACACCGCCTGGTTGCCGCGCTCGCGTGGGACGACCTCACGCCGCAGGCGCGAACGCAGATCGCCCGGCTGCTGGAAGGCGAAGCCGATCCCACGCTGCCGGGCATCGCGAGCTGGGCCGACGAACTGCGCGACCACGATCCCGACCTCGGCAAGCGCAGCAGCCGCTGGCACTACGTCAACCTCGCCGAAGACGAATGCCATTACGACGCCGCCCGGCACTGCCGCGACGGCAACTGCGTGGTCGAGGCGATCCGCGCGCAGACCGCCCTTCTTGCCGATCCGTCGCGCAGCCATGCCGAACGCCTGCAGGCGCTGAAGTTCGTCGTGCACTTCATCGGCGACGCGCACCAGCCGCTCCACGCCGGCTTCGCGCGCGACAAGGGCGGCAACGATTTCCAGATCCAGTTCGACGGTCGCGGCACCAACCTGCACTCGCTGTGGGACAGCGGCATGCTCAAGGCCGCCGACCTGGAGGAAGCGCAGTGGCTGCAGCGCCTGCGCGCGATCCCCCTCGCCGTCGACCTGCCGGCGCAGCCGCTGTCGCCGCCGTCGCAGCAGTGGGCCGAGGCGTCGTGCCGGATCGTGTTGCGGCCGGGCTTCTACCCGGCCAAGGCGATCCTTGGCGACGCGTACGTGCCGTCGTGGCGTCCCCTGGCCGAAGAGCAGCTGCGTCGCGCTGGTGCCGAACTGGCCGTGACGCTCAACGCCGCGCTGGCGCGCTGATCCCGCTGGCGGTTTTAACGGGGCGGCATCACAACGCCCGTGTCGATCCGCTAGATTGGCGCGGCGGGGCGCCCGTCGGCCCCGGGCGGAGATCGCGATGAAGCCCGACATCCAGCCGTTCTTCCACGCCGGGAGCAACACGTGGACGTACCTGGTCCGCGACCCGTCAGGCCCGGCGGCCGCGATCATCGACCCCGTGCTCGATTTCGATGCGAAGTCCGCGCGCACCTCGACGACCTCGGCGCAGGCGGTCATCGATCTCGCACGCGAACGCGGCCTCGACGTGCAATGGATCCTGGAGACGCATGCGCACGCCGATCACCTCAGCGCCGCGCAGTGGCTGAAACGCCATTGGCCGCACGCGAAGCTCGCCATCGGCGAAGGCATCGTCGACGTGCAGAAGACCTTTGCACCGGTGTTCAACCTCGAGGACGGGTTCCGGACCGACGGCTCGCAGTTCGATCGCCTGTTCGCCGACGGAGACACCTTCCGCATCGGCGCGGTCGAGGCGCGCGTCATCGCGGTGCCGGGCCACACCAGCGACAGTTGCGCCTACCTCATCGGCGATGCGCTGTTCACCGGCGACTCGCTGTTCATGCCCGACGGCGGCACGGCGCGCTGCGACTTCCCCGGCGGCGACGCGCGCACGTTGTTCCGTTCGATCCGTCGCCTGTTCGACGCCTTGCCCGACGACACGCGCGTGTTCGTCTGCCACGACTACGGACCCGGCGGACGCGACGTCGCGTGCGAGACCACGGTCGGCGCACAGCGTCGCGACAACATCCACGTGCGCGATGGCGTCACCGAGGACGAGTACGTGGCGCAACGGACCGCGCGCGACGCGACGCTGGCGATGCCGGCGCTGATCCTGCCTGCGGTGCAGACCAACATCCGCGCCGGCGCGCTGCCACCGCCGGAATCCAACGGGGTGCGGTACCTGAAGCTTCCCATCGACCACTTCTGACCGCATCCGGATTCCCGAGGCCACCGACATGCCAACCCCCTTCACCCCCGTGTCCGCACTGATCGGCGGCGCGCTGATCGGACTGGCGGCGACCTACCTGCTGGCCACGCTGGGCCGCATCGCCGGCATCAGCGGCATCGTCAACATGGCGGTGGACCAGCGCGCCGATCGCGCCTGGCGGATCGCCTTCCTGCTCGCGATGGTGGTCGCCGCGGGGGCGTGGTTCGCGTGGTCCGGCGCCGCTCCGCGCACGGGGTTCCCCTGGATCTGGCTGGTGGCCGCCGGCCTGCTGGTCGGCTTCGGCACGCGGCTAGGCAACGGCTGCACCAGCGGCCACGGCATCTGCGGACTGGCGCGCTTGTCCCGTCGCTCGCTGTGGGCGGTAGCGGTGTTCATGGGGACGGCGTTCGCCACCGTGTACGTCGTGCGGCACGTCGCGGGAGGCCTGTCATGAAGCGCGTGGTGCATGCCGTCGTTGCCGGCGCGCTGTTCGGCCTCGGGCTTGCCGTGTCGGGCATGACGAACCCCGACAAGGTGCTGAACTTCCTGGACGTCGCCGGGCACTGGGACCCTTCGCTGGCGTTGGTGATGGGCGCCGCGCTCGCGGTGGCCATCCCCGGGTTCGCCTGGCTGCGCCGCCGCGGATGCACCCTCGACGGCACCGGGTTGCCCGCGCCGCCGGGCACGCGCATCGACGCCCGCCTGCTGCTCGGGAGCGCGCTGTTCGGCATCGGTTGGGGAATCGCCGGCTATTGCCCCGGCCCCGCGCTCGCCAGCCTCGCGCACGGCGGCGCGGACGCGGGGGTGTTCGTCGTGGCGATGCTGGCCGGCTCGCAGGTGGCGAGATTTTTCGACGCCGGAAAACGGGAGGCCCGCGACGCGCGCCGCAACGCGCCTTCCAGCCGGTAGGCTTTCCGCATGGAACCCCGCCCCGCTCCCCTCGCCTTCGATTCCGTCGACGCCGCCGTCGATTTCCTGCTCACCCGCATCCGCGGCGCCTTGCACGTCGGTGCGCCGCTCGGCCTGGGCAAGCCTCATCGGCTGCTCAATGCCCTGTACGCGCGCATCGAAAACGACACGTCGCGCCCGTTCCACCTGTACACCGCGCTCTCGCTCGATCCGCCCGCAGGCGCAAAAGGGCTTGAGGGACGCTTCGTGGGCCCCTTCGTCGAGCGGCACTTCGGCGCGGACTTCCCGCGCCTGGCGTACGTGCAGGCGCTCAAGCGCAACGCGCTTCCCCCGCACATCGAGATCGAGGAGTTCTACCTGCAATCGGGCGCGATGCTCAACTCCGTCCCGATGCAGCGCCGTTACGCGAGCCTCAACTACACGCACGTCGCGCGCGCGCTCGCCGATCGCGGCCTCAACGCGATCGTGCAGAAGGTCGCGCGCTCGCCGGACGGCACGCGCCTGTCCCTGTCGTGCAACACCGACCTGACCTTCGACGCGATCGACGCCGTGGTCGCGCGCGGGCTTCCGCGCCCGCTGCTGATCGCCGAAGTCGACCCGCGCCTGCCATGGCTCGGCGGCAGCGCGACGGTCGCACCGGAGTTCTTCGATGCGGTCGTGACGCCGCCGGGGCCGTTCCCGAAACTCTTCGGACTGCCGCGCCAGCCGGTGAGCGATGCCGATTACGCGATCGGCTTCCACGCGAGCACGTTCGTGCGCGACGGCGGCACGTTGCAGATCGGCATCGGCGCGCTCGCCGATGCGCTGTGTCACGCGCTCGTCCTGCGTCATGTCGATAACGAGGCCTATCGCGACGTACTGCGCGCGCTCGGCTCGCCGCATGCGGCCGACGAGGCGCTCGCGCGCTTCGAACGCGGCCTGTACGGCTGCAGCGAAATGATCAACGAAGGGTTCCGCCGGCTGGTGGAGGTCGGCGTGATCCGGCGCCGCGTGGTGGACGACCTGGCGGCGATGCAGCGCATCGAACGGGGCGGCCCGAGCGCGCACGATCTCGCGCTGCTCGAACAGCAGGGCGAGTTCCTGCACGGCGCGTTCTACCTCGGCTCGCCGGAGTTCTACGAGTGGCTTCGCGACCTGCCGCCCGACACGCGGCGCGCGATCGGCATGCGCCGCGTCGGCGAGGTGAACGATCTGGTGGGCGATCTCGAACTGGAGCGCCTGCAACGCCGCGACGCGCGCTTCTTCAACACCTGCATGATGGCGACGGTGCTCGGCGCCGCGACCTCCGACGCGCTGGAAGACGGGCGCGTGGTGTCGGGCGTGGGCGGTCAATACAACTTCGTGGCGATGGGCCATGCGCTGCCGGATGCGCGCTCGGTGCTGATGCTGCGTTCGGCGCGGGAAGCCGGCGGACGCGTGACGTCGAACATCGTGTGGAACTACGGGCATACGACCATTCCGCGACATCTGCGCGACGTGTACGTCAGCGAGTACGGCATCGCCGACATCCGCGGCCGTTGCGACGAGGACTGCGTGATGGCGATGGCCGCCATCGCCGACGCGCGCTTCCAGCCGGGGCTGCTCGAGCACGCCAAGCGCGAAGGCAAACTGCGCACCGATTTCGTGCTGCCGGCGTCGGCCGCGCGCAACACGCCCGAGCGGCTGGCCGCATCGCTGCGCCCGTTCCGGCGCAGCGGCGCATTGCCGGACTATCCGTTGGGCAGCGACTTCACGCCGGTCGAGCAGCGCCTGGTGAAAGCGCTGTCGTGGCTGAAATCCAACACTGCGACGCGTGGGGCGAAGCTGCGGACGCTGTGGCGCGCGTTGGGTGCGACGGCGCTCGATCGCGAGGCGATGGAGCGCATGGACCTTGCGTCGCCGCGCGGATTCGGCGAACGGCTGGAGGCGAAGCTGGTGTCGTTGGCGCTGGTCGAGAGTAGCCGGGGTTAGTCGCGCGTTGTGGCGCGTCGTGACTACACCGGGTCGTGGCGCTTCATTGCGCTGCGCACCCTCAGTCCCGCGAAGGCGGAAATGACGGTGGAGTTGTTGGCCGGTGTCGACGTGCCCGAACGTAACGGCCTGGATCCCGGCATTCGCCGGGACGACGGGCAACCGCAACAGCACGACCAAAATGGGTTCCAGCGTTCGCTGGAATGACGGCGGAGTGGTTCGCCACCAGGCACCACTACGCCCCTGCTCCTGCCCTCAAACGAAAAAAGCGGCCGAAGCCGCTTCTTTCGCCGTCGATGAGGCGGGATCGATTACAGCGAACGCGCGGCCTCGACGACCTTCTCGACCGTGAAGCCGAAGTACGGGAACAGCTGCTCGGCCGGCGCGGAAGCACCGAACTCGTCGATGCCGATCACCGCGCCATCCAGGCCCACGTACTTGCGCCAGAAATCGGTGACGCCAGCTTCGATCGCCACGCGCTTGCGGCAGGCCTTGGGCAGCACCCACTCGCGGTAGGCCGGATCCTGGCGATCGAACACCGTCGTCGACGGCATCGACACCACGCGGACCTGGTCGCCCAGCTGCTTGGCCGCGTCCATCGCCAGGCCGACTTCCGAACCCGTCGCGATGAGGATCAGCTCCGGCGCGCCGACCGAATCCTTCAGCACGTAGCCGCCGCGTTCGATGTCGGCCACCTGCTGCGCGGTGCGCTGCTGGTGCGGGAGGTTCTGGCGCGAGAACACCAGGCAGCTCGGGCCGTCGTTGCGCAGGATCGCGGCCTTCCAGCAGGCCGCCGATTCCACGGCATCGCACGGACGCCACACGTCGTTGTGCGGGATGTAGCGCAGCGAGGCCAGATGTTCGATCGGCTGGTGCGTCGGGCCGTCCTCGCCCAGGCCGATGGAATCGTGCGTGTAGACGTGGATCGCGTGCGAGCCCATCAGCGCGCTCATGCGCACGGCGTTGCGCGCGTAATCGCTGAACACCAGGAACGTCGCGTCGAACGGGATGAAGCACTCGTGCAGGCCCAGGCCGTTGCTGATCGCGGTCATGCCGAACTCGCGCACGCCGTAGTAGACGTAGTTCGCGTTCGGATCGTCCGTGGCGACGGACTTGCTGCCCTTCCACAGCGTGAGGTTGGAATGCGCAAGGTCGGCCGAGCCGCCGATCAGCTCCGGCAGCAGCGGCGCGAAGGTTTCGATCGCCATCTGCGATGCCTTGCGCGAGGCGATGGTCGGGCCGTCGGCCTGCAGCTTGGCGATGTACTCGTCGGCGGCCTTCACGAAGCCGTCCGGCAACTGGCCGCGCGAGCGGCGCGTCAGTTCGGCGGCGAGTTCCGGGAACTGCCTGGCGTATTCGTCGAACTGCTTGTTCCAGGCCTTCTCTTCAGCGGCGTGGTCGCGCTTGCGCCAGCCGTCGTAGATGTCCTGCGGGATCTCGAACTCGCCATGGTTCCAGTTCAGCGCGGCGCGCGTGGCGGCCACTTCGTCCTTGCCCAGCGCGGCGCCGTGCGAGGACTCCTTGCCGGCCTTGTTCGGCGAGCCGAAGCCGATGGTGGTGCGGCAGCAGATCAGCGTGGGCTTGTCGGTGGACTGGAGCGCCTGCTCGATGGCGGCCTTGATCTTCTCCGCATCGTGCCCGTCGACGCCGCGGATCACGTTCCAGCCGTAGGCTTCGAAACGCTTCGGCGTGTCGTCGGTGAACCAGCCGTCGGTGTTGCCGTCGATGGAAATCTTGTTGTCGTCCCAGAAGGCGACCAGCTTGTGCAGGCCCCAGGTGCCGGCGAGCGAGGCGGCTTCGTGCGAGATGCCCTCCATCAGGCAGCCGTCGCCCATGAACACCCAGGTGCGGCTGTCGACGATGGTGTGGCCCGGCTTGTTGAAGCGCTGCGAGAGCAGCTTCTCGGCGAGCGCCATGCCGACCGAGTTGGCGAAGCCCTGGCCGAGCGGACCGGTGGTGGTCTCGATGCCGGGCGTCATGAAGTTTTCCGGATGGCCCGGCGTCTTCGAGTGGAGCTGGCGGAAGTTCTTCAGCTCCTCGATCGGCAGGTCGTAGCCGGACAGGTGCAGCAGCGCGTACTGCAGCATCGAACCGTGGCCGTTGGAGAGCACGAAGTGGTCGCGGTTGAACCAGTCCGGGTTGGCCGGGTTGTGGCGCAGGTAGTCGTTCCACAGCACCTCGGCGATGTCCGCCATGCCCATCGGCATGCCCGGATGGCCGGAATTGGCGGCCTGCACCGCGTCGATGGCGAGGAATCGGATGGCGTTGGCGAGGTCGCGGCGGCTGGGCGTCGTCATGGCGTCGGGCGGTCTTCGGCTGCGGGAGGAGGCCGCGCGGGGTTCCGGGCGCGCTGCCCGGCCGGCGGGCGCCCATTGTCACACCCCCGGCCGGGGATGTCGCCCCGACTTGGGCCCATCACGCCTCCTCCAGCGACCCGGGCCCGTCCGGCTCGCCCTTCGACACCACCGTCGCCAGCATGAGGTCGCCGGTGACGTTGAGCGTCGTGCGGCACATGTCGAGGAAGCGGTCCACGCCGAGGATGAGGCCGATGCCTTCCGGCGGCACGCCGACCATGCCGCAGATCAACGCCACCACCGGCAGCGAACCCGCGGGCACGCCGGCGGTGCCGATGCCGCCGAGGATGCACACGAACATCACCGTGAACTGCTGCGCGAGCGTGAGTTCCACGCCGAAGAACTGCGCCAGGAACAGCACGGTCACGCCTTCGAACAGCGCCGTGCCGTTCTGGTTGGCGGTGGCGCCGACGGTCAGCACGAAACGCGACACGCGGCTGGGCAGGCCGAGCTTTTCGTCGGCCACGCGCAACGAGGTCGGCAGCGTCGCATTCGACGACGCGGTCGAGAACGCCATCACCATCGCCTCCTGCACGCCCTTGAAGAAGCGTGCGGGCGAATAGCCGGCGGCGAACCTGAGCATCAGCGAATAGACCACGAACTGATGCAGCGCGAGCGCGAGCACGACCACGCCGACATAGGCGCCCAGGCTGCGCAGCAGTTCCCAGCCGAACAGCGCGGCCAGGTTGAACATGAAGCAGAAGACCGCGTAGGGCGCCAGGCGGATCACCAGGCCGATCAGTGTCATGGACACCTCGAACAGGCCCTCGATGCCGCGCTGCAGGGTTTCGGTCGCTTTCGTGCGCGTGAGCACCAGTCCGATGCCGAGCATCAGCGCGAAGAACATGACCGCCAGGATGGTGTTTTCGGCCGCGGCCTTGACCACGTTGTCGGGCACGATGGACACCAGCATGTCCAGGCCCTTGGGCTGGCCGCTGGCGCTGCCGACGATGGCGCTCGCGCGTTCGGACCCTTCGTTGAGCAACTGTTGCGCGCGCGCCGGATCGATCCCCGCGCCGGGCTGCAGCCAGTTCACCAGCACCAGGCCGAGGATCACCGCGATGCCCGACACGACGATCGTGTACGCGAGCGTGCGCCAACCGATGCGCCCGAGCGAACGCACGTCGCCCATTTCCGCCACGCCCATCACCAGCGCCGAGAACAGCAGCGGGATGACGAGCATGAAGATCAGGCGCAGGAACAGCGTGCCGGCCGGCGTGGTGACGTTACTGGTGATCCACTGCACCCATGGCGCGTCCGCGCCCACGGTCGAGTGCACGATCAGCCCGAGCACCAGGCCGGTGACGAAGCCGATGGCCATCTTCCAGTGGAGCGGCATCCGCGGCTTGCCGGTGCCCTGCTTGTCGATGTCGCGGTCGCGTTCGGGCGTCATCCCGGAACTCCACGCAGCGGCGGGAGCTCAGGATGATGCAGAAACGCGCGTGGAGGGCGTCTTCATCCGCCACTTCGCGGACCGGGCCAGATTCGGCATGCGTTGCACGCGGATTGCGCACGCATGCGCCCACGCCGCCGGCGCGAACCGGCGACGGTGCGCGTCAGTGTGCGGCTTCCGGTGCGGTTTCGGCCGGCAGCACGACGTCGGATTCGGCCACGTCGCCGCTGCGGTTGGCGACGACGACCGCGGTCGCCAGGTCGCCGGTGACGTTGAGCGAGGTGCGGCACATGTCGAGGAAGCGATCGACGCCGAGGATGATGCCCACGCCCTCGGCGGGAATGCCGAGCACGGCGCAGATCATCGCGATGACCGGCAGCGAACCGGCCGGCACGCCGGCGGTACCGATACCGCCGAGCAGGCACAGGCCCAGCACCATCACCTGGTGCATCAGCGTCAGCTCCACGCCGAACGCCTGCGCCAGGAACAGCACCGTGATGCCTTCGAACAGCGCGGTGCCGTGGTGGTTGGCGGATGCGCCCACCGTCAGCACGAAGCGCGAGACCTTGCGCGGCAGCTTGAGGTTCTGTTCGGCCACGCGCAGCGTCACCGGCAGCGTGCCGGTGGAGGACGCGGTGGCGAACGCGGTCAGCAGCGCTTCCTGGCTGCCGCGGAAGAACGCGCGCGGGCTCATGCCGCCGGCGAACTTCACCCACAGCGGCAGCACGATGAACATGTGCACGGCGATGGCGAGCACCACGGTCAGCGCGAACTTGCCCAGCACTAGCAGCAGTTCCCAGCCGAACTGCGCGCACAGCGCGAACATCAGGCACGCCACCGCATACGGCGCGAGCTTGATGATCATGCCGATCAGGCGCATGCAGATCTCGAACAGCCCCTGCACCGCGCTCTTGAACGCCTGCGTGTGCGGGCTGGGCGTCATCACCAGGCCGATGCCGAGCATCAGCGCGAAGAACATCACCCCCAGCTTCTGCTTGTCGTCGACGGCGGCGGCGAGCACGTTCTTCGGCACGATGCCCAGCAGCATCTTCATGAAATCCAGCTGCTGGCCGGTGGCGGCGATCTCGCCGGCCTTCTGCGCGCCCTGCGCCATGGCCTGGTCGAGCATGCTGCGATCCAGCCCGTGCCCCGGGCCGATCAGGTTCACCATCATCAGGCCGATGGCGACCGCGATGAGCGTGACCACCGCGGTGTAGATCAGCGTGCGCCAGCCCAGGCGTCCGAGGCTGGCGACGTCGCCCAGCTCCGCCACGCCCAGCACCAGCGCCGAGAACATCAGCGGCAGCACCAGCATGAAGAGCAACGCCAGGAAGATCTGCCCCACCGGCTGCGCAACGTAGCTCACCGTGCCCATCACGATCGGCGAGCCCGGCGCCACGAAATGGGCGAACAGGCCGAGCATCGCGCCTGCGATGAAGCCGAGCATCACCTTGATGTGGAGGGGCATCCCCTTCGCCGGCATGCGGGCTTCGGGCAGGGCGATGTGGCTCATTCGGCGCGTCTCGTCGGCAAAATCAGCCGGCGAGATTACACCAGCTCCGGGGCTTCAGCCTCGTTGCCCGGGTCCGTCCGGCGGATACAGCGGCGGCAGCGGCGAGGCCGTCCGGGTCGGTACGGAACGCCAGGTCGGCCCTGTCGCGAACGCGCGACGCAATGCCTCGCGCGCCGTCACGGCGCTGCCCCCGCCCCAGCGGGCGCGTTGGAGTTCGTCCACCGCGGTGCGCTGGTCGGCGTCGGCCAGGCGCTCGCGCGCCTCGTCCAGATCGCGTGCCGGCGGATGCGCCATGGCGCACAGCGCGTCGGCCACGTCGCCCAGATCGCCGCGATCGATCAGGCGTTTGAGATCCACGTGACTGGCATGCGGCGCGGCAGGCGTATCGTCCTGCGCTTTCGAGACCACCTTGGCTGCGTCGCCGCGATGCAGTCCCCACACCAGCGTGAGCAACCACAGCGCAGCGAACAGCACCGCCGCAAGCACCCACGCCTTGTTCGCGCCGCCCAGGTCGGTGAAGCGCGCCATGGGCGAGGCGGCGGCGTTGCCCGGCCCGGGCGCGATCTGCCCGCCCGCCGACGCCGACGGCGCCGGCGACATGTTCGCGGCGGCCGCGGCGCCCGGCAGCACCGTCCATGACAACGGTGGCAACGTCGAGGTCTGCGCTTCGCCCGCGCGCACGTCCCACCAACGCACCTGCAGGCCGGCCATTCGCGCATCGCCTTCGCGCGCCGGCACCAGCGAGAAGCGACGCGTCAGCTTCACGCGCGGACGTCCGTCGACGAAGCGCTCGTCGGCCTGTACCGGTTCGGCGAACACCTGCACGCCGTCGATCGACGGCAGCTGCAATTCCGGCATCTGCGCGGCCGTGGCGCCATCGGCCGTCGCCTCCACGGTGACGGTCGCGGCGCTGCCCACGCGCAGTTCCTGCGGCGTCGACTGGTAACGCAACGTCAGGTTCTGCAACGGCAGCCACGGCTGCGGCGCGTTCGCCGGCGCCGGCTGCACGTCGAGCTTGCGCGGCGAACCCACCGCGTCGAGCGCGCCGCCACGGCCGCCGCCCAGCAGGTCGTCGAAGAAACCGCCCGCGCCGCGGCCTTCGAAACGCGCTGGCGGCACCGTGAGTACGCCGCTGCGTTCGGGCACCAGCAGGAAGCGGCGTTCGACCACGTGGTAGCGGCGGCCTCCGATGTCGCGCTGGTACTGCGCGTCGTCGCCCACGCGCTGCAGCGAGGCGCCGTCGGGCGCGTCCTGGTCGAGCTGCCCGGAGATCAGCGGCGTCGCCGAGTACAGCCGCACCACCCAGCCGACCGATTGCTGCACGTACGGATCCGGATCGTCCGCCTCGCTTTCGATGAACACCTCTTCCGTCCGCGTGGGCGACGGCGCGGCGGCCGGCGCCACGGTCAACGGAATGGGCTGCGTGCGCAGGCTGCCGACGTTGAGCGCGGGCACGGTGATCAGGCCATCGCGGCGCGGGCGCAACGCCACCGCGTACAACGTGCGCACCGTGCTGCCGCCGGTGCCCATGACGAACTCGCGTCGGCTCGTGCGGCCGCTGACGAAGAAGTCGGTGAGCAGCGGCGCGTAATCGGGTTCAGTCGAGGTCGTCGCGGCCGTGCTTTCGATGTTCAGCGTGACCGTTTCGCCCATCGCGATGCGGTCGCGATCCAGCCACGCGCGCACCTGCGCCGTCGCATCCAGGCTGGCGAGCGCGATCAGCAACAGCAACGTCGCGCGCGCGAACAGGCGGGACGGAACGGCCGGTGGGGAAAACAGGCGTGCGACGTTCATTCGTTGGCCTCGCCGCCGCTGCGGCGGCGCTCGTGCTCGATGCGGAATTTCTCGCGCAACAGGCCGCCCGGATCGTCCGGCACCCGGCGTAGCCAGGCTTCGTTCGCAAGGCGCTGTTCGCGCTGCTGCGGCGTTTCGTTGCGCGATTCGTCCGGTGGCTGCGGCTTCGCCTGCGACTGCTGCAACGCGCGCTGCATGCGTTCGCGCTGCGCGGCATCGGCATCGCGTTGACGTTGCGCGTCGGCGGGGGATGGCTCGTTACCCGACTGCGAGCGCTGCTGCGCATCCTGCTGCCCGGATGGCGGCTGTGGTTCCTGCTTCTGCGACGACGGGTCCTGCTGCGGTTGCGGACGCTGCTGGCCCTGGCCGGACTGCGAGGCCGGATCGGGCTTGCGGTCCTGCTTCTGCGGGTCCTTCGATTGCCCGCCGCCCTGCGGCGGCTTGCGCTGCATCGCCGCCTGCACCGCGCGCTTGTTGGCGATGGCGTCGGGCATGTCCGGCTGCCGCTTGAGCGCCTCGTCGTACGCCGCGATGGCCTGCGGATACTGCCCCGCCTTCGCCAGCGCGTTGCCACGGTTGTAATGCGCGTCGGCACTGTCGGCCGACTGGTACGCCTGCGCGGCGGCGTTGAAGTCGCCGCGACGGAAGGCCTCGTTGCCCCGCGCGATCTGGGCGTGTTCGATCTGGTCGGCCCGTCGCCACAGGTCGGCGGCCTTTACGGGGGGCCAGAACGCGCACATCGCGATGACCGCCAGTGCGCCACGGCGGCGGAACGCGAACAGTGCCAGCAACATCAGCGGCGGCAGCAGCCAGTAACCCTCGTCCTGCCACGCATGGCCGCGTTTGCCTTCCACGCGCGTGGCGTCGTCGGTGCCCGTCGGATCGAGCACGCCCAGCGCGCGCAGGTCGCCGTCGTCGCTGGCGATGCGGGCGTAACGTCCGTTGCCGGCCGACGCGAGGCCACGCAGCGAAGCTTCGTCGAGCCGCGCATGGGCGAACGTGCCGTCGCCGCGTCGATACGGCGCGCCGGCTTCGGCGCCGACGCCGAGCACGTCCACGCGAAATCCCTGCGTCGCCGCCGACGACGCGGCGTCATTGGCGCCATCGCCGGCGTGATCGGTCATCAGCAGGATGCGGCCGCGATCGAAGCCCGCCTGTTTCAGCAACCGGGCCGACCATTCGATCGCACGATCGGCCCGCTGCCCGTCGACGGGCATCACCTCGGGCGAGAGCGCATCGAGGAACAGCGCGACGTTCGCGGCGTCCTCGGTGAGCGGCGCGACGGTGAACGCATCGTCGGCGAACGCGACGAGCGCGACCTGGCCGCCCTGGCGTTCGCGTAGCAGCGTGGACAATTTCGCACGCGATTGCGCCAATCGCGACGGCGGCAGATCGGCGGCAAGCGCGGCGCCGGACAGATCGACGGCGACCACCAGCGGTGTGTGGCTCTGCCACAGCGGTTGCGCAACCTGCCGCCAGCTCGGTCCGGCCAGCGCGAGCACCGCCAGCACGTACGCCAGCGACGCGAGCCACGCGCCCCATCGCACGCGTGCGCCGCCGCGCTCGACCAGCAGGTGCGGCAGCAGGTGCGCATCGACGTTCTCGCGCCAGATGCTGGTGCGACGTCGCCGCACGCGCCACGCGCCCAGCAGCAACGGCAGCGCGAGCAGGGCCCACAACCACTGCGGGCGCAGCAGGTGCAGCGACGCGAACGACAGATCCGCGAACGCATTCATGCGCGCCTCCGTTGCGGCCACGCGAAGGCGATCAGTGCCAGTGCGAACGCCGCGCCGAGCGGCCACGGGTAGCGTTCGATGCGCGGGCGAACGGCCTGCCCGGGGCGTTCGATGGGTTCGAGCCGGTCGATTTCCGCATAGATTCCCGCCAGCTGCGAGGTGTCGCGCGCGCGGAAAAACCGCCCACCGGTGTTGCGCGCGATCTCGCGCAGGGTGGCCTCGTCGATCTCGTCGCCGGCGCCGGGCATCGGCACCGGCAGGCCGAACAGCGACATCGTGCCCTCGCCGCCGAAGGCGATGGTGTGGATGCGCACGCCTTCGGCCTTGGCGATGTCGGCGGCCTTCTTCGGCTCGAGCAGCCCCGCGGTATTGACGCCGTCGGTGAGCAACACCAGCACGCGCTGCTGCGCCGGCTGTCCGCGCAGGCGCTTGGTCGCAAGCGCGATGGTGTCGCCGATGGCGGTTTCCTGTCCCGCCAGGCCGATCACGCTGTCTTCCAGCTGCTGGCGCACGGACGCGAGGTCGTGCGTGAGCGGCGTGAGGGCATACGCGCGACGACCGAAGACGATCAGTCCCACGCGGTCGCCACGGCGACGATCGAGGAAATCGGCCAGCACCGCCTTCGCCGCCGTGAGGCGGTCGACGGTGCGGCCGCCCAGCTCCATGTCGGGCTCGCGCATGCTGCCGGAGAGATCGAGTGCGAGCATCAGGTCGCGCCCGACCTGTGGCGGTTGCACGGCGTCGCCGAGTTGCTGCGGACGCGCCGCGGCGATGCACAGCGCGATCCACGCCAGCCACACGAGCCAGCCGGCACGCGAACCGAGCACGCTGCGGCCGCCGGCGTGCGCGACGCGATCGAGCCGATCGCCGAACGGCGCGCGCAATGCCGCCGACGACGCATGTCGCGCGGGCGGCAACAGCCATCGCGCGAACCAAGGCAGCGGAAGCGCGAGCAGCATCCACGGCCACGCAAAATGGTCGTGCAGCCAGAGCAGCGGAGCGAGCAGCGCGTCGATCACCGGGACACGCCCATCCACTGCAGGAAACGTTCGCGCGCGAGCACGCGTAGCGCGGCGACATCGGCGGGGTTCACCTCGCGCCGGAAGCCGCCGTCGAGCAGCAGCCGACCCGGGCCGTCGGAGAAACCGGTTCGAACGGGCGCCCTGCGTCCCGGTTTTCCCGCGGCCGCATCGAGATGGCGCAGCCAGTCCTCGCCCTGCAGCGTGTCCGCAACGGCATCGTGCCTGCGCGCCGCGCGACGCAGCAGTTCGGACATCGCGGCGACCTGCTGCGACGGCGTCGGCGCGGCATCGACCTCGCGATCGAACAATGCGGCGATCGCGATTCGCCGACGACGTACACGTGCGCGCCACGCGGCGAGGAGTGCCAGCGTCGCGATCAGGACGCCGGCGACGATCCACCAGCCCGGCGCCGGCGGCCACCACGGCGGCGCGGCCGTGGCGTGGATGTCGCGCAGCACGAGCGATGCGGGCGCGGCCATCACGCCACCAGGGGCCGGTTGCGGCCGAGCAGCGGCAACCACGACGCGCTATCGGCCTCCGTGGACAACGCCTGCACGCGCACGCCGCGCGCGGGCAGCTGCGCGAGGGCGGCTTCGAGCGGGCGGCCGAATTCGTTTCGCCAGGCCTGTCGCTGCGCGGCGACGGACAGGTCGATGTCGATGCGATGCGCGTCGCGCGCAGCGCCGCCATTGCCGAGGAACGGAAGCGAGGCTTTCGGCGGAGCGATTTCGAGTGGATCGGTCAGCAGCAGCACGATGACTTCATGATGATGCGACAGTGCGGGCCAACGCTGCGCCGGCAAGCCGGCGACGCTTGCGGGGTCGGCGAGCACGATGAGGCGCGACCCCGGACGCAGCAGGCGTTGTGCATGATCCAGTGCGACGCCAAGTCCCGCGTCATCGTCCGGCGCACGCGCGTACCAGCGCGTGAGCGCATCGAGGACGCGCAACGCGCCGCGCGGACCGGCCGCGGGTGCGATGGGCGCTTCGCGCGCGCTTGCGCGCAGCGCCGCGATGCGATCGCCGTCGCGCACCGCCGCCCACGCAGCGACCGCGCCCGCCCGCGCCGCCTGCACGGACTTGAAGCGCACGCGCGTGCCGAAGTACAGCGATGGGGACGTATCGGCGACGATGAGGCTCAGCCGCTCGCGCTCGGCCTGGAACAGTTTGGTGTGCGCACGGCCCGTGCGGGCGGTGAGCCGCCAATCGATGTGGCGTGCATCGTCGCCGGCCACGTACTCACGCGATTCGGCGTACTCCATGCCGCGGCCTCGCAGCGGCGACAACGCGTGGCCGCTCACGCCGAAACGGCCGCGCTGCGCCGGACGCCGTCCCGCCACGGCCTGGCGCAGCGCAACCAATTCCGCGAGCGTCGGCGAAACGCCGTTGCCGGCGGTGGCTTCGCGGTGTGGCGTGGGTGTGTGCACGGGCCGGTTCGGAAAGCGTCGTATGCGTGAGCGTGATCGATGGGCGGAAGATCGCGGACGTTGGCGATCGGCCGTCCGCCTTACGGCAGCGGAACGCGCTGGAGCAGCTCGGCCACCAGACGCTCGCCGTCCCAACCTTCGGCGGTCGCCTCGTAGCTGGGCAGGATGCGGTGGCGCAGCACGTCGGGGGCGACGGCGCGCACGTCGTCCGGCGTGACGAAATCGCGGCCGGCGAGCCACGCATGCGCACGCGCGCAGCGCTCCAGCGCGATCGAGCCGCGCGGGCTGGCGCCCCATGCGATGCGCCGGGCGAGCGTCGCGTCGTAACGGGCGGCATCGCGCGAGGCGAGGACGAGTTCGATCAGGTAGCGTTCGACCGCCGGCGCCAGATGCAGGTCGAGCACGGCGTTGCGCGCGGCGAAGACGTCGTCCATCGACATGCGCTGGACGGTGGTGGCGACGTGCTGCGTGGCGTGTCGCGCACGATCGCGCGCCAGGCGGAGAATCTCGGCCTCGGCCGCGGCCTGCGGGTAACCGATGCGCACGTACATCAGGAAGCGGTCGAGCTGCGCTTCCGGCAGCGGGAAGGTGCCTTCCTGTTCGATCGGATTCTGCGTCGCCATGACCAGGAACAGCGGCGGCAGCGCATACGTCGCGCGGCCCACCGTGACCTGGCGTTCGCCCATCGCTTCCAGCAGAGCGGACTGCACCTTGGCCGGGGCGCGGTTGATCTCGTCGGCGAGGAGGATGGGATGGAAGATCGGCCCGGCCTGGAACTCAAAACGGCCTTCCTGCGGACGCCACACTTCGGTGCCGGTGAGGTCGGCCGGCAGCAGATCGGGCGTGAACTGGACGCGGGCGAAGTCGGCCTCCAGGCGGGCGGCGAGCGCGCGGATCGCACTGGTTTTCGCCAGGCCCGGCGCACCTTCGACCAGCAGATGGCCGTCGGCCAACAGGGCGATCAGCAGCCGGTCGATCAGCGCCGCCTGGCCGACGATCTCGGCCGATAGGGCCTCGCGCAGGGCGCGGAAGGCGTCATGCAGGCGGGGAAGATCGTCGCTGGGGCGGTCCATGGCGGTCTCGTTGGGGAATCCGGGCCAGTTTGACCGAAGACGGACGATGCAGTTCACGCCTCGCGTCATCCATTCAGCATTCAACGCAAAAAGGGCCCGCAGGCCCTTTGCATTGATGCGGCGACGCTGGAGGCGTCCATGGCGGTGAGCATGGTGTCGATGGTCGCAACCCGAGCTCGACGGCATGGCGTCTGGCCGCGTGTGGGGCGCCTAGAACGGCGTTACGGACCGTGAGTGCGGCCCCTCGCTGGCGGTCACGTGATGGGCTTCGGATGCCCTGCCCGGTCATCCTGACCGGGCGTTCGCGGCTGCGCGGCAGTGCCGCCGCACGACTACGTTTGTCGCTGCTGCTGCCATCCAGGGCGACGCGTGACGGGCTTCGGATCGCCCTGCCCGGTCATCCTGACCGGGCGTTGTCGGCCGCACGCGCCAGTGGCGCGCAAGCGCGGCCGCTCACCCGCGCTGTTCGACCTTCATCACCTTCGGGGTGACCATGATCAGCAGTTCGGCCTTGTCCTTGTTGCGACCCTTCTTCTTGAACAGATTGCCCAGGAAGGGGATGTCGCCCAGGAACGGCACCTTCGAGATGTCGCTGCGATCGCGGAACTCGTAGACGCCACCGATGACCACGGTCTGGCCGTCCTCGACCAGCACGGCCGTGTTGACCTCGCGCTTGGCGATGGTCGGCACCTGGCCGATCGAGGTGTCGACGTAGCCCTCGACCTCGTCCTTCTTGACGTTCATGTTGAGGAAGACGCGGCCGTCGTGCGTGATGGTCGGGGTGACCTTCAGCTCCAGCAGCACGTCCTTGAACTGCACGTTCGGGATCGGAATCGTCGTGCTGCCCTGCGACGGCGAGATCGTCACGTAACCGACTTCCTGGCCCTGGCGGATCACCGCTTCGCGCTGGTTGCTGGTCACCAGGCGCGGGTTGGAGATCACTTCGCCGCGACCTTCTTCCTGCATCGCCGACAGCTCGATGTCGAGCGCATAACCGGCGTTGAGGATCTGCAGCGCAACCGAGCCGGCCGGGTTCAGCACGCCCAGGTTGCTCATCGGACCCTTGCTCAATTCGTAGCTCCACGCGCGGTTCGGGTCGCCTCCATTGAGGAACTCGTTTCGGTTCTCCACGTACGAGCCGCGGGTGGCGTCGTTGTTTTCGATCGTGTCGTTGAAGAAGTACTTGCCGTCCTTGATGCCGGCGATGCCGAAGCGCGCACCGAGCTCGCGGGCGAACGTGTCCTGGGCGATGACGACGCGGCCTTCGATCAGCACCTGGTCGACCGGGCGGTCGATCACGTGGATCAGCTGCTTCATCTCCGCGACCTTCTTCGGGATGTCGCTGATCATCAGCGTGTTGGTGCGCTCGTCGGCGACCAGGCGGCCGCGCGGCGAGAGGAAGCCGCTGTCGTTGTTGCTGTTACCGCCTTGACCGCCGCTACCGCCACCGCCACCGCCGATGCCCTTGGCCTCGGTCAGCGCTTTGAAGATCTGCGCGGCGTTGTGGTAGTTGATCTGGATGTACTCGGTGGTCAGGTCGACGCGGTTGTCCAGCGCGATGCGCGCGTCTTCCTTGTCCTGCTCGTACTTGGCGATCTCGGCCTGCGGGGCGACCCACACGACGTTGCCGCTGCGGCGCTTGTCCAGGCCCTTGGCCTGCAGGACGATGTCCAGCGCCTGGTCCCACGGCACGTTGGTCAGGCGAAGCGTGACGTTGCCCGACACCGTGTCGGCCGCGACCACGTTCAGCCCGGACTCTTCGGCGATGAGCTGCAGCACGGTGCGGACCGGCACGTCCTGGAAGTTGAACGTCACCGGGCGGCCGCTATAGGTGCGCGCACCGGTGGCCGCGGATTTGCCCGTGTTCGACTGCCCCACCGCACGACCGTTCGCCGCACCGGTGCGCGGGACGATCTCGACGATGTACTCGCGGCCGGTCTGGTAAGCCATCGAATCGAAGTTGCCGCTCATGTCGAGCACGAGCTGCGTGCCGGCGCCGCTGTTGCGCGCGTCGATGCGCTGCACCGGCGTGGCGAAGTCGACGACGTTGAGCGGCTTGCGCAGCGCGTCGGGCAGCTTGGCGTTGCCCACGTTGACGACCACGCTCTGGCCCTGGTTGCGCAGGTCCGGCGCGGCGCCGTCGCCGCTGAACTTCACGACCAGACGGCCGGAGCCGTCGCTGCCGCGCTTGAAGTCGATGTTGGACACCTCGACGGTGCCCGGCAGCTGCTTGGCCGGATCCAGGCTGGCCGGCGGCGCCACGACGGTCGATGCGACCGGCGCAGGCGTGGCCGCATGGACGGCGCTGACGGCGGCGATCGCGCCGATCAGCAGGCCAATGGACCCGCTACGCAGCAGGGGGCGACGATCAGCGCGCGCGCTGAAGCTACCCGGTTCAAAAACGGTCATCGTGCATTCCCCCAAGAATCATTGATCTTCAAGCGCGACCGTGGCCGGACGCTCCAACCATCCACCCGCGCCATCCGGCACCAGTTCCACCAGCTCGATGCGGTCTTCGAACACGCCGGTCACGCGACCGTCGCTCTGCCCCATGTAGTTCCCCGGCGTCACGCGATAGGTCACCTTGTCCGGCGCCATCACCAGCGCGACCACGCCGGTCCCCTTGCCGAGCGTGCCCACCATGTCGAGGCTGTCTAGCGGGAACTGCTCCAGCGTCTGCTTGCGGCGACCGGCGTCCGGACGCGGGCCATTGCCGCCGCCTTCGTCGGTGAAAGCCGTGCTGAACGGATCGCGCAGCGCGTAGGCGTTGTACTCGAACGTCTCGAACTGCTGCATCACCGGCAGCGGATCCAGCGGCGGGGCCGGACGGGCCTTGACCTCGGCAATCCACTTTTCCAGGTTCGGCGCTTCGCCCGGCGTGCTCGTGATGCCGCGCGAGCAGGCGGCCAGGCCGAGCACCAGGGCGATGGCGGTGAGGGCACGCACCGGTGCGCCTTGCATGACGTATGCGCGCATCTCAGGTCCCCTCCTTCTTGCCCGCCGCGTCGGCGGCCGCTTCCTGCTTCTGGACTTCTTCTTCGTCCAGGTAGCGGTAGGTCTTCACCGTGCCGGCGAGCTCAAGCGGGCTGTTGGGCGTGATCACGCCGCCTTCCTTGCCGCGCGGCTTCAGCGAGATGTCGTGCATTGTCATGATGACCACGCGCGGCAGCGACGCGACGCCGCTGACGAATCCGCCGAACTGGTGGTAGCTGCCCACCATGCGCAGCGCGATCGGCTTCTCGGCGTAGAACTCCTTCGGTTCTTCCGGGCCGGGCTGGAACAGTTCGTTGGTGATGCCGGTGGCCAGCGCGGTCTGCGAGATGTCGACGATGAGGTCGGGCATCTCCGTCTTGCTCGGCAGCTGGCGCAGCATCTGCTGTAGCTGCTGCTCCATCTGCGCGAGCTGCTGCTTCAGCGGTTCCAGGTTGGCGGCCTTGCCCTGCTCGGTTTCGAACTCGGTGCGCAGCTGGACTTCCTTGCTTTCCAGGCTTTCCAGTTCGGTGCGCTTGTCGCTGACGAACAGGTACCAGGCCAGGCCGACGATCACCACGACGATCACGCCGCAAAGACCGATCTTGGCCTGCTGCGGCCAGCCGCCGATGTTGTTGAAGTCCAGCTCGTTTAGCTTGATGGGTTTCTTCTTGCTCATGACGCCGCTCCCTGGGCCGGCGTGGCATTCGGCGCCGAAGGCGCAGTGGCAGGCGTTGCGGACGGAGCGGCAGACGCCGGTGCCGGCTGTGCGGCCGAACCGGCCGGCGCGGCAGGCGTGGCCGGGGGGGTCGCCGGAGCGACGCCGGCCGGAGCCGCGCCCGCGGTCGCGGCCTCACCCGATTGCGCGATCTGCGCGGCCGGTGCGTCCGGCACGCCATCGCCGTCCTCGTCCTTGGGCGCATTCGGATTGGCGAGCTTGACCTGCAGCTTGAACTCGTACGGCAGGCCCTTGTCGCCGCCCTTGGCTTCGATGATCGACAGGTCGGGACTGGTCATCCAACCCGAACCTTCGAGGTTGCGCATGTAGGTACTGACGCGCGCATTGGACTGCGCGCGGCCCTCGAGCGTGAGGGTCTCGCTGTCCTGCTTGATCGAGGTCAGCACCGCGCCGTCAGGGATCGTGCGCACCAGCGAGTCGAACAGGTGCACCATCTGCGAGCGGTTGGCCTGCAGCTTCTCGATGACTTCCTTGCGCGCCAGCAGCTTGGCCTTCTTGGCCTCCAGGACCTCGATTTCCTTGTTCTTCTGCTTGACCTCGTCGATCTGGGTCTGCAGGAACGTGTTGCGTTCGTTCTGTCCGTCGATCTGGCCGTTGTAGTAGCTCACGATCACGAAGGACAGCAGCAGCGCGCCGACCGCGGCCGCGCCGAGCATCAGGCCCGTTTCCTTCTGACGCTGCTTGCGGCGCTCTTCGCGCCACGGGAGGAGGTTGATGCGTGCCATCAGTCGAAACTCCTCAGGGCCAGGCCGCAGGCGATCATCAGGGCCGGGGCGTCCTGGGCCAGCGCATGCGCCTGCACGCGCGGCCCCAACGTCATGTGGGCGAGCGGATTGGCGATGGTGGTGGGCACGCCGAGCTGTTCCTCCACCATCTCGGCGATGCCGGCGATGGACGCGCAGCCGCCGGCCAGCACGATCTGGTCGACGCGGTTGAATTCGCTACCGGCATAGAAGAACTGCAGCAAGCGGCTGATCTGCTGGACCATCGCCTCCTTGAAGGGCTCCAGCACTTCGGCCTCGTAGCTTTCCGGCAGCCCGCCCTGGCGCTTGGCCAAGCCGGCTTCCTCGTAGCTCAGGCCGTAGCGGCGCATCACTTCGTCGGTCAGCTGCTTGCCACCGAAGACCTGCTCGCGCGCATACAGGCTGCGGCCGTTGCGCAGGACGTTGAGCGTGGTCATCGTCGCGCCGGAATCGACCAGCGCGATCAGGCCGTCGCGCGGACCGCCGAGCTGGTCGGCGACCAGCGCGAAGGCGTTCTCCAGCGCGAAGGCCTCCACGTCCATCACCTTCGGCGTGAGGCCGCCGATTTCCAGTGCGGAGGCGCGCACTTCGACATTCTCCGAACGCGACGCGGCCAGCAGGACCTGCAGCATGTCCGGGCTGCCGGGCATCGGGCCCAGCACTTCGAAATCGTGGTTGACTTCCTCGATCGGGTACGGGACGTAGTTCACCGCCTCCAGTTCGACCTGCGATTCGAGCTCGTCCTCGTCCAGGTCGCCCGGCATCGGGATGACCTTGGTGATGACCGACGAACCCGCAACGGCCGCGGCCGCATGCTTGGCGCGGGTGCCCGAGCGCGCGACCGCGCGACGGATCGCCTCACCGACGGCCTCGACCTCGACGATGCTCTTTTCGACGACGGCGTTCGGCGGCAGCGGCTCGACCGCGTAATGCTCGACGCGATAGCGGTTGCCGGACTTGGACAGCTGCAACAGCTTTACGGCAGTCGAACTGATATCCACGCCGACGACAGCCGGCTGGCTTTTTGTGACGATCCCCACGGTATTTTCCCCTTGCCACAGGCGCTTACGTGCGCCTTGTGTGACCCTGCTTTAAATAACCAAGTTTGCACAGGCTGGCAACCTTTTCCTTCCGAATTGCCTTACTGCGTCACTTTCCAACCCCTTGTGGCGCCGTCCGGCCGGGTCGACCCACCCCTTGGGTCCCCGCGCCCGCCAAGCCTTGCGGGCCGTGCGTTTGCCGGTGTGCCTGCGCTCAAAAAACCCCTTCCCCTGCTCCTCTATACTCCACGCCCACTACACCCGCAATCGGAATCTGCTTGATGCCCCGTATCCGCCGCCTGCTGCGCTGGGCGCTGTTCGCGCTGGCCGGCCTGGCCCTGCTTGGCGCCATTGCGCTGGGCACCCTGTACTACCTCGTGGCACCCAAGCTGCCGGACGTGGAAACCCTGCGTGCGGTCGAGATGCAGGAGCCGATGTACGTCTACGCCAGGGACGGGCGCCTGATGGCGCTGTTCGGCGAGACGCGCCGCTATCCGGTGTCCATCCAGGACGTTCCGGAGCGACAGAAGCAGGCCTTCCTCGCCATCGAGGACGCGCGCTTCTACAAGCACCACGGCGTCGACTTCAAGGGCGTCGCGCGCGCGGTGTGGCTCATCGCCACCACCGATGCAAAGCGCGTACCGGGCGGTTCGACCATCACCCAGCAGGTCGCGCGCCAGTTCTTCCTCAGCAACGAATACAGCTACACGCGCAAGCTCGCCGAGATGCTCACGGCGATGCGCATGGAGCGCGAGCTGAGCAAGGACGAGATCTTCGAGCTGTATTTGAACAAGAGCTTCTTCGGCAATCGCGCCTACGGCGTCGCGGCCGCCGCCGAGTTCTACTACGGCAAGAAGCTCAACGAACTTTCGCTGGACGAAATGGCCTCGCTGGCGGGCATTCCGAAGTTCCCCTCCAGCGGCAATCCGTTGACCAATCCCGAGCGCGCGAAGGTGCGCCGCGACTACATCCTCGATCGCATGGCCGAGCTGAAGTTCATCAGCCCGGCCGAGGCCGCGCAGGCGAAGGCCGTGCCGATGCACGCCACGCCGCACGAGCGCCCGGTCGAGGTTTACGCGCCGTACGTGGCCGAGATGGTGCGACAGGAAATGGTCGCGCGCTTCGGCAACGAAGCGCTGACCAAGGGTTACCACGTTACTACCACTATCGATCCGGTCCTGCAGGCGGCGGCCGACAAGGCGGTGCGCGACGGCCTGGCCGTCTACGACCGCCGCCATGGCTGGCACGGCGTGGAGCAGCACTTCGACCTGGCGCCGAACGAGGACGCCGCCGCGATCCGCGCGCGCCTGCGCAACATCGCGGCGCAAGCGTCGCTGGTGCCCGCCATCGTCACCGGCGTGGCCGGCGGCCGTGCGCAACTGGTGCTCGGCGACGGCACGCAGATCGAACTGGGCAGCGACCAGGGCTGGGGCGGCCGCTCGCCGGCCAGTCTGGTCAAGCGCGGCGATCTGGTCCGCGTGAGTCGCATCGAATCCACCGCCGAGGTGAAGCCCGGCGAGGTGCCGCCGCCCGCGCGTTACCGGCTCGACCAGGTGCCGCAGGCGCAGGCGGCGCTCGTGTCGCTCGAGCCGTCCAACGGTGCGTTGCGCGCCCTCTCCGGCGGTTACAGCTTCGCCGGCGCCAAGTTCAACCGCGCCACGCAGGCGCGTCGCCAGCCGGGTTCGAGCTTCAAGCCGTTCGTGTATGCGGCGTCGTTCGAACGCGGCTTCAACCCCGCATCGGTCGTGCTCGATGCGCCGGTCGTGTTCAAGGATCGCCGCGGCCATATCTGGCGTCCCCAGAACGACACCGGCAACTTCGCCGGCCCGATGCGCCTGCGCGAAGCGATGGTGCAGTCGCGCAACCTCGTGTCGGTGCGCCTGCTCGATGCCATCGGCGTGGACTACGCGCGCAAGTACATCAGCCACTTCGGTTTCGACGAAGCCGAACTGCCGCCGAACCTGTCGATGTCGCTGGGCACCGCCTCGCTCACGCCGCTGTCGGTGGCACGCGGTTTCGCCGTGTTCGCCAATGGCGGCTTCCGCATCACGCCGTGGTTCATCGACGAAGTGAAGGATCGCGAAGGCGCGGTGGTCTTCAAGGAAAAGCCGGCCGTGGCCTGCCCGCAATGCGGCGTGCCCGGCACGGTCGGCCGCGTGGTGCAGAACACGACGGTGGTCGACGGCTTCAACCTGGGCCCGGCCGGCTCCGCCGCACCGGCACCCACGCAGGAAGCACCGAAGGACGAACCGAAGAAGCCCGCCATCGACACCAGCAACATGGTGCTGGCGCCGCGCGCGATCGACGGACGCATCGCCTACCAGATCGTTTCGATGCTGCGCGACGTGGTCAAGCGCGGCACCGGCACGCCGGCGAAAGTGCTCGAGCGCGACGACATCGGCGGCAAGACCGGATCGACGAACGATCACCGCGATGCGTGGTTCTCCGGCGTCGGCGGCCCGTATGTCACGACGGTGTGGGTCGGGCGCGACAACTACAAGTCGCTCGGCTACCGCGAATACGGTGGCAAGGCGGCGCTGCCGATCTGGATCGACTACATGCGCGTGGCGTTGAAGGACCAGCCGCTCGCTTCGAACGAGCCCCCGGAAGGCATGGTGAAGGTGTCGGTCGCCGGCAACGGCGCACTGATTCCCGGCGGCGAAGGCGGCATCATCGAATGGGTCAAGGCCGAAGACCTGGACCGCATGCAGAGCTATGTCGATTACGGTCCGCAGGAGACCGCGCCGGCGGAAGAAGCCTTCGACATCTTCTGATCGGCCGCACGAATACGTGCATGGGAACGCCGGGCATCGCCCGGCGTTTTCGTTTGGTCGCCCCGGCATGGACGGCCTGCGTTCATGCTCGGGCGAACGCATCCACGAAACCGACACGCCACGGACGGTAACGTGCATGCGCCAGGAAACATGCTAGCTTCGCCTTTGCCGACGCTGTCGGCCGCGGCGAATTCCGTCGTCGTCGTGCCAGCCGCGGAGGTTCCCATGCCCCACGCTCGACAGCACGCCCATCAGCACGCGCTCACGCGTACCCGCGAACGGCGCCATCGCCTTGCACACGAAGCCGCGCGGCTGATGGCCGAGGGCGGTATCCGCGACTACCACCAGGCCAAGCTCAAGGCCGCCGAGCGGCTGGGCATTTTCGACGACGCCTCGTTGCCGCGGAACCGCGAGATCGAGGATGCGTTGCGCGAGTACCAGAGACTGTTCCAGCGCGAGAACGTGCCCGCGCTGCGTCAGCGTCGCGAAGCGGCGCTGCGCGCGATGGAATTCTTCGATGGCTTCCAGCCGCGCCTGGTCGGCCCGGTGCTCGACGGCACCGCGGACGTGCGAAGCCCGGTCGCGCTGCACCTGTTCAGCGACGATCCCGATGCGGCGCCGCGCTTCCTCGAGCAGCACGGCATTCCGGCCGAATCGCGCAGCCGCCGCGTGCGGCTGGATCGCGAACGCGTGGCCGACGTGCCGGTCTGGGTGTTCACGGCGGAAGACCTCGCATTCGACCTCACCGTGCTGCCGCTCGACGGACTTCGCCAGGCGCCGCTGTCGAGCGTGGACGAGAAGCCGATGAAGCGCGCCAGCGCGTCGCAGCTCCGGCAGATGCTGGCCGAGGAAGAGATCCAGGGCTACACGGGCACCTGAGCGGTTTGCTTGCGCACTTCGCTTGAAGTCGCTGTCCACGCGGGGGACATCGTGGAGACGTCACTGGTACGCCCTTCGTCATCGCAATGCGTCGGCGCCGCCCGACGTCCGCGTATTTTTTCCCACGCCGCGTACGCCGAACACGTTGAGCTCGATCACGACGAACGCCACCAACCACAGCAACGCGTCCCACGTATCGAGCCACGCTGCCTGCGGGTTCTCGTCGCCGAAGCCCATCGTCGCCCAGGTGATCAGGAAGCCGACGAGCGCCACGTACAACACCGCCGCGAGCCCCCGACGCAGGCGGTGCAGGCGCACCGCGTCGCGCGGCAGTCGCACTTCCAGTTCGAGCAGCGCGACCACCCCGAGCCAGGTGACTTCGTTGAAGAAATCCAGCCACACACGTTCGAGCGCGTAGCCCACCACGGCGACCACGACAGCGACGCTCGCCAGCAGGCGAACGCCGTGCATTACCGGGATCCAGCGCGCGCGCAGCGGCCAGCCGCCGGTTTCCCACTCGAACAGCATCAGCAGGACCAGCCACGCGGCCGTGTCGATGAGTTCGGTCAGCCGTCCGTACAGCGAGTACAGGACGACGTCGGCCGCGAGCAGCGCATAGATGCCCCACTTCCCGACGGTCCATCCAGAACGGACGAAGCCGCGGCGGGGCCGCGGCTTCGAAGGATCGGCAGTGACGCGAGCCACCGGCGCGATGGACTCAGCGCTTGGCCAGGTCGGTGTAATCGCGCTGCGGCGAGCCGATGTAGATCTGGCGCGGACGGCCGATCTTGTTCTCCGGATCGTTCTGCTGCTCCAGCCAGTGCGAGACCCAGCCGGCGGTACGCGCGATGGCGAACATCACCGTGAACATCTCGACCGGAATCCCCAGCGCCTTGTAGATGATGCCGGAGTAGAAGTCGACGTTCGGGTAGAGCTTGCGCTGCACGAAGTACTCGTCCTTCAGCGCGGCTTCTTCCAGCTTCATCGCCACTTCCAGCAGCGGATCGTTGATGCCGAGCTCGCCGAGCACCTTGTGCGTCATCTCGCGGATGATCTTGGCGCGCGGGTCGAAGTTCTTGTAGACGCGGTGGCCGAAGCCCATCAGGCGGAAGCCGGATTCCTTGTCCTTCGCCTTGGCGACGGCGGAACCGACGTTCTCCGGACGGCCGATCTCTTCCAGCATCTTCAGCACGGCTTCGTTCGCGCCGCCGTGCGCAGGACCCCACAGCGCGGCGACGCCGGCGGCGACGCACGCATACGGATTGGCGCCGGTCGAACCGACCAGTCGGACGGTCGAGGTCGATGCGTTCTGCTCGTGGTCGGCGTGCAGGATGAAGAGCAGATCCAGCGCCTTGGCGGCGACCGGGTTGAGCTCCAGCGGCTCGCTCGGCACTTCCTTCATCATGTGCAGGAAGCGCGTGGTGTACTCAAGGTTGTTCTTCGGATAACGCATCGGCCAGCCGATCGAATAACGATGGCAGGCGGCGGCGATCGTCGGCACCTTCGCGATCAGGCGGATCGCGGCCAGGCGGCGCTGCTCCGGATCCTCGAGGTCGAGATCGTTGTGGTAGAAGCTCGCCATCGAGCCGAGCATGCCGACCAGCATCGCCATCGGATGCGCGTCGTGGCGGAAGCCGTACAGGAAGGTGCGGAAGGCCTCGTGCATCATCGTGTGATGCGTGACCTCGTGTTCGAACTTGTCGAACTCGCCCTTGCTCGGCAGTTCGCCGTTCATCAGCAGGTACGCCACCTCGAGGAAGCTCGACTTCTCGGCGAGCTGCTCGATTGGGTAGCCGCGATACAGCAGCACGCCCGCGTCGCCGTCGATGTAGGTGACGGCCGACTTGCAGCTGGCGGTCGCCGTGAAGCCGTTGTCGTAGGTGAAGGCGCCGGTTTCCTTCGGCAGCTTGCCGATGTCGATGCACGGCTGGCCGAGGACGGGGTGATGGACCGGCAGGGTCACGGTCTTGTCGCCGGCGGTCAGGGTGACCTGATCGAAGCCGGACTTGTTGGAATCGGACACGAAACACTCCTCAAGTCTGCATGCCGCCGGGAGGCGCGGCACGGAGCGGGGACGGGGGTCACGGCACAGATCGGCGCCGCGATCCGTGAATTATCGCACAACGCCCTTCGAGCGCTGACTCGGACTTTGGTGGCAGGCCTGCCGGGACCGCATGAAGGCGGGTTCGCGCCCGTTACGAGCCAATCGGCGCGGCAAGCGGACAGATCGCGAAAAAAGCGCGGGGGCGGTGATGGATCGGTCGCGGGGCGTTGCGACGGCTGGGGGTCGGCTTCCGGGATGCGCGGCATTGGCACCGAGGCAGACCGTCGGGCGCCACCGCGGATGCCGAACACCGCCCGGAATCCCGACGCACGCCTCGCAAGCGCCAGCTGGCGCGTTGGCCGACGCGTCGCCTGCACCGGGCTTGGCGCGAGTCGGTCCGGTGCGGGCACAAAAAAACGACGGCTGCCTCCCGGCAACCGTCGTATTTCGTCGCAATCCGGGACGCCGCGGGCAACCGCGAGGCCGGCGAGTCGTCGCGCGAAGTCCCGTGGGTCGCGCCAGGAGGCGCGGACCGCGGATTACTTCTGCGCGTAGCGCTTGCGGAACTTGTCGACGCGACCGCTGGTGTCGACGATCTTGTGCTTGCCCGTGTAGAACGGATGCGAAGCCGAGCTGATGTCGACCTTGATCAGCGGGTACTCGTTACCGTCTTCCCACTTGATCGTCTCCTTGCTGCCAAGGGTCGAGCGGGTCAGGAACTGGTAGTCGGTCGTGACGTCCTGGAAAACGACGTCGCGGTAGTCGGGATGGATGCCGGCCTTCATGGCACTCACCAAATCATTCGGGGAAAGCGCGGCAGTATAGCGGCCGCGCCTGTCCCGGCGCAAGCGGCCCGTGACGGACCTCAGCCGGCCGCCAGCGCCGCGCGGATCCGCCCCTCGAAACGGGCCTGGTCGTAGCGCATCAGGATCCGGAACCGGTCCGGCATGCCGGCTTGCCGGTTCCAGTCGACCACGGTCATGCCCCGGGCGGGGCCGTGGCCGAGCTCGACCACGACCGGGCGGTCGACGAGCTCCGTGGCCCCCTCGGGCTCCAGCGCGTACGCCATGGCGAGCGCGTCGGCCGAGTGCCAGAACTCGCCGCGGCGATCGGCGGACCATTCGCGCGTCTTCTTCGAGATGCGCTCGTAGAAGCGCGCACGCGGCGAATCGGCGGCGAGCCACTCGACCACGCGGTCGTGCAGCAACCCGTGCGCGATCGTGCCTTCCCAGTCGGCCAGGTCGATCCGCGGGAACGCCTCGAACACGATGTGCGCCGCTTCCGGATCGAAGTAGACGTTGAACTCCGCCGCAGGCGTGATGTTGCCGTGGCCGGTCACCGCGCCGCCCATCACCACGATCCGCGCGATGCGTTCGGGGAGCGTGGGATCGAGCTTCAGCGCGAGCGCGACGTTGGTGAGCGGCCCGAGCGCGACCAGCAGCAGCCGGCCGGCGTGCTCGTGCGACAAGCGCAGGATCGCCTGCGCGGCGTGCTCGCGTTCGACGTCGCGGCGCGCAGCCTCGTAGCCGACGTCGCCGAAGCCGTCCTGCCCGTGCACGTAGCCCGCATCCGGCGCGGAATGCAGCAGCGGGCCCGGGCAGCCGGCGAACACCGGCGCGTCGGAGCCCGCCACCTCGCACAGTTTCAGCGCGTTGGCCACGGTGTGCCTGAGGCCGACGTTGCCCGCGGCGATGGTGAGGCCGACGACCTCGTGGCGCGGGTCGTTGAACGCCATCAGCAGGGCCAGTGCGTCGTCCACGCCCGGGTCGGTGTCGATCAGAAGGGGAATCTTGTCCATCCGGCGATTATCGCCGCACCGCGCGTCGTGTGCTTTTCACGATTGGAGCGCTTCCCGCAGCGCGCGCACGGTTGCCGCATCCGTCTGCCATCGCTGCGCATCCAGGCCGGGCAAGCGGCGCGCAAGCCGCATGCCCGACTCGACCGGCGCCTTCGCCGAGGCATGCACCTCGCGGACGCCTGTACGCTGCACGAGATCGCGCACGTTCGCCGGCGTGATGCCCGCGCCGGCCATGACGCCCAGGCGCCCGGCAGCGCGCTGCACGAAGGACGCGATGGTCGCGGCACCGTCGGGCGCCGACGCCCGTGCGCCCGACGTGAGCACGCGTTCGCAGCCGAGCGCGATGGCCGCCTCCAGGGCGGCATGTGGATCGCGTGCGACGTCGATCGCGCGATGGAACGTCACGCCGAGCGGGCGCGCCGCCGCGACGAGATCGCGACATAGCGCGACGTCGACGTCGCCCTCGCGATCGAGTGCACCGATCACCACGCCGTCGCAGCCCAGGCGCACGCACAGTTCGATGTCGCGCAGCATCGTGTCTCGTTCGTGCGCGTCGTACAGGAAATCGCCGCCGCGCGGGCGGATCAGCACGTACAGTGGAATGCGCAGGCGCTCGCGCGCCATCGCCAGGGTGCCGTACGACGGCGTGCAGCCGCCCTCGCCGAGGTTCTCGCACAATTCGACGCGATCGGCGCCGCCCTCCTGCGCGGCCAGGGCGGAGGCCAGCGAGTTGGCCGCGATCTCGAGCCGGACCGCGCTCACGTCTGCACGGTCCGGTACACCGAAGCCGCCTCGTGCAGGCGATCGTGCGGACCGGGCGCTGCGTCGTGCACCGCGTACACGAACCCGCGGTGCAGCGCGAACGCGCCGACGTCGCCGTCCTTGTTCATCGCGAGGAAACACACCTGCAGCGTCCTGCTCGCTTCCGGCCGCTTGCGCACGACGCGCTCGATCGCTTCGCGGCATGCGTCCGCGGGCGAACGGCCCTGCCGCATGAGTTCGACGACGAGGAAACTCGCCGCATTGCGGACCATTTCCTCACCGACGCCCGACGCCGTCGCCGCGCCCACTTCGTTGTCGACGTACAGACCGGCGCCGATGATCGGGCTGTCGCCGACGCGGCCGTGCAGCTTCCACGCCATGCCGCTGGTCGTGCACGCGCCGGCGAGGCGTCCCTGCGCATCGCGCGCGAGGATGCCCAGCGTGTCGTGATTGGTCTTGTCGCCCGGGCGCGACTGGCGTTCGGCGTTGATCTGCGGCGCGTATTCCGATGTTTTCAGCCACTCGCGCCAGGCCGCACGCGCGGTGTCGGTGAGCAGCGGCGTCTTCTCGAAGCCCTGCGCGACGGCGAACTGCTGCGCGCCCGCGCCGACCAGCATGACGTGCGGTGTCTTCTCCATCACCGCGCGCGCGACCGACACCGGGTGGGCGATGTCCTCCAGCGCCGCAACCGCGCCGCAGCGGCCGTCGCCATCCATGATGCTCGCGTCCAGCGTCAGCACGCCGTCGCGGTCGGGGTTGCCGCAGCGGCCGACCGTCGGATTGCACAGGTTGGCCTCTGCCCAGCGCGCACCGGCTTCGACCGCGTCCAGCGCGCTGCCGCCGCGCGCGAGCACCGGCCAGGCGGCGGCGTTCGCCCCGACGCCGAAATCCCAGGTGGACACCACGCGCGCGCCATTCGTCGCGGGTGCGGCACGTCCGCCCGGAAGGACGGCGGCGCCCGCCGCGAGAAGCGAGGCCTGCAGGAACTGTCGGCGATTGCCCATCAGGATGTCCCGGGAAGTGGCGTCGGGCCGCACCGGATCAGAAGCCGGAGTGGCGCTCGTAATACCAGGCCGCGGCGCCGACGAGGCCGAGTTGCCCGTGGTCGACCAGCCACACCGGCACGCGTGCGAGCACTTCGCCGAGCACGCCCTTGTTGCGGAATCGTTCGGCGAAGTCGCTTTCCAGCAGGAACGGCCGGATCTGCGCCGGAATGCCGCCGGCGAGGTACACCGCATCGGCCCCGAAGGTCACCGCCAGGTCGCCGGCGAGGCTGCCGAGCAGGCTGCAGAACAGCTGCAGCGATTCCAGCGCCTGCGCATCGCTGTTGGCCTGTGCGGCCGCGGCGATGGCTTCGGGCGTTGCGAGCTTCGGCGCGACGCCGTCGAGTTCGCACAGCGCGGTGTAGGTGTTCACCAGCCCCGGCCCGGAAAGCACGCGCTCGTTGTCCACGTGCGGCCAGCGCTGCAGCAGGCGCGCGAGCAGCGCCAGCTCGCGCGGCGTGCCCACGGCGAGCGCGGCATGCCCGGCCTCGCTCGCCAGCACCCGCAGCGGCACGCCCTGCTGCAACGTGCGCGGCAGGCACAGCGACGCGCCGAAACCCGTGCCCGGGCCGAGCACCAGCGCCGGGCCGTCGCCGGCCTGGACCGGGCCGCAGACGCGGGTCATCGCGGCCACGTCGATGTAGGGCATCGCACAGGCCACGGCTTCGAAATCGTTGAGCAGCGCGAAGTACGCGATGCCGGCCTCGCGCCGCGTGCGTTCGAGCGACACCGGCCAGGGCAGGTTCGCGTTGATCAGCGTGTCGCCTTCCAGCCGCCCGGCGATGGCGACCACGACATGCGTGCGCTCGGCGCCGTGGGTCTTCGCGAAATCGTCGACGATGGCGGCGAGCGACGGGAACTCCGCGCAGGCGTAACGGTGATAGGCCAGCACGTCGACCTTGCCGCCCGGCCGCACGTGAACCAGGCCCACGCGTGCGTGGGTGCCGCCGACGTCGGCGGCGATGAACGGCTGCGAGCCGTGCCGGCCGACGGGGTGTTCGGTTGGAGCGGGGATCACGATCGGCGGATTCGGAAGCAACGACGGGGGTTCATGATGCCCGTTTCGGATGGCGGGCAGCAGGCCCGGCCTTCACGCTTCCGGATTCGCGGGCGGGAGCGGCGCTCACGCCGCCGCGAACCGCACCGCCCCGCCGACCCAGCGGGCCACGATCCGTTCGGCCAGTTCCGGCGATTCGCGCAGCAGTCTTTCGCCCATTTCGTGGACCTGGGGCAGCAGATCGGCATCGCGCGCGAGATCGGCCACGCGGAACTGCGCCAGGCCCGTCTGCCGCGTGCCGAGCAGTTCGCCGGGCCCGCGCAGTTCCAGGTCCTTTTCGGCGATGACGAAACCGTCGTTGGTCTCGCGCATCGTCTCCAGGCGCTGGCGCGCCATCTGCGACAGCGGCGCCTGGTAGAGCAGCACGCAGCTCGATGCCGCACTGCCGCGCCCCACGCGTCCGCGCAACTGGTGAAGCTGCGCAAGGCCGAGGCGTTCGGCGTTCTCGATGATCATCAGCGAGGCGTTGGGGACGTCGACGCCGACTTCGATGACCGTGGTCGCCACGAGCAGCCCGATGTCGCCCTCCTTGAACGCGCGCATGGTGGCCTGCTTTTCGGCGGGCTTCATGCGGCCGTGGACCAGGCCGATGCGCACTTCCGGCAGGCGCTTGCACAGGTCCTCGAAGGTCGATTGCGCGGCTTGCGCGACGACTTCGTCGCTGTCGTCGATGAGCGTGCAGACCCAGTACGCCTGCCGCCCTTCGGCGCACGCCTTGCGGATGCGTTCGACCAGCTCCGGCCGGCGTTCGGCGCTGAGCGCCACGGTCTGCACCGGCGTGCGGCCGGGCGGGAGTTCGTCGATGGCCGATACGTCCAGGTCGGCGTACGCGGCCATCGCGAGCGTGCGCGGGATCGGCGTCGCGGTCATCACCAGCTGGTGCGGGACGATCGCGTCGCCATTGCCGTTGCCGCCGGCGCCCTTGTCGCGCAGCGCCAGCCGCTGGTGCACGCCGAACCGGTGCTGTTCGTCGACGATCGCCAGGGCGAGGTCGTGGAAGGCGACGCCTTCCTGCATCAGCGCGTGCGTGCCGACGATCACCTGCGCGGCGCCCGATGCCACCTCTTCGAGCACTTTCGCGCGCGCCTTGCCCGTGACCTTGCCGGCGAGCCATGCCACGCGCACGCCGAGCGGTTCCAGCCAGCCGCGCAGGTTGTTGAGGTGCTGTTCGGCCAGCAGTTCCGTCGGCGCCATCAGCGCGGCCTGCTGTCCGGCCTCCACCGCGCACATCGCGGCGAGTGCGGCGACCACGGTCTTGCCGCTGCCGACATCGCCCTGGACCAGTCGCAGCATCGGGTGCGGTCTGGCGAGGTCCCGGCGGATCTGCTCGAACACGCGCTCCTGCGCGCCGGTGAGCGCGAACGGCAACCGCTGCCGCAACGTTTCAGCCAGCGCGGTCCGGTGCAGCACCGGCGCCGCGTGCGCCTGCTGCGCGATGCGCTGGCGGCGCAGGCTCAGGTGATGCGCGAGCAGTTCCTCGATCGCAAGCCGACGCTGCGCCGGATGCCGGCCCGCGAGCAATGCGGCGACATCCGCATCCTGTGGCGGGCGATGCACGGTCAGCAGCGCCTCGCGCAACGAGGGCAGACTCCAGCCGTCGCGCAGCTCGCGCGGGAGCAGCTCCAGCGCGGCTTCGTCGGGCAGGCGGTCGAGGGCCTGGCCGATCAGGCGTCGCAGCGACACCGGCCCGAGTCCTTCGATCGCCGGATACACCGGGTCCAGGCTGGTGCCGAGCGCGTCGTCGCCGGCCTCGTCGATCATGCGGTAACTCGGATGCACGATCTCAAGCCCGTGTTGCCCCGGACGTGGCGTGCCGTAGCAACGCACGCGCGCACCGACCTGGAATTGCGCGACCTGTGCGGCGCGGAAATGGAAGAACCGCAGCACCAGCGTGCCATGCGAGTCGTCGCCCACCGCCACGCGCAGCATCGGCCGGTAACGGAATCCGCGTTCGACGGCCCCCACGCGTCCTTCCACCTGCGCCGGCACGCCGGGCTGCAGCAGGCGGATGGGCGTCAGCGCGGTGCGGTCCTCGTACTGCCGCGGCAGTTGCAGCCACAGGTCCTGCAGCGTGGCGAGCCCGCGCGCGGCCAGCTTCTCGGCCACGCGCGGCCCGACGCCCTTCAGGGCGCTGATCGGCTGCTGCTGGAGATCGACGGACACCCCGCCCTTGCGAATCGGCATCCGGAAAGGATGCCGCGAAAGGCGCTCGCGGAGAAAGAGGGAAACAGGGCGGCTGGCCGTAGGAAGCCCCTCACCCGCGCGCGGGAGAGGGGCCCGGCACCACGCAATCAGAAGTTCGCCGTCAACTCCACGCCGTACGTGCGCGGCGGGGTCATGCGCGCGCCGACGGTGCCCAGGACGGTCATTCCGTACGTGCCGAAGGAATTCACGTACTGGTTGTCGAGCAGGTTGTTGCCGTACACGGCGATGCCCCAGTGTCCCGTCGCCGACGTCCAGCCGATGCGCGCATCGAGGATTTCCTGCGCCTCGCCCGCTTCGGCCTGGCCGAACCGGCCGCAACCGAGCACCGACACCGATTCGTCGTTGCTGCGGCATTCGCCCACGTACGAGTACCGCGCCGACGCGCGGACGTTGCCGGCATCGGCCAGACGCCACACGTAGTTCGCGCCGGCGGCGAACGACCATTCCGGCGCGCCGGTGGGCTGGCCGCCCAGGTCCAGGCCCTGCGGATTCACATAGGTCTTGAACGTCGAATCCAGGTATTCGGCGTTGAAATCGAAACCCAGTCCGTCGGTGGCCTGCCAGCGCAGGTCGAAGTCCACGCCGTAGGCTTCCTGGTCCGACGTGTTGACGAGGAACCGCGGGATCTCCGTCGTCATGTCGAGCGTGACGGCCTGGCGGTTGTCGTAGACGTAGTAGAACGCCGACACGTTGTACGCAAGGCGATAGTCCGGCAGCGCGTGCTTGATGCCGGTCTCGAAGTTCCACACGTCCTCGTTCTCGAACTCGCTGCCGATCTGCAGCGCGTTGAAGCCACCGGCCTTGTAGCCCTTGGCGAGCGAGGCGAAGCCCATCAGGTCGTCGTTGAAGTGATAGTCGACGACGAAACGCGGGCTCCAGTCGTCCCAGGATTTCTTCGCGCGATTGAGCACGCCCTTGTTCGCCAGCGCCGGCGGGTCGATGAAGGCGATGTCGAACACCAGCATCTCCAGCGGGATGCCGGCCGCGTCGAGGAAGCCGATCTGGTCGAGCAGGGCCAGCTGCGCATCCAGCTGCGGCGCGCTGCGCAGATCGTTGAACCAGGTGAAGTCCTTCTCGTCGCGCGTGTAACGCAGGCCGAAGGTCAGGTTCGTCCTGTCGTTGACGCGCCAGATCACGTCGCCGAACGCGGCATAAGCCTTGGTGTCGAGCGAGTTCACGAACTTCTCGTTCCATGGCAGGCCGGTGAGGTCGACGGGAATGCCGAACATGTTCGCCGCCATCGTCAGCGGACCATAGAGGCCACCCGGCGCAAGGCCCAGGTTGTTGGCAATGGTGTCCACCGAGTCGGTGAGCGCGTTGACTTCGCTGGTCTGGTCCGCTTCTTCCTGGAAGTAGCTCACGCCCGCGACCCAGTCGATGCGATCGGTCGAGCCGTTGAACTTGAACTCCTGGTAGAAGTTCGTGTTGCTCTCGGTGTTGGTCGAATCGACGTAGAGGTAGCTCAGGTTCGTGCCGTCTTCCTCGACGCGGTTGAGCGAATCGTAGTCGTGCCACGCGCTCGTCGACGTCATGCCGAAGCCGCCGAAGTTGTGGTCGACGATAAGCGTCACGCCGTCAAAGGTGCGCGTCTCCGCATCCGGCGCATCGGTCAGGTACGGCTGGCGTTCCGGATCCAGGAACGACGACGGATCGGCCGGTGCGGCCGGCAGCCCCGGCAGCGCCGGGATCGGCACCACGCCGGTGGTCGCCTGCCCGCGCTGGTCGAGGCTTTCGTGGTCCCACGAAATCCACGCGCGCGTGTTGTCGCCGAAGCGCGTCTGGAACGCGGCGCGCGTGGCCCAGTTGTCTTCCGGCGCGAGATCCTCGCCGGTGGCGGCATCGCGCACCCAGCCGTCGCTGTGGTTGAAGATGCCGTTGAAGCGGAGGGCCGACGTGTCGCTCACCGCGACGTTGGCCATGCCTTCGAAGTACGTCTTGTTGTCGTTGCCCAGGCGCAGCTTCCCGCGCGCATGGTTGCCGTCGGTGTCGGGACGGTGCGTGATGATCGAGATCGCACCGGCCGCGGTGTTGCGCCCGAACAGCGTGCCCTGTGGGCCCTTCAGCACTTCGATGCGCTGCACGTCGGTGAACGGCAGCAGCACGCCGCCGCCGCGTCCCGCATACACGCCATCGACGTACACGCCCACGGCCGGATCGGTACCGATGCCGAAGTCGTCGGTCTCGATGCCGCGCAGCTGGAAGCTCGGCTGCGTCGGCTGGAGGCTGTTGACGCGCAACCCCGGCACGAAGCTGTCGATGTCGCCGAGGTCTTCCGCGGCGACATCATCGATCAACTGCTCGGTGACGACCTGCAACGCGATCGGCACGTCGAGCAGTTCCTGCTCGCGGCTCTGCGCGGTGACGGTGATCGTGTCCAGCTGCGTGGCGTCCGTCGTGGTGGACGCGGCCTGCGCGAATGCCAGCGGCGAGGCCGCGATGGCGAAACACCCAAACAACGCGCGGCCCAGACCGACCGCGAGCCTGCTCTTGCGTGGCGACATCGGAACTCCCCTCCCAATGGCTCTTCAGTTTTTGTGGCGGCACACTCGAAAAAAATGCTGCAGCGCCGCGTCGCGCCCCCTGTTCCGCACGACGACCGCACCTTACCTCATCGCGACATGCGCGCCATCGTCGCTGCAACTGCCCAGCCAGGCGGCGATCCAGTCGCGTACGACGGCGACGCCTTCCTCGTGCACCGTGGCGCGTCCGACTTCCGGCATCATCGCGCCCGGATCGAGGCTGCTCATGCGGTAGAGCAGGATCGAGTCATCCGGCTTGCCCGGCACGATGTCGAACAGGTGATCGCCCGTGCCCTGCCCGGCCGCGACCGGCGGCTTGCACAGGCCCAGGCGACGCGTGTCGTCGGTGCCGGCATCGAGCCAGAGGCCGGAGGTGTCGGCAGGGCCGACCTGGCTATGGCAATGCCCGCAGTTCACGTCCAGGTACGCGCGCGCGCGGCGTTCGACCGAAGCCGTGGCGTCGTCCAGTCGCGCGTTCTGCGGCACGCCGGCTGCGGGCAATCCGTCCAGTCGGCCCAGCGCGACCATGCGCGTGAGCTGGTTCTGCCCGGCGTGCCACGGATCGTCGCGATTGAGATGCCGCGCCTTCGGGCCGATCGGATGCAGTTCGCGCGTGGTGTTGTTGGTCGAATGGCAGCCGGCGCACTGGTTCTCGTCGGGCACCATGTAGGCGAACGACAGCTTCGCGCTGGCGTCGGGCGTGTGCATGTCCAGCGGCACGACGTCGCCCGCACGCGCGAGCGTCGCGTCGGTCTGCGCCTCGTTCCACACGTACGGGAGCGCGATCCAGCCGTCCTGACGGCGGACCAGCAGTCGCGTTTCGATCAGGCGCACCTTCGACAGATCGAGTCCGTCCAACGATTCGCCCGCCTGCTCGGCCACGCGCAGCACCGCGCCGCCCTCCCCGCGCGGGTAGTAGAACGTCTTGCTGATGATGGTGCCGACGGGAAACTCGAAGGCTTCGGTCGCGCTGTACTTCGCCGTCGTTCCCGGCGGCATCCAGATCGTGCGCAGCTTGTGCGCGTAGTCGCTGAACAGCGCGGTGTTCAGCGCGTACGGCTCCACGCCCTGGTTGAGGGTCAGGTGTTTTCCGTCGGACGAGAGCACATGCCATTCGCCCAGCGTCTGCGGCTGGCCCTGCGGGTGGAACCGCACCGGCGCCTGGCCGCGTTCGCATCCGCCGAGCCACATCGCGGCCGCCATCATGGCCGCGCAGATCACGAACCGCTTCATGCCGACGGTGCCGCCTTCGCGGTCGTCGCCGCGGGCTGCGTGGGAAGCGTCACCACCGGCAGGGGCGGCAGCGTGCAGCGCACCTGGTCGGTGACGACGCTCGGATTCTTGTACTTGTTCGGGCCATCGGCATTGAGCGTCTGCGCCGGCGCGTTGTCGACGCACACCTGCGCACCGCCCGCGCGTTGCACGTTGACGTAGCCGTCCCACAGCACGTCGGGCAGGCGGCCGTTCAGACCGAACATGGCCACTTTCAGCGCCTTCAGGTCGAAGCCGTCGGGCTTGTCGCCGCCGCCCTTGAAACGGTTGCCGTGGATGGCGATTTCCTCCGGATACGGATCGAAGCTCTTCGCCACGCCCTTGTCGGTCATGTAGCCGGTGGAGAAATAGCTCGACACGATGACGTTCGCCGTCCGGTTGTCGGCGATGTCGTTGTCGAAGATCTCGACCTTGTCGTTGGAGTTGATGACGATGCCCGAGCCCGCGGGCACGCTTGCCACCGCCGCGCCCTTGGCCGCGAAGTTGTCCGTGTTGTTCTCGAACACTCGGTTGCTGTAGACGCGCGTGGTGTGGCCCGGCTGCGGCAGGTTGGGCATGTTGAACACGAGGATGCCGCCGGTGTTCTGCGTGGCGATGTTCTCGTAGACGTCGGCGCCGATGGTGTTCTCGATCTCGATGCCGGCGACGTTGCGCTCGGCGCGGTTGCGGCGCACGACCACGTTCTTCGACTGGCCGACGTAGATGCCCGCGTCCGAAGCGCCGATCGCCACCGAATCCTCGATCAGCACGTTGGTGGTCTGCACCGGGTAGATGCCGTAGGCGCCGTTGCTCGTCTTCGGCCCGCCGGTCCATTCCACGCGCACGCCGCGGATGGTGATGTTCGCGCCTTCGTTGATCTTCAGCCCGTCGCCCTTCGTGTCCTCGATGGCGAGGTTTTCCAAGGTGAAATCGCCCGCGTTGACGAGCAGGCCTTCGGCGCCGGCCTTCTGGTCCTTGAAGGTCAGGACGGTCCTGTCCATGCCCTGGCCGCGAATGGTCACGCCGTTCACGCGCAACGTGAGGCTGCGGTCGAACGCGTGGCGGCCGGCGGGGATGTCGATGACGTCGCCCGGCTTGGCGTCGAGCAGGCGCTCGATCAACACCTTCTGGAAATCGCCGGTCGCCGGCGCCGAGCCGGCCGCGGGCGCGGTCGATTGCTGCTGGCAGGCGGTCAGCGCCGCCAGTCCCACGGTGACCGCCACGCCGAGCACGATGCGCTTCATCCGACTTCCGCTCCCGAGTGCGCGGCCTCGGCCGCGACCTGTCCTGCGACGAACTCCGCCGCGAATGCCCCGCCGGAAAACAGGCCACGCCGACCCTGCGGCGTGGCCCTCCCCCGGCCCCTTGGCGGAAGTCTGTGACCATCCGGCGATCCCGGTGGAGGGCAAAGCCGGCATACTCAGGGGGGAAATCCGGACAAGCTACGCCAGCGTATGCCGAGCCAGCACCGCGACGATCCCCGATTGAACAACGCCACGATCAAGAGCGGCATCGTCGCCGGGCTGGTCGCGATGGCGCGCGAGCACGGCGTCGCATGCGAGGGCTGGTTCTCCGGGCTGCGGCTGGGGCCGGCCGCGTTCGACGGCGAGGCGCCGGTCTATCTGTCCTATCGCCAGGCCTGCCAGATCATCCGGCGTGCCGTGCGCAGCCTGCCCGTGCCGGGACCCGGCCTGGTGTTGGGGCAACGGCAGGGCATCGGCCACTTCGGATTGCTCGGTCTGGCGATGCTGACCGCGCCGCGATTCGCCGAAGCGATGCGGTTGGGCGTGCGGTATGCGCCCATCACCGGCGCGATGATGGAACTGGACCTGGACGACCACGAAGACGGCGCGATGGGCGTGGTCGCGCGCATGCGTTCGCCGGATCCGGAGCTGGAGCGGTTCCTGTGCGAGGAGTTGTTCGCCAGTTGCCTGATGCTGTGCCGTGGCCTGCTCGGCGCCGAGTTCCGCCCGCGCGTGGTCGAGGTGGCCTATCCGCCGCCCCCGTACGCGGCCGATTACGTGCACGTGTTCGCGTGCGAGGTGCGGTTCGACGCGCCCGCCAACCGCGTGGTGATCGACCCGCGCTGGCTGCAGGCGGCGATGCCCGCCAACAACAGCGCGAGCGCGCAGCAGATCATCGCCCTGTGCGAGGAGCAGATGCCTGCCGGGCAGCCGCGCAGCGAGATCGTCGCCGTCGTCGAGCGCCTGCTGCGCCAGCGCATCGCCGACAATCCGCGCGAGGTCCAGATCGCCGCCGAGCTGCATCTCACCGAACGCACGCTGCGCCGCCAGCTGCAGGCGGCGCAGACCAGTTTCAGCGAACTGCACGATCGCGTGCGCAGCGAGTCGGCGCGTGCGCTGCTCGCCGATGCGCGACTGAGCATCGCGCACGTTGGCGCAGCCGTGGGCTTCAAGGACGCGCGCGAGTTCCGGCGCGCGTTCAAGCGGTGGACGGGCGTCGCGCCGCGCCAGATGCGGACCGGCAAGCAGGAACCCGCGAACCGGGCGCACGACGAGCCACCCGTCACCTAGGCGTCGCATGTCACGGCTTCGCGGCTGGGCGCAGGCGCTGAAGCAGCAGACGCTCATCGTCTGGTTCGCCGCGCGCGATGCACGCACGCCGCGGTTTGCACGGGCTCTCGCGCTCGTCGTCGCGGCCTATGCATTGAGCCCGATCGACCTGATCCCCGACTTCATCCCGGTGCTGGGCTACCTGGACGACGTGATCCTCGTGCCGCTGGGGCTGTGGCTGGTGTTGCGGATGGTTCCGCCCGAAGTCATCGCCGATTCGCAGGCGAAAGCGGCGGCGATGTCGGAACGGCCGGTGAGCCGCGGCATGGCCGCGGTGGTCGTGGCGATCTGGGCGATCGCGCTTGCCGTGCTCGGCGTGTGGGCGTGGCGGACGTTTCGCCGCTGACGCCTTCGTAGCCTGCGCAAGCAAACGCGCCCGCAATCCGCGTGAGCACCCCTACCTCTCGGACGTCAACGGTGCAACGCGCTGCCGTCCATCACAGCGACAGCGCCGTTGCGTGGTGGCGCTGTGCGCTTCGCCCGGATAAGAAACCGTGCGCGCGTGAAGCGGACGATCAGTCCAGCACCATCACCGCGTCGACTTCGAAGCGCGCCCCGCGCGGCAGGCCGGCGACTTCGACGGTGGAGCGCGCCGGATACGGCGCCTTGAAGAACTCGCTCATCACCGCGTTGACCGCGGCGAAGTTGTCCAGGTCCGTCAGGTAGAGGCCCAGGCGGACGATGTCGCCGAGCGACCCGCCGGCGGCTTCGCACACGGCCTTGAGGTTCTCGAACGAACGCCGCGCCTGCGCGGTGATGTCGCCTTCGACCAGCAGCCCGGTGCCCGGATCCAGCGGGATCTGGCCGGAGAGGTACACGGTGTCGCCGGCACGCACGGCCTGCGAGTAGGGGCCGATCGCGGCCGGTGCCTTGTCGGTCTGGATGATCTGGCGGGACATGGGTGTCGTCTTGGGACTCGAGATTCGGGATTCGAGATTAGACCAGAAGCGACAAGACGCGCACCTGCCATTGTTTCCGCGAATCCCGAATCCCGAATTTCCAATCCCGGAAGATCACATCCGCTGCACGCCCAGCACGACGGCAAGCCTGCGCACGCGACGCATCACGTCGGCCAGGTGCCGCCGGTCGCTGACTTCGATGGCGAAGCGCATGACCGCGATGTTGGCGTCGCGTTCGAGGTATTCGACGCGATCGATGTTCGACTCGGCCTCGGCGATGGCCGCGGCCACCTGCGCGAGCGAACCCGGACGGTTGTCCACTTCGATGCGCAGCGCGGCGGAAAAATCGCCCGCAACCTGGCGATCCCAGCCGATCGGCACCCAGCGGTCGGGGGACTTGCGGTAGTCGGCGACGTTCGGGCAATCCAGCCGATGCACCACGATGCCCTTGCCGGCCGTGTGGTAGCCCATGATCTCGTCGCCGGGAATCGGCAGGCAGCAATTGGCGAAGCTGATCACGCCGCGCTCGGCGCCGGTGATCAGGATCTTGTCCTGCGACATCGGCAACATGTCGCTGCCGGGAGTACGCAGCGGCTTGCCCGGCGCTTCGCGCGCGAGCGCCATCGCGACCTGCTGCGGCATGCGGTTGCCCAGCGCGATGTCGGCCAGCAGCGCTTCCAGGCGTGGATAGCGGAACTCGTTCAGATACGCGTCCAGCCGCACGGCGGGCACGCGGTCGAGCGAGATGCCGAGGGCTTCCAGCGCGCGATCGAGCATGCGATGGCCCAGCTGCACGGCGTCCTCGTGTTCGAGTTGCTTGAGCTGCTGGCGGATCGACGTGCGCGCCTTGCCGGAGACGACGAACTCCAGCCACTGCGGCTTGGGCGTCGAGGATTTCGCGGTGATGATCTCCACGCGCTGGCCGCTCGCCAGCTTGGTGCGCAACGGGACGAGCCGCCCGTCGACGCGCGCGGCGACGGCGCGATTGCCCACGTCGGTGTGCACGGCGTAGGCGAAATCCAGCGCGGTCGAATTGCGCGGCAGCGCCATGATGTCGCCCTTGGGCGTGAACAGGTACACCTCGTCGGGGAAGAGGTCGACCTTCACGTTCTCGAGGAATTCCAGCGACGAGCCGGTGGCGCGCTGCGATTCGACGAGGTTGGCGATCCAGCTGTGCGCGCGGCTCTGCGCGCTGTTCGGACCGTCGCCGCCGTGCTTGTACGACCAGTGCGCCGCGATGCCGCGTTCGGCGATCAGGTCCATTTCCTCGGTGCGGATCTGCACTTCGATCGGCGAGCCGTACGGGCCGAACAGCACCGTGTGCAGCGACTGGTAGCCATTGGCCTTGGGAATGGCGATGAAATCGCGGAAGCGCGAATCCAGCGGTTTGTACGCGGCATGCACCACGCCCAGCGCGTGGTAGCAGTCCGGCACGGTGCGCACCACGATGCGGAAACCGAACACGTCCATCACCTGCGCGAAGGTTTTGTGCTCGGCGCGCATCTTCGTGTAGATGCTCCACGGCGATTTGACGCGGCTGACCAGCCTGTGCGCGAGCTTTTCCTTCGCGAGCCGCTGCGCGAGCTGGGCTTCGATCTGCACCAGCGATTCGCGCCGTACGACCGGCTGCGTGCGCAGCCGTTTTTCGATGACCGCATGGCGCCACGGATGCAGCGCGCGGAAGCCCAGGTCCTGCAGCTCGGCCTTGATCAGGTTCATGCCCAGCCGCTGGGCAATGGGCGCGTAGATCTCCAGCGTTTCGCGTGCGATGCGGTGGCGCGCTTCCATGCTCTGCGCACCGAGCGTGCGCATGTTGTGCAGGCGGTCGGCGAGCTTGATCAGGATCACGCGCAGGTCGCGCGACATCGCCAGCAGCATCTTGCGGAAGCTTTCCGCCGCCGCTTCCTGGCGATCGCGGAACTGGATCTTGTCCAGCTTGGTGACGCCGTCGACCAGTTCCGCCACCGTTTCGCCGAACTCGCTGACCAGGCCGTCATAGGTGAGCGGCGTGTCTTCGATCGTGTCGTGCAGGATTGCCGCGATCAGCGTCTCCACGTCGAGGCCCTGGTCGGCCAGCACCTTGGCGACCGCGACGGGGTGGGTGATGTACGGCTCGCCCGATTTGCGCGTCTGCCCGACGTGCGCCGCGGCCCCGACCGCCCACGCCCGGCGCAACTGCGCGCGTTGATCGTCGGGCAGGTACTCGGCCGCCTGCTCCAGTTCGCGCACGTAATCGGGGACCTGTGCGTCGTCGAGGAGCGGCGGCACCGTAAGCGGAGCGGTCGGTGCGGGTTGTGCGGGGGTCATGGACGAAATCTAAGGGCGGTGCTCCATGGGCGCAATGCGAGAGGCTCAATGCGCTGAATAGGGTCGGTGTATCGCTACACGCAAGGTTGGAACGGACCTCTATGCGCATCCTCCGCCCGCGGGCTCCGCGAGGTTCCGTGCCTTGCAGAAAATTCGAATCGGCGCCCCTGGCACGGCTCCATCGGCCGGCACGAAATCCGACGGGCGTCACGGGCCCAAACGAAAACGGCCCCGCCAGGGCGGGGCCGTTCGTGCAGCAGGCCGGCGGAACCGGCTGCGGCGGGTGATCAGTCGTCGCCCTTGGACAGGTCGTCGTCGGCGACGACTTCCGCGGCGGCCCACTCCAGCGCCTCGCGCTCCTTGCGCTCGCGCTCGGCCTTCTCGACGGCGTCGATGTAGTCGGTGTCGATGCGGCGCGCGGCGATCTCACGCAGCGCCAGCACGGTCGGCTTGTCGTTGGCTTCGCTGTTGTCCAGCTGCGGATCCACGCCATTGGCCAGCTGGCGCGCGCGCTTGGCGGCCATCATGACGAGTTCGAAGCGGTTGTTGACCACTTCCAGGCAATCTTCAACGGTGATGCGGGCCATGGGGCTCCTGGCGGCCGGCGGCCGTCCATACAGGCTTTGAGGGACCGCAGAGTGTAGCCACGGTCCGCTCAAGAGGCAAGCAGTGCTTTATGAATCAGGGGCTTACGCGGAGCGAAGCGCCGCGACGTGCCTTGCCGCCCCCCGACGGCCGGCATCAGGAACCCGGGTCGTCGGCCAGCAGGGCCGTGATCAGCCGCGCGTGCCGGGCGACCTGCTGGTCCTTCCGGACGCGGCTGGCGATGAAGATCGAACACATCTCGCCCACCGCGGTCTCGAAGTCCTCGTTGACGATCACGAAGTCGAACTCGCCGTAATGCGACATCTCCTCGCGGGCGGCGGCCAGGCGCTGCGCGATGACCTCCTCGCTGTCCTGGCCGCGATTGCGCATGCGCTGCTCCAGCGCCTGGCGCGACGGCGGCAGAATGAACACGCTCACCGCGTCGGGCACCTTCTCGCGCACCTGGCGGGCGCCCTGCCAGTCGATCTCCAGCAGCACGTCCTTGCCCGCCGCCAGTTGCGGCTCCACCGATTGCCGCGCCGATCCCTTCCAGTCGCCGTGCACGAGCGCGTGTTCGAAGAAATCTCCGGCCGCGACCATCGCTTCGAACGCCTCGGCGCTGACGAAGTGGTAGTGCTCGGCGTGCCGCTCGCCCGGTCGCGGCTTGCGCGACGTGAAGGAGATCGACAGGCAGATGTTCGGATCGCGCGCCAGCACGGCGTTGACGATGCTGGATTTTCCGGCGCCCGACGGGGCGGCGACGATGAAGAGGGTTCCGCGCATTGAGCTAGACGTGAGTTGGGAGGAGTGAGGAGCGAGCGACGGTGGGGAGCGAGCAGGCCTTGGGGCCTCCGTCTCGCTCCTCTTCCCTCACTATTCGATGTTCTGGATCTGCTCGCGCACCTGGTCGATTAGCACCTTCAGCTCGACGGCGGCCGCCGAACTGCGCGCGTCCACCGACTTGGAACCCAGCGTGTTCGCCTCACGGTTGAATTCCTGCAGCAGGAAATCAAGGCGACGGCCCACCGCTTCCTTCAGCTTCAACACGCGACGCGCTTCGGCGACGTGCGAATCCAGCCGGTCGAGTTCCTCGTCCACGTCGAGCTTTTGCAGCCACATGACCAACTCCTGTTCCAGCCGGCCGTTGTCCAGCGGCTGGGCGAGATCGGCCAGCCGCGTTTCGAGCTTGGTGCGCTGGCCGGCGCGGATCTGCGGCATCATCGCGCGGACGTCCGACGCGAGCGCGGCGATGCCGTCGACGCGTTCGGAGATCACCGCCGCCAACTTGCCGCCCTCGCGCTCGCGGGCGCGGACGAACTCGTCGAGCACCTCGTCCAGCAGCGACAGCGCCTGCGCCTGCAGTTCGGCCGGATCGGCCGCCTGCGCCTGCAGGACGCCCGGGAACTGCAGCAGTTCGGTCAATTCGGTGCGAAGCCGCGGAAAGCGCGCCTCCAGATCCAGCGCCAGTTCGCTCAGCTCGCGCAGGCGCGCGGCGTTGAGCTGCAACGCGCCCTCGCCTTCCGGCGCGCGCAGGCGCAGGGTCAGGTCGATCTTGCCGCGGGCGACGCGGCCGGCGACGCGCTCGCGCAGCGCCGGTTCCAGCGCGCGCAGTTCGTCGGGCAGGCGCACGCCGAGTTCGAGGAAGCGGTGGTTGACCGAGCGCAGCTCGCAACCGAGCGTGCCCCAGGGAGTGGCGCGTTCGCCGCTGGCGAAGGCGGTCATGCTGCGGATCATCGGGAATCCAACGTCGGCGAGCGGGGCCGACAGGGAGCGAATGGTAAACTCGCGCGCCTCCGAACGGTATCAACCAAGGTATTCAGGCCATGTCCGGCACGCCCGTCGCCCCCTCCGCCGGCCTTTCGGCCACCGTTGCGCGCCCCAGCGGCCGCGCGCCCGCGCAGATGCGCGAGGTCCGCATCGAACGCGGCTACACCCGCCACGCGGAGGGCTCGGTGCTGGTGAGCTTCGGCGAGACCCGCGTGCTGTGCACCGCGAGCGTGGAAAACAAGGCCCCGCCGTTCCTGCGCGGCAAGGGCGAAGGCTGGGTCACGGCCGAGTACGGCATGCTCCCGCGCGCCACGCATTCGCGCTCCGACCGCGAGGCTTCGCGCGGCAAACAAGGCGGCCGCACGCTGGAAATCCAGCGCCTCATCGGCCGCTCGCTGCGCGCGTGCGTGGACCGCAAGGTGCTCGGCGAACGCACGATCACCCTCGATTGCGACGTCCTGCAGGCCGATGGCGGCACGCGGACGGCGGCGATCACCGGTGCCTACGTCGCACTCGTCGACGCGGTGCAGTGGCTGCTCAAGCGCCGCGAGATTGCGCGCGATCCCATCTTCGGCGCCGTCGCGGCGGTGTCGGTGGGCATGTATCGCGGCGTCCCGGTGCTCGACCTGGACTACGCCGAAGACAGCGCCTGCGACACCGACATGAACGTGGTGATGAACGACGGCGGCGGCTTCATCGAACTGCAGGGCACCGCCGAGGGCCATGCGTTCCGTCGCGAGGAGCTCGACGCGCTGACCTCGCTGGCCCAAGCCGGCATCGCCGAGCTCATCGCCAAGCAGCGCGAAGCGCTGGCAGGCTGAGTCGTGGTGCAGAAACACATCGCCTGCTTCGCGCTGGTCGTCGCCGACTACGACGAGGCCATCGATTTCTACGTGCGCAAGCTGGGCTTCGAGCTGCGCGAAGACACGGAACTGGGCGACGGCAAGCGCTGGGTGCTCGTCGCACCGCGCGGCGCGCAGACGTCGATCCTGCTTGCGCGCGCCGCCGATGACGCGCAGCGCGCGGCGATCGGATGCCAGACCGGCGGTCGCGTCGGCTTCTTCCTGCACACCGACGATTTCGCCCGCGACCATGCTGCGATGATCGCCAACGGCGTGCGCTTCCTCGAAGCGCCGCGACACGAGCCCTACGGGGTCGTCGCGGTGTTCGAGGACCTCTACGGCAATCGCTGGGACCTGCTGGAGCCGTCCGCATGAACATGAGCGAACGCTGGGTCATCGCCAGCAGCAACCAGGGCAAGCTGCGCGAGATCCGCGGACTGCTCGGCGACACCGGCATCGAGATCGTCACCCAAGGAGAGCTGGGCGTCGGCGACGCCGACGAAACCGGCCTCACCTTCGTCGAGAATGCCCTGCTGAAGGCGCGCAAGGCCTCGCGCGAAACGGGCCTTCCCGCGCTCGGCGACGATTCGGGCCTGTGCGTGGACGCGCTCGGCGGCGCGCCGGGGCTGTATTCGGCGCGTTACGCAGGCGAACACGGCAACGCGGAAGCGAACATCGACAAGCTGCTGCACGCATTGCGCGACGTGCCCGATGCGCAGCGCACCGCGCATTTCTATGCGGTGATCGTGCTGCTGCGCCACGCGGAGGATCCGCAGCCGATCATCGCCGAAGGCGTATGGCACGGCCGCGTGCTGCACGAACGCCGTGGCGACGGCGGCTTCGGTTACGACCCGGTGTTCCTGGATGTCGAACAGGGGCGCTCGGCCGCGGAACTCGACGCGGAACTGAAGAACCGCATGAGCCATCGCGGGCTCGCACTGGCATCGTTGAAACGGCAACTGATGCTGTGAACTTCGTCCGACCCTCTCCCGCCCGCGGTGCGGGTCGGGTGAGGACGCCGGAACCAGAAGCCATGACGGCCCCGTAAGCACGCCGGGAACACAATCGCTCGATGCTCACCACCCCGCCGCTTTCGCTCTACGTCCACCTTCCCTGGTGCGTACGCAAGTGCCCGTATTGCGATTTCAATTCGCACGAAGGGCGTGGGCCGCTGCCGTTCGATGCGTACGTGGACGCACTGCTGGCCGATCTCGACTTCGATCTTCCGCTGGTGTGGGGCCGCACGATCCATTCGGTGTTCTTCGGCGGCGGTACGCCGAGCCTGTTTCCGCCGGAGTTCATCGACCGCTTCCTGCAGGGCGCGAGCAGTCGGCTCCGCTTCGCGCCCGGGTGCGAGATCACGCTGGAAACCAACCCCGGCACCGCCGAGCACGGCCGCTTCGAGCTGTATCGCGCCGCCGGCGTGAACCGCCTGAGTTTCGGCATCCAGACCTTCGACGACGAGACCCTCAAGCGTCTGGGCCGCATCCACGACAGCGGCGAAGCCGACGCAGCGGTGAAGCTCGCGCAGGACGCGGGCTTCGAGAACTTCAACCTGGACCTGATGTACGCCCTGCCCGGCCAGACGCTGGCGATGGCCGAGCGCGACCTGGAGCGCGCCTTCGCGTTGCGGCCGACGCACATCAGCCATTACCAGCTCACGCTCGAACCCAATACGGTGTTCGCGGCGCGGCCGCCGCGCGACATCCCCGACGACGACGCCAGCTGGGACATGCAGGAGCACTGCCAGGCGATGCTCGCCGAGGCGGGCTATGGGCAATACGAGGTCAGCGCCTACGCGCGGCCCGGCCGGCAGTGCCTGCACAACGTCAATTACTGGCAGTACGGCGACTACCTCGGCATCGGCGCGGGCGCGCACGGCAAGATCACGCTCGGCGCCGAGCAGGACATCCTGCGGCGTTGGAAGATCAAGCACCCCACGCGCTACCTCGCGGCGGCGGGTCATGCCGAGGCGATCGGCGGCGACGATCGCATCGCCCCGGCACGCCGTCCGTTCGAGTACATGCTCAATGCCTTGCGGCTGGTGGACGGCTTCTCGCTGGAGGCGTTCGAAGCCCGCACCGGCCTGGTGCGCGCGACGATCGCCCCGGCGCTGGAGCAGGCCTCGGCGCAGGGCTGGCTGTCGGTGGAGGGCGATCGCGTGCGCCCGACGGAGCTCGGCCGCCGTTTCACCAATGACGTCATCGAACTCTTCCTCGACGAGGCCACGCCTGCCGCGCGGCCGCACGAGGTGGCCGGCTACACGGTCGACTGAGCCGCGCCCGTGTCGCGGACGAACCGCGGCGCGAGCGGCCATGGCCGCTGTTTAAGTCGTCCGCCGTTTCTTCGAGTGCGCCCCCTGAGGGACCACGCTGGAGCGGGAAGGCTGGCGGGGCACGGATGGGTCGATGCATGATCGTCCGATCTGAGACGGTGATCCCATGTCCGCCACGTTCGAACCCCTAGGCAGTTCGATCCCTCGTCCTACCCTGGCGTCGGCCGCATTGCCGCCGCGCGTGCGCCGCGTGCTCGAACATCTCTATGCGCTGGTCTCCGACGAAATGTCGCGCCAGCTCGAAGCGATGCTGGGCGAGTTCGAGCAGCAGCTGTTCAAGCACGCCGACCTGGCGCGCAACCCGGCGCAGCAGGCCAGTCATCTGGAAACCCTGCGCACCACCCGCCTCAACCGCGCCGACCTCGTGCCGCGCTATCTGGCGCTGGTCGAAAGCGGATTGACGACGATCCGCGACCCGATCGGCGCGCCGCTCGAAAGCGACGGCACTGCCCCGGCATTCCGCGACCTGAAGCTGGTCGACCACGGCGAGGTGGACGAAGCGCTGCTGCTGCGCACGATCGCCGCACGACAGGAATCGCGCGCCGGCCTTCCGCTGCTGCTGCTCGGCCAGCGCTTCGGCGTGCTCGCGGGCCAGCCGGCCTTCGATGCCGAACGCCTGCCGGTCGGGCCCTACGCGCTGGGGAAGATCCTCTCCGACGCCGCGCATGCGCTGCAGATCAGCGCCGAAGCGCGAATGCACCTCTACAAGGTGTTCGACCACCAGGTCATGACCGGCTATGCGCAGCTGGTGGAAACGATGAACGCCCTGCTCGCGCGCGAGAACGTGCTGCCGAGCCTGTCGTTCGTGCCGATCCGGCCGCGCGCACCGCAGCGACAGGAAGGCACGCGGCGCGTCGTCGAGCCGACCGGGGCGACCGCGTCGGCGCCGCAACGACAGCGCCCGATGACCGCCTGGCCGGGACAGCTGGATGGCAGCGGCGGCCCCGCGCTGGACAACGAGACCTTCGCGCTGCTGCAGCAGTTGCTGTCCGCGCGACGCGACATGGTGGGGCGCTTGCGTCCCGGCGAAGGCGCGGCACCGCGTCCGACGCTCACCCGCGACGAACTGGTCAACGCGCTCTCGGCGCTGCAGGACGTGCCGCTGCACCAGGCACCGCCGCGCAACCTGACGGACGTCCGCCAGACCCTGCTCGCGCAGGCGCGCCAGCAGCGCGGCGAGGCCACGTTCCTGTCGCGCGACGACGCCGACACGTTCGAACTGCTCGACCTGTTCTACAGCGAGATCGGCCGCGAACTGCGCTCGGACGCCGCCGTCGGCACGCTGCTCAACCGGCTCCAGGTGCCGCTGGTCCGGCTCGCGCTGCAGGACCGCGGTTTCTTCGTCCGCAACGAGCATCCGGCGCGACAGCTGCTCAATGCCGTGGCCGAGGCGGGAGCGCACTGGATTCCGAAGGACGAGAGCGACCCGCAGCTCAACGACCAGCTGCGCCGCGCCGTGGACCATGTCGTGGAGCACTACGACGGCGACAGCGGCGTGTTCGAGAACGCCAACCGCCAGTTGCAGGAGCACCTGCGTTCGATGGCGCGCAAGGCCGAGGTCGCCGAGCGCCGGCACGTCGAGGCCGCGCGCGGCAAGGAAAAGCTGGTGTTGGCCAAACGCCAGGCGAGCGAGGCGATCGACGGCATCGTCAGCGAGCAGAAGCTGCCGCGCTTCGTGCAGACGCTGCTGAGCCAGGCGTGGACGGACGTGCTCACGCTGACGTTGCTGCGCAGCGGCGAGGAGTCGGAGGAATGGCAGCGCCAGCTCGAGGCCACGCGCGAAATCGTGGCGGCGCACGCGGCGGGCCAGACCGGGCAGGTGTCCGGCGCGCTGGGCGAGGACATCGAGGCCGCGCTCACCCAGGTCGGTTACCACATCGAGGACGCCGGCGCGATTTCCCGCCAGCTCGTCACCGGCACGACCGTCCACGACGATGCCGCATCGCGCACGGAGCTCGCGCTCAAGCTCAAGGCGCGCACGCGCCTGGGCGCCGACGACGCGCCGGCGCCCAAGCCCGCCGAGCGCACGCCCAAGGAACAGGAGTGCTGGCGCCACCTGCGCACCCTTCCGTTCGGCACGTGGTTCGAGTTCGACGTCGGCGACCCGGGTGACGTGGTCCGTCGCCGCCTGTCATGGTTCAGCCCGGTGACCGACAACGCGCTGTTCGTGAACCACCGCGGCCAGCGCGTGGGCGAGCAGTCGCTGGACAGCCTCGCGCGCCAGGTCGCGGCGGGGCGCGCGCGCATCGTGACCGAGGAGAAGAGCCGCCTGGTCGACCGCGCATGGAGCGCCGTCATGGGCGCGCTCGGCCAGCTGGTCGGGCACAACACCCCCTCCGAAGCCCACGCCTGAAGGATGCCCGCATGATGGAAGAGTTCCGCCGCGCCCGTCGCCGTGCGATCCAGGAACCGGTGCAGGTGGTCGACACCATGACCGACACGGTGATCGGCCAGCTCAGCAACCTCTCCGAAACCGGGATGCTGCTGATCGCCACCGCGCCGCTGGTCGAGGACGGCCTCTACCAGCTGCGCTTCAACCTGCGCGGCGCGCCGCACCAGTCCTCGCCCATCGAAGTCGGCGCGCACCTGCTCTGGCAGGACAGCACCAGCACGCCGGGACAGACCTGGTCCGGGTTCCGCTTCATCACGATGCTGGAGAGCGAGCTCCAGCAGTTGCGGCATTGGCTGGAATCGGGGAACGGCCGGCCCATGTGAGCGCGACGGGGCACCGCGCGCCCGACCGCCGCCGCAAACTGGCGCCGGCGGCTTTACGGCAGAATAGCGGCGAGCATCCCGCCCCGAACGCACTCGAATGACCACTGTCGCCGCGCTGTACCCCGACCACATCGCCGAACTGCACCGCCGCACCGAACAGGCGCTGGCCCGCGGTGGTTTCGACCACCTCGTCGTTCCCAGCGGCACCTCGCACTACCAGGTGTTCGACGACCGGGATTACCCGTACGCGGTCAATCCGCAGTTCAAGGCGTGGCTGCCGCTCACGCGCGCACCGGGCAGCTGGCTGGTCGCCACGCCGGGCCAGAAGCCCAGGCTGATTTTCCTGCAGCCTTTCGACTACTGGCACGTCGTGCCGTCGGCGCCGAGCGGTTACTGGGTCGAGCATTTCGACATCGTCACCATCCGCACGCCCGAGGAGGCGGTGCAGCACCTGCCGGCGAATCCGGCGCGCTGCGCGATCCTGGGCGAGCCGCAGAGCGCGGTCGGGAATTTCGTTCCGAACAACCCCGCGCCGGTCGTGAATTACCTCGAGTACCACCGCGCGTTCAAGACGCCGTATGAAGTGGCGATGATGCGCGAAGCCTCCCGCCGCGGCGTGCGCGCGCATCGCGCGGCCGAACGCGCGTTCCGGGCCGGCGCGAGCGAATTCGGCATCCACCTGGTGTATTGCCAGGCCGCGGCGCAGGATGCCAACGACCTGCCGTACAGCAACATCATCGCGATCAACGAACACGGCGCGGTGCTGCATTACACCGATCGCGACACCGTCGCGCCGCAGTCGCCGCGCAGCTTCCTCATCGATGCCGGCGCGGCCCACGGCGGCTACGCCTGCGACATCACGCGCAGCTACGCCTACGACGCCGGCAGCGAATTCCGGGCGATGATCGACGCGGTGGACGCGGCGCAGCTGAAGATGTGCGACCAGGTGCGCGCCGGCACCGACTACAAGCAGATCCACCTGGATGCGCACCTGGCGCTCGCCGGCGTGCTGAAGGATTTCGGCGTGATCACCGTGTCGCCGGAAGCCGCCGTCGCCACCGGCGTGAGCAGCGCGTTCTTCCCGCACGGCATCGGCCACGGCATCGGCCTGCAGGTGCACGACGTCGCCGGCTTCGCGGCCAGCGACGAGGGCGGCATCATCGCCAAGCCCGAGGGTCATCCGTACCTGCGCCTGACGCGCGTGCTCGAACCCGGCATGGCGGTGACGATCGAACCCGGGCTGTATTTCATCGACATGCTGCTGGACGAAGTGAAGAAGAACGGCCACGCCGACAGCGTCGACTGGGCGCGCGTGGACGCGTTCAAGCCGTACGGCGGCATCCGCATCGAGGACGACGTGGTCTGCACCGCCGACGCGCCGATCAACCTCACCCGCGAAAGCTTCGACGAAGCGGCCTGATCCTTTTCTCTCGTTTGATCGACGAACGCCGCGACCGGGTCTTCGGTTGCGGCGTTCTTGTTTATGCGGTTTGCGTTTCGAGGCGTCGGCGGCGTCGGGCCGATGGCTTTACTTCGAGTGCTGCTTTAGGCAGTTGCTTCCAGCGTTGCTGTTGCCGTTGCTGTTGAACAGCCTGGCAAGTCGCTGGCCCCGGAGGGCGCCGCACGGGATGTGCGGCGGTGAGCGCTGAGCCATGGAGTGAGGGCGATGCGTGCTTGCGAGCCACTGGCTCGCGCATCGCCCGAACGCCCGCGCCGCAAGCGCGGGCCAAACGAATCGCGAACGCGCCTACCTGCTTCCCGGTCGTGGGATTGATCTGGGCAAATGGAAGGCCCTTTTTTTGGTTGCTTTTCTTTCGGCAAGCAATAGTGACCCGGGCGCCGCAGGCGATCGGAAGCTTGGCTAGTGATTCTTCTTTGCTCTTCAGCGCTGAAGGGAAAGCGTGGAAAGCCCATGGATGTTCGGCTTCGCCGAAGTGAAGCGCGAGCCCGCCTTCGCGGGAATGACGAGCAAGAGCAGGGCAACGGCCAACGGCAAGGTCGAAATGGATTCCAGCTTTCGCTGGAATGACGGTGAGGCTGTTCACCAGAACAAGAGTGCCCGGACAATACGGACCTGGGTCGCGGCTTTCATCGGGATCGCCGGAGTCCGCGACGAGAGTGCCCGAACGTTACGGGCCTGGGTCCCGGCTTTCGCCGGGATGACGGTGACGCGGATGGCATGACGCGGACGGCGAGGCGGGATGCCGGCGAGCACCTCAACCGCGCGACGCCATCAGCGCTTCGATCTCGTCGGCGCTGCGTGCGAGCGCATCGGTCAGCACCTGTGGCTCGTCTCGCGTAACCAGCACGTCGTCTTCGGTGCGGATGCCGATCCCGCGCCATTTCGCGTCGACCGTCGTGTCGTCGGGCGAGACATAGACGCCGGGCTCGACGGTGAACACCATGCCCGGCTCGAGCAGGCGCGATTCGCCATCGAAGCGGTATTCGCCCACGTCATGCACGTCCAGGCCGAGCCAATGCCCGGTCTTGTGCCGATAGAAGCGGCGATAGGTGCCGTCGGCGAGGTGCTTCTCCAGCCGTCCCTTGAGCAGGCCCAGTCGCAGCAGGCCTTCGGTCAGCGTTTCGACCGCCGCGACATGGCCCGCTTCGTACGGAATGCCGGGGCGTGCCTGCGCGAGCGCCGCGGCCTGCGCCTGTCCGACGAGATCGTGCAGGGCGCGCTGTTCCTTGCTGAAGCGGCCGTTGACCGGGAAGGTGCGCGTGATGTCGGCCGCGTAGCCGCGGTATTCGGCACCGGCGTCGATGAGCACCAGGTCGCCGTCCTTCGCCTGGGCCGCGTTGGCGCGGTAATGCAGCACGCAGGCGTTGCCGCCGGCGCCCACGATGCTGCTGTATGCCGGCTCGGCATCGTGCGCGCGGAACACGCGTTCGACTTCCGCCTGCAGCTGGTATTCGTGGATACCCGGGCGCGCCGCAAGCATCGCGGTTTCGTGTGCGAGCACGCTGATGTCGGCGGCGCGCTGCATCAGGCGCAGCTCGTCGCGATCCTTGAACAGCCGTAGCTCGTCGAGCAGATGGCCCAGTTCGAGGAACTCGTGCGGCGGCTGCGCGCCCTGGCGCACCATCGCGCGCACGCGGTTGAGCCAGCCGATGAGCTTGAGGTCGAATTCCTGGTCGCGACCGAAGTGGTAGTACACGCGCGACCGGCCTTCAAGCAGGCCGGGCAGGATGTCGTCGAGGTCGGTGATCGGATACGCGTCGTCGAGTCCGAACGCTTCGACCGCGCCTTCGGGTCCATGACGCGGACCGTCCCAGCCTTCGCGCTCGGGATCGCGCTCGCGGCAGAACAGGATCACTTCGCCGTGCTTGCGGCCGGGCACGAGCACGAGCACCGCTTCGGGTTCGGGAAACCCGGTGAGGTACAGCAGGTCCGAGTCCTGGCGATACGGATAGTGCGTGTCGCGGCTGCGGATGCGCTCGGGCGCGGCGGGCAGGATCGCGATGGCGTCGTCGCCGGCCATGCGCATCAGCTGCTTGCGGCGGCGCGCGTAGGCCTTGTCGGGAATGCGCAGGGGTTTGTGCATTGGAGCCGGGATTCGATGTCCGGATTCGGATTCTTGGAAGCGGGAGTGCGCGCGCCTTCGATCTTGCGAATCCCGGATCAAGAATCCCGTCAGTTCAACTTCTGTCGATGCTGCGCCGCCAGTACGCAATCGCCGTGCAGCAGCAGCACCGCCACGCGCACGAATTCCTCGATCTCGACCAGCGCCTCCTCGTCTTCCTCGTCGCCGTCGCTCTGCGGCTGTGCGGCGGCCAGTTTGGCGAGGTCGCCCAGCGCTTCGGCGCCTTCGTCCGACAGCTTCGGACGCGAACCGGTGGCCAGCCCGAAACCGCCCAGGAAGCCGCGGCACCACTCGAACAACGCGCCGCTGCGCTCGGCGAGCGACGCGTCGGCGTCGGGCAGAAGCAGGGCGAAGTCGAAACTGCGATCGGCCAGCTGCGCGGCGCTGGCCAGACGCAGTTCGTCCAGCGCGCCGCCCGAGGCAGGCGCCGGCAGCGCATCGTCGGCCAGCACCTTCGCCGGCCACTCGCGCACCGAAGCGCCACCGCCGGCCAGCCAGCCGCACAGGCCGCCATGGAGTTCATAGGGCGAAGCAGCGAGCGCCAGCTGGCGGCTCTCGGCCTCGATCGCGGACACGGAGGGCAGTTCGATTTCGGACACGATCGGGCGCGGCGCAGGGTGCGTGACAGGGGGACGGGCGGCAGTGTAACAACCCGGTGGTTGTTGCCGGCGCGAACGCCTGCCTACACTGCACGCAGCAACGCGGGAGTCGTTGCCGGGGGTGTTCGTGTTCTGCCAGACCTTCATATCAGCTGCCCGGCTTGCCGGCGCGGCCTTCGTGCTCTTCGCAGCCACGGCCGGGACGGCGGGCGCGGCGATGCGCGACTACTACTTCGACCGCCCCGGCAGCGAGCGCGGGCTGGTCCAGAACACCGTCACCGCCATCGCGCAGGACGCGCAGGGCTACGTCTGGGTGGCCACGCAGGGCGGCCTGCACCGCTACGACGGCCAGCGCTACCTGCCCTATCGGCACAACCCGCGCGACGCCGAGAGCCTCCCCGACAGCCACATCACGGCGCTGGCGATGGACGGCGGGCAGGCGCTGTGGATCGGGACGTACTCCGAATACCTCAGCCGGCTGGATCTCGCCAACGGGCAGATCCGGCGCTTCAAGGCGTCGGGAACCGCGCACCCGCATCGCCAAGTCATGGCCGTGCTCCCCCACCGCGGGCAGGTCTGGGTCGGCACGGTGGCCGGACTGGAACGCCTCGATCCGGCCAGCGGCGGGCGCCAGACCGTCGTGCCGCTGGAGACGCAGATCATCGGCAGCGCGAGCCGGCAGAGCCTGCTCGCGGCGCGCGACGGCGTGGCCTGGTGGGGTGGCCCGCAGGGCCTGTACCGGCTCGACGGCAGCCTGCCCGAGCGCGTCGGCCCCGCCGAGCCGGTCACCGCGCTGTTCCAGGACGCCGCCGGGCAGCTATGGCTTGGCCGGCGCGACGGCCTGTACCGCCTGCACAGCAACGGTCGCGAACTCGTGCGCGCGTGGCCGGCGCAACCGATGGCCGACGGCGATGCGCCTGTGGTGCGGGCAATCGTCCAGGCGCCCGACCGGCAGCTGTGGTTTTCCGTCTATGGCTACGGCCTGCGGCGGCTCGATCCGGTCACCGGCCGCGTCGAAGAGGTGCGTGAGGAGCCCGGCATCGACGCGAGCCTGCCCGACGATTCGGTTAATGCGCTGATGATCGACCGCGGCGGCATGCTCTGGATCGGCGGACAGTTCCGCGGGGTCGCGGTGGCCGATCCGCGCGGCACGCGGTTCCGCTACGTCTTCAACATGGAGCATCGGCGTCGCGCCGACAGCCCGGCGTCGGCCGACAGCATCCGCTCGGTCGTGCAGGGCCAGGACGGCGCGCTGTGGCTGGGCACCGACAACGCGCGGTTGTTCCGCTACGCGCCGGAAGAGGACCGCTTCGAGGATCTGAGCGCGCTGCTTGCCGACAACGGCCGTACTCCGCACGTCACCGCCTTCGCGAAAGCCAGCCCGGACGACCTGTGGGTCGCGACCGATGCGGGGCTGTATCGGCTCGATCCGCAGCGCCGTACCGCCCGATCGCTCCCGGTGCCCGAACTGGGCCGCACGCCGCTGCGCACGCTCGCCACCGGGCGCGACGGTACGTTGTGGATCGGCAGCCACGGCTACGGCGCGTACCGCTACCGGCCCGACAGCGGCGAACTCACCCATTTCGCGTATCGCGAGAACGATCCAAGCGGCCTGGGTTACCCGGTCGTGCATGCCATCGTGGAAGACCGGCACGGGCACGTCTGGTTCGGCACGGGCGACGGCCTGGACGTGCTCGATCCGGCGACCGGCCGCCTGCGCCATTTCCGCCATTCCAGCACCGATCCGCAGAGCCTGCCGGGCAATCGCGTGCGCGCGTTGCACCTCGCCCGCGACGGCTCGCTCTGGGTCGGCACGCACGCCGGCCTCAGCCGCGTCGTCGAGGAGGCGGACGGCGGCGTGCGGTTCGCGCACCCGCTCACCGGCACGCTGAGCAGCGATCTGGTGCCGGTGGTGTTCGCCATCGCCGAAGGGCCCGGCGGACGCCTCTGGCTGAGCACGCAGGCGGGCATCCTCAGCTACGACATCCGCGACGAGCGCACGCGCAGCTACGGTCTGGCCGACGGCCTGCAGGACCTGGAGTTCCATGGCGGCTCGGTCGCACAGCTGGGCGATGGCCGCATCGCGTTCGGCGGCGTGCGCGGGCTGAACCTGTTCGACCCGCGGCGCATGCACGAATCGGGGTACACCGCCCCGCTGCGGCTGCTCGGCGCCTGGGTCGGCAGCCAGGCCAAGGCCGATCCGCGCTCGCTCTGGCAGGCGCCCAAGCTCGAACTCGACGAGGGCGACGGCCTGCTGCGCCTGCGCATCGGTGCGCTGGATTTCGCGCCCACCGCCGCCACGCGGTATCGCTACCGCATGGACGGGTTCGACCGCGACTGGATCGACAACGGCACCGCGCAGGACGTCACCTACTCGCGGCTTCCATACGGGCATTACACCTTCCTCGTCCAGGCGACCAACCGCCACGGCGCGTGGAACGATGCGACGCTCGAGATTCCCGTACACGTCGCTCCCCCGCTGTGGCGGCATCCGCTGGTGATCGCCGCCGGCGTGCTGGCGTTCCTCGCGCTGGTCGGCGGCCTGACGTGGCGCCGGTTGCAGGATCGCCGGCGCGAACGCGGCTACTTCGCACAGATCCGCGAACGCGATGAACGCCTCAAGCTCGCGCTGTGGGCGTCGGGCGAGCAGTTCTGGGACTACGACCTGGAGCGCCGCATCCTTCGCCGCACCCGCGCCGACGACCAGGCCGGGCTGACCACCGACCTGGGCGTGCAGACACTGGTCGACGCGAACCTGCAGATCCATCCGGACGACCTGCCGCGTGCCATCGCCTCGCTGCGTCGCCATCTGCGCGGCGAAACGCCGATGTACGTATCCGAACACCGCGTGCGCGAGACCGACGGCAAATGGGTCTGGATGCGCGCGCGCGGCCGCGTGGTGGAACGCGACGCCACCGGGCGCGCGTTGCGCGTGGCGGGCACGGCACGCGACATCACCGCCAACCGCAGCGCCGAGCGCGACCGCCGCATCGCCGGCCAGGTGCTCGACAGCATGATGGAAGCGGTGGCGGTGTTCGATCGCGAGTTCCGCTTCGTTTCCGTCAACCCGGCCTTCACCCGCATGACCGGTTACTCGGATGCGGAGGTGATCGGTCGTCCGACGCGGCTGCTCGACAGCGACCAGCACGATCCGGCGTTCTACCAGCACGTGCGTGGCGAACTGCGCCGCAACGGGCGCTGGTCCGGCGAGATCTGGCAGCAGCGCAAGAACGGCGACGAGTTCCTGTGCTGGTTCCAGGGCAGCGAAGTGCTCGATGCCGGCGGCCAGCACGGGCATTACGTCGCGGTGCTGGGCGACATCACCGACCAGAAGCGCGCCGAGCAAGAACTGCGCTACCTCGCTAATTACGACACGCTGACCAGCCTGCCCAATCGCGCGCTGCTGTCGGAGCGCCTGTCGCGCGCGATCGTGAAGGCGCGTCGCGGCAACACGCGCATCGCGATGCTGTTCCTGGACCTGGACCGCTTCAAGGACATCAACGATTCGCTCGGCCATGCGGCGGGCGATCGCATCCTGCGCGCGGCCGCGCACCGGCTGCAGCACGCGGTGGGCCAGACCCACACGGTCGCGCGCCTGGGCGGCGACGAGTTCACGGTGTTGCTGGAGAACCTCGAAAGCATCGAGCATGCCGAGCAGGTCGCGCGCGACGTGCTGGCCTCGTTCGAAGCGCCGCTGGACATCGACCAGCGCCATGACGTGGTGATCTCGCCCTCCATCGGCATCAGCCTGTATCCGGACCACGCACTGGTGCCGACGGATCTGCTCAAGCACGCCGACACCGCGATGTACCAGGCCAAGGCCGCCGGACGGCGCACGTTCATGCGCTACACCGAGGCCATGGACGTGGAAATCCGCGGACGCGCCACGATCTCCGCGGCCTTGCGCGGCGTGCTCGACCGCAACGAACTGCGGCTGGTGTTCCAGCCCAAGCTGTCGCTGGATCATTCGCGCATCACCGGCGTCGAGGCGCTGCTGCGCTGGACGAGCCCGGAGCTGGGCGACATTTCTCCGGCGCAGTTCATTCCGCTGGCCGAAGAAAGCGGGCTCATCCTCGACATCGGCGAATGGGCGTTGCGCGAAGCCTGCGGCGTCCTCAAGGGCTGGCGCATGAAGGGGCTGGACCAGCTGACCATGGCGGTGAACGTCTCGGCACTGCAGCTGCTGCGCGGCAACCTGCCCAAGCAGGTGGCGCGCGCACTGGTCGAAAGCGGCGTTCCGCCGGAAATGCTGCAGCTGGAGCTCACCGAAAGCGTGATCATGGCCAACGCCGGGCAGACGTCGGCCACGCTCGACGCGCTGCGCTCGCTGGGCGTGGGCCTGGCCATCGACGACTTCGGCACCGGGTATTCGTCGCTCGCCTACCTCAAGCGGCTGCCGATCCACACCCTCAAGATCGACAAGGAATTCATCGGCGACCTCACCCGCGACGCCGACGACGAAGCGATCACGACCACGGTGATCGCGATGGCGCATTCGCTGGGACTGACGGTGATCGCCGAAGGCGTGGAAACCGAGGCGCAGATGCAGTTCCTGCGCGGGCGCGGGTGCGACGAGATCCAGGGTTACTGGCTCGCGCGGCCGCTGGAAGCGGCCAGTTGCCTGTCCTTCATCCGGGCGTGGTCGCCGCACTCGGTGCCGGTCGGAAGCGGGACCGTGGGCGCGGTCTCCTGACGGCCGTGAACGGGCGCGCAGCCTGGCCCGGTCGCGCCCTTGACCCGTCACCCGGCCCTGCTATCGTGCCGGGCATGGAACAGGCACAACTCCTCGCGCAACTGCAGTCGCTCGCCGACCGTGTCGAGCAGTTGGCCGACCGCGCGCGTCGCCTCGCCGAGGAAAACCGCAGCCTGCGCCAGCAACAGGAACAGCTGATGGGCGAACGCTCCACGCTGCTCGCCAAGAACGAACAGGCGCGCACGCGGGTCGAGGCGATGATCGCGCGGCTGAAGTCGCTGGAACAGCACACGTGAGATCGCAATGACCAGCGAAGTCGTCAGCATCCGCCTGCTCGATCGCGAATACACCGTCGGTTGCGAACCCGGCGAACGCGACAGCCTGCAGGCGGCCGCGAAACTGCTGGACGGCAAGATGCGCGAGATCCGCGGCACCAACCGCATGGCCGCGCTCGACCGCGTGGCCGTGCTCGCGGCCCTGAATCTTGCGCACGATCTGCAGCAGATGCGCGACGAACTGGCATCGCGGGACCGCGAACTGGAGCGCACGCTCAGCACGCTGCATCGCCGCCTCGACGACCTGTTCGACATGCCGGCACGCTGAACCGGCGAGCGTCCCACGTCGAATCGATGCACACTGAACGCGATACGTGCGGCGTTCGCATCGAACGCGCGTCACCGCGCTGAATCGTTTCCGTTCCAGCACCGACGAGCGGGCACGCAGGACCAGGTCCCCGCGCTATACTTTCGCCTCGTCCTCTGCTGTGCGCGACAGCGTGCGCAAACATTCGCCTTGTCCCTTAATGACGACCACGGGGGCGCGGCGGACGCCCGGAGTGCAGGTCCGCCTCGTAGCGGGAAGCCCGAAGGCATCCAAGCGTCCCCACTTGAACCCCGGGTTCAAGGTCGTTTCGCAAGCATCGCCATTGGCGGAGGACTTCCATCTCACGGTCGCGGCAGAAATGCCGCACCCCGGTTCGGGCGCGGATTCGCGCCCGAATTTTTTGTGCCTCCGTTGATTCCCGTCCACCGGCCGCGTTCGCGCCGCCGCACCACAGGACCCCGCGTTGCATGACGGTCGACCGCACGGCGCTGCGCCGCGAACTCCGCAACCGCCGCCGTGAACTTCCCGCCGGCGAGCGCATCGCCGCCGCCGAACGCCTGGCCGCGCAACTGCTGGCGCTGCCCTTCGCACCGCCGTCGGGCTACGTCGCCGGTTACTGGGCGATGGATGGCGAGATCGCGCTGCATGTGTGGCAACTGCGCCTGCCGCGCGAGTGCATCTACTGCCTGCCCGTGCTGAACGAGGACGGTCGCCTGCGCTTCGCGCCGTGGCGCCCCGGCGATGCGCTGGTGAGCAATCGCCACGGCATCCCCGAGCCGGACATCGCCGAAACATCGTTGCTGGAGCCGGAGCAGATGGCGCTCGTCGTCGCGCCCGTGGTCGGCTACGACGCGCGCGGGCACCGGCTCGGCATGGGGGGCGGCTGGTACGATCGCAGTTTCGCGTTCCGTCACCATCACCCCGCGCCCCCTTGGCTGGTCGGCGCCGCGTTCGATGTCCAACGCGTCGACGCGCTCGATCGCGCGGACTGGGATGTCGCACTGGACGCGGTGTGCACCGAATCGACCACGCTCGACTGCAGGAGCCCCACATGAGCGCCCGCCGCCGCTACTGGCTGATGAAGACCGAACCGGACACGTTTTCCATCGACGACCTGGAACGCGTCCGCACCGAGCCGTGGAACGGCGTGCGCAACTACCAAGCGCGCAATTTCATGCGCGACGGCATGCAGGTCGGCGACGGCGTGCTGTTCTATCACTCCAACACCGACGTGCCCGGCATCGTCGGCACCGCGACGGTCGCGAGCAAGGCGTACCCGGACGAGACCCAGTTCGATCCCAAATCCGACTACTACGACGCGAAGAGCTCACGCGAGGAGCCGCGGTGGTTCCTGGTCGACGTCGCGTTCGAGCGCAAGCTCAAGCGCACCATCACGCTGGACGAGATCAAGCAGCACGCCGGCCGGCTCGGCGAAGACTTCGCGCTGACTCGCCGCGGCAATCGATTGTCGGTGCTGCCGGTGTCGGCGGCGCAGTGGAAGTACCTGCTGTCGCTGGAATGAGCGCGCCGCACCCGACGTTTCCCGGATTCCCACTCCCTGTGCAGCCCACATGAGCGAAAGCAAGCGCCTGGCCGGCGAGAAAGCCATCGAATACGTCGAGGACGGCATGATCGTCGGCGTCGGCACCGGATCCACCGTCGCGTTCTTCATCGATGCGCTCGCGCGCATGAAGGATCGGATCAAGGGCGCGGTGTCGAGCTCGGACCAGAGTACCGCCCGACTGCGCCAGCACGGCATCGACGTGCTCGACCTGAATGCGACCGGCCCGCTCGCCCTTTACGTCGACGGCGCGGACGAATGCGATCCGCACAAGCGGCTCATCAAGGGCGGCGGCGCGGCGCTCACGCGGGAAAAGATCATCGCCGAGGCCAGCCGCACGTTCGTATGCATCGTCGATCCGAGCAAGCGCGTGGACGTGCTCGGGAAATTCCCGTTGCCGGTCGAGGTGATTCCGATGGCGCGCAGCCTCGTCGCGCGCGAGATCCAGGCGATGACCCGGGGCCAGCCGGTCTGGCGCCAGGCCGCAGACGGGGCGGGCGTCGTCACCGACAACGGCAACCTCATCCTCGACATCCACGGGCTCTCGATCGTGGATCCGGTTGGGTTGGAGCAGGCGATCAACCAGATTCCCGGCGTCGTCAGTGTGGGTCTGTTCGCACGGCGTCCCGCGGACGTGGTGATCGTGGGCGGCGAGCCGCCGATCGTGCTGTAAGAGGGCGATGCGCCGGTCTCAGACAGTGAGACCGGCCGCGATGACAATCGGGTCGCGCACGTGCCGACGACGCCGGCGCGTGAAACCCTCCACCGGTGCGATCGCCGGGCCGTCATGACACTGCGCTGCCTCTTCGTCGACTTCAATTCGTACTTCGCCTCGGTGGAGCAGTACGACGATCCGGCCCTGCTCGGTCGCCCGGTCGCCGTCGTACCGGTGCTGTCCGCCACGACCTGCGCCATCGCCGCCAGCTACGAAGCGAAGGCCTTCGGCGTGAAGACGGGCACGCCCGTCTGGGAAGCATTGGAGTTGTGCCCCGACCTCGTCCTGCGCGAGGCACGCCCGGCGCGGTACATCGCGATGCACCACCGCCTGATGGCGGCGATCGAAGAGTGCATTCCGCACGGGAAGGCCGAATCGATCGACGAGGTGCCATGCTGGCTCATCGGTCGGGAGCGCGAGCGCTCCAATGCGGTGGCCATCGCCGGGCGCATCAAACAGCGCTTGGTCGACGAAGGCTTCGGTCCAGCCATCCGGTGCTCGATCGGCATCGCGCCGAACCGCTTCCTGGCGAAGACCGCATCGGACATGCGCAAGCCGGACGGACTGAGGGTGCTGGAGGAGTCCGACCTCCCGCATGCGCTGCATGCGTTGGAATTGCGGGATTTCTGCGGCATCGGCCCGTCGGTCGAGCAACGCCTGCTGCGCGCGGGCATTCGGACATCGGAACAGCTCTGCGCCGCGTCCCGTTCCCAGCTGCGCGCAGCTTGGGGCAGCATCGAGGGCGAGCGGTATTGGCTGCAACTGCGCGGGCACGAGTTGCCGGGGCGCACGGAGCGACGAGCCTCGTTGGGGCACTCGCATGTCCTCGGCCCCGAGCTGCGTAGCTTCGAAGGAGCGAGGGCCGTCCTTTTCAAGCTTCTCGCCAAAGCGGCCATGCGGCTTCGACATGAACGCTACCTCGCGGGTGGGCTTGCCATCCGCATGCGGTTCGTCGGCATGGACAGGCGTTTCGAACGCGATCTGACGTTTGCGCCGCTGGACGACACGCCGACCCTGTTGCGGCTGCTTGGCGACGAGCTCTCCACACTGGAGGCCGCGGCGCAGCGTCGGCGTTGGAACGTCAAACGCCATCCGCCTTTATCGGTAGCGGTGACGCTCATGCAACTCGAGCCGGCGGGCAGCATCACGCAGGAACTGATGGAATCCCGCGGGCGCGCCAAGGCGATCAGTGCGACCCTCGATTCGATCAATCGCCGGTACGGCAACAACACGCTTTACTTCGGCGCCATGCAGGAGGCGCTGGAGCAGGATGCCGCCCCGATGCGGATTCCGTTCGCCGCAATCCCGGAAGCGGGACTCGAGGAAGACGTAGGCGCGCGCGGCAAGCCCGCGGCCGATACCGCCGAAGAGCTGTGGCTCGAACGCGAACGCCAGTTCAAGGTGATGGCCGAGGAGGCGCACCGGAAAGCCCGGGAGCAGCCCGAGCGCGTTCGAGCCGCGACGAAGCCGTTCGGGGTTGGCGGATGGGTGCGTAATCCAGCGGCGGAGCCGGAGTCACCGGGCACGATGGGTTCGTTGTTCTAGTCCGGCCCGTTGATGTCTGCGTCGTGCAGCCTGGGACATCCAAGCCATGGTTTGACGTTGTCGCACGGAGCCAACCGCGCTTCGGATCGTTGTTCTCATGGCGGATTCCAAAGCCCAATTGAAAGCGACCCGCAGGTAATCCGCGAATTGGCTGGAGACATCGCGACCCTACCCGCCCGTGTCCGAACGGGTTGTCGATGCGCAGAGCGCGGCCTTGACTGGCCTTAGGGCTATCGCACGGGGCCGCTGGCACGCGAACGCGTGCATGGGCTTAGCGTAGCCCGGGCACGGTTAAACGTTGGCGCAAAAGAAGAAGGCCGGTCCTGTTGGACCGGCCTTCTGGGGTAAAGCCCCTGGCGATGACCTACTCTTG
>JARUHG010000028.1 GCA_031216755.1 Lysobacter arvi | reverse complement strand
GTAGCCGTGGTCACGGAAGCCGGCATCGAGGGTGGTGCGATCTATGCCCTGTCGCGCACCGTGCGCGAGGCGATTGCTGCCTGGGGCAGCGCGCAGCTCGACGTGGATCTCCGCCCGGACCTGACCCGGGACGCCCTCGCCCGCCGCCTGTCCGGCGCTCGGCCGGGGGACTCGGCCGCGACCCGGCTGCGCAAGGCCGCGGGCCTCGCCCCCGTGGCGGCGGGGCTCCTGCGCGAGGCGGCCGGCGCCGCCCTTCCGGTCCGCGCCGATCGAGCGGGCGATCTCGACGGCGGGCGGGGTCCGGCTCGACGCCCTCGACGGGCGGTCCATGCTGCGCGACCATCCCGGCCTGTTCCTGGCCGGCGAGATGCTCGACTGGGAGGCCCCGACCGGCGGCTACCTGCTCCAGGGCGCCTTCGCAGGCGGCCGCGCGGCGGCCGCCGGGATGTGCGACTGGCTGCGCGACACCGGCGGCTGAGGTCTCGTCTCAGGGCCGCGTGCAGAAGCCGACGATCCCCGAAGCCTCGGCCGGGCAGCTGGCGCCCTCCCCGTCGT
>JARUHG010000027.1 GCA_031216755.1 Lysobacter arvi | reverse complement strand
GTCCGCGACGCCGAGCACGGCCCGATCCTGCTGCACGTGGTCACCCGCAAGGGCAAGGGCTACGCGCCGGCGGAAGCGTCCGCCGACCGCTACCACGGCGTGGTCAAGTTCGACGTGGTCTCGGGCGTGCAGGCCAAGGCCAAGCCGAACGCGCCGGCCTACACGCGGGTGTTCGGCGAGAGCCTGATCAAGGCGGCCGACGCCGACGACAAGGTGGTGGCGATCACCGCCGCGATGCCGGGCGGCACCGGCATCGACCTGTTCGGCAAGGCGCATCCGGACAAGACCTTCGACGTCGGCATCGCCGAGCAGCACGCGGTGACGTTCGCGGGCGGTCTGGCGACGGAAGGCTACCGGCCGTTCGTGGCGATCTACTCGACCTTCCTGCAGCGGGCCTACGACCAGGTCGTGCACGACGTGGCGCTGCAGAACCTGCCGGTGCGGTTCTGCATGGACCGGGCGGGCCTGGTCGGCGCGGACGGGGCGACGCATGCGGGCGCGTTCGACCTGGCATATCTGTGCTGCCTGCCGAACATGACCGTGATGGCGGCGGCCGACGAGGCCGAGCTGGTGCACATGGTGGCG
>JARUHG010000026.1 GCA_031216755.1 Lysobacter arvi | reverse complement strand
CGTGAGGTTTTCATCGCCCCTCGGGCGGTGCCGGCAGCACCGACATCTGGCTTCAGACGTCGACCGGCGGCCCGGCACGGAGACGCTCGGCGGCGCAGCATCGCCAAGCATAAGTCTCCGTTTACCATTCCTGCACAGGATCGACTCCGACCCGCGCGGATCGGCATCCGCGCGGCCTGGAGTCGTTGCCCGGCATGATGTCACGCGCGGAACGCACCCCCTGACGGACTGGTGGTGGACGGTCGATCGCGGGCTCCTCGCGGCCCTGTTCGCCCTGATGGTGGCCGGGCTCGTCTTCCTGATGGGCGGCGGACCGCCGGTGGCCGAGCGGATCGGTCTGCCGACCTTCTACTTCCTGAACCGGCAGGCGATGTATCTCGCGCCGACGATCCTGCTGATCTGCGCGGTCTCGTTCCTGTCCCTGCGCGGCATCCGCCGGCTCGCGCTGATCACCTGGGTCTGCGGCGTCGTCCTGTGCCTGCTCGCCGGCAAGTTCGGCCCCGAGATCAAGGGCGCGCATCGCTGGATCCAGTTCGGCTCCTTCGGCCTGCAGCCCTCGGAACTCGTGAAGCCGGCCTTCGTGGTCGT
>JARUHG010000025.1 GCA_031216755.1 Lysobacter arvi | reverse complement strand
ACATCCTCGACAACGGGCCGGGCATCGACCCGGTGAACGCCGAGCGGCTGTTCGACGGGTTCTTCACCACGCGCGCCGAAGGGCTCGGCCTGGGTCTCGGGATCTGCCGCACGATCGTCGCGGCGCATGGCGGCTCGATCGAGGCGGGCGCCCGAAGCCATGCGCCGGGCGCCCGCTTCTCCGTCCGTCTGCCGCTCCATCGGACGTGAACGAGCCGCCGGATGCCCGAGCCCGCGACGCGGCGGTGCGGGCGGGCTGTCGGGCTGCGCAGTGCCGTCGATCTCGGAGCGTCCAGATGGCGCTAGATGAAATGGGCCGGCAGCGCCAACGCTTGCGCGGACTGGATCAAGGCCAGCGCCAGGCCGGCAATCATGATCCAAGCCACGATGCGGTCCGCGCCGGTCACGCTGCTGGTCATCATCCGGGTGGCCATCCGTCGTCTCCCCCTCACCACAAAAGCGGGTCGGCTGTTCTGGGATGACCGTATGGCCAGGCTGGTTTGCGTGCGGATTGCGTCGCTTGTTGCGTGATCCGAGCGGATCACGGGAGCCCCAATGACAGGCCCCTGACGCGTCGGCTCAGATCAACCC
>JARUHG010000024.1 GCA_031216755.1 Lysobacter arvi | reverse complement strand
CGAGAACCTGCGCCATCTCGGCGATGCCAGCACGACGTCGAAATCGTCCTGACCGTTGGCCCGAGGACATTCCAGGGATGATCCCGAGCCGCGTGCACGCCGTCACCGATTACGTCTTCCCCGCGATGATCGCCGCGCTCTCGCGGGGGCGTGGTCCTGCCACGCGCCGGATCATGCAGATCGGCCCCGTGTGGCACTACGCCTACTCGCTCCTGACGCGGTACGAGGGCGGTCTCGTACCGGCCCTGTCCATGCGGGCCCACCTCGCCTGCGACGCGATCGGCGCCCTCAGCTTCGTGGGCGCGGCCGCGCTCCTGCAGGACGAGCCGGCGGAAGACCGCCTTCTGCTCGCGGCCCTCGGCCTCAGCGAACTCGCGCTCATTGCGGTGAGCGACCGGGACGTCCCGGCCAGCGCGCAGGGGCGCTGATCCCGATCGAGGTCTCGGCGACGAGGCCAACCGCTCGCAGCCGCTCGGCCGCGACCGCCATGCTTCCGCGGGCGAGGGGAGTCGATGATAGTGGCATACCGGACAGTCCGACGCGGCCGCGCTCCCTCCGCAGCGGAAGCTGCCAGCGCCGTCGCGAGCGCCTGAGCGGCGATGCCG
>JARUHG010000023.1 GCA_031216755.1 Lysobacter arvi | reverse complement strand
CGGCAAAACCGATGCGAACGACGCCGCTGCCATCTGCGAGGCGGTCACGCGCCCCAGCATGCGCTTCGTGCCGGTGAAGTCGACCGAGCAGCGGGCGGCGCTGGCGCTGCACCGGACGCGCGACCTGCTGGTCAAGCAACGCACGCAGCTGGTGAACATGATCCGCGGCCTGCTCGCCGAGTTCGGGATCGAGATGGCGCGGGGCCTACGCCATGCTCTCGAACTGGCAGCCCGGCTCTCGGCCGGAGACGCGGCCGAGGTGCCGCCGTTAGCCCAGCGCGTGGTGACCGGGCTGGCCGATCAGATCGGAGCCTTGCAGATCCAACTCACCCGACTGGAGAGGGAGTTGCTCGCCTGGCATCGGGACAGCGACCTGTCGCAGCGCCTGGCGACGATCCCGGGTGTCGGTATCGTCTCGGCGACGGCGCTGGCCGCCTCGGTGAGCGAGCCTGAGCGCTTCCGCTCCGGTCGGCAGTTCGCGGCCTCGTTGGGCCTGACACCGCTGCAGAACTGCAGTGGCGGCAAGGAGCGCCTGGGCCGGATCTCGCGCATGGGCGACCGCTACCTGCGCCGGCTGCTCGTAGTCGGCATGACCTCTCTGATCCGG
>JARUHG010000022.1 GCA_031216755.1 Lysobacter arvi | reverse complement strand
GATCGGGATCCCGAACCGGTCGCGCAGCGGCGTGGTCAGCAGGCCCGCCCGCGTCGTGGCGCCAACCAGCGTGAACTTGGGCAGCTCGATCTTGACCGAGCGCGCCGCCGGGCCCTCGCCGATGATCAGGTCGAGCTGGTAATCCTCCATGGCCGGGTAGAGGATCTCTTCGACCGCCGGGTTGAGCCGGTGGATCTCGTCGATGAACAGCACGTCGCGCTCGTCGAGGTTGGTCAGCTGCGCGGCGAGATCCCCGGCCTTGGCGATCACCGGACCCGACGTCGAGCGGAAGTTCACCCCGAGCTCGCGCGCCACGATCTGGGCCAGCGTGGTCTTGCCCAGGCCCGGCGGGCCGACGAACAGCACGTGGTCGAGCGCTTGGCCCGTCTTCTTCGCCGCCTCGATGAAGATCTGCATGTTCGCCCGTGCCGCGCGCTGGCCGATGAACTCGGACAGGCTCAGCGGGCGGATCGTCTGATCCGGCTCTCCGGCGGTTGCGGACGGCCGCGGCGGCACCGGCGGCCCCTGCCGGACCGTCCTGATCGGCGCGGCCATCTCAGGCCGCCACCTTGATCCGGTCCGCCGCCGGCTCGAACGGCTGCACGAGGACGCGCCGGCCC
>JARUHG010000021.1 GCA_031216755.1 Lysobacter arvi | reverse complement strand
CGCACCGTAAATACGACCTCGAGTTGAAAAATCCGGATCGCTAACGCGGCTGTATCGGCCAGGATGCGGCGTGGCATCGGGACTCGCCGCCAGACACAGGTCCGACGGGTGCGGTCGACGCGACCGAAGCCGCGGGACGTCAGGGTGTGATTAAACTGGCGCAGAGCGCCAGGCCCGCGCTGACTCCAAACCAGCTGATTGAATGGTCAGAACAGCAGGTGCAGCGCCAGCGGCGCCAGGATCGCCGTCACGAAGGCGTTGAGCCCCATGGCGATGCCCGCGAAAGTGCCTGCCACCTCGCTGACCTGGAAGGCGCGCGCCGTACCGATGCCGTGCGCCGCGAGACCGGCCGCGAACCCTCGGGCCCGCATGTCGTGGATCCGCAGCACGTTCATCATCGGCGTCACAAGGATCGCGCCGATAATACCCGTGAGGATCACCAGGATGGCGGTCAGCGTCGGGTCGCCGCCGAGCGCCTCCGCGATGCCCATGGCGACACCCGAAGTCACCGATTTCGGCGCGAGCGAGACGAGAACCGGCTGCGGGATGTCGAGCAACCGCGCCAGCCCGATGACGACGGCCAGGGTCGTGGCCGAGCCTGCGGCCAGGGCCGCGAGCATGGGCA
>JARUHG010000020.1 GCA_031216755.1 Lysobacter arvi | reverse complement strand
GCCCCGCCGCGCGGGCCCTCCACCGCACCGCCCACCCCCCCGATCCGACGCCGGCCCCGCTGCACCACCCGGCGCGGCTGCAGACGGCCACTCCGCCGCGGGCTCCTGCGATCGCCCCGCGCATCGCGGCCTTCATCCGCGCCATGCAGGCGGTGCCCGGCGCGCGCGGCGGGCATCTGCGCCAGGTCGGCTGAGGCGCCCGATCCGCGCGGTCATTCCGGGGCACCGCGGGCGAACCCGGATCCGGAGGCGGGCAAGGCAGACGCCCTGTCGGTGACAGGATCCGGCACGTCGGCGGTTCTGGATCCCGGGCTCCGCTGCGCGGCCTCGGGATGACGGGCTGAGGCCCTGTCCGACCAAATTCGGATCATCGCTGGCCCGCGCGATCGCGGGCACGGCCTCAGCGCGAGACCGCGAACAGCCGTGCGATCAGCCACAGCGGCACGACCACGATCGCGCCGGCGACGATCCAGCCGCCGAAATCGTGGAGCGAGGCGAGCCCGATATCGATCAGTGCCCGGGCGGAATCGTACAGGTGCCAGAACAGGCGCCCGGGCGTCAGGCCGAGCATCGACATGAAGGCGCCGACCAGCACCGACAGGAACAGGAGGCGCACGAACACCCCGACGGGCGAGCCGCCGAGGAAGCGGCGCAGCCCC
>JARUHG010000001.1 GCA_031216755.1 Lysobacter arvi | reverse complement strand
AGCGAGATCAACCGCCGTACCGAGCTGAACGTCCAGAACTGAGGACGACGCACGGTCACGCGGATCTCCGCGGTACCTCCAAGAAGCCCGGCTCGCGCCGGGCTTCTTTTTTGCGCGTGATTCGCGCGCTCGCACGATCCTGCTTCCCGCGCGAGAACCTTTCGCGGATACGCGCGGCTAACGACTTCTTATCATTCCGGCGCTTTGCGAATGCGCCACGCGCCTTCCTGAAGATCCGCTGCTTTCATTTTTGCGCAGGAGTGACCCTTGAAGAAGCATCTATTCGGCACCGCCGTGCTGCTCGGCCTGTCGTTCGCCAACGCGGCCAACGCCCAGGTTTCCGACGACCGCTGGTACCTGACCGGTTCGGCCGGCATGAACATCCAGGACAACGACCGTGGCACGCGCAACGCGCCGTTCGGCACGCTGGGCCTGGGCAAGTTCCTCAACGAGAACTGGTCGCTCGACGGCGAACTGAACTACCAGAACCCGAATTTCGACGACAACCAGGACATGAACTGGTCGCAGTACGGCATCTCGCTGGACGCGCGCCGGTTCTTCAACGCCGAAGGCCGCAACTGGGCGCCGTACGTCCTGATGGGCGTGGGCTACCAGCGCTCGGAAGAAGAGTTCCTGGGCGAAGGCGTTCCGGCCACGCTGCTGCAGCGTGAGGAAGGCAACGTCGCTGCGAAGGTCGGCGTCGGCATCCAGAGCGCCCTGGCCGGCAAGCGCGCCGCCATCCGCACCGAACTGGCCTACCGCGCCGACTTCGACGATCGCAGCGTGCACGCGGGCCAGGAAGACTGGTTCGGCGACGTGCTGGCCTCGGTCGGCGTCGTGATCCCGCTGGGTGCGCCGGCCGTGGCCGCAGTGGTCGCACCGGAAGTCGCACCGACCTGCGCCGACCGCGACGACGACGGCGACGGCGTCAACAACTGCGAGGACAAGTGCCCGAATTCGGTCGCCGGCCAGACGATCGGCCCGGATGGTTGCGCGGTGAACGTCTCGATCGACCTGCGCGGCGTGAACTTCAACTTCGACAAGGCGACGCTGCGTCCGGACGCGATCGCGATCCTGGCCGAAGCCACCGAGATCCTGAAGCGTCATCCGGAGCTGCGCGTCGAAGTCGCCGGTCACACCGACCAGTGCGGCAAGGACACGTACAACCAGAAGCTGTCCGAGCGTCGCGCCCGCGCCGTGTACGACTACCTGACCAGCAACGGCATCGACCGCTCGCGCATGGTCGGTCCGATGGGCTACGGCGAAAGCCGTCCGCTGGAAGACAAGGGCCAGGCGTTCCCGGGCTGCAAGAGCGAAACCAACCGTCGCACGGAGCTCAACGTCCAGAACTGACGGACGCGCTCGTTCGCGAAGTTTCGCGTGATGCTTCGAAGCCCGGCCCTGTGCCGGGCTTCGTCGTTCCAGGCGACGCACGGCATCGCATTCACGGCCGCTCGAACGTGCCCCGGCGTACACTGCGCACGCCCCGCGAATCGAGGAAACGGCCATGCGCGCACTGATCGGTCTGTCCTGCCTGCTCTTCGCGGGCCTCGCCCAGGCGCAAACCGCGCAATGCGGTTCCATGGCGGCGCCCAAGGCATTGCCGATCCGGCCGACGGTCGTCGCGCCGATCGCGCCGGAACTGGTCGCGCCGAGCCATCAATTGGGCGCACCGACCGGCGTGCTCTCGCAGGCGTTCGATGAATCCCTTGCGGTGGACCAGGTGCTGTTCCGGCTGCGCGTGGAAGGGTGCCAGGTCGCGAACGCGCTGCCGGCCGCAGGCACGGCGCTCCCGAAGCCCGACGACCCGGCCGCGTACAAGCCCAAGACACAGTTCGACAATACGCCCTGGCGGTTCAACATGAACCAGAACGGCAAGCGCATGACGGCCGAGGAGTTCGATGCGTGGATGAAGGCCAAGGGCGTGCGCGTGGTGAAGGGCAAGACGGTGGTCACGCCGCCGCCGGCCGCCGAGGCGCCGAAGACCGAACCCGAAAAGAAGTGAAGCCGCGCGCACCTCGCGCGCCGGCAAAAGGCGGACCGAAGCACCGCGTCGCGAGCGCCCCGGGCGCGCCACGCCACGGCCTGGCGCGCGTGCTCTCCAAACAGGGCCTGTGTTCGCGCACCGAAGCCGCGCGCTGGATCCAGGACGGCCGCGTCGAAGTCGACGGTCGCATCGTGCGCGATCCGGAATTCCCGATCCGTCGCGACGGCGCGCAGCGCATCGCCGTGGACGGCCGCGGCATCGACGATGCGCCGCGGCGGTACCTGATGCTCAACAAGCCGCGTGGCCTCATCACCAGCACGCAGGACGAACGCGGCCGCGACACGGTCTATCGCTGCTTCGACGGGGCCGGATTGCCGTGGATCGCGCCGGTCGGGCGCCTGGACAAGGCCAGCGAAGGGCTGCTGCTGTTCACCAACGACCCGGCATGGGCCGCCGGCATCACCGATCCGGACTCGGGTCCGCTGAAGACCTATCACGTGCAGGTGGACACCGTGCCCGACGAGGAGGTGCTCGCCACGCTCGTGCGCGGCGTTCGCGTCGACGACGAACGCCTGCGCGCCGCCTCGGTGCGCCTGCTGCGCAGCGGCGAACGCAACGCGTGGCTGGAGATCGTGCTCGACGAAGGACGCAACCGGCAGATCCGCCGTCTTCTTGCCGCCGTCGACATCGCCGTATTGCGGCTGGTGCGCGTGGCGATCGGCTCCCTCGCGCTCGGCGATCTGCCGAAGGGCATGTGGCGCGAACTGGAGGCGTCCGAAGCTGAAACGCTATTCAGCAATGTGCATGTGCAGCCGCGGTGACGCCGCTTGTCGCAGCAATGCAGGAATGTGGGGGAAATCACTGTTTTTCCGACGATTCTGCTTGCGCTCACCCCCACGTTCGGGCCTACACTTCCGCGAACTTCGTCGTGGGGGATAACCAGAAATGAACAAGATGATGATGGCGGTGTCGCTGCTCCTCGTGTCCGCCGCGGCGTCGGCGCACAACGGTTCGCAGGTGAAGGTGGAAGGCGTTCGCTCGCCGGTCTCGGAGCATTCGGTGGTGCGGTTCGATGCGGCGCAGACCGTCGCGTTCGCCGGCAAGAAGAAGCCCGCCGCGAAGGCCGAAACTGCGAAGGCCGCCGAGCCCGCCAAGGAAGAGACGGCCCACCTGGATCCGAACGCGTACAAGCCGAAGACGCAGTTCGACAACACGCCGTACCGCTTCAACATGCACCAGAACGGCAAGAAGATGACGGCCGACGAATTCGACGCGTGGATGAAGTCGCGTGGTTTCCGCGTGGCGAAGGGCAACGGTGGCGGCGCTGCGCCGGCAGCCGGCGCCGCTCCGGCGGGCAAGGAAGTCGCGGCGGAAGCCAAGGCCAAGTAAGCCCGCGTCGCCAGGACGCAAAAAAGGCCGGTCATCGACCGGCCTTTTTCTTTGTCCGCGCGGTGCGGCTCAGTCCTTCAACACGCCCAGCTCGCGACCGATCTTCACGAACGCCGCGATCGCACGATCCAGGTGTTCGCGCGTGTGCGCCGCCGACATCTGCGTGCGGATGCGCGCCTGGCCTTGCGGCACCACCGGGAAGAAGAAGCCGATCGCGTAGATGCCTTCCTCGAGCAGGCGCGCGGCGAACCTCTGTGCGAGCGGCGCGTCGTACAGCATCACCGGCGCGATCGGGTGCACGCCCGGCTTGATGTCGAAACCGGCCTTCGTCATCTGTTCGCGGAAATACGCGGTGTTGTCCGCCAGCCGCTCACGCAGGTCGCCCGCGGCCGACAGCATCTCGAACGCCTTGATGCCCGCGGCCACCACATGCGGCGGCAGCGAGTTGGAGAACAGGTACGGACGCGACCGCTGGCGCAGCAGTTCGATCACCTCGCGCCGGGCCGTCGTGAAGCCGCCCAGCGCACCGCCCATCGCCTTGCCGAGCGTGCCGGTGAAGATGTCGATCTTCTCCATCACGCCCTTCACCTCGGCCGAGCCGCGGCCATTCGGACCGAGGAAGCCGGTCGCGTGGCATTCGTCGATGTGGACGAGTGCGCCGTACTGCCTGGCCAGGCGCGTGATCTCGTCCAGTGGCGCGATGAAGCCATCCATCGAGAACACGCCGTCGGTGGTGATCATGATCGTGCGCGCGCCGTCGGCCTTGGCCTGCTGGAGCTGCCTTTCCAGGTCGGCCATGTCGCAGTTGGCGTAGCGGTAGCGCCTGGCCTTGCACAGGCGCACGCCGTCGATGATCGACGCGTGGTTGAGCGCGTCGGAGATGATCGCGTCCTGCTCGTCCAGCAGCGGTTCGAACAGGCCGCCGTTCGCGTCGAAGCACGCGGCGTAGAGGATGGTGTCCTCGGTGCCGAAGAAGTCGGCGATCGTCTTCTCGAGCTGCTTGTGCAGGTCCTGCGTACCGCAGATGAAGCGCACCGACGCCATGCCGAAGCCGTGCGTGTCCAGCGCGTCCTTCGCCGCTGCGATGATGTCGGGATGATCGGCCAGGCCCAGGTAATTGTTGGCGCAGAAGTTCAGCACCGTGCGCCCGTCGGCCAACGTGATCTCGGCCGATTGCGGGGACGTGATGATGCGCTCGGCCTTGAACAGGCCGGCCTCGCGGATGTCGTCGAGCGTGCGCTGGTAGCGTTCGGTCAGGCTCATAAGGCAGGAGTGAGATTCGAGAAGTGAGAAGTGAGGGAAGGAGCCGGCAAGCGGGAGCGAAGACAACTCACTTCTCACTCCTCCGAACTCGCTTCTGTTTTCAGTTCCAGCTCAGCACGACCTTGCCGGCCTTGCCCGATTCCATCAGGTCGAAGCCCTTCTGGAAGTCGTCGACCGGAAGCTGGTGCGTGAGCACCTTGCCGAGCGGGAATCCGCTGAGCACCAGCTGCGTCATCTTGTACCAGGTCTCGTACATCTTCCGGCCGTAGATGCCGTGGATGGTGAGGCCCTTGAAGATGATCTTGTCCCAGTCGCAGCCCGCGCCCTTGGGCATGATGCCGAGCATCGCGATCTTGCCGCCGTGGTACATGCAGTCGAGCATGTCGTTGAACGCGCGCGGATTGCCGCTCATTTCCAGGCCCACGTCGAAGCCTTCCATGTGCAGGTCGGCCATCACGTCCTTCAGCGAGGTGTTGGCGACGTTCACCACGCGCGTGGCGCCCATGTCGGCCGCGAGCTTCAGGCGGAAGTCGTTGACGTCGGTGACCACGACGTTGCGCGCACCGATGTGCTTGCAGATGCCCGCGGCGATGATGCCAATGGGGCCCGCGCCGGTGATGAGCACGTCCTCGCCGACCACGTCGAACTCCAGCGCGCAGTGCGCGGCATTGCCGTAGGGATCGAAGAACGCGGCGAGCTCGGACGGAATCTGGTCCGGAATCGGCCACAGGTTGCTGGCCGGCATCACGATGTACTCGGCGAAGGCACCGTTGCGGTTCACGCCGATGCCGACGGTGTTGGGGCACAGGTGCTGGCGGCCGGCGCGGCAGTTGCGGCAATGGCCGCAGACGATGTGGCCTTCGGCCGAGACGCGCTGGCCGATCGTGTAGCCGGTCACGCCCGCGCCGACTTCGACCACGCGGCCGACGAACTCATGGCCGATCACCAGGCCGGGCTGGATGGTGCGCTGGCTCCATTCGTCCCACAGGTAGATGTGCAGATCGGTGCCGCAGATCGCGGTCTTCTCCAGCTTGATCAGCACCTCGTTCGGGCCGGGCGAGGGAACGGGCACCTCTTCCATCCAGATACCCTTGCCGGCTTCGCGCTTGACCAGCGCCTTCATCGTTTGCGTCATGTGGGAGTCGTCCGCGGACTGGCGGTAAAGAAGGGCGAATTATACGCGGCGGCCGGACCTTGACCGCCGGGGCGGTTTGCCGCAGGCCAGCGGCTTCGCCTATCGTCCCCGCCTTCCCGAGCTTCCGGAACCTGTCCCGACCATGCGCCGCCGCCTGTTGAGCCTGTCCGTTTCGATCCCGCTCGCCCTGGGCCTGAACAGCACGACGGCCCGCGCCGACGAAGGCATGTGGATGCCCTCGCAGCTGCCCGACATCGCCGCGCAGCTGAAGGCCGCCGGTTTCCGCGGCAAGGCCCGCGACCTGGCCGAACTCGCGAAGCCGCCGATGAACGCGGTGGTGAAAGTGGGCGGCGCGAGCGGCGCGTTCGTGTCGAAGGACGGCCTGGTGCTCACCAATCACCACGTCGCGTTCGGCGTCATCCAGTACAACTCCAGGCCGGGACGCGACCTGATCCAGGACGGCTACATCGCCGCCGACCGCGCCGCCGAACTGCCGGCCAATCCCGACTACCGCGTGCTGGTGACCACCGGCTTCGACCGCATCACCGATCGCATCCTCGCCGGTGCCTCGGGCAAGCAGGGACGCGCCTACTTCGATGCGGTCGATGCGGCGACCAAGGCGGTCGTCGCCGAGTGCGAGCGCGAGCCCGGCACGCGCTGCAGCGTCGCGAACATGTACTACGGCACCGATTTCTATCTGGTTCGCCAGCTCGAACTGCGCGACGTGCGACTGGTGTACGCGCCGCCGAATGCCATCGGCAACTACGGCGGCGAAGTCGACAACTTCGTCTGGCCGCGCCATGCGGGCGATTTCACGCTGCTGCGCGCGTACGTCGGCAAGGACGGCAAGCCCGCCGACTATTCGCCTGACAACGTGCCCTACGTGCCGCCCGCGCACCTGCAGGTGTCCACGCGCAACGTGAAGGAAGGCGATTTCGCGATGCTCGCCGGCTACCCCGGCATCACGTTCCGCCACCGCATGGCGTCGGAGTTCGCGAACCAGATCGACTGCCAGCTGCCGTCGCGCGTCGCGTTGTACCGGACGATGATCGACGTGATCGAAGGCACCGCTGCGAAGGACGAAGCCGCGCGCGTGGCCTACGCCTCGCAGGTGCGCGGGCTGAAGAACACCCTCAAGCGCGCGCAGGGCGAGCTCGACGGGCTGCGTCGCAGTGACGCCGCGCGCGTGCGTCGCGAGGATGAAGCGGCGATGTTCGCCTGGCTCGACAAACAGCCCGAAGCCGCCGTCACCCGCGCGGACATCGCCGCCGCACAGGCGGTGCTCGACGCCGGCGTCGCCACCCGCGAACGCGACCAGCTGATCGGCGTCATCCAGTCGCAGACGCAGTTGCTGCGCGCGGCGATCACCGTGCAGCGGTGGGCCAACGAGCGCACCAAGCCCGATGCGCAGCGCGAAACCGGCTACCAGCAGCGCGACGAAGTGCTGATCACCGGACAGCTGAAGCAGGCGCAGCGCCGTTACGCGGCGCAGGTGGAGAAAGCGCTGCTCACCGAACTGCTCACGCAGTACCAGGCACTGCCGGCCGCGCAGCGCGTCGCGGAATTCGACGCCGTGTTCGGCACCACGCCGGCGCAACTGAAGCAGAAACTCGATGCGATGTATGCCGGAACGCAGTTTGACGTGGAGGCCAACCGCCTCGCCGCGATGCAGGCCGATCGCACGACGCTCGCGTCTTCGAACGACACGCTGCTGCGGACCGCCGCCCAGCTGATGCCCGCATTGCTGCGGCTGGACGAGGAAGCCAAGGCCAGCGCCGGCGAGTTGCTGCGGCTGCGCCCGGCGTACATGCGCGCGCTGATCGCCTATCGCAAGTCGCAGGGGCGCGCGGTGTATCCGGACGCGAACTCCACGTTGCGTGTCAGCTACGGCCGCATCAGTGCGATGGATCCGCGCGACGGCGTGCACTACCGTCCGCTCACGACCGTGCAGGGCATCGTCGAGAAGCACACCGGCGAGGACCCGTTCGATGCGCCCAGGCCGCTGCTGGACGCCATCGCGAAGGGCGACTTCGGCACGACCGCCGAACCGAGCCTGGGCACGCAGACGGTCAATCTCCTCACCAATCTGGACACCACCGGCGGCAACTCGGGCTCGCCGGTGCTCGATGCGCAGGGCAAGCTCATCGGCCTGAACTTCGACAGCAACTGGGAAGCGGTGAGCGCCAGCTGGATGTACGACCCGCGGTTCAAGCGCGCGATCCACGTCGACATGCGTTACCTGCGCTGGTTGCTGGCGAAGGTGTATCCGGCGCCGCACCTGCTGGAAGAGATGAACCTTCCGGCGGAGTAGGCCGGACACTTTGCCGATGCGGGCGGCTCGCTGCGGCACCGGACGGGCATCGCGACGACGAGCCGCCCCATCGCGCCGCACCGCAGCATGGTGTCCGTCAGCGACCGCGGGCTAGACTCGGCCTTCGATCATCGACGGGGAGTGGCGCATGCGTCTTGCGGGGTTGGCGATTGCGATCGGTTGTGGGATTGGGGGAATGCTCGCGGCCGGTGCCGCGCATGCGGTCGAAGGCATGTGGGTACCGCAGCAGTTGCCGGAGATCGCCGGGCCGCTCAAGAGGGCCGGCCTGAAGCTCAATCCCTCGCAGCTGGCCAACCTGACGGGCGATCCCATGGCGGCGGTCGTCTCCCTCGGCGGCTGCACCGCGAGTTTCGTATCGCCGCAGGGGCTGGTGGTCACCAACCATCACTGCGCGTACGGCGCGATCCAGCTCAATTCGACGCCTGAGAAGAATCTCATGCGCGACGGCTTCAACGCCGCCACGCGCGAGCAGGAAGTCTCCGCCGGTCCCAATGCGCGCATCTACGCGCTGGACACGATCCAGGACGTCACCCGGCAGGTGAACGATGCCATCGCCGCAGCGCCCGACGCGCTGGGCCGCACCCAGGCGCTGGAGAAGATCGAGAAGCAACTGGTCGCCTCGTGCGAACGCGAAGCGGGTTTCCGCTGCCGCCTGTACAGCTTCTCCGGCGGCAACAGCTATCGCTTGTTCCGCAACCTTGAAATCCGCGACGTGCGTCTGGTCTACGCGCCGCCTGGGAGCATCGGCAACTACGGTGGCGAAGTGGACAACTGGATGTGGCCGCGCCACACCGGCGATTTCGCGTTCTATCGCGCCTACGTCGGCAAGGACGGCAAGCCGGCGGCGTATTCGACGGAAAACGTGCCGTACCAGCCGAAGCACCACCTGCAGATCGCCGACAAGCCGCTCGGCGAACGCGACTTCGTCATGGTCGCCGGTTATCCGGGCCGCACCGCGCGGTACGCGCTCGCCGAGGAATTCGACGAGACGGCGGACTGGACATACCCCACCATCGGCGAGCACTACAAGCGTCTGGTCGCGCTGGTGCAGCGCGAAGGGATCAAGAACCCCGACATCGCCGTGCGCTACGCCAGCACGATCCGTGGCTGGCAGAACACGATGAAGAATTACGACGGCCAGCTCGAAGGCTTCAAGCGCATCGGCGCCGCGGAGAAGAAGCAAACTGAGGAAGCGGCGGTGCTCGAATGGCTGCGCAGCCAGGGCGCGGAAGGCGAAGCCGCGATCGCCGCGCACGCCAAGCTCGTGTCGCTGGATGAGGCGGCGCGCACGCATCGCGAACGCGATCTCGTGTTCGGCCAGCTGCGCAGCACGGGCGCGCTCGGCGCGGCGACGCAGCTGTACCGCTTCGCGCTCGAACGCGCCAAGCCCGATGCCGATCGCGAACAGGGCTACCAGGAGCGCGATCGTCCCACCATCGAGGGCGCGATGCGCCAGATGGAACGGCGCTACGTGCCGGCGATGGACCGCGAACTGCAGGCGTACTGGCTGCGCGAATACCTCAAGCTGCCCGATTCGCAGCGCGTGCCCGCGCTCGACAAATGGCTGGGCGGAAACAATGAGAAGGCGATCCAGGCCGCGCTCGACAAGCTGGGCAGGACCCGGCTCGGCAGCACGGACCAGCGCCTGTCGCTGATGAGCGCGGACAAGGCCTCGTTCGAAAAGAGCAAGGATCCGGCGGTGCAGTTCGCGGTGGCGATCATGCCGACCGTGCTGCAGCTGGAGCAGGAAGGCAAGGCGCGCGCCGGCGATGCGCTCGTGGCGCGCCCGGTCTACCTGCAGGCCGTGGCCGACTACAAGAAGAGCAAGGGGCAGGCGGTGTACCCCGACGCCAATTCCTCGCTGCGCATCACCTTCGGCAACGTGACCGGTTACACCAAGACCGACGGCACGAAGCAGGTGCCTTTCACGCGTCTGGAGGAAGTCGCCGCGAAGGCCACCGGCAAGGAACCGTTCGACGCCCCGCAGGCGCTGCTGGACGCGATCGCCGCGAAGAACTACGGCGGCTTGGCCGACCGCAAGCTCAAGACGGTGCCGGTGAATTTCCTGTCCGACCTCGACATCACCGGCGGCAATTCCGGCTCGCCCGTGCTCGACGCCCGCGGCAAGCTCGTCGGCCTCGCCTTCGACGGCAACTGGGAATCGGTGAGCAGCAACTGGGTGTTCGATCCCGCGATGACGCGCATGATCGCCGTCGACCAGCGCTACATGCGGTGGATCATGCAGGAGGTCTTCCCCGCGCCGCAGTTGCTGGAGGAAATGGGCGTGCCGGAGAAGGCGGGTAAGTAGGGCACCAGAACCCGCCTGCGACGGGCTCTTGCAGCCCGGGTGCTTTCGCGCACCCGGGCTGAAACGGGAGGACTCAACCCTCCGCGATCTCGTAATCGAACGTGTAGTAGTGCTTGCCCTCGACGATGTCGATCTGCATCCGTCCGCGCAGGCCTTCCAGTTCGCCGGTACCCGAATCCGGCACGACCGTCAGCGACAGCGTGGGCACGCCGCGATCGAGCGTGCCGCTGTGCTGGGTGAGGAACGCGCCGCGCAGGCCATCGAGCGTGCCGTCGATGCGCTCGACCGCGACGTACGCCGCCGAGCCGTCGACCTGCGTGCCGACGGCGAGCATGTGCACCACGCCGGTCGCGTCCAGCGCGCCGTGGAACTGCTTGTCGAAGCGGAAATGCCCGGCGACCGCGCCGCCGCCCAGATCGAACCCGCCTTCCGGCGTGCGCTTCACATCGAACTCGCCCTTGACCTGCGCCATCGTTATCGCTCCGTAGGTGAAGGACGCATGGTCCCCCAAAGGGCGTGGCGGTTGCCAGCGCAACCGTTGTGCCGCGCGGCGCTTTTGCTAGGCTGGCCCCCCACTTCTCACCTGCGGCACGACGCCTCCGTCGGCCGCCCACGGATCCGAACGCATGCGCATTCTGCTCGCCCGTCATGGCGAAACGCCCTGGAACGCCGAAGGCCGCTATCAGGGACAGGAAGACATTCCGCTGTCCGAGGTCGGCATCGGCCAGGCGCGCGCGCTGGGCGAGCGCCTGCGCGAGGTGCCGATCACCCGCGCCGTGGCGTCGCCGCTGGGCCGCGCGCGGCAGACGGCCGAGTTCGCGCTGGGCGATCGCGATCTTCCGCTCACGCTCGATCCGGGGCTGATGGAAATCGCGCACGGCACGTGGGAAGGCCTGCTGGCCACGGAAATCCGTGAGCGCGATCCGCATCGCCTGCAGGCCTGGCGCGATACGCCGCACGAGGTCCTGATGCCCGAAGGCGAGTCGCTGCAGCACGTGTTCCATCGCGCCTGGCCGGCGTTCGCGCGCGCTGCCGAGGGCCTCGGGCCGAGCGACACGCTGCTGGTCGTCGCGCACGACGCCGTGAACCGCGTGCTGCTGTGCCACGTGCTGGGCATTCCGTTCGCGAAGTTGTGGACGTTCCGCCAGGCGCCGACGACGATCAACCTGCTCGAAGGTCCGGACGTGGACCATCTCGACGTCGTGCGCCTGAACGATTGCAGTCACCACACGGCCTTCTTCGGCGAAGCGGTGCACCGGGCGCTGTGAGCGCGGGCGCGCCCTGGACGGGCGCTTCTCTACAATGCCGGGATGACCCGCACGCTCCCCGACTGGCTCGACTACATCGAACGCATCCACCCCCGGTCCATCGACATGGGGCTCGACCGCATCCGCGTGGTCGCGCAGGCGTTGCGGCTCGGCAAGCCGGGCAAGGCCGTGATCACGGTGGGCGGGACCAACGGCAAGGGCTCGACCGTCGCGTTCATCGAATCCATCGCGCGCGCAGCCGGCTGGAAGGTCGGCGCGTACACCTCGCCGCACCTGCTCGCCTACAACGAACGGGTGCGCATCGATGGTGCGGACGCGTCCGACGAGGCGCTGATCGACGCCTTCGAAGCGATCGAGTCCACGCGCGGCCAGACGCCACTGACGTACTTCGAGTACGGCACGCTCGCGGCGCTGTGGCTGTTCGAGCGCGCCGGGCTCGACCTGGCGATTCTGGAAGTCGGCCTCGGCGGTCGGCTGGACGCGACGAACATCGTCGATGCGGACGTCGCGGTGATCACCACCGTCGACCTGGACCATCAGGACTATCTCGGCGACGACCGCGAGCAGATCGGCGCGGAAAAGGCCGGGATCGCCCGCGCATGGAAGCCGCTGGTGCTGGGGGACGACGATCCGCCGTCGAGCGTGCTGGGACACGCGTACCGCATCGGCGCGCCGACGTGGCGCATCGCCAACGATTTCTTCTTCAAGCCGTTGCCGCCGTCGCTCGACGCCGACGGCCACGCGCTGCCCGCGCGCTGGCAGTGGCGCGAGATCGGCAAGCGGCTCGAACTGCCCGTGCCGCAGCTCGCCGCGCCAGTGCAACTGCGCAACGCAGCCGTCGCGGTCGCGGCGTTGCGCGCGCTCAGGACGTTGCCCCGGCCGCTGCCGCGCGAGGCGTACACGCAGGGCATCGCCCGCGCGCACGTGGGCGGGCGGCTGCAGCGCTTCGAGCGCGACGGCGTGGAGATCGTCGTCGACGTGGGCCACAACCCGCAGGCGGCGCGTGCCTTGGCCGACTGGCTTCGTGCCGCGCCTGCGCCGGGCCGCGTGATCGCCGTTTACGCCGCGCTGACCGACAAGGACGTGGCGGGCGTCGCCGAGGCGATGGCGACCGTTGTCGACGACTGGCACCTGGCGGGCCTGGCGGACGCCGGCCCGCGTGGCGGCGATGTGGACGCGCTGGCCGATCGCCTCCGGGATACGGCAGCGGCCGCTGGCACGCGCCACGCCGATGTCGCGCAGGCGCTGCGGGCGGCGCGTGCGCAGGCGCGGCCTGGCGATCGCGTGCTGGTGTTCGGTTCCTTCCACACCGCCGCGGGCGCGCTGGCATCGCTCGCCCGCGACTGAACGTGACGGGTAGCGGGGCGGCCGCGACGGATCGCGCGGGTATAATTCGCGCGGCAATCCGCCTGCGGTAAACGAGAACCGATGGAACCTGCCCTGAAACAGCGCGTCATCGGTGCGGTCGTGCTGATCGCACTGGCGGTGATCTTCCTGCCGATGCTGATCAAGGGGCCGGCCCCCGAAAGCGGGGCGTCCAATGTCCCGCTCGAACTCCCCAAGGCGCCGGGAGGCGACTTCGAAACGCGCGAACTGCCGCTGGTCAGTCCCGGCCAGGCGCCGAGCGGCGGGGCGGTCGGCATGAACGCCGGCACGGGCGCCGCCGACGAAGGCGACACGCTGCCGACCGTCGACACCACCGCGACCGCGCCCACCGCGCCGGTCCAGGGCGCTATGCCGGCTGCTGCCGGCGGCGGCAACTTCGCCGTGAGCTTCGGCAGTTACGCCAGCGCGGCCGACGCCGATCGCGTCGTGAAGGCCCTGCAGGGCGCGCAGCTGGTCGCCTATCACGAGCCGGTCCCGGGCAACGGTCGCACCCTGCATCGCGTGCGCATCGGGCCGTTCGCCACGCAGGCCGAGGCCGAGGCCGCGCGTCTGCAGTCCGGCCGGGTGCGCAGCGATGTCGGCGCGAAGGTCGTGGTGCTCGACGCCGAAGCCGCAGAACCGACCGCAAGCACGGCCCAGACCGCGTCCGTCTCCGCTCCGGTCCCGTTGGCCGAGTCGCGCCCGGCAACGCCCGCGGCCGCGCCGCTGCCGCCGGAGCCGGCCAAACCCGCCGCGACCAAGCCCGTCGCAGCCGCCGAAAAGCCCGTCGCCAAGATCGAAAAACCCGCCGCGAAGCCCGCACCGGCGCCGGTGGCCGCCCGGCCGAGTACGCCGGCCGCCTCCGGCGTGGGCTTCGCCGTCCAGTTGGGCGCCTTCGGCAGCGCCGCCGAAGCCGACAAGCTGCGCGACCGCGCGCGGTCGGCGGGCTTCAGCGCGTTCGTCGAACAGGTCCGTACCGACAAGGGCGTGCTGAACCGCGTTCGCGTCGGCCCGGTCGCCAGCCGCGACCAGGCCGACCAGCTGAAGGCGCAGGTCGCGTCGAAACTGGGCGTGAGCGGCATTGTCCGCCCGCATCCCTGACCCCATCTGGGCCTTGGATTAGCGCATGGGCGCGATCGACTGGGTCCTGCTGGCGGTGGTCGCGGTGTCGGCGCTGTTCGGGCTGATGCGCGGTTTCGTCGGCGTGCTCGCCTCGCTCGTGGCCTGGCTGCTGGCCGGCTGGGCCGCGTTCCACTTCGGGGCCGACGTCGGCCTGCTGCTCTCCGGCGACGGTGAGGTCGGCGCCGGCGAGCTCTTCGGTGGCTATGCGCTGTGTTTCATCGGCGTGCTGCTGGTGGTCGGCCTGGTCGGCTGGCTGGTGCGCAAGCTGGTGCAGTCGGTCGGGCTGTCCGGACTGGACCGCCTGCTCGGCCTGGTGCTGGGCATCGCCCGCGGTGCGTTCGTCGCCTGCGTGCTGGTGCTGCTGGCCGGACTGACGGCGATGCCGCGCGAGCCGGAGTGGCAGCAGTCGCAGGTGGTGCCGGTGTTCGTGCCGGGCGCGCAATGGATGCGTGCATGGCTGCCGGCGTGGGCCGCCGAGCACGTCGATCTGGACGGTCGCGCGCCGACGGAGCACCCGGAACTTCCGCCGGCGGTGACGCCGGACGCCACGCCGGCCCTGCCGGCGCCGGTGGGCGAGGCCTGACGGCATCGCGATCGAGCGGGCCTGGCGTCCGCGGCAACACACAACTTCACAGCAGGACTCATCACCATGTGCGGCATTCTGGGTATCGTCGGCCACAACGACGTCGCGGCGCAGCTCTACGACGGCCTGACGGTGCTGCAGCATCGGGGCCAGGACGCCGCCGGCATCGCCACGGCGAACGGCAACAAGCTGCGCGTGCACAAGGGCAACGGGCTGGTCAGCGACGTGTTCGACGAAGGGTCGATGTCGCTGCTGCAGGGGCGCGTGGGCATCGCGCATTGCCGCTATCCCACCGCCGGCAGCGAAGGCTCCGACGAGGCCCAGCCGTTCTACGTGAACTCGCCGTTCGGCATCGCGCTGGCGCACAACGGCAACCTCATCAACACCGATGCGCTGCGCAACGAGGTCTTCGAGCAGGACCGCCGCAACGTCAACACCGAATCCGATTCGGAAGTGCTGCTCAACGTCTTCGCGCATGAACTGGACACGCAGAAGGCGCTGAACCCCGACGCGGCGTTCCGCGCGATCGAGGGCGTGCATCGTCGCTGCGTCGGCGGCTTCGCCGTCGTCGCCACGGTGCTGGGCCTGGGCCTGGTGGCGTTCCGCGATCCCAACGGCATCCGTCCGCTGGTGCTGGGCAAGCGCACCAGCGGCGGGCAGGACGAGTACGCGGTCGCGTCGGAGTCCGTCGCGCTGGACCTGCTCGGCTTCGAGCGCGTGCGCGACGTGCGCCCGGGCGAGGGCGTCGTCGTCACGCCGCGCGGCGAGCTGTTCACCCGCCAGTGCGCCGAGCCGCGCCAGCACACGCCGTGCATCTTCGAGTACGTCTACTTCGCGCGCCCGGACTCGATGATGGACGAGGTCTCCGTGCACAAGGCGCGCATGCGCATGGGCCAGAAGCTCGGCGAGAAGATCCTGCGCCTGCGTCCGGACCACGACATCGACACCGTCATCCCGATTCCCGATACCTCGCGCGACGCGGCGCTGGAAATCGCCAACGTCATCGGCGTGAAATACCGCGAAGGCTTCATCAAGAACCGTTACGTCGGCCGCACCTTCATCATGCCGGGGCAGGGCGAGCGCGCGAAGTCCGTGCGCCGCAAGCTCAACCCGATCCCGCTGGAGTTCCGCAACCGCGTCGTGCTGCTGGTCGACGATTCCATCGTGCGCGGCACGACGTCCAGGCAGATCGTGCAGATGGCGCGCGATGCCGGCGCCCGCAAGGTGTACCTCGCGTCGGCCGCGCCGGCGGTGCGTTACCCGAACGTCTACGGCATCGACATGCCGTCGGCCGAGGAACTCGTCGCGCACGGCCGCACCGACGAGGAAGTCGAGAAGCTGCTGGGCGTGGACTGGCTGATCTACCAGGACCTGGCCGACCTGGAGGACGCGGTGTCCGGGCCGAAGCACCGCATCGACGCGTTCGATTCGTCGTGCTTCAACGGCGAGTACGTCACCGGCATCGAGCCGGGATATTTCGAACGCATCCAGCAACTGCGTTCGGACGAGGCGAAGAAGACGCGGAGGGCGTGACGTGCGCGAACTGCAGCGGGCGATGATCCCAAACGACGAGAACGGCGACGTCCTGCGCCGCATGCTCGACGACGGCGACGACCTGTCGCTCGAGCGCCCGATCGAGTTCTTCCACGTGTTCGACGACGAATCGCAGGCGGAGGCGTTCGCCGCCGCGGCGGCGGAAAAGCCGTTCGTGGCGGTGGACGAGCCGGAAGTCGACGAGGAAGACGTGTGGCAGGTGTGCGTCGTGCGCATCATGGCGCCTTCGCACGCGGCGATCACCGCCCTGGAGCGCGAGCTGGCGGAACTGGCCGAAATGCACGGCGGCTTCGCCGACGGCTGGGGCTGCTCGCCGGCCGATCCCGCCGCGAACTGACGCCATGCCGTCGCTGTTCGACGCCGCGCGGGCGTGCCTCGACGCGGCCACGCCGGAGATGAAGGTCGCCGCGACCTTCGCCGCCGCGGACGCCTTCGCGCGCGGCGAACTGACCCGGCCCGAAGACGCGCCGGCGCCGGAGCCCATCCGCATGCCGGGGCGACCCGAACGTCCGCTGCTCGTGCATCCGCGCGACCTGCCGCGGCGCGGGTTCGGCAGCGAGGAAGGCCGCGCGGCGTTCATCCACGCGATCGCGCACATCGAGTTCAACGCGATCGACCTGGCCTGGGACGCGGTGTACCGCTTTCGCGGAATGCCCGATGCGTTCTATGCCGACTGGGTGGGCGTGGCGAACGACGAGGCGCGGCATTTCAACCTGCTGCGCGCGCGCCTGCGCGAGTTCGGTCGCGACTACGGCGACTTCGACGCGCACAACGGCCTGTGGGAAATGGCCGAGAAAACCGCGCACGACGGGCTCGCGCGCATGGCGCTGGTACCGCGCGTGCTGGAAGCGCGCGGGCTCGATGTCACGCCCGGCATGATCGTGAAGCTGCGCGCGATGGGCGACGAAGCGACGGTGGGCATCCTGGAGATCATCCTGCGCGAGGAAGTGGCGCACGTCGCCGCCGGATCGCGCTGGTTCCGCTGGTATTGCAAGCAGGCGGGCGTCGATCCGGTGCCGCGCTTCCGCGAACTGCTGGCCGAGTACGCGCGCGCGGTGCTGTACGGACCGTTCAACCATGAGGCACGCAGCGCGGCGGGGTTCGGTCCGGAGGAACTCGAAGCGCTGGAGAAACTGGCCGGCTGAAACTGGCCGGGTAGTTGTCGCGGAACGACATCGCGGTCCCCAAGGGCGTCATCCCGGCAAGAGCCGGGGCCACGCCGGCAGGCTTTCCGCGCCGATCCGTCATTCCAGCGAACGCTGGCATCCACGTCGATTCGTCGGATGCCCCGTGCACGGCAGCAGAATGGGTGCAGCGTCCGCCGGGCCAACCTCGGGTGAGCTGGCGCGATCGCAGGCCTGACGCTCGCGCACCGCGCGAGCCACCACAGCGCGTTCTACATCGACAGCCCGCACAGCTCGAATCCCTTTCGCGTCACGCGCAGGACCGAGCCGTGGTCGTACCAGTCGCCGAGCACGATGCGTTCGCACGGACGGCCGTCGACCATGACCTCGTGCACCGCCGGCCGATGCGTGTGGCCGTGGACGATGCGCGCAAGCCCGTAGCGGCTGAACGTGCCGTCGACCGTGTCCGGCGACACGTCGGTGATGGTCTCCATCGTGCCCTGCTGCTTCAGGCCGCTCTGGTGCGCGCGACTGGCCGCCCGCGCCTGCTGCGCGAAAGCGATTCGCGCCGCCAGCGGCTGCGAAAGGAACTGGGCCTGCCATTTGGGATCCCGCGTCTGCGCGCGGAACTGCTGGTAGGCGACATCGTCCGTGCACAGCGTGTCGCCGTGCAGGATCAACGTCGGCTCGCCGTAGAGCATCACCACCGACGGATCGGCCAGGATGCGCATGCCGGCGCGGCGCGCGTAATCCTCGCCCAGCAGGAAATCGCGATTGCCGCGGATGAAATACACCGGTACGCCGGACGCCTGCAGCGCGTGCAGTTCGCGTGCGACGAAGGCGCCCGTTTCGGACGGGTCGTCGTCGCCGACCCACGCCTCGAACAGGTCGCCCAGGATGTACAGCGCGTCCGCGTGGCGGGCCTCGTTGCGGACGAAGTGCCCGAACAGTTCGGTGATCCGCGGCCGTTCGGCGTCGAGGTGGAGGTCGGAGATGAAGAGGGTCGCCATGGGGGGATTCTAGGGCCTGGGCGCCGCATCCGGCCGCATCGCGCCCGCTCCGGTAAAATCGCCGGTTTCCGCCGTTCCGAGTCGACCGCATGACCTGCCGCACCCGTTTCGCCCCCAGTCCCACCGGCTACCTGCACATCGGCGGTGCCCGCACGGCGCTGTACTGCTGGCTGGAGGCACGCCGTCGCGGCGGCGAATTCATCCTGCGGATCGAGGACACCGACCGCGAACGCAGCACGCAGGCGGCGATCGACGCGATCCTGCAGGCGATGGACTGGCTGGGCCTGTCCTACGACGAGGGCCCGATCTACCAGACCCAGCGCCTCGATCGTTACCGCGCGGTCGCCGAGCAGATGGTCGCCGCCGGCACCGCCTACTACGCCTACGAGACGAAGGAAGAACTCGAAGCCATGCGCGAGAAGGCCATGGCCGCGGGCGACAAGCCGCGCTACCACGGCGCGTATCGCGATCGCAACGAGGGCTACCGCGACGATCCCAACCGCGTCATCCGCTTCAAGAATCCGCTCGACGGCGTGGTGACGTGGGACGACAAGGTCAAGGGCACCATCGAGTTCGCCAACAGCGAACTCGACGACCTGGTGATCTTCCGTTCCGACGGCTACCCGACCTACAACTTCGCCGTGGTCGTCGACGATCTGGACATGGGCATCACCGACGTCGTGCGCGGCGACGACCATGTCAACAACACGCCGCGGCAGATCAACATCTACCGTGCGCTCGGCGCCACCGTGCCCCATTTCGCGCACCTGCCGATGATCCTGGACCCCGAAGGCGCCAAGCTTTCCAAGCGCACCGGCGCGGCCGACGTCATGCAGTACCGCGAAATGGGCTATCTGCCGCACGCGCTGCTGAACTACCTGGTGCGCCTGGGCTGGTCGCATGGCGATCAGGAGATCTTCTCGATCGCGCAGATGACCGAGCTGTTCGACCTGAAGGACGTGAACGCGAAGGCCTCGCGCATGGATCCGGCGAAGCTGGGCTGGCTCAACCAGCAGTACCTGAAGAACGACGATCCGAACGACGTCGCCCGGCACCTGGAATGGCACCTGGATGCGCAGGGCTACGATCGGGCGGCAGGTCCGGCGTCGGCCGACATCGTGGTCGCGCTGCGCGACCGCGTGCAGACGCTGAAGGAAATGGCCGAGCGCGCGGCCGTCTGGTTCGGCCCGTTGACGCAGTACGACGATGCGGCCGTCGCCAAGCACCTCACCGCCGCGGCGCGCGCGCCGCTGACCGACGCGCGCGCGCGGCTGGCCGCGCTGACGCAGTGGACGGCCGAAACGGTATCGCAGGCGCTGCACGCGACCGCCGAAGCGCTGGGCATCGGCATGGGCAAGGTCGCACAGCCGATGCGCGTGGCGATCACCGGTACGCAGGTGTCGCCGGACATCTCGCACACGGTCTACCTGGCTGGGCAGGCCGAGGCGCTGGCCCGCATCGACGCGGCCCTTGCAAAAGTGCCGGACGGGGCCTAAATCCTCGATATCCCGGTCGGGAACACGACATGAGCCAGCATCACGCCTGCACCGATCCTTCGCACCACGTCCACGACGGCGACGCCTTCGTGCACGAGGTCGAACGCGCGTGCGAGGCGCGCGGCCTGCGCCTCACGCCGATCCGCGCGCACGCGTTGCGCCTGATCGCCGATGCGGGGCGTCCGGTGAAGGCCTATGAGCTGCTGGACCAGATGAAGGCCACGCACGATGCCGCCGCGCCGCCGACGGTCTATCGCGCGCTGGATTTCCTGCTCGAACACGGCTTCATCCACAAGCTCGCGTCAATCAATGCCTTCGTCGGCTGCCACCATCCCGGCTCGGCGCAGCACGCGGTGCCGTTCCTGATCTGCGATCGCTGCCAGTCGGCGACGGAGCTGGAGGACGAGCGCATCGTCGAGACGCTCGATCGCCGTGCGCGTGAGCTGGGGTTCACCCCGCAGGCGCAGACGCTGGAAGTGCACGGCGTCTGCGCCGCATGCGCCACGGCCGACGCGGCCTGACGCCGAGGGCGCCGGTCAGATCACTCGCCGTTCCGCCGCGGTGCCTGGATCGCCGGTGTTCGGCGTGCCGGTCGGTTCGATCAGCATCAGGTGCGCTTCTTCGACCGCGACCGGTCGATGCTCCACGCCGCGCGGCACGACGAACAACTCGCCCGGACCGAGTTCGACGGCGCCATCGCGCAAGTCGATGCGGATGCGTCCGTGCAGCACGAGGAACAGATCGTCGCTGTCTGCATGCGAGTGCCAGACGAACTCGCCTTTCACCTTCACCACCATGATGTCGTGACCGTTGAAGGTGGCGACGGTGCGCGGTTGCCAATGCTCGCCGAACGTGGCGAGCTTTGCGACAAGGTTGATGGGAGCGTGCGTCTTCATGTCGTCTGCGCCTGCGGTTGCGCGCGCACCGTCATCGGTGCGGCTTCGCGAATGGGAAGGTTCGCGGCGGCGGCAATGAGCGCCAGCGCCATGTCGGCGTACCACATCCAGCTGTAGTCGCCGAAGCGCTCCAGCACCAGGCCGCCGACCCACGCGCCGAAGAATCCGCCGAGCTGGTGCGAGAGCAGGGTGAGTCCGAACAGCGTGCCCAGGTAGCGTGGCCCGAACAGCTTGCCGACGAGGCCCGCAGTCGGGGGCACGGTCGCGAGCCACGTGAGGCCCAGTCCCGCGGAGAACACGAAGAACGTCAGCGGCGTAGGCGGCGAGGCCAGGTAGATCGCGATCAACAGCACGCGGCTGGCGTACATCGCGGCGAGCAGGTACTTCATGCGAACGCGCTGGCCGAGCCATCCGGCGGCCAGGCTTCCGGCGACGTTGAACAGCCCGATGAGCGCGAGCGACACGGCGGACACGCTCGCGGGCAAACCGCACAGCGCGATCTCGCCGGGCAGGTGCGTGACCAGGAAGGCGATGTGCACGCCGCAGGTGAAGAAGCCCAGATGCAGCATCCAGTAGCTGCGATCGCGCACGGCGACGCGCAGTTGCTCGCGCAGGCTAAGGGCCGGCGCTGCGCCGGCCTGGGGGCCGCTGGACGCATTCGTCGCCGGACGGGTGCGCCGGCGCAGCGGCCATGCCAGCGGCAAGGTCGCCAGCGCCGAGGCGGCCAGCGTCCACATCGCGGCGGCCCAGCCGGCGGCGCTGATCACCGCCTGCACCAGCGGCGCGAACACGAACTGGCCGAACGAACCGCCGGCGTTGATGACGCCCGCGGCCATCGACCGCTTCTCGGCCGGCATGTGCTGCGCGGTCGCGCCGATGAGGATGGAGAAACTGCCCGCGCCCGCGCCGGCGGCGCTCAGCACGCCCAGCGTGAACAGCAGGCCCCATTCGGATGCGAGTGCCGGCGCAAGCACCAGGCCGCCCGCCAGAAGCACGCCGCCGGCGACGAGCACGCGCCCCGGGCCGCGCTGGTCGGCGATCGCGCCGAACACCGGCTGTACCGCGCCCCACACGAACTGCCCGATCGCCAGCGCGAAACTGATCTGCGCGACGGTGAGGCCGGTGCTGCGCCCGATCGGCGCGACGAACAGCCCCATCGACTGACGCACGCCCATGGTGATCATCAGCATCGCGGTAGCGGCGAGCACCAGCGGCCAGTAGCGCGTGGCGGGGTGTGCCGGGGTGGGCGAGGACGCGGGCGCGGGGTTCATTCGAGTTCCATCCGCGCCATCGCGCGATCCAGGTGGGTGTGCAGGGCGTTCACGCCGGCCGCGCCGAGGCGGGCGTCGATCTCGTTCTGCGCTCGGCGCCACAGCGGTTGTGCGCGCTCGAGAAGGCGCTTTCCGGCGGGCTTGATGCGCACCTGCTTCGCGCGTGCGTCGTCCTCGCTGCTGGTGAGTTCGATCCAGCCCGCCGCGACCAGCGGCTTGAGGTCGCGACTGAGCGTCGTGCGATCCATGCCTAGCTCGCGCGCCAAAGCACCGACGGTCTGCGGCGTGCGCGCCGCGCGGCGCAGGATCGAATACTGGTTCAGGTTGATGCCGGCCGCGGCGAGCTCGCGGTCGTAGCGCTGCGTGACCAGGCGCGAGAGTTTGCGCAACCGGAAGCAGGTGCAGAGGCTGGGGGCGGGGGCGGGGGCGGGGGCGGGGGCGGTGTCGGTGTCGGTGTCGGGCATAAGCGTGTATATACACGTATTTCCGGAAAAGAAAAGCGCCGCGCGTCAGCGGGCGCTTTCCTTTGGGGCTGAATGGCCCGCAGCCCTTCCGGAGCCCGGAAGGAGCGCGGTGGAGGTCAGAAGAACGCGCGCACGCCGAAGCCCACGCCGCGACCGGGCAGCGGCGCGACGTCCTTGAGGAAGGAGGTGTGCACGCGCGCTTCTTCGTCGAGCAGGTTGCTGCCGTCGAGGAACACTTCCCACGCATTGCCGTGCGGCGTGTCCTTGTGCCACGCGACGTGCGCGTCGACGAGCGTGTAGCCCGGCGTCTGCGTTTCGTACGCGGCGACGTCGTCCTGCTTCGCGTAGCGCGTCGCGCCCACCGAGGCACGCCAGTTGCCCAGTTCCCAGCGCACTTCGCCGCCGATGCGTTGCGGCGCGATGCGCGGCAGGTTGCCGCCACGCGCGAGTTCGGCCGTGTAGTCGTGCGTGTGGTCGCCGTGCGGCACCGCGAAGGCGACTTCACGCGTGCCGCTGCCGGTGAGTTCGGCGCGGACCACATCCCCGAACACGCGCAGGTTCCACAGGCCGCTGGCGTTGTCGGCGAAGTTCCAGTCCACTTCGGCCTCGGCGCCGTTGAAGCGCGCATCGTCCTGCGTCCACAGGCGCACCGGATTGCCGTCCTCGACCACGCCGGTGTCGGCAAGGTAAATGAAGTCGTCGTACTTCACGTGGTAGATCGACGCGCTCGCCTTGATCGGGCCGCCGTGCCAGTGCAGGCCGATCTCGGCGCGATTGGCGGTTTCCTCGTCCATCATCGGCGAGCCCAGTTCGATGCTGCTCGTCGCCACGTGCACGCCGTTGGAATACAGCTCTTCCGCCGTGGGCGCGCGCTGGGCGCGATCAAGCCCGAAGGAGAGATGGAAGGCTTCGTTGATGTCCCACTTGAATGCCGCCGACAGGCTGGTCGTGTTGAATTCGCGATCCGGGCCGATCGCCTGCGCTTCGTTCACGTCGATCTTGTTCCGGTCCACGCGCGCGCCCAGTTCGGTCTTCACCGGCCCGAATTCGCGCTGGCCGAGCCAGAACAGGCCGGCGTCCTCGCCCTTGGACGGCGGTACGAAGGCCTCCTCGCCGATCGCTTCGAAATCGCGCTTGCCCCACTGCACGCCGACCGCGCCGTCCCAGCCGAACACCGGCTCGTGCACGAGTTCGACGCGCGCCTCGGTGCTGGTGTTGTCGAAGACGGTGCCGGTTTCCTCGCCTTCGTATTCGGTATGCGTGTATTCGGTGCGGGCGACCTTGGCACGCAGCGACTTGAACGCGCCGAGGTCGTCCAGGCCGCCGCGCACTTCGTAGCGGTGCTGCGTCATGCCGATGGTGACCGGGCCTTCCTCTTCGTGCGCTTCTTCTTCCTCGCCTTCGTGGGCGTGGTCGTCGCCGTGGTCGTGTTCGTGCGCGCCGGCGGGCACGCCGTAGCGCGTGTCGAACAGGCTCGCGCCGACGCCGAGGAAACCGCGTTCGCCGACCCAGCTCACGCCCAGCGCGCCGCTGTCGGTCCGCACGAAGCTGTTGGGCAGCGTGCCCTTCGTCGCCGGATCGGGCGTCTCGCCTTCTTCTTCCATCAGGCGACGGCTTTCCGGATAGCCCGGAATGTCGTAATCGCCGGTCTCGCGATGCAGCGCGTCGGCGTGGAAGACGACGTTGCCCGACGCCGCGGTGCCGTCCATGCGGAACATGCCGGTGCGTTCGTCGTTGACGGTGTTGCCGCGCAGTTCCGCGCGGCCCTGCAGCGGCTCGTCGGTGACCGCCTCGGGGATGCGGCCATCGATCACGTTCACCGCGCCGCCGATCGCGCCGCTGCCGTAGAGCAGCGTGGCCGGACCCTTGAGGACTTCGATCTGGTCGGCGAGGAAGGGCTCGATGCTGACCGCATGATCGACGCTGACGGTGGAGACGTCGCCCGAACCCAGGCCGTCGCTCAGCACCTGGACGCGCGCGCCGTCGAAGCCGCGGACGATCGGCCGGCCGACGCCGGGGCCGAAGTAGGACGACTGCACGCCGGGGAGTTTGCCGACGGTCTCGCCCAGGGAGTTCGCCTTGACTTCATCAAGCCGGGCGCCGGCGAGGACGTCGACGGGGCGGATCAGGTCCTCGGCGGTGCCGACCAGCGGGGTGGCCTTCACTTCGACGGCGCTCAGGTCCTTCGGCTGGTGGTCATGGCCCGGGTCCTGGGCGCGGGCGGCCATCGGCAGGGCGGCGGCGAGGGCGAGGGCGAGCGGGAGGCGGCGATTCAGCAGGCGCTTTGACATCGGTCGGGTTAAAGTAGGTGGCTCAAGTTGCGTAATGTTATATTATAACGAAACCGGTTCCACCAGCCTCCCGAAAGTCATGCCCCGCATTCGCCCCCGCAGCCTGCTCGATCGCATCGGCGCCACCGGCTCGCTGCTGTGCGCGCTGCATTGCGCGCTGCTGCCGCTGCTGATCGCCGTCCTGCCGTCGCTGGGCGTCGCGGCGTGGCTGGGTTCGGGGTTCGAAGAAGGCTTCGTGCTCTTCGCCACCGCGCTCGGACTGTTCAGCATGGCGTGGGGCTACCGCCGCCATCACGCCGTGCAGGCGCTCTCGCTGATGGTGCCGGGGCTTGCGGTGCTGTGGTTCGGCGTGCTGTACCAGCCGCTGCACGAGAGCGTGATCCCGCATGCGATCGCGATGACGTTCGGCGGCACGCTCGTCGGGCTCGCACACCTGGCGAACCTGCGCCTGAACCACGGGCACGTCCACGACGCCTCGTGCGCCCACTGATCCCAGGCTGCGCGCGGGATTGATCGCGGAATCCGCTGCGCAGGTTCCCGTCCCCGCCGAGCCCACCCGATCCCCCGCGGCTTCGCCGCGCCCGCCTTGCCAAGGGCTTTTCCCCCAGCTGTCCGCGGCAACTCGCGGGCCCGTGTTAGACTGCGCGACCTCGCGTGAGCGCGATCTTCGTAACCCCGCACCCCGGTGCGGATCTGGACAGTTTCAGGAGCACAACATGGGCAAGGGCGACCGCAAGACCGCCAAGGGCAAGCGCTACAACTCCAGCTACGGCAACGCCCGCAGCAAGGCCACGACCAAGGCCGCCGGCACCGCCGCCGCCCCGGTCGCGAAGAAGGCGACCAAGACCGTGGCCAAGGCCCCGGCCGCCAAGAAGGTCGCGGTGAAGAAGGCCGCTTCCAAGGAGTAAGCGCCACGGCGCCCGCTCCGGACCTCGTGTCCGAAACGAAAAGCCCCGCCTTGGCGGGGCTTTTGTTTTTCTGCCGGACGAGGCGGCCGTGATCAGCGCTTGGCCGCCTTCTCCACTTCGCCCCACACGCGCAGCAGGTTGCCGCCGAGGATCTTGCGGATGTCCGCGTCCGAATGGCCGCGTTTCTGCATCCCTTCCACGAGGTTCGGATAGTCCGCCACGGAGCGCAGTTCGACCGGCAGATTGCCGCTCACGCCATCGAAGTCCGAACCGATGCCGACGTGATCCACGCCGATCAGCTTCACCGCGTAGTCGATCTGGTCGAGCACCGCGTCGATGTGCACCACGGGCATCGGGTGCGCGTCCTTCCATGCTTTCTCGAACGCGTCCTTCGACTTCAGCGGCTTGCCGGCCCCGGCGAGTTTTTCGTTCTCCTCGTCGAAGGCCGCCGATGCGGCGAAGTACGCCTGCATGTCGGCCGCCGCCTTCGGACTGACGAAGCCGGTGCCGAACACCAGCTGCACCACGCCGCCTTCCTTCGCGACGGCCTGCGCCAGTTCGTCGCTGATGTTGCGTTCGAAGCCGGGCGTGAAATGCCGCATGCCCGAATGACTCGCGATCACCGGCACGTCGGTCACGCGCAGCACGTCGGCGACCGCCTCGTCCGACAGATGCGAGACGTCGACCATGATGCCCAGGCGGTTCATCTCGGCCACCACCTGCTCGCCGAACGGGCTCAGGCCGCCCCACTGCTTCTTCACCGCGTAGGACGAATCGCTGATGCGGTTGTTGGCGCTGTGGGCGAGGGTGATGTAACGCACGCCACGCGCATGGAAATCGGCCAGCTTCGTCAGGTCGTCGCCGATCGGCGCGCCGTTTTCCATGCCCGGCGTCAGCAGCACGCGGCCCCCCTTGCGCAGCGTGTCGACGTCGCGCGGCGAGCGCAGGATCGCGAACTTGTCCGGATGCCGCGCGACCATCGCTTCCACCGCATCGATCTGCGTGTTGGCGATCTGCCACGCGGTGCCGGCGGCGTCCTCCTCGGGCGAGGTGTAGATCGACATGAAGGCGACATCCAGTCCGCCCTGCCGCGCGCGCGGGTAGTCGAACTCCTTCTTCGGTGCGGCGACGCCCAGATCGTCCCAGTGCGACAGCAGCTCGCCGGGCGCATCGATGTGCGTGTCGACGAGGATGGCGTCCTGCGCGAGTCTGCGCGCCGCCTCGTTCGCGGCGACTGCGGAAGTGGCGGCCATCGACAGCGAGAGGCCCAGAACGGCGTAACGCAAGCGCATGTTTTCTCCCCGTGGTGTTCGTCGAATCGGATCAGGTGACGCGATGGCCGCCGGCGTGCACGGCCTGCGCGAGGCGGCCGCCGAGCCAGTAGCACAGCTCGGCCGGGTGCTGGACGTTCCACAGCACGAAGTCGGCGCGCGTCCCCACGCGCAGCGTGCCGCGATCGTGCAGGCCCAGTGCGCGCGCGGCGTTCACCGTCGCGCCGCGCAGGGCTTCTTCCGGCGTCAGGCGGAAGTGGGTGCAGGCCAGTTGCATCGCATGACGCAACGACTGCAGCGGCGAGGTGCCGGGATTGCAGTCGGTCGCCACCGCCATCGGAACGCCGTGCGCGCGGAAGGCGTCCAGCGGCGGGAGCGCGGTTTCGCGCAACACGTGGAAGGCGCCCGGCAGCAGCACCGCGACCGTACCCGCACGCGCCATCGCACGCACACTGTCCTCGCTGGTGTGTTCGACGTGATCGGCCGAAAGCCCATCGAACGCGGCCGCGAGCGCGCCGCCGCCCAGGTCGCTGAGCTGGTCGGCGTGCAGTTTCACCGGCAGGCCGAGTGCGCGCGCGGCCTTGAACATGCGTTGCGTCTGCTCCGGCGTGAAGCCGATGCCCTCGCAGAACGCGTCGACCGCATCGACCAGGCCTTCGGCATGCAGCCGCGGCAGCCATTCGATCGCCGCGTCGATGTAATCGTCGGCACGGCCCGCGTATTCCGGCGGCAGCGCGTGCGCGGCCAGGTAGGTGGTGCGCACGCCGATGCCGAGCTGCTCGAGCCGTCGCGCCACGCGCAGCATCTTGCGCTCGTTCTCGAAGTCCAGGCCGTAGCCGGACTTGATCTCCACCGTGGTCGCGCCGTCGCTGATGAGCGCATGCGCGCGCGGCAGCGATTGCCGCAGCAGTTCGCCCTCGTCGGCCGCGCGCGTGGCGCGTACGGTCGACAGGATGCCGCCGCCGGAACGTGCGATGTCCTCGTAGGTGGCGCCCAGCAGGCGCAGCTCGAACTCGCGCGCGCGGTCGCCGGCGAAGACCAGGTGCGTGTGGCAGTCGACCAGACCCGGCGTGATCCAGCCCTTGGTTTCGATGACTTCGCGCGCAAGGCGTTGCGGCGCGTCGGGCAGGCCCGAGCGCGGTCCGACGTAGGAAAGGAGCCCGTCCTTCCACGCCAGTGCGCCATCGAGGATGTCCGCGTAACCGGCGGGCGCATCGAGCGTGGCGAGCGAAGCGCCGAGGATCAGTCCGTCCCAGGCCGGATGCGCGTTGGAGGTCATGGGCCGATTCTAGCGGGCCGTCCGGCCTCTGCGGGGCATCGCCACGGCCATCGGCCCGGGCGACAATGCGGGCATGAAGACCCTCGACGCCGCGATGCTCTGGACCCCCGACGGCTGGCGTTCCGACGCCGGCTTCGACATCGACGACCACGGCCGCATCCGCGCGCTCGTGGCGGCCGAACCGACCGGCAGCGCCAGCTGGGTGCTGCCCGGCGTGGCGAACCTGCATTCGCACGCCTTCCAGCGCGCCATGGCCGGACTGGCCGAGCGGCAGACCAACCCGGCCGATTCCTTCTGGACCTGGCGCGAGACCATGTACCGCTTCGCCGCGCGCTTCACGCCCGTGCGCCTGCAGGCGGTGGCGACGCAGTTGTACGTGGAGATGCTGGAAGCCGGCTACACCACCGTATGCGAGTTCCATTACCTGCACCACGCCCCCGACGGCCGTCCGTACGACGATGCGGCCGCGATGTCGCGCGCGCTGATCGCCGCGGCGCGGGAGGCCGGCATCCGTTTGACGCTGCTGCCGGTGCTGTACATGACCGGTGGCTTCGATGGGCGCGCGCTCGGTGAACGCCAGCGCCGGTTCGGCCACGACGTCGACGGCTACCTGCGCCTGATCGACACGCTGTGCGAGGACGCCGATGCGATGCTGCACGTCGGTTGCGCGCTGCACAGCCTGCGCGCGGTGCCGCCGGACGCGATGCGCGCCGTGCTTGATGCCTTGCCGCCGTCGATGCCGGTGCACATCCACATCGCCGAGCAGGTCGGCGAGGTGCAGGACAGCCTGGCGCTGCGCAACGCGCGGCCGGTGGAATGGCTGCTCGCCAATGCCGAGGTCGACGCGCGCTGGACGCTCGTGCACGCCACGCACCTGACGCCCGCCGAAACGCAGGGCATCGCGCGCAGCGGCGCGACGGTCGCGATCTGCCCGACGACCGAAGCCAACCTCGGCGACGGCCTGTTCCCGCTGCGCGATTACCTCGACGCCGGCGGCCGATGGGGCGTCGGCTCGGATTCGCACATTTCCGTCTCGCCCGTGGAGGAACTGCGCTGGCTCGAATACGGCCAGCGTCTGGTCACGCGACGCCGCAACATCGCCGTGCGTGCGGGATCGCCGAGCGTCGGCGAGACGCTGCTGCACGACGTGGCGAAGAGCGCGCGTTCGTCCAGCGGCCACGCGATCGGCACGTTCGCACCCGGGGAATACGCGGATGCGGTGGTGCTCGATACCGATGCGCCCGAGCTGTTCGGCCTGACCGCGGACGATGCGATCGATCGCTGGATCTTCAGCGGGAACCGTCCGCGGGTTCGCGATGTGTACGTCGGCGGGCGGCGCGTGGTCGAGAACGGCCAGCACCGGCAGCGAGCCGCGATTGCGCAGCGGTATCGCGAGGCCATCGCCGAGCTGATGCGCGAATAGCGCTGCACGTTTGGGGCCACAATCCGGGCTACAAGGCTCAGGCTTCGATGGCCGTCAGCAGAACAAATCCGCCGGTGCCGGCAACGCGCCTTCCATCCGCAGCAGGTATTCCTTCGTCGGCAGCCCGCCTCCGAAACCAGTAAGGCTGCCGTTACTGCCGATCACGCGGTGGCACGGCAACACCAGCGGCAGCGGATTGCGACCGTTCGCGGCGCCCACCGCGCGCATGGCCGAAGGTTTTCCGACGCGTTGCGCCAGTTGCGCGTAGCTGATGGTTTCGCCGTACGGAATCGACGCCAGCGTGCGCCACACTTCGAGCTGGAAGGCGGTGCCACGCGGCGCCAGGGGCAAGTCGAAGTCGCGGCGGCGTCCGTCGAAGTACGCGTCCAGTTGAGACGCCGCTGCGCGTATGACATCGCACTCGCGCGGCTCCCATGCCTCGCAGCGCGACATGGGATGTCGCGGGTTCTGGAACTCGATGAGGTGCAGTCCACCGTCGCTGGCCGCCAGCAACAGCGGTCCGACGGGGCTGGGCATGGTGGCGTAGCGGATCATGCGGTCGCCTCAGCGCCGGCCGCGCGAACCGCGCGGCGCTTGCCGCGCACCGGCGCGTCCGCGCGCACTGCGGCCGGCGGCATCGAATCGCGCCAGAGGTGGATCACCGCATACCCGCGCCACGGCCGCCACGCTTCCGCGCGCGCCGCCAGCGCCTTCGCGCCCATGCGCGAGCCATCGGCGGGCAGCGCTTTTTGCAGCACCAGGTCTTCGACCGGGAACGCGTCCGGATGACCGAGCGAACGCAGCGCGATGTACTGCGCCGTCCACGGGCCGATTCCGGGCAGCGCGACCCAACGCGACACGAAATCCTCGAGCGTGCGTTCGCGCCGGAAGTCCACGCGCCCTTCGAGCAACGCGCGGGCGACGCCGCGAACGGTCTGCGCGCGCGAACGGATGAGGCCGATCGATTCCAGGTCGGCGTCCACGAGCGCGTCGGGCGTCGGGAAAAGATGCGCGAGGCCGTCCGACACGCGCGCGTCCAAGAAAGGCTGCGGCAGTGCCTGCCCGTACTTGCGCGCAAGCCGCGACGCGAGCGTGCGCGCGGCGGCCACGCTGACCTGCTGGCCGATGATCGCGCGCACCGCGATCTCGAATCCGTCCCACCCGCTGGGCAGGCGCAGTCCGGGGCGTTGTGCGAGCAGCGGCTTCAGCCGCGCGTCGGTCGACAGCGTGTCGGCGATGGCTTGCGGATCGGCGTCCAGATCGAACATGCGGCGCAGGCGCTGCACGATCTCGAGCAGGCGCGCGGGCGGCGTTCCATGCAGCTCCAGTTTCAGCGCGTGCTCTCGCCCGTGCGCGCCGTCGTGCCAGTGGCTCACGCGCAGCCAGCCGGGGCGTTCGATCGGGCCGATGACACGCGCGTAGCTGTGATCGTCGACCACTTCCACCCCCGGCAAGGCGCGGCCGCGCAGGAAATCCAGCATCGCTGCGAAGTCGTACGGCGGGCGATAGCCCAACCGCAGGGTGAGCACGTCGCCGCCCTCGGCCGCCTCGCTGCGGCCCTTGCGCAGATCGCGCGGCGCCATGCGGTAGGCGGTCCGGAAGGCGTCGTTGAAGCGGCGCAGGCTGGCGAATCCGGACGCCAGCGCGATCTGGGTGATCGGCAGGTCCGTCTCGGTCAGCAGCTGCTTGGCGAACAGCAGCCGGCGCGTGCCATGCACGCCGATCGGCGCGACGCCGACGCGTTCGACGAACAGGCGGCGCAACTGGCGTTCGCCGATGCCCACGCGCTGGGCGAGTGCGGCAAGCGGCTGCTCGGACAGCGCGCCGTCGTCGATCAGCTTGAGCGCGCGGGCGATGGCCGCGTCGCCGCGCCGCCAGCTGCCGTCGTCGGGCGACAGCTCCGGCCGGCAGCGCAGGCACGGACGGTACCCGGCCGCTTCGGCTGCCGCGGCGTGGCGGAAATACACCACGCGCTTGGCCGTCACCGCGGGGCACACGGGCCGGCAATAGATGCGGGTACTCAACACCGCCGTGAAGAACAGGCCGTCGAACCGCGCATCGCGCGTGCGGCGGGCCTGCTCGCACACCTGGAAGGCGGGCAGGGTGTCGGCATGGACGTGTGAGGCGAGGGCAGCGTGGGACATGCACGCAGGCTAGCACCGCCGGCCGGCTCGGACTGGCCGGATTCGGACATCGACGTGGCGGGCGCGCGACCCCCGCCTGACCCCGGGGCGGAATATCGGATAGGTCTGATTCCGGCGCGCGCGCGCGGCTGGAGAAAATCCCGCTCCTTTCCCACTGCGGTGGTTTCATGACCAACCTGATCGAGCGCATCGGCAACACCTACGACGAGGTGCCGTACACCTCCCACGCGTTCAGGCTGAGCGCGCCGGAACACCTGGCCTCGGTGGCCCATCTGTTCGGACTGGACGCGCCCGCCATCGAGCATGCCCGCGTGCTGGAACTGGGCTGCGCCTCGGGCGGGAACCTGATCCCGTTCGCCATCCGTCACCCGCAGGCCCAGGTCGTGGGCATCGACCTGTCCCCCGTGCAGATCGAGGCCGGCCGGCGTGCGGTGGACGCGATGGGGCTTCAGAACGTGCGCCTGCTCCAGGGCAACATCGCCGATCTGGACGCTTCGCTGGGAACGTTCGACTACATCGTTTGCCACGGCGTGTACAGCTGGGTGCCCGACGAGGTGCGCGAGGCGACCCTCCGGATCTGCGGCGCGCTGCTCTCGCCGGACGGCATCGCATACGTGAGCTACAACACCTACCCGGGCTGGAAAACCAAGGAAGTCGTGCGCGACGCGATGCTGCTGCGCGGCGGCGCGCGCGCGTCGGCGGGCGAGCGGCTTGCCTACGCGCGCGGCATGATCGAGTTCCTGCACGAGATGGCGCCCTCAGACAGCCTGCTGGCGAAGGTGATCGAGAACGATCTCCAGACCGTGCGCGAAGGGGCCGATCATTACCTCGCACACGAATACCTCGAGCTCTGCAATGCGCCGTGCTATTTCCGGGATTTCGTCGGCGCCGCACGTGCGCACGGCCTGGATTACCTGGGCGAAGCAGCCGTCGCCGCGATGTTCGCCTCGAACTACGGCAACGCGGCCGAACCGCTGCGCAACGAATGCGGCGGCGACCAGGTCGCGCTGGAGCAACTGATCGACTTCCTGTGCAACCGCACGTTCCGCCAGACGCTGCTGGTTCGCGCCGAGCGCGCGGACGCGATCCGGTATCGACTGGACGGCAACCGCATCGCGCAGCTGCACATCGCCGGTCGCTACCGATCGGTCGACGGCGACGATACGCAGTGGCGCTACCTCGACGGCGAGCAGACCGTGCGCGCGACGACCGAGCCGACGCTGCGCACGATCGCCGCGCTGAATGCCGCGTGGCCGGCGACGGTGTCCGTGCAGGCGCTGCTCGACGCGCAGCCGGAAGAGGCCGATCGCGTGCTGGGCTTCGTCAACGCGCTGATCGTCGGCAATGCCGTCATGTTCCGGCGCGAGCCGGTCTCGGCCACGGCATCGACCGAACGCCCCGAGGCGCGCGCGGAAGTGCGCACGCTCGCCGGTCTGGCCGATGTTCCGGTCGCATTGTTCAACGAATGGCACAACGCGGTGTGGCCGGATACGCTGCAGCGCTTCCTGCTCCAGCGCCTGGACGGACAGCGCGATGTCACCCAGCTTGCCGACGCGGTGGTGGCCGCGATCGGCGAGGGCGTTCTGACGCTGCTCCGCAACGATCAGCAAGTCGACGCGGCCGACGACATCGCCGCTTCCGCCCGGGCGCTGACCGCATCGGCGCTGCACTGGATCGAGGCGAACGCGTTGCTCATGCCCGCCGGTTCGGCCGGAACGCCGCCGAAGGTCGCCAAGGCACCGTCGAAAGCGAAGGCCGAAGGGACGCCCGCGGCGAAGCCGAAAACCGCGAAGTCCCCGAAGCCGGCGGCGTCAGCTGACGCAAAGCCCGCAAAGCCCGCCAAGCCCGCCAAGCCCGCCAAGCCGGCCGGCAGGAAATCGCCCGCCCGCCCGAAGTAAAGGGCGGACACGCGACCCGAACGTCGCGCCCGAGGCGCGACGTTCGCGGTCAGGGCACGTCGCGTAGCGCGGGACGCAGGGCATCGAGCGTCCCGTTGTTCGGCGCTGGCGTCACGCGCAGCAGGTGGGCAAGCAGCGGATACACGTCCACGTTGTCGAACGCCGGCAGCTGCGTGCCGGCGATGAACGACGGGCCGCGTGCGACGAACAGCGCCCGCATCGACGGCAGCGCCGGATCGAATCCGTGCGAGCCGCGCGTCGCATGCGGCGGCCGCTTCGCGAGCTTCATCGGGTAGAGCGCGTCCCAGCCTTCATGCATCTGGCACACGATCGGCGGCACCCGCGGGTTCGCGCCGTAGTGCCATCGCGCAGGCAAGGCATCGCGGCGGTAACAGTCGTACTGCGCGTGCGCGCCGAGCAGGCGCGCCTCGGCCTCGCGCTCGCGACCCGGAAGCGGCTGCACGCCGATGGATTGCCCGTCGGACACCACCGTCGCGATGGAAGGCGGGACCATCTGCTCCACGCCGATCGCATGATCCGGTCCGACGGTCGCCATGCCGTGGTCCGACACGACGACGAGGTCGGTCGTGTCCAGCCTTCCCCGCGCGGCGAGGCCATCGCGCAGGCGACCGATCACCGCGTCGAGCTCGCCCAGCGTGCGCCGCACCTGCAGCGAATCGGGGCCGTGATCGTGACCGGCCTTGTCGAGCTGCTCGAAGTACACGGTGACCAGACGCGGGCGCTGCGGCGGCGGGGCGTCGAGCCAACCGAGCACGTCGTCGATGCGGCGCGCGGGCGGAACGGTTTCGTCGTATGCGGCCCAGCGGCTCGGACGCACGCCGCCGATCGCCGCCGAACTGCCCGGCCACGCCCAGCTCGCGCTGCGCACGCCTTGCTTTTCCGCCGTGACCCAGATCGGTTCGCCGCCCCACCAGCGGCTGTCGTCCACCGCGCTGCGATCGGCCACCGCGAACGCCCCGATGTCGGCATCGCTCATGCGGTTGTGGATGACGCCGTGGCGGTCCGGGCGCAGGCCCGTGGCGAGCGTGTAGTGGTTCGGGAACGTGAGCGACGGGTACGACGGGTTCATCCACGCGGCCCGTGCGCCTTCGCGGGCCAGACGGGCGAGGTTCGGCGTCGCCTGGTCCGACAGGTAGTCGGCACGGAACGCATCGATGGACACGACCACCACCGTTCGCGCCGCCGCGGCGGGTTCGCCGGGGCGCGATGCGTGGAAGTTGCAGGCGGACAGAACGAGGCAGGCGGCGAGCGCCGCGGCGCGAAGGTGGGGCATCGGCCGATCATAACGAGCGTGTGTTGCGGCATGACTTTAGTCGCTGGCGGTGTCCGGTCGCCTTGCCAATAGTGGCCGCAATCCGGCGACGACCGCCGGCAACGGAGCACGTCCATGCGCTTGTCCGCCGCGAGTCGCCTGTCCGCCGCCGTCCTGTGGGCCGCGTCCGCCGCCGCGTGGGCGCAGAGCCCGCCCAGGCCGGAGCCGGCGCGCATGACGGCCGCCGAATGCGAGGTGTGGGCGCGCGAACTGAGCTTCGCGCAGTCGGTCGCCGACCACGACGCGGCGGCGTTCGCTTCGCACCTCGAGGCGGACGCCGCGTTCGGAGCGAGCCAGCCGCAGCCCACGCGCGGTCGCGAGGCCATTGCGCAACGCTGGGCCGGAATCGTCGGGGGCAAGCGCATGAAGCTTTCCTGGTACCCGACCCGCACGACGATCGCCGCCGGCAGCGTGTCGGACGTGGCCTGGTCGAGCGGGCCGTCGCTGTTCGAGGACCTGGATCCGAAGGCCACCCCGCGCTATCGCATTGGCGCCTTCCACTCGGTCTGGCACCGCGGCCCGGACGGCGTCTGGCGTGTGCTGTTCGACGACGGCGTCGAGCCGCGGCCGGCGACCGAGGCCGAAGCGCAGGCCTTCCGCGAAGGCCGCCAGGCCGCGTGTCCCCGAGCCTGACGACCGCCTGAAGGTGGCGGCGCCGCTCACGGCCGGCTCGGTACCGTGGGCGTATGGTGGCGATGCGGCGACCACGCCGTTCCACCCGAGGTGACGTCATGAACTCCAGCAATCGCAACCGCAGTCCGGTGATGGCGACCGCGTTGACGGCCGTCGTGCTGGGACTGTGCGCGTTCGGGGCGTCCGCGCAGACGGCGTCGGCCGATGCGCAGGCGCAGGTGCAATCCGCTCCCGTGCAGGCGGACGCGGCGGCATCCGCCGACGCGCAGGCCACCGCTGACACGAAGCGCACGTCGAACGTCGGCTGCGTCAAGGACACCGGGACCAACATCCGCCCGCGCGATCCCAAGACCGGCAAGCCGCTGTGCATCGGCCCGGGCCGCAGCTACAGCCGCGAACAGATCGACCGGACGGGGCAGACGGATCTCGCCGATGCGCTGCGTCGACTCGATCCCTCGGTGCGCTGATCGCATGAACCCCGTAGCGCGCACGTGTTCGATTACGTTGACGCTGGCGTTGCAGCCGGCGCTGGCGTTCGCCCAGCAGCCGAACACGTTGCAGCCGCCTCCGCGCGTGGCGCCGATCGCGCCCGCGTCGCAACCGGCGCTGCCGCGCGGGGTCGACACCTCGCGCGACAACTCGCTGCAGACGCTCAATCGCCAGCTCGATGCCTCCAGCCGTCGCGTTTCGGCCGACACGCTGCGCAGCCAGGTCGATCGCCAGGATCGGCTGCTGGAAGCCGATCGCGCGCGCACCGACGCGCGTCGCGCCGCGGCGGCGACGCCGGCCGAAGCCGAGCGCATTCGCCAGGATTTCGAGGCGCGCCGCGCGTCGCATGAAGCCTGGCGCGCCGGCAAGGAAGCGCAGGTGCAGCGGCTGGAAACGCTCGACCTTCCGCCACCGCCGCCGGTGAACCAAGTGAAGCCCGCGATCGAGCCGCGCCGCTGAGGGCGCAGCGAATGGGGCCTACGCGAGCAGGCCCCGCATCAAGCGCTGCAGCGATGCGTCGTAGTAGCGACGGAACGCCGCTTCGTCGAGGTTGAAGCGGCCGGCGCGATACAGCGCGATCAGGCCGTGCGTGTGCGCCCACAACGTCATCGCCACGTCCCACACGTCGTCCTCGCGCAGCACGCCGGCGCGCATCGCGTCCTGCACCGCATCGGCGACCACGTTCAGCGTCGGCGATCGCCGGGCGTGGAAGTCCTCGGGGAATCGTCGTGCATCGGTGCGTGCGGTCGAGAACGCCTGATCGAACAGGTGCGGATGCGCGAGCGCGTAATCGAGGTAGATGCGCTGCACCGCGATCAGCCGCTCCAGCACGTCGCCCCCGCGTCCGCGCGCGTGCCAATGGCGCGCGATCGCATCGAAGCTGTCGTCGCCGATGCGCTTGAGCAGTGCGTCGCGATTGGGAAAATGCCGATAGATCGCCATTGGCGTCAGGCCGACCGCCGCCGCGACGCGACGCATGCTCACGCCGGCCGCGCCTTCGCGTTCAAACAGCGTGCGCGCCGCGCGCAGGATCCGGTCGGCGGTGCGGTGGGTGGCGGGTTCGCTGCGGCTCATGTGTACAGCGTATACAAAAGCGCCCGGATGGGTGCGAAATCGCCTGGAGCACGCGTGCGACGACGCCATCCGACGCTCCGCCCGCGCGGGCCGGCGCGATAATTCCGTCGCCTGTTTCCGCGCGTCGCGTTCCCGACGCCCAGCCGACGGAGTCCTGCCGATGTCGACCCGCAACGATCCTTCCCGCGTCATCCGTGCCCCGCGCGGCGCAGAGAAGCGCTGCAAATCGTGGCTCACCGAAGCCGCGTACCGGATGATCCAGAACAATCTCGACGCCGAAGTCGCCGAAAACCCGGCCGAACTCGTCGTTTACGGCGGCATCGGCCGCGCCGCGCGCGACTGGGAAAGCTTCGACGCGATCCTCAAGTCGCTGCGCGAACTCGACGACAACGAAACCCTGCTGGTGCAGTCGGGCAAGCCCGTCGGCATCTTCCCCACGCATCCGGACGCGCCGCGCGTGCTGCTGGCCAACTCCAACCTCGTGCCGCACTGGGCGACGTGGGAGCACTTCAACGAGCTCGATCGCAAGGGCCTGATGATGTACGGCCAGATGACGGCCGGCTCGTGGATCTACATCGGCTCGCAGGGCATCGTGCAGGGCACGTACGAGACCTTCGTCGAAATGGGGCGTCAGCATTACGGCGGCGATCTGAAGGGCAAGTGGATCCTCACCGCGGGCCTGGGCGGCATGGGCGGCGCGCAGCCGCTGGCCGCGTCGCTGGCCGGCGCGTGCTCGCTCAACATCGAGTGCCAGCAGAGCCGCATCGACATGCGCCTGCGCACGCGCTACGTGGACGAGCAGGCGCGGGATCTCGACGATGCCCTGGCGCGCATCGACAAATACACGCAGGCCGGCGAAGCCAGGTCGATCGCGCTGCTCGGCAACGCGGCCGAGATCCTGCCCGAACTCGTGCGGCGCGGCGTGCGCCCGGATGCGGTGACCGACCAGACCTCCGCGCACGATCCCGTGCACGGCTACCTGCCGATCGGCTGGACGGTGGAGCAGTGGCAGCGCATGCAGACCGAAGACCCCGCGCGCGTGCGCGATGCGGCCAAGAAGTCGATGCGCGTGCACGTCGAGGCGATGCTCGCCTTCGAGGACATGGGCATTCCGGTGTTCGACTACGGCAACAACATCCGCCAGATGGCGAAGGACGAAGGCTGCCGTAACGCCTTCGATTTCCCCGGTTTCGTGCCGGCCTACGTGCGCCCGCTGTTCTGCCGCGGCGTCGGCCCGTTCCGCTGGGTGGCGCTGAGCGGCGATCCGGAGGACATCTACAAGACCGACGCGAAGGTGAAGGAACTCATCCCCGACGACGCGCACCTGCACCGCTGGCTCGACATGGCGAAGGAACGCATCAGCTTCCAGGGCCTGCCGGCGCGCATCTGCTGGGTCGGCCTCGGGCTGCGCCACAAGCTCGGCCTGGCGTTCAACGAGATGGTCCGCAATGGCGAGCTGAAGGCGCCGGTCGTGATCGGGCGCGACCACCTGGACAGCGGCAGCGTCGCCTCGCCGAACCGCGAGACCGAAGCGATGAAGGACGGTTCCGACGCCGTGTCCGACTGGCCGCTGCTCAACGCGATGCTCAACGTCGCCGGCGGCGCGACGTGGGTGTCGCTGCACCACGGCGGTGGCGTGGGCATGGGGTATTCGCAGCATTCGGGCGTGGTGATCGTCTGCGACGGCAGCCCGGAAGCCGACAAGCGCCTCGCGCGCGTGCTGTGGAACGACCCCGGCACGGGCGTCATGCGCCATGCCGATGCGGGTTACGACATCGCCAAACAGTGCGCGATGGAGCAGGGCCTGAAGTTGCCGATGGCGTAAGGACGGTTTCATCAGGACGAGCGGCCCGGGTCGACCGGGCCCCTTCTTTGTCGGCCGTTTCGTTTCGGCGGCAACCAAACGGGCGCGGTAGGATCGGCGGCGTCGTTCCGGCAGGAGCCGTCCGATGTGCCGCAGGGAATTCCTCCACGCCTTTGCCGCCTCGTCCGTGGCGCTCGCGCTGCCGGGCTGGGCCGATGCAGCCGGAGCGTCACCGGCGAAGGCCGGGCAGGTGATGACCGTCACCGGTGCGATCGAAGCGCGCGAACTTGGCTTCACGCTGACCCACGAGCACCTGTTCGCCGACCTGCGCCCATTCGACGAACAGGCGGACGCGCCCATGCCGCCCGACGTCGAGCAGGTCGTCGAAGTCGTGCTGCCTTACCTGCAGGCGATCCGCCGCATGGGCTGTCGTTCGCTCGTCGACTGCACGGCCACCACGCTGGGCCGGAATCCAGCGCTGATCCGTAGGCTTTCCGAAGCCAGCGACCTGCACATGCTGACCGTGACCGGCGCGTACGTCGCCGCCGGCGGCCGCTTCATTCCGCCGCACGTGCGCGCGGAGACCGACGAACAACTGGCCGCGCGCTGGATCGGCGAATGGCGCGAGGGCATCGACGGCAGCGATGTGCGACCGGGTCTGATCAAGCTCGGTATCGAAGGCGAGCCGCTTACCGAACTGGAGCGCAAGGTGCTACGCGCGGCGGCGCGAACGCATCTGGCCTCGGGGCTGGCGATCGCCGTCCACACCGGCCCCTGGTCAGACGTGGAACCCGGACGCAACGCGCGCTGCGCACTGGCACAGCTGGACGCGCTGGAAGCGGCAGGCGCGGACGCATCGGCCTGGGTCTGGGTGCACGCCCAGAACGAAAAGGAGGGCGGCCAGCACGTGGTCGCGGCGCGGCGCGGCGGCTGGGTGTCGTTCGACGGTTATCGGCCCGGGCAGGAAGACGCGTACGTCGCCATGATCGACCGCATGCGCCGCGCGAAGCTGCTGGACCACGTGCTCGTGTCGCAGGATGCGGGCTGGTACAACGCCGGCCAGCCGCGCGGCGGTGAGTTCAAGCCGTATGCGCCGTTGTTCACCTCGCTGATTCCGGCGCTGCGCCGGCATGGCCTGGGCGAAGGCGAGATCCGCACGCTGTTCACCGAAAACCCGGCGCGCGCGTTCGCGTTGCGGGAGGGCGCGTCGTCCTAGTCGCGGTGGGCCATCGCCATGCCGGCCCGTCGTTGGCGGCGTTGCGGAGATCGGAACAATGGGCCGAAGCTCCGGTGTCGGCACGATGCGTCGCTCCGGTCCGTGGGGACGTGCAGGGGCCGGTTAGTATCAGATGCGTGACCGCGCGCGGGGATGACGCAGGCGATCGGAGCCGGGCTGCGGATGTCGATTCGCGATGCGCCAATTCGTCGTCCAGGGACAAGCGGCCCGAATCCGGGCTGCGTTACCCTTCGATGGACGCAACAAGGACGCCATGCGCATGACCGAACACGAGACCACCGTCGATCGCCGGCCGGAACCGGTCGCCTCCGATGATTCGCGCTCCCTCTGGTCCGAGCTCCGCGACGCGATCCGCGGCACCAACGCGGACTACACCAGGATTCCCCTGCGCCGCGCGGTGTTCCTGCTTGCGGTGCCGATGGTGCTCGAGCTGGTGCTCGAATCGACCTTCGCGGTCGTGGACATCTGGTTCGTCGCCAAGCTCGGCCCGTCGGCGGTGGCGACGGTCGGGCTCACCGAGACCTATTTGTTCCTGCTGTACTCCATCGCGATGGGCCTGGCGATGTCGGTCACGGCCGTGGTGGCGCGGCGCATCGGCGAGAACCGGCGCGAGGACGCGGCGATCAGCGCGGTGCAGGCGATCTTCATCGCGTTGCTCGTATCGGTGCCGTTCGCGGTCGTCGGCATCGTGTGGGCGAAGGACCTGCTGCGGCTGATGGGCGCCGATGCGTGGAGCATCGAGCACGGTTACCGCTACACGCAATGGATGCTCGGCGGCAACGCCATCATCATGCTGCTGTTCGTGATCAACGCGATCTTCCGCGGTGCCGGCGACGCGGCCATCGCGATGCGCGTGCTCTGGCTCGCGAACGGCTTGAACATCGTGCTGTGCCCGCTGCTGATCTTCGGGTTCGGCCCGGTGCCGGCGCTGGGCATCGAAGGCGCGGCCATCGCGACGAACATCGGCCGTGGCGCAGGCGTCGCGCTGCAGCTGTACGTGCTCTTCCACGGCGGCAAGCACATCCGCGTCGCGTGGTCGCAGCTCGCGCTGCAAGGCGCGGTGCTGTGGAACATCGTGCGCACGTCGCTGGGCGGCATCGGCCAGATGATCGTGTCGATGACCTCCTGGATCTTCCTGATGCGCATCCTGTCGAGCATGGGCAGCGAGGTGGTCGCCGGCGCCACCATCGCCATCCGCATCATGATGTTCACGCTGATGCCGGCCTGGGGCATGTCGAACGCGGCGGCGACGCTGGTCGGCCAGAACCTCGGCGCGCAGCACCCCGAACGCGCCGAAGCGGCGGTGTGGCGCATCGGCTGGTACAACATGGCCTTCACGATGGCCATCTCGGTGCTGTTCTTCTTCTTCCACCACGATCTCATCGCGCTGTTCACCGACGATGCGAAGGTGATCGACGTCGGCGGCGAATGGCTGCAGATCCTGTCGTATTCGTACTTCGTCTACGGCTGGTGGATGGTATCGGTGCAGGCGTTCAACGGCGCGGGCGACACGATGACGCCGACCCGGATCAACGTGGTGTTCTTCTGGCTGATCCAGATTCCGCTGGCGTACGCGCTCGCCGTATGGATGGGCTGGCAGGAACTGGGCGTGTTCTGGGCGGTGTTCGTCTCGGAGACGTCGGTCGGCCTGTTCACGCTGTGGCTGTTCTCGCGCGGCGGATGGAAGACGATGAAGGTGTGACATGGGCGAACACGTGCTCGACAACCCGATCTGGGAAGCCCTGCGCAGCCGGCATCGCGACATCGCGCTCGCGCAGGGCGATGTCGCGCGCTATCCGGCGCAGGTGGCGCCTTTCCTCGGCGTGCCGCGCGAAGGCGTGGACGTCGCCGGGGCGTTGCCTGCATTGATCGAACCGGGCGAGACGACGCTGCTGCTCGATCGCCTGCCGCACGTGCCGGCGGGATTCGAGGCCAGGAAGCTGGCGATGCTGGCGCAGATGGTGTGCGAGCGGCCGATGGCGCAGACGGACGGCCCGGAGATCATCGAGCTCGACGAATCGCATCGCCAGGACGTGCTCGCGCTCACCGCGCTGGTGTATCCGCACTATTTCCGCCCGTACACGATGCGGCTGGGCCGTTACTTCGGCATCTACCAGCAGGGCCGCCTGGCCGCGATCATCGGCGAACGCATGGGCATGGACGCATGGCAGGAAGTCAGCGCGGTGTGCACGCATCCGGATTTCCTGGGCCGCGGCTATGCGCGTCACCTGCTCGCGCTGTTGAGCAACGACATCCTCGCGCGCGGCCGAACGCCGTTCCTGCACGTGGCGAACGAGAATGCGCGCGCGAAGGAGCTGTACCTGCGCAGCGGGTACGAAGTGCGCCGCGACATCGCGTTCTTCTCGCTGCGTCGCGAAGGCTGATCCCGGCGCTGTCACCGGGCTGTCACGAAACTGCAGCATCGTGTCGCGACCGCAGTTGGAGTCGTGCCGATGAAGCTCCCGTTTCCGTCCCTGGCGTTTATGGTCGCGCTCGCGATGCTGTCGCCGCTCGCCGCCGCGCAGACGCCGTACGTCAGCATCGAGGCGCGCCTCACGCCGGAGCAGCTGCGGTCGGTCGGCCTCACCGGCGAACAGCTCGACGCGCTCAATCGCATGTTGCGCGAGGCGCAGGAGCGGCAGGGCGCCGCCATGGTGTCGAGCGCGGCCTCGCCAGCGTCCGCCGCGGCGTCGGCGAACACGTCGATGGTTGCGTCCCGCGACGATCGCGCTCGCGACGAAACTTCGCTGGTCGGCTTCAACGACAAACCGATCCAGAGCCGCCTCAAGGGTTCGGTCAGCGGCTGGGAACCGGGCACCGTGTTCGAGCTCGAAAACGGTCAGCAGTGGAAGGTGCTCAAGGGCGCGCTGAAGTTGCCCAGGACGCTCGATGCACCGGAGATCCTCGTCGTGCCGGGTGTCGCGGGACGCTGGTTCCTCCAGGTCGTCGACGGCATGCCAAAAGCGCGCGTGTACCGTATCGATTGACGATCGCGCACGCCGCATCCGTAGCCCGGGTAAGCGGAGCGCACGCAAGGCGCCTTGTCGGCGCGTCGGTCCGGGCGCGGCTTGGCCTCGTGCGGGCGACAGGAGCCGATGCTCCGCGCGTTCCTAAGATCGCGTCCTGCCTTCAGCCGGCGGCAGCGTGCGCAGGTACGTCCACACCGCGCGCAACTCGACGTCCTGCATCGTGCTGTAGGACTTCCACGGCATCATGCGGTGCAACTGTCGGCCGTCCGGGCGCTGGCCGGTGCGCATGAGGCGAAGGAAGTCGGTCTCGTTCCACGCCTGCAGACCGTTCGCGTGCGGCGTCAGGTTGGCCGATGCCGGCGTGCCGGGTTCGAGCACGTGGCCGCCGGCGAAGTCCGCGCCGTGGCAACCGGTGCACACCTGCGCGACGTACTTGCCGTACGCCACGCTCACTTTCGCCGGCGGCGCAACGCGCACGCGCGGCGTGTGGTCGACGTGCTCGGCCGGCACCAGCGGAAACTTGCCGAACGCGTACAGCACGCGCGCGAGTGGACGCACGTGCGTGCGGCCGGGATCGGCGTCCACCGCCGGCAGCGTGCGCAGGTACGCGACGATCGACGCGACATCGTGGTCGTCCAGGTCGTTGTAATCGCCGGTGGGCATGATCACCAGCGGCGTGCCGTCGGGCCGCACGCCATGCCGGATCGCCGCGGCGATGCGGTCGTCCGTCCAGGCGGCATCGCGCACCGTGCGCGTGAGATTGCTGGGCACGATGCGAACCACGTTCGGCGCATCCACCAGCAGCTTGCCCGCGCCATCGGCGCCGTGGCAGTCCGCGCAACCCCGCGTGGCGTAGAGGTGCCGGCCGTGTTCGAGCGACGCGCTGGCCATCGCGTCGGCCAAGGGCGGATCCTGCACGGTCCAGGTACGCGACAACGCGCGCTCGCTCAGCGCCCAGGCCGTGCCGAGCACGCCCGCCGCCAGCACCGCCAATCCGACCACGCTCCAGCCCAACCACTTCGACAAACGCCGCATTGCCCTTCACTCCGGTGATGTGAAAACCGGATACGGGAAGTGCGGACGGGACAGGACAGCCGCGGCTGTGTCCGCTGCATGAATGCGGCCGGGAAGCGGGTCCGGCACGCTTCCTAACGAGTAAACGCGTCGCCGCAGTTGAATCCGGTCGCCTCAGTCTTCGGCCTTTGCCTGCTTGGCCAGCCGCCGGCAAAGCTCCGCCGTGGCCTCGTCGACCGGGAAACAACACTCGATGCGCAGCTCCTCCAGCGTCACGTCGCGTGGCGTGCCGAAGGTGGTGATGGTCGAGAAGAAGCGCAGGCGAAGGTCGCCCTGGCGCAGCACGGTGGTGAGCAGCGGCGCGGGTGCCGATTCGACATCGCGAAGGCGCCATCGCGCGGGCACGCCGGGATAGGCGAGCACCTCCTCCAGCAGTTCGCGCGCCTTCGCATCGGACGGCGCCGCGGCGACTTCGCCGTGAAGGTGGCGGATCAGGTCGCCGGCCACTTCGTCCCAGTTGTCGACGGCGGCGCGCAGATCGTCGGGGTCGAAGATCTGCCGGATCATGTTGGCGTGCGCGCTCGCGCGGCCGTTCATCACGAAGGTGTTCACGCGCAGCGCCGCGTCGTTCGCCATGAGCACGTCCCAGTGCCGGTTCAGCACGAAGGCGGGATAGGGCTCCTGCTGCGCGAGGATGAACTCGATCGCGCGCCGCATCTGCGACAGCTCCGGTGTCGCCAGCGCCGTCTCCGGATAGCGCGGCGCGAACCCGGCCGCGACGAGCAACGCATTGCGCTCGCGCAGCGGTACGTCGAGGGCATCGGCCAACCGCGCGATCATCTCGCGGCTGGGCTGCGCCTTGCCGGTTTCCACGCAGCTGAGGTGGCGCGGGGACACGCCGGCGTCGAGCGCGAGGTCCAGCTGGCTCAGGCGACGGACCGCGCGCCATTCGCGGAGCAGGGCGCCGAGGCGGGAATCACGAAGGGACGCGGGGGCTCGGTTCACGGCGCGAGGATACGGTCGCGGGCGCAGCGGCACCATGACCTGCCAGGTCATGACGCCATGACCTGCCGCTTCGTTGAGCGCATGACCGGACCGGCGAATGATCGTCGCCGACGCCGGACGCCCCGGCGATGGAGAACGCTCATGCACCGCCGGGATTTCCTCGCAACCGCCGTCGGCACGCTGGCGACGGCCGCATTCGGCCGACCCGCATCGGCCGCGTCGCCTGTCGCGCCATCCACCGATGCGGCCGATGCCGCCGCGTTCCTCGCCGCTCGCCGGTTCGTGTCCACGTCCGCCGGCGAGATCGCCTGCGTGGAACGCGGACGCGGCGACGCGGCGCTGTTCCTGCACGGCTTTCCGCTCAACGGCTATCAGTGGCGCGGTGCGCTGGCGCGCCTGTCGCCGTATCGGCGTTGCATCGCGCCGGATTTCCTCGGCCTGGGCCATACGCGCGTCGCCGAAGGCCAGAGCCTCGCGCCCGACGCACAGGTGCGCATGCTGCGCGAGCTTCTCGACAGACTCGACGTCGGCCGCGTCGACGTCGTGGCGAACGACAGTGGCGGGCAGGCGGCCCAGCTGTTCCTGGCGACGTATCCCGAGCGCGTGCGCACCTTGTTGCTCACCAACTGCGATTCGGAGATCGAATGCCCGCCGCCCGCGCTGGCGCCGGTCATCGCGCTGGCGAAGCAGGGTCGGTTCGCCGAGGAATGGCTGGCGCCGTGGCTGGCCGACAAGGCGCTGGCGCGCTCGCCGGAAGGGCTCGGCGGCCAGACGTTCACGCACGCCGACAACCCCAGCGACGAGGCCATCGACGTTTACCTCGGGCCGCTGGTACGCAACGCGGCGCGTACGAATGCGTTCGCGGTCGCGCTGGAACGCAACTGGCTGGAGGGAATCGGTCCTGCGCTCAAAGCCTCCACGGTGCCCACGCGCATCGTGTGGGGCACGGGCGACCCGATCTTCACCCTGGCCGGCGCGGCGCATCTGGATGCGGCGTTCGGCGGTTCGCGCGGGGTACGTCGCGTCGACGGGGCGAAGCTGTTCTTCCCGGAGGAATTCCCGGACCTGATCGCGCAGGAAGCGCGGCGGCTCTGGGGCGTGGGCTGACCCGGCGGCTCCGGTACCGACAGGCGGAGCCCGGGCACCGACGTGCGCGCCGCGAATCGCGTCCGCCTTCACGGATCGGCACGCCTGCGTCTGACACGCTGTCGGCCGCACGCAGGCGCGCCGCACCGGCGCGTCGCATGGCCCGGGAGCGAGCGCATGGAGCAGGCACGGCTGGCCGCAATCGTCCTACTGACCGCGATGCTCGCGGCATGCGGCGGTGGAGGCGACGACGACGGCAGCACGCCGATTCCGGGTGCACCGGTCGATCGGGCGCCGACGTTCACCTCCGCTTCCGCCGCCACCGTGCCCGAAGGCACGGCCGGTATCTTCTACACCGCGACGGCGACCGATCCCGAAGGCAAGCCGGTGTCGTACACGCTGTCGGGCGGCGCGGACCAGGCGCGGTTCCTCATCACCGCGGCGGGGGCGCTGCAGTTCCTGGCTCCGCCGGATTTCGAAGCCCCGGCCGACGCCAACGCGGACAACGTGTACCTCGTGTCGATCACCGCCAGCGACGGCACGCAGACCGCGACGCTCCCCTTGTCGGTGACCGTCACCGACGTCACCGGCGCGCAGCTGCGCGTGCGGCGCGTCGCCAGCGGCCTGAGCTTCCCGATCTTCCTCGCGCCCGTGCCGGACACCACCGGCCGCGTGTTCGTGGTCGAGCGCGCCGGACGCGTCCGCCTGCTCTCGCCCGGCAATGGCGCGATCGCGACGACGCCGTTCCTCGATCTCACCGGACAGGTGTCGACCGATGGCGAGCGCGGGCTGCTCGGCTTCGCGACGGCACCGGACTTCGGCACCAGCGGCCGCTTCTACGTGTATCTGACGGTACCGGACGGCACGATCGAACTTCGCCGCTACCAGACGCTCGCCAACAACCGCGACCAGGCCGACCCGGCCAGCGGCGATGCGATCCTGCGCATCGCGCATCCGCGCAGCAACCATAACGGCGGCTGGATCGGCTTCGGCCCGGACGGGATGCTCTACGTCGCCGTGGGCGATGGCGGCGGCACGGGCGATCCGGACGACAACGCGCAGAACCGCGCGACGCTGCTCGGCAAGATCCTGCGCATCGACCCGGCGAGCGACGCCTTCCCGAGCGACGCGAACCGCGACTACGCCATTCCGGCCGGCAATCCGTTCACCGCGCCGAACGCGCCGGAAGTCTGGGCGTATGGCCTGCGCAATCCCTTCCGCAACAGCTTCGATCCGCTCACCGGCCATCTCTACATCGGCGATGTCGGGCAGGGTGCGATCGAGGAGATCGATCTCGCGCGCGCTGGCGAGGCCGGCCTCAACTTCGGTTGGCCGATCCTGGAAGGCACGCAGGCCTACCGCGGCGGCAGCACCGCCGGCCTGGCGCCGCCGATTGCCGAGTACGCGCACGGCACGGGCGCTCGCGAGGGCGAGTCGGTGACCGGCGGCGTGGTGTACCGCGGGCCGTTGGAGTCGCTGCGGGGCGAGTACCTGTTCGGCGATTTCGTGCAGCCGAACCTGTGGTCGATCCAGACCGGCGTCATCCTCCAGGGCTCGACGATTCCGTCCACGCGCTTCCAGCTGCGCAACGCCGACTTCACGCCGACCGCCGGGACCATCGACAACGTCGTCGCGTTCGGAACCGATACCGCGAACAACGTCTACATCGTGGATTTCGACGGCGACATCTTCGTGATCGAGCCGGTACCGGGCACGGGCGGCGCGCTGTCCATCGCGCAAGCGGCGCCGGCGTCGATATCGGCTCCCGTGCCGGCGATGTCAGGCGAACAGGCGATGTCGCGCGAGCAGGCCATGCGCCGTGCGCGTGAGGCGTTGCTCGAGAGCCTGAGGCGGCGTTAGGACTCGCGACCGGCCCGAGAGCGGAACCGGTTTCGCCGGCATCGCGCGCCGACGGAGAAAGGGCGTGCGTTGCGCACGCCCGAGCGTTGTGAAACTTGTGAAAGCCGGGACTGTCCACCGGCTCACGGCAGATGGCGGAGCAGGGAGCGCCGCGGAACGGCGCTCCCTGGATTGCGTTACGGCGTGACGATGTTGAACCAGAACGGGTAGACGTCGAGCAGCGAGAAGAAGGTCTTCACCTTGCCCTTGTCGCCCTGCACCTTGATGTCGCCGCTGGCGATGGCCTCGTCGATCGTCGTCTGGCCGAGCTGGATGCGGTCGAGCACGGCCTTGTTCATCGTGAGCTGCGCATCGGGCTTCGCAGCGGCCTTCGACTCGGTGGTGAGCGCGCCATTGCGCACCATGAGCGTGTACTGCTTGCGCAGGTCGGCGAAGTCGAAGCCCAGCGTCATGTCCTTGCCCGCGGCCTTCGGGCCGTTCATGCGCACGCCCCAGTAGCTGAAGAGCTGATCCGGCGGCATCGCCGCGATGGTGTCCGGGCCGGTGAGATCCAGCGCCGGCGCCTTCGGCACGCCGTTGCGGAGTTCATGTGCGCCCATCAGGTAGATCGAACGCCACGTGCCGGCTTCGGCCTGGTACCCCAGCTGTTCGTAGGTATCGGCGAGCAGGTTCTTCGCTTCGGCATTGTTGGGATCGGCGAACACGACCTGCTTCACCGCCTCGGCGACCCAGCGGTATTCGCCCTTGTCGTAGTCCGCCTTCGCCTTCTGCAACACCGCGGCGGAACCGCCCATGTACTCCACGTATTTCTTTGCCGCGGGCTCGGGCGGAAGCTGGTCGAGCGTGCTGGGATTGCCGTCGTAGAAGCCCATGTAACGCTGGTAGACCGCCCGCGAGTCGTGCTTGACCGTGCCGTAGTAGCCGCGGCTGTACCAGGCCTTCGCCAGCGACGGCGGCAGCTGGATCATGTCCGCGATCTCGGTGCCGGTGTATCCCTTGTTCATCAGGTTCACCGACTGGTCGTGGATGTACTTGTACAGGTCGCGCTGGTCGCCGAGGAACTTCACGATGCGCTGGTTGCCCCACATCGGCCAGTGGTGGCTGGCGAACTCCGTGTCGATCTGCGGACCGTACTCATCGATCGTCTCGTCGAGGAACTTCGCCCAGATCAGGCCGTTGCGCACCTGCGCGCCGCGGAGCGTGAGCAGGTTATGCAGCGTGTGCGTGGCGTTCTCGGCCATCCACATGGCCTTGAATTGCGGGAGGAAGACGTTCATTTCCGCCGGCGCTTCGGTGCCCGGCGTGAGCTGGAAGACGAGCTTGACGCCGTCGATGGTGCGGGTCTCGCCGCTCTTGGTGATCGAATCGGTCGGCAGGATGAGGCTCGCGCGACCGAGCGGGATCGCCTGTCCCAGGCCCGCATTGACGCCGCCCGTCGGCGTGCGCGGCAGCAGCGGTCCGTACATGTACATGCCGCGACGCCCCATCGCGTTGCCGGCGATGACGAACTCGGAGACGGCTTCCTCGGTGAAATGCTCCGGCGCCAGGACCTTCACCTTGCCGGACTTCACGTCGGCCTCGTCGACGATGCCGCGTGCGCCGCCGTAATGGTCGCCGTGCGAATGGCTGTAGATCAGCGCGACGATCGGACGCTTGCCGAGGTGTTCGGTCACCAGGTCGTAGGCGGCCTTCGCCGTCTCCACGTTGCTCAGCGGGTCGCCGACGATCCAGCCCGTGTCGCCCTGGATGAAGGTGATGTTCGACAGATCGTAGCCGCGCACCTGGTAGATGCGGTCGCTGACCTTGTACAGGCCGTAATGCATGTTGAGCTGGGCGTTGCGCCACAGGCTCGGGTTGACCGTGTCGGGCGCGGGCTTGTTGTCGCCGATGTAGGTCTTGTACTGCTCCATGTCCCACACGACATTGCCCTCCTCGCCCTTGATGGTGAGCGTGTCGGGACGTGCGATCAGGCCGCGCTCGGCGTCTTCGAAGTCCTGCTTGTCGTTGAAATCGAGCGACTTGGCCAGGGCCGCGTTGGCGCGTTTGGTGGCCTCGGTCGCGGGCTTGCCGGGCGGCGGTGAGGGAAGCGATTGGGCGTTGGCCAGCAGGGGCATCAACGCGATCAGGCAACAACGGTGTAGAACCGAACGCTTCACGGCGAATCTCCTTGAACAGGGTGTAAGTTCCATCCGGATGATGCGTGATCACCGATCCGCCGACGCCGAGAAGAGTTCGTGGGCGCCGGTGGTAGCGAAGCTTGAGCCCGCTTCGTCAAGGCGCCGTGAATCGCCCGATTTCCCCGGGCTCCGCGCACAGTCAGGCCGTACCTCGTAAGCTGTGCCCTCGTCTTTCGCGGATCGCCTGTTCAGGCGGTTTCGCCCAGCTCGAGTGGTTTTCCGCATGACTTTCCGCGCCGTCCTCCTGCTTGCGTGCCTCGCCGTCGCCGCCTGCCAGCGTTCCGAGCCGGAGAAGACGCAGGGCATGGTGATCGAGGAGGTCGCCGGCCCGCAGGACGGTGGCGCGATCAGCACCGCGCCGGTGAAGGTGGCGCCCGTCAAGGCCGAGGGCACGGGGCAGGTGCGCAAGGCGATCCGCGACATCGTCCGTCCCGAGCCGGCCGCCGAGCCGCACAACCCGTGGGCGGCGCCGCTCGAACTCTCCGCCGGTGCGGCGTCGATCAGTTGCGAACTCGATTACGTCGAGCGGGGCGACGGCGACGTGCTGACGGCGTTCGATCGCGATGCGCTGAAGGCGGCGCTCGCGCCGTGCGAGTCGGGCGGCGTGGCGCGGCTGCGCTACAAGGGCAAGGTGACGGCGGAGTTCGGCACGCTCGTCGAGCGCGTCACCGACGTCGCCGACGCCCTGGACATCCGCAAGCGCGTGCTCGACATCGATTCGGCCGGCGGCCAGGTCGAGGACGCGATCCAGGCCGGCGACTTCATCGCCGAATCGCGCTGGACGATCTGGGTGCGCGAAGGCGCGATCTGCCACAGCGCCTGCGTGTTCATCCTCACCGCCGGCGACACGCGGATGGTCGCGGGGCAGGTCGGCATCCACCGCATCATCCGCATGAGTTCGACGGCGACCACCCGCGCGGAGCTCAATGCCGAATTGCGCGTGGTCTACGAGCGCGTGCGCGACTACCTGGAGCGCAACGGCGCGGCGACCGCGGTGGCGGACCTGATGATGGCCGTGCCCAACCGGAGCCTGCGCCTGCTCACGACCGAGGAACTGGAACTCTACGGCCTGGACGGGGTGAACCCGGCGCAGGACGACCTCGACCGGCTGCGCCTGATGCGCAAGTGCGGCGAGGATTTCGTCAGTCGCCGCGATTCGTTCGTGCGTGCGTTCGACAAGCGCTGCAAGACGCCGGACACCGAGCTCGACGCGCTCAACGCGTGCGGCCTGAAGTTGCGGACGGACTTCGGTTTCCCCGATCAGGCGTGTCCGTCGGAAAGCCCGCTGTCGGAGTTCGATCGCGACACCGCGACGCTGGAGCCGCCGTCGGGCGAGCAGGGCGCGCAGAGCGTGTCGAAGGCGGGGCCGCAGAAGCGGCGGAGCGATAGCTGAGGACCGCGATCCGTCAGGTGCGTGCGGCTGCTTTCGCTTTCGGCTTCGCCTTTCACTCCTTCCTCGCTTTTGATCTTCCAGCGACTTGAAGCGAGCCGAGCACCGGAGCGGGAAAGGGACGAAGAGCCGCGCGCTGTCTGAGCGCAGCGAAGCGGAGCGACAAATCGTCTGGAACGATTTGGACCGCCGCAGGCGCCTGGGCAGAGCGCAGGCTCGCCACATGGATGTGGCGAGGTCCGTTCGCGCGGCGTTCCCTTTCCCGCGAGGAGCGCAGGGAACCGCCGCGCAGCGGCGGCTCGCGTCAGGAGTGATCGGTTTTGGTTACTTTTGCCAAGACAAAAGTGACCCGCTCGTTCACGAGCGGAAGCTGTTGATCTTGCTTCTGCAATCGAAGCCCACGGATGCAGGAGCTCCATCGCATCGCCGGTCCGCACCCGAAACCTCTCCCGCAGGCGGGAGAGGAGCTGAACCGACGGAATTGCGCGAACCGGTCCGGAACCCCTTACCGGCTGAACTCCCCCGGATCCGGCAGCGTCACCGGCACGCCGTTGGGGTCGCAATCGCCGGCCTTGCACAGTTCCGCACGCAACGCGGGCATCGACTGCAGCAGGAAATGGAAGATCGTGTTCTGTTCGACGCTGCCGCGTACGGCATCACTGCCCGGGCCGCGCGCCCAGATGCCCACATCGTCGCCGCCGTGCGATTCGCTCGCGGTCGGCACCAGCGCTTCCTGCAGGTAATCCGGATGCGTGGTGTCGACGTTGCGAAGGTCCGGGCGACCCTTCTTCGGGATCTGCACGCCGCTGGGCGTGTGCAGGAAGCGCTTCGGGCCTTCGGGCTGCTGCGCGCCGGCGCCGACGTACCCCGGCCCGTTGCTGTAATTGAGCGTGGTGTACGGCAGGCCGAGCTGGTCGAGCGCGTAGTCGCCGAGGCCCTCGTCCTCGCCGCTGCTGCCACGCACCTTGTCGAGGATCGGATTGCCGCGCCTGGGATAGCCGACGAAGCTCAACGTGTGCGAGTGGTCCGCGGTCACCAGGATCAGCGTGTCCTGCGCGGAGGTCGCATCGACCGCGGCCTGGACCGCCTCGCTCAGCGCGATGGTGTCGGTGAGCGCGCGATACGCGTTGCCGTAGTGGTGCGCGTGGTCGATGCGGCCGCCTTCGACCAGCAGCACGAAGCCCTTTTCGTTCTGCTTCAGCCGCGCGATGGCCGTGCGCGTCATCTCGGCGAGCGTCGGCTCGCCCGCGCCGTCCTGCGGGCGATCCGCAGAGAACTGCATGTGGTCGGGTTCGAACAGCGCCAGCAGCGGGCCGGTGGAGGGCGCATCGCCGAGTTGCTGCGCGTTCCACACGTAGGTGCCATCGGGATGGCGCTGCTTCCACTGCGCGATGAGGTCGCGACCGTCGAGGCGTTCGCCCACCTTGTCGTCGTACTCCGGATCGCGCTCGGACACCGGCATGAAGTTCTTGCGTCCGCCGCCCATCAGCACGTCGGGACCGTGGCCGAACGGCGTTTCCACCAACTGGCGCGCGATATCGATGCAGCCCGCCTGGCGGGCTTCGTCGGTCAGCTCGGTGTCGTTTTCCCAGTTGCGCTCGGGCACGTGGGCAAACGTCGCGCCCGGCGTCGCGTGCGTCACGCGCGTGGTGGTGACCACGCCGGTGGCGAAGCCGCGACTGGCGGCCAGTTCCCACAACGTGAGCATCGGCACGGCCTGCGCGCCGGCGCAGTCGCGGCGCATCGGCTGCTGGCCGACGCTGAGCACGCCCGCGCGCGTCTTCACGCCGGTGGCCATCGCGCTCATCGTGCCGGCCGAATCGGGCGTCTGCGAATCGGTGTTGTAGGTCTTGCTGAGCGCAGTGGCGGGGAAGCGCTCCCAGCTCAGGCGGTTGTCCTCGCCCGGTCCGCCCTTGCGCTGGCCGTCGAGGATGCGCGCGGCGGCGACGGTCGTCAGGCTCATGCCGTCGCCGACGAAAAGGATCACGTTCTTCGCGCGCCCCGACATCGCGCCGCGTCCGGCCGCCTGCGCGGCGCCGTCGCGGAACCACCACTGCGGGGTTTCGCCGGCCGGATGGCGGATCGAGGGAACCTCGACGTCGAAGGCGCTCGACGTCGCCGGGTCGGTGGCACCGGCGCCCGTGGCGCAGGCGGAGACGAGCAGGGTCGTGGCGAGGGCGAGTGCTGCGGCGGGAAGTCGGGTCATGCGGGAGGCTTGTGGCGAGGCAAAGCGCGATTATGGGCTGCGTTATTGCAGCTACGGGACACCGGCGTTGCATTCGCGGGGTCGTCACCCCCTCCCGTGTGGGCTATCGTGCCAAGCCGACAATTTCGGTAAAGAGGTGCGGATGAAGCTGGTGTCTGCCTGGTTGCGGATCCCGTTCTGGCAGCGCGTGCTGGCGGGCTTCGTGTTGGGCGCGCTGGCGGGTTGGGCGTTCGGCCACTCCGCCGAGACGTGGTTCGGGCCGCTGGGCACGGTCTACGTCACGCTGATCAAGATGATCGCGGTGCCGCTGGTGTTCTTCGCGGTCATGAACGCCATCGGCAGCCTGCACGGTCAGAAGTCCGTGGCGGCGCTCGGCGGTCGCACGTTCGTGTGGTTCGCGATCACCGCCGCGCTCGCGGTGGGCGTGGGGCTGCTCATCGGCTGGCTGCTGCAGCCGGGCCACGGCCTCACGGGGCTGACGGTCGCGCCGGACTACGCCGTGCGCGTGGTGCCGTCGCCGAAGAACGTGCTGCTGGACGTCATCCCGACCAATCCCTTCAAGGCGCTCAGCGAAGGCAAGATCCTGCAGGTGATCGTGTTCGCCGGGCTGGTGGGCTTCGCGCTGGTGAAACTGGGCGAACGCGTCGCCGGCCTGCGCAAGCTGGTCGGCGAAGCCAGCGACACGATGGTGCAGGTCACGCGCTTCGTGCTGGAAATGACGCCGCTCGGCACGTTCGGCCTGATCGCTTCGCTGGTCGGCGCCTACGGTTTCGAGAAGCTGCTGCCGCTGGGCACGTTCGTGTTCGCGCTGTACCTGGCGTGCGCGATCCACATCGTCTTCGTGTACGGCAGCCTGATCGCGCTGCATGGGCTCAACCCGCTGAAGTTCTTCCGCGGCGCCGCGCCGGGCATGCAGGTGGCGTTCGTCGCATCGTCGAGTTTCGCGGCGATGCCGGCGGCGATCCGTTCGGTCACGCACAACCTGGGCGTGGACAAGGACTACGCGGCGTTCGCCGTCCCGCTGGGCGCGAGCATCAAGATGGACGGCTGCGGCGCGATCTATCCGGCGCTGACGTCGATGTTCGTCGCGCAGTACTTCGGCCTGCACCTGGAGCCGGCGCAGTACGCGACGATCCTCATCGCCTCGGTGCTCGGAAGCTTCGGCACCGCGGGCGTGCCCGGCACGGCGATCGTGATGGTGACGCTGGTGCTCTCCGCCGCGGGGTTGCCGCTGGAAGGCATCGGCTACCTGGTCGCCATCGACCGCGTGCTCGACATGATGCGCACGATGACCAACGTCACCGGCCAGATGGTGGTGCCGGTGATCGTCGCGAAGGAATCGGGCCTGCTCGATCGCGACGTGTACGAGGCGGCGTCCAGCAACCTCGGCGTCGCGGCGGGCGAGAAGGCCGAAGTGCGCTCGACGGAAGCCGGCTGATGGCCGCGGCGCAGGTGGAACTGGTCGAACGGTTCCCCGGCCCGGGGGATTACTGCCGGCTGCGCGCGGAAGCGGGCATGGCGCCGCGCACGATCGAGGCCGCACGCCGCGGCCTGCCGAACACGCTTTACGGCGTGAGCCTGCTGCACGAGGGCGCGGTGGTCGGCATGGGACGCGTGATCGGCGACGGCGGCTGTTTCTTCATCGTGGTCGACATCGCCGTGGTGCCGGCGCTGCAGGGGCATGGGCTCGGCAAGCGCATCATGACGGCGTTGGACGCGTGGCTGCGCGCGAACGCGCCGCCGTCGGCGGTGGTGTCGCTGGCGGCCGACGGCGACGCGAAATACCTCTACGCCCGATTCGGTTTCGCCGAAACCGCCCCGTTCTCGGTCAACATGGAATACCAGGTCGGCTAGCCCGGCCGTGACTTCACGGAGGAAGTGCATGCCTCACCGCGCCTGGATGTTGTGCATGGCGCTGCTCGCCGGATGCGCGATGCAGCCGCCGGTCGATACCGTCGAAAGCGCGCATGCCGGCCAGGTCGGCATGAACGAGATCAGCGCGCTGATCCCGCAGCCCTCGCGGGTGGAACTGGCGGAGAACGAATCCTTCCTGATGCCGCTGGAAGACGACGCGAACCCGATGCCGGCGTATCCCGCCCCGTGGCTTTCGAAGCGGCTGCCGCCGCAGGCGGTGTGCGTGCGCGTCGGCGTGGACCGCGACGGCAGCGTGCTGTCATCGGCACCGGCGATCGCGCCGCCGAACTGTCCGGAACCGGCCGATCCGGTGTTCTTCGCCACCGTGCGCGAGGCCGTCACGCAGTGGCGTTACGACCCCGCACTGCGCTGCGTGTTCCCGGATGCGCGGACCCGGGAGCACACGGTGGGCAGCTGCGGCGGTTACACGGAAGTCCCGGAAGCGGTGACGCTCACCTACCGGTTCGTGTTCGAGCAGAAGGACGGGCGCGGCAGCGTCCGGCTCGCGCGTTGAGCCTCACACGCGCGAGTACGACCACGACAGCATCCGTCCGTCGCGATACGGCATCACGCCGTGGAATGCGCGCGGATCGTCGTCGAACACCAGCGGGAGGAAGTTGCGGTCGCCTTCCCACATCGGCAGGGCGTCGAGCCGTTCGATCGGCACCCACTCGAGCGTGCCTTCGGGATTGCTCGCGTGCGGCGTGCCACGAAAGCGCGTGATCACGAACACGAAGCCGAGCCAGTCCTCGCCGTGCTTGCCGAACCCCGGCCAGCTGACCGTGCCGCGCAACTGCATCGCCTCGCACTCGATGCCGGCCTCCTCGAGGATCTCGCGACGCATCCCGGCCACGACGTCCTCGTCGCGCTCGATCTTTCCGCCCAGCCCGTTGTACTTGCCCAACTGGTGGTCGTCGGGCCGTGCGTTGCGATGGACCATCAGCACCTGCCGGGCGTCGGGCGAGAGCACGTAGCCGAGCGTGGCCACGATGGGCGTGTACGGCATCAGCGTGCGTCCTTCGTCGCGGCGGCCTGCTGCTTGAGCGTCTTCTCGAGCGCGGCCTGCGCGCGGTCGGCATAGCCGCGGCAGGTGAGCGACGTCGGCGCGGTGGATTCGCCGAGCTTCCAGCCGGAGGCATCCGGGTGCGGCGTCAGCAGCAGATCGCAGGGCAGCGTGCGTACTTCAGCGAAGGCGCGGCGGTAGTCGTCCACGAGGCGAGGCTGGCGCGGATGGCCGACGAGCTTGTAGCCCGGGGCGCTCAGGCTGTCGACGTAGGCGATGCGCAGCGGCTTGCCGTTCTTCGCATCGGTCCAGGTCCAGCTCAGGCTGCCGGGCGTGTGCCCGGGCGTGAAGTGCGCGGTGAACGCCACGCCGCCGAGTTCGACGACTTCGCCGTCCATCACGAGGCGGTCGGCGTGCGTCGGCGGGAACACCATGCCGTCGCCGAAGTGCAGGTCGTCGAAGCCGCCGCGTTCGAGCAGCACGGCCGATTCGGCGTTCGTCACCACCCGTGCGCCGGTCGCGCGCTTGATCGCGGCGATCGGGCCGGCGTGGTCGATGTGCGCATGGCTGTGCAGGATGAGCTTCAGGTCCGACGGCGCGACGCCGAGATCGCGCATGCGCGCGAGCAGCATGTCGGCCGCCTCGGGCAGGCCGCCGTCGATCAGCACCGCGCCGGCGTCGGTCTTCACCAGCAGCGCGCTCAGGCCCTCGGTGCCGATGTACCAGGTGCGATCGGCCAGCGCGAACGGCGCGACCGGGCGGCGCCACGCGTCGGGCGATTCGTAGGCCTGTGCTTTCGGGATCAGCGGTTCGGCGGCGTGCAGGGGCAGGGAGGACAACGCGGTCAGCAGGAGACAAAGCGCGGCGTTCGGGCGCATGGCGACGTCGTGAAGTGGGAAGCGCACAGTGTAAGCGCGCGCATCGCGCCCACGCTTCACGCGGACGCGCCCGATGCGTCAGGACACGCGCGGCAAGGTCGTGCGCCGGTACACCAGCCGCACCGCCAGCAGCGCCACCGGAATCGGCAGCAGCAAGCCGGCGGCCGACAGCCAGGTCGGATGCGGCACTTTCAGGATCATGCCCACCACGCCCGACAGCACGACCAGCGCGACGAGCAGCGCCGCGGCGGTCTGGTGGCGCGCGAGTTTCGCCGCCGCCAGCGCGCCTACGAAGGTGCCGAGCACCCACGCGACGAGCACCAGCAGCTTCGCGGCAAACGGCATGTCGGCGATGAAGGCGGCGAAGGCGGCTTCGTTGGCCGGATCGGTCGGGTCCAGTCCGGACGGCGGCGGCCAGAAGCGATGGCCGAGCGCTTCCACTGCCGCGATCACCGCGATCGCGACGACCACGCCGACCAGCATGCCCAGGATCGTGCGTCCCATCCGCGCCTCCGTGTCCGTCGAAGTGCCGCGAGCATCGCGCGCGCGCCGTGCCGCCGCAAGCGCGCGTCCACCGCGCATAATCGTGGCCCGCGACGAATGCCGCCGACACGGAGCCCGCAATGCCCGATTCGCCGCCCCGCCTGCTCGCCTTCGCCGGCAGCCTGCGCCAGGGCTCGTACAACCGCCGCCTGGTCCACGTGCTCGCCGAGGGCGCCCGCGAAGCCGGCGCACAGGTCACGCTGATCGAACTGCGCGACTATCCGCTGCCGATCTACGACGGCGACATCGAAGCCGAAGGCATGCCCGAACACGCGCGCAGGCTGCAGGCGCTGATGGCCGGGCACGACGGCCTGCTCGTCAGCACGCCCGAGTACAACGGATCGATGCCGGCGCTGGTGAAGAACACGCTGGACTGGATCTCGCGGCCGATCGAATCCGGCCGGTCGGGCGTGACGTTGTTCCAGGACAAGGTGGCGGGCATCGTCTCGGCGTCGCCGGGCCCGCTCGGCGGGTTGCGTTCGCTGCTGGTGCTGCGCGATGCGCTGGCGAAACTCGGCCTGCTCGTGGTGCCGCAGCAGGTTGCGGTCGGACAGGCGGCCGACAAACTGACCGACTACGGCGTCCTCAACGACGACCGCCTCCGCGCCGGCGTGCACGGCGTCGGCGCGGCGGTCGTGCGCCATCTGGGCGGGGTGAATCGAACCGACGATCGGAAAGGAGCGACGGCATGAGCGGACGTCAACGCGAACTCAACCTGCGGTTCCTCGCCGAACCGACCGACGTGAACTACGGCGGCAAGGTCCACGGCGGCATGGTGATGAAGTGGATCGACCAGGCCGGTTATGCGGCGGCCGTCGGCTGGAGCGGCACCTACAGCGTGACCGTCGCCGTCGGCGGGATCCGCTTCGTGGCGCCGATCCGCATCTCCGACCTGGTGACGGTGCATACGAAGCTGGTCCACACCGGCACCACGAGCATGCATTTCGCCGTCGACGTGAAGGCCCGCGATCCGATGGAAGGTCCCGAGCAGGAGCGGCTGTGCACGCACTGCATCATCGTGTTCGTCGCGTTGGACGCGGTGGAAGGCAAGCCCACGACCGTGCCCGCGTGGACGCCGGTGAACGAGGACGACAAACGCCTCGCCGAGTACGCGCTGAAGGTGATGGAGCTCAGCAAGGGCATCGAACAGACCGTCCAGCGCCTGGCGGCGGTGAACGAAGGGTAGGGCAGGCCGCTCGCGACACGGCGCCGCCGGGCCTCGGGAGCGCCGGGGCGTGATGGGGCGGCGAGTTGGTCCGAAGGCGCCGTGCTTCGCGATGGGCGGTGCCGCGAGGAGACTCCGGCTTCGCACGGCCCCAAACAAAAAGGCCGCCCTGCGGCGGCCTCTCGGTCAGGGCGATGGACGCCTCAGATTCCGTCGACGCGGCGCGCTTCGATGAACTTCTGGCCCCAGTAGCCGCCGTCGAGTTCCGACACCTGCACGTCCTTGCCGCGACTGGGCGCGTGGACGAAGCGGCCTTCGCCGACGTAGATGCCGACATGGTCGACACGGCCGCGGCGCCCGAAGAACACCAGGTCGCCCGCGTTGAGCTTGGCGCGATCGTTGATGAGTTCGCCGGTCTTGGCCATCTCGCGCGAGACGCGCGGCAGTTCGATGCCCAGGGCATTGCGGAAGACGTAGCCGACCAGGCCCGAGCAGTCGAATCCCTTGCTCGGGTCGCTGCCGCCCCAGCGGTAGGGCGTGCCCAGCAGCGCCATCGCGCGCTGCAGGACGGTCTTGATCTTTCCCTGTTCCTGCGCCGGGAGCTGCGCCACCGTTTCACCGGCGGACGCGGCGGGAACCAGGGCGCGGTTCATGTCGGTGGCGAGCAGGAGGGTGCGGTCGGAAAGGCTCATGGCCTCCGGCAGCGTGGTACGCGCGACCGGCGCCGGGGCGTCGGCCGAATCGCCCGCCAGCGACGAGGACGGCATCTGCTGCGCGAACGCCGGAACCGCCGACAGGGCCAGCGCGGCGGCGATCGCGAACCGGGTCAGGCTCCGGTGTCGGAAGGTCGGGGCGGCGCAGGGGCCTGCAGGGGTAACGGGCATCACGCGGAGTTCACGGCAAAACAGTCGCCGGGGATGATGCCTGCGTGAAAGACGAATGTCGTTCGGTTTTCGTAAAAATTTCGTTAGGTGAATTCGGACTTTGTCACAAATCGTGCCAACGCTTTCACCCCGGCTTCACCGAAGAACCCGCTTCGCGCCGGTGTAGTGGTCGCGCCAGTAGCTGCCGTCCAGATGGTCCAGGCGCACGGTCCCGCCGGTGCTCGGCGCGTGGACGAAGCGCCCTTCGCCGACATAGATGCCAACGTGCGTGACGCTGCCGCCCTGGCCGAAGAAGACCAGATCCCCCGCGGCGAGACGGTCGGGCACGATCCGCGGCCCCTGGAAGGCCGCCAGGTCGCGCGAGGTCCGGGGCAGGCTGAGGGAGAGCGTGTCCCGATACACGTAATTGACCAGCCCGCTGCAGTCGAACCCGCCCTCCGGCGTATTCCCGCCGTAGCGGTATGGCGTCCCGACCAGGCTGATCGCCCGCATCAGCACGGCGTTGGCCGCCGCCGGGTTGGCCGGCTCGACCACCGGCCAGACGCGCTGCGGGGGCGGGGCGCCGCGCCGCACGGTGTCGCCACCGCCGCAGCCGGACAGCGCGGCCGCCAGGACGATCACGGGGGCGATGGGGAGAAAGGGGCGAAGGCCGCGCGCTGGCGCGGGAATCAGCTTGCCGGGATAATGCCGAGCTTTCGTCACGGCCGGTACTTTGGCCGTTCATGTCGCCGACGGCAAGCCTGCCGCCGCACCCGGGCCGCCGCCGCCGCGGCCACCAGCCGAGTTCCAGTCCAATGAAGATCGAGAAAGACCGCGTCGTCCGTTTCCATTACACCGTCTCCGAAGTCGGCCAGGAGCCGCTGGAAACCTCTGAAGGCCGCGAGCCGCTGGCGATCCTGATCGGCCACGGCAACATCATCCCGGGCCTGGAGACGGCGATGGACGGCCGCGAGGCGGGCGACAAGTTCGAAGTGGACGTGAACGCCGCCGACGCCTACGGCGAGCGCCGCGAGGGCCTGACCCAGCGCGTGCCGAAGAAGCACTTCAAGGGCGCCCGACTGGAGCCGGGCATGCAGGCCGTGCTGCCGACCAACTTCGGCCCGCGCGCCGTGACGATCCAGAAGGTCGGCATGAGCGTTGTCGACGTCGACCTGAACCACCCGATGGCCGGCAAGGACCTGCACTTCGCGATCGAGATCGTCGACGTGCGCGAGGCCTCGCCGGAGGAAATCGAGCACGGCCACGTGCACGGCGACGGCGGCCACCACCACTGATCGGCGTTACTGCGACACCCGACGGCCCGCGCAAGCGGGCCGTTCCGTTTCCGGGCTCCGTCGATGATCCGGGGCTGGACACCGCGCGATGCGAAACGCGCCGATGGTGTCCGTCGAGCCGGACGCCTCACGGCGCCGGCTCGCGCAGCGCCGCATGCTCTAATCGCGGACCGGCGATCGGGGATGGGCGGATGCGGGGAAGGGGACGGTGGTGATGGCCACACAGGCGGCGAGCACGCGGGCGGGCGCACGGGCCGCGCAGCCGGTCGCGACGGACGAGCGACTCGCTTCGCTCGACGTGCTGCGTGGACTCGCGCTGCTCGGCATCGGCCTGATGAACGTCGAGTATTTCGGTCGCCCACTGCGCGACATGGGGCAGGGGCTCGACACGTCGCAGACGACGCTCGATTACGCGCTCTCGTGGCTGGTCTACGTCTTCGTGCAGGGCAAGTTCTGGATCCTGTTCTCGCTGCTGTTCGGCATGGGCTTCGCGCTGCTGGGCGAACGCGCCCGCGCCAGCGGCGCCGATTTCCGCGTGCTGTACCTGCGCCGCGCGGCCGGCCTGATGGTCATCGGGCTCGTGCACGCGCTGCTGATCTGGGCGGGCGACATCCTCGTCACGTATGCGCTGGGCGCCCTCATGTTGCTGTGGTTCCACGATGCCGAGCCGGCGCGCCAGGGCCGCTGGGGCGCCGTGTTGTACGGCGTGCCCGCGCTGGCGCTGCTGCTGATGGGCGTCATGTTGTGGCTCTCGCCGGAGTCGTCCGCATCGGCCGAGCCTTCCGCCGCGGAGGTGGCACGGCTGGCGCTGGAAAAGGCGCGCCGGGCGGAGGAGGTCGTGGCGTACTCGTCCGGCTCGTGGTGGGACGCGGTGATCGTGCGGGCACGCTTTTTCCTCGACAACCTCGATGAGACGCTGGTGTTCGAGGTCTTCGCGATGGGCATGTTCCTGATCGGCGCCTGGTTGCTGCGCAGCGGCGCGATCGCCGATCCCGACGCGCACGTCCGATTGCATCGCGTGCTGCGCATGGTCGCGTTCCCGGTCGGCATCGCCCTCGCCCTGGGCAGCGTCTCGATCGCCGTCCGGTTCGACTGGGAAGCCGACGGTGCCCGCGCGCTGACGGCGATGTCGCTGATGCTGCTGGCGTCGCCGCTGATGAGCCTGGGTTACCTGTCGTGGACGCTGCGCGCGCTGCAGACGCGAACCGGCGCGCGCGTGCTGGGACTGGCGGCGCCGGTGGGGCGGATCGCGCTGACGAACTACCTGCTGCAATCGGTCGTCGGCACGCTGGTGTTCTACGGGTACGGCCTGGGCCTGTGGGGACGCGTGCCGCGCCGATGGGAACTGCTCGGCGTGGTGGTGCTGTTCGGGCTGCAGGTTCTCGTCAGCCGGCTCTGGCTCTCGCACTTCCGATACGGTCCGGTGGAATGGCTCTGGCGGGCTTGCACGTACGGCCCTGCTTTCACCCAGGTTTCCCGCCGAAGCGGGCCACGTGCGCCCTGAACCCCTAAACTCATGTCCATGGAACAGCGCGAAGATGTGGTGATCGTCGGCGCCGGCGTGATCGGTCTGGCCAGCGCCCTGGCTCTTCTGGAAAGCGGACGAAGCGTCCGCGTGATCGACGCCGGCCGCATCGGCGGCGGCAGTTCGCATGGCAACTGCGGCACGATCACGCCCAGCCACGCGCCGCCGCTCGCGGCGCCCGGCGTGGTGCTGCGCGCATTGCGATGGATGCTGACGCCCGATGCGCCGCTGTACGTCGCGCCGCGCCTTGACCCTGCGCTGTGGGCATGGCTGCTGCGTTTCGCCGTGCGCTGCAACGACCGCGACTGGCGCAGCAGTGCGCGGGCGAAATCGGCCATCCTCAACGACTCGCGCGACCGTCTTGCCGACTGGGTGCGCGATTACGGCCTGGCCTGCGAATTCGCCCATTCCGGCGAGGATTACGTCTTCCGCGACGCGCGTGAGTTCGAGCATTTCCAGGACGAAGTCGGTTTCCTGCGCGAACTGGGCGTTCGCGTGGACGTGGTCGATGGCCGCACGTACGAATTGATGGAGCCCGCGTTGAAGCCGGGCGTCGCCGGTGCGATCCGCTTCGACGGCGACGCGGTGCTGCGTCCGGATCGCTACGTCGGCGAACTCGCGCGCGTGGTGCGCGCCCGCGGCGGCACGATCGTCGAGCATTGCGCCTTCACCGGCGTGCGCGAGGACGGCGACGGCGTGCGCGTGTCGACCGCGCAGGGGGACGTTCCGGCGCGCGAAATGGTGATGGCGCTGGGCGCGTGGTCGCCGAAGCTCGCCGACGCGATCGGTGCGCCCGCGTTGAAAGCCGCGATCCAGCCCGGCAAGGGCTACTCGATCACCTACTCGACGCCGTCCCGCGTGCCACGCCGACCGCTGGTGCTGCGCGAACGCCAGGTGTGCGTGACCGCCTGGGAAAGCGGCTTCCGCCTGGGAAGCACGATGGAGTTCAGCGGCTACGACGACACGCTCAACCCGCGGCGGCTCGCCGCGCTTGAACGCGGCGCCAGCGAATACCTGCACGAGCCCTACGGCACGCAGAAGCAGGAGCAATGGTTCGGGTGGCGCCCGATGAGTTGCGACGACGTGCCGATCATCGGCCGCGTGCCGGGCAACGAGCGCGTCATCGTCGCGACAGGCCACGGCATGATGGGCGTGAGCATGAGCGCGGCGACGGGGCAGCTCGTCGCCGACCTGATCGCCGGGCGGCGGCCGGACCTCGATCCCGCCCCCTATGCGATCGAGCGTTTTTCGTGAGTCGCGCGGACGTGTACGCGAGGAGGTCCGGATGAGCCTGGAAGCCAGCGGATTCGACCTGATCGTCATCGGGGGCGGCTCGGGCGGACTGGCGGGGGCGTTTCGTGCCGCCGAACACGGCGCGCGCGTCGCGCTGCTGGAGCCGCACCTGCTCGGCGGCACCTGCGTGAACGTCGGCTGCGTGCCGAAGAAGGCGATGTGGCTCGCCGCGGACGTCGCCGGTCGCCTGCGGCTGGCGCAGACGCTGGGATTCGACGTGCCGCCCGCCACGCTGGACTGGCCGGAGTTCATCGTCCATCGCGAACGCTACATCGCCAACATCCACGCGAGCTATCGCCGCCGGCTCGATGCCGCGGGGATCATGGTGGTCCCCAGCTTCGCCCGCTTCGTCGATGCGCGAACGGTCGAGTGCGAGAACGGCACGCTGCTGCGCGCGCGGCGCATCCTCATCGCCACCGGCGGCCGCCCGCAGCGGCCGGACATCCCGGGCACCGAATCGGGTGCCGTGTCGGACGATTTCTTCCAGTGGCGTGCCGCGCCCGAACGCGTGGCGATCGTCGGCGGCGGCTACATCGCCGTCGAACTGGCCGGTCTGCTGCAGGCGCTGGGCAGCCGCGTGGAGCTGTTCGTACGCGGCGACCGGCTGCTCAACGGTTTCGACCACGAACTGGCGACGCAGTTGGCCGAGGATTACCGGCAGTCCGGCATCCGCCTGCATTTCGGCCATTCCGTCGCGGCGCTGGAGGAGAACGGAACGCGCGTGCGCTGCGAGGACGGCGTGTTGAGCGAACCGTTCGACGCGGTGCTCTTCGCCACGGGCCGCAAACCCAACAGCGAGCGCCTGGCGCTGGAGCGCGTCGGCATCGCGACCGATGTCGGCGGCCATGTCGCGGTCGACGAACGGCACGCGACCAGCGTGGACGGCATCTTCGCCGTCGGCGACATCACGCCCGATCCGCCGCTCACGCCGGTGGCCATCGCCGCCGCACGCCGCCTGATGGACCGCCTGTACGGCGGCGCGACCGCACTGCTGGACCGGCGCGACATCCCCACGGTGGTGTTCTCGCATCCGCCGATAGGGCAGGTGGGGCTGACCGAAATCGAAGCGCGCGAAGTGCATGGTGACGCCGTGCACGTGTATCGCGCCGGGTTCCGGCCCATGCTGTCGGCGCTGGCCGACATTCCCCAGCGCAGCCTGTTCAAGCTGGTGTGCGTGGGCGACGAGCGCCGCGTGGTCGGCATCCACCTGCTGGGCGAGGCGGCGGACGAAATCCTTCAGGGGTTTGCCGTCGCGTTGAAGCGCGGCATCACGCTCGCCGACCTGCGCGACACCGTCGCGATCCACCCGACCAGCGCCGAGGAAGTGGTGCTGATGCGCTGAAGGCGCAACGAGACCTGCACGATGAACGCTCCCCCCGACACCGACATCTTCACCCTGCACCGCGGCACCGCGCCGCTGCTGGTGAGCCTGCCGCACGATGGCAGCCACATCCCCGAGGAACTCGCCGCGCGCATGGTGCCTGCGGCGCGACGCGCGCCGGATACCGACTGGCACGTGTCGGTGCTGTACGACTTCGCGCGCGAACTGGGCGCGTCGATCATCGTGCCGCGCCACTCGCGCTACGTCGTGGACCTGAATCGCCCGCCGGACGACACCTCGCTGTATCCGGGCCAGAACACCACCGGCCTGTGCCCGGCGGTGCAGTTCACCGGCGAGCCGGTCTACCTCGACGGCCAGGCGCCGGACGAGGCGGAAGTCGCGCTACGCGTCGAGCGCTACTGGCGTCCGTATCACGAGGCGCTCATCGGCGAGATCGAACGCCTGCGCGCGCAGCACGGCCGCATGGTGCTGTGGGAAGGCCATTCGATCCGCGGCAGCAACCTGCCGTTCCTGTTCGAAGGCCGCCTGCCGGATCTCAACCTGGGCACCGCCGGCGGCGCGAGTTGTTCGCCGGCCCTGCAGCAGCGACTGGAGGCCGTGCTGGAAGGGCAGATCGACTACGACTACGCCGTCAACGGCCGCTTCAAGGGCGGTTACATCACGCGTCATTACGCGGACGTCGCACGCGGCGTGGAAGCGGTGCAGCTGGAAGTGAGCCAGCGCAATTACATGGACGAGGACAGCTTCGCGTACGACGCCTCCAAGGCGGCTGTGTTGCAGGCGGTGATCGGCAACCTGTTGCGGGCGGTGCTCGCCTGACGCGGGGCTGTGCTGGTCGCTCGGGTGGAGGCGGCGTCTCCCGCGGACGGCGTCCATCGTCGACGGTACGCCGTGCCGTCCACGCCGTGCGAAGGTGCCGCCCGCCTGATGCCGGCGGCACCGATCGGTCAGGGAACGCGCATCGCGCGGACGTGGTCGAGGGTCGTGCTGGTCTTCGACACCACGTACACCGTGCGGCTGCCCGAAATCACCACGTAGCCGCCCTTCTCCTGGCGCCAGAGGGTCTGGCCGGTACCGACGTCGATCGCCCACAGCACGCTGACGCCGGTGGCCGCGTTTTCGGTGCTGGCGAACACCACGTTGCGCGTGGCGACCACGTTGTCGATGAACCGTGTTTGCTGGTCCGCGGCGGGCGGCGTCCAGCTCCACCGGATGCGACTGGTTTCCTCGTCGATCGCATCCAGCGTCACCGGCGAGGCGCCACTGCGCTGCGCGTACACCGCACCGTTGCCAACCGCGAAGAACGTGCCGTACGGATACTGGGTGATCCACTCCAGGCGTTGGCTCATCGCGCTGAAACTGGACAACCGTGCGCCGAACGCGGGCATGTACGAGTGCGCGATGACGTTCGTGCGCGAACCGTACGCGGCGGTGACCGAGCCCGGGTGCAGGGAGCCGTCCGAGTTGTAGTCGTAAATCGAAGGCGTACTTGTGCCGGTTGTCCGGTCGACGGCCTCGATCATGGGGCCGGCGCGGTAGTAAACATGTCCACCGTCGTCGAGCGTCGGCGTGGTCACCTGCAAGGCGAACCGCGGTACGGCCCATAGCCTGCTTCCGTTCCGAGCATCGATGGCATGGAGTTCGTTTCCATCGCGCCCGGCGAAGAAGAAGAGCTGTCCGCGGTCCTCAGTCGGCGCGATGATCGGCGCGACAGGCGATGTCGCCTGCGCGTACGTGAAAGCGACGCTGCCGGTCCGGCCATCGAGTGCCGTGAGCAACGTATCCGTCCCGACCGTCACCAGGTAGGCGAGCTGGCCGTTGCTGGCCGGCGCAACGGCGCGGATGCCGTTCGGAACCGGGCGCTTCCAACGCTCCGTGCCGTCGAGTTCGTTGAAGGCGAACATCGTGTTGCGCTGGCTGCCGTCGCTTGCCGTTCCGCCGGCAACGACGATGAGCGATCCGTTCGTCGTCGCCGGGCGACCGATATAGCGCTCCAGCGCGCCGGCCACTTCCGGCGCATCCCATTCCCACGCCACGCGCAATGCCGTCGGGTCGAACGAGGTGGGAACGAAGCTGGCGTGCGTGGAATCGCGGTTCAGCGTTTCCCACTCGCCAAGCGAGGCGACCGATACGCGGAAGTCCACGCGCACCGCGGTGCCCCAGGTCTGGGCGCACGCGCTGTCGCGGCACGCGGTGATCTCGAGTTGCCCGGTGTGGTCGCCGCTCAGCAGCGGATTCTTCGGTGCGAGGTCATAACGGAACGTACCGTTGGCCGGCGCCGGCTGCACCGCCGGATTGGCGAACGTGCCGGTCGGGTCGTTGACCTTGAGATGCACCGCGCTGCCGGCGGGAAGATTGCTTGCCTGCCACGTGCCCTCCAGCACGGCGGTCAACGGTTCACCGGCGCCGATCGACGCGGTAACCGGCCCCTTCGGCGTGATGGCCACGGTCCCCTGCTGCGTCGCCGTGCCGGGTAACGGCGAGGTTCCGCCGGAACTGTCGCCACCGCCGCCACCGCCCCCACAGCCAGCCACTGACACGACGATGAACATCGCCGTCACGATTCCTGCGTGCTTCAGCCTCACAACGCCCCCTGTCGTATTCCCTGAGTGTGTCCGCCCGCGTCATTGCGGGCGGTGATACGGATCGGGGCTCCCCAGCCCCGCTTCGGCCGATGACGGCCGGTCAGACTTCCAGTGTCGCCAGGTCGCCCTTCGTTTCCAGCCACTGCTTGCGATCGCCGGCGCGCTTCTTGGCCAGCAGCATGTCCATCAGCGAATGCGTCTGCGAATCGTCGTCCACCGTGAGTTGCACCAGGCGGCGCGTGTCGGGATGGATGGTCGATTCGCGAAGCTGCGAGGGGTTCATCTCGCCCAGGCCCTTGAAGCGGGTGACGTTGACCTGCCCGGTGTAGCCCTTCTTGCGATCGCTCTTCTCGCGTTCGATCTTCTCCAGCAGGATGCGCTTTTCCTCTTCGTCCAGCGCATAGAACACCTGCTTGCCCACGTCCACGCGGAACAGCGGCGGCATCGCGACGAACACATGCCCGGCCGCGACCAGCGACGGGAAATGCTTCAGGAACAGCGCGCTGAGCAGCGTGGCGATGTGCAGGCCGTCGGAGTCGGCGTCGGCGAGGATGATCACCTTGCCGTAGCGCAGGCCGGACAGGTCGTCCTTGCCCGGGTCGCAGCCGATGGCGACGGCGAGGTCGTGCACTTCCTGCGAGGCGAGCACGCTGCCGGACGCGACTTCCCAGGTGTTCAGGATCTTGCCGCGCAGCGGCAGGATCGCCTGGAAGTCCTTGTCGCGCGCCTGGCGCGCGCTGCCGCCGGCCGAATCGCCTTCGACGAGGAACAGTTCCGTGCGAGACAGGTCCTGGCTCGAACAGTCCGCAAGCTTGCCCGGCAGCGCCGGACCCTGCGTGACCTTCTTGCGGACGACCTGCTTTTCGGTCTTCAGGCGCGCGGCCGCGCGCTCGATCGCCAGTTGCGCGATCTTCTCGCCCAGTTCGACGTGCTGGTTCAACCACAGCGAGAACGCATCGTGCGCGGCGCCCTCGACGAAACCGGCCGCCTGGCGCGAGGACAAGCGCTCCTTGGTCTGCCCGCTGAACTGCGGGTCGGTCATCTTGATGCTGAGCACGAAGGCGACGCGGTCCCACACGTCTTCCGGCGCGAGCTTCACGCCGCGCGGCAGCAGGTTGCGGAAGTCGCAGAACTCGCGCAGCGCATCGGTGAAGCCGGTGCGCAGGCCGTTGACGTGCGTGCCGTGCTGCGCGGTCGGGATCAGGTTGACGTAGCTCTCCTGCACCAGTTCGCCTTCCACGACCCACGCGACGGCCCAGTCGGCCGTTTCGGTGTCCTTGGTCAGCTTGCCGACGAACAGGTCGGGCGGAAGCAGCTCGCGTTCGGCCAGTTCGCCGCGCAGGTAATCGCGCAGGCCGTCCTCGTAGTACCACTCGTTGCGCTCGTCGGTGGTCTCGTCGTGCAGCTTCACCGTGAGGCCCGGGCACAGCACGGCCTTGGCGCGCAGCAGGTGGCGCAGGGCGCGCGCGTTGAACTTGGGCGTGTCGAAATACTTCGCGTCCGGCCAGAACTGCACGCGCGTGCCGGTGTTCTTCTTGCCGACGCTGCCGACGACCTCCAGCGGCGTGGCGCGGTCGCCGTCCTTGAAGGTCATGCGGTATTCGTTGCCGTCGCGCTTGATCCGCACTTCCACATGCTTGGACAACGCATTGACGACGCTCACGCCGACGCCGTGCAGGCCGCCGGAGAAGGTGTAGTTCTTGTTGCTGAACTTGCCGCCGGCGTGCAGGCGCGTGAGGATCAGCTCGACGCCGGGGATCTTCTCCTCCGGGTGGATGTCCACCGGCATGCCGCGCCCGTCGTCGGACACCGAGCAGCTGCCGTCGCCGTGCAGCGTCACCTCGATGGTGCGCGCGTGGCCGGCCAGCGCCTCGTCGACGGCGTTGTCGATGACCTCCTGCGCCAGGTGGTTCGGGCGCGAGGTGTCGGTGTACATGCCGGGGCGGCGCTTGACCGGGTCAAGGCCGGAAAGGACTTCGATGTCTGCGGCGTTGTAACGGGAACTCATTCTTCGACGACGGCAAGGCGGGAGCGGGGATGGTCGGTGGCCCGGGCCGGAAATTCAACACGGCGTGCAAAGCCGCCACGGTCGGGAAGCATCGCCCGCCGTCATCGCGCGCGGTGAGACGCGCCATCGGGCCCTTGCAACGGAGCCGCCGGTGCCCCACATCCGGGGCGGGCACCCCGTTCAGTGCAGGCTAGATGCCGCGAGGGTAGGGTGCCGTCTGCGCCGTGGCTCGCCCGCGGCGCCGCCTGCTTTCAAGGGCGTTTTCTCCCAGGAGGTCGTATCCGATGAACATCCGCAAGCTCGTCCTGCCCGCCATGATCGCCGCCGCGCTGGCGACCCCCGCCTTCGCCCAGCAGCAGGAGCCGCAGGCCGACGCGCCGAAGAACGCGCAGTCGCAGGACTCTCGGGGCAAGGCCGGCCAGAAGGCCGACGCACCGAAGACCGACGCCGGCAAGAAGGACAAGGGCAAGGCCGACCCGACCCGCGAGCCCGAGGAAGAGGACGAGCGCTGATCGTCCGCATCGCTGGTCACCCGACGCCCCGCCTCGCGCGGGGCGTTTTCGTTGGCGGCAATCGAGGTCGGAGCGCCGCTTCGTGACCGCCGTGCCGCGATGGTGAACGCCGTGCGGCTCGCCCTGACGGGGCCGAGTCGGTAAACTACGGCTTTCCAGCGGCAGTAAAACCATGACTCCCCTGATTTTCGTCACCGGCGGCGTGGTGTCCTCGCTTGGCAAGGGCATTGCGGCAGCCTCGCTGGCGGCTGTCCTCGAAGCGCGCGGCCTGCGCGTGACGATGATGAAGCTCGACCCCTACATCAACGTCGACCCGGGCACCATGAGCCCGTTCCAGCACGGCGAGGTGTACGTCACCGACGACGGCGCCGAGACCGACCTGGACCTGGGCCACTACGAGCGCTACCTGCGCACGCGCCTGTCGCGCAAGAACTCGATCACCACCGGCCGGATCTACGACAACGTGATCCGCAAGGAGCGCCGCGGCGACTACCTCGGCGGCACCGTGCAGGTGATCCCGCACATCACCGACGAGATCAAGCGCTGCATCGTCGAGGCCACCGAAGGCTTCGACATCGGCCTGGTCGAGATCGGCGGCACCGTGGGCGACATCGAATCGCTGCCGTTCCTGGAGGCCATCCGCCAGATCCGGTCCGAGCGCGGGCCCGAAGGCGCGATCTTCATGCACCTGACCCTGGTGCCGTGGATCGCCGCCGCCGGCGAGCTGAAGACCAAGCCGACCCAGCATTCGGTGAAGGAACTGCGCTCCATCGGCATCCAGCCCGACGTGCTGCTGTGCCGCAGCGAGCAGCCGCTGCCCGACAGCGAGCGCCGCAAGATCGCGCTGTTCACCAACGTGCCCGAGCGCGCGGTGATCTCGGCGGTGGACCTGGACAACATCTACAAGATGCCGCGTCGCTTCCACGAGGAAGGGCTGGACGCGATCGTGCTCGACCGCCTGCGCATCGAGGCCGGTCCGGCGGACCTGTCGCAGTGGGACGAGGTCGTCGACGCGAGCGAGCATCCGGTCGATACCGTGACCATCGCCGTCGTCGGCAAGTACGTCGACCACCAGGACGCCTACAAGTCGGTCGGCGAGGCGCTCAAGCACGGCGGGCTGCGCCAGCGCACGCGCGTGAAACTGAAGTGGCTCGAATCGTCCGACATCGAGCAGCACGGCGTGGACGCGCTGAAGGACGTCGACGGCATCCTCGTGCCGGGCGGCTTCGGCGACCGCGGGTTCGAGGGCAAGGTGCTCACCGCGAAGTTCGCGCGCGAGACCGGCATGCCGTATTTCGGCATCTGCTACGGCATGCAGGCGGCCGTCGTGGACTACGCCCGCCACATCGCGGGGCTGGCCGGCGCCAACAGCACCGAGAACGACAAGGCCAGCCCGCACCCGGTGATCGGCCTGATCACCGAATGGCGCACGTCCTCCGGCGAGATCGAGCGCCGCAGCGAAGAGAGCGACCTGGGCGGCACGATGCGCCTGGGGCTGCAGGAGCAGCGCCTCAAGCCGGGCACGCTGTCGCGCGAGATGTACGGCAAGGACGTCGTCGCCGAGCGCCATCGCCATCGTTACGAGTTCAACAACCGCTATCGCACCCAACTGGAAGACGCCGGCCTGGTGATCAGCGCCAAGTCGATGGACGACCTGCTGGTGGAGATGATCGAACTGCCGCGCGACCGGCACCCGTGGTTCCTGGCCTGCCAGGCGCATCCGGAGTTCCTCTCCACCCCGCGCGACGGCCATCCGCTGTTCGTCGGCTTCATCCGCGCCGCGCGCGAGCGCAAGGCGCAGGCCGGCGGGCGGCTGCTGAAGGAAGCGACGGCGTAATCTGCTTGGCCCACTCCCGCAAGCGGGAGAATGTTTTTTCCTTCTCCCGCAAGCGGGAGCGTGCTTTTTCCTTCTCCCGCAAGCGGGAGAAGGCGACGCGAAGTGCCGGGTGAGGGCATTGGTGCCCGACGGCTTGCCTTCGTGTACCCCTCACCCCGACCCTCTCCTGCCAACGGGAGAGGGGGAATGGAGATGCTGCCCATGAATCTGTGTGGTTTCGAAGTCGGCCTGGACCAACCCTTCTTCCTGATCGCCGGTCCGTGCGTGATCGAGTCGATGCAGTTGCAGCTCGATACCGCCGGCAAGCTCAAGGAAATCACCTCCGAGCTCGGCATCAACTTCATCTTCAAGTCGAGTTTCGACAAGGCCAACCGCACCTCGGGCACGAGTTTCCGTGGCCCGGGCCTGGAAGAGGGCCTGAAGGTGCTGGCCGAGGTGAAGAAGCAGATCGGCGTGCCGGTGCTCACCGACGTCCACGAATACACGCCGATGGACGAGGTCGCCTCGGTCGTCGACGTGCTGCAGACGCCGGCGTTCCTGTGCCGCCAGACGAACTTCATCCAGAACGTCGCCCGCGCCGGCAAGCCGGTGAACATCAAGAAGGGCCAGTTCCTCTCCCCGTGGGAAATGAAGCACGTCACCGACAAGGCCAAGGCCACCGGCAACACGCAGATCATGGCCTGCGAGCGCGGCGTGTCGTTCGGCTACAACAACCTGGTCAGCGACATGCGCTCGCTGAGCGTCATGCGCGACACCGGCTGCCCGGTGGTGTTCGACGCCACGCATTCGGTGCAGCTGCCCGGCGGCGCCGGCGGCAAGAGCGGCGGCCAGCGCGAGTTCGTGCCGGTGCTGGCGCGCGCGGCGATGGCGGTCGGCATCGACGGCATCTTCATGGAAACCCATCCGGTGCCCGACGAGGCGCTGTCCGACGGTCCCAACGCCTGGCCGCTGCCGAAGATGCGCGCGCTGCTGGAGACGCTGATGGAGATCGACCGCGTCACCAAGAAGAACGGTTTCCTCGAATCCAGCGTCTGATCCCCGCAACGGACCCACGGCTCCGCACCCGCGCAGGCGCGGGCGGGAGCCGGTTCTGCTTTAATCCGTGTCCAATCCGCCTTTCGCCCCTACGACGAAACCCATGACGACCATCGCCAAAGTCCACGCCCGCGAAATCCTCGACAGCCGCGGCAATCCGACCCTCGAAGCCGAAGTCACGCTGGCGGACGGCAGCTTCGGCCGCGCGGCCGTGCCGTCCGGTGCGTCGACCGGCACCAAGGAAGCCGTGGAACTGCGCGACGGCGACAAGACGCGCTACTTGGGCAAGGGCGTGCGCCGCGCGGTGGAGAACGTCAACACCACCATCGCCAAGGCGCTGGAGGGCTTCGACGCCGACGACCAAGCCGGCCTGGACCGTCGCATGATCGATCTGGACGGCACGGAGAACAAAGGCCGCCTCGGCGCGAACGCGCTGCTGGGCGTGTCGCTCGCCAACGCGCACGCCGTGGCCGCGTCGAAGAAGCTCCCGTTGTGGAAGTACCTGGCCGGCAACCGCGAGGCCGTGCTGCCGGTGCCGATGATGAACATCATCAACGGCGGCGCGCACGCCGACAACAACGTCGACCTGCAGGAATTCATGATCCTGCCCGTCGGCGTGGACAGCTTCGCCGAGGCGCTGCGCGCCGGTACCGAGGTGTTCCATGCGCTCAAGTCGGTGCTCAAGGGCCGCGGCCTGAGCACCGCCGTGGGCGATGAGGGCGGTTTCGCGCCGGACCTGCGTTCGAACGAGGAAGCGCTGGAAACGATCCTGGAAGCCATCGGCAAGGCCGGCTACAAGGCGGGCGAGGACATCCTGCTCGGCCTGGACGTCGCATCCAGCGAGTTCTACGACAACGGCAAGTACAACCTCACCGGCGAAGGCAAGCGCCTGACGAGCGAGCAGTTCGTCGACTTCCTCGCCAACTGGGCCGCGCAATACCCGATCGTCACCATCGAGGACGGCATGGCCGAGCACGACTGGGCCGGCTGGAAGCAGCTCACCGACAGGATCGGCAACAAGGTGCAGCTGGTCGGCGACGACCTCTTCGTGACCAATCCGAAGATCTTCCGCGAAGGCATCGACCAGGGCGTGGCGAATGCCATCCTGATCAAGGTCAACCAGATCGGCACGCTGACCGAAACGCTGGAAGCCATCGCGATGGCCGATGCGAACCGCTATGCGGCGATCGTCTCGCACCGCTCGGGCGAAACCGAGGACACGACGATCTCCGACATCGCCGTCGCCACGACCGCCACCCAGATCAAGACCGGCTCGCTGTGCCGCAGCGACCGCGTCGCCAAGTACAACCAGCTGCTGCGCATCGAGGAAGCCCTGGGTTCGGCCGCGAAGTACGCCGGCCGCAACGCCTTCGTCTCGCTCAAGCGCTAAGGAACGGAGCACGCGCGCATGCGCTGGTTGCGACTGCTGCTGGTGCTGCTCGCCGGGCTGCTGGCGTTCCTGCAATACCGCCTCTGGGTGGGCGAGGGCGGCAGCCGCTCCGTCGCCCGCCTGGACCGTCAGGTACAGCAGCAGACGCGCGAGAACGCGGGCCTGCAGCAGCGCAACGATGCGCTCGCGGCGGAAGTCGAGGACCTCAAGTCCGGCGAGGCCGCCGTCGAGGAACGCGCGCGCAGCGAGCTGGGCATGATCAAGCCCGGTGAAACGTTCTACCGCGTGGTCGAGCCGGAAGGTTCGACCGCGCCTTCCACCCAGACGCCACCGGCGGACGGTGCGCAGGCTCCTGCGCCGTGACGCCGCGCATCTGGGCGGTGCTGCCCGCGGCCGGTCGCGGTACGCGGTTCGGTGGCGAGGTCCCGAAGCAGTACCTCGAAGCCGCCGGAAAAACCCTGATCGCGCACGCGCTCGACGCGCTGCTCTCGCATCCGCGCGTCGACGGCGCCATGGTGGCGCTGGCGGCCGACGACCTTCGCTGGCCCGGCTGGACGTCGCGACACGGCAAACCGCTGCTGCGCTGCACGGGCGGCGGCGAGCGCGCCGATTCGGTACTGGCCGCATTGCGCGCGCTGCCCGGTGACGTCGACGAGGACGCGCTGGTCCTCGTGCACGACGCCGCGCGCCCGAACCTGCGCGCCGCGGACCTCAACCGGCTGATCGACGTCGCCAGCGCGCATGCCGACGGCGCCATCCTCGGCGCGCCGGTCCGCGACACGCTCAAGCGCGCCGATGCGGACGCGCGCATCGTCGCGACCGAACCGCGTTCGGCGTTGTGGCGCGCGTTCACGCCGCAGGCGTTCCGGCGTGGCGCGCTCACGTCGGCGCTGGAACGCGCACGTGCCGAGGGCGTCCTCGTCACCGACGAAGCGATGGCGATGGAGCGCACGGGCGCGCATCCGGCGCTGGTCGAGGGTCGGGAAGACAACCTGAAGGTGACCACGCCGGCCGACCTCGCGCTGGCGGAGTATCTTCTCGCGCGGCTCACCGAGTAGCCGGTCGCCGCCGGAATCCCGGCGCGATCCATGCCGACGATCCCGTCGGCCCACCTCATTCGCAACATCCGCAAGAGAACGCCATGAACATCCGCATCGGACAGGGTTACGACGTGCACGCGTTCGGAGAGGGCGACCACGTCGTGCTCGGGGGCGTGCGCGTGCCGCACGATCGCGGCGTGCTCGCGCATTCGGATGGCGACGTGGTGATCCACGCGCTGTGCGACGCGATCCTCGGCGCGCTCGCGCTGGGCGACATCGGCAAGCACTTTCCGCCGAGCGATCCGCAGTGGAAGGGCGCCGACAGCCGTGCCTTCCTGCGCCATTGCGATGCGCTCGCGCGCGAGCGCGGGTGGCAACTGGGCAATGCCGACGTGACCGTCGTCTGCGAACGGCCGAAGGTCGGCCCGCATGCCGCGGCGATGCGCGAGGTGCTGGCGCAGGAGCTCGCCGTTGACGTGGAAGCGATCAGCATCAAGGCGACCACCAGCGAGAAACTCGGGTTCACCGGGCGCGGCGAAGGCATCGCCGCCATGGCCGTATGCCTGCTGGTGAAGTCGTGAGCGAGCCCGCGTTGCCGCGCGCGCATGGCGGGGCCGTGCTGTCGGCGAACATGCGCACGACGCCGGAGGACTTCCTCGTCGAGGAACTTCCGGGCTTCGACGCCAGTGGCGCCGGCGAGCACCTGCTGCTCACCGTCGAGAAGCGCGGCATGAACACCGGCTTCGCCGCGAAGCACATCGCGCAGTGGGCGGGCGTGGGCGAGGTCGCGATCGGGTACGCCGGCCTGAAGGACCGCCATGCCGTCACGCGCCAGCGTTTCAGCGTGCACCTGCCGAAGAAGGTCGCGCCGGATCTTGCATCGCTGGAATACGCCAACGGCGAGGAACGCCTGACCGTGCTGGAGCACGCCTGGCACGCGAAGAAGCTGCCGCGCGGTGCGCTGGCCGGCAATCGCTTCGTGCTCGCGCTTCGGAACGTCGTCGGCGAGCGGGCAGCGATCGAGCAGCGCCTGCGCGCCATCGCCGAGCGCGGCGTGCCCAACTACTTCGGCGAGCAGCGCTTCGGTCGCGACGGCGACAACGTCGCCAACGCGCGTGCGATGTTCGCCGGACGCCGCGTGCGTCGCGAGCAGCGCACGCTGCTGATGTCGGCCGCGCGCTCGGAACTGTTCAATCGCGTGCTCGCCCGGCGCGTGGAACGTGCGTGCTGGGATACGCCGCTGGACGGCGAGGTCTGGATGCTCGATGGAAGCCGCAGCGTGTTCGGGCCCGAGCCGTTCGACGATGCGCTCGCGCAGCGGCTCGCATCGTTCGACATCCATCCGACCGGCCCGCTGTGGGGCCGCGGCGATCTGCGCTCCACCGGGGAGGCCGCGGCGCTGGAAACGGAGGCGCTGTCCGATGAGGAAGCGCTCGCGCTGCGGGCCGGGCTAGAGGCCGAAGGGCTCCGGCAGGAGCGGCGCGCGTTGCGTCTGAAGCCGACGGCCCTGACGTGGACGTGGCGTGAGGATGACGTGCTCGAACTCGCTTTCGCGTTGCCGCCGGGCGCGTACGCGACCGTGGTGCTCGCCGAATTGGGCGACGTACGGGCGGTCGGCCGCGTCGGCTGACGGCTTCTTTCCGGCCGTTCGACCGTTCGTCGGAAAGGGTGCGGCGGCACTGGCTGCGTCCGACGGCCGGCGTATACCGGAGCTGCAGCGTCGCAACGCGCTGCCGCCGTGCCGCGGGGCCCGGCGAACCGTCATGGAGATGTCGTCATGAACGCATCGCTACGCATGGCCGTGTTGCTCTCCCTCGTCGGCTTGTCCGCCTGCGCCGGCATGGAATCCAGGTCCAACTACGCGTCCGAACCGCGCGCTCCTTCGCTCAACGACGCCGACGAGGAGTACGTCGCCTACGTCGAGCGCATCGCGCGTCGTCGCGGCCTGGAAGTCGTCTGGGTCAACGTGCCGTACAAGACGGCCGAGCAGGTCGCACAGACCTCCGGCGAGCCGAAGTAACGCCTGCCCACGCCTCTCCGATTCCGTTCGAACCGGGTTGCTACGAACGGAGGCGGCGGGGCGCGAGCAACACCAGCACCGCGCCGGTGCCGCCCTGCGCCGGCGGGGCGGAGTGGAACGCGAGCACGTCGGCGCGATGCCGCAGCATGCGGTCGACCAGGTTCTTGAGCACGGGCTGCCCGCCGGAGGCGATCGACGCGGGGCCGTGCAGCCCCTTTCCGTGCACGATCCGGACGCAGCCCACGCCATGCTGGCGGGCATCGTGCAGGAAGGCGCGCACCAGCTGCTCGGCCTCGCGTGCGTCCGCACCGTGCAGGTCGAGCTCCTCCTGCACCGATATCTCGCCGCGCTTGAGCTTCTGCAGCAGGCGCGGCGACACTTCCTCGCGTCGATAGCTCAGCGCGTCGCCGGCTTCGAGCAGGCTGTCCTCGAGCGCGTGGCGGAATTGTTCGCGTGCGTGCGCCTCGTCGCGCTCGGCCATGCGCGCGCGCGGCCGGGGGCGCGGAGCAGCCGGGGGCGGCGCGGTCTCGCGCATGGGCCGCACCGGACCGATCGCCGCGCGGAACAGCTCGGCATCGTCTTCGTCATCGTCGCGTCGTTCGGACATGCGACCAGCCTAGCGTCGCCGGCTCCTGCCGCAAACCGCTAACGCGACCTTGCCAGTACGTGCACGCCGTCGCCGGGTGCGCGGGCGGGTTCGGCTATCATGGGGCCCCGCGCGGCGCGGGCCCGACCTGCGCCGGCGCCGTGTTCCGGCGGGTGTTCTGGCAAGCGTGTCTACAAGGGAGTCCATGCGAGTACTGGTGAGCAACGACGATGGCGTCGACGCGCCCGGCATCCGCGTTCTGGCCGATGGCCTGCGCGCTGCGGGCCACGAGGTCCTGGTGGTGGCGCCCGACCGGGACCGCTCCGGTGCCAGCAATTCGCTCACCCTGGACGCGCCGGTGCGCGTGCAGCAGCTCGACGGATCGACCTGGCGCGTGTTCGGCACGCCGACCGACTGCGTGCACGTGGCCATCACCGGCATGCTCGAGGTGGAGCCGGACATCGTCGTGTCGGGCATCAACAACACCGCGAACCTCGGCGACGACGTGATCTATTCAGGCACCGTCGCCGCGGCGATGGAAGGCCGCTTCCTCGGGTTGCCGGCCGTGGCGATGTCGCTGCAGACGGTCGATCACACGGGCCGCCATTACGAGACGGCGGCTCGCGCGGCGGCGGAGATCATCGCGCGCCTGCGCGTGGACCCGCTGCCGGCCGACACCATCCTCAACGTCAACGTCCCGGACATTCCGTGGGACGAAGTGCGCGGCTTCGAGGTCACGCGACTGGGCAATCGCCACCGCGCCGAAGCGTGCATCCCGCAGCAGGACCCGCGCGGCCGCCAGTGGTGGTGGATCGGTCCGGCGGGCGCCGAGCAGGACGCAGGGCCCGGCACCGATTTCCACGCCGTGCGCACCGGGCACATTTCGATCACGCCGATCCAGGTCGACCTCACGCGTTACCACGCGCTCGAGCAGGTGGCCAGCTGGGTGGACGGGCTTGCCTCGTCGCTCGGGCATTCGGCATCGCGCCGGCCGGAGCACGCCGCATGACGCTGCGCATGCGGTTGCAGCCGGAGGCGATCGGTTCGGGAATGACGTCCCAGCGCGTGCGCGATCGCCTCGTCGATCGACTGCGCGACAACGGCATCCGCGACGAACGCGTGCTCAACGCGATCCGCACCGTGCCGCGCCATCTGTTCGTCGACGAAGCGCTGGCGACGCGTGCCTACGAAGACACCGCATTGCCGATCGGTCATGGCCAGACGATCTCGCAGCCGTGGGTCGTGGCGAAGATGACCGAAGCGCTGCTCGAATCCGAGCCGAAGAAGGTGCTGGAGATCGGCACCGGTTCGGGTTACCAGGCCGCGGTACTCGCCGCGCTGGGGCTTGAAGTGCACACGGTCGAGCGCATCGGCGAACTGCTGCGCACCGCGCGCAAGCGTTTCCGCCAGCTCGGCATGAACGTGCGCAGCAAGCACGACGACGGCCGCATCGGCTGGCCGGAGAACGGCCCGTTCGATGCCATCATCGTCACGGCTGCCGCGCCGGCGCTGGTGGACGCACTGACCGAGCAGCTTGCGCCGGGCGGCACGCTGATCGCGCCCGTGGGCGGCGCCGGATCGCAATCGTTGCTGAAGCTGCGCAAGGATCCGGACGGCCATGTCACCCAGCAGACGCTTGCGCCGGTAGTCTTCGTGCCGCTGCTGTCGGGCATGGTCGACTGACCGACGCCGCAGCGACACACCGCCATACACACTGACGACACCATCGAAGGCAGGGTTGCCGTTGAAGATCTTCGGACCGTTGTACGAGCGCACCATCGCCTGGGCGCGCCACCGCCATGCGCCGACCTTCCTCACGGGACTGAGCTTTGCCGAAGCGGTCGTCTTTCCGGTTCCGCCGGAAGTGATGCTCGCGCCCATGTGCCTGGCGCAGCCGCGGCGCGGGTTCTGGTTCGCGACCCTGAGCCTGGTCGGATCGCTCGCCGGCGCGGTCGTCGGCTTCGCGCTGGGTCATTTCGCCTACGAACTGGTCAAGCCGATGCTCGCCGCGCTGGGCTGGATGGAGCGCATCGACGCGCAGGTGCAGCAGTTGCGCGACATCGCCGCCCATTCGCCGTGGCAGGCGTTCTGGCTGCTGGTTCTCGCGGGGTTCACGCCGATTCCGCTGAAGATATTCACCTGGGCGTCGGGCATCGTCGGCGTCCCGTTGGTACCGTTCATGGCCAGCATGGTCATCGGCCGCGGCAAGCGCGTGTACCTGGTCGCGCTGGCCATCCGGCTCGGCGGCGTGCGCGCGGAGGCGGCGCTGCGGCGCTATATCGAGCCGATCGGCTGGATCGCGTCGGTACTGCTCGTGGCGGCGATCGGCTGGCTGGTGTGGAAGGCCCAGTTTGGATGAGCGGGTGGACAAGGCGGCTCGGATGAGAGGACGCATGACCGGAACAAGGCGATTCGTGGCGACTGGCTCGCTCCTGGCGCTCGCCGTGCTGCTGGGCGGTTGCTGGAGCACGAAGGTCTATCGCGAACCGGGCACCTCCTCGCAGCCGCCGTCCAAACCGCGACCGGGCGTGACCACCACGGTGCGTCGCGGCGACACGCTGTTCGCGATCGCATCGCGCAACGGCGTCCGGCAGCAGGACCTGGCGGCGTGGAACGGCCTCGATCCGCCGTACACCATCTATCCGGGCCAGAAGCTTCGCCTGTATCCGGCAGGGAAGGGCGGCGGCACCGGGACGACCCGTCCGACGGCCGCCGCGACCAAGCCATCGACCCCCACGCCGCCTGCGCCAAAGCCGGCGGCCCCCGCGGCGAGCGACATCAAGTGGCGCTGGCCCGCGGACGGTGAATTGATCGGCCGCTACGTGGCGGGCGAGCCGACCAAGCAGGGCGTCGACATCGCCGGCGCGAGCGGCGCTCCGGTGCGCGCGGCCGCCGATGGCGTCGTCGTGTATTCCGGTTCGGGCCTGGTCGGCTACGGTGAGCTGATCATCATCAAACACAACGAGCAGTGGCTTTCCGCCTACGGCCACAACCGCAATCGCCTCGTGAACGAAGGCCAGCTGGTGCGCTCGGGCCAGCAGATCGCCGAGATGGGCCGCAGCGGCGCCCCGCGCGAGATGCTGCATTTCGAAGTGCGCTACAACGGCAAACCGGTCGATCCGTTGATCTACCTGCCCAGGCGATGAGCCCCGCGTTCGCGCAACGCGGACGCACGGTGCCTCGCGCCGTTCTCGTGCGGCGCATCGCGGAATGCCTGATCGGCGCGACGCTCCTGGTGCTGACCGGCTGTGTCTCCAGGCCGGTCGGCGACGACACGCCCAGGCTGGAGATCGTCACCCTCAACCTCTGGCACGACCGCGAGGACTGGCCGCAGCGCCAGGCGATGATCGAAGCCGAACTCCGCCGCCTACAGCCGGACGCGATCCTGCTGCAGGAGGTGCTGCAGGACGAAGCGCTGCCGAACCAGGCGACGACGCTGGCGCGGCGTCTGGGCTATCACGCGTTCTTCGTGTCCGTCGATCCGGTGGGGCGTGCACGCCGGTACGGCAATGCCATCCTCACGCGTGCGCCCGCGACGCAGCGCGGTTTCCGTCGCCTGGATCCGCACGAGGCGTATCGCATCGCCGGCTGGGTGCGCACCACGGTACGGGGTCGTCAGGTGAATCTGTACGTCGTACACCTGGATTTCGAGGATCGCAGCGGCGCCACGCGCGCGCGGCAGATCGCGGATCTGCTGTCGTTCGTCGACGCGACGCAGGGCGACGCACCGACGGTGATCGGCGGAGACTTCAACGTGACGGCGAATGCGCCGGAACTGGCACGCTTGCGCGAACGCTTCGACGATGCCTACGCCGCGGCGCATCCCGGCATCGCCGTGGAGGACATCGCGCACGCGACGCTCAACCCGCGCTTCAATCCGCCGGCGCGCATCGATCGGGTTTACGCCGGAAAGGGCGCGTTTGCGCGGCCCGAGGCGCGGCGCATCCTCGACGCGCCCGATGCGCAAGGCCGCTGGGCGTCGGATCACTACGGCGTGTGGACGCGGCTGCGGTTCGCGCCGCGGGAAAGCGCAGAGCGCTAGGCGGCCGGGCCCGGAAGAACGAACGCCACGACCACGCGGCGGCCTTCGCCGGCCAGCACGTTGAACGTGCGCGCGGCGGCCGCGTTGGTCATGGTTTCGATGCCGACGCCGCGGCGCAGGCCATGCGCCAGTACGGCCGCGGGCGGGAACACCTGCGCGGCACCGCTGCCGAGCAGGACCACTTCCGGCTCCAGTGCGAGGACGGCGTCGAGGTCCTCCGGCGTCATCGCCTGCACCTCGCGCACCGGCCAGCCCTCGATGAGCCGATCGGGCGCGAGGACGAAACTGGCCGTCAGATGGCGATCGTTCACCCGCACGGACCCGCCGTCCGCGGCGCGCAGGAAGAACTCGTGGTCCGGGTGTTCGAGATTGAGCTGCATGGGGACGAGGTGGGGGCGCGAGGGCGGGAGGAAAACCCGGCCGCGCGGCCTTCGTCAGGCGCGCGGCAGGACGATCTGGCGCCGGTCCTTGCCGGGGCGGTACAGCACGGCCGTGTGGCCGATGCGCTGCACCAGCGCCGCGCCGGTGCGCCGGGCGATTTCCTCGATCATCGCATCGCGGGCCTCGCGATCCTCCGCGCCGACCTTCACCTTGATGAGTTCATGGTGTTCCAGCGCCAGGTCGATCTCGGCCAGCAGTGCGTCGGTGACGCCCTTGCCGCCGACCTGCAGCATCGCCTTGAGATCGTGGGCCTGGCCCCGCAGGAAGCGGGTCTGGGCGGCGGTCAGGACGGTCTGCATCGGGATACGGAAAACCTCTGGGGGGCGCGCAGGGTATCATGACCGCCCCCACGCTCACCCCGACGCCGCGCCGATGGCGAGCCGCAGCAAGTCCAGCCAGCGCTGGCTCAAGGAACACTTTTCCGACCCCTTCGTGAAGAAGGCCAAGGCCGAAGGCCTGCGCTCCCGCGCCGCCTACAAGCTGGAGGAACTGGTCGAACGCGACCGGCTGCTCAAGCCGGGGATGGTGGTCGTCGACCTGGGCGCTGCCCCGGGCGGCTGGTCCCAGTGGGTCCGCCAGGAGCTCGACCGCCTCGATCCGGCCCGCCCCGGCCGCGTGATCGCCCTGGACATCCTCGAGATGCCGTCGCTGGCCGGGGTCGAATTCCTTCATGGCGATTTCAGGGAGGATGCGGTCCTATCCCAGCTGGTGGGCGCGCTGAACGGACAGCCGGTGGACCTTGTCCTGTCCGACATGGCCCCCAATAAGAGTGGCGTGGACGCGGTCGACATGCCCCGGGCGATGTACCTGTCGGAGCTGGCGATGGACTTCGCCGACCGGCACCTGCGCACCGGGGGCAACTTCCTGATCAAGTTGTTCCAGGGGGTCGGCTTCGACGAGTACGTGAAGGAGCTGCGCCGGCGCTACGACCGGGTCGTGATCCGCAAACCGGAGGCGTCGCGCAAGCGCTCGCCCGAGGTCTACGCGCTGGCACAGGGCAAGCGCGCGGTAATGAAGTAAGGTTTGGATCGAGCTGCACGGCGCATGGGCGCCGCCCCCGCTGCAACGCGCCGCAGGCGCCAGGTAGGAACTGAATGAACGATTTGGCCAAGAATCTGCTGCTCTGGGTGATCGTCGCCGTCGTGTTGATGGTGGTCTTCCAGGCATTCGGGCCGCGCGCGGGAACGACCGAGCCGCTCCAGTACGATCAGTTCGTCCATCAGGTCCAGCAGGACAAGGTGAAGGAAGTGAAGATCGCCGACGACGGCGCCACCATCACCGGTGTGCGCAGCGACGGTTCCAAGTTCACGACCTACAAGCCCAAGGACGACAAGGACCTCATCAACGACCTGATCAACCATCGGGTCGCGATCGACCAGCAGCCGCCGCAGAGCGGCCCGTCGATCCTCTACATCATCATCAACGTGCTCCCCTGGCTGCTGTTCATCGGCATCTGGGTGTATTTCATGCGCCAGATGCAGCAGGGCGGCAGCAAGGGCGCGATGAGCTTCGGCCGGTCGCGCGCGAAGCTGCAGGGCGAGGACCAGGTCAAGGTCACGCTGGCCGACGTCGCCGGCTGCGACGAAGCGAAGGAGGAAGTCGGCGAGCTGGTCGAGTTCCTGCGCGATCCCTCCAAGTTCCAGAAGCTGGGCGGCAAGATCCCGCGCGGCGTGCTGATGGTCGGCCCGCCGGGCACCGGCAAGACGCTGCTGGCGCGCGCGATCGCCGGCGAGGCGAAGGTGCCGTTCTTCAGCATCTCCGGCTCGGACTTCGTCGAGATGTTCGTGGGCGTGGGCGCCAGCCGCGTGCGCGACATGTTCGACCAGGCCAAGAAGCACGCGCCCTGCATCATCTTCATCGACGAAATCGACGCGGTCGGCCGCCATCGCGGCGCGGGCCTCGGCGGTGGCCACGACGAGCGCGAGCAGACGCTGAACCAGCTGCTGGTCGAGATGGACGGCTTCGAGGGCGGCGAGGGCGTGATCGTGATCGCCGCGACCAACCGTCCGGACGTGCTCGATCCGGCGCTGCTGCGTCCGGGCCGCTTCGACCGGCAGGTCGTGGTGGGCCTGCCGGACGTGAAGGGCCGCGAGCAGATCCTGCGCGTGCACATGCGCAAGCTGCCGCTGCACGACGACGTCGACCCGATGACGATCGCGCGCGGTACGCCGGGCTTCTCCGGCGCGGACCTGGCGAACCTGTGCAACGAGGCCGCGCTGTTCGCTGCGCGCGAAAACGCCAAGGACGTGCGCATGGAGCACTTCGACCGTGCGCGCGACAAGATCCTGATGGGCGCCGAGCGTCGCTCGATGGCCATGAGCGAGGACGAGAAGAAGCTCACCGCCTACCACGAGGCGGGCCACGCGATCGTCGGCCGCATCGTTCCCGAGCACGACCCGGTCTACAAGGTCACCATCATTCCGCGCGGCCGCGCGCTGGGCGTGACGATGTACCTGCCGGAAGGCGACAAGTACTCGATGAACAAGGTCGCCATCGAATCGCAGCTGTGCTCGCTGTACGGCGGCCGCGTCGCCGAGGAACTCATCTTCGGCGTCGACAAGGTCACCACCGGTGCGTCCAACGACATCGAGCGCGCCACCAAGATGGCCCGCAACATGGTCACCAAGTGGGGCCTGAGCGACGAGATGGGCCCGATCGCATACGGCGAGGAAGAGGACGAGGTGTTCCTCGGCCGTTCGGTGACGCAGCACAAGAACGTGTCGAACGAGACCGCGCGCAAGATCGACGAAGTCGTGCGCGGCATCCTCGACAAGGCCTACAGCCGCACCACGCAGATCCTCAAGGACAACCTCGACAAGCTGCACGTGATGGCCGATGCGCTGCTGCAGTACGAGACCATCGACGCGCACCAGATCGACGACATCATGGCCGGTCGCCGTCCGGGCCCGCCGGCCGACTGGTCGAAGTCGGGGAAGACGCCGAAGGACGACGGCGAACGTCCGGGCACGATCGGCGGCCCCGCCGCGCAGACCTGAAGCACGCTTCGGGATTCAAGAAAACGGCACCGGAAACGGTGCCGTTTCCTTTTGTGGGCCGCGCAGCCGCCAGGCATGAAGGCCCATTGCATCATCCCGGCGAAGGCGGGATTCATCGGTCCGCCCGACTGCTCGCAAGGCTTCGACGAGCGGGACACGGTATGCGTTGCGCGCACACCGCCCGGCAGCGCAGCACTCCGGACAGATGCTCCGCCCTGCGGATGCTGCGACATCAGCACGCGGCGGCGACGCCGTAAGATCGCACCTTCCTCCACGAGCACGGCCGCCATGTTCGACCTCACGCCCATCCTCGACTGCAACGGCCGCCCGCTCGCCCTCGACCGCCCCCGCGTGATGGGCATCGTCAACGTCACTCCGGATTCGTTCTCCGACGGCGGTGCGCACGACACGCTCGACGCCGCCGTCGCGCACGGCCTGGCGATGGCCGAAGCGGGCGCGGACATGCTCGATATCGGCGGCGAGTCCACGCGGCCCGGCGCAGCCGAGGTTCCGCTGGAAGAAGAGCTGCGCCGCACGATTCCCGTGATCGAGCGCCTCGCCCGCGAGACCTCGCTGCCGATCAGCATCGACACCTCCAAGCCCGAGGTGATGCGTGCGGCGGTGCAGGCCGGTGCGGGCATGATCAACGACGTCTACGCGCTGCGGCGCGAGGGCGCGCTCGATGCCGCCGCCGCACTCGGCGTTCCGGTGGTGCTGATGCACATGCAGGGCGAGCCGCGCTCCATGCAGGACGCGCCGCATTACGACGACGTCGTCTCCGACGTGCACCGTTTCCTTGCCGAGCGCATCTTCGCCGCGGAGATGGCCGGCATCGCGAAGAAGAAGATCATCGTCGACCCCGGCTTCGGCTTCGGCAAGACCACGCAGCACAACCTGACCTTGCTCGCGCAACTGGAACGTCTTGCCGAACTGGGCGTTCCGTTGCTCGCCGGACTGTCGCGCAAGCGCACGATCGGTGAACTCACCGGGCGCAGCGATCCGCGCGACCGCGCGACGGGCTCGGTCGCAGCGCACCTTATCGCCGCACAGCGCGGCGCGAAACTGCTGCGCGTGCACGACGTCGCCGCGACGGTGGATGCGATCAAGGTGTGGACCGCCGTCGCGACGCAGGCGATGCCGCGCGCGAAGGTCGCGCCGTCCATGCCGAAGTGGCCCGACGACGAATGATGCGCCTCGTGGCGATTTTCTGACCAGATTCGCGGCGCCCTTGCCGGACAAGGCGTTCGTCGCGATACGCACATGGTTGTGCACGTGCCTGTCCACAGCGTGTGTGGATACGACGCAGGTGATGCCGAGTTCGTCGCCGTCGTCAAGCGAATTCTTTGGCCAGTTTTTCGCCAAACCCGCTGCGATGCTTGTGCGGCAAGGCCTGCAGGAGGTTCTTCCGTTCGATGTCCGCAGGCTTGTCCACAACCTGTGTGGATAGCGCGATTCCGCGCTTGCGGAACGACTCGCACGCATGCGCATTCCGCGTCGCAAGTCAACCGTTTTTACTGGCCAACAATTCGCCAAACACCTTGCAATGCTTGCGCTGCAAGGCGTGCAGCATCGTCATCGACCCGATGTCCGCAGGCTTGTCCACAGCGGGTGTGGATAGCCGCATGATCCAGGCGCCGGTACGTGCGCGCGGTGTCCGGTCGTGGATGCCGAATTCGCGCCATTCGTCAAGCGGAATGCGTGGTCATTTTTTAGCCAGATTTGCCGCGAGGGCGGTGGTTGCGATGTATGCGGACGATGCCCACATCGCTGTCCGCAGGCTTGTCCACAGGCTGTGTGGATAGTCGGAACGCGCTGGCCAAAATTTCGCCAATCACCCGGGAGGCCTTGCGGCGCGTGGGCTGGAATGTCTTATCAACAGCGTTGCCCCAGCGGTTCTCCACACCTTGTGTGGAAAGCGGAGCAGGGCGGCGACGTTCCGCCAGCGCGCCCTCTGTGCGAGGCTACGGCACCGACCCGTCGCCTCCGACATGCCCGCCGATCCGCGCCCCCTCGCGATAGCCCTGATGGGTCCGACCGCTTCGGGCAAGACCGCGCTCGCGCTGGATTGGGCGGAGCGCTACGGCGGCGAGATCGTCAGCGTGGATTCGGCCCTGGTGTACCGGCGCCTCGATATCGGTTCGGCCAAGCCTACGCGGGACGAGCGCATGCGCGTGCCGCACCACCTGATCGACCTGCGCGAACCCTGGCAGCCGTACTCGGCCGCGGAGTTCGCGCAGGACGCGCGTCGCGCGGTGGAGGAAATCGTGGCGCGCGGACGATTGCCGATCCTCGCGGGCGGCACCGGGCTCTATTTCCACGCGTTGCTGCATGGGCTCTCGCCGATGCCCGAAGCCGACGCCGACACGCGCGCGCAGCTGGAGGTCGAGGCCGGGCGTCGCGGCTGGGCGGCGCTGCATGCGGAGCTTGCCTCGATAGACCCGGAGGCGGCCGCGCGTATCCACGCCACCGACGCACAACGGATCCAGCGGGCGCTGGAAGTCTTCCGTCTGTCGGGACGCACGATCAGCGACTGGCGCCGCGAAGTCCGGCCGCCGCGCCTGCCGGTGCGGGTGCTGAAGCTGGTGCTCGCGCCGGCCGAGCGGGCCGAACTCCACGAGCGCATCGCCCGACGGTTCGATCTGATGCTCGCCGGCGGGTTCCTCGACGAAGTGCGCGCGCTGCGGGCGTTGCCGGAGTTGCGCGACCATCCGGCTCCGCTGGACCTGCCCGCGTTGCGCGCGGTGGGCTACCGCCAGGCATGGGAGCACCTGGCCGGCGCGACGACGGCGGACGAGTTCCGTGATCGCGGCGTGTATGCGACGCGCCAGCTCGCCAAGCGCCAGCTCACCTGGCTGCGCGGCGAACTGGACGCGCTGTGGTTCGATCCGCAGCGCCAGCGCGATGCCCTGGAGCGGGTGCGGTCGGCGTTCCTCGGCAGGCGCGACGGACCGCCCACGGGTTGAATGCGGTGCGCGTGCACCGCGCCGGGTTTGCGCTACCATCGGGCCGTCGCCGCTGTGGGGACGGGCCGGCGATCGCGGTTCGACTGCCGCGCGGCTGCAACATCACTGATAACTAGAACGAGTTGGGGAACAACGCATGTCCAAGGGACAGTCTTTGCAGGATCCTTTCCTGAACGCGCTTCGGCGCGAGCGAGTGCCGGTGTCGGTCTACCTGGTGAACGGCATCAAATTGCAGGGCACCATCGAGTCCTTCGACCAGTTCGTGGTGCTGCTGCGCAACACGGTCAGCCAGATGGTCTACAAGCACGCCATTTCCACGGTGGTTCCGGCGCGCAACGTGCGCGTGGGCCCCGGCGGCGGTTACGTCCAGTCGTCCGAATCCGGCGCCGAGGAAACCGACGAGGCCGAATGAGGCCCGTCGCGCCAAGACCATCGCGCCGCGGATGAGGTTTGCGCGCCTTCCGGCGCCCGGCCGGAGGCGCGATGACCTGCGGCCCTTGTGCGGCCGCGGGTCGGTGCCCATCTTCTCTTCCTGTCCCCGTACAGGTTGACCCCCGTTTGTTCGAACGATCCCGCAAAGGCGAGCACGCCCTACTGATCCAACCCCACGCCGGCGGCCCGCCCGACGAGGGATTGCTGGAGGAGTTCGCCGATCTTGCCCGCTCGGCGGGCGCCACGGTCGCGGCGGTGCTCACCGCGCGCATCGACCGGCCCAATGCCGCCATGCTCATTGGCAGCGGCAAGCTGGAGGAAGTGAAGGCGGCGGCCGATGCGACCGGCGCCGACCTCATCCTCGTCAACCATCCGCTGTCGCCCGGCCAGGAGCGCAACCTCGAGCGCGCGTTGCAGCGGCGCGTGGTGGATCGCACCGGGCTGATCCTGGACATCTTCGCCCAGCGTGCGCACAGCCACGACGGCAAGCTGCAGGTGGAACTGGCGCAGCTCAAGCACATGGCCACGCGGCTGGTGCGCGGCTGGACCCACCTTGAGCGCCAGCGCGGCGGCTCCATCGGCCTGCGCGGCCCTGGCGAAACGCAGCTGGAAACCGACCGCCGGTTGCTGCAGAAGCGTCTGGAACAGCTGCAGCGGCGGCTGGAAAAGGTCGAAGTCCAGCGCACGCAGATGCGCCGCGCCCGCGTTCGCAGCGAATTGCCGCGCGTGGCGCTGGTGGGCTACACGAACGCGGGCAAGTCGACGCTGTTCAATTCGATGACCGGCGCCGACGCCTACGCAGCCGATCAGCTCTTCGCGACGCTGGACCCGACCGTCCGCCGCATCGAACTGTCCGGCGGCGGCGTGGTGCTGGCCGACACGGTCGGCTTCGTGCGCGATCTGCCGCACGAACTGGTCGCGGCGTTCCGCTCGACGCTGTCGGAAGCGCGCGAGGCCGACCTGCTGCTGCATGTGGTGGATGCGGCCGATCCGTTGCGCGACGAGCGCATCGCGCAGGTCGACGAAGTCCTCAAGGACATCGGCGCCGGCGATCTGCCGCAGGTGCTGGTGTTCAACAAGATCGACCGGCTCGGCACCGACGGCGAGGCCGTCGCACCGCGCATCGATCGTCCGGCCGAGGGCCGCGTTCGGGTCTGGCTGTCGGCCCGCGAAGGGCAGGGGCTGGAGCTGCTGCGGCAGGCGCTGGCCGAAGCGCTTGAACTGCGCCACGTCGTGGGCGAGGTGCGGTTGCCGCCGCAGGCCGCCCGGCTGCGCGCGCGCCTGCATGACCTGGGCGCGGTTCGGGGCGAGGAGCACGACGAGCACGGCTGGCGCATCCGCGTCGACCTGCCGCTGGCCGACGCGCAGCGGCTGTTCGTGCAGGCCCATGGCGAGGCGCTGCGTCCGCTTTTGCCCGAGCCCGACGACGAGGATGCGGCCTGAGCGCGTTCGCCGCGCTGCGACGCGCCTTGCTTGAGGCACATCCCACCCCCACCTAGAATCGACGCACGCCCGCGCCGCTGAATGCGGGCGGCAATCCCCTCCTTGGAGCAGGCATGGCCTGGAACACCCCTGGCAGTGACAATTCCGGTGGTCCGAACGGACGAAATCCGCGACGCAGGCCCGGTGGCCGCGGCCTGGACGCGCTGATCGATCCACTGCGCGGACTGTTCGGCGGCGGAGCCGGCGGTGGCGGCAGCATCCTGCGCTGGGTCGGCATCGTCTTCGCGCTGTGGCTGGTGTTCAACTGCTTCGTGCTGGTGACCGAACAGGAGCGCGGCGTCGTGCTGCGCTTCGGCCAGTTCGCCCGCGTGCTCGAACCCGGCCCGCACTTCAAGGCGCCGTGGCCGATCGAACGGGTCACCAAGGTCAACGCCACGCAAAGCAACGCGTACAGCGACACGGTCCCGGTGTTCACCCGCGACAGCAACATGGTGAACGTCGAGATCAACGTGCAGTACAAGATCGGCGACCCGCAGATGTACCTGTTCGGTTCGCGCGATGCCGACCGCGTCCTGAAGGAAGCCGCGCAGAGCGCGGTGCGCGAGCAGGTCGGCCGTTCGGACCTGGACACCGTGCTCAACGCCCGCGCGGACCTCACCACGACGGTGAAGCAGCAGTTGCAGGCGTCCCTCGAGGCCTACCGCACCGGGCTGCTCGTCACCGAGCTCAACCTGCCCAACGCCCGTCCGCCGGACGAGGTGAAGGACGCGTTCGACGAAGTGCAGCGCGCCGCGTCGGACAAGACCACCCAGATCAACCAGGCGCAGGCGTACGCCAAGCAGGTCGTGCCCGAAGCGCGCGGCCAGGCGGCGCAGGTGCGTGCCGCGGCCGAGGGCTACAAGACCGCCTCGATCGCGCGTGCCGAAGGCGACGCGTCGCGTTTCTCGCAGATGGTCGAGCAGTACAAGAACGCGCCGGACGTCACGCGCAAGCGCCTGTGGCTGGACACGGTGCAGGACGTGTTGTCCGACAACCGCACGATCGTCGGCGGCGACGGACGCAACGTGATCTACGTGCCGATGGGCGAGCGTCGCGCGCCGGCGCCCGCGCCGAATTCGCCGCTGCTCACGCCGGACCTGCTGGCGCCCCCGACCACCGCCGAATCGACGGATTCGCCCCGCCCGACACGCTCGCCCCGCTCCACGGGTCGCGAGGAGGTGACGCGATGAAATTCTCCCTCTGGATCGCCCTGGCCGTCGCCGCGCTGTTCGCGCTGCTCGGCTCCGTGTTCGTGGTCCGCGAAGGCCACAGCGCCATCGTGCTGAACCTCGGTCGCGTGGTGCGCACCGACATCGGCCCCGGGCTGCACTTCAAGTGGCCGCTGGTGGAAACCGCGCGCGTGTTCGACCGCCGCCTGCAGGTGCTCGACGCCGAACCCGAGCGCTATCTCACCTACGACAAGCAGAACGTGAGCGTGGACTTCTTCGCGCTCGGCCGGATCAACGACATGCGCGCGTTCTATCGCGCTACCGGCGGCGATGAAGCGACCGCGGTCGCGCGCCTGGCGCCGATCATCCGCGATTCGCTGCGCAACGAAATCAACTCGCGCACGCTGCAGCAGGTGGTGTCGGGCGACCGCACGACCGTGATCGGCCGGCAGCTCGCGGCGATCAACCAGGGTGCCGAAACCCTGGGCGTGAAGATCGTCGACATCCGCATCAAGCGCATCGACCTGCCGCAGGACAGCAACGTCGTGGGTTCGGTCTACAACCAGATGCGCAGCCAGCGCCTGCAGGTCGCCAGCCAGCTTCGGGCCGAAGGCCTGGAGCAGGCGCAGGCGATCCGCGCGAAGGCCGACCGCGACAAGCAGGTGATCGTGGCCGAGGCCGAGCGCGATGCGCAGAAGCTGCGCGGCGAGGGCGATGCCGAAGCGACGCGCCTGTACGCGCAGGCGGCGAGCAAGGATCCGGGCTTCTTCGCGTTCCAGCGCAGCCTGGATGCGTACCGCAAGTCGTTCGCCAACGGCGACGGCGTGATCGTGCTGAGCAAGGACGACCCGTTCCTTCAGTACCTGCGTTCGGACCGCTGATCCGGCCGCATGTTCGAGCTGATCTCCGCCCTGTGCCTCGTGGCGGTGCTGGAGGGGCTGTTCCTGTTCGTCACGCCGCGCGGGTGGAAGCGCGCGGTCGAGCAGCTCCACGCGCTTCCCGACCGCCAATTGCGCGTGATCGGGGCCATCGTGGTCGGGCTTGGCCTGCTGTCGCTCTGGTGGGTGCGCGGAAGCTGAGGCCTTCGAACGGCGTCCCGGGCCGGTCTGACCGCATCGCGGGCCGGACGCGAAGGCGAAGCCGCCGGTCCGTCGCCCCATCGCCGCGGCGGGGTGGTCCCGCCGGGGCAAAACCCGGATAATGCACAAAAGCCGGACGGGGCCCAGCGCCCCGCCGGCTTTCTTGCTGTTTGCGGGGCCCCAAGCGCGGGTCCCGCAGGCGGCCCGGCCGCGCGGCCATCCAATGCAACGGAGTCAGGAGCTTCGAAATGGGTCAGTCAGTCGTCGTTCTCGGTGCCCAGTGGGGCGATGAAGGCAAGGGCAAGATCGTCGATCTGCTCACGCAGGACATCGGGGCGGTGGTGCGTTTCCAGGGCGGCCACAACGCCGGCCACACGCTGGTCATCGGCGGCAAGAAGACCGTCCTTCACCTGATTCCCTCCGGCATCCTGCGCGAGGGCGCGCTGTGCCTGATCGGCAACGGCGTGGTGCTCTCGCCCGCGGCGCTGCAGAAGGAGATCGCCGAGCTGGAGGCCAACGGCGTCGACGTGCGTTCGCGCCTGAAGATCAGCCCTGCGACGCCGCTGATCATGCCGTACCACATCGCGCTGGATCAGGCCCGTGAAAAGGCCGCCGGCGGCAAGGCCATCGGCACGACCGGGCGCGGCATCGGCCCGGCGTACGAGGACAAGGTCGCCCGTCGCGGCATCCGCGTGGCGGACCTGCATTACCCGCAGCAGCTCGCGGAGAAGCTGCGCACCACGATGGATTACCACAACTTCGTGCTGACCAAGTACCTCGGCGTGGAGGCGGTGGATTTCCAGAAGACGCTCGATGAAGCGCTCGCGTTCGGCGAGTACGTGGAGCCGATGAAGTCCGATGTCGCCGGCATCCTCCACGACCTGCGCAAGCAGGGCCGCAAGGTGCTGTTCGAGGGCGCGCAGGGTTCGCTGCTCGACATCGACCACGGCACCTATCCGTATGTCACCTCGTCCAACACCACCGTCGGCGGCGCGTACGCCGGTACCGGCGTGGGGGCGGATGCGATCGACTACGTGCTCGGCATCGCCAAGGCCTACGCCACGCGCGTCGGCGGCGGTCCGTTCCCGACCGAACTGGACGACGAGATCGGCCAGGGCCTGCGCGATCGCGGCCAGGAATACGGCGCCACCACCGGCCGTCCGCGTCGCTGCGGCTGGATGGACATCGTCGCGCTGCGTCGCGCGGTGGCCGTCAACGGCATCACCGGCCTGTGCATCACCAAGCTCGACGTGCTCGACGGCATGGAGAAGCTCAAGATCTGCATCGCCTACGAATACCGCGGCAAGCGCACCGAGTACGCGCCGCTCGACGCGGCCGGCTGGGAAGAGTGCACGCCGGTGTACCTGGAGTTCCCGGGCTGGGAAGAAAGCACGCACGGCATCACCGAGTGGGACAAGCTGCCGCCTGCCGCCCGCGCCTACCTGCGCGCGCTCGAAGAGCTGGCCGGCTGCCCCATCGCCATCGTCAGCACCGGCCCGGACCGCGACGCCACCATGGTGCTGCAGGACCCGTTCGCCTGATCGGCCCCTCTGTTCCCGAGTAGCAAAAGGCCCCGCGATGCGGGGCCTTTCGTTGTCAGGGGAGGGCTCAGGCCGCCGCAGCGAACGGCCGCGCCGGGCCCGCAAGGCGGAAAACCGAGACCGCAGCGCCAAGCTCCGACGCCTGCTCGACCATCGACTTCGCCGTCGCCGACGCTTCCTCGACCAGCGCGGCGTTCTGCTGAGTGGCCTCGTCCATGTGCACGACGGTGCGGCTGACCTGTTCGATACCGGAAGCCTGCTCCTGCGAAGCGGCGGCGATCTCCGCCATGAGGCCGGTCACGCGCTGCACCGACTCGACGATCCGCTGCATCGTGCCGCCGGCTTGCGATACCAGCTGCGAACCGCTCGCGACCTGCGTTACCGAGTCCTCGATCAGGCCCTTGATTTCCTTCGCCGCGCCGGCCGAACGCTGCGCGAGCGCACGTACTTCGCCGGCGACCACCGCGAACCCTCGGCCCTGTTCGCCCGCGCGCGCCGCTTCGACGGCCGCATTGAGCGCCAGGATGTTGGTCTGGAACGCGATGCCGTCGATCACGCCGATGATTTCTGCGATGCGCCGCGATGCCTTCTCGATCCCTTCCATCGTCGCCACGACGTCGCCCACCACGCGGCCGCCGTCGCGTGCCACGTCGGCCGCTTCGCCCGCCTGCTGGCTTGCCTCGCGCGCGGTCTGTGCGTTCTGGCGCACGGTGGTGGTCAGCTCTTCCATCGACGCGGCGGTTTCCTCCAGGCTTGCGGCCTGCTGTTCCGTGCGCTGGGCGAGGTCGTTGTTGCCGGCGGAAATTTCCGACGCGGCACCGTTGATTGCGCGGGTCACGTCGGCGATTCCGCCCACGATGTCCACCAGCCGCGACACGGTCGCGTTCGCGTCGTCGCGCATGATCGCGAACACGCCGTGGTGCTCGCCTTCCATGCGCGCGGTCAGGTCGCCTTCGGCGATCGCGCGAAGCAGCGCGGAAACCTGCTGCAGGTTGGCGTTCGTTCCCGACATCAGGCGATTGAGCCCGCCGACCATTTCGCGAAACTCGTGCTCGAACGCGGCTTCGTCGCCGCGCGCGGCGAAATCGCCGGCGGCCGCGCAGGCCACGAGGCGGCGGATTTCGGCGTTGATCGCGCCCAGGTTGCGCTTGGACGCGTCCATCGCCTCGGTGATGGACGCCTTCTCGCCGGGCAACGCGCCCATGTCCACCGACAGGTCGCCCACGGCATAGCGCTGCATGACGGCGAGCATGCGGTCGATGAGCGCCACCTGGGCCGCGACGAGCGCGTTGGTGTCCTCGACCATGCGGCCGAAAGCGCCCGGAAACCGCGCGGCATCCATGCGGAAGCGCATCTGCCCGGCTTCGTGGCGCGAGGCCATGTCCGCCTGCGCGGACGAGACGTCGGTCAGCGTCGCCGTGACGTCGAGCATCGCGCGCGCCAGCATGCCGATTTCGTCGCGCGTGCTGACCCTCAGGCGCGAATCCAGTTCGCCACGCGAGACCGACTGCGCGGCGCGTGCGACCTCTTCGATCGGCCGCACGATCGAGCGGCGCACCCACCAGCCGATGAGGATCACCAGCGCGAACGCCGCGAACACGGCGAGCGAAGCGGCGATCACGAGGCTGCGGCGGGCGTCCTGCGAGTTCTTCAGCACCGCCGCGTCGGCGAGCGACTTGGTGCGTTCGATCAGCGATTCCAGCGTGCGCGTGGGTTCGCGATCCATGCCGTGCACAAGGGCATCGCCGACGTGGGTGTCGTAGCCGGAATCGGCGAAGGCCTTCAGCGCATCGAGGTACTGCGTCTGCAGCCCGGCGTGCTGCGTAACGAATACGCGCGCGGTTTTCGCCGCGTCCGCATCGGCCAGGCCGTCGGCGAGCGACGTCGCCAGATCGTGCACCTGTGCGCCGTTCTCCTTGAACGCCTTCAGGTGTTTGTCGCGCATGGCCGGGTCGTTGCCGCGGATGAGCACGTTCTTCCACTCCTGCACCTGCGCGCGGAAGTCGCGGCCGAGGCGTTCGGCATCGCTGGCTTGCTGCACCTGCGTGGGCACGTCGGTGGACAGGTTCAGCCACGCGGAGGCGAGGCCGCCGAGTGCGCAGAGGAGGATCACGGCAAGGCCGAGCGCGAGCGCGCCCAGCAACTTGGTTTGCAGGCTGGTCGAACGGGAGGAGGTCATGGGAATTCTGGAAGCCGGACGGATGCGGGACTTCCATTCCCCACGACGGCTCTATCGGCGCGCGGGCTGGACTCTTGAGCAGCGCAGGAGCGCCGGCGCGTTCAGCGCCGCGCGCCTTCGCGCGGTCAGAAGAGCATGTCGATCCAGCCTGCGGCCGCGGTGGCGAGGCTTCCGGAGAGCACGCCGAATACCGCGATCGCGACCACGCCCGCAGCCCAGGCCACGGCCATCAGCCAGCCGTCGCGTTCCAGGAGCGCGAAAGCGAAGAGCAGCAGCAGCGCGCCGAACAGGTAGTTCGTGAACGGGATCGGCAACGAGAGCAGCAGGCCGAGCAGCACCAGCAGCGCGCCGGTGAAGAAATCGGCGACGCGATGATCCAGCAGTACGGGCAGCCGCGGCTTCACCAGTTTTTCCAGCCGCGACAGCCACGGCGCGAGCAGGTCGCGGAAGCGCGCCATCGCATTGCGATGCGGTCCGCGTCGCGCGAGGAACTTCGGCAGCCACGGTTGGCGAAGGCCGATGAGCAACTGCAGGCCGATCAGGATCACCAGCGGGCCGCTGATCGCGCCGCCGACGCCCGGAATCGGAATGAACGCCGGGATGGTGGAGACGAACAGCAGCATGCCGAAGGAGCGATCGCCCAGGCCGTGCAGCACGTCGCCCAGGCGCAGCTGCTCGTCGGGATCCCCGGCGGCGAACACGTCCAGCAGGGCGCGCGTGCCGGCCTCCCGGTACTCGTGGTGGTCGTGATCAGCCGGAGGTGTCATCCGTCACCGGCTCCGGTTCGGGGCGCTTGGCGAGCAACAGCTTGTCGATGCGCGGACCGTCCAGGTCCACGACCTCGATGCGCCACTGGGCCCAGTCGAAATGTTCGCCCACGTAGGGAATGCGACCGAAATGCGCGATCACCATGCCGGCCGCGGTGTGGAAATCGTGCTCGTCCTCGTCCGGCAGGCGACCGCCGCCGATGAGCTCGCGCAGGTCTTCCACCGGCAGCGAGCCGTCGATCAGGAACGAGCCGTCGGCGCGCTCCACCACCGGTGCGTGGCTGTCGTCCTCGGCCTCGCCGAGCACGCTGCCGATCGCATGCACGCGGCCGACGATGGCGTCCATCAGGTCCGCCACCGTGACCATGCCGGTGACATCGCCGTATTCGTCCACGACGAGCGCAAGCGATTGCTGCTCCTCGCGGAAGATCTCCAGCAGCTTCATCGCATGCGTGGACTCGGAGACGAACAGCGGCTCGCGCAGTTCCTTGAACAGGTCCGGCGCCTTCTCGTCGAGGCGGTCGAGCAGCGACTTGACCTCCAGGATGCCGAGCACCTCGCTGTCGTTCTCGCGATACACCGGATAACGCGAGAACGGCGTTTCGCGCATCGTCGCCAGGTTCTCGGCGAAATCCGCCGCCTCGTCGAGCCAGGTGATGCGCGTGCGCGGCGTCATCAGGCTGTCGGCCGTGCGATCGCCCAGGCCCAGCACGCGATTCATCATCTTGCGCTCGTCGGCGTCGATCACGCCCTGCTCGTGGCCTTCGGTCACCAGCAGGCGGATTTCCTCTTCGCTGATCGCGCTGCGCGCGTCGTCCTTCACGCCGAGCAGGCGCAGGAAGAAGCGGTTGATGATGCCCAACAGGGCGACGATCGGTCGCGCCGCGCGCGAAAGCCAGTAGAGCGGGATCGCCACGGCGCAGGCGATGCGCTCGGAAGCGGTGAGCGCCAGGCGCTTGGGGATCAGCTCGCCGAAGATGACCTGCGCCGCGGTGATCAGGCCGACCGCCGTGCCGATGCCGATGCCGCGCGCGTATTCGCGGGCGTTGGGCAGCACGCCTTCCAGCCAGCCCGCGATCGCCAGGCCGATGGACTCGCCGCCGAACAGGCCGGTGAGCACGCCGATCAGCGTGATGCCGACCTGGACCGTGGACAGCAGGTTATCGGGGTGCTCGGCCAGCTCGAACGCGACCTGCGCGCCGCGGCTGGTCTCGGCCATCTGCTTGAGCTTGATCTTGCGCGAGGTCATGAGCGCCATCTCCGACATCGCGAAGAAGGCGTTGAGGACGATCAGGGCAATGACGATCAGCAGTTCCAGCATGCGGTCCGTCCGTCAGGATGTTGGCAGGCTGGGGTGCAGGCGCCGTGAGGAAGGCGGAGGCGCGCGAAGGCGGGGGCGGGCGGCCGTTCTGGGTCGTCGTCCATTGCGTGGAAGCTGGAAAAAGGGGGGATAAGCGTCTGGATGGTAGCAGGACGGCCGAAATCAACCTCCGGCCCGCGGGCGCCGGGCGCGCGCCGGTGTCGCCAAACCGTCATAATTCGTCCCGCAGACCCACCGAGCCGGCCATTCCGGCACCACGAGGCCCCCACCGCATGTTCTCCCTGCAAACGATCTTCGGCCAAGGCAACCAGTTCTACACGCTGCTGGAAGAGGCCGCCGTCGCCGCCCACGACAGCACCCGCGCCCTCCACGCCATGCTGAAGGCCGCCGATCGCCAGCCCGCCCTGGACGCCTTCAAGCTGGCCCGCCAGCGCGAACGCGAGGCCTCGGACAAGATCAGCTTCGAACTGGTCAACAGCTTCATCACCCCGATCGAGCGCGAGGACATCGAGGCCCTGGCCTCGGCGCTGTACAAGATTCCCAAGCAGGTCGAAAAGTTCGCCGACCGCTATTCGCTGGCGACGCGCCACCTGGAGCACATCGACTTCGCCCCGCGCGCGGCGATGCTCGAGCAGGCCTCGGCGGTCGTGGTGAAGATGGTGCACGAGCTGCGCAACCTGAAGCTCGAGCCGATGAAGGCGCTCAACGACCAGTTGCGTTCGATCGAGAACGAAGCCGATCGCCTGATGCTGGAGCTCTATCGCGACATTTACTCCGGTCGCCTGGACAACCTGCAGATGTTCCTGCTCAAGGAGTTCTTCGAGATCCTGGAGAAGGCCATCGACCGTTGCCGCGAGGCCGGCGTGGTCGCGTACGAAATCGTGCTGAAGAACTCCTGATGCGTACCGCGCGACGTTTCAAGCACACCGGCTTCGGCGCGTTGGACATCGGCACCGCCGATTCCCCGAAGTCGATTCCCCATCACCCCGCCTCGTCGCTGCGCGGCGAGCCCGCCCCCTCGATCTAAGGGGGCGCACGATGCTGACCCTCGTTCTGGTCGTGGTGTTCGCGGCGCTCGCGTTCGAGTACATCAACGGCTTCCACGACACCGCCAACTCCATCGCCACCGTGGTGGCGACCAAGGTGCTCTCGCCGATGCAGGCGGTGATGCTGGCGGCCTTCACCAACCTGCTCGGTGCGCTGTGGGGCACCGCGGTGGCCAAGACGATCGCGTCGGGCCTGCTCGACACCGGCGTGGTGGAAGTGACGTCGCAGCTGATCCTGTGCGCGCTTCTGGGCGCCATCGTGTGGAACCTGATCACCTGGTGGAAGGGCCTGCCGTCCTCGTCCTCGCATGCGCTGATCGGCGGCCTGTGCGGTGCGGCGCTCGCCGCGGCCCACAACAACTTCGATTCGGTGATCTGGTCGCAGCCCGGCGACCCCTGGTACAAGAGCGCCGGCGTGCTGTGGAAGGTGATCGTGCCGATGTTTTCCTCGCCGCTGCTCGGCTTCGCGGCCGGCTTCATGGTGATGGGGGTGCTGTTCGCGATCATCTCCTTCATGGCGCGCAGCGGCGGCCTGCTCGGCCGCATGGCGCGTCCGCGCTGGGTCAACGCGTTCTTCGGCAAGGCGCAGCTGGCCTCGGCGGCGGGCATGGGCTTCGCGCACGGGATGAACGACGCGCAGAAGACGATGGGCATCATCGCCCTGGCGCTGGTGGGCGCGCAGTCGGCGGGCACGCTCGACAACCTGCCGTCTTGGCTGGCGTTCCTGCATCCCTCGCAGGCCGCGCTGGAACACAACGACATCGATCTGTGGATCAAGCTCACCTGCGCGATCGTGATGGCCGCCGGCACCGCCGCGGGCGGCTGGCGCATCATCAAGACGCTCGGCCACAAGCTGGTGAAGCTGCATCCGATCAACGGCTTCGCCGCCGAGACCAGCGCCGCCGCGGTGATCATGGCCGCCTCGTCGCTCGGCATTCCCGTCTCGACCACGCACAACATCTCCTCGGCCATCATGGGCGTGGGCACCGCCAAGCGCTTCAACGCGATCAAGTGGACGGTCGTGGAGAAAATGATCTGGGCGTGGATCCTCACGATCCCGGCGGCTGGCGGCATCGCGTACGCGTTCTTCGAGGCGTTCCGGTTGTTCGGTTGGGCGTGACAGCCGGGATGGGTGATCCGGGATTCGCAGGATCACGAGCAAAAGCAAAGGCCCGCCGATTGGCGGGCCTTTTTTGTTTGTCCGATCTTTCGAATTTCGAATTTCGAATCCCGCGTCAGAACAGATCGCCGCCGGCCGACAGCATCCGCTCCATGCGGTCGCCGAGGCCGCCGATTTCCAGGACCAACCGGTCGATTTCCGCGGCGTCCAGGCCGTCGTACGGACGGTTCTCGCACAGTTGCAGATGCGGAACGCCGTCGAGGTCGCCGATCGCCAGATAGCCCACGCGGCTCTGCCAGTTGAAGATCAGCGCACGCTTGGCGTCCAGGCCGGTGATCGGCGCCACGGCCGTGCTGACGCGCAGGTACGGGCGGCCGTCGTCGTCGTCCAGTTCGGACAGGAAGATCGCCTGGTGGCGCGTGCCCTGTTCGAGCGACAGTTCGATGCACAACACGTCGACGTCGTGGTCGGTCAGGCGGAATTGTGCGGCCTGGAGATGGCTGCGGATCGAGTCGAAGTTGCGCACGGAGCGGCTCCTGCCGGGGGAGACCGGTATGCTACCGCGATGGGCAAGCCTGCTGCCGACGACGCACATGGACGGATTCTTGCGGCGATCCGCGCGATCCCGGCGGGCGAGGTCGCCGGCTACGGCGAAGTGGCCCGGCGGGCCGGCCTGCCGGGGCGGGCGCGACTGGTGGCGCGCCTGCTCGGCCAGAACGACGATCCGGCGCTGCCGTGGCATCGCGTGCTGCGTTCGGACGGTCGCATCGCGTTTCCCGAGGGCTCCAGAGGCTTCCGCGAACAGAGCCAGCGCCTGCGCGCCGAAGGCGTGCGCGTGGAATCGGGCAAGGTGAAGGGCCAGCGTGCCGCCGCGACGCTGGACGAGCAGATGTGGGGCATGCCGATGGCGCCGCCGCCCGCGCGCCAACATCGTGGCGCCACGAAGAAGACGACCCGCCCGGCGTCCGGATCGAAGGGCAGGGCGCCGGCACGACGCGGCGCGCGCAGCTGACCGCCGGTTCCCGGGCGTGTATCGCGCGCGAACGCAGCCGACCGTGGCGACGGCTACCATGTAGTGGCACCCGAAGGAGCCGCGATGTTTTCCAACCTTCCCCCCGTCACCAAGGCCCTGCTGATCGCCAATGGCCTGGTGTTCGTCCTCCAGCTGATCATCGGCGACGTCGCACTGGCGCAGTTCATGCTGTGGCCGCCGCACGGCGATGCCGACCTGTACGGCGTCGGCTTCATGCCGTGGCAGGTGGTCACCTACGGCTTCATGCATGGCGGTTTCGCCCATCTGCTGTTCAACATGCTCGCGCTGGCGATGTTCGGTGCGCCGCTCGAACACGTGTGGGGCGATCGCCGCTATCTCACCTACTACATGGTCTGCATCGTCGGCGCGGCGCTGTGCCAGCTCGCGGTGGGCTTCTGGACGGTATCGCAGGGCGAGCCGGCGTATCCGACCGTCGGCGCGTCCGGCGGCATCTTCGGATTGCTGCTCGCCTACGGAATGCTGTTCCCGAACCAGCGCGTGATGCTGCTGATTCCGCCGGTGCCGATGAAGGCGCGCACGCTGGTGATCGTCTACGGCGCGATCGAACTGCTGCTGGGCGTGACGAACACGATGCCCGGCGTCGCGCATTTTGCGCACCTGGGCGGCATGCTCTTCGGCTGGCTGCTGATCCGCTACTGGCGCGGCCAGCCGCCGTTCGGACGGAAGGGGCCGCCGAAGATGCGGGTGGTGCGATAGCAGTGGCCGTCGCGTCGGATTCCGGCGCGGATGACGGCGTGCACGCCGAACGTCGATGCTGACGCCGATGTGGATGTCGATGGGATGCGATGCGGTTCGCGCTGAAACTCAAGCTCAGCCAGAACCATCCCATGGGAATCGCGATGCCGAACGCGGCCGCTTCGCTCATGACCTTCGCGCAATGCGTGCTGCGACGCGGATGCCGTGAGCCCCGTGCCGGAAAATTTCCGTCATCCCGGCGAAAGCCGGGGCCCAGGCCCGTAGCGTCCGGGCACTCCATCGACGATTCCTAAACCCCGCCGTCATTCCAGCGAAAGCTGCAATCCAAGTTGATCTTGCTGTTGCGCGTCATCCCCGCGAAGGGGGGCTCGCGCTTCAAGCCGAACATCCAGGTGTTTACGCTTCACCCGAAACCTGGAAGAGCAAAGAAGAATCACGCGCCAAGCTTCCGATCGCCTGCGGCGCTCGGGTCACTTTTCTTTGCTCGAAAGGGCCTTCCATTTGCCCACATCAATCCTGCGACCGGCAAGCAAGTAGCCGCGTTCGCGATCGTTTGGCCCGCGCTTGCGGCGCGGTCGTTCGGGCGATGCGCGAGCCAGTGGCTCGCAAGCACGCATCGCCCTCACTCCATGGCTCAGCGCTCACCGCCGCACATGCTGTGCGGCGCCCTTCGGGGCTAGCGACGGACAGGCTGTTCGACCGCAACCGCAACCGCAACAGCCGTCGCAACTACGCGACCATGGATCGACTCACGGGAACAGGCGGATCTGCTGGTCCGTCGCCAACTGCATCGCCGTTCCTGCCTTGCACGCATTCGCTTCGCCGAAGGTCGGCTGGTTGCGCAGCGGGCCGTTGGTGCGCCACTGGCCCGGTGCGTGCACGCTGGTTGCAGCGCGCTGACGTGCGACGTCCTCCGTCGTGCGCTGTGGCCACAACGAGGCCCAGCCTTTGTAGAACGATTGCTGCGCCGGTTTTGCGGCCGCGGGCTCGGCGGCGCGGAACGCCGACCAGGCGAGCTCGATACCGGCCATGTCGGCGATGTTCTCGTCGGCGGTCTGCGTGCCGTTGACCTTCACGCCTTTCAGGTCGGGGACGTCGAAGCCCGCGTACTGCGCGGCGACGCGTTTGCTCAACGCCTCCCAGGCGCCGGTTTCGGCCGGCGTCCACCAGTCGCGCAGTTCCTGCTTCGCATCGACGTAACGGCCGCGGTTGTCGAAACCATGGCTCAGCTCATGGCCGACGAGCGCGCCGTACGAGCCGTACATCCATGCGGCGTCCTTCGTCGTATCGAACACCGGCGGCTGCAGCATCGCGGCGGTCACGATCAGGCGGTTCTGCGTGATGTCGTAGGCGAGCGCCGGGTCCTGCGGCAGCACGTCCCAGCGACGGTCCGCGTTGCCGCGGCCGATGCGTTTCATCTCCTCGCGATGCCGCCACGTCGAGGCGATGAGCATGTTGCTTCCGAAACTGCCGCGGCCCATCGGCTGCACGGTGTAGTCGAGATCGCGGTTGGGCGTGCCGACCTCGATCTTCAGCTTGTCGAGTTTCGCCTTGGCCTCGGCCTTCGCCGCCGCGCTGAAGCGCGTGTCGCGGTCGAGCGCCTGCCCGAGCGCGTTGCGTACCTGCGCGGCGATGTCCTCCGCGCGCTTGTCCGAGGCCGGCGAGTAGTAACGCGCGGCGTATTCGTGCCCGACCATCGGGCCGGCGGCGAGGGTGATCGCGTCGAGCACCTGCTGCGGCCGCGCCGGCGGAGCGGCGAGTCCGCGCAGCACGCGCCCACGGAATTCGAACTCCGCATCGCGGAACGGCTTGGCCAGGTACGGCGCCATCGCATCGCCCACGCGCCAGCGCAGGTAGGCCTTCCACTGCGCGGGCTTGAGGCTGCCGACGAGATTGTCCAGCTGCGAGAACAACTGCGGATTGGCCATCGACACGCGATCGTCGGTGACGCCCTGCACCTTGAGGAAGTCGCCCAGCTGCAGGCGCTTGTATTGCCTGGCGAGCGTCTTCGTATCGACGGGTGCGAAGTTGGCGCGCGGATCGCGCAGGTCCACGAGTGGCCTGGACGCGGCGGCGATGCGGGTTTCGAGGTCGAGGACCGCCTGCGCATCGGTCTTGATCTGCGCTTCGGGGGTTCCGGTAAGCGCAAGGATTTTCTCGATGTAGTTGCGATAGCGCGCCATCAGCGCCTGCGTGTCGGCGTCCTTGCGCGTGTAGTACGCCGGATCGGGCAGGCCGAGACCGCCCTGCGCGAAATAGCCGATGTGGCGATCCAGGTCCTGGAGGTCGACGTCCGCACCGAAGTTGAACGCCACCGGGATGCCGACCTGGTGCAGCGCGGCGATCGACGGCGGGATGTCCTTGGCGTTCCTGATGGCGTCGATGCGCGAGATCAGCGGCGCGATCGGCTGGGCGCCGTCGCGTTCCACCGCGGCCTCGTCCAGGCCGCTGGCCCAGAAGTCGCCCAGCAGTTTCTGCACGTTGTTCTGCGGCGATTTGGACGCGGCATCGAGCAGATCCAGCTGCTGCTGGCGCGAACGCGCGGCCAGTTCTTCCAGCGCGGAGGTGGAGCCCGACGCGGGGGGCGTCGCGTGGCTGCGCAGCCAGTCGGCATTGGCGCTGGCGTAGAAGTCGCTGCAGGCGGTCGGCGCGGGCGGGGCCTTCGGCCTGGATGCGCGCTTTTTCTGCGCGTCGGCGTGGGGCGTGGCGATGAGGCAGGCGATCAGCGCGCAGGCGAGCGGACGAACGTTCATGACGGCTCCGTACCTGGGGGAGGGCAGGGTGGCCGGAGTCTAGCAACGGCGGCGTGAGCGTCCGCGCTCACGCGGCTGCCTTGAAAAAAAAGAAGGCCCGGGGAAGCCCGGGCCTTCGCGCGGCCGACGACGAGTGCGGCCGAGTCCTGCGGTGTCGCTTACGCGATTACCAGATCACCACCTGCTTGTCGCCTTCGCGCACCATCGGCTGGCCCGGCTTGCATTCGAACGCCGCGGCGAACGCGGGCAGGTTCGACGGCGCGCCGATCGCACGGAAGTTCGCCGGCGCGTGCGGGTCGGTCTTCAGGCGGACCTGCAGTTCTTCCGGCTTGAAGTTGCGGCGCCACACGGTGCCCCAGTTGAGGAAGAAGCGCTGGTCGCGGGTCAGGCCGTCGGTCTTGGGATCTTCCTTGCCTTCGGTCGCCTTCTTCATCGCGTCGTACGCCGTCGCCAGGCCGCCGAGGTCGGCGATGTTCTCGCCCAGCGTCAGCTTGCCGTTGACGTGCGCGCCCGGCGCGGCTTCGTACGCGTTGAACTGCTGCACGAGCTTGTCGGTGCGACCGGTGAAGCCCTTCGCGTCGGCGTCGGTCCACCAGTTCTCGAAGTTGCCCGACGCGCCGAAGCGGCTGCCCTGGTCGTCGTAGCCGTGGGTCATTTCGTGGCCGATGACCGCACCGATGCCGCCGTAGTTGGTGGCGTCGTCGGCGTTCGGATCGAAGAACGGCGGCTGCAGGATCGCGGCCGGGAAGACGATCTCGTTCTGCAGCGGGTTGTAGTAGGCGTTCACCATCTGCGGCGGCATGCCCCATTCGGTGCGATCGACCGGCTTGCCGATCTTGCCCAGGTTCCACTTGTAGTTGAACTCGTTGGCGGCCAGCACGTTGCCGATGTAGCTGTCGCGGTTCGTCTGCAGGCCCGTCCAGTCGCGCCACTTGTCCGGATAGCCGATCTTCGGCGTGAAGGCGGCCCACTTCTCCTCGGCCTTCTTCTTGGTTTCGTCCGACATCCAGGCGAGGTTCTCGATGCGCGTCTTCAGGGCGCCGGAGAGGTTCTTCACCAGCTCCTCCATGCGCGCCTTCGACTCGGCCGGGAAGGCCACCTTCACGTACATCTGCCCCATCGCTTCGCCGGCTTCGTTCTCGATGGTGTCGAGCACGCGCTTGCCGCGTTCCTTCAGCTCGGCCTGGCCGCGCAGGGTCTTGTTGTAGAAGTTGAAGTTCTCCTGCACGAAGTTGTCGGACAGGAACGGCGAGGCGCTATCGACGGTGTGGAAACGCAGGTAGCTCTGCCACTGCTGCGCCGGCACGTCGACCAGCATCTTGCTGACTTCGGCGTGGAACTCCGGCACCGACAGCGAGAACATCTTGGGCTGCGCGACGCCCTGCGAATCGAAGAACTTCGTCCACGGGAAATTCGGCGCCAGCTTGTCGGCATCGGCCAGGCTGACCGGGTGGTAGTACAGCGACACGTCGCGCGAAAGTTCCTCGCTCGACTTGGAGACCTTGGCCAGGCGGGTCTCGAACGCGACCACGTCCTGCGCCTGCTTGGCGGCGTCGGTGGCCGCGACGCCCGACAGTTCCAGCACCTTGGCGATGTGCGCCTGGTAGGCGTCCAGCTTTTCCTTGTTCTCCGGCTTGAGGTAGTACTCCTTGTCCGGCAGGCCCAGGCCGCCCTGCGACGCGTAGGCGATGTTGTTCTTGGAATCCTTGAAGTCCGCTTCGGCACCGAAGCCGAACAGGTAGTTCTCACCCTTGGCGGCGCTGGTGCGGATGTACTCGGCGATCTTCTCCGGGGTATCGAGCGCGGCGATCGCGTCGAGCTTGCCCTGGATCGGCTTGATGCCCTGTTCGTTGATCTTGGCCGCGTCCATGCCGGTGGCCCAGAAGTCGCCGACGATCTTCTCCACGCCCTTGGCGTTGGTGTCGGCGGCGGCCTGTTCGGCCAGCTGGCGCTGCACGGCGGTGGAGCGCTCGTCGAGCATTTCGAACGCGCCCCACGAGGTGCGGTCGGCCGGGATCGTGTTCGCGGCGAGCCACTTGCCGTTGACGTAGCCGCCGAAGTCCTCGCACGCGTTCTTGGTGGTGTCCAGGTCGGCGACGGTGAAGCGGTTCACGCCCGGCAGCTTGCTCTCGTCGAGCGTGTACGCGGTCGAGGTGTCGGCCGGCTTGGCGGCGTCGGCGGCCGGGGCGGCGGCGTCGTCCTTCTTCCCGCACGCGGTCAGCGCGGCGGCGACGGCCAGGGACAGGACGAGGACTTGGGGTTTCTTGAGGCTCACGAAGGGCTCCAGCCGGAAGGCATCAGGGAGTTGGGACCGGCCCCGGGCGGGGCGTCCGGCGACATTAGACCCGATTGTCCCGAGTCGAGGGTGTCGAAGGTCACGTTGACGGGCGGGGCGCTACCCGCGGTTGTGCCGCGGGCCAGCGCCAGCCGACCCGATCGGCAAAGTCGCCGCCGCCGGCCGCGCGGGAGCGGGGTTTCGAGGCGTGCCGGCCCCGCTGCAACGGGCGGCGCGTTGGCCGTATCCCTTGTCGCAGGCCGGCGCGGGACCCAAGCTCGGCCGATCCGAAAGGGGGTATTCATGAAGCGTTTCGTCGTACGGTTTTTCGTCGCCTTCGCGCTGGCCGCGGGCGCCTTCACCGCTGCCGCGCAGGCCTGCAAGGACACCGCCGCCTACGAGCCGGCGCGGAAGATCATCGCGGACCTGGGCCGCATCGAGACGCCCAACGGCGTGCAGGCGTCCTACAAGGCCCGCATCAACGGCATCGACCAGTGGGTGAGCGTTCGCGGCCAGGATCGCGACAACCCGATCATCCTGTTCGTGCACGGCGGCCCGGCGTCGCCGCTGACGCCCACGCTGTGGCAGTTCCAGCGTCCGCTGGAGGAGTACTTCACGATGGTGACGTACGACCAGCGCGGCGCCGGCAAGACCTTCGTCGCCAACGACGAGGCCAAGGTCGCGGACACCGTCCACATCCCGAACTTCGTGGACGACGTCATCGCGATGGCCGACGACGTACGCACCCGTTACGGCAAGCGCAAGCTGATCCTGATGGGACACAGCTGGGGCACGATCATCGGAATGCAGGCGGCGCTCAAGCGCCCGGACCTGTTCCATGCGTACATCGGCATCGGGCAGGTCATCGACGTGCGCGAGAACGAGCGCATCAGCTTCGACTACGCGATGGCCACGGCGAAGCGCAAGGGCAATGCCGAAGCGGTGCGCGAGATGGAAGCCATCGCGCCGTATCCGGGCAACACGCCCATCACGCGCGAACGCATCATCGCCGCGCGCAAGTGGGCGCAGTACTACGGCGGGCTCACCGCGTACCGCGACGAATCGGCCTATTTCCACCGTGCCCCGCTGCTCTCGCCCGAATACACCGATGCGGAGCGTTGCGCGGTCGATGCGGGCAACGTGTTCACGCTGGGCCGCATCCTGCCGGAGTTCCTCGCCGTGGACATGTCGGGCGTGCGCGAATTCCCGATCCCGGTGCTGATGTTCATGGGGCGGCACGACTACACGACGCCCTCCGAACCGACCGACGCGTGGCTCGCCCAGGTGAAGGCGCCCTACAAGCGGGGCGTCTGGTTCGAGCACGCCTCGCACATGGTGCCGTGGGAAGAGCCCGGCAAGCTGCTGGTGAGCCTCGTGCAATACGTGCGACCGCTCGCCGTCGATGCGCCGGGCGTCACGGCGAAGTAACGCCGCATCGCGTCTGCTTCGCGTCGATGGGATACGTGCGCACCTACACCGACGATGAACCCGCCCGCGCCGACGTGGACGCGTGGGCGGGGCTTACCGTGCTCGAGTTCGGCACGAACTGGTGCGGCTACTGCAGCGCGGCGCAGGCGGCGATCGAGGCCGTGCTGGCGCCGCGCGACGACGTGCGGCACGTGAAGGTCGAGGACGGCCCCGGCCGTCCGCTCGGACGTTCGTATCGGGTGAAGTTGTGGCCGACGCTGATCCTGCTGCGCGACGGCGAGGAGCTTGCGCGTGTCGTGCGGCCGTCCGGTGCGGACGACATCCGGCAGGCGCTGGCCGCGGTCGGCTGAGTCGAAGGTCTTTGTCGCCCGGGCGAGCGCAGCGCACCCGGGTCGACGCAGTGGCAACCTCTTTCCGGGTTTCGCTTCGCTTATCCGGGCGACGACAGCGCGTGCCTTTGACGCCTCGTAGCCGTGAGGCGCCCGAAGATGGCGCATGGCCCGACCCACTCCACGCAAACGTCCCGCGTCGCGACGCACGAGAACCGGTGGTCCGCACGGCGTGTCGCGCGTGGACGGGCTCAGGATCGACAGCTACAACCTCGCCATTCCCGACCCCGAAGGCGAGGGCTTCCTTGGTGATCGCGCGAGCCAGACGGCGTTCCGGCAGGTGCTCGACACCGTGCGCAAGGTGCACGCCACCGGAAAGGATCCGTTCGGCCGCGCGCGCAGCGACGAACTGTCGAAGAAGGACATCGACCTCGTGCTGCTCGGCGGCGATCCCGATGCCTCGCACGTCACGCACCTGGCCGTCGAGGAGTTCGCGCGCCGGCTCGTGCACGTCGTGCAGTGCTTCCGCGCGCAACCGGCGTGGGACGGCGTGCAGCGCATCGTGATCGGCGGCGGCATGCCGGAGAGCGAATTCGGCCAGCTCGCGATCCGTCGCGCGCAGCGGATGCTCAGGAGCGCGCGGAGCGGCGTCACGCTGTACGTGCTGTCGCACGATCCCGACGAGGGCGGCCTGATCGGATGGACGCAACTGCTGCCGGCGCGGTTCCGCCGATACGATGCATTCCTCGCGGTGGACGTGGGCGGCACCAACATCCGCTGCGGCATCGTCGAACCGCGCCTGTCGGCATCGTCCGACGGAGCGAAGGCGCGCGTGATCGAAAGCATGCAATGGCGCCACGCCGACGACGATCCCGGGCGCGGCCAGGCCATCGCGCGACTTGCGGCGATGCTCAACGGTCTGTCGGCGTTCTCGCGCACGATCGGGCTGCGGCTGGCGCCGTTCGTCGGCATCGCGTGCCCCGGACGCATCGAATCCGACGGACGCATCCCGCAGGGTGCGCAGAACCTGCCCGGCGACTGGGAAGCGCCGTTCCACCTGCCTGGCGAACTCGGGCGTCGCCTCGATCGCATCGGCGGCCGCGTGCCGACCGTGGCGATGCACAACGACGCGGTCGTGCAGGGACTGAGCGAACGACCGCGCATGCGTTCGGCGAAACACTGGGGCGTGCTCACGATCGGCACCGGGCTGGGAAACGCGAGCTACACCAACCTGCGCTGACGAAGGTTCGTCACGCGCGACTCACGCCAGGCTCCACGTCCAGATCACGCATCGTCGCGAAGACTCCGACACGTCACCCACCACGGAGCGCACCATGGACAGCACGGTCGCCAACGCCGCCTACGGCGCCAACTCGTTCCTCATCCTTTGTCTGTTCGTCTTCGGCCTGATCCTCGCGATCCTGTGGATCCTGGTGCCGTTCGCCGTGTTCGGCATCAAGGGCCTGCTGCGTCGCATCGCGCGCAGCCTGGAGGCGATCGAGAAACAGAACGTCGACCTGCTCGCCGCGTGGCGGGACACGCCGCGCGATTACGCGCGCCCGGCCGAGAGCGTGGTCTATCGCGATGTCCGCGCGGATGGCACCGTCGTGCGCGAGGAGCGCATCGTTCCGCCGCCACGCTGAGGCAGCGGGTTCGCCGCTCCGTGGTAGCGTGCGCGCACCAGGAGGAATTCCATGCGCGTGCATTTCCACGGAGCCGCCGGCGAAGTCACCGGTTCGTTGCATGAAGTCGAAGCCGCCGGGCGCCGCGTGCTGCTCGACTGCGGCATGATCCAGGGCAGTCCCGAGGCCGAGCGCCGCAACGCCGAAGCGTTCCCCTTCGAGCCCACCGCGCTGGATGCGCTGGTCGTCAGCCATGCGCATATCGACCACATCGGCCGCGTGCCGCTACTGGTGAAGCGCGGGTTCCGGGCGCCGATCTACGCACAGCACGCCACGGCGGACCTCATGCCGATCATGCTGATGGATGCGGCCTCGATCTCCGAAGGCGATGCCGAACGCCACAACCGCTACCGCCGCGCCGGCGAACCCGAAGCGCAGCCGTTGTTCACGCGCGAGGACGTCGCCGCGGCGATGGCACTCGTGCGCCCGCTGTCGTACGACGCGCGCACCGAGGTCCTGCCCGGCATCGACATCGCGTTCCGCGAGGCGGGGCACATCCTCGGCTCCTCGAGCGTCGAGGTGTGGGCCGACGGCCGGAAGCTGGTGTTTTCCGGCGACCTCGGGCCAAAAGGCACGCCGATCCTGCGCGATCCGGCGGACATCGACCGCGCCGACCTGGTGCTGATGGAATCCACCTACGGCGATCGCCTGCATCGCGATCGCGCCGACACCATCCGCGAGCTCGGCGACATCCTCGACACGGCGTGGCGCGAGGGCGGCAACGTGCTGATTCCCGCCTTCGCCGTGGGTCGCAGCCAGGAACTGCTGTACTGGTTCGCGCGTCACTGGGACGAATGGAACCTGTCGCGCTGGCACATCTTCCTCGACAGCCCGATGGCGTCGAAGGTGGTCTCGGTCTACGAGCGCCATGCCGACCTGTTCGACGAGGATGCGCGCCGCGTATGGCGCGGGAAACCTGATCCGTTCCGCCTGCCGAACCTGCATTTCACCCAGTCGCGCGAGGAGTCGATGGCGATCAACCGGATCGAACGCGGCGCGATCGTGATCGCCGGTTCGGGCATGGCGAATGCGGGACGCATCCTGCACCACTTCCGCCATCGGCTCGACCGTCGGCAGACGCACGTGGTTTTTGTCGGCTACCAGGCCGAAGGCACGCTTGGCCGGCGCCTGGTGGACGGTGCGAAATGGGTCCGTATCCACGGGAACGACGTGCGCGTGAACGCGCAGCGGCACACGGTCGGCGGCCTGTCCGCCCACACCGACCAGCGCGGGCTCATGGCGTGGTACGGGACGATTTCCGGCAGCGGCGATGCATCGCATCCGCCGCTTGCCCTCGTGCACGGCGAGGACCGTGCGCGCGAAGCGCTGGCCGGCGAGATCGGCGAGACGTTCGGCGTGCACGCGACGCTGGGGCGACCGGGGCTCGTGCTCGACGTCTGATGCGCCTTGCGTGGAGCGTCGATCGCGCTGCGCGCCTCATTCGCTCCGCGACTGCGTGGCCTCGGCGGTTTCGGCCGTGAGCGGCGTGGCCGCCGTGCGCGGGCGCGTGAAGGGCGTAGGCGTCGGGCCGGGCGCGAGATTGCCGATCAGCAGGCGGGTACCGGCGCGCAGGCCCTCGGCCAGTTCCAGTTGCACGCGTTCGGCATCGCGGCGGCGCACTTCCTCGACGATCTCCAGCGCGTCGTCCTTCGGCACGCCGAGCTGGCACAACGCGTGATGGCCGAACCTGATCGCCGATTCGAACGTCTCGCGCACCTGCACGTCGACGCCGGCATTGATCAGCTCCAGCGAATGTTCGCGATCGTACGAACGCACCAGCAGCTTCGCCTGTGCGAACTCGGACTTCGCCAGCTCGACGATGCGGTTGGCGGCGTCCTTGTTGTCGATGCACACCGCGATCACCTGCGCGCTGTCGGCGCCCGAGGCGCGCAGCACGTCCAGGCGCGTGCCGTCGCCGTAATAGATCTTGAAGCCGAAGGTGCCGGCGCTGCGGATCATCTCCACGTCGTTGTCGATGATCGTCACGTCCACGCCGCGCGCGAGCAGCGACTGGCTGACCACCTGGCCGAAGCGGCCGAAGCCGATCATCAGCACGCTTCCGCTCAGCCCGTCGGCGACGTCGAGATCGTCGATGTTCTCGTTGGGACGCTTGAGCCACGGGCGCACCGCGAGCACGACCAGCGGCGTCAGCGCCATCGACAGCACGACGATCGCGGTGAGGTTGGCGTTCTGCGCAGCGGCGATGACACCGCTCGCCGCGGCGGTCGCATACAACACGAAGGCGAACTCGCCGCCCTGCGCCATCAGCGTGGCGCGGTCGAGGGCCTCGTGGTGGACGGAGTCGGTAAGCCGCGCGACGGCGTAGATGCACACGCCCTTGACCAGCATCATCGCCAACACGGCGCCGAGGATCATTCCCCAGTTCGCGCTGACGACCGAGAGGTCGAGCGCCATGCCGACGCCGAGGAAGAACAGGCCGAGCAGCAGGCCGCGGAAGGGTTCGACGTCGGCTTCGAGCTGGTGCCGGAAGGTCGATTCGGACAGGAGCACGCCGGCGAGGAACGCGCCCATCGCCATCGAGAGGCCGCCCAGCTGCATCAGCAACGCAGACCCGAGCACGACGAGCAGCGCGGCGGCGGTCATGACCTCCCGCGCCCGCGCCGCGGCGAGCAGCCGGAACAGCGGATTGAGCAGCCAGATGCCGGCGGCGAGAAGCGCGACCAGCACGCCGGCGGCAATGCCGATCGACGCCCACCGCGACGCGCCGCTGCTCGCCTCGCCGGGCGACAGCAGGGCCACCAGCACCAGCAGCGGCACGATCAGCAGGTCTTCGAACAGCAGCACCGACACGATCTTCTGGCCGTGGGGCAGGGCGACGTCGCCGCGTTCGGACAGCAGTTGCATGACGATGGCGGTGGACGTCAGCACGAAGCCCATCGCACCGATGAACGCGACGACCGGCTCGTATCCGAACAGCAGGCCCACGCCGGTCAGCGCCGCGGTGCACGCGGCGATCTGCAGCGTGCCCAGGCCGAAGATCTGGCGGCGCAGGCTCCACAGGTGCGAGGGACGCATTTCCAGGCCGATGAGGAACAGGAACATCACCACGCCCAGCTCGGCGACGTGCAGGATCGCCTGCGGATCGGAAAACCAGCCCAGGCCGAACGGTCCGATCGCGAGGCCGGCGGCCAGATAGCCCAGCACCGAGCCCAGCCCCAGGCGCCGGAACACCGGCACGGCCACCACCGCCGCGCCGAGCAGCGCGACCACCTTGACCAGATCGTTCGATCCCGCTTCCGCCATCTGTTTCCCCAATCGTGTGAACCGCACCAGCCAGGGAAGCCTACACGGGTGGCAAGACGGGACGCTTTCGCGTAGAGTCCGCCCCGTTCAGCGCACGGCTGCCTCCCCGCAAGGGTACGTTTCCCAGGTATGCCCGCCGTGGACCGCATCGCGGTCCGAGCAAACGGCTTCTATCCCGCACGTCTTTCGTAGCGCAGACACGGCCCGGATCGTCCGGTCGCCGTCCAACAAGATCGCCGCCGGCGCGGTTCAGGGAACGCCGGGGCCATCACGCGACGTCTTGTTCGTCGCCGCCTTCGGGCGGTGCGACGCGATGGCGCGCGACAAGGAGCACCACCGATGACGTCCGAAACCGGGACTTTCGAAAGCCTGGGGCTTTCGCCCGCCCTGCTGCGCGCGCTCGCGGAGCAGAACTACACCACCCCGACCCCCATCCAGGCCCAGGCCATTCCGCTGGCGCTCGCCGGCCACGACCTGCTGGGCGGCGCCCAGACCGGTACCGGCAAGACCGCCGCGTTCGGTCTTCCGCTACTGCATCGCCTGTCCAAGCAGACCGCCCCGAACGGCTATCGTCGTCCGCGCGCGCTGGTGCTCGTCCCGACGCGCGAACTCGCCGTGCAGGTCGCCGACAACCTGCGCTCGTACGCCAAGCACATGCGCATGAACGTGAGCGTCATCTTCGGCGGCGCCGGCATGGGCCCGCAGGTCGAGATGTTCCGCCGCGGCATGGACGTGCTCGTCGCCACGCCGGGCCGGCTGATCGATCACCTCGATCGCGGCACCGCCAAGCTCGATTCGATCGAACTGCTGGTCCTGGACGAAGCCGACCGCATGCTCGACATGGGCTTCCTGCCTGCGATGAAGCGCATCCTCGGCAAGCTGCCGCGCGATCGCCAGACGATGATGTTCTCGGCCACGTTCGAGGCGCAGCTCAAGGCGCTCGCCGTCGAGTTCATGCGGACGCCCAGGCAGGTGCAGGTCGCCGCGCAGAACACCATCGCGCAGACCATCAACCATCGCGTGCATGTCGTGGATGCCGGTCGCAAGCGCGACCTGCTGGTCCATGTCTTGGGCTCGCGCCACACCGACCAGGCCATCGTGTTCGGCCGCACCAAGCACGGCTGCAATCGCCTCGCCGAACAACTGGAAGAAGCCGGGCTGGCGGCGGTCGCGATCCACGGCAACAAGAGCCAGGCGCAGCGCCAGAAGGCGCTCAACGCCTTCAAGGCCGGCAAGGCCCGCGTGCTGGTCGCCACGGACGTCGCCGCGCGCGGCCTCGACATCCCGAACCTGCCGCTGGTGATCAACTTCGAACTGCCGATGGTCGCCGAGGACTACGTGCACCGCATCGGCCGCACCGGCCGCAATGGCGCCAGTGGCGAAGCGCTGTCGCTGGTCGCGCCGGAAGAGGGCGGCCTGCTCCGCCAGGTGCAGAACATGCTCAAGACGGAAGTGGAGCTGGTCGAAGTGGACGGCTTCGCGCCGAGCCGTCCGATCCAGATGAACGCACCGCTGCCGAACCCGCGCCAGAAGCAGGGCGCGCCGCGCCGTCCGTCGAATCGCCCGCACGGCAAGCCCGCGCAGCGTCACGCGCATGCCGGTCCGAAGCAGCACCGCGGCGGCGGCCAGGGTCGCGGTTCCCGCAACGGCGTCGCGAACGGCTGATCGAGCCGCTCGTCGATCAACGCGAAGCCCCGGCCCGGCCGGGGCTTCGTCGTTTCAGGCGGGCCGCTGGGGGATCGCTTTCAACGTCGTGTGTTCGATCGGCGCCGACGTGTGTTCGTGCACGACCTTCCATTCACCGCCACGGCGTTGCAGCACCGCCGTCATCCGGTTCGACAGCGAACGCAGCTTCCTCCCGTCGGCCGAGAGCGCGGTGTAGGTGACCGTCGCATGGCCGCAGATCATGTCCGCGCAGGCGAATGCGCCCACGTCGTCGAATTCGACCTGCACGCGTTCGTCGCCGAGCGATCCGAACCAGCCCGCCGCCATGCGCCGCCACGACGCGCGGCCGTGCAGCGACCAGTCGTTCCACATGTCGAACACGTGCACGTCTTCGTCGTAGGGCCGGACGAACGCGTCGACGTCCTTCGCCAAGGCGGCGTCGCGATACGCGTCGAGGAACTGCTGGAACGCAGCGTGCGCGGTGTCCATCCTGCCTCCGGGTCAGGTTTGTGGCGGGTCCGAATCCAGCACCTGCACGGGCGCGTCGCCGGTCGTATCCGGGCGCACGCCCGCATCGGTGACCAGCATCACCACGCCCGGCGTGAGCAGCGGCAGCACGGCGGCGACGAAATCGTGCGGGATCACCACGCGGTCGATGGTCTCGGGCCCGAGCAGGCGTCCGGCATCCGGCCCGCTGCCCGGAATGCCGATGGTGCTCCAGTTCGGCATGCGGGTGCCCGGCAGCAGCGGATTGTCGCCGTCGATGAAACCGTCCTTGACGATGTACGCGTGCGTGCCCAGCGGTTGATCGGGGTTGCGGATCAGCACGCGCGAGCGTCCGATCTCGATGCCGTTGCGGAACACGATGATCTGGCCATCGGCGGCGCTGAGCAGGATCGACACCGGGCCTTCGGTCGAAAGCTCCGGACGCCAGCGGTACTTCTGCCCGGCCTCCAGCGGCGGTATGGCCGCTTCGGCCCCGGTGTTCGGATCGATCGGGATCAACGCGCCCGGGTGGGTGATCTCCTGCGGCGAGCGCCCCTCCTGCGAGACGACGACCACCATCCCCATGTTCGAGGCGTCGAACAGCAGGCGCGCGAATTCCGACGGAAGGTGCACGCACCCGTGAGACTCCGGATACCCCGGCAGCCCGCCCGCGTGAAGCGCCACGCCGTCCCAGGTCAGCCGCTGCATGAACGGCATCGGCGCCGCGTTGTACTTGCTGGAGCGGTGATCCTCGTCCTTCTGGAGGATCGTGAAGACGCCGGTCGGCGTCTCGTACCCCTTCCGGCCCGTGCTGACGGTCGTGACGCCGATGGGCAGACCGTTGCGATAGACTACGGCGCGTTGCTCGGTCAGGCTCACGACCACCGCCAAAGGACCCGCGCGGTTATCCCCGCCCCAGATCCACTCGCCCGCCTTGAGTTGCGACGGCGGCGTGTCAGCCGGACTGGATTGGCGAGCTCCCCAGACGGGAACCGCGGCCACGGCGTTGCTGCAGAGCAACGACAGCGACATGGCCAACATCAGGAGGCGGGACATAACGGAATCCATTCGCGGGGTCCGACCCAGCCTAGCCTGAAGGGAACGCGCCCCGCCACGGGGAACTGAGTTTTTTTCAGACGGTTCCCATTCTGCCGGGCGACACCGGCCGCCAAGATTCCACTATGACGCAGGGCTGATGTGCTCTGTCATTCCAGTGGCTTTCAATCGAGGCGCAACATCATGAACAACCTGCATACTCCGGCCGAGGCGGTTCCACAGCTGTGGAAGACGCGCTACGGCGTCATGAACTCCGTGCCCGGTCGTTGCCCCGCCTCGCGCTCGCTCGCGCAGTACGGCGAGTGGATCGAGCAGGAACTCGACCAGCTGAGCGAGATCGTCGCCGACGATCAGCACGTGCTCGAATTCGGCAGCGAGTACGGCGCCCACGCGCTGTGGTTCGCGCGCGCCGTCGGTGAGCGGGGCAAGGTGCACGTCGTCGAACCGCGTCGCATCGTGATGCAGCAGCTGTGCGCCAACGTCGCGCTCAACGGCCTGCAGAACGTGCACACGCATCCGATGTGGCTGGGCCGCACGAGCGGCGCGGTCGAACTCGGTACGGTCCTGTCGGGCCTGGACAGCGCGGTCGAGCGCAAGGAACGCGTGCAGGTGCGCACGCTGGACGATCTCGACCTGGACGCCCTCCACCTGATCAAGATCAACTACCCGGGCGAGTCGATGTCGGTGCTCGAAGGCGCGGCCGGCACGATCCGCCGCCTGCGTCCCAACCTCTACTTCCGCATGGGCGACCAGGAAAGCGCGGAAGAGGAAGTGCGCCGCGTGAAGGACATGGGCTACCGCGTGTGGTCGCACCTGCCTTACCTGTATTCGCGCAACAACCAGGTCGGCAATGCGAACAACATCTTCCCGGGCCGCGTCTACCAGAACGTGATCGCGACGCCCCAGGAAGGTTCGACGACCTTCGATCGCCTGATCGAACTCTGATCGCGCACGGCATCGGGCGGGCGGCATCATGAAACGGGATGGCAGGCGCGCGGCCGGTAGCAGGCGCGAACGGATCGTGCGTCTGCGGTTCTGTGCGGCCGCACTGGTCCTGTTGACGGCGTGCGCGCGTTGGCCGGTGCCGTTGTCGGGCGTGGCCAAGGCCGCACCGCCTGATCCGGCGCAGCCCGACGAACGCCCCACGGAGCCGTCCGCACCGGCGTCCCGGAACGCCGCGCAGGCCGATCACACCGATGGCCTGCGTACGTCGGGCAGTGCCCTGCAACGCGGGCACCTGTCCCGATCCGGTGCCGCGGCCAGCCCACGGTCCGCTTCCGTTGCCACGGCAGCCGCGCGGGCCGACACGGCGGACGGCGGGGATGCCGATCGCGGATTTAGCGCGCCCGTCGGCGGCGTGCCGGAACCGTCGGTGGCGGAGGGCGACTCCTCTGCGGAGACGGGCATTGCGATCGTCGATCCGCCTGTCGCACCTGGCGCTGTGTCCGGTGCTGCCGGTCCGGACGACGTGCTGCGCCCCGTTGCCACTCCTGTAGCGAACGCCGCCGCGTCAAACGCCTCGCACGACCGCCCGAGCGCCGAGGAGATCGACGAGCGCGCCAAATGGTGGCTGGCGGGTATCGCCGCCACGCTCCTGCTGCTTTTCATCGCCGGCCGGCGTAAGCGCCGCCCGAAGAGGGTAAGGAACATGAACACGCACAAAGCCGAACCGAACGGACCGCGTCCGGCCGCGCCGAAGGCGCGCGCCACGGCGACCGAAACGCCGCGTGTCCGCATGTTCTCCGCGTTCGAGATCTACGCGCCGACCCATGCCCACGCCCGCCGCCCCTGGGAGGCTCCGGTGACGACCGAGCGCGGCTTCGCGCATCGGTACGAGCTCGGCGAGGAAGTGGGCAAGGGAATGCTGTTCGTCCCCGATTCGGACGCCATTGCCGAGCCTGCATCGGTGCCGGTCGCGTCGCACGTTGCTGAAGTTGCGCAGGCGTCGTCGTCGGTCGCCTCGACGGCTCCGGCGCATGACCGCTCGTCGGCTTCCATGGCTGCGACGACATCGGTGGCCGCCACGCCGTCTATCGGGTCGGTGCAAGCGCCGTCCTCCCTGTCTGTACCGGCCGTGGCCATCGCCGACCTCGTTTCCGGCCCGATCGCCATTGCTGCGGCCACGTCACCGGCACCGGCACCGGCTTCCGCGGGCGTTTCGGACGCGAAGCACGCAGGCGCGAACGACGTCGCTTCCAACGAGGCCGTGTCGACGCGCGCTGTTGCGAAGGATGCGTTCTCGAAGGAGGCCGATGCCAAGGGCGCCTCGAAGGAGGTCGCTTCGAGCGAGGCCGGTTCGAATGACGCCTCGAAGGCGTTGAAGGAAGTCGCTTCGAAGGAAGTCGTCGCCAAGGAAGTCGTCGCCAAGGAAGTCGCTTCGAAGGAAGTCGCTTCGAAGGAAGTCGTCGCGAAGGAAGTCGCCTCGAGGGACGTCGCGTCGAAGGAAGTTGCCGCGAAGGACGTTGCCGCGAAGGAAGTCGCCTCGAAGGATGTTGCCTCGCAGGACATCGCCTCGAAGGAAGTGGCTTCGAAGGAACTGGCTTCGAAGGAAGGCGCGCCGAAGGAAGCCGCCTTGAAGGACCACACGCCGTTCGCCCCGGCGCAAGCCGCTGCGGTGGCGATCGATGCAATGGCCGCACGCGAACGCGACGTCCTTGGCGCGCAGGGCGTGCAGGCGTCGGCCCCGCCGACGCGTGATGTGGCCGTCGACGCCCCGGCGCCCGAGCTGGTGAACTCCGCGCCGGACGCGACGCGCGGGGACAGCGGAATCGTGTCGGAGGTTCTCCGCGCTGCCTCGCTGGCCGCCGCGCCCGCGGCGCCGGCCGCACCCGCGGCACCCACGGCGCCCACGGCGCCCGCCACGCCGGCGGCGCCCGCTCCGACGACCACCGCGCTGGTGGCCCAGGCCGTGGTTCCGACGCCGTCCACCCCGAAGGGCGATCTGCTAGGCGAAGCTCGCGCGCTCGTCGACGCCGGCGATTACGCCGGCGCGTTGTCGCGGCTGGGCGAAGCGATGAAATCCGAGCGGCCGGCCGACGAGGTCTGGGTCATGTCGGCATTGTGCTGGTGGAACATCGCGCGGGCCGATGGCGGCTCGGCGGCGTACGCCAACGCGGCCGAGGCGATGGAGCGCCTGCTGGAACGCGATCCGTCGCAGTTCGACATCTGGTACCGCGCGGGAAGCTGCCGGCTGCTGCAGGCCGCGGGCGAAGCAGGCGCCTCACAGCGTGCCACGCTGGATCTCGCCGTTGCCGCGCTGCGGCGCGCGCAGCCCGAGGGCAAGGCGGAAGACCCCCTGCGTGCGACCACGCTCGGCGATGCCTTGCTCGAACGCGCCCTTGCCGCCACGGACGAAACGCCGGCCTCGCGCGCCGCGCGCATGGCCGACGCGGCGGTTGCGCTGCGCGAAGCGGCCCGCCTGTCGCGCGATCCCGTGTCGATGGCCGCATGGAAGTTGCAGCAGGCGCTGCAGGCGCAGGCGCGCCTGCTCTCGAACACCGAAGCGTCGAAGTTGCGCCTGGAAGCCGATGCGGTGCTGGCCGCCGGCGTGGCTGCCGCCGACGAACACCAGCGGCCCATGTGGTACGCGGCGAAGGTCGAGAACGAGTTGGCCCATGCCGAACTCGCCGAAGGCGCGACGCGCACGCTGCATCTGCGCACGTTCCGCGAGACCTATCGCGAGGTGCTGACCGGGCCCGACGCCGAACCGGAACTGCTTCTGAGCTGGCTCGAACTGCTCGCACTGGAGACCGCCCACCTGCGCGGCGACGCTGCGCGGTCCCGCTTCGACGAAGGCGAGGCGATCCTGTCGCGTCTGGACGGCATGCTGCCCGGGAATGCGCACGTGGCGCTCGCACGGGCGCGCATGCTGCGCCGGCGCGCGGCGCAGTCGAACGCGGTGTCGCGCCCGGCTGCGCTCGCCGATGCGATCGCAGGCCTCATGCCGCTGGTGGAGCGCGGCGACGCCCCGCAGTTGCGGATCGAGGCGGCCGAATTGCTGCTGGAACGTGCGGCCTCCCTGCCGACGGCGCAAGCAGGCGACGAATACGCGCGTGCCGAGGCGATGGCGTCCCCGCTGCGGCAGGCCCCGGCGTTCGAACTCGCCGCTGCCCGCATCGTCCTGCAGGCACGGCTGGGGCGTTCCGCCGAGCCGGTGGAGCCGGCGTTGTGTCGCCGCATCGAGGAACTCGCGGGCACCGACGTGCGTTCGCACTGGTTGCTGGCTCAGGCCGCCATGCGCAGCGGTGCGCCGCGCGAGGCATGCGCGCACTGCGCCGCGGCCGCGCGTTCCAACACGCGCCTGGACCAGGCTCTGGTCCAGCTGTGGGATCAGGCGAGCCGCCAGTGGAGCACGATGCTGCGCGGACAGAAGGATCCGGCCTGGCTCGCCAACCGGCAAAGTCTGCGTTCGGCCAGTTGACCGTACGGCAGTGACGTGGCGCCCGATCCGACGGTCGGGCGCTTGCGCCTAAAAAGGGCGCCGGCATTCGGATCCAGTCGGATCGAACACCCGCCGGATCGCGCCTGTGTCATGGCGCTCGCGCGCCGCTTACCCCGCCGGTGATGCGGCGCCGGCCGCTCCGGATGCGAGCACCCGACGGGCGGCCGGGCATCGCAGAAGCGCCGAGCGGCCGAGCCACGCCCGATCGGGGTAATACGAGAAAACGAACTGGCCGCCCTTGAGCAGGTCGATCATCGGCTTCGCGACCGCGCTGCGCACAGCGGGGCATCCCCAGCTCCGGCCGAGACGCCCCATGCGCCGACCTTGCGCCGGATCGACGTACGGTGCGCCATGCATGACGATCGCGCGCGCCATCGCGGCATCGTTCACGCCGGGCTCGAGCCCGCGCATCCGCAGCGAATAGCCGTTCCTGCCGGTGTAGGTGTCGGCCGTCACGAACAGTCCAAGGCTGGACTGATGGCTTCCATCCACGTTCGAAAAGCGCGTCGCCATGTTCTCGCCGGAGCCCTGGCCGTGGGCGACGACTTCCTCGTAGAGCAGGCGTCCGGCGTCCAGATCGAACACCCATAGCCGTGGCAGCAGGGACGGGCGGCTGTAGTCGATGACGGCGAGGCGGCGCGCTTCGGTCCCGACGCCGCCCGACTGCGCGCAATGCATCGCCGCGACGGCGAGTTCGAGAACCTTCGGATCGGCCGCCGGCGCCAGCCGCGACAGCCAGCGCCCGCCGGGTTGCGGTGCGGAAGCCTTGGCCGTGGTCGTCGCGACCTCCGGCGAGAGGTCGAGGCGGGCCGCCCCGGCCGCGCCGGGCGCGGAGGACAGCAGGGCGGCGAGGGCGATGAGACGCAGGGCAGGGGGCATGACGACTTCGATGGGTGCGAGATCGGATCCGGATCCGACGGGGCACCCGATGCGGACGGTCGCCCAGGCGCTGAGAGTTCGAAATATAGGGCGCAGCGGGCGTGAAACAACCCGTGGCCGACCGGGATGCCCGGCTCGTTCAGGTCGCGCTGGTGCGGCAGGGAACATGTCCGGTGGCTCGGCGTTCTGGCGACCCTAGCCGCAACCAGGCCGGTGAGACCGGTGCAGCGCCGATACGCCTCGATGCCCCGCAAGTCGCCATTCCGATGCCAACGTTCATGCGCGCGAACGCGCCGTAGCGAGCAACGTGCGTCGCCAAGAATCCAACCATTCGGTCCCAGCCTCCTGCGCGATCGCCCACGACGGCACGACCGGCGCGCCACGACGCAACACACTCACGAGGTGCCGATCGCCGGTCTCCCACGCCGCGCAAACAAAACGGCCGGACCTCGTGGTCCGGCCGTTTGCGGTGCGCTGCGGCGATCGCGATCGCCGCGTGGCATCAGCCCTTCTTGCTCGCGATCCAGCGATCGATCTTCTGCTCGAGCACCGCCAGCGGCACGGCGCCGTCCTTGAGCATTTCGGCGTGGAAATCACGCACGTCGAACTTGTCGCCCAGTTCCTTCTCCGCCTTGGCGCGCAGTTCCTTGATCTTCAGCTCGCCGATCTTGTACGCCAGCGCCTGGCCCGGCCATGCGATGTAACGCTCCGCTTCGGCAATCGCCGTGGTGTCGCTGACCGCGGAGTTTTCCTTCATGTACGAAATGACCTGGTCGCGCGTCCAGCCCTTGCTGTGCAGGCCGGTGTCGGTGACCAATCGGATCGCACGCCACAGCTCGTTCTGCAGGTAACCGAAGTACGAGTACGGATCGGTGTACACGCCCAGGTCCTTGCCGAGCGATTCGGCGTACAGACCCCAGCCTTCGGCGAACGCGCTCTGGATGCTCCAGCGGCGGAAGGCCGGCATGTCCTTCAGCTCGATCTGCGTGGCGATCTGGAAGTGATGGCCCGGGATCGCCTCGTGCAGGTACAGGTCTTCGGCGTCCCAGATCTTGCGCGAGGGCAGGTCGTAGGTATTGACGTAGAAGATGCCCGGACGCGTGCCGTCCTCGCTCGGCGGGTAGTACTGGCCGCCGGCCGCGGACTTCTCGCGGAACGGCTCGACCGGGCGGATCTCGAACGGCGACTTCGGAATCAGCGAGAACTGCGTCGGGATCTTCTCGTTGATCTTCGCTTCCAGGCCGCGGTAGTACTTGAGCAGTTCTTCCTGGCTCTTGAACTCGAACTTCTTGTCCGTCTGCACGTACTTGAAGAAGTCCTGCAGCGATCCCTTGAAGCCGACTTCCGTCATCACCTTCTGCATCTCGCCATGGATGCGCTTGACTTCATCCAGGCCGATCTGGTGGATCTGCGCCGGCGTGAGGTCGGTGGTCGTGCTCTGCTTGGCGTTGAAGGCGTACCACGCGGCGCCGTTGGGCAGCTTGTCCAGGCCGAACGTGTCGCGCGTCCTGGGCAGGTACTCGTCGTTGATGAAGGCGCGCAGCTTCTTGTACGCCGGCATCAACTGCTCGGCGATCATCTTTCGGTACGCGTCGGTCAGGCGCGTTTTGTCCGCGTCGCTGAAGTCCTTGGGCAGGTTGGTGATCGGGCCCCAGAACAGCGTCTCTTCCGGCTTGTCCTTGATCAAGGCGTCGAGCTGCGGGACGACCTTCTCCATCAGCACCTTCGGCTGCACGACGCCGGCCGCGATGCCCTGCTTCATGTTGGCGATCTCGGTGTCGAACAGCACCGGGATGCGCGCGCCGCGGGCGAGCCAGTTGTCGTAGTCCTGCACGGTCTTGAACGGCTGCGCGCCGCCGCCGGAGCCGAACTGCACGGCCAGGCTGGCGGTGCTGTCCATCTGGTTGACCGGCGTCATCCACGCGGGGAACTGGAAGGATTCGATCTGGTCCTTCGCGTCCTTGGTGAAGATCTCGTAGTTCAGCAGATCCTGCCCGGTCAGGCCGTCGGAGCCGATCGCTTCGACCTTGCCCAGCCAGTCCTGGAGGAACTGTTTGGACTCATCGCGGTACTGCTGCGAACCGAAGTCCGGCAGTTCGGCGTTGTAGCGCGTATCGCCGGTGAAGGTCGCCAGCACGGGATTGCGCTTCAGGTACGCCTCCCAGAAGTCGGCGTAAAGCTTGTTGAGCTGCGCGGCTTTTTCCTGGGCTGACTGCGCGTTCTGCGTGGCGGCGGGCTTGTCGGTCGCAGTGGTGTCGGTGGCGGGTTTGGAGCAGCCGGCGATCGCGGCGGAGACGGCGAGGGCAAGCAACAACGGGCGGAGCTTCATGCGGTTCTCCTGGTGGATGGTGTGCGGCAGGCCGATGGGGCGGGCACGGAGCGGAGCGTACGGCGGCCAGGCGATGGGAGCAAAGTTCTCCCTTGCGGGTTTGCGATTCGGGCGCTTGTGAGCCGGGCAGTGGGGCGCACCGGGGAGCGACGCATGGCGCTTCAGCGATACCACGGGCTGCGGCGCGGTCATCGCCGTCGCGACCGGATCGCCCGGGGGCGCGGTGCGCGCCGCCTCCCGGGCGACAAAGGCGATCGGACCTCAGCCTTTCTTCGCCTCGATCCAACGGTCGATCTTGCCTTCGAGGATCTCCAGCGGTACGGAGCCGTCCTTCAGCACTTCGGCGTGGAATTCGCGCACGTCGAACTTCGACCCGAGCGCCTTCTCGGCCTTCGCGCGAACCTGCTTGATCTTCAGCTCGCCCATCTTGTACGCCAGCGCCTGGCCGGGGATGGCCATGTAACGCTCGGCTTCGGCGGTGGCCTGCGTTTCGCTCTCGGCGGAGTTGTCGAGCATGTACTTGATGACCTGCTCGCGCGTCCAGCCCTTGCTGTGCAGACCGGTATCGACGACCAGGCGGATCGCGCGCCACAGCTCGTTCTGCAGGTACCCGAAGTAATTGTACGGATCGGTGTACACGCCCAGGTCCTTGCCGAGCGATTCGGCATACAGGCCCCAGCCCTCGCTGAAGGCGATCTCGCTGCCGAAGCGGCGGAACTTCGGCAGGCCGGTCAGTTCCTGCTGCAACGCGAGCTGGAAGTGGTGGCCCGGGATCGCCTCGTGCAGGTACAGATCTTCCGCATCCCAGGTCTTGCGCGTGGGCAGGTCGTAGGTGTTGACGTAGAACACGCCCGGACGCGAACCGTCCTGACTCGGCCGCATGTACGAACCGCCGGCCGCGGACTGCGCGCGGAACGGCTCGACCGGGCGGATCTCGAACGCCGCCTTCGGCGTCAGCGAGAACTGCTCCGGGATCTTCTGGTTGATCTTGTCTTCCAGCCCGCGGTAATAGGCCAGCAGCGCGGGTTCGTCGGCGAACGTGAAGCGCGGGTCGGTCTGCATGAAACGGAAGAAGTCCTGCATCGAACCCTTGAAGCCGACCTGCTTCATCACGCCGGCGATCTGGCCGTGGATGCGTTTGACTTCATCCAGCCCGATCTGGTGGATCTGCGCCGGCGTCAGGTCGGTCGTGGTCGAGTTGCGCGCGTTGAACGCGTACCACGCGGCGCCGTCGGGCAGCGCGTCCAGGCCCGAGGTCGCGCGCGTCTTCGGCAGGTATTCGTCGGCCACGAACGTGCGCAGTTCGCGGTAGGCCGGCATCAGCTGCGTTTCGATCAGCTGCTTGTACTGCGCGGTGAGGCGCTGCTTGTCGGCGTCGCTGAAGTCGGCGGGGAAGTTCTTGATCGGGCCCCAGAACAGCGTGTCCTCGGCCTTGTCCTTGATCAGCGCGTCCAGCTGCGGGATCACCTTCACCATCAGCGCGCGCGGCTGCACGACGCCGTTCTTCACGCCTTCACGCGAATTGGCGATGGCCTGGTCGAACAGCACCGGCGCATTGGCCGCGCGCTTGAGCCAGTTGTCGTAATCCTTGACCGTCTTGAACGGCTGCGCGCCCGTGCCCGAACCCAGTTGCACGAACGTGGCGGCGAAGTTGTAGAACTGGTTGATCGGCTGCTGCCAGGTCGGGAATTTCTCCGCTTCCAGCGAGTCCTCGCGATCGCGCACGAAGATCTCGTAGCTCAGCAGGTCCTGCCCGCTCAGGCCCTCGCGGCCGACGTCCTTCACCTGCTTGAGCCAGCGCGTGTTGAACTCGCGCATCTGCTGCCGGTACTGGGCCGACATCGTGTTGGGCAACTGGTCGTTGTAGCGGCTGTCGCCCTGAAAGGTCGCCTGAAGCGGGTTGAGCTTGAGCAGCTCTTCCCAGTACTGCTCGTACATCGCATCGAGGCGCGTGGCCTTGGCATTCTGGGTCGCGCTCGCCGTGGCGGGCGCCTGCGCGAAAGCGGCGGAAGGCAGGGCGAATGCGGTGCCCAGGACGAGGGCGATGGCGAGCGGCAGGCGGAGCGACGGGCGCGCGGGGTGCGGCATGGGAAAAATCCGGGTTGACGGGCGACCCCGAAGGCTCGCCCGCCCACCCGGATGCAGCATGGGCCGAAGGTCATGCGCGAGCGGTCAGTCGTCCAGCTTCGGCAGTCGCAGCGGCGTGACGTAGAAGTCGCTCGGTCGGCCGATGTCGCGCGCGTAGAACAACAGCCCGCGATCCCAGAGCACGGTGGGGTGGAACTCGTCCCACTCGGTGTTCACGCACGGGCCGAGGTTCTGCGCCGGCGAAAACGCACCGCCCCGAAGCCGGCTCACGTGCAGGTCGCCGAAGCCGTAGCCCAGGTCGGGCAGCGGATCGCCGGGAAAGTCCAGGCGCGTGAACACCAGCGTGCGCCCGTCCGGGGAGATCTCCGGATTGAACTCCCAGCGTTCGGCCGAGTTGACGCCGTCGCCGAGCGGCTCGGCCTGCGCGTACTGGCCGTCGGGCAGGCGTCGCGCGCGGTAGATGTTCCATTCGCCCGTGCGATCGCTGCCGAAGTACAGGTGGCCGTGGCGATCGGTGCTGGCGTAGAGCTCGTCGCCGGTGCTGTTCACCGCCGCGCCCAGGTGCACCGGCTGGCTCCAGCCGCGTCGCGTGCGCTCGACCTTCCACAGGTCCATCTTTCCGCCGCTGTTGGTCGGCGAAGGACGCTCGGACGAAAACACGATCGTGCGGCCGTCGGGCGAGACGTGCGGGTCCATGTCGCTGTGGATGCCGGAGAAGGGCGCCACTTCGGGCTCGCCCCAGCCCGAGGGCGACCAGCGCGCGGTCAGGATCGTCGCGCGCTCGCGCGTGCCCGGCCACCAGCCCGTCGTCGTGGACCAGTACGCGCGCGTGCGGCTCGGGGCGAAGCTCAGCCGCCATTCCCAGCGGTCGGTCGAGATCGAGCCCTCGGCGTACTTGCGGACGGGCGGACAGCGATCGTCGCCATGGCCGGCGTGAACCGGAAGGCAGGCGCAGGCGAGCAGGGCGAGCGCCAGGGCGGAGCGAAGCGACGGTGCATTGCGTTGCGACATGACGGACTCCTTCGTCGGGGTGACGGCCCGACTGTCCTCCCGGCGCGTGGCGGGAAACGCGCTCGCGGGACGAATCCGCCGGATCGCGGGACGAACGCGCGATGCCGGATTGCAAGCGTGCGGACACGGGTCTAGCGTCGGCCTCCATGCGCATCCGCTCGCTCCCGCTCGTGCTGCTCGTGACGGCCTGGTGGACCCTGAACGGCCTGGTCTGGTCGGGGCAGGTGCTGAACATGCGCGAGGCGACGGGGCAGTCGCTCGACGTCGCCCAGGTCCTCCGACTGGAACTGGCCAGCGCGTGGCTGTGGATCCCGATCACCTTCGGCCTGTTCGCATGCGTGCGGCGCTGGCCGCTGGAATGGTCCGCGACGCGGACCCGCATCGCGAAGGCGCTTGTCGCGCAGGCGTCCGCGGTGGCGCTGGTGATCCTCGCGCGCGCGCTGGCGGTGGTCGCGTTCAACGACGCGATCGGCTGGTACGCGTCGTTGCCTTCGTTCGGCGCGGTGCTGGCGACGAGTGCGCTCAACAACCTGCTGATGTCCTGGATGATCGTGGGCATCGCGCATGCGCTGGTGTACGCCGAGCGCGCGCGTCATCGCGAACGCCAGGCGATGGAACTGGAGTCGCGTCTCGCGCAGGCGCGACTGGAGGCGTTGTCGGCGCAGCTCAACCCGCACTTCCTGTTCAACGCGCTCAACTCCATCGCCGAGATGATCCATCGCGATGCCGACGCCGCCGACCGCATGCTCGTCGACCTGGGCGCGTTGCTCCGCCACAGTCTCGGCGCGTCGCAGCAGCAGGAAGTCGCGCTTCGCGAGGAACTGGTGGCGCTCGATCATTACCTGGGCATCGAGAAGCTGCGCCTGGGCGAACGGCTGCGCATACGCTGGGGCATCGATGCGGCCTCGCTCGATGCGCGCGTGCCGCACCTGGTGCTGCAGCCGCTGGTGGAGAACGCCATCCAGCACGCGATCGCCACGCGCACCACGCCGGGCGAACTGTGCGTGCGCGCGGCACGCAACGAGGATCGGCTGATCCTGGAAGTGCGCGACGACGGCGGCGCGCATCCGGCGCCGCGCGGTTCGGGCATCGGGCTGCGCAACACGCGCGCGCGGCTGGCCTGCCTGTACGGTGCGGATCACCTGCTGGAAATCGTCGCGCTGGTCGCCGGTGGCACGCTGGTGCGGTTGGACCTTCCGTATCGTGCCGCGGGCGCAACGCCATGACGCCGGCCCTGCGCGCCGTCGTGGCCGACGACGAGGCGATGTCGCGCGCGCGCCTGTGCCGACTGCTCGGACAGATGCCGGGCGTGGCGGTCGTGGGCGAATGCGCCGACGGCGACGAGGCGATCGCGTCGATCCGTCGCCTTCGGCCGGATGTGGTGTTCCTCGACGTGCGGATGCCTGCGCTGCACGGCTTCGGCGTGATCGACGCCTTGCCGCACGCGCTCCGGCCGCAGGTGGTGTTCGTCACCGCGCATGCCGAGCACGCGTTGCGGGCGTTCGACGCGGACGCGACGGATTACCTGCTCAAGCCGTTCTCGGCGGAACGGCTGCGCGATGCGTTGATGCGCGTACGTCGCGCGCTGGGCGAAGCGCCGATGCCGGACGCCCCGCCTGCGACCGCCACGATGTCCGTTCCGACCGAATGCATCGAGCGCCTGGCGGTGCCGGTGGGGCCGCGCCTGCAGATGCTCGGCGTGGACGAGATCGACTGCGTGCTGGCGCAATCGAATTACGTCGAGCTCTGCGCCGGATCGCAGCGATATCGGTTGCGCGAGACCCTGACGGCGCTGGAGGCGCGGCTGGACCCGCGGCGCTTCGTACGCGTGCACCGGTCGCGGCTGGTGCGGCTCGATGCGATCCGCGACGTCGAAGTGCTGGGCGGCGGCCGCTACCTGCTGCGCCTGCACAGCGGCCTGCGGGTCGGCACCGGCACGCGTTTTCGCGAGCGGGTGCGCGCGATGCTGGGGCTCGCTGCCGGACCGTGACTCAGGCGGCGGCCTGTTCGCGCAGTTCGCGCGCGCGCTCGGCGCCCAGGTATCGCGTGATCCCCGCGCGCACGAGGTAGATCAGCGGAATCAGCGCGACGGCGGCGAGCATCTTGTACGCGTAGTTCACCGTGCTCACCGCGAGGAACAGCGACGTCGGCCACTTCTGCGGCCCCAGCACGAACGCGATGTACAGAACGACGAAGCTGTCCACCAGCTGCGAGACCGCGGTCGATCCCGTCGCGCGCAGCCAGACGTGTTTCTCGCCGGTGAGGCTGCGGATGCGATGGAACACCGACACGTCGATCAACTGGCCGATGATGAAAGCGACCAGCGAGCCGGCGATCGTCCACAGGCCCTGCCCGAAGACCGCCGCGAACGCCGCCTGGTAATCGGGCACGCCCTGCGATTGCGCGGCCTTGACCCACCAGTCCGCGGGCGCAAGGGCGATCGCCGCGAAGGCGAACACGAACCCGTACACGATCAGCCCCGCGGCGAGATAGGAAATCGTGCGCACGCCACGGCGGCCGAAGAATTCGTTGATGACGTCGGTCATCAGGAACACCACCGGCCACAGCAACGTGCCGGCGGTGAAGCTCAGCGAGCCGGTCTGCCCGAACAGGTTCCAGTGCAGCGGCTCGATGCCGAGCGTGTCTTCCAGCGCGAAGATCTTCACGCCGATGAACTCCGCCAGCACCGCGTTCACGCAGAAGAACGCGGCCAGCACGATGAACAACCGCACCGCGCGATCGTCGATCGTGCGCACGACGGGAAGGGCATGGCCGCGCGTGGCGGGCGTATCGGTGGACGCGGATGGACTCACTGCGCTTTCCCCTTGGGCGCGGAACGGGTGCGACGGTCGTTTACGGCGCGCGATCGGCCACCGGCGGCGGCGAGAATGGAATGGTGTCGGGCGCGACGGCGCCGCCGGAGATGATGAAGCTCATCGCCTGGTCCACGCTCCAGTCGGTCGGCGTGATCTTCTCCACCGGCACGATTTCCAGATAGCCGGATGTCGGGTTCGGCGTGGTCGGCACGTACACCGCCGCCAGCTCGCGGCCAGTGCCGTGCTCGCGGATCACGCGCGTCACGAAGCCGATGGACTTCATTTCCGTGTGCGGGAAATCCACGAGCACCACGCGTTGCGTGCCGTCGGGCTTGGTCTGCAGGATGTCGAGCAACTGCCGGGCGCTGGAGTACACGATGCTCGCCAGCGGAATCCGCTGGATCAACGCCTCGAACCAGCGCAGCAGACGCTGGCCGATCACGCGTCGCGCCATCACGCCGGCGAACAGGATCACCGCGAGCGTCGCGAGCAGGGCCAGCACGGTGCGCACCCACGGCTCGTCGAGCCAGGCCAGTTGCCGATTGGTGGACGCCACGTTCTGCAGGACCGGGCCGATCAGCGGCGCGCTGATGTCCGACAGCATCACGAAAACGAACTTGACCACGACCCACGTCAGCCAGATCGGCAGCAGGGTCAACAGGCCGGTAAGGAAGAGCTTCTGCAGGCTCGGCTTGTGCGCCGCGGGCCGGATGGGCGCGGCGGCGGGGGCGTCGGGGGAGGTCGGCATGGCGCGGATTGTACGATCCGCGCGCCGTTCGCCGCGCGTACCGGAGGCAGTTTCCATGCGTGCGCAAGACGGTGGTGGCAAGCGATCGGGCAGGCGCCAAAGGACGGGAGGCAGTTCGTGGCGTCGCGCGAGAGCGCGGCCCGATCGACCGGCATCCGCCGCTTCGCGAGCCCGCCGCTAGCGCTCGCGGACGAGCCGGAAGCCGACGTCGTCGTAACCGCGCGAGGCGCTGAGGGTGCGTTCCTGCTCGCGGCTGCGCCAGGAGCCGCCCGCGACCTGCCGGTGCTGGCAGTTCTGGCCGCAGTCGCGCAACCACAGCGACACCGCGCGGCCGTCCATGTCCACGGGCGTCTGCGTGATCTCCTCGGCACTGGGCAGGCGATAGCGACGCCCGGTCTGCGCGCTGTACCACTGCGCGTAGGCCTGCGCGTCCTCGAGCGAGATGCACACCACCGGATCGTTTTCGCCCTGCTTGAAGCCCGGCTGCTGCCAGTTGCGCGGATCGAGCACGCGAAGCAGCGAGGCGCGTTCGCGGCACAGCGCCGGCTCGCGACCGTTGGCGGCGGCGAAGCGGGCGTACTCGCGGCGGCTCACCGGCCGCGGCGTCAGGGCGACGCTGACCTTCGCGCTGCTCTGCGAGGCGGTATCCAGCGTCGCGCCGCGTGCCAGGCCCTTCGGCAGGGACTTGGCCTGCGCAAGCAGGCGCGCGTCGAGCTTGCGCGGCAGTTCCATCCGATCGGCCAGCGCGGTGAGCCGTTCCACTTCGGCCCCGTCGCGGCGCTTCACCGCCTGTTGCAGGCGCGCATCGAGGGCGGCACCGGTGGCCTCGCGCAGTTGCTGCTGCGCCTTCGAGTTCGCGGTGCCGGTCTGCTGGCCCAGCGCGATCGCGCGCGAATGCAGTTCGATCGCGCGCTCGTCCTTGCCGTCCTTCACCGAGCGCGCGATCTGCTCGGCGAACGCGCCGGTGAGTTCGTCGATCGCCTTGGCGACGTCCGGGTGCGTGCTGTCGGTGTGCCACGCGAGCAGCACGCTGTCGAACGCGTTGGCGTCCTGCGGCTCGGTGAGGCGACCGCGCGCGATCTGCTGGCGCGCGTCTTCCAGCGCGTGCTGCAACGGCGCCTCGGGCAACGGTTGCAGCATCGCCGCGGTGGGATCGACGGCCGGCGTCGCATCGGGTGCGGTCGCGATCGGGGTGACGGGCGGCGTGGTCGCCGGCGCCGGCTCGCGGTCGAAACCGAAAGCCAGCACGACCAGCGTCACCGCCATCACGCCGACGCTCGCCCACACCGGCATCGCCCAGCGCTGCGTGGGACGCAGGCGACGCAAGGTTTCCAGCGCGGGCGTCCACGGCTTGCGCTGTTGCACGGCGCGGATCGCGTCGGCCATCTGCGCGGCGTCCTGGAAGCGGTGCGAAGCCTGCTTGGCGAGCGCGCGGTTCATGAACCGCTGCCAGTGGCGCAGGTGGTGCGGCAGCTTCGGGATCGGATCCTGCGCGTGCATCACGGCCATCGACAGCGCATCGGCGGCCTCGAACGGCAGCCGTCCGGTGAGCATCTCCCACAGGAGCACGCCCATGCTGTACAGGTCGGCGCGTCCGTCCACGTCCTCGCCGCGCGCCTGTTCCGGCGCCATGTACGCAGTGCTTCCGACGGCCAGGCCCGCGGTCGTCACGCGCGGCCCGAAGCCGCGTCGCAGGGCGATGCCGAAGTCGGCCAGCAGCACGCGTTCGCTTTCGTCGAACAGCACGTTCTCGGCCTTCACGTCGCGATGCACGACGCCGCGCGAGTGCGCGTACTCCAGCGCCGACAGCAGCGTCAGCGCGATGTCGATCGCGCGCGGCTCGTCGCGGCTGAGATCGCGCTGGCCCAGATGGCCTCTTGGAAGGTAGGGCATCGCGTAATAGGGCAGGCCGTCGTGCGTGCGGCCCACCTCGAAGATGCCGACGATGTTGGGGTGCTCCAGTCGCGCGATCGTGCGCACTTCGTTCTCGAAGCGGCGACGGCTGACTTCGTCGGCGAGCGCGACAGGCAGCATGACCTTGATCGCCACCTCGCGCGCGAGCGCAAGCTGGTGACCCAGGTATACGGTCGACATGCCGCCATGGTTGATCACCTTGTGCAGGCGATAACCAGAAATTTCCGGCAATGGCGATGCGTTGTCGTTGTTGCCTGCAGAACCGGACATCGCGGCCCCCTGTCGCGAAGCAGGAGCATACGCCGAGAGAGGGGAAAGCTCACGACGTGCGCATCACACAACCATGTGCGCAAGGTCGTTCATGGTGCGTGATGACGCGCTGCGTCAGTTTTTGCCGAATACCCCTGTTTTCACGGCCGATTTTGGGCGTTTTGTGCCGCGGTCACTCGCCTGCCGTGGCGTCGCGGTGCGCCGGCTTGCGCCGCACGTAGAGCTGCTTGCGAACGCGCGCGACGACGTCGCCACCGGCGTCGGTGATCTCGGTGTCAAACCAGCGCAGTGCCTTGTCGCCGTTGGCCGTGGCCGCGCGCAGCTCGTCGAGCACGTCCTCGCGCAGGCGGAAATCGGCGTGGACGGTGCCGCGGCCGGGCTTGACGAACTCGATCGCCCCGGCCTTGTCCCACACCCAGTACTCGCGGCCCAGGGACTGCATCGCCAGCAGCATCCAGAACGGATCGGTCATCGCGAACAGGCTGCCGCCGAAGTGCGTGCCCACGTAGTTGCGGTTCCAGGGGCGCATCCGCAGTTCGACGTGCGCGTGGCGGTAGTCGGCGGACAGCGCGGTGACGTGGATGCCGCTGAAGAGGAACGGCGGCCAGAGGTTCAGGCCGCGACGCAGGACGCTGGCTTTCATTCGCGGGCTGTGCGTGAGGGGCGCACAGCCTGCCATACGGATGCGTATTGAGGGAAGTCCGGGCGGGTCCGGGATTCGAGGCAGCGGGAGCGGGTGGGGCGTTCGCGCTTACGGAGCCCGAATCCCGCTCTTCAGAACAGCAGCGACGACATCTTGCGGCGGTACTGGCCTACCAGATCCTCGTCCTCGACCACCCGGAAGGCGTCGATCAGCGCCTTGCGGGGCAGGCCGTCGTCGTAGGTCTTGTCGCGTCGGAGCATTTCCAGGAACTGCTCCAGCCCGCCGGCCGCGTCGCCGTCGACGAGCTTCAGCGCGCCGAGCAGATGGCGGGCGCGCAGGTCGTCCGGATTGCTGGCGATGGCCGCCTCGAGCACCTCCGGCGGCGGGGCGTCCTTCAACAGCGCGGCGAAGCCCAGGCGCGAGCGGGCGCGCACGGCGCGGTCGTCGGTGGCGAGGTTCGCCGGCAGTGCGTCGAGCAGCTGCTCGGCTTCCTGTGCGGCGCCGGTACGCAGCAATGCCAGGGCGAGGTCCAGCCGAAGTTCCGCATTGTCGGGCGCGGCATCGGACTCGTGGCGCAGCCGCACGACTTCAGCGTGCGGGTCCAGCGGCGCGGCCTCGGCTTCGACGGCCGGGGCCTCTTCGGCGGCTGCGTCGGCCGGCTGGATGCCATGATGGGTGAGGAACTCGCGCAGCTGGCCTTCCGGCAGCGCGCCCGGGAAACCGTCGACGAGCTGGCCGTCCTTCACGAGGAACACGGTCGGGATCGAGCGGACCTGGAAGGCGCCGGCCAGCTGCGGCTCCTTGTCCACGTCGACCTTCGCCAGGCGGAACGCGCCGTGATAATCGGCCGCGAGCTTCTCCAGGATCGGGCCCAGCGTCTTGCACGGCCCGCACCATTCGGCCCAGAAATCCACCAGGACCGGGGTCTGCAGTGACTTCTGCAGCACTTCGGTCTCGAAATTGTCGGCAGTGGCGTCGAAGACGTGGGCGTTGGCGGTGGCGTCGGAAATCGTCATTCGGAAGGCTCGCAAGCGGGTTCGGCGATGCAGGGGAGATGGGGGCGGCGCGCGCGTCTGCCAAGCACGCGCGCGGCGGGGGCGTCACGCTAGCATGCCGGCATGAATCGTCCGTTCCCTTCCAGCCTCATCGCCTTCGAACGCCACGCCGGCTGGATCGCGCTCGCCTGCTGCGCGATCGCGACGCTAGGCCTGGCCGCCGCGCTGCCGGCCTTCTCGCACGCGCAGCATCCGCTCGGCCTGCTGGGGGCGGCCGGCGTACCCGGCGCGATGCTGTTCAACGTGCTCGGCTTTCTCGTGCCCGGGCTCCTCGCCGCGTGGGTGTTCGTGCGTTTGCGCGATCGGTTGCCGGTAGGGGCGGCGCGCTGGGCGGGCATCGGCTGCTGGATGCTGGCGCTGTCGGCCCTGGCCTTCGCGGCCCAGGGCGCGTGGCGGCTGGATCCCGCCGATCTGGACGGTCCGTCCAGCCAGCGTCACGCGACGGCGTGGTTGCTGTGGTGGCTGGCCTTTGCCGTGGGCGCGCTGGTGACGGGGCTGGGACTGATCCGCGATCGCGTGTGGCGCGGTGTCTCGGTCGCGTTCGTCGCCGCGGGCGCCATCGGGGTGCTGCTGAACGTGTATCCGGTGCTTGCCGGGCCGATCGCGCAGCGGGTCGTGCTGCTGGCGTGGCTCGTCTGCGTCGTCGTCGCGTCACGCACCGGCGGCATGATCCGCATTGCCTGAGGCCGCGGGCGCTTAGCGAAGCGCGCCCGGGAACGGTCCGACCTGGAGAAGCACCCGGGTGCGGCTACGCCTCACCCGGGCCACGACGGCGCGGGATGGATCAGGCGTCCGGCGTGCGGTACACCGCCCCGTCCTTCATCACGAAGTCGACCTTCATCACCTGCTGGATGTCTTCCAGCGGATTGCCCGGCACCGCGACGATGTCGGCGCGCTTGCCGGCTTCGAGCACGCCCTGGTCGTCGACGCCGAGCACCTCGGCGGCGCGGATCGTCGCGGCCTGGAACGCCACCGATGCGGGGATGCCCGCTTCGACCATGTAGATGAACTCGCGCGCGTTGTCGCCGTGCGGGCCCACGCCCATGTCGGTGCCGAAGGCGATCTTGACGCCGTTCTTGTAGGCGTCGGCCGCGGTCTGCTGGATCAACGCGCCGATGCGCTGCGCCTTCGGCCGCACGACGTCGGGGAAGTAACCGTCGATCTTCGCCTTGTCGGCCACGAAGCGGCCGGCGTAGATCGTCGGCACGTACCAGGTGCCGTGCTGCTTCATGAGCTTCATCACGTCGTCGCTCATGTAGGTGCCGTGCTCGATCGAGGTCACGCCGCCGAGCACCGCCCGCTTCATCCCTTCCTCGCCGTGCGCGTGCGCGGCGACGCGGTAACCGTAGTCCTTCGCGGTATCGACGATGGCCTTCACTTCCTCGACGGTGAACTGCGGCGCGTCGCCGGACTTGGCGTACGACAGCACGCCGCCGGTGGCGGTGATCTTGATGACGTCGCTGCCTTCCTTGTAGCGCTGGCGCACGGCCTGGCGCGCGTCGTCGATGGAATTGATCACGCCCTCGGTCGGGCCGGGCGGGCCGATCAGGTGCGAAAGCGCGTCGTTGTAGCCGTTGGTCGGATCGGCGTGGCCGCCGGTGGTGGCGATCGACTTGCCCGCCGCCCAGATGCGCGGGCCGGACACCAGGCCCTGGTTGATCGCATCGCGCAGGTGCGGGCTCACTTCGCCGCCGAGATCGCGCACGCTGGTGAAGCCGGCCATCAGCGTTTTCTTCGCGTAATCGACCGAGCGGAAGGCGAAGTCCACGTCGTCGAGGCGGAAGCCTTCCGAATAGCTCTGCGGGCTGGACTGGCTGCCCAGGTGCACGTGCAGGTCGGTCCAGCCGGGCATGCAGGTGTGGCCGCCCAGGTCGACGCGCGTGGCGCCGGCGACATCGCCGCCGCTGCCGCCGATGACCTGTTCGATCTTCCCGTTGCGCACCAGCAGCGTCTGCGGGCCGGTGAGCTTGCCGGTGCGGGCATCGAAGACCCGCCCGCACTGCAGCGCCTGCGCGGCGTCTTTCGCCGGCGGCGCGGGCTGGGCATCGGCGTGGGCGGGAATGCTGGCGATGGCGGCCAGCAGGGCAAGGCTGAGCGGTTTGAGCACGTACGACTCCCCGAATGTATGGATCCCCTGGAACGTTCGATTGAAGCACAGGGCCGTGGCCTCGAAGGAGACCTGCGGCGCAGCTCGCGACGCCGGTCGGGGCGCGTCGCGCCCGCGTGGCGGCCCTTGCTGCGCTGCGGTAGGCTTGACGGTCTTTCCCCCTGCCTTTCGAACGCCGTGTCCGCCGAAGCCGCAACCGAAACCCGTCCCTACGACCCGCAGGCCATCGAGGGCGATGCGCAACGCTTCTGGGAGGGCACGCGCGCCTTCGAGGTGAACGAAGCCTCGGACAAGCCCAAGTACTACTGCCTGTCGATGCTGCCGTACCCGTCGGGCGCGCTGCACATGGGCCACGTGCGCAACTACACCATCGGCGACGTCATCAGCCGCTACAAGCGCATGACCGGCCACAACGTCCTGCAGCCGATGGGCTGGGACGCCTTCGGCCTCCCGGCCGAGAACGCCGCGATCAAGAACCGCACCGCGCCGGCGAAGTGGACCTACGCGAACATCGCGCACATGAAGGCGCAGCTGCAGCAGATGGGCTACGCGATCGACTGGTCGCGCGAGTTCGCCACCTGCCAGCCGTCGTACTACGTGCACGAGCAGCGCATGTTCGTGCGTCTGATGAAGCAGGGGCTGGCGTACCGCAAGAATTCGGTCGTGAACTGGGACCCGGTTGACCAGACGGTACTCGCGAACGAGCAGGTGATCGACGGCCGCGGCTGGCGCACCGGCGCGCTGGTGGAAAAGCGCGAGATCCCGCAGTGGTTCCTCAAGATCACCGATTACGCGCAGGAACTGCTCGACGGCCTGGACGCACTGCCCGGCTGGCCGGATGCGGTCAAGACGATGCAGCGCAACTGGATCGGCCGCAGCGAAGGGCTGGAAATCCGCTTCGACGTGGTGGACGGCGACGGCAACGCCCTCGAGCCGTTGCACGTGTTCACCACGCGCCCCGACACGCTGATGGGCGTGACGTTCGTGTCGATCGCCGGCGAACATCCGCTGGCGCGCCTGGCCGCGTCGAAGGACGCGGAACTGGCCGCGTTCCTCGACGACATGAAGAAGGGCGGCGTCACCGAGGCCGAACTGGAAACGCAGGAAAAGCGCGGCCGCTACACCGGCCTGAGCGCGATCCATCCGATCACCGGCGAGAAGATGCCGGTCTACGTCGCCAACTTCGTGCTGATGAATTACGGCACCGGCGCCGTCATGGCCGTGCCGGGCCACGACGAACGTGACTGGGAGTTCGCCCGCAAGTATTCGCTGCCGATCCGCATGGTGATCGTGCCGCCGGAAGTGCGCGACGCGGTGAACGAGATCGCCGGCGACCTGGCCAAGCATGAGGACGCGATGGCGAGCGCGCTCGGCGAGGGTCCGTCGGCCGACGTCTACGGCACGGCGGCCGCGGTCGAGGTCGTGAAGGAATTCGAGCGCCGCATCCGTGAGGAAGGCGCGTACACCGAACGCGGCTGGCTGGTGAATTCCGGCGAGTTCGACGGCATGGACTTCCAGCAGGCGCTCGACGCGTTCGCCACGCGTTTCGAGGCCGACGGCCGCGGCCAGCGCCGCGTGAACTACCGCCTGCGCGACTGGGGCGTGAGCCGCCAACGCTACTGGGGCTGTCCGATCCCGGTCATCCTCTGCGCCCGTTGCGGCGACGTGCCCGTGCCGGAAGACCAGCTGCCCGTGGTGCTGCCGGAAGACGTCGCGTTCTCCGGCGTGACCTCGCCGATCAAGTCCGACCCGGAATGGCGCAAGACCACCTGCCCGCAGTGCGGTGGCGCGGCGGAGCGCGAGACCGACACCTTCGACACTTTCATGGAGTCGAGCTGGTATTACGCGCGCTACACCTCGCCGGGCGCGGGGCAGCAGGTCGACGAACGCGCGAAGTACTGGACGCCGGTCGATCAGTACATCGGCGGCATCGAGCACGCGATCCTGCACCTGCTGTATTTCCGCTTCTACCACAAGCTCATGCGCGACCAGGGCCTGGTCGACAGCGACGAGCCGGCGACCAACCTGCTGACGCAGGGCATGGTCATCGCCGAAACCTTCTACCGCGACAACAGCGACGGTTCGAAGGACTGGATCAACCCGGCCGACGTGGACGTCATCCGCGACGAACGCGGCCGCATCACCGGCGCCACGCTGAAGGCCGACGGCCAGCCCGTCGTCATCGGCGGCACGGAAAAGATGTCGAAGTCGAAGAACAACGGCGTCGATCCGCAGCTGATGGTGGGCAAGTACGGCGCCGACACGGTGCGGCTGTTCTCGATGTTCGCCGCGCCGCCTGAGCAGTCGCTGGAGTGGAACGAGGCCGGCGTGGAAGGCATGGCGCGCTTCCTGCGCCGTTTCTGGCGCGAAGTGCTCACCCACGTCGCGCAGCCGGATCATCCGGACGTCGCGACGTTGCTCGCCGGTGGCGCGCAGCTGGACGCCGCGCAGAAGACGCTGCGTCGCCAGCTGCACGAGACGATCCAGAAGGTCGGCGACGACTACGGCCGGCGCCACAGCTTCAATACCGCGATCGCCGCGCTGATGGAGCTGCTCAATCACGTCTCCAAGTTCGACGACATGAGCGACGCCGGCCGCGCGGTGCGCCACGAAGCGCTGCAGGCGATGGTGCTGCTGCTCAACCCGGTGACGCCGCACGTGTGCCACGCGCTGTGGCAGGCGCTGGGTCACCCCGAAACGCTGCTGGAGGACGTGCCGTTCCCGGTCGCCGATCCCGCCGCGCTCGCGCGCGACGCGGTGACGCTGGCGGTGCAGGTCAACGGCAAGCTGCGCGGCACCATCGAGGTGCCGGTGAACCTGGACAAGGCGGAGATCGAACGGCTCGCCCTGGCCGAGCCGAATGTCGCCAAGTTCATGGAAGGCCTCGCGGTGCGCAAGGTGATCGTGGTGCCCGGGAAGATCGTCAACGTGGTGGCGGCGTAGCCGCCTTCTCCCGCTCACGCTCGGGCGCAGGCCCGGGGTGCGGGTACGCCTGCGGTCGACCATGCCGTCGTCATGCCAGCGAACGCTGGAAACCCGCTCGATCCATCTTGTCGAGGGAAGGCGGTCATCGGAGCGCTGCGCGGACGCCAGCGTGGCCCCGCGTCCCGACCCTCACCCCAACCCCTCTCCCGAAGGAGAGGGGTTGAAGCAACGCTCGACCGGTCGAGGCAGCGCGGGCGCGTAGCGCGCACCGTGCACCCGCAGCGGGCGTCATGCCGTCGTCATGGCCGCGAACGTGGGAGCGGGTTTGAGCCTGCGGTCGCCGGAGACGGCCGTCATCGAAACCCGCGCGAACGCCAGCGTGGTCTCCCGTCCCGACGAACCCGATCCTTCTCCCCAAGGAGAGACGGCCAAAGCAACGCCGGTTGGGACAGCGCGTCGGGCGACTCGCGCGCGTTCCGTCACGTCCACGTGATGAACGAAACCGCCCGCCCGCGGCTTGCCCGCGCTGGCAGCCTCCTCCAGACTTCGCCCATGACCCTTCGTTCCCTGCTCACGCGCGCCATTCCCCTCACCCTTGCGCTCGCCCTGACGGCGTGCGGCTTCCACCTGCGCAGCGCGCTCGTCCTGCCGCCGGACCTGGGGCCGGTTCGCGTCGTATCGGTCGACCGCTACAGCCCGCTGGCCGAATCGTTGGCGCAGGCGCTCACGCGCGCCGGTGCCGAGCCCGCGACCGAACGCACCACCGACGCCACCGTGCTCGACCTCATGGGCGAGCAGTGGGGCGATCGCCCGATCAGCCTGGACGAACTCGGGCGCGCGCAGGAGTACTCGTTGCGCTACGCGGTCACGTTCGAACTTCGCCGCCCGGACGGCTCGGCCATCGTGCCGCGCCAGACGATCGAACTGGCGCGCGACTACGTGTCCAATCCCGTGCAGGCCATCGGCACCGAAGGCGAGCGCGAGATCCTGCAGGGCGAAATGCGCCGCGAGATGGTGGCCTCCGTGCTGCGTCGCCTCGATGCGGTCGCGCGCCACGCCACTGAGGCGGCCGCCGCCGCACCGACCGAAGTGACGCCGCCGCCGACGTCGGATACGACGACGCCCTGATGGAACTGCGGCCGGAGCAGCTTGTCGCGCAACTCGGACTCGATCGTGCCGAGCCCGCATCGCTGCATCCGGCGTACCTGATCGCCGGCCCCGAGCCGCTGCGCGTGCTTGAAGCCGCCGATGCCGTGCGCGCGGCCGCACGCCGCGCGGGCATCGCCGAACGCGAGGTGTTCGAAGCCGAAGGCAACCAGCGCGAACCCGACTGGAACGCGCTGTCGGCGACCTTCCGCGCGCCCAGCCTGTTCGCCAGCCGTCGTCTCGTCGAACTGCGCCTGCCCAGCGGCAAGCCCGGCAAGGAAGGCGCCGAGGTCATCGCCGATTTCTGCGCCGCACCGCCGCAGGACGTCACGCTGCTGATCACCGCTGGCGAGTGGAGCAAGCAGCACGGCGGCAAGTGGAGCGAGGCGATCGGGCGCATCGGCCAGGTCGCGATCGCGTGGCAGGTCAAGCCGCACGAACTCACCGACTGGATCGAAAAGCGTCTGCGCGCACGCGGGCTTCGCGCCGATCACGAAGCCGTGCAAGGCCTCGCCGAGCGCGTGGAAGGCAACCTGCTTGCGGCGGCGCAGGAAATCGACAAGCTCGCGCTGCTCTCCGACGGGCAGCCGCTCGATCGCGCGCGCATGGCCGAACTCGTCGCCGACGCCGCGCGTTATGACGTATTCCGCCTCGTCGACGCGACGATGAACGGACACGGCGCGCAGGTGTCGCGCATGCTCGCCGGCCTTCGCGCCGAAGGCGAAGCCGTGCCGGGCCTGCTCGGCATGATCGTGATGGAACTGCAGCGCGCCGCGGCGCTTGCGCGCGTGCAGGCGCGGGGCGGCAATCTCGCCTCGGAATTCAAGGCGCAGCGCATCTGGGATTCCAAGCAGCCGATGTACAAGCGCGCGCTGGCGCGGCATGCGTCGCCGCGATGGGACGCGTTCGTCGCCGAAGCAGGACGCGTGGATCGCATCGCCAAGGGCCGCCCGCGCCATGGCGAGGAACCGGCGGACGCGTGGCTGGCGCTGGAACGCCTGCTGCTGGCCGTCGCCGAGCCGCGGGCCGCGCGCCTGCTCGCAGGCTGACGTCTGCAGCGCATGGCCTTGCGCGTCTACTACGGCGGAACCTTCGACCCGGTGCACGCCGGCCATCTTTCCGTCGCCCGCGAAGTGCGCGATGCGCTGGACGCCCAGGTGTTCCTGGTGCCCGCCGCCGATCCGCCGCACAAGGACGCGACGCATGCCGATGCCGATGCGCGTGCGCGCATGCTCGATCTGGCGATCGCGGGCGAGCCCGGGCTCAAGGTCGATCGTCGCGAACTGCATCGCGACGGGCCGTCGTACACCGTCGACACATTGCGCGAGCTTCGCGCCGAGCTCGGGCCGCAGGTTCCGCTGGTGTGGATGATCGGCGGCGATTCGCTGCTGCAGCTGCACACCTGGCACCGCTGGCGCGAGCTGTTCGCGCTGGCCCACGTGCTGGCCGTCGCGCGCCCGGGATCGCACCTGGAGCCCGCTGCCGTCGCCGCACTGTCCCCGGAAGTCGAGGCGGAAATCGGGCCGCGTCGTTGCGCGCCCACAAGTCTGAACAGCACTCCGGCGGGGGGCCTGGCCGTTTTCCCGCTGGATCATGAACGCCCGGAGTCCTCGACCGAGCTTCGCCGACGCATGGTCATGGGCGAAGCGTGGGAGACCGGCGTCGCGCCCGCCGTGGCCGAATACATCCGCCGCCGCGGCCTGTACGGCGTCCGGGGCGTCACGCCGGCTTCGTTATAATCCCCGGGCACTGCAATCCCCCGACGAGAGCCATCGCCCCTTGAGTACCGAAGCGCAAGTCATCAAGACCCGCCTGCCCAACCCGCCGCCGCCGGTGGATGTCCTGCTGAAGACCGTGCATGCGGCCGTCGAGGAACTGAAGGCGCGCGATGTCACCGAGATCGATGTCCGCGGCAAGAGCAGCGTCACCGACTACATGGTGATCGCTTCGGGTACGTCGACCCGTCACGTGAAATCCATCGCCGACGAAGTGGTCAAGTTCGCCAAGAACCTGGACGTCCAGCCGCTGGGCGTGGAAGGCGAGCGCGAGGCCGAGTGGGTGCTGGTGGACCTGGGCGACGTGGTGGTGCACGTCATGCTGCCGCGCGTGCGCGAGTTCTATGCGCTGGAGCGTCTGTGGACGGTGGGCGACCAGCCGCCCGAAGCCGAAGAGGACGAAGTCGAGACGGACGCCGAAGGGCGCTTCTAGTCGCGCGGTATTCCTGCGAGCAGTACGCGAACGGCGCCTTCGGGCGCCGTTCGCATTTGAACCGGACCGCGTTTGTAGCCCAATCGCGCGTCGAGACCGCAACACGCTGCGACGCGCTCCGCTGATCCGGGCGACAAGTGCGTCCGCGACGATCGTCGCCTTACAGGTGGCCGCGTTCCCAGGGGCCGGTTATGGCGAACGTGATGCCCGGCGACTGGATGTTCACGAACAACGTGCGGCTCCATGGATCCCAGCAGGCGCCGCAGAACTCGCTTTCGCGGTAATCCCCTTCGGCGACCGTCTTGCCCGCGTTGCCGATCTGCGTGGAGGTGAGCTCGACATTGTTCTTGCAGAAATAGAACGACTCGCCCTGGCGCGTGAGGCCGATGAGGCGCGAGCCGGGCCCGTACTGGTCCGGGCTTTCGCCGCCGTCCTCGCACAACAGCACGCCACCGCGCGCGCTGACGGTGATGTTGTCGGGATTGTGCGCGGCCAGCTGATGGCCGCTGACGAACAAGGCCCGCATGCGCTGGGTGACCAGGTCCAGCACCCACACCGCGCCGTTGCCGCGGCCGCGACGGCCCTGTGCGTCCACGCCCGTGCTGGTGTCGACGATGAACATCCGGCCGTAGCTGTGCCAGATGCCTTCGCCGCGGCTCATGCGCAGCGCGCCGTCCGCCCATGCCTGTGCGAACGGGCCGCTGAGCGTCTCGCCGGTCGAAATGTCGGGAAAGCCCGCCGGTGCCGCGATGGTGTCGAGGTCCGGATCGGCGATGTCGACCCACTCCAGCGCATATTCGTCGCCGATCTTCGCCACGGTCAGATCGGCGTTGCGCTTGCCGCGCACCCGCGCGGCCTGCAGGCGCCCGCCGTGCTCGAGCGAGCCGTAGCGGCCGGCACGATCGTTCGGGATGAAGCGGTACAGGCCGGCCTTGTTCCGGTCGTCTTCGGTCAGGTACACGATGCCGGTGCGCGGATCGATCGCGACGGCCTCGTGGCTGAAGCGGCCGAGCCCGATCAGCGGGCGGCCGCTGGTGCGCTCGGCATCGGAATGCACCTCGAACACGTAACCGTGCTTGCGGCCGGTGCTGGATGCGGCATCGGTCTTGATCTCCTCGCACGTGAGCCACGTGCCCCACGGCGTCGGGCCACCCGCGCAATTGACCAGCGTGCCGCCGAGGCTCGCTTCGATGCTGTGCCACTCGCCGTTGCGATGCGTGAGCGTGGTGGTGCCGCCGCCGGCGCGCTGGCCGCCGCCGATGTCGCCCGTGTCGTACATGCCCGGCGCGTTGATCGGCGTCGCGCCGCCGCGCTCGTGATTGCGGATCAACACGAGTTCGTGACCGTGGCCATGCCCGCGACCGTGGCCATCGAAGCGCCCGCGACCGGGCTTGCGCACCGCAACCACGGCCATGCCGTCGTGGCGGTCGGGGCAGGGCTGGCCGTCGCTCATGACGTCGCCCGACCAGCCGAACGACCGATAACTGAAGCCGCGCGGCAACTGCAGCAGCGGCAGGCCGGTGCTGCGGTCGATCGCCGGCGCGAGCGGGCCGTAGCGACCGGGAATCGGCGCCAGGCGGGTCGGATCGCCGCCGGCGAGCGCCTGGCGCGTGTACAACGCGCCGAGGCTGCCGATGGCGCCGACGGCCATCGCGGCGGCGCTGCTCTTGAGGACCTGGCGGCGGGAGGAACCGAATGCGTCCATCTGCATCTCCTGCGGGGCTGGGGGAAACCCGATGCTGGGAGCGCGGCATGGCGGTTCGATGACACAGGCGCGTCAACGCGGCGGATCGTGACGGCGCGCGCGGTTACCATCCCGAAGATGGAAGCGAAATCATGAAAGCCAGGCTGATCGCCGTAGGCGAGCGCGCCCCGCGGTGGGTCGCCGACGGGTTCGGCGAATACCAGAAGCGCCTGTCGCACTGGTTGCCGCTGGAACTGGTGGAAGTAGAACCCGGCCTGCGCGGCAAGGGGCGCGATGCCGCGCGTGCGATGCAGGACGAAGGCGCGCGCGTGCTGGCCGCGTTGCCGAAAAACGCGCTGGTCGTGACGCTGGATGGCCGCGGCAAGCCGTGGTCGTCGGAACAACTCGCGCAGCGCCTGGAACACTGGCGTGCGCAGGGACGCGATCTCGCCTTCCTCATCGGTGGCCCCGAAGGCCATGCGCCCGACGTGATCGCGCGCGGGGACGAATCCTGGTCCCTCGGCCCGCTCACCTTGCCGCACATGCTGGTGCGCCTGGTCGCAGCGGAGCAGCTGTACCGCGCGGCGGCGCTGCTGGCCAATCACCCGTATCACCGGGCGTGATTGCGCCAACGAGGCGGCGCCGGGGCGTTGCCGTTGACCTGCGATGCGTTGTTCGCGAACGCCCCAATGGAAAAGCCACCCCGATCGCTCGGGGTGGCTTCCGGGTGAAGCGCGTACGACCGTTTACCAGCGGTAGTTCAGACCGAGCTGGCCCGTGACATCGCGATAATCGCCGGCGCCGTAGACCAGGCCGAGGTTGCCCCAGCCGGTCCAGCCGCCGCCCAGCTGGCCCTGGAGGCCGAGCTTGGCTTCGTAGCGATCGCGCGGCAGTTCCAGCTCCAGCGTGGTGGTGTTGAACGACATGCGATTGCGGTCGTCGTCGTGCCACCAGTTCACCGTCACGAACGGCTGCACGATGTTCGCCTGCGCGCTTGCCGCGTGCCCGTAGAAGCGCACGCCCAGGCGCGTGGTCAAGCCGCCCGCGTCCACGTCGTCGATCCGCGTGCCGTTGTTCTCGACGTGACGCGACATCGAATAGTCGGTGAAGATCGCCTGTGCCTGCGGCTCGATGAAGAACCGGCTCTTGCCGCCTTCGTTGAGCGCGATGGCATAGCCGGCCTCGATCGACCCGGCCCACGTCGACGCGTCGTAGCGTTCTTCGGCGAGGTAGTCGCCCTGCACCTTGTTGTCGTAGCGGCCGTACTGCAGCCAGCCGTCCAGGTACAGGCCCGTGGCGTCGCTTGCGTTGGCGAACCAGGTGCCATAGACGCCCAGGTTGTAGCCGATGACCTTGCCCTTGGCGCGCCAGTCCAGCAGCGTCGAGGCGACCTCCGTGTTGGCGCGACCGGTGCCGCCCATCAGGCCGATGTGGAATCGGCTGTCGTCGTTCCAGCGTGCGATTTCGCCGCCGATCTGCAGGACCGATGCGTCGGTGCCGGCATCCAGTTGGCCTTCGCCCGTCGTCCCGTCGATCTGGTTGCGCACCACGCGCACCCACGCCGCCGACGTGCGGCCGTCATCGCCGCGCTTGCCGAGGTTCGCTTCGCCCATCCGATCGTGCATCGAATGCTCGAACATGCCCACGGCCGCCGCCTGGTTGGCGAGATAGGCGGCAGGCTCGGGGCGGTAGAGCGGGGCAGAAGGCTGCGGAGCCTCAGGCTCGACCGGCGTCTGATCTGCCGGCGCGATCGGATCGATCGGAACTACGGGATCGACCGGCGGAGCCGGATCAACCGGCGTGACGGGGTCGACGGGCACGACCGGTGCTGCTTCGGAGCGCAGGTACCAGTCGCCGTCCGTTGGGTTGGTCTTGCCGCCCTTGTAGAGCAGGTATTCGTACGCGCCTGCGGTGGCGCGGTTCGCGAGTGCGAAGGTGCCATCGGATGCACCGTCGACCTGCACGACCTGGATTCCGTTCGACGTCAGTGCGCCGGCACCACCGACGTTGTTGACGCTGATAGCGGTCGAGCCGGTGGTGTTGCCATGGACCACGAGCTTGTCCGTCGCCGAAAGGTCGCCACCCAATGCGGAGTTCAGCACCAGGCGGCCGCCTTCGCCGACGTAATCGCCGCCCACGTACAACCTCTTGAACCCTCCGCCCGCCGGCGAGGTGAATGCGATGCTGCCGCCGTTGCGCATGGACGCCACCACCGAATTGCCGTCGATCGTCCACAGACTCGTGGCGTCGATGGTGGCGTTGCCTGCGTTCGTGGCCGTGCCCGTCAGCGCCGAGCCGGCCGCCAGGTTGAAGTCGAGCGTCGCGGGCGGAGCCGCCACAAGATCGCCTGTCACCTGCACGTTGTTGAGATTCAACGTCAGCGAGGCGCTTGGATTGACCTGGGCGAGGACACCGTTGTCGGCGGTGATCTGTACCCCATTGGCCAACGTGACTGTCCCCTTGCCCGAAACGACACCAACCGTGGCCTCGCCCGAATGCAGCGAGCCGCCGTCCACTGAAATGCTCGCCGAGCCGTCTGGCTTGGCCTGCGCGGCCTCGTAGCCAACGGCGTGACGCTTGGCTTCCACTGACGTGTTGGTCAGTCGCGCGCTGGCTCCGCTCGTCACCGCTACGCCCAGGCCGTTGGCGCTGATGAGCGCGGAATCGGTCGCCTCGAACGTGGCAGTCGGCGCATTCGGGTCATGGATGAATGCGCCGGCGGCATGGCTTTGCGCGGTGACGCCGGTGTTCTCGATCCGAGACCCGTTGCTGATACGAACGGTGCCGCCCGAGACGGCAAGCGCGCCGAATGTATCCGCGCCGGACACCTTCACATTCACGCCGTCAGCTTCCACCACGCTGTTCTCGCCGATCGCGCTCAGGCCGTACGCGCCGTCCCCGCCGGTGCTCACAGTGCTGGCACGCACGTGGACCTGGCCGCTCGTACTGGCGATCACGCCGTTGGCCTGCGCACCCTCGGTCACGAGGGTGGAGCCATCCACATCAATTCGGCTTCCGCTTCCATGCGCGGAAGCCGCAGCTGCCTGGGAGCCACGCGTGGTCACCGCGAGGTCATTTGCCGAAACGGTACCGCTCAGATAGGCACCAAGCCCGCGCGCGGCCTCTCCTTCGGTCGTGACGCTGCCTCCTGTAATCGCGACATTGCTATCGGGATTCAGGGAGCCGACGCCATCGGCGCGCGCGCCGTGCGTGCTGATCGAAACGTTGTTGAGTACGGCGGAGCCGCCATCGTGGGCGTACACGCCATATGCTTCGTCGTTGCGCGTTGCCAACGACACATCGGTCGCGTTCACGGTTGCCTTCCCGCCGACGTCGATGGCATCGGCGAGCACGCCCTCGGTGGAGACCTTCGTCCCCTGCAGCGTGACGATCGACGAGTCGAGGGAAACGACGCCAGCCGCGTGGTCCGCCTGCGTGGCGACGCTTCCTCCGTCGAAGTGGATCGTGCTCGATTGTTCGGCATACAGGCCATGCGCCGACGAAGCCGACGTGGATACGGAGGTTCCGTTGGCGGCGACGGTGCCGCCCTGAAGCGCCTGGATGCCATGGGCGTCCAGACCCGTGGTGGAGATGGTGGCCTTCTCGATGGCGACGGCGCCCTCATCACGTGCGAGGACGGCGATGGCACTGGGGCCGGCGGTGGTGATGGTGTTGCCCGATGCGACCACGCGGCTGCCGGCGCCTTCCGACCACACGCCAACGGCATTGCTGCCGTACGTATGCACGGTGCCGCCCTGGAGCGTCACCTGACCACCCGACAAAGCCAAGGCGACGGCGTTGGCCTCCTCGGTCGTGCCGCTTCCGTGTGCTTCGATGGCGACATCGCTCGCTTCGATGCGGCTTCCTTCTCCCGTGGCCTGCAGGACTGAAGCGTTGTTGCTGCCATTGGATTCGATCGAGCCCCCGGCGAGTACCACGCGCGCGCCGTCGACGCTGGCCACGACGGCGCGCCCATCGCCGCTTCCCGAGATCGTCGAACCTTGCACGCTAACCAGGGCGTCAGCTCCCATTCCCAGGATCGCCGTTCCCTGTGCGCTGCGCACGCTGCCGCCCTCGATCGACACGCTGCCGTCCAAGGCGCCGACGGAGACCGCATCGGCGTTGGTTGCATTGACCTTGCTGTCGATCAGCGTCAACGCGCCACCGTCGGCGGCGAGCGCGGCGACGCTGGAAGCGCCGCTGGCGGTGATTTCGGAGTTGCGAAGGTCGATGGTGCTGCCGTCTTCGACGGCCATCACGGATGCAACGCCTTCTCCGCCAGAGCGCGCGATGACGTTACTACCGCTGACATGACCGTTGGACACGGCGAGGATCGCGATGCCATTGATGTCGGACGCCACGCCGGTGTCGAACGTTTTTCCGTCGACTTCGGCGGAGGCGGGCGTGGTGCCCGCGGCGATCAGCTGCTCGGCATGGACGGCGGGGGCGGAGATGGCGGCGGCCAGATGCAAGGCCAGCGCGAGAGGTCGCTGCCTCAGGGAATGAAGCTTCATAGACACTTCCTGGTGAGTGGAGACGAGAAGCGCACGTTCCACTCGGGAAGCGGACGTACGCGATGGACGTCGAGCCGACGTCCGATCGCGCAGTCTCCAAGTCGCCGAGATGCAGCGAAACGAGAAAAGATCGTCAAAAATTGCCGTTGGTAAGGAATTTCTGACGCCGCCGATGCGGGTTTCCCTATGCGGCTTCTACAACGAAAACTCGATCGGCACCCGCCCCAGCGCCTGCACGGGTTTTCCGTCGCGCATCGCCGGCACGAAGGTCCACTTCGACAGCACCGTGTGACGCGCAGCCTGGTCGAGCACGCGATGGCCGCTGCTGCGCACGATGCGCACGTCGGCGGCGCGTCCGTCGATGCCGACGAGGATTTCGAGCTCGACCGTTCCGGTGAGTCCTGCACGCATCGCGTCGGCGGGATAGGGCGGCGGCGGTGAGCGCAGCGCCTGTAGTCGTGCGATGGAGGATGTCGCGGCGGGTTCGACCGTCGTGGTGCCTTCGTCGACCGCGCTATGCGCTGCGTCGATCGCGATGTCGCCCGGCTGCGTATCCACTACCGGCTGCTCGACCCGCGCGACGACAGGTTGCGTTTGCGGCGATGCACGCGTCGTCGGTGTCGGCGGCTTCCGCGCGATCTCGACGGGCTCGACCACCGGCGGAGGTACGGGCTGGAGTTTGCGCAGCTGGACGATGGTGATGGCGTCGTCCCTGGCCTTCGGCGCGTCGAACACGCGCTGCGAGATCGGGACCATCAGCGCGAGCAGCAAGGCGCCGTTGATCAGCAGGGTGCCCGTGCTCGCGGCGATGCGGCCGGCATCGATGGACTCGTGGGCGTGGTCAGGAAGCTGGATCGCGTGTGCCATGGCGGGAACCTCCTCGGGTGTGCCATGGCGTCAACGCGCGGATGCGCGCGATGGGGTTTTCGTCGATCGCGATTCGCGCAGGCCACTGCCACCGCGTCGTCGCGCGATCGGCAGAAAAAAAGGGCCCGCGATTGGCGGGCCCGTGGGTGGATCGCTGGCGATCAGCGTGCCGGCGCGTCCGGCTCCGGTCCGGTCTCCAGGTCCCGGTCGATCGCGCCCTCGTCGGGATTGGGCTTGTCGCGACGCTTGGGGTAGTGCGCGTCTTCGCGATCGCGCGGCTCGGTCTCGGCGTAGCCGGGATTGCGCCCGGATCGGGGGTCGGAGGCGGGGGGAGTCGTTTTGCCGGACACAGGCATGGTCAGTTTCCGAGTTCGAACACGACGTCGAGATTGACCGACAGGACGTTTTCGCCCGGTGAGATCGGCGTGGATTCGGCGCGATCCATCGCCTTCATCGCCATCATCGGCATCGGGCGCGGCGGCGCGAAACTGCCGCCCTCGCTGATGCTGACGATGCGGCGCACCTTCTTGCCCAGCGTCTTGGCGTACATCTCGGCGCGCGCCTGGGCCTTCTCGACCGCCGAGCGGCGGGCCTCGTCGTACGCGGCTTCCTTCTTGGCGTCGTCGAGGTCGAAGGTCGGGCCGTTGATCTGGTTGGCGCCGGTGGCGACCAGCGCATCCATGATCTTCCCGAGCTTGGCGATGTCGCGCACGGTGATGTTGACGTTGTTGATCGCCTGGTAGCCGGTGATCGTCGGCGGCTGGTTCTCGCCGTACTTGTACTGCGGGTTGAGGTTGACGCCGCTGGTCTGCACGTCGCGCTCGGCGATGCCCGCGGACTTGATGGCGGCCACGACCTTCGCCATCTGGTCGGCATTGGCGCGCATGGCGGCGTTGGCGTCGGCGGCCTGCGTGACCACGCCGGTGGACAGCGTCGCGATGTCGGGCGCGCGGCGGGCCTCGGCCTGCGCGGAAACGTTGAGCAGCGTGCCGTCGGTGGCGACGTAGGGCGTGGTCTGGGCAGGGCTCACGGCGGGCAGGGTTCCGAGGACGAGGGCAGCGGCAAGAACGAGGGGACGAAGGGAAGCGCGGGGCGACAGCTGGGGCATGACAACTCCTTGGTTGGAAGGCCCGTCTGCGACGAGCCCTAGGGTCTGGACGATCCGGTGAACGATTCGTGAGCCCGGTCAGGGTTACCGATGATGCCCCGACTCTGTGCCCCAGTCAGCGCGGGTTATGCTTCCCCGATGCTGTATCTCGCCTCCAAATCTCCCCGTCGTCGCGAACTGCTGGGCCGGCTCCTGTCGGGCCGACCCGGTGCCGAATTCGGTCTTCTCGACATCGACATCCCCGAACACCCGCAGCCGGGCGAAGCGGCCGAGGACTACGTGCGCCGGGTCGCGCGCGAGAAGGCCGGCGCCGGCCTGCTCCGCGTCGTCGGCAATCCCGCGGCCGTGGTGCTGGGCTCCGATACCGAAGTCGTGCTGGACGGCGAAGTCTTCGGAAAGCCCGCCGACGATGCCGATGCCGCGTCGATGTTGCGCCGGTTGTCCGGTCGCACGCACCAGGTCCTGTCCGCGGTGTACGTGGTGTCGGCCTCGCGCGAACTGCACGCCGTGTCGCGCTCGGACGTGACCTTCGCCGAACTCTCGCCCGCGCAGATCGACGACTACGTCGCGAGCGGCGAGCCGCACGGCCGCGCCGGCGCCTACGCCATCCAGGGGCGGGCCGAAGCCTTCACCACGCGGCTGTCCGGCAGCTATTCGGGCGTGATGGGCCTGCCGCTGTACGAAACGGCGACCCTTCTGCGCGAGTTCGGGCTGCTGGAATGAGCGAACTCTCTTCGTCCAGCGTCGAAGCCCCGTTCCCGCTCGCGGGAGAACAGCCCGCTCCGTGCTCGACCCGGGGTGCCGGCAGCCGGGCGAGGGGAACGGCGACGGGCTCCGGCCGCGCAGTTGCCTTGTCGCCCTCGCCGCATCCGTCTCGCGCGAGCGCGACGGGGGGAATACGTGCCGCGCGGGGAATGCTCCGGTGGGCCAACCCGCGCCGGGAGGCGTGACGTGTCGGAAGAAATCCTCGTAAATGTCACCCCGCGCGAGACCCGCGTCGCCGTCGTCGAAAACGGCATGCTGCAGGAGCTGCACATCGAACGCGGCTGGCGTCGCGGCGTGGTGGGCAACATCTACAAGGGCCGGGTGCAGCGCGTGATGCCCGGCATGCAGGCGGCGTTCGTCGACATCGGCCTGGAACGCGCGGCATTCCTGCACGCGGCCGACATCGTCAAGCCCACGCCGGTCGCCGAGGGCGACAGCGAAGGCGAGGACGCCCCGCTGCCGCCCACGCCCACGCGGCCGATCGCCGAACTGCTGCGCGAAGGGCAGGAAATCGTGGTGCAGGTGGTGAAGGACCCCATCGGCAGCAAGGGCGCGCGGCTCACCACGCAGTTGAGCATTCCGTCGCGCTATCTCGTGCTGCTGCCGCGCACGCGCGTGGTGGGCGTGTCGGCACGCATCGAGGACGAAGCCGAACGCGCGCGCCTGAAGGGCCACATCACCTCGCTCTCGCCGTCCGGCGAAAGCCACGGTTACATCGTCCGCACCAACGCCGAAGGCCAGCCGGAAGAACAGCTTGCCGAGGACGTCGCGTACCTGGGCCGCGTGTGGGGGCTGATCGAGGAACGCGCGCGCAGTGCGAAAGTCGGCGAGCGCGTGTACGAGGACCTGAACCTGCCGCTGCGCGCCGTGCGCGACCTGATGCGCAAGGACGTGGAGAAGGTGCGCGTGGATTCGCGCGAAACCTGCGAACGGCTGCGCGTGTTCGCCGCGCAGTACATGCCGGGGCTGGACGAGAAGATCGAGCATTACACCGGTGCGCGCCCGATCTTCGACCTGTACGGCGTCGAGGACGAGATCCAGCGGGCGCTGGACAAGGAAGTGCCGTTGAAGTCCGGCGGCTACCTGGTCATCGACCAGACCGAAGCGATGACGACGGTCGACATCAACACCGGCTCCTTCCTCGGCCAGCGCAACCTCGAGGAAACGGTGTACCGCACCAACCTCGAAGCCGCGCAATCGGTCGCCCGACAGCTGCGGCTGCGCAACCTGGGCGGCATCATCATCATCGACTTCATCGACATGACCGACGCCGAGCACAAGCGTCAGGTGCTGCGTCAGCTGGAGAAGTCGCTCGCGCGCGACCACGCCAAGACCACGGTGTACGACTTCTCGCCGCTGGGCCTGGTGGAGATGACGCGCAAGCGCACCACCGAGAGCCTGGAGCGACAGTTGTGCGAGCCCTGCCACGAATGCGGCGGGCGCGGCACGCTGAAGACGCCCGAAACGGTGACGTACGAGATCTTCCGCGACATCGTCCGCCAGGTGCGCCAGTTCGACGCGCCAAGGCTGATGGTGATCGCCTCGTCGAAGGTCGTGGCCCGCATCACCGACGAGGAATCGGCGGCGGTGGCGGAACTGGAGGAATTCCTGGGCAAGTCGATCCGCTTCCAGGCGGACGACCAGTACGCGCAGGAGCAGTTCGATGTCGTGCTGCTGTGAGGTTCGCGGCCGGCCGGGGGCAGGGAAAGGGTCAGTAACGCTGCGTTGGCGGAAGCGGTCGGACAATGGCGTCCGCCGTATTCCCGCCCCTGTCGGCGCGTCTGCCCTGCCGGATCGCGCGGCTGAACCGTTTTCCCGTTTCCGTTCATCGCGCCACCTGGACCGTAACTGACGTATGCCCACCCCGTTGCGCCGCCGCATGCGCATCGCCCGTCGCGGACTGGGCTATCTGGTCGCGCTCTCGCTGGTGCTCGTGGCGCTGGTGCTGGCGGTGGCCAGCCAGGTGCTGCCGCTGGCCGAGAGCAATCCGCAGCGCGTGGCCGCGTGGCTGAGCGAGCGCGCCGGACGGCCGGTCGCGTTCGATCGGGTGGACACCGCCTGGACTCGGCGCGGCCCGCTGCTGAGGCTGGACAACCTGCGCATCGGCGCAGGCGACGAAGCGTTCACCGTCGGCGATGCGGAAATGCTGGTGTCGATCTACGCCGGCCTGCTGCCCGGGCACGCGTTTTCGGAACTGCGGCTGCGTGGGCTCGACCTGACGCTCGAACGCGCCAACGACGGCCGCTGGCAGGTCCGCGGCCTTCCCGGACAGCAGCAGGCACAGCAGGGCGATCCGTTCGCCGCGCTGGAGGGCCTGGGCGAATTGCAGGTCATCGACGGCAAGATCACCGTGATCGCGCCCAAGCTCGGCATCGACGCGCATGTGCCGCGCATCAACCTGCGCCTGCGCGTGGACGGCCCCCGCGTGCGCGCGGGCGTTCGCGCCTGGCCGAGCGTGAACGTCGCCGGAGCGGCGTCCTCGCCGCTGGACACCGTGCTCGACTTCGATCGCGTGAAGGGCGACGGCCGCGCCTACATCGGCGCGCGTCGGGCGGATCTGTCCGCCTGGGCGCCGTTGTTGCAGGTCGCCGGGGTGGGCAGCGAATCCGGCCAGGGTCGCGCCGAGGCCTGGGCCGAGCTGCGCGACCACCGCATCACGCAGGTGATCGCCGACGTCGCGCTCGATCGCGTCGGGCTGCGCGGCGCGCCGCTCGCGGGCGGCGCGATCCCGCGCGTGCAGTTCGCGCGCGTGGCCGCACTGGCGCGCTGGCGCACGATCGACGGCGGTTGGCGCGTCGATGCGAAGACCCTGCGGATCGACACCGGCAAGGACGCGCAGACGCTGGACGGCCTGGTCGTCGCCGGCGGTGCGCGGTACGCGCTGCTGGCCGACCGGATCGACGCCGGCCCGCTGCTTACCGCCGCGTCGCTGAGCGATCGCCTCGATCCCGGCCTGCGCGTGTGGCTGCACAACACGCGCCCGCACGCGTCGTTGCAGGACGTCGAAGTCGCCGGCGTGCGCGGCGGCGCCATGCGCGCGCAGGCGAGCATCGCGGGGTTCGGTTTCAACGCCGTCGGCAACGCGCCGGGCCTGAGCGGACTGGCCGGCCGGTTACTGGGCGATGCGGACGGATTCACGTTGCAGTTCGATCCCGCCTCGCCCATGCGTTTCGACTGGCCGCGCGGCTTCGGTGTCGCGCATGCGGTGTCGCTGCAGGGCTCCGTGGGCGGCTGGCGCGAAGGTGCCGGCTGGCGTGTCGGCACATCGGATCTGGCGGTGAAGGGACAGGGCTTCGGCGTTCGCGCGCGCGGCGGACTGCACTGGCAGGGCGACGGCTCGCGCCCGCGCATCGACCTCGCCGCCGACATCGACGACACCCAGGTGCCCGTCGCGAAAGGCTTCTGGGTCCGCCATGTGATGGCGCCCAAGGTGGTCGCCTGGCTCGACGCCGCGCTCGTCGGCGGTCGCCTGCACGACGCGCACGCCGTGGTGTCGGGCGATCTGGACGACTGGCCGTTCCGCGATCGCAACGGCCTGTTCGAAGCGACCGCGAAACTCGACGACGCCGTGGTGAAGTTCCAGCCCGACTGGCCGGCCGTGGAAGGGCTCGACGCGGACGTCGCGTTCATCGCCGATGGATTCACCGTGCAGGGGCAGGGCCGCATCGCGGGCGTGGCGATTCCGCAGATCCGCGCCGGCATCGACCATTACCGCAACGGCGATCTCACCGTGCAGGCGCAGGGCGCGGCCGATGCGGCGCAACTGCTGGACCTGCTGCGACGCAGCCCGCTGCAGAAGGACAACGCGGAGACGCTGAAGAACGTCGTCGCGAGCGGGCCGGCCCGGGTCGGCTTCGAGATGGACATGCCGCTGCGCCCCAACATGCAGACCGCGATTTCCGGGATGGTGCAGCTGGACAAGGCCCGACTCGCCGATCCGCGCTGGAAGCTTGCGTTCGAGCAGGTCAGCGGCAAGGCCGAGTACGCGCGCGGCGGCTTCCGTGCCGAGGGGCTCAAGGTCCTGCACGAAGGCCAGCCCGGCGTGCTGTCGCTGCGCGCGGGCAATGACTTCGTGCGCGACCGGGCCCACGTGTTCGAAGCCGGGCTCGATGCGCAGATGTCGGCGAAGGACCTGCTCGATCGCGCGCCGGAAATGGCATGGCTGAAGCCGCACGTCGACGGGCGCTCGTCGTGGACGGTCGGCATCGCGATCCCGAAGGCGGCGCCCGGACGGACCGCGCCGACGTTGCTGCAGTTGCAGACCAATCTCGTCGGCACCGAACTGACCCTGCCCGAACCGCTGCGCAAGGCCGCGGGCGAATCGCTCGCCACGTCGGTCGAAACGCCCTTGCCGATGGGCAGCGGCGACATCCGCGTGAACCTCGGCAACGTCATCGCGGTGCGCGCGCGCAGCACGACCGACGCCGCCGGCAAGAGCCAGACCGGCGTGCGCCTCGCGCTGGGCACGCACCGCGTCGACGACGTCCCGCCCTCGCGCGGCCTCGTCGCGACCGGACGCGCGGCGGAACTCGATGCGATCGACTGGATCGCCCTGCTCGAAGGCGGCAGCGGCGGCGACGGGCTCGCGTTGCAGCGCATCGACGTCACCGCGCAGCAATTGAACCTGCTCGGCGGCGTGTTCCCTGAGACGCACCTGGTCGTGGTTCCCGCCGCGAACGGCGCGACCGCGGTGCAGGCCGAAGGCGCCGCGCTGCAGGGCGCGGTGCTGATTCCGTCCGGCGAGGGCGCCGCGATCGCGGGACGCTTCGACCGGATGCACTGGCGCGCGCCCAAACGTGCGGCAACGCCGGCCGGTTCGCCCGCGCCGTCGTCGGCATCGTCGGGCGACGGCGATTTCAATCCCGCGAAGATCCCGCCGCTGACGATCGACATCGCCGATCTGCAGGTGGCCGACGCGCAGCTGGGCGAAGCGAAGCTGCGCACGCAGCCGACCGCGACCGGCATGCGCATCACGCAGGTGCAGACGCGCGCCGACAAGCAGCGCATCGATGCGAGCGGCGAGTGGGACGGCCGCGGCGCCACCGCACGCACGCAACTGGACGTGAAGATCGACAGCCAGGACCTGGGCCGCCTGCTCGCCGGCTTCGGCATGGGCCAGCAACTGGGCGGCGGCGTCGGCACGATGCATTTCGCCGCGGGCTGGGCCGGAAGCCCCGCGGCGTTCAACGTCGCCTCGCTCGACGGCAGCCTGGAAGCCGATATCCGCGATGGTCGCCTGCTGGAAGTCGAACCGGGCGCAGGGCGCGTGCTCGGCCTGCTCAGCCTCGCGCAGCTGCCGCGGCGCCTGATGCTGGATTTCCGCGACTTCTTCAACAAGGGCTTCGCGTTCAACCGCGCCGGCGGCAAGGTGAATTTCCAGGGCGGCATGGCGCGCAGCGACCATCTGTCCATCGACGGCCCGGCGGCGTCGATCGGCATCCGTGGCGCGGCGAACCTGCGCGCGCAGACCTTCGACCAGACCATCGAAGTGCGGCCCAAGGCGGCCAACCTGCTGACGGTCGCGGGCGCGCTCGCGGCCGGCCCCGTCGGTGCCGCGATCGGTGCGGCGGCGAACGCGGTGCTGCAGAAGCCGATCGGCGAGATGGCCTCGCGCACCTACCGCGTCACCGGCCCGTGGAAGGAACCCAAGGTCGAGGTCGTCAGCGGGCAGTCGGGGCAGGCCAAGGCCGCGGAGCCGCCCCCGGAAGGGTGAGCCGGCGCGTTTGCCGCCGTCGATCCGCGCTGGCGAACGCCCGCAATGCGGCCATCGGCCGTTCGCGAGGCGTCGAGGCGTTCCGGAGCTGAAAATTCCGCCACCCGACGTTCGGCCGGCAGCCCTGAACCCGTTGCGTTCGCTTGTTGTGCCACCATCTCGTTCCTGACCACCCGCCCGCCGCCGCCGGGGAATTCCCCGGCCGGGCACGCACATCCGCCGCGCTGTCGCGCCCGCGGCCGGCCATCGTTCCAGTCCAGAGAGCCCGCATGACCCTGCCCATCCAGATCGCCGAAAACCGCCTGCTGCTGCCCGCCGGGCTCGACGCGGGCGGCCTCGAACGCACCTTCGGCACGTTGCTCGGGCCGGGCGTGGATTTCGGCGATCTGTACTTCCAGCACGCCCGCCGCGAGAGTTGGACGGTCGAAGACGGCATCGTCAAGGACGGCGCGCATTCGATCGAGCAGGGCGTCGGCGTGCGCGCCATCAGCGGCGAGAAGACCGGCTTTTCGTACTCCGACGAGATCAACACGCAGGCCCTGCTGACCGCGGCCAAATCGGCGCGCGCCATCGCACGCGACGGCTCGGTGCAGGCGCCGCATGCGCTGGTGCGTGGAGGCGGTCGCGAGCTGTACGTGCCGGAAGATCCGATCGACGGTTACGCGAACGAAGCCAAGGTCGAGGCGCTCCGCCGCATCGATCGCCTGCTGCGCGCCGCCGATCCGCGCGTGAAGCAGGTGATGGTGTCGCTGTCGGGCGGCGTCGACACGATCCTGGTCGCGCGCAGCGACGGCCTGCTCGCCGCCGACGTGCGCCCGCTGGTGCGGTTGAACGTGCAGGTGATCGTCGAGCACAACGGCCGTCGCGAAAGCGGCTATGCCGGTGGCGGCGGCCGCTACAGCTACGCCGAACTGCTCGACGGCGGCAAGCCGGAGACGCTCGCCCGCGAGGCGCTGCGCCAGGCGCTGGTGAACCTGGAGGCGATCGACGCGCCGGCCGGCGTCATGCCGGTCGTGCTCGGCAACGGCTGGACCGGCGTGCTGCTGCACGAAGCGGTCGGCCACGGCCTGGAAGGCGACTTCAACCGCAAGGGCACGTCCACCTATGCCGGCCGCCTGGGACAGCGCGTCGCATCGCCCGGCGTCACGATCGTCGACGACGGCACGCTGCCGGGACGTCGCGGTTCGCTCAACGTCGACGACGAAGGCACCTCGACCAACTGCACGACGCTGATCGAGGACGGCGTGCTCGTGGGCTACATGCAGGACACCTTGAACGCGCGCCTGATGGGCATGGCGCCCACCGGCAACGGGCGTCGCGAATCCTTCGCGCACCTGCCGATGCCGCGCATGACCAACACCTACATGCTCGCCGGCACGCACGATCCGCAGGAGATGATCCGTTCGGTGAAGAAGGGCCTGTACGCGGTGAACTTCGGCGGCGGCCAGGTCGACATCACCAACGGCAAGTACGTGTTCTCGGCGACCGAGGCCTACCTGATCGAAGATGGAAAGATCACCGCGCCGGTGAAGGGCGCGACGCTAATCGGCAACGGGCCGGACACCATGCAGCGGGTGAAGATGATCGGCCACGACCTCGCGCTCGACGAAGGCGTCGGCGTGTGCGGCAAGGACGGCCAGAGCGTTCCGGTCGGCGTGGGACAGCCGTCGCTGCTGATCGACCAGCTGACGGTGGGCGGTACGCAGGCGTGAGCTTGCCGGTTCGCGCGTCGCTTCCGTTCTCCCGCGTGCGGGAGAAGCTGCCCGGAGACGCGTCCGATCGCGTGGCCGCGCGCGTCGTCCTCACCCCAACGCCTCTCCCTCAGGCGGGAGAGGGGCAGGATCCAATGAGCTTCAGCGCTTCAGCGCTCGTCGTCCTCGAACGACTCGTCCGCTTCATCGATGTCGTCGCCGTTCGCTGCGCCGCCGACGATCAATTCGCGCAGCGCCCGGTACAGCTCGCGGAACGCACGCGGCGGCTTGTTCTTCCGGCGTTCGTCCAGCGCGCTGCGCACGAGGGCACGCAGGTGCTGGCGGTCGGCGGTCGGGTGCTCGTCGAGCAACTGCGCCAGGGCGGCATCGCCGTCGGCGAGCAGGCGTTCGCGCCAGGCTTCCACGCGGTGCATCGCCGCCACTTCGCGCCGCGCGGCTTCGCCGTCCTCGTCGAGGGCGTCGCGGATCGCCTCCAGCACCTCGTCGTCCTCGCGGCGCATCTGCTTGGCCAGGTACGCCAGCTGACGCTTGTGCGCGATGTGCGAGGTGATGCGCCTGCATTCGCGGATGTGCGGCAGCAGCGACTCGGGCACGGGCAGCTTCGCCAGCTGGGCGTCGGTCAGCGCGACCAGTTTTTCGCCCAGCGCCAGCACTTCGAGCGCGTCGCGCCGGTTCTGGCTGCGACTGGGGCTGAAGTATTCGCCGGTTTCCTCGTCTCTACCGCGCATGGCGCACCTGCTGCAAAAAGAACTGTCGGACGCGGATTTTCGCGGATGACCACGGATAAAGCACACATTGCGCGAAATCCGCGTTCATCGGCCCGCCGCGTCCGCGTCGGACCGTTTTCCAGAAGGACCCCCACTTGAGCCAGATCGTGCCCCAGAACCTCCCCGCCTACGCCGCCTCGCTCGGCGACAGCCACGCGCGCCTGGACGCGCTGGCCGACCTGTCCCAGCGCCTGCTGGAGCACTGCCGCGCGCGTGGCGCGACGCAGGCCGAGGTGTCGTGTTCGGAGGAGTCCGGCCTCAACGTCAACGTCCGCATGGGCGAGGTCGAGACCGTCGAGTCCACGCGCGACCGCGGCATCTCGGTCACGGTGTACTTCGGCCAGCGCAAGGGCAGCGCGAGCACCGCCGACCTGCGCGAATCGAGCCTGGACGCCACCGTCGAGCAGGCCTGCGCGATCGCGCGACACACCGAGGACGACGCCGCAGCCGGCCTCGCCGAGGCGGCGCTGATGGCGACCGACCTGCGCGAGTTCGATTCCTGGCATCCGTGGCCCATCGACGCCGATCGCGCGCTCGATCTCGCGCTCGCCTGCGAACAGGCCGGCCGCGATGCGGACCGGCGCATCGAGAACTCCGACGGCGCCTCGGTCGGCACCGGCGAAAGCATCAGCGTGTACGCGAATTCGCACGGTTTCGTCGGGCGCGAACGCAGCACGCAGCACAGCATCGGATGTGCGCTGATCGCAGGCCGCGGCGACGCGATGCAGCGCGACGGCTGGTACAGCATCGGCCTGTCGGCGGACGATCTGGAGTCGGCCGCCGCCATCGGCCGCAAGGCCGCCGAGCGCGCGGCCTCGCGCCTGGCACCGCGGCAGGTTCCGACCGGCGAGTACCCGGTGCTCTATTCGGCGGAAATGGCGCGCTCGCTGATCGGCCACCTGCTCGGCGCGATCTCCGGCGGCGCGTTGTACCGCCGCGCGAGCTTCCTCGTCGACAGCGTGGGCCAGCCGCTTTTCCCGGAGTGGTTCGGCATCGAGGAACTGCCGTTCCTGCCGCGCGGCTTCCGTTCGGCGTCGTTCGACGCGGAAGGCGTGGCGACGCGCGAGGCGCCGCTGGTGACCGCCGGCGTCCTACAGCGCTACGTGCTCGGCAGTTATTCGGCGCGCAAGCTAGGCCTGCAGACCACCGCCAACGCCGGCGGCGTCCACAACCTGCAAGTGGCGGCGAATGCCGGCGACCTGGACGCGATGCTGCGCGGCATGGGCCGCGGCCTGCTGGTCACCGAACTGATGGGGCAGGGCGTGAACAACGTCACCGGCGACTATTCGCGCGGGGCGGGCGGTTTCTGGGTCGAGAACGGGCAGATCCAGTATCCCGTCGACGGCATCACCGTCGCCGGCAACCTGAAGTCGATGTTCGCTGCGATCGAGGCCGTCGGCACCGACGTCGACCCCCGTTCGCACGTACGCACCGGCTCCATCCTGATCGGCCGGATGACCGTGGCGGGCGAGTCGGAAGCCGCCGACTGACCGGCGCCGGGCTCGGGAACTTGCTTGACCTGCCCGCCGCCGCGTCGGAAAGTGGTTCAGGTCCCCTTTAGGCACGTCGCAAGGAAACGTCATGAGCGAGAACCCGATCGACCCCGGCCAGACCGCCGCGCCGCCACCGCCGCCGCCGGAGCACCCGAGTGGCGTGTCGGCCGACCAGCGCCAGTGGGCGATGTTCGCGCACCTGTCGGCGATCGCCGGCGCGATCCTGACTTCCGGCGTCGGCGGCTGGGGCACGTTCCTCGGGCCGCTGATCATCTGGCTGGTGAAGAAGGACACGATGCCCTTCGTCGACGACCAGGCCAAGGAAGCGCTCAACTTCAACATCACCGTCGCGATCGTGTTCTTCGCGCTGTGGGTGCTGGTGTTCGTGACGCTGGGCATCGGCCTGCTGATCGCGGTGCCGGCGTGGTTCGTCATCGGCATCGCGTGGCTGGTGTTCACGATCATCGCCGCGATCAAGGCGAACGATGGCGTGACGTACCGTTACCCCTTCACGATGCGGCTGGTGAAGTAAGCGCGGTTGTTCGCGATGTGATCCCGGATCGAAGAGCGCCCGCTTCGCCGAAGCGGGCGCTTTGCTTTTGCAGCGTCGTGTCGTTTTGCAGGGCCGCTTTGACTGCCTGGGCTTGTAGCCGGCAAGCGAAGCGCGCTCGGGGCAGACCTTACGAATCCCGCTCGATCGCCATCCGCCCGAGCGCGGCAAGCGCGCTCGCACGTTCGCCCAGCGGCGACAGGGCCTCTTCCATCACGCGGCGCAGTTCATCCAGGCGCACGCGGGAGGCGTCCAGTCCGATGAGCGCGGGGAAGGTCGCCTTGTCCTGCGCGACGTCCTTGCCGGCCGTCTTGCCGAGCGTGGCGCTGTCGCCTTCGATGTCGAGGATGTCGTCGCGCACCTGGAACGCCAGGCCGAGCGCGTCCGCGTAGCGATCGAGCGCGTCGAGTTCGCCGGACGAGGCGCCGCCGCACAGCGCGCCCATGCGCACCGCGGCCCGGATCAGCGCGCCGGTTTTCAGCGAGTGCAGCTGTTCCAGCGCCTGCACGGACAACGACATGCCGTTGCCGGTCGCCGCCAGATCCAGCGCCTGCCCGCCGCACATGCCGGCAGCGCCGGAGGCACGCGCGAGGGTGCGCAGCAGGTCGACGCGCGTCGCGGTATCGACATCCGCATCGGCCAGCACCTCGAAGGCGAGCGACTGCAGCGCGTCCCCCGCGAGCACCGCCGTCGCCTCGTCGAAGGCGACATGCACGGTCGGCTGGCCCCGGCGCAGCGCGTCGTCGTCCATCGCCGGCAGATCGTCGTGGACAAGCGAATAGGCGTGGATCAGTTCGACGGCGACGGCCGGCGCGTCGAGCGTCTCCGGCGCGGCGCCGTGGGCGGAACCGGCGGCGTACACCAGCAGCGGACGCATGCGCTTGCCGCCCAGCAGCACCGCGTGTCGCATCGCCGCGTGCAGGCGTTGCGGCGCGGAGTGCGGGTCGGGCAGGGCGCGTTGCAGCGCGGCGTCGGCGCGTTCGCGCCAGCGCGCGAGGTCAGACATCGCCGCGGGAGGACGAACCGGCGTCCTGCACCGCAGGCGCGGAGAACGGCTCGCCGGACGCGGGGTTCTGCGGATCGCTGAGCAGGCGCACGCGCAGCTCGGCCTCTTCCAGCGCGCTCTGGCAGCGGCGGTACAGGCCGACGCCGCGTTCGTACGCGGCCAGCGAATCTTCCAGGCTCATTTCGCCGTGTTCCATCTTCTCGACCAGCTGCTCGAGCGCGTCCAGGGACTGCTCGAAATCGCTCACGGGCGAGGTGGACGGCGCGTCGTCTTGGGCGGGTGTGCGGGGCATGCGCGAAGTGTGCGACCCGCCCCCGGCGGGGGTCAATCGCCGTCGATGGCGATTGCGTCGTGCGTCGCGGCTTCGCGGCGCCAGGTCAGTCGTGCGCCGCGTTCGCGCAGCCAGGCGTCGAACGCGGCCGAATGGATGAGATCGCCAGCCGCGAGCAGCGCGCCCGCGCGATCGCTGAGCAGCGGGAGGGCTTCGCGCTCCCACGGCGGCACGCCCAGTTCCTGCAGCACCTGCTTGAGTGCGTGCGAATGGGAGCGGCCCGGTCGCGTGAGGCGCTCGCCGCCCTGGCGCGCGTGGACGCGGAGTGGGGCGTCGAAGCCATCGGCGCCCTGCAGCATCAGTGCATCGCCCGTGGGAAGGGCCAGCGGCGAGCGGCCGTCCCAATCGACGCACCAGCCGGATGGCCAGTCCGGGCGCATCGCCTCGGCATGAAGCAGGTCGCGCCACGCGCGCACCACGGCGCCGTGCCAGTGGAACACCGGCTCGGCGTCCCCGCGCGCGCCGAGGATCTCCCGTTCGATGCGCTCGATGCCGTTCGCCGGCAGGGCGGGCAGGTCCAGCCGTGCGATCCAGCGCCGCAGCACGCGTGCGCGTCGGGCTTCCGGCAGTGCGAGCAGCCCGGCACGCGAGAGGCATTGCGGATCGACCGACGCCACCGTCGCGAGCGCCCGTGCGTCTTCGTCCTCCAGCAAGGCGTCGGACTGTCCGCACAGCGCCGCCGAGCGCGCCAGCGCGTCGGACGCATGCGGCCAGCGTTCGCGCAGCAGCGGCAGGACGCGCTGCCGCAGGAAATTCCGGTCGAACGCGACGTCGGCGTTGCTCGGATCGTCGATCCATGCGAGCCCGTGCCCTTGCGCGTAGGCGAGCAGGGCCTCGCGCGGCACGTCCAGCAGCGGACGCCACATCCTCCCGGCGCCGAAGGCGCGCCAGCGCCGCATCGCGGCGAGCCCATCCGGCCCGGACGCGCGCAAGGCGCGTAGCAGGAAGGTTTCGGCCTGGTCGTCGAGATGATGCGCGAGCGCCAGCACGTCGCCGGGCGCGAGCGCGGATTCGAAGGCCGCGTGGCGCGCTGCGCGCGCCGCGGCTTCCGGGCCTTCGCCGGTCGTCGCGACGTTCACGCGGATGACCGCGAGCCCAATGCCCAGCTCGGCGCAGACGCGTTCGCAGTGCGCGCTCCAGCGGTCCGCATCGGCATGAAGCCCGTGGTGGACGTGGATGGCGCGCAGGCCGTGCGTGGGCCGCGCGGCCGCGAGCAGATGCAGCAACGCCGTGGAATCGAGCCCACCGCTGAAAGCCACGCACAGCGGTGCCGTCGGGAGATCGTGCAGGGCGCGGGCGAGCGGGGCGGGCATCGCGCGATGGTGCCATGGTCGTGGAATGCAGCAACCCACCGATGGGGCTGCATCGCGCGCGCTGCGGTCGCACCATGCGCCCATCCCCCGTCCCCGCTTTGCAGGAGTGCCTCGTGTCCCGGCTTTTCACCCCGTTCGAACAACGCGCGCTCACCCTGCGCAATCGCCTCGTGGTGGCGCCGATGTGCCAGTACTCCGCGGTCGACGGCATGCCCAACGACTGGCATCTGGTGCACCTGGGCAGCCGCGCGGTGGGCGGCGCGGGCGCGATCATCGCCGAGGCGAGCGCGGTCTCGGCCGAAGGGCGCATTTCGCCGGCCGACACCGGCCTGTGGAACGACCGTCAGGCCGAAGCCTGGTCGCGCATCACGCGTTTCATCGCGAGCCAGGGCACCGTGCCCGGCATCCAGCTCGGACATGCCGGCCGCAAGGCCAGCACCGCGCCGCCGTGGCTCGGCGGCATCGCGGTGTCGCCGGACGATGGCGGCTGGACGCCGGTCGCGCCCAGCGCGATCGCCTTCAGCGAAACCTCGCCGGTTCCGCGCGCGCTGGAAGCCAGCGAGCTGCGCAACGTCGCGGACGATTTCGCCTGCGCCGCGTGGCGCGCGAAGGCGGCCGGGTTCCAGATCGCCGAGATCCACGCGGCGCACGGTTACCTGCTGCACCAGTTCCTGTCGCCGCTGTCGAACCATCGCACCGACGAATACGGCGGTTCGTTCGAGAACCGCGCTCGCCTGCTGCTGGAAGTCGTCGATGCCGTGCGCAAGGTGTGGCCGGAGCGTCTGCCGCTGTGGCTGCGCGTGTCGGCGACCGATTGGCTCGAAGGCGGATGGGACATCGAGGAGAGCATCGAACTGGCGCGCATCGTGAAGCAGCGCGGCATCGACCTGATCGACGTCTCCAGCGGCGGCCTGGCGCCGGGCGCGAAGATCCCGCTGCATGCGGGGTATCAGGTGCCGTTCGCGGCGCGCATCCGGAAGGAGGCCGGCATCGCTACGGGCGCGGTGGGCCTGATCACCCAACCCGACCACGCCGAGGCGATCGTCGAGCAGGGCGATGCGGACGTGGTGTTGATCGCACGCGAGCTGCTGCGCGATCCGTACTTCCCGCGCCGCGCGGCTAAGGAGCTCTCGGGCGAACTGCACGGGCCGGAGCAGTATCTGCGCGCGTGGTGAGCGAGCTTCGACGGAACGAGTGTTGCGGACGAGCGACCATTGCCTCGACATCGACTCGCATGAACGTCATCCCGGCGAAAGTCGGGACCCAGGCCCGTAAGTCAGGGGCACTCTCGTGACGGTGAATCAACTCACCGTTATTCCAGCGAAGGCTGGAATCCATTCTGATCTTTCGGCATCGAGAAGCAGCGAGCGAGTGCACTGCGAGCGCCAGCGCGTCGCACGTCCGGACCCTCACCTCAACCCCTCTCCCGCAGGGAGAGGGGCTCGAAGAGCGGAAAGCTGATCGGCGGGCTTACGCCGCCTCGTACGCGCCGTAGCGGCGCAGGCGCTGGTAGCGGCGCTCCAGCAGATCCTCGACGGGCAACGGCTCCAGCGAGTCGAGCTCGTTGAGCAGCACGGCCTTCAGGCGCGTGGCCATCTGCTTCGGATTGCGGTGTGCGCCACCGATCGGCTCACGCACGATCTTGTCGATCAGGCCCAGGCCGAGCAGGCGCTTGGCGGTGAGGCCGAGCTGTTCGGCGGCGTCCTTCGCCTTGGCCGCGTCCTTCCACAGGATCGACGCGCAGCCTTCCGGCGAGATCACCGAATAGGTGCTGTATTCCAGCATCAGCGTGCGATCGCCGACGCCGATCGCCAGCGCGCCGCCGGAGCCGCCTTCGCCGATCACGGTGCAGATCACCGGGACCTTCAGCTCGCTCATTTCCAGCAGGTTGCGTGCGATGGCTTCGGACTGGCCGCGCTCTTCCGCGCCCACGCCCGGGTACGCGCCGGGGGTGTCGATGAAGGTGAGGATGGGCAGGCGGAAACGTTCGGCCAGCTTCATCAGGCGCAGCGCCTTGCGGTAACCCTCCGGGCGCGGCATGCCGAAATTGCGCTTGATCTTGCTCTTGGTGTCGCGGCCCTTCTGGTGGCCGATGATCACCACGCTGCGGCCGTTGATGCGGCCCAGGCCGCCGACGATGGCGGCGTCGTCGGCGAACGCGCGATCGCCGGCGAGTTCCTGGAACTCGTCGCACATCACGCGGATGTAGTCGTTGGTGTACGGGCGCGCCGGATGGCGGGCCAGCTGCGAGACCTGCCACGGGGACAGGTCGCGAAAGATCTGCGCGGTGCGGATGCGCAGCTTGTCCTGCAGTGCATGCACTTCGGCGTCCACGTCCACCGCCGGGGCGTTGCTGGCGTGGCGCAGCTCCTGGATCTTGGCTTCCAGGTCGGCGATGGGCTGCTCGAAGTCGAGGTAGTTCGGATTCATGCTCGGGCCGGTGGCCGGAAAGTGGGACAGTCTAGCCGAGGCCGGGTGACCGTACCGAGAGGTGTGTTGCCAGTATGGAAGACGGGGCAACACGCCTCCGGCTCGATTGAAAACGTCTTCATGGGGCCGCCCGCCGGCTTGCGTGCTTGAATCGGGCACGGGTTCGAGGGGAGACGGTGAATGACGGCATGGAGATGGCTCGCCTGTGCGCTGCTGGCGCTGGGGCTGTGCGGCACGGTGCAGGCGACGGGCTGGCGCCACCTGGGCGAGGCCGGACGCGTCGAGCGTCGGGCAGACGGCGTCGTGGTCCACAGCGGCGACGCGCGGGTGCAGGTGAGCGTCCATGCGGACGGCGTCTTCCGCGTTCGTCTCGCGCCGGAGGGCCGCTTCGACGGCGACGCGTCCTGGGCCGTGGTGCAGGCGGCCGAACCGCTACAGGTGGCGATCGAGGAATCGCGCGATGCGGTCCGCGTTCGCGCCGGAGACGTCGTCGCGATCGTGCATCGGTCTCCGCTGCGGGTGGATTTCGTCGATGGCGACGGGCGCGCGTTGCTGGCCGACGATGCCTCCCTGCCGATGGCCTGGTTGCCCGGCGCGCACGGCACGCGCGTGCGGGTGTGGAAGGCGATGCCGGCCGACGAGCATTACTACGGCCTGGGCGACAAGGCGGGGCCGCTGGATCGCCGCGGTCGCGCCTTCACGATGTGGAACAGCGAATCCTACGGTTGGCAGGGCACCACCGATCCGCTGTACAAGTCGATCCCGTTCTTCATCGGCCTGCGCGGCGGCGTGGCGTACGGCGTGTTCTTCGACAACACGCATCGCAGCAGTTTCGACTTCGGCAAGGAATCCGACGGCACGTTGTCCTTCGGCGCCGAAGACGGTCCGCTCGATTACTACTTCATCGCCGGTCCGCAGCCGGGGCAGGTGATCGAACGCTACACCGCACTGACCGGCCGCACGCCGTTGCCGCCGTTGTGGTCGCTGGGCTTCCAGCAATCGCGCTACACGTATCACCCCGAATCGAAGGTGCGCGAGATCGCCAGGCAACTGCGCGACCGGCGCATCCCGAGCGATGCGATCTACCTCGACATCGATTACCAGAAGGGCTACGCGCCGTTCACCGTGGATCGCGCGCAGTTTCCGACGTTCGAGGCGATGATCGCCGACCTGCGCAGGGAAGGACTGCGCACGGTGCTCATCACCGACCTGCACATCAAGCACGATCCGGACAAGGGCTACGCGGCGTTCGATTCGGGCCTGCGCGACGACGTGTTCATCCGCAATCCCGATGGCTCGCTGTACATCGGCGAAGTGTGGCCGGGCGACTCGGTGTTTCCGGACTTCACGCTGACGCGCGTGCGCGACTGGTGGGGCGGGCTGTACCGCGATTTCGCCGAGATGGGCGCGGCCGGCTACTGGAACGACATGAACGAGCCGTCGGTGTTCAACGTGCCCGGCAACACCATGTCGCTCGATGCCGTGCATCGCATGGACGACGGAACGACGCGCGACCATCGCGCCATCCACAACGTCTACGGCATGCTCAACGCCCGGGCAACGTTCGAGGGCCTGCTGAAGTTGCAGCCGGCGCAGCGGCCGTTCGTGCTCACGCGTGCGGCGTATGCAGGTGCGCAGCGTTACGCGGCGACATGGACCGGCGACAACACGGCGAGCTGGTTCCACCTCGCGCAGAGCACGCCGAACCTGCTGAGCCTCGGGCTTTCCGGCATGGCGATGTCGGGCGACGATATCGGCGGTTTCATCGGTTCGCCGCCGGCGGATCTGCTGACGCGATGGTTCCAGCTGGGCGCGTTCAATCCGGTGTATCGCAACCACGCCGCAACCGACACGCGGCCGCACGAAGCGTGGGTGGACGGGCCGAAGCACGAAGCGCTGCGCCGCGAGGCGATCGAACTGCGTTATCGCCTGATGCCGTACCTCTACACCGCGGCGGAAGAGAACGCGCGCACGGGCATGCCGATCATGCGGCCGGTGTTCCTGCGCTATCCGCAGGCCGAAGCGTTCTACGGCAACGATCGCGACTTCCTGTTCGGCGGAGACCTGTTCGTCGCGCCGGTGGTGGACGAACGGCTCGACGCGCATGCGGTGTCGCTGCCGCCGGGCGCGTGGTACGCATTCGGGACGTCGCAGCGTTTCGTTGCGGCGAAGACGCCCATCAAGATCAATCCGCGGCCGTCCGGCACGCCGCTGTACGCGCGCGCCGGCGCGATCGTGCCGATGCAGGCGCTGGTGCAGCACACCGGCGAAGTGCCCAAAGGGCCGCTGGAGCTGCAGGTGTACCTGCCGGATGCGGCGTCGGATGAGTGCAGCGGCTCGCTCTACCAGGACGATGGCGAGAGCTTCGCGTATCGCGAAGGAGCGTTCCTCCGCGTGGCTTATGCGTGCCGCGTTGGTGCATCGACGACGTCGCTCGATGCGCGCGTCGTGCATGGTGGATTCGCACCGTGGTGGAAGGCGGTGCGCGTAACCGTCTTCGGCGTGGCGCAGCGGCCCTCGGCGGTGAAAGTCGACGGCACGGCCGCTGCGGGCTGGAAGTACGACGCGTCCGCGAAGACGCTGACGTTCGACGTAGCCGATGCGGTTCGCGACTGGACGGTGGAAGTGGCGCGCTGACGCGCGCCGATGGCGACCCTACGTGTGCGCTGATGCTGATGCGCATTCCGCTCGTCATTCCAGCGAACGTCCGCTCGTCATTCCAGCGAACGCTGGAATCCATTTTGATCTGGAGGCGGGCGTCGCCGAGCGCGCTAGGGGAGAGCGCGAACCAAGAGGGCACCGCAATCGCGGGCGCGATCGCACGTCCCGGCCCTCACCCCAGCCCCTCTCCCGGCGGGAGAGGGGCTTGATGCCACGGCGCCCGGCACCCGGCATAAGGTAAATGCCGTCATCGAACGAGTGCCGTTTCCCCAACCTCTCACCGTCATCCCGGCGAACGCCGGGACCCAGGCCGACAGCGCATCCGCACTCCGCTCGTGATTCAGCGAACGTCGGCTCGTCATTCCAGCGAACGCTGGAATCCATTTTGATCTGGAGCGGGCGTCGCCGAGCGCGCTAGGCAGAACGCGAAGCGGGATGGCATCGCAAACTCGGGCGTGATCGCACGTCCCGGCCCTCACCCCAACCCCTCTCCCGGCGGGAGAGGGGCTTTACGCCGCCGGCCTTGACTTGCTTCCGGCATCCATCCGGCAAGCGCGGGACGGAAACCTCAGTTCGCCCAAGGCTTCGACAGCGCGAGCTTCACCGCACGCACGCCCGGAGTGGCGCGAAGGCGGGCGGCGAGTTCGGCGTCGGCGCGGATCGATTGCGTGCCGTTGAGATCGAGCGAGCCGGCGGCACCGCGGCGCACCAGCAGGTCCATGCGGATCGGCGTCGAGCCGGGACGGAACGACGAGAGCAGCGCGTCCACGCGCTGCATCGTGCCGGGTTCGCGCAAATCCAGGCGAAGCATCAAACGCTGCGCGTGTTTCTCGCAGATCTGCTCGAAACTCCAGCAGCGCGACGCACGCAATGCGAAGCCACCGCTGAAGCTGTCCTCGCGCAGGCCGCCCTGGATCACCAGCAGGCGATCGCGCACGAGCAGCTGCGCGTATTCGCTGTAGCTTTCGTTGAAGAACGCGCATTCCAGGCGGCCGCGACCGTCCTCGATCTGCACGAACATCTGGCTGTCGCCCTTCTTCCGCAGGCCGACGACGAGGCCGGCGACGATCGTCTCGACTTCCTGTCGCCAGCCGCCGCGCTGCTCGGGGCGGTTTTCCCAGATCTTTTCCAGCCCGCTGAGGTCGTTGCCGATCAGCCCGCGCACTTCGTCGCGATACGGATCGAACGGATGGCCGCTGAGGTAATGGCCGAGCGTCTCGCGCTCGCCGTGCAGGATCTGCGTGAGCGGCCACTCGTCGGTTTCGGGCAGGTCCAGGTGCAACGCCGGCGCCGCCGCTTCGAAACCGCCGAACAGCGACACCTGGCCCGCTTCGCGTTCCTTCGCCAGCTGGTCGGTGGCCTTCAGAACCTCGGGCAGTTGCAGCATGATGCTGGCGCGGTTCTTCCCGAGCTTGTCCAGCGCACCGGCATGCGTCAGCGCTTCCAGCGCGCGGCGATTGAGCTTGCCGCTGTCCACGCGCTTGCAGAAATCCAGCAGGTCCGCGAACTCGCCGGCGCGGCGCGCCTCGACGATCGCCTCGCATGCGCCGCGGCCGACGCCCTTCACCGCGCCCAGGCCGTAGCGGATCGTCGTCGCGTCCTTCGCTTCGAACATGTACGCCGAGGCGTCCACGTCCGGCGGCAGGACCGTCAGGCCCATCACGCGGCATTCGTCGAGGAAGCTGGTGACCTTCTCGGTGTTGTCCATGTCCGAGGAGAGCACCGCGGCCATGAACTCGGCCGGGTAGTGCACCTTCAGCCACGCGGTCTGGTAGGCGACCAGCGCGTAGGCCGCCGAGTGCGACTTGTTGAAGCCGTACTCGGCGAACTTCTCCATCAGGTCGAAGATCGGCGAGGACGTCTTCGGATCGATGCCGCGTTCCTTGCAGCCGGCCTCGAACTTGGCGCGCTCCTTCGCCATCTCCTCGGGCTTCTTCTTGCCCATCGCGCGGCGCAGCATGTCGGCGCCGCCCAGCGTGTAGCCGGCCAGCACCTGCGCGATCTGCATCACCTGTTCCTGGTACACGATGACGCCGTAGGTCGGCGACAGCACCGGTTCCAGGGACGGATGCGGGTAGGTGACCTCGGTGTTTCCGTGCTTGCGATCGACCCATTCGCGATCCATCCCCGAGCCCAGCGGGCCGGGGCGGAACAGCGCGGCGAGCGCGATGATGTCCTCGAACGTATCGGGCCGGGCGCGCTTGAGCAGCTCGCGCATGCCGCGCGATTCGAACTGGAACACCGCGACCGTGTCGCCGCGCGCGAACAGCTCGTAGCTCTGCCGGTCGTCGAGCGGCAGCGCGGTGATGTCGAACTGCGGCGTGGCCACGTCCTTGAACGTGTACTGCATCGCCGGGCCGGCATCGATGCCCTTGGCGACCGCGTCGGCCAGGCGCTTGTTGATCGCCTTCACCGCCCAGTCGATGATCGTCAGCGTGCGCAGGCCGAGGAAGTCGAACTTCACCAGGCCGACGGCTTCCACGTCGTCCTTGTCGAACTGCGTGACCGGATTGCGGCCGCGGCCTTCGCCGTCGTGTTCGGCGAACAGCGGGCAGAAGTCCGACAGCGGCGACGGCGCGATCACCACGCCGCCGGCGTGCTTGCCGGCGTTGCGCGTGAGGTCTTCCAGGCTGCGCGCGAGATCCATCAGATCCCGCACGTCCTCTTCGTTGTGATAGCGCTGGATGAGATCGCCCGAGGCGAGCGTGGGATCCTGCCTGGCGGCGTCCGACTCGCCCATCGCGTCGTCGAGCGAGATCCCGAGCGTGTTCGGGATGAGCTTGGCGATGCCGTCGACGAAGCCGTACGGATGGCCGAGCACGCGGCCGGTGTCGCGCACCACCGCCTTCGCGGCCATGGTGCCGTAGGTGATGATCTGCGAGACGCGATCGCGTCCGTACTTGCGCGCGACGTAGTCGATGACCTCGTCGCGGCGATCCATGCAGAAGTCGATGTCGAAGTCGGGCATCGACACGCGTTCGGGGTTGAGGAACCGCTCGAACAGCAGGTCGTACGGCAACGGGTCCAGGTCGGTGATGCCCAGCGCCCAGGCGACCAGCGAACCGGCGCCCGAACCGCGGCCCGGACCGACCGGGATGTCGTGGTCCTTGGCCCAGTTGATGAAGTCCGCCACGATCAGGAAGTAGCCGGGGAACCCCATCTTGATGATGACGTCCAGCTCGATTTCCAGGCGCTCGTCGTAATCGGCGCGCGTCTTCCCCGGCGCGAGGGGATTCTTCTGCAGGCGCTTTTCCAGGCCCTCGCGCGCGGTGCCGCGCAGCCAGCTCTCGATCGTGTGCTCGCTGGGCACCGGGAAGGCCGGCAGCGCGTATTCGCCGAGCTTCATCTCGACGTTGCAGCGCGTGGCCAGCGCGAAGGCGTTGTCGATCGCGTCGGGCACGTCGGCGAACAGCGCCTGCATGTCCTGCGACGACTTCAGGAACTGCTCGGGGCTGTAGTCCTTCGGCCGCTTGGGGTCGTCTAGCACGCGGCCCGAGGCGATGCACACGCGCGCCTCGTGCGCGTCGAAACCCTCGGCATCGAGGAAGCGCACGTCGTTGCTGGCGATCACCGGCAGCGAACGCGCGACGGAGGCGTGCAGCGCGAAGGCGTTGAACGCCTCTTCGCCATCGCGCCCGGTGCGCGTGAGTTCCAGGTGCAGGCGCTCGCCGAAGACGCCGCGCCAGTCCATCAGCCAGGCTTCGGCGAGTTCATGGCGGTTGCCGGTCGCCAGTCGCCCGGCGAGGCTGTGCCGGCCGGCGAGCGCGAACAGCCCGGCGTTGTCCTCGCGCAGCCATTCGGGACGAAGCGCGACGCCTTCGGTGCGATGGCCTTCCATCCAGGCGCGCGTGAGCAGGCGGGAAAGCGTGAGGTAGCCGGCGCGATCGCGGCACAGCAGCGTCATGCGCGAGGCGGTCTCGTTGCCGTCGGCCAGGCCGACGTCGGCACCGATGATCGGCTTGATGCCCGCACCTTCGGCGGCCTTGTAGAACTTGACCGCGGCGAAGAGGTTGTCCAGGTCGGTCAGCGCGACCGCCGGCTGCGAAAGCGCGACGCAGCGCTTCACCAGCTCGCCGATCCGGATCGTCGAGTCGGCGAGCGAGTATTCGCTGTGGAGATGGAGGTGGACGAAGGGAACTGCAGGCATGCGGAAGGCAGGTTAGCAGCCCCGGCGCGCGCTGCGCAGACTTGAAATCCGGGCGGGACCGGGAACCCGGGGCCGGGGACCCGGGAGAAGCGAAAACACCGCGTTTTTCGACGGGGGCAGGGCAGCTCGCCCCTCCAGCCTCCACTGCATTCGCAGGGGAGGAGAGCGTGCTCCGGCGCTTGACCGATCCGGGTCGCAAGTCCCGCGTCCGCGTACCGGCTTCAGGACACCCTGAACAAACCGCGCGGCAGATTCCATGGGGCGTAGTGCTGCTCGCGCACCCACATCGCGTGCTGCCAGAGGGCGACTTCGTCGAGGCGTTCGCGTACCCACGCCGCGCGACGTTCCTCGGCCGCGCCGCCGGGATGGCGGACGTCGCGGTAGGCGATGAAATCGCGATAGTCCTCGGCTTCGTCGGCGAAGGCCGGCCACGCCAGTTCGATCAGCAGCACATCGTCGAGTTGCCCCAGCACGGGAATCCGATCGGCGATCAGGTCGTCCTCGCGGTCGATGTACGCCAGCAGTTTGCGCACCCGCGCGTGCGTGGCTTCGTCGGCGTCCCAGTCTTCGTCGTCCAGCAGCGCGCGCAGGTCGCGCACCCGGTCCAGGCGGCTTTCGATGACCTCGCGCGCCTGCGCCGTCGGCAGTTTGAGCAGCCAGGCGGCGAGCTGCTCGAGCCGGTCGGCGTCCACGCGCGGCGCATCGGCATGGATCTCGTGGAGGAGCTGGTCGAACTGCACGACGGCGGCGTCGCACAGTTCGAGGGGAGCGGCGTTCTCGCGCGCGCCCATGCCGCTGTACATGTGGTCGAAGGGCAGCGGCTGCGCGGTGGGAGTGGGATGGAACATGCGCATGGCACACCTCGCTCGCCGGCCAGGCCGGACCCGCGCCGCGGCCGGCGACGTCGCGCGGGCCGTCCCGCCGTGCGTGGGCGGGATGCAGCGTGATGATGCGCCGATGCTGCGGTGCGAGAGCGTGGTCATGTTCACGAACGCGCGCGCTGTCGTTCGGCAACTGCAGACGCGTCGCGTCGGCGGACGCGACGGGGCCCGGCGCCGCCTGCCGGCCCTCCGTGGCCGGGCGTTCGGCAGGCGGATGCGACGCTTCCGGGCGGCCGTTCAGTGCACGCGGAAGAGCGGCGACGTGCCGGGCAGGAAGCTGCTCTCGCGGATGCGCTTCTCATACTGGGCGAGCACCGCCTGCTCATGACGGACCTCTTCCCAGTCGGTCCGCGAGAACGCGTATCCATCCACGCTGCGATCGCGCTGGCGGGCCTGCTCGCCGCGGACGCGCACGTAGTCGAGGTAGTCGTCGACTTCGGCTGACAGCTGCGGCCAGGCCGTCTCGACCACGATCGCGTCGTCCATCCGCCCGACCTGCGGCAGCCAGTCGGGGATCAGGTCGTCGCGGCTGCGGGCGTAGTCGACGATCGCCGAGGCGGTGTCGACCGCGTCGTTCGCCGGCTGCCACTGGCGATCGGCCAGCATCTGCTCGACGGCGGCGATCCAGCGCAGGCGCTGCCGGATGCAGGGCGGCGCCGCCTCGGCCGGACCGGGGCGGCTCAGCTCGCGACCGGCCGAAGCCAGCTGGTCGGTGTCCAGCGCGCGGCCGCCGATGCGGGCCAGCAGGACGTTGAAGCGGTCCACCTCGGCCGGGTTCAGCTGGAAGCCGTTGATGCAGCGGCGCCGGGTGGGGCCGTCGAACGGCGTCAGCAGGATCTTCGGAAGCGGGTTGGCGATGGAGAACAGGGCGTTCATGGCGGGACTCCGGGGGAGGGTGGCACCGATCTTTCCGGTGCGTGATCAGGCTCCACCTCCCCCCGCCATGAGTCATGATGGCCGGGCGCGCCTTTCCGCATCGTCCGCTCCGGATGATGAGGGAACCATGAGGTTTTCCCGATGACCCCCCACGGGAGTGCAGGCCAAGGCGGGCCGAACGGCGAACGGTATCGATTCGGCGACATCGTCGTCGATGCGGCCGCGCACACCCTGTCGCGGGCGGGGGCTGCGCAGACCGTCGAGCCCAAGGCGTTCTCGGTGCTGCTGATCCTGTTGCGCCGCGCCGGTGAACTGGTCGGCCGCGACGAACTGCTCGACCAAGTGTGGGGCCATCGCCACGTCACGCCCGGCGTGCTGACCCGGGTGATCGCGCAACTGCGTCATGCGCTGGCCGACGATTCCCAGCATCCGCGCTACATCCAGACCCAGCACGCGCTCGGATACCGGTTCATCGGGCAATTCCACGAGGCCGAGGCACCGACCGCCCGCGACGACGCCCCGCACGACGAAGGCGTGGCGGTGTTCCGCCACACGGTGCCCGAGGCACTGGCGGTCGCCGCGAACGAAGCCGTCGCGCCGCCGCCGGGCCCGCTGCCGTTCGCCGCGCCGATCCCGACGAACGACGGCGCGACCGCCGCGCGCCGGACGACCTCCGACCCGCGGCGCTGGTGGCTGGCCGTCGCGGCATTGCTGGCGATCGCCGCGGGCGGTTACTGGTTCGGGCAGTACGGTCCCGGGCGCGGCGGCGCGGCGCCGGCGCCCGGTGCCGCGTCCGTGGCCGTGCTGCCGTTCACCAGCCTGGGCGGCGCGCGCGAGGAGGACTACTTCGTCGAGGGCCTGGGCGTGGAGATGATCGATGCGCTGGCGGGCGTTCCCGGCCTGAAGGTCGTCGCGGCGCCGAGCCCGCCGGCCCGCGGCGAGGTCGACGTGAAGCGCCTGGGCGCCCAGCTCGGCGTCGCCACGGTACTGGGCGCCAGCGTGCGCCGCGAGGGCTCGCGGGTACGCGTCAGCGCGCGGTTGTCCGATGTCCGCACGGGTTTCACGTTGTGGGCCCATAGTTACGATCGGGAAACCGGCGACGTGTTTGCGCTGCAGAGCGACATCGCAGGCGAAGTGGTCAAGGCGCTCGTCGACGTGCTGCCGTCGGGCGAGATCGAGGCCGCGCGCCAGTCGTTGGCACGGCGTTTGACGCCCACGCGCAGCGTCGCCGCCTACGACGCCTATCTCAAGGGCGAACAGCGCATGCGCGAACAGGCCGGCGGCGACATGCGCGGCGCCGACAGCGCGATCAACTTCTACCGTGGCGCGCTGGCGATCGACCCGGGGTTCGCGCGCGCGCAGGCCGGGATCTGCCAGGCCGAAATCACCCGCTTCGAGGACGCGCGCGACAGCGCGGCGTTCGTGCGCGCGCAGTCCGCCTGCGAACAGGCGTCGCGGATGGACCCGTCGCTGCGCGAGGTCAGCCTCGCGATGGGCGATCTGTACCGCACGCAGGGCAACGCGAAGGAAGCCATCGGCTATTACGAACGGGCCGTGAGCGATCCGGCGCTGCGCGTGCAGGGCTATCTCGGCCTGGCCGAAGTGGCGAGCGCGCAGGGGCAGGGCGCGGCCGCGATGGCGTACTTCGAACGTGCGCGATCGCTTGCACCGCGCGATCCGCGGGTGGCGCAGAAGCGCGGCTACCACCTGCTGGTCAACGGCGACGTGGACGGCGCCATCGCGTCCTATCGCGAGGCCGTCCGGTACGCGCCCGACGATGCGGGCCTGTGGTCGAGTTTGGGCGGCCTGTACTTCGTCAGCGGCGACCTGAAGCAGGCGAGCGAGGCCTACGAGCGCTCGCTGCAGATCCAGCCGAGCTACGAAGCGTTGAGCAACCTGGGCACGCTGAAGTTCGACCAGGGCGCGTACGAACAGGCTGCGGCGCTGTATCGCCACGCCAGCGAGATAGACCCCGGCGATTTCCGCGTGTGGGGCAACCTCGGCGATGCGCTGGCCGCCAGCGGCATGACGGCGGCGCAGACGCGTCCGCAGTACGAACAGGCGGCGACGCTGGGCGGGCGCTATCTCGAACTCAAGTCCGATGATGCGCAGGGGCTCGCGCTGGTGGCGTGGTACAGCGCCAACCTCGATCGCGCGGACGAAGCGCGCGCGCTGCAGGGCAAGGCCGAAGCGCTGGGCACCGAGCGCGGCGAGGTCGCGCTGCTCGGCGCGCAGACGATGGCGCGACTGGGCGACGCCGCCGCCGCGCGCCGCCACATCGATTCCGCACGCCGCCACGGCATCCCGCAGCAGCGCATCGACGCCTCGCCGCTGTTGCGGACGATGACCGCGAAATCCGATCCGCAATTCGCACGCGAACCCGGTACGGCGCAGTAGCCGTCCGTCGTCCCGCCCGCTCCCCCCGGGCGCCATTCCAAGGAGAAGAACGATGAACACGATTCCGTCCGCGATGGCGGCCGCCGCCGTCGTCGCGCTCGTACTTGCCGCCGGTTGCGGCGCGGGCAAGGCCGTGCAGGCTTCCGTCGCGCCTTCGAGGATGCCCGCCGACGACGGCGCGATGTGCCCGAGCGTCGAAGAAAAGGGGCGCGGGCCGATGACGGTGTACATCGATGTCCAATACGCGCCCGACGGCACGCCGTCGGCGCAGCCGGACGTGTGCTACGTCGACAGCGGCGCGACGGTGGTGTGGCGCGATCCGCCGGAGCGCACGACGGCGTTCAACCTGGTGTTCACCGACGCCACGTCGAACAAGCCGGTCGCGCAGCTGAAGGCGTCGAACGTGGCCAGGCGCTACAAGCTGTCCGCGACGATTCGCGGCGAACCCGGGCAGCGGTTCAAGTACGGCATCCAGGCCAACGGACGAACCGTCGATCCGGCCGTGATCATCAAGCGGGCGCAGTAAGCGGAAGTTCGGCGATCGCCAGCGGTTCGGCCTCGGCCCGGCATGCCGCCTGGACCGGCGCGAAACTGCGCCGGTGTTCGGGGCAAGGGCCGTGTTCGCGCAGCGCCGCCAGGTGCACCGGCGTGCTGTAGCCCTTGTGCTGGTCGAAGCGGTACAGCGGGAAGCGTTCGTGCAGCGACTGCATGTAGCGATCGCGCGAGACCTTCGCGAGGATCGACGCGGCCATGATCGAACGGTCGCGCGCGTCGCCGTTGATCCACGCTTCGGCCGCGCACGGCAGGCCGCGCGGCAGGGCGTTGCCGTCGATGCGCACGACGTCGACGCGGTGATGCAGGCACGCGATCGAGCGGCTCATGCCGGCCATCGTCGCGTGGTAGATGTTGAGGCGGTCGATTTCGTCGTGCGTGACGAACTCGATGTGCCAGGCGAGCGCGCGTTCGATGATGCGCTCGTACAGCACTTCGCGACGCTGTGCCGTCAGCTGCTTGGAATCGTCCAGCCCGTTGATCGGCGTGCGGCCCGGCGCGAAGACCACGGCAGCCACCACGACGGGGCCGGCCAGCGGGCCGCGTCCGGCTTCGTCCACGCCCGCCACGCGCAGCGGCGCACCGCGCTCGCGCGATGCCAGGCCCAGCGCCATCTGCGATCCGTCAGGCGACATGGCGGGCTCCGATCAGTTCGGCGACGGCGTCGGCCGCGCGCGCGGACGCGTCCTGGCGCAGTTGCAGGTGGAGTTCGCGGAAGCGCGGTTCGAGCGCCGCGCCGGCCGATGGATCGCGAAGGAACGGCGCGATCGCGCCGGCGAGGTTGTCGGGCGTGCAGTCGTGCTGCATCAATTCGGTCACCACCGGCTCGCCGGCAAGCACGTTGGGCAGCGAGTAGTGGTTCACCTTCAGCAGGCCGAGGCCTTTCACCAGCGTGTAGGTGAGCGGCGCGACCTTGTACGCGACCACCATCGGCCGCTTGGCTAGCATGGCTTCGAGCGTCGCGGTGCCGGACGCGAGCAGGATGGCGTCGCTGGCGATCATCAGCGTGCGCGCCTGACCGTTGAGCACGCGCAATGCGCCGCTCAGCGCGACGCTGTCCGGGTGCGCGGCCAGCACGCGCTGGAAGGCGGTGCGTGCCTGTTCGTTCGCCATCGGCACGACGACCTGCAAGCCCGGATCCTGCGCTAGCAGTCGCGAGGCCGCCGAGAGGAAGTCGGGCCCGAGCCGCTCGATCTCGCCCACGCGCGAGCCGGGCAGCACCGCCAGCACGGGCCGCGTCGCGTCCAGGCCGAGGCGATGGCGTGCGGCGTCGCGATCGGGCTCCAGCGGCATCTCGTCGGCGAGTGGATGGCCGACGAAGCGCGCGTCGACGCCGTGCCGCGCATAGATCGGCGGTTCCATCGGGAACAGGCACAGCACGCGATCGGCGCTGCGCCCGATCTTCTCCGCGCGCTTCTCGCGCCACGCCCATACCGACGGACTGACGTAATGCACCGTGCGCACTCCGCGTTCGCGTAGCCAGCGTTCGACGCCAAGGTTGAAGTCGGGCGCGTCGATGCCGATGAACACGTCGGGCTTCCACGCGAGCACGCGCTCGCGGAACTGGCCACGCAGCCGCAGCAGGCGCGGCAGATGGCGAAGCACTTCGGCCAGGCCCATCACCGCCAGTTCCGACGCGTCGAACCAGCTGTCCAGCCCGGCCGCACGCATCTGGTCGCCACCGATGCCGGCGAATTCGGCGTCGGGGAAGCGCCGGTGCAGTTCGGCGACGAGACCGGCCCCGAGCAGGTCGCCCGATGCTTCGCCCGCGCACAGGGCGATGCGCAGGGGGCGGTCGACGGGAGCGGGATGTTCGGAGCGGTTCAAGGCGATTGGGCGACGGTGCGCGGCGGCGCCGCGATCACGTCGCGATGATAGCGGCTGCCCGCGCGATTGGCCTGAAGGGGCGCCGGAGTTGCGTCCCCGCGGCTTTTCCAGCCCGGGCGAGCGAAGCGCACCCCGGAGGCTGTCGCGTCCCGGTGCGCTTTCGCCGACCGGGCCATGAGCGATCAACGCAGCAGCGGGCGCTCGCTGCCTTCGATGAACGTCAGGAACGCGCGCGCGTCCTCGCTGTCGGCGGCGAGTTCGGCCAGCTTGGCGCGTGCGTCCTCGAGCGAACCGCCGGACATGTACACGGCGCGGTAGGCGCGCTTGATGGCGCTGATGCGGTCGGCATCGAAACCGCGACGCTTCAGGCCTTCGCTGTTGATGCCGCGCGGGCGCCCGTAGCCGTCCTGCGCGATCATCAGGAACGGGGGAACGTCGCCGTTCACCAGCGCGCCCATGCCGATGAACGCGTGCGCGCCGATGCGGCAGAACTGGTGCACGCCGGCGAAACCCGACAGGATCACGTGATCGCCGATGCTGACGTGACCGGCCAGCGTGGCGTTGTTCGAAAACACGCAGTGGTTGCCGACGACGCAATCGTGCGCGACGTGCGTGTAGGCCAGGAACCAGTTGTCGTGGCCGATGCGCGTGATGCCGCCGCCGGTGCCGGTGCCGCGGTTGATCGTGGTGAATTCGCGGAACAGGTTGCGGTCACCGATCTCCAGTTCGACGCGCTCGCCACGGAATTTCTTGTCCTGCGGCTCGCCGCCGATGGCGCAATGGCCGATGAAACGGTTCTCGCGGCCGATGCGCGTCGGGCCGTACACGCTGCAGTGCGGGCCGAAGGTCGTGCCGTCGCCGACCTCGACCTCTGCACCGATGTAGCAGAACGCGCCGACGTCCACGCCGTCGCCCAGTCGGGCACCGGCTTCGACGACGGCGCTGGGATGGATGCGCGGCGCGATCATGGCCTCATCCCTTCGCTTCGGCGCAGACGACTTCGGCGCAGGCGACCTGCTCGCCGTTGACGCTGGCGACACCGGTGTAGATGGCGACGTTGCGGATCACGCGCTTGAGCGAGACTTCAAGGTCCAGCCGGTCGCCGGGCACGACCATCTTCGAGAACTTCGCGTTGTCGATCTTCACCAGGTAGAACAGGCGGCCGTCGGCCGTGCTGTTGTTCGACAACTGCGTGAGCACGCCGCCGGCCTGCGCCAGCGCTTCGACCACCAGCACGCCCGGCATCACCGGATGGCCCGGGAAATGGCCCTGGAAATACGGTTCGTTGGAGGTGACGTTCTTGTAGGCCAGCACGCGCTTGTTCGGCTCGAACTCCACCACGCGATCCACCAGCAGGAACGGATAGCGGTGCGGAAGCAGTTTCTGGATTTCGGTGACGTCGAGCGGGAGTTGCACGTTGTGACTCATGGAAAATCCTTGGCAGCGCGTCCCGCGCATGAAGGGCCGCGCGTCGTGCGCGACGTTCCGGTGCCGGGCATCCCGGCGTTTTCGTGAGGGGCGAATCGTACCGCGACTGGTCCGAGGACGCCCGGACGGGCGGGTACGGTCAGTCGCTGGTGCCGCGACCGCCGATCCGGCGGGCGAGCGCGTCGAGCTGCTTGAAACGCGCGGCGTTCTTGCGCCAGCTGCGGTTGTCCATCAGCGGCGTGCCGGAGGAGTACTCGCCCGGCTCGCGGATCGAACTGGTGACCAGGCTCATCGCGGTGACGACGACCTTGTCGCAGATCTCCAGGTGGCCGACCACGCCCGCGGCACCGCCGATCAGGCAATAGCGGCCGATGCGCGCGCTGCCGGCGACCGCGGCACAGCCGGCGATGGCCGTATGCGCGCCGATGACGACGTTGTGGCCGATCTGGATCAGGTTATCCAGGCGCACGTCCTCTTCGAGCACGGTGTCCTCGATCGCGCCGCGATCGATGCAGGTGTTCGCGCCGATCTCGCAATCGTCGCCGACGACCACGCCACCGAGCTGAGGCACGTTGAGCCAGCGGCCGGCTTCCATCGCCAGGCCGAAGCCCGCGGCGCCGAGCACCGCGCCGGGATGGATCACCACGCGCTGGCCCAGGCGCACGCGCGCGACGAGGGTGACGCGTGCGATGAGTTCGCTGCCGGCACCGACGACGCAGTCTTCGCCGATGACCGTGCCCGCGCCGATGACGGCGCCGGCTTCCACGCGGCTGCGCGCCCCGATGCTGACGAACGGGCCGATATGTGCGGAGGCATCGACGCTGGCCGACGGATCGATCACCGCCGACGCGTGCACGCCCGCATCGCGCGCGGGTCGCGGTTCGAACAGCGCGGAGATCCTGGCGAACGCCGCGTAAGGATCGCGCGCGATGATCGCGGTGCGTTCATAACCGTTGGCGTCGTCCTCGCGCATGACGACGATGCCCGCCTGGCTCTGCGCCAGTTGCCCGCGGTATTTCGGATTGGCGAGGAACGCCAGTTGCGAGGCGCCGGCGCGCGCGAGCGTGCCGACGCCGTCGACCCGCACCGCGCCATCGCCGTGGAGGCGCAGGCCGAAGCGCTGCGCCAGTTCGTCGGCCGTGTACGCGGCGGGCGCCATCGGCGGCGCCGTCAGAACGTGCCGCCGAAGGTGAACTGCAGGCGCTCCAGTTCGTCGCCTTCGGTCACGATGTTGCCGTTGGCGTCGCGCACGGTGTCCTGCTTCTTGAGCGGGAACGCGTAGCTGATGGAGATCGGGCCCATCGGCGAGCGCCACATCAGCGCGATACCGGTCGACATGCGCAGCTCGCCGGCGTCGAAGGCGTCGTAGTCCTTGTAGACGTTGCCGACGTCGAAGAACGCCGAGACGCGCGCAGCCGGCGTATCGAGCAGGGTCGGGAAGTACATTTCCAGCGACCCCACCGTCTTGAACGCGCCGCCGATCGGCTGCTGGTAGTTCGGGTTGCCGGTGGGGGCGTCGCGCGGACCCAGCGTGTTGTCGGTGAAGCCGCGCACCGAGCGCACGCCGCCGGCGTAGAAATTCTCGAAGAACGGCAGGCCGGTTGCGGTGATGGTGCGGATGAAGTCGTCATCGCCCTCCACGCAGCTGTAGTTGCCCGCGGTCTTGCAGAGATTGCGTGTCTTGTCGCTGCCGTAGCTGTCGCCGTAGCCGAGTTCGGCGCGCGTGTTGAGCACGAAATGGCGCGACAGCGGCCAGAACTTGGAGATGTTGTAGTTGAGCTTGTAGTACTCGGCCGTGGAGCCGGGCAGCGTGGTTTCCAGCCACACGCGCTGCTGCATGCCGCGCGTCGGCGTCAGGTAGCTGTCGAGCGAATTGCGGCCCCAGCCCATCTCCGCGCGCCACGCGTGGAAGGTCTGGCGATCCATCGCGAGCACGTAGTCGACGATGCTCGCCGGCGTGGCGCCGGGGGACACGAGGATCTCGTTCGTGTCGATGCCCAGCATCGCCGTGACCGTGTCGGTCTCGGTGATCGGCAGGCCGAACACCGCCTGCGCGGCGCCGCTGTTGGTGGAGTACTGGGCGGTGTTGAAGTCGGAGTAGTCGAGTTCGCGCCACCACAGGTTGTAGCCCAGCGACAGACCGTCGTCCGTGAAATACGGATTGCGGAACGAGAAGTCGTAGCGCTGCATGTAGTCGTTGCGCTGCGCCTGCACCGACACCTGGTTACCGCTGCCCAGGAAGTTGGTCTGCGACAGCTGCACCTGCGCGGTCAGGCCCGACAACTGCGAGAAGCCCAGGCCGAACACGAAGCTGCCCGACGTGGTTTCCTTGAGGTTGTAGATCACGTCGACCTGGTCGTTCGTGCCCGGCACCGGCACGGTCTCGACGTCGACGGTCTCGAAGTAGCCCAGCTGCTGCAGGCGGATCTTCGAGCGGTCGATCGCGGCCTGCGAGTACCACGAGCCTTCGAACTGGCGCATCTCGCGACGGATCACTTCGTCGCTCGTGCGGCTGTTGCCCTTGTAGGTGATGCGGCGCACGTTGACGCGCGGGCCGGGCACCACCTGCATGTTGATGCCGACGGTCTTGTCTTCGCGGTTGACGTCCGGGATCGGATTGACCTGCGCGAAGGCGTAGCCGACGTTGCTGAGCGTGTTGATGATCGCGTCGGAGCTGATTTCCAGCAGGCGGCGCGAGAAGATCTGCTCGGGCTTGACCAGCACCAGTCGCTCGATCTGCTCCTTCGGCAGGATCGTGTCGCCGGTGACCTGCACGCTGGACACCTTGTACTGCTCGCCTTCGGTCACGCCGGCGGTGATGAACATGTCCTGGCGGTCGGGGCTGATCGCGACCTGCGTCGAGTCGACGCTGAAGTCGACGTAGCCGCGGTCGAGGTACCAGGAGTTGAGCTTTTCCAGGTCGCCGGACAGCTTCTCGCGCGAGTACTGGTCGTCGCGGCGGTACCAGCTGAGCCAGTTGTGTTCCTTCGACTCCCAGGTGTCGAAAATTTCCTCGTCGCCGAACTTCTCGTTGCCGATCAGGTTCACGTGGCGGATCTTGGCCGCCTTGCCTTCCTTGACGGCGATGGTGATGTCGACGCGGTTGCGGTCCAGGCGCGACACCGTCGGGGTGATCTCGACGTTGTACTTGCCGCGGTTGTTGTACTGGCGCGTCAGTTCCTGCGTCACGCGGTCGAGCGCGAGGCGGTCGAAGGTGTCGCCTTCGGACAGGCCGGCTTCCTTCAGGCCCTTGAGCAGGTCCTCGGTCTTGATGTCCTTGTTGCCCGTGAGCGTGAGCTTGTTGATCGCGGGGCGCTCGCGCACGGTGACCACGAGGATGTCGCCCTGGCGGCCGACGTCGACGTCCTCGAAGAAGCCGGTCTTGTAGAGCGCGCGGATCGCTTCGCCCACGCGCGAGGCGTCGATGGTGTCGCCGCGCTCGATCGGCAGGTAGGTGAACACCGTACCGGCGGAGATGCGCTGCAGTCCGTCGATGCGGATGTCGCTGACGGTGAACGATCCCACGGCGGCCGTCGACTGCGGCGAGCCTGCCAGGGCGAACGGATCGGCCGACTGCGCCAGTGCGGGCAGGGCGGTCGAGCCCATCGCCGCGATGAGGGCGAGGGCGAGCAGGCGGCGGGGCGGCGTTGGCGTCATTGATACGTCCGGTTGAGGGTCGTGTTGGCCCGTGGCCGGGCGTCGTTTCGAGGCGATAGCGGATCGGCGCATGCAGGTGTCCGGCATCAGCGCACCAGGTTGTTCATGATGTCGTTGTAGAACGCCAGGCCCATCAGGCCGGCGATGAGGGCCAGACCCACGTACTGCCCGGCGGCCATCGCTCGTTCGCTGACCGGGCTGCCCTTGACCAGCTCGATAAGGTAATACAGCAGGTGACCGCCGTCCAAGATCGGGATCGGCAGCAGGTTCAGGATGCCCAGGCTCAGCGAGAGCATCGCCAGCATCTGCAGGAACCACGCCGCGCCGTTCTGGGCCGACATATTCGCGGCGCGCGCGATGGTGATCGGGCCGGCGACCGTGTTCTGCACCGACACGCGGCCGGTGAAGGCGCGACCGATCATCGCGAACAGTTCCTGCGTCTGATGGACGGTCTCGCGGAAGGCGGCCGGTACCGCGTCGACGGGGCCGTAGCGCAATACCGCGTCCTTCGCCGGCTCCGGCGGCATCGCCGCCGCGACGCCGAGGCCCCAGTAGTCCTGGCCCGTCTGTGCGTGCTTCATCCGCGCGGGCGTGATCTCCAGCGCAAGCCGGTCGCCCTTGCGCTCCACTTCGATCATCGCCGGGCCGCCGCGCTCGCCGAGCGCCTGCACGCGCGGGCCGATGTCGTCCCAGGCGGCGACGGGATGGCCGTCGATCGCGGTGATGCGGTCGCCTTCGGCGAGCACGCCCCAAGCGGGCGTGTCCGGGGCCACTCGGCCGACGAGCGGCGGCACCAGCATGTACCGCGGGGTCAGGCCGATCGCCTCGACCGCGCGCCGTTCGTCGAACGAGGCCGGCAGGTCGGACAGGTGCAGTTCGCGCGTCGCTTCGCTGCCGGATCCGGTGCGCACGCGCACCGTCGTGTCGGCGTGGTCGAGCGCGGCCGGAATGAGCGCCATCACCGCCTCGCTCCAGGTCGGCGTCTGGCGCTCGCCCACGGCGAGGATCGTGTCGCCCTGGCGAAGGCCGGCCGAGGCGGCGATGCCGGTGGCATGGCCGACGACCGGCGCGTAATCGGCGCGCCCGACCACGAACATCGCCCAGAACAGCGCGACGCACAGAAGGAGGTTGGCGATGGGCCCGGCCGCGACGATCGCGATGCGCTTCCACACCGGCTGGCGGTTGAACGCCTGCGGCTGCAGGGCCGGCGGCACGGTGAATTCGCGCTCGTCGAGCATCTTGACGTAGCCGCCAAGCGGGATCGCCGCGATCGCGTATTCGGTGCCGTCCTTGCCGCGCCGCATCCACAGCGGCTTGCCGAACCCGACCGAGAAGCGCAGCACCTTGACGCCGCTGCGGCGCGCGACCCAGTAATGGCCGAACTCGTGGAACGTCACGAGCACGCCGATGGCGACGATCAACCACCAGATGGAGCCGAGGAACTCACTCATGACGGTGCGGGCTCAGGCCGATGGTGGTCATGCGCGTGGCGGTCATGCGCAGGCGGCGACGGCCCGTGCGGCGTGGCGTCGTGCCTGTGCATCGGCATCGCGCAAGGCCGCCAGCGACGTCGCCGGGGTGGAGGGAAGCGCGGCGAGGGCGTCCTCGACCAGCGCGGGTATCGCTAGGAAACCGATGCGGCGCTGAAGAAACGCTGAAACCGCCACTTCGTTGGCGGCGTTCAGGACGGCCGGCGCGGTGCCGCCCGCCGAAAGCGCCTCGAACGCCAGGCGAAGACACGGAAACGCGTCCAGGTCCGGCGCTTCGAAATCGAGCCGCCCGTGCGAGAGCATGTCGAGCCCGGACACCCCGGACTCGATGCGCTCGGGCCAGCCGAACCCGACCGCGAGCGCGGTGCGCATGTCCGGCAGGCCGAGCTGCGCGAGCGTGGACCCGTCGACGAACTCCACCAGCGAATGCACGAGGCTCTGCGGATGCACGAGCACCTGGACGCGGTCGCCGCCGACGCCGAACAGGTGGTGGGCCTCGATGACCTCCAGGCCCTTGTTCATCAGCGTGGCCGAATCGACCGAGATCTTCGGGCCCATCGACCACTTGGGATGCGCGACGGCTTGCTCGGGCGTCACCGCACCCAGTTCGTCCCGGCGGCGTCCGCGGAACGGGCCGCCCGAAGCGGTGAGCAGGATGCGGCGCAGCCCCGCGTGCGCGTGCGCATCGGGCAGGCACTGGAAAATGGCGTTGTGCTCGCTGTCGACCGGCACGATGGTGGCGCCACCTTCGTGGGCGGCCCGCATCAGCAGTTCGCCGGCGAGCACCAGCGACTCCTTGTTCGCGAGCAGGATGCGCTTGCCCGCGCGCGCGGCGGCGAGCGTGGAAGGAAGTCCCGCCGCACCGACGATGGCCGCCACGACCGTGTCGCACGCCTCGTCGCCGACGAGCTGCTCCAGTGCCGCCTCGCCGCAATGGGCCTGCGTCGCAAGGCCCGCCTCGCGCAGCCCCTCGCGCAACGTCGCGAACGCGGATTCGTCGGCGATGACGGCGTGGTCGGGACGATGGCGGCGGCACAGTTCGACGAGCGCGGCGGCGTTGCTGCCGGCGGCCAGCACGCACGCACGCAGGCGTTGCGGATGGCGCGCGATGACGTCCAGCGCGGACGTGCCGATCGAACCGGTGGCACCGAGGACGGCGACGCGGCGCATGTCAGTGCACGTCCATCGAACGATCGCGCCTGGCAGACACGGAATCCATCGGATCAGAAACCGAAAAAGGCCTTGCCGACGGCGAACACCGGCAGTGCGGCGAGCACGCCGTCGATGCGGTCGAGGATGCCGCCATGGCCGGGAATCAGGTGGCCGGAATCCTTCACGCCGGCGTGTCGCTTCAACAGGCTTTCGAAGAGGTCGCCGATGACGGAGAACAGCACCGCGGCCAGCGCCACCAAGGCGACGGCCGGCAACTGGTTCGGCGTCGCACCGGCGAGCAGCGCGAAGCCGATGCCGACCGCGATGCCGGCAACGACGCCGCCGAGCAGGCCTTCGATCGTCTTGTTCGGGCTGATGCGCGGTGCGAGCTTGCGTGGCCCGAACAGTTTGCCGCCGAGCTTGCGACCGGCGAAGTACGCACCGCTGTCGGCGGCCCAGACGATGGCGAGCGCGGTCAGCAGCCAGCGATGACCGTTCGGCTGGCTCGCGTGGATCCAGGCCAGGGCGCACCAGGCCGGAATAACGCTGAGGGCGCCGGCGGCGAGCTTGAACACGCGCGCATAGGTGTCGTGGTCGCTGGCGAATTCGTAGCGGCCGAGCCACGCCAGTGCGAGCAGCCACCACACCACGCCGACGACGGACGCGAGCTGGAACAGGACCATGCTGTAGGCCGTGCTCGATCGCGATGCCCACACGATCGCGACCATCACCGCCAGATGGGCGACCAGCAGCACGGTGCGCGCCAGCGTGTCCTCGATCTCGGCCAGGTCGAACCACTCCCACAGGCCCGCCAGGAACAGCACCGCTGCTGCCGCGACCATCCAGGGCGTGGTCAGCAGCAGGATCGCGGCGATCGCGACCGGCGCCATCACCAGTGCGGCGAGCAGGCGGGTTCGGGTCATTCGGAGGTCTCGTTGATCGGGGCCGGCGCGACCTGCGTGCCGGTGAGGCCGAAGCGGCGCTGGCGACCGGAATAGTCGTCCAGGGCGCGCTGCAGTGTGGCGGCATCCAATTCGGGCCACAACAGTTCGGTGAACCACAATTCGGTGTACGCCAGTTGCCACAGCAGGAAGTTGCTGATGCGCGTCTCGCCGCCGGTGCGGATGAACAGGTCCGGCGGCGGCAGGTCGGCCAGGCACATGCGCGAGGCGAGGGCGCTTTCGTCGATGCCCTCCGGATCCAGATGGCCGGCGGCGACGTCCTGGGCGAGCGAGCGCGCGGCCTGCGCGATGTCCCAGCGACCGCCGTAACTGGCGGCGATGGTCAGGTGCAGGCGGGTATTGGCGCGCGTGCGATCTTCGGCCGCCGACATCTGGCGGCTGATCGCCTCGCTGAAGCGCTCGCGTTCGCCGATGAAGCGCACGCGCACGCCGCGGCGGTCGAGTTCGTCGACCTCGCGTTCCAGTGCGCCGAGGAACAGCTTCATCAACGCGCCGACCTCGTCTTCCGGGCGCCCCCAGTTCTCGCTGGAGAACGCGAACAGGGTGAGCGCCTCGATGCCGCGTTCGAGGCAGAAGTCGATGCACACGTTGACCGCGCGCGCGCCGGCGCGATGGCCGATGGCGCGCGGACGACGGCGACGCTCCGCCCAGCGCCCGTTGCCGTCCATGATGACGGCGAGGTGGCGCGGAACGCGTGCTGCAGTGGCAGGTTCGGACGACATGGCGGGACGGTCAGACCCGTCAGACCGCCATGAGTTCCTGCTCTTTGGCCTTGACCACTTCGTCGACATCCTTGATCGCAGCGTCCGTGATCTTCTGGATTTCCGCTTCCGCGCGGGCGACATCGTCCTCGGTCACCTGCTTTTCCTTCAGCAGTTCCTTGACCTGGTGGTTGGCGTCGCGGCGGATGTTGCGGATGGCGACCTTGGCGTTCTCGCTTTCCGAGTGCACGAGCTTGGACAGCTCCTTGCGGCGCTCTTCGGTCAGTGCGGGCAGGTTGAGCCGGATCACGGTGCCTGCGGTGTTCGGCGTGAGGCCGAGGTCGGAGGCGAGGATCGCCTTCTCGACGGCGCCGACCATCTGCTTCTCCCACGGGGTGATCGTGAGCGAGCGCGCGTCGGAAACGGACACCGTGGCCACCTGCGACAGCGGCATGTCGGAGCCGTAGTAGTTCACTTTCAGATGGTCGACCAGCGCGGTGGAGGCGCGCCCGGTGCGGATCTTGATCAGGTCGTGGCGAAACGCGTCGACGCTCTTGGCCATGCGGGTCTGTGCGTCTTTCTTGATCTCGTTGAGCATCGCCGGCTCCGGTCCTGTTGCGGTAATCGCGGGATTATATAGGCAGGCCTCGCCCCCGGGCGCCGCCGAGGTGCGTTCAGGCGATCGGCTCAGTGGGCGTGGTCGTGATCGTGGTCGTGGTCGTGCGGGTGGCGATGCGCATGGCCGCGGACGCCATGGGGCGCGCGGTCGTGGCGATCGTGCTCGCACGCGCGGCCTAGTTCGACCTGCAGGGTGGGATGGTTGATGCCGAAATGGTGGTCGAGCTCGTGGTTGAGCCGGTCGATGAAGGCGTCGTGTTCGCCCGCGTCGCTGCCGTCCATCGGCCGTACGAGGTGGGCGGTCATGGCGATCTCGCCCGCGCCCAGCGACCAGATGTGCAGGTGATGCACCGCCCGGACCCCGGGTTGGGCCGCCAGGAAAGCCTGCACGTCGGCCTGCCGGATGCCGGGCGGCACGGCGTCCATGGCCGCGTTGAAGGCATCGCGCAGCAGGCCGAATGCACCGACCGCGACCACGACGCTCACCAGCAGCGCGATCGCCGGGTCCAGCCATTCCCAGCCTAGCCACCACATGCCCGCACCGGCCAGCACGGCGGCGAGCGAGACGGCCGCGTCGGCCATCAGGTGCAGGAACGCGCCGCGACGATTGAGGTCGTGCGCATGGCCCTCGCGGACCAGCCATGCCGCGCCGAGGTTCACCACGATGCCGATCGCCGCGACGATCATCACCGGCAGTGCGGGGATCTGCGGCGGCGCGTTGAACCGGCGCAGCGCTTCCCAGGTCAGCGCACCGGAGAAGCCCACCAGCAGCACCGCGTTGGCGAGCGGCGACAGCAGGGTGGCGCGGCGCCAGCCGTAGGTATGGCGGTCGGTGGGCGCGCGGCGTGCGAGCACCGCCGCGCCCCAGGCCAGCCCGAGGCCCAGCACGTCGCCGAAGTTGTGCAGCGCGTCCGACAGCAGCGCGAGCGAATTGGTGGCGAAGCCGTAGCCCGCCTCCAGCGCCGTGTAAGCCAGATTGATCAGCGTGACGGCGGCAAAGGCGCGCGTGGCACTGATTGCGTGATCGTGGTGGTGATGCCCGTGGCCCATGCGGCGGATCGTCGCATGGGCGGCGTGGCGGACTCTATTACAGCGGGTTCATTGGGCGATGGGCGGCAGCGCCGCTCAGCCGTTGCGGCCCTGCACCAGCGTGCCGATGTGCTCACCGTTGAGGATCTTCAACAGCTGGCCCGGCTGGCCCATGTCGAAGATGCGCAACGGCAGGTCGCTGTCGCGGCACAGGGCGAACGCGGCAGTGTCCATGACCTGCAGGTCGCGGGCGATGACCTCGTCGTAGCTGAGCTTTTCGAAACGCACCGCGTCGGCGTGCTTCTTCGGGTCCTTGTCGTAGACGCCGTCGACCTTGGTCGCCTTGAGCAGCAGGTCGGCGCCGATCTCGATGGCCCGCAGCGCCGCGCCCGAATCGGTGGTGAAGAACGGATTGCCCGTGCCGGCGGCGAAGATCGCGATGCGGCCCTTTTCCAGGTGGCGGATCGCGCGGCGGCGGATGTAGTCCTCGCACACGTCGTTGATCTTGATCGCGCTCATCACCCGGCACTTGGCGCCGAGCTTTTCCAGCGCGTCCTGCATCGCCAGCGCGTTGATGACCGTGGCGAGCATGCCCATCTGGTCGCCCGTCACGCGGTCCATGCCGCCTGCCGCCAGGCCGGCGCCGCGGAAGATGTTGCCGCCGCCGATCACCAGCGCCACCTCGGCCCCGGCCTGCTGGGCCTCGATCACCTCGCGGGCGAGGCGGCCGATCATCTTCGGGTCGATCCCGTAGTCCTCGTCCCCCATCAGCGCCTCGCCGGAAAGTTTGAGCAGGACACGGCGATAGGCGAGCTGGGACATGGGGGCCTCGGTGGTGAGTGGGCAAACGGCGGGATTGTACGGGATCGGGCGTCGGCGCCGCGGGAGCCTGAGTCGCGGAGAGAGGGCGGGCGACCCCATGCCGCGCCGCAGCAGGCGCTAAAGCAATCGCAACGTACGGACAAGTCTCTTTCGGTCTGGAAACCCGGAAAACTCTTTGCCGATTCTGCCCTCAAATTTTTCCCGATTCGTCGGTTGTGGCGGGATTAAGACAATTTCACGCGGCGTGCATTGAAGCGCCGGGATGCCGAAAGTCATATTCGGATCGCCTTCGGGGGGAAGGCACACCCATCACTTAGGGGATCCAAAACGTGGCAAGAACAACGATGAATCGTGCGCTGCGACGCAGCGCGCTGACGGCAGCGCTTGGCCTGTGTTTTGCGACAAACGTCCATGCCCAGTCGAACACGGCCGGTGCCGTGTTCGGCCAGGCCTCGGCCGGCGACACCGTGGTGGTCGAGAATCCCGCGACCGGCTTCAAACGCGAGATACGCGTCGGCAACGACGGCTCGTATCGCGCGTCGGCGCTGCCCACCGGCAGTTATCGCGTCACCCTGCAACGCGCCGACGGCTCCACCGCGACGCGCGAAAACGTCACCGTCAACGTCGGCACCGGCACCTCGGTGAATTTCGCGGCCGCAGCGGCCCCCGGCGCCACCACGCTCGATGCGGTGCAGGTCACCGCCGCGGCGATGGTCAATCCGATCGACGTCTCGTCGGTGGAATCCACCACCATCCTCACCGCCGAGCAGATCGCGAAGATCCCCGTCCCGCGCGACGTCACCAGCGTGGCGCTGCTCGCGCCGGGCACGGTGAAGGGCGATGCGGCGTTCGGCAACCTCGCCTCGTTCGGCGGCGCGTCCGTGGCGGAGAACGCCTACTTCGTCAACGGCTTCAACATCACCAACTCGTTCAAGGGCCTGAACTTCGCGACGATCCCGTTCGAGGCCATCGGCGAGCAGCAGATCAAGACCGGCGGCTACGGCGCCGAGTTCGGCCGCGCGCTCGGTGGCGTGGTCAACCTGATCACCAAGCGCGGCACCAACGAGTTCCACGCCGGCGGCAACATCTTCTACACCGCCAGCAGCCTGCGTGCGACCGAGCGCGACATCTATTCGCCCGACGGCCAGCTGATCTCCGACAACTCGCGCGACCGCGATCCCACCGAAACGATCGTCTCCGCATGGGCGAGCGGTGCGCTGGTGAAGGACACGCTGTTCGGCTACGCGCTGGTGCAGTACGGTCGCGAAAGCGGCGAGCGCAGCTTCGGCAACAACCTCAGCGTCGCCAACGACAGCACCACGTCGAAGAACCCCAACTGGCTGGTCAAGCTGGACTGGAACATCAACGACGCCAACCTGCTGGAATTCACGGCCTTCTCCGACAAGGAGGAATCCGAACGCGACGTCTACGCCAACCCGCAGGGCGTGAGCGAGCGCGAGGATTTCCTCGGCACCGTCCACGACGAGACCGGCGGCGACAACTACGTCCTCAAGTACACGGGCTATCTCACCGACACCTTCACGCTCAGCGCGCTGTACGGCATGGGCGAATACAAGCGCAACAACTACGCGGTGAACGCCGATGGCCAACGCCTGGCCTACGACGGCCGCGTGAGCCCCGACAACGCCACGGGCATCATCGGCGCCGCCGGCTGCCCGGTGGTGACCGACGGCCGCCCCGATGCGGTCGCGGGGCTGATCCCGGCGTACACCAGTTCGTGCGCGTTCCTCACCGGTTCGTCCGACACCGCACGCAACCTCGGCCTGGCCGATGCGCGCGACAAGCGCGAGCAGTTCCGGATCGACGCCGAATGGCAACTCGGTGCGCACCTGCTGCGCTTCGGCTACGACACCGACACGTTCAAGTCGCGCGACGGCGAGGCCAGCGAGGGTGGCGTCGCGTGGCGCTATGTCACGCGTCGGGGCGAGGACATGGTGCGCCGCCGCGTGTTCCAGACCGGCGCGGACGTCGAAGTCGATTCCGAGGCGTTCTACATCGAGGACAACTGGAGCATCACCGACAACTTCATCGCCTACGTCGGCCTGCGCTGGGACAGCTTCGAGAACAAGAACGGCGCCGGCGAGACCTACGTCAAACAGGACGACCAGTTCGGCCCGCGCCTGGGTTTCTCGTGGGACGTCAACGGCGATTCGTCGCTGAAGATCTTCGGCAACGCCGGCCGTTACGCGCTGCCCATCGCCGCGAACGTCGCGGTGCGCGGCTCCAGCCCGTCGCTGTACAGCCAGGAATACCTGTACTACGACGGCGTCGATCCGGTGACCGGGGCGCCCGTCAATCCGACCGCCACGGGCGATGCACGCGATGAGCTGTCGTACCTCAACAACGAGTTCGGCACGGCGAAGGACCCGCGCACGATCGCGTCGAAGAACCTCGATCCGCAGTACCAGGACGAGTACATCCTCGGCTTCCAGAAACAGCTGACCGACAACTTCTCCGGCGGCGTGCGCGGCATCTATCGCGAACTCAAGCGCGGCATCGACGACCATTGCGATTACCGCGTGTTCGAGGATTGGGCCGACGAGAACGGCTACGCCATCGACTCGTACAACCCGGCGTTCACCTACTGCCACATCTACAACCCCGGCAGCGACCTGGACGTGCAGATCGACATCGACGCCGACGGCACGCTGGAGAACGTGTTCATCCCGGCCGACCGCCTGGGGCCGAAGGCCAGGCGCACCTACACGGCAGTGGAGCTGTTCGCCGAAGGCCAGCTCACCGACAGGTTCTTCCTGCAGGGTTCGTACACCTGGTCGAAGAACAAGGGCAACGCCGAGGGCGGCGTGAAGTCGGACATCGGCCAGGACGACACCGGCGTCACGCAGGACTTCGACTACCCCGAGTTGATGGTCGGCGCCGACGGCTACCTGCCGAACGATCGCCGCCACACGCTCAAGCTGTTCGGCAACTACGAGTTCAGCGACCAGTGGTCGGTGGGCGCGAACTTCCTGTACCAGAGCGGCCGTCCGATCAACTGCTTCGGCGTGTACGGCGACGATCCGACCGGCTACGGCGCGAGCTACTTCTCGTGCGACGCGGGCCCGGTCGATCCCGACACCGGCAGCAACGGCACGACGATCGTGCGTCGCGGTTCGGCCGGTCGCACGCCGGACATCTGGAACCTCGACCTGAACGTCGCCTACCGTCCGTCGTTCGCCGAAGGTCGCCTGGCGCTCAAGATGGACGTGTTCAACGTGTTCAACCGGCAGAAGGCGCTGGCGGTGGACGAGTTCGGCGAGGACAGCACGGGTAACCCGCTGTTCGGCATCACGTACCTCACGCCGACCGTGTACCAGGCGCCGCGCGCGGTACGCTTCATGGTCCAGTACGACTGGTAACACCCGCAGCCCGCCGCGGTCGTCCCGCAGAGCGCAAGCACGGGACGGCCGCGGCGATTGGACGTCATGGACCAGAACATCGACTCGCTGCTCGAACGCGCCGAACGCCTCGCCGCCATGCGCGATTTCGCCCACGCGCGGCACGCGTTGCAGGCCGCGCAGACGCTCGCGCCGGACGATGCGCGTGCGCCGTTGCAGTTGTCCTATGTCGAATCGCTCGACGGGCGTTATCGCGCGGCGCGCGAGGCCGCGCTGCGTGCGCACGCGCTGAGGCCGCGAAGCGAAGCCCAACTGCACGAACTCGTACGCCGGCTGCGCACGTTCAACGAGGCCGAGGCTATCCACGACTGCCTGCGTCGCCTGCCGCCGCTGCGCGAGGTCGGCATCCCGCTGCTGCTGACCTTCGCCGCACAGCTGAGCTACCTCAACCGCCAGGACGATGCGCTCGCGCTGCTCGACGAAGCGCGACGCGGCGATCCCGATTACCCGCCGACGCTCGTCTCGCGCGGGCAGGTGCTCACGTACCTGGGGCGCTTCGACGAGGCCGAGGCGGACCTGATGCGTTGCGTGCGGCGCGCGCCGGAACTGGCGGCGGCCTGGTGGGCGCTGTCGCGCCTGCGCCGGCAGACGCCGGAGTCGAACCACGTCGATGCGATCCGCGCGCAGCTGTCCCGTCCGGGGCGGCGCGCGGACGATGTCGCGCTGCTCGCGTTCGCGCTGCACAAGGAATACGACGACCTGGGCGAGTTCGAAGCGGCCTGGCACGCGCTGGAGCTGGGCTGTCGCGCCAAGCGCTCGACCCTGCGGTATTCGGCGTCGGAAACCCGCGCCCTCGTCGATGCGCTGGTTGCCGCCCCCACGTGGTCCGCGTCGCACGAACTCGCCGCGAGCGATGCGACGCCGATCTTCATCGTGGGCATGCACCGCTCGGGCACCACGCTGCTCGAACAACTGCTCGCCGCGCATCCGGGCGTCGCGGCGCTGGGCGAGTTGTACGACTTCACCTCGTGCATGCGCGAGGCGACCGATCGCCATTGCCGGGGCGTCATCGACGCCACGGTGGTGGAACGCGCGGTTGACGTGGATTTCGCCTCCGTGGGCCGCCGCTATCTCGATGGCGTCGCGTGGCGGCTGGACGGCGCGGCGGCGTTCACCGACAAGCTGCCGACGAACTTCTTCCACGTCGGCCACATCTGCCGCGCGCTGCCGCGGGCGAAGATCCTGCACATGCGGCGTGATGCGGTGGAGACGTGTTTTTCCAACCTGCGCGAGCTCTTCTCCGACGCCAATCCCCATTCCTATGGACAGCACGAGCTGGCCGACTACCACGGGCAGTACCGGCGGCTGATGACGCATTGGCACGCGCGTTTTCCGGGCCGCATCCTCGACATCGATTACGCCGCCCTGACGGCCGACCCCGAGCCGGTGATGCGCTGGGTCGCCGCGTTCTGCGGATTGGACTTCACGCCGGCGATGCTCGACCCGCGCGGGTCCGGCCGGGGCGTGGCGACGGCGAGCGCCGTGCAGGTTCGTGAAGGCGTCAGTGCCCGCGCCGTGCCCAAATGGCGCCGCTATGCCGCGTCGCTGGAGCCATTGAGAAGCGCGTTGCAGACCTGAACGGACCCGGGCGCGATAGGTGGGGTAGGGACGGCGGCCTGCGTTGATCAGGCATGGACGGACGCTCGCACAACGCGCTCGCAACGGAACCGGTGGGCCTGGCGGCCGCCGAGGCCTCCGCATGGGCGGCGGGTGCATGCTACAAATTCGCATTGGGCCAAGCGTCGTCCGGTATCGCGGGCTCGGATTCCGAACCGGAAGCCGACCTGGAGTGGAGCGAGCCGGACGTCGTGCCCGTCCCCGCAGGAGCCGCCGGTCCCCACCATGCCTTCGAATCGTTCTCGGCCTTCGGGCTGGCCCTGCCGTCCGGTGGGGCGACCGGCATGACCCCGTCGGGCGCGATGCGATCCAGCCCGCACGACGAGGATGCCCACGCGTCCGGCGGCGCCGGCGGCGACGGGTTCGACGCGTTCCTGCGCGAGCACCGCCCGATGCTCGTCGCCTGGCTCGCGCGCCGCATCGGCGAGGACGACGCGCAGGACGTCGCACAGGAAGCGCTGGTGCGCCTGATGCGCTATCGCGGGCAGCCGGTCGAACAGCTGCGTCCGCTGATGTACCGCATCGCCATCAACGTGATCCACGACCGCGGCCGGCGGGATTCGACGCGACAGGTCTTCGCGCACGTGAGCCTGGACCAGGATTTCGTCGGGCTGCCGTCGCTGGAACCCACCCACGAGACGCGCATCACGCACGAACAGGAACTCGCGCTGGTCCGCGCGGCGATCCTCGAACTGCCTGAGCGCTGCCGCCAGGTGTACCTGCTCAACCGCATCGATGGCCTGAGCTACAGCCAGATCGCGCAGCACTGCGCGATCTCGGTGAAGGCCGTCGAGAAACACATCGGAAAGGCGCTGTCGCTGCTTCGCTCGAAGCTCAAGCGCGAAGGCGTCGACCGCGAGGAACGCACATGAACACACGGACGTGGCAGCCCGCCGACGGCGAGGCCGAAGCGTGGATGGCGCGCCTGATGGCGCCCGACTGCACGCCGGCCGATCGCGCGGCGTTCGAGGACTGGCTGGCGCAATCGCCCCGGAACCTCGAGGCCTGGCTGGAGATCGAGCGCGTGCAGGCGCTGTCGGCGCAATTGCGTTCCGACGAGATGCTGCGTGCGGCGACGCGTGCGGTGCGTCGCGCGCCGGTACGCCCATTCCACTCGTGGCTTCCAGCCGCCGCCGCGGCGGTGCTGGTCGTTGCCGTGGCTGCGATCTGGTGGCGGCATGAGCCCGACACCGCCGCGGTTCCGCAGCACTACGCGACGAACATGGGCGAGCAGAGCGAAGTGACGCTGGCCGACGGCACGGTCGTACTGCTGGACACCGGCACCGAGCTGACCGCGACGTTCGATTCGCGCGAGCGGCGCGTCGAACTCGAGCGGGGCCGGGCGCAGTTCGTCGTCGGCACCGATCCGCAGCGCCCGTTCCTCCTGAAGGCCGGCCCGAGCACGGTGCGCGATGTCGGCACGACGTTCCAGGTCGCGCGTCGCGACGGCGCCGTCGAGGTGGCGCTGCTGGAGGGCCGTGTCGACGTGACCGCGAAGAACGACCGGAACGTCGCCACGCTCGCGCCTGGCGAGACGGTGAGCGTGGACGCCTCGGGCCGCATCGGGCCGAAGGCGCCGCTGGACCTGGCGAGCGCACGCGCGTGGCCGCAAGGGGACCTGGTGTTCAAGGACCGCCGGCTCGACGAGCTGCTGGCGGAAATGAACCGGTATTCGAAGCAGCAGGTGCGCCTGGCCGACCCGGCGTTGGGCGGGCTGACGGTGAGCGGCGTGTTCCACGCGGGCGACCAGGACGCGCTGGTGGCGGTGCTGGAACGCGGCTGGTCGCTGCGCGCCGAACGTCGCGGTGCGGACGAGATCGTCCTGCATCGTCGCGATAACTGACATCCCGCGACGGATTGGCTCGACGCGCATCGGAGGCTGGAGCCGACCCGACGCGCAACGCCCATCGATGCGTTAAACAAACGTTGCGCGGCGCCGCCGCGCTCTCGTATCGTGTGAGTCACTTTCTCGTTGACTCGCGCAATACCAATGGCCAGGAAGTTCCGACTCACCCTCGCCATTGCCGCAGCCCTGTCGCTGGCCTGCACGGCCGCACCGGTTCCCGCGCAGGATTCGTCGACGCCGTCCGTCCGTTTCGTCATTCCGGCCGGCACCCTGGATCACGCATTGCAGGTGCTCGCCACGCAGGGGCGCGTGCAACTGATGTACGCGCCGGCGCTCGTAGGGCAGCGCCGCTCCGCCGGCCTGCAGGCGGATCTGCCGCCCGCGCGTGCGCTGGACGTGCTGCTGCGCGACAGCGGGCTGCACGCGGTGCAGGTCACGCCGAACACGTACCTCATCGAACGCGCGCCGGCGCCGCCGATCGCCGCGCCCACGCCCGCGCCGGTGCGTGAGCCGGTCGAGCTGGCGACGGTGGAAGTCACCGGCACGCACATTCCGCGCGCGTCGATCGACGTGGTCACGCCGGCTCCGCTCACGCGCATCAGCCGCGCGCAGATCGAGGCGAGCGGGTACCAGACCGTGTTCGAGCTGCTGAGCTACCAGCCCGGCATGATCAGCCACCATCCGGTGGACGTCGCGACCGACGGCAGCTTCAACTCGCAGCAGCCGTTCGCCGCCGCGGCGACGACGAGCCTCTACGGCCTGGGGCCGCGCGCGACGTTGATCCTCATCGATGGACGGCGCGTGGCGAATTACGGCCTCGCGTCCGCGGACCTGGGCGGCCTGACCGACCTCAATGGCATTCCGCTGACGATGGTCGATCGCATCGAAGTGATGCGCGGCGGCGCCTCGGCCATCTACGGCGCGGACGCGATGGCCGGCGTCATCAACATCATCCTGCGCAAGGAACAGCAGGGCGGCGACGTGACCGTGCGTTACGGGCTGTCCGAGCGCGGCGACGCCGAGCAGCGGCGGGTGTCGCTCAGCTACGGCGAGGCGACGCAGCGCGGCGGCAACGTCTTCCTTGCCGCGGACTATTTCCACCGCGATGCGCTGCAGGGCGATGCGCGATCGTGGCGGACGGCGGACCTGCGCCGTTACGGACTGGCGGATCGTCGCATTCCGCTGGGCTACTTCAGCCTGTTCGACCTGGAGATCATCCAGCCCGCGTGTCCGGACGACATACGCGAGGCGAACGACGGCTGTCTGCTCGACGTGCCGCGTTACCTCACGCTGCAGCCGGAACTGGAAAGCGCATCGGTGTACGCGCGCCTGCGCCAGCCGATCGGCGAGACGCTCGAATTCGACGGCTCGTTGCGCGTGGGGCAGGTGCGCCAGAGCCTGCAGGCCGCGCCGTTGCACGGAGCGGTTCGCATCCCCGAGGGACATCCGGACCACCGCTTTCCCGACATCCCCACTCAACTGGACTACGCCTTCTTCGACATCGGCCCGATCCGCAGCCGCAGCGATTCGCGGACGGTCGACCTGGACCTGGGGCTGTCGGGCCTGTGGCGCGATTGGGAATGGCGCGTGGGCGCGGCGCATCACCGCAGCCGCGTCGACAACCAGATCGACGGGCTGGTCAGCACGTCCGCGCTGTCGCAGGTGCTGCTCGATCAGAGCTATCGCTTCAATGCGCCCGGCAACCCGCCCGAGGTGCTGCGCGCGTTGTCGCCCCGCGTGGACGTGGAAGGCGAGGCGCGCTTCGATCAGTTCACGTTCGCGGTGAACGGGTCGTGGTTCTCGCTGCCCGGCGGCGAAGCGCAGACCGCGCTGGGCGTGGAATGGTCGCGCGACGCGCTGCGCAACGAGCCCGATCAGCGCATGCTCGATGGCGACGTCGCGCTCGGCGCGCAGAAGCGCCGGCTCGACGACAGCCGGACCAGTTCGGCGTTCTATGCCGAAATGAGCCTGCCGATCGTGACGTGGCTGCACGCCGACCTCGCCTGGCGCATCGACCGCCGGCAGGGATACGGCAGCGAGACCTCGCCGATGTTCGGGCTGAAGTGGACGCCGCTGGAATCGCTCACCGTGCGTGCGACGTCGGCGACGGGCTACCGCGCGCCTTCGCTGTTCGAACTGCGCAGGCCCAGCATCGCCGGCGGCACGTTCGAAGTCGTCGAGGCGACGCCGGCGATCGCGCCGTGCGCGATCCCGACCAACTTCATGGGCGTGGATTACTGCATCGTCACGCACGGTGCGGTGGAGAACCCCGATCTCGCGCCCGAGACCTCGCGCAGCCACACGCTGGGCCTGGTGTGGGCACCGACGCAGGCCTTCGACGTGAGCCTGGACCGGTTCCGCATCCGGCGACGCAACGAGATCGTGACCACCAACGCGCTGGCCGATCCGGCGGCCTTTCCGTTGTCGCTGGAGCGCGACGCGCAGGGCAACCTGATCGCGGTGAACGAGTACTTCACCAACGTCGGACGCACGCAGGTCGACGGCTGGGAACTGCAATCGGAGTATCGCCTCGATACGCGCGAGGCGGGCCGTTTCACCTTCCGCCTCGCGGCGAGTTATCTCGACTCGCTGACGCGGCAACCCAGTCCCGACACGCCGGAACTCGATTACGCCGGGCACGGTTCGCCGAAACGTTCGGTGCTCGCCGGGCTGGAATGGGCGTACGCCGACTGGATCGCCACGCTCAACGTGCATCAGCTCGGGCCGGTCGAGATCGCGCCGCCGGGCGGCACGTGCCCGACCCTCAACACGCAGGCGAATCGTTGCCGCACGCCGGCATCGACGACGGCCGACGTGTACCTCGCGTACGTCGGCTTCGAGAACTGGCGCCTGTCGCTCAATGTCGACAACGTCACCGACCGCGAGCCGCGCAACTACGATCCGGCCAAGGGCGGCTACGACATCGCCTACGACGACCCGCGCGGGCGCTACTACCTGGTGAGCGCGTCCTACCGCTTCTGAGCTGGACGGGTTGAGTCGCGTCCGTCGCTCGTCGCGGCAGCCGCTCGGCGTGGATCAGTGATTCCTGCCGTGGTGCGGCACTCCCGCAGGGCGAACCACTTCATCGTCATCCCCCGGAAGGCGGGAATGACGAGCAGGCGCGCCCCAAGGCCAAAGGCCACGTGAAGCTGGTGCCAAGACCGGAGGATCCTCGCTTCCCCACGCCGCACCCAGTCGCCGACATCGGGAAATGTCGGAGCGGGGTAGGGGGGATGGGGTCGGCCCGCGTTATGGAGAACGAAGACGAATCAGGACGACCGATACGGATGTCTCCGCGCCACGGATGGCGCACTTCTTCGGCGGTCCATCCGGGCAGCCACGACTCATGCGTGCCAGGAGGGTGCGTACCGGCGGGAACCACGGGACCCGCCACGGATCGAAGCGGACCCTGCCGCCAAGATCCATTCTGGAGAAGCCCCGGACGGCTTCTCCAGACCTTTCCCCCGGCGGCGCCCCTCTCCCCCGCGCCGCAGTCAGTGCAGTGGAAATGGAAAAGGCCGCGATCGCTCGCGGCCTTTTCTCTGTCCGAAGGGACGGTGGCTTACGCCAGGCCGGCCTGCTTCATGACTTCGGCGGCGTAGTCTTCCACCACCTTCTCGATGCCTTCGCCCACGGCCAGGCGCTGCATGCCGACCACTTCGGCGCCGGCGGCCTTCAGGACCTGCTCGACGGTCTGGTTGGTGTCCAGCACGTACGGCTGGCCGTACAGCGTGACCTCGTTGACGATCTTGGCGATCTTGCCGCTGATGATCTTCTCGAGGATGTCGGCCGGCTTGGCCTTGTCCTTGTCGGACATCTTGGCCAGCTCGATTTCCTTTTCCTTCGCGACGAATTCGGCCGGAACGTCCGACGCCTTGATGTGCGGCGGGTTCATCGCGGCGACGTGCATCGCCAGGCCGCGGGCCAGTTCGGCATCGCCGCCCTTGACCTCGACCAGCACGCCGATCTTGCCGCCGTGCACGTAGGCCGCGACGTTGTTGTTGCCGTCGACCAGCGCGAGGCGACGCACCTGGATGTTCTCGCCGAGCTTGGCGATCGCGGCGGCGCGGGCTTCCTCGACGGTCTCGCCCGACGCGAGCTTGGCGGCCTTGACGCCTTCGACGCTGGTGGCGCCGGAGGTCAGGGCGGCGTTGGCGACGGCGTTGGCGAAGGCGAGGAAGTTCTCGTCCTTGGCGACGAAGTCGGTCTCGGAGTTGATCTCCACCAGCACGGCCTTGCCGCCGTTCTGGGCGACGGCGATGCGGCCTTCGGCAGCGACGCGGTCGGCCTTCTTGTCGGCCTTGGCCAGGCCCGACTTGCGCAGCCACTCGGCCGCGGCGTCGATGTCGCCGTTGTTCTCGGTGAGCGCCTTCTTGCACTCCATCATGCCGGCGCCGGTGCGCTCGCGCAGTTCCTTGACCAGGGAAGCGGTGATTTCTGCCATGGGGGTACCTCTGGATGGTGTAGGGCGGGCGAGGCCCGCCTTTTCGATTCCGGACGCCGCCGCGGGAGCTGGCCCGCGCGGCACGGAAACTTCGGATGCGGCCGCGCAGCATGGCGCGGCCGCATGACGCGGTCCTTACTCGGCCGCTTCGGCCTTCTTGCCGGCAGCCTTCTTGGCCGGCGCGCGGCGCGGAGCCTTGCCTTCCTCGCCCTCGGCGGCTTCGGCGAAGTCTTCCTCGCGGACCGACGCGGCCGACGGAGCGGCGGCCTTGCCTTCCAGCACGGCGTCGGCAGCGGCACGGGCGTACAGCTGCACGGCGCGGATGGCGTCGTCGTTACCCGGGATGGCGTAGTCGACCAGGGCCGGGTCGTAGTTGGTGTCGACGACGGCGACGACCGGGATGCCGAGCTTCTTGGCTTCCTTGATCGCGATGTCTTCGTGGCCGATGTCGATCACGAACAGCGCGTCCGGCAGGCGGTTCATGTCCTTGATGCCGCCCAGCGAGGCTTCCAGCTTCTCGCGCTCGCGGCGCAGGCCCAGCACTTCGTGCTTGACCAGCTTCTGGAACGTGCCGTCGGTCTCGGCCGCTTCCAGCTCCTTCAGGCGCTGCACCGACTGCTTCACGGTGCGGAAGTTGGTCAGCGTGCCACCCAGCCAACGCTGGTTCATGTACGGCATGCCGCAACGCTCGGCCTCTTCCTTGATGGCTTCGCGCGCGCTGCGCTTGGTGCCCAGGAACAGGATCATGCCGCGCTTCTGGGCGATGCCCGAGATGAAGTTCATCGCGTCGTTGAACAGCGGAACGGTCTTCTCGAGGTTGATGATGTGGATCTTGCCGCGGGCGCCGAAGATGTACGGGCCCATCTTCGGGTTCCAGTAACGGGTCTGGTGGCCGAAGTGGACGCCGGCTTCGAGCATCTGGCGCATGGTGATCTGGGGCATTGCATGTAACTCCAGGCAGTGGAACCGGCCGCCGGATGGGTGATGGCGGTGCCTCCGGCGAAGCCGGGGCAGGGGTTCCGGGGTTGGGCCTCCCCGCAGCGTTCGTGGCCGAACCGGTCGTCCTGGTGGACGCCCGGCACCCCGGCACGACGTGTGGCTGCGGGTGTGAATTCGCCTGCGCTCCGGACGGGGCCGGTGCGCTCTCGCCCTGGCGTGGGCGGCAGGATCGGCACGAGGCCGGTCGCTGAGCCGCGGAATTGTAGCCGCAACAGACTGTTACGGGCAACTCCGGCCCACCCGAAGAGCCTGAATGGACTGCGGATGGGCCATAATGCCGGCATGCCCATCACCATCAAGACCCCCGAAGAGATCGAGAAGATGCGCGTCGCCGGCCGCCTGGCCGCCGAGGTGCTCCAGGTCGTCGCGCCGCACGTCAAGGCCGGCGTGACCACCGAGGAACTGGACCGCATCTGCCACGATCACATCGTCAACGTGCAGAAGGCGATCCCGGCCAACGTCGGCTACAAGGGATTCCCCAAGACCGTGTGCACGTCGGTCAACAACGTCATCTGCCATGGCATCCCCAGCGAGGCCAAGGTCCTGAAGGACGGCGACATCGTCAACATCGACGTCACCGTGATCAAGGACGGCTGGCACGGCGACACCAGCCGCATGTACGTGGTCGGCACGCCGTCGGTCATGGCCAGGCGGCTGGTCGACGTGACCCGCGAGGCGATGTTCCGCGGCATCCGCACCGTCAAGCCGGGGGCGACCCTGGGCGACATCGGCGCGGCGATCCAGCAGTACGCCGAATCGGAGCGCTTCAGCGTCGTGCGCGAGTATTGCGGCCACGGCATCGGCAGGATCTACCACGAGGATCCGCAGGTCCTGCACTACGGCCGCAACGGCGAAGGGCTGGTGCTCAAGCCCGGCATGACCTTCACCATCGAGCCGATGATCAACGAGGGCACGCGCTACACCAAGCTGCTGCCCGACGGCTGGACCGTGGTCACCAAGGACCGCAAGTTGTCCGCGCAGTGGGAGCACACCGTCGCCGTGACCGAGGACGGCGTGGAGATCCTCACCCGCGTGCCCGGTGACGACAACGATCTATGAGCGGGGACAGGCTCTCGGCAGCCGTCGATGAGCCTTCGGCGGCGCAGGACGCGGCCGCCCTCGCGGCGTCGATCCGCGGCGCGATCGCGACCGTCGACGCCGGCCTCGCCAAGGCGTTCGACGCCCAGTCCACCGATCCGAACGCCGACATCGACCGCCTGCTCGCCGCCCGCGCCGGCGCGATGGATGCGCAGGTGCGCGCGGCGTGGAACGCGTGCATCCCCGCCGACGCGCCGCTGGCGCTGTTCGCGATCGGCGGCTACGGCCGTGCCGAGCTGTTCCCGCAGTCCGACGTCGACCTGCTGATCCTCGCCGAACCGGACGCACAGGCCGCGCACGCCGAAGCGCTGTCGCGTTTCGTCGCGCTGCTGTGGGACGGCGGCGTGCCGGTGGGCCACGCGGTGCGCTCGCCCGCGCAGTGCACCGAAGCGGCGGCGGACATCACCGTGCTGACGTCGATGCTCGAAGCGCGTCCGCTGATCGCACAGGTCGAACACCTGCATGCGTTGCAGGCGGCGATCGCCCCCAGCCTGGTGTGGCCCGCACGCGAGTTCTTCGGCGCCAAGCGCGAGGAATTGCGCCTGCGCCACGCGCGTTACGAAGACACGGCCGACAACCTGGAGCCCAACCTGAAGGAAGGCCCGGGCGGCCTGCGCGATGTGCAGACGCTGCGCTGGATGGCGCTGCGCATCGTGGGGACCGGCGACCTGGAATCGCTGGTCGCCATCGGCCAGTTCGGCGCGGACGAGCTCGCAACGCTCGAACGCGAACGCCGCGCGCTGTCGCGCCTGCGCTTCGGCCTGCACCTGGTCGCCGGCAAGCGCGAGGAGCGCCTGCGTTTCGATTACCAGAAGGTGCTCGCGCAACGGCTGGGGCACGTCGACAACGCCGACAACCTCGCCGTCGAGCAGATGATGCAGGGCTTCTATCGAAGCGCCGCGCTGGTGCTGCGCATCGGCGAACGCCTGCTGCAGCGCTTCGAGGAACAGATCGAAGGCGAAAGCACGCCGGTCGCGATCGACCATGCGTTCGAGCTGCGCCGCGATTACCTGGCCGCGCGCGACCCGCACTGGCCGCGCGATGCCTACGACGTGTTCGCGCTTTTCGCCGTGTGGGCCTCGCACGATGCCGTGCGCGGCCTGCATTCGCGCACGGCGCGCGCGCTGGCCGAATCGTTGTCGCGCGTGCCGGCGTTCCAGCAGGCCGAACCCGCCTTGCGCGAGCGGTTCATCGCATTGCTGCGCGGCCCGCATCCGGTGCACGCGCTGGAACGCATGGCGCGCCTGGGCGTGCTCGGACGCTGGATCCCGGCGTTCGCGAAAGTTTCCGGCCGCATGCAGTTCGACCTGTTCCACGTGTTCACGGTCGACCAGCACACGCTGGCGGTGCTGCGCAATCTCGCGCGCTTCGCATCGGGCATCGCGGACGAACGCTTCAGCATCGCGCACGAAGTCTGGCCGCGCCTGCGCAAGCCGGAACTGCTGCTGCTCGCCGGCTTGTTCCACGACATCGGCAAGGGGCGCGGCGGCGATCATTCCGAACTCGGCGCCGACGACGCACGCATCTTCTGCAGCACGATGGGCCTGTCGCAGGCGGACAGCGCGCTGGTGGAATGGCTGGTGCGACAGCACCTGCTGATGTCGGTCACCGCGCAGAAGCAGGACATCGCCGATCCCGAGGTGATCCACCGTTTCGCCGGCAAGGTGGCCGATCGCGAGCGGCTCGATCATCTCTACCTGCTGACCTGCGCCGACATCGCCGGCACCTCGCCGAAGCTGTGGAACGCGTGGAAGGACCGTTTGCTGGCCGATCTCTACACGGCCACGCGCCTGGCGCTGCGGCGCGGGCTCGAACATCCGGTCGCGGGCGACGAACGTGCGGACGAAACCCGCGATGCCGCGCGCGCGATGCTGGCCACGATGGGCATCGGCGACGAACAGGTCGACGCCTTGTACGCGCGCATGCCCGAAATCGGCTTCCAGCGCGGCCGTCCCGACCAGATCGCGTGGCAGGCCGCTTCGCTGCGCGGGGTCGAGGTCGGACAGACGCGCGTGCGAGCGCGGGCGCTGGGCGAACGCGCCTTGGGCGACAGCGACGGTGCGCTCGAAGTCTTCGTGCATTCGCCCGATCGCGATGGCCTGTTCGCCGCGATCGTCGCCACGCTCGATCGGCTTGGCCTGGCGATCCAGCAGGCGCGCGTGCTCGACGGGCCGCACGGCATGGTGTTCGACAGTTTCGAGGTCGTTCCGATCGACCCCCGTTGCCCGCCCTCCACCGAAGAGGTCGAGCAGCGCCTGGGTTCGGCGCTCGACGGCGACCTGGATCGCATCCGGCCGGCACGTCGCGCGCAGCCGCGCCATCTCAGGCATTTCCGCATCGCCCCGCAGATCGGCTTCGACACGCTCGAGAGCGACCAGGGCACGCGCACGATGCTCAGCCTGGTATGCACCGACCGCCCGGGACTGCTCGCGGACGTGACGCACGCGATCCGCAGCCAGGGACTGCGCGTGCACGACGCGCGCATCGCAACCTTCGGCGAACGCGCCGAAGACGTGTTCCAGCTTACCCATCCCCATCACGACGGGCGCGATGGCGCGCTCGACGACACGCAACGGCAGGCGCTGCGCCAGGCCTTGCTCGCCTGCCTCGAAGGAGACTGTTGAATGGCTGTACAGAAGAAGACCGTCCGCAAGACCGCGCGCAAGAAGAAGGTCGTGCCTGCCGGGCCGGGCGTGGACGAGCTGAAGTTCATGATCGACAGCGCGTTCGAGCGCCGCGCGATGCTCACGCTGGACGAGATCGAAGGCTCCACGCGGCCGACCGTCGAACGCGTGATCTCCGGCCTGGAAACCGGCGAGTTCCGCGTGGCCGAGCCCGACGGCAAGGGCGGCTGGACGGTCAACGAATGGCTGAAGAAGGCCGTGCTGCTGTACTTCCGCGTGAACGACATGCAGGTCGTGGACGGTTATCCCGCGCCGTACTGGGACAAGGTGCCTGCGCGTTTCGAAGGTTATGGCGAGTCGGATTTCCGCAAGCTCGGCGCGCGCGTCGTGCCAGGCGCGATCGCCCGCCGCGGCGCGCACATCGGCAAGGACGTGGTGCTGATGCCGAGCTTCGTGAACATCGGCGCGCACGTGGGCGAGGGCACGATGGTCGACACCTGGGCGACGGTGGGTTCGTGCGCGCAGGTGGGCAAGCACTGCCACCTGTCCGGTGGCGCGGGCATCGGCGGCGTGCTGGAACCGCTGCAGGCGAGCCCGACGATCATCGAGGATCACTGCTTCATCGGCGCGCGTTCGGAAGTGGTGGAAGGCGTCGTCGTCGGCCATCACAGCGTGATCGGCATGGGCGTCTTCCTCGGCCAGAGCACGCGCATCTACAACCGCGCGACGGGCGAGATCAGCTACGGTTTCGTGCCGCCGTACAGCGTCGTCGTCTCCGGCCAGTTGCCGTCGAAGGACGGCACGCATTCGCTGTATTGCGCCGTCATCGTCAAGCAGGTCGACGCGAAGACCCGCAGCAAGACCAGCATCAACGAGCTGCTGCGCGGGCTGGCGGAGTAACGGCCGATGGCGACGACGCTCTACGGACTCAACAACTGCGATACCTGCAAGAAGGCCCGCAAGTGGCTGGAGCGCTTCGGCGTCGCGTATTCGTTCGTCGATTACCGCGACCAGCGCCAGTCGCCGGACACGCTGGTGGAGTGGAAGGACAGCCTCGGCGGCTGGGACGCGATGATCAACAAGTCGTCCACCACCTGGCGCACGTTGCCCGACAACCGCAAGGCCCCGGGTTCGGACGCGGAGTGGAAGCTGTTGCTGAAGGAGTACCCGCAGCTGATCCGTCGGCCGGTCGTGATGACCGACGACGGCGCGATCGCGCAGGGCTTCAGCGACAACGGCTTCAAGAAGCGCTTCGGAGTGGGCTCCCTTGGCTGATCTCGATGCCGCCGGCGACGAGGTCGTCGCGCTCACCCGCGAGCTGATCGCGCGCCCGTCGGTAACGCCCGACGATGCGGGCTGCCAGGCATTGATCGCGCGCCGCCTTTCGGCCGCGGGCTTCCGATGCGAAGCGCTGCGCTACGGCGACGTGGACAACCTCTGGGCGGTGCACGGCACCGATGGCCCGACGCTGGTGCTGCTGGGCCACACCGACGTCGTCCCGCCCGGGCCGCGCGACGCGTGGAGCAGCGATCCGTTCGCGCCCGAGATCCGCGACGGCGTGCTGTACGGCCGCGGCGCGGCGGACATGAAGGGCAGCGTCGCGGCGTTCGTGCTCGCGCTGGAGCACTTCGTCGCCGCGCATCCGGATCATCCCGGTCGTGTCGCGCTGCTGCTTACCTCCGACGAGGAAGGCGATGCCATCGACGGCGTGCGCCAGGTCGCCGACACGTTCCGCAAGCGCGGCGAACGCATCGACTGGTGCGTCACGGGCGAGCCCTCGTCGAAGGCGGCGCTCGGCGACCTGCTGCGCGTGGGCCGTCGCGGCACGCTGTCGGCGACGCTCGACGTGATCGGCGTGCAGGGCCACGTCGCGTATCCGGACAAGGCGCGCAATCCGATCCATCTGGCGATGCCGGCCTTGAGCGAACTCGTCGCGAGGCGCTGGGACGAGGGCTTCGAAACCTTCCCGCCGACCAGCCTGCAGATCAGCAACATCCACGCCGGCACGGGCGCGAACAACGTGATCCCCGGCGAATTGCAGGCGCTGTTCAATCTTCGCTTCAATCCGAACTGGCGCGCCGAGCAGCTCGAACGCGAATGCGAGGACGTGTTGCGCCGGCACGGCCTGGACTACACGATCCGCTGGCATCGCGGCGGCGAACCGTTCTACACGCCGGAAGGCCCGCTGCGCGCCGCGGCGCGCTCGGTGCTCGCCCGCTACGGCGGTGGCGTGCCGGAAGAAAGCACCGGCGGCGGCACCTCGGATGCGCGTTTCATCGCACCGCTCGGCGCGCAATGCATCGAGATCGGCCCGGTGAACGCGAGCATCCACAAGGTGGACGAGAACGTCGCCATCGCCGACCTGCAGCGTCTTCCGGGCCTGTATCGCGAACTGATCGAGCGGATGCTGCTGGCCTGATGCTCGCATCCGCCTTGACTCCTCTCCTGTCGGGAGAGGGGGCGTGGTGAGGGGAACGGAGGGAAGCATCGACTCGCCGGTACGGCACAACGCTGCGGTGTTGCTCCGAGCGTGATTGCGAAGATCGAAGTGGATTCCAGCTTTCGCTGGAATGACGATGGTGTGGTTCACGGACGAAGGCGAGCCCGCGCGTGGCGGGCTACGCCCCGGCGTTCGCCGGGATGGCGGTTTTCCTTCTGCGGAAGGCGGGTCACCGTCCTCGGCTAATGCCGGGATTACGACTTGCCCGGCACCAGCCGCAACAAGTATTTCGTCTCGCCCGGCAGGAACGGCGTCGGGCGCCCGCGCACCCAGTCGTCGTGCCCGGCGCCCCAGTAGGGCGACATCGGATGCCCGCTTTGCCCGCCGGGCATGTGGATGATGCCGTCCGCCTCATGTCCGGGGGCGACGACCATGCGTTCGGACGCACCGAAATCCGGTCCCTGCACGCGCGGCATGCCGCTGTCGCCAGGCAGTTCGTCGGCGGGCATGCACAACTGCGGCTTCAGCAGGCCGGGCAGTGCGCGCGACAACGGATGGCAGATGCGCGCCGTGTTGCGTTCGCCCCACGTGCGCTGCGCGATCGGGCCATCCTTCGCGAGTTCGTCGCGGACTTCGCGCGCGGCATCCTCGAACAGCGCGTCCCACGACGCGAAACGTCGCGGCAACAGGTTCGCCGGACGCGTCGTGACGAGCGGCCAGGCGACGCCCTCGAAGTGCGAGAGATTCGGCATCTCGAACGCATCGCCCAGCGCGGCGTGGGCCGGAGCGGTGAGGCCGTCGAGCAGCCGGTCGTGTACCGCCAGGCGCCACGCGCGCACGATGCGGTAGCTCGTCGAATCGGGACTTGCGCGTCCTTGCCAGGTCGAGGCGGCGACGGCGAGTTCATGCAAGGCCGGCGTCTTCGCCGCGGCATCGCGCTCGCGCAGCAACGTCCACCACCGTTGCAGGAACAGCGCTCGATCGTCGAGCTGGATCGCGAGCAGATCGCGCTCGTCGAAGCGGTTCTTCGCGAAGAGTCCGTCGCGGATCTGCATCGCGCGCGCGCCGTTGGCGTAGCCGCCGTCGCCCACGCGCGACAGCAACGTACCGTCGACGACGCGCGAGTTCGCCGTCCATACGCGCTGCACGGTGCCGATCGGCAGCGCAGTGCCGTGCGCGGTGGTGATGGGCCAGGGCGCGCAGGCGTCGGTTTCGGCGACCTGCGTCGCCTCGCAGCCGGCGCCGCGCAGCGGCATCGGACCGAGCAGGCGCCAGGTAACGCGTCCCCGTGAGTCGCCGATGGCGAGGTTCTGCGCGGGAATCGCCGTGCGATCGGCCATCGCCAGCGCGTCCTCCAGCGAGCGCGCGTGCAGGAAATCGGCGAGTCCGAGGTTCATCGAGCCGGGCTGGTGGGCGATCCAGCGCAACGCGAGCGCGCTGCCGTCGTTCTCGCGATGCAGGACCGGGCCCCATGCGGTGTCGTCGACCGGGAACTCGACGTCGTCGCCACCGGCCACGCGGATGACCTCCACCGTGCGGGTCGCGCCCGCGCACGCCTTCCGGTTGCAATCGCGCACGCGCTTCCAGTCGAGCCAATCGCCGTAGCTGTTGGTGAATCCCCACGCGATGTGCCCGTTGCTGCCGACCACGAGCGCCGGCAGGCCGGGCAGGGTGAATCCGTTCGCGTCGACGCGGCCGCCGTCGGCGCGCGCGTCGGGATAGCGCAGCCGCGCGCGGAACCAGATGTTCGGCGCGCGCAGACCCAGGTGCATGTCGTCGGCGACGATCGCGCGACCGTCGGCCGTCAGCTGGCCCGACACGGCGAAGTTGTTGCTGCCGACATCGGAGCGCTCGGGAACGTCGGCCGGCCGCTCGCCTTCCTGCATCGGGAGCGTGCGCAGGTCCACGGCAGCGGCGTCGGGCAGCGTCGCATCGCCGCGCGCGCGACCGGCGAGCGGTGCGTCCCAGCTCGTGCCGTCGTGCGCGAGCAGCGCGTACAACGCCGGCGGCAGGTGCGAACGCAGGCGCCACATCGCCAGTTCGCGCGCGTTCTGCGCATCCTGCAGATCGAAGTACATCGCGTAACCGGTGAGTGCCGAATCGGCCAGCGTCCAGGCTTCGGGTTCGGCGCGCAGCAGCAGGTACGGCCACGGGCGCACCTTCAGCGCGGCGCGCCCCGCGTTGACGCCGTCGACGTACGCCTGCGCCATCGCGCGCTTGTCGCCGAGGATCGCGTCCAGGTGCTGCGTCACCCGTGCGCGCATGCGGTGCACGCGATGCTGCTTGTCCACGCCTATGGCGACCGGGCCGAAGAGCGCCGCGAGCTCGCCCGCGGCCGTGCGGCGCAGCAGGTCCATTTCGAAATAGCGTTCCTGCGCGTGCACGTAGCCGAGCGCGCGCATGGCGTCGTTCTCGTTGGCGGCATCCACGGTGACCACGCCGTTGGCGTCCCGCTGGATCGTCACGGACGCCGAGAGCCCCGGCAGGGCGAGCTCGCCCTCCAGCCGCGGCAGGCTGCCGCGCATCAGCCACCACCCAGCCAACGCCGCAACCAGCAGCACCAGCACCAGCGCGATGAGCGCGCGCCTGATCCACTTCATCATCGCCTTGTCGCCCGTGGGTTCCCCGGAGCGAGCTTATCCGATGAACGGCGGCGTCGGCGTGCGCGATCCCCCTTGCATGCCGCGCCGGCGTGCAGCAGGATCGACCCATGTCTTCCGTCCAGGCCACCGCCTACGCCGCCACTGCCGCCCTTCGCGGCGGCGCGCCCGCGTCCGGCCTGAACAATAACAACCGCAATAACGCCAGCCTCCCGCGGGCCGGTGATTAGCGCGCGTCCGACGCACTAGTACCCACGAAGCCCGCGCCGAAAAGCGCGGGCTTTTTTGTTTCCCGTTCCTTCCCGATAAAGCCCGGCGATCCATCGCCGGATTTCCCAAGAAAACCCACCCCACGGAGTCATGGCATGTGTTCGATTCTCGGCATCTTCGGCCTCCAACCCGGCGACGACGTGCAGGCCCTGCGCCGACGCGCGCTGGAACTCTCGCAACGCCAGCGCCACCGCGGCCCCGACTGGAGCGGCGTCTACCTCGACGACGGCGCGATCCTGGTCCATGAGCGGCTGGCCATCGTCGATCCCGCGGGCGGTTCGCAGCCGCTGCGCTCGGCCGATGGCGAACTCGCGCTCGCGGTGAACGGCGAGATCTACAACCATCGCGAGCTGAAGCAGTCCCTGGCGACGGACTACGCCTTCCAGACCGGCTCGGACTGCGAAGTGATCAACGCCCTGTACCGCGAACGCGACGACATCGGCCAGTGGCTCGATGCGCTCAACGGCATCTTCGCCTTCGCGCTGTGGGATCGCGCGCGGCGCCGTTTCGTGATCGCGCGCGATCCCATCGGGGTGTGCCCGTTGTACTGGGGCCACGACCGCGACGGCCGCCTTTGCGTCGCGTCGGAGATGAAGGCGCTGGCCGACCTCTGCGCGGACGTCGCGCAGTTTCCGCCGGGCCATTACTACGACAGTGAGCGCGGTGAACTCGTCCGCTATCATGAACGCGCGTGGCGCGAACATGCCGCCACGGCGGATGTGTCGGTGTCCAGGCAGGAGCTGCGCGAAGCGTTCGAGCGCGCAGTGCATCGCCAGCTGATGAGCGACGTGCCCTACGGCGTGTTGCTGTCGGGCGGACTGGATTCGTCCCTCGTCGCTGCGGTCGCGGCGCGCTTCGCACGCAAGCGCATCGAGGACGACGACACGACCGAAGCGTGGTGGCCGCGGCTGCATTCGTTCGCGATCGGCCTGGAAGGATCGCCGGACCTGGCCGCCGCGCGCATTGCGGCCGATGCGCTGGGAACGGTGCATCACGGCTTCACCTACAGCTTCGAGGAAGGCCTGGATGCGCTGCCGGAGGTGATCCGGCACATCGAAACCTACGACGTGACCACGATCCGGGCGTCGACGCCGATGTTCCTGCTCGCGCGCCGCATCAAGGCCATGGGCGTGAAGATGGTGCTTTCCGGCGAAGGCAGCGACGAGGTCTTCGGCGGTTACCTGTACTTCCACAAGGCGCCGGATGCGCGCGAGTTCCATGCCGAAACCGTGCGCAAGCTCGATGCGCTGCACAACTACGATTGCCTGCGCGCGAACAAGTCGATGATGGCCTGGGGCGTGGAGCCGCGCGTGCCGTTCCTGGACGTGGAATTCCTCGATGTCGCGATGCGCATGGACGCCGCGCACAAGATGGTGAAGCCGGGGCCGACGGGGCGCCCGATCGAGAAGGCGATCCTGCGCGAGGCGTTCGAGGGCTATTTGCCGGATGAGATCCTCTGGCGGCAGAAGGAGCAGTTCAGCGACGGCGTCGGCTACGGCTGGATCGACGGCCTGAAGGCACATGCGGAAGCGCAGATCAGCGATCGGGTCTTCGCCGCCGCGGCAAGCCGCTTTCCGGTGAACCCGCCGCAGACGAAGGAGGCCTACCTGTATCGCCACATCTTCGAGCAGTTCTTCCCCGGCGTGGCCTGCGCGCAAACGGTGCCGGGGGGCAAGTCGATCGCGTGTTCGTCGCCCGCGGCGATCGCGTGGGATGCGGCGTTCGCGAAGATGGCCGATCCCTCCGGGCGCGCCGTCGCCGGCGTGCACGAAGCGGCGCTATGAAGGCGCCGTCGCGGCGGCCGTTCCGGCGGCCCGCCGCGAGCCAATGCGACTGATTCCGATTAGAACGCGGGCCGGCGCGATCGGGCACCCTATGCGCCTTGCAAGGAGGTTTCCCCATGAAAGGCCATCCCGAGGTCGTCGATTACCTGAAGCAGCTGCTGCGTGGCGAACTGGCCGCGCGCGACCAGTACTTCATCCATTCCCGCCGCTACGAAGACATGGGCCTGCAGTCGCTCTACGAGCGGATCGACCACGAAATGCAGGAGGAGACCGAGCACGCGGACGCGCTGCTGCGGCGCATCCTGTTCCTGGAAGGCGATCCGGACATGCGCCCGGAGCCGTTCGTCGCGGGCCACACCGTGGAGGAAATGCTGCAACGCGACCTGGACGTCGAATACCGCGTTCGCGCCGCGCTCGCCGAAGGCATGGCGCTGTGCGAGCGCGTGGGCGACTTCGTCAGCCGCGAGATCCTGCGCGTGCAGTTGCAGGACACCGAGGAAGACCACGCCCACTGGCTGGAGCAGCAGCTTGGGCTGATCAAGCGCCTGGGCATCCAGAACTACCTGACGGCGCGCTTGGCGCAGAAGCCATCGGAAGCGTGATGTTTTCGTGGCCTGGGTAAGCGCAGCGCAACCGGGGGCCGGCTCGCCCGCAAGACGCGGGTGAGCAGCGCGCACCCGCGCTACCGAAGCGACCGGTCGATCAGCGCTTGCGCTCCAGGCGATAGACGGACGTGTGCAGCTCGGTCACGCCTTCCTCGACGAACTTCGGCTGCGTTTCGAGGATGTCGCGACGCTCCAGCGTCTCAATGGTCCAGTCGCGTGCATAGAGCGCGCGCACTTCGTTTTCCACGACGCTGAAGGGCGGGCCGGCCTTCTCGTGCTGCGGATATTCCAAAGTGATGAGCAGGCCGCGGCAGTGCGAGGGCAGCCGCGCGTACAGCTCGCGCGCGTAGCGTTGGCGCAGGTCTTCCGGCAGCGCGATCAGCGCGGCGCGGTCGAACACGGCGTCGCACCTGGCCAGCGCGGCTTCGTCGAGGCCGAAGGCGTCGCCACAGATCAACTCGATGTCGCCGGCGCGGTAATGCGTGCCGTACTTCGACGCCGTCACCTCGGGCGTGACGCCGTTCCCTTCGAAAAAGGCGTCCACTGCGATCCGGGACAGCTCCACGCCCAGCACGCGATGGCCCTGTGCGGCGAGCCACGCCATGTCCAGCGTCTTGCCGGCGAGCGGCACGAACACGCGCGTGCCGGCCGCGAGGCCGAGCGACGGCCAATGCTTGAGCATCAGCGGTGTCGGCGCGTCCTGATGGAAGCCGATCTGGTTGTCGGCCCAGCGCTGGTGCCAGAAGTCGGGGTGCATGGAGACGATCCTTCTCGAAGAAAACGAATGCTTCCGAAGCGGTCATCCCGGCCGAAGCCGGGATTCAGGCCCGTAGCGTTCACCGGAAGATGCGAAGTGACCGGACATCGTGATGGCTGGCGCCGGCCTCGGACAGGAGCACGGCGCTTCATGCGAAGACGCGGGCATTGCGCCCGCGTCTTCGATCACTCCACCGCGAGTCCTTCCACCTTCTGCCAGCCGCGCGGGAGCAGGCCGCCGCGCGTGGCGCGCGCGCCGAGGTAGGTGTCCAGGTCCTTGAACGGCAGCGACATCGTGCGGGCGCCGGACTTCACCACCAGCGTGCCGCCGGGGCCGACGACCGCGACCGCGACCACGCGCTCGGTGCCGAGCTTCGCCTTCGGGATGTCGATGAGTTTGTTGCCCTTGCCCTTGTCGAGCTCCGGCAGTTCGCCGACCGGGAACACCAGCAGGTGTCCGACATTGGTGACCACGGCGATGCGATCCTGCTCGACGCTGCTCACCGGGGCCGGCTGCACGACCTTCGCGCCCGGCGTGAGCGAGAGCATCGCCTTGCCGGCCTTGTTGCGGCCGGTGAGGTTCTCGAAACGGGTGACGAAACCGTAGCCGTGGCTGGAGGCCAGCACGAAGCGGGTGTCGTTTTCGCCGCTGGCCAAGGCCTGGAACGACGCACCGGGTGCGGGCGAGAAGCGGCCGGTCAGCGGTTCGCCGTTGCCGCGCGCGGACGGCAGCGAATGCACGACGGTCGAGTACGCGCGACCGGTCGAATCCAGGAAGGCGACCTGCTGCGTGCTGCGGCTCCTCGCGGCGGCCAGCAGTTCGTCGCCCTCGCGATAACTGAGCGACGCGGGGTCCACGTCGTGGCCCTTGGCCGCGCGCACCCAGCCCTTCTCGCTGAGCACCACCGTCATCGGCTCGCTGGCGACCAGTTCGGTTTCGCTCAACGCCTGCGCGGCGCCGCGTGCGACCAGCGGCGAGCGGCGGGCGTCGCCGAACTTCTTGGCGTCGGCCAGCAGTTCGTCCTTCACCAGCTTCTTCAACTTGGCGCGGCTTTCCAGCGTGGCGATGATGCGCTCGCGCTCGGCCTTGAGCTCGTCCTCCTCGCCGCGGATCTTCATCTCCTCCAGGCGGGCCAACTGGCGCAGCCGGGTTTCGAGGATGTAATCGGTCTGCTCCTCGGTGAGCTTGAAGCGCTTCATCAGCACCGGCTTGGGCTCGTCCTCGGTGCGGATGATGCGGATCACCTCGTCCAGGTTGAGGAAGGCGACCAGCAGGCCTTCCAGCAGGTGGAGGCGGCGTTCGACCTTGTCGAGGCGGTGTTTCAGGCGGCGCGTCACCGTCTCGGTGCGGAAGGCGAGCCACTCGGTCAGCAGGGCCTTGAGCCCCTTGACCTGCGGGCGCCCGTCGCGACCGATCACGTTGAAGTTGACGCGGTAGCTCTTTTCCAGGTCCGTCGTCGCGAACAGATGACCCATGAGCTGTTCGGCGTCCACGCGGTTGCTGCGCGGCACGAGCACGATGCGCGTCGGGTTCGCGTGGTCGGACTCGTCGCGGATGTCCTCCAGCCACGGCAGCTTCTTGGCGCGCATCTGGGTGGCGATCTGCTCGATCACCTTGCCCGGCGAGGTCTGGTAGGGCAGGGCGGTGATGACCAGGTTGCCGCCGTCCTTCTCGTACACCGCGCGGGCGCGCACGCTGCCCAGGCCCGTTTCGTACATCTGCTGCAGATCGGCCGCCGGCGTGATGATCTCCGCCGCGGTCGGGTAATCCGGGCCGCGCACGTGCTCGCACAGATCGCGCGTGGTGGCGTCCGGATCGTCGAGCAGGCGCACGCAGGCGCTGACGACTTCATTGAGGTTGTGCGGCGGCACGTCGGTCGCCATGCCGACCGCGATGCCCGTGGTGCCGTTGAGCAGCAGGTGCGGCAGGCGCGCCGGCATCCACGAAGGCTCCTCCAGCGTGCCGTCGAAGTTGGGCGTCCAGTCGACCGTGCCCTGGCCCAGCTCGCCCAGCAGCACTTCGGCGATCGGCGTCAGCTTGGCCTCGGTGTAGCGCATGGCCGCGAACGACTTGGGATCGTCGGTCGAGCCGAAGTTGCCCTGGCCCTCGATCAGCGGATAGCGGTACGAGAACGGCTGCGCCATCAGCACCATCGCCTCGTAGCAGGCGCTGTCGCCGTGCGGGTGGTACTTGCCGATCACGTCACCGACCGTGCGCGCGGACTTCTTCGGTTTGGACGCCGCGTTCAGTCCCAGCTCGCTCATCGAATAGATGATGCGGCGCTGTACCGGCTTGAGCCCGTCGCCCAGGAACGGCAGGGCGCGGTCGAGCACCACGTACATCGAGTAATCGAGATAGGCGCGTTCGGCGTACTCGCGCAGCGGGATCTGCTCGAAGCCGTGGAAGGCCGGTCGGACGGTGTCGTTCATTGAGTCGGTGCGGACCAGGTGAGTCGGGACGGGCCGATTCTAGCGGCGCATGCGAGCGGTGCGCGCCCCGGACGCGGCGCGCGGCACGGTTCAGCGATGCAGTTCGCCCGCGGCTTCGGGCTGGTAGCGGATCGAGAGCACGCGCAGGCGGATCGTGCGCCCGCCCGGCAGCGGCCATTCGATGGAGTCGCCCACGTGGAGGCCGAGCAGGGCGCTGCCCACCGGTGCGAGGATCGACACCTTTTCGGCGCTGCCGTCGGCATCGCGCGGGAACACCAGCGTCAGCTCACGCTCCTCGCCGCTGGTTTCGTCGAGAAAACGGGCGGTGGAGTTCATCGTGATGACGTCCGGCGGCATCTGCGCCGGCTCGACGATGGTCGCGCGTTCCAGTTCCGCCTCGAGCGCGGCGGTGTCGATGTTCTGCGCGGCGGGGGATTCGAGCAGCGACTCGATGCGCTCCACGTCCAGACGCGACATCAGCAGCGGGGGCTTGGGTTCGGACATTGCGGATCTCCAAAGCAACGCGGGCGCCGCACCGGGTGCGCCGCCCGCAGAGGAAAATGTCCGGCGACCATAGCCCCGAGCGGGCGGGGCTTCAAGCCGACAATGCCGGACCGGGGCGGGCCGGCGCGGGACGGGGACGGGCGCCGGCCGAAGGCTGGATCGAAAGTGAAAATTTTCGTGACGGGGCGTTGACAAGGCGCTCCTCGCACCGCAACATACGCGGCCTCGCTCGGCGAAACACCGACGCGATGCCCAGGTGGCGGAATTGGTAGACGCACTAGTTTCAGGTACTAGCGGGTAAAACCGTGGAGGTTCGAGTCCTCTCCTGGGCACCAAATGATCATGCTGATCAAAGCACGCTGAACGGCCCTCGGGCCCGGCACAAGAAACCCGCGCATGGCGCGGGTTTCTTGTTTCTGCCGTTCGGATTTTGGCGGCACGTCTAGGCGGCAGGTTTGGGCGGCACGGAGATCTCGTCGCGACTGGCCCGTATCGTCGTTCCGGCGAAAGCGGGAACCCAGCGACTCCGGTGCCCTGGCCTGGTCGCAAGGCATGGGCTTCGTCCGCGATCACGGAGCCTGCCGCGAACCCCTGCCGCGTGAGAGGCGCGTGTGGAAGCCGTGTGCTCTCGCTTCTTCTTCTTCTTCTTCTTCTTCTTCGTCTTCCTCCTTGGAACGGCAGCGAGCCGCGCGCCGTCCGCAGCTTCTTCTTCATCATCCACCGCGCCGGCGGCGTGAACGTCGCTGAACATTCGTTTCACAGTGACATACCTGCGCGCTTGCAAGCTGACGCCGTTCCCTTCGAAACGGCATCCACATGCGCACTGGAATCGATTCACCCGACGGCCGCCTCGGCATCGTGATGCCGGGACTGGGTGCGGTGGCCACCACCTTCATCGCGGGCGTCGAAGCGATCCGCACGCACGGTGCGCAACCCATCGGATCGCTCACGCAGATGGGCACCATCCGGCTGGGCAAGCGCACCGAGAACCGCTGTCCGCGCATTCGGGAATTCGTGCCGCTCGCGCCGCTGGACGATATCGCCTTCGGCGGCTGGGACGTGTACGACGAGAGCGTCTACGAATCCGCGCGCAACGCACGCGTGCTCGATGCCGCGCTGCTCGATTCGGTGCGGCCGCAGCTTGAGGCGATCCGGCCGATGCCCGCGGTGTTCGATCCGGCGTACGTGCCGAACCTCGAAGGCCGCCACGTGAAAACGCAGGCCGACGCGATGTCGCGCGTGGAAGCGGTCATCGACGACCTGCGACGCTTCCGCCAGGAACACGGCTGCACGCGGTTGGTGATGGTGTGGTGCGCGTCCACCGAGAAGTATCTCGAACGACAGGACGTGCACGCGACGCTCGACGCGTTCGAGCAGGGATTGCGCGACAACCACCCCGCGATCGCGCCGTCGATGATCTACGCCTACGCGGCGATCTCGCAGGGGATTCCCTTCGTCAACGGCGCACCCAACCTCACCTGCGACATCCCCGCGCTCGTCGAACTCGCGCTGAAAACGGGCACGCCTATCGGCGGAAAGGATTTCAAGACCGGCCAGACGCTGATGAAGACGATCCTCGCGCCCGGATTGCAGGCACGCGCGCTCGGCATCCGCGGCTGGTTCTCGTCGAACATCCTGGGCAATCGCGACGGACTCGTGCTCGACCATCCCGACAACTTCCGTACCAAGGAAGTCTCCAAGCTCGGCGTGCTCGAGGACATCCTGCAGCCCGAGCTCAGCCCCGAACTCTACGGCGACCTCTACCACAAGGTGCGCATCAACTATTACCCGCCGCACGGCGACAACAAGGAAAGCTGGGACAACATCGACATCTTCGGATGGCTGGGCTATCCGATGCAGATCAAGATCAACTTCCTGTGCCGGGATTCGATCCTGGCCGCGCCGGTGGTGCTCGACCTCGCGCTGTTCATCGATCTGGCCAAGCGCGCCGGCATGTCGGGCATCCAGGAATGGCTGTCGTTCTATTTCAAATCGCCGCAGACCGCCGAGGGGTTGCGCCCCGAACACGACATCTTCCGCCAGCTCATCAAGCTGCAGAACACGCTTCGCCATCTGATGGGCGAGGACCTGATCACGCACCTGGGCCTGGATTACTACCAGGAACTGGTCGAAGCGCTCTGACACCGGCGGAACACCCACCATGATCGAAGCGGTCAAGTTCTGGAACGAACCCAACAACAAATCGCACTGGGATCTGGAGCTCGATCCCGAGTGGCGCCTGTACGCGCAGATGGTGAAGACCGCCGCGCAGGCGGTGAAGGCCGAACGGCCCGACGTGCTGCGCGTGCTGGGCGGCATCTCGCCGATCGACCCGGCGTTCATGATCCGCCTGCACGAACTGGACGCCGTGGCCGATCTGGATGCCGTCGCCGTGCACGGATTTCCGCTCGACTGGAACCTGTGGTCGATCCACGACTGGCGCGAGAAGATCGCGGAAATCGAGGCCGTCACGCGCCTGCCGGTGTGGGTGACCGAAGTGGGCGTGTCGAGCTTCGGCGCCGAGGAGGTGCAGGAATTCGGGCTGCGCCGCACGGCCGAGCTGTTGTGCGGACGCGTCGATCGCATTCACTGGTACAGCCTGTACGACCTTCCGCGCGCGTGGGAAGCGACCACGCGCCATCGCGAAGCCGAGGGTTCGTCGTACTACCGGCATTTCCACATGGGCCTGCTGCGCGAGGACGGCACGCCCAAGCGTGCGCTGGAGCAGTTCGCGCAGTACACGCCGGAGATGGGCATCTGCCAGTGGTTCCACTTCGAGGACCATCGGCTCGACGACGCCGTGGACTGGCTCAGGCGCCTCGGCGTCCGGCGGCTGCGCACGGGACTGAGCTGGGCCGATCACCTGCGTCCGGATTCACAACGCTGGTTCGACCGGATGATGACCGCGCTGCAGGAGTTCGACCTGACGATCACCTTCTGTTTCACGCCCGAATCCAAGGGCCTTCGTCCGCATCACACCAGTCCGCCGCAGGACCCGCGCGAGTTCGCCGATTTCTGCGCGGCGATGATGCGACGCTATTCGTGAGTGCGCAGGTGACCGAAGCGGCGGCGCCGGATGCCTGGTTCGATCACATGCGCGCGGGGCGCTGGGAAGACGCATGGCGCATCAAGGATGCGCAGATGGCGACGCGCAGGAACGTCCCGTGCTGGCACTGGCCGCGCCACGAGCAATACGTGTGGACGGGCGAGCGCTTCGACGACCGGCGCGTCCTCGTTCGCTGCTATCACGGACTCGGCGACACGATCCAGTTCATCCGTTTCATGCCGACGTTGCGCGAGCGTGCGCGCGAAGTGATTGTCTGGGCGCAGCCGGGGCTGCTGCCGCTGCTCGCCACCGTAAAAGGCGTGGATCGCCTGCTCCCGCTGCACGAGGGCGCGCCGGAGGCCGACTTCGATGTGGACGTCGAGATCATGGAATTGCCGCATGCCTTCCGCACGACGCTCGATGCGATTCCCGCGAGCGTTCCGTACCTGCACGCGTCGCCGCTGCCGATGCCGCGCGATCGTTCCCGACCGGCTGTCGGGCTGGTATGGAAGGCGGGCACGTGGGACGTGCGCCGCTCCATCGCCTATCCGAAGATCCGGCGCCTGCTTGCGATCGGCGGCATCGACTGGTTCGTCCTCCAGCCCGACGCGCATGCCTCGGGCTGGCAGGGCGATGCCGGCCAATGGCCGGGCGAGCTGAACCTGCTCGATCACGCGCGCGCGGTGAAGTCGATGGACCTGCTCATCACCATCGACTCGATGCCGGCGCACGTGGCCGGCGCATTGGGTGTTCCGGTGTGGACGTTGCTTCCGCACGACGCGGACTGGCGCTGGATGGCCGATCGCGACGACAGCCCGTGGTATCCGACGATGCGCCTGTTCCGGCAGCGCGAACCGGGCGAGTGGAGTCCCGTGATCGCCCGCATTTCCGACGAGCTGGCGAGCTTCACCCGGGACCGAACCGGTTGAGCAGGGCACCGAGGCGCCCGCGTCGATAGGCGAACGCGTGGTACGTGGTCAGCGCCGCGCGGGCCCAGCACAGGTAAAGCCCGCGCACGCGCGTGAATCGCGCGAGCCGGAACATGCGATGACTCCATCGCGATATCGCGGCGCGCAGCCGGTAGATGCGTCGTCGTTCCGGCGTCGCGATATGCGCGTCCGGCGGCACGCGCTTGGGCGGTGCGTCGGAGCGCCGCGCAAGACGATAGGAAAGTCCTTCGCGCCGTTGCCGCAGGCCCGCAGCCTGCGTGCCGGCGACGAAGTCCGCATCCACTGGATCGACCGCGATGCGGCCCTGGTCGCGTGCGTCGCGAAGCATCGCATCCAGCGCGGGCGTTCGAACGACGACGACGTTATGCCCCTGCCAATCCGAGGAGTAGGGCTCGACCCACGCGTCGCCGAACGATACGTCCGCGGTTTCGGCCATGACGTCGTCGCACAGGTTGCAGGCGTCGTCCATGAAGAACCCCGCGCCCCAATCGCCGTCCACGAGCGGCCACCAGTCGCGACCCAGCGTTCGGCCATCCCGCAGCGCGATCTGCGCGTGGTACTGGTTCGCGGCACGGTCGGGATGCTTGCGGCGGAAATCCACGTGCTGCATGTCCTCCGCGTTCGCCCCCATCTGCCACGCGAGGCTCTCGGCGAAGCGCGCGCTTTTCATGTGTCCGCAGAACAGGCCGAGCGTGTGCACGATCCGTTCCCGCAGGGCCGGATGGCGTCTGCGCATCAACTGCACCGCCTTGATGAAACAGGGTATGCCGACCACCGCGTAGCGTCCCGGTTCGGCAAGCATCGTGCGCAGCACGTGCGACATCTCCACCGGGTAATAACGCGATCCCGCGCCGCCGCGCACCGCCGACTCGGTGCGCGAGAGGCGGTACTCGAACAGGCGCCCGCTGGCGGCGGGATCCTCGCAGGCATGCACGTGCGCGACCGCGTCCACGCGTCCGGTGCGCAGCAGTTCCGTTGCCATCCAGCTGACGAGTCCGCCGGAGCTTCCGTCCTGTCGGTACGCGCCTTCGACCACGTGGCCCACATACGCGGCGACGTAGCGCCCCGTCGCGGCGTCGTGCGAGCGCGCCTCGGGAAACAGGGTGTCGGACAGGCGGTCTTCGTCGGGGACCACGGACGAGAACGGGCAGGTCTGCGCGACGACCGTCGCAGCGGCGCGATCCCATGCGTGCGAGCCCGTCGGCCGCAGGCGGCCGGACGCATCCATGCGCATCGCCGCCGTGCTGCCGCCGGCCTGCGCCACGCAACCGCCGCATCCGATGCAGCGGCCCGTGCGCACCATCGCGCGGGGTCCGTGTGGCGTCATGCAACCGCCGGCACGTGCAGGGCGTCGCGCAGGAACCGGCGCGACGAACGACGCAACGCCGCGATCCTCGTTTCGATGTGCGACGGGAGCGGTGCGTCGAGCAACGTCGCGACGTCGTGCATCGTCGGCGTGGGCCCAAGCAGGTGGCGTTCGCCGCCGACCTGGCGCATCAGGCAGCGGAGCTTGGTTCCGCGATACCAGGAACCTTCGCAAACGAAGGGCCGTCGATGGCGCAGGGCGAACACGCAGCCATGGAAGAAGCCGGTCGCTACCGCGCCGGCATTGGCCATGAAGGTGGCGAACTCATGCGGGCCTGCCTCGATCCAGTGGCGATCCGCCCACTCATTGCGGTACCCGATGCTCACGACCGGCCAGCCGCGCCGACGCGCCCAGGCGCGCACGGCCTCGGCGAACGCGGGGGAGAACCCGTGTCCGTAGAGCGCCAGATAGGGGGAGCCGGTCGTGTTCCCTGCCTCCGGTCCTGGCGGAAACGCAAGGCAGGGATCGAGCACGACCTCTATCTGCGTACCGAGGGCATGGCCCACCAGCGATGCGGACGCGTCGTCGCGGACCGAGATCGCATCGAACCCGCGCAGATGGCGCGACAGGTTGCCGTCGAGCCCGCCCTGCGTGTCGTGGTGCCCGATGCTCGCGGCGTACGCGATCTTGCGTCGTGCGTTCAGGCCCGCGCCGTAGAACAACGGAACCCGGCCGTACCAGGGATGCGACAGGTTCCATACCTCGTCGCTGCCCACGACGACGGTGTCGTACCGCTCCATCGCGTGCGGAGCGTCGAGCGGAAACGCGGGCGACATCGGCAAGGCCTGGAACGCCTCGAAGAAGCGCCGAGTCTTGGCCCGGTATGCCGCGCGATCGCCGCTCTGTCCGGGCACAGGCCGCAGCGCGCACCTCCATTCGACGCGATCGACCCGCGCGCTGGCGTGGTCGAGCAGCACCGCGTCGTGGCCGAACGACGCCAGGCCGTCGAGCAGGCAGCGCGCCTGCCAGTAGCTTCCGTAATTGATGCAGCGATGAAAGGTGAGTACCCCGGTCTTCACAGGCCCGTCCACGTCGTGTATCGAAGCTTCAACGGTCGCGTCCGCTCGTGCCCGCCATGACCCGCATCCTTTTCGTTCGACACGCAAGCACCGATGCCAACGGACAACGCCTCGCCGGACGCAGCACCGGTATCGCGTTGAACGAAGAAGGTCGCGGGCAGGCGCGATGGCTGGCCTCGCGCCTTGCGGATCTGCCGGTCGCGCGCGTGTACAGCAGTCCCTTGCAGCGTGCGATGGAAACGGCAGACGCGATTGCGACGGTAATCGGTTGCGATGTCCACGCCCGTGAAGAACTTCTGGAAATCGAGTTCGGCCAGTGGACCGGGCTCGACTTCGGGCAACTCGCGCGCGATCCGCGTTTCGATCGCTTCAACCGCTTTCGCAGCTGCGCGGACGTGCCCGGCGGCGAGACCATGTTGCAGGCGCAGGCGCGCATGATCGCGGCCATCGCGTCCATTCGCGCCGCGCACGACGGCGAATGCGTGGTGGTGGTGGGCCACGGCGATCTCATCCGCAGCGCGATCGCGTACTACGCCGGAATCCCGCTGGATCTGTTCCAGCGCATCGAGATTTCCACCGGATCGGTGAGCGAAATCGAGCTCGGCGACGATCACGTGCGCATCGTGCGCCTCAACGAAACGAACTGGAAAGTGTGAAAGCTGCGTCTGTCGAGCCCATCCGTTTCTTCTCGCCGGTTTAAAACGCGGCATGGGAGACTGGCTTCGTACCTGAAGGGGCGTCCCTTGGAGTCACGAAGCGGAATCGATGACGTGGCAACGTGCCGGTCGCCCATCCAACCAGGCAATGGAGGTGGACACCGGCAACAGATGAGCACGGCATCGAACCCCGAAAGCAGGACGGTTCGTGAGGGACGTTGCATTCCGTAGAGGCGCCGCCGGCATCGCCGGCAAGCTCATGCGGAATGAAGCACGAATCGTCGCCTCGCATTGGATGAGGCCGGTGTTGAGCGTCAGCCGGGTCGCGAACCGGCGACGACAAGCGCTACAGCCGCCCGTTACCCGTTGCGCGCAGGACGTGTCACTCCCGTCCGCACGCGGCGGATCAGCCAGCCCGACGAAGCTCGCCGTCGCATTCGGCGGCCTTCGTTCGGCTCCCAGAACAGCGGGTTGCCACGCGCGTGGAGCGACGGGGCCGCCCGAAGCACATAGGGAACGGATATGGACGGCCCAGAACGCACCAAACACGTAAGACGCCGCGCGCTCGTCGCCGGCGGCGCGGGATTCCTCGGCGCACACCTGTGCCGCCGCCTGGTCGAGGACGGTTACGACGTCATGGCAGTGGACAGCCTCGTCACCGGGCGGATGAGCAACCTCGACGAGCTGCTGGACAACACCGTGGGCGAGCGTCGCGTGCGCTTCGTCCGGCACGACGTAACCGAACCGTTCGACGAAACGTTCGATGCGTCGTCGGACATCGTATTCAACCTGGCGTGTTGCGCCTCGCCGATCCATTACCAGGCCCAGCCGGTCCATACGTTGAAGACCTGCCTGGAAGGCGCACTGAACCTGCTGCAGCTCGCGCATCGCAACGGTGCGCGTATCTTCCAGGCCTCCACCAGCGAGGTCTACGGCGAACCCGAGACCCATCCGCAGAAGGAAGCGTATCGCGGCGCGGTCAGCACGACCGGGCCGCGCGCGTGTTATGACGAAGGAAAACGGTGCGCGGAAACGCTGTTCTTCGACTATCGCCGCCAGCACGGCACCCAGATCAAGGTGGCGCGCATCTTCAACACATACGGGCCGTTCATGCGCGAGGACGACGGTCGCGTGGTGTCCAACCTCATCGTCCAGGCGTTACGGAACGAGCCGATGACGATCTATGGCGAAGGCCGCCAGACGCGCTCGTTCTGCTACGTCGACGACCTCGTGGAGGGAATCATGCGCCTGATGGTCACGCCGCCGACGTTCACCGGTCCGGTCAATCTCGGCAATCCCGTGGAAGTCACCGTGCTTGAGCTCGCCGAACGGATCATCGCGCTGACGGGTTCACGCTCGCGTCTGGTGCGCAAGCCGATGCCGACCGATGACCCGACACGCCGCTGCCCGGACATATCACTCGCGCGCGAACAGCTGGACTGGGAGCCGCGGGTCCCGCTCGACGAGGGGCTGCGCCGCACCATCGCGTGGTTCGCCTCGCAGGAAGCCTCGCGCAAGGCGCGCGTGACGGAGGTGGACCGTGACTGCGCATGACGCACGAGGCAATGGCGGTTCGGCCGCACGCGGACGCGTGCTCATCACCGGTGGCGCGGGATTCGTCGGCTCGCACCTCGCGGACGAGCTGCTCGCCCACGGATACCAGGTGCGCGTGCTCGATGCACTGGCCAGCCAAGTGCACGGCGAACAGGCGCAATGGCCGTCGTACCTGTCCGGCGAGGTAGAGCGCATGCAGGGCGATGTGCGCGACGCCGAGGCGGTGCGCGCCGCACTGGAAGGCGTCGATCGCGTGTTCCACCTCGCCGCGGCGGTCGGGGTGGGGCAGAGCATGTACGAGATCGAGCACTACACGGACGTCAACAATCGCGGCACGGCCGTGCTGCTCGAAGCACTGTCGCGCGCACCGGTGAAGCGTCTGGTCGTCGCCTCCAGCATGAGCATTTATGGAGAGGGACTGTACGCGGACGCGTCCGGTCGTACCGTCGCGCCGTCCGAGCGCGATGCCGAGGCCATGCGCCAGGGCCGCTGGGAACTGCACGCGAACGGCGAGCCGCTCACGCCGGTGCCGACGCATGAAGCCAAGCCCCCGATGCCGACCTCGGTCTACGCCTTGTCCAAGCTCGATCAGGAGCGTTTGTGCCTGATCGTCGGCCAGGCGTACGGCATCCCGACGACGGCGCTGCGCTTCTTCAACATCTACGGCACGCGGCAGGCGCTGTCGAATCCGTACACCGGCGTGCTGGCGATCTTCGCCTCGCGTTACATGAACGGAAAGCCGCCGCGCATCTTCGAGGACGGACACCAGCGTCGCGACTTCGTGCACGTCAGCGACGTCGCGCGCGCGTGCCGCCTCGCACTGGAGACCGATGCCGCCGCGGGACGCGCCATCAACATCGGCAGCGGCGTGTCGGTATCCATCGTCGAGGTGGCCGATGCGATGGCGCGTGCGCTGGACGTCGAGGAACTGGCGCCGGAGATCACCGGGCAGTTCCGCGTCGGCGACATCCGCCATTGCTTCGCCGATATCGGGCTCGCACGCGAGGTGCTCGGTTACGCCCCCCGCATGACATTGGAGCGGGGGCTCGCGGAACTCGTCGACTGGATGCAGGGCCAGCAGGCGGTCGATCGCGTCGATGCGGCCGCAGCGGAGCTTGCGAGCCGGGGGTTGCAGCGATGAACGCGCCCACGCAGACGCTCGATCCCCGTCGAGACGGCCCCGTGCTGATCACGGGCGGCGCCGGTTTCATTGGCACCAACCTCGCCACCCGGTTGCTGGAATCCGGCCGTCGCGTGGTGGTGTTCGACAACCTGTCCCGCCCCGGCGTGCAGGCCAACGCGCATTGGCTCTGGCACCGCTTCGGCGACCGCGTGTCCATCGAGATCGCGGACGTGCGCGACGCCGAGCGCGTGCGCGCGGCGGTGGGCAACGCCTCGCAGGTGTTCCATTTCGCCGCGCAGGTGGCGGTTACCTCGAGCCTGGTCGACCCGCGCGACGACTTCGAGATCAACCTGGGCGGTACGCTCAACGTGCTCGAAGCGATGCGGGGGCTCGACACGCCGCCGTCGCTCGTGTTCACGTCCACGAACAAGGTGTACGGCGCATTGGGCGACGTCGCGCTGGAAGTCGCCGACGAGCGTTACCGCCCGTGCGACGGCACGCTGGACCGGGCGGGTGTCGCGGAATCGCGGCCGCTCGATTTCCACAGCCCCTACGGTTGTTCCAAGGGCGGCGCGGACCAGTACGTGCTCGATTACGCGCGCAGCTACGGTTTGCCCGCGGCGGTGTTCCGGATGAGCTGCATCTACGGACCCCACCAGTGCGGCAACGAAGACCAGGGCTGGGTCGCGCATTTCCTCAAACGTGCGCTGCATCGCGAGCCGATCACCCTCTACGGCGACGGGCGCCAGGTGCGCGACATCCTGTTCGTGCAGGACCTGGCCGATGCCTTCATCCGTTGCCAGGCGCGCATGTCCGAGCTCGCGGGTCGCGCCTTCAACATGGGGGGCGGCCCGGCCAACGCGTTGAGCCTGCGTGAGGTGCTCGGCTTCATCACCGCGCTCATCGGCCGGGCGCCGCGCATCGAGTACGGACCGTGGCGCGTGGGCGACCAGCGCTGGTACGTGTCCGATACGCAGGCGTTTCAAGGCGCGACCGGGTGGACGCCGACGGTGGACGCGCGCGAGGGCATCGCGCGCCTGCACGACTGGCTGGTGGATTCGATGGTCCCCGGTGCGCATGCGGTCGCGCCCGCGTCGCGGACGCACGCGGCATGAGCGCGATGCGTTCGGCGGTATTCGACGGTGACGGCTGCGTCCACGTGGACCACACGCCGCAACCGCGGCCGGTGCATGGCGAAGTGCGCGTGCGCCTGCACGGATGCGGCGTGTGCGCCTCCAATCTGCCGGTGTGGGCGGGGCGGCCGTGGTTCCGCTATCCGTTCGAGCCGGGCGCGCCCGGCCACGAAGGCTGGGGCGAGATCGACGAGGTCGGCGACGGCGTGGAGGAATGGCGCATCGGCGACCGCGTCGCGCTGCTGTCGGGCCGCGCCTACGCCGAGTACGACGTCGCGCCGGCATCCGCGCTCGCACGCCTGCCCTCGAAGTTCGCATCGCACGCCTTGCCCGGCGAGCCGCTTGCGTGCGCGATGAACATCTGGCGTCGGAGCGACATCCGGCCGGGGCAGGTCGTCGCGGTGGTCGGCGTCGGCTTCATCGGCGCCTTGCTGATCCAGCTGGCAAACCATGCCGGCGCCCGCGTGGTCGCGCTGTCGCGTCGCCCGTTCGCCCGCGACGTCGCCCGCGATTGCGGTGCGAGCGACGTGTTCCCGACCGATGACGTGCACGCCGCGATCGGCGCGGTGAACGAGTTGAGCGGAGGCGGATGCGCGCGCGTGATCGAAGCGGCGGGCGAACAGGCCACGCTGGACATCGCCAGCGGCATCAGCGGCGAGGGCGGCCGCCTGGTGATCGCCGGATACCACCAGGACGGGCCGCGACAGGTGGACATGCAGCAGTGGAACTGGCGCGGCCTGGACGTGATCAATGCGCACGAACGCGATCCCGCCGTCGCGGCGCGCGGACTTCGCGAGGCGATGGAGGCGCTGGAGGACGGGCGCATCGATCCGTTCCCGCTGATCACCCACCGTTTTCCGCTCGATCGCATCGGCGAAGCCTTCCAGGCGCTGTCCAGCCGACCGGACGGTTTCCTGAAAGCGGCGGTGATCGCATGAACGCGCGTCTGCGGCCTTCGATGCGCACGCCACGCCTGGGGTTCCTCGGCCTGGGCTGGATCGGTTGCCAGCGCATGCAGGTGCTGGTCGAGAGCGGCATCGCGAGCGTAAGCGCCATCGCCGACAGCAACGGCGATTGCCTGGCGCGCGCGGCCCCGCATGCGCCGCAGGCGCGGCACTGCCGGGACATCGATCAACTGCTGGCGATGGACGACCTGGACGGCATCGTCATCGCGACGCCGAGCGGCGCGCATGCGACGCAGGCGATCCGCGCCTTGGACCGCGGCCTTGCGGTGTTCTGCCAGAAGCCGCTCACGCGCACCGCGCTGGAGGCGCGCCAGGTCGTGGACGCCGCGCGCCGCGCCGATCGCCTGCTCGACGTGGATTTCAGCTATCGCCAGCTGCACGGCGTCGCGGAACTGCGCGAGCGCATCCAGCGCGGCGATTTCGGCGACATCCACGCGATCGATCTGGTGTTCCACAACGCCTACGGGCCCGATAAGCCGTGGTTCTACGACCTGTCGCAGTCGGGTGGCGGATGCGTGATGGACCTTGGCATCCACCTGGTCGATCTGGCCCAGTGGATGTGCGGCACGGTAGGCCACGGCGAACTGGGCGCGATGCTGCATGCGGGCGGCCGGCCGCTGCCCCGGCCCATGCGCGTCGTGGAGGATTACGCCTGCGCGCAGTGGCGGCTCGACAACAACGCCAGCGTACGCATGGCCTGCTCCTGGCGGCTCCACGCCGGGCGCGATGCGGTGATCGAAGCCGCCTTCTACGGCACGCGCGGCGGCGGCGCGATCCGCAACGTGGGCGGTTCGTTCTACGACTTCACCGTCGACGCGTTCGACGGGACGCGATCCACGCGCGTGGCGTCGCCGCCGGACGCATGGGGCGGGCGCACGCTGATCGAGTGGGCGCGTCGTGTCGGCGCGGGCGAAGGCTTCGATCCGCAGGCCTTGGCGCTCGTCGACGTCGCCAGCACCGTGGATGCGATCTATGGCCGCTGACCGCATGCGCATCCTGATGACGGCCGATACCATCGGCGGCGTGTGGACGTTCGCGATGGAGTTGTGCGCGCAGTTGTGCGCGCGTGGCGACCGCGTGCTGCTCGCGGCGATGGGACGCGATCCCGATCCCGCGCAGCGCATCCAGGCCGCGGCCATTCCCGGCCTGACGCTATGCGCCCGGCCATATCGGCTGGTCTGGATGGCGGAACCCGGGTCCGATCTGCGCGCGGCCGGCGCGTGGCTGCGCCAACTGGCGCGCGAGTTCCGGCCCGACGTGGTGCATCTCAACGATCTGGCGTTGGCGGATCTGGACTGGCGCCGCCCCGTCCTGGTGTCGGCGCATTCCTGCGTGTGCTCCTGGTGGCGCGCGGTGCACGGCGAGGCCGCGCCCGCGTCGTGGAGCCGCTACCGCAGACGCGTCGCCGCGACGTTGCGCGCGGCCGATCGCGTCATCGCGCCGACGCAGGCGATGCTGGACGCACTGACGCGCGAACACGGTGTGTTGCCGGCGACGCAGGTCGTCCACAACGGGCGTGGCGCCGTGGCGCATCGTGCCGGAAAGGAGGCGTTCGTTTTCTCCGCGGGACGCCTCTGGGACGAAGCCAAGAACCTCGGCACGCTGGCGCGGATCGCGCCGCGCGTGCCGTGGCCGATCCACATCGCCGGCGATGCGCGGCATCCCGACGAGGACAGCGCGACGAGGTTCGACAACGTGCGCATGCTCGGTGCCCTCGGCAGCGAAGAAGTGCGCGAACACATGGCGCGCGCCGCCATCTATGCGATGCCCGCGCGATACGAACCGTTCGGCCTGTCCGCGCTCGAGGCGGCGCAGGCGCGGTGTGCGCTGGTGCTGGGCGACGTGCCGAGCCTTCGCGAAATATGGGGCGACGCGGCGCTGTTCGTGCCGCCCAACGATCCGGATGCGCTCGAAGCGGCCCTGCATCGGCTGATCCACGACGACGCGCTGCGCGGCGCGCTTGCGCAGAAGGCGCACCGGCGCGCCGGCCGCTACACGCCCGAAGCGATGGCCGGTGGCTATCGCAGCGCCTACGCCGAACTGATCGCGCGCCACCGTGGCCAGTCGCGGTCCGTCCCGATCCTCGACGCCCAAACAGGAGCGCATCCGTGAAGTTCGTCCTGTTCTATCACTCGCTGATCTCCGACTGGAACCACGGGAACGCGCATTTCCTGCGCGGGATCGTGGCCGAGCTGCAATCGCGCGGGCATGACGTGCAGGTGTACGAACCCGAGGACGCGTGGAGCGTCGCCCAACTCATCGACGACGGTGGCGAGGAGGCGATCGCGCAGTGGCAGGCGCGCTACCCGCAGCTGCGCAGCCATCGCTATCGGCGCGAGGAACTGGATTACGCCCGGGTGCTCGACGGCGCGGACGTCGCGCTGGTGCACGAATGGAACGAGCCGGCACTCGTCGCCGCGGTGGGCAGGCAGGCGCCGGCGTCCTGTCGCGTGCTCTTCCACGACACGCACCACCGCAGCGTGAGTGCGCCGGAGGAGATGGCGCGCTACGACCTTCGCGACTACGACGGCGTGCTGGCGTTCGGCGAAGCCGTGCGGCAGCGCTACCTCGAACGCGGATGGTGCGAACGCGCCTACACCTGGCACGAGGCCGCCGACACGCGCGTCTTCCGGCCCAGGCCGAAGCCCGCGGAGCGGGACGGCGACCTGGTCTGGATCGGCAACTGGGGCGATGACGAGCGCGCCGCCGAGCTTCGCGAGTTCCTCATCGAACCGGTCCGTTCGCTCGGATTGCGCGCGCGGTTGCACGGCGTGCGCTATCCGGACGACGCGTTGGCGCTGCTGCGCGATGCCGGCATCGACTACCGCGGCTGGCTGCCGAACTGGCGCGCGCCGGAGGTGTTCGCGCGCTTCACGGCCACCGTGCATGTCCCGCGTCGCCCGTACGTGCGCCTGTTGCCGGGCATTCCCACGATCCGCGTGTTCGAGGCGCTGGCCTGCGGCATTGCGCTGGTGAGCGCGCCATGGGACGACGCGGAGCATCTGTTCGCACCGGGTCATGACTTCCTCGTCGCGCGCGACGGCGCGCAGACGCGCGAACACCTCCGCCTCCTCGTCAACGACGCTGCCGCCGCTGAGTCCCTGGCCGCGCATGGCCTCGCGACCGTGCTGGCGCGCCACACCTGCGCGCACCGCGTCGATGAGCTTCTCTCGATCGTCGCATCGCTCGGCCCAGCCGAGAACGCCCATTCCCCGCCGCACTTCCGGAGCCTGTCCCATGCATAGCCCCCTGCGTATCGCGTTCTTCGGTTCCAGCCTCGTGTCGTCGTACTGGAACGGCGCTGCGACGTACTACCGCGGCATCGTGCGGGCGCTGCACCAGCGCGGCCATCACGTCACCTTCTTCGAACCCGACGCGTTCGAGCGGCAGCAGCATCGCGACATCGAGGATCCGGATTGGGCCAAGGTCGTCGTATATCCGGCGCACGGCGAAGCCGATGCCGCGAGTGCGCTCGAGCAGGCACGCGGCGCCGACCTCATCGTGAAAGCGAGCGGCGTCGGTGTGTTCGACGAGTTCCTCGAGCGCGAAGTGCTGGCGTTGCGTTCGCCGACGACGTGGATCGCGTTCTGGGACGTCGACGCGCCCGCGACGCTGGAGCGCATGCTTGCCGACCCGAACGACGCATTGCGCGCGCATGTTCCGCGCTACGACCTGGTGCTCACGTACGGCGGCGGCCAGCGCGTGATCGATGCGTACCGGGGGCTCGGCGCGCGCGAATGCGTGCCGATCTACAACGCGCTCGATCCCGAGACGCACCATCCGGTCGCGGTCGATCATCGCTTCGCGGCGGACCTGGGCTTCCTGGGCAACCGCCTGCCGGATCGCGAAGCGCGCGTCCGACGGTTCTTCTTCGACGCGGCGAGCAAGGCGCCGGAGTTCGACTACCTGCTCGGCGGCAGCGGCTGGGACGACGTGGAACTGCCCAGCAACGTCACGCGCCTCGGCCACGTCTCCACCCGCGACCACAACGCGTTCAACTGCAGCGCGCACATGGTGCTCAACATCAACCGCGACAGCATGGCGCGTTTCGGGTTTTCCCCGCCCACGCGCGTGTTCGAGGCCGCGGGCGCGGGTGCGTGCCTGGTGACCGATGCCTGGGACGGCATCGAGATGTTCCTCGAACCCGGGCGCGAAGTGCTCATCGCCGACAGCGCCGAACAGGTCAACCAGCACCTGCGCGCGATCGGCCCGGTGCTCGCGCGGCAGATCGGCGAGCGCGCGCGTTCGCGAATGCTGCGCGAACACACCTACGCGCACCGCGTGGCGCAACTGGAGTCGCTGCTGGAGGCGCGCCTGCGCGCGGCCGCGTGATGGGCGCGCCACTCGACATCGTGGTGATCGGCCTCAGCCTGCGCTCGGCGTGGGGCAACGGCCACGCGACGACGTACCGCGCGTTGCTGGACGCGCTGGAGGCGCGCGGCGATCGCGTGCGCTTCCTCGAGCGCGACGCGCCGTGGTACGCGCAGAACCAGGACGCGGCCTCCGAGCTTCCGGGCCAGCTGGCGATCTATTCCGACCTTGAGGAACTGCAGGATCGCCACGCAGCGGAAGTCGCGTCCGCGGACCTGGTGATCGTCGGTTCGTACGTGCCGCAAGGCATCGAAGTGGGGCGCTGGGCGCAGCGCACCGCGCGGGGCATCGTCGCGTTCTACGACATCGACACGCCCGTGACGCTGTCCGCGCTCGCGCAGAGCCGCTGTGCGTACCTCGATGCGGACGTCATCACCGGCTACGACGTGTACCTGTCGTTCAGCGGCGGGCCCGCGCTGGAGACGCTGCAGCGCCACGGCGCGCAGATGGCCGTTCCGCTGTACTGCTCGGCCGATCCGAACCGGTATTTCCCGGAGGAGCGCAACGCCGATTTCGACCTGGGTTACATGGGCACCTACAGCGACGACCGCCAGCCGGTGCTCGAGCGCCTGCTGCTGCGACCGGCGCGCGAATGGAGCGAAGGCGCGTTCGTCGTGGCCGGGCCGCAGTATCCGGAATCCATCCAGTGGCCGGCCAACGTCGAGCGGATCGAACACCTGGCGCCATCGGAGCATCGCGGCTTTTACAACCGCCAGCGCTTCACGTTGAACGTCACGCGCGCGGACATGGTGGCGATGGGCTTCTCGCCGAGCGTGCGGCTGTTCGAGGCCGCCGCGTGCGGCACGCCGATCGTGTCCGATGCGTGGACCGGACTGGATGACCTGTTCGCGCCGGAGAAGGAGATCCTCATCGCCCGATCCGGTGCGCAGGTCGCGCACTGGTTGCAGCGCATCCCCGAGCCGATGCGCCGCCGGATCGGTCACGCCGCGCGTGCGCGTTTCCTTGCCGAGCACACGCCCGCGCATCGCGCGCAATCGCTGCATTCGTACTTCGAACGCGCCGCCGCACGGCGCAGCCGCGCCGCGACCGCACACGTCACCCACAACAGGAGCACGCACCATGAGCACGCATACGTCCCATCGAACGACCGACCATGACCGCATCCGTCGCTGGACGGAGGAACGCGACGGTTGCCCGGCGACCGTTCGCGGCACCGCCGAAGGTGGCGAGGAAGCGGGGCTGTTGCGCATCATGTTCCGCGACGACGAGGACCTGGAGCAGATCGAATGGGATGACTTCTTCGAGAAGTTCGACGAGGAGAAGCTCGCCTTCCTCTACCAGGACAAGACGGCCGACGGCGAGGTGAGCCGCTTCTTCAAGTTCGTGCGGCGGGAGTGAGCATGGACGCGCGCGCGACCGGAAGCGTCGAAGCCGCGATCCGCGAACTCGGGCCCTGGTTCCACAACCTGCACCTGCCCGGCGGCGTGCAAACGGCGCCGGGGCACGAGTACGGGGATTTCCCGGCGTTCAAGTGGCGGCAGATCGCACCGCACATCCCGGAGGATCTGCATGGCGCAACCGTGCTGGACATCGGTTGCAACGCAGGTTTCTACAGTTTCGAACTGGCCCGGCGGGGCGCACGGGTCACGGCGATCGACATCGATCCGCATTACCTCGACCAGGCCCGCTGGGCGGCGGCGCAGTACGGCCTGGCGGACCGCATCGAGTTCCGGCGCATGCAGGTCTACGAGGTGGGCGATCTGCCGGGCCAGTTCGACTGGGTGTGGCTGATGGGCGTGCTGTACCACCTGCGGCATCCGCTGCTCGCGTTGGACCTGGTGCGACGCAAGGCGGCCGATCGCATGGTGCTGCAGACGATGACGATGCCGGGTTCCGAGGAATTGCGCACGCCCCCGGACGTGGGGCTGGGCGAACGCGATCTGCTGCGCGAACGCGGATGGCCGAGCATGGCCTTCATCGAGCATCGCCTGGCGGGCGATCCGACCAACTGGTGGGCGCCCAACGAGGCCTGCGTCCTGGCGATGCTGCGCAGCTCGGGATTCGCGATCGAGCGCCAGCTCACGCACGAAACGTGGATCTGCCGCGCGAACGGCGAGCCGGACGCGTTCGTGCGGCGTGAACTGGACGCGATCCTCGCGCGCAGGTGACGACGCGGCGCCAAGACGCCGCATTCATGCGGATGTGCGACCATGCGCGACATGACACGCAAAGCCTCCGGCTCATCGAAATCCGGCGCCAGGTCCGGCTCCTCCAAATCCGGTTCGCGCACCGGCAAGCCTTCGGGCAAAAGCGCGTCCGGCAAGACGCCCAGGAGCGGCAAGTCCGCCGGCGGGTCCGGTGGGCGCAAGGCGCCGGCGCGGCCCGGCTGGATGCCCGAACCGCTTCCGGCCGCGCCCCGGGCGCGTGGTGGCGCATCGGGCTTCCACGATCCCTACGCCGCGCGCGAGGCCGCGCGTTACGAGCAGCCCATCGCCAGCCGGGAAATGATCCTGCAACTGCTCGTGCAGGCCGACGGTCCACTGTCGGCCGACGAACTCGCGCAGCGCCTGTCGCTGACGGAGGAGGGGCGCTTCGACGCGCTCGGCAAGCGCCTGGCCGCGATGGTGCGCGACGGACAACTGCTGCGTAACCGCATGGGCGAGTTCCTCCCGGCGCAGCAGCTGGACCTGATCCCGGGCGTCGTGATCGCCAACCCCGACGGATTCGGCTTCCTGCGCCCCGAGTCGGGCGGCGGCGATGACCTGTTCCTGCCGCCGATGGAAATGCGCAAGGCAATGCACGGCGATCGCGTGCTCGCGCGCGTCACCGGCGTGGATCGTCGCGGTCGTCGCGAAGGCGCGATCCTGCGCGTGCTCGAACGCCGCCTCAACCGCCTGATCGGCCGCTTCTGCCTGGAGGCGGGCATCAGCTACGTGGTGCCCGACGATCGCCGCATCCAGCGCAACGTGCAGGTGCCGCCGGACGAGCGCCTCGGCGCGCGGAACGGGCAGCTGGTCGTGGTCGAACTGATCGAAGCCCCCGACGAACATGGACCGCAGCGCACGCCGATCGGTCGCGTGCTCGCCGTGCTGGGCGATCGCCTCACCGCGTCGCTCGCGGTGCAGGCCGCCATCCACGGCCACGAGATTCCGCACGAATTCCCGCAGGCGGTGCTCGACGAAGCGGCGGACGTGCCGCTCACCGTGCCCGAGGACATCGCCGCGCAGCGCGTGGACCTGCGCGAGTTGCCGCTGGTGACCATCGACGGCGAGGACGCGAAGGACTTCGACGACGCCGTGTATTGCGAGACCAATCGCAACGGGTTCCGCCTCGTCGTCGCCATCGCCGACGTATCGCATTACGTCAGGCCCGGAACGCCGCTGGACGACGAGGCGCAGAAGCGCGCCACGTCGGTGTACTTCCCCGGCTTCGTCGTGCCGATGCTGCCGGAAACGCTCTCCAACGGCATCTGCTCGCTCAACCCGAAGGTCGATCGCCTGTGTTTCGTCTGCGACATGCAGATCAACCGCGAAGGCGAGATCACGAAGTCGAAGTTCTACGAAGCGGTGATGAACTCGCATGCGCGGCTGACCTACACGCAGGTCTGGAACGCGGTCGGCGACGACGTGCGCGAGGAAGACAGGGCCGACGCGATCGAACGCATCGGTTCGCTGCTGCCGAACGTGCAGCGCCTGCACCAGCTGTACCAGGTCCTCGCCAAGGCGCGCGAACGCCGTGGCGCGATCGAGTTCGAATCCAGCGAAGTGCGTTTCGTGCTCGGCCCGAAGGGCGAGGTCGTGCAGGCCGGCATGCTCCAGCGCAACGATGCGCACAAGCTGATCGAGGAATGCATGATCGCCGCCAACGTGGAGGCGGCGAAGTACCTGATGGCCAGGCACGTGCCGTCGCCGTTCCGCATCCATGAGCGACCGCCGGAGCAGAAGTACGCCGATCTGCTCGAATTCCTGAAGGAGTTCAAGCTGCGCATGCCGGCGTGGGGCCGCGTGGAGCCGCGCGATTTCACCGCGCTGCTCAAGAAGATCCGCGAACGCCCGGATGCGGCGCTGATCGAATCGGTGCTGCTGCGCAGCCAGTCGCTGGCGGTGTATTCGCCCGAGAACGTCGGCCACTTCGGCCTGGCGCTGGAGGCGTACACGCACTTCACCTCGCCGATCCGGCGCTATCCCGACCTGCTGGTGCATCGCGCGATCAAGTACGCGCTGACGGGCGGACGACCGGAGAAATACCGGTACTCGCCCAGCGAGATGGCCGCGCTCACGCTGCAGTGCTCCGAACGCGAACGCCGCGCCGACGAAGCCGAACGCGAGGTGGACGAGCGTTATCGTGCCGCGTGGATGGAACAGCACGTCGGCGGCGAGTTCGACGGCGTCATCAGCGGCGTGACCAGCTTCGGCCTGTTCGTCGAGCTGGTCGATTCGAAAGTCACCGGCATGGTCCATGTCACCCAGCTGCCGCACGACTATTACCAGTTCGATCCGATCCGCAAGACGCTGTCGGGCGAGCGCGGCGGTCGCGAGTTCCGCCTCGGCGACCGCGTCCGCATCGTGGTGATGAAGGCCAGCGTCGAGGACCGGAAGATCGACTTCAAGCTGGTGGAGGAGCGGGGCATCAAACCGCTGCCGCCACGCGGCAAGCCCGCCAGGCGGGTGAAGCAGAAATATTGAGGCTGGCTGCTGCGACGCGGGTGCCCGGGTAAGCGAAGCCCGCCCGGGCCATCGCCGCGATGCCGGGCGAGGGCGTCGGTACCGCCGCCCACACTCCGGCGCATCACGCCTTGCCGCATCGGGCCGGATGCGTTCAGGAAGGCCGGATCCGGGACCCGCCGCACAAAATACTGGACCTGTGCCCGCGCGGGCCCGACGATACGGCCTTTCGGGCGCCCGATTGCGCCCCGTTCCCTGGAATTCCCATGAGCCAGAAACAATGGATCGCCGGCATCAACGCCGTGTCGGCGGCGCTCGAACACGATGCCGAGCACGTGCGCGAGGTGCTGATCGAAGCCGGTGCGAAGAATCCGCGCATCACCGAGATCGAGAGCAATGCGCGCCGCCTCGACATCGACGTGCGTCGCGTGGCCACGCAGGCCCTCGATGGCGTGGTCGGCAATCTCCGCCACCAGGGCGTGGTCGCGCGCTACGCCGCGGCGAAGACGTGGAACGAAAACGAACTCGAAGGGCTCGTCGAAGGCGCGGACGGCCGCGCGTTGCTGCTGATCCTCGACGGCGTGCAGGACCCGCACAATCTCGGCGCCTGCCTGCGCAGCGCGGCGGCTGCGGGCGCGACGGCGGTGATCATCCCCAAGGACAAGTCGGTGCAGGTCAACGCGACCGTGCGCAAGACGTCCGCGGGCGCGGCCGACAGTGTCGCCGTCATTCCGGTGACGAATCTGTCCCGCACGATGCGCGACCTCCAGAAGCTGGGCGTATGGCTGTACGGCCTGGCGGGCGAGGCCGACGCCTCGCTGTATTCGCTGGACCTGAAGGGCAACGTTGGCCTGGTGCTCGGCGGCGAAGCCGACGGCCTGCGCCGGCTCACGCGCGAGAACTGCGACCAGCTGGTGCGCATCCCGATGCCGGGCGGCGACAGCGTCGAAAGCCTGAACGTATCCGTCGCCGCCGGCGTGACGTTGTTCGAAGCGGTGCGCCAACGGGGTTGAGCGCGGGCGAAGGGGGCCGATAACGCCTGCGGATACGGGGATTCGGGGTCGCGATGGGGGCTACGCAAACACGGGGAGGACGCCGCGGTTGGCGGCGATGGCTTCTCCTTTGCGCGACGTGGCTGCCGGCCGTGGCGATCGCGATCACGGCGCCCGTCGCCGCGGACGCCCATCCCGCCGTGGGGCCGCCGCCGCTGCGCGATTACGTGATCGACGAATGGACGACGCGTAACGGCCTGCCGCACAACTCGCTGCGCGACATCGCCCAGACGCCCGAAGGGCACCTCTGGTTCGCGACGTGGGAAGGCGCGGTCCGCTACAACGGCATCGATTTCACCGTCGTCGGCCGCGGCACCCGGCCGGGGCTACGCGACAACGGCATCGGCGCGCTCTACGTCGATCCGGCCGGGCGCCTGTGGCTCAGCGATTCGCGCGGCAACCTCGGGCGGCTGCAAGGCGATGGGCACTGGCGCTTCTGGGAACGTGCGCGGGACTGGCCGCAGGCCCTGATCCTGGACATGGCGATGGACAGCCGCGGCCGCATGTGGCTGCTGTTCGAGAACCACGGCATGGGGCGCCTGGACCCCGACGACCGTTTCGCCTACTTCCCGCCGCCGGCGGGCATTCCGTTGCCGGCGAGCTTCCCTCGCATCGCCATCGACGCCGAGGACCGTCTCTGGGTCGGCACGATGGACGGGCTGGTGATCCGCCAGCCGAACGGCCGCTGGGAACGCGCGCCCCCGCGCTGGAACCTCCCGTCCGGACTGGCCTGGCCGTACCGCGCCGCCGACGGCTCGCTGTGGCTGGTGGCGAGCGACCGCATCTACCGGCTGCAGGGCGACGGCGTGGTGCTGGTGCGGCATCTGCCGGGGCTCGGCCATTTCACCGCGATGCTGCGCGACCGCAACGGCGACCTCTGGCTGGGCACCGAGAACCACGGCCTGTTGCGCATCGGCGCGCACGGCGTCGAACGGCTGGCCGCCGGCGACGTCCTGCCGAACGGGCGCATCGCGAGCCTGCTCGAGGATGCGGAAGGCAATATCTGGGTCGGCGCGAACGGCGGCCTGTTCCGCCTGCGCGAAACGCTCTTCAGCGCGATCACCCGCCGCGATGGCGTGTCCGGCGATTACGTCCGCGCCATTTTCGAAGACCGCGACGGCGACCTGTGGATCGGCGGTGGCGGCGGGCTGGATCGCCTCGGTGCGGACGGCCGCATCCGGCATGTCGAGGTACGCAACGACGCGTCGCCCGGCGAGGAGCGCGATGCGCTTTCGGTGCTGAGCATCGCGCAGGGCGAGGACGGCGATCTGTGGATCGGCACCTATGCCGATGGCGTGTTCCGGTTGCGCGACGGGCGCCTGCAGCGCCGTTACGCGCAGGATGCCGGCGTGCCGAGCGGCCACGTACGCGCCATCGCCGTCGACGACGCCGGCGTCGTCTGGGCCGGTACGCGGCGCGGACTGGTGACGCTGGACGGCGACGGTGCCCATGCGCCGACCGTCGCCGGTCTGCCGCAGGGCCTGATCACCGCGCTCGCCAGCATCGACGGCGCCCTGTGGATCGGCTCGGTCGAAGGCGCGCACGTGCTGCGGGGCGACAAGGTCGAACGCATCGACCTGGAAGCCAGCGGCGCACGTTCGGTCTTCGGTTTCCGAAGCGTGCACGGCGATGTGTGGATCGCCACGGACCGCGGGCTGTACCGCCATCGCGACGGCCGGCTCGCACGCGTCGGCCTGGAACAGGGATTGCCGGTCGACGCGGTGTTCCAGCTCGTGCCGGACCACGTCGGCAATGCGTGGGTGACCAGCAATCGCGGCGTGCTGCGCATCCGCATGGATGCCCTCGATACGGCGGCCGACGGCAGCACGGCGCCCGTGCCGAACGAGCGCTACACCGAAGCCGATGGCCTGCCCAGCGCGCAGGCGAACGGAAGCTCCTCGCCGGCGGCGATCCTGCGCCGCGACGGCAGCGTGTGGATCGCGACCGCGGCCGGCGTCGCGTCGGTGGATCCGGCGCGGCTGCAACGCTATCTCGATCGCCAGCCGCCGCCGACCGTGATCGAACGCGTCGAACTCGACGGCCGCGCCGTGCCGTTCAACGCGCGCACCGCGCTGCCCGGCGGCAAACGCATCGGCGTGTCCTATGTCGGCCTGAGCTACGTGATGTCCGACCGCATCCGCTACCGCACGCGCCTGCTGGGCCTGGATGCGGACTGGATCGAGCGCGATCGCCAGCGCACCGTCGAGTACATGGGGCTTCCGCCGGGCGACTACGTGCTGCAGGTCGCCGCCGCGCATCCGGGCGGACCGTGGACGCAGGACGTCGCGAACTGGGCGTTCACGATCAAACCGATGTGGTGGCAACGCGCCGACACGCGCGTGGTCGCCGTGCTGCTGCTGCTCGCGGCGCTGTTCGTCCTCTATCGCTATCTGGTGCACCGCTATCGCACGAAGAACGTGCGCCTGGCGCGGCTGGTGAACGAACGCACGCGCGATCTCCAGGCACAGGCCGAGCGCCTGCTCGCGGCCGATCGCGAACGCGCGCAGCTGCTCGACCGCGTCCGTCGCCAGGCCGTCGCCTACGAGCGGCAGGCGCGCGAGGACGCGCTCACCGGGCTGCCGAACCGCCGCCGCTTCGACGAGGTGCTCAAGCGCGACATGGCCATGGCGCAGCGCGCCGGCCATCCGCTGTGCCTGGCGCTGGTCGACCTGGACCACTTCAAGCGCATCAACGACACGCACTCGCATGCCGTCGGCGACGCGGTGCTGCGCGAGGCGGCCATCGTGCTGGCCGCGGGCAGTCGCGCCGCCGATCTGCTCGCGCGACTGGGCGGCGAGGAGTTCGCGCTGCTGCTGCCGCACACGACGCTGGACGAGGCCGTGGTCATCTGCGAACGCGTGCAGCAGGCGTTCGCCACGCATGCGATGTGGGCGGGCGTGGAGGGCCTGCGCGTCACCTTCAGCGTCGGCGTGGCGCAATGCCGGTTCGACGACACGCCTGCGCGCCTGCTCGAACGCGCCGACGCGGCGATGTACCGGGCCAAGAACCAGGGACGCAACGTCATCTGCATCGACGAGAATCCGCCCGAAGCGCGCCTGTGACGCGCCTGGCCGGGTGAGGGTGCCACGCGCGGGCGTGTGGAATAATCCCCCGATACAGGAAGCGGGGACGACCCCGCCGCTCCCATCGCATTCGGGGACGGCCCCATCGACCGGAGACTGTCATGCCCTGGATTCTTCTCGTTCTCGCCGGCCTGTTCGAAGTGGGCTGGGCGATCGGCCTCAAGTACACCGACGGCTTCACCCGGCTGTGGCCCACCGTGGGCACCGTCGCGGCGATGGCGATCAGCCTGGGATTGCTCGGCGTCGCGATGAAATCGCTGCCCGTGGGCACGGCCTACGCGATCTGGGTGGGCGTGGGCGCGGTCGGTACGGTGATCCTCGGGATCGTGCTGTTCAACGAACCGACCAACGCGCTGCGACTGATCAGCGTGGGGTTGATCGTCGCCGGACTGGTGGGCCTGAAGCTGGCATCGCCGTAACGTCACCACCACCACGGATGCGCATCGATCCCGGTCGTCGCGGGACGACGGCCGCGAATCAGAACGCGCGGCTGATGGTGAAGCTGCCGAACACCGGCGTCTCGCGTTGCCCGTCGAACTCGCGGGTGCCGTGGTATCGCGCGAGCGCGTATTTCCAGCGATGGAACATCACCGCGACGCCGTAGCCGACGTTCGCCACGGCGTGGCGCTTGTCGACGCTGTGGCTGTCGCGGAAGGCGTTGCCGTCCAGCGTGATGTCCCACAACACCCAGCGCGCATCCATCGTCAGGAACAGATGCGCGCCGGGCGTGTACTGGCTCTGCGGCTCGCGCGTGGGCGCGGTGTTCTCGCCGGCGGGGCGCAGCGGCGTGCTGCCAAAATCGTCGGGGAGGTTGCGGCCGAACCGGAACTCGGCGCCGGCGTTCGCGTACGTGGCCAGGTTGCCGAAGCTGCCGCCGTAGTGGGCGATCATGTCCCAGCCCCAGCCGCGCACGCCGTCGTTCGGCGAGAAGCGCCGCATGCGTTCGTGGACGATGCGGAAGACCGGCTCGTTCTCCAGCTGGTTGTCCCAGCCCTGGAACTTCTCGCTGCCGGTGATCGAATGCACCGCGTCCTGCGCCTGCTCGCCGAGCGCCGCCGGGCCGACGACGCCGAACTGCAACTGCGTGGTGCGCAGGGTATTGCCTTCGCGCGCGTTGTAGCCCAGGCCGACCAGCAGCGCGGCGGCGTACGGGCGGTCGTCCTCGATCAGGTCGGCGCGGCTGAAATCGGTCGGCGTGAAGATGCCCTGCGAGAACGTGGCGATCATGTTCTGCTGCTCGAATGTCGCCGGCTGCAACGCTTCCAGGCGCCGGTTGACCCAGCGCGCCAGGCGCGGGATGCACGGGTCGTCGGTGTAATCGCGCAGGTTCGGCGACACCAGCGTCAGCTGCACGCCGTTGCTATAACCCTGGTCCTGCCCGCCGAGCAGGTCGTTGTCCACGCGCAGGTTGACGATGGGCGGCAGGCGCGTGGGGCCGTGCGTGCAATCGGCGCGGCCTTCGGCCTGCGCGGGATTGGCGAAGGCAAGGAGCAGGACGAACGGCAAAACGGCCGGAAACAGCCATCCGGAACGGTTCATGGGGATATCCAGTCTGGCGACGGCGGCGCGGTCGCGGACACGCGCGGGACCGACGATGGGGTGCGAAATGATCGCATTGACGTTCGCGCAACCGCGAGACATCGCCTGCGACGGAGCATTCCAGCAGCGATTCTTTAAAACGGTTTCAAGCGTCGATGCCGCGAGTGCCGGCCGAGGCGATGCGATCGCGCGCAGGCATTATCGGCGCCGCCGCGCACGGCTTGAATGCCCCGGCGGGGCAGCGCCGCGTTGCATCGCGCGAAACAATCCGGGCGAATCCGCAACCTGCGTCGTCAGCGCCCGGCTTCGCCCTTGGACACGACGCGCGCCGGATTGCCGGCGACGGTGGCGCCGGGGGGAACATCGCGTGTGACCACGCTGCCGGCGCCGATGAGCGCATCGTCGCCGATGGTCACGCCCGGCAGCAGGATCGCGCCGCCGCCGATCCACACGTTGCGGCCGATGCGGACGGGTTTGCCGAATTCCCAGCCGTCGCGGCGCACCGCCGGATCGCGCGGATGGTCGGCGGTGTAGATCTGCACCGCGGGCCCGATCTGCGTGCCGTCGCCGATCTCCACGCGCACCACGTCGAGGATCACGCAGTCGAAATTGAGGAACACGCCGCGGCCCAGGTGCAGGTTGAACCCGTAGTCGCAGTGGAACGGTGGCCGGATCTCGCTTCCTTCCCCCGCGGCGCCCAGGCGTTCGGCGAGCAGCGCGTGGCGTTGCGCCGGCGTCATGCCCAGCGCAGCGTTGTAGCGCACCAGCCAGTCGCGCGTGGCGGCCTGCGCCGCCTGGATTTCCGCATCGTCGGCGCGATAGAGCTCGCCGGCGAGCATGCATTGCATCGGCGTGCGCGCCTCGTTCACGGCGCCACCATCGGCGGGACCGGCGAAGGCCACGCGTTGACGATGCGGCAGAACAGCTGCGCGGTGCGTTCGGTGTCGTATACGGCCGAGTGCTGCTCCTCGCTGTTCCACGACAGCCCCGCGGCCTGCACCGCGCGCGCCAGCACGGTCTGCCCGTAGGCGACGCCGGCGAGGCTCACCGTGTCGAACACGCTGAAGGGATGGAACGGATTGCGCTTGTGCCCGCTGCGCGCCACCGCCGCGTTGAGGAAGTTCAGGTCGAAATGCGCGTTATGGCCGACCAGGATCGCGCGCTGGCAGCCGTGCTTCTTGAGCGCTGCGCGCACCGGCGCGAACACGGTTTCCAGCGCGACACGCTCGGTCTTCGCGTCGCGGAACGGGTGGTCGATGTCGATGCCGGTGACTTCCAGCGACTTGGGGTCGATTTCCAACCCTTCGGCCGGCACGACGTGGCTGCTGGTGATCTCGCCGACGACGAGCAGGCCGTTTTCGTCCAGGTCGATCGGCGCGACGGCGATCTCGAGCAACGCATGGCGGGTCCAGTCGAAGCCGCCGGTTTCCACGTCCACCACCACCGGCAGGAAGCCGCGGAAACGGGTGCACAAGCGGGTGGGCGGGGCGGGTGCGTCGGCATTCTGCATGGCCGGAAGGTTAGCAGACGGGAAAACCCGGCCTCCGCCCGGATGACGGGATCAGCGTGGTCGCGCGCCAGGAATCACGCCGGTCGCCCGCATCTGTTCGAGCAGTGCAGCGCCCTGCTGCACGAACGACGCGACGTCGGCATGACCGGCCTCGGCCGCCAGCGCCTCCAGCTGCGCGCGTCCGGTCATCGACGGCGACTCGTCCAGTCGCTGCAGCAGCCGGAACGCCAGCGGGCTCAGCTGCGAGAACCGGACTTCGCCGTCGCGACCGCGACGTACCAGCAGCAGTGTCGGCTCGTCCGGCGCGACCGACGGGCGATGGTCCGGCCCGATGCGATGCACCGGCCACGCATACGCCAGCGGCCAGGCGAGCGGCGACAGCACCGGAACGTCGTCGAGCAGGTCACCGTCGGCCTCGAACGCCGGCAGTTCCGCGTCGCTGATCTGCAGCGCAAGCTCCACCCATTCGTAATGCGCCAGCTCGCCGGCGAACGGCGGCAGCGTCGGCGTGCGGTTCTCGCGCGCGTCGAGGAAGCGCAGGAACTCGCGGCCGAGTTCGGGAAACAACGGCGTTTGCGCGCGATGCACGCGGAAGAAATCGCGCACGAGCGCGCGCCAGTCGGCGTCGCCCAGCACCTGCTTGAGCACCGGGAAATTGCCGGCCAGCAGGCTCTCGAGGTTGTTGAACACCAGGTCGCGGTAGATCGCCAGCCGCCGCTCCTCCACGCCGTCGGGCGCGCGTGCCGCCTGCGGATCGCGCAGGTGGCCGGTGAGTGCGAGTTGTTGCGCGCGCAGGCGGGCCGGTGCGTCAGGCGTGGGCATGTGCGTGCGGCAGGGGCGCGTGTTCGCGCATGAGGCGACGCACGACGTCCAGTTCGCCGAGCAGTTCGGCGTAGGGCGGGATGTTGAAATCGCGCTCCAGCAAGGTGGGGCGCGCACCGAAGCGGCGGTAGGCTTCGCCGAGCAGCGACCACACCGCGTCCTTCACCGGCGCGCCGTGCGTGTCGACCTTGAGGTCGTCGGCTTCATCGAAGTGGCCGGCGACGTGGAAGCAGGCGATGCGGTGCGCGGGCATCGCATCGAGGAACGCGATCGGGTCGTAGCGATGGTTGATGGCGTTGACGTAGACGTTGTTGACGTCGAGCAGCAGGTCGCAGTCGGCTTCTTCGAGTACCGCGTTGATGAAGTCCGCTTCGTCCAGCGCCTGCTGGTCGCGGTCGACCGGCATCGTCGCGTAGTACGAGACGTTCTCCACCGCGATGCGGCGCCCGACGATGTCCTGCGTCTGGCGGATGCGCGCGGCCACGTGGCGGACCGCCTCGTCGGTGAACGGCAGCGGGAGCAGGTCGTAGAGCTGGCCGTCGTCGGCGCAGTAGCTCAGGTGTTCGCTGTACAACGTCACGTGGTGGCGATCGAGGAAACGGCGCACGCGCGCGAGGAAGGTTTCGTCCAGCGGCGCGAACCCGCCGAGCGACAGCGACAGGCCGTGGCAGGTGATCGTGTGGCGCGCGCTGAGTTCGTCCAGCGCCTCGCCCAGCTTGCCGCCGACGCCGATCCAGTTCTCCGGCGCGCATTCGAGGAAATCGAAGTCGCGATCCCCGTCCGATCCACGCGCGTTCCGCAGCGGGCCCAGGAGGGCCCGCCGCAGTCCGAGTCCGACCGACTGGTCAGGCAGGTCGTTCATTTCCCATCAACGTGTGGCGCTCTTCGTGAAGCGTCCGCACATGGATGTGCGGGCTGTGCGAGCGACTCGCACTTACGCCATGCCGCCGCACTTGCCCTCGCCGCACTTGCCTTCCATCTTGTCGCCCTTCTTCGCCTTCAGTTCGTCGGCGGAAAGGAAGCCGTCCTTGTTCGCGTCGTGCGTGGCGAACTTGCTGGTATCGCCGTTGTGGGCAGCGCCGAATTCGGCCTGCGACACCTTGCCGTCCTTGTCGGTGTCCATCTTCTCCACGCCGCACTTGCCTTCGCCGGCCTTCGCGCCTTCGCCCGCGCTGACCATGTAGCCGGAAGCGAGGTCGGTCATGGCGAACGCCGAACCGGAAAGGGCGATCCCGCCGGCCAGGGCGGCGCCGGCGACGAGGACGACGGTCTTGCTGGTCTTGCTGGACATGAGTGAACTCCTGTGCGCGATGCGGGAGAACCCGCGGAGATGGCCCGGTGTCAGGCCTGGGAACGATGACAGGGCGTTAGCTAGCGTTCGGTGAACAACCGTGCGGTTGATGCGGCGCAGCATGCGCGAAACCGTTTTCCGGCGCGGATGCCATCGAAGACGCAACTGTGCGCAATCGGCGGGGGCGGCGCATAGGCCATGAGTCGTGGGCATGGCGCCGCAATGGCCACTTTCGTCATGGGAATCGCCGAGCGGAGTGGCGGGTGCGGCGAATGGAGGGCCGATGGGCTTATCGCAACCCGAAAGCACACCCGCGACCGGGGCGGCGAACTTGCGCCCCACCGTCATTCCAGCGAAAGCTGGAATCCATCTTGCTCAGCTCGCGTGCCGTCAGCGAGCGGCGAAGAGCCAGTGGGATTCCAGCTACGCTGAAATGACGAGGCGGTGATGGTTCACCGCGTCGGCGCGCCCGCGCGTTACGGGCCTGAGTCCCGGCTTTCGCCGGGATGACGGAGAGGTGGTTTGCAGGCGCGGAGTGCTTGTGCGCTGCGGGCCTGGGTCCCGGCTTTCGCCGGGATGACGTTGTAGGCGGGGCGACTCCCGACTCCCGACTCCCGACTCCCGACTCCCGAATCAGGCGCTCACGGCGCCGCCGTCGTCGAACTGCCGTCGCGCTTTTCGCGCGGGGGCAGGGCTTCCTCGCCGCGCACGAGGAACCACACGTTCTCGGCGATGTTGGTGGCGTGGTCGCCGATGCGCTCGATGTTCTTGGCCATGAACAGCAGGTGCGTGCACGGCGTGATGCTGCGCGCGTCTTCCATCATGTAGGTGAGCAGTTCGCGGAACAGCGCGGTGTAGGCCACGTCCAGGTCGGCATCGCGGGCGCGCACGCGCTGGGCGAGTTCGACATTGTTGTCGCGGTACGCCACCAGCACGTCGCGCAACTGCTGCACCGCCAGCGTGCCGATCGCGTGCAGGCCGCTCACGTGCGGCAGCGGCGGCGACAGGTTCAGCGCGAGCGAGCGCTTGGCGACGTTGGCCGCGTAATCGCCGACGCGTTCGATGTCGGACGCGATGCGGATCGCGGCGAGGATCTCGCGCAGATCGCGCGCCATCGGCCCGCGCAGCGCGAGCTTCATGACGTCGTGGCTGACTTCCTGCTCGAGCGCGTCGATCGCCTCGTCGTTGGCGATGATGCGTTCGGCGGCCTTGTCGTCGCGGCGCTGGACCACGTCGAGCGCGGCTTCCAGCTGCGAGGCGGCCATCTCGCCCATGCGCAGGGTTTCGTTGAGCAGCCGGCGCTGCTCGTCGTCGTAGCTCTTGACGATGTGGTCGTGCATCTGGGTGCTCATGTGTGTGGTGTCCGTCTCATGCCTTTCCAGTCAAGGCGCTGTTGCCGTCCGTGGCGGATCTCTATCGGCTTCGGATCGCCCGGCCCGGCCATCCATGGCCATTCGTTCGGCCTGTCTCACCCAAACCTGCCCGTGATGTAATCCTCGGTCTGCTGCTTCGTCGGATTCGAGAAGATCGTGTCCGTCGTGCCGTGCTCGATCAGATCGCCCAGGTACATGAAGGCGGTGAAGTCCGAAACGCGCGCGGCCTGCTGCATGTTGTGGGTCACGATCACGATCGTGTAGTCCTTCTTCAGCTCTTCGACCAGCTGTTCGATGCGGCTGGTGGAGATCGGGTCCAGCGCCGACGTCGGCTCGTCCAGCAGCAAAACGTCCGGACGCAGCGCGACCGCGCGGGCGATGCACAGGCGCTGCTGCTGCCCGCCGGACAGGCCGAGCGCGCTCGCATTGAGCTTGTCCTTCACCTCGTCCCACAGCGCGCCCTGGCGCAACGCATGTTCGACGCGCGCGTCCATGTCGGCCTTGGACAGCTTCTCGTGGTGGCGGATGCCGTAGGCGACGTTCTCGTAGATTGTCATCGGGAACGGCACCGGCTTCTGGAACACCATGCCGACCTTGCTGCGCAGGCGGTTCATCGGATAGCGCGAATCCAGGATGTTCTCGCCGTCGAGGATCACCTCGCCGCGCGCTTCCAGCTTCGGATACAGCGCGTAGATGCGGTTGAAGATGCGCAGCAGCGTGGACTTGCCGCAGCCGGACGGCCCGATCAGCGCGGTGACGCGCTTTTCCGGGATTTCCAGGTGGATGTCCTTCAGCGCGTGGAACTTGTCGTAATAGAAGTTCAGGCCGCGCGCGGCGAGCTTCACCGGCGCGGCGGTTGCGGCGGTGTTGCGCTCGGGCGTGGCGAGGGCGATGCGGGCGTCGTTCATGGCGGTGTTCCGGCTCGAAAGGCCCGAGAGGTTGGAGAGGTCAGTCATGGCTGATCCGGTTGCGCAGCACGATGGCGCGCGCGACGAGGCTGATGAGGAGGACGAAGACGGTGAGCACGAGCGCGCCGGCCCACGCCAGCACCTGCCACGATTCGTACGGGCTGCCGGCGAACTGGTTCATCACCACCGGCACGGAGGCCATCGGCTGCAGCACGTTGGTCGACCAGTACTGGTTGCCGAAGGCGGTGAACAGCAGCGGCGCGGTTTCGCCGGAAATCCGGGCCAGGGCGAGCAGCACGCCGGTGACGATGCCCGCCGAGGCGCTGCGGTACAGCACCTGCACGATCACCTTCCACTGCGGGACGCCGAGCGACAGCGCGGCTTCGCGCATCTGCGCGGGCACCAGGCGCAGCATTTCGTCGGTCGTGCGCACCACCACCGGCAGCACGATGAAGGCGAGCGCGATCGCGCCGGCCAGCGCCGAGAAGTTGCCGCCGGTCTGCATCACCACCAGCGTGTAGACGAACAGGCCCAGCACGATCGACGGCGCCGACAGCAGGATGTCGTTGACGAAGCGCACCACCGTGCCGAACCGGCGCGCGTGCCCGTATTCGGCGAGCCAGGTGCCGGCGGCGATGCCGAGCGGCGTGCCGATCAGAATGGCGATGACGCACATCACCGCGCTGCCGAAGAAGGCGTTCATCAGGCCGCCTTCCTGCATCGGCGGCGGCGTGTTCTGCGTGAACAGCGCCCAGTTGATGCCGCCGATGCCCTTGGCGATCAGCGTCCAGAGGATCCAGCCGAGGAAGAACAGGCCGAACAGCGCCGCCGCGCAGGCGAGCACCAGCGAGACCGCATTGACGATGCGGCGACGGCGATAGAGCGCGTCGGCGACCTTGAAGTCGTGCGCGGTCTTCACCGAAGCGGTAGGGGCGCTCATCAGTTGCCCTCCTTGCGGGCGAGCTTGAGCAGCATGACGCGCGCAATCGCGAGCACCACGAAGGTCACGATGAACAGCACGAAGCCCAGCAGCAGCAGCGCGGAGCGGTAGGTTTCGGTCGCTTCGCCGAAGTCGTTGGCGATCAGCGCGGCGATCGTCGTGCCCGGTTCGAGCAGCGAGGCGGAGAAATTCACGCTGTTGCCGATCACGAAGGCCACCGCCATCGTCTCGCCGAGCGCGCGGCCCAGGCCGAGGAAGATGCCGCCGATCACCGCCGAGCGCGTGTACGGCAGCACGATGTCCCAGCTCACTTCCCACTTGGTCGAACCGAGCGCGTACGCCGATTCCTTCAGGCGCGTGGGCACGGTGAGGAAGACCTCGCGCATCACCGACGAGATGAACGGGATCACCATGATCGCCAGCACGACGCCCGCGGTGAGCATGCCGATGCCCAGCGGCGGGCCCTGGAACAGGGCGCCGATGACCGGCAGCGTGCCGACGTGGTCGTTGAGCCACGGCGTCACGTATTCGGTCATGACCGGCACGAGCACGAACAGGCCCCACATGCCGTAGATGATCGACGGAATGCCGGCGAGCAGTTCGATCGCCGTGCCGATCGGGCCGCGCGCCCAGCGCGGCGCGACTTCGGTCAGGAAGAAGGCGATGCCGAAGCTGACGGGCACCGCGATCAGCATCGCGATGAGCGCGGTGACGACGGTGCCGTAGATCGGAACGAGCGCGCCGTAGCGGTTCTCCACCGGATTCCATTCGGTGCTGAAGAAAAAGCGCAGGCCCTCGGCTTCGAGCACGTGGCGGCCGCCCCAGAGCATCGACAGCGCGGCGCTGGCGAGCGCGACGAGCACGAAGATCACCGTGCCGGTCAGCACGATGCGGAACAGCTTGTCGTGGCGCGCGTCGGCGTGGTCGCGCGACTTCGGGACTTCGACGGCGGGGAGGGAAGTGGCGTTCATCCGATGGGTTCGTGTGGCCGTTCCGGGTTCTGGATCGTCATTCCCGCGAAGGCGGGAGGCCATGGACGTGTCGCCGTATCGCAGAGAGAGGGATGCGACCCGGTGCTGCGTTCATGGCGTCTCCGCGTTCGCGGGATGACGTGGTGCGCGTTGCGTGTTGCGGTCTTTCTCTGCCGTCGTTACCGCGAAGGCGGGATTCGATGTCTTGCTTCGGTCGTCCCGCGAAGGCGGGAATCCATCTTTCCGTTGCATCACGCCTGATGGATGAAGCCTGTTGCGTGGTCAGGTCGGGTCCCGGCCTTCGCCGGGATGACGCATCGGTTGGTGGTGGATCCCCGCTTTGCGGTAATGACGCACGGGTTGGTGTGGATCGCCGCTTTCGCGGGGATGACGCACGGGTTGGTGGTGGTCCCCGCTTTCGCGGGGATGACGCACGGGCTGCTGGTGGATCCCCCGCTTTCGCGGGGATGACGGTCCGGCAAAGGCCTGCGCGCGATGCGCGCAGGCGCCGGATCGTCACTTGAACTCGGCCGCCCAGTACGCTTCGACCTGCTGCACCAGCGCCGGCGGCAGCGGGACGTAGTCCAGCGCCTGCGCCTGCGGCTGGCCTTGTTCGAACGCCCACTTGAAGAACTCGCGCGTATCGGCCGAACGCTTCGCGTCCTTCGGCGTCTTGTACATCAGGATGAAATTGGTCGCGGTGATCGGCCAGGCCTGGTCGCCGCTGGCATTGGTGATGACCAGGTTGAAGTCCTTCGCGCTCGCCCAGTCGGCGCCCGCGGCGGCCGCCTGGAAGGTTTCGGCGCTCGGCTGCACCCAGTTGCCGGCAGCGTTCTGCAGCGACGCGAAGGCCATCTTGTTCTGCAGCGCGTAGGCCAGTTCGACGTAACCGATCGAGCCCTTGATCTGCTTCACGTAGGAGGCCACGCCTTCGTTGCCCTTGCCGCCCACGCCGCCCGGCCACTGCACCGACGTGCCTTCACCGACCTTCGACTTCCACTCCGGCGAAACCTTCGACAGGTAGTTGGTGAAATTGAACGTGGTGCCCGACCCGTCGGAGCGGTGCACGATGTTGATCTTGGTCGACGGCAGCGCAAGGCCCGGGTTGACCGCGGCGATCGCCGGATCGTTCCAGGTCGCGATCTTGCCGCTGAAGATGTCGGCCAGCAGCGGGCCGGTGAGGCGCAGCTTGCCCGGCTCGATGCCTTCGATGTTCACCACCGGCACCACGCCGCCGATGGCCGACGGGAACTGGCCCAGGCCCGCAGCGGCGAGTTCGTCGGAGGGCAGCGGCTTGTCGGAGGAACCGAAGTCCACCGTGCCGGCCTTGATCTGCGCGATGCCGCCGCCCGAACCGATGGACTGGTAGTTGACCTTCGCGCCGGTCGCCTTGTTGTAGTCGTCCGACCACTTGGAGATCAGCGGATAGATGAAGGTCGCGCCGGCGCCGGTGATCTGCGCGGCGACCTTGTCGCCGGCCGGCGCGTTCGCGGCGGGCGCGCCGGCGTCCGCGGCGGTGGCCGGTGCGTTGTTTTCGCCGGCGGGCTTGCAGGCCGCGACGGACAGGGCGATGGCGAAGGCGAGGGCGGCAATGCGGGCCGACGACGGGTTCATGCGCAACTCCGAATGGAAGGACCCGGCCTGCTGGCCGGCTGCGCCATTTGATGATTCTTTTGTTACAGCCCAATGACATCCAGCGGTCACATTTTTGCAATGCGGGCCTGGCGTGGTTGCCGGGGTAGCAGTGGGACACTCCCGCCGGTCGCCGCGACCAGGGGCGCAGTCGTCATCTTCGCGAAGGCGGGAATCCAACCGTACGAACCATCACGCGCTCCCGAGGCCAGAGTGGGCCCGGAGCGATGGATCCCCGCGTCCCGGGAATGACGGCAGGGCCTGGCCGGAGCGCCAGGCTCAGCGGGCCGAGCTCCGGGCTCGGCGTCTCGAGCAAAAAGCTCCACCTCCCGAGTTCAGGGCTCGGCATGCCGAGCAAGAAGCTCCACGTCCCGAGTTCAGGGCTCACGTGCCGAGCAAAAAGCTCCACGTCCCGAGCTTCGGGCTCGGCGTGCCGAGCAAAAAGCTCCACATCCCGAGTTCAGGGCTCGGCGCTCCGGGCAGAAAGCTCGACGTCCCGAGCTCGGAGTTCGGCGCTCCGAGCAAAAAGCTCCACGTCCCGAGCCTCGAGCCTGGCGCTCCGGGCAAAAAACTCCACGTAGTCCCGCAGGAACGAAAAAGGCGGGCCGAAGCCCGCCTTTGCGTATCGCCTGAACCCGCGAACGGATCAGTAGTTCATGTTCGTCGACCAGTACGTCTCGATCTGCTTCACCAGCGCGTCCGGCAGCGGGACGTAGTCCAGCGCCTTGGCCTGCTGGTCGCCATTGGCGTAGACCCAGCGGAAGAATTCCTTGGCGTTCTTCGCGCCGGCGGCGTTCTTGGGCTGCTTGTACATCAGGATGAAGTTGGTGGCGGTGATCGGCCACGAGTTCGCGCCCGGGGCGTTGGTCATCACCAGGTAGAAGTCCTTCGCGCTGCCCCATTCGGCGCTGGCGGCGGCGGCCGAGAAGGTCTCGTCCGACGGCAGCACGAAGTTGCCGGCGGCGTTCTTCAGGCGCGAGTAGGACATCTTGTTCTGCAGCGCATAGGACAGCTCGACGTAGCCGATGCCGCCGACGATCTGCTTCACGTACGCGGCGACGCCTTCGTTGCCCTTGCCGCCGATGCCGACCGGCCACTTGACCGACGTGCCTTCACCGACCTTGGTCTTCCACTCCGGCGAGACCTTCGAGAGATAGTTGACGAAGTTGAACGTGGTGCCCGAACCGTCGGAGCGGTGCACGACGGTGATCTTGCGGTCCGGCAGCTGCACGCCGCCGTTGAGCGCGACGATCGCCGGGTCGTTCCACTTGGTGATCTTGCCCAGGAAGATGTTGGCCAGCGTCTCGCCGTCCAGCTTCAGCGCGCCCGAAGCCAGGCCCGGGACGTTCACGACCGGCACCACGCCGCCGATCACCGACGGGAACTGCGCCAGGCCCGACTGGGCCAGTTCTTCCGGCTTGAGCGGGGCGTCGGACGAACCGAAGTCGACCGTCGCGGCCTTGATCTGCGCGATGCCGCCGCCGGAACCGATCGACTGGTAGTTGACCTTCTTCCCGTTGGCCTTGGCGTAGTCGGCCGACCACTTCGACATCACGGGATACACGAACGACGCGCCGGCGCCGGTGACGTCGGCGGCCTGCGCGCTCATGGCGACGGTGCCGGCCAGCGCGAGCGCGGCGAGGCGGAACTGGATGGACTTGAACACGATGCTCTCCTGGAGTGACGACGGGCCGTGCCCGTGCGTGGCGCATTTGATAACCGTTGGATGACAGCGCCGGGTCGGGTGTGTGACAGCTGCGTTACGCAGCATCGGGACCGGGGATCCGGTCCCTGTCCCGAAAAAAAGGGCGCGGCCAAAACGACCGCGCCCGGAGTTCCAAAAGGGGAGGGAAACAGGAACGTCGAAGCTTCGATTACCAGTAGAACTGCATGCGGGCTTCGATGATGTTCGGGTTGTCGTCGACCTTGCGGTTGACCAGCACGTTCTGCTCGGCCGGATTGACCAGGCCGCTGGAGGGCGTGCGCGCGAAGAAGCGCGAGCTGTCGACCATCACGTAGTTCAGCATGAACTTGAAGTTGGAGCGCCAGTACCAGTTCACGCCCACGGTCCAGCTGTCCATCTGGCCGCCGAGCACGCCGTCGACGGCGTAGGCCGAGGTCGGCAGCGCGGCCGGTACGACGGTGCCGTCGTCCAGGTCGATCGAGTCGAAGCGGGCGCCCAGCTGCCACATGCCGGTGGCCGGCTCATCCGGCAGGCCGGTGGTCGGCACGCCGCCCTTGTAGCCCCAGGTCTCGCCGGTGATGTTCCACAGGCCGCTGACGTACCAGCTGGAGCCGTCGAAATCGTGCGACTGGCGCGCGTTGCCGTTGTCGTAGCGCTCGACCGTGGACTGCATGTACTCGCCCTGCAGCTTGAACGGGCCGGTGATCCACATCGCTTCGCCGCCGATGGTCTTCTGGCGGTCGGCGTTGGTCATGTTGCCGCTGTCGACCAGGCGCGTGCCGGCGAGGTCGGCCTGCGGACGGGTGCGGATGCGCACCGTGTCCTGGAAGGTGTCGTAATCCACGTACGACAGGCCCAGGTGCAGGACGTTGCCGGACTCGTTGATCGGCGCGAACGTGCCGCGCAGGCCGAAGCCCGGGCCATGCGGCGTCGGCGCCGGATGCTCGGTCAGCTCACGCGTGAAGAAGCTCGCGGTCAGGCCCCAGTTGTTGTCGCCAATGCCGTACTGCGCGCCGAGGCGGCGGGCCACACCGAAGGTGTTGGTGACCATCGCCTTGGAAATGAAGTCGTTGTTCTTGGTCGAGGACAGCTCTTCCAGGCTGTTGGGCTGCTTGAACTGGCCCAGCTGGAAGAAGTGGTTCGAGTTGCCGCCGATCTTGTACTTGGCGTTGACGTCGAGCCACTTGTCGGCCTTGGCGTCGTAACCGACCACCCACTCGAAATTGCCCGGGCCCTTGCCCTTGAGCACCAGCTCGGCGCGGCGCAGTTCGTTGTCGCTGTCGCGACCGTCGAGCTGGTCGCCACCGGCGTTGAGGTCGGCGAAGTCGCTGTCGAAGTAGTTGTAATCGGCCTGGACCAGGCCTTCGAACGAGACTTCCGAGTTGCCGATCACGTCGAGCGCGATTTCGGCATGCGCGGCGGGCGCGACGAGGGCGGCGAGCAGCGCGACGGACAGGGTGCTGCGGGACAGTTTCATGGACGTGGCCCTTGGGGCGTAGTGAGAAGACGCTGCGCAGGCTAGGGTGTGAAAGTTGCGTAAATGTGACAGCGCTGACTTATTTCGCCGGGATGACGCGCGGATGACCGCTCGCGGCGATGGTCGGCGCGCCGCCGCGACATGGGGATCGCAGTCATGGATCGCGACGTGCGCCGCTGACCGTGCAGACCGTCATCTGGACGTAGGCGGGGCTCTGGGCCGTCGGGCGTGGGAACGCTGTGGGCGGCCACCGCTTCGCTTCGTTGCCGCTCACCCCGGCGCCCTCCCGGTAAGAAAAGGGGTCGATACCTCGGCACTACAGCAGCGGTTGGCTGCGAAGGCGTCAGGTCGCGATCGTGTCCGGCTCGCCCGGCGTCTTGTCCGGATAACGGCAGAGGTCGCGGATCGCGCAATGCGGGCAATCGGGCCTGCGCGCCTTGCACACGTAGCGCCCGTGCAGGATCAGCCAGTGATGCGCGTCGTGCAGGTACTGCGCCGGGACGACCTTCAGCAGTCCGTCCTCGACCGCGCGCACGGTCTTTCCCGGCGCCAGTCCCGTGCGGTTGGCGACGCGGAAGATGTGCGTGTCCACGGCCATGGTCGGCTCGCCGAAAGCGGTGTTGAGCACCACGTTCGCCGTCTTGCGCCCGACGCCGGGCAGCGCTTCCAGTGCTTCGCGGTCGCGCGGCACCTGCCCGCCGTGCTGCTCGATCAGCTGCTGCGCCATCGCGACCACGTTGGCGGCCTTGGTGTTGTACAGGCCGATCGTCGAGATATACGGCTTCAGGCCTTCGACGCCGAGCCGTGCGATTTGCTGCGGCGTGTTCGCGACCGGAAAGAGTTTGCGCGTCGCCTTGTTGACGCCGACATCGGTCGCCTGCGCCGACAGCGTCACCGCGACGAGCAACTCGTACGGCGTGGAGAACTCCAGTTCGGTGGTCGGCTTCGGATTGAGCGCTTTCAAGCGCGCGAACATCGTTTCGATTTCGGCTGCGGACAGGCGGCTCGCGCGCCGCGAACGCTGGGTCGCGGCCTTCTTTCTCGTTGCGGCAGGCGTCATGGCTTGTGGCGTTGCGCGGCCTTCTCGCGCGCACGGGCGAGTGCGGCGGCGGCCGCCGAGGGCAGGGCGGAAGGCGCAGGCGCGACGATGTCGTTCGCCGGCGGCGGCAGGCGTTTTTCCGCGCGTTCGCGCGCGCGGCGTTCCAGGCGCGCGTTGCGTGCGCGATACCGCTCGCGGGCGGCGAGCGCATCCAGGCGTGCGCGGCGCGCCTCGTGCAGTCGCGCGCGGCACGCGTCGTCGCACGACGCGCATTCGACGTCGCGATCGAGCAGGCCCGCACCGATCGCGGCGTCGACGTCGTCGATGCGCAAGGCGGCGCTGATCGCGTGCGCGGCGAGGCCGCGCGGATCGCCGCAGCCGCACACGCAGGCGTTCGACGCGTCGTGCATCACTGGCCGCTGAAGTGGGGCTTGCGGCGTTCGAGGAAGGCGGTCGTGCCTTCGCGCATGTCCTGCGTGGCGAACATCAGGCCGAACTGCGCCGTCTCGTATTCCAGGCCTTCCTCGATGCCGCATTCGCCGCCGACGTTGATGCAATCGAGCACGCCACGCAGCGCGAGCGGCGCGGCGTTGGCGATCTGTTCGGCGAGCTTCATCGTTTCGGCTTCCAGGTCGGCTGCCGGCACCACGCGATTGACGATGCCCAATTCGCGCGCACGCGCGGCGTCGATCGGCGCGCCCACCAGGCACAGCTCCAGCGTCGCCGCGCGACCGGCCAGGCGCAGCAGGCGCTGCGTGCCGCCGAAGCCGGGGATCAGGCCGAGGTTGATCTCCGGCTGGCCGACCTTGGCGGTGTCGGCCGCGATGCGCAGATGGCAGCCCATCGCCAGTTCCAGTCCGCCGCCGAGGGCGAAGCCGTTGATCATGCCGATCACCGGCTTGGGCATCTTTTCGACGCGGCGCATCAGCTTCTGCCCGCGCAGGGAGAAATCGCGGCCCTGCACGGCGCTCAGTCCGTTCATCTCGGCGATGTCCGCACCCGCGACGAACGCCTTGGGGCCGGCGCCCGTCAGGACGACGCAGCGCACCGCCGGGTCGGCCGCGGCGGCCTCGAAGGCGGCCAGCAGTGCATCCAAAGTGGCGGCGTTGAGCGCATTCAGCTTGTCGGGGCGGTTGACGGTGACGACGCGGACGGCGCCGCGGTCGGCGGTGAGGACGGGCGTTTCGGACATGGGAGGCGAGGGTCCAGAAGGCGTAAACGGGGGCGAAAACGTCGTGCCCGCGAGCCCGGAACTTCGGTCCGGACACGCTGTCTGAGCGGTTCGGCGTCAGTGGCGATTAAGTGCAGGCGCCGGTATCCTAGCGCGTCCATCCGGGTCCATTCGACCGGTGCGGGCCTTATCACTAAGGAGCGGTAGTCCCGCCCCGATCCATTACGGAGATTCATTCGAATGAAGTTGCGTTTGATCGCTGCCGCCGTCGCGGCCCTGGCCCTGACCGGCACCGCCGCCGCGCAGAACACTTCGACCGAGCAGGGCAAGCTGAGCTACGCGCTCGGTTACGACCTGGGCCGCAACGCCATCGAGAGCGGCGAGCAGGTCGACGTCAACACCATCATCAAGGGCCTGCAGGACGGCTACGGCAAGAAGCAGCCGTCGGTGCCGGTCGACCAGCTGCGCACCGCCGTGCAGAACATGCAGCAGCGCCAGCAGGCCAAGGCGAAGGCCGCGTGGGACAAGGCCGCCTCCGAGAACAAGACCAAGAGCGATCAGTTCATCGCCGCCAACAAGTCCAAGGCCGGCGTGAAGTCGCTGCCGAGCGGCGTGCAGTACCGCGAAATCGAGAAGGGCACGGGCGCCAAGCCGACGCAGGCCAGCACCGTGCAGCTGGAAGTCGCCGGTCCGTACGCCTGGGGCGAGCGTCCGCAGCAGGCCCGTCCGGCGCAGCAGATCCCGTTGATCAAGGTCAGCGACATCGAAATGGCCGCGATGCGCGAAGCGCTGCTGCAGATGCCGGCCGGCTCGAAGTGGGAAATCACGCTGCCGTCCGACAAGGCCTATGGCGCCGATCCGCGCACGCCGTTCCCGCCGAACGTCGCCGTGCAGTTCGAAGTCAAGCTCGTCAGCGTGAAGTAACGACTCGGCGCGATCGCGCACCGCGCGATCGCCTTTGCCGAATCGTCGTCCCGGCACAGGCCGGGATCAGGCAGACAACGTTTGAAGTTCCACCACGTCGAGCCGGCCCCGCCGGCTCGACGTTTTTTCATGTGCCGATGGTCCGCCGGTGCACGCGACACGGCGATCTCGCGCGCGCCAGTTGAATCCAGCGCACGTCCGCTTTACGTTGATCCGTCCATGAACACCTTCTTCCGCGCCGTTCTCAGCCCCTGCATCGGCATCTGCTCGCTCGACGACGAAGGCCTGTGCCGCGGCTGCCATCGCACCACGGCCGAAATCGCGCGCTGGTCGCAGATGAACGACGACGAACGCCTGCGCCTGATGGAAACCGTGCTGCCCGAGCGCGAGTCGCGGCGCCGGTGAGCCGGATGGCCGCCGCGTCCGCATTGCCCGACTGGCCCCACCTTGCGGCGGCGTTGCATCCGCTTGCCGATCCGCCGCCCGGGCCCGGCTGGAACCTCGCCGAACTGCACGACCTGGTGCCCGGCGACGCGGTGAGCATCGAAGCCGCGGTGCTGGTCGGCCTCGTGCCTCGCGGCGAAGGCACCCAGGTGCTGCTCACGCGCCGCACCGACGCGCTGCGACAGCACGCCGGGCAGGTGAGTTTTCCCGGCGGCCGCATCGAGCCGGACGACACCGACGCCGTGGCTGCGGCGCTGCGGGAAACGCACGAAGAGATCGGCGTCGACGCGCGGCAGATCCGGCCGCTCGGGTTCCTCGATCCGCTGGCGACGATCACCGGCTATCGCGTGCAGCCGGTGGTCGCCCTGCTCGCCAGCGATTACGTCGCGCGTCCGGACCCGAACGAAGTGGCGGACGTGTTCGAAGTGCCGCTCGCGTTCCTGCTCGACCCGGCGAACCTGGCGACGCACACGCTGGATTTCCGCGGCCGCCCGCGCGAAGTCTTCGAGTACCGATATCCCGCGCAGCGCATCTGGGGCGCCACCGCCTCGATGCTCTACAACCTGCGCCAACGACTGGAGGCCCTCCGATGAGCGATGCGAACGTCACGTGGACGACGCTGGTGTCCGCCGAGGCGCTCGCGGCGGCGCTGGGTCGCGACGATCTCGTCGTGTTCGATACGCGCCACAGCCTGGCCGAACCCGAAGCCGGTGAGGCCGCGCATCGCGTCGCGCATATCCCCGGCGCGTTCTACGCGCATCTGGATCGCGAACTGTCGGATCACCGCCAGCCGCACGCGGGTCGTCACCCGTGGCCCGCGCTGGAAGATTTCACGGCGGCGCTCGGACGCTGGGGCGTGACGCCGCAGCATCAGGTCGTCGTCTACGACGCCGCCGACGGCGCGCTCGCCGCCGCGCGCCTGTGGTTCCTGCTGCGCGCGCTGGGGCACCGGCGCGTCGCGGTGCTGGACGGCGGCCTGCAACGCTGGCAATCGCTCGGTTTGCCGATGGAATCGGCGATGCCGGTCGCGACGCCCGCGCCGCCGTACCCGGCGACGTTCGATCAGAGCCGCCTGCTGGATGCCGCGCAGGTCCAGGCGCACCTCGACAACGGCGGCGTGCTCCTCGACGCACGCGCGGCCGAACGCTTCCGCGGCGACGTCGAACCGATCGATCGTGTCGCCGGCCACGTGCCGGGCGCGATCAACCGCCCGTATGCGTTGTCGATGCGCGACGGCCGCTTCCGTCCGGCGCAGGAACTCGCGCTGGAGTTCGCCCGGACGCTGGAAGGTCGCGATCCCCGCGACGTCGTGGCGATGTGCGGCTCGGGCGTTACCGCGTGCCATCTGCTGCTCGCGCTGGAACACGCTGGCCTGGAAGGCGCGCGGTTGTTCACCGGCTCGTGGAGCGGGTGGATCGACGACCCGTTGCGTCCGATCGCACGCGGCCCGTGATGTACCGAAGCGGTCGATCGGAATCGGGCGTACTCGATTCGCGCAGTTCGTAACCTCCGCGTCATCCACGTCCCCGATCCTTGCGCGATTTCGCGCAGGGGGTGTGCACCATGTCACGCGTCGCGGGCTGGTGTGTTGCAGTGTGGTTGTCGATGGCAGGCGCGAGCGCGCATGCCCAGGTGGACGCCGAGCGCGTCCGTATCCACGGATCGCAGACGATGGCCGCGCGGCTCGTGCCGGCGGTGGCCGAGTCGTGGTTGCGCGATATCGGTTACCAGGACATCCGGCGCGAGCAGCCCGGTCCGACGCTCACCGAACTCCACGCGCAGCGCGACGGCATGCCGCTGATCGTGGAAATCCAGGCGAGCAGTTCCGCGCACGGCTTCCAGGACGTCGTCGACGGCAACGCGCACATCGCGATGATGACGCGCCGCCCGAACGCCGCCGAACTCGACGCGGGCTGGCAACTGGGCGACCTCGCCTCGCACGACCAGGAATTCGCGATGGCGCTGGACGGCGTGGCGGTCGTCGTGCATCGCGACAACCCGCTGGCGCAGCTGGGCTTCTCGCAGCTGCGCCGCGTGCTGTCGGGGCAGGTGCGCGATTGGCGCGATCTCGGCGGACGCGGCGCGATCCACCTGCACATGGTGGCCGGCGCGAACTCCGCGCGCGATCTGGTCGACGAGCGTGTGATGCAGGGGGCGCCGTACGCGCCGGCGCAAATGCATGCCGATGGCGGATCGCTGGTGCGCGCGTTGGCGAACGACCCCGGCGGGATCGGTTTCGTGACGTTGCGCCAGCCCTGGGGCGCCGGGGTGCGTCCGCTTACGCTGTCCGACGGCGGGCGCGCCATCGCACCGACGCGCCTGGCGATGCAGAGCGAGGACTATCCGCTCTCGCGCCGCTTCTATCTGTATGGCAGCCAGATGATGGGTGCACTCAGCCGCAGCTTCGCGCTGTACACGATGAGCCGGCGGGGACAGGACGCCGTCGCGCGCGCCGGCCACTTCGCGATGACGCTGCGTCCCGGCTATGCGCCGCCGACGCTGTTCGGACCGAAGGACTATCGCGAACTCGTCGCCAGGGCGATGCGCTTGCCGTTGAGCCTGCGCTTCAACCTGACGGGCAACAACGAAAGCGGCGTGGCGGCGAGCGTGTACGACAGCCGTGCGGTTCGCGACATCGAGCGCATCGTGGCCTTCATGCAACTGCCGGTGAATCGCGGACGCCGCCTGCTGGTCGTGGGGTTCGCGGACACGGCGGGCAGCTCGGTGGCGGCGACGATGATGAGCAACGACCGCGCCGACCTCGTCGCGCACGAACTGATGGCGCGCGGGCTGCCGGTGCTGCATGCGCGCGGCGTCGGCGCGCAGGTGCCGCTGGCCGCGGCAGGCAGCCTGGCCGCGCGTTATCGGAACGAACGCGTGGAAGTCTGGGTGCTGTGACGGAAGAAAGTGCGCGAAGCCGTGGCGATCATTTGCCCAGCTTCGCCACCAGCGCCTTCAGCGCGGCCTGCGTGGACGGATCGCTCCAGGCCGCGATGAACCTGGGCAACTGGATCTGTTCCGGCTGCATCGCGGCGATCAGATCCGCGCGGGCGATGGCGCGGGTCTGGCGCATCACCGGCTGCGGCAACGTCAGCAGTTGCGAGAGCCACTCGCGCGCGCGGGCGTCGACCTGATCCATCGGCACGAGTTCGTCGACCAGGCCGATGCGCTCGGCACGTTCGGCTTCGACCATGTCGCCGGCCACCACGAGCCGCTCGGCGCGATGCGCGCCGACCACGCGCTGCATCAGCCGCAGGATGCCGACCGGCACCACCAGGCCTACCTGGGTTTCGTTGAGGCCGATGCGGAAGGGCTTCGCCGGATCCTCGCTGCGCGCCATCACGCGATAGTCGCAGCACAGTGCGAGCACGCAGCCGCCGGCGGGCGCGTGGCCGCCGATCGCCGCGACGATGGGCACCGGACATTCCGCGATGGCGCGCGCGGCCAGGAAGAAGGTCTCCCATGCGGACATCAGTGCATCGCGATCGTCGCCGAGCGAGAGCAGGTGCGGCACGTCGAGTCCCGCCGAGAACACTTTTGTCCCGCCGGACAATACGATGCCCTGTGCGCCATCCTCGACCGCCTGCGCGAGCGCGCCGCGAAGGTCGTTGCACAACGCCGGGTTCAACGCATTGACCGGTGCGCGTGCGAGTTTGATGTCCACGATGCCATCGGCGGCATGGAGTTCGACAAGGCTCATGAGTTCGGGTCCTGTAAGGGGCGGCCGGCGTGCGTCGACGCTACTGCAGGTATCATAGGCGGATGGACACCAAGCATCTCCGATCGGCCGTGATGGCCCTCCTGCTGGCCGCCAGCGGCAGTGTTTCCGCGGGCGAATGCGTGCCGCAGATCCGCGACGCCTGGGTGCGCATGCCACCGATGCCCATGCCGATGATGGCGGGCTTCGCGCACATCGAGAATCCATGCAAGAAGGACGTGGTGGTGGTCGGTGCGACGAGCGCCGCATTCGGCGAAGTGGACATGCACGAAACCACCGTCGTCGAAGGCGTGAGTCGCATGCGACCGGTGCCGGAACTGCGCATCGCCGCCGGAAAATCCGCAGTGCTGAAGCCCGGTAGCCTGCATCTGATGTTGATGCAACCGGTCGCAAACGTCTCGGCGAACGACAAGATCGCGATCGACTTCAAATTGTCCAACGGTCGCACGATTCGCGGCGATTTCGTGGTGCGAAAAGCAGGCGAGTAAGTTCCACCGAAGTTCCACGCAAGCAGTTCCGTGAAGCGTGGTTACGCTTCCGACGTCGCTCGATGAGTTCGTTTGGCGCGCGGGTCGTGTGTTGCGTTGCGGCAGATCACGTCGGTGAATCGGCGCCGAACAACGCACCATCATTGTGATTGCGACGTCGTAAGTTCCGGTTGTTTTTCTTCGCGCGCTCTTAACACACGTGGGCGTAAGACGCTCCCCCGCACCGATGCAGTGGAATTCCTCCCGGCATCGCGAAGCGCGAAAAGTTTTTTCTCGTTGCAGCTGCAGACGCATCTTCGTGGTCCGTTGCCGCCGGACTGCGCGCGATCGTTTTGCCTGAAGTCGTAGTGACCGTGCTCCACAATGCAGGGACCCAAGGAGTGGGTTATGGACCGCACGAAGTTGGCTGCGCGCGCGCTCTCGCTCGCCGTTGCAGCGGTATGGTCGTTTTCGGTTTTTTCCGCCGAATGGCGTGAAGGAACCACGTACACCGCCGGTACGACGGTGACGTACAACGGACGCAGTTATCAGGCTCTGCAGACGCACACCGCGTATGCAGGCGCAGGATGGACGCCCTCGACGACGCCCACGTTGTGGCGTGATCTCGGGCCAGCCACGGACGGCTCTTCTCCCTCGCCATCGCCGGCGCCCGCGCCGGCGCCAGCACCAGCACCAGCACCAGCACCAGCACCAGCACCGGCCCCAGCCCCCGCACCAGCACCAACGCCAACGCCTTCACCCGCACCCAGCCCGGCGCCGACAGGCTGCTACGCGCCGTGGTCGAGTTCGACCACGTATGCCGACGCGGGAACGACGGTCACGTACAACGGGCGCAACTACCGCAACAAGTGGTGGACCAGCGGCGACAACCCGGCGCAGTCGGGGCAGTGGGGCGCCTGGGAGGACATCGGTGCCTGCTCGGGCGGTTCACCTGCACCGGCACCGGCACCTGCGCCTGCACCGGCACCCGCGCCAGCACCCGCGCCAGCACCCGCGCCTGCACCTGCACCTGCACCTGCACCGGCGCCGGCGCCTGCACCGGCGCCTGCACCCGCGCCTGCACCGACACCTGCCCCTACGCCGGCACCTGCGCCGGCACCGGCTCCGACGCCGACGCCATCCCCCACGCCGGCTCCTGCTCCGGCGCCGGCGCCGGAGCCGACCCCCACGCCCGCACCTGCGCCGGCCCCGATGCCTGCGCCGGCACCAGCGCCATCACCGTCACCCACGCCATCGCCTTCGCCGTCACCGCTGCCGGCGGGGACGCGCGAAGTCGGCGCGTACTTCGCGCAGTGGGGCATCTACGGACGCAACTACCGGATCAAGGACGTCGATACGTCGGGCGCCGCACAGAAGCTGACGTTCATGAACTACGCGTTCGGCAATCTCTACGCGAAGAACGGCGGTTACGAGTGCGGAATCATCAACAAGGCCGAACCCGGCGCGACCGATCCCAACAGCCCCGAGGCAGGCACCGGTGGCGATGGATGGGCCGATTACCAGAAAGGCTTCACCGGGGCCGAATCGGTCAACGGCACGGCCGATCCCTGGGGCTACGCCTGGGATGATCCGCGTAACGGGTCGGCCGGCCCGCTCAAGGGCAACTTCAACCAGATCAAGCAACTCAAGGCCAAGTATCCGAACCTGAAGGTGCTGATATCGCTCGGCGGCTGGACGTGGTCGAAGTGGTTCGGCAAGGCCGCATCGACCGACGCGTTGCGCAAGCAACTGGTGTCCTCGTGCATCGATGTGTACATCAAGGGCAACCTGCCGTTCGATGCGGGCAGCAACGCCGGCGGCACGGGCGTGGCGGCGGGCGTGTTCGACGGCATCGACATCGACTGGGAATTCCCCGGCGGCGGTGGCCAGCCGTACAACGTCGTCGACCCGGGCGACAAGACCAACTACACGCTGTTGCTGGCCGAGTTCCGCCGCCAGCTGGATGCGATCGGACAGCAGAACGGCAAGCGCTACCTGCTCACCGTCGCCATCGGTTCGGGCGGCGACAAGATCGACAACACCGAGCCGGCGCAGTACAGCAAGTCGCTCGACTGGATCAACATCATGTCGTACGACTTCCACGGCGGCTGGGAAAGCACCGGGCCCACCGACTTCCAGTCCAATCTCTACAAGGACCCCGACAGCCCCAACGCCAAGACCGCAAACGGCGCCACGTACAACGTCGACTCGGCGGTGCAGACCTTGCTGCAGCGGGGCGTGCCCGCCTCGAAGCTGGTCGTGGGCATTCCGCTGTACGGACGCGGCTGGACCGGCGTCAGCGGCGGACCGAAGGGCGATGGCCTGTACCAGGCGGCGGCGAAACCCGCGCCGGGTTCGCAGGAAGTCGGCATCGAGGACTACAAGGTGCTGAAGAACGCACCGGGCACCGTGCGCGAACATCCGGTCGCGAAGCAGTCGTGGAAATACGACGGCACCACGTTCTGGTCGTACGACACGCCGACGACGGTTCGCGCCAAGCTCGAATACGTACGCCAGAACAACCTGCGCGGCGTGTTCGCGTGGGAACTCGACGGCGACGCGCCGGGCGCGGAACTGATCAAGGTGATGGGCGAAATCAACGGGCCGTGAGTCGCGTGCCACCGCGGGCCGGCGGCGGCCCGCGGCGTGGCTCGCATCGGAGGATGCCATGCGTGCTCCACAGTCTTCATTCCTGCGTCCGGAAGGGAGCGGGCCGTCGGCGCTGCGCGGCTTCACGCTGCTGGAACTGCTGGTGGTGCTGCTGATCATCGCGCTGCTGGCCGGTTACGTCGGGCCGAAACTGTTCGGGGAGATCGGCAAGGCCAAGAGCAAGACCGCGGCTTCGCAGATGAAATCGATCTCTGACGCGCTCGACCGCTTCCGCCTGGATACCGGCCGCTATCCCACCACCGACATGGGCCTGCAGGCGCTGATGGCGAATCCGGGAAACCTCAGCGGATGGTCCGGCCCGTACATGAGCAACGACATCCCGCCCGACCCGTGGGGCGCGGCCTACGTCTACCGCATGCCAGGCGAAGGCGGAAAGGACTTCGATCTGCTGACGCTGGGCGCCGACGGAAAACCCGGCGGCACCGACGAGGACACCGACATCGTCGCGAAGTAGGCGGTGCGCCATGCGCTACCGCGTCCGCGTGGGCACCGACGGCGGCGAGCGCGAGCTCGAGCTGGAAGCCGACGACGAAACGGAGCTTCGCCGCACCGTGGACGCGATGGGCATGGCGCTGCTGGACGCGTCGCCGCTGCAGAAGAAGGGCCTGAAGCTGGCGCTGCGCAAACCGCGCTTCGATTCGTCGCTGTTCACGCAGGAACTCATCGCGCTACTGGAGGCAGGGTTGAGCCTGATCGAGACGGTGGAAACGCTGCGCGACAAGAGCGAGGAAGGCATCAACCGGACCGTGCTGGGCCGGATCGTCGACGCGCTGTACGAAGGCCTGCCGCTGTCGCGCGCGCTGGAACGGCAGCCGGAGGTGTTCCCGTCGCTGTACGTGGCGACGGTCGCCTCGGCCGAACGCACCGGCCACCTGGCCGAAGCCCTCAAGCGCTATCACCACTACGACGCGCGACTGGCGGCGGTGCGCAAGAAGGTCGTCTCGTCGATGGTGTATCCGATGATCGTCATCGCCACCGGCGCGATGATCATCCTGTTCCTCGCGTTCTACGTGGTGCCGAAATTCAGCCAGGTCTACGCGTCGATGAAGAACATTCCCTTCGCCGCGAAGCTGATGCTGTGGTGGGGCGACCTGGTGCACGCGCACGGCATGCTGCTGTTCCTCGGCATCGTCGCGGCGCTGGCGGCCGCGGTGCTCGCGCTGCGCAGCACGAAGGTGCGCGCACGGCTGATGGACGCCATCTGGCGCCTGCCGAAGATGGCCGGCTACCAGCGCCTGTTCGCGCTCACGCGCTTCTATCGCACGCTCGGTCTGCTGCTTTCCGGCGGCATGCCGGTGGTTGCGTCGCTGCAGATGTCGGCGCAACTGCTGCCCGGCCAGATGCAGCCGGCGCTGGCGCACGTGCTCGACGACATCCAGACCGGTCATTCGCTCTCCTCGGCGCTGCCCGCCGCGAAGCTCACCACGCCCGTCGCCGAGCGCCTGATCCGCGTGGGCGAACAGAGCGGCGAACTGCCGGCGATGATCACCCGCTCGGCGGAGTTCTGCGACGAGGAACTCGACCGCGCCATCGACACGCTGATGCGCATCGTCGAGCCGTTGCTGATGCTGGTGGTGGGCGCGATCGTCGGCACGATCGTGTTCCTGCTGTACATGCCGATTTTCCAGATGGCCGGCAGCATCGGGTGAAGCATGGACCGCACGATTCCCACCGCGATCGAAGGGATGCCGACGGCGGACGATCGACCGCTGCAGCTTCGCCTTTGGCAGCAGGCCGGCGAGGACGCCGCCGACTATCTGGCGCTGGTGCACGGAATGATCGGGCTGCGCGGCCTGGACGCCGCGGACCTGGAAGCGCTCGATGCGCGATTCGACCTGTTGCCGTTCGCCGAAGCGATGGCGCACAACGCGCTGATGGGCAGCGACGCGGACGGCCGCTTGCTGATGGTGCTGGCCGATCCCTTCGATCCGCACCAGCGCACGTGGGCCATGCAACGGGTGAAGGCGCCGTTCGCGTTCGCCTTCTGCGTCCCGGCGGATCTGCTGTCGTACCTGTCGATGCACGAGGCCGAGCATCGCGCGATGGCGCAGGTCAGCATGGGCAGCGGCGAGGCCGGGCCGAGCGAAGGCGCGGTGGAGATCTCGCTCGCCACGCTCGCGGGCGACGTGCATCCGGTGATCCGCCTGGTCAATTCCTCGCTGTACGACGCACTCAAGGCGCGCGCGTCCGACATCCACATCGAGAGTACCGCCGGCGGACTGGTGATCAAGTACCGCATCGACGGCGTGCTGCTCGCCAGCGGTTCCGCGCAGGGCACCGACGTGGCCGAGCAGGTGCTGTCGCGCCTGAAGGTGATGGCGGAGCTGGACATCGGCGAGCGACGCATTCCGCAGGACGGCCGGTTCAAGGCCATCATCAACCAGCGCGAGATCGACTTCCGTGTGTCGATCATGCCGTCCATCCACGGCGAGGACGCGGTGCTTCGCATCCTGGACAAGCAGCGCGGCGACAAGTCGGGCGCGCCACTGCGCCTGGACGTGCTCGGCCACGAAGCGGACGTGGTCGCCAGCGTGCGGGCGATGGCGCACGAACCGTACGGCCTGATCCTGGTGACCGGCCCCACCGGTTCGGGCAAGTCGACCACGCTGTACGCGACGCTGTCGGAAGTGAACACCGGCGAGGAGAAGATCATCACCATCGAAGACCCGGTGGAGTACGAACTGCCCGGCGTCCTGCAGATCCCGATCAACGACAAGAAGGGCCTGACCTTCGCGCGCGGGCTGCGCTCGATCCTGCGGCACGACCCGGACAAGATCCTGGTCGGCGAGATCCGCGACGGCGAGACCGCGGGCATCGCGGTGCAGGCCGCGCTGACCGGGCACCTGGTGCTGACCTCGGTTCACGCGAACAACGTGTTTTCCGTGCTCGACCGCTTCCTGCACATGGGAGTGGACATGCACAGTTTCGTCGATGCGTTGCTCGGCGCGGTCGCGCAGCGGCTGATGCGGCGCAACTGCCCGCACTGCGTGATCGACGACCGGCCCGATGAAGCCTTGCTGCATGCTTCGCAGTTGACGCCCAAGGACGTGGCGGGATGGCAGTTCCGGAGAGGAACCGGCTGCGAGGCGTGCCGCAACACGGGTTACATGGGCCGACAGCCCATCGCCGAAGTGCTGCGTTTCAACGACCGCATCAAGCAGTGCTTCGTCGAACGACGGCCGCTGCTGGAACTCAAGCAGATCGCGCACGAAAGCGGCTTCGTCCCGATCCGCCGCATTGCCTTGCGCGCCGTGGCGGATGGCCGCACCACGCTGACGGAGGTGAACCGTGTCACCGTGGTGGAGTAGGGCCGCCGGGCAGTTGCACGCGATCGGCCGCCTGCACGCGCAGGTGCTCGGCGCGGCGGCGTTCGTGCCGGCGCTGCGCAGCGACGGCATCGCCTCGACATTGCGCCTGGATGCGCTGAAAGCGCAGCTGCGCACGCGCGTGTCGCCCTGGTGGAGCCGCCATACGTTGTGGGTCGACGGTTACCAGGCCGTATCGCTGGGCGAGGATGCGCGACCGCTCGCGCTGTCTTCGCTGCACCAGCCCTGCGACCTGGCCAGTGCGCTCACCGCGCTGGAAGCCGTCGCCACGCGCCCGGCGAAACGCGGCGTGCATGTCGCGCGCGTGCTGGTCGGCGCGCCATTCGTGCATTACCTCGCCTTGCCGTGGCGGCCGTTGCCGCGGCCCGCCGATTGGGTGGCACTGGCGCGCACGCAGTTCATCCGCGATGGCATGGGCGCGCCCGATGCGTGGCGATTCAGCGTGCAGGACGACGGCTGGGGCCGCATGCGCCTGGCCGCGGCCGTGCCCGAAGCGCTGTGTGCCGGCATCGGCGGCATCTGCAAGGCGCGCGGCCTGTCATTGTCGGCGATCGAACCCGGATTCGCGCACGCGCTGGGTCGGCACGCGGCGCGCATCCACGACGGCCGCATCGCCGTCGTCGAAGTCGAGCAGAGCACGCCCGACGCGGTGATCGCGCATATCGGCTTCCGTCGCGACGGCGGATGGTCCGGGTTCGTCGCGCTGCCGGCGACGGCGCCGCTGCCGCAGGTGTTGCGCGACGCCACCGTGCTGTGCCGGCAGGACGAGCCCGAGCACACCTACGTGATGGCGCCGCTGGCCTTGCACATGGATGCGGCGCACTGGCCGGGAGCGCAGTGGTTGCCGCTGCCGTGGTGTCCGCACGCATGAAAGCGCCCCCGCTCGACCTGCTGCGTCCGAACCGTCCCGCAAGCGCGGTCGGCCTGCTGCTGCTCGTGGCCGCGGTCGTCGCGCTCGTGGCGGCGATGCAGTACCTGGATGCCCTGCGCACGCAGGGCGCGGAGCTGGACGAGCGCGAATCCGACGTCGCGCGCGAGGAGGGCCGTCGGCGGCTCATCAGCATCGCGCACAGCAAGCCGGTCAATCCGCAGACGCAGGCGTTGATGGCGCGGCAGAAATACGCGACCGAGCCCGCGCGCGATCTGATCGAAGGCGGCTGGCGACCGCAGATCGCCTTCCTCACGCTGGAAGTCGCCACCGAGCCGCGCGAGATCAACATGGTCTTCGAAACCAAGTCGGTGCAGGACGCGCTGAGCTACGCGGACTGGCTGCTGGCGAACCCGGCGACCGAGCGCGTGGTGCTGCGACGCCAGACGGAAAAACCCGGACCGCCCATCGAGTCGGTCGAGACGAACCTGCAAGTCGTGTGGCGCGCATTGCATCGCGACGAAGCGCCCCCGGCTTCGGCCGACACGCCGATGCGCGTCGCATCGAACGCGGGAGCCCCGCGATGAACCGCACGGTCTGGCAGCTGCAGCGCGCCCGCTGGCGGCTGGGCACGATCGGCGTGCTCGCCGTGGTCGTGCTGCTTTTCGCAGTGGTGGTCGCGCTGGTGGAGATCGCGCCCCTTCAGCGCGATATCGCCCACCGTCGCGCGGACCTGGAACAGCGCAGTGCGGTCATCGCGCATCCGCCGCCGCCGCAACCGGAACAGGCGACGGATCCGGGCAGCGCGGACGATCGCTTCTCGGTGTTCCTGCACAGCTTCCACGCGATCGCCAAGAAGAACGGACTCGACATTCCGCAGGTGGTCTACCAGCCCGCCGGAGCCGACGCCGCGCCGGTGCGGCGCTACCTGCTGGAAGCCACCTTCAACACGACGTACCCGCAGTTCCGCGTGTTCCTGCAGGACCTGCGACGCCTGCCGGGCGTGCGCGTGGAGCACCTGGCCGTATCGCGCGGCGACATCGGCAGCACGCAGCTGGAAATCCGCATGCAGTGTTCGTTCCTGGTGGAAGTGCCGGCATGAAACGGTGGTCATCGCGCATGCGCTTGTCGCGTCCGCTGCAGTGGCTGCTGGCGGGCTCGATCGTGCTCGCCGTGTTCGTGGCGCGACGCGATGGCGACCAGGACGCGGACGCGCCGCCTGCAGCGAAAGAGGCATCCACCGCGTCCGCGCCACGGCGCCCGCCAGCGACGCCGCCCTCCGCGCAAAGGACGCTGCCGGCACCGGCACCGTCGTCGGCGCCGGCTCACGCGGCGCTGGACGCGGACGTCGCCGCCGATCCGGCGAGGCGTTCGCCCGCACCGTCGCCGATGCCGCCGGGCGCGCCCGGAACCGACGCCGTGGTGAATCTGTTCCCGAGCCAGAGCTGGGTGCCGCCGCCGCCCCCGCCGCCGCCCGCGCCACCCCCGCCGCCGCCGCCGAAGGATCCGCCGCCGTTGCCGTTCTCGGTGGCCGCGACATGGCTGGAGCGAAACGGCGAGTTCTACGCGGTGCTCACCGCGGCCGGCCGGGACTTCGCGATCTGTTCCAACTGCCGCAAGACCGGCTTCCATCGCGCCGGCGACGTGCTGCTGGGCACCTATCGGATCGAGAGCGTCAGTGCACGCGAAGTGCAGCTGCAGTACCTGCCGCTCAAACGCACGCAGCAGATGTCCCTGGGAGGATGAGATGAGCCGCGTGCATGCCATCGCGATGGGCCTCGCGGTCGCGTTGTTGGCGGCGTGCGCGACCGATCTGAAGTACCAGCAGATGGACTCGCGCCTGGACACGCTCGCGCCGGCCGAGGCGCTGTCGTGGCTGGCGAAGGAGACCTCGCGCCATCCCGACGATCTCGTGCTGCGCAGCCGGTATCTGGCGATGCAACGCTACCTGGTCGACGATTACCTCTCGCGTGCGATGGCCGCGTACGAAACCGGCGACGTCGAACAGGCGCGCTCGTGGGCGGGCAAGGCGCAGACCCTCGCGCCGGGCGACGACGCGCCGCGCGCGACGCTGGAGTGGATCGACCGCAACGCGCAGGCCGATTCCATGCTGCGTTACGCCCAGTCGATCCATGCGCGCGATCCGGTGCAGGCGTTGGGCGTGCTCGACGGACTGCTCGCCAAATACCCCAACCATCCGCGTGCGAAGCGCCTTCGCGACGAGTGGAGCGCACCCGACGGCCCGCTGGGCCCGCAGCTGAACGCCGACATGAACAAGCCGATCACGGTGCAGTTCCGCGAGCAGCCGCTGATCAGCATCTTCGAGCTGATGTCCAACATCACCGGGCTGAACTTCACCTTCGACAAGGACGTGCCGTCCACCGCGCCGACCACCATCTACGCCACCGCCACGCCGGTGCGGCAGGTGCTGTCGCTGGTGCTGCAGGCCAACCAGTTGTCCAGCAAGGTCGTCAGCGGGAACTCGGTGCTCATCTACCCCAAGCGCCCCGACAAGGACATCGAATACCGCAACCTGCGCGTACGTACGTTCTACCTCCAGTACGCGCAGGCGCCGCAGGTGCTGGCGACGTTGAAGCAGATGGTGAAGACGCGCGACGCGGTGCTGGACGAGCGCACCAACGCGATCATCATGCGCGACGCGCCCGAGGCGATCGAGGTCGCCGAGCGGCTGATCGCCGCCATCGACGTGGCGCCGGCGGAAGTGATGATCGAAGCGCAGGTGCTGGAAGTGTCGGCCAACGACCTGCTGCAGTTCGGCATCCAGTATCCGGACCGCGTGGATTTCTCGGCGCAGCCGCAGCCCGACGGACCGGACGGCCTCGTCCGCGCGCCGGGCCTGCTGACGTTGGAGCAGCTGAAGAGCCTCAACAGCAACGACATCCTCGTGCGGCTGGGGCCGCCGTCGATCGCCATCGACATCCTGCAGAGCCAGGGCCGCACCAACACGCTGGCCAATCCGCGCATCCGCGTGCGCAACCGCGAGAAGGCCAAGGTGCTCATCGGCGATCGCCTGCCGGTGGTGACCACCACGCTGTCGGACAACTTCAGCACCGAGAGCGTGAACTACCAGGACGTGGGTTTGTCGCTCGACGTCGAACCGGTGATCGGTAGCAACAACGAAGTGCAGATCAAGTTGCGAATGGAGGTGTCCAGCGTCACCGACACCATCACCACCGACAGCGGGCTGGTGGCCTACCAGATCGGTACGCGCACCGCCGAGACGGTGATGAGCGTGCGCAACAACCAGACGCAGGCGCTGGCCGGACTGCTCCAGCGCACCGAGCAGGGCGGTACCACCGGGTTGCCGGGGTTGAGCCGCATCCCGATCCTCGACCGCATCTTCGGCACGCGCAACCACGACAAGCATCGCACCGAACTGATCCTGCTGATCACGCCGCGGATCGTGCGCAACCAGTCGATGCCGGCCTCCAGCATCACCGCGTTCGATTCCGGAACCGAAGCGCGCATGGGCATCGAGCCCGCGCCGACGTCCCCGTCGTCCACGTCAGCAGCGGGTACGCCTGCATCGAGCACGCCGCCGGGAGGTCGCCCATGAACGGCGCCGCACGCGGGTTCACGCTCATCGAGCTGCTGGTCGTACTGGCGATCATGGCGACGCTGGCGATGGTCGCGCTGCCGCTGACGCAGGTGGCGGCGCAGCGTTCGCGCGAGGACGAACTCAAGCGCGCGCTGTGGCAGATCCGCGATGCCATCGACGCGTACAAGGCGGCGGCCGATGCGGGAAAGATCGACAAGTCGGCCGACGATTCAGGCTACCCGCCGAAACTGGAGACGCTGGTGGAAGGCGTGGTCGATCGCAGCAGCCCGACCGGCAGTCGCCTGTATTTCCTGCGCCGCATTCCGCGCGACCCGTTGTGCGACTGCCCCAGCCGCGGAGACGCGCAGACCTGGGGCAAGCGCAGTTACGCCAGTCCGCCCGACGCGCCGGCCGAAGGCGAGGACGTGTACGACGTGTACTCGCTGGCCGACGGCGCGGGCCTCAATGGCATCGACTACCGCAAGTGGTGACGCATGGAACGGCGCGCGCTCGGATTCACGCTGATCGAGTTGCTGGTGGTGCTGGCGATCATGGGCGCGCTGCTGACGCTGGTAGTGCCGCGCTACTTCGAGCAGACCGACAAGGCGCAGGAAACCGTGCTGCGCGAGAACCTCACGACGATCCGCGACTCGATCGACCGGTTCCGTTCCGACGTGGGGCGCTATCCGGAATCGCTGGACGAGCTGGTGGAACGTCGCTACCTGCGCGAAGTGCCGATGGACACGGTGACGCGCAGTCGCTCGACCTGGAAGACGCGCGGACCGCCGGACGGAACCGCCGGCGTGTACGACGTCCGCAGTGGCGCACAAGGGAAGGGCAAGGATGGCACCGAGTATTCGACATGGTAGATGCGCAAGTCCGGCCAACCACCGGCAACGCGGCTTCGGCCTGCTGTGGGCGCTGGTGTGCGTGGCCGTGATGGGCATCTACCTGGCGCGCGTGGGCACCGTGTGGAGCACGCAGGTGCAGCGCTCGCGCGAAGCCGAACTGCTGCGCAACGGCGACGCGATCCGCAAGGCGATCCAGAGCTACGTGCGCGCCGACGCGTCGGGTACGTTCCCGCGCAGCTTCGACGACCTGCTCGGCGATCCGCGCGTGTCCTTCGCGCGCCGGCATCTTCGCCAGCCCTACGTCGACCCGATGACCGGCGGCGACTGGGAACTCATCCGCGGCGCGCAGGGCGAACTCTACGGCGTGTACAGCCGCGCCGAAGGCGAGCCGCTGAAGCAGGACGACTTCCCGCCCGATTACCAGAGCTTCGTGCTGAAGAAGAGCTATCAGGAATGGAAATTCGCCGTCTATCCCGGCGGCGGAATGATGCGGCGATGAACGGCCTGCGCAAGGAGAGCGGACATGTGGCAGGACATGGCAGGGAATCGAACGGTGTTCGGCACGCAACGGCGATGGCGTGGCATCGCGGACGTGGCCGACGGATAGCGGGTTTCGCGCCAGACGCGGCGCGCCGGTACGGGACAGGGACGCTCCGTACTGACGCGCCGCGAACTCCTCCGTCCATCAAGCATCCTCACTTTCTCGCGAGGTCCCCATGTTCCCGACGCTGAAACGCCACCTGCTGCCCACCGCGCTTTCGCTGTGCATGATCGGCGCACTGCATGCCGCCGAATGGCGCGAAGGCCAGACCTACTCCGCCGGCACGGTCGTCAGTTACGACGGACGCGATTACCAGGCGTTGCAGACGCACATCGCCTACGTGGGCGCCGGCTGGACGCCACCCAGCAGCCCCACGCTGTGGCGCGACATGGGGCCGAGCAGTTCGACGCCGGCGCCTGCGCCTGCGCCGGCACCCGCGCCTGCACCTGCACCAGCACCCGCACCAGCACCAGCACCAGCACCCGCACCCGCACCCGCACCAGCACCAGCACCAGCACCAGCGCCTGCGCCTGCGCCTGCGCCGGCACCCGCACCTAGTCCGAGTCCGAGTCCGAGTCCGAGTCCGAGCGGCTGTCATCCGGCCTGGGCGGCGAGTACGACGTATGCCGACGCAGGAACGATGGTGACGCGCAACGGGCGCAACTACCGCAACAAGTGGTGGACGCAGGGCGACGATCCCGCCACCTCCGGTCAATGGGGCGTGTGGGAGGACGTCGGTGCGTGCTCGGGCACGCCGTCGCCTGCACCGGCACCCGCGCCAGCCCCTGCGCCGGCACCAGCACCAGCACCAGCACCAGCACCGGCACCGGCACCGGCACCGGCACCGGCACCCGCACCCGCACCCGCACCCGCACCCGCACCCGCACCAGCACCAGCACCAGCACCAGCACCAGCACCAGCACCAGCACCAGCACCGTCGCCGTCGCCGTCGCCGTCGCCGTCGCCAACACCGTCCCCCACGGCCGCCTACAAGCCGAAGATCCTTTACGTCGCCGCGCCGCCCGATTACCCGAGCGATGCGGAACTGCGCCAGTACGAGGCGTCGCTGATCGATCAGACGCAGGGGCAGATCGCACTGATCCGCGAGGCGCTGAAGGTCCTGCCCGACAGCGAAGTCGAAGCCGTCGTGCCCGGCCGCGGCGCGAACCCGGCCAACGTGCAGCGCGTGGAGCGCCTGCTGCCGGAACAGGCCTTCGAGGAAATCTTCCCGGTCCGGCACATCAAGTACTCGTACGTGAACCTGCTGCGCGGGATCGCCAAGTTCCCGGCGTACTGCGGCGACTACCGCGACGGCCGCGACGCCGACGCGATCTGCCGCAAGCTGCTGGCCACCTCGTTCGCGCACTTCGTGCAGGAAACCGGCGCGAACTGGAGTTCGCTGACGCCCGCGCAGGTGCGCTCCGGCCAGCCGGAACACAACAATGCGGTGCTGCAGACGATGCCGCAGGACACGCCCATTCCGTTCTGGAAACAGGCCCTGTGGTTCCTGCGCGAATCCGGCTACGAGGAAGGCTCCTCGGTCGGCTCCTACCAGCAATGCGAGCCCGGCTCGCACGCCACCAACTGGATCTTCTACCCCTGCGCGAAGAACGATCGCGGCCAGTACCTGGACTACTTCGGCCGCGGCGCGAAGCAACTGTCGTGGAACTACAACTTCGGCCCGTTCTCGCAGGCGTTGTACAACGACGTCAACGTGCTGCTCGACGATCCGGGACGCGTGGCCGATACGTGGCTCAACTTCGCCTCCGCGGTGTGGTTCGCGGTGACGCCGCAGACGCCCAAGCCGCCGATGACGTGGGTGATCGACGGCACCTGGAAACCCAACACCGTCGATCTGGCCAACAACATGAAGCCGGGCTTCGGCGCGACGGTCTACATCATCAACGGCGGGATCGAGTGCGGCGGCGGTGGCGCGGAGCGACCGCAGGTCACCAACCGCATCGCGGCGTATCGCGAGATCGCGGCGCGGATGAAGGTGCCCATCCCCGACGACGAACCCCTGGGCTGCGCGGCCATGCGCGGCTTCGTCGAGGGCTCGGCCGCGGCGATCAAGGCCTACCTCGACAAGGACTGGTCGTGGCGCGACGGCAAGCCGGCCGTTGGCTGCAAGCTGGTCGATTACCAGATGCCGTTCTCGCTGGTCACGCCGGGCGATTACAAGCGCTGCACCGACTATTTCTTCCGGGGCCAGGTGGAATACAACGGTTCGATCGTCATCGACAACACGAAATGACGTGCCACGACATTCCGAGGAGAAGGGTCATGCTTTCGGAAGAATGGATCGACTGGGTACGGGAGAACCTGGCGCGCGGATGCACGCGCGAATCGCTGATGCTGGAGATGCTGCGCAACAACATCTCCAGCGAGGACACGTTGCAGGCGTTCCGCGATGCGGCCGAAGCGCCGCACGCCGAAGTCACCCACGTGCCGTGCTGGCCGGAGCGCTTCGTGTTCCGATCGTGCAACCAGGCCACGATCGACGGGCGCGAGATCCGCGTGTTGGCGAGGCTGCAACGTCCCGCCGCGGTGCTGCTCGAGAACGTGCTGTCGGCGACCGAATGCGAGGCGTTGATCGCGCTGTCGTCGCAGCGGATGACGCCCTCGACGGTGGTCGATCCCGAGAGCGGCGAGCTGGCCCCGGTGCAGGCGCGCAGCAGCGAGGGCACCTGGTTCGCGCGAGGTGCGGAGGCGTTGATCGCGCGGATCGAAACGCGGCTGGCGCAGATCATGGACGTTCCGGTCGCGCACGGCGAAGGCCTGCAGGTGCTGCATTACCGCGTCGGCGGCGAATACCGCCCGCATCACGACTACTTTCCGCCCGATGCGCGCGGCAGCGCCCGGCACATGCGCGAAGGCGGGCAGCGCACCGCGTCGCTGATCCTCTACCTCAACGACGTGGAGGCCGGTGGCGAGACGATCTTCCCGCTGTGCCAGGCGGCGTTCGTGCCGCGCCGCGGTCGCGCGCTGTACTTCGCCTATTGCGACCCGACGGGGCGGCTGGACCCCGCCAGCCTGCACGGTGGCGCGCCGGTGGAGGCCGGCGAGAAATGGATCGCGACCAAGTGGGTGAGGCAGCGTGCGTACGGCGTGCGTCCTGAAGACGGCCTGGCCGTTGCGGCCAACGCACGCACGCACCTGGATGGAGAAGCGGCGTGAGCATCGCCGCACGCAACGGCGGCATCCGTCTGCACCGTTGCGCGTGCGCGGCGGCGCTGTTGATGGTGCCGGTGCAGGCGCCCGCCATGCTTCGTTGCGTCAGCCACGGCGTGGAGATGTACGTCAGCGAGCGGATCGACGGCGCGAAGTGTTCGACCGTCGCCGGCGTACGCACGCGCGTGGCCATTGCGAAGCCGGCAACGCACGCGGCCGTGCGCGACGATGCGGCGCCGGCGTCCGCGCCCAAGGCGTCGTCGCCGCGCGCCGCGCCCGCATCGCCGCTGCGGGTACGTCAACGCCAGGCGACGCTGTACTTCTTCGTCAAGGACGGCGTGCCGCATTACCTCAGCCGCCGGCCCGCCGGCGTGACGCGCGGCGTGGAGATCCTGCGCTTCCACTACATGGAGACCTGCTACCTGTGCGCGCCGACGCGATCGCGCAACGCATGGACGGTGGGACTCGATACCTCCGCGTACCAGGCCGAGGTGGCCGCCGCGTCGCGGGAGTTCGGCGTCGGCGAGGCGCTGATCCGCGCGGTGATCCACGCCGAGTCGGCGTTCGAGCCACGCGCCGTGTCGCGCGTGGGCGCGCAGGGGCTGATGCAGCTGATGCCCGGCACCGCGCGCCGCTTCGGCGTGGCCGATGCGTTCGATGCCGCGCAGAACATCCGCGGCGGCGTGCAGTACCTGGCCTGGCTGTTGCGACGGTTCGACGGCGATCTGGTGCGCGCCGTCGCCGGGTACAACGCCGGCGAAGGCGCGGTGGACCGGCACGGCGGCCTTCCGCCGTACGCGGAGACGCAACGTTTCGTGCAGACGGTGACGACGCTGGAGCAGCGCTACCGATCCCGGCTGGAGACCGCGCGCCCGTAGCGCGCGTGCCGGAAGCGGCGTGTCAGCGCAACGCCGCGGTTTCCGCCGTGCACGCTTCGCGCACGGCGATCGGCAGTTCCGCCGCGCGGCCCGTGCCGCGGTCGATCCACACCATCACCACGTTGCCGTCGCAGTACAGGATCGCGTCGTCCTTCGCATCGACGATGCGGTGCCCGATGCTCACGCTGGTGTTGCCCAGGCGTTCGACGAACAGTTCGACGTCCACCTCCGCCGGCCATTCGATGGGGCGGCGGTAGTTGAGGTGCGCGGCCGCGACGACCGGCGCGACATGATCGTCCAGTCCCTGGCCCGGCACGCCCAGCATCCAGCGAAGGCGCGCTTCTTCCAGGTAGCTCAGATACTTGGAGTTGTTGACGTGGTTGAACGCGTCCAGGTCGCGCCAGCGCACCGAGAGCGGGACGCGGATGAGCGGCACGGCGCGTTCGCCTTCTCCGTTGCCCGTCTCGTCCTTGGCCGCCGTGGCGGCGGCCGGCGCCGCGCTGTCGGTCGTCTTCTTCGCCGCCGATTTGCGCCGACGGGTCGGCGCCTTGCGGGGCTTGGGGGTGGCGGGTTCGCTCATGCGGCGGACTTCTTCTTCGTGCTGTTCTTCTTGGCCGGCGCCGTTTTCGCGGTGGTCTTCGCCACCGCCTTGCCGCCGGCCTTCGCCGCGGCCGGCTTGGCCTTGCGCGCGGGCGCTTCCGGCTTGGCCTGCAACAGCGGCGCGAGGAAGCGACCCGTGTGCGAATGCGGCAATGCGGCGATGTCCTCCGGCGTGCCGCAGGCCAGGATGGTGCCGCCGCGATGGCCGCCCTCCGGGCCGAGGTCGATCACCCAGTCGGCCGTCTTGATGACGTCGAGGTTGTGCTCGATCACCACCACCGTGTTGCCGTCGTCGCGCAGGCGATGGAGCACGCTCAACAGGTGCTCGATGTCGTGGAAGTGCAGGCCCGTCGTGGGTTCGTCGAGGATGTACAGCGTGCGGCCGGTGTCGCGGCGCGAGAGTTCCTTCGACAGCTTCACGCGCTGCGCTTCGCCGCCGGACAGCGTGGTCGCGCTCTGGCCCAGCTTGATGTAGCTCAGGCCCACGTCCATCAGCGTTTCGAGCTTGCGCGAGATCGCCGGGATGTTCTCGAACAGGTTCAGCGCATCCTCGACGGTCATCTCCAGCACGTCGTTGATGTTGTAACCCTTGTAGAGGATCTCCAGCGTTTCGCGGTTGTAGCGCTTGCCGCCGCAGACGTCGCACGGCACGTACACGTCGGGCAGGAAATGCATCTCCACCTTGATCAGGCCGTCGCCCTGGCACGCCTCGCAGCGGCCGCCGCGCACGTTGAAGCTGAAACGCCCCGGCGAATAGCCGCGCGCGCGCGCTTCGGGCACCTGCGCGTACAGCTCGCGCAGCGGCGTGAACAGGCCGGTGTACGTCGCCGGATTCGAACGCGGCGTGCGGCCGATCGGCGACTGGTCGATGTCGACGACCTTGTCCCACAGCTCGATGTTCTCGTGCTCGCGATACGGCGCGGGCGTGTGCGAGGCGCCGTTGAGCTCGTTGGCAGTGATCGCGAACAGGGTGTCGTTGATCAGCGTCGACTTGCCCGAGCCCGACACACCGGTGATCGCCGTGAACAGCCCGGACGGAATCGCCAGGTCGACGTTCTTCAGGTTGTTGCCGGTGGCGCCGCGCAGGTGGAACGTGGTCTTCGGATCGGGCTTGTGGCGCTTGGCCGGCACGTCGATGCCGCGCTTGCCGGACAGGTATTGTCCGGTCAGCGAACGCGGCGCCTTGAGGATGTCGTCGAGCGTGCCGTGCGCGATCACTTCGCCGCCGTGCACGCCCGCGCCGGGGCCGATGTCCACGACGTGGTCGGCCAGGCGGATGGCGTCCTCGTCGTGTTCGACGACGATCACCGTGTTGCCCAGGTCGCGCAGGCGCGTGAGCGTGCCCAGCAGGCGTTCGTTGTCGCGCTGGTGCAGGCCGATGGAGGGCTCGTCGAGCACGTACATCACGCCGACCAGGCCCGCGCCGATCTGCGACGCCAGGCGGATGCGCTGCGCTTCGCCGCCTGAGAGCGAATCGGCCTTGCGTTCCAGGGTGAGGTAATCCAGCCCGACGTCGACGAGGAAGCGCAGGCGATCGGAGATCTCCTTCACGATCTTGATCGCGATCTCGCCGCGCCAGCCGGGCAGGTTGAGCGCCTTGAAGAACGCCAGCGCCTCGTCCACGGGCATCACGACGATGTCCGGCAGCGGGCGTTCGGCGACGAACACGTTGCGCGCGGCGCGGTTCAGGCGCGCGCCGCCGCATTCGGTGCAGGCGCGCTCGCTGATGTACTTGGCCAGTTCCTCGCGCACCGCGGCCGACTCGGTTTCGCGATAACGGCGTTCCAGGTTCGGCACGATGCCTTCGAAGCGATGCTTGCGCTGGCTGCGGCCGCCCGCTTCGGTGAGGTAGGTGAAGCTGATGGTTTCATCGCCGCTGCCGAACAGCACCGCGTCGCGCGCTTTCTTCGGCAGCGACTGCCATGGCGCGTCGACGTCGAACTTGTAATGGCGCGCCAGCGACTGGATCAGCTGGAAGTAATACGCGTTGCGGCGATCCCAACCGCGCACCGCGCCGGCGGACAGCGACAGCTCCGGATGCACCACCACGCGCGTGGGATCGAAGAACTGCGCCACGCCCAGGCCGTCGCACGTCGGGCACGCGCCGACCGGCGAGTTGAACGAGAACAGGCGCGGTTCCAGCTCCGGCAACGAGTATTCGCAGACCGGGCAGCTGTACTTGGACGAGAACAGCAGCGGCGCGGCGTCGGCGTCGTCGAGCGACATCACCTGCGCCATGCCGTCGCCGAGCTTGAGCGCGGTCTCGAACGATTCGGCCAGGCGCTGCTTGATGTCCTCGCGCGGCTTGAAGCGATCGACGACCGCTTCGATGGTGTGCTTCACGCGCAGCGCGAGCGGCGGCACGGCGTCGATCTCGTGCAGCACGCCGTCCACGCGCACGCGCACGAAACCCTGCGCGCGCAACTGCTCGAACACCTGCGCGTGCTCGCCCTTGCGTTCGCGGATCACCGGCGCCAGCAGCATGTAGCGCTGTTCGCGGCCGACTTCGGTTGCGCCCAGCGCCACGACCTGGTCCACCATCTGGCTGACCGTCTGCGCTTCCAGCGGATAGCCGTGGTCCGGGCAGCGCGGCGTGCCCACGCGCGCGTAGAGCAGGCGCAGGTAGTCGTAGATCTCCGTGATGGTGCCGACGGTCGATCGCGGATTGTGCGAGGTCGACTTCTGCTCGATCGAGATCGCCGGCGAGAGCCCTTCGATGTGGTCGACGTCGGGCTTTTCCATCACCGAAAGGAATTGCCGGGCGTACGCCGACAGCGATTCGACGTAGCGACGCTGGCCTTCGGCGTAGATCGTGTCGAACGCCAGCGAGGATTTCCCCGAACCGGACAGGCCGGTGATCACGATCAGCTTGTCGCGGGGAAGGTCGAGGTCGATGTTCTTGAGGTTGTGCGTCCGCGCGCCGCGGATGCGGATGTAATCCAGCGCCATCGGTTGCCTGTATGGGGAGGGTCGCCGTCGCGGAGCGCGGGGCGAACAGAGGAGCGTATCGACAGGCGGAGATGGGGGCAAATGCCCGGAACCAAAGGCGCGCGAAAGACCGCGTGGAGCACGGTTCAGCGGGTTCCACGCGGGGCTTTCTGAACCTGCCGTCTCACCGGGTGAGACGGCAGTTCATCCGTTGCGCGGCATCGAAGGGGCAACGGCGCGGTGCGCGCTCGCGGCAGGACGGACGAAGGAGGAGACGATCGGCTACAGGAGCCGGAACGCCGCCGCTTCGCCGTTGCCGGCCTGCGCCGTGGTTTCCAGCGCGGCGGGACTGACGCCGTTGACGATCAACTGCACCTTGATCGCCTCGGCGCGCTGCCGCGCGAGCGAGGGATCGTCCGCCGCGGGACCGGCGATCTCCAGTCGTGTGCCTTCGGCGGCCTGGATGACCTGGGCGGCCTTGCTCAGCAAGGCGAGGCTGTCGGGCGCGACCCGCGCGCTGCCGGGCTCGAAGCGGATCGGCGTCTGCGTCACCGCCTCGTTCAGCGCCTGCACGAGCGGGGCGCCGGACGTGCCCGGTTTCACGCGGGCCAGCACCGCCGATGCGGCATCCCCCGGCGCGCCTTCGCCCACGCCCTGGAACAGGCCGGTGTACGCGTAGCCGGGGTAGAGCAGTTCGGCGCGTGCGAGCAGCGCCTTGCGGTCGTCCTCGCCGGCGTGGCCGTGGAGCTCGATGCGGCGGCCTTCGAACGACACCGCCGCGCCGGACTGGTCGAAGGATTCCAGGAACGCGGGCAGGGCGTCCTGCCACGGCGCCGGCCGCGCGCCGCGGTCGACCTTGAGGTCGCCGGAGACGCGGCCATAGGCATTGCGCAGCGCGGCGTCGACCGCCTGCCGCGCGGCTTCGCTGCCGACGACGCCGTCGTAGCGCACGGTGCCGTTGTTGTTCACGACGTTCAGGGTGGCGTCGAACTGCGCGACCGGTGCGGCGGCCGCGGTCTGCGACGCGTCGGTCGAAGGGGATTGGCGGTTGCAGCCGCCCATCGCGACGAGGGTCGCGAGCAACAGCAGGGGAATCGAACGGACTGGCTTCATGGGCACTCCATCGCGGGGGACGGAAGGGCCCGGCAAGCCGGGCCCTTCCTGCTTGGTGCGGTCGAACGCGCCGGTTAGCGGTGCGAGGCGTATTCGATCTCGACCGGATCGGCGCACTGCTGCGTGCCGTTGTTGCACAGCTTGTAGCTCATCGTACCGGTGCCGATGACGCGGAACGTGTCGGTGGCGCGACCGGTGTTGCGGACGGTCTTGAGGATCGCGCCGTTGCGGTAGATGTCGATGTTCCGCTTGCCGTGCGTCCAGGTCAGCGTGACCTGCGTGCGATGGTTGGCCAGCTGGATCGCCTCGGCCTCCACCGAACGCGGCCAGTTGGCATCGGTGAAGCTCGGATACAGCGACACGCCGGCGGCGTTGCTGTAGCCGCGGATCGTCACGTACCACGTGCCGCCCTGCGGCGCCGGGAAGAAGCAGTTCTCGTTGTTCCCACCGGCGAAGGGACGGCAGTCGTACGCGGTCGTCGTCGGTTCGGCGCCGCGGCGCACGTACATGTCCGCATCGCCCGTGCCGCCGTACATCGCGAACAGCAGGTTCGAGGCGCCGTTGGGCACGAGCAGCTCGTAGCGGACGGTGTCGCCGGCGAGCACTTCGATGCCGGTAACGGTGACGCCGTTCTCCAGCTCGATGGCCGGCGGCGGCGGCGGCGGCGGCGGGACGTCCGGCGGCAGCGGTTCGTCGCCGTTGGCGACGGCCACCGCGTAGCGTGCGTCGACGATGCCGGCGCCGCACCACTTGTTGTAGCCGCAACCGGTGGCGAATCCGCCCGACGCATAGGCCGTGTTCTCGAGGATCTTCTTGATCTCGTCCGGCGTCTTCGGCGTGGCCGCCGCCGACTGCATGAGCGCGATCACGCCGGCGACGTGCGGCGCCGACATCGAGGTGCCCGCGTACCACGCGTAGCCTTCGGCCCCCTGGCCCTGCGCGCCCAGGTTGAGCGTGGAGAGGATGTTGTCCTCGGCGGGCACGACGCCCGAACCGCCCGGTGCGGCGATGTCGACGACCGTGCCGTAGTTCGAGAAGCCCGACAGCGTGCCGGTCGGTCCTACCGACGCCACGGTGATGACGTCGTTGCAGCTCGCCGGCGAGTAGCCGGCCGCATCGGCCGAGGAATTGCCCGCCGAGACGACGACCGTGGTACCGCGCGCCTTGGCCGCGGTGTAGGCGGCCTGTTCGGCAACCGAGCACGCGCCGCCGCCGCCGAGGCTGAGGTTGATCACTTCGGCCGGCGTCGCGTTGGCGGGAACGCCCGCTACGGTGCCGCCGGAGGCCCACGTCACCGCGTCGATGATGTCGGACTCGTAGCCGCCGCACTTGCCCAGCACGCGCACCGGCTGCACCTTCGCGCCGAACGCCACGCCCGCCACGCCCGCGTTGTTGTTCGTCGCCGCCGCGACCGTACCCGCGACGTGCGTGCCGTGCCAGCTGCTGTCTTCGGGGATGCCGAAGATGTTGCATTCGCCATCGTGCCAGTCGCCCGGATCGTTCGGGTCGGCATCGCGCCCGTCGCCGTCGACGCTCACCTCGGTGTCGATGATGAAGTCGTAACCCGGCACCGTCTGCGCGTCGAGTTCCGAATGCGGGGTGATGCCGGTGTCGAGCACCGCGACCACGACGCCGTCGCCGGTGGAGAGGTCCCACGCCGGTTCGGCGTTGATGCCGCCGGGACCGTTCTTGTAGTGCCACTGCTGCGCGTACAGCGGATCGTTCGGCACCATCTGCGGCTTGCGCAGGCGATCGGGTTCGACCGCGAGCACGTTCGGATCCTTCATCAGTTCCAGCATCAGCTGCTTCGCGGCGGCGCTGTCGAGCTTGCGGTCGGTGCGGATCAGCGAGCTGCCGGTGGACAGCGTGCGCATCGGGGCGATGCCGAGGTTGAGGTTCTTCGCGGCGGCAGCGAACTGCTGCGTCGCGGCGGCGGCGTTCAGGCGCCTGGCACCGTCACGGTAGGTGACGATGAAACGGTCGTGCTTCTGCGGCTGGTCCTTGGCGGCCTTTGCGGCGGCAGGCGACAGCGTCGATACCTTGACCTTGCTGGCGACGGGCAACTTGCCGCCGGAATAGGCCGCGGGGGCGGCGATGAGTGCGGTGGCGACGGCGAGGGCGGTCCACTTCAGGGTGCGGGCTTTGCGAGTCATGACAACGTCCTTTGTTGGCTGCTGCAGGAACCTCCGGCGTCTCCCCCTGAGCGGCGCCGGTGCGAGTGCGTGCCGGGTCGTTCCGGCACGCGACTGGGGTGGATGCATGCGTCCGGACGCCATTCGGCGCCGTGCGCATGCATGCTGGAGTGCGATGGGCGGAACCGGAGTTCCGCCGCGCCAGCGCTGGCGCGCGGCGGTGTCGTCGAAGTGGCGAGGCTCGTGGGCGTGCCCGGCAAACCCGGGCGGCGCCCCGGCGCGGCATTGGCGGCGTCTTCCGTTGACGTCAGGGCCTGCAACTGCACAGCGACTGTTTCCCTGGCCGGCGCGTACGCCGGCCCATCGAGTGGGATGGGAGACCGGCGGGCCCTGAACCGCCATGTCGGAGCGACGTTAAGTGAACCACCATGGGTGGCGCAAGTGTTTGTTATTGCTAACAAAATCACCACGTTGCTTAATGCGGGCCAGAGTGTGCCGGAGTTCGCGGTTTGAAGGGCGGATGCAGGCTGTGTCCGCCTGCCGCCGACTCGCACGGATTCCGCAAGCGATCCGGGCGCCTGTTCCGGTGTTGTTGGCCGGACTTGCTCCAACCCGCTGAAAGCCCTAGAATTCCGCTTCTGTCCGCCCGACTCGGGTGCGACAGCGACCAAAATAACTACAGAGGAATCTGGTCATGTACGCAGTTGTAGTCACGGGCGGTAAGCAGTACCGCGTGATGCAGGGCGAAACCCTGCGCGTCGAACTGCTCGATGCCGAAGTCGGCAGCGAGATCAAGCTCGACAACGTCCTGATGCTGGGCGGCAGCGATGGCGTGAAGGTTGGCGATGCGCTCAAGGGCGCGTCCGTCTCCGCCAAGGTCGTCGGCCACGGCCGCGCCGACAAGGTGCGCATCGTGAAGTTCCGTCGCCGCAAGCACCATCGCAAGCAGATGGGCCACCGTCAGCATTACACCGAAATCGAAATCACCGGCATTGCCGGCTAAGTGAGGAGAAGCAGCCATGGCACACAAAAAGGGCGTAGGTTCCACCCGTAACGGCCGCGACTCCAACCCGAAGTACCTGGGCGTGAAGATCTACGGCGGCCAGGCCATCGAGGCCGGCAACATCATCGTTCGCCAGCGCGGCACCCAGTTCCATCCGGGCGCCGGCGTCGGCCTGGGTCGCGACCACACGCTGTTCGCGCTGGTCGACGGCAAGGTCGAGTTCTCGACCAAGGGTCCGAAGAAGCGTCGCACCGTCAGCGTCGTCGAGTAATCCTCGTCATACGCGAGTCCCTTCGCAAAAGTCCGCCCATCCAGGTGCGGGCTTTTCAAAGGACGGCGAAGGCCCCGCTTCGGCGGGGCTTTTCGTTTGCAGTCCCATGCGGGATTCGGGATGGGGTCGGGGATTCGCAGGTGCGAACAGCCTCCGTCCCTCCCGTCGCTAGAATCCCGATGTTGCGTTATCGAATCCCCATTCTCGAATCCCGAAGCCCGGTCCTATGAAACTCGTCGACGAAGCCGAAATCCAGGTCAGCGCCGGCAACGGCGGCAACGGCTGCGTCGGTTTCCGTCGCGAGAAGTTCATTCCGCTCGGCGGTCCCGACGGCGGTGACGGCGGCGATGGCGGCAGCGTCTGGCTGCTGGCCGACGAAAACCTCAACACGCTCGTCGACTTCCGGCACCAGCGCCAGTTCCGCGCCAAGCGCGGCGAGAACGGCATGGGCCGCCAGATGTACGGCAAGGCCGGCGACGATCTGGTCATCACCGTGCCGGTCGGCACCGTGGTGACGAACGTCGAGACCGACGAAGTGATCGGCGACCTTACGCGTCACGGCGAGCGCCTGCTCGTCGCGAAGGGCGGCAAGGGCGGCCTGGGCAACATGCATTTCAAGAGCTCGGTGAACCGCTCGCCGCGCAAGGCGCTGCCGGGCCTGCCGGGCGAGGAGCGCGTGCTCAAGCTCGAGCTGAAGCTGCTGGCCGACGTCGGCCTGCTGGGCTTTCCGAACGCCGGCAAGAGCACGCTGATCCGCGCCGTGTCCGCCGCAACGCCGAAGGTGGCCGACTATCCGTTCACCACGCTCTATCCGAACCTCGGCGTCGTCAGCGTCGAGCCGCATCGCAGCTTCGTGATCGCGGACATCCCCGGTCTGATCGAAGGCGCGGCGGAAGGCGCGGGCCTGGGCACGCAGTTCCTCAAGCACCTGCAGCGCACGCGGCTGCTGCTGCATCTGGTCGATATCGCGCCCGCGGGCGGCGTCTACGACGAAGGTGCGGAGGAGGGCGTGAGCCCGGCCGACCAGGTGCGGGCCATCGAGCGCGAACTGGAAAAGCACGATCCGGAGCTGTTGAACAAGCCGCGCTGGCTGGTGCTCAACAAGGCGGATCTGCTGCTGGAGGAAGAGCAGCAGGCGGCAGTGAAGGCCATCATCGACGAGCTGGACTGGAAGGACCGCCATTACCTGGTCTCGGCGATCGGTCGCGAAGGCACCTGGCCGATCATGCTCGACGTCATGGCGTTCTTCGATCGCCAGCGCGAGGACGCGCTGGAAGCCGAGCGCGCGGGCGAGGGCCATGCAGCACCCTGAGGCCTTCGCCAAGGCAACAAAAAACCCGGCATCGGCCGGGTTTTTGTTTGCTGCCTGGCGTCGCTCCGGCGAAGGCGCCGAGTGGCGCCGTGCCGTGGACGTCCGTCCCCATTCCGCCGTATCAGGCGGCCTTGAGCGCCTTGATGCGGGCGTTCAGGCGGGCCTTGTGGCGGGCAGCCTTGTTCTTGTGGATCAGGCCGCGCGAGCTGAAGCGATCGAGGATCGGCTGCGCGATGGCGAAGGCGGATTCGGCGCCGGCGGCGTCGTTCTCGCCCAGGGCCTTGAGCACCTTCTTGACGGCGGTACGCAGCATCGAACGCTGGCTGGCGTTGCGGGCATTGCGGACCACGGTCTGCTTGGCGCGCTTCTTGGCGGACTTGATGTTGGCCACGGCGAATTCCTGGAAACTGGTAGTGAAAGGGGTCTGGGGACAATCAGACCAGAAAGTATGGAGGATTCAGTGGGTTGCGTCAACAACAACGCCGGCGCGGACCGGACTTCGGGAGGGCGGGCTTGAGCGCGCCGAAGATGCTGAAAGGGCTGCTGTCGTTCAGCAGCATGACCATGGTCTCGCGCGTGCTGGGACTGGTCCGCGACATCGCCATCAATCAGGCCTTCGGGGCCAACGCGGGCACGGACGCCTTCTGGGTGGCGTTCCGGATCCCGAACTTCATGCGCCGCCTGTTCGCCGAAGGGTCGTTTTCGACGGCGTTCGTTCCTGTTTTCACGGAGATCAAGGAAACCCGTTCGCATGCGGACCTGAAGGAACTCGTCGCACGCGTGTCCGGCACGCTCGGGGGCATCCTCATGGTGCTGACCGCGTTGGGGCTGATCTTCACTCCGCAGATCGCCGCGGTCTTCAGCCCCGGTGCGCTGGACAACGCGCCCAAGTTCGGCCTGACGGTCGACCTGTTGCGGCTGACGTTCCCCTTCATCCTGTTCGTATCGCTCACCGCGCTGGCGGGCGGTGCGCTCAACAGCTTCCACCGCTTTGGCCTGCCGGCGTTCACGCCGGTCATCCTCAACCTTTTCATGATCGCCGGCGCGCTGTGGCTCGCGCCGCACCTGGAAGTACCGATCCTCGCGTTGGGCTGGGCCGTGCTGGCGGGCGGCATCGCGCAGTTGGTGTTCCAGTTGCCGGCGCTGCGCAAGCTCGACCTGCTCACGCTGCCGAAATGGGGCTGGACGCATCCGGACGTGCGCAAGGTGATGCGCCTGATGGTGCCCACGCTGTTCGGCTCGTCGGTCGCGCAGATCAACCTGCTGCTGGACACGGTGATCGCGTCGCTGCTGTTCGTCGGATCGCAGACGTGGCTCTCGCAGGCGGACCGTTTCCTCGAACTGCCGCTGGGCGTGTTCGGCGTCGCGCTGGGCACGGTGATCCTGCCGGCGCTCTCGCGGCATCACGTCAAGACCGATACCGAAGGCTTTTCCAAGGCGCTGGACTGGGGCCTTCGAACGACGCTGCTGATCGCCATGCCGGCGATGCTCGGCCTGATGTTCCTGGCCGAACCGCTGGTGGCGACGCTGTTCCAGCGCGGCAAGTTCACCGCGTTCGACACGCAGATGGCGGCGATGTCGGTGTTCGGCCTGAGCTTCGGCCTGCCGGCCTTCGCGCTGGTGAAGATCGTGCTGCCGGCGTTCTACGCGCGGCAGGACACGCGCACGCCGGTGCGGGCGGGCATCGCCTCGCTGATCGCGAACATGGTGCTCAACGTGGTGTTCCTGTGGGTGCTGTACCTGCTGTGGACCACCCCGGAAGTTCGCGCGAAGGGCGTGCTCGCCGCGCTGGAACAGACGCCCGGCCTGCACCTGGCACTGGGCTTCGCGAGCGCCGCGGCGAGCTATCTCAACCTCGCGCTGCTGTGGCACTGGCTGCGCAAGGCCGGCGTGTACCAACGCCAGCCGGGCTGGCTGCGTTACCTCATGCGCCTGCTCGTCGCGTGCGGCGCGATGTCCGCCGCCTTGTGGGCGGGGCTGCAGTGGGCGCCGGCGTTCACGCAGGTCGGCCAGCTGGCGCGCGTGGGCTATCTCGCGGTGCTGGTCGGCGGTGGCGGCGTGGTTTACGTGGCCGCACTGCTGGCGCTGGGTTTCCGGCCACGCGACCTGCGCGAACACTGAGCCGGCGATGGACCGTACGGTGCGCCTTGGAGAACGACCTGCCCGGCTATACTTCGGACCGATGAGCAGGCTGTTTCGTGACGTCGAAGGCGGGCCCCGGTGCCCGCACGGCAGTGTGGTCTGCATCGGCGCATTCGACGGCCTGCACCTGGGCCACCAGGCGCTGGTGCGCCACGCGCTGGCCCGCGCACGCGTGCTCGACGTCCCCTGCGTGGTGCTCAGCTTCGAACCGCTGCCGCGCGAGTTCTTCGCGCCGAACGACCCGCCGCCGCGCCTGATGCTGCCGCGGACCAAGGCCGCGCGCCTGTTCGAGATGGGCGTCGATCAGCTCGGGCTGCTGCGATTCGATCGCCGGCTGTGTTCACTCGCCGCCGAGGAGTTCGCGCGCCAGGTGCTCGTGCACCGCCTGGACGCGCGCGAAGTCTGGGTCGGCCCGGAGTTCCGTTTCGGCAAGGCACGTGGTGGCGACATCGGCGTGCTGCAGTCCGTCGGACGGGCGCACGGCTTCATCGCCGGCGAGATCGAACCGGTGCAGGTCGACGGGGAGCGCGTCTCCGCCACGCGCATCCGCCAGGCGCTGCGTGCGGGCGATTTCGAGACGGCCGAACGCTTCCTCGGTCGGCCGTACGCCATCGGCGGCCACGTCGTGCCGGGCAAGCAGCTTGGCCGCACGCTCGGTTTTCCCACCGCCAATCTGCGCTTCGGTGGCCGCACGCCGGCCCTGTCGGGCATCTACGCCACCTGGGTGCACGGTGTCGGCGATGCGCCGCGCGCATCGGTGTCCAGCCTCGGCACGCGGCCCACGGTGGCCGGCGTGGAGCCGCTGCTGGAAGCGCACCTGTTCGATTTCGACGGCGACCTGTACGGGCGCCGCATCGAGGTCGAATTCGTCGCGAAGCTGCGCGACGAACTGAAGTTTTCCGACCTGCCGGCGTTGACCGCGCAGATGCACCGGGACGCCGCGCAAGCGCGCGAGATCCTGTCCAAAGAACAACACCACGCCTTCGCCTGAGCGCCGCTGTGACCGCCCAAGACCCGAACCAGTACAAAGCCACCCTGCACCTGCCCGCGACGGACTTCCCGATGCGCGGCGACCTGCCCAAGCGCGAACCCGAGACGCTCGCGCGCTGGGAGAGCGAGGGCCTGTACGCGCGGATTCGCGAGAAGGTCGGCAAGCGCGAGCGCAGCTTCGTGCTGCACGACGGCCCGCCGTACGCGAACGGCGCGATCCATATCGGCCACGCGGTCAACAAGGTCCTCAAGGACCTGGTCGTGAAGTCCAAGCTGATGGCCGGCTACGACGCACCCTACGTGCCGGGCTGGGACTGCCACGGCCTGCCGATCGAACATCAGGTCGAGAAGAAGTTCGGCAAGGTGGGCGAGAAGCTCGACGCCGCCGCGTTCCGCCAGAAATGCCGCGAGTACGCCGCCGAGCAGATCGACCTGCAGCGACGCGACTTCAAGCGCCTGGGCGTGATCGGCGACTGGGAAAACCCGTATCGCACGATGGATTTCCGCTACGAGGCCGACATCATCCGGTCGCTGGCGAAGATTGTCGAACGCGGACATCTGGTGCGCGGCGCGAAGCCGGTGCACTGGTGCTTCGATTGCGGCTCGGCCCTGGCCGAGGCGGAAATCGAATACGCCGACAAGCAGTCGTGGGCGATCGACGTCGCCTACGACGCGCGCGACCCGCACGCGCTGGCGCGTCTGTTCGGCGCGAGCGTGGATGACGGCGTGCGCGTGGCCATGCCGATCTGGACCACCACGCCGTGGACGCTGCCGGCGAGCTTGGCGATCAGCGTCGGGCCGGAACTCGACTACGTTCTGGTCGAAGGCCCGCGTACGCCCGACGGCGGCCGTCGCCTGCTCGTGCTGGCCGAGGCGCTCGCCGGCAAGGCGCTGTCGCGTTACGGCGTCGAGGAGGTGTCGATCCTCGGCCGCGCGCTGGGGCGCGACCTCGAGAACGCGGTGATGCAGCATCCGTTCTACGCCGATCGCGACATCCCGGTGCTGGTCGGCGACCACGTGTCCGCCGAGGACGGCACCGGCATGGTCCACACCGCGCCGGGCCACGGCCCGGACGACTACGCCGTCGGCCTGAAGTACGGCCTGACCGACAAGTACACCGCCGCGCAGATCAACCCGGTCGACGCGAAGGGCCTCTACCTGCCGACCACGCCGCCGGCCGACGGTGTCGTGCTCGCCGGCCTGCACCTGTGGAAGGCCAATGACGTGCTGGTCGACGTGGTGCGCGCCAGCGGCCACCTGCTGGCCGCGCACAAGCTCACGCACAGCTATCCGCATTGCTGGCGCCACAAGACGCCGGTGATCTTCCGCGCCACGCCGCAGTGGTTCATCTCGATGGAGCAGGCCAACCTGCGCCGCGATGCGCTCACCGAGATCGGCAAGGTCGCGTGGGTGCCGGAGTGGGGCGAGGCGCGCATCTACAACATGATCGAAGGACGCCCGGACTGGACGATCTCGCGCCAGCGTTACTGGGGCGTGCCGATCGCGCTGTTCTTCCATCGCGAAACCGGCGAGATCCATCCGCGCTCGCCCGAACTGATGCGCCAGGTCGCGGCGAGGGTCGAAACCGCGGGCGCCGACGCGTGGTACGCGATGACCGCCGAGGAACTGCTGGGCGACGACGCCGCGCAGTACGAGAAAGTCACCGACATCCTCGACGTCTGGTTCGATTCGGGCGTCAGCCACGAGTGCGTGCTTGCGCAGCGTCCGGACGACGGCCTGTACAAGCCGGCCGACCTGTACCTGGAAGGTTCCGACCAGCACCGCGGCTGGTTCCACTCCTCGCTGCTCACCGGCGTGGCGATGGACGGCGTCGCGCCGTATCGCCAGGTGCTGACGCACGGTTTCACCGTGGACGAGCAGGGCAAGAAGATGTCCAAGTCGCTCGGCAACACGGTCGAGCCGCAGAAGGTCATCAACGCGATGGGCGCCGACGTGCTGCGCCTGTGGATCGCCTCCACCGACTACCGCAACGAGATGTCGGTGTCGGACAACATCCTCAAGCGCACCTCCGACGTCTATCGCCGCATCCGCAACACCGCGCGTTTCCTGCTAGCGAACCTCAACGGCTTCGAGCCGGCGACGCACCTGCGTCCGCTGGAGGACATGGTCGCGCTCGATCGCTGGATCGTGCATCGCGCGGCGCAACTGCAGGACCGCATCGCCAGCGCCTACGAGCGGTACGACTTCGCCGAGATCGTGCAGGCGCTGTCGAACTTCTGCTCGGTCGACCTCGGCTCGTTGTACCTGGACGTGACCAAGGACCGCCTCTACACGATGCCGGAAGATTCGCGCGGCCGGCGCTCGGCGCAGAGCGCGATGTACCGGATCGCCGAAGCCTTCGTGCGCTGGATCGCGCCGATCCTGGCGTTCACCGCCGACGAAATGTGGCGCCACCTGCCGGCGGTGACCGAACACGGCCCACGCGAGGACAACGTCCTCTTCGTCACCTGGTACGACGGCCTGGCCCTGCTGCCGGAGAACGCGCCGCTGTCGGCGGAGGATTTCGATCGCCTGCTCGCGTTGCGCGAGGAGGTCAGCCGGACGCTGGAACCGATGCGCGCCGCGGGCGAGATCGGGGCCGCGCTGGAAGCCGAGATCAGCCTGAAGGCCGGCGTCGCCGACCAGAACTGGCTGGCGCCGTTCGCCGACGAGCTGCGGTTCCTGTTCATCAGCGGCGACGTGGAGCTGGTGGCCGATGACGGCATCCAGGACATCGCCGTGCTCGCCACGCCGACGACCAAGGCCAAGTGCGTGCGCTGCTGGCAGTACCGCGACGACATCGGCCGCGATGCGGCGCATCCGCAGCTGTGCGGTCGCTGCATCACCAACCTCGCCGGCGACGGCGAACACCGGGAGTGGTTCTGATGGCGCCCGTCCGTCCCAACGCGCTGCCGTGGCTGCTGCTGTCCGTCGCGGTGATCGTGCTCGACCAGCTCACCAAGTTGTGGGTGCTGCGTTCGCTGCCGGAGTACACGGCGATCCCGGTCATCGAAGGCTTCTGGAACTGGTACCGCACCTACAACACCGGTGCGGCCTTCAGTTTCCTCAGCGATGCCGGCGGCTGGCAGAAGTACTTCTTCGTCGTGCTGGCGGTCGCCATCAGCGGCCTGCTGGGCTGGTGGCTGAGCCGCACGCCGCGAAGCGACTGGAAGAGCGCGCTCCCGTACGCGCTGGTGATCGGCGGCGCGTTGGGCAACGTGATCGACCGCCTGCTGCACGGCCATGTCGTCGACTTCATCCAGTGGCACTGGCGGGACCACTACTGGCCGGCGTTCAACGTCGCCGATTCGGCGATCGTCGCCGGCGCGATCGGCATCGCGCTGTTCGGGCTGTTCAGCAAGCCCGCCGCGACCGTCGCCCAGCGCCGGTAGAATAAGCCGCATGGACGTCCTGCTCGCCAATCCCCGCGGTTTCTGTGCCGGTGTCGACCGCGCCATCGAGATCGTCAAACGCGCCATCGAAACCCTTGGCGCGCCGATCTACGTGCGCCACGAGGTCGTGCACAACCGCTTCGTGGTGGACGACCTGAAGCATCGCGGCGCGATCTTCGTCGAGGAACTGGACGAAGTGCCCGACAACGCGACGGTGATCTTCAGCGCGCACGGCGTCGCCCGCGCGGTGCGCCTGGAGGCCGAGCGCCGCGGACTGAAGGTGTTCGACGCGACCTGCCCGCTGGTGACCAAGGTGCACCTGGAAGTCGCCCGCCATTGCCGCGCCGGCCGCGACGTGGTGCTGATCGGCCACGAGGGGCATCCGGAAGTGGAGGGCACGATGGGCCAGTGGCGCCGCGAGGCGGGCGCCGGGCGCATCTACCTGGTCGAGGACAGCGAGGACGTCGCCGCGCTGCACATCGACCAGCCCGAGAACGTCGCCTACACCACGCAGACGACGCTGTCGGTGGACGACACGCGCGGCGTGATCGACGCCCTGCGCGCGAAGTTCCCGGCGATCCAGGGGCCCAAGAACGACGACATCTGCTACGCCACGCAGAACCGGCAAGACGCCGTCCGCGAGCTGGCCGCCCGCTGCGACCTGGTGCTCGTGGTGGGCTCGATCAACAGCTCCAATTCCAATCGACTGCGCGAACTGGCCGAGCGCGAAGGCGTCGAGGCTTATCTGATCGACGGTGCGGTCGAGATCGACCCCAGGTGGGTGGCCGGCCGCCAGCGCGTCGGCGTCACCGCCGGGGCGTCGGCTCCCGAGGTGCTGGTGCGCGGCGTGATCGACCGCCTGCGCGAACTGGGCGCCGAGCATGTCTCCGACCTGGAGGGCGAGCCGGAGAACATGGTGTTCGCCCTGCCCAAGGAGCTGCGCCTGCAGCTGGTCGATTGATCGACGGATTGACCCGGAACCGGCCCAGCCCTAGAATTCCCGTCTTCGCGGAGAGCGCTCCGCGGCGCGGCCCGACGGCCCCGCCCACGCGCTTCGCAGCACCATCCGCCGGAATAGCTCAGTTGGTAGAGCGGCGCATTCGTAATGCGTAGGTCGTAGGTTCGATTCCTATTTCCGGCACCAGTTTATTTTTTGAGCCCCGCTTCGGCGGGGCTTCTTTTTTGGCGCGCGAAACGCGTCGGCACTGCTCTTCCTTCCGAGCGGGCCGATGGCGGCCGCGTTCGACGTCAAGGACGAGGCATCGCCGAGAACCGCCCCGTCGCCTGAGCGGCACGCGCGTCCGCAAGTGGCTGCCTGCGTCGCATAAGTCCCCGCGCTGTAGTGCCAGATCAAGTTGCATCTCGGTGCCGCGGAGAAGGCGGCGAAGAATGCGGCGAAAAGGTCGCAGACATCCGCGCCCGCGGCGCGACGACGAAGACCGGCGGCGACACGTCGTGTGCGCCCGCCCGAAGTGCCGGATGCACAACGCGCATGAACATCCCGTCACGCGCGTCCGCTGAACGATTCATCTGCCGGCAATCTGATGTTCACCGTTCTTTAGCGTCCGGATCGCCAACATGCCGCCAGTTTTTCGACAGGGGCATGAAAGGTGTCGAACATGCAGGTCAACGTCTTCGTGGTGGGACAGAACGAAGGTTTCGTGGTGGCGCCGTGCGGCGCGCCGCTTCCCGGCGACGAGATGGACGCGCTGGGCGAGGTACGGTTCGGGTGGTCGGTGGACAGCGACCACGTCGTTCCGCGGCTGGACTGGACGGGTATCGTCAAGGACATCGACGCGCGCGGTTACAGCATCGTTCCGCACGGGGACGTGGGCGGGCTGCTCGGCCTGCCGCAGCACGACATCGGCGCGGTGTATCCCGAGCGCCATCTGCCGCACGCCGCCTAGCGGCAGCGCCCGCGTCTCGCCTTGCGCGACGCGGGCCGGGTAGAGTGCGGGCAGTCTCGTCGCCGCACGCTCCCATGTCGAAAGTCGCCAGATCGTCCAAGGCCCGTACCGCTTACGTGTGTTCCGAATGCGGCGCCGACCACAGCAAGTGGCAGGGGCAATGCGCCGAATGCGGCGGCTGGAACACCCTGAGTGAATTCGTCGTCGAACCGGCCGCGAAGGCCGCCGCCAGCGTCGCGGCGAGCCGTCGCGGCAGCTGGGCGGGCAAGGCCGACGCGCCCGCGGTCACCGCGCTGGGCGACGTGCGCCACACCGAGGAAGAACGCGTCAGCACCGGCATCGGCGAATTCGATCGCGTCCTCGGCGGCGGACTCGTGCACGGTTCGGTCGTGCTGGTGGGCGGCGATCCGGGCATCGGCAAGTCCACGCTGCTGCTCCAGGCGATCAGCAAGATGGCCGGCACCTTGCCCGGCCTGTACGTCACCGGCGAGGAATCGCTCGCGCAGGTCGCCGGCCGTGCCGCGCGCCTGGGCGTTCCGGTCGATGGCGTGCACGCCCTGGCCGAGACCGGCGTCGAACGCGTGCTCGAACACGCATCGAAGATGCGCCCGGGCCTCATCGTCGCCGACTCCGTGCAGACGCTGTGGACCGAAGAACTCAGCGCGGCGCCCGGTTCGGTCAGCCAGGTGCGCGAGAGCGCGGCGCGCCTGGTGCGCTACGCCAAGGAAACCGGAACGGCGGTCTTCCTTGTCGGCCACGTGACGAAGGAAGGCGGCATCGCGGGCCCGCGCGTGCTCGAGCACATGGTCGACGCCGTGCTGTATTTCGAAGGCGAGAGCGGCAGCCGTTTCCGCGTGCTGCGCGCCTTCAAGAACCGCTTCGGCGCGGTGAACGAACTGGGCGTGTTCGCGATGGGCGAAAAGGGCCTGCGCGAAGTGCCGAACCCGTCGGCGATCTTCCTGTCCGGCAGCGAACGCCCGCAGCCGGGCAGCTGCGTGATGGTCACGCGCGAAGGCACGCGGCCGCTGCTGGTCGAAGTGCAGGCGCTGGTCGATGCCTCGCCGCTGTCGAACCCGCGCCGCGTCGCCGTCGGCATGGAAGGCAATCGCCTGGCGATGCTGCTCGCCGTGCTCCACCGGCACGGCGGCATCGGCGTCGGCGACCAGGACGTGTTCGTCAACGTCGTCGGCGGCATCCGCGTGCAGGAAACCGCGGCGGATCTTCCGGTGCTGCTGGCCGTGCTCTCGTCGCTGCGCGATCGGCCGTTGTCGGAGCAGACCGTCGCGTTCGGCGAGGTCGGCCTGTCCGGCGAAATCCGGCCGGTGCCGAACGGCGAGGAACGCCTGAAGGAAGCGGCGACGCACGGCTTCAAGCGCGCGATCGTGCCGAAATCCAATGCGCCCCGCAGCGGGCGCATCGGCGAGATGGAGGTGATCGCGGTCGAGCGGCTGGCGGATGCGCTCGAGCGTGCGTGATCACGGGCCGGCTCAGGCCTCGATCGCGCCACCGAAGGCCAGCAGCTGCGCGCGCGTGTCGTCGGTGAGTGCCGCCCGCATGCGCGCTTCGTCGATGCAGCGCACGACCCAGTGCGGCCTCGTTCCCGCGGTGCGTGCGTCGAACGTGCAGATCGCAAGGAAATAGCTGGGGCCGGGGCCTGCGGCGTACCACAGCGAATCCCAATGCGCCGGTCCCGAGCGGGAGCGGATGTCGGCGTCGTCCTCGTCGAGCTGGTAGGCGATCTTCACCACGGTGAGCGACTCGCCCATGACCGGCCCGGCGGGGGTCGGGAACGAGAGCGCATCGAACGCCGCCTGCAGTCGCATCGCATCGCGCTGCAGCAGCAGGCGATGCCAGAGCACGACCCAGCCGACCAGTAGCGTCGAAACCAGGACGGTTCCCAACCAGATCACGATGACCCATCGCGCGGCGCCCATGGGCGCACGATACGCAGCGCATGTGTGTGCGCGGCGAATGCGCATTCAGTTCACACCGCGAACACGACCGTGCGATGGCCGTTGAGCAGGATGCGGTCGTCGAGCCAGTAGCGCAGCGCCTGCGCGAGCACGCGGCGCTCGATGTCGCGGCCGATGCGGACGAGGTCGTCGGGCGTGTCGTGGTGGCTGACGCGTTGCGTGTCCTGCTCGATGATCGGGCCTTCGTCCAGATCGGCGGTGACGAAGTGCGCCGTGGCGCCGATCAGCTTCACCCCGCGCGCGTGGGCCTGGTGGTACGGGCGCGCGCCCTTGAAGCCGGGCAGGAAGGAGTGGTGGATGTTGATGCAACGTCCGGCCAGCGTGCGCGCCAGATCCGCCGACAGCACCTGCATGTAGCGCGCGAGCACGACGAGTTCGGTGCCCGTTGCGTGGATCAAGGCGGCCAGCGCGGCTTCCTGCTCGTGCTTGCGGCCCTTTTCCACCGGGAGGAAATGGAAGGGGATGCCGTCGAAATCCAGATGGCGGTAGGTCTCGCGCGGGTGGTTGGCGACCACGGCGGTGATCGCCATCGGCAGCTCGCCGATGCGCCATCGGTACAGCACGTCGGCAAGGCAGTGGTCGAACTTGGATGCCAGCAGCATCACCCGGCGCGGTTCGCCGCGATCGCGCAACGACCAGTCCATGCCGAAGGCACCGGCGAGCGCGCCGAATCCGTCGCGCGCCTGCGGCAGCGATCCGGTCGCGAGCGAGAACACCGTGCGCATGAAGAAGCGGTCGGTTTCGCGGTCGTTGTACTGCTGCGCTTCGAGGATGTTGCCCTCGTGGCGCAGCAGGTGGCCGGTGACCGCGTTGACGATGCCCGGACGGTCCGGGCAGGAGAGGGTGAGGACGTAGTGGGCCATCGGGGGCGGCAGGAGGTCCGATGTCCGTTACAACGCAGTGGGCCGCGGGCTTCGGCCGAGCGCCGTCAGTGGCCGCCGGCCGCCGCGCCGCCGCCGGCCTTCGCCGCGAACGGCGGCTTGGCGAACCACACGAACGCGATCACCACCAGGAACAGGATGCCCAGCAGGTGGAAGATCTCGTTGAAGCCGATCTGCACGGCCTGCTGCGAGATCATCTGGTTCATCACCACGGCGCCGCGCTGCAGGTCGCCCTGGCCGAGCGAGGTCACGGTCTGCTGCATCGCCGGATCGTAGGCGCTGATGTTTTCGGTCAGGCGCGCATGATGGATGGTGCTGCGCTGGTTCCAGGCCCACGTCGTCAGCGATGCCGCGAAGCTGCCGCCGAGCGTTCGCACGAATGTCGCCAGGCCCGAGCCCGCCGCGATCTCGTGCGGCTCCAGGTCCGACAGCAATATCGTCAGCACCGGCATGAAGAACAGCGCCACGCCCAGGCCCTGCCACAACTGCACCTCGGCCACGCGTGCGAAGTCCACGTCGAGGTTGAAACCGGAGCGGTAGAAGCTCGTGCCGGCCATCACCACGAAGGCGAAGGTCGCGAGCATGCGCAGATCGAACTTGGACGCGTACTTGCCCACCAGCGGCGTCAGCAGCACGGGAAGGATGCCGATCGGCGCGCTCGCGAAGCCGGCCCAGATCGGCGTGTAGCCCAGGTTGCGCTGCAGCCAGAGCGGCACCAGCAGGCCCACGCTGAAGAACGCCGAGTACGCCATCACCATCGCGGCCGTGCCGCTGGCGAAGTTTCGGTGGCGGAACAAACGCAGGTTGACGATCGGGTCCTTCTCGGTGAGTTCCCAGATCACGAACACCGCCAGCGCGATCACCGCCACGATGGTGAGCCACACGATCTTGGTGGAGTTGAACCAGTCCTCGTCGTTGCCCAGGTCGAGCATGATCTGCAACGCGCCCACGCCCAGCACCAGCGTCGCCAGGCCGATGTAGTCCATCTTGGGCTTTTCCAGGCGCTCCGGACGGCCCTTGAGCTGCCGTCCGACGACGATGCTGGAGAAGATGCCGATGGGCACGTTGATGAAGAAGATCCACTCCCAGCTGTAGTTGTCGGTGATCCAGCCGCCGAGGATCGGGCCGGCGATCGGCGCCACGACCGTCACCATCGCCAGCAGGGCGATCGCCTGTCCGCGTTTATGCGGTGGATAGATCGAGATCAGCAGCGCCTGCGTGACCGGATACATCGGGCCGGCGACGAAGCCCTGCAGCGCGCGCGCCGCGACGAGCAGCCCCATCGAGTTGGCCAGCCCGCACAGCAGCGACGCGATCACGAACGCGAGCGTCGCCCACGTGAACAGCTTGCGTTCGCCATAGCGGCGCGTGAGGAAGCCCGTCAGCGGCAGCGCGATCGCGTTGCTCACGGCAAAGGACGTGATGACCCACGTCGCCTGGTTCGCGCTCGCGCCGAGGTTGCCGGAAATGGTCGGCAACGACACGTTGGCGATGGTGGTGTCGAGCACCTGCATGAACGACGCCAGCGCGAGGCCGACGGTCGTCAACGCGATGTTGGGCGGACGGAAGGCGGCCTTGGGCGGCTCCGGCGTGACCGGAAGTCCCATTTCCTCTTCCTGTTGCGCGATGGTGGACATGGCGTCGTTTCAGGTGTGCGACGCACGGCGATGCGTCGGGGAAGAAGGGCCGTCATTCCCGCGATACGGGAATCCTGCGACGTTCGGGGGAGGGATCGGTCGGCAGGCCCCCGCTTCCGCGGGGATGACGGCAAAGACGTGAAAAGTTTGAAGCGTGAGCGGCGCCGCGTCGGGTTCGTCCGGCGCGGCACGCGCGCATCAGCCGTGGCGCGTGCCCGGCAGGTTCTCGCGGATGACCTTGTCGATCAGCGCGTTCGCATCGTTGAGCTGCTTCTCGTACGCGGCCGTGGTGAACAGCGGCTTGTCGTCCTTGCGCGGCGCGGCGAGCACGGGCCCTTGCTGGTCGCGCACGGTGACGTCCACGGCCATGCTCAGCCCCAGGCGCAGCGGGTGTTCGGCGAGTTGCTTCGGCTCGACTTCGATGCGGACCGGAACACGCTGCACGATCTTGATCCAGTTGCCGCTGGCGTTCTGCGCCGGCAGCAGCGAGAACGCGCTGCCCGTGCCCATGCCGAGCGCGGCGACCTTGCCGTCGTATTCGACGTCGCCGCCGTACAGATCGGCATGCACCTTCACCGGCTGGCCGATGCGCATCTTCGCCAATTGCGTTTCCTTGAAGTTCGCCTCGATCCACAGCTGCTCCAGCGGAACGATCGTCATCAGCGTCACGCCCGGCTGCACGCGCTGGCCCAGCTGCACCTGACGCTTGGCGATGTAACCCGACACCGGCGCGACGATCGCGGTGCGCTGCAGGTTCAGGTAGGCCTGCCGCAGTTGCGACGCCGCGGCGGCGACCTGCGGCTGCGTCCCGACGTCCGTCGCATCGACCAGCGCGCGATTGCGCGACAGGTTGCCGCTCGAGGCGCGGAGCCCGGCTTCGAGCACCGCCAGTTCGTTGCGCGCATGCGCCAGCTCCTCGGCCGACACCGCGCCGTTGCCGACCAGGCCTTCGCGGCGCTTCAGGTCGGCGCGTGCGCGCGCCACCTGCGCTTGCCGCGCGGCGAGATCGGCCGCGCCGGCATCGACCGCGCTGTACAGGCCGCGCACCTGGCGCACCGTGTTGGCGAGGTTCGCGACCGCCTGGTCGTAGGCGACCTGCGCGTCGTTGGGGTCCAGATGCACCAGCGGCTGGCCGGCCTCGACCTTCATGCCGTCGTCGGCGTCGATGCTCACCACCGTGCCCTGCGTCTGCGGGACGATGCTGACGACGTTGCCCTGGACGTAGGCGTCGTCGGTGTCTTCGTGGAAACGCGAGACCAGCAGGTAGTACGCCGTCCAGCCGACGCCGGCCAGCACCGCCACGGCGGCGAGGATCGTCAGCGCCTTCTTGCGCTTGCCGTTGGACTGCGGCGCGGACGTTGCCGCGGCCTTCGCATTCGCGTTCGGATTGGGTTCGGTGGTCATGGCGTGGCCTTGGCGATGTCGGATTCGGAAGGTGCGGGAGACGTCAGGACCAGACCGCCGCCGAGCGCGCGGTCCAGGTCGATGGAAGCGGCCAGGCGCTGCGCGCGCAGCACCGTCAGCTGTCGGTCGCTGTCGAGCAGCGGCCGCTGTGCGGCGAGCACGTCGAGCTGCGTGCCCAGGCCCGCCTTGTAGCGCTGCGTGGCGATGTCCCACGCACTGCGCGCGGCGTCGCGGGCCTGGGTCGCCGAGGCGATCTGCGCATCGAGCGAGCGCGCCGCATGCACGGCATCGGCGACTTCGCGCAACGCGGCCACCAGCGACTGGTTGTAGTTGGCCACTGCGAGGTCGTACGTCGCGTCGCTGCCGGCGAGGTTGTTGCGCAGGCGGCCGCCGTCGAAGATCGGCAGGCTGATCGCCGGTCCGCCCTGCAGCAGGAGGGCATCGCTGCCGAACAGGTCGCCGAGGTTGCCGGCGGCCAGCCCGGCCATCGCGCTCAGGTTGATCGTCGGATAGAACGCCGCCTTGCTGGCCTTGATGCCGTGCTGCGCGGCTTCCACGCGCCAGCGCGCCGCGACCACGTCGGGACGGTGGCCGAGCAGTTCGCTCGGAAGCACCGACGGCAGCGTGGGCGTGGATGCCTGCAGGACGGTCGGACGCGCGATGTCGCGGCCGCGGTCGGGGCCCTTGCCCAGCAGCGCGGCAAGCGCATTGCGCGTCACCTCGATCTCGTGCTCGCTGGCCTGTATCTGCTGCTGCGCGCTGGCCACCGCGCTTTCCGCGTTACGGATCTGCAACTGGTTGTCGAGCCCGGCGGCGACGCGCTGGCGACCGAGTTCGAGCAAGCCCTTGGCGCGGTCGAAATCGGCTTTTGCCACGTCGTTCGCGTCGAATGCCTGCGCCAGTGCGACGTAGGTGCGGGCGATGCTCGATGACAACGTAAGCCGCGCGGCCTGCGCGTCCACTTCCGCCGCGCGCGCCTGGCCGAGCGCCGCCTGCCACTTGGCCCGTTCGCCGCCCCACAGATCGAACGTGTACTTGAAGTTCAGGCCCAGCAGTCCGACGCCCTGGTACGAGCCGCCCAGCGGTTCCGGCGCGACGGTCTCGGGCAACTGGAGGCCGGAGTACTGCGCGCTCGCGCCGAGCGTCGGCTTGCGCTCGGCATCGGCGAGGCCGGCCTGCGCGACGGCCTGGCGCACGCGCGCGTCGGCTGCGGCAAGGCTCGGCGTGCCCTGGAGGGCTTCGTCGATCAGTGCGTCGAGCTGGGCATCGCCAAGCGAGGTCCACCAGTCCTGCGTGGGAAACGCGGCCGCGGAGACGTCGGCGCCGGCGAGCGAACGCTGCGTCTGCAGGGTGTCGGCGTCGAGCGGGCGGCCCTCGGGCGCCAGGCCGCGCGAACTCGCGCAACCGGCCAGGACCAGCGCGCTTGCCAGGGCGATCGCCAGCGAGGAGGCGGCCTTCGGAAACACGGGCTTCAGCCCGCGGAGCGGGCGAGGAGGGGGAAGGGCCATGGTCAGGTGTCGGAGAAGGAAAGGTTGTCGCGGACCTGCTCGAGCATCCGCGTGAGCTGTTCGCGTTCGGCGCCGCTCATGCCGTGCATGGCGCGCTCGCGGACGCGCTGCCCGCACTGGTTCACGTCCAGCCACATCGCGCGGCCGGCGTCGGTGAGCTGGATGTTCACCGCACGGCGGTCGGCCGGATCGGCTTCGCGCGCCACCAGCCCGCGTGCCTCGAGTTTGTCGAGCAGGCGGGTCATCGCTCCGGGGTTGAGCTCGGCGGCGCGGGCCAGATCGGTGACGCCGTGTGGCCCGTCGGACAGCTTCTTCAGCGCGATGTACTGGCTGAAGGTGAGCTCGTGCCCGGCCGCGGCCAGTTCGTGCTCCATGCGCGCCCACATGGCGTCGCGGACCTGCCGGAAGAGCAGGCCAAGCGTGGAACCGCTGCAGGAGGCTGGGGAACCGGATGCGGACATGCCGCGCATCTTGTTCGCCCAGGCAATATTTGTCAATGCAAATATTGTGTCAGCAAGTGAAACGTAGCGTTGCCGGCAATCGCGGGCCGGACAGGCTCAGCTTGGGCGCGGAGCACCAGTTCGAGCACGAACTTGCTGCCGAAGAAGGCCAGGATCAGCAGCGCCATCGCCGCAAGCGTCCAACGGACCGCAACCGCCCCACGCCAGCCATAGCGCCACCGGCCGGCCAGCAGGCCGCCGAACAGCAGCCACGACAACACGCTGAGCACGGTCTTGTGGACCAGGTGCTGTGCGAGAAGGTTCTCGACGAACAGCAGCCCCGTCAGCAGGGTCGCGGTCAGCAGCGCGAAGCCGACCGCGATGGTGCGGAACAGCAGCGTTTCGAGCTCCACCAGCGGCGGCAGGGCGCGCAGCCACCGGTGGAATTCGCGTCGGCGCAGGGCCCGCTCCTGCGCCCACGACATCACCGCCAACAGGGCGGCGATCGCAAGCGTCGCGTACGCCAGCAGCGCCAACCAGGCATGCAGTTGCAGGCGCCAGTCGAGTCGCTCGCCCAGCACGTGCCCGTGACGGTGGTAACCGAACAGCGCAAGCGCGGCGATCGGGAAGACGATCACCCCGAGCGCCGCCATCCGCCCGCCCGCGCCGACCAGCGCGGTCAGCGCGGCCATCCCGAGCCCGACCAGCGAGAGCGCCGCGTAGAAGTGCATGTCGGCGCCGCCGCTGGCGCGCCACGCGAGCAGGTGCGCCAGCCCATGCAGCAGCACGCCGCCCACGGCCGGCACCAGCCACAGGCGCGGGGGACGGGTCGGTTCCTGTCGCACACCGCCGACGAGCAGGGCGGTCGCGATCAGGTACAGGGCGATGGCGATGAGAACGATTGTCATCGCCGCAGTGTCGCACAGCGGCGAGACGAACCGAACGGCGCCGGTTGCGCACGGGGTCGCACTTGCCGAAGGGCTATACTTCGCGGCCCGTTTTCTGCTTCCGACCAGGTCGCGTCCGCATGTTCGAATCCCTGACCCAGCGCCTTTCCGGCACCATCGAGCGCCTGCGCGGCCGTGGCCGCCTGACCGAGGAAAACATCCGCGAGTCGCTGCGCGAGGTGCGCATCGCGCTGCTGGAAGCCGACGTCGCATTGCCGGTCGTGCAGGCGCTGATCGAGCGCATCAAGGTGCGCGCGGTCGGCCAGGAAGTGCTCAAGTCGCTCACGCCCGGCCAGGCGCTGATCAAGGTCGTGCGCGATGAAATGACCGCGGTCATGGGTTCGCAGGCCGCCGACCTGAACCTCAACGTGCCGGCGCCGGCGGTCATCCTGATGGCCGGCCTGCAGGGTGCGGGCAAGACGACCACCGTCGGCAAGCTCGCCAAGCACCTGAAGGAGAAGCGCAAGAAGAAGGTGATGGTGGTGTCCGCCGACGTGTATCGCCCGGCGGCGATCGAGCAGCTCAAGACGCTCGCGCAGCAGGTCGACGTGCTGTTCTTCCCGTCGAGCGCGGACCAGAAGCCCGAAGCGATCGTGCGCGCCGCCATCGACGACGCGAAGAAGTCCTTCGTCGACGTGCTGCTGGTCGATACCGCCGGCCGCACCAGCATCGACGAAGCGATGATGGCCGAGATCAAGGCGCTGCACGCCGCGGTCAATCCGGTCGAGACGCTGTTCGTCGTGGACTCGATGACCGGCCAGGACGCGGCCGTCACCGCCAAGCATTTCGGCGAGGCGCTGCCGCTGACCGGCGTCGTGCTCACCAAGACCGACGGCGACGCGCGCGGCGGCGCGGCGCTGAGCGTCCGCTACATCACGCAGCGCCCGATCAAGTTCATCGGCGTGGGCGAGAAGCCCGACGGCCTGGACGTGTTCCATCCGGACCGCATCGCCAGCCGCATCCTCGACATGGGCGACGTGCTGTCGCTGGTGGAGCAGGTCGAGCAGCAGGTCGACAAGGACAAGGCGCAGAAGCTCGCCGAGAAGGTCGCCAAGGGCAAGAAGTTCGACCTGAACGACATGAAGGACCAGCTCGAGCAGATGCAGAACATGGGCGGCATCCACGGCCTGATGGACAAGTTGCCGGGCATGGGGCAGATCCCGGACTCGGTGAAGAACCAGGTCACCGGCAAGGAAGTGCCGCGCATGGTGGCCATCATCAATTCGATGACCAAGAAGGAGCGTCGCAACCCGGGCCTGCTGAACGGCTCGCGCCGCGCCCGCATCGCCAAGGGCGCCGGCTTGACCCCGGCCGACGTCAACAAGCTGATGAAGCAGTACCAGCAGATGGAAAAGATGATGTCCAAGCTGGCCGGCGGCGGCATGAAGGGCTTGCTGCGCGGCATGAAGGGCATGATGGGCGCCCGCGGAGGGATGCCGTTCCGCTGAGTTTCCGGCTTCGCCCGGAACTCCGAGGGGTCGTCAGGCAAACCCTGGGCCCCAACCAGTGCGCCTCCACACCCCGCCCATCCACGCCTGCGGCGCGGACCGGCCCTGACCTAGGGGTTGGGCGCCGGTCGGGCGGGGTTTCCCCATCCCGATCAGTGCCTTATACTTGCCGGCTTACCCTGCCATTCCGGCAGCTGGGCAACACAGGAACTACCGAACCATGGTCAAGATTCGTCTCGCTCGCGGCGGCGCCAAGAAGCGTCCCTTCTACCACGTCATCGTCACCGACAGCCGCAACGCCCGTGACGGCCGCAACATCGAGCGCGTGGGCTTCTACAACCCGGTCGCCCAGGGCGCCGAGAAGCGCGTGGAGCTGAACGTCGAGCGCGTGCAGCACTGGATCAAGAACGGCGCGCAGCTGACCGACAAGGTCGCCGTGCTGTACAAGGAAGCGGCCAAGGCCGCGACCGCCGCCTGATCCGCGGGCCGCGCCCCGTGCGCGGCCAGATCGATATGACGGGCGCCTCCTCGGAGCGCACCGGATCCCAAGAGCGCCGGGTCCTGTTAGGCAGGATTTCCGGCGCTTTTGGCATCAGGGGCGAAGCAAAACTGGAATCCTGGACGGAGCCGCGCGACGCGATCTTCCGCTACCAGCCCTGGATCCTGCGCGACGCGCACGGCAACGAAACCGAAGTACGCGGCGTACGCGGAAAGCAGAGCGGCAAGTTCACCGTCGCCACGTTTCCGCACATCACCGATCGCGACGCGATCGAGGCGATGCGTGGAACCGAGATCTACGTGCCGCGTTCCGCGCTGCCGCCGCCGCGCGAAGGCGAGTACTACTGGGTCGACCTGGAAGGCCTGCGCGTGGTGACCGTCGACGGCGTGCCGCTCGGCACCGTCTCGCACCTGTTCTCCACCGGCGCGAATGACGTGCTGGTCGCGCGCGACGACGAGCGCGAGCGCATGATTCCCTTCGTCCAGCCGCAGTACGTGACGTCCGTGGATTTCGACGCCGGCGTGGTGACGGTGGACTGGGACCCCGATTTCTAGGGGAGCACGGAGCGGGTCCGGTCGTGCGTCCTGCCTGCGAACGCGCTGCTCGCTTTTCCTTTACGCAACCCACTCCTGACTGCATGCGCATCGATATCGTCAGCCTGTTCCCCGAGTTCGTCGCGCAATGCGCGGCGTTCGGCGTGGTCGGGCGGGCGGTCGAGCGCGGGCTGCTGTCGGTGCACGGATTCAATCCGCGCGACTACGCCGAAGGCAATTATCGTCGCGTGGACGACCGCCCCTTCGGCGGCGGCCCTGGCATGGTGATGCTGATCGATCCGCTCCGCGCGAGCCTGCGTGCCGCGCGCGAGGCCGCGCCCGGGCCGGCGAGGGTCGTGTACATGAGCCCGCAGGGCGCGCCGCTGACACAGGCCAAGGTGCGTGAACTGGCCGGGCGCGAGCGCCTGATCCTGCTGTGTGGGCGCTACGAGGGCATCGACGAGCGGCTGATCCGCGCCGAGGTCGATGAGGAAATCTCCATCGGCGACTACGTGCTGTCGGGCGGCGAGTTGGCCGCGGCGGTCATCGTCGACGCCGTCGCCCGGTTGCGCGAGGGCGTGCTGGGGGACGCGGAGTCCGCCGTGCAGGACAGCTTCGAGGACGGCCTGCTGGACTGCCCGCACTACACGCGGCCGGTCGAGCACGACCTGGGCACGGTCCCCGAGGTCCTGATGTCCGGCAATCATGCGGAGATCGCGAAGTGGCGGCGCATGCAGTCGCTCGGCCGGACCTGGCAGCGCCGGCCGGACCTGCTGGACGAGGCGGCCCTGTCGAAGGCCGACCGGAAACTCCTGGAGGCCTACCGGGCCGCGCTGGAGGCCGAAGAGGCCGGCCAGGCGCTCGGGGAGTCCGCCGGCAAGGCCCCGGGCGACCGTAACCCCTAGCCATGCAAGAAAAAAAGCCGCTATAATCCGCGGCTTCCGTTCGTTCCACCCATGCCAGACGCGGGTCCACGTGCACTCGCGCTACAACGACTCCAACAGGCCAACGCCATGAACAAGCCCTCCATCCACACGCTCGTCCAGAACTTCGAAGCCGAGCAGATCCAGCGCCAGCTTCCCGCCTTCAGCCAGGGCGACACCGTCGTCGTCAACGTGAAGGTGAAGGAAGGCAACCGCGAGCGCGTCCAGGCCTACGAAGGCGTGGTCATCGGCATCAAGAACGCCGGCCTGAACTCGTCGTTCACCGTGCGCAAGATCTCGCACGGCTACGGCGTCGAGCGCGTGTTCCAGACCCACAGCGCCACCATCGCCTCGGTCGACGTGAAGCGTCGCGGCAAGGTGCGCGCGGGCAAGCTGTACTACCTGCGTGGCCTGCAGGGCAAGAAGGCGCGCATCAAGGAAGATCTGGCCGCCTACGCCAAGACCGCCGAGTAATCCTCGCGCAGCGGGCCCGTCCCGCGCGTTCCGACGGCCGCCTCTGGGCGGCCGTCGTCGTTTTGGGCGGTGGTGTCCCGACGATCGCCTTCCCGCAGCGCCCACGCATGGCGGCGTAACGTTCGCGACGCGATCGCGTGATCGCGCGACGGATGCCCGCCGTGCCCAATGCACTCCACCAGCACCGGCAATCGACCTGCGAGTTCCGCTTCTACGAGGAACTCGGCGATTTCCTCGCGCCCAACCGACGCAAGCGCAGCTTCCTGCACGCCTTCGACGGCACGCCGTCGGTGAAGGACCGCATCGAATCGCTCGGCGTGCCGCATACCGAAGTCGACCTGATCCTGGTGGACGGCGAGCCCGTTCCGTTCTCGCACCGCCTCACGGGCGGCGAGCGCGTCGCGGTGTATCCGACGTTCGAACGCTTCGAACTCGGACAGGCGAATCGCCTGCGTCCTGCGCCCTTGCGCGAACCGCGCTTCGTCCTCGACGTGCATCTCGGCCGACTTGCGTCGTACCTGCGCCTGCTTGGTTTCGACACGCTGTACCGCAACGATTACGAGGACGACGAACTGGAGGCCATATCGCGTTCGCAGCATCGCATCCTGCTCAGCCGCGACACCGGCCTGCTGAAGCGCTCGGCGGTCACGCACGGCGCGTTCCTGCACGCGACCGATCCGCGGCGGCAATTGTGCGCGAAGTGCTCGACCGTTTCCAACTCGATGCGCGCATCGCGCCGTTCACGCGCTGCGCCCGCTGCAACGGCATCGTCGGCGCCGTGGACGCAACGACGGTGCGATGCCAACCCGATGAGCACGATCCCGACCGGGACCCGCCCCACGAGCGTGATCCGCCGCCCGACGAGCGCGAACGTCGCGATCCGGACAGCGGCGAATCCGAACGTCGCGATCCCGGACGCGCGCCGCCAGAACGCGATCCCGGATCGCCCCCGCCCGTTCGCGATCCGTCCGGTCCTGCGCCGGAAAAGCACGGTTGCCGGGCGAACGCCGTTCCCTCCAGCGTGCTCGCGGGCTGTGGCGCGCTGAGCCGATGCCGGGGCTGCGGCCAGATCTACTGGCCCGGCAGTCATCTCGCGCGACTGCGCCAACGCCTGGCCGACGTGGGCGTACGGATCTGACGCGTCAACGTGCCAGCGCGTCGTCCGGCTCCGCGCTCGCATCGGCCACCGGCGACGGCGGCGTTGCCGGTACTTCCGCGGGAACGGCGACCTCGTGCCGGTCCGGCGCCAGCATCCGCGCCTTTCGCCAGCCGCCGAAGCGGTAGTAGGCCAGCGCCATCACCATCGAACACAGCGCGCTGATCGGGAAACTCCACCAGATCGCGTCCACCCCGATGCGCGGCTGCATGAAATTGGCGAACGGCACGCGGATACCCCACAAGGCGATCACCAGGATGATCAGCGGCGGCACCACCGCGCCCGTCGATCGCACCACGCCCGAGACCACGAACGTCACGCCGAAGAACAGGAACGACCACACGGCGATGTGGTTGAGATGGCGGGCCACTTCGAGCGCGTCGCTTCCATCGGGGAGGAACAGCGACAGCGTCCAGCGGTCGAACACGATCAACGGCACGATCAGCGCGCCGGTCATCAGGAAGTTCATCAGCACGCCGGCGCGCGCCGTGGCCGACACGCGATCCCAACGATGCGCGCCGACATTCTGCGCTGCCATCGACGAGCAGGCCGCGCCGACCGCCATCGCCGGCATCTGCACGTAGGTCCACAACTGCAGCGCCGCGCCGTACGCCGCCGTGGTCTGCGTGCCGTGGCCGTTGACCATGGTCATCATCGCGATCATCGCCAGCGAGATCAGCACCATCTGCAGGCCCATCGGCACGCCCTTGAGGATGAGCGCCCGCAGGATGGTGGTGTCGATGCGGAACATGTGCGCGTCCTGCCGCCCGAGCCACAGTGCGTGTCGCTTGTGGCGCAGGTACAGGAGCAGCGCGATCAGCGTGGTCGCCTGCGCAACGAGCGTGGCCCACGCGGATCCGGCGATGCCGAGCGCGGGGAAGGGCCCCATGCCGAAGATCAGGACCGGGTTGAGCACGATGTCGAGCAGCACCGCGACCAGCAGGAAGCGGAACGGCGTGCGCGCATCGCCGGCGCCGCGCAGCGCGGCCGACAAGAAGGCGAACGCATACAGCGCCGGCATCGCCAGGAAGATCACCTGCAGGTAATCCTCGGCCAATGGCAGTGAGCTCGCGGGCGTTCCCATCGCCGCGAGCAGGTGGCGCGAGAACCACTGGCCCAATGCGGCGATCACCACCGACAGGCCGATGAAAAACGTCGCGCTGGTGCCCATCACGCGGCGGGCCTGGGTCAGGTCGCGCGCGCCCATGGCCTGGGCGATGAGAATGGTCGCGGCCATGCCGATGCCGAACACCGAGCCGATCAGGAAGAACATGATGTTGTTCGCATTCGCCGTGGCCGTCAGCGCTTCTTCGCCGAGGAACCGGCCGACCCACACCGCGTTGACGGAGCCGTTCAGCGACTGGGCCACGTTGCCCGCGAGGATCGGCAGGGCGAAGGCGAACAGATTGCGCCCGATGGGGCCTTCGGTGAGGTTGTGCGAACTCGGCGCCATGCGCTGCGGGCCATCCAGCGACGTGAAGAGGGCGGGGACGTTAGCACTGTCGCTGCGAACGGCGCGCCATCTGCCGGCTGCACGCACGACGACGACATCGGTCCTGCGATAATCGCCGCACGCGCCCGGGACCTGACGGGCGAACCCATCACCGGACTTTGCAGTGACCGACGTACCCGATGCTTCCGCGCCCACCGTGCGCCTGGACCTGTGGTTGTGGGCGGCACGCTTCTTCAAGACCCGATCGCTGGCCAAGCACGCGATCGAGACCGGCAAGATCGAGATCGGCGGACAGCGCGCCAAGCCGTCCCGTGCGGTGCGCGTGCACGACGCGCTGCGCATCGTGCGCGGCGAGGAGATCTTCGAGATCGAAGTGCGCGGCCTGAGCGACACCCGTGGCCCGGCGAGTGTGGCGCAGGCGCTGTATGCCGAGTCCGAAGCGTCGCGCCAGGCCCGCGAAGCGGCGCGCGCGCTGCGCGCCGCCGAACGCACCGGTTACCGCGCGCCGGAAACCAAACCGGACAAGCGCGCGCGTCGGCTCATCCGCGCGTTGGGGGACATCGACGCGATGTAGCGTCGATCCGCGCGGCGATCAGCGCCGTCCGCCGCCCAGGAACGAGCCGGCCAGCCCGATCAGATCGGACAAGTCCGTGTCGCCGTCGCCGTCGCGATCGAGCACGGCGCCCATCAGCGAGCCGCCGACGCCGCCCTGCTGGGCGATCGACTGACGCTCCTGGCCCAGCACGTCGCCCAACTGCTGCGGGGATGCCGCGAGCCCCGCGCCGCCGCCATTTCCGGCGAACATGCGCTTGGCGAGATACGCCATCACCAACGGCGCAAGCATCTGCAGCAGCGAATTCGCCTGTCCCTGTCCCAGCCCGGTCGCTGCGCCGAGTCCTTGCGCGGCGTTCTGCTGGCGCGCGCCCAGGACGTGGTCGAGGATGGATCCGCCCTGGCCACCGCCGCCGAGGACCGAGCCCAGGACGCTGCCGATATCCAGGCCGGCATGGTCGCGCTGCAGGGCACCGAACAGCGCTTCGGCGCCTTGCGGCTGGCTGGCGTTGCGGCCCAGCGCGCCGAGCAGCAACGGCAATGCCGCCGAAACGGCGTTCTCCGTCTGCGATGGCGATAGCCCCAGCCGATTGCTGATGTCGGCCAGCGGTTGTCCCTGCAACTGGGCGAGGAGATCGTGGGTCAGGGGCGTGTTCATGGTGTGCGGCTCCGAGTGGGGGCTCGATGCTAGCGCCGCAACGTTCAATCGTCGTGATGGCGTGACGATGGAAATTTCTACCGTCATCGTCACGCGCCACGCAGCCCGCCTGCGTGCACAGGAGGGCTGCATGTCCACCGCGATCAACCCGCTTCGACCGGATGGTTCACCGTGCCGCTGTCGACGTGATCGACGTTCGCCGCTTCCATGCGCAAGGCTTTGGCAACGCCGGCGCCGTACGCCGGATCGGCCTTGCGGCAGTTGTCGATATGGCGCTGCTTGATGAAGTCCGGTGCGTCGCCCATCGCGCGCGCGGTGTTTTCGAACAGCACCTGCTGCTGTGCGGGCGACATCAGGCGGAACAGATCGCCCGGCTGCTTGAAGTAGTCGGCGTCGTCCTCGCGGAAGTTCCAGAAATCCGCGTTGCCGTTGATCTTCAGCGGCGGCTCGCGGTACTCCGGCTGCGCTTCCCACTGGCCGTAGCTGTTGGGCGTGTAGTGCAGGTTCGCACCGTAGTTGCCGTCCACGCGCATCGCGCCGTCGCGATGGTTGCTGTGTACCGGGCAACGCGCCGCGTTCACCGGGATCTGGTGATGGTTCACGCCCAGGCGGTAACGCTGCGCGTCCGAATACGCGAACAGCCGCGCCTGCAGCATCTTGTCGGGCGACACGCTGATGCCCGGCACCAGGTTGTTCGGCGCGAACGCGCTCTGTTCGACATCGGCGTAGAAGTTCTCCGGATTCCGGTTGAGCTCCATCACGCCCACTTCGATCAGCGGGTAATCCTTGTGCGGCCACACCTTGGTGAGGTCGAACGGGTGATACGGCACCTTTTCGGCGTCGGTTTCCGGCATCGCCTGGATGTATACCGTCCACTTCGGGAATTCGCCGCGCTCGATCGCATCGAAGAGGTCGCGCTGGTGGCTCTCGCGATCGCGGCCGATCAGTTCCTGCGCTTCCTCGTCGGTGAGATTCCTGATGCCCTGCTGCGTGCGGATGTGGAACTTCACCCAGAACCGCTCGCCGCGGTCGTTGTAGAAGCTGTAGGTGTGCGAGCCGAAACCGTGCATGTGGCGATAGGTCGCCGGAATGCCGCGATCGCTCATCACGATGGTGATCTGGTGCAAGGCTTCGGGCAGGCTGGTCCAGAAATCCCAGTTGTTGCGCGCAGAACGCAGGTTGGTCTTCGGATCGCGCTTCACCGCCTTGTTGAGGTCCGGGAACTTGCGCGGATCGCGCACGAAGAACACCGGCGTGTTGTTGCCGACCAGGTCCCAGTTGCCCTCTTCGGTATAGAACTTCAGCGCGAAGCCGCGGATGTCGCGTTCGGCGTCGGCCGCGCCGCGTTCGCCGGCCACGGTGGTGAAGCGGGCGAACATTTCCGTGCGCTTGCCGACGTGTTCGAACAGCTTGGCGCGGGTGTATCTCGTGATGTCCTGGGTGACGGTGAAGGTGCCGAACGCGCCCGAACCCTTCGCATGCATGCGGCGCTCGGGGATGATTTCGCGGTTGAGGTTGGCGAGCTTTTCGATCAGCCAGACGTCCTGCATCAGCAGCGGCCCGCGCGGGCCCGCCGTCATGCTGTTGTCGTTGTCGATGACCGGCGCGCCGAACGCGGTGGTCAGCGGGGTCTTGGCGGGCTTGTCGCTGGGCTGGCTCATGGGTGACTCCTTCCTGTCGTGAGGAGTTAGAGACTAGAAAACGCGTTCGATCGGGGAAAATCGTTTATTGCGAACGCTGCGATAGCGGCGGGCTATGGCATCAGATCCAATGCCGTAAGGTTGGCCACCCCGCTGTGTGCCGATGGACGGAACCGGGGTCGATCCGGACGTCCGGGTGCGCTCCGCCGCGAAGCGAGCATGTCGCGCCGATCATTTCACCGGCGTGACGCGAACGCCCCGGCGAGCATAGGCCGCGCGGCCCGGGAGCGCCTCGCTCATCCGGGTTACGAAATCGTCCCCCGCGATGGCGTCAGGACAGCGCCTTCAGCCGGTACAAGGCTTCCAGCGCCTGCTTCGGCGTGAGGTCGTCCGGATCGATCGACGCCAGCGCATCGAGCGCCGCGGAGGAGGGCGCGAACAGTCCGAACTGCTGCGGCGCATCCAGTGCCACCGGCGCCAGGGATGGCGTCGGCGCATCGCGGCTCTGCTGCTCCAGTTCGGCCAGACGGCCGCGCGCCTGCTGCACGACGGCCTTGGGCAGGCCGGCCAGCGCGGCGACCTGCAGGCCGAAGCTGCGGTCGGCGGGGCCGTCCTTCACCGCGTGCATGAAGACCAGCTGGTCGCCGTGTTCGACCGCGTCCAGGTGCACGTTCGCGATTCCGCTGCCGGGTTCGGCCAGGCGCGTGAGCTCGAAGTAGTGCGTGGCGAACAGCGTGTAGGCGCGGTTGTGATGCGCCAGGTGCCGGGCGCACGCATCGGCCAATGCAAGACCGTCGTACGTCGAGGTGCCGCGTCCGATCTCGTCCATCAGCACCAGCGACCGGTTGGTCGCGTGATGCAGGATGTAGCTGGTCTCGCTCATCTCGACCATGAAGGTCGACTGCCCGCGCGCGAGGTCGTCGCCGGCCCCGATGCGGGTGAGGATGCGGTCGATCGGCCCGATCACCGCACGCGAGGCCGGCACGAAACTGCCGATGTGCGCAAGCAGCACGATCAGCGCGTTCTGCCGCATGTAGGTCGACTTGCCGCCCATGTTCGGGCCGGTGATCACCAGCATGCGCCGGCTCTCGTCGAGCACCAGATCGTTGGGTTCGAACGGATCGTTGCGCACGGCTTCGACGACCGGATGCCGGCCGCGTTCGATGCGGATGCCGGGCTCGTCGACGAGGTGCGGCTGCGACCAGTCCAGCGACTGCGCGCGTTCGGCGTAGCAGGCAAGCACGTCCAGTTCGGACAGGGCCGCGGCGCAGCGCTTGAGCGGCTGCAGGCGTTCGTTCAGCGCATCGAGCAACTGCTCGTACAGCAGGCGTTCGCGGGCCAGCGAGCGTTCGCGCGCGGACAGTACCTTGTCCTCGAACTGCTTCAGTTCTTCGGTGATGTAACGCTCCGCGCCGGTGAGCGTCTGGCGGCGCGTGTAATGCGTCGGCGCCTTGTCCGACTGCCCCTTGCTGATCTCGATGTAATAGCCGTGCACGCGGTTGTAGCCGACCTTCAGCGTCGGAATGCCGGTGGCGGCCTTCTCTCGCGCTTCCAGATCGACCAGGAACTGATCGGCGTTGGTCGACAGCGTGCGCAGTTCGTCGAGCTCGGCGTCGTAGCCTTCGGCGAAGATGCCGCCATCGCGCGCGAGCACCGGCGGCTGCGGCACGATCGCTCGCTGCAGCAGGTGCGCGTGGTCGTCGTGTTCGCCCAGCTCCGCCGCGAGATCGGCGAGGCAGGGCGAGTCCAGCGGCGCGAGCAGCGCACGTACGTCGGGCAGGAGGCCCAGGCCGTCGCGCAGCGTCGACAGATCGCGCGGGCGGGCGCTGCGCAGCGCGATGCGCGACAGGATCCGCTCCAGGTCTCCGAGCGCGCGGAAGCGTTCGCGCAGCGTCTCGCCGCAGCGCGATTCGATCAGCGTCGCGACGGCCTGCTGGCGGTGGCGCAACACGCTGCGATCGCGCAACGGACGATGCAGCCAGCGCCGCAGCAGGCGGCCGCCCATGGGCGTGATCGTCGAGTCGAGGATGCCGAGCAGCGTGTGGCGCGTGTCGCCGTCCACGCGCGTGTCCAGTTCGAGATGACGGCGCGTGGCGGCATTCATCGCGATCGCGCCGTCGCCGGATTCGACCGCGATCGACGTCAGGTGAGGCAGGCGCTGCTTCTGCGTTTCCTCGACATAGCCGAGCAGGGCGGCCGCGGCGGCGGTCGACAGCGGCTTGTCCTCCAGGCCGAAACCCGACAGGTCATGCAGGTTGAAGAAGCGCAGCAACTGGCGACGACCGGAATCGGCATCGAACAGCCACGGTGCGCGGCGACGCACGCCGGTGCGTTCGGCGATCCACGACGGCCAACCGTCTTCGTCGGCGACCAGCGTTTCGGCGGGCTCCAGGCGGGCGAGTTCCGCTTCCAGAGCGTCCTCGCTGGCGACTTCGTTGACCAGGAAGCGGCCGCCCGCGAGATCGGCCCAGGCCAAGCCGAAGCCGGTCTTGCCCCGTGCGACGGCGAGCAGCAGGGTGTCGCGCCGTTCGTTGAGCAGCGCTTCGTCGGTGACCGTGCCGGGCGTGACGATGCGCACCACCTTGCGCTCGACGATGCCCTTGGCCAGGGCGGGATCGCCGATCTGTTCGCAGATCGCCACCGATTCGCCCAGCGCCACCAGCCGGGCCAGGTAGCCCTCGGCCGAATGATGCGGCACGCCCGCCATCGGGATCGGCTGTCCGGCGGACTGGCCGCGCTGGGTCAGCGTGATGTCGAGCAGCCGTGCCGCCTTGCGCGCATCGTCGTAGAACAGCTCGTAGAAGTCGCCCATCCGGAAGAACAGCAGCACGTCCGGGTGCTCCGCCTTCGCGGCGAAGAACTGCTTCATCAGGGGCGTGTGTTCCTGCGGCCGTTCGGCTTGGCTCATGGATCGGAAATCTGCTGCGGTCTGCGGGTGGACGGCGCCGGCGGCCCGGCGAAGGGGGCACTAGGCTAGCAGCCGCGGGGAAGGTTCGCGGCGGGCGCATGCAGGCAGACGCGATCAACGGCCCCGAAAGGCGAAGCGGCTATCATCGGCGCCATGAAGAACGACGTCACCGATGCCTCCCTGCTGCGCCTGGCCGAGCAGGTCGCCGAAGCCGCCCGCGCGCACCGCCAGACGCTGGTCACCGCCGAAAGCTGCACCGGCGGTTGGATCGCCAAGATGCTGACCGACATTCCCGGTTCGTCCGGCTGGTTCGAATGCGGCATGGCCGCTTACAGCTACGAAGCCAAGCAGGCCCTGCTGGGCGTGCGTCCGCAGACGCTGGAAACGCACGGTGCGGTAAGCCGGGAAACGGTCATCGAAATGGTCTCCGGCGCGCTCGTGCATTCGGGCGCGTCGCTTGCCGTCGCGGTCACCGGCATTGCCGGTCCCGGCGGCGGCACCGAAGACAAGCCGGTCGGCACCGTGTGGATCGCCTGGAAGCGCCGGGGCGGTTATCCGACCGCCGTGACGTTCCACTTCGACGGGGACCGCGATGCGGTGCGTCGCCAGACGGTCGCCGCGGCCCTGCACGGTCTGGCCGAGCTGATGGCCTGAGCGTCGCGGCGCCCCGGGAGGGGTGCCTATTGACTCCGTGATCGTCGTTAGTAGTATTGCTACTAATGGACATCACCGACACCCAGCGCGCCATCCTCGCCCTCATCGCCGAGCGCATCGAGGCCGAGGGCGTTCCGCCGTCGCAGACCGAGATCGCCCGCGCCATGGGCTTCAGCAGCGTCCGTGCTGCCCAGTACCACCTGGAGGCGCTGGAGCAGGCCGGTGCCATCCAGCGGATGCCCGGTCGAGCCCGCGCCATCCGGCTGTGCGCCCCGGTCGAACCGGCGAACGACGAGCTTCCCGTCCGGCATGTGGACGCCGGCGATGCGGCCAACGACGCATTGCGGCTCCCGATCCTGGGGCAGGTGGCCGCCGGCCGTCCGATCGGCGCCGATATCGGCTCGGACGACTTCGTCCTGCTCGACCGCGTCTTCTTCTCGCCCACGCCCGATTACCTGCTCAAGGTGAAGGGCGATTCGATGCGCGACGAGGGCATCTTCAGCGGCGACCTCATCGGCGTGCACCGCACGAACGATGCCCGGTCGGGCCAGATCGTGGTCGCGCGCATCGATGACGAGATCACGGTGAAGCTGCTCAAGATCGGCAAGGACCGGATCCGCCTGCTGCCCCGCAATCCCGACTACGCACCCATCGAGGTCGAGCCAGGGCAGGACTTCGCCATCGAAGGCCTGTACTGCGGGCTGGTCAGACCCAACCGATGAGACACGATCCAACTTTCCGGGCGATTTTCCGGGCCGTCGTCAGTGGCGTTCCGGGGCAGGGTGCGGGGTTTTCCCACACCCTGTCCCGGACACCCCTCATGGCTGCCGGCCGGTCGCCCCTGCAATCTGGACACGGCCGCGGGCGCGTCTCAGCCCGTGCGATACGCGACCGCTAGATTGCGTCCCGAACAACGACTTCCGCCACTGACACTGAAGGAAACACCACGATGGACGACAACAAGAAGCGCGCGCTTTCAGCCGCACTGGGCCAGATCGAGAAGCAGTTCGGCAAGGGCTCGGTGATGCGCATGGGCGACCGCACGATCGAGGCGACGGAGGTCATCGGCACCGGCTCGCTGATGCTCGACATCGCGCTCGGCATCGGCGGCCTGCCGAAGGGACGCGTCGTGGAGATCTACGGCCCGGAATCGTCGGGCAAGACCACGCTCACGCTGCAGGCCATCGCCCAGTGCCAGAAGGCCGGCGGCACCTGCGCCTTCATCGATGCCGAGCACGCGCTCGATCCGATTTACGCCGCCAAGCTCGGCGTCAACGTCGACGACCTCCTGGTCAGCCAGCCCGACACGGGCGAGCAGGCGCTGGAAATCGCGGACATGCTGGTGCGGTCGGGCGCGATCGACATGGTCGTGGTCGACTCCGTCGCAGCGCTGACGCCCAAGGCGGAAATCGAAGGCGAAATGGGCGACCAGCTGCCGGGCCTGCAGGCACGTCTGATGAGCCAGGCGCTGCGCAAGCTCACCGGCAACATCAAGCGCTCCAACTGCCTGGTGATCTTCATCAACCAGCTGCGCATGAAGATCGGCGTGATGATGCCCGGCCAGAGCCCGGAAACCACCACCGGCGGCAACGCGCTGAAGTTCTACGCGTCGGTGCGTCTGGACATCCGCCGCATCGGTTCCATCAAGAAGGGCGACGAGATCATCGGCAACCAGACCCGCATCAAGGTCGTCAAGAACAAGCTGGCGCCTCCCTTCAAGCAGGTGGTCACCGAAATCCTCTACGGCGAGGGCATTTCGCGCGAAGGCGAGCTGATCGACATGGGCGTGGAAGCCAAGCTGGTCGAGAAGTCGGGTGCCTGGTACAGCGCGTACGACGAGCGCATCGGCCAGGGCAAGGAGAACGCCCGTCAGTACCTGAAGGACAACCCGCAGGTCGCCGAGCGTCTGGAAGCCGCGCTGCGTGAGAAGTTCGTCCCGGCCGAAGCCAGCCGTGGTGAGGACGACGACGAGGGTCAGGACGACTGACTTCGCTCCAGGAGCATCAAGACGGGCTCTGGCCATGCATGACGATCCAGGCGATAGCGGCACCGGAGGCGATAGTCCCGGTCGTCGCCGCCGGACCCGCGAACAGACCCCGGTGCAGCGGGCCTTGGGATTGCTCGCCCGGCGCGAGCACTCCCGCAAGGAACTGAACCGGAAACTGACGTCCCGAGGGTTGGACGCCGACGAGGTCCAGGCCGCCGTGGACCGGCTCGCCGGCGAGGGCTGGCAGGACGATCGCCGTTTCGCCGAGAGCCTGGTCCGCAGTCGCGCGGCCAGCGGCTACGGGCCCTTGCGGATCCGCGCCGAACTTTCCACCCACGGCCTGGACGGCGAGGCCGTGGCTCGCGCGATGGGCACCTTCGAGGGCGATTGGAGCGAGAACGCCCGCGATCTGGTGCGACGCCGTTTCGGGAAGACGCTGGATGACCTGGCCCAGCGCCGGAAGGCGGCCGATTTCCTGATCCGCCGGGGCTTCGACGGCGACACCGTACGGACCGCCACGCAGTTCGACTTCGACGACTGACCATCCATCCTCGTCCTCGCGCGACCCGTGAGCCGCGACGGCTCAGGGCCCGCTTGCCGACCCGCCGGTGCGCCGTTCCGCAGCCGGGCACCGAACCGACCCGCATGACGCCCACGAAGCCGTCGCGCTGGACCCTGGAACCCAGGCCGAGCCGGCGTCTGCGGCGCCAAGCGCGGGGCGGGCGCTCCTGCTACGCTAGCCGGCTTTCGGGTTCGGGTTGCCTGCTCCTGTCCACGCCCCCACTAGTGAGGGCATGGGCCGGTCCGGGATGTCCGGCCCTGTCACCGACTCTGCGCGCCAGGCATGAAAACCACTACCGAAATCCGCAGCGATTTCCTCGAATTCTTCCGTGGAAAGGCCCACACCATCGTTCCGTCGGCGCCGCTGGTGCCGGCCAACGACCCGACGTTGCTGTTCACCAACTCGGGCATGGTCCAGTTCAAGAACGTCTTTCTCGGCAGCGAGAAGCCCGGCTACGTGCGCGCGGCCGACGTGCAGCGCTGCCTGCGCGCGGGCGGCAAGCACAACGACCTCGACCAGGTCGGCTACACCGCCCGCCACCACACGTTCTTCGAAATGCTGGGCAACTGGTCGTTCGGCGACTACTTCAAGGAAGACGCCATCGCCTGGGCCTGGGAGTTGCTGACCCAGGTCTGGGGCCTGCCGGCCGAGCGCCTCACCGTCACCGTCTATCACACCGACGACGAGGCCTACGGCATCTGGAACAAGAAGATCGGCGTGCCGGCCGAGCGCATCGTCCGTATCGGCGACAACAAGGGCGCGCCGTTCGCCTCCGACAATTTCTGGCAGATGGCCGACACCGGCCCGTGCGGTCCGTGCACCGAAATCTTCTACGATCACGGCGCGCACATCGCTGGCGGCCCGCCGGGCTCTCCCGACGAGGACGGCGACCGCTACATCGAAATCTGGAACCTGGTGTTCATGCAGTTCGACCGCCAGCCGGATGGCACGCTCGTGCCGTTGCCGGCGCCGTGCGTCGACACCGGCATGGGACTGGAACGCCTGGCCGCCGTGCTGCAGGGCGTGCATGGCAATTACGAGATCGACCTGTTCCGCCACCTCATCGCCAAGGCCGCGGAGTTCACCTCGACGCCGGACCTGGACAACAAGTCGCTGCGCGTGATCGCCGATCACATTCGTGCCTGCGCCTTCCTCATCGTCGACGGCGTGCTGCCCAGCAACGAAGGCCGTGGCTACGTCCTGCGCCGCATCATCCGTCGCGCCCTGCGCCACGGCTGGATGCTCGGCCAGAAGGGTCCGTTCTTCCACCGCATGGTCGCGCCGCTGGTCGAGGTGATGGGCGACGCATATCCGGAACTCACCGCCAAGCGCGAATTCGTCGAACGCGCGCTGCTGGCCGAAGAGGAACGCTTCGCCGAAACGCTCGACGCCGGCATGCGTATCTTCGACGAAGTCGCGGCGCGCTCGAATACCACGATCCCCGGCGTCGACGCGTTCCGCCTTTACGACACCTACGGCTTCCCGGTGGACCTGACCGCCGACATCGCGCGCGAGCGTGGCTTGTCGGTGGACATGGCCGGCTTCGAGGCCGCGATGGAACAGCAGCGCGAAACCGCACGTGCCGCTGGCAAGTTCGGCAATGCCGCGACGATGCCCGCCGAGCTTGCCGCGCAACTTTCGCCCACGCAGTTCCTCGGATACGACCAGCTCGCCGATGACGGCCTGGAAGTCGTCGCCCTGCTGAAGAACGGCCGCGCGGTGGATCGCATCGAAGCCGGCGAGGAGGCGGCGGTCATCCTCGATCGCACGCCGTTCTATGCCGAGAGCGGCGGCCAGGTCGGCGACACCGGCGATCTCGAAGCCGGCGACGCCCGCTTTGCCGTGCGCGACACGGTGAAGTTCGCGGGGCAGTTCCACGGTCACGTCGGCGCGCTCGCCAGTGGTTCGCTGCAGCGCGGCGATCGCGTCCGTGCGACGGTCGACACCGTGCGCCGTGCGGCGACGGTCCTGAACCACTCCGCCACGCACCTGCTGCACTCGGCACTGCGTTCGGTGCTGGGCGATCACGTCGTGCAGAAGGGCTCGCTGGTCGCGCCGGATCGCCTGCGGTTCGACTTCTCGCATTTCGCGCCGGTAAGCGCAGGCGAGCTGGCCGAGATCGAGCGTCGCGTCAATGCGGAGATCCGCGGCAACCATGCGGCCGAAGTGCATCACATGGGCATGCAGGAGGCGCTGGACTTCGGCGCGATGGCGCTCTTCGGCGAGAAGTACGGCGACCGCGTGCGCGTGCTGCGCATGGGCGGCACCTCGACCGAACTGTGCGGCGGTACGCATGTTTCGCGCACCGGTGACATCGGCCTGTTCAAGATCGTGTCCGAAGGCGGTGTGTCGGCCGGCGTGCGTCGCATCGAGGCGCTGACCGGGCAGGGCGCCCTGGACTTCGTGGCCGATCAGGAGCATCGCCTCGACGAGGCCGCGCGCCTGCTCGGCGGCAACGTGGCCGACGTGGCCGACAAGCTGCGCAGCCTGCTCGATCGCCAGAAGAAGCTCGAGCGCGAGCTCGAGTCGCTGAAAGCCAAGGCGGCGTCGGGCGCGACGTCGGACCTGGCGGCGTCCGCCACGCAGGTCGGCGGGGTGAAGATCGTCGCGACGCGGCTGGAGGGCTTCGATGCCAAGGCGCTGCGCGATGCGGTCGACCGCCTGAAGCAGCAGATGGGCGATGCGGTGATCGTCCTGGCCGGCGCGAGCGACGGCAAGGCGGCGCTGGTGGCCGGCGTGAACGGAAGCGCGGCGGGCAAGGTGAAAGCGGGGGAACTCCTCGCCCACGTCGCCAGTCGGATCAACGGCAAGGGCGGTGGCCGCCCGGACATGGCGCAGGGCGGTGGCGAAGACGGCCCGGCCCTGGTCCAGGTCCTGGCCGAGGTGCCGGCCTGGGTGGAAGACAAACTTGGATGAATGGTGAACGTTGACCACTCGCGGTTGCGGGGGCGTTTGGCCCGCCGCTAAGATGGTTCACGTTTGTGTTTCGAAATCGGGGAGCTCCCGGGAGCTCCCGCATGCCGGCCCCGAAAGGGCGGCCATAGGAGATGTTAGATGCTGATCCTGACGCGTCGCGTCGGTGAGACCTTGATGATCGGCGACTCGGTGACCGTCACCGTGCTCGGCGTCAAGGGAAACCAGGTGCGTATCGGTATTACCGCGCCGAAAGATGTTGCAGTCCATCGCGAAGAGATCTACCAGCGCATCCAGCGTGGCGAGGAGCCCGCGGACAACGATTCCGGCAAGCACAACGCGGGCTGAGAAATCGTTTGCCGTACGCGGGGCGAGCCGCTATCCTTTGCGCCCGCACCGTTTTGATGTTCCCGCGGAGACTTGCCCGAGAGGCCGAAGGGGCTCCCCTGCTAAGGGAGTATGGGGTCAAAAGCTCCATCGAGGGTTCGAATCCCTCAGTCTCCGCCAGTTTCATCGACCGGCCGGATCGATCCAGGATGCAACGCATGCTGGACATGCATGACGCCATCGGCGACATGCATCGGTTCAAGCGGTCGCACGTGCCCGCGCGGCATGTGCACTGTTGAAGCGCCTTTCACGGCTTCGACAGAAGTGTTCGAAAAATGTTTGACGAATCGGCAACGATCCTTCATAATTTTTCAACTCAGCGCCCGTAGCTCAGCTGGATAGAGCACCAGGCTACGAACTTGGTGGTCGGGAGTTCGAATCTCTCCGGGCGCGCCATACAAGACAAAAAGGCCGATGCGAAAGCATCGGCCTTTTTGTTTGTGTCGATCGCGGACGGTGCGCGCCTGCGATCCCGAAGCTGCGGATTCGCGTGCGCACTACATCGCAGCGGTCCAGCTCACACCGCGGCAACCGCCGCGGGCTGCCGCCTGTCGCGCGCATCGCCGTAGTACTCGCGATACCACGCGACGAATCGCGCTATCCCGTCTTCGATCGTCACGCCCGGCGCATAGCCCATGTCGCGCGCGAGATCGGTGCAATCGGCTTCGGTCGCAGGCACGTCGCCGGCCTGGAGCGGCAGCATGCGCAACGTCGCCTTGCGGCCGAGGCATTGTTCGAGCACTTCGATATAGCGCAGCAACTCGACGCTCTGCGCGCTGCCGATGTTGTACAGCCGGTACGGCGCGACGCCGCTGCTGGATGGATCGGGCCGCGCTCCATCCCATGCGTCATTGGCGACGGGCGGACGATCGAGCGCGCGCACGACGCCGGCGACGATGTCGTCGATGTAGGTGAAGCTGCGCTGGTGGCGGCCGTGGTTGAACACGGGAATCGGCTCGCCCGCCAGAATCGCGCGCGTGAACAGGAACAGCGCCATGTCCGGGCGACCCCACGGGCCGTACACGGTGAAGAAGCGCAGCCCCGTGCACGGCACGCCGTACAGGTGGGCGTAGCTGTGCGCCATCGCCTCGTTGGCCTTCTTCGTGGCGGCGTACAGCGTGAGCGGATGTTCGGTGTGCTGGTGCTCGGAGAACGGCATCGCCGTGTTCGCGCCGTACACCGAACTGGTCGATGCGTACACGACATGCCCGACCTCGTGACGGCGCGCGCCTTCGAGCACGTGCAGGAAGCCGGTTACGTTGCTTGCCACGTACACATGTGGATTTTCCGCCGCGTAGCGCACGCCGGCCTGCGCGGCGAGATTCACCACGCGCGTCGGACGATGTCGGTCGAACACCGCTTCGACGGCGTCCCGGTCGGCGAGATCGCCGTGCACGTGCGTGTAGGCCGGATGGTCCAGGAAGCGCGCCAGGCGCGCGCGCTTGAGCGTCACGTCGTAGTAATCGTTGAGGTTGTCGAAGCCGACCACCTCGTCGCCGCGCGCGAGCAGCGCCTGCGCGACGTGCGAACCGATGAAGCCGGCCGTGCCGGTCACGAGCACCTTCATCGTCACAGCCGTCCGTCCACCGCATCGCGCGGGAGCACGTACTTCACGTCGTAAACGATCGAAACCGGCTTGCCGAACGCGCGCACGCCCGCCGCGCCGAGCTGCGCGAACTCGCGATGCGCGACCGCGACGATCACCGCGTCGTATCCGCCGTGAACCGGCGCGTCGGTCGTCGCCAGGCCGTATTCGTGCGCGGCGTCCTTCGCGTCGACCCACGGGTCATGGACGTCCACCTGCGCGCTGTAGCCGCGCAGCGCGTGCACGATGTCGACCACGCGCGTGTTGCGCAGGTCGGGGCAGTTCTCCTTGAACGCGAGCCCGAGCACGAGCACGCGCGCCTGCACCGGGTTGATGCCCTTGCGCACCATCAGGCGCACGACTTCGCTGGCGATGTAGGCGCCCATGCCGTCGTTGGTGCGACGTCCGGCGAGGATCACGTCCGGGTGGTGGCCGATCTCCTGCGCCTTGTGGGTCAGGTAATACGGGTCGACGCCGATGCAGTGACCGCCCACCAGGCCGGGGCGGAACGGCAGGAAATTCCACTTCGTGCCGGCCGCCTGCAGCACCTCGAGCGTGTCGATCCCGAGCTTGTTGAACAGGATCGCCAGATCGTTGACCAGCGCGATGTTCAGGTCGCGCTGCGTGTTCTCGATGACCTTCGCCGCTTCGGCGACCTTGATCGAACTGGCCTTGTGCGTGCCGGCCTCGATGATCGATCCGTAGAGCGCATCGACGAAGTCCGCCACGCGCGGCGAGGAACCCGACGTGATCTTCAGGATGCTGGTGAGGCGATGGTCCTTGTCGCCGGGATTGATGCGCTCCGGACTGTAGCCGGCGAAGAAATCGCGATTGAACACCAGGCCCGACGCACGCTCCAGGATCGGCACGCACACCTCTTCGGTGCAGCCGGGATAGACAGTCGACTCGTACACGACCACGTCGCCGCGCTTGAGCACCTGGCCCAACGCCTCGCTCGCCCGGACGAGCGGGCCGAGGTCCGGACGCTTGGCCGCGTCGATCGGCGTCGGCACAGTCACGATGTAGACGTTGCATCGCTGCAACGCTCCCAGGTCGCTGCTGCAGCGCAGCCGCTGCGCCTGCGCGAGTTCGGCTGCGTCCACTTCCAGCGTGCTGTCGCGCCCGCCGCGCAGTTCCACGACGCGCCGGGCGTTGATGTCGAAGCCGACCGTGTCGTAGCGACGGCCGAAGGCCACCGCGAGCGGCAATCCGACGTAGCCCAGTCCGATCACGCCCAGGCGCACCGTCTCCAGCGTGGGCAGCGCGGCGATGCCAGAGGCGTCGCGCGGCGCGGTATCCGCGCGCGGACCCGCCTCCAGCCGGTGCGTATCCAGCCGGCCCGTATCCAGCACGGCCCGCTGGACCAGCCGTTCCCCGATCTCGGTCGTGTCCATTCGCTCACTCGTTCGTTGACGTGACGACCGGCCGGATTCCCCGCGATCGCCTTGATGCACCAAACGCAATGGCGGCCCGCGACAGGACGCCGCCGCGGCGTGTCCGCCTTCGATCGACGCCTGCGTTCGTGTTCGTTGAATCCGAATCGGCACCGGCAGGACCGGACAGGGGGCGAAGGTGGCGGTCGCATGGCGACAGGCAACATCGGCGTGCTCGTTGCGCGACGCGTTCGCGTGCGGGCCGATGGCGCCCGGCGCCTGTGCGACCGCCATCGTCGATCTGCGCCGGTGGCATCCCTGGCGTGACGAGGCCTGGGCGATGCTCGATGCATCCGAACGCCAGCGCGCCGCGCAGCGCCGTTTTGCCGACGATCGCGAAGCGCTTGCGCTGACCTACGCGTTGCACCGGCTGTTCGTGGCCGGATCGCTGGGCATCGCGCCGGACGCGTTTTCCATCGAGCGCGACCCCGAAGGCGCACCGCGCCTGCCGGGCATCGCGTGGCCGGGCGGCCGACGCGTGCACACCAGCCTCAGTCACGCCGATGGCGTCGCGGCATTCGCGCTGTGCGCGCTCGGTCCGGTCGGCATCGACGTCGAAGCCGCGTTCCGCGCGTCCGAGTTGCCCGGCATCGCCGCGAGCGTGTGCCATCCATCCGAGCTGCAAGCGCTGGCGAACCTCGCCGAGCCGGTGCGAAGCCGTGCCTTGCTGGCGTTGTGGGTTCGCAAGGAAGCGCTGCTCAAGGCCGAGGGCATCGGCCTGGCGCGCGAGATGTGCAGCTTCCGCGCCGCCGCCGGCGCGGAGTTCTTCCTGGCCGGGGGCGCGCGGGAAACTCCTGCGGCGTGCAGCGTGCGCCTGGCCATGCTCGATGTGGGCGAGCGATGGACCGCGGCCGTAGCGGCGCCGCGCGAGGCCGCGGTCGAATGCCTGCAGCTGGATCCGATAATCGATGCACCCGCTGGCCGGAGCGCCGGCGGAAGGTCGTTGTCCTTGTCGTGACTGCGTCGCCCAGGGGGAACGTCATGACCGTGACGTGCGACGCCCGGCTCCGGCCGGATCTCCTGCGGAATCTTTCAACGGCTGTCTGACGGATGTGCGTGCGCGCCGGCGCACGCATCGCGTAGGAGTGCGGTCCATGATGTTCGGGAAGGCGAGTCTGAAGAACCGGGCGTTGCTGCTTCTGTGGCTGCTCGAAGTGCTGCTGGTGATGGCGGCGGTGATGGGCGCGGCGTGGCTGCGCTTCATGAACGACCCCGAAGGCCACCAGATCTTCTCCGAGAACCTCACCGTGCGCGCGCTGCTGGTGTCGATGTTCGTCACCACCGCGATGGCCGCGCTGGGCCTGTACCAGGTGCACGTGCGGTTGAACCGTTTCGAGTTCGCGCTGCGCCTGCTGGTTTCGTTCGTGATCGGCGGCGTCGGGCTGATGGTGCTGTACTACCTCGTCCCGAGCGCGTACATCGGCCGCGGCGTGATCGTCATCGCGATGATCCTGGGCCTGATCGGCATGGCCGCGCTGCGGTTCTGCGTCATCCACGTATTCCGCGGCGACCTGTTCAAGCGCCGCGTGCTGGTGCTCGGCGCGGGGCGCAACGCGGACCTGATCAACACGCGCATGCGGCGCGGCAGCGACCGCCGCGCCTTCACGCTGATCGGTTTCGTCGCCATCGACGGGCAGGAGGCCTGCGTGCCCGAGTCGATGCGCATCGCCGCACCGGACGGGCTGGCCGACACCGTGCAGCGGCTGCAGATCAGCGAGGTGGTGGTCGCGCCCGACGAACGGCGCGGCGGGCTGCCGATGGACGAAATGCTCACCTGCGTGCAGCGCGGCGTGGCGATGACCGATCTATCGACATTCTTCGAGCGCGAGGCCGGGCTGGTCACCACGAACCTGTGCGATCCGTCGTGGCTGGTGTTCTCCGGCGGTTTCGATCATTCCACGTCGCGGTGCATGAACAAGCGCCTGTTCGACGTGCTCGCGGCGTCGGCATTGTTGCTGATCGCATGGCCCTTCATGGTGCTGGTGGCGGCGCTGATCCGGCTGGAATCCAGTGGGCCGATCCTCTACCAGCAGACGCGCATCGGCGAGGGCGGACGGCCGTTCGAACTGATCAAGTTCCGCAGCATGCGCGTGGACGCCGAAGGCGACGGCGTGGCGCGTTGGGCGCAACGCGGCGACGACCGCACCACGCGCGTGGGCAAGTTCATCCGCCTGACCCGACTGGACGAACTGCCGCAGCTGTTCAACATCCTGCGCGGCGAGATGAGCATCGTCGGTCCGCGCCCGGAACGTCCGCAGTTCGTCGACATGCTCAGTCGCGAGATCCGCTACTACGCCGTGCGCCACTGCGTGAAGCCGGGCCTGACGGGCTGGGCGCAGCTTCGCTATCCGTACGGCGCCTCGGTGCGCGATGCGGAGGAAAAGCTCAAGTTCGACCTGTTCTACGTGAAGAACCACGGCCTGGTGTTCGACCTGATCATCCTGCTGCAGACGGTCGAAGTGGTGCTGTTCCAGCGTGGGTCGCGATAAGCAGACGCATCGCGACCGGAAGCGTTACGGGCGAAAGCGGCTCGTCGAAGCCAGACCCGCCTGGCATCCGTTCCTCCTCTCCCGCACGCGGGAGGGGAAGGCAGACGCAAAGGGCAGGAACGTCACGGCCCGAACGTCCCGTCCTCGGCGTTCTCGTCCTCGTCGACCGGACGCGGCGTCAGCGTCATCAGCCGGTTCGGCGGGACGCTGGCCCAATCGACCACGTGGCCGTCCTCGAAGCGCACCCACGAGGAACCGTAGTTCCACACCTCGTCCTGCACGCGCTCGGGCGGGCCCTGGATCGCGACGACCGCCGCTTCCTCCATGCCCAGTTCCAGGCGCGGCACGTCCGGATCGGCGGCGGCCACTGCGTCTTCGGCGTCCGTGTGCGGTGCCACCTGCGCGGTTTCCGACCAGTGCAGCACCACCATCACCACCACCAGGACGAGCACGCTGAGCACCGCGATGCGCGGCGTCACGCTCTGCGTCGCGCGATCGTGCGTCTGCATCGCGCGCGACGCGGGCGCGGCGGTCTGCGTCGCGTCGTGCGCCGTACGCGCGGCTACCGACGGAGCGCGTGGCGTGGAGCCTGGCAAGCGCCCGTGGATGCGATGGAACCGGATCGCGCCGGAGTACAGCGCGGTGAGTTCGGTAAGCGCGCTGTTGGCGTCGTCGGAAGCGGGGCGGTCGAGATGGCGGTCCGGATGCAGTTCGGCCACGCGGATGCGGTACGCGCGCTTGAGGTCTTCGAGGCTGCAGTCCGGATGCAGTCCAAGCTGCATGTACAGAAGCGCGAAGTCCTGGCTCATGGGGCCCCCTTGTCGGGGCCCATCCTAGCGCGGGTTCCTGCGCCGCGCATCGGCTGCGAAGGATGGCCGCTCGCGCACGCCGACACCGTTTGCTTCGACGAGCGGGGCAGGGAAGACGCGATGGCCGGAGTCGGCATCGGTCGTGCCGCATGTGGGGTGAACGATGTCGTGGACTACCGGCACACAGCCAGATCGCAGGCCCGACGCGGCCGGCATCGCGGCGCCGGGCGCGTGGTGCGGGACAGCGGATCCTCCGCACCGGATCGCGACGACACGCACGCCTTCGGCCGCGCAACGCATCCGCGCGCAATGACGCAGCGGAGCCGGCGCGACAACCGGTCTTGACGCGATTCGCCGGCCGTTCGGCGCCGGTTTGGACGTGATCGTTGCCGACGGCCTTGCCGAGCGGCAGGTGAGAAGGAGCAGGCGCATGGGTACGCGGGCAGTGGCGACATCGAACACCAGCGGCACGATGCCGGCCATCGAATCGCCACTGCTGGACGTGCTTCCGCAGCACGCCGGCGCGACCGACGAGGCGACGCGGGCGCTCGCGTTCGCGTTGCCTGCCGATGTTGCAGCCGCATTGCGCATCGAGGACGGCGCGCGCGACGCGCTGGTCGCCGCGCTCGCGTCGGTGGAGGCCTGGCTGTCGGGCGCCGACGAGATCCTCGTGACGCGAGGTCGAAGCGGCGCATGGCGACAGGCGCGTGTCGCGATCGGTTCGCTCGACGCCGCGGCGCTGCGTGCCGTGCTGGATACCCAGGACGCGATCGAAACGCCGAAACCGTGCGTCTGGTGCGTGCCGGACGACGGAGGCCACATTCCCGAATTCGCCGCATCGAGCTGGTATCTGGACGGCCTGTCGCTGCAGGCGCGTTTCCGCGCGCCGCTGTCCGACGAAGCGGTGCAGCTGATCGGCGAAGCGGTGGTGCGCGTGCTGATCGTGATCGCCGCCGATGCCCACCGTCCGCTGTCGCAGATCGACGCGCTCGACCCGGCCGATCGTGCGCGGCAGATCGACGCGTGGGCGATCGCGCCGCCCTCGCGTGCGGAATTCGAAACCGTGCACGCATGCTTCGCGCACGCATTGGCCGCGTCGCCCGACCGCACCGCGGTCGTGCACGGCGAGGCGAGCATCACCTACGCCGAACTCGACGCGCGCGCGGCGTCGCTTGCGACGCGCCTGCGTGACGCGGGCGTCAAGGCTGGCGATATCGTCGGCGTGGCATTGCCGCGCTCGCTCGATGCGGTGGTCGCGCTGCTTGGCGTCATCAAGGCCGGCGGCGCGTACCTTCCGCTGGACCTGGCCCTGCCGGCCGAGCGTGTTGCCTTCATGGTGGAAACCGCGCGCGTGGAGGCGATCGTCGTCGATCCCGCGCTGCATGCGCCGGCGCTGCCGCATGTACCCGCGCGGGTGAACGTGCATGGCGATGGCGCGCCGTTCGCGGGCGACTCCAGCGCGGACGGCGACAGCCTCGCGTACGTGCTCTTCACGTCCGGTTCGACCGGCGTGCCGAAAGGCGTCGAAATCCGCCAGCGCTCGCTGGTGCGCCGTCTGCGCGGCATCGATTACGTCACGCTCGATGCCGACACCCGGATGCTGCACCAGGCGCCGCTGGGGTTCGACATCTCCGGACTGGAGCTGTGGGGCGCGCTGTTCAACGGCGGCACCGTCGTCGTGCACGACGAAGTAGCGCCCACGGCCGCGCGGTTGCGCCAGACCATCGCGCGCCACGGCGCCAACGCCGCGATCATGGCCGCCGCGCTCTTCAACGCCGTGGTGGACGAAGACGCGACGATCTTCGCGACGATGCGCGACCTCATCGTCGGCGGCGAGGCGCTCTCGGTGGATCACATCCGCCGCATGCAGGCGATCGCGCCGCAGCTTCGCCTGCACAACGGTTACGGTCCGACCGAATGCACGATCATGTGCACGTCGCATGCGATCCCCCGCGATCTGCCCGCAGCGGCGGCGTCGATCCCCATCGGCCGGCCGCTGCAGGACACCAGCGCCTACGTGCTGAACCGTCGCCTCCAGTTGCTGCCCGCCGGCGTAATCGGCGAACTGTGCATCGGCGGCGTGGGCGTGGCGCGCGGTTACCTGGCGCGTCCGGAACTCAACGCGGAGCGATTCGTGCCCAATCCCTTCGACGAGGGCGACCGCCTGTACCGCACCGGCGACCAGGTGCGTCTGCGCGATGACGGGTTGATCGAGTTCGTCGGGCGCACCGATGCGCAGGTGAAGATCCGCGGCCATCGCATCGAGCTGACGGAAATCGAAGCGGTGCTCGCGCGGCATCCGGCGATCGCCTCGTGCATCGTCGTGGCCCGCGCGGACTCGCCCGGCGAGAAGCGCCTGGTCGCGTATTACGTCGATTCGGGACTGCACGCGCATGCGCCGCAACTGCGCGCGCACCTCGCCGCCGCGCTGCCGCCATACATGGTGCCCGCGCGTTACGTCGCGCTGGACGAATTGCCCCTCACCGCCAACGGAAAGATCGATCGCCGCGCCTTGCCCGCGCCGGACCGTCGCCGCCCGGAACTCACCGTCGACTACGCCGAGCCGCTGACCGCGCTCGAAACGAAGCTGTGCCAGGCCTTCGGCGCGCTGCTCGACATCGAGCGCGTCGGCCGCGACGACAACTTCTTCGAGCTTGGCGGCAGCTCGCTGCTGGCGGTGCGGTTGGCCGAACAGATCCGCGTGGAAGGCTGGCAGACGGACGAAGCCGGTCCGCGCGTCGCGGCGCCGACGATTTTCCAGCATCCGACGCCGGCGCGACTGGCGGCGGTGCTCGGTGGCGTACGGCCCGCCGAAGCGACGACGCGCCGGGCGGTCGATGCACGCGAGCCGATCGCGATCATCGCGATGGCCGGGCGTTTCCCGGGCGCGAACGACGTCGAGGCCTTCTGGGACAACCTGTGCGAAGGCCGCGATTCCATCACCAAGTTCCGTCTCGACGAACTCGATCCGGCGGTGAGCGCTACCGATCGCAGCGATCCGGCCTACGTCGCCGCGCGCGGCGTGATCGACAACGTCGAGCTGTTCGACGCCGCGTTCTTCGGGATCGGCCCCCGCGAAGCCGAACTGATGGACCCGCAGCAGCGCATCTTCCTGGAGCTGTGCTGGGAGTGCCTGGAACGCGGCGGCCATGCGCCCGACGGCACCGGCGCCACGGTGACCGGGGTCTTCGCCGGCATGAACAACGCGACGTACTTCCAGCGCCACGTGTCGGCGCACCCGGAGCTCGTCAATCGCATCGGCGCGCTGCAGGTGATGATCGGCAACGAGAAGGACTACATCGCCACGCGCGTGGCGCACAAACTCGACCTCACCGGTCCCGCGGTGAGCGTGCACACGGCGTGTTCGACCTCGCTGGTCGCGATCGCCCAGGCGGTGGAAAGCCTGCAGTCGGGGCTGTGCGACATGGCGCTTGCGGGCGGCATCGCGGTGACGTGCCCGCCACGCAGCGGTTACCTGTACCAGGAAGGGTCGATGCTTTCGCCCGACGGCCACACGCGGACCTTCGACGCGAACGCGCAGGGCACGGTGTTCGGCGACGGGGCGGCGGTCGTGCTGCTGAAGCGGTTGTCCGATGCGATCGCCGACGGCAATCCGGTGTATGCCGTCATTCGCGGCACCGCGCTCAACAACGACGGCGCGAACCGCGCGAGCTTCACTGCGCCCAGCAGCGAAGGGCAGGCGGCGGTCATCGCGCTCGCCCACGACAGGGCGGGCGTCGACGCCCGCAGCATCGGCTATGTCGAAGCGCACGGCACGGCGACGCCGCTGGGCGATCCGATCGAGATCGAAGGCCTGACGCGCGCGTTCCGGCGCAGCACGCAGGACGCGGGCTTCTGCCGCATCGGCTCGCTCAAGAGCAACGTCGGCCACATGGTGACCGCGGCCGGTGCGGCGGGCGTGATCAAGACCGCGTTGTCGCTGCACGAGAAGCGCATTCCCGCGAGCATCCACTTCGAATCGCCCAACCCCACCATCGATTTTGCGAGCACGCCGTTCGTGGTGAATGCGCGCATGACCGCGTGGGAACGCGAAACGGACGCGCCGCGTCGCGCTGGCGTGAGTTCCTTCGGCCTGGGCGGTACCAACGCGCACGCCGTGCTGGAGGAAGCACCCGCGTTGCGCGCGTCGGACGAGGCCGACGGCCCGCAGCTGCTGGTGCTGTCCGCGCGCACGCCGTCCGCGCTCGGCGCGGCCACGGCCCGGTTGGCCGATCACCTGGACGCGCATCGCGACGCCAACCTCGCCGACGTCGCATGGACGCTCGCGGCAGGCCGCAAGGCGTTCGCGCACCGCATCGCCATCGCCGCCGACGACGTGGCGTCCGCCATCGAAACGCTGCGTGCGCCGGACACGCTCGCCGAGGCCGCGCGCAGCCGTCCGGCGCGCGCGGCCGGCCTCGTCTTCATGTTCCCCGGACAGGGCGCGACGTATCCGGGCATGGGCCGCAGCCTTCACGCGAGCGAACCGGTCTTCCGGGATGCGCTGGACGAATGCGCGGAAGGGCTGCGCGACGAACTGGGCTTCGATCTGCGCGAGCGCCTCTTCGCCGACGACGCAGAAGCGCTGTTGCCGACCTGGATCATGCAGCCGGCGACGTTCGCCATCGAATACGCGTTGGCGAAGTGGTGGATGAGCCGCGGCGTCGAACCGGCGGCGATGATCGGCCACAGCATCGGCGAGTTCGTCGCCGCGACGCTGGCGGGCGTGTTCGACCTGCGCGACGCGCTGCATCTCATCGCGCGGCGCGGCGCGTTGATGCAGGCGCAGCCGGCCGGTTCGATGCTGTCCATCCGCCTTCCCGCGGATGCCGCGCGCGACCGCCTGCCGCCGACGCTGTCGCTCGCGGCGGAGAACTCACCGCTGGCCTGCGTGGTCGCGGGCGAATCCGACCCCGTCGCTGCATTCCAGGCGCAACTGGAAGGCGAGGGCATCGCGTGCCGGGCGCTGCGCACGTCGCACGCATTCCACTCGGCGATGATGGAGCCGGTGCTCGCGCCGTTCCGCGAGGTCGTGGCGGGCGTGCGCCTGAACGCGCCGGCGCGACCGATCGTGTCGACCGTCACCGGCGCGTGGCTGCGCGCCGAGGAAGCCACGTCACCTGATTACTGGGCGCGCCACCTGCGCGAGCCGGTCCGGTTTTCCTCCGCGTTGCAGTCGCTGCTCGAAGGCGAGGACGCGTCGCGCGTCCTGCTCGAAGTCGGCCCGCGCGGCACGCTGAACGCGCTCGCGCGGCAGCAGCCGCTCGTGCAGAAGCAGCGCATCGCCACCGTCGCGAGCCTGGCCGACCGTCCGGACACGGAACGTCGCGACCTCCTCGGTGCCGCCGGAAAGCTGTGGAGCCAGGGCGCGCCGATCGATCCGGCCGGCTTCGACACGCGCGCGATCCGCCATCGCCTGCGGCTGCCGACCTATCCGTTCGAGAGACAACGTTATTGGGTGGAGGCGGTTGCCGCGAGCCCGGGCAACGTGGTCCCCCATCCGGCCGTCGCGGCCGCCGCACGAACCAACACCGTCCTGGAGCCCGTCATGCCGTCGTCCTCGCCCGTCACCGCCATGCCCGTCGCCGCCAACGCCCCCGCCGCGCCCGCCCCGGGCCGCCGCGAACGCCTGGTCGGGCAACTGCGCGGCCTGTTCGAGAACGTTGCCGGCTTCGACATGAGCGACGCCGACGCGGACACCAACTTCATCGAACTGGGCCTGGACAGCCTGATGCTGACCCAGGTCGCCGTGCAGCTGCAGAAGACCTTCGAGGTGCCCGTGAATTTCCGCCAGCTGATGGGCGACTGTTCGAGCCTGGACCGCCTGGCCGGCATGCTCGACGCGACGTTGCCGGCCGAAGCCGCGCCGGCGCCCGCGGTTGCCGGCGCGGTTGCACCGGTCGCCGCCGCGCCGGCCGCGCTGGCGCCGGTTGCCGTGCCCGCGCTGGACGGCGGCAACGACTTCACGCGCCAGGTCATCGCGCAGCAGATGCAGCTGATGGCGCAGCAGCTGGCGCTGCTGTCCGGCGGCGTCGCCGCGCCGGTCGCCGCGCCAGTGGCGCCGTCCGCCGTTGCGCCGGCCGTTGCCGCGCCCGCACCGCAGGCGGCGCTCCCGGCCGCGCCGAAGGCCGCCGACGCAGAGGAAGACACCGGCGCCGTGCAGCAGAAGTACGACGTCAAGAAGGCCTTCGGCGCGATCGCGCGCATCGAGAACCAGGTCGACACCGAGCTCTCGCCGCAGCAGAAGGCGAAGCTCGACGCATTCATGGACCGCTACGTCGCGCGCACGCGCAAGTCGAAGGAGTACACGCAGGCGCACCGCGCGCAGCTCGCCGATCCGCGCGTGGTCAACGGCTTCCGTCCGCTGACGAAGGAGATCGTCTACCAGATCGTCGTGGAACGCTCCAAGGGCTCGCGCGTGTTCGACATCGACGGCAACGAGTACGTCGATGCGCTCAACGGTTTCGGCATGAGCCTGTTCGGCTGGCAGCCGGACTTCGTGCTCGACGCCGTGCGCGAGCAGCTCGACAAGGGTTACGAGATCGGCCCGCAGCATCCGGTGGCGGGCGAGGTCGCGCAGCTGGTGTGCGAGCTCACCGGGCATGATCGCGCCGCGCTGTGCAACACCGGTTCGGAAGCCGTGCTCGGCGCGCTGCGCATCGCGCGCACGATCACTGCCCGCAGCACGGTGGTCCTGTTCACCGGCTCCTACCACGGCATCGTCGACGAGGTGATCGTGCGCGGCACGAAGTCGTTGCGCGCGGTGCCGGCGGCGCCGGGCATCCTGCGCAACACGGCCGAGAACGTGCTCGTGCTCGATTACGGCACGCCCGAGGCGATGGAGATCATCCGCTCGCGCATCCACGAGATCGCCGCGGTGCTGGTCGAACCCGTGCAGAGCCGCCGCCTGGACTTCCGCCCGGTCGAGTTCCTCAAGGAGCTGCGCCAGCTCACGCAGGACAACGGCGCGCTGCTGATCTTCGACGAGGTCGTGACCGGCTTCCGTTCCAATCCGGGTGGCGTGCAGGCGATCTTCGGCATCCAGGCCGACATCGCGACCTACGGCAAGGTCGTCGGCGGCGGTTTCCCGATCGGCGTGATCGCCGGCAAGCGCGAGTACATGGATGCGCTGGACGGCGGCCACTGGCAGTACGGCGACGATTCGGTGCCGACGGTCGGCGTGACGTATTTCGCCGGTACGTTCGTGCGCCACCCGCTGGCACTGGTCGCGGCGAAGGCGGTGCTGCAGCACTTCAAGGCCGATGGCGGCGAACTGCAGAAGCGCCTGAACGCCAAGGCGGAAGCACTGGCCGCGGACATCAACGCGTACTGCGCCGACGTCGGCGCGCCGGTGTCGGTCAAGCAGTACGCGTCGGTGTGGAAGACGCACTGGCATGAGGCGCATCCGCTGCAGGACCTGCTGTTCGCCTCGATGCGCCTGCGCGGCATCCACATCCTCGACAACTTCCCCTGCTTCATCACCACCGCGCACAGCGATGAAGACATCGCGCGCATCGCCACGGCCTTCAAGGAGGCGGTGGCCGAATTGCAGGACATGGAATTGCTTCCGCGCAGCAAGGCGACGCCGAAGACGGTGATGGACGCCAGCAAGCCCGTCGTGCCCGGTGCGCGACTGGGCCGCGAGCCGGACGGCACGCCGGCGTGGTTCGTGCCGAACCCGGCGCAGCCCGGCAAGTACATGAAGGTGAGCGCATGAATGCAGCCGCGTCGGACAAGGGCCTGTTCCCGAATGGCGTGCCGGAGGACGCGACGGTCGATTACGACCCGTTCGCCGAAGGCGCGCTGTCGCGCGTCGCGCCGACCACCGAGCCGCAGCGTGAAGTCTGGCTCGCCGACCGCCTCGGCGAGGACGCGTCGCTGGCGTACAACGAGTCGATCACGCTGGATTTCCGCGGACGCCTGGACATCGACGCACTGCGCCAGGCGCTGCGCGACCTGGTCGCGCGCCACGACATCCTGCGCGCCAACTTCGGACCCGACGGGCGCACGCTGTGCGTCGGCGACGAGCGCGCGATCGACGTGGCGTCGATCGACCTGTCATCGCTGGACGAAGCCGAACGCGACGCGCGCGTGATCGCGCACGCGCGCGAGGTGGTCGAAACGCCGTTCGATCTCGACCATGGCGAACTCTTCCGCGCGGACGTGCTGCGTCTTTCGGACGACCACCATCATCTGGTGCTTACCGCCCACCACATCGTCTGCGATGGCTGGTCGTGGTGGGTGATCGTGCGCGAGCTCGGCGCGCTCTACTCGCAGGCGCTCGGGCAGGCGTCGCCGCCGCTGCCGCCGGCGGAATCGTTCGCCGATTACGCGCTGGCCGAGGCCGCGCACCCGCACGGTGCAGCGCATCGCGCCGACGAGGCGTACTGGCTCTCGCGCTTCGTCGATGGCGGCCCGATCCTCGATCTGCCCACCGATCGCCCGCGTCCGACGCGTCGCACGTTCCCCTCGATCCGCGAGGATCACCTGCTCGACAACGAACTGGTCGCCGCGGTCCGTCGCCTCGGTGCGCGGCAGGGCGCGAGCCTGTTCGCCACGCTGCTGGCAGGCTTCGCCGGGCTGCTGTCGCGCCTGACCGCGCAGAACGACGTCGTCATCGGCATTCCCGCCGCCGGACAGTCCGTGGACGGCCACGATCACCTCGTCGGCCATTGCGTGAACCTGTTGCCGCTGCGTTTCGAACTGGATCACGCGCAGCCGTTCGAGCTGGCGCTGGGCGGCGCGCAGTCCACGCTGCTCGACGCGATCGAGCACCAGCGCTACACCTTCGGCACGCTGCTGAAGAAGCTGCCGCTGCAGCGCGATCCGGCGCGCCTGCCGTTGTGCAGCGTGATGTTCAACATCGACCAGGCGATGGACCAGGAAAGCACGGGCTTCCACGGCTTGGGCATGCGCCTGATCACCAATCCGCGCTCGTACGAGAACTTCGAGCTGTTCGTGAACGCCGTGCAAGTGCAGGGCGGCATGCGCCTGGAGTGCCAGTACAACACCGACCTGTTCGACAACGAGACGATCCGCCGCTGGCTCGCGGCGTACGAGACGTTGCTGCGCGAAGCGGTCGCGCGGCCGGACCTGCCGTTCGGTCGCCTGTCGGTGGTGTCCGAATCCGCACGCGCGGAACTCGCATCGTTGCAGCCGCAGAAAGTGGCGTTCGATCGCGAATGCCGCATGCACGAGTTCTTCGAGCGACAGTGCGATCGCACGCCCGATCGCATCGCCGTCGCGTTCAACGGCGAGCACGTGCGGTACGACGAGCTCGAAGCGCGCGCCAACCGCATCGCGCACCTGCTGCGCGCACGCGGCGTGCATCGCGGATCGCTGGTCGGCCTCGTGCTCGACCGCAGCGTCGACATGCTCGCCGGCCTGCTCGGCGTGCTCAAGGCCGGCGCGGGTTACGTGCCGCTCGATCCGAACTTCCCGGCCGAACGCCTCTCGTATATGGCGAGCGATGCCGGCCTGGCGGCCCTGCTCACGACGACCCGGCACGCGGGCAACTTCGACCTGCGCGGCCGCCCGGTGCTCGCGCTCGATGCCTTGCACGATGAACTCGCCGCGTTGCCGACCTCGCGCATCGGTCGCGACGACGGAGCCGCCGAGCCTGAATCGGTCGCGTATGTCATCTACACCTCCGGCTCGACCGGTCGTCCGAAGGGCGTGCAGGTGCCGCATCGGGCGGTCAGCAATTTCCTGTCGAGCATGGCGAAGGAACCGGGGTTGGGCGCGGAGGATCGCCTGGTCGCGGTCACCACGCTGTCCTTCGACATCGCGGTGCTCGAACTGCTGCTGCCGCTGAGCGTGGGCGCGCGCGTCGTGCTCGCCGACCGCGTCACCGCCGCCGATGGCGTCGCGCTGAAGGCGCTCATCGCCGACAGCGGCGCGACGGTGATGCAGGCGACGCCGGCGTCGTGGCGCCTGCTGCTCGATGCCGAATGGCAGGGCGACGCGCACTTCAAGATCCTGTGCGGCGGCGAAGCGTTGCCGCCGGACCTCGCGACGCAGCTGCTCAAGCGCTGCGGGTCGCTGTGGAACGTGTACGGGCCCACCGAGACGACCGTGTGGTCCACCTGCTCGCGCGTGACGGACGCCGCCGACATCCACATCGGCCGCCCCATCGACAACACGCAGGTCTGGATCCTCGATCCGCGCGGCGAACTGTGCCCGCTCGGCGTGCCGGGCGAGATCTGGATCGGCGGCGACGGCGTGACGCTGGGCTACCTCGATCGCGCCGAACTGACCGCGGAACGTTTCGTGCCCGATCCGTTCCAGTCGTCCACGTCGAAGGGCGCGTTGCTGTACCGCACGGGCGATCGCGGACGCTGGCGGCCCGATGGCGTGCTCGAACACCAGGGCCGGCTCGACTTCCAGGTGAAAGTGCGCGGCTATCGCATTGAACTGGGCGAGATCGAAGCGCTGCTCGCGGCGCACCCCGACGTCGCACGCGCCGTCGTCGTCGCGCGCGAGGATCGTCCCGGCGACGTGCGGCTGGTGGCGTATGTCGTGGGCGAGGGCGGTGCGCCCATTGCAGGCGCGCTCGACGAGGCCGCACTCGTCTCGTACCTGAAAGGCTCGCTGCCCGATTACATGATCCCGCAGCACATCCTCTTCCTCGATGCGATCCCGTTGCTGCCCAACGGCAAGATCGACCGCAAGTCGCTGCCTGCGCCGGACCTGACGGCGAAGCTCGGAGGCGAGCGCATCGCGCCGCGGAACGCACTGGAGCGCACGATCGCCGAGGCAATGGCGAAGGTGCTCGGCGTCGCCGAGGTCGGCGTGGACGACGACTTCTTTTCGCTCGGCGGACACTCGCTGCTGGCGGCGCAGCTGACCTCGCGCATCAACAAGGAACTGGGCATCGCGCTGTCGCTGCGTGCGCTGTTCGACGGGCCGACGGTGGCCAGGCTCGCGCGCATGGTGCAGGGGCTGGATGGCGAAGCCGCGCCGAAGCGCGAGCCGATCAAGCCGCTGGCCGACCGCACGCGCGGCCCGATGTCGGTGATGCAGGAACGCCTGTACCTGCTGGAGCAGTTCAATCCCGGGCAGATCACCTACAACACGCCCAGCGCGCACCGCCTGCGTGGCCCGCTGCGGCTGGACGCGTTCCAGGCCGCGCTGAACGCGATGATCCAGCGCCAGAGCGTGCTGCGCACGACCATCGGGCTGGTCGACGGCGAGCCGATGCAGATCGTGCACGACGCGGTCGACGTCGACATCACCGACATCGTCGACGTGAGCCACCTGCCGCGCGACGAGCGCGAGGCCGAGGTCTCCCGCCGCATGGACGCGCTGATCCAGACGCCGTTCGAACTCGATCGCGCGCCGCTGATCCGCTCGCGCCTGTTCCGGCTCGGTCCCGAGGAACACGTGTGGTTCTTCATGACGCACCACCTGATCTGGGACGGCTGGTCGTTCGACCTGATGTACACCGACATGGCCGAGCTCTACGCCGCGCAACTGGAAGGGCGCGAGCCGCAGCTGCCGGAGCTGGCGGTGAGCTACGCGGATTTTTCGGCGTGGCATCGCGAGTGGCTGCAGGGGCCCGAGTACGCCCGGCAGCTGGCCTTCTGGCGGGAACGGCTGGGCGGCGTGGGCCACGCGATCGAAGCGTTGCCGACCGACATGCCGCGTCGCCCGGGCATGTCGGGGCGCGGCGTCACGCACCGCATCACCGTCGGCAATGACGTGACCGCGGCGTTGCACGACACGGCGCGGCAGGTCGATGCCACGCTGTACATGGTCCTGCTCACCGCGTACTTCGCGCTCATCAGTCGCACGTCGAACCTGCGCGAGCTCATCGTCGGCACGCCGGTGCGCGGGCGCAACACGGCCGAAGTCGAGAATCTCATGGGCTACTTCACCAGCCTGCTGCCGTTGCGCATGGAGATCGATCCGTCGATGACCTTCGCGCAGGCCGTCAGGCAGGTGAAGGACGTGGTGCTCGACAGCTTCGCGCACCCGGACATCCGCCTGGAGGACCTCGTGCGCGAGCTGAGCGTGCGCAGTCGCGAAGGCGGCGCGGTGCTGTACCACGCGCTGTTCTCGTTCCAGGACATCCGCCAGCGCATGTGCGAGTGGGGCCCGCTCACGCACGAGCGCTATCCGGTGTTCCAGACGGCGTCCACGCAGGACCTCGGCCTGTGGTTCGTCGAGCAGGACACCGGCCTGTCCGGCGGTTTCATCTACAACGCGGACATCTTCCACGACGACACCGCGGCGCTGCTGCGCGACCGTTACGTCGCCGTGCTCAAGGCGCTCGGTCGCGATCCGTCGCTCACGCTGGAGCAGATCACGCAGTTCGACGACGGCCAGCCGCTGCGGTTCGGTCGCGCGAGCCAGCCTGCCGACGCGGCGACGGCCGAATCGCAGGCGATCATCGCCGGCGAACTGTACGAGCCGCTGGACGAGCTGGGCCTGCAGCTGCTCGACATCTGGCGCGACCTGCTGCGCAATCCGGACATCGGTGCGGACGATGATTTCTTTTCGCTCGGCGGCCACTCGCTGCAGGCCGTGCAGATGTTCCACCGCTTCAACCGGCAGACCGGCGTCAACCTTCCCCTCGCGACGCTGCTCACCGCGCGCACGGTGCGTGCGCTCGCACGCGAATACCAGCGCGTGCGCAACGACATCGAAGCGACGGGCGACGACGCGGGCGCGGACGGTACGCGACGCGACCCATGGGCGCCGCTCGTGCCGATCCGCCCGCAAGGCGACGGCGCACCGCTGTTCCTCGTGCATGCGGTGGGCGGCAACGTGCTCAATTACCGGCCGCTGGCGGAAGCGATGCCATCGGGCATTCCGGTTTACGGTCTGCAGGCGCTCGGCCTGGACGGCCGCACTGCGCCGCTGGATAGCGTCGAGAAGATGGCCGAACGCTACGTGCGCGAGATCCGCAGCGTGCAACCGTCTGGCCCGTACCATCTCGCGGGCGGCTCGATGGGCGGCATCATCGCGTTCGAAATGGCGCAGCAGTTGATGGCCGCCGGCGAAACCGTCGGCCTGCTGGGCCTGGTCGACACGTCGGCCGAGTTCGGCATCCGGTATCGCGCACAGGCGCAGAGCGGATTCTCCGGGCGCGTGCAGCGGCTGCATCGCCGCATGCAGGGGCAGACGCTCGGCGAGCGCATCGCCACGCTCGGCGATGTCGTGGGCGGCCGGTTGCAGGCGACGAAGCTGCGACAGCAGGCGCAGCAGGCGCGCGATGCGGGCGAGGCGCTGCCGCACAGCGTGCGCTACGCCGAACTGGAAGCCACGCACATGCGCGCGTACGTGAAGTACGTCGTGAAGCCCTACGCCGGGAAGATCGTGCTGTTCCGTGCCGACAATCAGCCGCCGGAGTTGAGCGCGAAGCCGATGCTCGGCTGGGAGGCGATGTGCGGCGACGTGGAGGTGGTGTCGATCCCCGGCGACCACCGCGGCATGATCGAATCGCCCTCGCTGGTGGCGCGGCTCGCGTCGGCCATCCTTCGTGCGCAGGGTCGCGACGAACCGGCGGCGGTCGTCGAACGCCCCGCAGCCGACGCGCCGGTCGAAGACGGCGATCCGCGCGCGGTGTACCTGCGCGATCTGTGGAAGGAACTGCTCGGCGTGGACGTCGGCGTGCAGGACAACTTCTTCGATCTGGGCGGCAATTCGATGCTGGCGGTGCAGATGTCGAGCCGGGTCGCGCGCGATACTGGCGTGCGCATCCAGCTGATGCGCCTGGCGGCGACGAATCTCGCGCAGATCGCCGCGGATCTTCCGCCCGACATCGCGCGCGAGGAGAAGAGCAGCATGGGGTCGCGCATGGCGCGCACGATGAAACGCCTGCTGCGCACGCCGGGGACGGTCGAATGAGCGCGCCGTTCTTCTTCGGCGCGCCAGGACGCGCCCTGTTCGGCCTGCTGCACGCGCGCGAAGAGGCCATTCCCGCGTCGAAGCACGCGCTGCTGCTGTGCGCGCCGCTGCTGCAGGACGGTATCCGCAGCCACCGTGCGCTGTGGTCGCTTGCGCAGGCGGTGGGGCAGTACGGCATCCCGACGCTGACCTTCGACTGGTACGGCACCGGCAATTCCGGCGGGCGTGACGTCGAACTGAGCGTGCCCGGGATGTTCGACGACCTCGATCTCGCCTGCGCCGAGCTGTTGCGTCGCGGCGAAGTCGAAAGCGTCCAGTTCCTCGCGCTGCGCAACGCCGCCTTGCCGCTGCTCGCCGCGCTGGAGCGCCGCGTCGATCCGGTCGATGTCGTGCTGTGGGACCCACAACTCGTCGGCGCCGACGTGGTCGCGTCATGGAGACGGCAGCATCGCCAGCAACTGCACGAAAGCGGGCGCTACGTGCACGCGACGCACGAACCGGAGGACGGCGAACTGCTCGGCTTCGGGGTCCACGACGCGCTGCTCGATGCGCTTTGCGGCCTGGACGCCGCACGCTTGCGCCTGCCCCCAGGCAGCCGCGTGCGCATGGCCGTGTGGGAGATGGACGAGGAACTCGACCGTTTCGCGCGCGAGCAACGCGCCGGTGGCGTGTCGGTGGAGGCGGTGCTGCTCGACGAAGGCGAGCGCCCGGAATGGGACGTGCCGTCGCGGTTCGGCGGCCAGGTGTTCCCGCGTCGCGCGGTCGCCCAGCTCGCGCAGCGCATGACCGCACAGGTGCCGTGGTGAACCTGCAACTGGACGAGAATACGCTCGAAAGCCGGACGGGGCATGCCCCGCTGCGCACGCGCGAACACGTGGCGATGCCCGCACGGCAGAACCACGTCGAAACCGCGCATGGGTTCGGCGACGGGCTCGTTGGCGTGATCACGCGTCCGCTCGACCGCGCGACGTCGAAGATCGGCGTGCTGCTGCTCAACGCCGGCCTGACGCGCCATACCGGTCCGTTCCGCATGCACGTGGAGCTCGCGCGACGGCTCGCGGCGGAGGGCTTCGCGGTGCTGCGCTTCGATCAGTCCGGACTCGGCGACAGTGCGCTGCCGGGCCGCGCGACCGGCGAGCGCCGGCAGCGCGAGATCGACGCGGCGATGCGCCTGCTCGCGCACGAAACGGGTGTCGAACGCTTCGTGCTGTGCGGGCTGTGCTCCGGCGCCGACGACGCATTCCACGTCGGGGCGGTCGACGCCCGCGTCGCGGGTGCGATCCTGCTCGACGGCGTCGCGTATCCCACGCCGGGATTCTGGATGCGCCACGCGCTGCCAAGGCTGTTCGACTTCGGAAAGGTGCTGCGCTTCCTGATGTCGCGGAGGAATCCGGCGCCGTCGCTGTCGGACTTCCGCGACTGGCCCGAGCGATCGCAGGCGAGGCGCATGCTGGCCGGGATGGTCGCGCGCGACCTGCGCCTGCTGTTCGTGTTCACCGGCGGCGCCTACCACTACTTCAACCATCGCGCGCAGCTTGCCGCGAGCCTGGGCCATGCGGCGCAGGCGCCGCAGGTGAGCCTGGAGTTCTGGCGCGAATACGACCATACGTTCTTCCTGCGCAAGCATCGCGCCGTGCTGTTCAAGCGCGTGGTGGCCTGGATGCTGTCGGAATTCGGCGCGGACGCCACGAAGCGATGAGCGGATCGAAACCCGGGCTGGCGAAACACTATCTTCGCTATTCGACCGCCAACCTGCTGGTGATGATGGCGGGGCTGGTGTCGTTCCCGCTGCTCACGCGGCTGCTCGACAACACGCAGTACGGCATCCTGGGCTATTACGAAACCTGGGTCCTGATGGCGGTCGCCGTGGCCAAGCTCGGCGCGCAGCATTCGATACAGCGCTTCTATCCGCATGGCGGCGACGCCGAGCGGATGCGCTCGTTCGCCACCAACCTGTTCTACCTGCCGATGGTCGGTTCGCTGGCCTTGTGGGCATTCGTCGGCGCGGTGGTGATCGTGCACGGGCAGGTCACCGGCGAGGGGCATTCGCCGGTGTTCTGGATGGCGCTGGTGATGACGCCGATGCTGGTGTACTCCAGCCTGGTGGAGACGGTGTTGCGCGTGACCGAGCAATCGCGCACGGTCATGCTCACGCGCGTCGCATGGCGCTGGCTGCAACTGGCGCTGATGCTCGGCGCGGTGCTCGCCGTGCAGCACACCGCGGCCGCAGCCTACGGCGGAAAGCTGCTCGCCGTGGTGATCGGCATGGTCTTTTACTTCGGCTGGGCACGTCGCAACCTGCAGTTCGCGCGCAGCACGATGGACGCCGCGGAGTTCCGACAGTCCTTCGCGTACGGCCTGCCGCTGGTGGCCACGGAGATCCTCGGGGTCGCTCTGGTGTCGGTGGACCGCATCATGCTGAAGAACCTCTCGGGCGACTTCGCGGTGGTGGGCATCTACAGCGTCGGCGCCGCGCTGGCGATGCAGGTGCACATGTTCATGAACCTCACCGTGTTCGAGTCGTTCACGCCGGCGGCGAACCGCGTGTTCACCACCGACGGCGCCGCGGCCGTGCGCGCGCTCAAGCGCACGATGCTGGTGCCGATGACCTACGCCGCGATCGGCGTCGCGATCCTGCTGTGGACGCTGGGAACGGACCTCATCATCGCGCTCAGCGGCGCGGGAAAGGCGCAGTCGGGCCCGGTGTTCGAGTGGATGGGCGCGATGAACGCGGTACTTCCGGTGATGCTCGTGTGCGGCTTCGGCCTGGTGCTGGAGCGTCGCACCAAGACGGTGTTGGCGTTGATGTGCCTGGCCGTAGGAGTGAACACGGCGCTCAATGCGTGGTGGATCCCCCTGTACGGCGTGATGGGCGCGGCGTACGCGACGCTGGTGAGCTCGACGGTCTCGAGCATCGCGGCCTGCCTGCTGGTCGCGCCTTCCTTGCGACAGTTCCCCGACCGACGCACGCTGGTGACCGTCGCGGTCGCTGCCATCGCCGCGCTGCTCGGGCACTGGCTCACGACGCGGTTGTCGCTGCGCCCCGGCTGGCAGCGCATGTTCTTCGGCGGGCTGCTGATCGGGATGCCGTACCTGCTGGTTCTGCTCGCGCTGGATGGACGGCTGCGTTCGATGCTGTATCCGAAGCTGCGCGCGGTGGAGCGGCGAGTTGGCGAAGGGGCGGTGGGGTAGGCGCTGCGGGTTGTCGGCGCTTTCGGCACTCCCTCGCCGGCAAAACTTTGACCGTCGTCCCGGCGAAGGCCGGGATCCAGGCCCGCAACCTCCGGGCACTGTCGTCCCGGCGGCCCGCCTTGCCGTCATTCCAGCGAAAGCTGGAATCGATCTTGATCTTCGCGTTATCGAAAGGGGGGGGCATCGCGAGCACGAGCGTGATCGCACGTCCCGACCCTCACCCCAACCCCTCTCAGCTCTGCACTCCCTGCGGTCGCCGTGGGGAGAGGGGTTTGGAACTTCGTCATTCCAGCGAAAGCTGGAATCCACTTTGCTCTTGCGGCTTTGTTCGCTCGTCATCCCGGCGAACGCCGGCACCCGGGCTGCGTCGCGCATCGAAGGCACGAGCGTGTCGCGCGTCCCGACCCTCACCCAACCCCTCTCAGCTCTGCACTCCCTGCGGTCGCCGTGGGGAGAGGGGCTTGAAGCTTCGTCATTCCAGCGAAAGCTGGAATCCACTTTGCTCTTGCGGCTTTGTTCGCTCGTCATCCCGGCGAACGTCTTTCCAGCGAAAGCTGGAATCCACTTTGCTCCTGCAGTGGACTGCCATTCCCGCGGAGGCGGCACGCGAGCAACGCGGAAGCAAGATCGACAGCTTCCGCTCGTGGACGAGCGGGTTACTTCTGTTTCGGCAAAAGTAACCACCACCATCCGCTCCTGACGCGATCCGCGGCTGCGCGGCGGTTCCCTGCGCTCCTCGGCAATCAGGGGACGTCGCGCAAACTTGCTCCGCCCAGACAGTGGGCGACTCTTCGCCCCTGATGGCCTCCGGTGCTCGGCCCGCTTCAAGTCGCTGGAAGATCAAAGGCGCAAGGCAGAAGCAAAAGCGCCAGCCGCCGCCGACGTTCGCCGCTTTCGCACTTGCGAAGGAGCCGCCGCGACAACCCTCACTCCACCTTCCGCCCCCGATGCTTCCGCAGCGCAGCTGCCACGCCGGCGGTGAGCAGCGACGCCACGGCAAGCGTGCCGATCATCCAGCCCGACGATTGGCTGGGTGCAACCGCGCCCGAGGTGGTGCCGTCGATTACCGGGCCTTCGGCTCGATCCGACGCAGGCGCCTTCGACGTTTCCGGCTCAGCGCCAGAGTCTGGCATTGCAGCAGTCCCGCCGTGGTATTCGATCGCGCCGATGTCCGCCGCCGCTCCCACCGGGCGCGCCTGGCGGAGGAAATCCGACGTCACGCTCGTGTCCTGCGTCGCGTGATCGATCAACGGGCTGCCGGCGAGCGGGGCGGGATCGAAGCTCGCCAGCTCGCCGTCGGCGATCTTCGGTTCGCGTCCGCATACGTTGCCGGGCGGGCACATGTCGTCCTTGACGTTCCAGAACGCGTTGCCCTTGAAGGTGACCTCGGCCGTGCTGTCGTCGGCGTAGTGCGCGCAGCTGCGCCTGTCGCCGTCGCTCGCGGTGACGTCCTTCTGTCCGATCAGCGCGTTGTTGTAGATGTCCACGCGCGAGGTCGCGTTGCCGCCGGCGGTGAGGATGAGGCAATCGCCTTCGCCGGTGATGGTGTTGTGGCGCACCGTCGCGGTCTGTTTCGGACCGACGCCGATCGACAGCGCGTTGCCGTAGGCGCGGCACATGTCGCCGTCGCTCATGTCGTACTTTCCGTGGAAGTACGCGCACTGGCCGACGATGACGGAGTTCTCGATCAGCGCGTTGCCGGCGGTTTTCACTTGGTTGCCGGCATTGGCCGCCGCATACACGCGGCGCACGACGACGGTGGCCGTCCTGGATTCGTCGGTGTACAGCAGGTCCAGTCCATCGGACGTGTTGTGGTGAATGCGCGAGTCTTCCACCAGCCAGCGGCCGTTGGTCTTGCCCGTGCCCAGGCCGTCGCCGTAGCCGCCTTCCTCCTGCGCCCAGCACGCGAAGGGTTCGCCGGTCTTCCAGCGTTCGGCGCAGCCATTCCATGCGATCTCGACGTTGCGGAACACGATGTCGCCTTCGTTGGAACTCTCGCCTTCGCCGACGTCGCCGTCCCATCCGGCCCAGCCGTTCGCGTGGATGCGCACGCGCTCGATCGTCCAGTCGCGCAGCCCGCCCGCCATCACGCCGCGACCGGACAGGCCGTGGATGTTCAGGTCGTGCAGCCACACGTTCTTCGAGCGCTTCGCGCCGATGCCGATCGACGCCCACTGGCCGAACGGCGGGGCGTCGCGCTCGCAGCGAACGCCCTCGTTCGCGTGGAACTCGACGCAATCGCTGCGATCGGTGATTTCCAGGCAGCCCACTTCGACGTTGTCCGCGTCCTGGAGGTTGAACACGAGGTCCACGCGATTGGTGCCCCACAGCGTCGGCGGCGCCTTGCAGCCGGTGTCGTGGCCCGCGCCGAGGATGCGCGTGCGCTGTTGCGGCGTGCCGCTGGGAGGTGCGGCGGGATAGCAGTCGTAAGGCGAGGAGCGGTCGCAGCGCAGGCTCTTCGTGGACAGGCCCGGCGATTCCCAGCCGATCATGTAGTCGCCCGGTCCGATGATCAGGGTGTCCCCGCCCTCGATGCGCGGCCGATCGTTGGTCGGCAACGCGTAGTTCGGATGGCGCCAGGCGCAATCCGCGCCGCTGCCGCTGCCGGGATACGGCGCATCGGCCCGGCCATTGCACTGCTCGTCGGTGCCGCCGTCGGTGCGAACGTAATAGGTCGTGGCCGATGCCGGCGTGGAGAACGCCATCGCCACCGGCGCGAGCGCGCAGGACATCAGCAGGGTAGAGGGGAATCGGAGCCGAAGAAGGGGCATGGCGGGGTCCGGCGCGGGGGAGGGAACGGGCGTGCCCGTTACCGTGACGAACGCGTTGCGCGGCGGCGTTCGGCCGTGTCGCGCGCGTGGGCCGTTCATGCAAGACTGCGGCGCCATGCTCCACATCCTGCTCTCGCCGATGACCTGGGCCCTGCTGTGGGTGGCGGGGGCGTGGCTGACCTGGCGGCGCGCCCGCGTGGTGTGGCGCATGGCGCTGGGCGCGGCGGGCATCGCGATCGTGCTGCTTTGCACGCCGCTCGGTGCGAACGCGCTGATCCGCGCGGTCGAAAGCGCCACGCCCGCCTCGGCGCGATGCAGCGCGAACGACGCGTCCGCGCCCATCGTCGTGCTGGCAGGCGGCTTGCAGGACGCGCCGCGTGCGGCGGACGACTACATCGCACTGACACCGTCGAGCTGGCGTCGCCTGCGCGGGGCCGTCGAGTTGTGGCGCCGCGGCGCGCCGGTGCCGATCACGATCGCCGGCGGCGGGCCGTTCGCGATCGGCGAATCGACCGTGCTCGCGCGACTGGCGCAGGACTGGGGCGTGCCGGCGTCGCTGCTGCACGCGGAAACGAAATCGACGACCACGTGGGAAAGCGCGATGGCCCTGCGCGGCTCGTTGCCGCCGCGCGTGCGCGTGGTCAGCTCGGCGACGCACCTGCCGCGCGCACGCGTGGCTTTCGAGGCGGCGGGCTTCGCGCCGTGCCTGGCCGCGAGCGATTCGTTGTACGTGCCGATGGGCAGCGTCGGCTACTTCCTGCCGCAGCTGTCGGCGATGCAGAAGACGCAGATCGCGCTGTACGAAATGCTCGGCGTGGCGAGCTACCGGTGGCGGGCGCGGGGTGGCGGTCGAGGCCCGCAGGCAGGCGCCGGCAGCGAAGGGCGCTGACGTACGTCGCTCCATCGCCGGCCAACGGCGTCGAGAGGGGCCGCCGCAGCAGGGCGTGACGTCCGCGTCACGCCTCTATCGCGTCGAAGCGCTCCAGTGCGGCTCGCAGCGGGCGCGCAGTCCCTGACAGCAGCGGCTCGTACGCCTGCAGCAACCGCGCGCCGATGGCGTCCCAGCCGTACTCGTCTTCCGCAAGCCTGCGGGCTTCGATCCCCAGTTCCGTCACGCGCGCGGGCGATGCCAGCAGCGACAGCACGGCATTAGCGAAGGAGTCCGCATCGTCGGCATACAAGGCGCTCCGGTCATGACGCAGCGCGATGCCTTCACTGCCCACGTGCGTGGTCACGATCGCCTTGCCCAGCGCCATCGCCTCCAGCACCTTCAGCCGCGTCCCGCTGCCCGCGCGCAACGGCACGACGTACACCGACGCGTCGTGGACGTGCGGACGCAGGTCGTCGACGAAACCGGCAAGGTCCACGTTCGCCCGCACGGCATCGGGCACGTCGAAGCCCTCGGCCTTGCCGACCAGCTGGAAGCGGGTCGAAGGACGTTGCGCGAGGATGCGCGGGAACACCTCGCGCAGGAACCACGCCACGCCATCGCGATTCGGAAACCAGCCCATCTGCCCGACGAACACCAGGCGATCCGGATCGGGCGCATGCGCGGCCGGCGGGTTGGATTCGAGGTCCACGCCGTTGGCCACCACGTGCACGTTGCAATCCGGCACCAGTTCGCGAAGGCCCTGCGCATCCACTTCGGAACAGGCGAGCACCGCGTCCGCGCGCCCGCAGGCGTGGCGCTCGAACGTCCGCAGCTTCTCCACCTGGCCGGCGAGAAAGCGCCGCGCCCACCCGCGCGTCTCGATGCGCGCGCGCGTGGCGAGCAGGCGGTGCTCGACGTTGTGCGCGTTGAGCGTCACCGGAATGCCGTCGGGGACGCAGTCCGCATGCGCGATCAGCGGCAGCATGTCGAAATGGACGAGGTCGGCGTCGCGGGCGAGCGCGCGCAGCCGTTCGCGCAACGCGGGCGCATCGTACCTGGCGACGAGGAACGGCGTCGGCGTGAGCACGCCGCGCAACGCCGTGCGTGCCAGCGCGGCCCGCGAGCGTTCGCCGGGAATGCGGAAGGTCTCCACGCGCGCCATCGCGGCGTGCAGCGGCGCGGTTTCGTCCGGCAGGTCGTCGTTGCGCTGGAAGCTCAGCAGCGTGACCTCATGTTTCGATGCGAGCGCGCGCAAGACGTGCCAGGCGCGCAGCTGGTGACCTTCGCGCGGCGGGAAGGGCAGGCGGCTGGTGACGGCGAGGATGCGGGCCATCAGTGCTTCTTCCAGAGCCGCGATGGATCCATCGCCAGCGAGGCCGGCAACGACAGCAGCGCGGCGAAATTCAGCATCACGAAGCTGCTCGCCGCAGGCAGCAGCGGAAGACGCGCGGCCAGCCGCGGCAGCACCAGGCCGCCGAGCGCGCCGGCATACGCCAGCACCTGCAGGCCGAACAGGGCGCGATACAGCGGGCCTTCGGCGAGCGCGGCGGCCGCCAGCGCCACCAGCAAGGCCCACGGCACGAGCAGGCGCAGGAACTTGTGCGAGAACCAGGCGAAGAACACCGGATTCGCGAACGGGTTTCCCAGCCACGGCAGTCGCGCGAGCAGCTGCCAGTTGCCGGCCAGCGTGCGCAGCTTGCGCTGGAACTCCTCGTCGACGCTGTGGCTGGCCCGGTCGAACGCGAGCGCCTCGCGTGCCATCCACACGCGATGCCCGGAACGCAGCACCTGCAGCGGCATCCACATGTCGTCGAGCACGGTGCCCGCGGGGATCGGCACGAACAGCGTGCGACGCAGCGCATGGATCGAACCGCTCACGCCATGCAGCCAGCCCAGGCGCGCTTCGTCCGAACGCAGGCGTTTCTCCATGCGCCAGTACAGGCCGACGCCTTCGCCGGTGCCGTGATCGGCGGCGCCGATCACCAGTTCGCCGCTCACCGCGCCGATGGAGGGATCGTCGAACGGCGCGCACAGCGCACGCAGCGCGCCGGGCGCGAAGCGCTGGCGTACGTCGGTGAAGGCGACCAACGGCGTATCGACCTGCCGCATCGCCATCGTCAGCGCGGCGGCCTTGCCCACGTTGTGCGGAAGTTCGAGCACGCGCACGCGTTCGTCATCGACCGACGCCGCCGCGCGCGCGGTCGCATCGCGGCTTCCGTCGCTGACGACCAGCACGCGGAGGCGATCGGCGGGGTAGTCCTGGTCGAGGAGGTCGCGCACGCGCGCGGCGATGCGCGCTTCTTCGTCGAAGGCGGCGACGACGACCGTGACCGGTTCGCAATCGACTTCCTCCTGGAACGGCGCGTGGCCATAGCGCCGTGCGAGCAGCGCCGTCAGCAGCGGATAGCCGGCGTACGCCCAGGCGACCAGCGCGATGCAGAGCCAGAACAGCAGCGCGGCGTTCACAGCAGGCGCTCGCGCAGGCGTTGATAGCCGCCGTTGCCCAGCACGCGCTTGGGCAGCGCCAGCGCCGCGTGCCGCGCCTGCATCCAGCGCGCCGGCAGGCCGCGCCAGTGCACGAGCGCGGCGAAGTCGTCCAGCGAAAGGTGACGCGTGACCGGCAATCGCTGGAGCCACGCGTCGCTGCGCGGTCGCCTGTTCGGACCGGGCACGGAGCCGAGCAGGTGCCGGTAGCCCAGGCGCTGCGCCGCGAGCAGCTCGCGTTCGCCGCCGCGTCCGCCGGGCAGCGCGAGCGCATCGATCGCCCGCCCGCAGATCGCCTGGAGGCGGCAGCGGCTGTCGTCGAGCTCGGCCATCAGTTCGGCGACGTCCAGGTCCGACAGGAACGCATGCGTGCGCCCGTGCGAGCCGATGCCCATCCCGTGCGCGGCAAGGCGACGTATGTCATCCGGCGCGAGCATGCCGCATTGCCCGATGAAGTCGGTGGTGACGAAGAACTCCGCGCGCAGGCCGCGCTCGAGCAGCAGCGGCATCGCGACTTCGACGTTGGAAACATCGCCATCGTCGAAGGTGATGACCACGTCGCGTGCATCGCCCTCCGGGGACAGCGCCTGGTCGAGCAGCGGCGTGCGATGCCCCTGCAACACCAGCCAGTCGAGCTGCCGCGCGAACATCTCCGGATGCACGCTGTACACCGGATCGAAACGGCCGCGCGAGGACGCCTCGCGATGCAGGCCGTGGTACATCAGGATCGGCAGCGTGCGCATGGCGGCGCCCTCACGGTGGTGGCTCATGCCGCGCGCAGTCCGCGCAGCCAGCCGAGCATCCCGCTCGTCTCGCTGAAGAACAGCGCCTTCGACAGCCGGCCCGACGGCGAACGGAAGCGGTCCTCGTGCACGTTGAATCGCAGGAGCCGATAGGGATCGGCACCGGGACGGTTCACGCCTTCGATCGAAGTGGTGGCGGTCGCGAAGCCCGCGTCGCGCACGAGGCGCACGTCGCGATCGCTGAAGTCGTCGCGCCCGCCGTTGGGATAGGCGAAATGGCGCGGCGGCTCACCGAGCGCGGCGGCGATGCTCGCGCTGGACAGGCCGATTTCCTCTCGCGCGGCCGCATCGTCGAGGCGGCTCAGGATCGCGTGGCTGCAGGTGTGGCCGCCGATCTCGACGCCGCCGTCGGCCAGGCGCCGCACGTCGCTCCAGTCGAGCATCTCGCGGTCCTCGTGCGGCAGCGGACGCGGGCGCGCCTGCTCGCAGACGTGGTCGACCCAGGCTTCCAGTTCGGCCGGTTCCAGGGCCTTCAGGCGCGGCGGGAGCAACGCGTAGAGGCGATCGCGATCGTCGCGCAGCGCGAGATCGAAGTGGCCCAGCCCCAGCCCGCCGAGGTCGATCTGGTCGCGGCTGCGCGATTCCACCGCGTGCACGAGTCGATACGCCCAGATCGGCTCGCCGCCGATATGGCCGGTGGCGACGTAGACGACCGCCGGCACCGGGCCGCCGAGGCTGGCGTCGATCAGGCCGAGGTTGTCGCGGTAGCCGTCGTCGAACGTGAGCGCGTAATGGATCTTCTGGCTGCGCTCGGGCGAAAGCGCGCGCAGTCCGTCGTCGAGCCCGACCAGCGCGCCGCGCGTGCGCAGCCACGCGATCATCTGCCGCAGTTGCCTGCGCGACACGCTGAGCGGGAAGGGATCCTGGTCGTCGCGCAGGCGATGCAGCATCAGGATCACCAGCCCGGCGCCGCTGAGCCGGCGATAGACGCCGTCCAGCCCGCTGTAATGGCTGCACAGCGCGAGCGAGTAACGCAGCCAGTTGCGAAGCAGGGCGGTCATCGTGCGGGGTCCTCCGGCGGCAGGTGGCGCGCCTTCGCGACCAGGCCCACGTAGGCCCAGAAGTAGGCGATTACCGGGTAATACGTGAAACGGTCGCCGAACAGGTTGGCGATGACCATCGCAACCCACGCGCCCATCATTCCCAGGGCGAGGGCGTACCGCCAGGTACCGGTCCGCGCCTCGCGCACTTCGCGCATGGCCGTTCGCAACACCGCCAGCAGGATGCCCAGCAGCGCGATGGCGCCGAACACGCCGCCTTCGCTCAGCATGCGGATGTAGAGGTTGTGCGTGTCGCGGCCGTACGGGTTGATCTCGCGGTGGTGGAAAGTGTGGTAGCCGGTGCCGACGACCGGATTGCGCACGAAGTTCGCCCACGCGATCTTCCAGTACTCGATGCGGAGTTCGGTGCTCTCGTCGCGCTTGCCTTCCTCCACCGTGGTGCTGTCGAAGCGTTCGACCACCGATTTGGGCAGCACCGCGGGCGCGACGGCCACCGCCAGGCACAGCGGCAGGATCAGCTTCAGCCGCCCGCGCCAGACCATGATCACCACCACCATGCCCATGATCAGGCTGATGTACGCCGTGCGCGAGTACGCGTACAGCACGCCCAAAACCATGCAGCCGATGCCGCCGAGCAGCACGATCTTCCACTTGCGCGACAGCCGGCACGCCAGCAAGACCGCGAACAGCACCACGGCGACCGTCACGCAGAACGCGGCGAATTCGTTCGCGCCCAGCAGCGCGAACGTGCCGCTGATGCGCAGGTCGTCCGTGTAATGGGTGCTGGCGACGCTGCGATGCTGGTTCCACACCACCTTGGCGATGTAGGGCAACGGCACCAGCGTGGCGAGCACGACCAGCCGCACGCCGTTCCAGTCGCGCACGCTCATCTGCACGACGTACACGACGAACAGCCCGACCATGTGGTCCTTGAGCTGGTTGAAATGGTTGGCCGGATCCTGCACGAAATGGAAGCCGATCAGCAGCGACAGCGTCATGTAGATCGCGTAGACCGCGGTCCACGTGTTCACCGGCTCGTTCGGCGCGAGCCTGCCGCCCTGCGCCATCGCGGTGAACAGCGAGATCAGGAACATCACGTTGAGGAAGTTGAAGCCGCCGCCGATGTTGGGCAGGTAACCGGCCGTGATGTTCTGCAGCGGCAGCAGGATCAGGAACAGGTACAGCGCCCAGTTGCGCGGTGCGCGCGCGGTCGATCGCGCGGCGGGCTGCACCGCGCTCGCGCCGGGCACCACCGGCAGGCGCGGGCGTGCGGCAGCACGCATGGCGCCGCGCAGCGCCCTGGCGGCGAGCGGGAACCGCGATCCGCCCGCGTCAGGATGCACGCCGCGCATGGCGCTTCTCCAGCAGGTCGCGGTAGAGCGCGACGTAGGCGGCCGCCATCGCCTGCGCACTGTGCCGTTCGCGCACGTAATCGCGTCCCGCGACGTCGCGCGCGCGCGGCGCATGGAGGGCGTGTTCGAGCGCGGCTTCGAGCGCGGCCGCATCGCCGGGCGGCACCGTGCGTCCGTGCGTGCTGTGCTCGAGCAGGCGCGGGATGTCGCCCACCGCGCTGGCGATCACCGGCACTTCGCAAGCCATCGCTTCGAGCACCACCAGCGGCATGCCTTCGGTCAGCGAAGGCAGAACGATGCGATCGCTGAGCGTATAGATCGCTGGCGTGTCGTGGCGCATGCCGAGGAAACGGACGCGGTCGTCCAATGCGAGATCGTGCGCGAGCGCTTCGAGCGATTCGCGCTCGGGCCCGTCGCCGACCAGCAGCAGCACCGCGTGCGGATGACGCGCCGCCACCGGCGCAAATGCGCGCAGCAGCATCGCGAGGTTCTTTTCGCTCGACAGCCGCGCGACGGCGGAGAACACCTGCGCGTCGGGCGCGATCCCGAGCTGCGCGCGCAGCTCCGCTGCGCCGGCGTCGTCGCGCACCGGGCACGGGATCCCGTTGTCGATGTGGCGGATGCGCGCGCGCGGCACGCCGGCGCGCGCGAGACGGTCGATCTGTTCGGCCGCCACGACGACGAGTGCGTCGAAGCGGCGGAGCAGGGCGAGTTCGAGCCGCGTGTACAGGCGCAGCGCGCCGGAGCTTTCGACCCAGCCGTGCAACGTCGCGACCAGCGGCGCGGGCGTTGCGGCGTGGGGATCGCGCCGCGTCGCGAGCCAGGCATAGAACGCGCTCTTGTAGTCGTGCACGTGCACGATCGGCGGCGTGCCGTCGCGATGGCGCGCGGCACCAACCTGTGCGGCGAGCGCGCCGATCGTGGTCGCGTCCACCCGCCCGCGACAGGGCAGCAGCACCGCGTCCTGGCCGCCGGTCGATGCCGTGTCGTGCAGGACCTGCTCGTGCATGCGGTAATTGTTGATGCTCAGCAGGCGCGAGCGCGCACCGCCGCGATCGAGTGCGCGGTTGAGCGCGAGCACGACGCGATCGGCGCCGTACAGTCCCGCGCTGGAGCGCACCTGCAACGCGAACGGGCGCGATTCGTTCATGGCGGCCTCATTCGCGTCCGAGCAGGCGGCGGTAAAGGCGGTCGAACGCCAGCACCATCGCGTCGAGGGAGAACTCGCGTTCGATGCGGGCGCGCGCGGCCAGCCCCATGCGGCGACGCGCGTGCGGCGATTGCGCCAGCCATTGCAGGGCCGCGGCGAGCGAAATCGGATCCAGTGGCGGCACCAGCAATCCGGTCTGTTCGTGCTGCACCAGGTGCAGGTTGCCGCCGACGGCGGTGGCGACGACCGGCAGCCCGCACGACATGGCTTCGAGGATCGCGTTCGACATGCCCTCGCTGGAGGAACACAGCACCAGCGCGTCCATCGCCGGCAGCAGTTCGGCGACGTCGTCGCGGAAGCTCAGCAGATGAATGTCCTCCGACAGCCCCAACTCGGCGATCTTCGCCTGCACCTCCGGCAGCCCCGGGCCGTCGCCGACCAGCAACAGCCGCGCCTGCGGCACGTTGCGGCGCACGCTGGCGAAGGCGTCGAGCAGGTCGACGTGCCGCTTCACCGGCGTGATGCGCGCGACGCATCCGAACACGATCGCATTGGCATGGAGGCCGAGCACCGCGCGCGCATCGAGCCGGCGCTGCAGCGGCGCCGGCGCGTAATGGCGCGTGTCCACGCCGTTGGGGATCCAGGTCATGCGCAGCGGATCGAGCGCTTCGCACTCGGCCAGGCCCGAGAGGATCTGCCGCGCCGGCGCGACGACGGTATCGAAGCGCGGATTGAGCCAGCGGAACGCATGCTGGAGTTTCGGGCTCTTCTTGAAGCCCATGTCGCGACGGTTGGAGATGTACACGGTGCCCGGCACGCGCGGCAGCAGCGCGTTGAGCACGTCGGCCTTCTCGTGTTGCGACTGCACGACGTCGAAGCGTTCGGTGCGCAGCATCGCGGACAGTTCGCGCCAGGCGCGCAGTCCCGAGCGGTCGTACACCGCCTTCACCGGTAGCGAGCACATGCGCAGGTGCGGCTGCGTGAGCAGGTGGCGGCCGTGGTTGCCGGGCATCTGCTGTTCGTGCAGTTGCACCAGCGTGATCCGGTAGGCGTCGGCGGGCAGCCGCGTGGCGAGGTTCTGCAGGAAGCGTTCGCTGCCGCCGGGCGCGAGCACGGGCGTGTCGGTCACCAGCAGCAGCCGGATCCGGCGGTCCGCGACGCGCGCGGCGAGGGCCGGCTCAACGGGTATAGCGAACGCTGAAGATGGCGGCATTCTCGTCATAGCTGGCTTCGTTGGCGTTGCTGTCGCGTTCCTGGTGGCGCAGGTCGAAACCCAGGCTCCAGTGACGGGTGAGGACCTTCGTCATGCCGATGTAAACGGAAAAATCGTCGTCGTCGCGGTCGAAGCTGTCGAAGCTGCGGAAGCCCGCCGATGCCGACACGTTGAGGAACAGCGACGGCGTCAGCGACCAGCTCATGCCCACGCCGATGCCGTAGTTGCCTTCGCTTTCGGCCGTGGGGTCGATGTACTCGTTGTCCTCGTAATACGGCCGCACGCTGGCGTCGAACCGTTCGCCGTTGTAGCGGTAGCCGATGTCGATGCGGCGCTGGCGGTAGAGGTCCGGGCCGATGGTCACGTCGCTGGGATCGGGCGAGGGCGTGCCGGGCGCGGTCGGCGTGCCGGTCGGGTCCACGGCGTTGGTCATCAGCTCCTGCGCGGCGTCGGAGAACTGGTAGTACACGCCCATGTCCAGCGTGCTGCGCGAGGTCGCGCGCCAGGTCAGCACCGTGCGGAACAGCGGTGCGTCGTCCTTGGCGTCGTAGTCGGTCAGTTCGACCCACGAGTAGCCGGCGCGCACTTCCAGGTCGATGTTGGCGAGGTTGCGGTTCCAGGTGACGTAGCTGTCCAGGCGGCGATAGTCCGCGCCGAGCGTGTCCAGGCTCACCTGGTCGTACTGCACCTCGCTGCCTTCCACGGTGAAGCCGATGCGCGTGGTCGCGCTGGGCTCCTGCCACACGGTGAAGGCCGCGTTGTAGCGGTCGCCGTTGAAGTCGTCGCTCTCCTCGGCCCAGTAGTTGTTGTAGCGAAGGTCCAGGCGCACGCGCGTGGCGTCGCCCGGGCGCAGGTTGAACTGCGTTCCGGCAACGAAGACGTTCACCTGCTGCTGGTTGCCCGGCGCGTCCGGCGACAGGACGTCGATGGGCTCGTAGTTCGCGTAGTCCTCCAGGATGACCTTCATGCGGTCCTGCCAGGTGGTCCAGTTGAACTGGCCCACCAGCGAGGCGCGCACGTCGTCGTCGAACAGGCCGCCGGTGTAGTAGAGGTATTCCACGCCGCCGCTCGCCGTGAGCGTGGTGTTGCGGCCGGTCTGGGTGAAATCGAAGGCGACGTCCGTCGCGAGCGTGCTTTCCTCCATCGGATTGGTCTGCGTCAGCGCGATGTTGTCGCTGTGCTCGACGCGTCCGCCGATGGAGTAGTTGATCTGCGCCGCGCGCGCGACCGGCACGGCCGCGGGCAGCGCGGCCAGCAGGGCGATGCAGAGCGCGGACCGGCGGGACGGGCCCGCGACCGGTTGGAGTCTTCCGCTGGCCATTGAATCTCCCCTGGGGTTCCGATCGGACCGGTCGGCGCGACGCGCTCAGACGCCTTCGTTGAAGACCACGCCGGCGAACTTGGCCGGATCGAAATTCGCCGCGGCCTGCGCGATCGTCGCCGCCGTATCGCGCCCGTAACCGGCGACGAGGATCACCACGTCGGCGATGTCGGCCAGGATGCGGGCGTCCGGCGTGCCGCGCACCGGCGGGCCGTCGAGGAACACGTAGCAGTTGGGATGGCGGCTGCGGATCGAATCCAGCAGCAGGCGCATGCGCACCGACGAAAAGTATTCGGCGCCGATCTCGCGCGTGGTGCCGGCCGGGATCAGGCGAAGTCCGTTCACGCCGGTTTCGTAGATCACGTCCGACAGGTCGGCCTCGGCGTTTTCCAGGTATTCGACGAGCCCGCCGTTGTCGGCGTCGATCTTCATCGTGCGCGCCTGCGAGGGATGGCGCACGTCGCAGTCCACCAGCAGTGCGCTCTTGGTTTCGTCGAAGGCCATCGCCGTGGCGAGGTTGCGCGCGACGAAGCTGCCGCCGCTGCCGCTGCTCACGGGCGCCACCAGCGCGACGAAGCTGCCTTCGACCGCGGCGAGCAGGCGCGTGCGCAGTTCGCGGAAAGCATCCACTTCCGGGCGCGACACGCCGCCGCGGTGGATGATCGCGCGGTCTTCCAGCTGCGTCGGCGTGAGCAGTTCGACGCCGGCGGTGCGCGTGATGGCCGGGCGCAGGTCGGGCTCGGGCGACGCGTCGCGCGCGGTCGCCTGGTCGGTCTGGGTTTCGAATGCGGCTTCGGACGGAAGGGCGCTCATTGCAGGGTCACCATCTTCAGGGCGAGGGTCAGGCCGTACACGAGCGGCACCACCAGGAAAATCATCGCGGCGATCACGAACCGGCGCGTGCCCAGGCGACGCGATGGCGCGGTCTGGTAGCGCGGCACGCTGCCCAGCACCGGCAACGCGGCGGCGGTTTCGATCTGGTAGGGCGAGCGCACGCGCGGGTCCAGGCGCACGAAGCCGAACAGCAGCAGCAACGGCGCGAGCGCCGCCGCTCCCAGGCCCGCGCTGGCCACGTGCACCAGGCGCAGGCCGACGCCGCGCAACGGATAGCTGGCCGGTTCCTGCACGCGGAAACTCAGGCCGCGTTGTTCGGCGTCCAGGCTCATCGACACGCGCGCGTTCTCGCGCCGCTTGAGCAGGTCCTGGTAGAGATCGCGGTTGACTTCGTAATCGCGCGAGAGCTCGGCCATCGTGCTTTCCGACGCGGCGATGTGGCGACTGCGCGCGAGCTCCTGCTCGAGCAGCGCCTGGCTGGTGTTGATGCGCGACTGCACCGCGGCGGCCTGGCGGCGATTCTCCGCGGTCTTGCTCTTGAGCTCGCCGTACAGCGGGTTGAACGAAGCCACGCCGCCAAGCGCGGTGCCGCCGACGGCCTGCGCCGTCATCGGCGAGGGCGGTGCATCCTTCAACGCGGCCTGGCGCGCGTCCTCGCGGCGCACTTCCTCTTCCAGGTCGCGGAGCTGGTGCGCCACCCGCACCACGTCGGGATGCTGTTCGGTGTAGTTCATCAGCAGCTTGTCGCGTTCGGCCTCCAGTTCGGCCATGCGCGCGAGCAGCTGGCCCGAACGCGTCTGCACCAGGTTGACCTCGTTCTCGCCGTTGAGCTGGCCCTGCAGCGCAGCGCCCTGCGATTCCAGATCCATCAGCTCCATGCGCGAGGTGTCGACCATGCGGCGCAGTTCTGCGATGCGCGAGTTCACGTCGCCGTCGATCCCGGGCCGCGCGTCCGGATTGGACTTGCGGTAGGCCTCGAGCTTGGATTCTGCGTCGGTGAGCTTCTTGTGGTACGCGCGCACCTGCGAGTCGATGAAGTCGTACGCGTCGCGGCTCTCGCGTTCCTTCGTCGCCAGGCTTTCCTGGATGATCAGCTCGGCGAAGCGCTTGGTGACCGCATGCGCGCGCGCCGGATCGGTGTCGGTGTACGACACGCGGATCAGGTTGTCGCGCGGGTTGGAGATCACGGTGCGACCGGTGATCAGTTCGATGATCTGGTCCTGCTGCACGGGCGAGGGGTTCTTCGCCATCCAGCCGCCGGTCCTGAGGATGTCCTCCATCGTCTTGCGGCTGAAGGCGACCTCGCGCGTGATCGCGGCGCGGCTCACCACGCTCGTCGGCACCGCGCGGCCTTCCATGAGCGGTTTGATGATGTTGCTTTCCTCGACCAGGATCGTCGTCTGCGAGTTGTATTTCTTCGGCAGCAGCAGGCCGAAGACCAGCGCGGCGAGGGCGATCAGCGTGAACACCGTCGCGAGCAGCACCGGACGGCGACGCCATTCCTCGAAGGCCACCGGCACCATCGCCGCGATCGCGGACGGGCGCGTTTCCGGAACCGTCAGGTCCGTCGATGCGCCGTTCACAGCGTGCGTTCCGGAACGGTGATGACATCGCCCGGCGCGACCTTGAAGTTGGTCGTCAGGTCGCCGTCTTCCAGGATATGGTCCAGGCGCACGGCGTAACTGCGCGTGCTCTCGCCGGACTTGCGGTAGAGGTCGGACTTCGCGGGCGCGGCGAACTCGGTGACGCCGCCGGCGGCGAGCACCGCATCGAGCACCGTCATGCCCTGGCGGAAGGGAATCGAGATGGGCTGCCGCACGGCGCCGGTGACGCGCACGCGCGAGAGGTATTCGTGGCTGCGCAGGTCGGTGAGGATGACCGCGACCTGAGGATCGCGCACGAAGGCGCCCAGGCGTTCCTGGATTTCCTTCGCCACTTCGTTCGGCGTGCGTCCGCCGGCGGCGACGTCGCCGACCAGCGGCACGGAGATCTTGCCGTCCGGGCGGACCGGCACGGTGATGCCGAGCTCCGGATTGCGCCACACCGACACCTGCACGATGTCGTCGATGCCGATCTGGTAGGCGTCGACCAGGTTCTCGGATTCCGCCGGCGGCGGCGCGTTGGCGCTGCGGCCGGACGAGGCGCAGCCGGACAGGAAGAGCATTGCGGCGAAGACGGCCACGGCGGTGAATCGGAACGTGCGCATACGGACAACCCCCTTGCATTCGTCATGAGCGAACGGTGCGGGGGCGGATTTCCGGCCAGCATGCGGCGGACCGCGTTTGCGGCGCGGCGAACGTGCGGGCGCGGCCGCATGGCTGCCGGAACGGGACGCGCATTGCGTTGGAGTCGGTCAGGACGCCGGCGATCGGCGTCCGGGGAGCCGCCGGCGTGTCGGCGGCATCTGCGTGAAGGCGCGTCCGGAATCTGGGTCCACATGCACATCCTCGTCTGCGGAGGCGCCGGCTATATCGGCAGCCACACCTGCCTGAGCCTGATCGAACGCGGCCATCGCGTCGTGATCGCCGACAGCGGCGTGAACTCGTCGCCGCGCGTCGTGCCGCGCCTGCGCCGGCTTGCCGGCGTGCCCGTGCCGGTGCATCGCGTGGACCTTCGCGATCGCGTGGCGTTGACGGCGTTGTTCGCCACGTATCGTTTCGACGCGGTGCTGCATTTCGCCGCGCTGAAGGCGGTCGGCGACTCCTGCCGGCGACCGCTGGAGTACTTCGACAACAACATCAGCGGCACCATCGTGCTGCTGCAGGCGATGCAGGACGCGGGCGTGCGCCGACTGGTGTTCAGTTCGTCGGCCACCGTTTACGGCGAACCGGCGCAGGTGCCGGTGCGCGAGGACGCGGCGCTGTCGGTGATGAATCCGTACGGACGCACCAAGCTGGTGGCCGAGCAGCTGATCGGCGACCTGTGCACGGCCGATCCCGCATTCCGCGCCGCGAACCTGCGCTACTTCAATCCGGTCGGCGCGCACGCGTCGGGCTTGATCGGAGAGGATCCCTGCGGCGAGCCGACCAACCTGATGCCGTACATCTGCCAGGTCGCCGTCGGCGCCCGCGAGAAGCTGCGCGTGTTCGGCGGCGACTACCCCACGCACGACGGCACGGGCGTGCGCGATTACATTCACGTGGTGGACCTGGCGCGCGCGCATGTCGATGCGCTGGAAACGATGGTACGCGCCGATCGCAGCCTCACGGTCAACCTCGGCACCGGTCGCGGCGTGAGCGTGCTGGAGCTGGTGCATGCGTTCGAGCGGGCCAGCGGGCGGCGCATCGCCTACGAGATCGTGGAGCGCCGCGCCGGCGACGCCGCCGCCGTCTACGCCGACCCCTCGCTCGCGCATGACTTGCTGGGCTGGCGCGCGCAGTTCGACGTCGAGGCGATGTGCCGCGACGCATGGCGCTGGCAGTCGATGAACCCCGACGGATATCGCACGGTCACGCGGCGCGAACCGGCGACGCGCGGGCGCAGGCCGCGCATCGCGGCGGCTCGGGTGGTGGATGCGGTTTGAGTGGACATCATCGCCGTGGCATGCACCGCCTTCACGCCGACGTAGGCCGGATCCGCACTGATCTCGTCATTCCCGCGAAGGCCGAATCCCGCGGCACGACGTATCGCGCTTTCCGGAAGCGGTGAGGGTCCCGACGGGTGAGTTCACGCCTTCGCCGGGATGACGGCTGGGAGTAAACCCGTGCGCTACGGCGCTCCGCTGGCGGCGCCCGAATCTTCCGCGTTCGAACCCCGCCCATCCTCCGCCAGCGCCTGTTGCAGACCGTCGCGCAGTTGCGGGAGCTGGCCGATGGAGTTCCACACCGGTTCGCGGCCGAAGCGGACGAAATACGTCGACAGGAAACGCGTGTTGTCGTCGGGCAAGGCGTCGAACAGGTTCGCCTCGAAATCGGTCGGGTTGCCCGGCGGGCCGTAGCCCATCAGCGCGAGCAGCGTCGGGTACACGTTGAAGCCGCTCGCGCGGTCCTGGTTGCGGCGCGCGGCATCGCGCAGCAGCGGGGCGAATTCGGGATGACGCGTGATCGTCGCGAGCGGGACGCGGCCTTCGGCCGACGACGCACGGCCGGTCGTGCAATGCGTCTGTTCGCCCGGACTGCCGTCCTCGTGGAAGTTCTGGCCGTGGTCGGCGGTGTACACGACGAGCGTGTCGGACAGGTCCACGTTCGCCAGCGCTTCGCGGAAGAATCCGCGCGTGTTCCAGGCCAGGCAGTTGCGGTAGCTGTTCACCTGGCGCCATCGTTGCTCCGCGTTTTCGGCCAAGCGGTAGCCCGAGCCGTCGTCGGCTTCCTTCGACACGAAGGCACGCGACATCGTTGGCGAATACAGCGTGTTCGCGGTCGGATACTTGCCCTCGTAGGGAAAGTGGCAGCCCATCTTGTTGACGTAGGTGAAGCTGGGCCGGTCGCGCAGCAGCACGCGGTTGAGCAGCCGGCCGGCTTCGATGTCCTTCGCGTCCGGCGCGAAGGCGGAGCCCACCTGCACGAACTCGTCGATCTCGCCGACTTCGCGCGTGTCCATGAAGTTCTGCAGCTTGCCGTCATGGCGTTGCGCGTCGATGTAGACCGTGCGGTAGCCGGCGCGCGCCGCGTAACGCCAGAACGACGGATTGAGCTGGAGGTCTTGCAGGTAGCTGTCGCGCGTGACGCCGTAACGCACGCTCGCGTTCGACGTCGCCGAGCAGTTCGCGGTGGACGCCGCCACGCCGAAGTTCGCCAGGGCATTGCCGAGCGGGCGCAGGCCCGTTTCCACGCCGTCCTCGACGTTGAGGTCGACGTAATCGCCGCGCACGCTTTCGTCCATCACCAGGACGATGTGGCGGAACGGCCGCTCGCCCAGGTGCGCCAGCGCGATGTCCTCGCGTTCGGGCCGCGGCGGGGCAAGCATCTTTTCCGCGCCGAGCACGCCCGCGAACGCGGCGGTCGTGTACTGGCCGGGGAAACCGTTGGAACCTTCGCCACCGCGCAGGTAGAGGATCGCGCCGATCGCCACGACCGGAAGCAGCTGCAGCAGGCCCGGATTGCGCTGCGGCCAGCGCAGCAGCGATGGCGAATCCGGCGGCGCGAGCCAGGGCGGCAGGTTGATCGCGATCACGCCCAGCGCCGACCACGCGACCGCCTGCAGTACCTGCGCGTCGTGGAAGCCCTTGAGGTTGTGCGCGAAACCGATCAGGCCGAGCAACTGTTCGAATTCGATCAGGCCCAGGTGGCGCGAGACGATCAGCGCATGGGCGAGGGTGAAGGTGCTGCCGAGGAAGAAGACCGCGCTCCACACGACGCGCGTGGGCGTGCGCGCATGGAACGCGAGTACCAGCATGGTCACGATGCACAACAGCCAGACCGCGGCGAACACCGCCAGCCCCGGTTGCAGCCCGATGTGGGCCACGCGCTCGACCAGCAGGCGGTTGGTGCCCAGCAGATAGGCGCCGATCAGCACCAGCTTCACCGCGATCCATGCAGCCGGCGCCCTGGAAACCCATCCGCCCATGCGATCTCGCCCCCCGTTGTGCCGCCTCGCGGCGGAACCGCGTATATGCCCGGCATGCAGCCGGGTGCCGGCCGTCTCCCGCTCGGCGCGGGAGGGCCTCACCCGGGATTAACGCAAGGCCGGGGCGCCGCAGGTCGCGTGCCGGACGAACGGTCAGCGCAGGAGCGCGTCGACCACGGCAGTGGGGCGCTTCATCCAGGCGTAGTGATCGGCGCGCGTGCCCAGCGCCGTGGCATCGAGCACGTCGATGCGCGGCTCGACGCGACGCAGTTTCGACAGCAGGAAACGCAGCGACGACACGGGGCCGAGCCAGTCCTGCGCCAGCGCGACGGCATGCGCGTCCAGCGTGAGCGCGGCCATGGCCGATTCGAGGTCGACGTCCACGCCGGCGGCGGCGTAACGGCCCGACAGCCCGCTGCGGCTCCAGTCCCGGATCACGCCGCGCGCCTCCTGTCCGCCGAAACGGATGCGACGGCCGGGCAGCACGCCGTGGAAATCCGCCAGCCACGGCAAGAAACGGTAGACCAGCGGCAACCACCACGCGGTACGCGCGGGAAACGCACGCCAGTACGGCGCGCCGCTGCCGACCAGCCAAAGACGCTGCGCGCTTTCCGGCGACAGTCCGAGACGGCAGCACGCCAGTTGCCCGCCGAGGCTGTGTCCGCCGAGGATGCGCGGCGCTCCCGCCGCATGCTGCGCGACGATCGCTTCGCTCGCCGGAATGTCTAGCGTCAGCAGTTCGCGATAACCCCAGTCGGTGTCGCGGCTCGCGCGCACGCTGCTCGAGCCGGCGCCGCGCCATTCGTGCACGAACACCGCAACGCCGCGACGTGCCAGCGCGTCGGCGAAGGGCATGTAATGCTTCGCGCCGATGCCCATCGCCGGCAGCCACAGCAGGCTCGCGCGCGGTGCGGCGGGCAGGCGCGCGATCAGCTGGAAGCGGTGGCCATCGGCGGCGTGTGCGTCGAGTTCGAGGGCGCGCACCTCGCGCGGTGTGGCGTCATCCATGCGGCGCGGCTCCGAAGTGGTCGAGCACCAGCACGTCGCCCCGGCCGGGGCGATACCCGCGGCGCAAGGCGGCGTGCACGTAATCGGTCGCGGCGATGCTCGCATCGCGCAGGCCGCGTCCCAGGCAGAGGTTCGCCGCGACCGCGGACGCGAGCGTGCAGCCCGTGCCGTGCGCGTCGATCTTCAGGCGGCGATGCGACATCGGATGCACCACGTCGCCGTCGGCGAACAGGTCGACGACCTCCTCACGCGCGACGTTCTCCGGCAGGTGCCCGCCCTTGAGCAGCACGGCGCTTGCGCCCAGTGCGCGCAGCGCGTCGACCGCGCCGTGCATCGCGTCCACGTCCTCGATGCGCTCGCCGATCAGCAGTTCGGCTTCGGGCAGGTTCGGCGTGATCAGCGTCGCCATCGGCAGCAGACGCGTGCGCACCGCGTCCAGCGCGCTCGCTTCGAGCAGGCGCGCGCCCGACGTGGACACCATCACCGGGTCGAGCACGAGTTGCGCGGGTTCGTGATGTTCGAGCGCATCGGCCACGGCGTGGATCACGTCGGCGTTGGCGAGCATGCCGAGCTTGACCGCGCCGATGGCGAAGTCGTCGAAGCATGCGTCGATCTGCGCGCGCAGGAAGCCGACGTCGGGCACGTGGACCGCGGTGACGGCGCGCGTGTGTTGCGCGGTGAGCGCGGCCAGCGCGCTCAAGCCGTGCACGCGATGCGCGGCGAAGGTCTTCAGGTCGGCCTGGATGCCCGCGCCGCCGCCGGAGTCGGAACCGGCGATGGTGAGCGCGCAGGGGGGCAGGGAGGTGTCGTTCATTGCGACAGTGTGCCTGCTGGGCCGCGATGCAGGCGATAGGCGACGTATGCGACGCCGACGGTGCCCGTCAGTGCGGCAGGTACGTACAGGGTCCTGTACGACAGGTGCGGAAACAGCAGCGCGCCGGCGACGCCGCCGAGCAGGAACCCGCCGATGATCGACACGCACAGCCACAGGCGGCGCGGTTCGGCCGGGACGCCGCGCAGGCGGTGGCCGAGGAACACGCCCAGGTCTGTGAACATGCCGGTGAGGTGCGAGGTGCGCACCAGCGCGCCGCTGTAGGTCGCCGTCATGGCGTTCTGCAGCCCGCAGGCCATCGCCGCGAGCGCGGCGCCGGCGATCTGGCGATGTTCGAACAGCGGCACGGCCGCGACCAGCAGCATCGCTTCGATCGCCAGCGCCACGCCGTAGCGGCGTCCCAGTCGCAGCGTGCTGTCCTGGATGATCGCCCCGCTCAGCACCGCGCCGCCGACGAAGCCGAGCACGATCAGCAGCAGGTGCACGCTCGCGCGCGCATCGCCGTGCGCGAGCGCCGCGCCGAGCAGCGTCGTCGTGCCGGTAAGGTGCGTGATGGCCTGATGTTCGAAGCCGAGATAGCCAACGACGTTGACCATGCCGGCCACCATCGCGAGCGAGGCGGCACCGAGCCAGACCCAGGCGGGGAGTCGGGTGATCATGGGCATGCGCGTGTCGGGGAAGGACGGCTCATTGTGCCGCGTGATCCGTGTCGTTCGCGCGCCCGTACGCCATGACGGCAGACCGCGGGCACCCGTAGCCCGCGCGGGCGATGCGCGATCCGGTCGCACGTCCGGCTTCCGGCCGACAGCCCCTTTCGTGCGCGAAAGGGGCTCGGTACCGGAGAGAGAACCCGGCGTCCTACAGCACTTCCGACGCGTAGTCGGCCAGGCGCGAGCGCTCGCCACGGCGCAGCGTGATGTGGGCGCTGTGTTCCCAGTTCTTGAAGCGGTCGACCGCGTAGGTCAGGCCGGACGTCGTTTCGGTGAGGTACGGGGTGTCGATCTGCTCGACGTTGCCCAGGCACACGATCTTCGTGCCGGGACCGGCGCGCGTGATCAGCGTCTTCATCTGCTTGGGCGTGAGGTTCTGCGCTTCGTCGAGGATCAGCCAGCGGTTGAGGAAGGTGCGCCCGCGCATGAAGTTCATCGAGCGGATCTTGATGCGGCTGGCGAGCAGGTCGTTGGTCGCCGCGCGTCCCCAGCTGCCGCCTTCCTGGTTGTGCGTGAGCACTTCCAGGTTGTCGGTCAGCGCGCCCATCCACGGCGTCATCTTTTCCTCTTCGGTGCCGGGCAGGAAGCCGATGTCCTCGCCCACGCTCACCGTCGCGCGCGTCATGATGATCTCGCGGTAACGCTGCTGGTCCATCGTCTGCGCCAGGCCCGCGGCGAGCGCGAGCAGCGTCTTGCCCGTGCCGGCGGTGCCCAGCAGCGTGACGAAGTCGATCTCCGGATCCATCAGCGCGTTGAGCGCGAAGTTCTGTTCGCGATTGCGGGCGGCGATGCCCCACACCGCATGCTGGTGGTGGCGGTAGTCGTCGACGATCTGCAGCACCACCTTCTCGTCGTTGACGCGCGCGACCTTCAGTTCCGATTCCTCGTCGCCGGGCAGATAGAGGAACTGGTTGGGGTGGAAATCGTCCTCTTCGCGACGGCGGATCTCGTAGAACGTGCGGCCTTTCTCCGTCCAGGACTTGAGGTCCTTGCCGTAGCGCTGCCAGAAATCCTCCGGCAGCGCGGTGGCGCCGGTGTACAGCAGGCTGAAATCGTCGAGTGCGCGATCGTTCTCGTAGTCCTCCGACACGATGCCGGCGATGGACGCCTTGATGCGCAGGTTGACGTCCTTGGAGATGAACACCACCGGCACGTCGGGCTCGCTCTCGCGCAGCGTGAGGATCGAGCCGAGGATGTGGTTGTCGGGGATCACCGCGCCGAAGCGCTTGCCCGAATCGAATTCGCGCGTCTGGAAACGCAGGCGGCCGATGCTCTGCGCCCCACGCAGCTGCAGGCCCTGCGGGCGGTTGAGCGGAATGCCTTCGCCGATCTTGTCCGAGCCGGCGGCCTCGATCAGCTCGTTGAGGAAACGGCTGACCTGGCGCGCGTTGCGGCTGGCTTCGGAGTTGCCCTTCTTGGCGTTGTCGAGTTCCTCGATGACCTGCATGGGCAGGAAGACATCATGTTCCTCGAATTTGAACAGCGCGGTCGGGTCGTGCATGAGGACGTTGGTGTCGAGCACGTAGATCCGCTTGCTTCTGGTCATCGACTGCTCCGATGCGGGTGGGGCTGCCTGGAAAAGGATGTACTGCGGACGGCCGCGGAAAACCTGACTGCGCGGCACGACGGACACGACGACGCCGCCGTGGCCCGCGATGCGGGACGGCGGCGTTGCGGGCGGGACAGTGGGATCACTGCGTTGCGTGTTCCTTGAGCGCGTCGAGCACGGCCTGCGCATGGCCGGGCACTTTCACCGGCCGCCATGACTGCGCGATGACGCCCTGGGGATCGATGAGGAATGTGCTGCGCTCCACGCCGACGTATTCGCGGCCGTAGAGCTTTTTCGGCTTGATCACGCCGAACGCGTTGCACAGCGCTTCGTCGCCATCGCTGACCAGGTCGAACTTGAACCCCTGCCTGGCGCAGAAGTTCTGGTGCGACTTGACCGAATCGCGCGAGACGCCCAGCACCGTGGCGCCGAGCTTGCGGAATTTCGGCAGCAGCGCGTTGAAGTCGATGCCCTCGGTCGTGCAGCCAGGCGTGCTGTCCTTCGGATAGAAGTACAGGACGAGCCAGCCGCCCTCGAAATCCTTAAGTCGCGCGGTTTCGCCGCTGGACAGCGCCAGGGGCAGGGTGGAGACGTTCTTCGGGATGCGGTCGCCGGTGTCGAGCATCGTTCTTTGCAGGTTCCTTTCGCGCAGGCGATCAGAACTTCATCGGGTCCATGATCGCGTCGAGGTTGAGGTGGTCGCAGAACTCGAGGAAGTCGTCGCGCAGAGCGGCGATGTGCATGCTGGAGGGCACGCCGATGGTGATCTGCGCGGAGAACATCTCCGCGCCGGTCTGCATCGCGCGATACCGCGAGGAATGCAGGCTTTCGATCGTGATGCCCTGGCGGTCGAAGAAATCGGCCAGCTGGAACAGGATGCCGGGCTTGTCGGCCGCCACGACTTCGACCACGTACGGCAGCAGGCTGGACTGGACCTGCTTGGCGCCGGTGCGGTACCACACGAGCTTGAGGCCTTCCTCGCGCTCCAGGCGGGTCAGCATGGCCTCGAGCTTGGCGACCGAATCCCACGACCCGACCGCCAGCGTGGTCACCGACACGTCGCGACCGACGGTGGCCAGGCGGGCGTCGACGAGGTTGCAGCCCGAATCGGCGATGCGGCGCGTCACCGACAACAGCGGCGACTCCGGATGCGTCGTGTAGGCGTTGATCAGGAGGTGGTTTTCGTTCGGCGACGGCCGGGAAGCGGAATCGGTCAAGGCGGCGCCTGTCCTGGTGAGCCTGGGCTCGGATACTGAATGGTGGCCCGTGAGGGGCCCGTGCTTGGCGGGAGCATACTTGCCCACGCTTTCACGCCGCAAGTAACATCTCAAGGCGCTGCGCGCGCGCTCGACGCCGTTCGAACCGCGCCGAGACGATGTCATCCAACCCCCGCGCGAACCCGGCGCGGACTCCTGCAATCGCGGCCCCTCGGAACCGAAGACCTTGCGACTTTCCGGCAGCATCACCGCGCTGGCGACGCCTTTCACCGCGACCGGCGAAATCGACCTCGACGCCTGGAACCGACTGCTCGACGGCCAGCTCGCCGCCGGCACCCAGGGCGTCGTCGTCGCCGGTTCCACCGGCGAAGCGGCGGCGCTGTTCGACGCCGAGTACGACACGCTGCTGCGCACCGCGGTCGAACGCGTGGCCGGACGCATTCCGGTCCTCGCCGGCACCGGGCTGTCGAACACCGCCAAGACGATCGAACTCACCCGGCGCGTCGCCGCGCTTGGCGCCGATGCGGCGCTGGTCGTGACGCCGCCGTACGTGCGTCCCACCCAGCCCGGGCTGGTCGCGCACTATCGCGCCATCGCCGACGACGACGCCTTGCCGATCGTCCTCTACAACGTGCCGGGGCGCACCGGCGGCGACCTGCTGCCCGGGACCGTGGCCGAGCTCGTGTCGCACCCGCGCATCGTCGGCATCAAGGAAGCGCGCAGCGAGCCCGAACGCATGGCCGCGCTGCTCGAGTTCAAGAACGAGGGTTTCGCGATCCTCAGCGGCGACGATCCGACCGCCTGCCGGGCGATGTTCGCCGGCGCCGATGGCGTGATCTCGGTCGCGTCCAATGTCGTGCCGCGCGCGTTCCACCGCCTTGCCGACCTGGCGCGCGCCGGAAAGCGCGACGAAGCGCTGGCGCTCGACGCGCGGTTGCAGTCGACCTACGACTTCCTCGGCGTGGAACCCAACCCGATCCCGGTCAAGGCGCTGCTCGCGCGCCAGGGCATCGGTCACGGGCTGCGACTGCCGCTGCTGCCGCTCCCGGCCGCGCACGCCGCCACCGCGCAGGCCATCGCCGCGCAGGTGGCCGAACTCGAACTGGAATGCCGCGAATCGCTCGCGGCCTGAACCCTGCAGGAGACTTACATGCGTCCTAACGTTTCGATCCCCCGCGCCGCGGTGGCCGGCCTGCTGCTGGCGGGTGTCGCGCTCGGCTCCGGCTGCAGCTGGTTCCGCAAGGGCAACGACCTCTACGCGCAGAGCCCGGAAACGCGTCCGCTGGAAGTCCCGCCGGACCTCGACCTGCCGCGTACCGACACGGCCGTGAACGTGCCGTCCGCAGCCGCCCGCCAGTCGGTGGAATCCGGCCAGGCCTCGGGCGGTTTCGGCCTGGCGACCAATCGCGAGGACGCCTACGCGAAGGTCGGCCAGGCGCTCGCCGCGGTGCAGGGCGCGACCGTCAACAGCCGCGCCGAAGCGCTGGGCGTGTACGACGTCAGCTACGAAGGCGCCAACTTCCTCGTGCGCGTCGCCGGTGCCTCCGCCGGTTCGTACGTCTCCGCGGTCGATCCGCGCGGCCTGCCGGCCACGGGCGCCGCGCCGAAGAAGCTGATCGACGCGCTGCGGACGGCGCTTGGCGCCGAGTAAGTCATTCAACGGTCGGACACGAAAAACGGGCGCTCAGGCGCCCGTTCTTCTTTGCGTTTACCGGCGTCGCGGAGGTGGCGCCGAAGGGCGCCACCGGGCCGGTTTCAGCGTTCCAGCAGGTCCAGCTTGCCGGGCTTGCCTTCCCATTCCTTGGCGTCGGGCAGCGGGTCCTTGCGCGTGGTGATCACCGGCCAGGCCTTGGAGAGCTCGGCGTTGAGGGCGACATAGACCTCCTGGCCGGCCGGGACGTCGTCTTCGGGGTAGATCGCATTGATCGGGCACTCGGGCTCGCACAGCGTGCAGTCGATGCATTCGTCCGGATCGATCACCAGGAAATTCGGGCCTTCGTGGAAGCAGTCGACCGGGCACACCTCCACGCAGTCGGTGTACTTGCACTTGATGCAGTTCTCGGTGACGACGAAGGGCATGGTGGGGATTTCCGTGGAAAGTGGCGCCGTGAAGACGGCGCCGGGGATCGCGATAGTTTAGCGATTCGGCGCCGGGAGCCCCAAGCCGGGCTTGGCGGATGGGCCTGGCGGCGGGCAAAGAAAAAGCCCGCGCATCGCTGCGCGGGCTTCGGAATTGGTACTCCCAACGGGATTCGAACCCGTGTTACTGCCTTGAGAGGGCGGTGTCCTAGGCCTCTAGACGATGGGAGCATGTGAAGCGGTGAACCCCGCGCAGGCTCTCAACGTTACGCGGCTTGCTAGTATATGCGCCGCTGTTGCCGGCGGCAACGGCCTTCTTTCCAAGGATCCGCGGCACGCCCGCCTGATGCAACCTCAACTCCGACCCCAACTGCAGATCATCCCGCGCGACCAGCACAACGTCTCGCGACGCGACATCAGCCCCAATGCCCTGCGCGTGCTGTACCGCCTGCGCGAAGGCGGTTTCGACGCCTACCTCGTCGGCGGCGCCGTGCGCGACCTGCTCATCGGCGGACACCCGAAGGACTTCGACGTCGCCACCAACGCGACGCCGGAAGAGGTGAAGGGCCTGTTCCGCAACTGCCGCCTGATCGGCCGCCGCTTCCGTCTGGCGCATGTGGTCTACGGGCGCGAGATCATCGAAGTGGCGACGTTCCGCGCCAACAGCGACGACGGCAGCGGCGATCGCGAACTGCACGAAGGCGGGCGCGTCCTGCGCGACAACGTGTACGGCTCGATCGAGGACGATGCGGTCCGTCGCGACTTCACCGCCAACGCGCTGTACTACGCGATCGAGGATTTCTCGGTGCGCGACTACACGGGCGGTTTCGACGACGTGCGCCATCGCCTGATGCGCCTGATCGGCGATCCGGAAACGCGCTATCGCGAAGACCCCGTGCGCATGCTGCGCGCGGTGCGACTGGCGGCGAAGCTCGATTTCGAGATCGAGACCGAAACGGCCAAGCCCATTCCGCAACTGGCGGCGCTGTTGCGCGAAGCCGCGCCCGCGCGACTGTTCGAGGAATGCCTGAAGCTGTTCCTCTCCGGGCACGCGGTGAAGAGTTTCCTCGGCCTGGAGCGCCATGGCCTGCTGCCCGCGCTGCTGCCGGAAACCGCGGCGGCGCTGAAGTCCAACCGCAGCGGCGCGCTGCGCCGCATGCTGTTGGAAGGGCTGAAGGGAACCGACACGCGCGTGGCGAACGACGAGCCGGTATCGCCGGCATTCCTGTTCGCATTGCTGCTGTGGCCCGCCTACTGCCGCGCACTGATCACGCTGCAGGCGCAGGGCGTTCACGCCGCCGAGGCCCAGCGCCGCGCCGCCGATCGCGTCACCGTGCACCAGCTGGAGACGATCGCGCTCCCGCGGCGTTTCTCGCTGCCGATGCAGGAAATCTGGCTGCTGCAATCGCGCTTCTCGCAGCGCCAGCGCAAACGCGTGTTCCGCACGCTGGCGCATCCGCGCTTCCGCGCGGCGTTCGACTTCCTCACGCTGCGGTTGGCCGCATCCGAGGAGCATGCCGACGACGTCGCGTTCTGGCGCGAGGCGCAGACCAATCCCGGCGACGCGCTCGCCGCTCAGGTCGAGACGCATCGCGACGTCGACCCGGGCGAGGAGGGTGATGCGCCGCGCAAGCGTCGGCGCCGCCGCCGCAAGTCCGCTCCCGGCGGCGAATGAACCGCACGCCCGACACGCAGGCGTTCGTGGGCCTCGGCAGCAATCTCGGGGACAGCGTCGCAACGTTGAAGACCGCGTTGCGCGCGCTCGATGCGCTGGCCGACACCCGCCTGGCCCGCGCTTCGAAGCTCTACCGCACGGCCGCGTGGGGCGTGACCGACCAGCCGGATTTCATCAATGCGGTCGCATTGCTGCATACGCGGCGTACACCGCAGCAACTGCTCCAGGACCTGCTGGAGATCGAACGCCGCGCCGGCCGCCACCGGCTGGCCGACGGGAGCGATCGCTGGGGGCCGCGCACGCTGGACCTGGATCTGCTGTTGTACGGCGAGGCGCGCATCGACGAGGTCGGGCTCCACGTGCCGCACCCGCGGCTGCATGAGCGCGCGTTCGTGCTGGTGCCGCTGGCCGAGATCGCACCGGACGCGTGCATTCCCGGCGTCGGCACCGCGGCGCAGGCGCTGGCCAGGATGGCACCGGCGCAGGTCGAGGGGGTAACGTATGCCGATCCCCTCGATGCCGCCTGAGCGTTCGCGCCGGCGCTGAAACCACCCATGTACAGCGGAACTGCGAACGAGAAGTCCCGGACGGCCGACAAGCCGTGGACCGTGCCCGCGCTCGAACAGGCCAAGCGCGACGGCCGCCGGCTGGTCATGCTGACCTGCTACGACGCCGGCTTCGCGCGCACGATGGACGCCGCCGGCATCGACCTGGTGCTGGTCGGCGATTCGCTCGGGATGGTGGTGCAGGGGCACGACAGCACGATTCCGGTGACGACGGCCGACGTCGCGTATCACACGGCGTGCGTCGCGCGCGGCCTGGACAAGGCGCTGCTGATCGCGGACCTGCCGTTCGGCGCGGACGCCACGCCCGAGCGCGCGCTCGATGCGTCCATCCGGTTGCTCCAGGCCGGCGCGGCGATGGTCAAGCTGGAGGGCGCCGCGCACAAGCTGGAGGTCATCCGTTTCCTGGTCGACCGCGAAATCCCGGTCTGCGCGCACCTGGGCCTGACGCCGCAATCGGTGTTGCGCCTGGGCGGCTACAAGGTGCAGGGTCGCGACGAGGTTGCCGCCGCACGCCTGCGCGAAGATGCGCTCGCCGTACAGGACGCCGGAGCGACGTTGCTCGTGCTCGAATGCGTGCCGACGCCGGTCGCCGCCGCGATTACGTCGGACCTTCGCATCCCGACCATCGGCATCGGGGCCGGCCCGCAATGCGACGGGCAGGTGCTCGTGCTGCACGATCTGCTCGGCGTGAATTCCGGCCATCGCCGGCCACGCTTCGTGAAGGATTTCCTGGCCGAAGGCGGCTCGATCGCCGGTGCCTTCGCCGCGTACGCGCAGGCGGTCCGCGACGGCTCGTTCCCGGACGCCGAGCACTCGTACGCCTGAGCCGATCCGACCCATCAGACGAACCATGATCGAAACCTTCACCGAACTCCACGGGCTGCGCGAACGCGTGCGCGGCTGGAAGCGCGACGGCCTGCGCGTGGCTTTCGTCCCAACGATGGGCAACCTGCACGACGGTCATTTCTCGCTGGTGAAGCGCGCGCGAGAGCATGCCGACCGCGTGGTCGCCAGCGTGTTCGTCAATCCGACGCAGTTCGGCCCGAACGAGGATTTCGCGCGCTACCCGCGTACGCCCGAGGCCGACGCCAGTGGCCTGGACGCCGCCGGCTGCGACGCGCTGTGGCTGCCGTCGGTCGAAACGATGTACCCGTACGGCGTGGAGGCGACCGTGCGCGTGCAGGTGCCCGCGGTGACCCAGACGCTGGAAGGGGCTTCGCGCCCCGGCCATTTCGACGGCGTCGCCACGGTCGTATCGCGGTTGTTCAACCAGGTGCAGCCGGATGTCGCGGTCTTCGGACGCAAGGATTACCAGCAGCTCGCCGTCGTGCGTTACCTGGTACGCGACCTGGCGTTCCCGATCGAGATCGTCGGCGCCGACATCATCCGCGAGGCGAATGGACTGGCGATGAGTTCGCGCAACCAGTACCTGTCCGACGACGAGCGCACGCAGGCGGCGCTGATCAGCCGCTGTTTGGGTGCGATGGCCGAGGCGATCGCGAGCGGACAGCCGCGCGAGGCGGTCGAAGCACAGGCCGTGCAGCGACTGGCCGAGGCGGGGTTCCAGCCGGACTACGCCGTCGTACGCCGGCCCGATCTGACCGAGCCGGCGGGCGGTGAAACCGGTTCCATGGTGGCGCTGATCGCCGCGAGGCTGGGCCGTACCCGCCTGATCGACAACCTGGAATTCACTGCCTGAACGCGCGCGTTGGCGCACGATCCTGAGCGTTCCAGCGCCGCGGCCAATCGCGCGGTCCCGATGATGTTGCACTGCGCCACGCGCTGCTAGACTTGCCCAAATCCCTTGCACGCCCAGCGCCCGTGCGTTGCGGCCGGAGCCGAAATCCATGCAACTGAACATCCTGAAGGCCAAAATCCACCGCGCGACGGTGACCCACGCCGAGCTGCACTACGAAGGCTCGTGCGCGATCGACGGCCGACTGCTCGACATTTCCGGCATCCGCGAATACGAGCAGATCCACATCTACAACGTAAACAACGGCCAGCGTTTCGTCACCTACGCCATCCGCGGCGAAGAGGGCAGCGGCGTGATCTCGGTGAACGGCGCCGCCGCGCATTGCGCGCAGCCGGGCGACCTGGTGATCATCTGCGCCTACGGCGTGTGCGACGAGGCCGAGGCCGCCAAGTACAAGCCGACGCTGGTGTACGTCGACCGCGACAACGCGTTGACGCACACGAACCGTTCGATGCCGGCCCAGGCGGCCTGACCGCCCATGGATGCCGCTTCCCGTCTGAGCCAACTGCGCGCCCAGGCCGGGCGCATCCAACCCACTCCGCTGGCGACGCTGATCGCCGACGATCCGGCGCGCGCGCAGGACTTCGCGCTGCGCGTCGGACCGGTCTACGCGAACTTCGCCCGCCAGCATTACGACCGCGACGCGCTCGCCGCGCTGTTCGCGCTGGCGCAGGCGGTCGATGCGCCCGCGCGCCTGAAGGCGCTGTTCGACGGCGAGAAGATCAACCTGACCGAAGGCCGCAGCGTGCTGCACACGTCGCTGCGCAGCGACCTGTCCGACGCGCCCGTCGCCAAGGCCGCGCACGCGCAGGCGCTCGAGGCCCGCAAGCGCATGCGTGCGCTGGTCGATGCGATCGCGCAGAGCGATATCACCGACATCGTGAGCGTGGGCATCGGCGGTTCCGATCTCGGCCCGCGACTGGCCGTGGATGCGCTTGGCGGCCCGACGCCGGGACGGTTGCGCGTGCATTTCCTCAGCAACGTCGACGGCCACGCCGCGCAGCGCGTGCTGGCCGGGCTGGACCCGGCGCGCACCGCCGCGGTGCTGATCTCCAAGACCTTCGGTACGCAGGAAACGCTGCTCAACGGCGCGATATTGCGCGACTGGCTGGGCAGCACCGAACGGCTGTACGCCGTTTCGGCGAACGTCGAACGCGCGGCGCAGGCGTTCTCGATTCCCGCCGAACGCATCCTGCCGATGTGGGACTGGGTCGGTGGCCGTTACTCGCTGTGGTCTGCGGTCGGCTTCCCCATCGCATTGGCGATCGGCATGGACGCGTTCGAGCAGATGCTCGATGGTGCGGCCGGGATGGACGCGCACGTGCTGCAGACGCCGGTCGAAGCGAACCTGGCCGCGTGGCACGCGCTCACCAGCGTGTGGAACCGCAATGGACTGGGGTACGCGACACAGGCCGTACTGCCGTACGACGAACGCCTGAAGCTGCTGTCGAATTACCTGCAGCAACTGGTGATGGAAAGCCTCGGCAAATCCGTGCGTACCGACGGCTCGCCGGTCGGCGTGGAGACGGTGCCCGTGTGGTGGGGCGGTGCCGGCACCGACACGCAGCACAGCTTCTTCCAGGCCTTGCACCAGGGCACGTCGATCGTGCCGGCCGATTTCATCGGCGTGGTCCGCGCCGACGCGCCATACCCGCAGAACCATCGCGCGCTGCAGGCCAACCTGCTCGCGCAGACCGAAGCCTTCGCGAACGGCCAGTCGAGCGACGATCCGCATCGCGCGTACGCCGGCGGCCGTCCGACGACGACGATCCTGCTCGACGCGCTGACGCCGCACTCCTTCGGCGCGCTGCTCGCGATGTACGAACACAGCGTGTATCTGCAGTCGCTCGTGTGGGGCATCAACGCGTTCGACCAGTTCGGCGTGGAGCTCGGCAAGCAGGTCGCGAATCGCCTGCTTCCCGCGCTGGAGGGCCAGGCGCAGGCGGACGATCCGGTGACGCGCGCGCTGCTCGAACAACTGCGCGGCTGACGCGCCGACGGCGACGCGTTACGCCGCGTCGCCGGCGCCGTGTCGGCGCAACGCCCATTCGATGTGTTCGCGCACCATCGGGCTTGCGGTCCCGCGACGCGCGCGCAGCGCGCCGATCACGTCCGGCGTCGACGGCGCATTGCCCAGCGCGACGGCGATGTTGCGCAACCAGCGCTCGTGGCCGCTGCGCCGGATCGCCGAACCTTCGGTGCGCTGCAGGAACTCCTCTTCGCTCCACGCGAACAGGTCGACCAGCGTCGCCTTGTCCAGATCGTTGCGCACGCGGAAGTCGGGTTCGTCGGTGCGCCGGGCGAACTTGTTCCAGGGGCAGATCAGCTGGCAATCGTCGCAGCCGAAGATGCGGTTGCCGATGGGCGCGCGCAGGTCTTCGGGAATCGCGCCTTCGTGTTCGATCGTGAGGTACGCGATGCAGCGTCGCGCATCCAGGCGGTACGGCGCGGTGATCGCCTGCGTCGGGCACACGTCGATGCAGCGGCGGCACGTGCCGCAATGCGCGCTCGCGGGAGCGTCGACGGGCAGCGGCAGATCGACGTAGATCTCGCCGAGGAAGAAGAACGAACCGCCGTCCTTGTCGATCAGGCAGGTGTGCTTGCCGATCCAGCCCAGGCCTGCGTTGCGCGCGAGGGCGCGCTCGAGCACGGGGGCCGAATCGACGAACACGCGATGCCCGAACGGCCCGACGACCTCGGCGATGCGGTCGGCCAGGCGCTGCAGGCGCTGGCGCATCAGCTTGTGGTAGTCGCGTCCGAGCGCGTAACGCGCGACGTAGGCGCGTTCGCCATCGTCGAGCGTGGCCCAGGCTTCGTCGCTGTCGCGTCCGTAATCCAGGCCGACGGAAATCACCCGCACCGTGCCCGGGTGCAGTTCGTGCGGACGCGCGCGCAGTTCGCCATGGCGCGCCATCCAGTCCATCGATCCATAAAGCCCTTGGGCGAGCCAGTCGCGCAGGTGGGCTTCGTCTTCGCCGAGTTCGATGCCGGCGATGCCGCAGCGCTGGAAGCCGAACTCGCGCGCCAGCTCGCGCACGCGCGCGGCCAGCGCGCCGTAGTCCGGCGCGGCGGCGGAGTAGGGGACGGGCGATGCAGGCGGGTTCACGGCAGGGCAAGTATAGAATCGCGCGATGCCCCACGCCGCCACTCCGTTCGTCCACGCGCTCTTCGACGCGGCCGCGCTGCGCCGGCTCGAGGCGCGCGCCATGCAGCGGCTCGGCGACGGGTTCGAACTGATGCGCCGCGCCGGCTTGGCCGCGTGGCGCGACCTCGCGCAGTGGCCGCAGGCGATGCGGATCGTGGTCGTGTGCGGGCCGGGCAACAACGGCGGCGACGGTTACGTGCTCGCGCGCCATGCGCATGAGGCCGGCCGCGACGTGCGCGTCGTGCACCTGCCTGAACACGCGCCGCGCAGCGAACTCGCGCGCCGGGCGGCGGACGAATACCTCGCGTCGGGAGGAGTCATCGTCGGGCTCGAACCACGCCTGCCGTCGTGCGACGTCGTCGTCGATGCGCTGTTCGGTATCGGGTTCTCGCGCGAACCCGATGCGTCGACACGGGCGTTGATCGCGGCGGTCAACGCGCACGAGGGGCCCGTGTTCGCACTCGACGTGCCCAGCGGTGTCGATGCGGATCGCGGCTGCGTCGCGAACCCGGCGGTGATCGCCACGCGAACGATCGAATTCATCGCGCCGAAAGCCGGCCTGCGCACGGGCGCTGCGCTCGATCACGCGGGTGCGCTCACGCTCGCGTCGCTGGATCTGGACAGTGCGGATTTCGACGGTGTCGTCGCGGTCGCCGAGCGCCTGGGCGCAACCGATCTGCCGCGGTGGCTCGCACCGCGACCGCGCGACAGCCACAAAGGCCGCAACGGACGCGTGTTGTGCATCGGCGGCGACCACGGCAGCGGCGGCGCGATCCTGTTGTGCGCCGAATCCGCATTGCGAAGCGGTGCCGGCCTGGTCGAAGTCGCCACGCGCGAGCGGCATGTCGCGCCCTTGCTGGCACGCCTGCCCGAAGCGATGGCGCATGAGGTCGGCGATGCCGCCGCGCTGCACGCGGCGCTCGATCGCGCCGATGCGGTCGCGCTCGGGCCGGGCCTCGGACGCGGCGACTGGAGCCTGCCGCTGTACGAACGCGCGATCGCCAGCGGAAAACCGTTGCTGCTCGATGCCGATGCGCTGAACCTGCTGGCGACGCGTCCGTTCGCATTGCCGGCCGACGCCGTGATCACCCCGCATCCGGGCGAAGCGGCGCGTCTGCTCGGCTGCAGCACCGCGGACGTGCAACGCGATCGTTTCGCCGCGGCGCGCGCGCTGTGCGAGCGCTATGCCTGCGTGGTCGTGCTCAAGGGCGCGGGCACGATCGTGCTGTCCGCACACGAAACGCCGCGCGTGATCGCCGCGGGCAATCCCGGCATGGCGGTCAGCGGCATGGGCGACGTCCTCAGTGGCGTGATCGCCGCCCTGCGCGCGCAAGGCCTGGGCGCATTCGATGCCGCCGCGTGCGGTGCGCTGCTGCATTCGGCCGCGGGCGACGCCGCCGCACACGACGGCGGCGAGCGCGGCCTGTTGCCCAGCGACCTGATGCCGTGGCTGCGCCATTACGCGAATCCGGAATCTCCCAGCAGGAAACCGTTGCGATGACCGAACTGTGGTTGCCCGACGCCGACGCCACCGACGCGCTGGGCGCGCGGCTTGCGATGACGCGTCCCGCGCAGGCCGTCCTGCATCTGCATGGCGACCTGGGCGCAGGCAAGTCGACGATCGCCCGCGCGCTGTTGCGCGCGCTCGGCGTGCAGGGCGCGATCCGCAGCCCGACGTACACGCTGGTCGAGCGCTATCCGCTGGCCGACGGCGAGGCTTGGCACCTGGACCTTTACCGCATCGCGGATCCCGGCGAACTGGAGTTCCTCGGGCTCGACAGCGCCGACGTCCGGCTGTGGCTGGTCGAATGGCCCGAACGGGGCGTCGGGGCACTGTCGAGGCCCGACCTGACCGTGGAATTGTCGATGCGCGGCCCCGGCCGCATCGCCCGTCTGCACGCCGGCTCGCCCGTCGGGGTCGCCTGGGTCGGGCGGGTGTCCGTCGGGCACGAAGTTGCGGGCGACTCCTGAACGGATTCGCAGGAAACGCTGGCAGGTCCCGGATTCGTAAGGGAAAAGTGCTTGCAAAATTAATATCGCGGTGCTTGACTACCGCCCATGCGTGTCTCAGCCGCCACCGTCCAGAAATGTCTGCTCGGCCTCGCGCTGCTCGCCGCCGTTGCGTGGAATCTGGCGCAGGCCAGTGAAATCAAGGGCTTGGATCTGCGCGACGGCGCCACCGGGACGCGTGCCGAGATCGCCCTCGACCGCCCGGCCGAATTCAAGGTCATCAGCCTTAAAGGGCCGGACCGCCTCGTCATCGATTTGCCGGCCTCGGCCCTGGCGCGCGGGTTCCGCCTGCCGGCGGCCAGCGGCGTGGTGAAGTCGGTCCGCACCGGCGAACCGACGCCCGGCACCGCCCGCATCGTGTTCGACCTCGCCCAGCCGGTCGCCGTGCTCAAGCCGCGCTTCGAGCAGGCCGGCGACGGTCCGCGCCTGGTGCTCGAATGGCCCGGAGACGGAACGCCGGTCGCGTCGGCGCCGGTCGTGGCGGCCGCCCCGGCCGTGACGCCGCCTCCGGCCGCAGCCGCCGTCGAGTCCACGCCGGCCAGCGACCCGGCTGCGCAGAAGTTCGACCCCGCGGCCTCGTCCGCCGCGACGACGCGCCTCATTTCCGAAATCGTGGCGCGCAACGACGCCAGCCCGGCCGCTCCCGCCCCGACGCCGACGTCAACGACGCCGACGCCAGCGACGCAAGCACCCGTGACCGCTGCGACGGTACCGCCGTCCGCGATGCCGAGCGTCACGCCCGTCGCGCCGGCAACCACGACGGCCACCACGACGGCCTCGCACAACACGATCGCCGCTGCCGCGACCGCGCCCGCCAGGGCGCCGGTCGCCACGACGATCGCGACCGGAGTTCCGACGCGCATCGCCACCGGCGTGCCCACGCCGATGCCCGGTTCGCCGGCCGCGGCGGCGACGAATGCGCCGGCGCCGGCAGCGCAGGCACCGGTCAAGACGGTGAAGGACGTGATGCGTGGCCGCGGCATGCGTCCGCTGGTCATCGCGATCGACGCCGGTCACGGCGGGCAGGATCCGGGCGCGATCGGCCCGTCGGGCAAGCGCGAGAAGGATGCGACGCTGGCGATCGCGCGCGAACTGGCCCGGCAGGTGAACGCCACGCCCGGTCTGAAGGCGTACCTCACCCGCGACACCGACGTGTTCATCCCGCTGCCGCGGCGCGCGCAGCTGGCACGTGCGGCGAAGGCGGACATGTTCATCTCGATCCACGCCGACGCCGCGGAGAACCGTGCCGCGCGGGGGTCCTCGGTCTACGTGCTCTCGCTGAAGGGCGCCTCCTCGCAGCGCGCCCGCTGGCTGGCAGACAAGGAAAACGCCTCCGATCTCATCGGCGGCGTGCGCCTGGAGCAGACCAGCAACACGCTGGCGTCGGTGCTGCTCGACCTGACCCAGAGCGGTCACATGCGAGCGTCCGAAGACGCGGCCGGTCACGTGCTCGATGGCCTCAAGCGCGTGGGCGCGAACCACAAGCCGAACATCGAGCGCGCGAACTTCGCCGTGCTGCGTACCTCCGACATGCCGGCGATGCTGGTCGAGACGGCCTTCATCTCCAATCCCGACGAGGAAAAGCGCCTCAACGACCCCGCGCACCAGAGCAAGCTGGCGCGCGCGGTGCTGGACGGCGTCAACACCTACTTCACCCGCCAGCCGCCCCCGGGCACGCTCTACGCGGCGCGCGCCGATGCGCAGTACGCGACCGGTGGCGAGGCCAGCGGCGGCAGCCTCTGATCGCCGCGCGACGGCGCATGACGACGCCCGGGATATCCCGGGCGTTTTCGCTTGCGCGGCCGCCTGATGCGGCGCGACGTCGGCTATGATGAACACGATTCCCTCGACGATGCCGGGCCGCATCGCCAAGCCGTGACGATCCGCCAGCTCCCCGACACCCTCATCAACCAGATCGCCGCCGGCGAGGTCATCGAGCGTCCCGCTTCGGTGGTCAAGGAGCTCGTCGAAAACGCGCTCGATGCCGGCGCGCGCCGCATCGATATCGACCTGGAAGAAGGCGGCGTCCGCCTGATCCGCATCCGCGACGACGGCAAGGGCATCGAGCCCGATCAGCTCCCGCTCGCGGTATCGCGCCATGCGACCAGCAAGATCGCCTCGCTCGACGACCTGGAGGGCGTGGCGACGCTGGGCTTCCGCGGTGAAGCGTTGCCCTCGATCGCCTCCGTGAGCCGCTTCGCGCTGACGTCGCGACGCGACGGCAGCGATCGCGCGGCGACGCTGGAGATCGACGGCGGACGCGTGGGCGAGGTCATGCCGAAATCGCATCCGCAGGGCACGACCGTCGAGGTGCGCGACCTGTTCTTCAACGTGCCGGCCCGTCGCAAGTTCCTGAAGGCCGAACGCACCGAACTGGGGCATATCGAGGAATGGCTGCGTCAGCTCGCCCTCGCGCGCCCCGATGTCGAACTGCGTGTCTCGCACAACGGCAAGCCGTCGCGCCGCTGGAAAGGCGAGGGCGATCTGCTGTCCGAAGTGCGCCTGCACGAAGCGTTGGGCGAGGAGTTCGCGCGCAACGCGCTGCGGGTCGAACACGCCGGCGCCGGCCTGCGGCTGCATGGGTGGATCGCCCAGCCTGCGTACAACCGCGCCAGTGCCGACCAGCAATACCTCTACGTCAACGGCCGCGCCGTGCGCGATCGCAGCATCGCGCATGCGATCAAGCAGGCGTACGCCGACGTGCTCTTCCATGGACGCCAGCCGGCGTACGTGCTGTTCCTGGAGCTCGATCCGCGTCGTGTCGACGTCAACGTGCATCCGGCCAAGCACGAAGTGCGGTTCCGCGACGCGCGCCTGATCCACGATTTCGTCTACCGCACGTTGCAGGACGCACTGGCCGGGACGCGCGCCGGCGCCGTGGCGGGCGTGGCCGGCGTGCCGGCGAACGACATGCCTCCGGGGCCGGCATCGAATGGCTATGGCAGCGTTGCGCCGGCCTACACGTACCTCGGCCGCGCCTCGCAATCGCCGCTGCCGATGCAGGTGGCGGAAACGCGTGCCGGCTACGCGGCGTTGTACGGCGGTGCCGCCGCGGCCGCCGTCGAGCCGTCGTTCGCGCCGGCGCAGCCGCCCGTGTTGCCGCGCAGCGACGACGCTACGCTGCCGCCGCTGGGCTACGCGATCGCGCAGTTGCACGGCATCTACATCCTCGCCGAGAGCGCGGACGGGCTGATCGTCGTCGACATGCACGCCGCGCACGAGCGCATCGGGTACGAAAAGCTCAAGGCCGCGCACGATGGCGAGGGCCTGCGCACGCAGCCGCTGCTGGTGCCTGCGACGCTGGCGGTGTCCGAGCGCGAGGCCGACGTCGCCGAGCGCGAGGCCGCGACGCTGGCCGAGCTCGGTTTCGAGGTCACGCGCAGCGGGCCGCAGTCGCTGACCCTGCGCGCGGTGCCGGCCCTGCTGGCGCATGGCGACGTCGAAGCGCTGTTGCGCGACGTACTGGCGGACCTGCGCGAGCACGGCCAATCGCGGCGCGTCGCCGCCGCGCGCGACGAACTGCTGGCGACCATGGCCTGCCATGGCGCGGTGCGCGCGAACCGGCGTCTCACTTTGCCCGAGATGAACGCCCTGTTGCGCGAGATGGAGATCACCGAACGCTCCGGCCAGTGCAATCATGGCCGTCCTACGTGGGCGCGTTTCACGTTGCCCGACATCGACCGCTGGTTCCTGCGAGGACGTTGAATGGCTTCAGTCGCGAAGGGGGCTCTGATCCTCATGATGCTGGGTGCGATGACCGCCTGCGGGCCGAAGCAGGAAGAAGCCGCGACCGGCGAGCAGGCGAAGTCGGAGCGGGCGGCGTTCCAGCAGGAGCTGGACATGGTGCGCCAGTTGCGCGTCACCGAGCTGACCAGGCCCGATGGCTGGACCAGCCTGGTCGGGCTGCACTGGATCGATCCGGGCTCGCACTACATCGGCTCGTCCGCCGGCAACGGCATCAAGCTCGCCGTCGGTCCGTCGCACCTTGGCATGATCGACCTGGGCCAGGACCGCATCCGCTTCGTGCCGGAAAAGGGCGTCGCGATGACGCTCGATGGCCAGCCGTTCACCGGCGAGGCGATCCTGCGCGCCGACGACGCGCCGACCGGACCGAGCGTCATCGCCTTCGATGAGGGCAAGGGCCTGGCGACGGTGATCAAGCGAGGCAATCGCTACCTGCTGCGCGTGAAGCACGCCGACGCGCCGACGCGGACCGGTTTCCGCGGCATCGAGTACTGGCCGACGAGCGCCGACTGGCGCGTGGAAGGCCGGTTCGTGCCGCATCCGGCGGGCAAGACGCTGGAGATCGCCAACATCATCGGCACCACGGACGCCGTGCCGAACCCGGGCGCGATCGAGTTCGAGCGCGACGGCAAGACCTTCCGTATCGAAGCGCTGGACGAAGGCGCCGAGACGCTGTTCCTGGTGTTCGCCGACCGCACCAGCGGGCATGGCAGCTATCCGGCCGGCAGGTTCCTCGATGTCGCCAAGCCGGGCGTCGGTGGCACCGTCGTGCTGGACTTCAACCAGGCGCGCAATCCGCCGTGCGCGTTCACGCCGTTCGCGACCTGCCCGCTGCCGCCGCCGGAGAACCGGCTGGACGTGGCCATCCAGGCCGGTGAAAAAACCTACGCCCACACCGTCAACTGACCCGGATCCCCGCCCCGATGCGCCGTCGCTTCAAGCTGCTGTGCCTTTCGCTCGCCGCCGCCGTCGGCCTGATGTCGATGGCGCTCGCTGTCGAGCAGGCGCGTTCGCCCTCGCAGGCCACGCCGCCGCCCGCGAGCGCTGCCCCGGCTGCGACGAAGCCGCCGCCGGTTCCGCTGTTGTGGAAGGTGTCCGATCGCGACAACGCCGTGTACCTGCTGGGCTCGTTCCACCTGCTCAAGGCCGACGATTACCCGCTGTCGGCCGACATCGACCAGGCGTTCGCCAGCGCTGACCGGATCGTGTTCGAGGTGCCGCCGGAGCAGATGCTCGATCCGGCGATGTCGCAGAAGTTCCTCGCGGCCGCGGGCTATGCGGACGGCCGCACGTTGAGCCAGGTCCTCCCGCCGACGATGCGAGAGAAGTTCAACCGCATCCTCGCCCAGCGCGGCGCGTCCATCGCGCAGTTCGACGCGTACGAGCCGTGGTTCGTGAACCTGTCGCTGATGCTGGGCGTGTCGCAGCAGATGGGCTTCCGCCCCGAGAAGGGCCTGGACCAGGTGCTGATGCAACAGGCGATCGCCAGCCGGAAGGCGACCGGTGGGCTGGAATCGATCGACCTGCAGCTGGGCGTGCTCGATTCGACGCCGATGGACGAGCAGGTGAAGTCGCTGAAGGAGTTCCTCGACAAGCCGACCGACATGCCCGAGATGCTCAGCGACCTGCACAACGCGTGGCGCAATGGCGACCTTGCGCGGCTGGACACCCTCACGCGCGAGGAAATGCGCGAGAAGACGCCGCAGACGTACCGCATCGTCAACGTCGAACGCAACGACGCCTGGGTGCCGCAGATCCAGCAGATGCTCGACGGACAGAAGAAGGGCGACACGATGATCGTCGTCGGCGCGCTGCACCTGCTGGGCGAGGACGGCGTGGTCGAGAAGCTGCGCGCGAAGGGCTACAGCGTCGAGCGCGTATGTTCGGTGTGCGCGCCGGAGTCCGCGGGCACGCCGCAGGGCGAACCGGCCGGCGCCCCGGTGAACGCGCCGGCGAAATAAAGCAGCCTGCTGTCGGCGGTCATTCGCGCCGTCGGTCATGGCGGCCGCCGGCGGCGGTGCCGAGGCGTCGGTAGGACGCTACGCCGGCACCAGCACGATGCAGTCCACCGGGCACGCCGGCACGCAGAGTTCGCACCCGGTGCAGAGCGGATCGATCACGGTGTGCATGTGCTTCGATCCGCCGACGATCGCGTCCACCGGGCACGCCTGGATGCACTTGGTGCAGCCTATGCAGTCGGCTTCGACGATCAGCGCCACCTGCGGCGGCTTGTGTTCGCCGCGCGTGCGATCGAACGGCTTGGCCGGGACGTCGAGCAGACGCGCCAACGCGCGCGCGCCCTCATCTCCGCCGGGCGGGCAATGGTCGATGTCCGCCTCGCCGCGCGCCATGGCTTCCGCGTAGGGGCGGCAACCCGCGTAGCCGCACTGGCCGCACTGCGTTTGCGGCAGCAGGCGGTCGAGGCGTTCGGCGAGTTCCGCGATCGGGCGGCCGGGATTCGGGATTCGCAAAGCCATGGCGTGTGATCTCGCGGGGCGAGGCAGGTGCGGTCGCTGTTACGAAATCGCCAATCCCGGCTCCCGAGCCTTCAGCGTACCGGTGCGCCGGGCTGCACGCCGGCGTCGGCGTCGAGCAGGTGAAGCGAACCGCCGTCGAAACCCGCCGACAGGATCATGCCTTCGCTGAGACCGAAGCGCATCTTTCGCGGCGCGAGGTTGGCGATGAACACGACGTTGCGGCCGACGAGCTTCTCCGGCTCGCCATAGGAGCCGCGGATGCCGGAAAAGATCTGGCGCGTGCCGAGCTCGCCGGCATCGAGTTCGAATCGCAGCAACTTGTCGGAGCCTTCGACGAACTCGCACGCCACGACCTTGCCGACGCGCAGGTCGAGCTTGGCGAAGTCGTCGATGCCGATGAGGTTCGCGGTGCCGGCAGTAGCCGGCGCAGGCGTCGCGTCAGCGGCCTTCGGTTCGGCCTTGGCGGTGGCTTCGGGCTGTGCGTCGGCCTTGGGGGCCAGCGAATCCTTGGATGCGTCGATCATGGTCTGGATCTGTTTCGGGTCGATTCGGGTGAAGAGCGGCGTGTAGGCGTTGATGCGGTGCGCGAGCAGCGGCGCCGCGACGTCCGCCCAGTTCGCGACCGGCGCCGCGAGGAAGGCTTCGGCCTGCGCGGTCACGCGCGGCAGCACCGGCTTGAGCGCGGTGTTCAGCACGCGGAAGAGGTTCAGCCCCTGCGTGCAGACCGCCTGCAGCTGCGCGTCGGCGCCGTCCTGCTTGGCGAGCACCCACGGCTTGTGTTCGTCGATGTACTTGTTGGCTTCGTCCGCCAGCGCCATCGTCAGGCGCAGCGCGGTGGCGGCCTCGTTGCGCTCGTATGCCTGCGCGATGGGCGACAGCTGTTCGACGAAACTCGCGTACTGGGCCGCGTCGGGGAGCGCATCGGCCAGGCGGCCGTCGAAGCGCTTTTCGATGAAGCCGGCGCAGCGGCTGGCCAGGTTGACGAACTTGCCGACCAGATCGGCGTTCACGCGCGCGACGAAATCGGCGAGGTTGAGGTCGAGATCGTCGACGCCGCCGGTAGTCTTGGTCGCGTAGTAGTAGCGCAGCGCTTCCGGATCCAGGCCCGCGTCCAGATAGGTGCGCGCCATGACGAAGGTGCCGCGCGACTTGGACATCTTGGCGCCGTCCACGGTCAGGTAACCGTTGACGTGCAGGCGCGTTGGCGCACGGAAACCGGCGCCCTGCAGCACGGCCGGCCAGAACAGGCCGTGGAAGTTGACGATGTCCTTGCCGATGAAATGGTGGAGTTCGGCGGCGCTGTCGCGACGCAGATAGGACCAGAAATCCAGGCCCTCGCGTTCGCACAGTGCCTGGAAGCTGGACAGGTACCCGATCGGCGCGTCCAGCCACACGTACAGGTACTTGCCCGGATGGCCGGGGATCTGGAAACCGAAATACGGCGCGTCGCGCGAGATGTCCCACGCGCGCAGACCTCCTTCGGCGTCCAGCCATTCCTCGAGCTTGGCCTTCACGCCGGGCAATGCGACATCGCCTGCAAGCCACTCGCGCAGGAAGGCGGAGAACTGGCCGACCTCGAAGAAGAAGTGTTCCGACTCGCGCAGTTCCGGCGTCGCGCCGCTGACGACCGAACGGGGTTCCTTCAACTCCGTCGGCGAATACGTCGCGCCGCAGTTCTCGCAGTTGTCGCCGTACTGGTCCGGCGTGCCGCAGTTGGGGCAGATGCCCTTCACGTAGCGGTCCGGCAGGAACATGCCCTTGACCGGATCGAACAGCTGCGCGACCGAGCGGCGCGAGATGTGCCCGTTGTTGTCGAGCTTGGTGTAGATCGCTTCTGTCAGGACGCGATTGCGTTCGGAGTTGGTCGAGTCGTAGTGGTCGAAGGCGACGCCGAAATCGGCGAAGTCGCGCTCGTGGCTGCGCTGGATGCCGGCGATGAACGCCTCCGGCGACTGTCCGGCCTTCTCGGCGGCGAGCATGATCGGCGTGCCGTGGGTGTCGTCGGCGCACACGTACCAGGCGCGATGGCCGGCCATGCGCTGGGCGCGGCACCAGATGTCGGCCTGGGTATAGCCGACCAGATGACCCAGGTGCAGGGGCCCGTTGGCGTAGGGCAGGGCGCAGGAAACGACGAACTCGCGGGACATGGCGAACCGGAAGGCAAAGTGAGCCGGGGATTATCGCATGGGCTCCGCGAGGCCCCATCGACATTGGGCGCTCCGTGGGCCGTTAGCCGCGGTCGGGCGAAGCGCCCGGGTGAAGCGGGACGTCGGGTGCGGCCCCGTGTGCAGCCTTTCGCCTTATCCGGGCTACAAAAGCACAACGCCCCGGAGGGCCGGGGCGTCGTGCAGCGTTGCGGGTGCGGGGGCCGTCAGCGCCGGTTCCAGGTCTGCGTGCGGCCCAGCAGCGAGAAGCCCATGAAGCCGCGGACCTCCAGCTTCCTGCCGTTGTCCACCGGAGTGACCTTCACCGAGTAGATCTTGCCGCTGGCCGGGTCCAGGATCTGCCCGCCTTCCCAGGTTTCGCCCTTCTGCTTGATGCCCCACAGGATGACCATGCCCTTGACCGGCTTGTTCTTGCGGTCGCCGGAGCACTTGTCGCAGACCGGATTCGGGCCGCGGTCGGACTGCAGGATCTCGGTGACGCGGCCGGCGAGGCTGCCGTCCTTCGCTTCGTAGATCTCCACGACGGACTTGGGCTTCTGCGTCTTGTCGTCGATGGTGGTCCACTGGCCCACGGGCGAGGCCTTGGACGCGTCCTGGGCAAGGGCGCCCAGCGGCAGGGCCAGCAACAGAAGAGCGAGCAGTTTGGTGCGCATGGGTCCCCTCCCAGGGATCGAATTCCGGCCAGTTATACCGCATCCGTCGGCGTACGGAAGCCCGCGGTCCAGGCATCCGCGCAAAAAAGACCCCGCCTGGCGGCGGGGTCTTCCGGTGCTCGCGGCGGACCGCTTACTTGCCGAAGTTGTAGCGCATTTCCACGTACATCGAACGGCCGTACGCGCTGTACAGGTAGTTGTTGTACGGCGTGTACTCCGTGCCCGGGAAGTTCGACGCCTGGTCTTCCGGCGTCTTGTCCAGGACGTTGTTCAGCAGCAGCGACAGGCGGATGTTCTCCGTCGCCTCGTAGTTGAACGTCAGGTTGTACGTGGTGTACGGCGCCCACCAGCCGGCGCGCGCGCCGTTGATCTGCCCGTCCCACGCGCCCGTGGCGTAGGCGACGTAGTTCGGCGTCTTGCCGATGCGGTTGGCGTACACGGTGGTGGTCAGCTTGCCGATGTTCCAGCCCAGCGACGCATCGGCACGGGTCTTCGCATAGGCGTCGTACACCCACATGTAATACGGATCGCGCAGCAGGTCGATCTCGTCCTCGCCCGGCAGCGGCGTGACGGTGTGCTTGAGGTTGTTGGTGTAATTGCCGGCGAAGTTCAGCGTGCCCCACTTACCGACGTCGAGCGTGTAGTTCAGGCTCGCCGTGACCGCTTCCAGCTTCTGCTTGGCGACGTTCACCTTCGGCGTGTAGATCTGCTCGAGCTCGTTGTTGGCGCCGCGGGTCACCCACGCCAGCGCGTTGTCGCAGCTGGCCGAGGCGGTGTTGGCCTGGCCGGTGCGGCAGTAGTACTCGGCCAGCAGCAGCTGGTCGCTGTCGAGCTGGTCGACCTCGTCGCGGATGTCCCAGCGGAAGTAGTCCACGGTGAGCGAGAGGTTGTTCATCGGCGCCCACACGAAGCCGGCGTTCCACACGTCCGCTTCGATCGGCTGCAGGTCCGGGTTGCCCGACTGCTGGCCGAAGTACTGCTCGGAGTCGTAGCGGCAGTCCTGCGTGTTGCCCGGCGTGTAGCCTTCCAGCGAGCAGCGGTAGTAGTCGGTGTCGGAGCTGTAGTAGCCGCTCAGGCCCTGGAACACGTCCGACAGCGTCGGCGCGCGGAAGGCCGTGCCGTACTTGCCGCGCAGCAGGAAGCTTTCGACCGGACGGTATTCCACGCCGATGCTGTAGGTCGGCTTGTCGATGGTCTGGCCGGCGACCTTGAACGCGTCGTAGCGGCCCGACAGCGTGACCGTCAGCGGCTCCCACAGCGGCATGCGCAGTTCGCTGGTGACCGCGTAACGGTCGCGATCGCCCGAACCGTTCACCGAGGTCAGGCCCCAGATTTCCGATTCCAGCGTTTCCGGATCCTGCAGCAGTCGCGCGTCGGGCGTGTAGTCCCAGCTCTGCGTGCCGCCTTCGACCACGACCGCCAGGCCCGCGTCGCCGCCGGGCAGCGAGAACAGCGACGTGTTGGTCAACTGTGCGCGCAGGGTGTTGTCGGTGGTCTTGCTGCGGGTGTCGACGTAGCCGGTGAAGCTGGCGAAATCGGCCGGCGACATCGGGGTGTAGAACGCCGCGTAGTTCGGGCGGAAGACCGCGTAGCCGTCCTGGGTGCCCAGCTGCGGGCCCAGCACGTTGGCCAGGAAGTAGTTGTCGATCGCATCGGCGAAGCGGACCCACTGGTGTTCGGTCAGCTTGTATTCGGTGCGCGTGAAGCCGACGTCCCAGTCCCAGTTGCTGCCCAGCATGCCGTTCGCGCCGAGCGTGATCTGGTACGACCGGTTGCGGTCGGTGTTCATGATGTCCTTGAACCCTTCGCCGCCGATGTCCTCGGGCGCGAACGCGCGCTGCAGGTTGAGGAACGCATCCTGGTCCGGATCGTAGAAGTAGCCGTACTTCGCGCTGGTGCCCCACCAGGTGTAGCCCGAACCGGTGGCGTACTCGACGTCCTCATGGCTGGTCAGCAGGTCGGCGTACAGCTGGACGTTGTCGTTCACGTCGTACGTGCCGTGCGCGTAGATCTGCAGCGCGTCCTTGCCGTTCTGCAGCGTGCGGTAGCCCGGCGTGGTGAACGAGCCGCAGTACTGGCCGAAACCGGGGCGCGTCTGCAGCGCTTCGGTGCCGTCGAACTGGCCGGTGACGTTGCCGCAGTTGGCCGGATCGAGGAACAGGTAGCTGTTGCGATTGGAGCCGTTGATCACGACGTAGTCGCGGCTCGCGGTCGCGGGCGTGTAGCCGTTGACGTTGTACTGCTTGGTCAGGTCGCGCTGGTAGCCCCAGATCGGATCGCGCGTCTCGTACTGCAGGCCGCCGATCAGGTTCAGCCGGCCGTCGGCGCTGGAGAAGCCGTCGGAGACGCTGACGCGGAAGCTGTCGCCGCCGCCGTCGCTGTAGGCGCCGCCGCGCACGTTCAGCGACAGGCCGTCGACGTTCTTCTTCAGGATCACGTTCACCACGCCGGCGATGGCGTCGGAGCCGTACAGCGAGGACTGGCCGCCCGGCAGGATCTCGATGCGCTCGACCAGGTCGACCGGAATGCCGCTGATGTTGTTGAAGGTGTCCGAACCGTTGTACAGGGCCGGATAATTGGCCATCGGACGGCCGTTGATGAGGTACTTGGTGTAGCCCGGATCCAGGCCGAACATGCCCGAGGCGTCCGCGCCCTGGGTGAAGGAGGCCGAGGTCTGCCCGCCCTGGAGGCCACCGGTCTGGAAGGTGGACTGCTGCAGGACGTCGGATACGCTGGTGAAGCCGCGCATCTGGATGTCTTCGGCCTTGATGACGGTGACCGGCGTGAAGTTCTCGACCTGCGTCTGCGGAATCAGCGAACCGGTGACGGTGACGGTGTCCAGCTCGGTGGCCGAACCGGCCTCCTGCGCGAACGCGGCCCCGGCCGCCGGCATCAGCGAGGCGACAAGCAAAGCGGTGCTCAAGCGGCTGCGACGCAGCCGGCTGTTGGATACTGGCATCGGAGTAATCCCCAAATGAACTGCAAGAAATAAGTGCGATCGAAAGCCGCGTCCTGCGATGCCGATTCATGAAGTGTCATCAACCGGTCGCCGGACCGTAACATGTGCTTAACCGTGAATTTCCAGGCGAATCCGTTCTCGCCACCATCAGCAAAACAAAAGGTTGTTCCGTGATCGAAGAGCTCCTGCAGCAGCGCATCGGCGCCCTGTTCATCCCCGGCGTGGACGTGTCGCTCGACGACGCGAACGTGCGCGTGCGCGTGGCCGTCGCCGACGGTCGCGCGGTGGTGGAAATTCTCTCGGGCTTTCCATGCGCATCGCTGCGCCCGTGGCTCGACGCGCAGGTCCAGCGCGTGCTCGCCGACGAAGGTCTCGCGCTCACGCGCCTGGACCTGCATCCGCGCATCGTTTCGCACGCGGTGCAGCCGAACGTCGCGCCGCTGCCGAGCGTGCGCAACCTCATCGCCATCGGCTCGGGCAAGGGCGGCGTGGGCAAGTCGACCACCGCGGTGAACCTCGCGCTCGCGCTGGCGGGCGAAGGCGCGCGCGTGGGCGTGCTCGACGCCGACATCTACGGTCCGAGCATCCCGACGATGCTCGGCCTGTCCGGTCGTCCCGACAGCCCCGACGGCAAGACGATCGAGCCGATGCAGGCGCACGGCGTGGAAGCGATGTCGATCGGCCTGCTGGTCGACCAGGACACGCCGATGATCTGGCGCGGCCCGATGGCGACGTCCGCGCTGACGCAGCTGCTCGGCGAAACGCGCTGGGGCCATGCGCTCGAAGGCGACCTGGATTACCTCATCGTCGACCTGCCGCCCGGTACCGGCGACATCCAGCTGACGCTGGCGCAGAAGATCCCCGTCGCCGGCGCGGTCATCGTCACCACGCCGCAGGACGTGGCCACGCTCGATGCCCGCAAGGCGCTGAAGATGTTCGAGAAGGTGAACGTGCCGGTGCTGGGCCTGGTCGAGAACATGGCCGTGCACGTGTGCTCGAACTGCGGCCACGCCGAGCACGTCTTCGGCGAGGGCGGTGGCCGGCGCATGGCGGAGCAGTACGGCGTGCCGCTGCTGGGCAGCCTGCCGCTGGAGATCGCGATCCGCGAGCAGGGCGATGCCGGCTCGCCGGTGGTCGTCTCCGCGCCGGCGAGCGCCGCCGCCGCGGCCTACCGCGCCACGGCCCTGCGCATGGCGATCGAGCTGGCGCGGCGTCCGCGCGTCGCGACGCCGCTGTCGGCATCGCTGGTCTGAGGCGGCGGGCGGCCCGGCCGCGCGGCCAGGCGCCGCGCTCCCGGCGTTCGCCCCGCCTCTGGCCCCTGAACCCCCGGAACCGGCACAATCGCCGTTCCCACGCACGAGCCGCCCGCCCCGCATGAGCATCAAGTCCGACCGTTGGATCCGTCGCATGGCCGAACAGCAGGGCATGATCGAGCCGTTCGAACCCGGCCAGGTCAAGACGGCCGCCGACGGCCACCGCATCGTCAGCTACGGCACCTCCAGCTACGGCTACGACGTGCGCTGCTCGCGCGAGTTCAAGGTGTTCACCAACATCAACTCGACGATCGTCGACCCGAAGCACTTCGACTCGGGCAGCTTCGTGGACATCGAAAGCGACGTCTGCATCATCCCGCCCAATTCCTTCGCGCTCGCGCGCACGGTCGAGTACTTCCGCATCCCGCGCGACGTGCTCGTCGTCTGCCTGGGCAAGAGCACGTACGCGCGCTGCGGCATCATCGTGAACGTGACGCCGCTGGAGCCGGAATGGGAAGGCCACGTCACGCTCGAATTCAGCAACACCACGCCGCTGCCGGCGCGCATCTACGCCAACGAGGGCGTGGCGCAGATGCTGTTCTTCCAGTCCGACGAAGTCTGCGAGACCTCGTACAAGGATCGCGGCGGAAAGTACCAGGGCCAGACCGGCGTCACGCTGCCGCGGACCTGATCCGTCCCGGCCGGCGGCGGATCAGGGGATGCCGGCCAACGCAACGCTCATCACTCGAAAGGGGACATCGCAGTGGAACAGCACAATCCTTACCAGCGCCCGCAGGCGCAGGTCGCCGACGCATTGCCGCCCGACGGCCTCGTGCCCGCCAGCCGGGGCAAGCGCCTGGCCGCGGCCATCCTGGACACCCTCATCGCGCTCGCCGTGCTCATCCCGATCATGGCGTTCGGTGGCTACTTCACCGCGCTCGCGCAGGGCGCCGGACTGATGACCCAGCTGGGCTGGGGCCTGTTCGGCCTGGCCGTGTTCTTCGCGGTGCAGTTCGTGCCGCTCAAGGCCACCGCGCAGACGTGGGGCAAGAAGGCGGTCGGTATCCGCATCGTCGACATGGACGGCCAGCAGCCGGGCCTGCCGGTGCTGCTGGGCCGCCGCTATCTGTTCGCCAACGGCATCGGGCTCGTGCCGCTCGTGGGTGGGTTGTTGAGCATCGCCAACGTGCTCTTCATCTTCCGCTCCGATCGCCGCTGCGTGCACGATCTGATCGCCGACACGCGCGTGGTCGAAGCGCGCTGACGCGCCGGCCTGCGCAGGACCGTGGAACCGAAGGCCCGCATCGCGGGCCTTTTTCCTGCACGCGTTCTCGGATTCTTCCGATGGGGCGCGTCCGCGGGGCCGACGAGAATTCGCTGCCGCGCATTCCCGCGCGCTGGAGACGCCGCATGACTGGCAAGACCACACGATTCGCCCTGACGATCACCGGCCTGCTGTGCCTGGCCGGACACGCCCATGCCGGGAAGCTGGCCGACCTGCTCGGCAGCCAGGGCTTGAAGGACGCCGGCACCACGGCGATGACGGGCCTGACGCTCACCGACGCGCAGGTGATCGAACTGGGCGCGAAATCCGTCGCGCAGATGGACCAGGACAATCCCGTCGCCAGCGCCGACAACGCCTACGCCAAGCGCCTGGCGAAGCTCGCCAGCGGCATGGAGCGCGAGGACGGCCTGAAGCTCAACTTCAAGGTGTATCTGGTGAAGGACGTGAACGCCTTCGCGGTGCCGGACGGATCGGTGCGCGTGTTCGCCGGGCTGATGGACCTGATGCCGGACGACGCCGAACTGCTGTCCGTCATCGGTCACGAGATCGGCCACGTCAAGTACGGGCACAGCAAGGAGCATTACCGCGCCGCGTACCTGTCGCGTGCCGCGCGCAAGGGCGTGGCCGCCATCGGCGGCACGGTCGGCAAGCTGGCGTCATCCGACATCGGCGCGATCGGCGAAGCGGCGGTGAACGCGAAGTTCAGCCGCGCGAACGAAACGCAGGCCGACGAGTACGGCGTGGACTTCCTGCGCCGGCACAACCTGGATCCGAACGCCGCGGTGCGCGGCATGCAGAAGCTGGCGGCGCAGGACGGCAAGGCGAAGACGTCCTTCCTCGACGACCACCCCGCGTCGCAGGAACGCGTGTCGCACCTGCAGAAGTACATCGCGCGCAAGAAGTGAGGATCGAAGAGCGAGCGGCGGGCGAATGACGCCTGCCGCTCGCCGTCCTGGCGCCTCACGGCGTCGATGCGTCAATGCGTCGTGCCGCCGCCCATGCGCACGTCGTGCTCGACGGTCAGCGCGATGCCCACTGCCAGACGCAATGCCTGCGCGACGACGTTCGTCGGCAGGCTCGGCGCCCCCGCGTGCACGGCGGCCTGCGCGGGCGAATAGGGAATGTGCACGAAGCCGCCGCGCACGCCCGGCGATGCACGCAGTGCGTGCATCAGTCCGTAGAACACGTGGTTGCACACGTAGGTGCCGGCGGTCTGCGATATCTCCGCGGGAAATCCCGCATTGCGCAGCGCGGCCAGCATCGTCTTGATCGGAAGGTCGGTGAAATACGCCGCCGGGCCGTCCGCGACGACCGGTTCGTCGATCGGCTGCGCGCCGGCGTTGTCGGGAATGCGCGCGTCGATGACGTTGATCGCCACGCGTTCGAGCGACAGCTGCGCGCGCCCGCCGGCCTGGCCGACGCAGATCACCAGCGCGGGCGCGAGTTCGTCCAGCGCGTGCCGCAAGGCGTGCAGCGAGCCCTCGAACTCCACGGGCAGACAACGCGCGACGATGCGATGGCCCGCGACCACGTCGCCTTCCAGTGCCTGCACGGCTTCCCAGCTCGGGTTCGTGGTTTCGCCGCCGAACGGGGCGAAGCCGGTCAACAGCACGTGCGGCATCGGAGTGGCGTTCATCGGAAGGCGAGCCAGTACATCAGCGCGAGGTTCACCAGCAGCAGCGGGATCGCCGTCGGAAGCTGCGCGCGGATCACCGCGTTGGGATCATCCAGTTCCAGCAGCGCGGCCGGGACAAGATTGAAGTTGGCGGCCATCGGCGTCATCAGCGTGCCGCAGTAGCCGGTGAGCATGCCGATCGAGCCGAGGATCGCCGGCGCGGCGCCGTGTTGCTCGACCAGCAGCGGCAGGCCGATGCCGGCCGTCATCACGGGAAAGGCGGCGAACGCGTTGCCCATGATCACGGTGAACAACACCATGCCCAGCCCGTACGCGAGCACGCAGGCGAGGCGACTGTCGGACGGGATCAGCATCGACACGATCGACGCCACCGCCTCGCCGACGCCGCTGGCCGCGAACACGCCGCCCAGGGTCGCCAGAACCAGCGGCAGCAGCGCGGCCCAGCCCATCGTGTCGAGGAGCCGGCGGCCTTCGCCGAGCGCGGCGGCCGGGCGCTCGCGTGTCACGGCGATCGCCGCAACGGTCGCGATCACGCACGCCAGCGCGAGCCCGATCAGCGTGATGCTGCCTTCCCCGAACACGGGCGTCCCACCGATCACGAGCTTCGGCCCGAACAGCACGATCAGGATCGTGACGGCAGGAATGATCAGCGCCGGCACGAACAGGCGATGGCCCAGTCGCAGCGCCGACGCCAGCCGCTGCGCGTGCGGCGCTTCGTCGAGGTGTTCCCGGCGCATGCGCGTGGCGAGCAGCGCGAGCGCGATCACGCCCGCACCGGCGAGCTGCGCGGGCAGCCGGTCGCCGGCCTTCGATGCCTCCAGCACGAATTTCGCGGCGCCGAAGAGCAGGGCGATCAGGATCCAGAACGCCGCATGCGCGAAGCGCCTGTCGCGCAGGTTGCGCACGCCCGCGTAGAACAGGAACAGCGCGAGCAGCAGGTACAGGTGCTCAATCGACAGCATCGGCCGATCCGCCTTCGCCGCTCCGCGCGGCACGCCGCGATGCGGTGCGTCGATCCAGCGCGCGCTGGAAGAACACGATGCGCACGGCGTGGATGACGAACGCCGCGATCGCCGTCGGCAACGCCCACAGCGCGATCTGCAAGGGCTCCAGGTGGATGCCGTGCTCGGCGTAGAAGCCCTGGATCAGCAGCACCGCACCGAACGCAAGGAACACGTCCTCGCCGAAGAAACGCCCCACGTTGTCGGTGGCGGCGGCGAGCGCATGCACCTTCTGCGTGTCGTCGCGCGACGTGGGGCCGTTCGGCCGGGACGCTGCGGATTCGGTCATCGGCGCGAGCAGCGGCCGCACCGTCTGCGCGTGGCCGGCGATGTCGATCAGGCCGAGCATGCTCAGTCCCTGTCGCACGGCGAGATAACCCGTGAGCAGGCGCGACAGCGTCAAGCCGCGCCAACCTTCGATCCAGCGCAGCGCATGCTCGCGCAGTCCGGCGCGTTCCAGCAGGCCGATCGTCGGGAGCGTCATGGCGAACATCAGCAGTGCGCGGTTGGAAACGAAGCTCTCGCCGAGCAGCGCGAGCAGGTCGCCGACCGACTTGCCGGCCAGCAATCCGCTGACGAGCCCGGCGCTGACGACCACGATCACCGGATTGGCGCGCAGCATGAAGCCGACGACGACCCACGCGACGCCGATCAGTGGCCAGTAGTTGATGGCCTCGCTCATGCGGCGGTTCCGAACGGCCGCACCGCGATGCCGTCCGCCTCCAGCGCGGCACGCACGGCGCGGGCGAACTCGGCGGCATCGGGCCGATCGCCGTGCAGGCACAGCGTGTCGGCGCGCAGCCGTACCACGCGCCCGTCGTCCGCCGCGACTTCGCCCCGCGACGCCAGGCGCCGCACCTGCGCGATCGCGTCGTCCAGCGATTCGATCACCGCGCCCGGCGTGCCACGCGGACGCAGCCGACCGCGCGCGTCGTAGCCGCGCTCGGCGAAGACTTCATGCGCCACGCGCAGGCCGCGCTCGACGCCGGCGCGTGCGAGCTCGGAGCCGGACAGCGCGTACAGCGCGAGCGTCGGGTCGAGTTCGGCGAGGGTCGCGGCAATCGCGTCGGCGATCGCCGGATCCTCCGCCGCGACGTTGTACAGCGCGCCGTGCGGCTTCACATGCGCGAGCGGCACGCCTTCGTCGCGTGCGATCGCGCGGAGGCGCTGGATCTGTTCGCGCACCATGCGCGCGACGTCGTGCGGTGCGACGTCGAGCACGCGCCGGCCGAAGTGTTCGCGGTCTTCGAACGACGGATGCGCGCCCGCGGCAACGCCGTGTTCGCGGCACAGGCGCAGCGTGGCCCGCATCGTCGCGTCGTCGCCCGCGTGACCACCGCAGGCGATGCTGGCCGAGGTGACGTGCGGCAGGATCGCCGCGTCGTTGCCGCAGCCTTCGCCCAGGTCGCAGTTGAAGTCGATGCGCGCGCTCACGACGTTGCGGTCGCGCGGCCTCAGCCGCGCTTGAACAGCATGCCCAGCCCGACGACGATCAGGATCGCCGGCCACCAGGTCATCAGCAGGCGGCCCAGGCTCATGTCCGTGAAGCCAAGATTGTTGAGCAGGAACAGGGTGCCGATCACGACCAGCACCAGCGCGCCGACGATGTTGGATTTCATTGGGTCCGCCAGGAAAGTGGAAGGTTCAGATCGCGGGCAGGCGCGCGTCGATCATCACGCCGATTCTGGCGATGCGCGCCCGTGCCGCGCAAGCCAGCCGATGCGCGGTGGCGGCATCCACGGGCGCGAACTGCAGCGGTTGTCCCGGAACGCATTGCGCCAGGCGCGGCAGGTCGGCGGCGATCACATGCCCCAGCTTCGCGTAGCCGCCGACGGTCTGCGCGTCGGCGAGCAACACGATGGGGCAGCCGTCGGCGGGCAGTTGGATCGTGCCCGGCGCGACCGGCTCGGAGACTCCATCGCCACCGGACGCCGGCAACGCGTCGCCCTGCAGGCGCAGTCCCTGCCGGTTGCTGCTGGCGCTGATCGTCCAGCGGTGGCGGGCGAGGGCGGACGCGGCCGGATGCGCGCTCGCGCGGTAACGGATCGGCAGGTGCCTGTCGTGCGCGGGATCGATCCACCATGCCGGCGCCTGCGGGACGTCCACGCGCGTGGCGACGCCCGCGCCCAGCGGGAGGACGTCGCCGGCGCGCAAGGCACGCCCGTCGAGACCGCCGAATCCGCCGCGCAGGTCGGTGCTGCGGCTGCCGAGGACCGGTGCGACGTCGATGCCGCCATCGATCGCCAGCCACGCGCGCGCACCGCCGTGCAGCGATCCGAGTTCGAGCGTGCCCGCGGGGAGATCGACCGGGCGACCACAGGGCACGCGTGTGCCGTCGAATCGTGCGCTCGTCGCCGCGCCGATCACGGCGATGCGCACTGGCGCGTCGAAGCGCAACGCCGGCCCGCGCAGGGTGAGTTCGAGCACGGCGGCGCCGGCGTCGTTGCCGACGAGGCGGTTCGCCAGGCGCGCCGCATCAGGGTCGAGCGCGCCCGCGTGGGCGACGCCGAGATGGCGCCAGCCGCTGCGGCCACCGTCCTGCACGGTCGTGAGCAGGCCCGGCGCGACGACGTGCACCTCACGGGTCACGACGCCGCGCCTTCCGCCGCGAGGCGCGCGAACTCGTTGCTGTCGATCGCGCGGAACCGCACGCGATCCCCCGGACGCAGCCGGGCCGGCGGGTTGCGATGCGGATCGAACAGCGTCCAAGGCGTGCGCCCGAGCAGGCGCCAGCCGCCCGGGCTTTCGCGGGGGTAGATGCCGGTCTGCGCCCCGCCGATCGCGACGCTGCCCGCCGCCACGCGTGCGCGCGGCGTCGCGAGGCGGGGGAGCGCAAGCGCGGGATCCAGCCCGGACAGGTAGGGGAAACCCGGCGCGAATCCGATCATCGCGACGGTGTATTCGCCGGCGGCGTGGCGCTCGACCAGCCCGGCCGGCGTCAGGCCGAGTTCGGCGGCGCATGCGTCCAGATCGGGCCCGTAATCGCCGCCGTAGCAGACGGGGATTTCGACGAAGCGGGCGGCCGCGCTCGCCGGCAACGACATGGCGCCATCGTCCTCGATCAACGCGCGAAGGGCGGCGTGCACGCGCGCTGGTGGTTCGGTCGCATCGAAGAACACGCCCAGGCTCGCGAACGCCGGCACCACGTCGCGCAACCAAGGCGGGTCGAGCGTGCGCAGCCGCGCGGCCATCGCATGCACGGCGGCGTTGAGTCCGGGATCGATCCGGTCGCCGAAGCGCAACAGCCACGCGTCGTCGGCCAGCGCTTCGATGTCGCAGGCCGGGTGCGAGGTCACTGCGTCAGTGCGTCCTGCAATTGCCGGATGCGCTGTACCAGCGCCTCGGGCGTGTACGGTCGCGCGCTGGCCGTGCCCCACACCGGTCGCGGCCAGGCGATGTCGTCGGCGAATCGCGCGATGACGTGCACGTGCAGCTGCGAGACGACGTTGCCGAGCGCGGCGACGTTGAGCTTGCCGGGCTTGAACAGCGTGCGCAGCGCATGGCTGACGCGGTTGACTTCCTGCAGCAGCGCGGCCTGCTGCGCCGCGTCCAGGTCGATCAGCTCCACTGCGTCGGCGACGCGCGGGACGAGGATCAGCCAGGGATGGTTCGCGTCGTCCATCAGGCGCAGCTCGCTCAGCGCCAGGTGCGCGACCGGGTGCGTGTCCTGCGCGAGTTGCGCGTGCAGTTGCCAGCCATCGTGGTGTCCCGCGCGGTTCATCGCAGGTTCTCCTGCAGGAAATCGATCGTGCGCTCCCACGCGGTTGCCGCCGCGTCGGGAGCGAATACGTGGTTGTCGACGTCGCGATTGAACGCGTGGCCGGCGCCGGCGTAGACGTGGATCGTCGCGCGCGGCTGCTTCTGCCGGTGTTGCGCGATCGCGTCTTCCGGAATCGAGCGATCGGCCTGCCCGAAGTGGAACATCATCGGCGCGCGCAGCGGTTCGTCGAGGAAGGGCAGCGTGCGGGCGCCGTAGTACGACACCGCCGGCAGCCCGAGGCGGGTGTTCGACAGGAACGCGACGCTGCCGCCCCAGCAGAACCCCACGGCCCCCACGCGCAGGCCCTCTTCGTGCAGCGCCTCGGCCGCGACGGCGACGATGTCGATGGCGCGATCGAAGCCCAGTTCGTTGCGCAGCGCCACGCCGCGCTGGGTGCCGGCCTCGTCGTAGGGAAGCTCGATGCCCGGCGCGATCGGGTCGTACAGTGCGGGCGCCAGGGCGATGAAGCCCGCCGTCGCGAAACGCCCGGCGACGTCGCGCACGTGCGCGTTGGCGCCGAAGATCTCCTGGAGGACGATGACCGCGCCGCGGGAAGGGCCGGCGGGCTCGGCGCGCCAGGCGCGGACGGGGCCGTGGGGCGTGTCCAGTTCGGTCCAGTGGGCCATGGTCTGTTCAGTTTGAACGGGGAAGGGGCCCGGCCGATTCTAGCGCGGGGCTATAATCCGCAGCCCTCCCGCCGCCGCCTGCCGTCCATCCGGATGGCCGCCGTGCCTGTCCCACCGTCGCCGGTCCGCTCCATGTCCCTTGCCAATCCCAAAGTCGGTTTCGTCAGCCTCGGTTGCCCCAAGGCGCTCGTCGATTCCGAACGCATCCTCACCCAGCTGCGCGTGGAGGGATACGACATCGTCCAGACCTACGACGACGCGGACGTCGTGGTGGTCAACACCTGCGGCTTCATCGACTCGGCGGTGGCCGAATCGCTGGACGCCATCGGCGAGGCGATCGCGGAGAACGGCAAGGTCATCGTCACCGGCTGCCTGGGCAAGAAGCCCGAGCAGATCCGCGAAGCGCACCCGGGCGTGTTGTCGATCAGCGGCCCGCAGGATTACGGCAGCGTCATGAGCGCCGTGCACGCGGCATTGCCGCCGAAGCACGATCCGTTCCTGGACCTGGTTCCGGACACGGGCATCAAGCTCACGCCCAAGCACTACGCGTACCTCAAGATTTCCGAAGGCTGCAATCACCGCTGCAGCTTCTGCATCATCCCCTCCATGCGCGGCGACCTCGTCAGCCGCCCCGTCGACCAGGTGCTGCGCGAAGCCGAGAAGCTCGCGATGGGCGGCGTGAAGGAGCTGCTGGTGATTTCGCAGGACACCTCCGCTTACGGCGTCGACGTGAAGTACGCGCAGCGCGAATGGCGCGGCAAGTCCTACCAGACGCGCATGAAGGCGCTGTGCGAAGGGCTGTCCGAACTGGGCATGTGGACGCGCCTGCACTACGTCTACCCGTATCCGCACGTCGACGAGATCATCCCGCTGATGGCGGAAGGCAAGCTGCTGCCGTACCTGGACATTCCGTTCCAGCACGCCAGCCCGCGCGTGCTCAAGCTGATGAAGCGTCCGGGCGCGGTCGACAAGACGCTTGAACGCATCCAGCGCTGGCGCTCGATCGCGCCCGACATCGCCATCCGTTCGACCTTCATCGTCGGCTTCCCGGGCGAGACCGAGGCGGAGTTCGAGGAACTGCTGGACTTCCTCGACGAAGCGCAGCTCGACCGCGTCGGCGCGTTCGCCTATTCGCCGGTGGAAGGCGCGACCGCCAACGCGCTGCCCGATCCGGTGCCGGAAGAGGTGAAGCAGGAACGCCTGGCGCGCTTCATGGAGAAGCAGGCCGAGATTTCCGCGGCCAAGCTCGAAGCGAAGGTCGGCACGACGCAGCGCTGCCTCGTCGACGCGCTCGACGGAGAGCTGGCGATCGCGCGTTCGATGTACGACGCCCCGGAAATCGACGGACTCGTGCAGATCCAGAACGGTTTCATGGCCGGCGTGAAGCCGGGCGAGTTCGTGGACGTGGAGATCATGGGCAGCGACGAACACGATCTGTTCGGCGAAATCGCGTTCGACGACTGATCGTCATGGCGCGTCGGACTGAATCGACGCATCAACCTTCCGCCGCGAGCACCACGCCGGTCACCGCCGCGCACGCCACGGCCATGCCGATCAGTCCGCCGCCGACGATCAGGCCGTAGCGGCGGTTGCCGCTGGCGAAGGCGAGCACGGTCTTGGCGATGGCGCTGGAGGCGAGCAGCGCCGCGATTCCCCACTGCGCGTGCGCCATCGTCAGCCCGCCGGCGGCCGACAGCTGCGCGATGCTCGCCGCGGACGCGTGAAGTTCCGCCAGTGCCACCAGCACCGCCGTCGCCAGCGCGCCCATGTCGCCGAACACGCTGCGCAGCCACGCCGATACGACGAGCACGACCGCGATCATCAACGCCAGCAGCACGCCGTGGCTCAGCTTGAAGGCGCGTGCCTGCGGTTCTTCCGGCAAGGCAGGCGCGTCGCCCTGGCGCCGCAGACCGAAGGCCGCCGTCAACGCGAGCACGCCCGCCGCCGCGGCGAGCGGCCACGCGCTCGCGAGCAGGAGCGCGGGGGCGGCCGTGGCGACGATGCCCACCAGCAACAGCAACGAGGCCAGATTGGCGAGCAGCGCCGCCGAGGCGGCACCCGCGGTCAGCTCGCCCGCATCGCGCGAGCGTTGCCCGAATCCCGCGACGGCGGCGGTCGAGGAGGCGAACCCCGCGAAGAAGCCGGCGACCGGCAACCCCCAGCGTGCGCCGACCGCGCGCAGGGCGACGTGCCCCAGCATGCCCACGGCCATCACCAGCACCACGAGCTTCCACAGCTTCGACGGCACCAGTACGCCCCAGGGATCCACGGGCTCGTCCGGCAGCAGCGGCAGGACCACCAGCGCCGAGGCGGCGAGGAGCAACGCATCCTGCACCTCGCGTTCGCTCACGATGTCGCGCGCGAATCGGCGCAGCGGATGCTTGGCGAACAGCAGGGCCGCGCTGACCACGGCCAGCCCGGCGGCGATCGCGGTGTGCACGAGCGCCAGCGCCGCGAGCGTCGCGGTCACCAGCATGGCCATCTCGCCGGTGAGGCCGGGATCGTCGTTGCGCGTGCGCAGGTAGGCGGCCAGCGCGAGCGCGCCGACGGCCAGCAGCACCGCGGCCAGCACGGCGGGCCCGATCGCCGCGGCGACCGCCGCCGCGGTGGCGACCATCGCGTGCGTGCGGATGCCCGCGACGATCGCGCCGCCGTCGCGGTGGCCGCGCTCCCGCACCACGCCGATGAGCAGCCCGATCGCGATGGCGGTCAGCAGCCCTTTGAGGTCGTCCTGGTCCATGTGCGCACGCTACCGCATGCGCGTCGGGCGGGCGCGTCGGGGCAGAGACTTCGTAGCCTTGTCCTGCCGGGTAGGGTGATGATCATCGGATGCCATCGTCATGGAGACAGGATGGCACCGATGGGATGGTTGCGTGGTTTGTGGCTGCTTGCGTGCGCGATGCCTGCGTTCGCCGGCACGCCGGAGGTGCCCCGGCCGCGGCAGGTCGGCGTCGAGGCGGGGTTGCCGTCGAACCAGATCCAGGCCATCACGGAGGACCGCGACGGCTATCTGTGGATCGGCACCGCCGATGGCCTGGCCCGGTACGACGGCAAGGAGTTCCGCGTCTGGCGCGTGGAGGACGGCCTGCACGACAACGACATCTGGTCGCTGCATGTCGATGCGCGCAACCGGTTGTGGATCGGTACGCGCGAAGCGGGGCTGGCGATGCTGGACCGCACCCGACAGCGGCTGACGTTCTACGACCGCGCGCACACGCCCGGGATGGGCAGCGACCAGGTGTGGTCCATCGCGTCCACGCCGGACGATGCGATCTGGTTCGGCACGTCGCCCGGCGGCCTGCACCGCCTGGCGCCTGACGGCACGCTCACGCGTTTCATGCCGATCGCCGGCGACGCGCACAGCCTGCCCGGCGACGAAGTGGGGCATCTGGTCGTCACGCCGAGTGGCGACCTCTGGGTGGGGACGCTCAACGGCGCGGCGCGATGGACCGGAAGCGGCTTCGAACGCGTGCCGGACGAACACCTGGCGTCGTTGCAGATCAACGGCATCACCGCCGATGCCGACGGCACGCTGTGGTTCGGCACCGCCAACGGCGTGACCCGCCGCCATCCGGATGGCCGCTTCGAACGTGCGCCGTGGCCCGACGGAAACGGCGCGGACGTGCTGCAGGTGCTGCTGCGCGATCGCCATGGCCGCTACTGGCTCGACATCCTCAAGGGCCTGGGCTACGCGAAGGACGGCGGCGTCGACGTGGTGCCGCTCTACAGCCAGGCCACGCAGGGGCTCGTGCGTCCTTCGTGGACCACCGCCTACGAGGACCGCCAGGGCGGCGTGTGGTTCGCCAGCTACACGCACGGCCTGTGGTACCTGCCGCCGGCATGGCGACAGTTCGCGGTACTGACCAGGCGCATCGGCGATCCCGCATCGCTGGGCAACGGCATGATCACCGGCATCGCGCCGGCCTCCCCGGGCGGCGTCTGGCTGGTGGGAAGCAGCGGCGTGCTGGACCGCCTGGATCCGGATACCGGCGCCGTCGTGCACGTCATCGACGACAAACACCCCTACAGCCACCTGCAATCGCAGCAGGTGCTGGAAGACGCGCGCGGGTTCGTCTGGTGCACGGATGCGGACGGCATCGTGCGCATCGATCCGCGGACGCGGGGGTTCCGGCGCTGGACGCGCAAGAGCACGCACGATCCCACGCCTGATTCGGTGCCGCAGATCGCCGAAGTCGGCGGAAAACTGTGGGTGCTCGGCGAGCGCGGCGATGCGCAGATCCGCGATCACGACGGGCGCGTGACCGCATCGATTCCCGCCGGCTCCGGCACGGGCCTGCCGTCGGATTTCCTCGTCGAGCAGATCGGCGCCGGCCCGGACGGCGCGTTGTGGGTCGCCGGTGCGCTCGGGTTGTGGCGGTGGGATGCGTCGGCGCAGCGCTTCGTCGCCGTGATCGACGCGGAGGGCCGCCACGTGTACGGCTTCGCGATGCAGGGCGGACGCGTATGGCTCGCCCGTTTCGGAGCGATCGAGCCGTATCGTTGGACGGGGCAGGGGCTGGAGCCGCTGCCGGGTGGACTGGATGCGCGCGACGGCATGCCGCTCACCGCTTTGAATGGCCTGGTCGTCGATGCGCAGGGCATCGCCTGGGTTACCGCGGTGCGCGGGCTGATCCGTGCCGATCCGGCCACCCGCACGGTTCGCGTATACGGAACCAGCGACGGCCTTCCCGGCCAGCGCTTCGATGCGGCTCCGGTGAGCTGGGCCGGCCATGGCCGCATCCTGGTCGGTTCGCCTGAAGGGCTGGTGATGTTCGATCCGGCCAGCGTACGGCCCGATCCGCAGATGCCGGTGACGATCGAAGGAATCGAGGTGGCGCGCGGCGATAAACGCGTCGCGCTCGATCCGGCCCGGCCGTTCGAACTCACCTCCGACGATCGCGACCTGCGCGTCTCCGCGCGACTGCTTTCGTTCAACGATGGGCGCAACCACGCCTACCGCTTCCGGCTTTCCGGATACGACACCGACTGGGTGGACGTCGGAAACAGCGGCGAGCGCGTGCTGCCGCGGCTGGAACCCGGCCGCTATCGCATGGAGGTGATCGCGCGGGGCGCCGACAACGTGTGGTCCAGTCCGCGGTCGATCGCCTTCACCGTGGTGCCGCCTTGGTGGCGGACGTGGTGGGCGCTGGCCGCGCAGGCCGTGCTGGCGATGCTCCTGTGCGGGTGGGCGGTCGTGCTGTACCGTCGCCGCCTCAAGCGCCGCCATGCGTGGGAGTTGACGCGCCACCAGCGGGAAATGGCCGAGCAGGCGTCGCTCGCCAAGACGCATTTCCTCGCCACGCTGGGCCATGAGGTGCGCACGCCGATGACGGGCGTGCTCGGGATGAGCGAGTTGCTGCTCGATACGCCGCTGGACCGGGATCAGCGCGGGTACGTCGAATCGATCCGTCGCGCGGGTCGCCATCTGTTGCGCCTGGTCAACGATGCGCTGGACCTGGCCCGGATCGAATCGGGTCGTCTCGAGCTGGCCGATGCGCCCTTCGATCTGCATGCCGTCGTCGCCGAAGCCGCCGCGTTGATGGCGCCGCTGGCGCGGCAGCGCGGGCTGGCGTTCCGCGTGGACATCGACGATGAAGCGCCGCGCGGCCTGCGTGGAGACGTGAACCGGGTCGGCCAGGTGCTGTTGAACCTGCTGTCCAATGCAATCAAGTTCACCGATCGCGGATCGGTGTGGTTGCACGTGGCGCCGCTGCATCCGCAGGGCGTGCGCGTGGAAGTCGGCGACACGGGCCCGGGCCTGAGCCCGGAGCAGCGTGCACGCCTGTTCCGTCGTTTCGAACAGGGCGACGGCGCGCGCACCGCGGCGCGTTATGGCGGCAGCGGCCTCGGCCTGGCGATCTGCCAGGAGCTGACGGCGGAGATGGGCGGCACCATCACGGTGAGCAGCACGCCGGGCGAAGGCGCGCGGTTCATCGTCGCGTTGCCGCTTCCCGTCGCGTCGCCACCCACGCCGGTCGAAGAGCCGAGCCTGCGCCTGGACGGCGAGGTCGATCCGCTGTCGTTGCTGCTGGTGGAGGACGATCCCACCGTCGCGCAGGTCATCGTCGCGATGCTGCGCGTCCAGGGGCATCGGGTGGCGCATGCCTCCAACGGACTGCAGGCGTTGTCGGAAGCGGCGACCTCGCGCTTCGATGCCGCGCTGCTGGACCTGGACCTGCCGGGAATGGACGGGCTGGCGCTGGCCTCGCTGCTGCGCTCGCAGGGCTTCGACCGGCCGCTGCTGGCGATCACCGCACGCGCCGATGCGGACGCCGAATCGCAGACGATCAAGGCCGGCTTCCAGGGTTTCGTCCGCAAGCCGGTGACGATGGCGATGCTGGGCGGCTTGCTGGCGTGCGTTCCCGCGCGCGAGGTTCCGGACTGAGGCGACGTCTGTGCGGCGGCGACATCATCGGAGCCGATCGTGGCGCGGACGACGAGCGCGCCGATCGACGACGCGTCGTCGATCACGGCTCGCGCAGCATCAAGACGTCAGCCGGTGCCGTCGTCGTAGGCGACCTCGGCAATCACGAAGCGCGCCACGCCGCCCGGCAGCATCGCCTCGAACTCGTCGTCGAGGCGCTTCTTCAACATCGCGCGTGCCAGCGGCGAATCGATGCTGATCGCGCCGGTCTTCGCATCGGTCTCGTCGGGGCCGACGATGCGGTAGCGCTGCGTCTCGCCGGTAGCGACGTTCTCGATCTCCACGCGCGCGCCGAAGAACACCGCCTCCGGATCGCTCGGCACGGTATCCACGACGCGCAGCGCCGGCACGCGCTTGGAGAGATAGCGCACGCGCCGGTCGATCTCGCCCAGCTGCTTCTTGCGATACGTGTATTCGGCATTTTCCGAGCGGTCGCCTTCGGCCGCCGCCGCAGCGAGCGCCTTGACCACCTCCGGCCGCTTCACGCGCCACAGTTCGTCGAGCTCGGCCTTGAGGCGCTCGTGGCCCGCACGCGTGATCAGTGCGGTGCTTTTTTCGGGAGGCGGACGCCAGCGGCCCATGCGTGATGTTTCCTGATGCTCTTGCAGTCCGGGTGAACGAAGCGACCCCGGGGTTATCAGCGGTCGTGGCGGGCCCGGACCGCGCTTCGCCGACCCGGGCGACAACGTGCCTTAGCGCGAACGCGTCAGGTTGTACGGAAGTGCGCTTTCGATCGGCTTGCCTTCCCTGTCGAGTTGCCGGATCTCGTCCTGCGAGAGGATCGCGAACAGGCGATCGTCGTCGGACTTGCTGTTCGGGTCCAGGCGCAGGCGCTGGTGATCGTCTTCCACCGTCCAGGTGCCGTCGCCCGTGAGTTCCGGCGCCGAACGTTCCCGATAGGACTCCGTGATCGTGTAGGTGCCGTCGGCGGCGAGCACGACGCGCGTATCGATGCCGGGGCAATCGGCGCAGGGCAGGGTGCCGTTGAACGTGCCGGCGAACGCCTTCACGTCGAACGGCGCGCCCGGCGCGGCCGGGCGCGCGTCGGCCGCGGGCGCATCGCCGGGCGTCGCGGCGTCCGCCTTTGCAGCCGGCGTGGAGGTTTCCGTCGTCGGCGCCTGCGGCTTGCAGGCCGACGCCGCTGCGCCGACCAGCGCGGCGAGCAGGAGGACCCGGGCGTTCGTTACGTACTTCGACATCGCAAGCTCCTTGCGGGGGAAAGGGGAAGGCGTCGGCGCGATCAACGCTTCGATCCGCCGAAGATGCTGCCAAGCAGGCCGCGAACGATCTGTTGACCGATGCGGTTGCCCACGGTGCGCGCCGTCTGCTTCGCCATGGTTTCGACCATGCCCTGGCGACGCTTCGTGCCGAACACCGCGTCCTTGACGGCCTGCCCGAAACCGCTGTCCTCGGCGTCGTCCTGCGCACGCGAGCGCGCCGGCGGCGCCTTGGCCTGCTGCGTCGTGGCGTCGGCGCGCGCGGCGAGCATCTCGGCGGCCGATTCGCGGTCCACGCGCTGGTCGTACTTGTGGCCGACCGGGCTGGCAGCGCGCACCTGCAGGCGTTCGGCCTCGGTGATCGCGCCCATGCGGCAGCGCGGCGGCGCGATCAGCGTCTTCTCCACCGGCATCGGCACGCCCTTGTCCTGCAGCGTGGACACCAGCGCCTCGCCGGTGCCCAGTTGCGAGATCGTCCTGGCTACGTCGAGCGCGGGATTGGGCACGAAGGTTTCCGCCGCGGTCTTCACCGCCTTCTGGTCGCGCGGCGTGAACGCGCGCAACGCGTGCTGCACGCGGTTGCCGAGCTGGCCCAGGATGTCGTCGGGCACGTCGTCCGGGAATTGCGAGCAGAAGTACACGCCCACGCCCTTGGAGCGGATCAGCCGCACGACCTGCTCGACGCGCTGCTGCAGCGCCGGCGGTGCGTCGTCGAACAGCAGGTGCGCCTCGTCGAAGACGAACACGAGCCGGGGTTTGTCCAGATCGCCGACTTCGGGCAGCGTCTCGAACAGTTCCGACAGCAGCCACAGCAGGAAACTCGAGTACAGGCGCGGCTTGAGTACCAGTTGCTCGGACGCGAGGACGTTCACCACGCCGCGGCCGTCGGGCGTGGTGCGCACCAGGTCCGTGAGTTCCAGCGCGGGTTCGCCGAAGAACAGCTCGCCGCCTTCCTGTTCCAGGCGCAGCAGGGCGCGCTGGATCGCGCCGATCGATTGTGCGCTGACCAGGCCGTAGCTGGTCGAGATGTCCTTGCGTTCCGCCGCGACCAGCCCGAGCAGCGCGCGCAGGTCCTCCAGGTCGAGCAGCAACAGCCCGCGGTCGTCGGCCAGTTTGAAGACGATGTCGAGCACGCCGGACTGCGTGTCGTTGAGTTCGAGCACGCGCGAGAGCAGGGTCGGGCCCATCTCGCTGACGGTGGTGCGCACGGGATGGCCCAGCTTCCCGAACAGGTCCCAGAACACGACCGGATTGGCCTCGTTCGCGTAGCCGGCCAAGCCGATCTCGGCGACGCGCGACTGCAGCTTCTCGTTCGAGGCGCCGGCCACGGCGAGTCCGGCGACGTCGCCCTTCACGTCGGCCAGGAATACCGGCACGCCCAGGCGCGAGAACCCTTCGGCCAGCGTCATCAGCGTCACCGTCTTGCCGGTGCCGGTGGCACCCGCGACCAGGCCGTGGCGGTTGCCGAACTTCGGCTGCAGGAACACGTGGCCGTGCGTTTCCGGCAGCGATTGCGGCGTGGAGACGGCTTTGCCAAGCAGGATCGGGTCCATGGTGATCTCAGGAAGCGGGCGCGGTGCGGCGATTCTAGGCGCGGCGGCGGCCGGTCGTGTTCATCTTGCGAATCTTGCGGAATCGCGGCCGCATCGGCCGTTCAGCGGGACGTGCTGCGCGAAATCGGACGAATCCGGCTTGTCGCGCTTGCTCGCGGGCGGATACCCTGCGTTGCCCCCGCTTCCACGCACCGCGCTGTCCATGCTCGTGATCGCCCGTTCTTCCGCCGCGCTGCTCGCGTTGGCGCTCCTCGCCGCGATGCCGCAGGCGCACGCACTTTCCAAGCGCGACGAAGCCGCAGTGGCCGCGCTCAACACGCGCATGCAGGCCGCCGAGGCCCGCTACCGCGCGGGACTGGTGAAGATCGGCAATGCCGATCCGGCCGGTCGCACCCAGGTCGATGGCGCGCTGGAGGACATGGAAGACGTGATGGCCGCCTGCGTGAAGCAGAAGGGCTGCTCGCCCACGACCATGCTCGCCGCCTACAAGCGCCTGCTGAAGCAGAACGCCGACCTGGCTTCCGGCGACGAGGTCCCGGAGGACAACGACGAGGACGGCGGCGCCGGCAGCATCACCGCCGACGTGCCCGAAGCGGCGCGTGCGGCCGCGCTGCTCAGCGCCGACGGGCAGCAGTTCGTGAAGATGGTCCAGTACAACCCCGCGGTGCAGGCGGGGATCCGCCGCTGGCTGACGGACATGCGTCCGTCGCTGATGGACAGCTTCGAGAACTACCAGTACCTGCGCCAGATCATGTGGCCGCAGTTCCAGCGCGCCGGCCTGCCGGAGGCGCTGCTGTTCGGCGTGATGGCCAAGGAGTCCAACGGCCGCGTGCACTCGACCTCGCGCGCCGGCGCGGCCGGGCCGATGCAGTTCATGTACGCCACCGGCCGCCGCTTCGGCCTGGGCGACGACGGCACCGGTTTCGACACGCGTTACGACGCACGCGCGTCCGCCTCCGCGGCGGCGGAGTATTTCAACGAGCGGCTGGGCACGCTCAACCGCAGCATCGAGCTGTCGCTGGCCGCGTACAACGGCGGCGAAGGCCGCGCGCAGCGCGTGTACAACAGTTCCGGTGGCGGCAACTTCTGGGACGAATCGGTCTACAACCAGTTCCCCGCCGAAACCCGCGACTACGTGCCGATGGTGATCGCCGCGGCGTGGCTGTTCCTGCATCCGAAGGAGTACGGCCTGACGATGCCGCGCGTCGACGCGCGCCCGGCGTCGCTGCGGCTGGTGAAGCCCAGTTCCATCTACGAACTCACCATCTGCCTGGGCAACGGCGGCACGCGCGAAGGCTTCATGCGCGCGCTGCGCAACCTCAATCCGCGTTACCAGGCCGACCAGTACCTGCCCGCGGGCACCACGCTCGCGGCCACCACCAAGATCGCCGGCCTGTACGGTCGCTACTGCACGCAGGGCCAGCGCGCCGAACTGGCGCGCACGCTGGTGATGAGCGATGCGTCCACCGCGATCGTGCGCACCGGCCCGGTCACGCCCGTGCAGGCCGAGGACGCCGTGTACGAGACCGAAAGCGCCGGCGTGGGCAGCGCGGCCGTCATCGCGACTCCCAGCCGCAGCAAGCCGTCGCGGCCGTCCAAGCCTTCGACCTACACCGTCAAGCGCGGCGAGACCCTCACCGGCATCGCGCAGAAGTTCCAGTGCGACACCGGCGATCTGGCCAAGGCGAACAAGCTCAAGGCGCCGCGGTTCGCGATCAGGCCCGGGCAGAAGCTCAAGCTCGAAGCCTGCAACGGTTGAGTCCCGCCGCCGGACCCTCCATGCTGGCGCCCACCACAGGGACGCAGGGGGCGGGGGATGGTCTGGAAAAAGCTCGTGGGGCTGTTCCGGCGGAGTGAGGCGCGACCGTCCCACGGCGCGCCATCGCTGGACGAACAACTGGACGAACTGCGCGGCTACATCGCCCGCGACCTGCGCGGCGGATTCGTCGACGCGGACTCCATCATCGACAACGCGCTGGAAGTGCTGGAACTGCAGCCGCACGGCGAAGACGTGCTGCGCGCGCACGCGCGGCGCATCCTCGACGACGAAACCGAGGCCTATCGCCACGAGTCGGCGGGCTGGCCCGAGACGACCGACCACGATCGCCTCGAGCAGGCGTTTGCCGCACTCGAAACGCAGGGCGTGGTGTGCCGGCAGAACTTCACCTGCTGCGGCACCTGCGGCGTGGCGGAAATCGGCGACGAGATCGACGCCGTGCGCGAGCGCGGCATGCCCGTGCAGGGCTACGCCTTCTTCCACATGCAGGACACCGAGTGCGCCGTGGAGGGCGGCGGCCTGTGGCTGAACTATGGCGCGACCGAGGCCGGTGAAACGCCGGCGCTCGCGGTCGGCCACCGCATCGCCGACGCGTTGCGTCTGGCCGGGCTGGCGGTGAACTGGGACGGCGACTGGGCCAAGCGCATCCACGTGCCGCTGCAATGGCAACGCCGCCTCGCGCTGTGATGCGCGGGCAGGCGAAGCTCGCGGTCCTGGTGATCGTCAGCGCGGCGCTTGCGATCGCCGGCGCGTACTGGCCGCAGATGCCGTGGCTGCACTGGTGCTTCAAGCCGCTGACGACGCTGCTGATCGCATGGTCGGTCTGGCGCACGCCGTCGGCATGGCCTCGTTATCGACGATGGGTGCTGGTCGGCCTCGTCGTGTCCACGGCGGGCGACGTGTTCCTGATGCTGCCGGTCGACGCGTTCGTCCCGGGGCTGGCGAGTTTCCTGCTGGCGCACGTCGCCTACCTGGTCGCGCTGCACACGCGGGAACGGCTGTTCGCCGTGCGATGGCCGTTCGCCCTGTATGCGCTCGTCGCCGGCGTGGTGCTGTCGCAACTGTGGCCCGGCTTGCCCGGTGAATTGCGCGTGCCGGTGATCGTGTACGTGGTCGTGCTCGCGGCGATGGCCGCGCAGGCGCTCGCCGTGTGGTGGCGACGGCGCGATGGCGTGGCGATCGCCGGCGCGTGGGGCGGGGCGTGTTTCGTGCTCTCCGACGCGCTGCTGGCGTGGGACCGCTTCGTGGCGCCGTTCGCCGCGGCGTCGTTCGCGGTGCTGGCGAGCTACTGGCTCGCGCAGTGGGCTTTGGCGCGGTCGGTGCCGCGCAACTCGTAGCCGAAGGTTCGCAACCTGGCGTTTGTGGCCCGGGCACGTGTAGCGCACCGCGCCGCGGGGCAATTCAATGGTGACCCGCGATGACCGCGCCGCGCCCCTTCGTCAGAGTCGACCACATCCCCGGGCGCACTCCGCGAACCCGGGCCACGCGAGCAGAACCTGCGCACGCACTCAGATCGTGCGCGTCGCCAGCTTCTGACCCAAGCGTACCGGCGATTCGGCGTGCAGCGACGGATCGAGCGTCGCGACGCCACGCGGCAGCAACACGATCACGGTGGAGCCGTAGTTGAAGCGCGCCATCTCGGCGAAGCGGTCCAGGGTGATGTTCTCCGCGCGCCAGTCCTTGCGGTTGATGCGGTCGCCGTAGGCGGGAATTTCCTCGCCGCTCCACACCGTTTCCACGCCGGAAACCAGCAGCGCACCGACCATCACCATCGCCATCGGGCCGAAATCCGTGTCGAAGTGGCACACCAGGCGCTCGTTGCGCGCGAACAGCCGCGGCACGTTCGCCACCGCCGCGGTGCCGACGCTGAACAGCCGACCCGGCACGTGCACGGTCTCGCGCAGTCGGCCGGTCCACGGCATGTGGACGCGATGGTAGTCGCGCGGCGACAGGTACACGGTGGCGAACAGGCCGTCGTTGAAGGGCGCCGCATCGGCGTCGTCGCCGAGGAGTTCGGCCGCCGTGAACGACTGTCCCTTCGCCTGGAAGATGCGGCCGTTCTCGATCGGCCCGCACTGGCTGATGTGGCCGTCGGCCGGCATCAGCAGCGAACGCGGATCCGCGTCGGCCACGCGTGCGCCGGGCTTCAGTGCGCGCGTGAAGAAGGCATTGAACGTGGGGTATTTCGTCGGATCGGGCTGCGCGGCTTCGGCCAGGTTCACGCCGAAGCGCCGCGTCACCGCATCGATCAGCCACTGCTTCAGGCGCGGATTGTCCGAATACGCGAGCGCGCGCGCCATCGACGAGAGCAACCGGTGCGGCAGGACGTAGGTCAGGGAAGTGACTAGGCTCATGAAGCAGGAGTGAGGTTCGAGGAGGGAGGAGTGAGCTGGGAAACCGGGACGTTACAGGGTCTGCGTTGGAGACGCGTGCTTTTCACTCACTTCTCACTTCTCCGCACTCACTCCTGCCGTCAAGGCGATCATGTCGGCGGCGATCGCGGCCGGATCGAACGGCGGCTGCACGATGCCGGCCATGCGTCCCTGCGGATCGAGCACGGCCATCGACGCGCTGTGGTCGACGCTGTACTGGTCGGCGCGGACGCCCTCCGGCGGCGGCACCTTGGCGAACACCATGCTCAGCGACTTGGCGAACTGCTCCAGCGCGGGGATGTCGGCGGTCGCGGCGAGGGTGTCGCGGTGGAAGGCGTGGGCGTATTCGCCGATGCGGTCGGGCGTGTCGCGCTCGGGGTCCACCGACACGAACAGCACGCGCGGCCGCGTGGTTTCCGGCAGCGCGGCCCACTGCTTCTGCGCCTTGGCCATTTCGGCCAGTGTGGTCGGGCAGACGTCCGGGCAGTGCGTGAAGCCGAGGAAGACCAGGGTCCAGTGGCCCTTCAGTTCGCCCGGCACCAGCGGCGTGCCGTCGGACTGGCGCAGGGTGAAGGCCGGGAGCGTCCGCGCGGGCTCGAACAGCCGCACGACGCGGGTCTGCGGCAGCGAGGAGCGCTGCGAAGCGCCGAAATAGTGCTGCGCGGCCCACAGGCCGAGGGCGGCGGCCAGGGCGGCGATCAGGACGGTGACCGTGGTGCGGTTGAACATGGCGGCTTCGAATCGCGCCCGCTACCTGGGCGCGGGCATGATACCGGGCCGGCGCCCGTATAATCCTCGCCCCCTTTGAAAGGCCCCGCCATGAACGGCTCCGCGAACCCCACCGATGTCCAGTTCGAACAGGTTTCGATCATCGACCTGATCCGTTATGGCGGCAGCCGCTTCAACGAGGCCGGCCTCACCTTCGGCCACAGCTACGACAACGCGCTGGACGAGGCGACGCAGCTGGTGCTGCACGCGCTGCACCTGCCGCACGACCTGAGTCCCGTCTACGGCGCCTCGCGGGTGACCGCGGCCGAGCAGGCGAAGGTGCTCGCGCTGTTCCAGCGCCGCATCGACGAGCGCGTCCCCGCCGCGTACCTCACCGGCGAGGCGTGGTTCGCGGGGCTGAGCTTCAAGAGCGACCGCCGCGCACTGGTGCCGCGTTCGCCGATCGCCGAGCTGATTCCGCACGGCTACGAGCCCTGGCTCGGCGGGCGCGAAGTCGAACGCGTGCTCGACCTGTGCACCGGGTCGGGCTGCATCGCGATCGCGACCGCGCACTACCACCCGCACTGGCAGGTCGATGGCGTGGACATCAACGACGACGCGCTCTCGCTCGCGCAGGAGAACAAGCAACGCCTGCACGCCGACAACGTCACGCTGCGCAAGTCGGACCTGTTCAACCAGTTGCAGGGCCAGGTGTACGACCTGATCGTCACCAACCCGCCGTACGTCACCAACGACGAGACCGACGCGCTGCCGCAGGAGTATTCGCACGAGCCCGAACTCGGCCTGCGCGCCGGCCACGACGGCCTGGACCTGGCGCTGAAGATCCTGCGCGATGCGCCGGACCACCTGACCGAGAACGGGCTGCTGATCTGCGAGGTCGGCGAAGCCGAGCACGCGCTGGTCGCACTGCTGCCGGAACTGCCGATGGCGTGGGTGGAGTTCAAGGTCGGCCAGATGGGCATCTTCGTGGTCGAACGCGCGGATCTGGTCGAACATCACGCGAAGATCAAGGCGCTGGCGGACGCCCGCTGATCTTCTTTTGCCTGGCCGACGGCAATGATCAACCGTCATCCCGGCGTTCGCCGGGATGACGACTTCGGTTGTATTTGCCGCCATCGGCGTGCGCTCCGGCGCGCGGAACTCGCAACGCTCCCGAAGGCCGGATCGCTGGTTCCAGCAGCAACCAATCCACGTTGCTAAAGTGAAGGCCTGATTCCGGCACAGGCCACCCCGTGTCCAGCAACAGCTTCGGCAAACTGCTCACCGTCACCACCTTCGGCGAAAGCCACGGCCCCGCCATTGGCTGCGTCATCGACGGGTGTCCGCCCGGCATCGCGATCGCGCCGGAGGACTTCCGCCACGATCTCGAACGCCGCGCCACCGGCCGCACGCGCCACACCTCGCAACGGCACGAGGCCGACGAGGTCGAGATCCTCAGCGGCGTGTACGAAGGCGTTACCACGGGAACGCCGATCGCGCTGCTGATCCGCAACACCGACCAGCGCAGCAAGGACTACGCGAAGATCGCCGAGCAGTTCCGGCCCGGTCACGCGGACTACACGTACTGGCAGAAGTACGGCATCCGCGATCCGCGCGGTGGCGGGCGTTCGTCCGCGCGCGAGACGACGATGCGCGTGGCGGCGGGCGTCATCGCCAAGAAGTGGCTGGCCGACCGTTTCGGCGTGCGCGTGCAGGGTTGGCTGTCGCAGATCGGCGAGATCGTGCCGCACGGCGTCGATCTCTCGGTTGTGGAGAACAACCCGTTCTTCTGGCCCGACACCCGCCAGGTGACGGAACTGGAGTTGTACATGGACGCGCTGCGCAAGTCGGGCGATTCGGTCGGCGCGCGCGTGGACGTGATCGCGACGAACGTGCCGCCCGGTTGGGGCGAGCCGATCTACGGCAAGCTCGACGGCGAACTCGCCGCGGCGCTGATGAGCATCAACGCGGTGAAGGGCGTGGAGATCGGCGACGGCTTCGGCGTCGTCGCGCAGAAGGGCACCGAGCATCGCGACCCGATGACGCCGCAGGGCTTCGCCAGCAATCACGCCGGCGGCATCCTCGGCGGCATCAGCACGGGGCAGCCGTTGCGGTGTTCGGTGGCCTTCAAGCCGACCTCCAGCCTGCGCCTGCCGATCGACGGTCTGGATACGCACGGCAACGTCGTCGAAGTGGTCACCACCGGCCGCCACGATCCCTGCGTCGGCATTCGCGCCACGCCGATCTGCGAAGCGATGGTCGCGCTGGTGCTGATGGACCAGGCGCTGCGGCACCGCGCGCAGTGCGGCGACGTGGGCGAGGTCACGCCCCGCATTCCCGCGCAGCGCGATGGCTGACCTGCGTCCGCGCGTCTGGGTGTCGCAGCCGCTGTTCGGCGACCTCGTCGGGCGCCTGCGCGAGCACTTCGACGTGATCGAAACCGCGGCCGTCGGCACGCATCCGCCGGAGGAGATCGCCGCGATGCTCGCCTCGTGCGACGGCGCGCTGGTCACGCTCAACGACCGCGTCGGTGCGGCGGAAGTCGCGCACGCGCCGCGGCTTCGCGCCATCGCCAACGTGGGCGTGGGGTACAACAATCTCGACGTCGCCGCGCTCACGCGGGCGGGGATCGTGGTGACCAACACGCCGGACGTGCTGACCGAAACGACGGCGGATTTCGGCTTCGCCCTGATGATGGCCGCCGCGCGCCGGATCAGTGAAGCCGAACGCTGGCTTCGCGAGGGCCAGTGGCGGCAGTGGAGCTTCGAGACGATGCTCGGCGGCGACGTGCACGGCACGACGCTCGGCATCCTCGGCATGGGACGGATCGGACAGGGCATCGCGTGCCGCGCGTCGGGTTTCCGCATGCGCGTGCTGTATCACAACCGTTCCCGGCTCGCCGCCGACGTGGAAGGCGCCTGCCGCGCCGAGTACGTCGATTACGACACGCTGCTCGCGCAGTCCGATCACCTGATCCTCGTGTTGCCGTACTCGCCGGCGGTGCACCACCTCGTCGACGCGGCGGCGATCGCGAAGATGAAGCCGACCGCGACGCTGACCAACATCGCGCGCGGCGGCATCGTCGACGAGGACGCGCTCGCCGATGCGCTGCAGAGCGGCCGGCTGGCCGCGGCGGGCCTGGACGTGTACGAGGGCGAGCCGGCGATCAACCCGCGCCTGCTCGCGTTGCGCAACGTGGTGCTCACCCCGCACATCGCCAGCGGCAGCCTCGCCACGCGCCGTGCGATGGTGGCGCTCGCGGTGGACAACCTCACCGCCGCGCTCGGTTTCGGCCCGCGCGCCGGCGATCCGCCCACGCCGGTAAACGCGATGGCGCTGGCGCACCCACGAAAACCCGGCATATCGAAATAAGCAGACGCCAGAGCGTCCGCCATCGGGTTGCGCGATCATGCGCGACGCGCTTCGAATCCCGGACACCCCGCCATGCCGCGCGACCCGCGCCTGATCCAGATCCGCACCTACCAGCTCGCGCCCGACGCGCGCGAGGCGTTCCATCGCGCGTTCGTCGACGAGGCCGTACCGATGCTGCGGCGTTGGGGGCACGAGGTGGTGGCGTTCGGGCCGTCCGAGCACCAGGACGACGCCTACTTCCTCGTGCGCGCCTACGACGACCTGGCCGATCTGAACGCGCGGCAGGACGCCTTCTACGGTTCGCCCGAATGGCGCCAGGGCCCGCGCGAACGCGTGCTGGCGATGATCCGGCACTACCAGGATGCGGTACTGTGGGCGTCTCCCGAGACCATCGACGACCTGCGACGCCGTAACCCCGGCAACGCGGCGCCGCCGGGCTGAGCCGCATCCCCCGCATTACCCGCCGGAATGGGTCCGGTGGGCCACAACGCTGTACCCCTCCAACCCGAAAGAAGGAACCAATGAACGCCAAGAACTCCTGCAACGTGGCCATCGTCGGTGCGACCGGCGCCGTGGGCGAGACGATGCTGCGCATCCTCGCCGAACGGAAATTCCCCATTGGCAACTTGCACCTGCTGGCCAGCGAGCGTTCGGCCGGCGAGAAAATCGAGTTCGGCGCGAAAAAGATCGTGGTGGAGGACCTGGCGACGTTCGACCCGAGCGGCATCGACATCGCGCTGTTCTCCGCCGGCGGCAGCGTGTCGAAGGAATACGCGCCCAAGTTCGCCGCCGCTGGCGCGGTGGTGATCGACAACTCCTCGGCGTTCCGTTACGACGACGACGTGCCGCTGGTCGTGTCGGAAGTGAACCCGGACGCCGCCAGGCACCGTCCGCGCGGCATCATCGCCAATCCCAACTGCTCGACCATGCAGATGCTGGTCGCGCTGGCGCCGATCCATCGCAAGGTCGGCATCGAGCGCATCAACGTGGCGACCTACCAGTCGGTGTCGGGCGCGGGCCGTTCGGCGCTGGAGGAACTCGGCCGGCAGACGGCCGCGCTGCTGGGCTTCCAGGAACCCAATCCGGAGCGCTTCCCGGTGCAGATCGCGTTCAACCTGATCCCGCACATCGACGAGTTCCAGGACAACGGCTACACCAAGGAAGAAATGAAGCTGGTGTGGGAGACGCGCAAGATCCTGGGCGACGACCGCATCCAGGTGAACCCCACCGCGGTGCGCGTGCCGGTGTTCTACGGGCATTCCGAAGCGGTGAACATCGAGACGCGCGAGAAGATCAGCGCGGCCGAAGTGCGCAAGCTGCTGGAAACGGCGCCGGGCGTGGAGATCGTCGACGAGCCGAAGGCGGGCGGGTATCCGACTCCGGTGACGCACGCGTCGGGTAACGACCCGGTGTACGTCGGGCGCATCCGGGACGACTTCTCGCATCCGCGCGCGGTCAACCTGTGGATCGTCTCCGACAACATCCGCAAGGGCGCGGCGTTGAACGCGGTCCAGCTGGCCGAACTGGTGCTGGCCGAGCGCGGCTGACGCCGGCTTTCCCGGTGATCGGGCCTCGAACGCCAGTCCCTGCGGCTGGCGTTCGAGTTTCCGGGCCTCGTGCGCCGGTGAAAAAACCGCGGGCCATCGGGGCCGCGGGATCGGCCCGCGAGCGGAAAGGACGGGCGTGCGACGCCAGGCCGCGGGCGCGCCGCTTCAGGATTCGCCGCCGGGGCAGGGCGTTTCTCCCGCACCCTCACGCACGCAGGGCGACAATGCCCAATCCGCCGCCGCAGTCGCATTCGACGGCGGTTTTCGTTGCCGCGCCCCCCGGCGAGGGCTTAGAGTCGCGCCGGGGAAGGCAGGGATCCGAAGTGAAACAACAAGTTGCCAGACAAAGCTCCGCCAGACGCTACGTGCGCACCGCGCTCGGGTTGGCCTTGGCGTTGGCCAGCGGCGCCGCTTCGGCGCTGGGCCTGGGGCAGATCGAGGTCAAGTCGCGGCTCGGGCAGCCGTTCCTGGCCGAGATCCCCATCATTTCCAGCGACCCGGCCGAACTGGAGAACCTCCAGGCCGAGCTCGCTTCGCCGCTCGTATTCGCCCGCGTCGGCCTGCAGCCGCCGATGGGCGTGGTCGCCGAACTGCAGTTCGCCTCGGCGCTGGACTCGGCGGGCCGGCCGGTCATCCGCGTCACCAGCGCGCAGCCGGTGAACGAACCGCTGCTGACGTTCCTGGTGTCGGTCGACTGGGGCCAGGGCCGCCTGGTGCGCGAATACGCGGCGCTCGTCGACGCGCCGCGCACGGTGTCGGCGCCGATGCAGCCGGCGATCGAGGAGACGGTCGTCTCCGAGCCCAACATCATCGAGCGCGAGCCCGAAGCCGCCGCGCCGGCCACCGCCGAAGCGCCGGCGACGACGCCGGAAGAAGAAGTCCGCCAAGCCCTCGCGCGCGAGGAAAACGCGGCGGCCGACAACGAGATCCCCGCCGCGCCGCAGCCCGAAACGCAACCGCAGGTCGCCTCGTCCGCGCCCCCGCGTGCGCCGGCGCCGCAGGCTTCGCGCGAACTGTCCGGCGATTACACCGTGCGACGCGGCGACACGCTGTCGGAAATCGCCGGGCGGATGGAAGGTCAGGCGAGCCTGGACCAGGCGATGATCGCGCTGCTGCGCGCCAATCCCGACGCCTTCATCGACGGCAACATCAATCTGCTCAAGGCCGGCGCGGTGCTCGAACTGCCGCCGGGCGACGAACTGGCGGGCGTGGACGCCGGCGAGGCGCGCCGCCTGGTCGCGCAGCACGTGCAGCAATGGCGCGACGCGCGTCGCGCGGTGCCGCAACCGGCGCTCGAAGGCGCGGCGGCGACGGCGGGCACGCCTGTCGCAGGCGCACCGCAGGGCAACACCGCAACGGCGGGTGGATCGGCGACGGCCGATGCCCGCCTCGAAATCGTTCCGCCCGAGGCCGCGCGCGCCGCCCAGGCGGGCACCCAGTCCGGCATCCAGGCCGGCGGCGAGGGCCAGATGCTGCGACAGGAACTGCAACAGACCCAGGAAACGATCGCCGCACGCGAGGCCGAGGTCGCCGAACTCAAGAGCCGTGTCGCCGAACTCGAGCAACTGCAGAAGCAGCAGCAACAGCTCATCGCGATGAAGGACAGCGAGCTCGCCGCCGCGCAGCAGCGCGTGGCCAAGAGCAACGACCAGGCGGCCGCGCAGGCCGGCTCGCCGCTGCCGTGGATCCTCGGTGGCGGTGCGATCCTGCTGGCGCTGCTCGGCGGCTGGTGGTGGGGGCGTCGTCCTTCGAAGCCGGCGTTCCGTGCGCCGTCCGATTCCGCCGTGGCGACCGCGCCTTCGATCGCCGATGCGTTCGCGCCCGGTCCGGACGTCGAAACGCGCGAGGAACCCGAGACGATCGTCGAGCCGCCCGCGCAGGAGACGCCGGCGTTCGAGCTGACGCCCGAGCCGCAGACGCCGACGCGTCCGACGCCGCCCGCCACGCCGGCGGCGCCGATCGCCCCGGCCTGGCACATCGCCGCCAACGGCAATGGTCGCCGCGCCCACGTCGAGCCGACGCTCGCCACGCAGCCGGGACAGGAACGACTCGAACTCGCACGCGCCTACATCGACCTGGGCGACCGCGAAAGCGCACGCCAGCTGCTGAGCGAAGTCATCATCAACGGCGATCTGACGGCGCGACAGACCGCCTCGCGCATGCTCCAGGACCTGGGCTGATCGCAAGGTCCGGATCGGAGCCCACGGTTTGAGACCCCTCTCCGAACGGGAGAGGGGGTGGGGCGAGAAGGCGCCGCTTGCGAACTCCCGAACGCCACGCGTTCGGGCCGGGCAGGGGCAACGAAGCGCGGCGCAACGTGTCGTCGCACTCGCACAGCGCTGCCGCGCGTAAGCCGGCGCCGTTTGCCTTCACCCACCACCCCAAGCACGATGCCCCCCAGCCCCAACGATTCCGGCCCCCACCGGACCGCATCCTGTTCCCCGTGACCCACGCCACCGACTCACCTTCCGACACCGCCCCGATGCACCGCCTCGCCCTCGGCGTCGAGTACGACGGCAATGGCTTCAACGGCTGGCAGCGGCTGAGCAAGCACGGCGAACCCGAACGCGAGGGCGAGCAGACGCTGCAGGCCGCCCTGGAATTTGCCATCTCCTTCGTGGCGGGCCATCCGGTGGAAACGATCTGCGCCGGTCGCACCGATGCCGGCGTGCACGCGCAATGCCAGGTCGTGCACTTCGACAGCCATGCCGTGCGCGATCCGCGCAGCTGGATGCTCGGTGTCACCAGCCGGTTGCCGCCGTCGATCGCGGTGCGCTGGTGCCGGCCCGTGCCTGCGGATTTCCACGCGCGTTTCTCGGCGCGTGCGCGTCGTTATCGGTATCGCATCCTCAACCGGCCCGTGCGCGCCGCGCTCGAGCGGCAGTACCTAAGCTGGGAACGCCGGCCGCTCGATGCCGACGCCATGCACCGCGCCGCGCAGGCGCTGCTGGGCGAGAACGACTTCTCGTCCTTCCGCACCGTGCACTGCCAGTCCCCCCATGCCTGGCGCGAGTTGCAGGACATCCGCGTGACGCGCACCGGCGACGTGGTCGAAGTGGAAGTACAGGCGAACGCGTTCCTGCACCACATGGTGCGCAACATCGTCGGAAGCCTGCTCATGGTCGGCAGCGGCGAGAAACCGGAACGCTGGATCGGCGAGCTGCTGCAGGCGCGCGACCGCACCGTCGCCGGCCCCACGGCGCCGCCGACCGGACTCGTCTTCCTCGGGCCGCGTTACCCGGCCGAGTGGAACCTGCCGGCCGAGGTCACGCTATGAATGCATCGGCGCACACCCGCATCAAGTTCTGCGGCATGACGCGCGCGCAGGATGTCGCGCTGGCGTGCGAACTGCGCGTCGACGCGATCGGCCTGGTGTTCGCGCAGCGCAGTTCGCGGCGGCTGGACATCGAGGCGGCACGCGCATTGCGGGGGCAGATCCCGGACGGGGTCGATGTCGTTGCGCTGTTCATGGACAACGAAGGTCCGCAGGTGCAGCGCGTGATCGACGCCGTGCGCCCGACGTTGCTGCAGTTCCACGGGAACGAGGACGAGGCGTTCTGCGGCGCGTTCGGCGTGCCGTACCTCAAGGCGGTCGCGATGGGGGGCGATGTTGTCGCCGATGCGTTGTCGCGCCATCCGGACGCCGTCGCGCTGTTGCTCGACAGCCACGCCAGCGGCGGCGCGGGCGGAACGGGCCATCGTTTCGACTGGTCGCGCATCCCGCAGGCGACGCCGCGTCCGTTCCTGCTTGCCGGCGGGCTGCATCCGGACAACGTGTTCGATGCGGTGAACACCGTGCATCCCTGGGGCGTGGACGTGTCCAGCGGGATCGAGTCCGCGCCGGGCGAAAAGGACGCCGCGAAGATGCGGCGCTTCGTCGAGGAAGTCCGCCGCGCGGATGCACTCGCGCGCTCACTCGCGCGCTGACCCGCGCCTTCAGCCCGCCAGTTCGGCGCGCAACCACGCGACCAGCGATGCGACGCGTGGATCGTTCGTCCTGCGCCGGGTGACCAGCACCCACCGCGCCTGCGTTTCGACGAACCCCCATGGCGCGACGAGCCGACCGGCGGCGAGGTCTTCTGCCACCAGCGGCTCGGGCGCGATCGCCACGCCCAGCCCGGCGTTGGCGGCTTCCAGCAGGTAGTACAGGTGCGGGAAGGCCGTGCCCATGCGCAGCGCGCCGGCGTCGAGTCCGGCGCCCAGCGCCCAGTCCGACCAGGCCTGCGGACGCGACTGCGTGTGCAGCAGGGCTTCGTGCACGAGGGCGTCAGGAGCGGCCTCCCGCAGGCGCACGTAGCCGGCGAATCGTGGACTCACCACCGGGCCCAGGCGCTCGGGCGCGAGTTCGTGCAGGTGCCAGTCGCCCGGCCACGGTGCGCGATCGATGAGCAACGCCGCGTCCAGCCCGGTCAGCGCCGCATCGGGCGTGCTCTCGCTGGCGGCGAGATGCAGCGTCAGCTCGGGGCGCTCGCGGGCAAGGCGGTCGAGCCGCGGGATCATCCAGCGTGCCAGCACGCTGCCCGGACAGCCGAGCACGAGCGGGGCCTGCTGCGGCCGTCGTCGCAGGTCGCCCCAGCCCTGGCGCAGCAGGGCGAATGCGCCGTCGGCGGTTTCATGCAATCGCCGGCCCGCGGGAGTGAGCGCCAGTCCGCGGCCTTCGCGCACGAACAACGCCGTGCCCAGCGCCTCCTCCAGGGTTTTCAGGTGACGGCTCACCGCGCCGTGGGTGACGTGCAGCTCCTCGGCGGCGCGACTGACGCTGTCCAGCCGTGCGACCGCCTCGAAGGCGCGCAGGGCATTGAGGGGGGGCAGGTCCCGGCTCATGTGAATCTGTGAGATTTTCTGACGCGATGATCAGATTTTATGCATGTTTTCGGAGGATGTCGTTCGTTAAAGTCACGGCATGTCCCGCCCCGACTTTCATGCCTTCCCCGACGCCGCCGGCCATTTCGGCCGATTTGGCGGACGCTTCGTCGCCGAAACCCTCATTGGTCCGCTGGAGGAGCTCGCCGCCGCCTACGACGCCGCACGCGTCGATCCGGCGTTCAATGCCGCCTTCGATGCCGACCTGGCGCACTACGTGGGCCGCCCCAGTCCCATCTATTTCGCCGAGCGGCTCAGCCGCGAGGTCGGCGGCGCCCGCATCCTGCTCAAGCGCGAAGACCTGAACCACACCGGCGCGCACAAGATCAACAACACCATCGGCCAGGCGCTGCTCGCCAACCGCATGGGCAAGACCCGGATCATCGCCGAGACCGGCGCGGGGCAGCACGGCGTCGCCAGCGCCACCGTCGCCGCGCGCCTGGGCCTGGAATGCGTGGTCTACATGGGCGCCACCGACATCGAGCGGCAGAAGATCAACGTCTACCGCATGAAGCTGCTCGGCGCGACCGTCGTGCCGGTGACCAGCGGTTCGGCGACGCTGAAGGATGCGCTCAACGAAGCCATGCGCGACTGGGTAACGAACGTGCGCGACACGTTCTACATCATCGGCACGGTCGCCGGTCCCGATCCGTATCCGCGGATGGTGCGCGACTTCAACGCCGTCGTCGGTCGCGAGGCGCGCGCGCAGATGCTCGCCGAATACGGACGTCTTCCGGATGCGGTAACCGCCTGCGTCGGCGGCGGCAGTAACGCCATCGGTATCTTCCACGCGTTCCTCAACGACGCCGACGTGCGCCTGGTCGGTGCCGAAGCGGCAGGCGAGGGCATGCACACCGGGCACCACGCCGCCTCGCTCGCCGCCGGGCGACCCGGCGTGCTGCACGGCAATCGGACGTACGTGCTGTGCGACGACGACGGCCAGATCATCGAAACGCATTCGGTCTCGGCGGGGCTGGACTATCCGGGCGTCGGTCCGGAGCACGCCTTCCTGAAGGACACCGGTCGCGCCGACTACGTGGGCGTGACGGATGCCGAAGCGTTGTCCGCGTTCCATCAACTGTCGCGCACCGAAGGCATCCTGCCGGCGCTGGAGTCCAGCCACGCGATCGCGCAGGCGATCAAGCTCGCGCGCGACCTGCCGCCGGACGCGATCGTGCTGTGCAACCTCTCCGGGCGCGGCGACAAGGACGTGCACACCATCGCCGCGCGCGAAGGCATTTCGCTCTAGCGGTCCGCGTTTCCACCCAGCCATCCGGGCGACCTTTGCGGCTTCTCAAGGGGAAGGTCGGGAATGCGGCGGGACTTTCTCCCTCCCATCCCCCGCGTTCCGGGCCTTCCCCTTGAGGGGCCGCACTTTCCGACCACGGCATCGCCATGAACCGAATCGACCGACGCTTCACCAAGTTGCGCTCCGACCGCCGCAAGGCGCTCATCCCCTTCGTTACGGCCGGCGATCCGTCGCTGGATGCCACGGTGCCGGTGATGCACGCACTCGTGGAGGCGGGCGCGGACGTGATCGAACTGGGCGTGCCGTTCTCCGACCCGATGGCCGACGGCCCGACGATCCAGCGAAGCTCCGAACGCGCGCTGTCGCGCGGCGCCGGACTGTCGTACGTCCTCGATGCCGTCCGTCGTTTTCGTGAGCGCGACACCGACACGCCGGTGGTGCTCATGGGGTATCTCAATCCCGTCGAGATCCGCGGCGCCGAACGCTTCGCCCGCGATGCGGTGGACGCCGGCGTGGATGGCGTGCTGCTGGTGGACCTGCCGCCGGAGGAAGCCGGCGAGTTCCGGGTCGCCTTCGCCGGGCACGACCTCGCGTTGATCCTGCTGGCCTCGCCAACGACGACCGACGAACGCCTCCAGCGCCTGTGCGACGACGCGCAGGGCTACCTCTACTACGTGAGCTTCGCGGGCGTGACCGGCGCGGCGGACCGGCTCGATACCCGCGCCGCCAGCGAGCGGCTGCACGCCATCCGGCAGCGCAGCCGCGTGCCGGTGGTCGCCGGTTTCGGCATCCGGGACGCGGCCAGCGCGGCGGCCATGGCGCGCGAGGCCGAAGGCGTCGTCGTCGGCAGTGCGCTGGTGTCGGTACTGGCCGATGCGGCCGAACCGGCCATACAGGCCCGCACGTTTCTCGAACCGCTGCGCGCCGCACTGGACGGCGTTCCCGCAACCGCCACTCCGGCGTGAGCGGGCGGCGGGCGCCGACGCCCGCTGCGCTACACTGCCCCGCTTCCGCCGGGGCCCGCTCCGGCATTCTTCACGCCTGAACGGGAATACTCTCAACGCATGTCCTGGCTCAAGAAACTCATGCCCTCGGGCATCCGCACCGAAACCGGCGCCGCCAAGCGCCGCAGCGTGCCCGAAGGCTTGTGGGAAAAGTGCGACCGATGCGGCGCGGTGCTGTACCGCCCCGAACTCGAGGAAAACCTCGAGGTCTGCCCGAAGTGCAACCACCACATGGCCATCCGCGCGCGTGTCCGCCTGACCGCGCTGCTGGATGAAGGCAGCACGCGCGAGATCGCGGCCGAACTCGGCCCGACCGACGTGCTCAAGTTCAAGGACCAGAAGCGTTACGCCGACCGCATCAAGGCCGCGCAGAAATCCACCGGCGAGCGCGACGCGCTGATCGCGATGGAAGGCACCCTCAAGCAGCGCCCCCTGGTCGCCGCCGCGTTCGATTTCGCCTTCATGGGCGGTTCGATGGGGTCGGTCGTCGGCGAGCGCTTCACCCGCGCGGCCGAACGTGCGGTCGAACTGGGCTGTCCGATGGTCTGCTTCACCGCCACCGGTGGCGCGCGCATGCAGGAGAGCCTGTTCTCGCTGATGCAGATGGCCAAGACGTCGGCGGCGCTGGGGCGCATGCGCGCGCGCGGCCTGCCTTTCATCTCGGTGATGACGCACCCGACCACGGGCGGCGTCTCGGCCTCCTTCGCCATGCTGGGCGATCTCAACCTCGCAGAGCCCGAGGCGCTCATCGGCTTCGCGGGCCCGCGCGTGATCGAACAGACCGTCCGCGAGACGCTGCCGGAAGGCTTCCAGCGTTCGGAGTTCCTGCTGGAGCACGGTGCGCTCGACCAGATCTGCGATCGACGCGAACTGCGCGATCGCTTGGCTACCTTGCTTGCGCTGATGATGAAGCAGCCGCAGCCGCCGGCAGACGAGCCCGTGCTCAACGGAGCCAGCGCATGAGCCGCCGGTACTTCGGCACCGACGGCATCCGTGGACGTGTGGGCGAGGGTCCGATCTCGGCCGACTTCGTCCTGCGCCTGGGCAACGCCTATGGTCACGCGCTGCCGCGCCGCGACTGGCGCAACCCGGTGGTGATCATCGGCAAGGACACGCGCATCTCGAACTACATGTTCGAAGCGGCGCTGGAGGCGGGCCTCGTCGCGGCGGGCGTCGACGTGCAGCTCATGGGGCCGATGCCGACGCCGGCCGTCGCGCACCTGACGCATTCGATGCGCGCCGATGGCGGCATCGTGATCTCGGCGTCGCACAACCCGCATCATGACAACGGCATCAAGTTCTTCTCCGCCGAAGGCGAGAAGCTCGACGATGCGACCGAACTGGCGATCGAAGCCGCGCTGGAGCACCCGTTCCGCACCGTGCCGTCCGAACAGCTCGGCAAGGCCGTGCGGACGCGCGACGCGCTGGGGCGCTACATCGAACACTGCAAGGGCTCGGTGCCGGCCGGCTTCGATCTCGGCGGCCTTCGCATCGCCATGGATTGCGCGAACGGCGCCACCTACCAGCTCGGTCCGCTGGTGCTGCGCGAACTGGGTGCGCGCGTGGATGCCATCGGTATCGATCCCAACGGCATCAACATCAACGACAACGTCGGCTCGACTCATCCGGACACGCTCGTCCAGCACGTGCGGGCCACGGGCGCCGACATCGGCATCGCGTTCGACGGCGACGGCGACCGCGTGCTCTTCGTCGATGGCAACGGCGCCATCTGCGACGGCGACGACCTGCTGTACGTGATGGCGACCGACTGGCAGCAGACCGGCCGGTTGCGCGGTCCCGTCGTGGGCACGCTCATGACCAACTACGCGCTGGAACGCGCCTTCGCCGAGAAGGGCATCGGCTTCATCCGGGCCAAGGTCGGCGATCGTTACGTCCACCAGCAACTGGTGGCGAACGGCGGCGTGCTGGGCGGCGAAGCCTCGGGCCACATGCTGTGCCTGGACCGGGCGAACACCGGCGACGGCATCGTCAGCGCGCTGCAGGTGCTGGAAGTGCTCAAGCGCCGCGGCATCTCGCTGCGCGAAGCCCTGGGCGATTTCCGCAAGGTGCCGCAGAAGACGGTCAACGTGCGTTTCGCCGCGGGCTCCAGGCCCGCCGAGGCCGATTCGGTGAAGGCCGCGCTGGCCGACGCGGAGCGTGCGGTTGCCGGCCGTGGCCGCGCCTTCCTTCGTCCCTCCGGCACCGAGCCGGTCGTGCGCGTCACGGTCGAAGCGGACGACGCCACGCTGATGCAGGACACGCTCGACAGGCTCGCCGCCGCCGTGACGGCTGCGGCCTGAGCCGCCTCCTGCGATTCGGCCCCCTCCCGCCGCGCGGGAGGGGCAGGGCCGGTCAGCGCTTCTGGAAGCGCGTCAGCATCTCCCACGATTCGCGCACCGCATCGGCCGAAACGTCGGCGTCCTCCACCGGGTCGTACTTGCGATCCACGACGGTCGCCGAGCCGAAGTTGTCGAACAGGTAGATCAGCGCGCCGTCGCGGATGCCGCGCTGCGACCAGCTTTCCACCAGCAGCGGACGCTTGCGCGGAAGCTCGCCGAACAGGTCCAGGCCGGTCGAGTAATCGGCGCTGTCGCTCGTGCAACCCAGCGCGTGGCGCATCACGGTCGGCACGAAATCCTCGTGCGACGACGCCGCTTCCACGCGACGCGCCGGGCGGCCGGGCCAGTGCAGCACGAAGGGCGTGCGCAGCTGGTAGTCCGAGAAGTTGCCGTTGTGGCCCCAGTAGTTCTTGCGCATGTCGTTGAACTCCTCGCCGTGATCGCCGGTGATGAGCACGACGGTGTTCGCCGCCAGCGGGCTCTGTTCGAGCGTGCGCAGCAGTTCGCCGATCAGCGCGTCGCTGTAATGCACGGCGGCGCGGTAGCGGTTGAACTCGGGCGTCGGGTCGTGATCCGGGCCGAGGTCGAGGAAGTTCACGTCCTTCGCCATCGGCTGGAACGGCGCGCGATAGCCGGCCGGCAAGTGGTAGGGCGCGTGCGGCGAATCCAGGAACACGAAGCCGAAGAACGGCTTGCCTTGCGGGTGGTGGCGGATGTCGTCCTGCAGGCGCGCGATCACGAAGCGGTCGCGTTCGGCGCTCTTGGACTTCGGCGGGCCGATGACGATGCGGTCGCGCACCCGGGCAAACACGGTGCGATCGAACTCCGGGCTGTAGAGCGGTGCACTGCCGTAGACGTGCATCGCGTACCCGTCCTCCAGCATGCGGTCGATCATCACCGGCCCGCGCTGCTGCGCCAGCATGGCCTGCCAGTAGCCGCCGGGCAGGCCGTACATCAGTCCGAACAGGCCGAAGCGCGTTGCGTTGCCGGTGCTGTAGTGGTTCTGGAACCACTGCGCGTCCTGCGCGTATCGCCAGGTGTTGGGCATCACCGCCGGTTCGAGCACGTCGTGGCGCAGGGACTCGACCAGGATCACCAGCACGTTGAGCCGCGGCGACGCGGCGCACTGCGGCGCACGCCGCGGATAGCCGAGGCGATCGCCGGCGTCCGGCAGCCCGGTGGCCTGCGCGGTCTGCACGCCGAAGCGGTGCAGCGCGTTTTTCAGCGTGATCGGCTGGGCCCAGGGGATGTAGGTCAGCTGCGACATCACGGCCCGATCGCCGCGTGCGTCCGAGTACGCCACCATGGCCTGGCTCACCAGGCACAACGCGCCTGCGACCCACCACGTCGCGCGGATGCGCAGCAGCGCCGGACGGCGTCGCAGCGCCTGCCACCACACGCGGGCCGCCAGGGCCTCCAGCGCGAGCAGCGTGGCCGCACCCAGCGCGATCAGCGCCCACATCTTCGCCGAGAAGGCGACCTGATCCTGCAGCGCGCCCCCGAAGATCATGTTCGCCACCATCGCATTGAGGTGGAAGCGATACAGCGCGAACACCTTCGCGTCGGCGAGCAGCAGGAGCAGCCACAACGTCTGCAGGAGCACGGCCGACCCGATCATCCAGCGCGGATCGCGGACGAAGCGGCCGAGCAGGTAGGCCGGCAAGGCGACGATCGCACCGAAGAAGATGAAATGACCGGGCAGGGCGAGCAGCAGGAACAGCGCCGACCGCCAGACGCTGCCGGCTTCGGTCAGGGGAATGTTGCTCAGGGTGATCAGGCAGGCCAGCGCGGCATTGCCGAGGATCACGCCGGTCAGCCAGGCATTCGCGCGCTGGCGGAGCGGGGAGGCGACGTCGTCCATTCGTCCGATGGGATAGGAAAAAAGCGCGCCATTATCCGGCAATCGCGACGCCCGGGCGCATGCGCGAAAACCTCCTGCCTGAACGGCCGGCGCGCGCGCTGAAGGCGCCTGACGCGCCCCGGACCGGCGGTATCATGTGCGGCTCTCTCCGACCCCGCCGTACAGGAACCGACGTGAATCGCATCCCGACCCTCGACATCCGCCGCTTCAGCGAACCCGCCAGCCCGGGCGATCGCGAGGCCTTCGTGGCCGAACTTGGCGCGGCGTACCGCGAGTGGGGCTTCTGCGGGATTCGCGGCCATGGCATTTCCGATGCGCAGATCGACACCGCCTACGACGTGTTCAAGCGCTTCTTCGCGCTGCCGGACGAGGTCAAGCGCCAGTACCACGTCCCCGGAAGCGGCGGCGCCCGCGGCTACACCCCGTTCGGCGTGGAAACGGCGAAGGATTCCAAGCACTTCGACCTGAAGGAGTTCTGGCACGTCGGTCGCGAGATCCCGCGCGATTCGAAGTACGCCGACGTCATGCCGCCGAACCTGTGGCCGACGGAAATCCCGGAGTTCCGCGAAGTCGCCTACGGGCTGTACCAGTCGCTCGACCGCCTCGGCTCGCGCGTGCTGAGCGCGCTGGCGCTGCACATCGGGCTGCCGGAATCGTATTTCGCCGACAAGACCGATTCGGGCAACTCGATCCTGCGCCCGATCCACTATCCGCCGATCACCACCGACGACATTCCGAACGTGCGCGCCGGCGCGCATGAGGACATCAACCTGATCACGTTGCTGGTCGGTGCCAGCGCCGAAGGTCTGGAAGTGCTTTCGCGCAAGGGCGAGTGGGTGCCGTTCACCGCCGACGCCGACACCATCGTGGTCAACATCGGCGACATGCTGCAGCGCCTGACCAACCACGTGTATCCGTCCACCACGCACCGCGTGGTGAACCCGCAGGGCGAGAAGGCTCGCCAGCCGCGCTATTCCACGCCGTTCTTCCTGCATCCGAATCCGGACTTCCTCATCGACGTGCTGCCCTCGTGCGTCACGGCGGACAACCCGAACCGCTATCCGGAAGCGATCACCGCGCACGGCTACCTGGAAGAGCGCCTGCGCGAGATCAAGCTGAAATAACGCCGGTTCTTCAGCGCTCCTGATCCAGCACCACGCCGGCCGCCTGCAGCGCTTCGCGCCAGGCGGCCAGTTTTTTTTCGAACCGGACCGATGCGTTGGCCGGGCTCGTCGACGGCAGTCGTTGCGAGCGCAGGCCGAATGCCGCCAGCGGAGGGCCGAGACGTCGGTACGCCGCCTCGGCTTTCGCGCCAATGAACAGCACGGTCGTCAGCCTCGCGTGCTGACGGAAGAACGTCGCGAAGTCGTTCGCCTGCGCGGTGGCGTCGACGATCGCCGAATCCAGGCTGCCTTCGCGTTCGCAGCGATCCAGCACATCCCACAGCGCGATCCCGGCGGAAGTCAGTCGCACGAGCCGGCGCGGGTAGGGCAGGGCCGGGTCGGCGCCGACCAGCGCCCCCATGATCGGCCAGAACGCATTGCGCGGATGCGCGTAGTAGCGGCTTGCCTGCAGCGAGGCGGCACCGGGCATGCTGCCCAGGACGAGCACGCGTGCGGCCGGTGTCGTGACCGGCGGAAAACCCTGCAGCAACGAGGCGTTCGCGGCGCGTGGCGTGTCCATGGGTCGATTCTCTCCGACGTGGAGTAAACTTGCCGCCGCTCGCGGGGCCGGTCGTGCCATCGCGGAACCCGAAGGACGCTGAAGGAGTGCGCATGCGCCGCAAGATCGTTGCCGGAAACTGGAAGCTGCATGGCGATCGCGAATTCGCGCTGGCGCTCCTGGATGCGCTCGTCGCCATGCCGGCGCCGCAGGGCGTCGAGCGCCTGATCCTCCCGCCGCTGCCGTACCTCGCCGGGCTGATCGCGCGCTACGCCGGCAAGGGCCTGACCTTCGGCGCGCAGGACGTCAGCGAGAACCAGAAGGGCGCCTACACCGGCGAGGTGTCGGCGACGATGCTGAAGGATGTCGGGGCCGGCTACGGGCTGGTCGGGCATTCGGAGCGTCGCCAGTTCCATGGCGAAACCAGCGAGCTGGTCGCGCGCAAGTTTCTTGCCTGCAAGGCCGCGGGCCTGACGCCGATCCTGTGCGTGGGCGAAAGCCTTTCCGAGCGCGAGGACGACCAGACGCAGTGGCGCATCGAGAAGCAGCTGGCGCCGCTGTTCGAGCTCGGCGGCAAGGACGTGTTCGACGGCGCGATCGTCGCCTACGAGCCCGTGTGGGCCATCGGCACCGGCCGGACCGCCACGCCGGAGCAGGCCCAGGAGGTCCATGCATTCATCCGTAGCGAAATCGCTGCGCGCGATGCTAGAATCGCTGGCTCGCTACCGATCCTGTACGGCGGAAGCGTTAAGGCCGACAATGCCGCCGCGCTGTTCGCGCAGCCGGACGTCGATGGCGGCCTGGTCGGAGGGGCCTCGCTGGTTGCCGAAGACTTCCACGCCATCGCAGTCGCGGCGGCACCCTGACGTACCGCCCGACCCGTCGAAACCACTTCCGTAGAACCCCACGATGCTGTTGCTGCTCAACGTCATCTATGTGCTGATCGCGATCGCGATGGTTGCGCTGATCCTGATGCAGCGCGGCGCAGGCGCCCAGGCCGGCTCCGGCTTCGGTGGCGGCGCTTCGGCCACCGTGTTCGGTGCGCGTGGTTCGGCGAACTTCCTCTCCAAGGCGACCAAGTGGCTTGCCATCGCGTTCTTCGCGATCAGCCTCTTCATGGCCTGGCAGGCGACCCGCAAGGCCGCCGGTCCGACGGGCGCCGCGCCGAGCGGCGTGATGGCCCAGGTCCCGGCGGTTCCGAGCGCGCCCGCGCCGGCCACCGGCAACGCCGCGGTTCCGGCCGCGCCGACGGCCCCCGCGACGACCGCCCCGGCCAGCACGGTTCCGCAGGCGCCGGCCACGCAGCAAGCGGTCCCGGCCGCGCCCGCCGCCTCCGAGCAGGCGCCCGCGGCGCAGTCGCCGGAACCGGCAAAGCCGCAACCCCCTGCGGGCGGCTGAGGTAACGCGGTAAACTTTGTTTTCATCGGCCCGGCACGGATTGCCGGGTACGGTCAGCGATGACCGGAGCGATCAAAGCCCACACGGCACCGATCGCGTCAGGAAGACGACATGCCAGCGATGGCGTGGGTTTGATTGCCCAGGTGGCGGAATTGGTAGACGCACTACCTTGAGGTGGTAGCGACGTAAGTCGTGGGGGTTCGAGTCCCCCCTTGGGCACCACACCGAACAACACTGCTGTCAGTGAAGCGCAGCATAAGCAACACAAGCACCACCGACCGAGGTGCGGCACGCACGGCGGGCCGAGTCTCGCGCGGGGATCACCCAGGCGGCTGACGCCGAGCCAGGTCGCGGTAACGCGATCGAGCTAAACGAAGCGAGAGAACACCGAGTGCTGGCCGAATACCTGCCGACCCTGCTGTTCCTGATCGTCGCCGGAGGTATCGGCGTCGCCCTGCTGGTGGTGGGCAAGGTGCTCGGCCCCCAGCGTCCGTCCATCGAGAAGCTCTCGCCCTACGAGTGCGGCTTCGAAGCGTTCGAGGACGCGCGCATGCAGTTCGATGTGCGCTATTACCTCATCGCGATCCAGTTCATCATCTTCGATCTGGAAATCATCTTCATCGTGCCCTGGGCCACCGTGTTCCGCGAACTCGGCGTGGTCGGCCTCATCGAGATGGGCATCTTCGCCGGCATGCTGTTGCTCGGCTTCGTTTACGTCTGGAAGAAGGGAGCACTCGAATGGGAGTGATCCAGAGCGTCTCTGACCTCATGCACAACCCGCTGCCCGAAGGGCAGCTGGACGATATCCTGCGCCCCGAGGGCGACAACCCGCTGCTGCAGAACGGGTTCGTCACCACGAGCATGGACGCGCTGTGGAACTGGGCGCGGACCGGCTCGATGTGGCCGATGACGTTCGGCCTGGCCTGCTGCGCCGTGGAAATGATGCACGCCGGCGCCGCGCGCCTGGACCTGGACCGCTACGGCGTGGTGTTCCGCCCGTCGCCGCGCCAGTCCGACGTGATGATCGTGGCCGGCACGCTGGTCAACAAGATGGCCCCGGCCCTGCGCAAGGTCTACGACCAGATGCCGGACCCGAAGTGGGTCATCTCCATGGGCAGCTGCGCCAACGGCGGCGGCTACTACCACTATTCGTATTCGGTGGTGCGCGGTTGCGATCGCGTCGTGCCGGTGGACATCTACGTTCCGGGCTGCCCGCCCACCGCCGAGGCGCTGGTGTACGGCATCCTGCAGTTGCAGAAGAAGATCCGCCGCGGCACGAACTTCGGCGACAACATGCAGGGCGTGCGCTGACATGGCCCGCCCGTACGGTTTCATGGATGCCGCGGCGCTTTCCGAGCGCCTGACCGCGCGCTTCCCCGAGGCGATGGTGGTGGTCGCGCCGGGACGCGGCGAGGTCACCATCGACGTCGCCGCCTCGCAGTGGCGCGCCACCGCGCAGGCCCTGCGCGATGAGTTCGCGTTCGAGCAGTGCGTCGACGTCAGCGGCGTCGACTACCTCAGCTACGGCAGCGACGAGTGGGATACCGACGTGTCCTCGGAAGGGTTCTCGCGTGGCGTGGAGGGCAAGAGCGCCGGCCGCTTCGTGTGGGGCGAACAGCCCAACGGCGCCGCCGCCGCGCCGGAACGCCGCTTCGCCGCGGTCGCGCATCTGCTGTCGTGCCAGCACAACCAGCGTCTGCGCCTGCGCACGTTCGCCGAGAACGACGACCTTCCGGTCGTGGACTCGCTGACGCCGGTCTGGTCCGGCACCAACTGGTTCGAGCGCGAGGCCTTCGATCTGTACGGCATCGTGTTCGACGGCCATCCGGACCTGCGCCGCATCCTCACGGACTACGGTTTCGTCGGCCATCCGTTCCGCAAGGACTTCCCGCTGATCGGCAACGTCGAAGTGCGTTACGACAACGAGCGCAAGCGCGTGGTGTACGAGCCCGTGTCGATCGAGCCGCGCGTGCTGGTGCCGCGCGTGATCCGCGACGATGCCCGCTACGAGACCGCGCAGGGCGAAGTCGCCCAGCGTGCCGAGGTGAAGAAGTGAGCGCCCAGCCTTCCAATGCAGCCGTGAGCAACACGTCCGGTCTCGGCAGCGGCGCCGAGATCCGCAACTACACGCTGAACTTCGGCCCGCAGCATCCGGCCGCGCACGGCGTGCTGCGCCTGATCCTGGAGATGGACGGCGAAGTCGTGCATCGCGCCGACCCGCACGTGGGCCTGCTGCATCGCGCGACCGAGAAGCTCGCCGAATCCAAGCCGTTCAACCAGTCGGTCCCGTACATGGATCGGCTGGATTACGTGTCGATGATGTGCAACGAGCACGCCTACGTTCGCGCGATCGAGACCCTGCTGGGGATCGAGGCGCCGGAGCGTGCGCAGTACATCCGCACGATGTTCGACGAGATCACCCGCATCCTCAACCACCTCATGTGGGTGGGTTCGAACGCGCTCGACCTGGGCGCGATGGCGGTGTTCCTGTACGCCTTCCGCGAACGCGAAGAGCTGATGGACTGCTACGAGGCGGTGTCCGGCGCGCGCATGCACGCGGCGTACTACCGCCCGGGCGGCGTGCATCGCGATCTCCCGGACTTCATGCCGAAGTACAAGGAATCGCCGTGGCGCAAGGGCGGCAAGCTCAAGCGCTTCAACGAGTGGCGCGAAGGTTCGTTGCTGGACTACCTGGAAGCGTTCACCAACGACTTCCCGAACCGCGTCGACGAGTACGAAACGCTGCTCACCGACAACCGCATCTGGAAGCAGCGCACGGTCGGCATCGGCGTGGTCACGCCGGAGCAGGCGTTCGACTGGGGCATGACCGGCCCGATGCTGCGCGGCTCGGGCATCGCGTGGGACCTGCGCAAGAAGCAGCCGTACGCGAAGTACGCCGAGATGGATTTCGACATCCCCGTCGGCGTCAATGGCGACTGCTACGACCGCTACCTGGTCCGCGTCGAGGAGATGCGCCAGTCCAACCGCATCATCAAGCAGTGCGTGAAGTGGCTGAAGGCCAATCCGGGCCCGGTCCTGGTCGACAACTTCAAGGTCGCTCCGCCGCGGCGCGAGGACATGAAGGGCGACATGGAAGCCCTGATCCATCACTTCAAGCTCTATAGCGAAGGCTACTGCGTGCCGGCCGGCGAGACCTATGCCGCGGTCGAGGCGCCGAAGGGCGAGTTCGGCTGCTACCTGGTCTCCGACGGCGCCAACAAGCCCTTCCGCGTGAAGTTGCGCGCGCCGGGCTTCGCGCATCTGTCGTCGATGGACGCCATCGTTCGCGGCCACATGCTGGCCGACGTCGTGGCGATGATCGGCACCTACGATCTCGTGTTCGGCGAGGTCGACCGCTGATCGCGGCGGCCCGTTGAGGAATCTGGACAAATGAAGGCGACCGGAAATTTCGAAGCCTGTCAGCACGTCGACCCGATGGTCGCGCTGTCTGACAAGACGCGCGCGCACATCGACCACTGGCTGGCCAAGTTCCCGCCGGACCGCAAGCGCTCGGCCGTGCTGCAGGGCCTGCACGCCGCGCAGGAGCAGAACGGCGGCTGGCTCAGCGATGAACTCATCGCCGCCGTGGCCAAGTACCTGAGCCTGCCGCCGGTGTGGGCGTACGAGGTCGCGAGCTTCTACTCGATGTTCGAAACCGAGCAGGTCGGCCGTCACAACGTCGCCTTCTGCACCAACATCAGCTGCTGGCTCAACGGCGCCGAAGACCTCGTGCGCCACGCCGAGCAGAAGCTCGGCTGCAAGCTGGGCGAGTCGACGTCCGACGGCCGCGTCTACCTCAAGCGCGAGGAAGAGTGCCTCGCCGCGTGCTGTGGCGCGCCGGTCGTGGTCATCAACGGTCATTACCACGAGAAGCTCGACGCCGCGAAGGTGGACGAACTGCTCGACGGCTTGAAGTGAGGCGACGCTGAGATGGCGCACGATCATCACGACTATTCCCAGGGCTACGGTCCGGTCGGCCCGGCTCCGCAGGAGCACAGCGTCGTCTACACGACGCTGCACTACGACACGCCGTGGTCGTACGAGAACTACCTCAAGACCGGCGGTTACGCCGCGCTGCGCAAGATCCTCACCGAGAAGATGGATCCGGCCGCGATCATCGACATGGTGAAGGCCTCCGGCCTTCGCGGTCGTGGCGGCGCGGGCTTTCCGACCGGCCTGAAGTGGTCGTTCATGCCCAAGGGCAGCGGCACGCAGAAGTACATCCTGTGCAACTCGGACGAATCCGAGCCCGGCACGGCGAAGGACCGCGACATCCTGCGCTACAACCCGCACGCGGTGGTCGAGGGCATGGCGATCGCCTGCTACGCCACCGGTTCGACGGTGGCGTACAACTACCTGCGCGGCGAGTTCCACCACGAGCCGTTCGAGCACTTCGAGCAGGCGCTGAAGGAAGCGTACGAACACGGCTGGCTGGGCAAGAACGTGCTCGGCAGCGGCGTGGACATCGACATCTACGGTGCGCTCGGCGCCGGCGCGTACATCTGCGGCGAAGAAACCGCGCTGATGGAATCGCTGGAAGGCAAGAAGGGCCAGCCGCGCTACAAGCCGCCGTTCCCGGCGAACTTCGGCCTGTTCGGCAAGCCGACGACGATCAACAACACCGAGACCTACGCGTCCGTGCCGGCGATCATCCGCAACGGCGCCGAGTGGTTCCTCAACCTGGGCAAGCCGAACAACGGCGGTCCGAAGATCTTCTCGGTGTCGGGCCATGTCGCCCGGCCGGGCAACTACGAGATCCGACTGGGCACGCCGTTCTCCGAACTGCTGCAGCTCGCCGGCGGCATGCGCAACGGCAAGAAGATCAAGGCCGTGATCCCGGGCGGTTCGTCGATGCCGGTGCTGCCGGGCGAGACGATGATGTCGCTCACGATGGACTACGACGCCATCCAGAAGGCCGGCTCCGGCCTGGGCTCGGGCGCGGTCATCGTGATGGACGAGGACACGTGCATGGTGCGCGCGTGCCAGCGCATCGCGCGTTTCTACTTCAAGGAAAGCTGCGGCCAGTGCACGCCGTGCCGCGAAGGCACGGGCTGGATGTACCGCATGCTGACCCGCATCGTCGACAAGCAGGCGACGCTGGAAGACCTCCAGATGCTGCGCGCCGCCGCCGGCCAGATCGAGGGCCACACCATCTGCGCGTTCGGCGAAGCCGCCGCGTGGCCGGTGCAGGGCTTCCTGCGCCATTACTGGGATGAATTCGAGTACGCGATCGTGAACAAGCGTTTCCTGGTCGACGACCAGCGCGCCGGCACGGTGGTGGAGAAGGTCGCCGCATGAGCGCACAGCCCGTAAACCCGAACCTTCCGCCCGACCACGTCACCGTCTTCATCGACGGCGTGGAAATGGCCGCGCCGAAGGGCTCCATGATCATCCATGCCGCCGACAAGGCCGGCATCCCGATCCCGCGTTTCTGCTACCACGACAAGCTGGCCGTCGCGGCGAACTGCCGCATGTGCCTGGTCGAAGTGGAGAAGATGCCCAAGCCCGCGCCCGCCTGCGCCACGCCGGTGATGGACGGGATGAAGGTCTCCACGCGCAGCGACAAGGCGCTCAAGTCGCAGCGCAACGTGATGGAGTTCCTGCTGATCAACCATCCGCTCGACTGCCCGATCTGCGATCAGGGCGGCGAGTGCGAACTGCAGGACCTGTCGCTGGGTTACGGCCGCTCGGTCAGCCGTTTCGCCGAACGCAAGCGCGTGGTGCCCGACGAGGACATCGGCCCGCTGGTCGCCACCGAGATGACGCGCTGCATCCAGTGCACGCGCTGCGTGCGCTTCACCGCGGAGATCGCCGGCACGTACGAGCTCGGCGGCATGTACCGCGGCGAGAACCTGCAGATCGGCACGTACGACGGCAAGCCGCTAACGACGGAACTGTCCGGCAACGTCATCGACGTCTGCCCGGTCGGTGCGCTCACCAACAAGGTGTTCCAGTTCAAGGCGCGTCCGTGGGAACTGATCGCGCGCGAGTCGCTCGGTTACCACGATGCGCTGGGCAGCAACCTGTTCCTGCACGTGCGCCGCGGCGAAGTGCTGCGCACCGTGCCGCGCGACAACGAGGCGGTCAACGAATGCTGGCTGTCGGACCGCGACCGCTACTCGCACCAGGGCCTGTACGCGGAAGACCGCGCGACCGTGCCGATGGTGAAGGAAGGCGGCGAATGGCGTGAGGCCTCGTGGGAGGAAGCGCTGGCGAAGGCCGCGAAGATCCTGCGCGACAACGGTGCCGATCGCCTCGGCATCCTGGCCGGTCCGGCCACGTCGAACGAAGAAGGCGCGCTGCTGGCGCGTCTGGCCGAAGCGCTGGGCACGGGCAACCTCGACCACCGCATCGGCCAGCACGACCTGAGCGACGGCGCGCATGCGACCACGTTCGCCGCGCCGGTGGCCGACATCAACCACGCCGACGTCATCGTCATCGTCGGTTCCAACCTGCGTCACGAACTGCCGCTGGTGAACCAGCGCGTGCGCAAGGCCTGGACCCGCGGCGCGAAGGTGTACGTGGTCAACCCGGTCGACTTCGATTTCACCTACGACGTCGCGCAGAAGGCCATCGTGGCCCCGTCGCAGATGGCCGCCACGCTCGGCGACAGCGGTCTGGTCGACATCGCCAAGAACGCCACGCGCGCCGTCGTGATCGTCGGTGCGCTGGCGGAGAACGGCCCGCACGCGGCCGCGATCCGCAAGGCCGCTGCCGATTTCGCCGCGGCGACCGGCGCCTCGCTCAACCGCATTCCGCAGGGCGCGAATGCCGTCGGCCTGTCCGACTACGGCGTGCTGCCGACCTCGCGCGATGCGCAGGCGATGCTCGCCGACGCGCGTTCGGCGTACGTGCTGTACGGCATCGAGCCCGGCATGGACTTTGCCGATACGGCGACCGCGCTGAAGGCGCTCAACGCGGCGCAGGTCGTGGCGTTCAGCACCTTCGCGTGCCGTTCGACGCGCGCCGTCGCCGACGTGATCCTGCCAATCGGCCTGCTGCCGGAGATCGATGCGACGCTGACCAATCTCGACGGCCGCCAGCAGGCGACCGTGGCCGGCGGCAAGCTGCCGGGCCAGGCGCGCGCCGGCTGGCGCGTGCTGCGCGCCCTCGGCGGCGAACTGCAGGCGAAGGGCTTCGATTTCGTCGATCTGGCTGGCCTGCGTGCGGGCATGCAGATGCGTGAAGTGAACGTCGCCGCCGGTCGGGCGCCGAACGTGTCGGGCGAGGGCCTGGAAGTGGCCGCGAGCATGGCGATCTACCGCAGCGATGCAGTCGTGCGCCGCGCGCCTGCGCTGCAGTCGCACCCGCTCAACGTCGAGCCTGCGGCCGTCATCCATCCGAAGGATGCCGCCGCGCTCGGCTTCGCCGATGGCGTGGTGGGCAAGTTCAACACCGCCGCGGGCACCGCCACGCTGCCGGTTCGCGTCAGCGACAAGGTCGCGCCGGGCACCGTGTGGGTCGAATCCGGTCATGGCGCCACGGCGCCGATGTCCGGTCGCGTGCAGGCGGGGAGGGCATAAGCAATGTTTGATCCGTTCCGCGACTGGCTGCTGTCGTTCGGCAATATCGGCGCGATCCTCTGGATCGTGCTGAAGATCCTCGTCATCGCCATGCCGGTGATCATCACAGTGGCCTTCTACGTGGTCTGGGAGCGCAAGCTCATCGGCTGGATGCACGTGCGCCACGGACCGATGTACGTGGGCATGGGCGTGCTCCAGGCGTTCGCCGACGTCTTCAAGCTGCTGTTCAAGGAAGTCATCCAGCCCACGCGGGCCGAGAACTTCCTGTACAAGCTCGCGCCGCTGCTCGCACTGGCACCGGCCTTCGCCGCGTGGGCCGTGGTCCCGTTCGACTACCAGGTCGTGCTTTCCAACGCCAACGCGGGCCTGCTGTACCTGCTCGCGATGACCTCGCTGGGCGTGTACGGCATCATCCTCGCCGGCTGGGCGTCGAACTCGAAGTACGCGTTCCTCGGTGCGATGCGCGCCGCCGCGCAGGTCGTGTCGTACGAAATCGCCATGGGCTTCGCGATGGTCGGCGTGATGGTCGGCGCCGGCAGCCTGAATCTCACCGAGATCGTGATGGCCCAGTCGGGCAACGCCGGCTTCCTGGAGTGGTTCTGGGTCCCGATGCTGCCGCTGTTCGTCGTGTATTTCATCTCCGGCGTGGCCGAAACCAACCGCGCGCCGTTCGACGTGGTGGAAGGCGAGTCGGAAATCGTCGCCGGCCACATGGTCGAGTATTCGGGGTCGGCGTTCGCGCTGTTCTTCCTCGCCGAATACGCGAACATGATCCTGATCAGCTTCCTGACCTCGATCTTCTTCCTCGGCGGCTGGTTGAGCCCGTTCCATGGCTGGGGCATTCCGCTGCTGTCGGCCGACGGCTGGTGGTGGCTGCTCGCGAAGGTCTTCTTCTTCGCCAGCTGCTTCATCTGGTTCCGCGCGTCCTTCCCGCGCTATCGCTACGACCAGATCATGCGGCTGGGCTGGAAAGTGTTCATCCCGCTGACCATCGCCTGGATCTGCGTGGTCGCGGTGATGGCGTACTTCAAAATCTTCGAGCCCGGGGTGTAAGGGGCAGGCATGAATCGCATCGTTTCCTACTTCAAGAGCCTGCTGCTCATCGAGCTGTCGCAGGGACTCGCCCTCACGGCGAAGTACCTGTTCAAGCCGAAGTACACGCTGATGTACCCGATGGAGAAGACGCCGCAGTCGCCGCGCTTCCGCGGCGTGCATGCGCTGCGCCGCTATCCGAACGGCGAAGAGCGTTGCATCGCGTGCAAGCTGTGCGAGGCGGTCTGCCCGGCGTTGGCGATCACCATCGACTCGGCCAAGCGCGAGGACGGCACGCGCCGTACCACGCGATACGACATCGACCTGTTCAAGTGCATCTTCTGCGGCTTCTGCGAGGAATCGTGCCCGGTCGATTCGATCGTGGAGACGCACGTGCACGAATACCACTTCGACCGGCGCGGCCAGAACATCGTGACCAAGCCGCAGCTGCTGGCCATCGGCGACCGCCTCGAGGCGGAAATCGCCGAGCGTCGCGCGGCCGACGCACCCTTCCGCTGAGGGCCTGACGAACATGGATCTCGCCCAGATTGCCTTCCTCATCTTCGCTGCCGTCGCCACGATGGCGGCGGTCGGCGTCATCAGCGTCAAGAACCCGGTGCACGCCGTCCTGCTGCTGGTGCTGACGTTCTTCTCGGTCGCCTGCACCTGGATCATCGCCGGTGCCGAATTCCTCGGCGTCGCGCTCATCCTGGTGTACGTCGGCGCGGTGATGGTGCTGTTGCTGTTCGTGGTGATGATGCTCGACATCGACGTGGCGCCGCTGCGCGAGGGCTACGTGCGCTACCTGCCGCTTGGCCTCCTCGTCGCCGTCGTCATGCTGGTCGAGATGCTGACGCTGATCGGCGTCAAGGCGAATGTCGCCACCGGATTCCCGGCCGATCCGTCCGCCACCGGCAACACGCAATGGCTCGCGCGTGCGTTGTTCACGCAGTTCCTGCTGCCGTTCGAAGTCGCCGCGGTCATCCTGACCGTCGCGGTGATCGCCGCGGTGATGCTGACGCTGCGTCGCCGCGTCGGTGCGCGCCATCAGAATCCGTCGGCCCAGGCGCGCGTCCGTGCCGCCGACCGCGTCCGCGTCGTGAAGATGGACGCCGTGCGGCCGGCCACGCCGCCGGTCGAGACCCCGGCACAGGAGGGCAAGCCGTGAGCGAATTCTTCGGCGCCGGGCTGGCGCTCGGCCACTACCTCGCGCTGGGCGCGGTGCTGTTCTGCATCAGCGTCGCCGGCATCTTCCTCAACCGCAAGAACGTCATCATGTTGCTGATGTCGCTGGAGCTGATGCTCCTGTCGGTCAACATCAACTTCGTCGCGTTCTCGCGGCAGCTGTCCGATCCCGCCGGCCAGGTATTCGTGTTCTTCATCCTGACCGTGGCCGCGGCCGAAGCCGCCATCGGCCTGGCGATCCTGGTGACGCTGTTCCGCAACCGGCGCACGATCAACGTGGCTGAAATCGATTCGATGAAGGGGTGAGCCGCGCGCTTGCGAGCCACTGGCTCGCGCGGCGGTGAGCGCCCGGCCATGGAGGGTCGGGCCGGGCGACCCGGAGCCCGAAGCGTTCCGCCACGGATGGCATGGCCAACGGATAGAGATCTGGTGCAGTACGACGACGCAATGGAAATGAGCCGTGATATCTAAAAACCTTCTACTGCTGATCGTCCTCGCGCCACTTTTCGGCGCGATCATCGCCGGCTTGTTCCGCCGCCAGGTCGGTCGTGCGGGCGCGCACTGGGTGACCATCCTCGGCGTGGGCGTCAGCTGCGTGCTGTCGATCCATGTCCTGTGGCAGCTGGTGGGGCAGGGCGCCTCGCCCTTCAACGAGAACGTCTACACCTGGTTCCAGGTCGGCGGCATCGAAGCCCACGTCGGCTTCATGGTCGACAAGCTGACGGCGATGATGATGGTGGTCGTCACCTTCGTCTCGCTGCTGGTGCACATCTACACCATCGGCTACATGGCCGAGGACGACGGCTACCAGCGCTTCTTCAGCTACATCTCGCTGTTCACCTTCTCGATGTTGATGCTCGTGATGAGCAACAACTTCCTGCAACTGTTCTTCGGCTGGGAAGCGGTGGGCCTGGTGTCCTACCTGCTGATCGGCTTCTGGTTCAAGCGCCCGACCGCGGTGTTCGCGAACCTCAAGGCGTTCCTGGTGAACCGCGTGGGCGACTTCGGTTTCCTGCTCGGCATCGCCGGCGTGCTGTACACCTTCAACAGCCTGGACTACGGCACCGTGTTCGCGCGTGCCGGCGAGCCCGCGCTGGCGGCCGCGCAGCTGCAGAACGCGTGGCCCGCGCTGGCGCAGGCGGGCGGCTGGCTGGCGCCGATCGGCGGCTGGTCGCTGATGACCTTCATCTGCATCTGCCTGTTCATCGGTGCGATGGGCAAGTCGGCGCAGGTGCCGCTGCACGTCTGGCTGCCGGACTCGATGGAAGGCCCGACGCCGATCTCCGCGCTGATCCACGCCGCGACGATGGTGACCGCGGGCATCTTCATGGTCGCGCGCATGTCGCCGCTGTTCGAACTGTCGGAAACGGCGCTGACCTTTGTCCTCTTCATCGGTGCCACCACGGCGTTCTGGACGGGGCTCATCGGCATCGTGCAGAACGACATCAAGCGCGTGGTCGCGTATTCGACCCTGTCGCAGCTGGGCTACATGACGGTCGCATTGGGCGTGTCGGCCTACAGCGCAGGCGTGTACCACCTGATGACGCACGCGTTCTTCAAGGCGCTGCTGTTCCTCGGCGCGGGCTCGGTCATCATCGGCATGCACCACGAGCAGGACATGCGCCGGATGGGCGGGCTGAAGAAGTACATGCCCGTCACGTACTGGACGATGCTCATCGGCACGCTGGCGCTGATCGGCACCCCGTTCTTCAGTGGCTTCTACTCGAAGGACACCATCATCGAGGCCGCCGCGCACCATGCCCACGGCTCGCACGGCTGGGTGGCGACGTACGCCTACTGGGCGGTGCTGCTCGGCGCGTTCGTGACCTCGTTCTACAGCTTCCGCCTGCTGTACCTGACCTTCCACGGCAAGGAACGCTTCCATGACCCGGTGCCCGCGCACTACGTCGCGCCTGAAGCGGATTCCACCGAGCACGAGTCGCAGCTCGCCGAACAGCACGGCCACGACACGCACGGTGCGCACGTCGCGCATGATGCGCACGGCAAGCACGACGCCCATGGCCACGACGACCATCATGCGCACACGCCGCACGAATCGCCCTGGGTGGTGACGGTGCCGCTGGTGCTGCTGGCGATCCCGTCGGTGCTGATCGGCTTCTTCACCGCCGGTCCGATGCTGTTCGGCACGGATGTCATGGGCTACCACGAGCGTCTGCCGTTCTTCCTCGGCGCGATCGACCTGGCGTCGGCGCGCGACACCGTCGCGCAGATCGGCGAAGAGGTGTGGCACGGCCCGATCAAGTACGCGATCCATGGCTTCACCGCGCCGGTGTTCTGGCTGACGCTGGCCGGCTTCGTGCTCGCCACCATCATGTACTGGTGGAAGCCGGAACTGCCGGCGAAGGCGCGCCGTATGTTCGCCTGGCCCGTCCGCGTGCTCGAGGAGAAGTACGGCTTCGACAAACTCTGGATCAACGGCTTCGCCGGCGGTGGTCTGGGACTGGGCAAGGCGTCGCGCGCGATCGACTCGCACGTCATCGACGGTGCCGTTGTCAACGGCAGCGCCCGTGTCGTCGATCTCGTCGCCCACCTGACCCGCCGGATCCAGTCGGGTTATCTCTACCACTATGCGTTCGCGATGATCATCGGCCTGATTGCCCTGCTGGCCGCATTGATCCGCTACTGGCACTAACTAGGACAAGGACCCGACGTGAACCCCGAGCCCTTGCAGAGCACTTCCTTCCTGCTCAGCCTGCTGGTCTGGCTGCCGATCGCCGGCGGCCTGATCACGATGGCCTTCGGCAACGAGCGCGCCGGTGCGGCGCGCTGGTTCGCCACCGGCGTCGCCTTCATCACGCTGCTGGCGAGCATCCCCCTGCTCACCGGCTTCGACATGACGACCGCCGCGATGCAGTTCGTCGAGAACCGTAACTGGATCCCGGCGTACGACATCCGCTACCACCTCGGCGTCGATGGCATTTCCGTCGCGCTGATCGCCCTCACGACGCTGACCACGCTGCTGGCGATGATCGGCGCCTGGACCTCGATCGAGAAGCGCGTGGCGCAGTACTACGCCGCGTTCCTGATCCTCGAAGGCCTGATGGTCGGCGTGTTCGCCGCGCTGGACGCGATGCTGTTCTACGTGTTCTTCGAAGGCATGCTCATCCCGATGTTCATCATCATCGGCGTGTGGGGCGGTCCGCGCCGCGTGTACGCGTCGATCAAGTTCTTCCTGTACACGTTCCTGGGCTCGCTGTTCATGCTGCTGGGCCTGATCTACCTGTACCTGAAGGGCGGCAGCTGGCAGCTGGCCGACATGTACGCGCTGCCGCTGACGGCGACCGAGCAGATGTGGCTGTTCTTCGGGTTCCTGATCGCCTTCGCGGTCAAGGTGCCGATGTTCCCGGTGCACACGTGGTTGCCGGACGCGCACGTCGAAGCGCCCACGGCGGGCTCGGTGATCCTGGCGGCGATCATGCTGAAGATCGGCGGATACGGTTTCGTCCGTTTCGTCCTGCCGATCGTGCCCGACGCCGGCGCCGAATGGGCGTGGCTGGTCATCGCGCTGAGCCTGATCGCGGTGGTCTACGTCGGCCTGGTCGCGCTGGCGCAGGACGACATGAAGAAGCTGATCGCGTACTCGTCCGTGTCGCACATGGGCTTCGTCACGCTCGGTACGTTCATCGCCTTCGCGCTGGTGCGCGAGTCCGGCAACACCGACGGCGCGCGACTGGGCCTGCAGGGCGCCATGGTGCAGATGATCAGCCACGGCTTCGTGTCGGGCGCGATGTTCTCCTGCGTCGGCGTGCTGTACGACCGCATGCATACGCGCATGATCAAGGACTACGGCGGCGTGGCGAACGTGATGCCGTGGTTCGCCGCCTTCGTCGTGCTGTTCGCGATGGCCAACTCGGGCCTGCCCGGCACGTCCGGCTTCGTGGGCGAATTCATGGTGATCCTGGCCAGCTTCCAGCAGCACCCGCTGATTGGCTTCGTCGCGGCCACCACGCTCATCATCGGCGCGGCCTACACGCTGTGGCTGGTCAAGCGCACGATCTGGGGCGAAGTGGGCAACGCGCACGTCGCCGAACTCGAGGACATCAACGCCCGTGAGGCCTTCGTGCTGGGCGTGTTCGCCGTCGGCGTGCTGATCCTGGGCCTGTGGCCGAAGCCCCTGACGGACCTGATGGAACCCGCCATCGCGAACCTGGCGACGCAGATCGCCGCGTCGAAGCTCTGAGGTTGTAGCGAATGAACATGCCTGTCCGCTCCGCCGCCGACCTGCTGCCGCTCCTGCCGGAGCTGGTGGTGATCCTCGGCGCATTCGCACTGCTGATGCTCGACCTGTTCGTCGACGAACGCCGTCGCGTGGTCAGCCACCTGTTCGCCATCGCCGTACTGGCGGTGGCCACCTTCATGCTCGCCACCGGCGTCGGCGGTCACGGCACCGTGCTCAGCGGCATGTTCGTGCGCGACACGGCGGCGGATGTGATGAAGGTGACCATCGGCGTCGTCGGCATCCTGTCGATGATCTACACCTGGCCCTACCTGCGTGCCCGCGAGCTGTACAAGGGCGAAGTATCGGTGCTGATGCTGTTCGCCATCGCCGGCATGATGCTGCTGGTGTCGTCGGGCAGCCTGGTGATGGTGTACCTGGGCCTGGAAATGCTGGCGCTGTGCTCCTATGCGCTGGTCGCCGTGGATCGCGACAGCCCCTTCGCCTCGGAAGCGGCGATCAAGTACTTCGTGCTCGGCGCGCTGGCGTCCGGCCTGCTGCTGTACGGCCTGTCGCTGATCTACGGCGCCACCGGCTCGTTGCAGCTGGACCAGATCGCGACCGCCACGCAGGCGCGTATCGCCGAAGGCAACACGCTGATGCTGATCACCGCGGTGGTGTTCGTCGTCGCCGGCATCGCCTTCAAGTTCGGCGCCGCTCCGTTCCACATGTGGCTGCCCGACGTGTACCACGGTGCGCCGACGCCGATCACCCTTTTCATCGGCTCCGCACCGAAGCTGGCCGCGTTCGGCATGACCTACCGCCTGCTGGAAATCGGCGCACCTGCGTTCGAGGAACAGTGGCGCCTGATGCTCGCCATCCTCGCGGTGCTGTCGCTGGCGATCGGCAACCTCAGCGCGATGGTGCAGACGAACTTCAAGCGCCTGCTCGCGTATTCGACGATCTCGCACGTCGGCTTCCTGTTCGTCGGCCTGGCGGGCGGCGGACGCGAAGGCTTCGCTGCGGCGCTGTTCTACGCGATCAGCTACGCGATCATGTCCGCCGCGGCGTTCGGTGCGATCGTGGTGCTTTCGCGTCGCGGCTTCGAGGCCGATCGCATCGAGGACTACAAGGGCCTGAACGCGCGCAACCCGTGGATGGCCGGCCTGGTGCTGTGCGTGATGGCGTCGCTGGCCGGCGTGCCGCCGTTCCTCGGGTTCTGGTCGAAGCTGGCCGTGCTGCGCGCGGCGCTGCAGGGCGACATGCTGTGGCTCACGCTCGTCGGCGTGGTCTTCGCGGTGATCGGCGCGTTCTACTACCTGCGCGTGATCAAGGCGATGTACTTCGACGAGCCCGAAGGGCAGGGCATCGAGGCCACGGACAACCGTCCGCTGCGCATCGCCTTCGGCGTGAACGCGCTCGCGCTGCTCGCACTGGGCCTGGCATGGAATCCGATCATGGCGTGGTGCCAGCGGGCGTTCGCGGGGTAATTTTTTTGCGCAAATCCCGATTTGATTCATGAATCGGGGTTGCGCAGGTTTTAGTCGGCCGTTATCATGGTCGGCCTGATGCGGGGTGGAGCAGTCTGGCAGCTCGTCGGGCTCATAACCCGAAGGTCGCAGGTTCAAATCCTGCCCCCGCTACCACGTTTATCTGAGCATCAGACGAAGCGGCGATCTCTGCAAAGAGGTCGCCGTTTTTGTTTACGAGCCGCAGATCCTCGCCCAGCAGGTCGTGGATCGCGGACCGCGCGGCGGCCACGTCGCGGGCGGCGTCCGCCAGGCTGGCGGTGATGCGCTGCCAAGCTTCACGTGCGCGCGGCAGGAACTGCGCCGGCTGGAACTGGCGGGCCCGCTCCAGCCCTGAGCTCGCTTCCTCGATCGCGGCCTCGGCGGCTATCAACGCGGCCTTGGTGGTCTTGGTGATGACCCCCTCCCGTATGGCCCGCATCACGTTGTCGCGCTCTCGCTCCGCCTCAGACAGGCGCCGACGGAGGGCGTCGGTGTTGGGAGCGGCCGAGGCCAGCGCGGCGCCTGCAGCGCGCTGGAAGCGCTGGAATGCCTCTTCGTTCAGGATGTCGCGCCGGATGCCGGCGAGCAGGCGCTCTTCGGTTGGGCCGCGTTTCAGGCGCACTCGGTTGCTGCAGGTGCCGCGGTCCTTTGCGATCGAGCAGCCGTAGTTGTAGCGGTCGAGGACCACGATCGGGCCGCCGCACTCGCCGCACTTCAGCAGGCCGCTCAGGAGGTGGCGCGGCGTGCGGCCGCGGCCGACCGCGAGGCCGCCCCTGCCGCAGGCGCCCATGCGGGCTTGCGCGGCGTTCCAGGTCGGCACGTCGACGATCGCCAGGTCCGGGTGCTCCGTCGTCACCCACTCGCTCCTGGGACGCTCCTGCCGCACGCGCCGCCCTGTCTCCGGGTGCTTCACCCAGCGGCTGCGGTTCCAGACCTGCTGGCCGATGTAGATCGGGTTCGCAAGAATTCCGATGCCTCGCCGGAGGTCGCCGCGGATCGCCGTCATCGCCCATGTGCTTCCTCGAGGAGACGGAACGCGGTCGCGGTTGAGTCCGCTGGCGATCGCCCGCGGACTGCTTCCGTCGACGTACTCGGCGAAGATCCGCCTCACGATCTTCGCTTCGGCCTCGTCGATCGCCCGTTCGCCGACGGTGGTGACCTGGTAGCCGTACGGCAGGCCGCCGGCACTCGCCCCGTCCAGTGCGCGCCCTGTCAGGCCGCGGTGTGTCTTCTCCGCGAGCTCGTCCAGGTAGAGCTCCCCGATCATGCCGCGCATGCCGACTTCCAGCTTGTGACCCTTGCGTGCCGTGTCGACGCCGTCGCTCACGCCGATGAGGCGGACGCCGGCGAACGTCAGCCGCTTCACCGCTTTCGCGGATTCGATGCTGTCGCGCGCCAGGCGTGTCAGGTCGTCGACGAGGATGACGTCGTAACGCGACGCATCGGCGAGCAATTGCCGGTAGCCCGGGCGATCGGCCCGCGCGCCGCTGAGTGCCGCGTCGGTGTAGACGACGGGCTCAGCCCAACCTTGCCTCGCGCAGTAGGCGCGGCAGTTCCGCAGTTGGTCGTCCAGGCTCGCGTCGCGCTGCTGGTCGGAGGAGTAGCGGGCGTAGGCTGCAGTAAGCATGGGGGCGAGGTTAGGTGCGGTCTTTGGAGCGTGGCAACGGGACGGGATTCGTGCGCTGCGGGCTGGAAGCCGCGTCGCGCAAGGCTTGTTCGCGCAGATAGTCCTCGGCGGCCTTTTTCGCGAGGGCGTCGATCAGACGCAGGTGCGCGGCGCTGAGCCGCCGCGGACCTGCGTGCGAGGGCTGAAAGTGCCCGGTCATCTGCAGCTCGCACACGTGAACACGTTCATCCGGACACGTCGGCGATAGACCCACCGCGTCGTTCCACCCGCAAGCGACTTGATCAGGCCGCAGCACGAGCAGCGGCGGGCGATCAACGTCGACATGGCGCCAGCGGGCAGCGAGGGCCGGGAGGGCGTGCACGCAACGGCGCGCCCGCCGAAGCGATTGAGGGTTCGCCGGCTCATGCCTTCCTCGCTCCCGCCAGCCGGAGGGGCAACTGCAGCACGTCGGCCGTGGACACCGGAGCCGCGCATCGTGCATGCGCGGGCGTGGCTCGCGGAGCCCGTGGCCTTCGCTTCTGGTTGATGCGGAACCACTCGTCCAGAGCCCCTTCGATGGCTTCGTGCTTTCCGGTGCGACGACACGGACACTCGATGAAGTGACCGCCGCCCACGCGCAGGGCGCGGTGATCGAGGTAGTGCCGCGCTGCGTGCCCTTCCGCACACGGCAACAGCGTTACCTGGTGTTGCACTTGGCGCTGGGTCACTGGCAGACCTCCGCGGGCATGGTGATGGCGGTGGCTACGTCGCGAACCCAGATTGGAGTCGCGCCGAGGGCGAAGGTCTGGCCCGTCCATGCCAGCAGCAGGGTGCGGCCAATCTCTTCGCCGATGGCTCGCGCCGCCGCCGGCGGTACCGCGTTGCCGATGCGCTCGCGCCAAGCCTGGTCCGACAGACCGTCAAGCTCGAGCTTTTCCTCGGGGTCGACCAGCGACTGCAGCGCGGCGAGTTCCAAGGTTGTGAAGGGGCGGTGCCAGGTGCCGTCGAGGCTTCGGATCACGCACGTGACGCTCTCGCGCGCGTCTGGCAGGCGCGGATCGGCGACCGACCACCTGCCGTTGTCGTGGCCCGCTGCGGCGCTTACAGCGCCGCTGCTGGCGTTCCAATCGACGACTCCGTAGTGACCATTGGTCAGGTACGCATCGCCCGGCTGGCGCTGATTGGCAGGCCGCGGGTCGGCGACCGCATAGGCGCCATGGCCGGTGTCGCTGCGCGCGATCACAGTGCCGGCGGAATCGCCGTAGCCGCTCACCTGGTACTTGCCGGCGCCAGCGAAGGCTCCGGCCGCGCGCGGATCCGCGACGCCACCGCCACCAGCCGGTCGAAAGTCCGCGGTCACGGTGCCGGCGGTGCCGTCCATGCGCACGATGCGATATGCGTTCTTGTGACGCTCGCCGCTACAGCGCGGGTCCGCCACGCTGAACGTCCCTTGGCCCGGCGACTTCACGCCGATCACGGCACCAGCCGTGTCCTCCATGGTCATCACGCCGTATTGCTGGTACTGCGCTGCTCCGGCGGCCGCGCGCGGATCTGCGATCGAGAACGCGCCATTGCTGGGCAGACTTTCGCCGGCGACGGCGCCAATCGAATCGTCCCAACGGCGAACGCCGAGCCAGCCACGGAAGTGCTCGGGCACGATCAGGTAGTCGCGCACGCGCCCGTCCTCGATCGCCAGGCGGTTGAGGCTGCGCCAGTCGCTGCCCGCTTCCACGAATGCCAGGCGGACCCACGTTTTCCACTGCAGTGCAGGCACGCGATGCATCGGCCCCGCGCGATAGACGTCGCCGGCGAGCGGCATACGATCCAGCACCGTGCCAACCGACTGCAGCGGGCGCTTCGACGGCTCGTACAAGAAGGGCGGCACCTTGTCGCGGTGGCGAGCCACCAGTAGGAAGCGCTTGCGGCTCTGCGCGAGGCCGCCCAGCTCGCCGCAGTCGTGTGTCGTCTCGGCGACCACGTAGCCGTACGCGCGCAACAGAGCCGTGATCTGGTCCAGCAGGTGCCGCCCACGCGTAGCGATGCGCGGCACGTTTTCGAACAGGATCACCTCTACCGGATCGTTCTTGTACGCTTCCAGCGTGAGCATGATCCCGCGCAGGGTCAGGCGGTTGAGCGCCTGGTACTTCGCGGTTCGGCTCTTGCTCTCCGGCATCAGGCCAGAGAATCCCTTGCACGGCGCCGACAGGAACAGCACGTGCGGGCGCTGATGGTGGAACGCGGCGTGGATCTCCGGCGTGCCGGCTTCGCGCCAATCGCGTGGCGGCTCGCAGCCGTGGAACGCGCGGTATTGGTCGCGATCGAACAGATCCAGCACTGTGCCCCGGACGCCGGCGATGCGCGTGAAGTCCGCGATGGCGCCCGGGTCGTTGTCGATTCCACCGACACACACGAAACGCGCGCGCGCCGAGCCGATGTCAGGCCGTGCCTGGTTGAAGCCCTTCGCGCCGCCGGCGAGGCCACAAAACAGGTGGCCGTGGTTGATCACGAATTCGCGATTCACAGCGTGCTCCCTCCGCGGCGAAGCTGATGCGCATCGCAGAGGTCGCGCATGCTGATCACGCGCTGCCAGCCTTGGCACACGTCGTCAGGGCCGTACGTGAACTCGACCGGCTCGCCGTCGACGAGCAACTGCAGCGCTTCGCGTAGGCTGAGCGCACCGATGGTGGTATCGGCGTCCGCGATGTGGTCGTCGCCGTAGGCACGCAACGCACGCGCCAGCTTCTCCGACCATGGCATCACCGCGACGTACTCGTGCGGCTTGCAGCTGTACTGCGGATCCGCGCACAGGTGGTAGGTATCCGGGCGGCCGTGGCGCGCTTCGTTTCCCAAGATCACGGCGCCGCTTTGGTGGGCGGCGCGCAGTTCGGCGTAGCTGCGTCCGGGTGTCAGATCAGCCATGGGCCACCTCCCGGCGTACGGCCATGGGGCGGCGGCGGGGAATCACCGGGATCTGGCCGACGGCCAGTCCCACGCGCTTGGCGCGCGCCGCGTGCGCGCGCCACATGCGCTCGACCAGCGTGCAGCCGATCCCGACGGAGCTGAAGAGCAGAAGCAAATCACCCATGGCCCACCTCCGCGGCAGCGATGGCGGCAGCACGCGAAGCCGGAGCCGGCGGCCGGGGCAGCATGTCGGCGACACGCGAGGGCAGGTCCATGGCCTCGCAGAACTCCGTCAGTTCGACGCCTAGGGCCTCTTCGTGCTCGGCCCAGTCAGCGTCGCTGCAGCGCCAGGAGGAGCCACCCACGCGCGTCCAGCGCCGCGAGGCGGATGCGGCCGTGCCCATGACCAGGCGCGCGTGCTGCTCGATCCGATCGCGGTGCACGGTCACCACGATCACCGCCATGGGCTCGCAGGAGGGGGTCGCCGCCGGCGCGGCCGCGTCCAGGGACACCAGCATCCGCAACTGCAGCTCGGCCAACGTGGCGCGATCGGTTGCCGCGATAGCCCTTGCGGCCGCGCGGTTCGCCAGTCGCATCCGCTTCTGCACGCTCAGGTACGGATTGAGCTGATGCGCCGTCGCCTCGGCGCGGTAATACGCGGCGGAGGCCCGGTCGAGGTGGATGCGCGCCCGCATCGTTGCGCGCAGCGCCGAGGAATGCGCGGCCACGGCGAGGCGGTCGATGATCAGTGTGGTAGCCTCGCCGCCGGCCCCGGTGTCCGCTGCCGCGTGGGGTGTTGCCTGGTGCCATTCGTTGCTCTGGTGCATCGCTTTCTCCTTCTCCTTCGTGGTGATGGGCCTTGGGGTGGAGTTGCCGCTCCGCCCGCCGGGGCCGCCTATTCGTGCCGGAACACCCAGCACTTCTTGCTCGCGTTGGTGTGGCGCGAGTTGATGGTTTTGTTGTCGATGAACTTGCGCCGGCGCGATGTGCGCAGCAGACGCTTGAACTCCGACGGGTCGTGATGCGGTAGGCGCAGCCCGCGACGCGCGGCGCGCTCTTCCATCTCGATCAGGCTGATGGCGATGAGGCTTTCGTCGCGGCTGTGGTTGAGCGACGTCTGCGTCGTATCCGCATCCAGGTGCTCGAACAGTTCCCAGAACGCGACCACCGTCGGGTGGTCGGCATTGAGTGCGTGCTGCCGCGCCATCGCCATGTCCGCCAGTTCGCGGTGCGTCAGTTCGCGCTGTTCCAGCGTCAGCGGCTGCACGTCATGCAGCGCGTCGAGCAGCGCCATCACCTGCGAGTGATTCAGAGCCAGGCGCACGTTCTTCATGTCGGGCAGGCGCAGCAGCTCGCGCTCATGCAGCGGCTGCTGGCGCAGGAACGTGGCGATCACGCTGGCCTCGGCGCGCAGCGCCCGCAGGATGAACCCCGACACGCTCTCGATCGGCATGGACGACAGCCGGTCGGCGGCGTCCTTGTTGGCCAGGCTGTGCCGGCTCTTGTCGAACGTCATGTGCACGATGCGCTCCAGCACTGCGCTGCTCGCGCTGACCGGCTGGTTCTGCTCGATGACGATGGTTCCGCGGAATGGCGGGTCGTACGTGTCGTTGCCGCCGTTCTTCACGCCGATCGCGCGGCCGATGTGGCCGTTGAATAGCGGTTTGACTTCGTCCCAGTCGAACTTCTTTCCCTTGGCCGTGTCCTCGTCGCGATCGGACTCAATCAGCACGATCGGCAGGTTCGAGACCTGCGTGAACGTGCGCGTGCGGCCGACGAGCGTAGATTTCGAAGGGTCCATGCCTTCGTGCCCGCTGCGCCCCACCAGCTTCCACAGATGATTGATCAGCGTGGTCTTGCCCGTGCCGGGCTCGCCGGACATTTCCAGGAACGGATAGCTTTGCTGCTTCGCGCGGATCTGTTCGGCGAACAGCGAGCCGAACCAGAACGCTACTGCGATCAGACCCTTGGGGCCGTAGCACTGCCACACCAGGTCGAGCCAGCCCTTGTCGTACTCGTCCGCGTCGCGGTTGATGGACAGCTGCAGGCTCTGATTGAGGCTCTTCACCGACAGCTTGCCGATGTCGAAGTAGTCCTCGTCGTTCAACTCGTGCACGGCGCCGTCGCGCACGGCCACATCGCCCAACACGTAGCAGCGGTGCTCGCGGCTGTAGCCGATGAAGTCGAGCGTCTCCACCACCTTCGGTGCGAACAGCTCGCGCTGGAAAATGCGGTCCAGCTGCTGCGTGCTGCCGGTGAACATCGCGCCTGGTGCCATGGCGAGCAGGCGCTTCTTGAACTCCGCCGATGACGCCAGCTGCGCCGCGGTGAACGTGTTCTTGACCGGCCGCCCCGAGTGGGGAAACGACACGCGGAAGTAGTACCAGGCTTCATCGGTCAGGCGGTTGGCCTGGTAATACAGCGCGGTGGGGTAGCAGTTGGCGATCTCGCACACGCCGCCGGATTCGCGCAGCGCCTGCTCGCGCATCTCCTTGTCGGTGAGCCCGCGGTCCGCATCCTCCAGCGCACGGCGCGCTTTCTCGAAGCGGTCGAGATCCAGCTTGAACCAGTAGAGCCTGTTCTCGAAGCCGAAATGGAACTCGCGGCGCTCCGTGTGCGCGTACATCAGCAGCGCCTTTTCGCTGGCAGATTCGGCCAGCAGCAGCGAGCCGTGGTAGCGCGCCTGCTCAAGCGCCTTGGCGTCCAACTCGCCGCGCTGGTGAAGCTCGTTCCAGTCCGGCTTCAGTCGTCCGCGGGCGGGCGTGTACGCCGCACTGGACTCCCAGCCCTCCGCACGGGCGCGCTCGTGCCAGCGCCGCATGTACTGATGCCCGGCGGCGCCGTCGTCCAACGCCCAGACGAGGGCAGGGCGTTCGCGGCCTTCCGCAGCGCATGCCTTTGCCAGCTCGGCAAGGGCGTGCTCGGGGTAGTTGTTGCAGGACAGCAGCGCCCGTGAGGCGGTGCCCTGCAGCTCCAGGGCGACGGTGTCGAAGATGCCTTCGGTGAGCCAGATCTCCCGCGCGTCCGCGTCGGTGTCGGGCAGCTGCCACCAATGACCGCGATAGTGCCCGCCGTACGAGAACCGCGCCTTCTGTTTGCCGAAGCGTTCGGGCCGGTCGATCAACCGCTCCCACCAGCCGCCGCATGCGAGCGGGAAGCGCACCGTCGCGCTGCCAATGCCACGCTCGTGGTCGCGGTGGTATTCCTGCGTGTACAGCCCCTGCAGGCGCGTCAGCGGGAAGCCGCGCGAGAACTGCAGGTAGGCATCGGCCGCGGCGTGCGGGTTGGTCTCGGTGGCGATGAAGCGATCGGACCAGGAGGCGAACAGCTCGGCGTACACGTCCTTCACGTGCAGCGACACACCGCAGCGGTTCATGCGGCCACAGCGCAGCACCCAGGGCGCCTCGGCACGGGCGTACATCTCGCGTTTCCCGCATTCGGGGCACTTGCCCTCCTGCAGCCACGCGCCACGCGTCTTGAAGCCGTAGTCGGCCCCAAGGCGGCGTGTGATGTCGACGAGCAGGTCTGGGCGCATGGCAAAGCGAATCCGTGCCCGGTCGAAGCGACCGGGGGAAGTGGAGGGGCGAGCGTGGGGCGAGACGCGTGGGCGTCAGCGAGGCGGTGAGGGCGCGAACATGTCGGCCTGCTGGCCTGCAGATTTCTGGCTGACGAACAGCGCAATGCGTTCGTCCTCGTCCATCTTCGGAAGCGGCTCCGCCGCGAACGGGAGCGCGCTGGGGGTGAGGATGGACACCGACTCGGCGAGCACCTTCCACTGGCAGCCGCACCCGAGCATGCGGCAGACGAAGTACTGCACGCGCACCACGTTGCTGAGGGCAGCGGACGACCGGATCCGGCCGGGCGTCTGGCAGGCGGGGCAGGTCATGGTGACGACGCGAGTCATGGGGTCACCTTTCGCGGCTTGGGCTTCAGCCCGAGTAGCACTGCCGCACGATGCGCCTCCCCGCGGCGGCCCTTCTTCGCTCCCGATAACACCTGATAGACGGTGTCCCTGTTCAGCCCGTGCGTACGCGCGAATTCGGCGATGTTCACGCCGTCGCGTTCGAAGCGTTTTCGGACTTTCTCGCGGTTGGAAGGGGAAATGCCTGTTGCGGTCTTCATCCGTGCGATACCGTTCACATCTGCTCAACATGGATGACTATATGGAAACGTATGTTTCCATAGCAACACCGGATGAATACGAATTTTTCCAACGGTGAGGCCATTGGCGCGCGCCTGCGCGCTGAGCGAAAGCGCTTAGGGCTTACGCAAGCTGAACTCGCCGACCGGGCAGGCGTCACCAGCGTCACGCAAAGAAACTACGAAAGCGGGAAGCGTGCTCCCGATGCGCTTTACCTCGCATCCATGGCCCAACTGGGCGCCGACGTGCAGTTCATTGTTACTGGGCTGGCAGGACGAGAGCCGACAGTCGACGAAGCCGAACTTCTATCGCGCTATCGCGCGGCATCGCCCGAGGTGCAATCGGTAATCCGTGCTGCGCTTGGTGCTGCCGCTCGGGTAGAGGCCGGGGCGAGCGGTGCGACGATCTCTGGTGGCTCGCAAGGCCAAGTGGTTTTCGGGGGCGCGCATCAACCTGGCATGACCATCAATGTAGGCGGCTCAAAAAAGGGCTCAGAAAAGTGACCCGTTGCGTCCACTGCATTGGTCAGTACATAGCGGGAAACATGATCGTCGGCACGGTAAACATTATCGCTGCCTAAGTGCTTTGAGTGACTCCAGAAGGAACGCACCAGTTGAGTCGGATTTCCAAGTTTTTCACAACGTTGGCTGCGTCGTTGCTAGTCGTGGCATGTACATCGTCAGGCCGGAGTGCGGAAGTCGAAGAGCTGCTGAGCGGCGAGCCACGCCTAGTTCCCCCGTCCGTTTTGGCGGCAACGAAGGCCCTCAAGTATCGAGCCTTGGTTGCCGGAGACGCACTAGTCCTGGTCAAACTACGATCAACCAACCCCCATGCCAGTGATCGGATTGAGCGAGATGAGTACGAGTTCGCAGTTAGCTCGCTCTGCATGTGCTTGATCTCGCAGCTTCCGAGCTGCGACTGGAAAAGTGAGGGAATCGAGCGCATCGCAGTTTTGGATGAAAGTGCCAGCTCTGGTTGGCTCTTTGAAGGAGGCGCGCAGCGCTGCATGGAATTTGGGCCGTTGAATGCAGCAGCCGCCAAGTCGCACCTAGGCGAGCTAACGACCAACATTTGAGGCAGGGTGTCGAGGGGGCGCAATGCTTGATGTTGTGACAACTTCCTTTTACGTCAAATCTCCGGCGTTCGCGAAGACTGACTTCGAGCGCTACTCAACGCAGCTCTTCGACGAGTGGGATAGCTACGTTGAGAGCCATCTTCGGCTTCCAGACTACGCTGTAACGCTTGTAGTGGAAGAGGGCTCGATAAAGGGCCTAGGCAGGGTGGCTGCAACGGTCGGAGCTCTGTATCTCGCGATTGGCAATTACGGGAGCTTTGTGTCTGGAGTGCAGACTATCCGTGATCAGGCGTCGTACGTAACCGGCGCGCTCTTTGAGCAAGCCAAAGCGAGGTTCGGCTGCAGGAGTGCACGCGGCAACTCCAAGCAAAGTGGCGGTGAGATCTTCTACCTTAGGACGTTGTTCGATAGGGTGCAGCGTGGTGTGATGACATCCGATCAAGCAATGCAGGAGGTTCAAGATAGGTGGGGAGCGGAAGCGGCAAGCTCCCCCGAGTTCCTCACGGAGCTTGCGAGGGGTCTAGCGGAAGCCCCTCGTTTTCCCGAGCAGCTCCCTTTGCCTGGTGATTTCTGGGAGCCGTGTGAAGAAGTAGATATTCCGCAACGGGAGCCGAAACCAAGACTCCCGCGTGCGCCAGAGTATCCAGTGCCCCAGCATTATCGAATTGAAATCTTCCGTCCTCGGAAGGGCGGCAACAAGAAGGTCCGCCTTACGACAAAGTAGCGCCGAAATGCCGGTACTAGGTTAACGACGCTTTCCGGCCCTCGCGCCGATCGACACCTAGATGGCCAACGAGAGCCGCCTCGGCAATGTCAATGTGCTGACACATTTACATCGTGCACAAGAGCAGTGGCAACACGCTCCGCTACCTCGATCCGCGCTCGCCAGCTGAGCTGCAGAACGCCTTCAGTGGAACCATCACCCTCGGGGTGCCACTGCGCATTTATGAGACTTCCGGAACCGTACCGCGAGAAGATCAGTCTTCTAAAAGCATTCCGTGGGAGGCTGAGGGATGCTGTTGAGGAGACAGGAGCCCTCACAACTTTTACCCCATTCACCGCGATGAATGGCCGCAATCCCTCTACTGAGCTGGGATTGAGATCGATCCACAGATTCTCTGGATGCGCGATGCTATACATCTCAGGATAGCGCCACTGCCAGAGCCATTCTGGGCTGGTCTGGTTGTGAGTGAGCAGTAGGATTGAATCGGGATCCGAGCCATGGACGCGAATTTGGTTTTGGATCTCCGCAAAGTAGCTTTCAGGTGTGGGTGTTTGTACCTCATTCTTCAGTAATGAGCGAGACGAGAGCAGCATCACCGTGCGTGACACGTGATCACGGACCGCCTTTGCCAACCATTCCTCCTCATTGATCGGTCGAACGGGGTTTGGAATATCGACGACCATCGCTCTTGAAACCCCAGCTATCCTCAGCGTGTAGTCCTTGGTCCCGTCGCTCGCATCAGCTATTTCCACGTGCTGAAAGAGCCTGACGCCGACGCCTCCGCTTTCCTTTGCAAACGCAGTTGCTTCTGCCGCCCTGGCAATTTCGCTAAGACGCCGGTCGCTTAGCGGGGCTTTGTTGAGAGCGTCCGCGTGCTGTCGTTCGATCCCACCTATGAGGTGCGCAATTGCTTCTTTTGCAATGCGGATGGACTCGGGCCACGAGACTACTTCCGGGAACGATTCGCCGAAGTGCTCCGCCAATTCCTCGTGATCGAGCTCGTCAGCGTGAATTAGGAGTTGCGTCAAATGCTGCTTTCCGCTGTGCTTTCTGCCCTCATCTGCAACGAGCCAACGTAGAAGGGTTTCCGCCTGCACACTCGTGGACCACGGGCGAACTGAAGCGCTAACGACTAGGATCAAGATTTGCCTCAACAGCGAGCTGGCGTCATCGGAGCCCCATGCGCTATACAAGCGCCCAGTGACCATATGAGGTCGTCCGAACGTCAGCAGTGATTCGGTTGTCGACGCCAGAACGGTATGCTCAAGAGACCCTGTGGAATGCAAGAGCATTCGTAGCGCGTCTGACAGCACTCTGGGCGCGTTCCATGCGGTCTCTTCTCTATTAATGTGCCCGCCCGGCATAATCGGGTTCATTGACACAATGGAAGAGATTGCGCGTTCCAATATTCTTGCCTTCTTTTGCTCGCGTTCCGCAACGAGTTTGGCTAGCAGAATAATGCGTGCATCTTGCCAGAAGTGTCTAATTACCTGGTACTTCGTTGCCGCAGCATGGTCCGGTTGAGGTTGTTCAAATACCGAAGCAGTAATCCAGTTTCGGATGAATTCATCATCCATGAGCACCGACTCCGAGAAGGCGTAACCATGCTGGCTTGGCCAGCGGATAAAGCAATCGGTCCACCATTCCGCGGCTTGTAGATCATCGAGAGCGATTGCGTTATGAACAGAGATTGCTAAGCTTTCGCAGTGAAGGAAGAGGAGGTAGACGCCCTGTGCTGCTTCATTCCAAGCGGCCTTTGAGTACTGCCAGTTGGCGAGAAACGAGTCGTTGTGTTCGCGCAGTCCAGTGAGCTCGCTAAGTACTTTTTCGTACTTGCGCGCGTAGGGCTCTTTCAGTTTCGTTGAGCCTTTTTGAAGCGTGCCAGTCGCGACGTGCTCGTCTCTTAGGTCTCGCCACTCTTCGCTCAATCGAGTGACCAGCCAAGTCATGAACTGGATCACATCCTTTTGTAGGGTCGTGCTCGCATGCTCGTTGCTCTGCGTTGTCAAGAAGCCTGAAAGTTCGCGCGTGAAGGTGAGGAACCAATGGCCGTCGCCACGCACCGCAGCTGGTATCAGATCCTCATACACGAAGTGTTTTGCAGGACGTAAGAATGTCCAAATATCGGCATTGGCCGGAATGCTTTCGAGGATGTGACGATCAGCTGCCGCGACCACTGCGAGATCAAATCCCCGATAAAGCGCTCCTTGCATCAACTGAGTAAATGTTGCGATCTGATATACGTAGGTGATGGAGTCGCCGCGTAGTTTTGCGCTCCGTGCTTCTCCTAAGACCGTCGCAACGTATTCGCCGTACTCGTCGAAGAGGTGGCTTCTCCCTCCGGTTCTGAACGTGAAGCACTTGGCAATGGCTCGCTCAGTCTTCCTGCTCGGCTCCCTGTCCTTTGGTATAAGAACAAGCTCATGACTTTTGGCGCCCACGTGCCATGTGTGCGGTGGAATCTGTATCTGCGCGCGATTTACGGAGCCCAAGTTGGAGTAGCGCTGCAGAAGTCGCGCAAGCTGGCGAGGATTTGCGTCAATGAGCTCGTGCTCTTTCGAGAAGATCCTTTGCACGGCCCGATAGTTGCGGTCGAGGATCGTGACGGAGTTCCAGTCCACAAGCGCGCGTCTCTTTAGCTCTGAGAGTTCGTTCTGCAATAGCCAATTCATGATGTGGCTTCTGGCTGCGCGACTCCTGACCGCTTGCACCGCGTACGCCGCTAGAAAGCGCCGCCTCCCGTCTCTGCTTAGGAATTCAAACGTCTTTATGGTGAACCAAGACGTTAGCGCAAGGTTCACTGTCATCCAGATGCACATCCCTGCAAGCATCAACGCGCAGAAGAAGCGGCGTGGCTTAACATCAAAGCCGCCTGCAAGCTCGTATATACCCTGAAATGCCAGCAGTGCGACGATGAAGGCGAAAGAGCTCAGTGCCAGTAGCAGCACTGCTGCTTCTACGAAATAGATCTCCATTGTTGTAGTTCTTTGCTCCTTGTCGTGGCTTAAGGCCGCAAAGGCTATGGCGATCGGAAAGGAAAGGGCTGCAAGGGCAGCTTGAGCTTGCATGAAGCCGTCAGATGCCGTTCGTAGCTCTTCCGGAGCCATCCTGGGTATCAGTGACGTGATGGGTGTGAACAACTGAGCAAAACCGTCAGCCGCCTTGAGCGAGAGTAGGTATGTGACAATGAGAACAACGAGCGTTGTCGCGAGCGCCGATAGCGCCATGTGAAGTGGTCGTTCAGCGGAGCGCATCAAGTGGACGCGGAAGGCTGAGCCCGTATCTGAGCCGGCGGCTTTCCTGGCCTTCCACCACACTTTTAAGAGGCGTTGAGCCTCTGGTTGCAGACTTTTCTTGATCATCGCCCTCGCTCCCCTTGCTCCCTGGCTGCATAGTGCGGCACCTTGCTACCCCCTGTGTTCGTCGATCTGGGTAGCTGGGAAGAGTGTACTTGGACCTCGGGCGCTGGTGAGAAAGGGCGGTTTGGCCTGTAGCACGAGATATGTGGATAAGGGTCTTGCTGGATTGGGTGCGTGCCTGATCCGCTGTTGTCCGGCGAGAAGGTGCCACGCATGGTTAGCTGCGCAATGAGGCGTCCAGCGTTAGTGCCCTTATGAGATCGCCCTCCTAGCTTACTGAGCACCTTCCATATCGAGGGCAGTCGTCAAGCCTCGATCTGTAAGGGAATGGGTTGCCTTGGCAATCAGCCATTTGCGATCACTAATCTCGTCTGCAAATCCCGCCAGCCGGGCGCTCTGCTCTGGGTAGATTTCAGGGTGCCCCATGGCGAGCGACACGCTCAAGGTGGCCGCGCCGCGATATAGGCGCTCCCACTCCGAGTGTGCCGCCTGGCGCGCTTCCGTTTCCGAAGCGAATGTATTGGGCAGGCGCTTGGCGTTGCCGCTGTCGCCGACCAGCACGCTCTTTCGGGTCGCGCCCGCCTTGTGATGCCAGTACGAGCGCACGCCGCTATATTCGTCGCGGCTGGCCGTGCGGTAAGTATGGGTGTCGCCATCACGACGGTGGATGACTACCTCCGGCAGCGGCTCGCCGCCTGTGGTCGTGCCGCTGCCGATCGGCGCGAAGACCAGGTGCCCGGCCTTGATGGTGGACACGGCGTCGTACTGCTTCGCCAAGCGCGTGAGCAGGGCGGCGTCGCTTTCGGTCTGATCCAGGTGGTCAATCGCGCGGTCGGCGAGCGCGGGTGCGATTCGCGGTGTCAGGCCGTGTTCGCCCGCGATGGTGGTGAGGATGGCGCCGAGCGTGGTGCTATCCCAGCTGCGCTCACGGCGATTGCGCAGCTCGGCGGTCAGGTCCGCGCTGCGCGCGCGGATGGTGATGATGTCCGGCGGGCCGCTGTGCTCCACCTCGTCGACCTTGAACGTGCCCTTGTCGACCATCTCGCCGCCTTTCCAGCCCAACGCCACGGCGATGGTCACGCCGCGCCGCGGGAGCGCCATGCGGCCGTCGTGGTCGTGGATCCGCAGGTCCAACTGGTCGGCCTCGCCGGCGCGGTTCTCGGTGAGCGTCAGGTCGATCAGGCGCGGGGCGATGCGGTCAGTCAGATCCTGCCCGTCCAGCGTCACGCGGAAGGCGGGGATCGGGTAGGGCGCCTGGCTCATTGGCGCGTCACCGCGTCGTCGTCCACGCGTTTCAGCGCCAGCTGGAAGTCGATCTTCCGCGGTGTGCCGTCATCGAAGAACAGCGTCTGCGTTTCGCTGAGCGATTCGATGGCGAAGGCGCCATAGACGCGGCCAGTGCCATCCACCAGCGGCAGCGCCTCGCCTTGGTCAGCCAGCTCGCGCAGCATGTCCAGGTTGACGCGCTCGCCGGCGATCTCCGGCACCAGCATGCCGCTCAGGTTGATGGTCTCGTCACCTGGGCCGACGTACTGGTGCGCGGCACGTGCGCCCACGCGCTCCGTGCTGGCGTGGCGCCACGCCACCTGGCGCTGCAGTTGCTGGTAAGCCAGCGTGGGCAGCGCGAAGACGAACATCCCCAGGCTCATCATCATGGCGGTGGCTCAGTAGTCGACGAAGGCGGAGCGGCGACGCGCGGCGGCCGCTTGCTCGCGCCGGTCGAGTTCGGCGGAAACCGCGCGGGCGAGCGCCTGCGCGTCCATGCCCGGCGCGGCGTGGATGTGGATCTCGTAGTGCACCGACGCCGCCGGCGCTGCGCCAGCGGCCCCGGAGAGCGGCGGCCGCGTGTCCAGCGCCATCGCCGGCGTTGCGGCCGCGGTGATCGCAAGCCGGGCGCCGGCCGTGCGCAGGCGATCACCGAACGCGCCCAGGCGCGCCAGCGGCTCGCTCGCGCTGCGTTGGAGCCCACCAGCGAAGCCCTGCATGGTGTAGTCGCCGAGTGTCGCGAAGACGCGCGAAGGGCTGTGGATGCCGAGCATCGTCTTGAGCCCGCCGATCGCGGCGCTGCCGACCGAGCGGATGGCCTCGGTGACTGCTGTCACGCGCGAGCTGATGCCGTTGACCAGCCCCGCGACCAGGTCGACACCCAGCTGCAGCATGAAGGCAGGCCAGCCGAGCAGCACCAGCTTGATTGCGGTCCATGCCAGCGACAGGCCAGCGCGCATCCGCTCACCGAGGCCGGTCACCAGGCCGACGAGCGCGGTCCAGGCGCCCGCGGCGGCGGCTTTGATGCGTTCCCAGATGCCGCCCAGCCACGCCGCTGCGACCTGCAGGCCCGCGACGATGCGTGCCCACAGCGCGGCAAACATCGGGCCCAGCGTGTCCCAGTTGCGCCAGATGACGTATGCGACGGTGGCGATGAGCATCAGCGCCAGTCCGATCGGGTTCGCGGCCAGTGCCATACCGATCGTGCGCAGCGCGCCCAGGATGGTATTGCCGAAGCCGAGCACGGCTTTCGCGACGATCCCCAACAACGGCGCCGCTGTCGTCAGCGCCATCTGGAGTCCCGCGAAGGGCATCAGCATGGTGCCCAGCGCCAGCGCGGCACCGCCCAGTACCGTGACCAGGAGCGCCGCGCCGGCGGCGATCTTGAACAAGGTCGCGGCGAACACGGGGTTTTCCTTCACCCAGCGCTGCACGCGTTCGGCCACGCTGCCGAGCCAGCTCGCGATCGCCTTGAGCTCAGGCTCCGCGCTTTGGCCGAACGCTGCCAGCACGTTGCCGAAGGTGCCCGTCGTGGCTTCCCACAGGTTGCTGAGCGTGCCCAGCTGGCTGTTGATGCGCTCTTCCTGGCTCGCCTGCGCGGCCAGCTTGGCCTGGACCTCGGCGTACCCGGCGGCGCCTTTCGAGATCATCAGCGAGACGACCTGCAGCGTTTCGGCGTCGTCGCCGAACAGCTTCTTCAGCACGGCCAGCCGATCCTGCGTGTTGAGCGACTCCAACCGCTTGAGCTGCGCGAACAGCTGGTCGAGACCGCCGAACTCGCCCTTGCCATCGGTGAAGTCGAGCTTGATGCCGGTGTTTTGGATCAGGCCGTTGGCCTTGCCGACCTTCGCCGCGTCCATAGCGCCCTGGAAAACCTTGCGGTACGCGTTGCCCGCCTGCTCGCCCGCCATGCCGGCCTGGTCCGCCATCACCAGTAACGGCGCGAACGCTTTGGTGGCTTCGATGCCTTGCACCTTCAGCACGTCCATCGCCGGCGAGAGCTTGCTGAAGCCCTGCAGCATGTTGTCGGGATCGACACCGAGATAGAACCCGCGCTGGATGGTGTCCGCGAGCTTGAGCATGTCGCGTTCGCTTGTCCGCGTGGCGTCCTGCAGCTTGGCGGCGAACTCGGCCGCTTCGCCGTATCCCATTTTGAGCTGCACGCCGATGTAGGCGGTGGCCTCGCCGAGCCCGCCGAGAATGGCCTTGCCGGACATGCCCTGCCGCCGCAGCATGGTCATCATCTCGTAGAAGTCGGCGGTCGTACCTGGCAGGCGATTGCCGAGCTGCTGGGCGAGTGCGCCGATCGCCTGGTATTCGGGCAGCACCTTGCCGCCGGCGGCCATCATGGAGGCGCGCAGCTGCGCTGCGGCGTCCTCCTGCTTGGCGAATGCGGCGACAGGTGCAAGCGTGTTGCGAACGGCCACCGTGCCGGCCGCGATGCCGCCGGCGCCGTGCATCGCAAGCGTCTTGCCCGCGTTGTGAATGGACTTCATGCGCGCCTGCGCGGCACGGAGCTTGTCGAGTCGCGCTCGCTGCTGGTCGAGCGCGCGGTTCGCCTTCTCGATGCCTTGCTGCAGTTCGCGCTCATGCACGCCGAGCCGCGAAGTGTCGAGTCCCGCGCGACGCAGCGCCGCGCTGGAAGAGGTCAACTCGGTCTGTAGCCGCTTCTGCTGCGCGGCCAGTTTGCCGACCTGCGCGCCCTGTTCGCGAAGCGCGGCAATCTGCTCCTTCGTCGGCGCTTCGGCGGCGTTGATGACATCGCTGAGCTGACGGTATTGGCGCCGCGCGGCGACCAGCTTGTTCGACGTCGAGGCGAGCTGGCTTTCCAGCTCGCGGAAGCCGCGAATGTCCTGCTGAAGCGCATTGAGACCACGCAGCGCGGCCTGGGTGCCCTTCAGCGCACGTGCGGCGGCGGAGCTTCCGCCCTGGATCTTCTTGAGGGGGCCGGATACGCGATCGATCGTATCCAGCAGGATCTGGAGCTTGAGGTCGCCGGAGGCCATGTCAGGCGCTCCGGTTGCGGTCTGTCAGCGGCGCCGACGACCGCCGAGAAGATCCATGCCGATGGACGCGAACAGCATGGGCGCGCCGATGAGCATCAGCACGAAGACGACCAACGCCGCGATGAGCGCCGCGCCGATCAGGATGTCGGTCCAGAAGGTCATACGTGCAGGCTATCACTTCTCGGCTCCACATCTTTCCCGGGCGCGTTCGCGCCACTCCATCAGTTCGCCCACGCCCAGGTCGGCCATCGCGGCGGGCTCCCAATGGAAGACCACCGCGATATCGGCCATCGCGTCTTCTACGCGTCGGGGGAGGCGGCCTCCCGCTGGGACTTCGTCAGAAAAAAACTCACGACCTCGGTGCCGATCGCCATGAGGTCGGGCAGTTCGAGCTGCTGCACGTCGTGGGTGGTGAGTGCCGGCGACGTGATGCGCGGCAGCAGCTGCTGAAGTGCGGATACATCCAGGCGCAGCACGTCGGCGAGCGCGATGCCGCGCAGTTCGCCGGCTTTGGGCCGACGCAGGGCGATGCCCTGCAGCACGAGGTCGCCGCGGGTGATCGGAGTATCGAGGACGATATCCACGGTGTCGCGCGAGGGCGACGGATTGGAAGGCTGGGTCATTGCGGTTCCTGAGAGGGAAGGGGTGATTAGGCGCCGATCGCGCGGCGGTGCTCGGCGAGCCGGTCGACGCCGTCGATGCGCTCGATCATGTTGAGCAGGTCGATCTCGATCTCTTCGCGACCATCCACGATGAGCTTGTAATAGCTGCAGGCGAGCTTGCTCTTGAACTCGGTGTCCTCACCGCCCTTGGCGCTACCGGGCTCGATCTCGGACCAGCGACCGCGCACGACGATCTCGACGGACTGCACCGAGCCGTTGTCGTCACGCTGGTACGCGCCGGCGAAGCGCAGCGCTACGGCGTCGTGTCGAGCCGCCGCATACTGCCGCAGGATCGGCCGCATCAAGCCGCCGAACGTCGCCTCAAGCTCGATGGCTTCCTGGCCGAGGTCGACCTTGACCGGGCCGCTCATGCCGCCGGCGCGGTAATCCTCCATGGTGCGGCTGAGCGTCGGAAGCGTGAGTTCGACGCACTCGCCCAGGTAGGAGCTGCCGTCGATGAAGGTGTTGAAGAATTTCAGTTTGCGCGGCATTGCCATGGCATGCGGCTCCGGTTATGCGTTGACGCCGAGGGCGAAGTCGGTGAAGTAGCGGTCCGTGATGCGTTGGCGGAACAGCAGGTTCTCCAGCGGCGGCACCGGGGTGTAGTCGTAGTCCAGCGTGAGCTTTCCTTCCTTCAGCGTCACGGCGGTGTTGACGGCCTCGTCGTACCAGCAGTTCGCATCGAGGATGTAGCCGGAGGCTTTCAGCTCTCGGAACTTCGCGTTGACCGTTTCGACGATGTCGCGCACCAGGCTGGGGTGCAGCGGCTTGTCGACCGCCCACAGCATTCCCTCGGCGATGGTGTCGGCCAGCACCTGCGCGGTGCGCGTGTAGTTCTCGAACGGGAAGAGCGGGTCACCGGAGCACGTGCGCGAGCCCCAGAAGCGGAACCCGTTGTGCGCCACGAGCGTGGTGATCTGCTTGGCGTTGAGCATGCCGGCGTCCGTGGCCGGGTCCTGCAGGTCCCAGAAGACGTCGGCGCTCAAGCCTGTGACGCCGTTCACCGGCACGTTGGAGAGCGTCTTGTGCCAGCCCTGTTCCTCGTCGATGCGCGCGCGCAGGCCGAGCGCGCGGGCGACAGCGTACGAAGGCGCGGTCTTGCTGGTGACGGTGTCCCACGCGAGGAAGTCCGGCCAGATGAGCATCAGCTCACGCTGCGAGAACGCGTTGCGGTACGTGATGACCTGGTCGCGCGTCTTGCTGGCCCCGCCGCTGACGTACGCGAAGCCGCGCAGCTTCTGCGCGAGCGTCGCGAGCGCTACGGCCACAGCCTGCGTGTCGAGGCCCGGCGCGCCGAGGATGCGCGGCTTCACCCCGACCGCGGCTTGCGCAGACAGCAGCGCTTGCATGCCGGTGTATCGGCCGTTTGCGTACCCGCCGACGACCTTCGTGCTGGTGGTTGCCTCGTCGACGCCTTCAGCGACGCGCACGACGACCGTGAAGGGCTTGGCTTGATCCGCGATGGCACGCAGCGCGCCATTGAGCGTGCCCTTCGTGCCGGCTTTGCCGATCGCCGCGTCGATGTCGGTGATCAGCACCGGCGTGTCGAGTGGGAAGGCGCTGGCATCTGCGTCCGCCGCCGTGGCGACGAGGCCGATGACGGCGGTGGAGACGGTGCGCAGAGGGCGCACGCCTTCGCTGATTTCAACGACGCGTACGCCGTGGTGGTATTCGGTAGCCATGGTTCTCCGTTACGGGGCGCGGAAGGTGAGGGGCACGAGCAGGCGCTCGCGGCGGTTCGGGGAGGGCATGTCGGCGCGCAGGCCGTCGAGCTCGAGCTCGAAGCGCCCGGGAGCGCTGCCGGGGTGAAGCTGGATGCGCGTGAGGCGCAGACGCGGTTCCCAGCGCATCAGCGCGACGGCGACCGCGGCGTACATGCGCACGCGCGTGGCGCCGTTGAACGGCTGGTCGATCAGCTCGGGCAGCACCGAGCCGAAGTCCCGACGCATGACGCGCGAGCCCATCGGCGTGGTGAGGATGGTGGCGATCGACTGCGCCAGGTGCTTGGACCCGGCGAGCGGGCGCCCGCAGGCGGCGGACATCCCGATCATTGCGGCGGCCCGGATGTGCCGCTGCCAGGCGTGATCATGCCGTGCGGGTGTCGCGACAGGCTGATGCCAGCGCCGACGACGTCGCCGGCGGCGTTCACCTTGCCCGTGATGGACACGTCGCCGTCGATGTTGACGTTGCCGGTGAACTTGATGCCGCCGTCGGCGGTAATCGACACCGTGGCGCCGGCTGGCAGGAGCGCTCGCAGCGCGTGCGCTTCGTGGTCGTAGTCGAGCACGGCACCGTCGGCGAAGCGCGTGCGGTGTACTGAGCGGACCTCCGCTGGGGGCGGGCTCGTGTCGCAGTAGAGACCCTGAAGAACAGCACCGGCGGCCAAGTTGCCTCCCGGGCTGAGAACCATCACCTGCTCGCCAATATCCGGTGCGGACCACGTCGCAGAGCTGCCAGCCCGCAAGCTGAACCACGGCAGCGGCGCGGTGATGATCTCTCCAATGGCGACGCGGCACGTTGCGGCCGCAGTATCCACGCTGGCCACCTTGCCAAGACGGAGGATGTTGGCCATTAGGCGGGGGAGGTCTGCTGCATCTTGCATGCGTGCAGGATGCAGCGGATGCGCGCGAGGCGCGTGACCCCGCGCGCGTGTATCGCACTACTTACTATGCGACGTACGGACTTGTGTCCGCGTGCTCGACGACCAGCTGAAGTCGCAGGCGGGTCATGGCGGCGGAAGGCGCTCCGTCACTCACGTCTGAGGCAGCGATGAGGTTCTCGCACTGCGCAACACCTACGCTTGAACCGGCCGCAGCGCACGCCGCATGGAAGGCGATCGGATCCCGCAGCAGCTCGCCAAACGCCGGCTCCAGGAAGCCCGCCGAGATGAAGTGCGTGGCCGGCTCCTCGCCGTTCGGTGACAACGCAGTCTCGAACATGCCGGTGCCAGCCGGGCTCAACAGGGAAGCAAGTTCGCGCGCGAGTGGAGCGAGATCAGCTGTCACGATGAGCGTTCGATGTGTCCAGTCTTGGGTGTTCAAAGCGTGGTCCCCGTCATTTCAGCAATGGTGCGTGCGGCGTTCTCGATCAAGGCTTCGGAGATCGCCTGGTCCCCGCGCATATACATGGCGCCGTAAAATTCCATGCCAGGTCCAAGTGCGATCGCCGTCGTCTCGCTGAAATTCCCGCTGCCCAGGAGCTTTCGGCTGTTCTTGGCGCGGTTGAGCTGGCAGGTGATCGTTCCGTCGTTTACGGTGCCAACAGCAACGTGGATCGTGTCGTCGATTCCTGGGAAGGCGGATCCGCTGCCCACAGGCGTGGCCCACTGCCCGGCCGCATCCGCGTTTGCGAGAATGAACTCGAACCTGTTGCGGGTTCCTGATTTGGCGAAGTAGAGCTTTTCGACTGCGCCGAAAACGATGCGGCAGTAGGTTCCCCACGGCGAAGGGTGGGTGATCTTCGCCCCAACGGCGAACAGGTGGGTGCCACCCGAAAGCACTTGTGCAGGGGTGGTGAGGGCATCGTCGATCTCGTCGAACTTCAGGTATCGACGTCCTCTTGCGTCCTGCTGCAGTACCGGACGTCGTGTGGCCGTTGCCTGGGTCAAGTGCCAACCGCAACCGGATTTGTCGAGGACCTTGCCAACAGGTTGGCCGACCCGCGTGACCGGGATGGTGCCGGCGGCATCCTGGAACAAGGTGCTCATGTCAGAAGGATCGAACCATGCGCCAACGGTGCCGCCTGCGATCAGCTGTGCGGGTGCGAACTCCTCCTGCACGAAAACGCCTAAGGGTGCACCGGTGCGAGCCTGCCGCACTGCGATCACGTCCAGCTCACCCTCAATCTGTGCGATCGGGCTCGCCTGGGTCAGGTGCGTCATCGTCGTGTCTGCTCCCGGAGTGGCGATGCAGAGCGCAACGTGAGCGTCGAGCGGCATGTCGCCGGATTCGACGAAGAGGCTGTACGTGCGACGTTCGTTCTTCTTGACGGTGTGCGGTGAGCTTCGCGCCGCGGAAGTGCCAGATGGTAAGAGGATGGTGTGTCTCATGATGCGCCAGGTTCGTTGTTGGAGAGGGTCGAGGGGGCGTCGGGGACTGCTTCGCTGATAGCGTTCCAAGAGGTTGTTTCAGCATCCCAACGCGCGCGGCCGATAAGGTCCGGCGGCGGTGCGGTGGGGGTCAGATGCGCGGGCAAGCTTTCACCCGCGGCGATGGGAGCGGCCATGGCGCCGGTGGTCTTGTCCCAAAGCGTGTGTTGACTGAAATCTGGGATCAGAATCCAGCTGCTGGAGGCTGCATCCCATGCGTTGCGTTTCGGTTCCGCAGGAGCAATCGCGTGCGGGATTTCGGGAGTCAGTGCCGCTGGAATTCGCTCGCCCAGGTGCAACGTGTTCGGCGCCGGCAAGCACGTGGCCTTCTCCCACAACATGGCGCCGCGGTGGTCGGGCACGGCAATCCAGGCGTTACCCGCGTCCTCCAGGCGGAACGTCGTGCGGGGGCGTGCCGCGCCGGGCGCGAAATCGACCGCGTGCTCCGGAAGCGGGTACGTACCGTCTGCATCCGAAAGGAACACGCGAATCGGACCGAGGTATTCGCGCGTGACGGGATCGTAGGAATGAGCCCAGCGTGTGGGATCCAGCGGTTCGCTATTCGTCATATCAGTAGGCGATGCAGTACATCATGCGGAGACCGGCGGGCAGGTTGTCCGTGCCGCCGGTGTTGTTGATCGTGATTGCGTGGCTGTGGCCGCCGGCGGCTGCCTGCGTGATGGCGTGCGTGTGATTGCCTTGCGTCGCGACGGACACGGTATGGCTGTGACTTCCTGCCGAGTTCATCCCCACGTTGTGCGCATGGGCACCGTTGCCGTCGATGTACAACGAATGGCTGTGCGCGCCGGTCGCGTTCGTCCAAACGCGCCCGTCATTGGCTTCATGGAAGCCGGCGTCCCCGCCTGTTCCGTAGCGCGGGATGAAGCGCCCAAGGCTGTGCGCGTGCTCGCCATTGACCGTGGTCGAGCCGGTGTGGCCGTGCCAGCCCTGCTGGTCGGTCCAGGCGCCGTGCTGGTGATCGCCCGCAGCGGTGACGCTCGCTCCGTGACCGTGCGCACCGGCGCCCAGCACGGTCGTGGTGTGTGCGTGTTCGCCCGCGGCAGTGAGCGCGGCCGCGTGTGCGTGCGAGATCGTTTGCCCGGACGTGAACTGGCCGACCTTGTTGGGGTCGTTGGTGTGGGTGATGACGGTGCCTTCCTTGATGGAAGGCAGATTGAACGTGGTCTTGCCGTCACCGGCGCCGTACGTGGTGCCGATGACTTGAAAGAGGCTCGCGTACTGCGTGCGGGAGACAGCAGCGCCATTGCACAACAGGACGCCATCCGGCAGCGCGCCACCGGCGATCGGCACGATCTGACCTGGCACGTAGCGCCGCACGCTCGCGAGCGCCTTGTTCATGGCGGCGAGCATGGCCGCGGGCGTGATGGCCCGCTGGCCGTCCACGCCGGCGAGCGCTTCCGCCACGGTGGCGAGTTCGACCACGCCTAGCGTCTCGGTCGTGGCAGGCGGGTTGAGGAACTGCGTGGATCCGAACTGCACCTGGTTGACGTTGACGCCGACGAAAGCCGCATCGACGTCGAGCACCAGCCCCGCCTGTGCGGACTTCTCGACGATCGGTTCGTCCTGGGCGTATACGGCGAAGAGCCGCCCGTCCTGCAGGTACAGGCCGATGCCGCGCACCGCGTACGAGCTGGTGCCCTCATCCCGGATGCTGACGTGAATCAGGTTGTCGCCGGCGACCGTGCCGCCGAACGTCACCAACCGCTTCATCTCGCCGGGAAGCGCGGTGAGCGATGCTTTGGGCTCGAAGGCCTTGGCGGTAAACCCGACCGCGGCAATGCGGACCGCGTTGGTGCCCGTGCGTTCGGCGTTGAGCAGTGCGCTCATGCCCGTCTGGGTGATGGTGAGTTGCAGGCCGGTCATGGTCAGAAGTCGTTGCGGAAGCGCAGTTCCGGGGCTTGAGGCGGGAGCGACTCGCAGGCCGCGTGCGGATGCAACGGCAACGTGCGGGCGCCGTCATCGGTTGCCGCTGCTCCCGTCACGCGCAGGCGAACGTGGGTGGCCATCCGCGCTGCGGCGACGATGCCGATCGACGCACCGGCTTGAACGCCCTGCGTGAAGGTGAAGTGGCTGCGCGCCGGCTTCACCCGTCGCACCTCGGCGATCACGTCGTCGACGAAGCGCGCCGAGGCGGGTTGCCCGTTGAGATCGCGGACGTTGAGCGTGAGCGTGAAGGTGTGCGGCGCGCCGTGTGGCTGCTGCTGCCACCACTCGCGAAGGACGACGGTTGCGCCGAAGGACGCGACCGCCGCCTTGACCGCTCCGACGGTGCCCTTGTGGCGTTGGATCGCGATTGCGCGGCGAATGCGTTCGCGTTTGACCGGCTCGGGCCAGTAGGACTGCCAGGTATCGATGGACACCGAGTACGCGAGCCACGGGAGCAGCGGCTCGGGACACGTATCGGGATTCCACAGGTCGCGCGTGGGGACGTCGATGCGCGCCAGATGCGCGGCCCCGACCTCCTCCAGGGCGCGCATCAGAGGCGTCGCGTTGGGCGGCAGCACGCTATTCACCGATGCCGCCGTCCAGCAGTTCGATTCCCGTGCAGCGCGACGCCTGGGCGCGCGCGATCACGATGTTGGCTTTCGGCTCGTGCAGCTCGACGCGCTGCACGCCTTCGGAATGCAGGGCCGCGTAGAGTCCGGACAGCGTGACGTCGCGGCCCAGCATGTGGACCGACTCGACGTATGCATCGAGCCGGCGGCGCGACTCGGCGCGCACCACCGCGGCGTCCGGACCGTCCAGGCAGTAGATCGTCGCGCGGATCTGGTACGGGACCAGCGTGGCTGGGATCACGCTCACCTCGTCGTCGAGCGGACGCACGTTCTCCGCGCTCAGGGCGGCATTGACGGCCGCGAGCAGGTCCGGCGGTGCGATGCCGTCGCCCGTGCGCGACAGCACCGACACGACGACCTCGCCGGGGCGCGGGGAGTCGATCGAGGCGTCCAACACGCGCGGGTCGGCGCTGAGGGTGTGGAACAGGTAGGCCCCCTCGGGCCCCGCCACCGAGTAGGACTCCGGCGCCAGCACAATCCGACGGCGGAAATCGCCGTCATTCTCGAACGTCGGAGCAATGCCGCGCGATGGATCGCCCGCGTCAAGCTGAAGGCGGGTGACGCCCATGAGAGCGCCCAGGTGGTCGAGCATCGTGCCCGTGGCGTATGCGAGAAGCACGGACTTCAGCCGGTCGTTGAAGTCCTGGCGCAAGAGCGTTACGCGATAGGCGTACACCTGCAGCAGGATCATCGCGGGATCGGATTCGACTAGTGCATCGAAGGCCACGCCTCGCGCGATGCAACGACTCTTGAAGTCTGCCGTCAGCTCAGCGAGGTTCCTCTCGTAGCTGACCTGCTCGACGATGTCGGGCACGGGCAGGCGACTGAGGTCGACGGCGGTGGAGATGTACATGCCATCATCGTGTGCCACGCACGCGCGTGGAGCGACGGCTCTATCGCGTTAGTCAGTCAATACACGCTGGCGACCGACTGCGACTAGTTTTCGCTGATGTGGCGCAAGATCATCTCGCGGATGCATTCGGTGCTGTCGGGAGCAAGGCCGAGCAACCTTCGAGCGGGGTAGCGCACGCGCGGTCCAGTGCGCGACATGCGGTCGCTTCCGCCGTACTGGTGAACGCTGGCGAGACGCGACGTACGGCCGGTGAAACCCACCTCCGCCACGTTCGCGTCCGCGCGCGCTTTCAGGTGCTTGCTGGTCCGCAGCTTTGCAAACATGGCCCGCCGGCGGATCCGGCCTGACTTGTCCCGGAAGCGGGCGCTTCGTGGTGCGAAAGGTGAGCCATCCGGGTTTCGCTGCTCGGCGATCCGCCGCTGCTGGTCCGTGCGCACGTCCCGCGCGATGCGCAGCGCAAGCTGTCGCCGTTGCGTGGGCGCCACGCGCGCGAGCAGCGCGCCAGCCCACGACTCGAGCCGGTCCAGCTCGTCAGTCATGGCGTCCCGTAGATTGCGGGCGGCAGTTCCGGCTCTGGCGCATGCGCGATCGCGATGCCACCGCCTTCCTGCTGGCGAACGATGACGCGCTCGGTCAGCGGGAGGGTGATCGACAGGTCAACCTGGCCATGATCGAGCAGGTCGGCTTCGAAGCGGATCTCGTCGCGGCGTTGCGGGTTGTCGAGCAGCTCGCGCTGGTGCAGGCGCACCCATTGCAGCAACGGCACGAAGACGTCGTCAGGTCCGCCGCTGAAGTCGGTCAGCACCAGGTTGAGGTTGTACCGGTACTCGAACGACATGGTTTCCACGCCGGTCGCGATGGCGCGCCCGGCGTCGATGAACACCAGTAGCTTGTCGGGCGATTCCGACAGCCGCGGCAAGGCCGCAACGAGGTGCTCGCGCAGACTGCCGGGCTTGATCACGCGCGCACACCCAGCGCGCTGCAGGCGAGCTTCCAGCGGTTCACGCGATCAGTCTGACCCAGCATCGCCTTGTTGATGCGCCGCGTGATGGAGGCGAACTCGCCGGCGTCGGCCAGCTCATTGCACCGGCGCGCGCGCCAGAACGCGGCGGCCGAGGCGGCGGCATGGACGGGCTCGACCAGAAGGCCCGGTTCTTCGAGGAGCGGCAGGCCGAGCAGAACGGCCATCTCGGCGTAGTTGGCGCGGCCCGTGACCTGGATCAGCCCACGTCCGCGGAACAGCCAACCGTCGCCGCACGACTCGGGGCCGTTGCCCAGATCCGCGCGGCCGCCGTAAACCCTGTTGGCGAGCCCTTCGGGATTGCGGGCGAACCTGGGCGCGTCCGCCGCGCAGATGCGATTCCCGAAGACCTCCAGCAGCCTGCCGACGCTGTAGTTCAGGCTCTCTTCCACGCGCAAAAGGCTGGCGCTCTCGTGGCCGACCTGGGCGAGGAACGCGGCGGCGCGCTTTCCGTTGGTGATGCCGAAGCGTTGCATGGCCGCGCTGAGCGGACCGGCCCAGCGCTCGGCACGAGCGCGGGGACATTGGACGGCTTGGGCGAGCGCCGAGGGAGTGAGGTTCATTGCGGGAAGTCCACGAGACGGGCGAGGTTGCCGCGCGCCTGCATCAGCAGCACGAGCAGCACGAGGAGGGGGCCGAGGAGCCACAGCGACGCGCTGCCGGGGCGCAGGCAAGCCTCGGTGAGGCGCACCGCATTGGCGGCGGTGCAGACGATGAGCAGCCACGCGCACGCGCTCACGCCGGGGCGGAATCGCGTCGTGCGCTGGCGTTCGTAGGTGAGCAGGCGAAGGCAGATCGCAACGCAGGCGACCGCGGTGCACAGTGCGATCGGATCAATCACGGCGCTTGCCCCGGACGAAGGTGTCGAGCAGCGCGGTGAAGTCGACGTGTTGGCAGGCGCGGATGATGGCGAGGGTGATCGTGACGCCGCAGGCGCCGGCGACAAAGGCGGCCAGGCCGATGGACCGCCCGGGAAAGAAGTGCTGGACTTCCGGCGCTCCGAGATAACCGAGCGGAACGCTGACGGCCAGGTAGGCGCAGCGCTCCCAGCGGGCGAAGTTGCGGGCGGAGACGACGAACAGCGTGCCGCCGGCAAATGCGCCGATGAGGGCGTCGCCGTTGATGCCCGGCATCAGTGCCGCAATGCCGACGCCCGTGGCGAGCGTCGCAGTAGCGGTAAGGGTGGTGGGCACGGCCATGCGTCAGTCCCAAAGTTGGATGAGGTCGGCGCTCAGCGGCGCGCTGGGTGCCAGATCGGGCAGATCCACAGGCGTGCCGATCGGCAGCACCGCGCCCAACTCGGCGAGGCCGGGATTGAGCGCGAGCGCGGCCTCGACGACGCCGTCGGTCTCGCCGAGGTGGCGCCAACACAGCAGGTCCAGGGTGTCGCCCTGATTGGCGAAGACGCGCATCAGATGAGGTCCACGGTGGTGTGGCGACGGCCGAGCAGCGCCGCAGTGGCCCAGCGCGCATTGCGCCGCGCTTCATCGGCGGATTCGGTCTGCTCGCTGGCGCGGCGCTGGCCGGAGTTCGTGCTGTCGAAATCGCGGTACTGCTCCCGCAGGTCCGCCTGCACCAGGCTGTAAACGGCGCGGCGGTAGAGCACGGCCGAGCGCAGATCTCCGCCAGCGGCTGCGCCGTCAGCGTGCTCCAGGCGCGCGATGCCGAGCGCCTGCTTGGCCGCGGCCCAGTCGGCCAGCTCGTCGTTGATTTCGATGATTGCGGCGGCGACCGACTCACGCAGGCGCAGGTCGGTGATGGTGTTGTCCAGCCGCGTCGCGGCGCGCACGTCGGCCAACGAGACGTCCGGGAACCAGCCGTCATTGCGGACCACCTGGTCCTGTTTCGAGGCGGGGGCGATTGCGACGAAGCCGTTCATGGTGTCCTCGAATGCGGCGGTGGGCGTGGTCGGTCACGGGCGAGCCCGAACCGACCACGCGCCGCCGCGGCGCCGTGGGCGACAGGGTCAACCAGCGTTCGCGCTGGCTTGTTTCAGTTCGCGCTCGATGCGTTCGATGTCCTTCTTCACACCGACCTTGTCGTGCAGCACCAACGCGCGGTTGAGATGCTTGAGCGCCGCTTTCAGGCGCGTGATGGCCTCAGCCGCGTCCTCGTCATCGACGGGGAACTCGTGCCCGAGGCCGAGCGCCTTGTGCAACTTCGCGCGCACCTCGTCCGGCATGTCACGGTCTTCGGTCAGCTGGTCGACCCCGTACAGATCGTCCAGGGCGGGAGCGGAGCCGGCCTGGATGCGCTGCAGTGCGGTCTCGGCCGCCTCCTCCGCAAGCGCAGTGGGCAAGGTGCGCTTGTAGCGCTCCGGCAGGCGCAGGCCATGCTGAAGCGCGTACGCGGCGACCGGCAGCGCACCGGCGATGTCGCCGGTGTCGATGCGCCACATCATCACCGTGGTGAGCACGTCGTCCTGCGCACCGCGGCCGCCCTCGAGCGCGCCTTCGACATAGGCATCGAAGGCGGGCAGCAGTTGCCGCTTCAGCTCTACCTTTCGCTCGATGGATTGCACGGCGGACAGCTGCCGCTGGGCTTGCGCGAGCTGGTTGAGCGCGAGCTCGTACACGGTGCCCTGGACGGTGCTCGCCTCGGCGCCCGAGAGCGCCGCGGCACGCGCCGCGGACTCCCGCTGGAAATGGTTGCGCGCGAGCGTCACAGCGCGGCTCCGGCGACCTGGACGTTCTCGATCAGGCAGCCGGCGCCGAAGTCCTCGACGACGTAGGCGTCGTTGGAGGATTCCCAGTTCTCGATGCGGTCGCGCTTCGGGTTGTCGGTGATGGCGCGCCGGCGCGAGCCCTCCTGGTAGTAGATCGACAGGTTGTCGTAGCGGGTTACCAGGATGGTGCCGGCCGGGAGGAATGGCACGCGGACCGCGGGCAGGTTGCCCAAGCGCTTCTGGCTGATGATCAGGTCGGCGGCCAGCTTTTCGCTGGGCGCGTCGTTGTTGTTCACCAGCGGGAAGTACTTGTCCGCGAGCAGGTTGCGGCCACACATCGCCACCAGCTCCGTGTCTTCCTGGAACCACGGCTCGATCAGGTGATTGACCGCATCGAACACCAGCGCATCGAGATTGCGGTAGTCGCAACCGGCTGCGTTACCGACCTTGATGACGCCCACCGTGGCGCCCTTGTTCAGCACCCGCTGCGGCGCCTTCTCGCGGTAATGCTGCAGCCAGCCCTTGTTGACGTCCTGCAGGAGCGGGTTCGTCGTAGGGTTGGATGTTGCGGCTCGGCTCTTGCCGTTGAAGCCGATGATGATGCGGTCGCGCGCCTGCTGCCGGAGGATGGCGTCGCGCACGCGCGTCTGGAAATCGGGGAACTTCGCCCACGCGTCCAGCTTGGCGTACGTGATGTGGGTATCGCTGTTGGTCTGCGTGCATTCGTACTGCTGGGCATCGAGCGCGGACGGATCCTTGGTCGCGCGATCCTTGGCGTTCGTGTCGGTGGTGCTGGCGATCGGCGAGCCGACGCTCAGGCCCAGTCGCTCGCCCTTGAGTTCGTGAACGCCGATGACGTTGATGCGCGTGAGGAAGTCCGAGCTCTCCTGGATCTTGTCCTCCAGCTTCTGCTGGATGGTCGGCTCGACCGCGAACTTGACGGTCGCGTCGGGAATGCCATTGAGGGCCGCGATCTGCGCGGTGTACGCGTTGTAATGCAGGCGGGTGTCGTTACGCATGGAAACTCCGAAATGAGCAGAGGTGGCCGGTGCCGGTCTTCAGCAGTCGGTGGTGGTGCCCGGCTGAGTGCCGGTGGCGGGCGGCCGGCGTGGGGTGTTCCGCTCGACGGTGCTGAACTGCTCGGCCAAGGCGGCCAGTTCGGCCTGGATGGATTTGAGTGCGGCGTCGTTCGTGGTGCGGTAAGCCGCGAACTCGGTTCGAGTCTTCGCGTGGGCGGTTTCCAGCTCCTCGCCGTACTCGGCCAGTTCAGTGCAGACCTGCGCGAGATCGTTGAAGCGAGCGTCGTCAGCATTGCCCTTGCGCGTCAGGAGGCTGCGCACCTGCGCGAGGGTGGTGCTGAAGAGTGACGGCTCATTCGCTTCCTCTTCCAGTTCCAGGGTGAAGCCTTCCGCCGCGGAGATGACCGTGTCGGCCGATTGTTTGCGGTCGCGCAGCGGATTGGCGTCGGGGTTCTGTGCGGCGAACGCCAGGATCTCGGTGCCGAGGCTCGCGGGGCTGTCCGTGACGCCCAGGCCGAACAGGTACGCCTCGCCGGTCGCCGCAAAGCTGGGATCGATTTCGACCGAGGTGTAGAGCTTCTGCTTCGACTTGTTCAGCGCGACTAGGTCATTCGTCGGCTCGATCTGCGCGAAGAGCGCGAGCTTCTTTGCGCCATTGATCTCGACCTCTTCGGCCTTGAGCGCGACCACGTCGCCGTAGGCGCGGAACGGGCTGTCGGGCAGCGTGCCGCGGATATGCTCCAGCCACACGCGGGCGCCATACGTGAGCGGGTTGTAGTTGCGGGCGCATTGCTCGATCCACTTGCGTTCGATCTTGCGGCCGTCGGTGGTGGCGCCTTCGACAGCGACTCGGAAGAATTTCGATCTCTTGGCCACGCGATGTGTTCCTGCGACATGACGAGTGTTGAGCCGTCATGGTCGATTCGCAGTGAGGTAGCGGCAACGCGCTTGCGTAGTGAGTGATGCGATACACGAGGCCGCACTCTCGGGCGCGCGCGAACGCATCCGCACACTGTTGCACATGACCCAAGCCGTGCCAGAAATCGACCCGCGCCGCGAGGCGCGCCTGCTGTACTGGCAAGGGTGGAGGCTGTCCCTCATCGCGCAGAAGCTCGGACTGCGACCGTCGACCGTGCGGGCGTGGAAGCACCGCGACAAGTGGGACGAATCGCCGGCGATCGCACGCATCGAGTCCACGCTCGAAACACGGTTGATGCAGCTGATTGCGAAGGACGTGAAGGAGGGGTGCGACTACAAGGAAATCGACCTGCTGGGCCGCCAGGTGGAACGCCTGGCACGCGTGCGGCGTTACGAAGCACCAGGCGGGCACGAAGGCGACCTCAACCCTAACGTGGAGCGCAGAAACGCTGGTCCGCGCCGAAAGACGCCGCGGAACGACTTCAGCCCTGAGCAGGCCGAGCGGCTCGTTACGGGCTTCGACGAGTCGCTGTTCGATTACCAGCGGATCTGGCGCAAAGCCGGGCTCGAACACCGCATCCGGGACATCCTGAAGAGCCGCCAGATCGGCGCGACGTGGTACTTCGCGCGCGAGGCGTTGGTCGATGCGCTGGAGACCGGACGAAACCAGATCTTCCTGAGTGCCAGCAAGGCCCAGGCGCACGTGTTCAAGCAGTACATCCTTCAGTTCGCGAAGGACGTGGCCGAGGTGGAGCTGAGCGGAGACCCGATCGTGCTGCCGAACGCGGCGACGCTCTACTTCCTGGGCACCAACTCACGCACCGCCCAGAGCTACCACGGCAATCTGTACTTCGACGAGTACTTCTGGGTGCACAAGTTCGCCGAGCTGCGGAAGGTGGCCAGCGGCATGGCGATCCACAAGCATTGGCGCCAGACGTATTTCTCAACACCGAGTGCCATCACGCACGAGGCGTATTCCTTCTGGAGCGGAGAGCACTTCAACCGCGGGCGGTCGAAGGAACAGCGCATCAAGCTCGACCTGAGCCACGCCGCGCTGGTTGGGGGACGCCTGTGCGCGGACGGGCAGTGGCGCCAGATTGTGACCGTCGAGGACGCGTTGCGCGGCGGCTGCACGCTGTTCGATCTGGACCAGCTTCGGCTCGAGTACAGCCCGATCGAGTGGGCAAACCTGCTCATGTGCGAGTTCATCGACGACACGCTGTCGGTGTTCTCGTTGTCCGATCTGCAGCGATGCATGGTGGATTCGTGGGAGGTGTGGGACGACTTCCATCCGCTTGGACTGCGGCCGTTTGGATCGCGCGCCGTATGGATCGGTTACGACCCTTCGCTCAGCGGCGACAGCGCCGCCCTCGTGGTGGTGGCGCCGCCGGCCGTGCCGGGCGGCAAGTTCCGCATCCTGGAAAAGCTGCAGTTCCGCGGCATGGATTTCACTTCGCAGGCGGACGCCATTGCGGCGATGACGAAGCGGTATTGGGTGACGCATATCGCGATCGACTGTACGGGGATGGGGCAGGGTGTGTATCAGCTGGTGAAGCAGTTCTTCCCGGCCGCCAAGGCGTTGAACTACTCGCCCGACGTGAAGACCCGCCTGGTGCTGAAGGCTCACGACGTGGTCAGCCACGGGCGTCTGGAGTTCGACCGCGGTTGGTCGGACCTGGTCACGGCATTCCTGTCCATCCGCCGCACGATGACGCCGAGCGGCCGCCAAGCCACTTTCGAGGCGTCGCGCACTGAAGAGACGGGCCACGCCGACGCGGCCTGGGCGGTGATGCATGCCCTGGAGCACGAGCCGCTGGAAGGCGGAACGTCCAACAACACGAGTTTCATGGAGATCTTCTGATGAGCCGCCACCGAAAGCGCCGCACTGCGACCGCGGCAACGCGGACCGAGACAGCGCCACCCTCCCGTGCCGAGGTGTTCACCTTCGGCGATCCGACGCCGGTGCTCGATCGTCGAGAGCTTTTCGAGTACCTGGAGTGCGCGCGGATGGATCGGTGGTACGAGCCGCCCATCAGCTTCGACGGGCTGTCGAAGATCTTTCGCTCAAGCCCGCACCACAGCAGCGCGATCTACGTGAAGCGGAACATCCTGGTGTCTACGTTCGTGCCGCACCGCCTGCTCAGCCGCGAGGCGTTCTCGCGCCTGGCACTCGACTACCTGGTCTTCGCCAACTGTTACCTGGAGCGGCGCGACAGTATTGGAGGCACAGCGCTGCGATTGGAGCCGGCACTGGCCAAATACACGCGGCGCGGGATCGAAGACGGGCGGTACTTCTTCGTGCGCGGCTGGCGCGATGTTCACGAGTTCGAGCGCGATCGCGTCTGGCACCTGCTCGAACCGGACATCAACCAGGAGATCTACGGGCTGCCGGAGTACCTGAGCGCGCTGCAGAGCGCGTTACTCAACGAATCGGCCACGCTCTTCCGTCGACGCTACTACCTCAACGGCAGCCACGCCGGCTTCATCCTGTACGTGAACGACCAGGCGCAGAACATCGGCGATGTGGATGCGATGCGCGCCGCACTGAAAGAGTCGAAGGGCGTGGGCAACTTCAAGAACCTGTTCCTCTACAGCCCGGGCGGCAAGAAGGATGGCGTACAGGTGATCCCGATCAGCGAGGTGGCCGCGAAGGACGAGTTCCTCGGCATCAAAAACGCCAGTCGCGACGACATCCTCGCCGCGCATCGCGTGCCGCCGCAGTTGATGGGGATCCTGCCGAACAACACGGGCGGCTTCGGCGACGTGGTGAAGGCGGCGCAGGTGTTCGTCGCGAATGAGCTGCGGCCGTTGCAGGCGCGTTTCGAATCGCTCAACCAATGGATAGGTGAGGAGGTGGTGCGCTTCGGTGACTACGCACCGCAATCGTCTGCAGCTGCGTGAGGGGTGAAGCGCCGCCCGCGCACTGGGGGTAGTGCGCGGACGGCGGGGCATAGGGGCCGCCGGAGAGGGTGATCAGAGCGACCGACACCCGTACGCAGGCTGCGCGGCGCAGTGAGGTTGCGCCAGCCGAAGAAGTCGCAGTCCCACCTATCGAACCAAGAGCCGCCACCGGGCGGCTTTTTTGTGCCCCAGCGGCGCCGGCGCGCAGTCTTCCCCCCGCCACGCCTGCCGGCTTCATCGATCAGTTTTGTTGCGGTGCTGCGCCCTCGCTGTCCCTTGTGCAGCTGGCACGCAGTGATACCCGCGGGGGCAGAGCCCTCGTTGCACGTTGTTGCGAGCCGGGCCGCACCTGTTACGGACAGAGATTCGCCCACGGCGCCCAAGCGAGGGTGGGGGTGCGAAACACCGGTAACACCGGTGAGGTGCTGTGAATTCCGGGGTTAAGTGTTTGACCCTAATAGGATTTACAGGTTACCGCCTGACGATGATCTGCGGTAACGGCACCGGGCCCTGCCGCTATGTCTTTGATTAGTAAGGCGCCAGCTAGGCAAGGACGTTACTGTTCTTTGAAGTAATCCATTACCTTAAAATTACCGCAGAGGTTACCGCCTCGCTTGCGGCGCAAGCTTCTGAAGGGCTTGGATTTTTCTGCCTTGTCCACAAGCGGGTTACCAATGTCACCACATTCCGATGCACCCCCACTTTGCTAAGTGTGTCGAGCGCGAGCCGCGCAAGAGGGGCTCCGCGTCCGCGTTGACCGCATGCGCTGAGACGGCCGGGCGTACAGCCTCGCCAGCCTGGTGTCCGCTTTTGGCCAAAAGACAGACGTCGGCGGCTTGCTTCACCGCGCGAAAGCACCGAGTGCAAAATGCAAGGAGAGCCAAAGCCAGGGCAGAAAGGGATGTCCCAGTACTTCAACGACAGCCCGATTGAACGTCGGGAGGACGACCGCTACGGGGTGCACGCCTTCGCCGACGCTCTGGCGACAAGCCTGCTCAGCATTACCAAGCCCGTAGGAACCACCATCGCCGTCACTGGTCCGTGGGGCTCAGGCAAAAGCAGTGCCGTCAATTTGATTCGTGCCGAGCTGCTTGACCGCAAAGACGAGACCCTGTCGGTCCTTGACTTCAAATGCTGGTGGTATCGGGGCGAAGAAGCGATTGCCCTGGCATTTTTGCAAGAGCTCAACACAGCGCTGAAAAGCTCGTTGGGCGACAAGGTCAAAGGCCTCGTTCCGGAAATGGGCCGCCACGTGCTTCAGGCCGGGCCGGTGCTTGGCAGCGCGGTGGCGTTGGCCACGACCGGCGGTTTGGGAGCTTTGGTGACGGGCTCTGCAGCATTCGCCAAGCGCTTTTTCCCCGAAAAGCCGTCATTGGAAAAAACCTTTCGCAAGCTTTCCAAGACGCTTGCGTCGCAGAACAAGCGAGTGCTGATCATCATCGATGACATTGACAGGTTGGCACCGGACGAAGCTTTAGGGGTTTTTCGACTGGTCAAGTCCATCGGTCGACTTCCCAACGTGATGTACCTCTTAGTCTTCGATCGAGCTCTGGCCGAGGCTGCTGTCAGGCAGCGGTTTCCTTCTGAAGGCCCACACTTTCTTGAGAAGATCATCCAAGCCAGCTTCGAACTTCCGTTGCCCACCCCCAGCGATCTTCACAACTCGCTACTGGTAGCGTTCCAAGAACGGTGCGGTACGCCAGAGGAGGAGTATCAGGTTCGTTTCATGAATTTGTTCTACGACGTGGTAGTGCCCTATCTCACCACGCCGAGGCATGTCTCCCGCTTGATCAACGCGATCACTGTGACCTGGCCGCCTGTGGCCGATAACATCAGCCACGCCGACTACCTCGCCTTAGAAACCTTGCGCTTATACGAGCCTTCGATCTACACGGCGGTTCGGCAGCGCCGGGATATTGTGACCAGCACGAGTCGGAGCGGGTCGCGGGACAAGACGCGCTTTGACCCGTTCTTGGCAGGCGTGCCGGAAGACCGCCATGACCGATTGAGAATCGCGCTGCAGCGTCTGTTTCCGGCGTTCGAGGAGGTTACCTACTCGGGGTTTCGCGAGAGCTGGGAATCGGAGCGTCGCGTGTGTCTTGCCAAGCATTTCGACACCTATTTCAAGATGTCCTTGAGCGATGACACTCTATCCGGCAAGGAGATCCGGGAGCTGCTGGAGAGAGCGGGCGATAAGACGTTCATCCAAGAAAGGTTGTTGCGGGCAGCGACACAGATTCGCCGCGATGGCAAATCGATGGTCCCAGTGGTGCTGGACGAGATGACCAGCCAGGGGCGACAGGTCGCCAAGGAAAATGTGCTCCCATTCTTCTCGGCGGTTTTCGAGATCGTCGATGCGATTGACCGCAAGGAAGATGAAGAACGCGGTTTCGCAGTGGCTACGACATCGCTGCGGATCCACTGGCTGATCCGCCGGGTGGCCGACGATCGCTTCACGCTTGAGGAGAAATCCGCGATCTACTTGGCCGCCACTGAGCATGCCCCGTTGGGCTGGTTGGTCGACTTTGTCTCTTCGGCCTACGAGGCCCACCATCCCCGGGAAGGGCGAGAAGTCGATTTGTCGACGGCACTAACGACGAAAGAAGCGTTGCCGACCTTGGTCGATCGCACGCTAGTATCTTTGCGCCAAGCAGCCCAGGTCGGCTCGTTGCTGTACCGACGAGACCTGATGGATTGCCTGTACGTGTGGGAGCAGTTGGCCGGCGATGGTGGCGCCGAAATGAAGGCATGGCTTGCCGACCGAATGCAAAGCGACGATGTCCTCGTGCTGTTGGCGCGCGCGTTGACGAGTGAGTCTTGGACGACGAGTTTAGGGTTTGGCGACCTCGGTGATCGCGTGTCGCGCCGAGTTGTACGGGTCAGTATCCGCGGTGACTTCGATCTATTTGACACGGATCAGTTTCGAACTGCGCTAGAGCGCATCGTTCGCGAGCAGCGGCAGCCCGCAAAAGACCTCGAAGCCGTGCGGATGTTCCTGGATGCGTGGGCGAATCAGGTTGCTCGACAACTTGAGTAACTGCGGGAGGCGAGCCACACCTAGCTTCCGAAGATGATTCAGGGCACGCCTCGGCACTCGCAGGGCACGTTGGGAACGCAATGGATGTAATGTCCACTTAGGGTTGACAGCGGATATTTGCTTTCGAAGGGGGCGTGGCCACGCGGAAGCATCACGTGGCGCTATGAGGTTTCCGTCGATAGCTTGACCGGAGGTCTCTCGGATCCTTGTCGGGTCGGACGGCTTTCAGCGATGGCTGCCGTAGCACGCCGCCGGTGCCGTAGCAGCGCACGAACACCTCCGCGACGAACCGCGGCTCGAACCAAGTGGAGTGGCGCCGCGGGTGGATGCGCGGTCGATCTCGCCGGCGACGGTCGGCTCGGGGCCGCCGCCCTGCAGGTGCTTCTTGAGCCAGCGGATCAACTCTCCGACGCGCGCGATTAGGCTACCCAAATGCGCGTTCGCGACGCGCATCGTCGGTCCAGCAAGAGCTGATGTTCTTCGATCTACAGAAATCGTACGCGCTCTCACCCAAGAACAGTCGTGTCTTCTCAAGATTCGACGGCGTGACGCGTCGCCCGCGAGACGAGTTGTCCTGCAGCCCGCAGAAGTAGATCTTGTCAGCGTCCTCCACATGCCGGTAGACACGGGCGATGTCGGAGCCGGTCGGCGCTGCAACTGCATTAGCAGTGCGCGGCAGTTTCCCGTCAATTTCGGCCAGAAATACAGACGGCTGGAGGGCATTGCCCGTGTGGGCACCGTTGCGCAGCGCCTCTTTAAGTGCGCCAAATTGATCGCCCAAGTAAGGGCTCGTCTCAAAGTGCGCATCTACCTTGTAGAGGAGCAAAAGGTTTCGGCCGACGCAGCCAAGCGCGAGCTCGTAGGGTGTGATGTCCGCAAGGAAAAGGCAAGCGAACGTTAGGTGATTGTGTTGAACCTTGAAGCGCGCGCGAAGCATCCCGGCTTCACGCATCGAAGCGTGCAATGCCGCAAGTCCGTTGAGTTTCATCAATTACCCGGTTGGTCGAGGGGTTTGACACACCCCGCCGCCGGTAGCTCCGCGGCTGGGTGACACTCAGGTCTGTCAGTGGACACAGGGATGCGCCAAGCGTGCCGCCAACATTGATCGTCTTCGCGTTCACGCCGCCGACTGATGTCTGTGGTGATGTGCACGTGGCCCAGCCCACGATTCGCCCGTCAAGGACGCCCGATATTGAACAGACTGCCGAATTTTGGGCAAAAGAAAAGGGCCGCGATTTCTCGCGGCCCTTGCGATACCAGGTGCGGGAGGCGCCGCTGGGCTTACCTGAGGTCGACCTTGAACAGTTCGCCCAGGAGCACGTCAGGCGCGTCGCCATTGACCAGGTGAGCTGACCAGACCGGGAACTGCGGGACATGCGTTGAAGACCACTCCTCGTCGACGGCAGCGCCGCCGGGGAGACGGAACCCCATCTCCTCCGTCGAGGCCGTGTGCCGGCCCAGAATGAACGGTCCGAATCGGTCGAACTGAATGGCGCCAGCGAGGTTCCCGGACGTTGCGTGTTCAAGCCCGTCCGGCACGATAGCCTTCCAAGTGTATGGAGCCCGAAGGGTCAGCCCGTAGGTATTGCTGATGCTGGTGAATTTGCCCGCATTCGTGCCTGTTAGCCACAGGGCCCCCTTCGTGGAATTCGGCCCAAGGGGAGGGAGGATCACCTGCCAGCCGCTTCCAATCACGTGGTGAAGCTCGCCGGGCTGAACGTCGGCAGGGCGAGCTTCGCGAAGAACTTCAACTCCGATGGGCATGGGCAATCCTTGCTTGTTGAGTGAGCCGCGAGCCTGCCGCCCCGGCGCTTGGTGACGCAACTGAACGGTGGGGTTTGCACCGAATGGGGGCGACCGGCTATGATCCGCGACCTAGCGGGATTAGGACCGGGTCGCTCAGATAGAGCACGGAGCCTGCCCCCGCTACCAGCTTCGGCAGGCGTAGTCCCCAGGACTCACGCCGTGGAGATTCCGGGTTCCGGAGTCTCCCAGGCCAAAGGCTCGGGCTTGGTGGTCGCGCACTGCTCACGCGACCACACCGAAATCCAGCTGTACGGACAAGGGGCCCGCAAGGGCCCTTTGTCGTTTTCGCGCTTGTGGGCTCGCGATCCGGATGTGGCTGCTTTGAGGTGCGTGCTTCGGAAGAGCGTGTACGCAGTGGCGTTGGGCATTGCATTGCATCGAGGCACCGGAGCGGCAGTACGGTGCCGGTTTCATGGGAGTCAGTACGCGTGGCGGATAAAGCTGTCGAAATCGCGAACCTGCTCGCTCCGACCGTCGCGTCGTTGGGCGTGGAGCTGCTGGGCGCGGAATACCTGCCGTCGCCCGGCAGCGCCGTGTTGCGCCTTTACATCGACGTGCCGGCCGAGGAGGCCGTCGGCGAGGACGGACAGTCGCGCTCGGTGACCATCGAGGACTGCGAAGCGGTGAGTCGCGAAGTCTCGGCGCAGCTCGATGTCGAGGATCCCATCAGCGGCATGTACACGCTGGAAGTCTCCTCGCCGGGCATCGACCGTCCGCTGTTCACGCTGGCGCATTACCAGCGCTTCGCGGGCGAAACCGCGAAGGTGGGGCTGAAGCTCCCCCAGGACGGTCGCCGTCGCCTGCAGGGCCGCATCGTGCGCGTGCTGGGCGGCGACGTGGTGTTCGACCTGGATGGAAACGAATTCGTCGTCGCGTTCACCAATATCGACAAGGCGCGCCTGGTGCCGGACTGGGCTGCGCTGGGAATGGCCCCGGTCAAGCCGGGCAAGGACAAGCCGGCGAAGGGCGCGCCCAAGGGCGGCGCTTCGAAGGCCAAAAAGTAACCGACAAATCACCATCAAAGCCGCGGCGCGAGTCGCCGACCGTGCGGAGTCAGAAAGATGAGCAAGGAACTGTTGCTGGTCGTGGACGCAGTCGCCAACGAGAAGGGCGTGCCGCGTGAAGTCATCTTCGAGGCCATCGAGGCCGCGCTGGCGTCGGCCGCGAAGAAGCGCTACCACGACGAAGACGTGCTGGTGCGCGTCACCATCGACCAGAAGGACGGCAGCTACGAGACCTTCCGCCGCATGGAAGTCGTCGCGGACGACGTCGTCATGGAATCGCCCGATCGCCAGATCCGCCTGATGGATGCCGTCGACGAAGTCGAGGGCGTGGAGGTCGGCGACTACATCGAAGAGCAGATCGAGAACCCGGAATTCGGCCGCATCGCCGCGCAGGCCGCCAAGCAGGTCATCGTCCAGCGCGTGCGCGAGGCCGAGCGCCAGCAGGTCGTGGACGCGTGGAAGGATCGCGTGGGCGAGCTGGTGACCGGCGTGGTCAAGCGCGTGGAGCGCGGCAACATCTACGTCGACCTGGGCGGCAACGCCGAGGCGATCATCCCGAAGGACAAGGGCATCCCGCGCGACGTGCTGCGCACCGGCGACCGCGTGCGCGGCTACCTGTTCGACGTCCGCAGCGAGCCGCGCGGGCCGCAGCTGTTCATCAGCCGCGCCGCGCCGGAATTCATGATGGAGCTGTTCAAGCTCGAAGTCCCGGAAGTCGGCCAGGGCCTGGTCTCGATCAAGGCCTGCGCCCGCGATCCGGGCGACCGCGCCAAGATCGCCGTGGTCGCGCACGACAACCGAACCGACCCCATCGGTGCGTGCATCGGCATGCGCGGCTCGCGCGTGCAGGCCGTGAGCAACGAGCTCAACGGCGAGCGCGTGGACATCGTGCTGTGGTCCGACAACCCGGCGCAGTTCGTCATCAATGCGATGGCGCCGGCGGAAGTGCAGTCGATCATCGTCGATGAAGAGAAGCACTCGATGGACCTGGCCGTCGCCGAGGACCGCCTGGCCCAGGCGATCGGCAAGGGCGGCCAGAACGTGCGCCTAGCCAGCCGTCTGTCGGGTTGGCAGCTGAACGTCATGACGCAGGACCAGGTCACGGCGAAGTCGGAAGCCGAGCAGGCGGCCGCGCGCCAGCTGTTCCAGGACAAGCTGGAAGTCGACGAGGAAATCGCCGGCATCCTGGTCTCGGAAGGCTTCAGCACGGTCGAGGAAATCGCGTACGTGCCGGTCGGCGAACTGCTGGCGGTCGAGGGCTTCGACGAGGACATCGTCGAGGAACTGCGCTCGCGCGCCCGCGACGCCCTGCTCAACGAGGCCCTGGCGGCCGAAGAGGAGCTCGACGAGCATCAGCCCGCAGCGGACCTGCTGGAACTGGACGGCATGGACGAGGCCACGGCCTACGCGCTCGCCGCCCGCGGCGTGGTCACCCGGGACGACCTGGCCGACATGGCCACCGACGAGCTGACCGATATCGAAGGCATCGACGAGGCCCGTGCCGCCGCGCTGATCATGGAAGCGCGCAAGCACTGGTTCGAATGAATACCGCGTCGGCCCGCCCGGCACCCCCGGGCTAGAATGACGCCAACACGCGCGGGACCCGTCCCGCGCCACGAGGACACCGAATCCGAATGTCGCAGCAAACCACCATCCGCAAGCTGGCCGAACTGGTGAACACGCCGGTCGAGAAGTTGCTGGAGCAGCTGGCCGAGGCCGGCATGACCTTCAGCGGCCCCGACCAGGTCGTGACCAGCATCGAGAAAGTCAAGCTGCTCGGCTTCCTCAAGCGCGCCCACGGCAAGTCCGACGACAAGGCCGAGCCGGGCGACGCGGCGAAGAAGATCACGCTCAACCGCAGCCGGAAGCAGGAAATCACCGTCGGCGGCGGCAAGAACAAGACGACCGTCGATGTCGTGGTGCGCAAGAAGGTCACGCTGGTGAAGCCGACCGAGTCGCAGCCGATGTCGGAGAGCGACGAGCGTGCCGAGATCCTGCGCAAGCTGGAGGAATCCAAGCAGCGCAACCTCGCCGAACAGCAGCGGCTGGCCGCCGACGACAAGCGCCGCGCCGAGGAGGCCGATGCCGCCCGTCGCGAGGCGGAGGAAGCCGCGCGGCAGAAGGCCGAGGAAGAGGAGCGCGCGCGCCTGGCCGATGCCAGCGCCGCCGTCGATACCGACGAGCCGGTGCGCAAGCCTGCCGTGGGCGGACACGGCCATGGCCACGGGCATCCGAAGCCGGCAGCGCCGCCGCGCGCCGTCGAGGCCCCTCGCGGGACTCCGGCGCACAAGACGCGCGGTTCCCATGCGATGGTCGCGACCGTCGAGGACGACGACCGCACCAACCGCTTCGCCGGCCAGATGCATCTGAGCGCGACCGATCGCGCCCGCCGCTCCAGCAACACCCGCGGCAAGTCCAAGCCGACGCGCCGCCACGCCGAGCAGGCCCGCTCGGGCAGCGGCTTCACGCGTCCGACCGCGCCCATCGTCCGTGAAGTGGCGATCGGCGAGACCATCACCGTCGCCGACCTGGCGCAGAAGATGGCGCTCAAGGGCGGCGACGTGGTGAAGGCGCTGTTCAAGATGGGCGTGATGGCCACCATCAACCAGTCCATCGACCACGACACCGCCGCGCTGGTGACCGAGGAACTCGGCCACGTCGTGGTGAAGGCCGATGCCGCGACCGCGGAAGACGCGCTGCTGGCCCACGTCGAGGAGACGCAGGGCGAGAAGGCCTCGCGTCCGCCGGTGGTCACCATCATGGGCCACGTCGACCACGGCAAGACCTCGCTGCTCGACTACATCCGCCGCACCAAGGTGGCCTCCGGCGAAGCCGGCGGCATCACCCAGCACATCGGCGCGTACCACGTGGAAACCGACAAGGGCGTCATCAGCTTCCTCGACACCCCGGGCCACGCCGCGTTCACGTCGATGCGCGCACGCGGCGCCAAGCTCACCGACATCGTCGTGCTGGTCGTGGCCGCCGACGACGGCGTGATGCCGCAGACGCGCGAAGCCATCCAGCACGCGAAGGCGGCTGGCGTGCCGCTGATCGTGGCCATCAACAAGATCGACAAGTCCGATGCCGATCCGGGTCGCGTGAAGAACGACCTGCTCGCCGAAGACGTGGTCGCCGAGGATTTCGGCGGCGACACGCAGATGGTCGAGCTGTCGGCCAAGACTGGCCTGGGCGTCGACGACCTGCTCGATTCGATTTCGCTGCAGGCCGAAGTGCTCGAGCTCAAGGCCGTGCCGACCGGTCGCGCGACCGGCACGGTGATCGAATCGGCGCTCGACAAGGGGCGCGGTCCGGTCGCCACGGTGCTGGTGCAGCAGGGCGAGCTCAAGAAGGGCGATTACCTCGTGTGCGGCGTGCAGTACGGCCGCGTGCGTGCCCTGTTCGACGAGAACGGCAAGCAGGTCGACAAGGCCGGCCCGTCGATTCCGGTGCAGGTGCTGGGCCTTTCGGGCGTACCGGATGCGGGCGACGACTTCGTGGTCGTCGACGACGAGCGCCTGGCGAAGGACGTGGCGCAGCAGCGCGACGCCAAGCGCCGCGAATCGCGCCTGGTCGCCGCCGCGGGCAACCGCATGGAAGACATCATGGCCCAGATGGGCAAGGGCGAGGGCCAGCTGAGCCTCAACCTGGTCGTCAAGGCCGACGTGCAGGGTTCGGTGGAAGCGCTGCGCCAGTCGCTTACCGCGCTGTCGAACGAGCAGATCCGCATCAACGTGATCAGCTCCGGCGTGGGCGGCATCACCGAGTCGGACGCCAACGCCGCGCTCACCGCCAAGGCCACGATCATCGGCTTCAACGTGCGCGCCGACGCCTCGGCCCGCAAGGTGATCGAAGGCAACGGCCTGGACCTGCGTTACTTCTCGATCATCTATGACGTGATCGACCAGGTGAAACAGGTGGCCTCGGGCATCCTGGGCGTGGAGATCCGCGAAGAGATCATCGGCACCGCCGAAGTCCGCGACGTCTTCCGCAGCTCGAAGTTCGGCGCCGTCGCCGGCTGCATGGTCGTGGAAGGCGTGGTCAAGCGGAACAAGCCGATCCGCGTGCTGCGCGACAACGCGGTCATCTTCGAGGGCGAACTGGAATCGCTGCGTCGCTTCAAGGAGAACGTCGACGAAGTCCGCAGCGGCACCGAATGCGGCATCGGCGTGAAGGCGTACAACGACGTCAAGCCGGGCGACCAGATCGAGTGCTTCGAGCGCATCGAGGTCCAGCGCACGCTGTAAGCGTGCGTCGGGATTGGGGTTCGGGATCGGGATGGATCAATCCCGATCCGGATCCCGCATCCCCGCCTTTACGAATCCCGAACCCCGACTATCGAATCCCGACTCAAGTGCCAGGCAAATCGTTCCATCGCACCGATCGCGTTTCCGCCCAGCTCCGTCGCGAGCTGGGCACGCTGGTGCACGAAGCCGTGCGCGAGCACGGCCTCCCGTCCGTCAGCGTTTCGGACGTGGAAGTCTCGCGCGATCTCGCGCACGCCAAGGTGTTCGTCACCGCATTGCAGCCCGAGCGCTCCAAGGAAGCCGTCAAAGCCCTAAAGGAGCTTTCGCGCGAGCTGCGTTTCCAGCTCGGTCGCGCGGTGAAGATGCGCCACGTGCCGGAACTGCATTTCCACTACGACGATTCGGTCGATCGTGGCGAGCGCATCGGCAACCTGCTGCGCGACAACCCGAACGCATCCGAAGACGAGACCGACGCCTCGGCCGGCGACGCGGACGAGTAAGCCTGCACGCCGTCCGCCGACGAACATCCCCGTTCGTCAGCCCGACGCTTCCCCGATTCGCTGCCCCGTTGCCCCCACCCGGGAATCCACGCAGGATTCGCACCGGAGCCCAGGTTCCGCCGATCCGCGGACGTGAACCTCGCTCCGCAGCGCCCTGTGTACCTTCTGCGGACGATCCATGACGAAAGCCAAGACGCGCTTCCGGTCGCTCGACGGCATCCTGCTGCTCGACAAACCGCAGGGGCTCAGTTCCAACCAGGCGCTGCAGCAGGCGCGCCATCTGTTCCGCGCCGAGAAGGGCGGCCATACCGGGAGCCTGGACCCCCTGGCGACCGGGCTGTTGCCGCTGTGCTTCGGCGAGGCGACGAAGATCGCCGGCCTGCTGCTCGGTTCGGCCAAGGCATACGAGACGACGGCGGTGCTCGGTCTCACCACCGACAGCGATGACGCCGACGGCGCGCCGCTGCTCGAGCGTCCGGTGCCCGAGCTCGACGACGCCGCCATCGAAGCGGCGCTCGCGCCCCTTCGCGGCCCGATCCGCCAGCGGGCCCCGATCTATTCGGCGCTCAAGCAGGGCGGCGAACCGCTGTACGCCAAGGCCCGCCGCGGCGAGGCGATCGAGGCCCCCGAGCGTGAGGTCGTGGTCCATCGTTTCGCGCTCATCGGGCGCGAGGGCCCCCGCCTGCGGCTCCACGTCGAATGCGGTTCGGGCACCTACGTGCGCAGCCTGGTTCGCGACCTCGGGGAGGCGCTCGGGTGTGGGGCGCACGTGGCCACGCTCCGCCGGCTCTGGGTGGATCCGTTCACGCAGCCGCGCATGGTGACGCTCGACGCCCTCCGGCAGATGCGAGACGCCGGTGGCGAGGCCGCCATCGAATCCCTGCTGCTGCCGGTGGAAGCGGGGCTGTCGCAGTTTCCGCGGGTCGACGTCGATGACGCGGCCGCGCGCCGGGTGGGGCAGGGCCAAGGGGTCGACTGCATGCCCGGCGCGGATGGCCTGGTCGCGATCTTCGGCCCCGGGGGGCGCTGCCTCGGCCTCGGCCAGCGCACGGGCGCCCGCCTCACGCCGCAACGACTGTTCCGGTGGGCGGCGCAGGGCGGGACGGCTGAACAGGCGGCGGGCTCGGTTGCATGATCGCCCGTCGCGTGGCGCTATGAACCGGCGCGCCAGGCGTTCACGCGGTCCAGCGGTCGCATTCGCGTGGGGCTGCTGTTACAATTCCGCCGCTTTTCAAGCACCTAAGCAGTACCTCTTCGCAGCATCCCATCAGCAAACGGCGGGCCAGGCGGTGCGTCGACGCGGTTCATTCCGGTCGATTCGCTTTCTGCAGGCCACGCATCTACGAGGCAACAGATGTCCATCGACACCAGCAAGATCATCGAAGACAACAAGCGCGGCGCCAACGACACCGGTTCGCCGGAAGTCCAGGTCGCCCTGCTCACCGCTCGCATCGAGCAGCTGACCGGCCACTTCAAGGTCCACAAGCAGGACCACCACAGCCGTCGCGGCCTGCTGCAGATGGTGAACCGTCGCCGCAGCCTGCTCGACTACCTCAAGCGCAAGGACAACGAGCGCTACAAGGCCCTGATCGAGAAACTCGGTCTGCGCCGCTAAACGCACTACCCGCCGCGGCGCAGCGATGCGCCGCGGTTCGTTTTTGAGGTATCGCGCAGTCGTCGCGATATCCGGGGACCGGCGCCAAGGCCACGGTCCCGCCATCGCAACATCCGGATGCGCCCGGCGCATCCACCGACCGGAGCGGGGCAGGGGCCCCGACCGGAACGCATCAGAAACGATAGGAACCCAACGTGGCAAAAATCACCAAGACCTTCCAGTACGGCGACCATCAGGTGACGCTGGAGACCGGCGAAATCGCTCGCCAGGCCAGCGGCGCCGTCATCGTCAAGATGGACGACACCGTCGTGCTGGTGTCTGCCGTCGCCGCCAAGAGCGCGCGCGAAGGGCAGGACTTCTTCCCGCTGACGGTCGACTACCAGGAGAAGTTCTACGCCGGTGGCCGCATCCCGGGTGGCTTCTTCAAGCGTGAAGGCCGTCCGACCGAGAAGGAAACGCTGATCTCGCGCCTGATCGACCGTCCGATCCGCCCGCTGTTCCCCGAGGAATACAAGAACGAAGTCCAGATCATCGCGACGGTGATGTCGCTGAATCCGGAAATCGACGGCGACATCCCGGCGATGATCGGTGCCTCGGCCGCGCTGGCGCTGGCCGGCACGCCGTTCCAGGGCCCGATCGGTGCGGCCAAGGTCGGTTACAAGAACGGCCAGTACATCCTCAACCCGACCGCCACGCAGCTGGCCGACTCCGATCTGGAACTGGTCGTCGCCGGTACGTCCAACGCCGTGCTGATGGTCGAATCCGAAGCGAAGATGCTGTCGGAAGAAGTCATGCTGGGCGCGGTGATGTTCGGCCATCGCGAGATGCAGAAGGTCATCAACGCCATCAACGAGCTGACCGTGGAAGCCGGCACCAAGCCGTCGGCCTGGGTCGCACCGCCGAAGAACGACGCGCTGATCGCGGCGATCGTCGAGCTGGCCGGCGCGCCGCTGAAGCAGGCCTACCAGATCCGCAACAAGGCCGAGCGTCGCGAAGCCATCTCCGCGATCCGCAAGGACGCCTGGGAGCAGCTGTCCGGCCGCGCGGAAGCCGCCGGCTGGCAGGCCGCCGAGTACACCAAGGAATTCGGCGACCTGGAATACCGCACCATGCGCGATTCGGTGCTCGACACCAAGGTCCGCATCGACGGCCGCGACCTGACCACCGTGCGCCCGATCCAGTGCAAGACCGGCGTGCTGCCGCGTACCCACGGCTCGGCGCTGTTCACCCGCGGCGAGACGCAGGCCATCGTCGTCACGACCCTGGGCACCGCGCGCGACGGCCAGATCATCGATGCCGTCTCCGGTGAGTACAAGGAAAACTTCCTGTTCCATTACAACTTCCCGCCGTACTCGGTGGGCGAGACCGGCCGCTTCGGCGCGCCGAAGCGTCGCGAGATCGGCCATGGCCGCCTCGCCAAGCGCGGCGTGCTCGCCACGATGCCGACGCTGGAAGAGTTCCCGTACACGATCCGCGTCGTGTCGGAAATCACCGAGTCGAACGGCTCCTCGTCGATGGCCTCGGTCTGCGGTTCCTCGCTCGCGCTGATGGACGCCGGCGTGCCGGTGAAGTCGCCGGTCGCGGGCATCGCGATGGGCCTGGTGAAGGAAGACGATCGCTTCGTCGTGCTGTCGGACATCCTGGGTGACGAAGACCACCTGGGCGACATGGACTTCAAGGTGGCCGGTTCGCAGGAGGGCATCAGCGCCCTGCAGATGGACATCAAGATCCAGGGCATCACCGAGGAGATCATGAAGGTCGCCCTCGCCCAGGCGAAGGAAGGCCGCCTGCACATCCTCGGCGAGATGGCCAAGGCCATCACCGCGCCGCGCAGCGAGCTGAGCGAGTACGCGCCGCGCCTGCTGACGATGAAGATCCACCCGGACAAGATCCGCGAAGTGATCGGCAAGGGCGGCTCGACCATCCAGGCGATCACGAAGGAAACCGGCACGCAGATCGACATCCAGGACGACGGCACCATCGTCATCGCCTCGGTGAACGCCGCCGCCGCACAGGCCGCGAAGGCCCGCATCGAGCAGATCACCTCCGATGTCGAGCCGGGCCGCATCTACGAAGGCAAGGTCGCCAAGATCATGGACTTCGGTGCGTTCGTGACGATCCTGCCGGGCAAGGACGGCCTGGTGCACGTCTCGCAGATCTCGAGCGAGCGCGTGGAGAAGGTCTCCGACAAGCTGAAGGAAGGCGACACGGTCAAGGTGAAGGTGCTGGAAGTCGACAAGCAGGGCCGCATCCGCCTGTCGATGAAGGCCGTCGAGGAAGGCGAGGGCGTCCCGGCCGAGTAAGCCGGACGATTCTCGCAGGCGACATCGCCGGACGACGAAAAAGCGGGCTCCGGCCCGCTTTTTCTATGGGCGTCTTCGAATCGCGAGCGCTACGGCAGGGGGCGGGCTCGCCGGTTGTCACAAATGCACCCGCTGGACCGTCCGAGGAATATGGCCAGGACTGAGACCGACCGCATGTGCGCTCCGATGGACACCGTCTTCGAAACCCACCGCCCACGCCTGATGGCGCTGGCTTACCGGCTCCTCGGCAGCCGCAGCGACGCCGAGGAGGTCGTGCAGGACGCCTGGCTGCGCTGGCACCAGGCCGATCGCGACGCCATCCGTGACCACGAGGGCTGGCTGGTCACGGCCACGACCCGGCTGGGCATCGACCGCTTGCGCCTGGTCCGGACCGAGCGCGAGGTGTACCCGGGGCCGTGGTTGCCCGAGCCGCTCACGGCCGACGATTCGCCGGGACCGGAACAACACGCCGACGTGGCGGGGCAGGTCTCGCTCGCCTTCCTCGCATTGCTCGAAAAGCTCGGCCCCGAGGAACGGGCGGCGTTCCTGCTGAAGGACGTGTTCGACCACGATTACGCGCAGATCGCCGAACTGCTCGGTCACACCGAGGCGAACTGCCGCCAGATGGTGAGCCGCGCCCGCACGCGCGTGCAGGCCGAACGCACGCGGTTCGCGGTGGCGCCGGACACCCATCGCCGGCTGCTCGAACGCTTCATGCATGCGATGCATCGCGGCGATCGCGTTTCGATCATGGCGTTGCTCGCTGCCGATGCCCGCCTGATTTCCGACGGTGGCGGCAAGGTCACCGCGGTGATCCGACCGCTGGACGGCGCGCAGCGCATCGCCGATCTCTACTGGGCCGTCGCGCGCCGCACGGACGATGCGACCAAGGTCCGCCTGGGGCACGTCAACGGCGAGCCGGCGATGCTGCGCTTCCACGCAGGCAGGCTGCATTCGATCACCACCATCAGCCTCGATGCGGACGGCCGCATCACGCAGGTCCTGTCGGTGCTCAATCCGGACAAGCTGCGCGGCCTGTTGTCGTGAACCAGGGCCAACGGGCGACCGGGCCTCTCCCGCGATGGAAGAGGCCCTGGATCAGCGGCGCCTCATGCGTCCGGCAGCGGCTTGCGCAGGCCGACGTTGAGGACGTTCCAGGCGCGGATCGCCGCCACCGCGAAGGTCAGCTCGGCCACTTCGCGCTCGTCGAACTGCGCGCGAACCTGCGCCAAAGCGTCTTCCGGCACCGGGGCGGCGCCGAGGGCATTGAGCGTTTCGGCCCACGCCAGCGCCGCGCGTTCGCGTGCGTCGAACAGCGGGCTTTCGCGCCACGCGGCGAGGGTGTCGAGCTTGCGCTGGCTTTCGCCGGCCTTGCGGAGCATCGTCGCGTGCATGTCCAGGCAGAACACGCAGCCGTTGATCTGCGACACGCGCAGCGATACCCATTCCACCAGCTTCGCGCCGAGCGGGCCCTTGTGCAGGCCGGTGCTGAGCTGGAGCAGATGCTGGAAGGCGCTGGGCGCGAGGGCGGTGTAATCGAGGTGTGCAGCGGCGTTCATGTCGTCTCTCATGTTGGCGGCCACGGCGGCCGCTTCATGCAAGAGGACGGACCGACGCCGCCGGTTGTGACAGGCCCCGCCGAAGCCGTTCGCGAATAGGGCGCGACTCAGCGTTCCGCGAACGGCGCGGGTGTCGCTCGCGACCGCACGGCGCGCACGACCCGCTGCAACGCGGCCAGCGCCAGCGATGCGAACGACAGCAGCGCGACACCGGCGCTCCACGCGATCCAAGCGTCGCCGCGCGCACCGGAGAACACCAGCGCCAGGTTGCCGGCCATGGCGATCGACACCGGGAGCCATGCGAGCGCCGCGACCAACGCAACCACGGCGACGCACCGCACCGGACCGCGATGGGCGATCGTGGCGCCGCACGCCGCGATGGCGCACAACCCCGACGCGGCGAGCGCATTGCCGAGCGGAAGGCCGCCCCGAAGCGGCACGCCCAGATAGGACGCGCCGGCGACCAACGAGCCTATGGCGAACGCGGCGAGCGCGAGGAGTGCGGCGACTTTCCAGGCCGGATGCATGCGCGGGGCGTGTTCGGGAGAGGAAGCGGCGAGCCTACGCAGCGTCGGCGCGTCACAAGCCGCTGCGCGACGGCGCCATGCGCAGCGTGGTCGTGGTCCCGCTGCCTTCGTCCGAGGCGAAGTCCAGCCGCCATCCCAGGTGCTCGCACAGGCGGGAAATCAGGTCCAGGCCGATGCCGCCGCCGTCGCGTCCACCGCCACGGGCGACGCGCGCGTAGATCTGGGCGATTTCCTCCGGCGTCATGCCGTGTCCGGGGTCCTCGATCACCACCGTCGCCGGCGCCTCGAGCCGGATGGTGATGTGCCCGCGATCGCTGTGCTCGATCGCATTGCGCAGCAGGTTGCCGATGGCCACCTGCACGATGGGCAACGGCGCAAGGATCTCGCAGGGCTGCAAGCCGACGATATCCAGTCGCAGGTCCTTGTCGCGCGTGAGATGACGATGGTCCTCGACGATGCCCGGAATGAGTTCGTGCAGCGCGACGTGATCGCTGGAACGCGCCAGGCGCGCCGGATCCTTCGCCAGCACCAGCAGCAGGGACACCAGTTCCTCCACGCCTCGCGCGGTCTGCTGGATGCGCAGCAATTGCCCGCGCGCGGGATCCGGAAGGTCCGGCTGCTGCAGCGCGATCTCGCTCGCGCCGGCGATCACCGCCACCGGCGTGCGCAGCTCGTGGCTCGCACTGTCGATGAACACGCGCTCGCGTTCGACGAAGCGGTCGTTGCGTTGCAGGTAGTCGTTGAGCGCGTCGGCGATGACGACGAGCTCGGCGCTCGCGGAGTCCGGCGTGTTTATGCGCTGGCCCGGCTGGTCCGGTCGCAGCCGCGCGATCGTCTGCGCCATGTCGCGCAGCGGCTTGATCAGGCGGTTGACGCTCCACGCGATCGCAAGGCACAGCACGAGCACCAGCGTGATCGCGGAGCCGACGATCGTCAGGCCCATGTCGAACTCGCGTTCTTCCAGGTCGGTGATGTCGAGCGCCAGCGCGAGCGGGCGGCCGTCGACTTCGCGCACCAGCGCGACGCGTTCGACGCCATCGATCATGATCTCGTCGTACACGCCGGGCGGGACGCCGCGCAACGGCGGCGGCATGTCGGCCGGGTGGTGCCCGTCGTAGAAGGCCAGGCTGTCGGTGTTCGTCCACGGGAACGTCGGGTCGCGCTCGTGCAGCTCGAGCAGGTGGTCCATCTCCGAATTGAGCAGCGTCTGCCAGACCAGGCTTTCGGCGTGTTCGTTCACGATGAAACCGTGCAGGACCACCGCGACGGTCAGCACCGCCACGTAGCCGAGCAGTCCAAGCAGGATGCGCTGGCGAAGTCCGCTGCGCGGCGCGCTCATTCGATGGCCTCGCTCGCCAGGGGCAGGGCCTCGCTGGCGACGATGCGGTAGCCCACGCGCGGGAGCGTCTGGATCAACTTCGTCGCGAACGGCCCGTCCACGCTGCGTCGCAGTTCGTAGATGTGCGAACGGAGCATGTCGCCGTCCGGCGGATCGTCGCCCCACAGCGCGTGTTCGAGGCGGTCGCGCGTCACCGCGGCGGGGCTGGCCTGCATCAGCACTTCGAGCAGCTTGCGGCACGCCGGATACAGGTGCAGCGCACGACCTGCCCGCGTGGCTTCCAGCGTGCTCAGGTCCAGTTTGAGGTCGCCCACCTGCAGCACGCGGCTGCGGCCGCGCCCGCGTGCACGCGCGACGAGCGCTTCCAGACGCACTTCGAGTTCGGGCAGATGAAAGGGTTTGGTGAGGTAGTCGTCGGCGCCGGCACGGAAACCGGCGATCTTGTCCGGCAACTCATCGCGTGCGGTGAGCATCAGCACCGGCGTGTCGCGCCCGGCTTCGCGCAGCCGGCTGAGGACTTCGCGCCCGTCCATGCGGGGCAGCATCCAGTCGAGGACGATCGCGTCGAACTCCGTGGTGATCGCCAGGTGCAGTCCGGTGGGGCCGTCGGGAGCAGCGTCGAGCGTGTAGCCGCGCGCATCGAAATACTCGAACAGGTTCGCGACCAGGTTGTGGTTGTCCTCGACGACGAGCACGCGCATTCGGTCCAGGCCTCCTCGCACCGGCGCGTACGCGCGCCGCGCCCATTTTGCACCCAACGGGATGGAAATGCCGTCGGAACTGCGGTGGACCCGACCGCCGGCCGCACGACGAAATGCCCGATGAACGCGATCGGCCGAAGGCCGGGGATACGACCGCATTCCGACACCTGCGTCCCGAGCATGCGCTGCGTTCTCCTCCCGACCTTGCTGTCCCACATGCACAGTGCGTCCACCGCAGCGGCCACCGTTCCCACGCAGGCCCGTCCCGCCCACCCGAACCTCCGCGTCGATGTCCTGCCGCGCGAGGGCATGCGTTTCGCGATCACGCACGTGCTGCTGCCCTTGTCGGGTTTCGCGCTGCTGCTGGTGGCGATGCGCTGCTACAACCTCGACCAGTGGCTGGCCGACCGCTTCTACGCGATGGAAGGCGGGCGCTGGGCGCTGCGCGATGCCTTCGTCACGCAGACGCTGGTGCACCGGTTCGGGCGCTACGCGGGGATCGCGCTGTGGCTCGGTGCGTTGGTGGCGTGGCTCGTGGCGAAGCGTCGCGTCGACGGCGCGCCCTGGCGTGCGCCGCTCGCCTATCTGCTCGTAAGCGTCGCCGTGTCGGTCGTGTGCGTGGCCTGGGTGAAGTCGTGGTCGAACATGGATTGTCCGTGGGACCTCACGCGTTACGGTGGCCTTCGACCCTTCGTAGGACTATGGGATGTGCGGCCGCTGGGCCTCCAGCGCGGCGCCTGCTTCCCGGCCGGACACGCCGGCGGCGGTTACGCCTGGCTGTCGCTGTACTTCTTCCTGGGGACGGTGCGGCCGCGCTGGCGCTGGGCCGGGCTCGCTGCCGGCGCCGGCCTGGGTCTGGTGTTCGGCATCGCGCAGCAGTTGCGCGGCGCGCATTTTGCATCGCACGACATCGCGTCGGCCGCGATCTGCTGGATCGTCGCATTCGCGACGTGGCGCGTATTCCGCTCGCGTCTCGTGCGCTCGCGGTGCCTTGCGGCAGGGATCGATGCGCGGGAGACGAAGGCATGAATTCGGTCGTCTCGCGCGGCCCGTTCGATGGCGTGCTGCGAAGGGTTCGCCAGTGGTACGCGATTCGCCCGGAAATGACGGTCGAACGGCTCGCCTTCCACGTCGCGGTCTTTTTCACGGTGTTCTGCAACGGTGCGTTCTTCCACGCCGTGTCGGGAACGGGTGCGTTTCACGGCGCATCGGGCTTCCGGGTCGCGCTCAGTCTCGTGCTGATGATCGGCGCGCTCAACATGCTGTTGCTGTCCCTCCTGCTCAATCGCTGGACGGTGCGCCCGGTGCTGACGGTGCTGATCCCGCTCACGGCGGTGGCCGCGCATTTCATGAGCCGCTACACGGTCTATCTGGACCCGGACATGCTCCGCAACATCCTGCACACCGATGGCAAGGAATCCGGCGAGCTGCTGTCGATCGGCATGGTGCCCAGCCTGCTCGCGCTGGGCGTCGTGCCGACGTTACTGGTCTGGCGGGTGCGAGTGAAGGTACGGCCGATCGGGCGCGCGGTGCTCGTGCGGCTCGGCTGCATCGTGCTGTCGCTGGCCGTGGCGGGCGGCGCGATGATGGCGTCCTTCCAGGACATTTCCGCGCTGATGCGCAACCACAAGGAAGTGCGGCACCTCATCACGCCGGGCAATTACCTGGTCTCGCTGGTGCGCGTGGCCCAACACGACGGCGCCCGCCACCGGCCGAAAACGCCCATCGGCGTGAACGCGCAGGTCGTGGGGCGCACTCCGGGCGCCAAGCCGCGCCTGCTGGTGATCGTCGTCGGCGAAACCGTACGCGCGCAGAACTGGGGCCTCAACGGGTATGCGCGGCAGACCACGCCGCAGCTGCGCGCGATGGGGCCGATCAATTTCACCGACGTCACCTCCTGCGGTTCGGCGACGGAAGTATCGGTGCCGTGCATGTTCTCGCCGTTCGGGCGGGCGCATTACGACGAGGATCGCATCGCGCATACCCAGTCGCTGCTGCACGTGCTCGATCACGCCGGCATCGCCACGCTGTGGCGCGACAACCAGACCGGCTGCAAGGGCGTGTGCGACGGCTTGCCGTTCGAATCGTTCGAGCACGCGCGCGACCCGCAAGCCTGCACGGCCGAAGGCTGCTTCGACGAAGTGATGCTGCGCGGGCTCGCGGAGGAAGTCGCGCGGCGACCCGGCGATGCCGTCGTCGTGCTACACCAGCTGGGCAGCCACGGCCCGAGTTACGCCAAGCGCTATCCCGCGCGACTGCGTCGCTTCACGCCCACGTGCGAAACCGCCGACCTCGGCGACTGCACGCGCGAGGAGATCGTCAACGCCTACGACAATTCGGTGCTGGCCACCGACGATTTCCTCGCGCGCACGATCCGCTTCCTCGCCGAGCAGTCATCGCGCGACACCGCGATGATCTATCTGTCCGACCACGGCGAATCGCTGGGCGAGAATGGGCTTTATCTGCATGGCGTGCCGTACGCGATCGCACCCGACACCCAGACGCGGGTGCCGATGGTGATGTGGTTTTCGCCGGGCTTCGCGGCCGACCGCAACCTCGACATCGATTGCATGAAGCGCGAAAGCCGTGCGCCGGCCAGCCAGGACAACCTGTTCCATTCGGTGCTGGGGTTGATGCAGGTGCGCACGCCGGAGTACGAGCGCCGGCTGGACCTGTTCGACCGCTGCACCACGCCGCATTGAGATCGCAGGCGGCGCACTGGCGGTAGACACGTGTCGACGGCGGGGCGGCCGCGCCGCGATCACTCCGTCGACTCGCGCTCGAACAGATCGCTCTGCGCGATGGGTATCTCGTCGCGATCGGTGAAGCCCGACAGTCCGACACCGACCAGCCGATAGCGCGTGTCGGCCGGCAGCGGCACCCGCGTGCGCAGGTCGCAGGCGATGCGCGCGAGCTGCTCCAGGCTCGCCGGCCGTTCGGTCGGCGTGAGGCTCCGGGTGAGGATGCGGAAATCGGCCGTCTTCAGCTTCAGCACGATCGTGCGCGCCACGCGTTGCGGATCGCGCGCCAGTTCGCGTCCGTAGCTGTCCCAGGTCTTCGCTGCGAGCCGGTGGATGTGCGGCTCCAGTTCGTCCATCCGCAGATCGTGTTCGAAGGTGTCTTCCGACGAAATCTGCAACGTCGGGCGCTCGGGTTCGACCGGGTGGTCGTCGATGCCGAGCGAGAGCTCATGCAGGCGACGCCCCCATCGGCCGAAACGCAATTCCAGTTCGGCCGCGCCGAGTTCGCGCAGGTGCGCCACGGTCGCGATGCCCAGCTCCTGCAGCTTCGCCTCCATCACCTTGCCCACGCCCGGCAATCGGCCGACCGGCAGCGGGGCGAGGAAGGCCTCGACCTGATGCGGCCGGATGACGAACAGCCCGTCGGGCTTGCGCCAGTCCGAGGCGATCTTCGCCAGGAACTTGTTCGGCGCCACGCCGGCCGATGCCGTGAGCTGCGTTTCCTCCCGGATGGCCTCCCGGATCGCCTGCGCCGTCGCAGTGGCGGTCGGCAGGCCGGTCTTGGTCTGGCTGACGTCGAGGTAGGCCTCGTCCAGCGAGAGCGGTTCGATGAGGTCCGTATGCCGGGCGAAGATGTCGCGCACCTGCCGCGACACCGCCTTGTACCGCGCGAAATCCGGCGGGACGAACACCGCCTGCGGGCACAGGCGTTCGGCGCGGATGGCCGGCATCGCCGAGCGCACGCCGAACGTGCGTGCTTCGTAGCTCGCCGCGCACACCACCGAGCGCGCCCCGCGCCAGGCGACCACCACGGGTCGCCCGCGCAGGGACGGGTCGTCGCGCTGTTCCACGGACGCGTAGAACGCGTCCATGTCGACGTGGAGGATCTTGCGGAGCGGTGCGGACACGGGGCGGTGCGGTGCGCTTGTTAGTCAAAATGCTAACAAGCCCCGGCCCCGCGGTCACGTACCGGTCCGGGGAGCCCGCTTGGCCTCGTCGCGCGTGCTGCGCAGGTGCTCCGAGACCTGCCGCTGCAGCGCATCGAAGGCATCTCGCACCGCGACATATGCGTCCTCGTGCGAATGATCCTTCGTCGGCGTGCGGCCCGCCTCGAAGGTCGCGCCGCGCATCACCGCGTGGACGTGCACGAGGTAGCGATTGCCGTGCAGGTGTCGTTGCTCGGCGTGGCGGACGGCGACATCGCAGGACAGCAGCTGCGGCGCGATCTGCCACAGCTTGTGCGCGTGGCGCAGGATGTCCTCGCGCAGCGCTTCGGACACCGGCAGGCCTTCGAAGCGGATCGTGACGTCGTGTTGCATGGGGGCTCCGTTACGGTGGGACGTGTTCCCATTTGCCGCCGCGCCCGATGCGATGTCAGCTTGAAACTTGCACGTCGCCGCGTGCATCGTGGTGGCGCATGATGTCGGACTGGCAGCGCGCCCGATGAGCACCTATTCCCTTCCATCGCTGTTCTCGCCCGCATCCGTCGCCGTGATCGGCGGTAGCCCGCGCGAGCGTTCGATCGGTCGTGCGGTGCTGCGCAACCTGCAGTCGGCTGGCTTCGCCGGCCGCATCGGGCTGGTGAATCCGCGGCATCGCGAAATCGAGGGCGTCGCCTCGGTGGCGCGCGTGAGCGATCTCGCGTTCGTGCCCGAACTGGTGCTGATCGCCACGCCCGCCGCGATGGTGCCCCGCTATGCGAAGGCGGCCGCCGAGCACGGTGCATCGGCGGCAGTCGTGCTGACCACCGGGCTCGGGCAGGGGGATGGATCGCTCGCCGCGGAGCTGCAGGCCGTCGCGCGCAAGCACGGCATGCGCCTGGCCGGGCCCAACAGCCTGGGCGTGATCGCGCCGCACGCGCGGCTCAACGCGAGTTTCGCCGCGCACACGCCGCTGCCCGGCGACATCGCCCTGGTGTCGCAATCGGCCGCGATCGCCGCGGCGCTGGTGGAGTGGGGCGCCAGCCGCGAGATCGGTTTCTCCGCGGTGGCCGCGCTGGGCGACGCGCTCGACGTGGATTTCGCCGACCTGCTCGACTACTTCGCGCGCGACCGCCATTCGCGCGCGATCCTGCTCTACGTCGAATCCATCCGCGATGCACGCAAATTCCTCTCGGCGGCGCGCGCGGCCGCGCGACTGAAACCGGTGGTGGTGGTGAAGTCGGGGCGTCATGCGCCGCGTGCAGCCGTACCGCACACGCATGCGGCCGCGCTCGCCTCGCCCGATGCGGTGTACGCCGCCGCGTTCCATCGCGCGGGCATGCTGCGCGTGCGTGCGCTGAACGAACTCTTCTCCGCGGCCGAAGCGCTCAGCCGCGTCGAGAGCCTGCCAGGGCGTCGCCTGGCGATCTTCGCCAACGGGCGCGGCACCGGCGCGCTCGCCGCCGATCGCCTGCTCGACATGGGTGGCACGCTCGCGTCGATTTCCGAGCAGGCGCGCGCGCGGATCCAGCCGATCGCGTCGTCCGCGTGGCCCGGGACGAATCCGGTCGATTTCTACGGCGACGTGGACCATGCTTCGTACGCCGAGGCGTTCCGCGCGCTGGCCGAAGACGATGCGAACGACGCGGTGCTGGTGCTCAACACGCCGACCGCGCTGATGGACGCGAAGAGTCGGGCCGACGCGCTCGCGCAGGCCCGCCAGTCGCTGCCGTGGCACACACGCAAGAAGCCGGTGTTCGCCGTGTGGCTGGGCGCCGACGATGCCGCGGCCGATCGCCTGAACGCCGCGCGCATTCCGAACTACCCGACCGAAGCCGACGCCGTGCGCGGCTTCATGTACCTGGTGCGTCATCGCGAAGCGCAGATGACGCTGATCGAAACACCGCCGAGCCTGCCGGACGATTTCGTCGTCGACATGGACGCCGCGCGCTCCGTGGTCGAGGCCGCGGTCAAGGCCGGTCGACGCTGGCTCGATCCAATCGAGGTCACGCGCGTGCTGGGCGCCTACGGTATCCCGATCGCGCCCGTCGCCCGCGCGCGCGACGCCGACGAAGCGGCGCAGGCCGCCGCCGCGTGGCTGGCCGAGGGATTGCAGGTGGCGGTGAAGGTGCTTTCGCCGGACATCGCACACAAGTCCGACGTCGACGGCGTGCGCCTGAATCTCTTCAGCGAGCAGGCCGTGCGCGATGCGACGGCGTCGATCCTGCAACGCGCGCGCGCCGCGCGTCCGGACGCCCGCATCGAAGGCGTGACCGTCCATCCGATGATCGTGCGATCCAAGGCGCGCGAGCTCATCGCCGGCGTGGCGGACGACGAGACGTTCGGACCGGTCATCGTGTTCGGCCGCGGCGGAACCGCAGTGGAGGTGATCGACGACAAGGTGCTCGCGCTGCCGCCGCTCGACCTGCGTCTCGCGCACGAGATGATCGGCCGCACGCGCGTGTCGCGCATCCTCAAGGCGTATCGCGACGTGCCGGCGGCGGACGAGCGTGCGGTCGCGCTCGTGCTGGTCAAACTCGCGCAACTGGTCGTCGACGTGCCGGAAATCCGCGAGGTCGACATCAACCCGCTGCTCGCCGACAGGGACGGCCTGATCGCGGTGGATGCACGCATCGGCGTCTCGCGCTCGCGCCTGCTGCACAAGGGGCGCGGGCATCCGCGCCTGGCGATTCGCCCGTATCCCAAGGAATGGGAACGCCAGATGGAGCTGTCGGACGGCTCGATTACCTTCGTGCGGCCTGTGCGACCGGAAGACGACGCGATGTTCCGCGAGTTCTTCGCGCGCGTCTCGGACGAAGACCTGCGCATGCGGTTCTTCCAGACGGTGAAGCACTTCAGCCACGAGTTCATCGCGCGGCTCACGCAGCTCGATTACGCGCGCTCGATCGCGCTGGTCGCCATCGATCCGCCGACGGGCGAGATGCTCGGCGCCGTGCGCCTGCTTGCCGACGCCAACTACGACAAAGGCGAGTACGGAATCCTCGTGCGCTCGGACCTGAAGGGCCACGGCCTGGGTTGGCGCCTGATGCAGATCATGATCGAGTACGCGCGCTGGCTCGGCCTGCGTTCCGTCGAAGGCGAAGTGCTGCAGGAAAACCGCACGATGATCGAGATGTGCCGGGCGCTGGGGTTCTCCGTCGTCACCAATCCGGACGACCCGAGCCTGGTCACGGTGTCGTTGCGGATCGGCGACGTCCCGACCTGAGTCGCGCGACGGTGTTCACCCGGCTCGCGCCAGAGCGCGCAAGCGCGCGGCCCGCACCTACACCCAGCCTGTGGCGTAGAACACGCCGATCACCACGAACACGGCGATCGTCTTGATTACCGTGATCGCGAAGATGTCCTTGTACGCCTGGCGGTGCGTCAGCCCGGTTACGGCGAGCAGCGTGATCACCGCGCCGTTGTGGGGCAGGGTGTCCATGCCGCCGGACGCCATCGAGGCGACGCGGTGCAGCACGTCCATCGGAATGCCGGCCGCGTTCGCGTTGGCGATGAAGGTCTCGGCCATCGCGGCCAACGCAATGCTCATGCCGCCCGACGCCGAACCGGTGATGCCCGCCAATGCGGTCACGGTGACGGCCTGGTTGACCAGCGGATCGGGGATGGCGCCCAGCGCGTTGGCGACCACGAGGAACCCCGGCAGCGCCGCGATCACCGCGCCGAAGCCGTACTCCGACGCGGTGTTCATCGCCGCGAGCAACGCGCCGCCGACCGCCGATTTCGTGCCTTCGGCGAAACCGGCTATCACCGGCTTCCACGCGAACGCCAGCACGGCGGCGATGCCCATCAGCAACGCGCCCTGCACGGCCCAGATCGCCGCGACCTTGCCGACTTCCTGCACCACCGGTGCGGCGTTGCCGATCACGGCCGGATCGAAGCTGTGGCTCTCGCCGTAGAAGCGCGGGATCGCCGTCGTCAGCAGCTTGTTCGCCACGCCGACCAGCACCAGCGGCGCGATGGCGATGAGCGGATGCGCCAGCGTCTGGCCGGTGAACGGCGCCGGTTCGTTGACCAGCGCCGTGCCGTAGCCTTCGCCATTCGCGCGCGCGGTGCGGCGGCGCCAGTCCAGGTACGCCAGGCCGACGAGCAGGATGAAGACGCCGCCGATGCTGCCCAGCACCGGCGCCGCCCAGGTGTTGGTGCCGAAGAACGTGGTCGGGATGATGTTCTGGATCTGCGGCGTGCCCGGCAGCGCGTCCATGGTGAAGGTGAACGCACCGAGCGCGATGGTGCCCGGAATCAGCCGCTTGGGAATGTCGCTCTGGCGGAACAGCTCCGCGGCGAAGGGATACACCGCGAACACCACCACGAACAACGACACGCCGCCGTAGGTCAGCAACGCGCACACGACGACGATCGACAGCATCGCGCGTTGCGCGCCGAACAGGCCGATGGTCGCGGTCACGATCGACTTGGAGAACCCCGACAGTTCGATCAGCTTGCCGAAGATCGCGCCGAGCAGGAACACGGGGAAGTACAGCTTCAGGAAGCCGACCATCTTGTCCATGAACAGGCCGGTGAACATCGGCGCGACCAGCGACGGATCGGTCAGCAGCACCGCGCCCAGCGCGGCCACCGGCGCGAACAGGATCACGCTGTAGCCGCGATAGGCGACCCACATCAGAAAGCACAGCGCGGCCAGCACGATCAGAAAAGCCATCGACGTCCCCGGTATCCATCAGTCCAGACCGCGACCCGGCCCGTCGCTCCGCGCACGCGGAGATCCAAGTGTGTCCGGCGTGCCACGCCGTTCGCAGGCGGTGACGGATGGGACGGTTGGATTCCCGCCTTCGCGGGGATGACGAACCAGGGCGATGGGGCAAGTCTCGGCGCGGCGCTGGGAGGCCGGCATTGTCCGAAAGTACAGCAGCGACCTTTGGACGTTGCGCCCTAGTCTGGCATCCAGACGGGGGAGGGCCCGTTGTCCATTCGCGCCGGTCGCGTGCCGGCATGCGCACAACGTTGGGGAAGGAGCGTCGAGATGACACATCGCAGCACCCGTAACGGCCTGAGCCTGGCGATCACCATGGCGCTGATCGCGCCGCTGGCGCATGCGCAGGACACCACGGCCGCCGCGCAGGGCGAGGAGGCGACCACGCTCGGCGGCGTCACCGTCACCGCGCGCAAGCGCGAGGAAACGCTGCAGGAAGTGCCGGTCGCGGTCACCGCGTTCACCGCCGACGCGCTCGACCAGCTCAACGTCGAGGACCTCAGCGACCTCGATGCGCAGGTGCCGAACCTCACCCTGTACGCCGCGCGCGGTTCGTCCAGCACGATCACCGCCTACATCCGCGGCGTCGGCCAGTCCGATCCGCTGTGGGGCGTGGATCCGGGCGTGGGCATCTACATGGACGACGTCTACATCGCGCGTCCGCAGGGTGCGCTGCTGGACGTGTTCGATGTCGAGCGCGTGGAAGTGCTGCGCGGCCCCCAGGGTACGCTCTATGGCAAGAACACCATCGGCGGCGCGATCAAGTACATCTCGCGCGGCCTCACCGTCGAGCCCGACGGGCAGGCGTCCATCACCGTCGGCAACTACAACCAGCTCGACGTGCGCGCGTCGATGGGCGGTTCGGTCGGCGATGGCGCGCTGCGCGGCCGACTCGCCGTCGCCAGCCTCAATCGCGACGGCTACGGCGACAACCTCTTCAGCGGGCAGGAGGTCAGCGACAAGGAAATCCTCGCCGCGCGCGGCCAGCTGGGCGCCTACGTCAACGACAACCTTGATATCCAGTTCGCGTTCGACTGGATGGACGACCAGTCGGGCGTGCGCGGCGCGAAGATGCTCGCGCCCAACCGCTTCGCGCCCGGCTTTGCGCCATTGGATTCCCGCTACGACATCCGCAGCGGCATGCCCAACGTCAACGACACGGAAATGAAGGGCGCGTCGGCCACGGTCAACTGGCGCGTGAACGACGACTGGGCGGTGAAGTACATCCTCGCCAAGCGCGAGTCCGACACCGAGACCAACATCGACTTCGACACGCTGCCCAACAAGATCGCCGACGTGAAGGCGTTCTACAGCGACGAGCAGGTCACCAACGAGCTGCAGGTGAACTACGACGCCGGCGGCCGCAGCCGCGGCGTGGTCGGCCTGTATTTCTTCGACGGCTGGGCGGGCGGCCAGGTGCTGAACAACTTCTTCAACGCCTCCTTCGGCGATACGCAGGGCACGGTCTACACCGACCAGTGGGCGCTGTACGCCGACTGGACCTTCGACCTGACGGAGCGGCTGAAGCTCGACGTCGGCGCGCGCTACACCGACGAGCGCAAGCATGCGGTCGTGCTCAACCGCTGCTACACCGACGCGACCTTCAGCACGCTGGCGGTGCGCTGCGCGGCGAACAATCCCACGCCGATCGCGGCGAACTTCGACAAGCGCATCGGGTTCCAGAACACCTCGCCGAAGATCTCGCTCGATTACCAGGTCACGCCGGACATCATGGTGTACGGGCTGGCGTCGCGCGGCTTCAAGTCCGGCGGCTACAACATCCGCGCGCAGGCGACGGCCGTGCCGCGCTCGGCCGAGCCGTTCGATGACGAGTCGGTCGACAGCTTCGAGGTCGGCACTAAGATGGCGTTCCTCGACCAGACGCTGTTCCTGAACCTCGCCGCGTTCCACAACAAGTACGAGGACATCCAGCTGTCGGTCTTCACCGCCTACGACAGCAACGGCGATGGCGTGGACGATGCGTTCTTCGGCGACTTCACCAATGCCGGTTCCGGCACGGTGGAAGGCGTGGAAGTCGAGTACCAGTGGCTGCCGACGAAACACTGGCTCATCAGCGGCAACCTCGCGTGGCTGGACGCGAAGTACGACGAGTTCATGTACGCCGGCGTGAACATCGCCGACGAACAGGAATTCACCAATGCGCCGGAGTTTTCCGGGGCGCTCAACGTCGAGTGGCGCACGCCGCTGTCCGGCGGCGGCGACCTCTCCGCGCGCGTCGGCTACAGCTACCAGAGCGACGTGGTCGCGACGACGGAAATCGTGCGCACCGGCGCGGTGCCGATCACGCAGGACGGCTACGGCCTGGTCAATGCAGGCGTGATCTGGCGCGTCGACGAGCACTGGTCGTTCTCGCTGCAGGGCACCAACCTGGCCGACAAGGAGTACCGCACCACCGGCTACAACCTCAACGCGGCGCTCGGCGTGCTGACCGGGTTCTATGGCGCGCCACGGCAATACAGCCTTGCGGTGCGGTACGACTTCTGATTTTGTTGCTCCAGCTCCTCCCTGCTGCTTCTGGCTGTTGGTCCCTCCCCTGCGCCGCAGGGGAGGGTTGGGGAGGGGTGAAGTGGCGGCTCGCACCTGAGGTGGTTATTGGGAGCCTGCACTGCGAGCGTCAGCGTTAACTCTCTACCGACCCTCACCCCAACCCCTCTCCCGGCGGGAGAGGGGCTTTGCGCTGCCACGGCTGTTCTCTCCTCGGCTCACTTTCTAACGTCATCCCGGCGAAAGCCGGGACCCACGCCGGTCTTACTTGAACGCGAGTGGCAGCGTAAGCCGCATCGGGTTAGCTATCCTCCGCCCATGAGCCCCGCCGCATGCCCATGCTGAGCTTCACGACCGTCGCCGTCGCGAGCCTGGCGTGGCTGGCGCTGATGTTCGGCACGGCGCTGTATGCCGAGCGGCGACCGACCGTGCTCGCGCGGCAGTGGCGGCACGTGTACGCGCTTTCGCTCGCGGTGCACTGCACCTCGTGGACGTTCTACGGAACCGTCACGCAAGCCGCGCGGTACGGCTGGCCGCTGCCGCCGACCTTCCTCGGCGCGATCCTGCTCTACGGCCTGGCGATCGCGTTCATGGTGAAGCTCGTGCGGCTCTCGCGCGAGACCAACGCGACCTCGCTCGCCGACCTCATCGCCACGCGGCTGGGCAAGGACGCGTGGCTTGCCGCGACGGTGACGCTGGTCGCCGCGCTCGGGCTGATTCCCTACATCGCGCTGCAGCTGAAGGCGGTCGCGATGAGTTTCGCGATGCTCACCACCCGCAGCGCGCAAGGCGCGGCCGCGCCGGCGTGGCAGGACAGCGCGTTGTACGTGGCGCTCGCAATGGCGTTGTTCGCGATGCTGTTCGGCACGCGACGTGCGAGCGCGGCCGAACACAACCGCGGCCTCGTGCTGGCGATGGCGTTCGAGTCGGTGTTCAAGCTCGCCGCGATGCTCGCACTGGGCGCCTTCGTGTGGTTCGGCCTGGGCGACCTGCCGCAGGCGACGGCGCCAACGCCGCCCGCACGCGGCGCCGATGGCTTCGCGCCGCTGGTGCTGCTGGGCGCGCTGGCGATGTTCGTGCTGCCGCACCAGTTCCACGTCGGCGTGGTCGAATGCCGCGACGAACGCGACGTGCGCACCGCGCGATGGCAGTTCCCGCTGTACCTGGTGCTGATCGCGCTGCCGGTGCTGCCGCTGGCGACGGCAGGACAATCGCTGCTGGCGGGCACGGGCGTGCCGTCGGACCTCTACGTGCTCGCGCTGCCGTTGTCGCACGGGCAGGAAGGGCTGGCGCTGTTCGCCTTCCTCGGCGGGCTGAGCGCGGCCACGGGCATGGTCGTGGTGAGCACGCTCACGCTGAGTTTGATGATCGGCAACCACTGGTTCGCGCCGGGCCTGCTGCGCGGCGCGTGGTCGCGCAACGACGGCAGCGACCTGCGCGGCAGCGTCATCGCCCTGCGCCGCAGCGGCATCGTCGCGATCATGCTGCTGGCTTGGGCCTACAGTCGACTGCTCGCCGGCAGCGATGCGCTGGCGGACGTCGGCGCGGTGTCGTTCTCTGCGCTGGCGACGCTCGCGCCTGCGCTGTTCTTCGCGGTGTGGCGCCCGCAGACGCCCCCGCGCGCGGCGGTCGCCGGCATCGTCGCGGGCTTCGCGGCGTGGGCCTGGGTGCTGCTCCTGCCGCTCACGTTCGAGGCGCACGGCGCCGCGCCGGCGTGGATCGTGTCGGGGCCGCTCGGACTGGGCTGGCTCGCGCCCGACGGCCTGTTCGGCTTGACCGGCTGGAGCCGGCTCGGCCGCGCCGTAGGCGCGAGCCTGTTCGTCGGCACGGCGGCCACGGTCGTCGTGGCGTTGTGGAGGCGCGAGGCGCCGCGTCGCGCGCAGCGCGGCCTGGACCTTCGAACGCTGCGCGACGCCGGCCTGCGCTTCCTGCCACGCGAACGCGTCGCCCAACTGCTGCATGGCGCGCCCGCGGTGGGGGCGGTGCCGGCCGCGGTGGAAGCGGGCATCGAACGCGAACTGGCCGCGGTGCTCGGCTCGGCCTCGGCGCGTGTGCTGCTCGATGCGGCCCGGCGCGCCGGCAGCCACGAACTGGACACCGTCGCGGCGATCGTCGGCGAGGCCTCGGCCGACCTGCGCTTCAACCAGCGCGTGCTGGAAGCGGCGCTGCACAACATGAGCCAGGGCATCAGCGTGGTCGATGCGCAATTGCGCCTGGTCGCCTGGAACCGCCGCTATGCCGAGCTGTTCGGGTTCCCGCCCGAACTGCTCACGGTGGGCCGGCCGATCGCCGAGCTGTCGCGATGGGCGCTGCAGCGCCTCCCGTCGCCGGCCTGGAGCGGGCGCGACCTCGAACGCGCGCTCGAACGGCGCCTGGCCTTCATGCGGGCGGGCACGCCGCACCTGTCCGAACGCGTGCTGCCGGACGGCAGCATCGTCGAGATTCGCGGCAACCCGATGCCCGGCGGCGGGTTCGTCGCGACGTTCACCGACGTGACCGCGTTCCGTCGTGCCGAAGCCGGGCTGATCATGGCGAACGAAACGCTGGAGCTGCGCGTGGCCGAGCGCACGGCGGACCTGGAAGTCGCCAAGCGCGAAGCCGAGCGCGCGAACGAAGCCAAGAGCCGCTTCCTCGCCGCGATCGGCCACGACCTCATGCAGCCGCTGCACGCCGCGCAACTGTTCGCCGATGCGCTCGCGCAACAGCCGCTCGACGCCCGCCAGCGCGAAACGGTGGCGCAGATCGGCGGCGCCCTGGATTCGACCAACGACCTGCTGACGGGCCTGCTGGACATGTCGCGCCTGGAAGCGGGAGGACTGGAGCCGCAACCGCGCGCGTTCCCGCTGGCCGACGTGCTCGAACCGCTGGCCTCGGAGTTCCGCGCGATCGCCGCCGCGCGCGGCCTGCGATTCCGCTTCGTCGGCACGCGCGCGTGGACGCACAGCGATCCGCAGTTGCTGCGCCGCGTGCTGCAGAACTTCCTCGCCAACGCCGTGCGGTACACGCCGCAAGGGTGCGTGCTGCTCGGTGTGCGCCGCGACGGCGCCGGGCTTCGCATCGAAGTGCACGACACCGGCCCAGGCATCGCGCCGGCGCAGCAGGCGACGATCTTCGAGGAGTTCCGCCGCGGCGAGGACGCACCGGGGCAGGGGCTCGGCCTGGGGCTGTCGATCGCCGAGCGCATCGCGCAGTTGCTCGGCGCGCCGCTCGCCCTGCGAAGCGAACTCGGCGCCGGCACGGTGTTCTCGGTCCGGGTGACGCAGGCGCCGCGTCCGGCCGCGGCGTCGCACGCGCTCGCGCAGGACGGCGCGCCATTGCGGGTGCTGCTGGTCGACAACGATCCGCTGGCGATGGACGCGCTCGCCGCCGTGCTGCGGCGCTGGGGGCATGATGTCGTCTGCGCGCTGGACGGCCTCCAGGCCGAAGCGGCGCTGCGCGATGGGCCCGCGGCGCTGTGGCTGTTCGATTACCACCTCGACGACGGCGATACCGGCGTGCGCCTGGCCGGCCGGCTCGCCGCCCGGCTCGGACCGCGCCCGACCCTGATCCTCAGCGCCGATCGCGGCGAGGACGTGCGGCGCGCCGTGCACGAGGCCGGGCTGTCGCTGCTGGCCAAGCCGGTGAAACCGCTGGCGCTCAAGTCGATGCTCGACCGCGCGCTGGCCGCGCGCGACGTCGCGCTGTCCTGAAAGAACTGCACGGTCGAGGCCGGTTCTGCATTCGCGGAAAGGATGTCCGCGCCTTCGTCACATGCCGAGGCGTTGCGCCAGCGCACCTGCACGGCGGCGGAACGCGCGCGCAGCTTCGTTGATGCCTGAAGCAATTTCATCCGCGCACCTCCGGACGCCGCTGCCGGTCGGCTGCGCGGCATGGCATGGAAATTGCGCCTTTTCCCGTGCAGGCGCGCTCCGGGGCCTGCGCCCACCCCACACCAGAGGACGCAACGATGGCCAACGAACACACCCAGGAGAGTCGACACGGAAAGAGCGAACGCGGTTTCGCGTCGATGGACGCCGGCAGGCAGCGCGAGATCGCCAGCAAGGGCGGAAAGGCCGCACACCAGAGCGGACGCGCGCATGAATTCAGCTCCGACGAAGCCCGCATCGCCGGCCGCAAGGGCGGCGAGGCCGTGAGCCGCGACCGCGAACACATGTCCGCGATCGGCCGCAAGGGCGGCGAGGCGAGCGGCAGCAATCGCGCGGCGCGCGATGGTCGCGAAGGCCGCAACGGCGGTTGAGGCGGATCGGCTGCGCGGATCGGGGGCTTACGACGCGAGCTGTCGCGCCGGATCGGCCAGTTCGAGTTCGCGCAGGATCACGCTCGCCTGCGTGCGGTTGCGCACGCGCAGGCGTTCGAAGATCGCCGACAGATGCGCCTTCACCGTGCGTTCCTGCACGTCGAGGCGGTCGGCGATCTGTTTGTTGAGCAGCCCCTGCGCCACCAGCGTCAGTACGCGGAACTGCTGCGGCGACAGGCTCGCCAGGCGGGCGGCGAGATCGGCGTCGCCGCTCTCGCTCTGGGTGCGCGCCACCGCGGCGCGCAGCGAACCGGGCAGCCATTGCTCGCAGGCGAGTACCGCGCGGATCGCGTCGCGCAGTTCGTCCAGCCCGGCGCTCTTGGGCAGATAGCCGGCGGCGCCGTGATCGAGCGCGCGACGCACCACGCGCGGGTCGTCGTTCGCCGAGACCACCACGACGGCCACGCCGGGGTATTGCGCGCGGATCGCGGCGAGCCCGGCCAGGCCATGGTTCCCCGGCATGTGCAGGTCGAGCAGGACCAGGTCGATCCCCGCGTCGGCCTCCAGCGCCGCGAGCACGGCGTCGAGGCTGCCCGCTTCGCGGATCTCGGTGTCCTCGACGGCGTCCATCGCCGCCTGCCGCAGCGCGGCGCGGAACAGCGGGTGGTCGTCGGCGATCAGCAGGCTCGGCATGCGGCAAGCCTAGCAAGCGCCCGCGCGCTCCGGTGCGGCGGTGGTACGAAAGTACGATGGGCGAGGCCGATGGGGTTGCTAGGCTCGCGGCATGAACCTGACGCCCGTCCGCATCGCCGTCGCCGGGGCCGCGCTCGCGCTGGCCGCGTGCGCCGCCCAGCCCCCGCGCACCGCGAAGGAGTCCGCACCGGTGTTCTCGCAGTTGCGCACGACCGAACACCGCGGCGGCGACGATCTGCTCAGTGGCGGCCTCGGCCTCGCCGGCCTGCGCGCGCCGACGCCGCCCGCGTTCGCCGATGCCGAACGGCCCACGCCGATCGAACTGCGGCGCCGCGCGCTGTGGAGCAACTGGCGCGGCATCGCCGACCTCGCGCCGGGCGGTGGCTACGGCGAGCTGTACGGTCGCGTCGTGCCCGTGCCCGGTCGCGAGTTCAGCGCCTACGCCACGGTGCCCGGCGCGAGCCAGCCGCATCGCGTGCTGGTGCAGGTGCCGGACGCTTTCGACGCAGGCAAGCGTTGCGTGGTCGTGGCCGCGTCGTCGGGTTCGCGGGGCATTTACGGCTCCATCGCGGTGGCCGGCGCATGGGGCCTGCCGAAGGGATGCGCCGTCGCCTACACCGACAAGGGCGCGGGCACGGATTACGTCGATCTCGATGCCGGGCAGGGCGTACGCGCCGACGGTACGGGCGGTGCGCGCGGCGACGGGCTGGCGTTCGAGCCGGCCACGGACGCCACGTCCGGCGTGGCGTTCAAGCATGCGCATTCGAAGGACAACCCGGAGGCCGACTGGGGCCGGCACGTGAAGCAGGCCGCGCAATTCGCGCTGCAATCGCTGGACGCGGCCTTTCCCGACGCGGCGCCCTTCACGTTCGGGAACACGCGGGTGATCGCCGTCGGTATTTCGAACGGCGGCGGTGCGGTGCTGCGCGCGGCCGAACTCGACGGCGACTGGCTGGACGCGGTCGTCGCGGGCGAGCCGAACGTGTTCGTCGAGGGCGCTCGACCGCTGTACGACTACACGACGCAGGCCGCGCTGCTGATGCCCTGCGCGCTGCTGCATCTGCAGGACCTGCCGCAGCCGCCGCTCGCGGCGCAGTCGGTGCCGCTGTGGACGCAGCGCTGCGCGGCGCTGAAGGCGGCAGGCGTGATCGAGGGCGGCGACACCGCGTCCCAGGCGCGTTCGGCGTACGAGGCGATGAAGGCGACCGGCTGGACCGACGAGGCGCTGCGTGCCGGTGCGCTGTCGGTCGGCTTCGATCTGTGGCGCGCGGTCGCGGCGGCCTATGCATCGGCCTACGGGCGATACGGGTTCGGCGAGATGCCGTGCGGCAACCGCTATTCGGCGCTCGGTACGGATTTCGCGCCGCGTGCCGCCACCGCCGCCGAACGCGCCGCGTGGTGGTCGGACGCGAGCGGCATTCCGCCCGGCGCGGGCGTGCACATCGTCGAGCCGAACCCGACGGCGCCGCTGACGACGCTGCAATGCCTGCGCGCACTGTGGGCAGGCGAGGGGGCCGACGCGCTGCGCGTGAAGCGGGGCATCGCCGAGACGCACGCCGGCCTGCCGCGCGAAGGCGTGCCGGTGATGGTGATCCACGGCACCGACGACGGGCTGATCCCGCCCGCCTTCAGCAGCGCACCGTACGTGCGTCGCGCGCAATCCGCCGGCCGCGACGTGCGCTACTGGCAGGTCCGCAATGCGCAGCACTTCGACGCGTTCCTCGGGCTACCCGATTACGGCGCCCGCTATGTGCCGCTGCTGCCGTACGTGTACGAGGCGCTGGATCGCGTGAGTGCGCACCTCGACGGCGCGGGCTCGCTTCCTACCGATGCGGTGATCGAGACGACGCCGCGGGGGGCGGGGAAGGCGCTGCGGGCTTCCGATCTGGGGATGCCGCGGTAGTTTGGCGGCAGTTTGCCCGTCATCCCGGCGAAAGCCGGGACCCAGGCTGATGACCTGTCAACATCGGGTTCGTCATTCCAGCGAAAGCTGGAATCCATGCTGATTTCGCGGTTCGTCGATCAAGCAACACCACAGCGCTGCGCCGCCGACACTGTTTGCCGCGGCCGCTCCGTTGCCCCTCACCCCAACCCTCTCCCGATGGGAGAGGGGCTCACTCCGCCTCTTGCTGGCTTCACGCCCGTTTTGGCACGCTGGGCGTCTCACAGGATCCGGAGCGCCGCATGCCGCGCCGCCATTTCTCGATGTTGCGCGAGTTCCACCTCGCCGACTGGTTCACGCTGGGCAACGCCTTCTGCGGTACCGGCGCGATCTTCGCGGCGATGCGCTTCCTCCAGGACGGCGTGGTGAACGACCTGCTGATCGGCATGGCGCTGATCCCGCTGGCCTTCATCTTCGACGCGCTCGACGGACGCGTGGCGCGCTGGCGCAAGTCGGCGTCCACGCTGGGGCGCGAACTGGACTCGCTGGCCGACGTGATCTCCTTCGGCGTCGCGCCTGCCGCGCTGGCCTATGCCTGCGGCCTGCAGGGCGGGTGGGACTGGATCGTGCTGAGCTACTTCGTGGTGTGCGGCGTGAGCCGCCTGGCCCGCTACAACGTCACCGCCGAAGCGCTGTCGGGCGGGGACGACAAGGTGAAGTACTTCGAAGGCACGCCGATCCCGACCAGCCTGGTGCTGGTGATCGTGCTCGCCGTCGCCGCCTCGCAGGGGGCGATCGGCCCGAACCTGTGGCTGGGCATGGTGCAGCTGGGGCCGTGGCAGTTCCATCCGCTGGTGCTGATGTTCGCGCTCTCCGGCTCGCTGATGATCAGCAAGACGCTGCGCATTCCCAAGCCCTGACGCCCGCCGTCGCGGCGGCGAAACACGGCGTTGGTACCATGGCCGCCTTCCCCGACGGCGGTGGTGGCGATGCAGGGCGTGGACGACTTCGAAGCGTGGAACCGGCGGTACTGGAACGCCTGGGGCGACGCGCTGCGCGCGACGCAGCCGTCCGCGACGCCAGCCATGCCGGGGTGGAACGAAGCAGTGGACTGGTGGTCGCAGTTCGCGCGCGGCGGCATGCCGCAGGCGGACGAGGCCGTGTCGCGCTTCAACGCGCAGGCGCAGGGCTGGTTCGGCCAGATGCAGCAGCTGGCGGCGCAGTTCGCCGGGCGCAATGCCAACGCCGGCGACATCGCATCGGCGTGGAAACAGGCGCTCGGTGGTGACGCCGCCAATCCGTTCGCGCAGGTCTTCGCGCACATGCCGGGCAGCGCACAGACCGATCCCTCGAAACTCTTCGAAGCCTTCGCACCATGGTTGCAGTCGATGCAGCAGGGCGGACGCTCGTGGCTGTCGCTGCCGGCGTTCGGCTTCGCGCGCGAACACCAGGAACGCTGGCAGCAGCTGGCGCAGGCGCAACTGGATCTGCAACAGCAGAGCCAGGCCTACCAGGCGCTGCTCGCCGAAGCCGGGCAGGACGCGTTCGCGCGTTTCGAACGCAAGCTGGAGGAGCGCAGTGCGCCGGGCAAGCAGCTCGAATCGGTGCGCGCGCTGTTCGACGTGTGGATCGACGCGGCCGAGGAAGCGTACGCCGACATCGCGCTGTCGCCGCGCTTCCGCGATGCCTATGCCGCCCTGGTCAACGCGCAGATGACGCTTCGCGGCCGGCTGCAGAAGGAGGTCGAACAACTGGGTTCGCAGTTCGGCATGCCGACGCGGACGGAGGTGGATTCGGCGCATCGCAAGATCGTGGAACTCGAACGGGAGCAGCGGCGTCTGCGCGATGCGATCGACGCGCTGTCGCGGCAGGCTGCGCGACCCGAGGCCCGCGTCCAGACACCGCACGCGGTGCCGTCTTCCGCCACGCCGAAGACGCCTGCGGCGAAGAAACCCGCCAAGAAGCCCGTCAAATCGGCCGCGACGTCGAAATCCGACAAGCCGGCCGCGTCCGGCAAGCGCGGGAGCACACGCTGATGGACGGCTTCGGTCCCCTGGGCTTCACGCCCGATGCGCTGGCGCAGGAGTCGCTGCGCTTCCAGGCCAAGCTTCGCGCCGGCCTGGACACGCTGCACCAGGTGCACGACATCGACTACGGCGCGACCGCGCGCGAGGAAGTCTGGCGCGACGGAAAGGTCGTGCTGTACCGGTTCCGAGGCGACCGGGCGCCGACCGCGCGCGTGCCGCTGCTGATCGTCTACGCGCTGGTGAACCGGCCATACATGGTCGACCTGCAGGACGACAAGTCGATCGTGCGCGGCCTGCTGGAGCGCGGCGAGGACGTGTACGTGCTCGACTGGGGTTATCCGGACCGCTCCGACCGGTATCTCGAACTGGACGACTACATCCAGCGCTACATCGGCGGCGCGGTGGACCACCTGCGCGGCGAGTACCGCATGGACGGCGTCAACGTGCTGGGCATCTGCCAGGGCGGCGCGTTCTCGCTGTGTTTCACCGCGTTGAACCCGCACAAGGTGCGTAACCTCATCACCATGGTGACGCCAGTGGATTTCCACACCAGCGACAACATGCTCGGCAACTGGACGCGCGGCCTGGACGTGGACCTGTTCGTCGACACGCTGGGCAACGTGCCGGCGGACGTCATGAACTGGTGCTACCTCACGCTCAAGCCGTGGCGGCTGTTCGTGCAGAAGTACGTGGGCATGGTGGACGTGCTGGACGATCCGAAGGCGCTGGAGGATTTCCTGCGCATGGAAAAGTGGATCTTCGATTCGCCAGACCAGGCCGGCGAGGCGTTCCGACAGTTCGTGAAACAGTTCTACCAGGGCAACGGCTTCATCAAGGGCGGCATCGACATCGGCGGACGCGCGGTGGACCTGCGCAACATCGAGGCGCCGATCCTCAACATCTACGCCGAACAGGACCATCTCGTTCCGCCTGCCTCGTCGAAAGCGCTCGCGGGCCTGACCGGAAGCACCGACTACAGCGAGCTGTCGTTCCGCGGCGGGCACATCGGCATCTACGTCTCCACTCGTGCGCAGCGCGAGGTGCCGCAGGCGATCCACGATTGGCTGGGCCAGCGCGCACGCTAGGCGTTCGCATCGGCCACGCGTGACGCGCGTCGGCTTCCCCGCACGCCACCGCGCGGCGTCGACGGCGCGCATGGCAAACTCGAGCGATCCAAGAAGGACGCCGTCGTGATCCGAATTGTTTTCATCGCCTGCCTGGGCCTGCTCGGTGCCTGCGCTTCTCCCTTGCCCCGGGCCGATGCGCCCCCCGCGGCCGCCAGCGATTCGGTCCAGTGGGAAGCGGACATCGCCGCATTCGAACAAGCCGACAGCCTCGTGCGCCGCAGGCCCGGGGGCGTGGTGTTCGTCGGTTCCTCGTCGATCCGCCTGTGGGACACGATGTCCGACGACTTCCCGGGCACGCCGGTGATCAACCGCGGATTCGGCGGCTCACGCGTGCGCGACGCGACGTACTACGCCGACCGCATCGTCACGCCGTACTCGCCCAGTGCGGTGGTCTTCTACGCCGGCGACAACGACCTGTACGAAGGCCGCACGCCGCAGCAGGTGCGCGACGATTTCGTCGCTTTCGTCGGGAAGGTGCATGCAAGCCAGCCGTCCGCGCGCATCGCGTTCATCTCGATCAAGCCCAGCCCTTCGCGCGCCGCGCTGCTGCCGCAGATCCGCGAGGCGAACGCCCTCGTGCGCGATTTCGCGGCACGCACGGAGGGCGTGGATTACCTCGATGTCTTCCTGCCGATGCTCGACGCGCAAGGACAGCCGCGCGAGGAGCTGTTCACCGCCGATCGCCTGCACATGAACGCCAGCGGCTATGCGATCTGGGCCGGTGTCGTGCGGCCGTGGCTGGCCTCGGCCGAGTGAAGCGATGACGATGCCGCGCGTCATGCGTTCGATGCTCGCAGGCGCGGTGATGGGCCTGCTCGCCGCAACGGCGTCGGCCGCGCCGCCGCCGCAGGCGCAGCGCGAGGTCGAGCAGTTGATCGAGGCGCTCGGTCGCTCCGGATGCGAGTTCCAGCGCAACGGCTCGTGGTATCCGGCGAACGAAGCGCAGGCGCATCTTCGTCGCAAGTACGACTACCTGCGCAACCGCGATCTGGTCGATAGCGCCGAGCAGTTCATCGAACGCGCCGGTACGCAGAGCAGCATGAGCGGCAAGGCCTACGCGGTGCGATGCCCGGGGCAGGGCACCGTGCCGTCGGCGCAGTGGCTCGGTGCGCGATTGTCGAAGCTCCGTCACGCGACGCCCTGACCGCCGGCGCTAGACTCGCGCGCGTCGGCCGGCCAGGCCCCACCGAGCACGCGCCATGAACGTCACCCGCACCCTGTCCCGCTCCCGCCACGATCGCATGATCGCCGGCGTGCTCGGCGGCATCGCCCGGCGCTTCGGCTGGAATTCGACGCTGACCCGCGTGCTGTTCGTGCTGGTGTCGATCGCATCGGCGGCGTTTCCGGGCCTGCTCGTCTATCTGATCCTGTGGCTGCTGATTCCCGAAGGCGATTGATGCCGCCGTCGATGCGCTAGGCTTCGCGCATGCCGACGCTTCGACGATTCGCGATCGCCCTGGGTGCGCTATGGACGCTGCCGAACACCCTGCTGGGCCTGTCGCTGGGAACGGTCGGACTGGCCTTCGGCGCGCACGCGCACTGGCGGGGTCGCGAGTTGGCGGTGGTGTTCCATCGCTGGCCGTGGGGGCCGGGCGGGGCGATCACCTTCGGCAACGTGATCCTGCACACCGGCGACGACCTGGATTCGCCGTGCGTGACGTACGCGCACCGTGCCGGGCATGCCGAAGAAGCGCCGATCGTGCTGGCCGACCACGAACGTGCGCACGTGTATCAGTACCTCGCGCTGGGGCCGCTGTTCCTGCCGCTGTACCTGCTGTCGGGCGGAATCAGCGTGCGGAACCGGTTCGAGCGCGCCGCCGATCGCTACGCGAGCACCGGACGCGGATGGTGGCCCTGGTCGTCTTAGCGGCCTGTCTCATTCGAACGACACCTGGTGTCCGTCGTCCTTCCAGGCGGCGAACCCGCCCGCGAGCGGCCGCACGCGCTTGAAGCCGCGCTTGTTCAGCGCACGCGCGAGCACGGCAGCCGAGGCTTCGTTGGGGCAGTCGCAATAGACGATGACTTCGTCGCGCGGCATCAGCGAGGCTTCCGCGATGGTCTGCACGAAGACCGAACCGGGGATCCAGCCGGTGAGCGCGCGCTGCGGCTGGGGGCGCACGTCGAGGATGAGCGGTGGCGAATCGCCGTCCATCAATGCCCGGAGCTCCGAGGGCGTGATCCGCGCCATGCGCAGCTGGCGCTGGAACATGCGCCGACGCCACAACTTCCACAGCACGAAGGCGGCGATGAGGCCCACCACGACCGGGATGGTCATGCGCCCGAGCGTTTCCAGGCGTTCGAGCACGCTGTTCACCGCTTCGTGGAAGACCGCGCCCAGCGCCACCGCGACACCGGCCCACAGCACCGCGCCGATGCCGTCGTACAGCAGGAAGCGTCCGGGGCGCGTTCCGGTCTCGCCGGCGAGGGTCGTCGCAACGGCCGCGAAGCCCGGGATGAACTTGGCGACGATCAGCGACGGCGGGCCCCATCGCCCGTAGATGCCGCGCGTCATCAGCACGCACGAGTCCGGCGAAAGCGACAGCCGGCACATCAGGCGGAGCAGCTTGGCGCCGAGCCGGCGACCTCCGACATACCAGAGCCAGTCCGCGATCACGGCCGCGACGGCCGCGACCACGACGATCGGCCACACGCTGCGGCCCTGGTCGGTCGCCAGGGCGGCCGTCAGGATGATCGGCGGGTACGCAGGCACCGGAATGCCGCCCTGGTCCAGCAGCACGCTGACGAAGACGACGAGCAGGCCGTAGGCGGCGATGAGGTGGAGGAGGGTGTCCATGAAGCCGCGATGGACCTGCGCACGGGCGATGGCGCCATGGTAGGCGCGCAGCGGGATGCCGGGTAGCGCGTTCCATGCACTGCTGCGTGCCGCTGGCGCGGCCTTGTGGCACGCCGCCTGCGTGCGCCGGCTTCACCCGATCGCGAACGTCGCCCTCGTCCGGCCCAGGCGCAGCCCGTTCGGCCCGAAGCTCTGCTCGACGAAGGTCAGCCGCGTGTCCTCGATCAGCACGATCGAGCTGCAGCGCGTGCCGTAGCGCTCGCCGCGCACGAACGGGGGCGAGAGCAGGCGTTCCAGCGGCAGGCCCACGCCCGTATCGGGCAGCGTGTCGTCCGGCGCCGGGGTCGTGTCGGCGAGGGCATCGAACAGCGGCTCGAGCGCGTCGTCGCCGGTCTGGCCGTCGCGAGCAACGGGGCTATCCAGCCAGCCTTCCAGGGCCCGCGTCGCATGGCCGCTCTTAGGCCAGGGGGCGTCGAAATCGCCGTTCGACATCGCGTGAAGGCCGGGCGCGACGTCGGCCGTCCGGAACTGCGGGTAGTTGCTCGCGAACGCCAGGCGCGTGCCGTCGAACGCCAGCAGGTTGAACCGGCCGAAGCCCGCGGCCTGCGGTGCGAGGCGCTCCAGCACCTCGATGCCGTCGTGGCCGGCGGCGAATTCCCGCACCAGCGCGCCGCGTGATCGCGGCATCGGCCCCTCGGGCGTGCCCGCACGCACGTTCGTGACCGCGGCCAGGCGCCCCCGGGTGGAGGTCATCAACCAGCTGCCGCCGGCGAGCAGGTCGCGTCCGCCGTAGAGCGTCGAATCCGCGGGATCCACCCCGGCCGGTGCCGCCGGGCGGTCGTGGGCCTCGTCGCGGTTGGCGATCAGCGCAAGCCGGTAGCGGGGATGCTGCTTCCAGGAAAGGGCAATCAGGCACATGCGTATGTATCGGCAGGAGGAATGGAAGTTGCGTTCAGCTGAGCTGGCTCCGGCGGTGTAGGGATAGTCCTACAAGCCAGCGCAGCGCCCGCTGACTGCGGACGGGCGGAATCCTTGGCAGCCTATGAAGCCTGTCCCCGCGCGTCCATGCCGGACGTCCCCCCGACCGGAGGAGCCCTCCGATGTACCGCGTCGAACTATCGCGCCACGACGGCGGCATCCTGCACCAGCAGATCGCTGAAGCCAGCGCGGATTACGCGAGCGCCGAAGCCGCGCTGGCGGCGGTGCTGCCCAAGGCCAAGCGCTGCGCGGAGCGGACCAGCCAGGCGCTCTGGCTGCGCATCTACGACGAGCGTTCCCGCGTGGTGTTCGGTACGCTCCTGCCCTGAGCGGCGGCGCCGGCCGGCGTCGTCCATCCGTCTCCAACGGAGCACGACATGGGCAGGAAGGAATTCGAGGCCTCCATCGCCAGCGGCGGACACCGGCGCCTCGCGCAGATGATCGGCGAATGGGAAGGCACGTTCCGGCTCTGGTTCCAGCCGGACCAGCTGGCCTGCGAAGCACCGCAGCGCGGCACCATCCGCGGCATCCTCGATGGCCGCTTCCTGCTGCACGAATACCGCAGCCGCTTCGGCGACGATCCGATCGAAGGCGTCGCCCTCTATGGCCTGCACCTGGACGACAACGCGTACGAATCGGCGTGGGTCGAAAGCTTCGCCACGGGCACGAGCATCATGTTTTCCGCCGGTCCGGCCACGTCGGAGCATTTCAACGTGCTGGGCAGCTACGGCGATGGACAAGGCGGGCCGCGCTGGGACTGGCGCACCGAAATCGAACAGCCCGACCCGGACCAACTCATCATCACGATGACGAACATCTCGCCGCAGGGCGAGGCGGCGAGGGCGGTGGAAGTGCGGTATCGACGGGTGGTCGACGCGGGGCTGTAGTCCGTTCGCGGACACCCGGACAGCGGGAGCTCTGGCAGCGTCGCCGCGGCGGGCGTCAGATGCCGGCGGGTCGCAGCTTCAACGCGACACCGCTGGCTGCGATGGCGAACGACTCGGCGTCGATTCGATCGACCGCCGCGCCGTCGCTCAGATGATACGAACGCAAACCTTCCACGACGCGCCGTTCGCCCGCGCCGCGCGTTTCGATCAACGTTCGACGCACGTGGATGGTGTACCGGTTGCCGGCGTCGTCGTAGGCGCTGAAGATCTCGTGCGGCATGGTCCACTCCCCGATGCGGTGCGGCGCATACGATCCGGCGAACACGTCTCGTGAAGTGAGATTGGCTGCCTGTCGGAACGAATCGCCGCGACGCATGGCATTCGTGTTGCGATCGGATGCTTTCGAGCGCTGTCCTTCGCGGCGTGTCGCTATCCGCACGGCGCCATTCCGGACCGAGATGAGGAGACTTCGCGCAATCGTCGCGACGACCATCCACGCACACAGATGCACCGGGAACAAAAAACCCGCGATCGCTCGCGGGTTCTCGTATGGTGCCGGAAGTGGGACTCGAACCCACACGCTTTTAAGGGCGGCGGATTTTGAGTCCGCTGCGTCTACCGATTCCGCCATTCCGGCGCGGCCGTGCAGTATAGCCGAGCGGCGGGCTGTCGGCGTGCTTACAGGCTCAATCCGCCGTGGCGGGCCATGGCCGCGGCCAGTACGAAGATGGCCGCCAGCAGGATCAGTTCGAAACGGACGATCCCGCGCATGCGCGCCGTTTCGGCGGCGTCGGGCACGAAGATCGGGTTGGCCGCCAACGCCTTGCGCCAGCGCAGGAACCGGACCGTGGGCAGGATCGAGAGCAGGCCGACGAGCACGAAGGCCCCCATCTTCGCGTGGAACCACGGGTTGTGAAGATAGAAGTCGTGGCCCTTGAGACCGAAGGACACGCGGGCAATGCCTGCGGCAATCAGCGCCATCGCGCAGATGCCGTAACCCATGTCGACGCCGGCGAGTCGCTGCAGCGCGATTCGATCCAGGGAGCCGCGCAGGAGAACCGATTCGGCCACGAGCATCGCGACGAGGCCGAAGACGAGCAGATGGTGCAACGAGGCGAGCAGAAAGTCGGTCAGCACGTGGGGCGCTCCTGACGATGAATGCGCTCCACGCTAATGCCGACGCGGTGCAGCGCCAAGGTGCCGAAGGTCAGGAATGTGACGCGCCCGGAGCTTGCCGGCGCGCGATCAGGCGGCTTCGTCGGTGCGCAGGGTCTTGGACACGCGCGAGAACCACTCGCCCTTGTCCGGAACGAAGGTCGCGCACGATTCCATCGCCGCCTTGTAGATGTGCAGCGAGACGGCCACGGCGTCCGTGCTCACATTGCGAATGGTGTGGTATTCGTGCGGCGGGATCAGGCTGCCGGCACTGCCGGGGCCCGCGTGCATGCCACCTGCGGCGCGGAAGCGGAACCGATCGCCCTCGCGTTCGAGCAGCTCGTACTGGGTGATCTCCAGTTCGCCGTCCCACACGCCTTCCACGCACCAGAGGCCGCAGTGGTCGTGCACCGGCGTGCCCTGGCCGGGGCCCCACGTCATGGCGACCACGCTGTAGCCGTGCTCCGGGCTGCGATAGAGCTCGCGCCGCGCGTAGTGATCGGCGATGGGCTGGTGCACGCACGCCGGAAGCTGGACATCGCGGTCGCGGATCATTCCGCAGAGCGTACTGCGCAGTGCGGCGGTAACGGCATGTTCGTCGCCGGCGGACACCGCGGCGTCGATGGCCGCCACGAGCTTCTCGTGGCCGGGAAAGTGCAGGTCGGGCAGCGCGTCGGAGGCGTTCATGCCGCCGATTCTACCGCGCCGATCGTTCGGGCTTTCTTGCGTTGCGTCAATGCGTGGGGTACGCCGTGCGGACAAGGGCCCGATCGCGCCTAGAGGGTGTTCAGGAAATCGCCGACGGCCGGCCCGAAACGGGCGATGTCCACCAGGAACGCATCGTGCCCCTGCGGCGACGGCAGCGGCAGGAAGGTGGCGTCCGCGCCGCCGGCGCGCAGCCCTTCGGCGATCTCTTCCTGCTGCTGCAGCGGAAACAGGATGTCGGTATGCACGCCGATCGCCAGCGCCTTCTCCACGCGGATGCTCGCGAGCCCGGCGCGCGTATCGGCCTCGCCGTTCTGGCGCGTTCCGCAGTATTCGCCGATGTCGAACCAGTCCATCGACCGGCTCAGGTACAGATAGCAGTTGGGGTCGAAGCGGCGAACAAAACGTCGCGCATGACCCTCCAGGTAGCTTTCGACTTCGAATTCCAGGCCGAACGGATCCTCGTCCGCGCGGTCCGAATCCAGCCGCACGCGGCCGAAGCGGCCGTCCCACTCCAGCGCCGAACGGTAGGTGATCACGCCGAGCTTGCGGGCCATGCGCATGCCGGATTCGGGGTAGTTCGCGTCGTCGTACCGGCCGTGGTTCCAGTTCGGATCGAGCCGGATGGCCTCGCGCTGCAGGGAGCGGATCGCGATGGAGAACGGCAGGGCCCTTGCGGCGCCGGAAATATTGATGTGGTTGCGGGCCAGGCCCGGATGGCGCAGCAGGAACGCCAGCGCCGTCATGCCGCCCATCGAATTGCCGATGAGGCAGGCGATGCGATCGAGGCCCAGGCCGCGCACGAGGTGCGCCGCCGCGTCCGCGCCGTCTTCCACCGACAGGTCCGGGAACGTGAGCCGGTATGGTTCGCCCGTTTGCGGATCGATCGAGGCCGGCCCGGTCGACCCTTTGCAGCTTCCCAGCGAGTTCACGCAGATCACGAACCACCGGCTCGTGTCGATGGGCTTGCCGGGACCGAGCATCGCCTCCCACCAGCCCGCTTCCGGATTGCCCTCGTTGCTTGCGGCGTGCGCATCCGGGGAAAGGCCGGTCACGATCAGCACGGCGTTGTCGCGCGCTGCGTTGAGCGTGCCCCAGGTTTCGTACGCGACGCGGGCGCCGTGCAGTACGCCGCCGCGCTTCATCGGGAACGGGGAAGGCAGGTCGAACCAGCGCGTGCCGGGCGGAATGAATTCGGTCATGGGCGCAAGCTTAAAGCGACAGGCTCAACGGCGGCATCACCGCTGCGCCTGACGGTATGTCGGATACCACAGGGCGGCGGCGTCGGGATTCGCCCAGTGGTGTCAGGGACGAACCGAATCGATCACCAGTTCGACGTTGCCGGACGTGTCCGATGACGTCGGCTTCGTTTCCAGATCGCCCGGCTTCGGCGTGGCGTCGCCACTGGCGGAAATGCGCGCGAGCACCTCGACCTGGTCCAGCTGCGACAGCTTCATCGTCGGCATGGGGCTGTCGCCATCGTCCAGCACGATGTCGCGCGGGAAGCCCGAGGCCCGCAGCTTTTCGACGGCGACCGGCATCGGCGGGCCGCCGGCCTGGCGCGCGATCACGAACAACGTGGCGTTCGGTGGAACCTTTGCCGTGAGTTCGGGTGCGATCGTCACCTTGACCTTCAGGCCGCCCGACGACGGGGCCTGCGCGCTTGCGGCGGGCGCCTTGGGCGCGACGGGCAGGGGCGGCAGGCCGGCTTCGGCGCGAGCGGCATCGATCTGCGCGCGAAGGGGAACAGCCGCAGCGGCGTCGACGACGGTGAGCAGCGGCTCCCACGTACGCGCGGCCTCGGCCGGTTGCGACGCCTGCCGTTGCGCGATCCCGAGGAACCAGCGGGCGCGCTGGTGCATGGGCTGCAGTTCGATCGCACGGCGCAGCATCGCGACGCCCTCGGCGTCGAAGCGGCGTTCCGGCGCGGCCAGCGCACGCATTTCGGCGCCTTCGGTCAGCAGTTCCGGATCGTCGGGCGCGAGCTTGAGCGCACGCGCGAGCGCGTGGGCCGCCTTCGCGGCATTGCCCTGGGCGACGTAGGCGCGGCCGAGCAGGCGCCAGCCTTCCACCTGGTTCGGATCGCGCTGCAGTTCGGCTTCGAGCTTGGCGATGGCGTCGTCCAGCGTCCTGGGCATCTCGCGCTGCGCGGAGTCCAGCGCGGCGGGCGTGCCGATCGCGACGTACGCCAGCCCGGTCGCGAGCGTCAGCCCCGCGATCACGGCAATGCCCGCAATGCGCCGCGTTCTCCACAGCGGCCGCAGCACGTACGCCAGCGTCAGCACGGCCAGCACGAGGCCGGCGATCACGAAACCCCACATCGCACCGCCCATCACCACTCCTGCTCTTCGTTGCGATCGTCGGTCGCGGGTGCGATGGCCTGTCCGGATGCACGCGCGCGGCGGCGCACCGCGCCGGCCACGACGATGCCGCCGGCCAGCAGTACCAGCGCCGGACCGAACCACAGCAGCCACGTCTTGCTTTCCACCTGCGGGCGGTACAACACGAACTCGCCGTAGCGCGCGACGAGGAAATCCTTGATCTCCGCGTCGCTCTTGCCGTGGCGCATGAGGTCCAGCACTTCGCGGCGAAGGTCCACGGCGATCTGCGCGTTGGAATCGGCCAGCGACTGGTTCTGGCACATCACGCAGCGAAGTTCGCTGACGAGCGCGTGGAAGCGCTTTTCCTCCGCCGCGCCGGTGAACGCCAGCGGCGTCGCGTCGGTGGCGACCTGCGCGAACGCGGGGGGGGCCGACAGCAGCAGCGCGAACGCCAGCAGCAGGGCGCGCATCACAGCGGCTTGCCCTGGACGGACTGCGCGTCGATCTGAGCCAGTTTCGGCAGCAGTTCCTTCTCGATCACCTCGTCGGTCAGTGGGCCGACGTACTTCCAGCGGATGGTGCCGCCGGCATCGACGAGGAAGGTTTCGGGCGCGCCGTAGATGCCCCAGTCGATCGCGGCCTTGCCGTCGTAATCGGTGAGGACCATCAGGTACGGATTGCCGAACTGCTCCAGCCAGCGCAGGGCGTCGGCGTGTTCGTCCTTCCAGTTGAAGCCGATCACGCGCAGGCGTTTGGTCTCGGCGAAACGCGTGAGTACCGGATGCTCGTCGCGACAGGCCGGGCACCAGCTGCCCCAGACGTTGAGCAGGTACGGCGCGCCGCGCAGGTCGCGGTCGGTCACCAGTCGGCCGGGTTCGTGCAGCACCGGCAGGCGGAATGCCGGCGCCGGCTTGCCGATCAACGGCGAGGGCAGGGCATCGCGGTTCGGATTGCGGCTGAGCAGCACGCCGGCGAAGAGCAGCGCGCCGAGGGCGGCAACGATGGCCAACGGCACCCAGCGCATCGTCGATGCACGGGCCTGCGGTGCGCGGTCGGGCGAATCGCTCATCGTGCGGGCTCCGGGGTCGGTTCGGTCGCAGGCATCGGTTCGCGCGCGGCGGCGACGCGACGGAAGCGCCTGTCCGTCGCAGTGACGAAACCGCCCAGCATCATCAGCAGCGCACCGGCCCAGATCCAGCGCACGAACGGCTTGATGTGCACGCGCAGCGCCCACGAGTCGCCGCCGAGCGGCTCGCCGAGCGCCACGTAGAGATCGCGCGTGATGCCGCGGGCGATGGCCGCTTCCGTCATGACCTGGCCGCCGCTGGCGTAGGCGCGCTTTTCCGGATGCATCACGGTGAGCGGGCGGCCGTTCTCGAAGACGGTGACGGTGCCGCGGTCGGCTTCGTAGTTCGGGCCCTGCGAATGGGCGGCGCCGTCGAAGCGGAACGCGTAGCGGCCCAGTTCGACCGTCTGGCCCGGTGCGACGGCAAGCTCGCGCTGCGTCGTCAACCCTTCGGTCAGCAACGCACCGACCAGGAACACCGCGACACCGAAATGCGCGAGCGTCATGCCGAGCATCTCGGCGGTGAAGCGCTGGCCGCTTGACTGGCTACGCACGCGTGTCCACACGAAGCGCGCGGTGCCGAACAGCACCCACGCCGCGCCGAGCACGCCCGCGGCCACCTTCACCGGACCCTGCGGCGCCATGAAATACGCGATGGCGGCGAGCGCGATCGCAAGCCCCGCCCAAGGCAGCAGCATCGCCAGCGGCTTCGACGGTTGCTCGCGCTGCCAGCGGGTGATCGGGCCGAACGGCAGCAGCAGCACCAGCGGCGCCATCAGCAGCACGAACATCAGCGCGAAATACGGCGGTCCCACCGAAATCTTGCCCAGTTCGAGCGCGTCGGCGAGCAGCGGGTAGAGCGTTCCGAGCAGCACCATCGCGCAGGCGGTGGACAGCAGCAGGTTGTTGGCCAGCAGCAGCGTCTCGCGCGAGAACAACTCGAAGTACTGCTTCGAATGGGGCTCGTCCGACGGCGGCGCCTTCAGCGCGTACAGCAGCAGCGAACCGCCGACGACGATGCCGAGGAAGATCAGGATGAACAGGCCGCGCGCCGGATCAGCCGCGAAGGCGTGCACGCTGGTGAGCACGCCCGACCGCACGAGGAAGGTGCCCAGCAGCGACAGCGAGAACGTGGCGATCGCCAGCAGCAGCGTCCAGCCGCGGAAGCTGCCGCGTTTCTCGGTCACCGCCTGCGAGTGCAGCAGCGCCGCGCCGGCGAGCCACGGCATGAAGCTCGCGTTCTCGACCGGATCCCAGAACCACCAGCCGCCCCAGCCGAGTTCGTAATACGCCCACCATGAACCCAGCGCGATGCCGAGCGTCAGGAACGCCCACGCGACATTCGTCCACGGGCGCGTCCAGCGCAGCCAGCGTGCGTCGATCTTCCCGTCCAGCAGCGCCGCGATCGCGAACGCGAACGGCACCGCGAAGCCGACGTAGCCCAGGTAGAGCATCGGCGGATGGATGATCATCCCCGGATCCTGCAGCAGCGGGTTCAGGTCGCGGCCTTCGGCGGCCGCGGGCAGGAGGCGCAGGAACGGATTGCTGGTGAAGATGAGGAAGGCGAGGAAGCCTGCGCTCACCAGCCCCATGACGCCGAGTACGCGCGCGACGACCGTGTCCGGCAGGCTGCGCGAGAAGCGCGCGACCGCGCCCGTCCACGCGGCGAGGATCAGCGCCCACAGCAGCAGCGAACCTTCGTGCGCGCCCCACACGGCGGTGTAGCGGTACATCAGCGGAAGCAGCGAATTGCTGTTCTCGGCGACGTAACGGAGCGAGAAATCCTGCGTCACGAAGCCGTGCGTGAGGATCACGAAGGCGAACGCCAGCAGCGCCAGCTGCGCGTATGCCGCAGGGCGCGCGACGGCCATCCACGGCGCGACGCCGCGCTGCGCGCCGGCGAGCGGCAGCGCCGCCTGCAGCACCGATACCAACAGCGCGAGGATCAGCGCGACCTGCCCGATTTCGCCCAGCACTTACTTGGCTTCCTTCGTCGCGCCGGCCGCCGGGGCCGCGACGTCGTGCTTCTTGTGCGCCATGCCCATCTTGTCGGCGACTTCCTTGGGCATGTAGTTCTCGTCGTGCTTGGCGAGGATTTCCTCGGCCACGAAAACGTCGCCCTGCATGCGGCCGGTGGCGACCACCGCCTGCTTCTCGCGGAACAGGTCGGGCAGGATGCCCGTGTACTTCACGAGCATCTGCGCGTCGCCGTCGGTCACGCGGAAGCTGGCTTCCAGCGAACCCGGCGCGCGGGTGAACGAATCGGCGGCGACCATGCCGCCCAGGCGGAAACGCGCCTGGCCGCCGGCCTCGCCGCGCAGCACTTCGCTGGGCGTGTAGAGATAGGCGATGTTGCGTTGCAGGGCCATCGCGACGAGCGTGGTGGCGATGCCGGCGGCCACGACCAGGGCGATGACCCAGAGCAGGCGACGGCGGCGGACGGGATTCATGCGGAAGGCGCTCTCGGACGAAAGGGGCTAGCGGGTCAGTTCGGCGTCACGGGCCGGGCGCGCGGCCTCGCGTGCGGCGCGAAGGCGTGCGCCGCGCAGCTCGCGTCGGATCTGCAGCTTCGTGCTGACGAAATCCCAGCCCAGCACGATCACGAAGACGGCGTAGGCGGCGATGACGTAGTTCTGGTAGCTCACGACGTGGACTCCGGGCAGAAGGCGCGCACCGGGGCCCGGCACCCCGGAACTCGTGCGGTGCGAAGGGACGCCGGCGTGTTCCCGGGTCCCCGGTCCCGGGTCCCGCGTCCCGATATAGGCACTGGCCGGTTCCGGTTCACGAGGGTCGCCCCGCGGCCAGATCCGCCACCCAGCCCTTGCCGCTCTCGCGACGCAGGTTGTCGGCCCGCGCGCGGGACAGCAGCGCGCCGGCGAACCACAGCTTGGTGCCGATGACCATCCACACGAGCGGGCCGTACATCGACGGATCCATCCTGGACTCGCCGAAGATCTGGATCGTCTGTCCCTGGTGCAGCGAGTTCCACCACACCACCGAATAGCGGATCACCGGCAACAGGGCCACGCCGACGATCGCCAGCAGTCCGGCGGCGCGCGCGGCGGCGCGGCGGTCGTCGATGGCGTTGTACAGGCCGATCACGCCCAGGTAGAGGAACAGCAGGATCAGCTCCGTGGTCAGGCGCGGGTCCCAGTCCCACCAGGTGCCCCACATCGGCTTGCCCCAGATCGAGCCGGTCGCGAGCGTGATCAGGGTGAAGGCGGCGCCGATCGGCGCGCACGCCATGGCGAGGATCTCGCACAGCTTGATCCGCCACACCAGGGCGATGGCCGAGTACAGCGCCACCAAGCCGAAGACGGCCATGCTCATCCACGCGCTGGGCACGTGGATGTAGAGGATGCGGAAGCTGTCGCCCTGCTGGTAATCGGCCGGCACCTGAAACAGTGCGCCGTACAGGCCCCACACCATCACCAGCAGGCCCAGTCCGTAGCCCCAGGGCGCCCAGCGCGCGGCGAAGCGGTCGAAGTACGGCGGCGATCCGAGTTTGTGGAACCAGCGGATGATCGGGTTCATCAGTTTCTCAGCCCAGTCCGGTGGTGCGACCGGACGGTGGCGGTTGCGGCGGATTGTCGCGTCGGCCCGCGAGGCGGCCCTTGATCTGGCTCAAAGCTCCCTGCGTCGTCCGTCGAACTCAGCTCAGTGCGATGCGGATCGCGGCGGCGGCGGCCAGCGGCGCCAGGACCAGCGCGACAGCCAGTCCGGCGCCCAGCAACAGCAGCGCCCCGGTCGGATCCAGCCCCTGCGCCGAGGCAGCCACGCTGCCCGCGCCGAACACCAGCACCGGCACGTACAACGGCAGCGCCAGCAAGGCCACGAGTATACCGGAGCGCCGCATCCCGACGGTCAGGGCGGCGACCACCGCGCCGATGAGGCTCAGCAGGGGCGTGCCCAAGGCGAGGGACGTCATCAGCACGCCGAGTTCGCGGTGCGGCAGGTACAGCAGCTCGCCCAGGAAAGGGGCGGCGATCAGCAATGGCAGGGCGGTGGTCGCCCAGTGCATGAAGGTGCGCACGCCGACCAGCCAGGCGAGCGGCACCGGCGCCAGCATCCATTGTTCGAGCGAGCCGTCCTCGGCGTCGCCGCGGAACAGCGTGTCCAGCGAGAGCAGGCCGGCGAGCAGCACGGCGAGCCACAGCACCGCCGCGGCGACCTTCGACAGCGTGGTCTTCTCGCCGCCCAGCGCCAGCGCGAAGAGCACCACGACCAGCAGCGCGAAGAGCGCCGGCTGCAGCGCATCGCCGCGACGGCGCCAGAGCAGGCGCGCATCGCGGGCGAGCAGGGCGCGAGCCGCCCCGATCAGGCTGGGGGACGAAGACGCGCTCATGCAGCCGCGCCCTTGCTCAGCACCAGCATGCGCGTGCGCACCGGCGGGGCGGCGTAGGCGCCATGGGTGGTGACCAGCGCGGCGCCACCGTCGCGCAGGTGTGCCTGGACCATGCGGTTCACCAGTTCGATGCCTTCCAGGTCGAGGTTCGCGTAGGGTTCGTCGAGCAGCCACAGCGGCGCGGGCGACATCCACAGGCGCGCCAGCGACAGACGCTTCTTCTGCCCGGCGGAAAGCTGGCGTGCGAGCGCGTCCTCGTAGCCGGCCAGGCCGACGATGGACAGCGCCTGCTCCGGCAATTGCGCGCGGCGACGGCCGTGCAGCCCGCAGAGAAAGTCGAGGTTCTCCATCGCGGTGAGGTCCGCCTTCAGGCCGGGCAGGTGGCCCAGGTAGGCGATGGCGCGGGCGCGGCGGGCGTGTCCGGCGGGCTCTCCGTCGAGGTCGATCTCGCCGCCGTCGGCGCGAAGCAGGCCGGCGAGCACCCGCAGCAGCGTGGTCTTGCCGGCGCCGTTGTCGCCCTGCACGAGCAGCGCTTCGCCGGCGTCGACGCGGAAGTCGAGCGGGCCGAACACCGGTTCGTCGTTGCGCGCGAAGCGCAGGCCGCGGGCAGCCAGCAGCGGCGGGGCGGGGCGGTCGTTGGGCGTCATCGTCAAAAGCCGGCGGGGGCGCCGCGAGGGGCGGCCATTCTATTCGGTTCACGAAAGCCGCCGCTTGCCGGCGTCGGGCGGCGGCCCTGCGCCCAAGGCGCAGTCAGGCGGTGAGCCAGTCGGTATGCGCGATCGCGGTGCCGGCCGGAGGCGAAGTCAGCATCCGCAGGCGCACCGGCTCGCCGGCCGTCCAGTCGAGCACCCCGGCCTGGCCGAATTCCTGCGCCAACCGCAACAGCGCGCTTTCGTCCAGATCAAGCACGAGCCAGCCCGGTTCGCGCCATCGACCGCGCGGGTCCTGCGCCCAGGCGGCATGCCGCGTAGCGCCCAGCGCGTCCAGTTGCGCCACCAGCAGCGCGTCGGCCGCTTCGTTGGCGGCATCGGACCGTGGCTGCGACGCGGGATTCCACGCGGTGACGAACGCATAACGCGACGCCGGGGCGTACGCCTCCAGGTCCAGTGCCGCCAGGCCCACGCGCAGCGGGAGGGAATCGCCGTCGAGCACCACCACGTAGTCCGCGGCGGCATAGGCGGTGGCGAGCTCGGCGGCGTCGACGATCTGCAGTTCACGCATGCGGCCAGTGTCCACGCCCGACATGACCGGTGCAATCGGCCCGCCAGCCGCGCCGCTCGCGGCCGGGGGATGCGCAGATGAGCGTTCGTCATGACGGCGCCGTGCCGCCCTCCTTACACTTGGCGGCCCGCAATCCCCCGTCGAGCTTCGTCCAGCGATGACCCTGCAAACCAAACTGCCGAAGGTCGGCACGACCATCTTCACCGTCATGTCGCAGCTGGCGATGGAACACGACGCGGTCAACCTCGGCCAGGGCTTCCCGGATTTCAACGCGCCCGACCGGCTAGTCGAAGCGCTCGACCGCGCCATGCGCGAGGGCAGGAACCAGTACGCGCCGATGACGGGCGTGCCGGCGCTGCGCCAGGCCATCGCCGCCAAGACCGAGCGTTGCTACGGCTACCGTCCGGATGCGGATCTGGAGGTCACCGTCGTCTCCGGCGCGAGCGAGGCGATCTTCGACGCCGTCGCCGCGGTCGTGCGTCCGGGCGAGGAAGTCATCGTGCTCGATCCCTGCTACGACTCGTACGAGCCGGCGATCGACCTGGCCGGTGGCCGCGCCGTGCACGTGCCGCTGGATCCGGCGACCTTCGCGCCCGACTGGCAGGCGATCCGCGCCGCGGTGACGCCCGCCACGCGCCTGCTGATGATCAACTCGCCGCACAATCCATCCGGCGCGATGTTCACCGAGGACGACATCGCGCAACTCATCGCGCTGCTGCGCGACACCAACCTCTGGCTGCTGTCCGACGAGGTGTACGAGCACATCGTCTTCGACGGCCGCCGCCACGAATCCGTGCTGCGCCATCCGGAACTGCGCGAACGCGCGTTCGTCGTGTCCAGCTTCGGCAAGACCTACCACTGCACCGGCTGGAAGGTCGGTTACTGCATCGCGCCGCCGCTGTTGTCGGCCGAACTGCGCAAGGTGCATCAGTACAACACCTTCTGCACCTTCGCACCGGCGCAGTGGGCGTTCGCGGAGATGATCGAGGCCGAGCCGGAGCACTACGAGCAGCTCGGCGCCTTCTACCAGGCCAAGCGCGACCGCTTCCGCGAGCAGCTGCTCACCACGAAGCTCACGCCGCTGCCGGTACCGGGCGGCTATTTCCAGCTGGTGGATTACTCCGGCGTAAGCGATCTGGACGATGCCGCGTTCTGCCGGTGGCTGACGGTGGAAAAGGGCGTGGCCGCGATTCCGCTGTCGCCGTTCTACGAAACGCCGCCGTCGGGCCAGCGCCTGGCGCGGCTGTGCTTCGCGAAGAACGAAGCGACGCTGGATCGCGCGATCGAGCGGCTGCAGAAGCTGTGAGCCTTGCGACGTCCGAAAACAAGAACCGGCAAGACTTCACGAGATCCCCATGAACGACCTGCGCGTCACCCTCGTCCAAGGCGATACCCGCTGGCACGATCCGGCCGGAAACCGCGAGTACTACGGCCGCCTCATCGCGCCGCTGCGCGGCACGACCGATCTGGTGATCCTGCCGGAAACCTTCACCAGCGGCTTCTCGAACGATGCCATCGGCAACGCGGAAACGATGGCCGGCCCCACGGTCGAATGGATCCGCCGGCAGGCCGCGGCCCTCGACGCCGCCGTGACCGGCAGCGTTCAACTGCGCGATGGCGACGGCGTCTACAACCGCCTGCTGTTCGCTACGCCCGACGGCGCCCTGAGCACGTACGACAAGCGCCATCTGTTCCGGTACGCACGCGAGCACGAGCGCTACGCGGCCGGACGCGACCGCCTCACGCTCGACTGGCGCGGCTGGCGCATCTGTCCGCTGGTCTGCTACGACCTGCGTTTTCCGGTGTTCTCGCGCAATCGCTTCGATGTCGAGCGTGCGGGGCAGCTGGACTTCGACCTGATGATCTTCGTCGCGAACTGGCCGTCGGCGCGCGCGTACCCGTGGAAGACGCTGCTGCGCGCGCGGGCGATCGAGAACCTGTGCTACGTCGCCGCGGTGAACCGCGTCGGCACGGACGGCAACGGCCTGCATTACGCCGGCGACAGCGCGGTGATCGATTACGTCGGACAGCCGGTGACCGAATGCGTGGACGTCGAGACGGTAGTCACCGTGATGTTGTCCGCCGCGGAGCTTGCGGCCCATCGCGAACGCTTCCCCGCGATGCTGGACGCCGACGCGTTCGAGCTGCGGTGAGGGCGGGATTCGTATTCGGGATTCGATATTCGGGATTCGAAGAAGCGCGGCTGGGCTGCGGCTGGCAGTGGAAAGAAAGCGGTAGATCTACACGAGCGCCCGCCATTTGGCGGGTTCTTCGTTTTCCGGTCCTCGAATCCAGAATGCCGCGCCGTGGCTTCGTCCATGAACAGCGTCGACATGCATCGCATGCGGTCGGCATTGACATCACTGAATCGTGCGCAGGTCGCGAAGGCGCCATCGCGCATGACCGCCGCCTGGCCCTCAAGCGCGGCCAGTCCGTGCGCGACTACCTCGTCGGCGTGGGCATGGGCGAGGCCCGCGTTCGCGCGATCAGCTACGGCGAGGACAGGAACTGCCAGATCCAAGGAGGGCGCCACCGGCGGGGCGGGCCAGGCCAGCCGGCGCGTCTCGCTGGTGGTCGATTACGCCGGGCCGCGCACCGACGCGGCGCAGCAGGCGACCGCGTCCCCGTGACCTTCACGATCCGGCCGACGCACCCGGCCGGACCGCATCGCACAACGGGCGTACACTGGCCAGGCCGCACTTGTGCGGCCTGCGTCATGTGCGAGGCCGCGCGTTTGCGGACGCGTCGGTTGACGCCGCACCTGTGCAGCCCGCGGACGCAGCGACGCTGCGTCCGTAGCCGTCGTAACTTCGCCATCGCCAACGACCGAGCCCCGCGTCGCAACGAGCGCCGCGTCGCGCCCGGCCTCCCGAGAAGGAGCCCGTGCCATGTCGTCCGAAACCCTGCTTCCGCGCCTACAGGAATTCCTCACCTCCAATCGCGTCCACTACGACACGATGACGCATCCGCACGCGTTCACCGCGCGCGACACCGCCGCCAGCGCCCACATCGACAGCCACGAGATGCTGAAGACCGTCATGGTCCGCCTCGACGGGAAACTCGCGATGGCGGTGCTTCCGTCCGACGAATGGCTGGATCTGGCGCAGCTGCGGAAGGCGAGCGGCGCGCGCGAAGTCGCGCTGGCCACCGAAGCCGATTTCAAGGACCGCTTCCCCGAATGCGAGGTCGGCGCCATGCCGCCGTTCGGCAATCTCTACGCGATGGAGGTATACGCCGCGGCGAGCCTGTCCGATGACGACGACATCGCCTTCAACGCGGGTACGCACCGTGAGCTGGTGCGCATGGGCTGGCACGATTTCGAGCGCCTCGTGCACCCGCGCATGGCCGAGCTGACGCGCCACTAATCGCATCGCGCGTGCATTGCACGGTGCAAAGTTCCCGCCGGGCGGATGTCCGGAGGGCGGTGTGCGCGGTTAACCTGCGGCCACTTCATCGCGCATTCACGGGCGTGCCTCAATGGACTTGAACTTCGTCGCGCGCGCCTGGCAGCGCGTTCCGCAAACCGCGCAAATCTGGATTCGCCGCATCGGTTTCGCGCTCGCGTGCGTCTACGGCGTCTACCTCGTGGCCGGCAACGTGTTTCTCAATACGCCGCTCGGCGAATGGACGGCGAACCGCAAGCCAGAGAAGTTCCAGATCGCGTGGGGGCGCGGCATCACGCTGTGGCCGGGCCGCGTGCAGGTGTGGGACGTGCTGATCAAGGGCCACGCCGCTCGCGCGACATGGTCGGTGAACGCGGAGCGCGCAAGCGGGCGCATCGCCCTGCTGCCGCTGCTGCGCAAGACCGTGCGCGTGCCGGAAATCCTTGCGTACGAAGTGACCGGCGCCGTCGACATCGGCGGCCCGCACAAACCGCCGATGCCGGCGCGACCGGGCGGCTGGGTGCTGCAGTTCGATCGCATCCACAGCGATTCCATCCGCAGCGGCCGGCTGGGCGAGCTGGTGCTCGACGGCGTGGGCCGCGCCGATGTCGGATTCTTCAAGCAGCTGCGCGGAGGCGCGCTGGAACTGATGCCCTCGCTGGCGCACTTCGAAAACGCGCGCCTGCGTTACGGCAAGGAGGCGGTGTTGCGCGACGGACGCATCGATGCCGAGTTCGCCATCGCCCGGCACACGCGCGATCAGGCGCGCGGGATCGCCAAGCTGATGCTCACCGACGCCCGGCTCAAGCTCGACGGAAAGGCGCCCACCTTGCGCATCGATGTCGACCCGCAGGGGCGCATCGTGCTGGGCAATGTTGCGGGTAACGGACGCGCGCAGATCGACCTGGGGTTCGCGCGTGGATCGCTGACGCCCGGCAGCCGACTGCGCTGGCATACGCCGGTGACCGGGCGCGATGGTCGCGGCGCGCAGTTCAGCGACGCGCTCGACATCGCGCTCGACGTGGATCGCGACACGCACCTGGTCGCCCGCGCGCCCGCGCAGGCGGAGGGGCGTCTGTCGCTGGATGCCGACATCACCGTGCGCGGGACGCAGGTGCCGCTGAAGGAGGTCCGCAGCCTGTTGCCGCGAAGTTCGGGGCACGTGGTGGGCCGTTGGCATTTCGCTTCGCTGCGCTGGTTGGGGAACTTCTTCCACGCGCCCTGGCTGTCGCTGGATGGCGCCGGCGTGGTCGATGCCGACGTGCGCGTGGTCGACGGCCGCGTGGCGGGTGGAAGTCGCGTCGGCGTACCGGACGTGCAGGCGGTCGCGCACGTGATGGGTAATCGCATCTCCGGCCGCGCGCGCGCCGACGGACGCCTGGATACCGGCCCGAACGACGAAGTGCTGCCGCACCTGGAATTGCGGATGGAGCAGTTCGACATCGCCGGCGACGACGCGCCCGCGCGGCCCTTCGTGCGGGGCAAGGACCTACTGCTGCGGCTGGAGAGCGTCACCGGCGTGGACCGGCAGGCGCTGCGCCAGCCCGGTGCGATGAAACAGGTCGGACAGGCCATGCGCGCGCACCTGACCTTCGCCGACGCGCAGGTGCCGGACCTTCGCGCGTACAACCGCTACCTGCCCAACGACCACCTGCGCTTCGACGGCGGCGCGGGGACGCTGTCCGGCGATCTGACCCTCGACGGCGCCGGTGCGATCGGGCATGGCACGCTCGGCGTGGACGCGCGGGCCGCGCGCATGCACCTGGCGGGCATCGCGCTGCGCACCGACGTGGACATCGACACGAAACTGCGGCGCGCCGATCTCAGGCGGCACACGTTCAACATCGACGGCACGCGCATGGCGCTGCGGAACGTGAGCTTCACCGAACCCGGCGGCGAGTCCCGCAGCGGATGGTGGACGCGCATCGACCTGCAACGCGCGCGCATGGACTGGGACCGGCCGGTGAGCATCGACGGCCAGGCGCAGATCGCGATGAAGGACGTCGGTTTCCTGCTGGCGCTCTTCTCGCGGCAGCGCGACTACCCGAAGTGGATGGACAAGCTGATCGGCGCGGGCCAGGCGCAGGCCAACGGCAAGGTGCGCCTGGCCGGCCAGACGCTGCTCCTCAACGACGTGAACGCCGACAACCAGCGCTACGACGTCCTGGCGCGACTGAGGCTGCACGGCAAGCAGCGCAACGGCAGCCTGTACGCGAAATGGGGCGTGCTCAGCTGCGCGGTCGCCGTGGACAACGGCCGGCGCGACTTCCACCTGATCAAGGCGCGCGAGTGGTACGACGCGCAGCCGGCGCTGATGCGCTGAGCGGCCACGCCGCGGGGCTCCCGCATCCCGCGGACGGCGCGGTATCGCCGTCCGTAGCACCTCCGAAGCGTCGCCGTCAGAACGTCACCGTCACCGTGACCGTGTCGCTGTAGGTGCCCGGCTTCGGCGTCGTCTGCGCGGGGACCGTGCCATAGACGGTGACGGTCTGCGCGGCGCCCGTGCCCGACAGGCCGACGGTGGTGGTGCCGGACGACTTGTCCCCCCATAGCTGCGTGCGGGCGCTGTCGGCGTAAAGCATGTACGTGAGCAGCTCCGATCCGCCCGCGCGGGTCATCCTGCGGGATGCGACGGTCGCGCCCGAACCGGTGCCGGCATTCAGCGCGAGGGTGACGATCGCTCCCTTCGTGCACGTGGCGGTGATCACGCCCGTCGCATTGATCGGTGCGGCGATGACGCCCATCTGGCCGAAGTCGATGCTCGTGGCCGAGACCGAACAGCCGGCGATCACCGTGGCGCGAATGGTGAAGGAGGGCGCCGTCTGCGGGCCGCTGGACGTCGTGCAGGTCGGCGGCGTGGTGCTGTAGCCCACCGCGTTGTAGCCGGTGTAGCCGGCGCCCAGAAACCCCTGCGAGTACGAGCCGACGGGGGACTGCGCCTGTCCGTCGAAAATGCGCAGGTAGACCGGAACCGTCGCCGAGCCGCTGCCGGAGGCGATGGGGATGTCGGCGGTGAGCACGTTGGCGGCGGAGGCCTCCCACAAGCTGCCCCAGGGCCGCGTACGCGCCGCGTCGATGTACATGTCGTACGACAGCTTCGCACTGGCCGGCCCGGTCATGTACCGTCCGCTGCCCGCGCTCACGCAGGCCCGCACGTACGGCGTGCTGGCGCCGGTGCAGCTGAAGGTTCCCTGCGCGACGGCATCGATCGCGCCGGGCACCAGCACGTCCACGTTGCCGAAGTCCGCGTTGGCCAGCGAGAACGTGCACGTCTGCGCCGAGGCCGTGGAAAACGCCAGCCACGTCAGCGGCAGGAACAGGACGGAACCGCGCCTCATGGCGAACGCCTGCACGTGAACGGGCCGATCGTCTTCAACGTGTCCTGCGGATCGAAGCGGATCGTCGCGACGCAGCGCGCCTGATCGCCGACTGCCTCCAATTGCGTGCTCGCGTCCAGTTCGGGAAGGAACACCTGGCCGTCGTAGCCGACGATGCCGGTCGCGTCCGATCCCACGACGACGATCGGCGTACCCACGGGCAGGGGCATGCCGCTCTCGTCCACGAGGATCACGGTGGCGCCGGTGAAGCGCTGCGCCGCGAATCGCGCGAGCGCGCCGGATTTTCCAAGCGGCGTGAGCTCCATGCGGTCGTGCTCGATGCCGACGTCGATCGGCAGTTCGAGCGTGTCGAGCGCGATCGCATTGGATTGATAGGCGATCAGGTCGGGAACGACCACGTGGCCTTCCCGGTTCGTCGTGCCCACGAACCGGTTCTCGCGCAGCACCGGCACGCCGGCGACGCCGTTGGTGGACACGACCGCGAACGCGTCGTACACGTAACGCGACGCCATCAGGTCGCCCTCCATCAGGACCAGCGCGCCCGTGGCGAACAGCGAGTGGCTGTCGTAGCGGGACGCGTCGCGGCGCGCGTGCTCGGCCTGCAGCGTGGCCTCGATGCGACCGCCGCGGTAATCCAGGCGGCCCAGCCCATGGCGATAGCCCGCGTTTCCGCCGTCCAGCGAGACGCTCCAGCCGAAGCCGCCGCGGTCGTAGTCCATCGAACGGCTCGCGCCGAGCGTTGCCGTGCGCGCCGCGCCGTTGCGGCTGGCGCTGGCCGAAGCGCTCAGCCGGTTGTCCAGGCTCAACGTCGCGCCGACGTAGAGGCCGTCGGAGTCGTCGTGATCCAGGTCGCGGAAGAACGTGGCGAACACGTTCAGGCGCGTGCCGAAGGCGCCGTTGTAACCCAAGGTGACCACGCGCGATCCGCCGGTGCTGGTGGCCTGCTGGCGCGTATAGGTGAGCATCGCCGTATGGCGGGGCGTGATCGGCACGCTCAGTGAGGCATGCGCCTGGGTCTGGGGGATCGCGGCGCCGTCGAGCGTGCCGATGTCCCGGAAATCGCCCTGCGTGTGCAGACCGCGCAGATCGAGGCTGAAGCGCGGCGACAGGTACTGGTAGCCCATTCCGTACTGCTGTCCGCGCGTTTGGCCGCCGCTGTCCGACAGCGATGCATCGAGCACGCCGAAGCGTCCGAGTTCGACCAGCCCGCCGACGCCGACGTTGTGCAGGCCGTCGGCGAATTCCGCATGCGCTTCCAGCGTCAGGCCATCGCGCAGGCCGTGCCGCAGCGATCCCATCGCCGCCGGCGAGTCGCCATAAGCGAACGAGCGCGTGCCGTAATCGCGGCGGAGATAACCCAGTTGCAATGCGAAGTCGGTGTTGCCGGCCGCGAGCAGGCGCGTGTCCAGGTACAGCGGTCGCTGGATCACCACCTCGCGGCCCAGCGCGTCCTGGAACACGATCGACGCCTGGCCGGCGCCCGACAGCGATGGCGGACTGGCGAACAGGAACGGGCCGCCGCTGGCCTGTCCCGTCGCCTGGCGCAGCCCGTTGATGTACAGGTCCACCGTCGTGGGCACCACCGCACTGCCGCCCAGTGCGGGAACCGGAAACGTGATCAGGTCCGGGCGCACGTCGAAATTCCGGGCGAGGCTGATGCCGCCCAGGCGCACCGCGCGCGACCACGCCAGCGACGAGGAAACGAAGTCGCCGACGGTCCACGTGCGCATCCGATCCACGTTCGAAGACGTCCAGTACGTGTCCTGCCGCGTGTAGTCGGACCGGCCGCTGTCGAGCGTCGAGAACCCGGTGTTCACCCATACGCCGCGCGGCGAGAACCAGCGCAGTTCGGTCGACGCGGAAAAGGTGCGGTTGCGCTTTTCGTACTGCGCGGCCGCATGCTGCTCGGTCAATGGCGGAAGGCGTCCGTAACGCGCCGACCCCAACAGCGGCGCGTGCACCCGGCGCGCGTTCTGCTTCTGCTCGTACGACACCCGCGTGCTCTGCAGATGCGCGGAATAGTTGAACAGCAGGCCGGTGCCGGACGTTGCCGGCGCGGGCGGCGGCGGAACGAAGCCGATGCGTTCGGGCACGAGCTGCGCGTCGGGCAGGGTGAGCTCGAGCCGTTGCTCGGCCTCCAGGTAGCGGTAGCGCAGGCCGGGGACGTCATCGAGCGCGATGCGGCGGTCTTCGTCCAGTGCGAGCGTGTCCACGCGGATACCGATTTCGGTCAGTTCGTCGGCCGACATCACCAGGCCGCGCGCGTCGCGGTCGACCTGCACGATCAGCTGCGTATCGCGACCGTTGACGAAGGCTTCCAGGTAATAGGACGCGGGCGCGTCGGCCTGCGCGCACGGCACGAGGCCCGCGGCCAGGAAGGCCCCGGCCGTCGCGGCGACGTGCAGCAACGGGCGCAGACTCGCGCGCATCGCGATCCTTCATGCGGCTCCCTGCGCCGATGGGCGCACGCCTGCCGCGTCGCGGGTGACGTCACAGATCGACGTTGAGCGGCTGCCCGTTGATGTCGGCATGCACCCGCACCGGCCGGCCCTTCGCGGCCGCATTCGGCGGCACGTCCAGGGTCCACTGCATGGTGCCGCCCGGCAGCACGTAGCCGATCAGCCCCGACATCGCCGGCGTGATCGCGCCGCCCGGGTGCTCCACGGACACGTTGGCGATCTGCACGTGCGTATCGCTGGGATTGTGTGCCTTGAGCGCGAGCGATCTGCCGTCCATCTGCGCGGTCACCGTGACGCTGCCCGGCGGCATGGTCGCCTTCGGCATCACGAACACCGGCACCGAATAGCGCATCTGCACGGCGACGCCGGTGGTCGGCGCCTTGGCCGGATCGGGCACTTCGTCCACCAGCAGGCGATAGGCTTCCTCGGCGCCCGCCGGCGATTTGTCCACGCGCACGATGCGGATCGACTGCGTCTGCTTCGGCGCGAGCGTGGTCATCGGCGGGCTGACGACCACCTTCTGCGTGGCAGTGAGCACATCCTTGCCGTCGCCCTGGTCCCAGCCGTACACGCGCACCTGGGCGTTGATCGGTTCGTCGCCCTCGTTGGTGATCGTCATCACCGCCGTCGCCTTGCCGGGGCCGAGCGTGATGGTGGTGGGCATCACGTGGATGGATCCGGCGTGGGCGACGCCGACGGTTGCGAGCGCGAGTGCGAGCAGGGCGGGGAGATAACGTCCGGATGTCATGGCACACCTCCGTATGTCGAATGGGGCTGCTGGAATGTCGCAGGCGCGACGCGTGCGAGTGCGTGGCTTCAGTAGGTGATCGTCGCCGTGATCGTGCTGGTGTACGAACCGGGCGCGCGCGTGGTCTGCATCGCGTAGATGCGGCCGTAGATCGTGTAGCTCTGGTTGCTGCCGGTGCCCGTGCCGCCGGCGGTGTCGGTGCCGGGCGTGTTGCCCCACACCTGTGCGTATCCGGCGTCGCGATACAGCGAGAAGGACATGGTGCCGCCGGGGCCGGTGAGGTAACGCGTGTTGACGGTCGAGCCGCTCACCGAGCCGGCATCGAGCCCGACCGTGTAGGCGGTGCCCGGCGTGCACGACACCACGAGCGTGCTGGTGCCGTAATAGGCGACGTTCTGCACGCCGATCGTGCCGAAGTTGAGGTTCGGTGCGCTGACGATCGAGCAGTCGCTCACCACCTGCGCGGTGACGTTGAACGTCGCGCTGCGTGTCGCGGCCTCCGATCGCGACGCCGTCGTCGCCCACCAGGCCGCGAAGACGAACGCGGCGATGGCGCACGCGATCGCGCGCGGCCGTGCGCTGCCAGCTTCGGCGTGGCCGTCCTTCATTGGACCGTCCCGATGCGGACCGCGTCAGTAGGTGATGGTGGCGGTCACGGTGCTCGCGTAGCTGCCGACGGCGGGCGAGGTCTGCGCCGGGATCCGCGCGTAGATCGTGTACGCGTTGTTGCTGCCGTTGCCGGTGCCGCCCTGGGTGTCGGTGCCGGGCGTGTTGCCCCAGTTCTGCGTGCGGCCGCTGTCGCGGAACAGCTGGTACTTCAGGGAATTCGAGCCGCTGACCATGCGCCGGTCGGTGATGGTCGAACCGGTGCCGGTGCCCGCATCGAGCGACACGGTGTAGGCCGTACCCGGCGTGCATGCGACGGTGAGCGTGCTGGTCATGTCGACGTTGGCCGACAGCACGCCGATCGTGCCGAAGTCGATGTTCGGCGCGCTGATCACGGTGCAGTCGCTGACCATGGTGGCGAGCACCTGGAACGTCGCCGATTTGGTGGCCGCGCCCAGCGTCATGGGGGACAGTCCCAGCGCGGCGATCCCGATCCATGCCAGGTAGCCCGACGCGGGAGCTCCGGCCTTCCGGGGCCGTTCGATCGATTGCGCAGACATGTCGTGTTCTCCTTGAAACAACCGACGGCAAACGCGCCGCCTGCTCCGCAGGCGGCGATCAGAACCAGACGTGGACGAGCGAAGGCGAGGGCACGATGGCGCCGGTGGCGCGGCGCGGAACCGGCGCAAGCAGGAGGTGGCCGATGCCGGGCGCGCATTGCACGGCAACGGGCTGCGTGGCGTGCGGCGCGGTGTGGGCGTCGGAACGGGGCGGCCAATGCAGACGACAACCGGCGGCGATCTGCGCGGTGACCTGGAACGCGACCGCGCGGTTCGCCCCGTGCGCGGACGTCCATGCGCCCACGAGGACCAGCACGAAAGCGGCCACGGTAGTGGAGCGTCTGCGACCCATGATCCAGGCCTGCCTCGTCGTGTGCAGTTCCGGGTACGTGCGGTGGGAGCGAAGGCGCCACCGTCGCGAGGTCGCCCATCGTCTTCCCGGGAATGTTGCGCGCAGGTGAAGAACGACGATGTCCGCGCGTGCCCCTGCGGAAAACGGTGACACCAACGAAACAGGGCGCCGGAGCGCCCTGTTCGTGCGTCGTCGCGCGCGACCGGCGATCGGTCGCGATGCGAGTCGGATCAGCCGCGCGGACCGCGACCGCCGCCGGGGCGTCCGCCACCGCGCGGACCGCCCGGACGCGGGCCGCCCGCCGGACGGTTTCCACCCGGGCGACCACCCGGACGCGCGCCAGCGGGACGCGGGCCACCGGGACGCGGGCCACCCGGGCGGGCACCGCGCGGCTTTTCGCCGTACGGATTGAAGCTGCCGGGGTTGGCATGATCGGACGGGAAGCTCGGCGCGTTGCCCGGATGCCCGTACGGACGCGCGGCGCGCTGACCCTGGCCTGCGCCCTGGCCGCCACCACGCTCACCGAAACCGCCGCCGCGCTCGCCACCGAAACCGGCGCCCGCACGACCGCCACCGCCGCCCGCGCCCGGACGGGGGCCCTTGCCGCCGTGCGGCTTGCGCGGACCGCGCGCACCGTCCGGATTGCGATGCCCGCTGGGGCCGGTGGTCACGCCGTCGGGCACGTACCAGGTGCGGAAAGCGGCCGGATTGCCTTCCGGCAGCGGCTTGGGACCCTTTTCCTTGCGCTGCTTGAACGGCTTGTTGCCGGCCTTCGCTGCGGCTTCGCCGCTGACGGTCAGGCCGCCGTGCTTGCGCGGGCCACCGCGGCCACGGCCGCGATCCTCGCGCACATGGTCGAAGCGGCGCAGTTCGCGGCCTTCGTCGGCGGTGTTGTGGCCGCCGACGTAACCGTGCGCGCGGCTCTTTCCGGTGAGGTCGATCGTCGCCTTGGCCGCCTTGCGCTGGCCGATCACCGGCTGCAGCGTCAGCGCCGACGGCGTGCCGTCTTCCAGCCCGAGCTTGCCGCGCAGCGATTCCACCGCTTCGGAGGTGAGTTCGCGCGACTGGCCGCGCAGCAGTTCGCGCGGCAGCGACACCTCGCCGTAGCGGATGCGCTTGAGGCGGCTCACCTGGCAGCCCTGCGACTCCCACAGGCGGCGCACTTCGCGGTTGCGGCCTTCCTTCACCACGACCCGGAACCAGTCGTGCGAGTCGGTGCCGCCGATGCGTTCGATCTCGTCGAACTTCGCCGGGCCGTCTTCCAGCGCGACGCCGCGCGCGAGACGGTCGACGATGTTGTCCGGCACCACGTCCTCGCCTTCCGGCGCGCGCACGCGGCAAACGTATTCGCGCTCGACCTCGAAGGACGGGTGCATCAGCGCGTTGGCCAGCTCGCCGTCGGTGGTGAGCAGCAACAGGCCGGTGGTATTGATGTCCAGGCGGCCGATCGCGATCCAGCGCGCGCCCTTCAGCGCGGGCAGCGCCTCGAACACGGTCGGGCGGCCTTCGGGATCCTCGCGCGTGGTCACTTCGCCTTCGGGCTTGTTGTACATCAGCACGCGCGAGGGGTCGGTCAGCGCACTGGTGACGAACTGGCGTCCGTCCAGTTCGATGCGATCGCCGCTCTTGACGCTCATGCCGACCGTGGCGGGCTCGCCGTTGACCTTCACCAGGCCGTCGGCGATGCGCTGTTCCAGCGCCCGGCGGGAACCCAGTCCGGCCTGCGCGAGCACCTTGTGCAGGCGCTCTTCCAGTCGCGGCGCTTCGGTCGCGGCGGGATCGGCAACGCGTTTGAGGGTGAGCTTGCGGCTCTTTTCTTCAGTCATTTTTGTGTTGCTCCGACTCGGCCGCTTCGGCTTCGTCATCGGTGGGAACGGTCGTCGTCTCGACGGCGTTGTCTTGCTCGTGATCGTTCTCGTCCGCCGCGCGCTCTCCCGGCGCGGCTTCGGGCTCGCCCTGCGGGGCGTATTCGTTTTCGTCGATGTCGAGGTCGGCGACCTCGTCGTCCACGGGTTCGATGTCGGTCGTCGTGTCGGTTTCGGCCTCGTGGCCGGCCTCGTGGGCGGCCTCGTCCAGTTCCGCACCTTCGGCGGCATCGACGTCGCTGCTTTCGTCGCCGGCGTCGCCAGTGTCGTCGCTGGCGCCGGCCTCATCGGATTGCGGCGCTACGTCCTGGTGCGCATCGGCCGTATCGGCGTCCGACTCGTTCGCCGCGGCGTTGGTCGCGTCCGAGGCCTCCGCGTTCGACGCCTGCGCGTCGTCGGCCACGCCCGCGGCAATCGGCGCCGGCGTGCCTTCGAACTGGAGTTGCGGCTCGAGTTCGCCGATCTCCTTCAGCTCCGACAGCGGCGGCAGCTCGTCCAGCCGCTTCAGGCCGAAGTAGTCGAGGAAGGCCTTCGTGGTGCCGAAGAGCGCCGGCTTGCCCGGCACGTCGCGATGGCCGACAACGCGGATCCACTCGCGCTCTTCCAGCGCCTTGATGATGTTGCTGTTGACCGCCACGCCGCGCACCTGCTCGATCTCGCCGCGCGTGATGGGCTGGCGATAAGCGATCAGCGCCAGCGTTTCCAGCGTCGCGCGGGTGTAGCGCGTCTGGCGCTCGGTCCACAGGCGCGCGACCCAGGGATGCACGTCGGCCTTGACCTGGAAGCGGAAGCCGGAGGACACCTCGACCAGCTCCACGCCGCGGTCCTCGCAGCCGGCGCGCAGCGCTTCCAGCGCCTGCTCGACGCTGTCCGGCGGGGCCGGCTGGTCTTCGGGGAACAGCGCGTGCAGTTGCGCCAGCGTCAGCGGCTGGTTCGCGGCCAGCAGCGCGGCCTCGACGATGCGGGTGATCAGTTGTTGGTCCATGAAAGGGTCTTGCCCTGCGTCTGCATGTGCTCGTCATCCCCGCGCGGGCGGGTTTCCCCGAGCCGCCACGTGGCGGCACGCTCCCAGTACGTCGCGGGTGTTGCCTGTGTCACGGAAGCCGCGCGGCCGGACCGGAACTCAGCCATCGTTGGCCGCCGGCTCGTCGAACTCGCTGCTCAGTTCGATCTCTTCCCCATCCTTGAGCAGGGCCAGCGACTTCACGTAGATCGGTGCGAAGGGGGCTTCCTGCACGATCTCCACCAATTGTTCCTTGGCCAGCGTGAGCATGCCGAGGAAGGTCACCACGATCCCGAGCTTGCCCTCCTCGGGAGTGAACAACGTCTCGAAGCGCTGGAAGCTGCCATCCTTCAGCCGCTCCAGCAGCTCGCCCATCCGCTGGCGGACGCTCAGCGCGTCCCGCTTGATCGCATGCTGCGTGAACAGCTCGGCGCGCTTGAGCACGTCGTGCAGGGCCAGCAGCATCTCCTTGAGCTCCACCGGCGGCGGCAGCCGCACCGACGCGCGGTCCGGTACGAAGGCCTGCACCGGCGCCGTGTCGCGATCCTGGCGGGGCAGGGCGTCGATGTCCTCGGCCGCCTTCTTGAAGCGCTCGTACTCCTGCAGGCGGCGGACGAGTTCCGCACGCGGGTCTTCTTCCTCGCCTTCCTCGTTGGCCGCGCGCGGCAGCAGCATGCGCGATTTGATCTCGGCCAGCATCGCGGCCATGACCAGGTAGTCGGCCGCCAGCTCGAACCGCATCTCGTGCATGGCCTGGATGTAATCGACGTACTGGCGGGTGATGTCCGCCACCGGGATGTCGAGGATGTCCAGGTTCTGCCGGCGGATCAGGTACAGCAGCAGGTCGAGCGGGCCTTCGAACGCCTCGAGGATGACCTCCAGCGCGTCAGGCGGGATGTAGAGATCCTGCGGGATCTGCAGCACGGGCTGGCCATGCACCACCGCCAGCGGCATTTCCTGCTGCTGCGGCGCGGTGGAGGCCGGGGCGGCCACGGGTTGCGGATCGCTCGCGTCGGCTGCGCGTTCTTCGGTCATTCGGAACCGGCCCCTCCGGGCCGTGGGCACTGCTATCGCTCAGGCTGGCGGTCGACGGACCGCCGTGGATGCAACGGACTTGCCAGGAAGCACCAGGCCGGGGCAAACCCCGGTCGGTCGGAACTTCCCTTCAGGAAACCTTCCCTTTGATCGGAACGTCTTGATCGAAGCCGGGCCCGGCCCGACGACCAACGCCGGTCATCACGCGGGGGCGTGGCGGGCGGTGAAGTTCGGGCGCGAGGCCGTCGGGGGCAGCGACGCACCGGGTGCGTGCGAGGCGACGGTGTGGGGAGCCGGTCGCGTCGGGCCGCTGCAGCCGGCCTAGTGAAGGCAAGGGTACGGCCTCGTCCGGGCCGTGTCCAGCCGCGGCGCGACTACAATTCAGCCGATTCCCACCGGTTCGAAGGACGCGGCAAGGCATGTGGTACGTGATCGAAGGCTATGACGGCAACGACGTTCTGGCGCAGCGCATGGCCGCGCGCCCCGACCACCTGGCGCGATTGGTCGCGCTGCGCGACGCGGGGCGGCTGCTGCTCGCCGGCCCGTGCCCGGCGATCGATGCCGAGGATCCGGGCCCGGCCGGCTTCAGCGGCAGCGTGGTGATCGCGCAGTTCGAGTCGCTCGAAGCCGCCCGCGCCTGGGCCGATGCGGACCCGTACGTGGCCGCAGGCGTCTACACGCGCGTGGAGGTCCGGCCGTTCCGCAAGGTGCTGCCGTGACGCTGCCGCGCGAGCAGCGGGTGGCTGCGATTCGCGCGGCGATCGAGTCGGCGCTGGCACCGCTCTCGCTGGAGATCGAGGACGAAAGCCACCGCCACGCCGGGCATGCCGGCGCGGCGGACGGCCGGGGGCACTTCCGCGTCGACGTGGTCAGCGACGCGTTCTCCGGACTGGGCCCGATCGCCCGGCACCGAGCGATCTACGCGGCGCTGGGCGAATTGATGCTTACCGACATCCATGCGCTGTCGATCCGGGCCCGAACGCCGTCGGAAGCCCGCTAGGAATGTCGCGGCGCAGCATCGGGGCCGTGATTTAGCTGCGTGAACGCCGAAGAAGGCGACCGCTACCGGAGCGACGTAACACTGGCTTTACACTTGAATTTGAAAACGTTTACAGTCCGCGCGCATTGTCCGCACAGGCCCTGACAGCGTGCCGAGCGTAACCATCAAAGACGTCGCCCGCGTCGCGCAGGTCTCCGTGGCCACCGTGTCGCGCGCATTGAACGGGCACGGCAACGTGGCCGAAGACGTCCGCAATCGTGTCTTCGCCGCCGCGCAGGAGCTGCGCTACACCCCGCACGCCGCCGCGCGCAGCCTCAGCAGTCGCCGGACCCAGACGCTCGGCGTCGTGCTGCCGGATCTGCACGGCGAGTTCTTCTCCGAACTGATGCGCGGCATCGACCAGGTCGCCCGCGCGAAGCGGCTGCACCTGCTGGTGTCGAGCTACCACGGCAACCCGGACGAGCAGGGCGCCGCGCTGCGCGCCATGCGCGGGCGCGTCGACGGCCTGCTCGTGTTGTCGCCCTTCGCCGAAATGCCGACCCTGCTGGGCGAACACCTCGATCCGTCGCTGCCCACCGTGCTGATCAACAGCCAGTCCGGCCTCGATGGCACGGCCGTGCTGCGCATGGACAACCATGGCGGTGCGGTGGCGATGGTCGAACACCTCGTCGCTTGCGGTCATCGCAACATCGCCTTCATCGCCGGGCCGGCCGACAACTTCGACGCGCACGAGCGCCTGCGTGGTTACCGCGATGCGCTGGCCCGACTGCTGCCCGGTACGCCGGAATGGGTCGTGCAGGGCGACTTCCACGAGGCCTCGGGACATCGTGCCGGTCGCGCGCTGCTCGACGCGCCGAAACGTCCCGACGCCGTGTTCGCCGCCAACGACATGATGGCGCTCGGCTGCCTGTTCGCGTTCGCGCAGGCGGGCCTGCGCGTGCCCGCCGATATCGCCGTTGCCGGCTTCGACGACATCCCGCTTGCACGCTACGTGCACCCGGCGCTCACGACCATTCGCGTCAACATCGCCGAACTCGGCGCGCGCGCGGCGCGATTGCTCATCGCGCAGATCGCCGGAGAAGCGGCCGGCGAGCCGCCCACGTCGCATGGCGACGTGCTGGCGACCGATCTGATCGTGCGCGAGTCGAGCGGTTCCCGCCCACCTCCGCCTTCTCCGTGATGCCCGCGCCCCGGGACGTCACGGTTTCATGTGTCCGTTCGCTGTAAACGATTCCACGTGGTTCGACATGCTTTTGGAGAGAGGAAGCATATGAATTCGAGGTTCCCCCGACATCCGTCGCGCAAGCTGCTCGCCTGCGCCCTTGCCAGCTGCCTCGCCGTTGCCGCACCCGTGGCGATGGCGCAAAGCACCTCGGCGACCATCCGCGGCCAGATCACGGTCGACTCGGCGCCGGCGACCGAAGCGCAGGTCACCGCAACCAACACCGCCACCGGCCTGACCCGCAAGGTCCAGGCGGCCAACGGCACGTACAACCTGGGCGGCCTGCCGCCGGGCACGTACCGCATCGATGCGGTCGCCAACGGGCAGACGACGACGAAAACCGTGACGCTGCAGGTTGGCCAGACGGCGACGATCAACCTGTCCGCCGGCGGACTGCCGGAAACCGCACCGGCCGGCGATGCGACCACGGTCGACGCGGTCACCGTGACCAGCGAAGTCGTGGCCGAGACCAAGACTTCGGAAATCGCCACCTACGTCACCAACAAGCAGATCGAGTCGCTGCCGCAGGGCACGCGCAACTTCCTCGCCTTCGCCGACCTGGCGCCCGGCGTGGCGTTCGAAACCGGCAACGAGGGCTCCACGCGCATCAAGTCCGGTGCGCAGAACGCCAACGGCATCAACGTCTACATCGACGGCGTCGGCCAGAAGGATTACGTGCTGCGCGGCGGCATCAGCGGCCAGGATTCCAGCCGCGGCAACCCGTTCCCGCAGTCGGCGATCGGCGAATACAAGGTCATCACGCAGAACTACAAGGCCGAGTACGACCAGCTGAGCAGCGCGGCGATCGTCGCGACCACGCGCTCGGGCACCAACAACTTCGAAGGCAGCTTCTTCTGGGATTACACCTCCACCGACTGGCGCACGCCGACGGTGTTCGAGGAGCGCGCCGACGAGAAGGTGCAGACGAAGGAAGAGCAGTACGGCGCCACGTTCGGCGGCCCGATCCTGCGCGACCGCGCGCATTTCTTCCTGTCGTACGAAGCCAAGGAATACGAGTCCCCGCGCACGCTGACGCCGGGCCGCGGCTTCACCATCGACCAGCTTCCCGATTTCCTGCAGGCCGAAGCCGGCAGCGGCCTGTTCAACGCGCCGTTCAAGGAAAACCTGTACTTCGGCAAGGTCGACTGGCTGATCGGCGAGAACCACTATTTCGAGTTCACCGGCAAGTACCGCGACGAGGAAGAGCTGACCAACACCGGCGGGCAGAACCTGCCGAGCTACGCGACCAACAAGATCAACGAGGAAACCCGCGGCGACCTGCGTTACCAGTACACCAACGGTGCGTGGCTCAACGATCTGCACGTGACGTACGAGGACTCGACGTTCAATCCGAGCCCGTACACCAGCGGCATCGCGTACATCCTGAGCAACCGCAGCGACAACGGGCAGGCGGACTTCAACAACGTCATCGTGCGCAGCGGCGGCGGTTCGGACTTCCAGGACAAGGGCCAGAAGGGCTGGGGCCTGCAGAACGACCTGACCTTCACCGGCTTCCAGGGGCACACGCTGAAGATGGGCGTGAAGTTCAAGGACGTCGACGTCGAAGCGGCCGAGCGCCAGCCGTACTACCCGCAGTTCACGTACGACCTGCTCAGCAGCCTGACCCAGCCGATCCACGTGAAGTTCGGCACCGCGCTGCCGGGCGTGGGCGACGGTTCGGCGTCCTCGTCGAACAAGCAGTACGGCATCTACTTCCAGGACGACTGGGAGGTCAACGACAAGCTGATCCTCAACCTCGGCCTGCGCTACGACTACGAGACGAGCCCGACGTACCTGGATTACGTCACGCCGGCCGACGTTGCCGCCGCGCTGCGCGGTTCGACCGCGATCAACAACCCGAACTCGGGCATCAACGTCGAGCGTTACATCAGCAACGGCAACAATCGCGATTCGTTCAAGGACGGCTGGCAGCCGCGACTGGGCTTCTCCTACGACCTGTTCGCGAACCAGGAGCACGTGATCTACGGCGGCGCCGGCCGCGCGTACGACCGCAACCTGTTCGACTGGCTGCAGCTGGAGATCACCAAGTCGACCTTCCCGACCACGGACATCGATTTCCGCCGCGCGGACGGCACGTGCCCGCGTTTCGTCGACAACGTCCCGTGCCAGGACTGGAACCCGGCGTATTTCGATCCGGCGGTGCTGTCCACGCTGGCGTCGCAGACGGGGCTCGGGCGTGAAGTCTTCATGCTCGACAACAACCTCAAGACGCCGTACTCCGACCAGTTCAGCCTCGGCATGCGCAACCAGGTCGGCGACTGGCTGACCGACGTGACGATTTCGCGCGTGGAAAGCCACGACGGTTTCGTGTTCCTGCTCGGCAACCGGCGCGAGGACGGCTCGTTCTTCCGTCCGGGCTTCAGCTGGGGCCCGCCGTGGGGCCAGGGTTTCGAGCCGTTCGGCAACCTGATCCTGGGCACCAACGGCCTGGAGACCAAGACCAACGCGCTGTACCTGAAGGCCGAGAAGCCGTATACGGCCGAGTCGGGCTGGAGCGTCACGGTCGCCTACACCTACCTCGACGCGCGCGAGCAGCGCGAGTCGCCGGAAGTCTTCTCGCTCGATTACCCGACCGTCGCCGCGCTGGGCTGGCACGACGCGGAAGTGCCCGAGCATCGACTGGTCGCCGCCGGCATCTACGACGGCCCGTGGAACACGACGCTGTCGGCGAAGCTGACGCTGACCTCGCAGCCGCCGCGCTACTTCGTGAACTGCGTGGACGTCGACGCGGTCGACAACTGCTTCATCGACCAGTACAAGCCGGACGGCACCTACGGGTCCAAGCAGTTCGACATCGCCGCGATGAAGGAATTCGACACCGGCGCGGGCTTCAGGATGTGGGCGCGTGCCGACATCCTGAACGTGTTCGACTGGGCCAACTACAACAGCTACCAGGATTACCCCGGCGGCTTCAATTCGCCCAATCCGGAGTTCGGCGTCCCGCTCGCGCAGGCGCTGCCGACGCGTACGTTCAAGCTCTCGCTCGGCTTCAACTTCTGACCCGGGCCGCCGGCCGCCTACCTCGTCGGGGCGGCCGGCGGTTTCGTGGTACGGCCTTCGCCCGGATGGGCAAGGCGCAGCTTTTTCCATTCGACAAGATGGCGTGGTGATGTTCGATTCGATACGACGCAGCGTGGGGACTGCATCGCTGGTGGCGGTGCTCGTGTTCATTTCGGGGTGCAAGCAGGAGGGGCCGGCGTCCACGGCGTACCCGATCTCGTCCGCGCCGCCGGTCGAGGTGGAGCCCTTGAAACCGACCAAGCTGGAACTGCCGCCGCTGTTCCGCGACATCGAAAAGCGCACGTTCCAGTTCTTCTGGGACACCACCAACGAAGTGAACGGGCTCACGCCCGACCGCTATCCCTCGCGTCCGTTCGCGTCGATCGCCTCGGTGGGCTTCGCGTTGACGGCGTACCCGATCGGCATCGAGAACGGCTGGGTCAGCCGTCGCCAGGCGGTGGATCGCACGCTGACCACGCTGAAGTTCTTCCGCGACATCCCCAGCGGTGCGCAGGCGGAAGGGCGGGGCGCCTACAACGGGTTCTATTACCACTTCCTGGACATGGATACCGGCGCCCGCTACCAGAGCTGGGTCGAGCTTTCGAGCGTCGACACGGCCCTGCTGATGATGGGCGTGCTGTTCGCGCAGAGTTACTACGATCGCGACGACCCGCGCGAGAAGGAAATCCGCGACCTCGCCGACACGCTGTACAAGCGCGTCGACTGGCCGTGGCTGCAGCGCAACGCGCCGCTGATCTCGATGGGCTGGTTCCCCGAGAGCGGCTTCATCCAGCACGACTGGACCGGCTACAACGAAGCGATGATGCTCTACATCCTCGCGCTGGGCTCGCCGACGCATCCGATCGCGCCGGAGTCGTGGCAGGTGTGGACGCGCACGTACAACGATTCCTGGGGCGTCTACCAGGGCGAGGAATACCTGTCCTTCGGTCCGCTTTTCGGCCACCAGTACAGCCACGTCTGGATCGACTTCCGCGGCATCCAGGACGACTACATGCGCGAGCGCGGCATCGATTATTTCGAGAACAGCCGCCGCGCCGCATACGCGCACCGCGCATACGCCATCGCCAATCCGATGAAGTGGAAGGAGTACGGACCGGAAGTGTGGGGCCTCACCGCCAGCGACGGTCCGCAGCAGACGCTGCAGCAGTTCCGCGGCGAGCAGCGCCAGTTCCGCCATTACTCCGCGCGCGGCGCGGGCCTGCGCGACACGTTCGACGACGGCACCATCGCGCCGACCGCGGCCATCGCGTCGCTGCCGTTCGCGCCGGAAATCGTCATCCCGACCACGGTCGCGATGCACGAACGCTATGGCGAATTCCTGTACTCCAGCTACGGCTTCCTGGATTCGTTCAACCCCAGCTTCGACTTCGACATCCCGCTCAAGACCGGCCGCCTCGTGCCCGGCGAAGGCTGGGTGGCGAGCGATTACATCGGCATCGACCAGGGCCCCATCCTTGCGATGATCAGCAACTATCGCAACGAGTTCGTCTGGAACGTCATGAAGCGGAACAAGTACATCCGCGACGGTCTGCAGAAGGCGGGCTTCAAGGGCGGCTGGCTGGAACCGGTGAAGGAAGGCGAGGCGGCGGCCACGCAGCCCAAACCGCAGACCAAGGCCGAGAAGGACGCGGCGACCGCACGCGCGCTGGGCGAAGCGGAGTCGCGCGTGAACCGCGCCTCGCAGACGCCGCAGCCGGCACCCGCGCAGGAGCCCAGGGCCAAGTGAGCGGACCTCGGCCAGGCACGCGGCGGTTTCCTGCCCTCCTGCGGACAGGCGCGCGTTGGGCAGGCGCGCGAAGGTGCGTCGCGGTCGTGGTCTTGTGCGTGCTTGTCGCGCTCGTTGCCGCCTGCGACAGCGAGCGCGACGACCGCACCGTCGTGCGCTTCTGGGCGATGGGGTTCGAGGGCGAGATGGTTCGCCAGCTCATCCCCGACTTCGAGCGCGCCCATCCCGATATCCGCGTCGAAGTGCAGCAGCTTCCGGTCACCGCCGCGCACGAGAAACTGCTGACCGCCTTCGCCGGCGACGGCCTGCCCGACGTGTGCGGGCTGGGCAACACGTGGCTGGCCGAGTTCGTCGAACTGCGCGCGGTGACGCCGCTGCAGCCGTTCCTCGCGCGCACGCCGTCGATGCCGGCCGACGATTACTTCCGCGGGTCGTGGGACACCGGCGTCATCGCGGGACAGGTCTATGCGGTGCCGTGGTACGTCGAAACGCGTTTGCCGTTCTATCGCAAGGACATCCTCGAAGCGTCCGGCATGAAGCAGGTGCCGCGCACCTGGGCGGAATGGAACGAAGCGATGGCCGCGGTGAAGCGCCACGTCGGGCCGGATCGTTACGCCATCCACCTGCCGCTCAACGAATACGAGCCGCTGCTCAACCTGGCGATCCAGCAGCCCGATCCGCTGCTGCGCGACGACGGCCGCTACGGCAATTTCCGCAGCCCCGGTTTCAAGCGCACGCTCGCGTTCTACAACGACATCTTCGCGCGCAAGTGGGCGCCGGCGTTCGCCAACACGCAGATCGCGAACGTGTGGAACGAGTTCGGCCGCGGCTTCTTCACCTTCTACGTCAACGGCCCCTGGAACATCGCCGAATTCCGCAAGCGCCTGCCGCCGGAGCTGGACGGCAAATGGGGCACGATGCCGCTCCCCGGTCCCGACGGCCCCGGCGCGTCGGTCGCCGGTGGCGCGAGCTTCGTCGTCTTCGAGCAGTCGAAGAACAAGGACGCGGCGTGGAAGCTCGTCGCGTTCCTGTCCGATCCGCAGGTGCAGGTGCGCTTCCATGCCCTCACCGGCAACCTGCCGCCGCGCCGCAGCGCATGGGAATCCAGCCAGGCACTGGCGAAGGACCCGTACACGTTGCCGTTCCGCGAACAGCTCGAACGCGCCCGCCCTGCGCCGAAGGTGCCCGAGTGGGAGCGCATCGCACAGGAGCTGCGCATCGTCGGCGAGCAGATGGTCGCCGGTCGCTACACCGTCGACCAGGCGGCAGCCGAACTCGATCGCCGCGCCGATGCGATCCTGGAAAAACGCCGCTGGATGATGGACCAGCACGCCGCCGGAGGCGCGCCATGAGCGCGATGCCGCGCATCAGCGCCTCCACGGCCGGCTGGGTGTTCGCCGCGCCTGCGCTCACGGTCATCGCCGTGTTCTTCGGCCTGCCGGTGCTGGCCGCATTCGCGCTCAGCCTGACCGATTTCGACATCTACTCGCTCGCGGACCTGTCGAACCTGCGCTTCGTCGGCCTGCACAACTACGCGGCGCTGTTGCAGGATCCGCTGTTCTGGAAGGCGCTGGGCAACACGATGTATTTCGTCGTGGTCGGCGTGCCGCTGTCGATCGCGGTGTCGCTCGGCGCCGCGCTGCTGCTGCATTCGAAAGCCGCCCGCTTCAGGCCGTTCTTCCGCACCGCCTATTTCGCGCCGGTGGTCACGACCGTCGTCGCGGTCGCGGTGATCTGGCGATACCTGTTCCACACGCGCTACGGACTGGTGAACTGGGGGCTGACCTCGCTCGGCCTTCCCGCCATCGACTGGCTCGGCGATCCGGCGTGGGCCATGCCGACGATCATCCTGTTCGCCGTGTGGAAGAACTTCGGCTACAACATGATCATCTTCCTCGCCGGTCTGCAGTCGATCCCGGAAGACCTCTACGAGGCCGCGCGCATCGACGGCGCGACGCCCGCGCAGCAGTTCTGGAACGTCACGCTGCCGCAGCTGGGGCCGGTGCTGCTGATGGTCGGCATCCTCACGCTGTCGGGTTACTTCCAGCTGTTCGCCGAACCGTACGTGATCACGCAGGGCGGGCCGCTGCAGAGCACGGTCAGCGTGCTGTACCTGATGTACGAGGAAGGGTTCAAGTGGTGGAACCTGGGCAACGCCTCGGCGGTGGCGTTCCTGCTGTTCGCGCTGATGTCGGTCGCCACCAGCGGACTGCTTTGGTTCGCCCGTCGCAAGGGGGCGGAGTGATGAACCCGCGCCTCGCCCGTGCCGTCGTCAACGGCCTGATGATCGCGCTGGCGGTGATCAGCCTCGCGCCGCTGCTGTGGATGCTGTCGGTGTCCTTCATGCAGCCCGGCGAGGCGAGCCACTTCCCGCCGCCGCTCGTGCCGTCGGCGCCGACGCTGCACAACTACCACGAGCTGTTCGCGCGCGCCGGCATGGGTCGCTACCTGCTCAACAGCGCGATGATCGCCACCGCCGCGACGCTCATCGCGTTGTTGCTCAACACGATGGCCGGGTACGCGTTCGCCAAGCTGAAGTTCGCCGGGCGCGAGCGCGTGTTCCGCCTGCTGCTGGGGGCGCTGATCATCCCGGCGCAGGTCACGATGATGCCGCTGTTCCTGATGCTCAAGCAGATGGGACTGGTGAACACCTACGCCGGCGCGATCGTGCCGTTGATGGCCAGCGTGTTCGGGATCTTCCTCGTGCGGCAGTACGCCCGCTCGATCCCCGACGAACTGCTCGAAGCGGCGCGGATCGACGGGGCGAGCGAGACGCGCATCTTCTTCCAGGTCGTGTTGCCGGTGCTCAAGCCGATTCTCGTCACGCTGGCGATCTTCGTCTTCCTCGGCGCGTGGAACGACTTCATGTGGCCGCTGATCGTGCTGAGCGACTCGGGCCACTTCACGTTGCCGGTGGCGCTGGCGTCGCTCTCGCGCGAACACGTGCAGGACAACGAAATGATGATGGCCGGCTCGGTGGTGACGGTGCTGCCGGTCCTGCTGCTGTTCCTGGCGCTGCAGCGCTATTACCTGCAGGGCCTGCTGGTCGGGAGCGTGAAAGGGTGAGGATGGCAAAGCGTTTCGCATGGGCATTCGCGCTCGTTCCGGTGGTCGGATACGCGCAGGGCGTCGGGGAGGTCCGCGTCCTGGACGATTTCGAATCCACCTCGCCGTGGCAGGTCGTCACCTCCGACCAGGTCAGCGGAACGCTTCGCACCGTGCCGGGCGCCGACGGAAACGCGGTGTGCCTGGACTACGACTTCAACGGCGTATCCGGCTACGCGGGCCTTCAGCGCGAGCTGCCGATCGACTATCCGGACAACTACGCGTTCTCGTTCCGGTTGCGCGGCGATTCGCCGCCGAACGACCTGCAGTTCAAGGTGGTCGATGACAGCGGCGACAACGTGTGGTGGGTCAACAAGCCGCGCTACGAGTTCCCGAAGGAGTGGTCGCGCGTCGTCTACAAGCAGCGCCACATCAGCCGCGCATGGGGCCCTGCGCCGGACCCGACGCTGCGCCGCAGCCGCAAGGTCGAATTCACGATCTACAACAGCGTCGGCGGCAAGGGGTCGGTGTGCTTCGACCAGCTGACGTTCCGCGCGCTGCCGCCGCAGGACGACTCGCCGTTGACCGGCACCGCGACGGCGACGGTCGAACGCCGCACCGGCCCGGCCCGCGCCGCGATCGACGATGCGGCCGCCAGCGCCTGGCATGCTGACATCGACCCGGCACGTCCGCCGCAGTTCACGCTCGACCTGCGCAAGCCGCGCGAATTCGGCGGCCTCGTGCTCGACTGGCTCCCGGGCGAGCACGCGACCGACTATCGGATCGAGCTGTCGGAGGACGGCACGCAGTGGCGCAACGTGCGCGACGTGGCCGGCGGCGACGGCGGGCGCGATCACATCGCACTGCCCGAATCCGAAGCGCGCTTCGTCCGCCTGACGCCGCGCAAGGCGCCTGCGGGCCGGATCGCACTCATCCGCCTGCAGGTGATGCCGCTGGCGTTCGCGGCGACGCCGAACGACTTCGTGAAGTCCGTGGCGAAGGACGCGCCACGCGGTCGCTGGCCGCGCGGCTTCAGCGGCGAGCAGCCGTACTGGACGATCCTCGGCCTGGACGGCGGCATCGAACAGGGGCTGATCGGCGAGGACGGCGCGGTCGAAGTCGGGAAGGGCGCCTTCAGCATCGAACCGTTCGTGGTGAGCGACGGCACGCTGGTGTCGTGGGCCGACGTCAGGACCACGCAGTCGTTGCAGGACGGCTACCTTCCGATTCCGTCGGTGCATTGGCAGCACGCGCACTTCACGCTCGACACCACGGCGTTCGCGCACGGTACGCGCGACGATTCGCACCTCACCGCGCGCTACGTCCTGCGCAACACGAGCGACAAGCCGCGCCGTTACGTGTTCGCGCTCGCCGCGCGCCCGATGCAGGTGAACCCGCCGACGCAGTTCCTGAGCACCGTCGGCGGCGTGAGCACGATCCGTTCGCTCGCCACGACGCGCGACACGATCGCGGTCGAGGGCCGGTTTCCCGTGCACGCGAGCCCGGCGGACGCCGCGTTCGCCACGCGCTTCGACGAAGGCGAAGCCGTGCAGCGGCTGGCGCGCGCGGACTGGTCGTCGTCGTGTGCCGACGGTTGCAAGGCGCTCGGCCCGCTCGACGACAAGGTCGACGATGCGACCGGCCTTGCATCCGGTGCGCTGCTGTATGCGGTGGAACTCGCACCGGGGCAGTCGCGCGCGTTCGACTGGAGCGTGCGCCTGACCGGTCGCGACACGGACGCGCCAAAGCCCATCGACGCCGCGAAGGCGCAGGAGGCCACCGCGGCGCTGTGGCGCAGCAAGCTCGACCGGGTGCAGCTGCAGGTGCCGGAACAGGGCCGGCACGTCGTCGACACGCTGCGCACCGCGCTGGCGCACATGCTGATCAGCCGCATCGGCCCGCGCCTGCAACCGGGCACGCGCTCGTACTCGCGCGCGTGGATCCGCGACGGCGCGATGATCGGCGAAGGCCTGCTGCGCATGGGGCGCGAGGACGTGGCCGCCGAGTTCCTGCGCTGGTACGCGCCGTACCAGTTCGACAACGGCAAGGTGCCGTGCTGCGTGGACGACCGCGGCAGCGACCCGGTGCCGGAAAACGACAGCCACGGCGAGCTGATCTTCACCATCGCCGAGGTCTACCGGTTCAACCGCGACCGCGCGATGTTGCAGTCGATGTGGCCGCATGTCGTCGGTGCGTTCGAGTACATGGAGAAGCTCCGGCTGAGCGAGCGGACCGAAGCCAATCGCGCGCGCAATCCGGCGTTCTACGGAATGATGCCGGCCTCGATCAGCCACGAAGGGTATTCGGCCAAGCCGATGCATTCGTACTGGGACAACTTCTGGGCGCTGCGTGGCTACAAGGACGCGGTGGAGATCGCGCAGTGGCTCGGCAAGGACGCGGACGCCAAACGCTTCGCCGCCTCGCGCGACCAGTTCCGCGACGATCTCCATGCCTCGCTGCGCAGCGCGACGCAGCAGCACGGCATCGATTTCCTGCCGGGTGCCGCGGAGCTGGGCGACTTCGATGCGACGTCCACGACCATCGCGCTCGCGCCCGGCGGCGAGCAGGGCCGGTTGCCGCAGGACCTGCTGGACAACACGTTCGAGCGCTACTGGCGCGAGTTCGTGGCGCGACGCGATGGCACGCGCGAGTGGAAGGACTACACGCCCTACGAACTGCGCACCATCGGCACGTTCGTGCGGCTGGGCTGGCGCGATCGCGCGCATGAAGCGCTGGCGTTCTTCTTCGCCGACCAGCAGCCGCGCACGTGGAACCAGTGGGCCGAAGTCGTTTCGCGTACGCCGCGCAAACCCTTCTTCGTCGGCGACCTGCCGCACGCGTGGGTCGGCTCGGATTACGTGCGTTCCGCGCTGGACCTGTTCGCCTATTCGCGCGATCTGGACGACACGCTGGTCGTCGCCGCGGGCATTCCCTCGGACTGGCTGGCGGGCGAGGGCGTCAGTGTCGCGAGGCTGCGCACGCAGTACGGTCCGGTCGGCTACCGGCTGCGCGAATCCGGCGGCGCGTTGACGCTCGACATCGCGCCGGACACGAAGCTGCCGCCGGGCGGCATCGTGTTCACGTGGCCGTACCCGACGGCGCCGGGTGTGACGACCATCAACGGCAAGCCGGCGCAGTGGCGCGAGGGCGAGCTGCGGATCGGCCGGGCCGGTGCGCGCGTGCGGGTGGAACTGCGCTGAATCGCGCGGTGACGGCGTCGCGTTGACGCCGTCTGGACCGCCGCTGCGTCAACGTTCGAACCTCCGCCGCGTGAAGTGTGGCCCTTGGCCCGGATTCCCCAACGCGTCGTTCCAGCCGACGAGCGTGCGCGCCAGCATGCGCTGGATCGCTACCACGTCGTCGATACGCCGACCGAAACCGTCTACGACGACCTGGTGCGCATCGCGGCGCATCTGTGCGACGCGCCGATCGCGTTGCTGTCGCTGATCGACCGCGAGCGCCAATGGTTCAAGGCGCGGATCGGCCTGGCCGAACACGAAACGCCGCGCAACGTCGCGGTGTGCGCGCACGCGATCCTCGAACCGGACGAGCTGATGGAGGTGTCCGACCTCGCGCGCGATCCGCGGTTCGCGTTCCTGCCGATCGTGATCGGCGAGGTGCGCGCGCGCTTCTACGCGAGCGTGCCGCTCACCACCGCCGACGGACAGGCGATCGGCACGCTGTGCGTCGTCGACCGGCAACCGCGCACGCTCGGGCCCGAGCAGCGCGAATGGCTGCGCTCGCTCGGGCGCATCGCCATGGGCCTGCTCGACGGGCACGCGCGCCGCTACCAGGACGATGTCGAGGCCGCGCTGGCGGACGTGCGTCCGGCGCCGTCGGAACCGTCGCCCGCGCCCGTGGCGAAGGAACCCTTCCTCATCGCCATCCTCGAGGTGCAACGCTTCGCATCGGCGGTGGAGCGCGACGGCGAACGGACGGTGGAGAAGGCCCTGGCGGCGCTCGAATCGCGACTGGAAGCGTGCCTGGACCTCGAACAGGGCGATCGCATCAATCGCGTCAGCGCGAGCGCCGAGTTCGTCGCCGTGTTGATCGGCGATGCCGGGGCGTCGCGGCTGGATGCCTTGCGCGCGATCGCGGGCGACGAACCGGGGCGCAGCGGCTTTTCCGTGCTCGTCGGCAGCGCGATGTCCGACGAGGGCGACGAAGCGCTCGGCGCGGTGTTCCTGCGCGCCGAGGCCGATCTGAGCCGGCAGAAGGATGCGGCCGGCGCACCGCCGGCCGAGTGAGCCGATCGCTTACTGCTTCGTGGCCGCGGCCAGCGCCTTGGCGTTCACCGCGGCCCCGTCGGTGAGCAGCGCGTTGGGCGCAAGCACGACGGTGTCGTTCGCCGCCACGCCCGCCAGCACTTCGATGTCGTTGCCCAGGTTGCGGCCGAGCGTGACGTCCTGGAAGTCGAGCTTGCCGTCCTTCACCGTCGCTACCTGCGCGACCGTGCCGCGCTGCACGACGGTCGATACCGGCACGACGACCGCCGGCGCGGCGCGCTGCAAATGCAGGGTCACGCTGCCGACCATGCCGGCGGGGATGCGGCTGTCGGGATTGGGCAGGCGCAACTCGGTGCGCATGACGCCGGCATCGCGCGAGATGGCCTGCGCGCTGCGCACGACCTGCGCCTTGAACGTCTGGGCCGGCAATTCGGGGAACGTCACGTCGCCTTCCACGCCGGGCTGGATCTGCAACGCCACGTTCTGCGGCACGTCTACCACCACGCGCAGCGGGTCCAGTGCGTTGATCTCGAACATCGGCTGCGCGCTGGCCGCATCGCCGACCACGCGATCGCCGCGCTCGACGTTGCGCGCGACCACGACGCCGGAAAACGGCGCGCGCACGGTCTGGAAGCCCTGTCGCTCGCGCGCCGCGGCCAGCCGCGCTTCGGCGGCGCCACGCGCGGCGAGGGCCACGTCGAAGTTCGCCTTGCGGTCGCTGTACAGCTCCTTCGAAATGGCGCCCGAACCGACCAGCACCTTGGCGCGCTCGTAGTTCACCTTCGCCAGTTCCAGGTCCGCCCTGGCCTGCGCGAGCACCGCCGCGGCCTCGCGCACCGCCTGGTCGGACTCCGGTGCCGCGATCACCGCGAGCACCTGGCCGGCCTGCACCTTGTCGCCGAGGTCGGCGCGGCGTTCGGCGACGAAACCGGTCGCGCGCGGGTAGAGCTGCGCCGACTCGCCGGCGAGCGCGCGCGCGGGCAGGCGCAGCTCGAACGCGGCATCGGCCGCCTTGGCCTGCACGGTCAGCACGTCCGGGACGGCCTGCGCGGGCGTGGTTTCGGCCGAGCTGCGGTTGCAGCCGGCCAGTGCGAGCGCGAGCCAGAGCACAGTGAGGGTGAAGCTCGCGCCCCGCGTGGTGATGCGCGCGTGGGAGAGGGCGGTCGTCATGGGGTGGCTCCTGCCTCGGCGTCTTCGGCGCCGGGAATGGCTTCGGGATGGGCGGCGTGGCGCGCGGCGGCCGGCATGCGGCGGCCGAGCACGGCCAGGATCGAGGGAACGAGGATCAGCGTGGCCGGCGTGCCGAACAGCAGGCCGCCGATCACGGCGCGGCCGAGCGGCGCGTTCTGCTCGCCGCCTTCGCCCAGGCCCAGCGCCATCGGGATGATGCCCAGCACCATCGCGCTGGCGGTCATCAGCACCGGGCGCAAACGCACGGCGGCCGATTCGTAGGCGGCGACTTCCGGATCGTGGCCGTCGGCGACCAGTCCGCGCGCGAAGCTGGTGACCAGCACCGAGTTCGCGGTCGATACACCGATGACCATCATCACGCCCATCAGCGCGGGGACGCTCAGCGGCGTGCCGGTCACGAACAGGCCGATGGCCGCGCCGGCGATCGCGATCGGCAGGCCCGACATTGCCACCAGCGGCTGGATCCACGACTGGAAATTGACCACCAGCACGAGGAAGACGAGCGCGGCCGACATCAGCAGGCCCGCGGCCAGTTCGCCGTACGCGCTCTGCATCTCGCCGGCCTGGCCGACGATCTCGATGCGATTGCCCGGCTTCAGTCGACCTTCCAGTTGCCGGGTGATGCCGGTCAGCGCGTCGTGGACCGAGCCCAGGTCCGTGCCTTCGACGTTCGCCAGCACGCTGATCGTCGGCGCGAGCGTCGTGCGCGCGAGGCTGGCCGCCACCTGGCGCGGCGTGACGGTGGCGATGTTGCGCAACAGCACCGCCTGTCCATCGCTGCCGATGCGCAGCGGCGCATTGAGCAGTTCGTCGATGCTGGTCATGTTCGGCGGCGGCGCCTGCACCTGCACGGTGTAGGCGAGCGCGTTGACGGTGTCGGTCCAGTACACCGGGGACACCGTACCTGCCGAACCGAGCACCGCGAGCACGGCGCGGCTGGCCTGCTGCGCGTCCAGGCCGAGCTGCGCGGCGCGCGTGCGGTCGATGCGCACCTGGTATTCGGGCAGGTCGAGCACCTGTCGCAGTGCGACGTCGACCGCCCCCGGGACCGCGTGGAGCCGCTGTTCGACCTCGCGCGCGAGGGCGAGGTTGCCCGCGCTGTCGCGGCCGATGATGCGCACTTCGAACGCCGCCGCGGCCGAGCCCGCCAGCGTGCGGCTGGTCGCGTCCGGCGGGCGCTCGAACATCCTCACGTCGGGGAACTTCTCGGCGATGCGCTGCCGGATCCGCGACAGGTATTCGTGGCTCGGACCGTGCGGCGTCTTGAGCTGCAGCATGATCTCGGCCTCGAACGAGCCCACCACCGCGCTGTCGACCAGCGACAGGTTCACCGCGTCGGGCACGCCGATCTGCTCGTAAACCGTCTGCAGTTCGTCGGCCGGAATGATGTTGCGGATCTCGCGCTGGATGTCGGTCACGCGCGCGGCGGTCTGCTCCAGTCGTGTTCCCGACGGGAAGCGCACCTGGAACCGCAGCTGGCCCGCGTCGACGTGCGGGAAGTACTCGCGCCCGAGCGATACCGCCGATACGCCGCCGAGGGCGACCACCAGCAGCGCGGCGATCGCGAGTACGCCGCCGTGGTGGCCGAGCCTGACCAGCAGCGCGTGGTGCTTCTCGCGCAGCGCATCGAGGCGATGTTCGACCGCGTGGTTGATCTTCAGCAGGAACTTCTCCGGCGCCCAGCGCGGGGTCGCGCGCGATCGGATGTCCGCCGGCAACAGCAGGTAGCACAGCACCGGGATCAGCGTTCGCGACAGCAGGAACGAGGCGAGCATCGCGAAGATCACCGCCAGCGCCAGCGGCGTGAACACCCACGCCGACAGGCCCGTCATCAGCAGGATGGGCGTGAGCACGATGCAGATGGCGATGGTCGAGACCATCTCCGGGAACACCACTTCCTTCGCGCTGTCGAGGATCGCGGTGCGCACGTCCTTGCCCAGCGCGATGTTGCGGTTGGTGTTCTCCACGTCCACCACCGCGTTGTCCACCAGGATGCCGATGGCCAGCGCCAGGCCGCCCAGCGTCATCACGTTGAACGTGTAGCCCAGCAGGCTGAGCATCGCGACCGAGGCGAGCAACGCCAGCGGAATCGCCGACAGCACGATCAGGCTCGACCGCCACGAGCCGATGAACACCAGCACCACGAGCGCGACCAGCAGGCCGACGAGCAGCGCTTCGTGGCGGATCGAACCGATGGCGTTGTCGACGAACACCGACTGGTCGAAGATCGGCTGGATGCGCGTGCCCGGCGGTGCGGACGCTTCGATTTCCGGCAGGCGTTCGCGCACCGAACGCACCAGTTCCACCGCCGACGCGTTGCCGAGCTTGATCAGCGCCACCGCGACGGCGCTGGAACCGTCCATGCGCGCGACGTTGGTCTGCAGCGCGCCGCCGTCGCGCACGGACGCGACGTCGCGCACGTACACGAGCGTGCCGTTGCGCGAGGCGACGGGAATGTCGAGGAAATCCGCGGCGGTCGCCGGACTCGAGTCGAGCGAGATCTGCATCTCGCGCGCGTTCTCGCGGATCGAGCCCGATGGCAGCGTCGGGCTGCCGCGCTCCAGTGCGCCGGTGACGTCGGCCGGCGTCAGGCCGTAGGTCTGCAGCGCGGCGGGGTTGAGGTCGACCATGATCTGCCGCGCCGCGCCGCCGTAGGGCAGCGACATGCGGATGCCGGGAATGGTCTGGATCTGCGAGCGCAGTTGCAGTCGCGCGTAGTCGTACAGCTGCGCTTCGGTGAGCGAATCGGACGACAGCACCAGCATCAGCACCGGCGTGGACGACACGTTGTTGCGGATCACCAGCGGCGGCGACGTGCCCGGCGGCATGCGCCGCAGGATCGTCTGCGAGACCGACGTGATCTGCCCGAGCGCGCGATCCAGGCTCACGTTCGGCTGGAAGTCGATGCGCACGATGCTCGCGCCGTTGATCGTGTCGGAGCGGACTTCCTTGAGGTCGTCGACCGTGTTCATGATCGCCACCTCGGAGAACGAGGTGAGCTTGGCGGCCATGTCGGCGGCGGGCAGGCCGTTGTAGGTCCACACGAGGTTGACCGACGGGATGCCGACTTCCGGGAGGATGTCGGTCGGCATGCGCCGCGCGGCGAGGGTGCCGAACAGCAGGATCAGGATCGCGAGCACGCCGATGGTGTACCGGCGGCTCAGGGCGTACTGGACAATCCACATCGGGCGGACGGCCTATGGTGGCGGAGCGTGCGGGGGAGGGCGCCGCCCACCCGGACGGCCCGCGACGCACCGCGCGCGGCGGGGCGATGCAGGGCAGGTCCGCGTGGGGCGTTCCGTGTCCCGGCTAAGGTAGTGCGGGGGCGTTGCCGGCGATAGTCCATTGCTGCTGGATCCTTGCCCGATCCTGCAAACCCGCCGCAAGCCGGCATGATCGGCAACATGCGGCATAGCCCGGAAGTCATAATCCCGACGGCTCCCCGTGAACGCCGGAAGCTCCCGGAACTCCTATGCCTCCAGCCGACACCATCGCCGAACAGCCGGGTTGCGCCGCCTTGCCGGAACTCGCCGCGCGGATTGCACGATCGACACCGTCCGATGGCATCCATGCGACCGCCTTCGCGCCGCTGAGCCTGGTCCGCCTGAGCGGGCCGACCGCCTGCACGCCGGTGGTGTACGAGCCCCGGCTGGTGATCGTCGCGCAGGGCAGCAAGTCGGCGACGCTCGCCGGGCAGACCTATGTGTACAACCCGCTCAATTACCTGGTCGTGTCGGTGACGTTGCCGGTGACGGGGCAGGTGATCGAAGCCACGCCGGAGGCGCCGTACCTGTGCGTGCGCCTGGACATCGATCCGGACGACGTCGCCGCGCTGATCGCCGAAGCCGGACCGCCGCCCGTGGCGCCCTCGCCGGGTGCGACGCAGGGCCTGGACCTGGGCCTCTACGCCGCACGCGTCAACGCGCCGCTGATGGACGCCGTGCTGCGGCTCATGCGACTGCTCGACACGCCGGACGACCTGCGGGTGCTCGGGCCGATGGCGCGTCGCGAGATCCTCTATCGCGTGCTCACCGGCGAACTCGGCCATCGCCTGCGCGTGCTGGCGACCACCGACACGCGCTCCAGCCGCATCGCGCGTGCCGTCGCGCGCCTGCGCGAGGACTACCTGCAGCCGTTGAGCATCGACGAACTCGCGCGCACCGTGCACATGAGCACCTCGTCGTTCCACCACCAGTTCAAGGCGGTGACGACGATGTCGCCGCTGCAGTTCCAGAAGCACCTGCGCCTGCACGAAGCGCGCCGCCTGATGCTGGCCGGCGGCATGGAGGCGCTGTCGGCCGCACGCCACGTCGGCTACGAAAGCCCGTCGCAGTTCAGTCGCGAATACAAGCGGCTCTTCGGCGCGCCGCCGAGATCGGAAGTCGGCCGCTCGCGCGGCGTGCCGCAGGTGTAGTGCCGCCCCCGTCGCGGGTGCGCTTCGTCGTCAGGCGCACCAATGCACGTCCAGCGGCGTGCCGTACGTGCTTTCCAGCGTCGCCAGCACCGGCCAGCGGGTCCGGTCGCCCGAGGCCAGCGCCTGCTCGAACACCGCCCGCTTGCGTGCGCCCTGGATGAGCAGCAGTCGATGCGCGATGCGCGCCATGCCCCGCGGAGTGAGGCTGATCCGCCGCGGCCACTGTTGCGCGCCGGGACAGCCGTGCGCGTCGACGGCCACGTAGTCGCGCGAGCTGGCGAGGAGGCGCTCGGCATCGGCCATGCCGGGGAACAGCGACGCCGTGTGGCCGTCCTCGCCCATGCCGAACACCGCGACGCCTGCCTCGCGGCGTGCGTGCGCGTTGGCGGTGGCGACGGCGCCTTCCAGGTGCCGGCCGGGCTGCGTCATCGGTTCGAAATGCGCGGCCGCGGCGTGGTCGCGAAGGAATTCGCGGTGCACCAGATGCGCGTTGCTGTCGGGATCGTCCGGCAGCAGCCAGCGCTCGTCGACGAGGCCGACGTCGACACGCTCCCACGCCAGCGGCGCCTGCGAGAGCGCCCGGTACACCGGCGCGGGCGTCTGCCCGCCGGAAAGCAGCAGGCGGGCGCGCGGCTGCACGATGAGTTCACGGCGCAGTTCCGCGGCGATGGCCACGGCCGCCGACCACGTCCAGACCTCGCGATTGGCGTGCTCGTGGAACGCGTACGTCGCCGGCGCGTCGGGCGTCGGCAGGGGCGTGCGGTCAGCCATGCGCCGATGCTTGCACAGCCGGCTTCAAGGCCGCGTGGGCTCCGGCGTCAGGCGACGTCCTGCGCCAGCGCCGCCGCGCCGAGCAGTCCCGGTTGCGGATGCACCACGGCGAGGGTCGGGATCCGCGCCATCACCGGCGAGAACCGGCCCTTGTATTCGAAGCGCTGGCGGAAGGCCGAATGCGCGATGGACGGCAACAGCTTCGGCACGAGCCCCCCGGTGAGGAACACGCCGTCCCAGGCGCCCAGCGTGAGCACCAGGTCGCCCGCCGCGGCGCCGAAGACCGCGCAGAACACGTCGATCGTGCGCAGGCTGCGCTCGTCGCCTTCCTTCGCACGCGCGGTGATGTCCGACGGCTTGAGCGGCCCCGGGTCCTCGCCGGCGATGTTGCTCAGCGCACGATGCAGGTTCACCAGCCCCTGGCCGCTGACCAGACGTTCGTTCGACACGCGGCCGAACTCGGCGGACATCTGCGTGAGGATCTCGATCTCCTCGGGCGAGTTCGGCGCGAAGCTGACGTGCCCGCCCTCGGTCTGCAGCGGGAAATAGCGCCCGCCGCGGCGCAGCAGACCGCCCACGCCCAGGCCCGTGCCGGCGCCGATGATGGCGAAGGTGCGATCCAGCGCGTCGTGCCCGTTCCAGCCGATGCCGCCGACCGGGACCACGTCCTGCGGGCGCAGCAGCGACGCGCCCATCGCCTGCGCGGCGAAATCGTTCACCAGCCGCAACGACGACAGCCCCAGTTGTTCGCCGGTGCGCACCGCGGAGATCACCCACGGATGGTTGGTGATGCGCGCCTCGTCGCCGTCCACGCGCCCGGCCACGGCGAACACGCCCGTGGTCGCGATGGCACCGGTGGTGTCGAGGTAATGGCGCGCGGCATCGGCGAGCGAGGGGAAGTCGGCCACCACGAACTCGCGCACGCTTTCCATCAGCAAAGGGTCGAGCGCGTCGTGCCGCGCGAGCGCGAAACGCGCGTTGGTGCCGCCGATGTCGGCGAGCAGGGCGTGGGTGTCGGTCCGGGAGGTTTCGCTCAAGGGATCACCGAGATGGCGTCAACGCAAACAGGCCCGCAGCGTAATGGAGCGCCGGGCGCCTGTCTCCGGCGGCGATCGCCCGATGCGCGGCGCGGGCCACTGAATACGAAATCAGCCCACGTCGCGCGCGAACGAAAGAACGGCGGGATCCGCTGCGTGGGAGGGAGGAGCAGCGGATCCCGTCCGCAAAAAACGTTCGCGCGCCGATCGCGTCCTGCGAGCGGTGAACGGCCCGCGCCGCAAGACCGTGGCGATAGGCATGAAAACGGTTACATGGCAGGATAGCGGACCCCGGCGACTTTTGCATGGCCGGACCCGACACAATGCGGGCGCCGTCCCGCTCCGATGCAGGGACTCAACGAGGAACTCAATGGCGAAGGTCACGCTGGATCGTCTGCGCAAGGTCTATCCCAACGGCTTCGTGGGCGTGGACGACGCGACCTTCGAGATCGGCGATGGCGAACTGCTCGTGCTGGTCGGTCCGTCCGGCTGCGGCAAGTCCACGCTGCTTCGCATGATCGCGGGCCTGGAAACCATCACCAGCGGCCAGCTCGGCATCGGCGATCGCATCGTGAACGACGTGGCGCCGAAGGACCGCGACATCGCGATGGTCTTCCAGAGCTACGCGCTGTACCCGCACATGACGGTCGCCGAAAACCTCGGCTTCGGCCTGAAGCTGCGCGGCGCGCCGAAGGACGAAGTCGCCCGGCGCGTGCGCGAGTCGGCGCGGATGCTCGAACTGGAGCCGTTGCTCGACCGCAAGCCGGCCGCGCTGTCCGGCGGCCAGCGCCAGCGCGTCGCGCTCGGCCGCGCGCTGGTGCGCCAGCCGCAGGTGTTCCTGCTCGACGAACCGCTGTCGAACCTCGACGCCAAGCTGCGTGCTTCCACGCGCGTGGAGATCGCGCGGCTGCATCGCACGCTCGGCACGACGATGATCTACGTCACGCACGATCAGGTCGAAGCGATGACGCTCGGCCAGCGCATCGTCGTGCTCGACAAGGGGCGCATCCAGCAGATCGACACGCCGATGGCGCTGTACAACCGTCCGGCGAACCTGTTCGTGGCGACCTTCCTCGGCAGCCCGAAGATGAACCTGCTGCAGGGCGTGCTCGCCGAACGCGGCGATGGGTTCTCGCTGCGCATCGCGGACGACAACGAACTGCCGCTGCATCCCGAGCCGGACCTGCGCGAACGCGTGCGTGCGCATCTCGGGAAGCCGCTCACCGTCGGCCTGCGCCCGGAAGATCTGTCGCTCGCGGCACCGGCGCCCGGGCATCTGCAGGCGCGAGTGGACACCGTCGAGCCCGTCGGCAACGAAGCGTTCCTCAACCTCGATTGCGGCGGCAGCGAACTGGTCGTCCGCCTCCCGCCACGCGACCTCCCGCGGCCCGGCGACGTCGTGCACCTGGGCCACAACCCCGAGCACATGCATTACTTCGATCCGGAAAGAGGAGGGAGTCTGCGCGCGTAGCCCTCACTCGGGCTGCGCCGCGGCGCGCGCGACGTCGGCGGCATTGACGTCTTCCGCACCCGGCGACGTCGTCTGCTCGCCCACCTCGCGCGGCCCGACCTGCCGCGACTCCGAATCGCCCGCCGCGCGGATCGCCTGCGCCAGGCGCACGCGCGGCAGCGCATACGGGTGGGAGGCATTGAGGAATTCGATCATCCGCTCGCGCACGGCGCAGCGCAGGTCGAACAGGTCGCCGGAATTGCGCGCGCTCACCAGCAGGCGCACCTGCAGCGTCGACCGGTCCGAGTCGGTGATCTGCGCCACGCACACGCGGCCGTCCCAGCGTTCGTCCGTCTCGCAGATGTGCTGCAGCGCCTTGCGTACCTCGGCCATCGGCGTGCGGTAATCGAGCCACAGGAACGCGGTGCCGAGCAGCTGCGCACTCGTGCGCGTCCAATTCTCGAACGGGTTCTCGATGAACCACTGCAACGGCACGACGAGGCGCCGCTCGTCCCAGATGCGCACGACCACGTAGGTGCTGTCGATTTCCTCGATGCGGCCCCATTCGCCCTGCACGATCACCACGTCGTCCAGGCGGATCGGCTGGGTCAGGGCGATCTGCAGGCCGGCGATGAGATTGCCGAACACCGGCTTGGCCGCGATGCCCGCGACCAGGCCGATGATGCCGGCCGAGGCGAGCAGGGTGGTGCCGAGCTGGCGGATCGCCGGAAAGGTCATCAGCGCGATCGAGACGCCGGCCAGGATCGCCGCGCCCTGGGCGATCCGGCTCAGGACGCGGGTCTGCGTCTGCACGCGGCGGGCGTCGAGGTTGTCGGCGACCTCCACCGGATGCTGGCGCAGGATCCGCCGCTCGATGGCGCCGATGGCCCGCACCGCCAGCCACGTCATGCACAACAGGCCGCCGACGCCGAGCCAGTGCTGGATCCGGCCCAGCCACTCCTCCCGCAGGGGCGCGGCCCGCATCGCGATGCTGAGGAAGAACAGCGGCAGCGCCACCGCGGCCGGAAGGGCGATCACCTGCACGATCCGGGCGCGCATGCGGGTGGCGACGTGGGCGTCGGCGCGGCGGGACAGGGCGAGCAGGGCGCGATGGACCAGCAGGCCCAGCACCAGCGCGATCGTCAGCGGCCACGCGATCGCGCCAGCCTGCAACCAGAAACCTCGATCCATGGGCCCAGACTCGCAGCGGCGCCGTAAATGTCGCGTCGACCGCGCCGCCGCGCCACGGCCAGGGCGCCGGAGCGCGAATCCGGCCCGCAGGGCCCGGCCGGCCTCGCTATACTCTTTCGTCATTCGGCCGAAATGCCGATCCTTCGCTATACCGATCAAGCAGTTAGCGTAGATAAGTCATCCACCTCACGAGGATGCGCGCGCGGTCCGGCGACACGCATCGAGCCCGAGAACCCTTCGACGCATGCGTCTGTCCACGATCAAGCTGTCCGGCTTCAAATCCTTCGTCGATCCGACCACGCTGCACCTGCCGACCAACATGACCGGCATCGTCGGTCCGAACGGCTGCGGCAAGTCCAACATCATCGACGCCGTGCGCTGGGTGATGGGCGAAAGCTCGGCCAGCCGCCTGCGCGGCGATTCGCTGACCGACGTCATCTTCGCCGGCTCCTCGGCGCGCAAGCCCGTGTCGCAGGCGATGGTCGAGCTGATCTTCGACAACTCCGACCACACCATCACCGGCGAATACGCGGCGTTCAACGAGATCTCGGTCAAGCGCACCGTCAGCCGCGACGGCTCCAACCAGTACTACCTCAACGGCGCCAAGTGCCGCCGCCGCGACATCACCGATCTGTTCCTCGGCACCGGCCTGGGCCCGCGCAGTTACTCGATCATCGAGCAGGGCATGATCTCGCAGGTCATCGAGGCCAAGCCCGAGGAACTGCGCGTCTACCTGGAGGAAGCCGCCGGCATCTCCAAGTACAAGGAACGGCGCAAGGAAACCGAAACGCGCATCCGCCACACGCGCGAGAACCTGGACCGCCTCAACGACCTGCGCGAGGAAGTCGGCAAGCAGCTCGAGCACCTCAAGCGCCAGGCGCGCCAGGCCGAGCAGTACCAGGCGATCCAGGCCGAACGCAAGGTCAAGGACGCCGAGTGGAAGACGCTGGAGCATCGCGCGCTCGATCAGAAGCTGCAGGGCCAGCGCGAGAAGCTCGCCCAGCAGGAGACCCGCCTGCAGCAGCTCATCGCCGAACAGCGAGAGGCCGAACGCGAGATCGAAACCGGCCGCGTGAAGCGCGAGGAAGCCGCCGAGGCGCTCAACAAGGCGCAGGCCGCCAGCTACGAGGTGAGCGGCACGCTGGCGCGCATCGAGCAGCAGATCCAGCACCAGCGCGAGATGGCCAACCGCCTGCACAAGGCGCGCGACGAAGCGATGACCGCGCTGGCCGAACTCGGCCAGCACATGGGCAGCGACCAGGCCAAGCTGGACGTCCTGCGCGAAGCGGTCGGCGAAGCCGAACCGCGGCTGGAGCAGTTGCGCGAAGAGGACGTCATGCGCCAGGAGACGCTGCGCGAGGCCGAGGCAGCGCTCACCGACTGGCAGCAGCGCTGGGAAGCCCACAGCCGCGCGCAGGCCGAAGCGTCGCGCGCCGCCGATGTCGAACGCACGCGCATCGAACACCTGGACCGCCAGGTGCTGGAGGCCGATCGCCGTCGCGAATCGCTGAACAACGAGCGTTCCGGACTGGACCTCACGGCGCTGTCGGACTCGTTCGCCGAGCTGCAGGAGAAGCACGAAACCCAGAAGTTCTCCATCGACAGCCTCACCGAGGAACTGGAGACGCGGAAGGGCGCGCTGGGCGAGCTGCAGGAGCAGCAGCGCGCCACCCAGTCCGAACTGGCCGAAGTGCGCAAGCAGGCGCAGGCCGCACGCGGCCGGCTGTCGTCGCTGGAAACCCTGCAGCACGCCGCGCTGGGCCAGGAGCAGGGCGCCGCGCTGGGCTGGCTGAAGGCGCGCGGCCTGGATTCGGCCACGCGCGTGGGCGAAGCGCTCGACGTGGACGCCGGCTGGGAAAACGCCGTCGAAAGCGCGCTGGGGCAGATGATCGAAGGCGTCCTGGTGGAATCGCCGGAGACGCTGGTGGAGGCGATCGGCGAACTCGGCGAGGGCCGCCTGGCGCTGGTCGATCCGCAGAACGAGGCCGTGCAGTTCGCACCGACCTCGCTCGCGTCGAAGGTGCGCGGCCCGATCGCGATCCGCCGCATCCTCGCCAGACTGCATGCGGCCGACGACCTCACGCAGGCGCGCGCGCTGCTGCCGCAGCTGGGCGAGGGCGAGTCCGTCATCACCCGCAGCGGCGAGCGCCTCGGCGCCGGCTGGGTGCGCGTGCTGCGTTCGGGCGCCGCCCAGCAGGGCGCGCTGCTGCGTGAGCGCGAGATCCAGACGCTGCGCGGCGAAATCGAAACCCTGCTCGCGCGCGAGAAGGAACTCGAATCGCTGCTGGTGCAATTGCGCGATCGCACGCTCGCCGCCGAGCAGCAGCGCGAGGACGCGCAGCGCACGCTGTACATGGCGCATCGCAGCGTGTCCGAGCTCGCCGGCCAGCTGCAGAGCCAGCAGGGCCGCCTCGACAACGCGCGCGCGCGCATCGAGAAGATCGACGCCGAGCTCGCGCAGCTCGCGCAGAACCTCGACGCGGCGCAGGAACAGGCCCGCGAGGCCCGCATGCGCCAGGAAGAGGCGGTCATGCGGATGACCGAGCTCGAAGACGCCCGCCAGGCGCTGGAAGCCGAACGCCGCAACCTCGGCGACGCACGCGACCAGGCCCGCAACATCGCCCGCGAGACCCGCGACGCCGCGCATGCGCTGGCGCTCACGCTGGAATCGCAGCGCACGCAGATCGCCGCGCTGGAGCAGGCGCTGTCGCGCATGGGCGGGCAGCGCGGCCAGCTCGACTCGCGACTGGAAGAGCTCTCGCTCCAGCTGGCCGAGGGCGACGATCCGGTCACAACGCTGGAAGAGCAGCGGCAGGTGGCACTGGAACAGCGCGTGCTCACCGAACAGAACCTCACCGTCGCGCGCACCACGCTGGATGGCATCGACAACGACCTGCGCCGCTTCGAGCAGATCCGCCACCAGCGCGACGACCAGGCCATCCAGCAGCGCGAGGCCATCGGCCAGCGCCGCCTCGAACAGCAGGCGCTCGTGCTGAAGGCCGAACAGCTGGCCGCGGCCGTCGCCGAGGCCGGCTTCGTGCTGGAAGACGTGGTCAACACGCTCACCGACGACATGAACCCGCAGGTGTGGGAACGCACCGTGTCCGAGCTCGACGCCAAGCTGCGGCGCCTGGAGCCGGTCAACCTGGCGGCCATTGCCGAACACGCCGAGGCCGAGCAGCGCAAGGAATACCTGGACGCGCAGAACGCCGACCTCACCACCGCCCTGGAAACGCTGGAAGAAGCCATCCGCAAGATCGACCGCGAAACCCGCGGCCGTTTCAAGGACACCTTCGACCGCGTCAACAGCGGCGTGCAGGAGCTGTATCCGCGCCTGTTCGGCGGCGGCCACGCCTACCTGGAACTCACCGGCGAGGACCTGCTCGACACGGGCGTGTCGATCATGGCGCGTCCGCCGGGCAAGCGCGTGTCGAACATCTCGCTGCTGTCCGGCGGCGAGAAGGCGATGACGGCCGTGGCGCTGGTGTTCGCGATCTTCCGCCTCAATCCGGCGCCGTTCTGCCTGCTCGACGAGGTGGACGCGCCGCTGGACGAAGCCAACGTCGGCCGACTGGCGCAGATGGTCAGCGAGATGAGCGAGGCGGTACAGTTCCTGTTCGTCACCCACAACAAGGCGACGATGGAAGCCGCGCACCAGCTCTCGGGCGTGACCATGCGCGAGCCGGGCGTCAGCCGCCTGGTGTCGGTGGACCTGGCCGAAGCCTCGCGCCTGGCGGGCGTGGCGTGATCCGCGGGACCAGGGCCCCGGGACGCGGGACCCGTGACTTGCGTATGGCCGTGCTGCTTTCCGGGTCCCCGGTTCCGGGGCCCGGGTCCGATCCAAAGGAGATTGATATATGTCCGACGTGACCCTGCTGCGGATCGGCATCCTGATCGCCGGCCTGATCCTCGTCGCCGCCATCGTGTTTTTCGGTCGGCCGCGCAAGCCGGGTCAGGGCAAGCGCGTGCCGCGCGAACCGGCGGCCTCGTCCGGCGCGCCGCGCCAGGAGCCGACGCTCGGCGAGCAGATCGAACGCGACCTCGCCCAGGCCGCGGGCGCCGGCGGTGCGACCGCGCAGGCCGAGCTGGAGCTGTTCGACCGCACGCTCGAAGGCGGCGCGAACAGCGAGCTGGGCCGCCGCGTCAGCGAGGAGTTCGACAAGATCGTGACGCTGTACCTGGCCGCGCGCGCCGGGCAGAAGCTGCACGGCCCGGACATCGTCGTCGCCGCCGAGAAGGCCGGCCTGGTCTACGGCTACATGGGCGTGTTCCATCGTCTGGTGGAAAACCACCCCGAGCGCGGCCCGGTCTTCAGCGTCGCCAACATCATGAAGCCCGGCAGCTTCGACATGGCGAACATCCAGTCGATGGAGACGCCCGCGATCGCGTTCTTCCTGACGCTGCCGGCGCCGGTCAACGCGCTGGACGCGTGGGAAACGATGCTGCCCACCGCGCAGCGCATGGCCGAACTGCTCGACGGCGTGGTCCTGGACGAGCAGCGCAACGCGCTCGGCCGCCAGCGCATCGCGCACATCCGCGACGAATTGCGCGCCTACGACCGCCAGCGCGAAGCACCGCCGCTGACGAAGCCTGCCCGCTGGTGATTCGAGCCTCCTCATTGCGTTCAACGCGATGAGGGCGTGCACGGCCATTACGTCCAACAGGACGGCGCTTTGAGCCCCTCTCCTCCGGGAGAGGGGTTGGGGTGAGGGTCGGGGCGTGCGATGCCCTGACGATCGCTCCCGCCGAAGGCCGCGACGCGGCAGCGCTTCGCCTCGAATCCGAGCCCTCGGTCATCGCTGAAAGCTGGACAGCCGGGGTCCCGGCTTTCGCCGGGATGACGGTGTCTCAACGACTCCGCGCACCTGCGCGACAACATCGCGATGCGCCCCGAAGGCTTCCGTCCTCACATCCTCACCCGCACACTACCCACGCCCCCGCCGTGCAACGGCCGAAGGACTGCACGTGGCCAAGACCCAGACGCCCGCCGATCGCATCGCCGAGCTGCGCCAGCGCATCGACGACGCCAACTACCGTTACTACGTGCTCGACGACCCGGCGATCCCGGACGCCGAATTCGACCGCCTGCTGCGTGAACTCCAGTCCCTCGAAGCCGAACATCCGGACCTGGTGACGCCCGATTCGCCGACGCAGCGCGTGGGCATCGCGCCGAGCGGCACGTTCGCCGAAGTCCGCCATGCGATCCCGATGCTGTCGCTCGGCAACGCGTTCACCGACGAGGAAGTCGCCGATTTCGAGCGGCGCATCGAAGAGAAGCTCGGCCGACGCGCGCCGAAGTTCTCGGTCGAACCCAAGCTCGACGGACTGGCGATCAGCCTGCGCTACGAGAACGGCCGTTTCGTGCAGGGCGCCACGCGCGGCGACGGCGCGACCGGCGAGGACGTCACCGCCAACCTGCGCACGATCAAGGCGATTCCGCTGCAGCTGCGCGGCACCGGATGGCCGGCCGTGCTCGAAGTGCGCGGCGAGGTGTACATGCCGCTAGAGGCGTTCCGCAAGTACAACGAACGCGCCGTGAAGGAAGGCGGCAAGGTGCTCGCCAATCCGCGCAACGGCGCCGCCGGTTCGCTCCGCCAACTCGATCCGCGCATCACCGCGCAGCGCCCGCTCGCGTTCTACGCCTACGCCGTCGGCATCGTCGAAGGTGCGGAGCTGCCGCCGACGCATTCGCAGACGCTGGCGAAGCTGCGCGAATGGGGCTTCCCGGTGAGCGCGCTCAACGACGTGGTCGCCGGCGCCGAAGGACTGCTGGGTTACTACAGCGGTATCGGCAAGCGGCGCGAATCGCTGCCGTTCGACATCGACGGCGTCGTCTACAAGCTCGACGACTACGAAGGCCAGCGCGAGATGGGCTTCGTCTCGCGAGCGCCGCGCTGGGCGATCGCCCACAAGTTCCCGGCGCAGGAACAGTCCACGGTGCTCGAAGGCATCGACATCCAGATCGGCCGCACCGGCGCGGCGACGCCGGTGGCGCGCCTGAAGCCGGTGCAGGTGGCCGGCGTGGTCGTGACGAACGCCACGCTGCACAACGCCGACCAGATCGCCCGCCTGGACGTGCGCATCGGCGATACCGTCATCGTTCGCCGCGCCGGCGACGTGATTCCCGAGATCGTGCGCGTGGTGCCCGAGTACCGCGATCCGCATGCGCCGCAGTGGCAGATGCCGATGCAATGCCCGGTGTGCGGCTCCGAGATCGTCCGCGAGGAAGGCGAGGCCGTCTGGCGCTGTTCGGGCGAACTCACCTGCGCCGCGCAGCGCAAGGAAGCGATCCGGCATTTCGCGTCGCGTCGCGCGATGGACATCGAAGGCCTGGGCGAGCGGTTCATCGAGGATCTGTCGGACCTGGGGTACCTGCAATCGGTCGCCGATCTTTACAAGCTCGAACTCGACGACCTGCTGGAGATGAAGCGCCGCGCGGACGAACGGGGCGGGACGACGCCGGCCCATGCTCTCAAGAGCGGGGCGAAGTCGGGCAAGGTCGCCACGAAGTGGGCGGAGAACCTCATTGCCGCGATCGACCACAGCCGCACCACGACGCTGGAGCGCTTCCTCTACGCGCTGGGCATCGAGCACGTCGGCGAAAGCACGGCCAAGGCGCTGGCGACGTGGTTCGGCGACATCGCGCTGATCCGCCGCCTGCCATGGCCGCTGTTCAAGCGCGTGCCCGATGTCGGTGGCGAGGTCGCGCGCGCGATCGGCCATTTCTTCGACCAGCCGGGCAACCAGCAGGTGATCGACGATCTGCTCGCGCGCGGCGTGACCATCACCGACACGCATCCGCCGAGCGCGAAACTGCGCGACGGACTGGAGGTCGCGACGATGCTCGTCGATCTGGAAATCCCCAAGGTCACCCGGATACGTGCCGAGCAGCTCGCGGCGGCCTTCCCGGGCGTGCAGGCGCTGCTGGATGCGCCGCGGCACAACTTCGTGGCCGCAGGGCTGCCGAACGACACCGCGCAATCGCTGGCAGACTGGCTGGAGGACGAGGAACACGCGCGGCTGCTTGCTCGCGCCGGCGAATCGTTGGCCGCACTGCGTGCGCTGACGCCCGAAGACGACAGTGGCGGCGCCGGTCCGCTCGACGGACAGACCGCGGTGCTGACCGGCACGCTGTCGGCGATGAGCCGCGACGAGGCCAAGGCGAAGCTGGAAGCGCTTGGCGCGAAGGTCGCCGGTAGCGTGTCGAAGAAGACCAGTTTCGTCGTCGCGGGCGAGGCGGCCGGCTCCAAGCTCGACAAGGCGACGGAGCTCGGCGTCGAGATCTGGGACGAAGCGAAGCTGCTCGCGTTCCTCGCGCAGCATGGAGGCTGACGGCGTGCAGGCGGGCATGGACGACTGGCGACCCTCGGCGTCGTTCGACGCCTTGCGCCTGCGCGCGCGACTCAACGCGACCGTGCGTGCGTTCTTCGACGCGCGCGGCGTGGTCGAGGTGGAGACGCCGGTGATGTCGGTCGCCGGCAACACCGATCCGAACATCGCCTCGTTCCATCTGGAATTCAGCGGCCGCACCGACGGCGCGCCACGCACGCGCTGGCTTCGCACGTCGCCCGAGTACCCGTTGAAGCGCCTGCTCGCGGCCGGGTTCGGCGATTGCTACGAACTGGGCCGCGTGTTCCGCGACGGAGAAGCCGGCGGGCGGCACAACCCCGAGTTCACGATGCTGGAGTGGTACCGGCTCGGCTGGGACCACATGCGCCTGATCGACGAGACCGCCGCGCTGGTGCAGGCCGCACTGGCGCTGGTCGGGCGGACGGCGACGCTGTCGCGCATTGCGTACCACGATCTGTACCGCGACCGGCTGGGCATCGATCCGGACACGGCCACCGACGCGCAACTGCGCGCCGCGCTAGGCGAGGTGGTGATCGACCCCACGGGGCTGACGCGCGACGACTGGCTCGACCTGCTCATGACCCATCGCCTGCAGCCGTCGTTCGGCCCGGACGAATTGCTGGCCGTGTACGACTATCCGGCCTCGCAGTGCGCGCTGGCGCGCATCCGCGAAGGCAAGGTGGCCGTCGCCGAGCGGTTCGAGCTGTACCTGGGGCCGCTCGAACTGGCCAATGGCTATCACGAACTGGCCGACGCGGCGGAGCAGGGCGCGCGTTTCGATCGTGACCGGGACGTGCGGCGCGGACGCGGCGATCTGGAGCCCCCGCGCGACGAACGGTTGCTGCGGGGCCTGGCCGCGGGCTTCCCGGCCTGCGCGGGCGTGGCGCTGGGCATGGACCGCCTGATGATGGCGATGCTGGAAACCGGTCGCATCGCCGACGTGCTCGCCTTCGACTTCGCGCGTGCCTGAGGTCGCGGTTCCGCGTGCCCTTCCGCCTTGATCCCCGTTTACGCACGAACGCTTTACAGTGGCGTCTGGAAGACAGGGGTGCATGATGCGCGGCTTGGCGGTCTCGACGTTGCTTGCGGCATGTGTGGTGATCGCACCCGGGGCATGGGCGCAGGAGCAGGGCGGGCGTTTCTACGGCGATCGCATCCTGCGCTGCGAGTCCAAGGACGGCGAGGACAACATCTGCCCGGCCGATGTCCGCGGCGGCGTGCGGTTGCTGCGCACGCTCTCGCGGACCGACTGCGACGAGAACAAGACCTGGGGCGTCGCGTCCGCCGGCGTCTGGGTGAAGGACGGCTGCCGCGCCGACTTCGTGCTGGGCTACGGCGGCAGCATCGGTAGCGGGACCGGTGCGCGCGTGATGCGCTGCGAGTCCAAGGGCAACCGCTGGACGCACTGTCCGGCCGAAACACGCGCCGGCGTCGAACTGGTCCGCCAGCTTTCGAAGAACCCGTGCATGCGCGGCCAGAACTGGGGCGCCGATGCGCGCGGCGTGTGGGTGTCCGGCGGCTGCCGGGCCGAATTCCGCATGATGGTCGACGTCGCCAACGAAGGCCCGCGCGAGATCGTGCGCTGCGATTCGGTCGACAAGCGCCCGCGCCATTGCCCGATCGACACCAAGGGAGGCGTGCGGGTGTTCCGCCAGTTGTCGCGCGCGGCCTGCGTCGAAGGACGCAGTTGGGGCGTCGACGACAACGGCATCTGGGTCGAGGACGGCTGCCGGGCGGAGTTCGAGATCCACCAGAAGCCGCAGCAATCCGGCGGCTGAACCGCGCGTGCCGGGCTCGCCCCGGTGCGGGCTCCGTTAAGCTTCGCGCGGTAGTCTGCGAAAAAATCTCATCGCACGCAGGGGAGCTTCGATGATCGCGCAATCGCTCAGGGCCTTCGGGTTCGTTTCGGTCGTTTCCATCGGCGCCTTGTGGGCGCAGGCTGCGCCGGCCCAGGTCGATGCCCAGCGTTATGGTGCCGACCGTGTGGTGCGCTGCGATTCCAACGACGGTCGCCTGCGGCACTGCGCGGCCGACACGCGCGGTGGCGTGCAACTGCTCCGGCAGGTCTCGAAGGCATCGTGCATCGAGGGCCGCACGTGGGGATACGACCGGGGCGGCATCTGGGTGAACGACGGATGCCGCGCGGAGTTCGCGCTGGGCCGGGGCGGCGGCTGGGGCGGCGGCGGCGATGGCCGCACGGTGCGCTGCGATTCCAACGACAACCGCTATCGCCAGTGCGCCATCGACGGGCGTGGCGCGACGCTGGTGCGGCAATACTCCAAATCCCCGTGCATCGAAGGCCGCAGCTGGGGCGTCGGCCGCGGCTTCGTCTGGGTGAACAACGGCTGCCGCGCCGAGTTCGCCACCGGCCATGGCGGCTGGGGCGGCGGCAACGGCTGGGGTAACGGCGGCGGTCACGGCGGCGGCTGGAACGCCCCCGGCGGTCCGGCCCAGACGCTCTACTGCGGCTCCGACGACCACCGCCAGCGTCGCTGCAACGTCACCATCCGCCGCGATGCCCGGATGGTGCGGCAGGCGTCGAAAGCCGCGTGCATCGAAGGCCGCAGCTGGGGTTGGGACCGCAACGGCATCTGGGTGAGCGACGGCTGTCGCGGCGACTTCCAGGTGCGATGAACCCGGACGGAGAACGCGCGCGCCGCGCCCGTTCTCCGCGTCGAAAACCTGCGGCCTGTAAACTCGCCGCATGAACACCGACGCCATCGACTTCGACCGCTACGACCGCATCCGCCCGATCCGCTGGACCGGGCACGCCCTGGAACTGCTCGATCAGCGCAAGCTGCCGTTCGTGGTCGAGTACGTCGCCTGCGCCGACAGCGACGCCGTCGCCGAAGCCATCCACGCGCTCACCGTGCGTGGCGCGCCGGCCATCGGCATCGCCGCGGCCTGGGGCGTCGTGCTCGCCTCGCGCACCATCGACGCGGCCGACGGCCGCGATGCCGCCGCGAAACTCGAGCCGGCCATGCAGCGGCTCAACGCCGCGCGTCCGACCGCGGTGAACCTGGCCTGGGCATTGGCGCGCATGCGCCGCGCGCTTACCGCCGCCGGCGCGGATTGGCGCGAGGTGCTGGAGCGCGAGGCGCAGGCCATCGCCGACGAAGACCTCGCGGCCAATCGCCGCATGGGCGCGCTCGGTGCCGCGCTGATCCCGCCGGGAAGCGGCGTGCTGACCCACTGCAACACCGGCTCGCTCGCCACGGCCGGCTTCGGGACCGCGCTGGGCGTCATTCGTGCCGGCGTCGCCGAAGGCCGCATCGACAAGGTCTTCGCGGGCGAAACCCGCCCGTGGCTGCAGGGCGCGCGCCTCACGGTGTGGGAGCTGCAGCAGGACGGCATCTCGCCGACGCTGATCGCCGACGCCGCCGCCTCGCACCTGATGCGTTCCGGCGACGTGCAATGGGTGGTCGTCGGCGCCGACCGCATCTGCGCCAACGGCGACACCGCGAACAAGATCGGCACCTACCAGCTCGCCATCGCCGCGCGCCACCACGGGCTGAAGTTCATGGTCGTGGCGCCGTCGTCCACCGTCGACATGGACACGCCCTCCGGCGATGCGATCCACATCGAAGAGCGCGACCCGGGCGAGCTGTTCGCCGTCGGCGGCGTGCGCACGGCGGCCGACGAGGTCGGCGCCTGGAACCCGGTCTTCGACGTCACCCCGCACGAGCTGATCGACGCCATCGTGACCGAGCGCGGCGTGATCGAACGGCCCGACGAAGCGGCGATGAGGGCGGCGTTCGGCTGACGCCCGGGCCTTCGCGCGACCCCAGGGCGCCGACGGCCGTCCACGCGGGCCGCCGCACCACTGGCAGCGCGATGGCCGGCACGCACCGCGTGCCGTCGCACACTCCCGTTGCGCCTCGCGTGCGGGCGCGCGCCCGTCGTCTGCGCGGGACTCCGAAAAGTCCGCCGGATTTTCCTGCAAGTCCTTGTTTCTGGCCGGGATTCGGGTGTCTCGAAACCCCGTTCCGTGCTATCATTTCCTGTCGATCCGACACCGCCCGCAGCGGACTGGAACGCCAGCCCGCAAGGGGTGTTTTGCGGCTGAAACTTCGCGTCGAATGAACCGCCGGTTCAGCCGAGCGCACACAATCAAACACGGAAACCCGATGGCCGAACTCGCCAAGGAAATCATCCCGGTCAACCTCGAAGACGAGATGCGCCGCAGCTACCTCGATTACGCGATGAGCGTGATCGTGGGCCGCGCGCTCCCGGACGCGCGCGACGGCCTCAAGCCGGTGCATCGCCGCGTGCTGTACGCGATGAACGAACTGGGCGCGCACAGCAACAAGCCGTACTACAAGTCGGCGCGTATCGTCGGTGATGTCATCGGTAAGTACCACCCGCACGGCGATACGGCCGTGTACGACACCCTGGTGCGCATGGCGCAGCCGTTCTCGCTGCGCTACATGCTGGTGGACGGGCAGGGCAACTTCGGCTCGATCGACGGCGACAACGCCGCGGCCATGCGATACACCGAAGCGCGCATGTCGCGCATCGCGCACGAGCTGATGGCCGACATCGACAAGGAAACCGTCGATTTCCAGCCCAACTACGACGAGAAGGAACTCGAGCCCACCGTCATGCCGACGCGTGTGCCGAACCTGCTGGTCAACGGCTCGGCGGGTATCGCCGTGGGCATGGCGACCAACATCCCGCCGCACAACCTGTCGGAAGTGATCGACGCGACCATCGCGCTGATCGACGAGCCGACCATCGACGTGGACGGCCTGCTGCAGTACATCCCGGGCCCGGATTTCCCGACCGCCGGCATCATCAACGGCACCGCGGGCATCGTGACCGCCTACCGCACCGGCCGTGGCCGCGTGCGCATGCGCGCGCGCGCCGAGGTCGAGGTGGCCGACAACGGACGCGAGGCGATCGTCGTCACCGAGATCCCGTACCAGGTCAACAAGGCGCGTCTGATCGAGAAGATCGCCGAGCTGGTCAAGGAAAAGAAGATCGAGGGCATCAGCGAGCTGCGCGACGAGTCCGACAAGGACGGCATGCGCATCTACATCGAGGTCAAGCGCGGCGAATCGGCGGAGGTCGTGCTCAACAACCTCTACCAGCAGACCCAGATGGAGTCGGTGTTCGGCATCAACATGGTCGCCATCGTCGATGGCCGTCCGAAGCTGCTGAACCTGAAGGAGCTGCTGGAAGTCTTCGTCAAGCATCGCCGCGAAGTCGTCACCCGCCGCACCATCTTCGAACTGCGCAAGGCCCGCCAGCGTGCGCACATCCTGGAAGGCCTGACGGTCGCGCTCGCGAACATCGACGAGATGATCGAGCTGATCAAGACGTCGGCCAACCCGAACGAAGCGCGCGAACGCATGCTCGCGCGTACCTGGGAACCGGGCCTGGTCGGCGCGCTGCTCGCCGCCGCCGGCAGCGATGCGTCGCGCCCGGACGACCTGCCCGCCGGCGTGGGCCTGATCGACGGCCGCTACCAGCTGACCGAGACGCAGGCGCAGCAGATCCTGGAAATGCGCCTGCACCGCCTGACCGGCCTGGAGCAGGACAAGCTCACCGACGAATACAAGCAGTTGCTGGAAACCATCCGCGGGCTGATCGAGATCCTCGAGGATCCGAACGTGCTGCTGGAGGTGATCCGCACCGAGCTTCGCAACGTCAAGGAAGAATTCGGCGACGCACGCCGCAGCGAGATCCGCGCGAGCGAGGAAGACCTCGACATCCTGGACCTCATCGCGCCCGAGGACGTGGTGGTGACGCTTTCGCACTCCGGCTATGCCAAGCGCCAGCCGGTGAGCACCTATCGCGCGCAGAAGCGCGGCGGCAAGGGGCGCAACGCCGCGTCCACGAAGGACGAGGATTTCATCGACCACCTGTGGCTGGTGAACACGCACGACACGCTGCTGACCTTCACCAGCGCCGGCCGCGTGTTCTGGCTGCCGGTGCACCAGCTGCCGGACGCCGGGCCCAATGCCCGTGGCCGTCCGATCATCAACTGGATCCCGCTGGAAAACGGCGAGCAGGTGCAGGCCGTGTTGCCGGTGCGCGAGTACACGGAGAACTGCTACGTGTTCTTCGCCACGCGCAACGGCACGGTCAAGAAGACGCCGCTCACCGAGTTCGCCTTCCGCCTGCAGCGCGGCAAGATCGCCATCAACCTCGACGAGGGCGATGCGCTGGTCGATGTCGCCATGACCAACGGCGAATGCGACATCATGCTGTTCGCCAGCAACGGCAAGGCCGTGCGCTTCTCGGAGGACGCCGTGCGTTCGATGGGCCGCACCGCGACCGGCGTGCGCGGCATCCGCCTGGCAGAAGGCGAGGAGGGCGAGGACGGCGACGAGGCCGGCAGGAACACCAGCGGCGCGTATGTCGTCAGCCTGATCGTCGTCGAGGGCGACGGCGACATCCTCACCGCCAGCGAACGCGGCTACGGCAAGCGCACCGCGCTGGAGGAATACCCGCGCAAGGGCCGCGGCGGCCAGGGCGTGATCGCGCTCAAGACCACCGAACGCAACGGCAAGCTGATCGGCGCGGTGCAGTTGTCCGACCACCACGACGTGCTGCTGATTTCCGACGGCGGCACGCTGGTGCGCACGCGCGCGGCGGAGATCTCGCAGGTCGGCCGCAACACGCAGGGCGTCACGCTGATGCGTTTGTCGCAGGGGGAAAGCCTGCAGACGATCGAGCGCGTGGACGCCTCGCTGGACGAGGACGAAGAGAACGGCAGCGACGCGCCGCTCGACGGTACGCCGGCCGCGGCCATCGAGGGCGATGCGGTCGAGGGCGATGCGGTCGAGGCGTCCGGCGAGACGGATGCTTCGTCCACGACGTGACGGGCCTGCCTGTCGGTTAAAGGAAACGCCGCCTCAGGGCGGCGTTTTTCTTTCCGGGGCTCGCGTGCAACTCGCGGCCGGCGTCGCTCGGTTCCCTCGTCCCGTCATTCCGGCGAGGGTGGGAATCCATAGACGTTCGGATGCGCAAAGCATGCGTACGCCCAGATCGTTCGGCGCAATCGGTGATGCGGCTTGGAAAGTCCCTGATTCCCGCCTTCGCGGAAATGACCGCAGAACCTCCTCGTGAGCTGCGCCGGGGAATCACCCCAGCACCCGCACCTCATCCCCGCGACGCACCACGCCGGACGAACGCGGAATCAGGTGCCGTCCGAATGTCACGCCGATATCGAAGCGGCGATAGGCCGTCAGCGTTTTCAACGGTTGCCCGTCCTCCGACCGGCGCCCGCTCGCGGGATCGACGTTGACGAAGTTGCAGCGCGTGCAGTCCTTCGCAACGTCGAACTCCACCTCGCCGATGGCGATGCGCGTCCATGCGTCTTCGGCATGCGGCACGTCGACGTCGACGACGAAATTCGGGCGAAAGCGCGCCATCGACACCGGCGTGTCGAGGCGCGCGTTGAGCAGGTCCAGCGAACCGCGTCCGAGCAGCATGATCGGAAAGCTGTCGGCAAAGCCGACCACGTCGCCCTCGCGCGCGAAGGCCGGATCGACCTGACGCCGCACCGCATCGTCCATGTAGACCAGCCGCGCGGTGGTGCCGAGATAGCGGCTGAACCACGCGGCGGCGGCGTCGGAGGCCAATGTCGCGGCGACCGGCTTCTTCCAGATTTCCACGACCGAATGTTCCGACGGCGCCGGAAACGCGACCTGCAGCGTCGACTGGCCCGGTGCATCGAGCACGAGACCGCCCTCGACAGGACGCGCCTGGACGAGGGTGAGTTCCGGAAACTGGCGTCCCGTGATGAAACGACCGTCGGCATCGACGAGCATCCAGCGGCGGTCGCCCGCCAGGCCCCGGGATTCGACCGTGGCTTCCTCGAGCGCCAGCGCCGCGCAGGACTTGATCGGGTACAGCGCGAGGTCGCTCAGCTTCATGCGCAATGGTCAGGTCAATGCCGGGGGAGGTCGCATCGTGACCGTCGCCGCCGCCGCGGTAAAGCGTCAGCGCGGCAGCCGGCGCAGCACGTCGGCCAGCACGGTCTCGACCGATAGGCTGGAAAGGTCCGGAACCTGGATCGCATCGAAGGCGCGCATGCGGATGCCGGTGCGTTCGACCGACGTGTGCGAACCGAACAGCGCGAGCCCCGGTGTGCCGAGCGCCGCCGCCAGGTGCGTGGGCCCGGTGTCGTTGCCGACGACGAAGGCCGCGCGCCGCAGCACGCCCGCGAGCGCGAACCAGTCGAGGAACCCGTCCGGCGTCGCCAGGACATGGCAGGGCAGGCTGCGTGCGAGTTCCAGTTCGTCCGGACCCGGCACCACGACCACGGCACGACCGATTTCGCCCAGGCGTCGCGCGAGTTCGGCGTGGCCCGGCCAGCGTTTGTGCGTGTGCCGCGCGGCGCTGCCGGGGATCAGGACGATGTAATCCGGCGGAATCCCGGCGGCGGCGAGCAGCGCGTCCGCGTCGTCGGCCATCCATGCCGGATCGGGGGCGTCCGCGTGCCGGACCCGGATGCCCGCCTGCGCAAGCATCCACGCATAGGCCAGGCGGTCCGGCGTGCCGCTGTCGGCCGGATTGTGTTTGCGCAGCCATTGCGATGGCTCGGGCATCAGGCGCCGGTAGAGCGCGGTGCGGTCGCTGCCCTGCAGGTCGTAGACCCGCTCGAATCCGCGTTCGCGCAACGTCCGCAGCAGGGCCAGGTTGCGTCCGAGTTGCAGCATCGGCGCCCGCGGGTCGGCGATCACTTCGTCCACGTAGGGGCAGCGCGCCATCAGCCGCGTGTACGGGGACGACGCGAGCAGCACGATAGGACGGTCGCGATGGTGTTCGCGCAGATCGCGCAGTGCGCCGTCGGCCTGGAGGAGGTCGCCGAACGCACCGTGCCGGATGACCAGCACCGGGCTTCGCGCATGGGCGCCGCCGCCGGGAGCGGGATCCGGACTCGCCGACTGGACGGCTTCGGCGATGGCAGGACGCGGTACGTCGCGCGGCATGCGGCAGGTCTGACGGTGCGATGCGGCCGATCATCGCATACGCCATGTGACAACCCCGACAGGCATGCCGCCCCGATCGGAACCGTGTTCGGCCAGCGAACTTTTCGTGGGCCGAATCTATACTCGCCGCACAACTGGGGAGATCGCATGAAGCGCGCATCGGAAGGATTCGCTCACGCCCGCATGAGCCATGGCCGGGTGCTCCGTTGGTTTGCGTTCGTCGCCATCGCGGCTGCGCTGCTGACGGGGTGCAAACGCGATCCGGACGGGCAGCTTCCCGCGCCAAGCGGCGAAGCGATCCAGACGAAATCGCAGCCCGTGCAGGGCTTCGCGCTGGTCGCCGCGTACCCCGACCAGAAGGGCGACGAACAACTCGCCCTCGCGCTGGAATTCAGCAAGCCGCTGGTCGGCACGCAGTCGTTCGACGAAGTGATCGCGGTGACCGACAAGAACGGCGCGGTGGTCAAGGGCAGCTGGGTTCTCTCCGAAGACGCGAAACTGCTGCGCTTTCCGCACGTGGAAGCCAGCAAGGACTACGTCATCGCGATCAGGGCCGGGCTCACGGCGGCCTCCGGCGAACGCCTGGCACAGCCGTTGCGCAAGGAGGTCTACACCGGTCCGCTCGACCCGGTGGTCGGTTTCGCATCGCAGGGCAGCGTGTTGCCGGCGCGCGAAAGCCGCGGGCTGCCGGTGGTGTCGGTCAATGTTCCGGAAGTCGACGTCGAGTTCCTGCGCGTGCGCGAGAAGGAACTGCCGAAGTTCTTCTCCGAATACCAGCGCGGCGGTCGGCGCGGCAGCTGGGAACTGGCGAGCGAATACAGCGAGAAGACGCCGCTGGACCGGCTCGCCGAACCGGTCTACGTGAACCGGTTCGTGCTCGGCGGCAAACCGAACGAGCGCGTGCTGACCTACCTGCCGGTGCAGGACATCAAGGAACTGCAGGAGCCGGGCCTGTACTTCGCGGTGATGAAGCGCGCGGGGCAGTTCCAGGACCAGTACGAAACGTCCTTCTTCACCGTCAGCGACCTCGGCCTGCACGTGCGGGCCTACCGCGACACGATGTTCGTGCACACCGCGTCGCTGCAGAATGGCAGCGCCGTGTCCGGCGTGGAACTGCGCATCCTGGATTCGCGCGGCGAGCCGGTGCTGAAGGCCGAAACCGACGGCAACGGCAACGCGCTGCTGAAGTACAAGCTCGACGCCGCTTACGTGCTGGTGGCGAGCAAGGGCCGCGACGTGTCGATGCTGCCGTTCAACCAGCCGGCGCTGGATCTGTCCGAGTTCGCGGTCAGCGGTCGCGAGCAGGCGTGGTTCGATGTGTTCGCCTGGTCCGGACGCGATCTGTATCGACCGGGCGAAACGGTCCGGCTGTCGGCGCTGCTGCGCGACCAGGACGGACAGCCGGTTTCCACCAAGGCCGGCAAGCCGCAGCCGGTGTTCCTGCGTTACGTGCAGCCCGATGGCAAGACCTTCCTGGAGACGCGGCTGCAGCCCGATGCGCAGGGCTACGTGCGCCATGCGCAGGTCATTCCCGCCGACGCGGCGACCGGGCGCTGGCGCGTGGAATTCCGCACCGATCCCGGCAGCAAGGACGCCGTGCAGGGCATGACGTTGCGCGTGGAGGAGTTCCTGCCCGAACGCCTCAAGCTCGATCTGGACGCACAGCCGGTGCTGAAGCCGGGCGAGCCGCTGAAGCTGCGCGTCGCCGGCGCGTATCTGTACGGCGCGCCCGCCGCCGGCAACCGTTTCACCGCGAAGTTGGCGGTGGCGGTCGAACAGCACCCGCTCGAACAGCTGCCCGGCTGGTTCTTCGGCGATCCGACGCTGTCGCTGCCCAAGGAAGCGGCGGACGTGATCGACACCGAACTGGACGCGCAGGGCAGGCTGGAGCAGGACATCGCATTGCCCGACGAAGCCAGGCCGACGAGCACCATCGCCGCGATCGTCACCGGCAGCGTCTACGAGACCGGCGGTCGCAGCGTCAATCGCAGTCTCAAGCGCGTGCTGTGGCCGGCCGATGCGCTCGTCGGCGTGCGCCCGCTGTTCGACGATAAAGACGGCGCGGATGCGAACGCGCGCGTCGGTTTCGAGATCGGCCGTTACGGCGCCGACGCCCAGCCGCGTCCGGCCCGTGCACTGCGCGTCACGCTGGTGCGCGAGCATCGCGACTATCACTGGAACCACGGCGACGACGGCTGGGACTACGACTTCACCCGCCGCTACGAGGACATCGAAACCAGGACCGTCGACGTCGGCGCCTCGCCCGCGCGCGTCGATTTCCCCGTCGAATGGGGCGACTACCGCCTGGACGTGTTCGATCCGGCGACGAAGCTCACCACGCGCTATCCGTTCACGGCCGGCTGGAGCTGGAACGACGAGAACCGCGGCCTGGACGCGCGCCCGGACAAGGTCAAGCTCGCGCTCGACAAGACGTCCTATCGCGCCGGCGACACGCTGAAGGTGACGCTGACGCCGCCGCACGCCGGCAAGGGCCTGCTGATGGTCGAGACCGACCGCATGCTCTACGTGCAGGACATCGACGCCAAGGCCGGCAGTACGTTCGAGATCCCGGTGACGAAGGACTGGGAGCGCCACGACGTCTACGTCACGGCGCTGGTGTTCCGCGGCGGCAGCGCGCCGAGCAAGGTGACGCCGGCGCGCGCGGTGGGCGTCGCGTACGTACCGATGGACCGTCGCGACCGCAAGGTGGCGGTGGGCCTGTCGGTGCCGAAGCAGATGCAGCCCGAGCGCGACCTTCCGCTGACGGTCAGCGTGCCGCAGCTCGCCGGCCAGGACGCGTTCGTCACCGTCTCGGCGGTGGACGTGGGCATCCTCAACATCACGCGTTTCCCGGTGCCCGACGCCGCCGCGCACTTCTTCGCGCAACGTCGCCTGGGCGTGGACGCGTACGACGTCTATGGACGCGTGATCGAAAGCTTCGAAGGCAGCATGGCGAAGATCCGCTTCGGCGGCGACATGGCACTGGCGGCGTTGCCGCAGGCGCGCCGTCCGACGGCGAAGGTGCAGACGGTCGACCTGTTCGCAGGACCGGTGAAACTGGACGCGAAGGGCAACGCGCGCGTGCGCCTGCCGGTGCCGGATTTCAACGGCACGTTGCGCGTGTCGGCGCTGGTGTATTCGGCGAACCGCTACGGGAGCCGCGCGGCGGAAACCGTCGTTCGCGCGCCGGTGCTCGCCGAAGCCAGCCTGCCGCGCGTGCTCGCGCCGGGCGACAGGAGCAACGTCACGCTCGACGTGCAGAACTTCACCGGGCGCGCGGGCACGTTCAAGGTTCAGGTGACCGCAGAGGGCCCGATCGCCATCGCCGACGGCACGCGCACGGCGCAGCTCGCCTCCGAGGCAAAGACGACCTACACGTTCCCGCTCCAGGCGCGCCCGGGCATGACCGTCGCGCAGGTACGCGTGCGCGTGGACGGAAACGGCGTCAAGGTCGATCGCCATTACGACCTTCCGGTGCGGCCGGCCTGGCCCTCGGTCGTCCGTGCGCGGACGCGCGTGCTCGATTCGCTGGGCGGGATCGCGCTGGACCAGGCGCTCGCCGATGGCCTCATGCCCGAATCGGTCAACGCGCGCCTGTCGGTCAGCGCGCTGCCGCCGATTCCGTTCGCCACGGCGCTGCAGGGCGCGCTCGAATATCCCTACGGTTGCGCCGAGCAGACCACCAGCAAGGGCTTCGCCGCGCTGGAACTCGACGACGCCACCGCTCGGATGCTCGGCACGACGGGCCTGGACGCGGCCAAACGCCGCGCGCGGATGGAAGGCGCGTTCGGGCGCCTTGCGGCGATGCAGATCGGCTCGGGCCATTTCTCGATGTGGGGCGACGGCGATTACGTCAACCCGCTCATCACGCCGTACGTCGTCGAGTTCCTGCTGGACGCGCGCGAAGCGGGCTTCGCCGTGCCGGACGCGATGCTGCAGAAGGCGCTCAAGGTGCTCAACGAGGACCTGCTGTCCGGTGGCGCGCCGTTCTTCGGCTACGACCGCCGCGAACACCTGAAGTTCGCCTACCAGGCCTATGCCGGTTATGCGCTCGCGCGCGTCAATCGCGCGCCGCTGGGCACGCTGCGCGCGCTGTACGACAACGAGCGCAAGCAGAGCCTCACCGGTTTGCCGCTGGTGCATCTGGGCATCGCGTTGTCGCTGCAGGGCGACAAGGCGCGCGGTGCGAAGGCGATCGCCGAAGGCTTCGCGCGCGACGCGGCGAGCCGTCCGGAGTACCTGGGCGATTACGGCAGCCGCCTGCGCGACGATGCCCTGATGATCGCCCTGGTGCACGAACACAAGCTCGACAAGCCGGAGTTCGACGCGCGCTCCGCCGCGCTGGGCAAGGAGCTCGACGCGCGGCGCAACAGCGGCTGGCTGTGGCTGAGCACGCAGGAGCAGGTGGCCATCGCGCGCCTGGGCAAGGCACTCATGGCCGACCAGGGCAAGCAGGTGTCGGGCGAATGGAAGGTCGGCGACGCGACCAGCGACGCCGGTCCGTCGCGGCTGATCGGCCGGCTGTTCGATGCCGCCGCCGTCGCGCGGGGCGTGAGTTTCACGCCCAAGGGCGAGCCGCCGCTGTACGCGAGCTTCGAAATCGCGGGCGTCCCGCGCACCGCGCCGGCGCCGGACAAGTCCGTGATCGACATCGAGCGCAAGTACTACGCGACCGACGGCACGCCGTGGACCGGCGGCACGCTTGCCGAGGGCGACGCGCTCATCGTGCAGGTGAACGTGCGCGCAAGCCGGCCGATGCCCGACGCGCTGCTCACCGATCTTCTGCCTGCGGGGCTGGAGATCGAAAACTTCAATCTCGGCGACGGCAAGCAGTGGGCGGGCGTGGTGATCGACGGCATCGAGCTGAGCGATCGCGACGAGGCCGCCGAAGTCCGCCACGAAGAGTTCCGCGACGACCGTTACGTGGCGGCGCTGAAGCTCGACGTCGGCGACACGGCGCGCGTGTTCTACCTCGTCCGCGCGGTGACGCCGGGCACCTACACCGTGCCGCCGTCGCTGGTGGAGGACATGTACCGTCCGGAGCTGCGCGGCGTCGGCAAGGTCGCGCCGGCCACGCTGACGGTGACGCAGCCGGGAGGGAAGTGAGGTTCGACGTGGCGTGCGAATTGAAGTGCGGAGCAAAGCCCGTCATCCCGGCGAAAGCCGGGACCCAGGCTGGGTGTGCGTCCGTTTGCCGTCGCGTCGTTTTCGTAATGCGTGACAGCCGGGGTCCCGGCCTTCGCGGGGATGACGGCTCTGCAGGCTGCGACGGCGCAGGGCAGGCTGACGCGCATGAGTAAGAAGCACGCACCTTCGAACCGTTCTTCGAAGCTCGCGCTGAAGTCGCTCCTCGCCGGGCAACTGCTACTCGTCGTCGCGATGCTCGGCGACCTCGCGTTTCCGTTGCCGTTGCCCGACACCCGCGACCGCGGCGCCGTGGTCACCGCCGCCGACGGCACGCCGCTGCGCGCGTTCGCCGATCGCGGTGGCATCTGGCGCTATCCGATCGAGCCGGCGCAGGTTTCGCCGCTCTACGTGCAGGCCTTGCTGACGTACGAGGACCGCTGGTTCTGGCGGCATCCGGGCATCAACCCCGTCGCGATGCTGCGCGCGGCGGGGCAATGGGCGCGCAGTGGGCGCGTCGTGTCCGGCGGGTCCACGCTCACGATGCAGGTGGCCCGCATCCTCGACACGCGGCAGGAGGCGGCGGTGTCGAACCGGCGCACGCCGACGCGCAAGCTGCGGCAGATGCTGCGCGCACTGCAGCTGGAAGTGCACCTGTCCAAGCGCGAGATCCTTTCGCTCTATCTCAACCATGCGCCGTTCGGCGGCACGGTGGAAGGCGTGGAGGCGGCCAGCTGGGCGTACCTGGGCAAACCGTCCTCGCGGCTGTCGCATGCGGAAGCCGCGCTGCTCGCGGTGTTGCCGCAATCGCCCAGCCGGCTGCGCCCGGATCGCGAGCCCGAGCGTGCCCGCACCGCGCGCGACAAGGTGCTGGCGCGCATGCAGCAGATGCGCGTGTGGACGCCGGCGCAGGTGGCCGATGCGCGCGTGGAGCCGGTGGTCGCGCGATCGCTGCAACCGCCGCGCCATGCGCCCCTGCTCGCGCAACGGCTGCGCTCTGATCGCCCGACGGCGGCGCGCATCGTCTCCACGCTCGATCTGGACCTGCAACGCACGCTCGAAGACCGCGTCGCCGCCTACTTCTCGCAATTGCCCGAACGCACGTCCGCCGCGCTCCTGGTGGTCGACAACGCGACGATGGAAGCGCGCGCCTACGTCGGTTCGCTGGCCTTCGCCGATGCCGCGCGCGTGGGCCACGTCGACATGGTGAAGGCGTGGCGATCGCCGGGCTCGACGCTCAAACCGTTCCTGTATGGCCTGGCGCTCGACGACGGGCTGATCCATTCCGAGTCGCTGCTGGTCGATGCCCCGCAGGCGTTCGGCGATTACCGCCCGGGCAATTTCGACGCCGCGTTCAACGGACCGGTGGGCGCGGCGCAGGCGCTGCGGCTCTCGCTCAACGTGCCCGCGGTGGATCTGCTCGATCGCGTCGGTCCCTCGCGATTCTCCGCGCGGCTGGCGCACGCCGGCATACGGCTGCAGTGGCCGCCCGGGGCGACGCCGAACCTGTCGATGATCCTCGGCGGCACGGGCGCGCGGCTCGAGGATCTGGTCGGCGCCTATGCCGCGCTCAACCGCGACGGCGTCGCCGGACACGTGCGCTACACCGACGATGCGCAGCGCGTGGACCGGCGCCTGCTGTCGCCCGGCGCGGCGTGGATCGTGCGCGGGATGCTGGAAGCCAATCCACGTCCGGGCAGCGCGGCCGATACGTTCGATCCCCGCGGGCGGCCGCGCGTGGCCTGGAAGACCGGCACGAGCTTCGGTTTTCGCGACGCATGGGCACTGGGCGGAACGCGTCGCTACACCGTCGGGGTGTGGGTCGGTCGGCCGGACGGCACGCCATTGCCGGGTCAATACGGCGCGATCACCGCGCTGCCGCTGATGTTCGAGGTCATCGACAGCCTGCCGCGACAGCGCGCCGATGCCGTCTCCCGCCCCCCGCCGGCGACCGTGGCCAAGGTGGAAATCTGCTGGCCGCTCGGCCTGCCGCCGGATCCGGACGCACCGCAACTGTGCCGTCAGCGGCGCGAAGCATGGATGCTCGATGGCTCGGTCCCGCCGACCTTCGCCGAACGCGACGCGCGGCTGTGGAGCGCCGGCGTGGAGCGGTTCGATGTCGATGCGCGCACCGGGTTGCGACTGTCGGCGGACTGCGCTGCGGCACACGTGCGCGCTTCCCGGGAGATCGCGCGCTGGCCTGCGCTCGCATCGCCGTGGCTCACGAATGCGGCGCGGGCCGCCGCGCGTTTGCCGTCACTGTCGCCCGACTGCGTTGCCGACGGGCGCGATGCGGTACAGGAACTGCGCATCGAGGGCGTGGACGATTCGGCCACGCTTGCGCCCGCTCCGGGCGGCGCGCGGGCGGTGCGGCTGTCGCTGCGCGCGCTGGGCGGCGATGCGCGCGTGCGCTGGCTGCTGGACGGGCGCCTGATCGGCGAATCGGCAGGCGAGGGCGCCTTCGTCCACGACTTCGATCAGCCGGGCGAACACACGCTGACCGCGCTCGCCGACAGCGGAGCCTGGTCGCGCGTGGGGTTCCGCCTGGAAGCCAGGAGTGAGTGAGGAGGAGCGAGGAGTGAGCGTAGAAACCGGAGACGTTGGGGCGGCGCTGTAGCGTCGCTTTCGCTCATTTCTCACTTCTCCTCACTCTCTTCGCTTCTCGCCTCACAGGTGCTTGAGCTGTTCGAGCACGTGTTCGGCGGAGGACACGCGGAACTCGCCGGGCGCCTCGACGTTGAGCAGTTTCACCACGCCATCGTCGGCGTACAGCGCGAAACGCTTCGCGCGGCGGCCCATGCCGTAGGCGCTGGCGTCCAGTTCCAGGCCGAGCGCGCGCGCGAAGTCGCCGTTGCCGTCGGCCAGCATCATCAGGCCTTCGGGCACGTTCTGGCTTTCGCCCCAGGCCTGCATCACGAAGGGGTCGTTGACCGCCATGCAGGCGACCTCGATGCCGCGGCTGCGGAATTCGTCGAAGTGCTGCACGAAGCCGGGCAGGTGCTTTTCCGAACAGGTGGGCGTGAAAGCGCCGGGCACCGCGAACAGCACGATTCGCCGCCCATCGAAGAGCGCGTTGGTGTCCACCGTCTCCACGCCCTCGCGGATGCGCTGCAGCGGGACTTCGGGGATGCGCTCGCCGATCTGGATGGTCATGCCGGTTCCTTGGGTGTGGGCTTAACGGATTCTAGACGGCGGACGGGAAGTTGGCGTCAAGGCGTGGGGAGCGCTTGAAAAGCGCACGGTCGCGCCTACTTCCGCCCTGGCGGCGACGTCGCCGCCGACACACCCGCAATCGGGCCCAATCAACGCCATTTGGAGGAGTGCGATGAACATCGTCCGTTACCGTCATTGGCCGCGCCAGGCCTCTGTCCACCAGGAAATGAAGCAGGCCTTCGACCGCCTGTTCGAGGGACTGATCGACCAGAACGATTCCGACGACAGCTCGGTCGTGACCAGCCAGTGGGCGCCGAGCGTGGACGTCAAGGAAGAGAACGACCGCTTCGTGCTGTACGCCGATCTGCCGGGCATCGACCCGGCGGACATCGAGGTGTCCATGGACAAGGGCATCCTGTCGATCAAGGGCGAGCGCAGCAGCGAGACCTCGACCGAGACCGAACGCTTCTCGCGCATCGAGCGCCGTTACGGCAGTTTCCACCGCCGCTTCGCGCTGCCCGACAGCGCCGATCCGGACGGCATCCAGGCGCACGGCCGGCACGGGGTCCTGCAGATCGTGATCCCCAAGCGTCCGGAAAGCGCGCCGCGCCGCATCCAGGTTCACCAGGGCGATCGCACCCAGTAACCGGTCTGGCGTGCGCAGTGCGTTACCCTGCTGGCCTGCGGGAGCCTTCCCGCAGGCCAGGCTACTCGGACGGATGATCGATGCAGTTCAAGGATTACTACGAAACCCTGGGCGTCGAGCCCAGCGCCGGCGACGCCGAGATCAAGTCGGCGTATCGCCGTCTTGCGCGCAAATACCACCCCGACGTCAGCAAGGAAGCCGGCGCCGAAGACAAGTTCAAGGCCGTCAACGAGGCCTATGAGGCGCTGCGCGATCCGCAGAAGCGCGCGGCCTACGATCAGTTGCGTGCGCGCGGCTACCGGCCGGGCGACGAGGTCCAGCCGCCGCCGGGCGGCTTCGGCGGAGGCGGCTACGGCGGTGGCGTCGACTTCGAGGAAATCTTCGCCGGCGGCGGTGCGGGCGGCGGTTTTTCCGACTTCTTCGAAAGCCTGTTCGGCCGCGGTGGCTTCGGCCAGCAACGCGGCGCCGGCCAGCAGCCGCGTGGCGACTCGCGCGCGAAGCTCGCCGTCTCGCTGGAGACCGTGTACGAGGGCGGCACGGTGCGCATTTCGGTCAACAACCGCACGCTCGACGTGCGCGTGCCGAAGGGCATCCGCCCGGGGCAGGTGATTCGCCTGGCCGGGCAGGGCGCGCACGGCGACCTGCTGCTGGAGATCGAATACGCCGCCAACCCGCAGTTCGAAGTGGACGGTCGTAACGTCATCCACGTCCTGCCGATCGCCCCGTGGGAGGCGGCGCTCGGTGCGACGGTCAGCGTGCCCACGCTGGGCGGCGCCGTCGAGCTGAAGATCCCCGCCAATTCCGAAGCGGGGCGCAAGCTGCGCCTGCGCGGTCGTGGCCTGCCCAACGATCCCACCGGCAAGCAGCCGCCGGGCGACCAGATCGTCGAGCTGGAAGTGCTGGCGCCGCGACCCAACACGGAAGCCGAGCGCGAAGCCTACGAGCGGCTGCGCGACGCCTTCGGGGACGATTGGCGGCGAGCCTGACGGCAGGTGCGGGAGCCGGATACGACAAAGGCGCCGCACAGGCGCCTTTGTTTTGTTCCGCATGGATCAGGCCGGATTGGGATTTATCCGATGGAACGACGGGAGGTCGTCTGATGCCATCGCAGGATGAACTTCCGACTGCAAGCCGGCGCACGCTGGACGCGCAACGCGATCTGTTTCCTTTGGGGCGTCTGCGGCATCACCGCCGTGGCGATCCTGGTCGAAGCGATCGACCGCTGCTGGTGATGAAGCTCAGCGCTTCATGACCTGGCCGATCACGTCGGACAGGTCGCCCTCGCTGAAGGGCTTGGTGAGGTAGGCCTTCGCGCCCTGGCGCATGCCCCAGACGCGGTCGGTGTCCTGGTCCTTCGTGGTGACCAGGACCACGGGGATGTGCGAGGTCGTCGGGTCGCGCGTGATCGAGCGCGTGGCCTGGAAGCCGTTGAGGTTCGGCATCACCACGTCCATCAGGATCATGTCGGGCAGCTCGCGCTTGGCGGCCTCCACGCCGGCCGCACCGTCCTCGGCCGTTAGCGCCTCGTGGCCGAGCTTCTCGACGATCCGCCGGATGCCCATGAGCTGCGACGGCGAGTCGTCGACGATGAGAATGCGTGCCATGAATGTCCCCCTGAACGTGTGGCGATTGTAGCCAGCGCCATGGCCCCCGCAACAGCGGCGGCGAACGTTCCGCGCGCCCGTTCCGTGCGTCAGATCACGACCAGCGTACGTCCCAGCGAGCCGCCGGCCAGCATCGTCGAAAAGACGTCCGGCAATTGCTGCAAGCCCACTTCGCGCATGCAGATGCGCTCCAGGTGCCGCGGCTTCCAGTCGTCGGCCAGGTGCTCCCAGACGCGCTCGCGAATGTCGCGCGCGGTGCCGGCCGACGCGACGCCCAGCAGCGACACGCCGCGGATGATGAAGGGCATGACGGTCGTATCCAGCTCGGCCGTCGCAGCCAGCCCCGCGCTGGCGACGTTGCCGTACGGCGTCGTCTGGGCGAGGAGGCTGGCGAGCATGGGCCCGCCGACGTTGTCGAGTCCGCCGCCGAACTGCGCCGACTCCAGCGGTCGCGTGGTCGCCAGCGCATCGCGGCCCAGCACCCGCGTGGCGCCGATTTCCTTGAGGTAATCGGCGTGCTCGGGCTTGCCGCTGATGGCGTGCACCTCGAAGCCGGCGCGGCTGAAGATGTCGACCGCAAGCGAGCCCACGCCACCGGTTGCGCCGGTGACGGCAAGCGGACCGAGCTCGGGCGTCTGGCGGTTCTCGGTCATGCGCAGCAAGGCGAGTGCGGCCGTGAAACCGGCCGTGCCGAGGATCATGCTCTCGCGAAGGCTCAGGCCGGTCGGCAGCGGAATCACCCATTTCGATTCCAGTCGCGCGTACTCGCCGTAACCGCCGTCGCGCGTCTCGCTGAGCCCGCAACCGGTGACCAGCACCGGATCGCCTTCCTTGAACTTCGGATCGGTGGAAGCGACGACATGGCCGGCGACATCGATGCCGCCCACCAGCGGGAACCGGCGCAGGATCTTGCCCTGTCCGGTGCCCGCAAGCGCGTCCTTGAAGTTGACGGAGGAGTACGCCGCCTTGATCACCACTTCGCCCGGGGCGAGCGCATCGAGCGAAACCGCCTCGATGCCGCTGCGGTACCCGCTGGCGTCGCTGTGGATGCGGAACGTGTTGAAGCGGGTGGGGATGGTCATAAGGCTCCCGTTACGGTGAAGCGGCGGCGCTCGGCCTCAGAGGATATCCGGATAGAGGTCTAGCCATCGTGGATTGGTGGATTCGATGAGCTGAAGCTTCCATGCACGGCGCCATCGTTTGATGCGCTTCTCGCGCGTTATGGCGGCCGGCATGCATTCGTGTCGTTCGAACCAGACGAGCCTGCGCACGCCGTAGCGCCGAGTGAACCCGGAAACGCACTTTGTGCGGTGCTGGTGAATTCTTCGGGGCAGGTCCGAAGTCACGCCCACATAGAGCGTGCCGTTGCGTTGGCTCGCGAGGATGTACACGCATGGTTGCCTCGACATCCCCACCTCCGTCATCCCGGCGAAGGCCGGGACCCAGGCTGGTAGGGTGCAACCTCGCGATGGCGTGCTCCATCAGGAAGTGCCGCGCAACCGTGTCAGGCTGATGAAGTTCAGGGCCTGGGTCCCGGCTTTCGCCGGGATGACGGGCTGGAAGAGCCGCGCGGATGCGGTAAACCACTCACCGCATCGCCTTGCGCCGCTTCTCGTCCATCCACTTGTCCGCCTGCGCGGGCTTGTACGCGTGCATCCAGGCGAGCATCGCGTCCAGGTCGTCGCCGTGCCACAGATCGTCGCGCTGGTCGGGATGCAGGAAGCGCTCGGCGACCATGCGGTCGAGCATGCCCATCAGCGGCGCGTAGAAGCCGTCGACATCGAAGAACGCGCAAGGCTTGTCGCCGATGCCGAGCTGGCGCCAGGTCAGCATCTCGAACATCTCGTCGAGCGTGCCGAAGCCGCCGGGCAGGGCAACGAACCCGTCGGAGAGATCGAACATGCGCGCCTTGCGCTCGTGCATGGAGCCGACGACTTCCAGCCGCGTGACGCCCTTGTGCGCGACTTCCCAGTTGACCAACTGCTCGGGGATCACGCCGACCACCTCACCGCCGGCAGCGAGCACGGCGTCGGCGACCACGCCCATCAGGCCGACGTTGCCGCCGCCGTACACCAGCGTGATGCCGTCCTTCGCCAGGCGCGTGCCGAGGGCGATCGCGCGTTCGGTGTAGATGGGTTTCGAGCCGGGATTGGAGCCGCAGTAGACGCAGAGGGTTTTCATGGGCGTTGGGAATGGGACTCGGGATTCGGGATTCGCAAAAGCAAACGCCGGGCGCTGGCCCGGCGTCGCTGGTGGAGGGAACGTGTCGGGGGCAGGAACTTCGCTTTCACGAATCCCGAACCCCGGATCACGACTCCCCGGCTTAGTTCGCCTTGTGGATGGCGCGCTTGGACACCGCCATCGCGGCATCGTGGATCGCCTCCGACAGCGTCGGGTGCGCGTGGCAGATGCGTGCGAGGTCGTCGGCCGAGCCCTTGAACTCCATCGCCAGCACGCCTTCGTGGACGAGCTCGGAGACGCCGACGCCCACCAGGTGCATGCCGAGGATGAGGTCGGTTTCCGCGTGCGCGATGACCTTCACGAAGCCCGCCGGCTCGCCCATCGCGACGGCGCGCGCAATGGCCGCGAACGGGAACGTGCCGACCTTGTACGGCGTGCCCTCGGCCTTGAGCTGCTGTTCGGTCTTGCCGACCCAGGCGATTTCCGGCTCGGTGTAGATGACCCACGGAATCGTGTCGAGGTTGACGTGGCCCGGGAGGCCCGCGATCAGCTCGGCCACCGCGATGCCTTCCTCGAAACCCTTGTGCGCCAGCATCGGGCCGCGCACGCAGTCGCCCACGGCCCACACGCCGTCGACGCCGGTGTGGCAGTGCTCGTCGACCTCGATCATGCCGCGCTGGTCCAGCTTCACGCCGGTACCTTCGGCCAGCAGGCCGCGCGTGGCGGCGCGGCGGCCCACGGACACGAGCAGCTTGTCGACGGTGAGCGTCTTCTCGCCTTCGGCATCGGTGTAGGTGATGACGACTTCCCTGGTCTTGCCCTTGCCCGAAACCTCGGCGTTGCTGACCTTCGCCCCCAGCCTGATGTCAAGGCCCTGCTTCTTGAATTCCTTGGCGGCGGTCTTGGCGACTTCGGCGTCGGCGGCGGCGAGGAAGTCCGGCAGCGCTTCGAGGATGGTGACTTCGGCGCCCAGGCGCTTCCACACGCTGCCCAGTTCCAGGCCGATCACGCCGGCGCCGATGACGCCCAGGCGCTTGGGCACGGCGGTGAAGTCGAGCGCGCCGACGTTGTCGACGATGTTCTCGCCGTCGAACTTCGCGAACGGCAGCTCGATCGAATCCGAACCGGCGGCCAGGATCACGTTGGTGCCCTTGAGCTCGACGGTGCTGCCGTCGTGCTGCTTGACCGTGACGACGTTGCCCGGCTGCAGCTGGCCGAAGCCGTAGAACGGCGTGATCTTGTTCGCCTTGAACAGCATCGCGATGCCGCCGGTGAACTGCTTCACGATCTTGTCCTTGCGGCCGATCATCGTGGCGACGTCGATCTTCGCGTCCTTCGCCGTGATGCCGTGCTCGCCGAACAGATGGCCGAGGTTGTAGAACTGGCGCGAGCTGTCCAGCAGCGCCTTCGACGGCACGCAGCCCACGCGCAGGCAGGTGCCGCCCAGCGCCGGCTTGCCGTCCTTGCCGAGCGCCGCGTCGATGCACGCGGTCTTCAGGCCCAGCTGCGCGGCGCGGATGGCCGCGTGGTAACCGGCCGGACCGGCGCCGATGACGATGACGTCGAATTGTTCTGCCATTTTAGTATCCCGGGGGAAGAAGTGAGGTCGGAGAAGTGAGGAGTGAGAACAAGCGCGCCGCGCTCACTGCTCACTCCTGGAACTCACTCCTGCTCTTACATGCCCAGCAGCATGCGGTGCGGGTTCTCGAGCTGGTTCTTGATGTCGACCAGGAACAGCACCGCGTCCTTGCCGTCGATGATGCGGTGGTCGTAGGACAGCGCGATGTACATCATCGGCGCGGCGACGACCTGGCCGTTCTCGACGATCGCGCGCTCCTTGATGGCGTGCATGCCGAGGATCGCGCTCTGCGGCGGGTTCACGATCGGCGTGGACATCAGCGAACCGAACGTGCCGCCGTTGGTGATGGTGAAGGTGCCGCCCTGCAGGTCGTCCAGGCCCAGCTTGCCGTCGCGCGCCTTCTTGGCGTAGTCGGCGATGCCCTTCTCGATGTCGGCGAACGACATGCGCTCGACGTTGCGCAGCACCGGCGTGACCAGGCCCTTGTCGGTCGACACGGCGATCGAGATGTCGGCGTAACCGTGGTAGATGATGTCGTTGCCGTCGACCGAGGCATTGACCACCGGGTGCTTCTGCAGCGCGTTGGCGGCGGCCTTGGCGAAGAAGCTCATGAAGCCCAGCTTGATGCCGTTGGCCTTCTCGAACTGCTCGCCCAGCTCCTTGCGCATGGCCATGACCTTGCCCAGGTTGACCTCGTTGAACGAGGTGAGCATGGCGATGGAGTTCTTCGACTGCATCAGGCGCTCGGCGATGCGGGCGCGGATGCGGGTCATCGGCACGCGCTCTTCCGGACGCGCTCCGCCCGACACGCCGCCGGTCTTGCCGGAGGCGTAATTGACCAGGTCTTCCTTGGTCACCGCGCCGCGACGGCCGGTGCCTTCGACCTGCGACGGATCGATGCCCTGCGTGACGGCGGTGAAACGCGCACCCGGCGGCAACTGGTCCACGCCGCCGGCCGACCTGGTGGCTTCCGTGGCCGCGGCCTTCGACGTCACCGGCTGCGCTTCGGCGGTGGTGGCGGCGACGTTCTTGGCGTCGATCGCGGCCTTGTCGGCCTTGGCCTCGGGCGCCGGCGCAGCGGCGGCCGCGCCTTCCTCGACGACGGCGATCAGCTGCTGGCTGGTCACCGTGTCGCCTTCCTTGAACTTGATTTCCTTGATCACGCCATCGACGGGCGAGGGCACCTCGAGCACGACCTTGTCGGTCTCCAGGTCGACGATGTTCTCGTCGCGCTTGACGGCATCGCCGACCTTCTTGTGCCAGGTCGCGATGGTGGCGTCGGAGACGGACTCGGGCAGAACGGGGACTTTGATCTCGGTGCTCATGGGGCGCGCATCCTGGATGACGTAAGCGGTATGTCGTGTGTGGGCGGAGTGTGGCGAGCGGCCGTTATTCGGCCGTGATCTCGCCACGCAGCGGATTCTTCAATGCATCGGCGACCAGCGCGGTCTGCTCGGCGACGTGGTCGGCGAGGTGGCCCGCGGCCGGCGACGGCGAGCGCGCGCGACCGGCGTAATGCAGCGTCTGGCCGGACTGCAGGCACGCGGTCAGGTGGTGACGGATCTGGTACCACGCGCCCTGGTTCTGCGGCTCTTCCTGGCACCACACCACGTCGGTGGCGTTCTTGAAGCGCTTGAGTTCGGCCTGCAGCAGCGCGCGCGGGAACGGGTACAGCTGTTCGATGCGGACGATGGCGACGTCCTCGATGCCCTGCTTCTGCTGTTCTTCGAGCAGGTCGTAGTAGACCTTGCCGCCGCAGACGACGACGCGCTTGACCTTCTTCGCGTCCGCCGAAGCGTCCGGAATGAGGTGCTGGAACTCGCCCTTGGCCAGCTCGTCCAGCGTCGACACCGCGAGCTTGTGGCGCAGCAGCGACTTGGGCGTCATCACGACCAGCGGCTTGCGCGTGGTCATGCGCATCTGGCGGCGGATCATGTGGTACGCCTGAGCCGGCGTGGTGGGCGTGCAGACGATCATGTTCTCCAGCGCGCACAGCTGCAGGAAGCGCTCCAGGCGCGCGGAGCTGTGCTCCGGGCCCTGGCCTTCGTAGCCGTGCGGCAGGAACAGCGCCAGGCCGCACAGGCGGCCCCACTTGGCTTCGCCCGAGGACAGGAACTGGTCGATCACCACCTGCGCGCCGTTGGCGAAGTCGCCGAACTGCGCTTCCCAGATGTCGAGCGTCATGGGATCGGCGGTGGCATAGCCGTATTCGAAGCCCATCACCGCTTCCTCGCTGAGCAGCGAGTCGATGATGGTCACGTCCGTCGGGTTCTTCACCAGGCGGCGCAGCGGCAGGACGTATTCGTCCGTGGTCTGCTCGTGCAGGATCGCGTGGCGGTGGAAGAACGTGCCGCGGCCGCAGTCCTGGCCGACCAGGCGCAGCTTGTAGCCTTCGTCCAGCAGGGTGGCGTAGGCGAGGTTCTCGGCGAAGCCCCAGTCGCCCGGCTGCTCGCCGGCGGCCATCTTGCGACGGTCTTCGTAGATCTTGGCCACGCGCGGATGCAGCTTGAGCTCGGCCGGCACGTCGTTGATGACGGTGGCCAGCTTGTCGAGCTTCTTGCGGTCGAACGTCGTGTCCACCGCGTCGGTGAGCTTGCCCGACAGGTACTTCGACCAGTCGATGGTGAACTCGTCCGGCTTGACCTCGACCACTTCGGTCGTGACCACGCCGTCGTCGAGCTTCTGGCGGTAGCCGTCGACCAGCGCCTGCGCCTCGTCGGCGCTGAGGGTGCCTTCGGCGACCAGCTGCTGCGCGTAGAGTTCGCGCGGCGTCTTGTGCTTGCGGATGACCTGGTACATCACCGGCTGCGTCGCCGCCGGTTCGTCGGCTTCGTTATGGCCGTGGCGGCGGTAGCAGACCAGGTCGATGACGACGTCCTTGCCGAACGCGTTGCGGAAGTCCAGCGCCAGTTCGGCGCAGAACACGACCGCCTCGGGGTTGTCGCCGTTCACGTGCAGCACCGGCGCGCCGACCATCTTGGCCACGTCGGTGCAGTACAGCGTCGAGCGGGCGTCCTGCATCGCGCTGGTGGTGAAGCCCACCTGGTTGTTGATGACGATGTGCACCGTGCCGCCGACGCGGAAGCCGCGCGCCTGCGACATCTGGAACAGCTCCATCACCACGCCCTGGCCGGCGAACGCGGCGTCGCCGTGGATCAGGATCGGCAGCACCTGCTGCGCGCCCTTCTCGCCGCGGCGCGACTGGCGCGAGCGCACGGAGCCGGCGACGACCGGGTCCACGATCTCCAGGTGCGACGGATTGAAGGCCAGCGCCAGGTGCACCGGGCCGCCCGGGGTGGCGACGTCGGCGGAGAAGCCCATGTGGTACTTCACGTCGCCCTGGTGCGCCAGATCGCTGTGGACGTGTTCGAACTTGCCTTCGAACTCGTCGAACAGGTGGCGCGGCGGCTTGCCGAGCGTGTTGATCAGGACGTTCAGGCGGCCGCGGTGGGCCATGCCGATGACGACGTCCTTCGCGCCCTGTTCGCCCGCGCGGCGGATGGTGGTGTCCATCAGCGGGATCAGGGCGTCGCCGCCTTCCAGCGAGAAGCGCTTCTGGCCCACGTACTTCGTGCCGAGGTAGCGCTCCAGTCCGTCGGCGGCGGTCAGGCGCTCCAGGATGCGCTTCTTGTCCTCGGCGGTGCGGCCGAACTTGCCGCCGGCCTTCTCCAGGCGCTCGTAGAGCCAGCGACGCTGCTCGGCGTCGGAGATGTGCATGAACTCGGCGCCGATCGGGCCGGTGTAGGTGGCCTTGAGCAGCGCGAACAGGTCGCCCAGCTTCATGCGGTCGTTGCCGCCGACGCCGCCGGTGCTGAACTCGGCGTTGAGGTCGTTGCTGGTGAGCTGGTGGAAGGCCAGTTCGAGGTCCGGCGCCTCCGGCTTCTGCCACAGGCCCAGCGGGTCGATGTTGGCGCCCAGGTGGCCGCGCGAGCGGTACGCGGTGATCAGGCGGCCGACGTGGCGCTCGCGCTCATCGCCGGCACCGGCGGCCACCGAGACCACGCCGCGGGCCGCCTGGCGGCCGGCCTCGGCGATCTGTTCGATCACCGCCGAGTGCGGGATGTCACCGGCCTCGCGACCCTTGAAGCCGTCGAAGTACGCCTTCCATTTGGGGTCGACACTGTCGGGGGCAACCAGGTACTGCTCGTACAGGTCTTCGACGAAAGCGGCATTTGCGCCGAGCTGGGAGGACTGGGAGAACTGCTTCAGGAGACTGTCCACGATGGCGATCGGGAAACTCGGTGGGGAAAGGCGGAGTGAGCCTGGATTGCACGAGCTCGGCTATTCAGGCGCCAAGATTCGGAATTATAGCCCCTGGGCGCCGATAAACGGCTAACACCAACGTCGAAGTCCGGTTGCGGGCGGATCGCGAAAAGCGGGTGGAGCGACGGACGGTGCGGGCTGGTGAGTAGCGTTTGGGCGCACCGGCGGGGTTCAAGGGCGGCTGCGCGGGCCGAACCGAGCGGGCGACTCGTTCACAGGCCCAGCGCGCGGTACTCGGTGCAGGGGCGCGCCCGCTCCCAGACGGGCGCGAAGTGGGCCCGCAACTGCCGGGCGCGGGCTTCGTCGTCCAGCCGGGTTTCGCCGTCGAAGCGGTGCCCCAGCGCGCGGAAATACCAGCCGCCCCGGTCGTTGGCCACGTAGGCCGAGGCATAGTCGCGGTCGACCGGCTCCTCGATGGCCCGGAACGCGAACGCGCTGGGCAGCCGTTGCGAGAGCCCGATCAGCGGGGCGAGTGCCCGACGCGGCGCGTCCGGGTCGTGGAGCAGCACGCGCACTTCGCCGCCGCCGACGCCGAAGCGGCGCAGGGCGGCCATCGCCTCCGCGGTGTCGAGCAGACCCGGGTCGAGGTCGCGGCTGTAGACGAGAAGCTGCCGGCGCGCGCCTTCGATCACCCCCAGCAGGGCCGCCAGGCCTGCGTCGCGGCGCAGCACCGGGTTGACCGCGCCCAGCACCAGCCGCATCGACTGATGCTCCAGGCCCGCTTCGACGAAGCGCTCAGCGTACGGAAGGAACCCCTGGCGCGCGTAGAACGCGATCGCCGGCACCTGGGCGTGCAGCGTCACTTCGGTCCAGCCGAGCTCGCGCGCTTCGCGCAGCAGCGCCTTGAGCAGCGCTTCGCCGACGCGCCGGTTGCGCCATTCGGGCAGCACCGCCATGCGCCCGATGCGGCGGTCGGGGGTGAGCCGCCCGGTGCCGATGGCCCGGCCCTGCGCATCGCGGGCAAGCACATGGCGGCTCAGCGGGTCGAGCGCATCGCGTTCGATGTCGACCGGTACGCCCTGTTCCTGCACGAAGACGACGTCACGCACGGCGCGCACGTCGGCGACCGCCTGCGCGAAGGCGACCGCGTTCACCGTGAACACCGCGTCCGGTCGGCTCATTCCTCTTCGTCCGGCAGCGCCAGGTTGTAGTGGCCCGACTGGATCAGTTGCTGGACGAGGTCCCGCCCGGCCTCCGACAACGCCGCGTAGCGTGCGCCGTCGAGCTGGGCCGAGTCCGCGATCAGCGCCGCGTCGGCTGCGGGAAGGGGATGGTCCTGGCCGCTGACGTACAGCCGCGCCGGTTCGCCCTTGCGATGCGCCCGCCGCCAGGCCATGCGCGAATACGGATGGCGGTACAGGCTCGCGCCGTGCGCCAGGTCCCACTCGATCTCGATGCGCGAACGCGTCTGCTCGCCGCCGTGCACTTCGCCGCCGGCGCGGTAGACCGTGATGAAGCGGCCGAACCAGTCGCCGAGGCGATCCGGATCGTTCATGCGCAGCAGGTTCAGCGCTTCGACGGCACGGTTCATCGCGGCCACGTCGATCTCGTTGGGATCGGTCGCCGGGGTGAGGTCGGGATCGGTATAGCGCAACGCATCGTCCGCCTCGCTCGCGAGCGTGTCGACGAAATCGCCCAGCAGTTCCGCGGCCGACGGCGCGCGCATGCCGACGGAGAACGTCAGGCACGCATCCTCCGCCACGCCGTTGTGCGGCACGCCGGGCGGCAGGTACAGCATGTCGCCGGGGCCGAGCACCCACTCGTGCGTGACGTTGAATTCACGCAGCAGCTTGAGCTCGACGTCGGGGCGGAAATCCAGTGGCGGGTTGAGGCCCGCGTCGATCTGCCAGCGCCGATGGCCGTAGGCCTGCAGCAGGAAGACGTCGTACTGGTCCACGTGCGCGCCGACCGAACCGCCCGGCGCGGCGAAGGAGATCATCACGTCGTCGATGCGCCACCGCGGCAGGAACCGGAAGTGCTCGAGCAGCGCGGCGATGTCGGCGTCCCACTTGTCGACGTCCTGCACCAGCAGGGTCCAGTCCTGGTGCGGCATGCCGGGAAACTCGTCTTCCTCGAACGGGCCATGGCGCAGCGTCCAGCGATCGTTCGCGCGATCGTGCATGACGATGCGCGACAGCGCCGTTTCCTCGCACGCCAGGCCGGCCAGGTCCTCCGGCTGCACGGGCGTTTCGAAGTCGGGGAAGGCATTGCGGATCAGCAGCGGGCGCTTCTGCCAGTAATCGCGCAGGAAGCGCTCGGGCGTCATGCCCAGGGGCGGAAGCGATCGCGCGTCGATCTCGATGGGCAATGCGGCCGACGTGGCGCCGGTCGCCTTGCGGGCGTTCTTCCGGGCGGGGGTGGTCTTCTTCGGGGCGGACTTGGGTTTCATGGCGTGGCGATTTCGTCATAGCCGCGGCCGAGGAACTGCAGCAGGCACCAGCCGTGTCCGTACGGATCGGCGAGGGTGACGATGCGGCCCCAGTCGGCCTGGCGGAGGGGAGTTTCCTGCGTGGCGCCGGCCTCCAGGGCACGGGCGAGCGCGGCGTCGAGGTCGTCGACCACGACGTCGCAGTGGACGGGCGTCCAGTGGCGACCGTAGCGCCGGCGCGAGTCGCCGGCGCCGACGGAGCCCGCCTCCTTGCGCAGCAGGTAGAGGGGAACTTCGAAGCCGAGCAACTCCACGCCGTCGTCGCCGAAGCGGCGCGCGGGCGTCAGGCCGAACGCGCGGATGTAGAACGCCTCGGCCTCGCGCACGTCCGGGACGTCGATGTTGACGAGCAGTTTCATGGCATCGGCTCGACGGGCTGGCAGAAGCGGAGGTCGAGGCCGTTTGGATCGCGCACCACGAATTCGCGCAGGCCGAACGGGCGATCCTGCGGTGCGTGCAGGATCGCGACGCCGCGCGCACGCGCCTGCTCGTGCAAGGCATCGATGTCGTTGGTCATCACGCGCAGGTTCGTCCAGCGTGGTTGCGTCGTTGCGTGGACATCCTCCGCCAGGAACAGCCGCAGCCCGTCGCGGTGCACGATGGCGAAGTTCCCGCTGCGCCGCGCCAGCTCGAAACCCAGCGCGGTGTAGAACGCCAGCGAGGCCTCGATGTCCGGTCCCACGACTTCGACCACGCCGTGTGCGTGATCGGTCATTCCATGGGCGGGCGCATCGCCGGTCATGCGGATTCCTGCGGACGGTTGGTGGATGCCGGCAATGCCGGGCGCTGCGTCAGATCCCGCGCGCGAGCTTCTCGGCCAAGCCCACGTAGCTGCCGGGGGTCATGTCGAGCAGACGCTGCTTGTCGGCGGCAGGCAGGTCGAGCGTGCCGATGAACTCGCGCATCGACGCCTCGTTGATGCCCTGGCCGCGCGTGAGCGCCTTCAGTTGTTCGTACGGATTGGGCAGGCCGTGGCGGCGCATCACCGTCTGCACGGCCTCGGCCAGCACTTCCCATGCACCGTCGAGGTCTTCGGCCAGACGCTGCGGGTTCGCGCTGAGCTTGCCCAGGCCGCGCAGCAGGGCGTCGAAACCGATCAACGCGTGGCCGAACGCGGTGCCCAGCGCGCGCAGCACGGTGGAGTCGGTGAGATCGCGCTGCCAGCGGCTGATCGGCAGCTTCGCGGCGAAATGTTCGAACAGCGCATTGGCGATGCCGAAGTTGCCTTCGGCGTTCTCGAAGTCGATCGGATTGACCTTGTGCGGCATGGTCGAGGAGCCCACTTCGCCGGCCTTCACCGCCTGCTTGAAATAGCCCAGCGAGATGTAGCCCCAGACGTCGCGGCACAGGTCGATGGCGATGGTGTCGATGCGGCGCTGCGCGTCGCAGATTTCGGCGATGCCGTCGTGCGGCTCGATCTGCGTGGTGTACGGCTGCCAGTTCAGGCCCAGCGAATGCACGAAGCGTTCGGAGAACGCCGGCCAGTCCACATCCGGATACGCGGCCACGTGCGCGTTGTAGTTGCCGACCGCGCCGTTGATCTTGCCGGGCATCCGCGCCGCCGCGAGCGTTTCGCCCTGGCGTTGCAGGCGCGCGACGACGTTCGCGATTTCCTTGCCTACCGTGGTCGGCGAGGCGGTCTGGCCGTGCGTGCGCGACAGCATCGGCAACGCGGCGTGTTCGTGCGCCATGGCGCGCAGCGTCTGGATCAGCTCGTCGAGCTTGGGTAGCAGCACGTACTGCCGCGCCTCGTTGAGCATCAGCGCGTAGCTGAGGTTGTTGATGTCCTCCGACGTGCAGGCGAAATGCACGAACTCCAGCGCCGGGCCGAGTTCGGCGTCGTCCTTCAGGCGCTCCTTGATGAAGTACTCCACCGCCTTGACGTCGTGGTTGGTGGTGCGCTCGATCTCCTTCACGCGCGCGGCATCGGACGGCGTGAGCGTATCGACCAGCGCACGCAAACGCGCGGCGGCAGCGTCGGAGAACGGGGCCAGTTCGACGATGCCCCGTTCCGCGGCCAGGGCCAGCAGCCATTCCACTTCCACCTTCACGCGGGCCTTGATCAGGCCGTACTCGGAGAAGATCGGGCGGAGCGCGTCGACCTTGCCGGCGTAGCGGCCATCGAGCGGGGAGAGGGCGAGCAGCTGGGCTTCAACGGACATGGCGGGGTTCGTGGCGAAGGCAAACCGGGATTCTACTACCCCGCGCCGGCGCCTCCCCCCGACGGCGCGAGGCCGCGGGGGCGATACGCGCGTAACGGGCCCGGCGTAAGCTCGGCCCATCCGAACCGGAGGATCACGCGATGGCGAAGCAGGCCCGCCGCAACGGCGGCTTTCGTACCGAACGAGACAGCATGGGCGAATTGCAGGTGCCCGCGCAGGCGCTGTGGGGCGCGCAGACGCAGCGGGCGGTGCAGAACTTCCCGATTTCCGGCCGTCCCATGCCGCGGGAGTTCATCCGCGCGCTGGGGCTGATCAAGGCCGCCGCCGCGGAAGTCAACGGCGGGCTGGGCCTGCTGGGCAAGGGCGCATCGCAGGCGATCCGCGCCGCCGCGCTCACCGTGGCGTCGGGCGAACACGACGCGCAGTTTCCCATCGACGTGTTCCAGACCGGCTCGGGCACGTCGAGCAACATGAACGCCAACGAGGTGATCGCCGCGCTCGCGAACGCGGGCGGCAAGGTCGCCAAGGCCATCCACCCGAACGATCACGTCAACCTGGGCCAGAGCTCCAACGACGTGATCCCGACGGCGATCCGCGTCAGCGCCCAGATCGCCACGACCGAGCAACTGCTGCCAGCGCTCAAGCACCTGCGGCGTACGATCGAACGGCAGGCCAAGGCCTTGGGGAAGATCACCAAGACCGGCCGCACCCACCTGATGGACGCGATGCCGCTGACGTTCGCGCAGGAGTTCGGCGCATGGGCGTCGCAGCTCGCGTCGGCGCAGGCGCGCATCGAGGACGCGCTGGGCCGCGTGCGTCGGCTGCCGATCGGCGGCACCGCGATCGGCACCGGCATCAACGCCGATGCGCGGTTCGGCAAGGGCATGGCCAAGGCGTTGTCGGCGCTGTCGGGCGTGAAGTTCGAGTCGGCCGAGGACAAGTTCGAAGGCATCGCGTCGCAGGACGACGCGGTGGAGCTGTCCGGCCAGCTCAACGCGCTCGCGGTGGCGCTGATGAAGATCGCCAACGACCTGCGCTGGATGAATTCCGGGCCGCTTGCGGGTCTGGGCGAAATCGAGTTGCCCGCACTGCAACCGGGCAGTTCGATCATGCCGGGCAAGGTGAATCCGGTAATTCCCGAGGCCACCTGCATGGTCTGCGCGCAGGTGATGGGACACCACACCGCGATCACCGTCGCGGGACAAAGCGGCAATTTCCAGCTCAACGTGATGCTGCCGCTGATCGCCTACGACCTGCTCGATTCCATCCAGCTGCTGGCGAACGCGATGCGCCTGCTGGCGGATGACGCCATCGCCGGACTGAAGCCGCGCCCGGAACGCGTGCGCGAGGCCCTGGATCGCAATCCCATCCTGGTGACCGCGCTCAATCCGATCATCGGCTACGAAAAGGCCGCGGCGATCGCCAAGCAGGCGTACAAGGAGGGACGTCCGGTGCTGGACGTCGCCGCCGAAGCCAGCGGCCTGTCGATGAAGCAACTGCGCGAACTGCTGGATCCGGCGGCGCTCACGCGCGGCGGAATCCATGAGGGAGGCGGTGGGGGCGGCGGATGAGCCCGTCGTCTCCTTCTGCCGTCGTCCCCGCGAAGGCGGGGATCCATGCGTCCCGGCGGGAATGACGCCAGAAAGCAGGGCGCCTACTGCTTCGTAGGCGCCTCAGCCGCCTTCCCCGCTTCTTCCGCCGCCGTGGCGGCCGAGTCGGCCACCTTCTCGCCCTTGTGCTTCGCGTCGCTGCGGCAGTCGTCGATGTCCGACTGCGTCATCGTCGCATACGGCTTGAACTCCGGCATCGCCGCGGCGAGGCGGTCCTGCGACTCCATCATGCCGGGCAACGCATCGCACAGGGCCATCGCCGCCTTCTCGATCCCGGAGGTCTGCGCCTGGACCGTGCGTTCGATGTCGTCTTCGGAACCGCCGGTGAAGACGCTCTTCAGCGACGCGGCCACCGCCTGCGTCGCCAGGTCCGCACTGTGCATGCCGATGTCCACGCCGGCGGTGGCGACCTGGATCGCGTGGCTGCGGTAATCGAGCAGCAACGCGCGCTGCTGCGGCGTTGCCGCCACGGGCTGGCCATCGATGATGAGATCGCCCTTCGGCGAGATCTCCACGCGCGTGCCGCCCTTGCCGTGATGGACGCTGATGTTGCCCTCGACGATTTCCTTCTTCGCCTCGGCCAACGCATTCTGCACGGCACCGGAAATGCCGCTGCGGGTTTCTTCGGCTTTCTGCTGCGCGCTGGACGCAGCCGGTGACGATGCCGACGGGTTCGCGCCGCAGGCCGAAAGCAGCATGGTGCCGGACAGCAGTGCGGTGAGGGCGAAGAATCGCGGGGTCATGGCGAGGGCATCCTCGGATGAGGTGATGAAAGGAGATCAGTCGTCGGCGGGCACGCTGACGTTGCCGCGGACGCCGCTGTGGTCGACGCCGCCGCTGCCGACGCGGCGCACGGTAAGGTTGCCGCCGACATCGTGCGCATCCAGGCCGCCGGAGCCGATCTTGCCGGCGATGACGTTGCCGCCGACCTTCTGCGCTTCCACGCCGCCGGAACCGATGCTGTCGACGCTGACGTTGCCGCCGACGTCGCGCAGGTCGACGTCGCCCGAGCCGACGCTGCCGACCTCGACGTCGGTCTTGACGCGACGCGCGCTGAGGTCGCCCGAACCGACCGAAAGCACGCGCAGCGAACCGATGGTGTCGAGTTCGATGTCGCCGGAGTTCACGTCGGCCGTGACCAGGCCGCGGATGTTGCGCGCCTGGACGTCACCGGAACCCACGTCGGCGCTGAGCGCCGCGGCGCCGGAGACGCGGGCGTCGCCGGAACCGACATCGAGCTGCACGAGCACGTTGTCCGGCACGGTGGCGTTGAGCGACAGGTAGGCGTAGTTCGCGCCGCCGAAGCTGATGCTGAGCGTGTCCTGGCGCTTGGCAGTGACGACGATCTTGTCGCCGAGGCGCTGCTGGGTGAGCGAGAGCTCCTTGAGCCGATCGGCGTTGGACGCGCAGGCCTTGCCCTGCACGGCGCCCTTCTCTCCGGGCGAAGCGGTGACGGTGAGGTCGTGCGGGCCGATGTCGAACATCACCGTCTTCACGCCGGTGAAGTCGAGCGCGAGGTTGCGCGGTTCGGAATGGCGGCATTCGTCGGCGAGGGCCTGGCCGGCGAACAGCGCGAGGGGAAGCAGGGCGAAGGCGACAGTGGGCTTGCGCATGGTGGATCTCTCCGTGATAGGCCCTGATGGGATGCGGCAGACGTGCGTGCGGTTGCAATGCATCGTGCAGTAACTGGAATTCGTTGCCTTGCCGTGCTGCGTTCGTCGCTGTCGTGGAGGCGGGCTTCGGCTTGCGCGGGCCCGGCCACCCAGGGCCGGGCTTCCCGTGGCGCGGACCAGTGGTCCGCGCTCGCGCTCACCCCTCATCGCGCCAGCGGCGCAGGCGGATCGCGCCGAAGATCATCACCGCGCCGGCCAGGGCGCCCACCCACAGCTGCGGCGTGGCGAGTACGGAGTACATCGTGCGCAGGCTCAACACCGAGTGCACCGCCTGCGGACCGTCGACGTCGATGTCGCCGATCTGCGCCGCATCGAACCACGAACCCGGGGCCACGCTCAGCAGGCTGCGGGCGACGACGTTCTTCCAGAACCAGCCGGTTTCCAGGTCGAACAGCTGCATCAGGTCGAACCAGCTGACGAAGATGCCGGCGAACACCGGGATCATGATCGCCCAGAGGAACGGCTTGCTCTTGGCCCAGGCCGAGCAGAGCATCAGCCAGCCCACCGTCGGCAGCGCCCACAGCGCATACACCGGGATGGAAGCGAGCAGGTGCAGGCTCACCTTCATCGGACTCGCCGGGCCCCACAGCATCGTGATGGGGTTTCCGCCGTGCAGCATCACCGCGAAGCTGTAGACCACCATCGAGCCCAGCACCGTGGCCACGGCGGTGACGGCGGCGATCGCCGGCGCCATCAGGGTCGCGCTGGCCACTTTCGACAGCACCGTGTCGCGATCGGAGATCGGCAGCGACTTCCAGAACAGCACGCTGCGGTCGCGGCGATCGTCGTACAGGCTGCCCAGGCAGTAGAAGAACACCACGAACGCCAGCACGATGAAGGGCCAGCTCGCGGCCATGTACAGGCTCGCGTCGATCACGCCGCCGAACTCGTGCAGTTCGCTCGGGCTCATCTTCGCGGTGAGCTGCGACAGGTCCAGCCCGTTGACCTGGAAGCTGCCGCCTTCGACGTTGATGGTCGCGCGATCGGGCACCTTGCGCAGCAGCACTTCACCCGCGCCGATGCCCATCAGGGTCAACACCAGCAGGATGCCGCCGGCCACCAGCGGCGCCCACAGGAAGCCGCCCTTGTGCTCCCAGAACTCGCGCCTGAGCAGCATCTTGAACGTGTGGGTGGGATGCGGCGCCACGACCGCGGCGGAGCGCGGGAGCTCGTGGGAGTCGTTGATCGCGTTCATGCGTAGGTCCCCTTCATCGTGGCGACGAACAGGTCGGCCAGGCCCGGCGTGCGGGTTTCGCCCAGTGCGGCCAGCTGCTCGCGCGGTACGCCGTCGAACAACATCACCGTCTTGCCGAAGGGCAGGGCGCGTTCGTCGATCGGCTTGAGCGAGCGGGCCTCGCCGGTGCGCTCGGCGTTGACCATCACTTCGGTGAAGCGCTCGCCGAGCGTTTCCATGTCGTTGTTCAGCACGACCTTGCCGTCGCGGATGAACATCACGTCGGTGAGGATGTGCTCGATCTCCTCGACCTGGTGCGTGGTGACCAGGATGGTCTTCTCCTCGTCGAAGTAGTCCTCCAGCAGGCGCTGGTAGAACTGCTTGCGGTAGAGGATGTCCAGGCCGAGCGTGGGTTCGTCGAGCACCAGCAGGCGGGCGTCGATGGCCATCACCAGCGCCAGGTGCAACTGCACGATCATGCCCTTGGACAATTCGCGCACGCGCATCTGCGGCTTGAGCTGCGTGTGGGCGAGGAAGCGTTCGCACTTGGCGCGGTCGAAGCGCGGATGCACCCCGGCCACGAAATCGATCGCTTCCTTCACGCGGATCCAGCGCGGGAGCACCGCGACATCGGCGATGAAGCACACATCGCGCATCAGTTCGTCGCGTTCGGTGCGCGGATCGCGGCCGAGCACGCGCAGATCGCCGTCGAACGGAATCAGCCCGAGGATCGCCTTGAGCGCGGTGGTCTTGCCTGCGCCGTTGGGCCCGATCAGCCCGACGATGCGGCCCGACGGGATCTCGAAGGCGGTGTCGTCCAGCGCGACCTTGTTCTTGTAGGCCTTGCGCAGTCCGCGGGCGCTTACGACGGACGTGGTGGCCGAGACGATGGAAGCCGGAGCGTTCATGGCGAGCCTGCCTTGGCCGGGGCGAGCAGGTCTTCGGCGGTGAGGCCCAGTCGCATGATGCGTTCGAGCACCAGCGGCCACTCCTCGCGCAGGAAGCGTTCGCGTTCGTTGAACAGCAGTTTCTTTGCCGCCTCTTCGGTCACGTACATGCCAAGACCCCTGCGTTTCTCGACGAGAGCCTCGTCCGCCAGTTCCTGATAGGCGCGCGAGACGGTGATGGGATTGAGCTGGTATTCGGCGGCGACCTGGCGCACGGAGGGCAGAGCGTCCCCCGGCTTCAGGACCCCGTCGAGCATCATCGCGATGACGCGATCCTTCAGCTGGCGATAGATCGGAGCGCCGTCGCTCCATTGGATTGCGGTCATGGTTCAGCCCCGCGGTGCGAAAGAGAAATAAGGCATGACAAGGGTTTGCCGGCGATGCCGGGCGGCGGTCCGTGCCTTGTGTTCGGATTCGGGTTCGTTCTCGCCGGCGCTCTTGACCGCCTGGGCGAGCGCGGTGGCAGTGGCGATTTCGGCGGCCAGGGTGGCGGCGTCGGCCAGGGTTTCGACCCGGTCGGCCCGGCGCTCGATGCTGCGGGCGAGCGCATCGAGTTGTTCCTGCTGGCTGCGGGACGGATCGGCGGGCGTGAAGGTCGCGTCGACCGGGCCCATCTGCACCGCCATGCGTTCGGCCTGCGCCTTCTCGGGAGCCGGCATGGCGAGCGCCAGGCACAGGGCGAGCGCCGAAGCGGACGCCAGGAGAGCCGTAACGGAGTTCTGGAACCTGCGGTTCATGGTGAACGTCCTGCTCGTTAGTAGACCGGTGTTGTAGGCAACTATAACACCAAAATACGCCCGGTCAACCGGTCGCCACCCAACTGATGGCATAGCCGACAAGCGGTCGAGGAGGGGGTGTCGAGCGGCCGAACCGCGCGCGCCAAAGCTTGGCCCGCGTCGACGGCGGTGTCTTTGCGGCGGATGTCGGCTGAGGCCGGTTGGCCGTGCGAGTGCGCGCGGCACGGATGCGCACCGCCTGTCAGCGGCGCGTGCGTACAACGCGTGTAGAGACATGCGGCGATTGCCGCAGCGCGCCCGTGCCGCGACAATGCACGACTTGCCCGCGCCGCATCCACTGGCGCTGCAGGGCGCCGGCACACACCGGACGACAACACCCATACGGAGTAGGTTCCCGATGAAGGCATTGATGCGCGGCGCCGCCGTGTTGCTAACCACTGCGGCCACGCTGATCGGCGGGGCGGCCACTGCTCAGGAAAAGAACGTGCTGACCACCGAACGCGAAAAGACCAGCTACATGGTGGGCACCGACATTGCCCAGTCGATCACCCCGCTGTCGCCCGACATCGACCTGGCCGCGTTCCAGCGCGCCATCCAGAACGCCTTCGACGGCGGCAAGCCGCTGATCACCGAAGCCGAAGCGCAGACGGTCGGCCCCGCGCTGATGCAGCGCATCGCCGTGCGCACCGGCCAGGCCCCGGCCGGCAGCAAGGCGCCGGACGTGCCGAAGGACAAGGTCGCCTATCTCGTCGGTGCCGACGTCGGCCGCTCGCTCGCGCCGATCAAGGACGAGCTCGAACTGCCGGTCGTGATCCAGGCGATCCGCACCTCGTTCGACAAGGGCCAGCTGCTGCTCAGCGATGCCGAGCTGGGCGCGATCCGCCAGTCGTTCCAGCAGAAGGTGCAGGCCAAGATGCAGGCGCAGGCCTCGCAGCTGGGCGAGAAGAACAAGGCCGAAGGCGCGAAGTTCCTCGCCGAGAACAAGACGCAGAAGGGCGTGATCACCACCGGTTCGGGCCTGCAGTACATGGTGCTGCGCCAGGGTTCGGGTCCGCGTCCGACCGCCACCGATCGCGTGCGCGTCAACTACGAAGGCAAGCTGCTCGACGGCACCGTGTTCGACAGCTCCTACGCGCGCAACCAGCCGGCGGAGTTCGCGCTCAACCAGGTCATCGCGGGCTGGACCGAAGGCGTCGGCATGATGCCGGTGGGCAGCAAGTTCCGCTTCTGGATTCCGGGCGACCTCGCCTACGGCGCGAGCGGCACGCCGGGCGGCCCGATCGGTCCGAACGCGACGCTGGTGTTCGACGTCGAACTGATGGGCATCCTGTAATACGCGTCTTGCCACGCGCGTCGATCGACCGGAAGCGCACCGCGCCTCGTGCGCGGTACGCCTGAGGTTCAGTTCGCCGCTGGCAGTTTGTCTGGCCGCAACGCCGGGGCGGTGGTCCGTTCCGGCGACCCTTCCTTCCTGGAGCCCCCGATGAAGTTCAACCCGCGCCATACCGGCCTTGCCCTGGCCGTCGCTTCGCTCGCCGTGCTTGCCGCTGCGTGCAACAAGCCTGCCGACAACGCAGAAGCCAAGAAGGACGCCGCCACCGCGGACGCCGGCAAGGACGGCGCGAAGCCCATCGCGGGCCTGGCGACGGAGAAGGAACAGGTCAGCTACATGATCGGCATGGACATGGCGCGCTCGCTGGAGCCGGTCAAGGGCGAGATCGACCTCGACACGCTGCACAAGGCGCTCAAGACCTCGCTCGAAGGTGGCAAGCCGCTGCTCGACGAGAAGCAGGCCGGCGAGATCCGCGAGGCGTTCGCGCAGAAGGTCCGCGCGCAGCAGATCGCCAAGCTCGAGGCCGACGCGAAGAAGAATGCGGAGGCCGGCGCCAAGTTCCTTGCGGACAATGCGAACAAGCCCGGCGTGAAGACCACCGCCTCGGGCCTGCAGTACCAGGTGATCACCGAAGGCAAGGGGCCAAAGCCGCAGCCCACGGACGTGGTGAGCGCGCACTACAAGGGCACGCTGCTCGACGGCAAGACCTTCGACAGCTCCTACGATCGCGGTGAGCCGGCGACCTTCGTGCTCGCCCAGATGGTGCCGGGCTGGCAGGAAGGCCTGACGCTCATGCCGGTGGGCAGCAAGTTCCGTTTCTGGATTCCGAGCAAGCTCGCATACGGCGCGCAGGGCGCCGGTCCGATCGGCCCGAACCAGACGCTGGTCTTCGAAGTCGAGTTGCTCGACATCGTGAAGCCGGGGCAGGGCAAGCAGTAACAACCGGTCTCCAGGGCGACGTTCACCGGAAGCGAGCAGGCTCTTCACTCGCGACTGGTTACCGTGCACCCCTCGTCACGCTCGGAGTAACTGCATGCGCGTCACCATCTTCGGAACGGGCTACGTCGGCCTGGTCACCGGCACCTGCCTGGCCGATGTCGGCCACGACGTGGTCTGCGTCGACATCGACCAGGCCAAGGTCGAAGGCCTCAACCGCGGTGTGATTCCGATCTACGAACCGGGCCTGGAGCCGATGGTGAAGGCCAACCACGCCGCGGGCCGGTTGACCTTCACGACCGATGCGGCCGCGGCGATCGCGCACGGCGACGTGATCTTCATCGCGGTCGGCACGCCGCCGGACGAAGACGGCAGCGCGGACTTGAAGTACGTGCTCGCGGTGGCACGTACCATCGGCAAGCACCTGGAGCGTCCCTCGGTCGTCGTGAACAAGTCGACGGTGCCGGTGGGGACGGCCGACAAGGTGCGGGCCGCGATCGCCGACGAACTGCGCGCACGCGGCGTCGAGCTGGCCTTCGAGGTCGCGTCGAACCCGGAATTCCTCAAGGAAGGCGATGCGGTCAACGACTGCATGCGCCCGGACCGCATCGTGATCGGTTCGTCGAGCGCGGGGGCGGTGGAACGCCTGAAGCGTCTGTACGCGCCGTTCAACCGCAACCACGAGCGCATCGTGGTGATGGACGTGCGTTCGGCCGAACTGACCAAGTACGCCGCCAACGCGATGCTGGCGACGAAGATCAGCTTCATGAACGAGATCGCCAACATCGCCGAGCGCGTGGGCGCGGACGTGGAGATGGTGCGCCAGGGCATTGGTTCGGATCCGCGCATCGGCTGGCACTTCATCTACCCGGGCGCCGGTTACGGCGGTTCGTGCTTTCCGAAGGACGTGCAGGCGCTGCACCGCACCGCGCAGCAGCACGGCTACACCGCGCAGCTGCTGGGCGCCGTGGAGGGCGTCAACGAGCAGCAGAAGGGCCACCTGTTCGAACTGATCCAGCGTCATTACGACGGCAACGTGGCCGGCAAGACGTTCGCGGTGTGGGGCCTGGCCTTCAAGCCGAACACCGACGACATGCGCGAAGCCTCCAGCCGCCGCCTGCTGCAGCAGCTGTGGGACGCCGGCGCGAAAGTGCGCGCCTACGACCCGGAAGCGAGCGAGGAAGCGCACCGCATCTTCGGCGACCGCGACGACCTGGTGCTGTGCGACTCGGCACGCGCCGCGCTGGCCGACGCCGACGCGCTGGTGGTGGTCACCGAATGGAAGCAGTTCCGCAGCCCGGATTTCGCGCGTTTGAAGCAGTCGGTGAACGACGCGGTGATCTTCGACGGCCGCAACCTCTACCACCCGGACGAAGTGGAATCGGCCGGCCTGGCGTACTACGGCATCGGGCGGGGACGCTCGATCCAGACGCACTGACATGACCGCCAGGAACGACGAGCTCGAGCAGCGCCTGATCGATCTGGAAACGCGGCTGGCGTTCCAGGAGCAGGCGCTGTCGGAACTCAGCGACGCCCTCGCCGCCGCGCGCGGCGAGGAGGCGCGCAACGCGCTGGCGATGCACCGCGTGCTGGAGGAGTTGAAGCAGATGCGGACCGCGCTCGCGTCCAATCCGTTCGCCGCCGACCCGTCGCAGGAACCTCCGCCGCCGCATTACTGACGGCCGCACGCCGCGGGCGACCGAAAGCCGCGCGCTGCCGCTTCCGGCTGCCTATACTTCGGACCTGCAGTCCTCCTCTCTCGCAGCAGCATCATGAGCAACAGCCTCCGCGACCAGTTGATGGGCCTGGGCTTCAAGCCCGCGCCCAAGCCCGAGCGTCCCGCGCATGCCAAGGGCGGCAAGCCCGACCATCGGGCGGGCGGAAAGCCGCAAGGGGGCCAGCCGCAGGGGGCGAAGACGCAGGGACGTCCCGACGCGCGCCGCCAGGATGGCCGCAAACCCGACGCCCGCAAGCCGGGCCCACGCCAGGGCGGCAAGCCGCAGACGCGCGAGGACATCGACCTGGCCAAGGCCTACGCGATCCGTGCCCAGCGCGAGAAGGACGAGCGCATCGCGGCCGAAGCGGCGAAGCAGGAGGAAGCCCGCAAGCGCCGCGAGGCGCGCGCGAAGCTTGCCGAACTCGTCAAGGACAAGGCCCTGAACGACGCCGCCGCCGAGATTGCCCGTCACTTTCCGTATGGCGGCAAGATCAAGCGCATCTACGTCAACGAAGCGCAGCTCAAGCAGCTCAACGCCGGCGAACTCGGCGTGCTGCAGATGGACGGCCGCTACCTGCTGGTCACCGCCGAACTGCTCGCGCAGGCCGAAACCATCTTCCCCCCGGCCGTCGCCCTGAAGGTCGACCCGAACGCACCCGCCGAGGAAGACCCGTACGCCGACCCGCAGTACCAGGTGCCTGACGACCTGGTGTGGTGATCGCCTGGCGGCGCCTGCGCCATCCCGTAGCCTTGCCGCTTCCAGAACCGAGTCGACGCATGCACGTCACGGACGACACGCGCCAGCGTTATTTTCCTTACATCGACGGATTGCGCGCGGTGGCCGTGCTCTCTGTCATCGCGTACCACCTCGACCCCCGCCTGCTGCCGGGCGGCTTCACCGGCGTCGACGTGTTCTTCGTGATTTCCGGCTTCGTGGTCAGCGCCTCGATGGCGCATCTGCACCGGGCGCGACTGCTGGACTACCTCGGCTATTTCTACGCACGGCGGATCAGGCGCATCGCGCCTGCGTTGATCGTCTGCCTGATGATCACGGGGATCGCCAGCGCGCTGTTCATACCGCAGGCCTGGCTGAGCGATACCAGCCATGCGGTGGGACGCTGGGCGTTCGTGGGACTGAGCAATTTCGTCCTGCTGCGCACGGACGGCGACTACTTTTCGCCGAAAGTCGAGTTCAACCCGTACACGCACACGTGGTCGCTGGGAGTGGAAGAGCAGTTCTACGTGCTTTTCCCGCTCCTGTTCTTCGCATGGGCGTTCGGCGCGCGCGGCCGGAGCTGGTCGATGGGCCTGTTCGGGCTGGGGTTCATTGGCTCCCTCGCCTACGTGATCCACATCGCCGAAGCGAAGCCGGCCCTTGCGTTCTACATGTTGACCACGCGTTTCTGGCAACTGGCGGCCGGCGTGCTGTTGTTCCAGACGCTGTCCGCTCGTGCGCATGGGCAAGTCGCACCGCCGCGCGCCGTGGCGAACGCCGGCGCCCTCGTCTCTTTCGGGTTGCTGGCGTATGGCCTTGCGACTGCGCGCGCCGGGCATTCGCCGTGGCCGGATTCGATGCCGGCCGTCCTCGGCACGCTGGGCCTGCTGGGATTCCTCTATCCACACGATGCCGGTGGACGGCTGCGCTCGTTGCTCGAAAGCACGCCCGTGCGCTGGATAGGGCGGTTGTCGTACTCGCTCTACCTGTGGCACTGGCCGGTGTTCGTGCTCATGCGCTGGACGGTCGGGCTGGAATCCCTGTCCACGAGGATCGTCGCGCTGGCGGCGACCCTTGTTCTGGCGGCACTTTCTTTTTATTTCATCGAGACGCCGTTCCGTCGTGCGGCGGTGTTCCGCCGGGCGCACAAGCTGGCGGTGATCGGCGTCGGCGTGGTCGCGATCTTCGCCTTCATGGGCGTGTACCGGAAGATCGGTCGCATGCAGCCGGAAATCTCGCTGAGCGTAACCGCGCGTCACGCTGCGGACTGGTACCCGATGGGGAGCGATACGCGGCCGGTCTATCCGGACTGCGCCGCGGCTGGCCGTATCGAACGCGTGCCGGACGCGAACCTTCGCATCTATTCGAAAACCTCCTGCGCGGAACCGCCCGTGAGCGGGCGGGTGTTCGTCATCGGCGACTCGCATGCGACCGCGTACATGGGCCTGTACGCGAAGCTCGCCGTGGAGACCGGGCGCGACGTGTACCTGTATTCGCGCCCCGGCTGCTCCTTCCTCAGCCTGCAGGCTTCACGCGACAACGCACCGCAGTGCCGCGCGTTCGGTGACGCTGCGCTGTCCGACGTGCAGACGCGTGCGAAGCGGGGCGACGTGTTGTTCCTGCCCGCGCTACGCCTGCCGCGTTACGCCGACCAGTGGGTCAGCTTCGATCCACGACAGGTACACGATGCCGTGTTCGGCGCGCAGGCGGTCGAGGGGCGGCGGGAAGCGGAGCAGGCGGCGCGCGGCATGCTCACGCCGCTGGCCGAGCGCGGGGTCGCGATCGTGTTCGAAGCGCCGAAGCCGGTGTTCCGATCGCCGCCCTATCGCTGCGCGGACTGGTACAGCCGGAGCAATCCGGCGTGTCGCGAAGGCCTCACCATGTCTCGCGCCGAGCTGGAAAGGCTTCGCAAGCCGGTGCTGGATTCGCTGGAGAGCATCGTCGCGCAAATGCCGGGCGCGAGCGTGTGGGATCCGTTCTCGATCCTGTGCCCCGGCGCGACCTGCTACGTGGAGGACGACGGACGCCCTCTCTATTTCGATGGCGACCACATCAGCGGTTACGCCAATCGCAAACTCACGCCGGCTTTCGTTGGGCATCTGTCGGCAATGCAGCCGACGGCGGCATCGACGGTTCGCTAGCCCTCGCGAAGGCCGCGATGTCCGGCCTTCGCATGGCTGGCTGAGGACGGACGACCGCGCTCACTCCGGGTCGTAATCCAGGTTCGATGCCAGCCAGCGTTCGGCTTGCGCCAGGCTCACGCCCTTGCGTCGCGCGTAATCCTCGACCTGCTCCTTCGATACGCGTCCCACGACGAAGTACTGGCTGCGCGGGTGGCTGAAGTAGTAGCCGGAGACCGCGGCGGCCGGATACATCGCGAAGCTTTCGGTCAGCCTCACGCCTGCGTGGGTCTCCGCGTCGAGGAGGCGGAACAGCGTGGCCTTCTCGCTGTGTTCCGGACACGCCGGGTATCCCGGCGCCGGACGGATGCCGACATAGGCTTCGTCGATGAGCGCGTCGTTGCCCAGCGCTTCGGTCGGCGCGTAGCCCCAGAATTCCTTGCGCACGCGTTCGTGCAGACGCTCGGCCAGCGCTTCGGCGAAACGGTCGGCGAGCGCCTTCAGCAGGATCGCGTTGTAATCGTCGTGATCGGCTTCGAAACGCGCTACATGCGCCTCGATGCCGATGCCGGCGGTCACCGCGAAGCCGCCGATCCAGTCCTGGCGTCCGCTGTCCCTCGGCGCGATGAAGTCGGCCAGGCAGAAGTCCGGGCGATCGGCCGGCTTGTCGACCTGCTGGCGAAGGAAGTGCAGGGTGGTGGGCGCGCCGTTCGCGTCGACGACGACGTCGTCGCCGACCGCGTTCGCCGGCCACAGCGCGAATACGGCCTTCGCCGTCAGCCAGCGTTCGTCGACGATGCGCCGGAGCATCACCTTCGCATCGCGGTACAACTCGCTCGCCTGCGCGCCGACGACCTCGTCGGTCAGGATCGCGGGGTACTTGCCCGCCAGTTCCCACGTATTGAAGAACGGCGTCCAGTCGATGTATTCGATCAGCTCGGCGAGCGGGTAATCGTCGAACACGTGCAGGCCCGGCTGCCGGGGCGCGGGCGGCTCGTACTCGCTCCAGCCGCCGTCGAAGCGCTGCGCGCGTGCCTTTTCCAGCGACACCAGGCGCTTTCCGTCGCCGCGCTGCTTGTGGCGCTGGCGGATCTCGGCGTAATCGGCGTCGTTCGCCGCGACGAAGTTGCCGCGCAGGTCCGGACTGATCAGCGACTGCGCGACGCCGACCGCGCGCGAGGCGTCCTTCACCCACACGGTCGGCGCCTGGTAGTGCGGATCGATCTTCAGCGCCGTGTGCGCACGCGAGGTCGTCGCGCCGCCGATCAGCAGCGGAACCTCGAAGCCCTGCCGCTGCATCTCGCGCGCGACGTGGCTCATCTCTTCCAGCGACGGCGTGATCAGGCCGGACAGTCCGACCAGATCGGCGTTCTCCGCCCGTGCGCGATCCAGGATCACCTGCGCCGGCACCATGACGCCCAGGTCGATCACCTCGAAGTTGTTGCACGCCAGCACCACGCCGACGATGTTCTTGCCGATGTCGTGCACGTCGCCCTTGACCGTCGCCATGACGATCTTGCCGTTCGATTTCCCGGCGTCGCCGGTGCGCAGTTTCTCGGCTTCGATGAAGGGCAGCAGGTACGCGACGGCCTTCTTCATCACGCGCGCGGATTTCACCACCTGCGGCAGGAACATCTTGCCGGCGCCGAACAGGTCGCCCACGACGTTCATGCCGTCCATCAGCGCGCCTTCGATCACGTCGAGCGGGCGCGCCGCCTGGAGTCGCGCTTCCTCGGTGTCGGCCTCGATGTACTGGTCGATGCCGTGCACGAGCGAATGCGACAGGCGTTCGCGCACGGGCTTCTCGCGCCATGCGAGGTCCTCGACCTTCTTTTCGCCCTTCTTGCCCTTGTAACGATCGGCGATTTCCAGAAGGCGCTCGGTCGCGTCGCTGCGGCGGTTGAGCACCACGTCCTCGACGCGTTCGCGCAGTTCCGCGTCCAGATCGTCGTACAGCGGCAGCGCGCCGGCGTTGACGATGCCCATGTCCATGCCCGCCTTGATGGCGTGGTAGAGGAAGACGACGTGGATCGCCTGGCGCACCGGCTCGTTGCCACGGAAGGAGAACGAGACGTTCGACACGCCGCCCGAGATGTGGCTGAACGGAAAGCGGCGCTTGAGTTCGCGCGTGGCTTCGATGAACGCCACGGCGTAGTCGTTGTGCTCCTCGATGCCGGTGGCGATCGCGAACACGTTCGGGTCGAAGATGATGTCTTCCGGCGGGAAGCCGATCCGTTCGGTCAGCAGTTTGTAGGCGCGCGAGCAGATCTCGACCTTGCGTTCGACCGTGTCGGCCTGGCCGGCCTCGTCGAACGCCATCACCACGACGGCCGCGCCATAGCGACGCACCAGCCGCGCTTGGCGCAGGAACTCGGCTTCGCCTTCCTTCATCGAGATCGAGTTGACGATGCCCTTGCCCTGCAGGCAGCGCAGCCCGGCCTCGATCACGCTGAACTTCGAGCTGTCCACCATCACCGGCACTCGGGCGATGTCCGGTTCGGCGGCGATGAGGTTGAGGAAGTCGACCATCGCGCGCTCGGAGTCGAGCAGGCCTTCGTCCATGTTCACGTCGATCACCTGCGCGCCGTTCTCGACCTGCTGGCGCGCGACCACGACGGCTTCGTCGAGACGGCCTTCCAGGATCAGCTTCTTGAACTGCGCGCTGCCGGTGACGTTGGTGCGTTCGCCGACGTTGACGAAATTGGATTCCGGCGTGATCTGCAGCGGTTCGAGGCCGGAGAGGCGCGTCTGGCGGGGAAGGGTGAGGGTCATTGAGTACAAGGAGTCCGTTCGCGAAGGGCGCAGTGCAGTGGGTACGAGCGGGTGGCGCTCAGGCCGCGGCGACCAGCGACGGAAGGGCTCGCGGCGCGACGCCTTCGACCGCGCGGACGATCGCCGCGATGTGCGCCGGCGTGGTGCCGCAGCAGCCGCCCACCAGGTTGAGCAGGCCGGAGCGGGCGAATTCGCCCAGCACGTCGGCCATGTCTTCCGGCGTTTCGTCGTAACCGCCGAACGCGTTGGGCAGGCCCGCGTTCGGATGCGTGCTGACGTAGGCGTCGGCGACCTGGGCAAGCACGTCGACGTGCGCGCGAAGGTCCTTCGCGCCGAGCGCGCAGTTCAGTCCGATCGCCAGCGGCTGTGCGTGGCGCAGCGAGTACCAGAATGCCTCGGCCGTCTGCCCCGAAAGCGTGCGGCCGGACGCGTCGGTGATGGTGCCGGAGACCATCACCGGAAGCCGGGCGCCCCGCGCATCGAACGCTTCCTCGATCGCGAACAGCGCAGCCTTGGCGTTGAGCGTGTCGAACACGGTTTCGACCATCAGCACGTCGGCGCCGCCGTCGATGAGACCGTCGGCGGCCTCGCGGTAGGCCACGCGCAGTTCGTCGAACGTGATGGCGCGAAAGCCCGGGCGGTTCACGTCCGGACTGAGCGACGCGGTGCGGCTGGTCGGACCGAGGACACCGATCACATAGCGCGGGCGCGAGGGATCGGCCGCTTCGGCCGCGTCGCACGCCTGCCGCGCCAGGCGCGCGCCGGCTTCGTTGAGTTCGCGCGCCAGGTGCTCCAGGCCGTAATCGGCCAGCGATACCGTCGTGGAATTGAAGGTGTTGGTCTCGATCAGGTCCGCGCCCGCGGCGAGGTACTGCGCGTGGATGTCGCGGATGATCTGCGGCTGGGTGAGGCTCAGCAGGTCGTTGTTGCCGCGCTGGTCGCGCGCGCAGCCGCAGTTGTCCTCATGCACGTGTTCGACGTGGTCGTAGGCGTGGTCGTAGCCCTTGGCGAAACGCTCGCCGCGGTACGCCGCCTCGTCCAGCTGGTGCTGCTGGATCATGGTGCCCATCGCGCCGTCGAGCACGAGGATGCGTTCGCGCAGCAGGCCCTGCAGCGATTCGGCGCGTTCGGGGTTCAGCCAGGGCAGTGCTGGCGGGACCGGGGACGCGGGACCGGGGACTCGTGAGGCGGATGCTTCGAAATGGTTCATGGCGTTTTCCTCGTTCACTTCGCCGGGAGACCACTGCGCTTCTTCCCGGGCCCGGCGTCCCGGGTCCCGGGTCCCGGCTTCCTGCCGATCAGCGCGATCACTTCGAAATGCGGCGGGCGGCGCTCGCGCGTGACGGTTTCGCAGCTGCCCACCTCCAGCCCGGCCCTGGTGGCGAACTTCAGCAGGTCCTTCTCGCTGAAGCCCAGGTTCACGTGGCCGTAGGCTTCCACGACGTTGCGGTGCTCATGGCGTGCCAGGCTGGTGAGCAGCAGCCGGCCGCCCGGCCGCAGCACGCGCGCGGCTTCGGCCACGGCCTGCGCCGGATGCTCGGCATAGGTGAGCGCATGCATCAGCACGACCAGATCGAAGTGGGCGTCCTCGAAGGGCAGGGCGTGCATGTCGCCCTCGCGAACCTCCACGTTCTTCAGCTTGCGCAGGCGTTCGGAGGCGGCGAGCACGACCTTCGTGCTCGAATCCAGGCACACGTAGCGGTGCGAATGCGGCGCGAGCAGCTCGGCGAGCACGCCGTCGCCGGAGGCCACGTCGAGCACGTCGCCGGGCTCCAGCAAGGGCAGCGCCGAGCGCGCCATCGCCTCCCAGGTGCGCCCCGGCGAGTAGTGCCGCTCCATGTCGCCGGCGACGGTGTCGGCCCAGTTCTGCTCGGCCGCGCGCGAGGCGAGCACGTCGGCCACGCGTTCGGCGTCCTGGCGCAGCAGGGGGTCGTCGCTGCCCTCGCGCAGCGTGGCCCACAACGCCCGCTGGGCGCCGTCGAGCGCGGCATCGTCGAAACGGTAGTACGCCGAAACGCCGGAACGGCGATCTCGCACCAGACCGGCTTCCTTCAGCTTGGCCAGGTGCGTGGACACGCGGGGCTGGGCCAGGCGGGTGATGCCCGACAGCTCGGCCACGGTGAGTTCCTCGCGTTCCAGCAGCGCCAGCAGGCGCACGCGGGTGGCGTCGGCGAACACCTTGAGCCGTGAAGACCAGCCTTCCAGATCCATGTTTCATCAACCTATCGCGATATAGCGATAAGTTTCCCCGGTGCGCCATGGCACGGTCAAGCCGCGGGCGCGTCGCGGGGCTGCGCCCGCCGGTGGAGCCCTTCCGGAGGTGGCGCGAGCCGGAACGATCCGACTCCGGCGCCGGTTTGCGTGGATCGTCCGATGGCAGTGCGACGCGCGCCGGCATCAACACGACGCGTTCTTTATTGCGCTGCGCAATGGACGATACCTGCCAATTCCGGGCGGTCCGGCTACAATTCGCGGGCTGTTTCGCCCAACGTTCCAGAAAGACACAAGCGCGAGGTGCTTACGTGGATTTTCGCTTCACCGAAGAGCAGTTGATGATCCAGGATGTGGCCCGCCGCATCGCCCAGGAAAAGATTGCTCCCAGCGCCGAGCACCACGACAAGACGGGCGAGTTCCCGCTCGAGAACATCCGCACCCTGGGCGAGAACGGGCTGATGGGCATCGAAGTGCCGGCCGAATACGGCGGCGCGGGCATGGACCCGATCAGCTACGTCCTGGCGATGATCGAGATCGCCGCGGGCGACGCCGCGCACTCGACCATCATGTCGGTCAACAATTCGCTGTTCTGCAACGGCATCCTGAAGTTCGGCACCGAGGCGCAGAAGCAGCTGTACGTGCGTGCGATCGCCGAGGGCCGCGAGATCGGCGCCTTCGCGCTGACCGAGCCGCAATCGGGTTCCGACGCCACCGCCATGCGCTGCAAGGCGACCCGGCAGGCCGACGGCACGTACCTCATCAACGGCAAGAAGAGCTGGATCACCTCCGGTCCGGTCGCCAAGTATTTCGTCCTGTTCGCGATGACCGACCCCGACAAGGGCGCGCGCGGCATCACCGCGTTCCTGGTCGACGGCGAACGCGCCGGCTTCCATCGCGGCAAGACCGAGCCCAAGCTCGGCATCCGCGCGTCGGCGACGTGCGAGATCGAGTTCGCCGATTACGTCGTCCAGCCCGATGAAGTGCTCGGCAAGGAAGGCGAAGGCTTCAAGATCGCGATGAGCGTGCTCGATGCCGGCCGCATCGGCATCGCGAGCCAGGCCATCGGCATCGCCCGCGCGGCCTACGAGAAGACGCTGGAATACGTGAAGGAGCGCAAGGCGTTCGGCGCGCCGATCGGCACCTTCCAGATGACCCAGGCGAAGATCGCCGACATGAAATGCAAGCTCGATGCGGCCACGCTGCTTACGCTGCGCGCGGCCTGGCAGAAGGGCGAATTCGACAAGGGCGGTGCGCGCTTCAGCAACGAGGCGGCCATCGCCAAGCTCACCGCGTCCGAAGCGGCGATGTGGATCACGCATCAGGCGGTGCAGATCCACGGCGGCATGGGCTATTCGAAGGAAATGCCGCTCGAGCGCTACTTCCGCGACGCGAAGATCACCGAGATCTACGAGGGCACCAGCGAGATCCAGCGCCTGGTGATCGCCCGCAACGAAACCGGCCTGCGCTGACGGGCCGTTTCGGCAAGACAAGACCGCACGAACCCGACATGAAACGTTTCGGATCGTCACGCCCCACTGCCTGTCCTGTCGATCGCGGCCGCGATCGTCGTCCGCGTGAGGGCGCCGCAAAAGCGGCTTCGCGCCAGATCGTGTCCGCGAATCGCCCGTACTGAACCGTATCCCCCGGCCCACGTGAACAGCGTGGGCCTTCTTTCATTGGAACTTCCGTTGCCATGAGCACCAAACGTAACGCGTCCGCCAAACCCGCCGCCAAGTCCGAGCCGACCAAACGCGCTCCGGCCCGACGCACCACCGCGAAGGGCGTCCAGAAGGACGACACCGTTTCGCTCGAGCCCATCGTCGAGGCGATGCGCACGCGACTGCCCAAGTCGCGCCACGCCGAGGCCGAAGCGTTCATCAATGCGTTCTACAAGCGCATGAGCAGCGACGAGCTGCCGCAACACGACGCGCAGGGCTGGGCGGAACTGGCCATCGATTTCCTCGATTTCGCCCGCGCGCGCAAGCCGGGCGCGGCGCTGGTGCGCCTGTTCAACCCGACGCTGAAGGGCGAGGGCTGGGAGTCGAGCCACACCGTCATCCAGATCGCCAACGACGACATGCCGTTCCTCGTCGACTCGGTGACGATGGCATTGGCCGAGCAAGGGCTGGGTGTGCACGTGCTCGGTCACCCGGTCGTGCCGTTCGATCGCGACAAGACCGGCAAGATCCTCGCCATCGGCGAAGGCCAGCCCGAGTCGCTGATGCATCTGGAAATCGACCGCCAGCCGGCCGAGGCGATGCCGAAGATCCAGAAGTCGCTGGAGGCCGTGCTCGCCGACGTGCGGGCCTCGGTGCGCGACTGGCCGCAGATGAAGGCGAAGATGCTCGCCGTCGCCGACGAGCTGGGCCAGCGCAACCTGCCGGTCGACGAGGCGGGCAAGCGCGAGGCGCAGGAGTTCCTGCGCTGGGCGGCCGACAACCACTTCACCTTCCTGGGCTACCGCGAGTACGAGGTCGTCGAGAAAGGCGGCGAGGAAGTGCTCAGCGCGATCAAGTCCAGCGGCCTGGGCCTGCTGCGCGGCAAGGACGTGGGCAAGCCGCGCCTGCTGACGTCGCTCGCGGCGCACTACATGCCGCAGTCCGGCGCCGTGGATGCGCTGATCCTCACCAAGACCAACTCGCGTGCCACCGTGCATCGTCCGGGTTACATGGACTACATCGGCGTGCTCACCTTCGATGCGAAGGGCAAGCCGGTGCGCGAGGAGCGCTTCCTGGGCCTGTATACCTCCAGCGCGTACAACCGCCGCCCGTGGGACATCCCGCTGGTGCGCCAGCGCCACAACTACGTGATGCAGCAGTCCGGCCTGCGCCCCGACAGCCACAGCGGCAAGGCGCTGCGCCACATCCTGGAGTCGCTGCCGCGCGACGAGATGTTCCAGTCGAGCGAAGAGGAACTGCTGCGTACCGCCACGGGCATCCTCGGCCTGCAGGAGCGCGTGCGCAGCAAGCTGTTCCTGCGGCGTGACCGTTACGGCCGCTTCTTCTCCGTGCTGGTCTACATCCCGCGCGACCGCTTCAATACCGACGTGCGCCTGCGCATCGAGGCGATGCTCAAGCGCGAGCTGCACGGCGAACACGTCGACTCGTCGGTGACGCTGGGCGGCGAATCGCCGCTGGCGCAGGTGCACCTGATCGTGCGTCCCAAGTCGGGCGAGGCGATCGAGACCGACAGCGCGAGGATCGAAGCCGAGCTGTCCAAGCTGGTGCGCAACTGGCAGGACGACCTGCGCGAGCGCCTCGTCGTGCGTCACGGCGAACAGCGCGGCCTCACCCTCGCCAACACGTACGGCCGCGCGCTTCCGGCGGGCTACATCGAGGACGTCAGCGCCGACGTGGCTGCCGACGACGTCGAGCACCTGGCGGCGCTCACCGGCCCGGACGACCTGCGCCTGAGCCTGTACCGCGCGCACAACGGCCAGGGCGGGCTGCGCTTCAAGTTCTATCGCCAGAACGACGACATCCCTCTCTCCGATGCGCTGCCGATGATGGAGAACATGGGCCTGCGCGTGATCTCCGAGCACCCGTACCGCCTGCACGCCAACGGGCAGACGCTGTTCGTGCAGGACTTCGAGGTCGAGACCTCGAACCCGAACCTCGACGTGTCCAGCCTGGACGAGAACTTCGAGCAGGCCTTCGCGCAGATCTGGCGCGGCAACGCCGAGAACGACGGCTTCAACCGCCTGATCCTCACCGGCAATCTGTCGTGGCGCCAGGTGGCGATGCTGCGCGGCTACTGCAAGTACCTGCTGCAGGTCGGCGTGCCGTTCTCGCAGGCCTACGTGGAAGAAACGCTCAACCGCTATCCGCTGCTCGCGCGCCTGCTGGTCGAACTGTTCGAAGCGAAGTTCGATCCGGTCACCGGCAGCGAGTCGAAGTCGCAGATCAAGGCCGGCGTCGAATCCTTCCGCGCGCAGCTTTCCGTACTCACCGGCGGCGACGAAGCCACGCTCGCCGCACTGGAGCCGATGCTGCAGGCGCGCGCGGGCAAGCGCGAAGCCCAGATCGAAGCCACGCGCGAAGCGCTCAAGGGCCTGTTCGATCGCGTCGCCAGCCTGGACGAGGACCGCATCCTGCGCAGCTTCATCGGCGTGATCGACGCCACCCTGCGCACCAGCTACTACATCCAGTACAAGGATGGCCTGCGCGCCGACGGCGGCCCGGCCGACTACATCAGCTTCAAGTTCGATTCGTCCAAGGTGCCGGACCTGCCGAAGCCGCGCCCGTATCGCGAGATCTTCGTCTACGGCCCGCGCGTGGAAGGCGTGCACCTGCGCTTCGGCCCGGTCGCGCGCGGTGGCTTGCGCTGGTCCGATCGCCGCGAGGACTTCCGTACCGAAGTCCTCGGCCTGGTGAAGGCGCAGATGGTGAAGAACACCGTCATCGTGCCGGTCGGTTCGAAGGGCGGCTTCATCGCCAAGCAGCTGCCGGATCCGGCCGCGAACCGCGACGCCTGGTTCAACGAAGGCGTGGCCTGCTACAAGCGTTTCATCAACGGCCTGCTGGACATCACCGACAACCTGGCCGGCGGCAAGGTCGTGCCGCCGGAGAACGTGGTGCGCCACGACGGCGACGATCCGTACCTGGTCGTCGCGGCCGACAAGGGCACCGCGACGTTCTCCGACATCGCCAACGGCATCGCGCGCGCGCACGGCTTCTGGCTGGACGATGCGTTTGCCTCGGGCGGCTCGGTCGGTTACGACCACAAGGGCATGGGCATCACCGCGCGCGGCGCGTGGGAGTCGGTCAAGCGCCACTTCCGTGCGATGGGGCGCGACAGCCAGAAGCAGGACTTCACGGTCGTCGGCGTCGGCGACATGTCGGGCGACGTGTTCGGCAACGGCATGCTGCTGAGCAAGCACATCCGCCTGGTCGCCGCGTTCGACCACCGCCACATCTTCATCGACCCGAACCCGGATGCCGCCGCGACGTTCAAGGAACGCCAGCGCATGTTCAAGCTGCCGCGTTCGAGCTGGGACGATTACGACCGCTCGCTGATAAGCAAGGGCGGCGGCGTCTATCCGCGCTCGGCCAAGTCGATTCCGTTGTCGGCCGAAGCCAAGACCGCGCTCGGCATCGATCCGACGGTCGCCGCGATGAGCCCGGTCGAACTGCTCAGCGCGATCCTCAAGGCGCCGGTCGACCTGCTGTGGAATGGCGGCATCGGCACCTACGTCAAGGCATCGAGCGAGACGAACGCCGACGTCGGCGACCGCGCCAACAACGCGCTGCGCGTCAACGGCCGCGAGCTGCGCTGCAAGGTGGTGGGCGAGGGCGGCAACCTCGGCATGACGCAGCTGGGCCGCATCGAGGCGGCGCAGCATGGCGTGCTGCTCAACACGGACTTCATCGACAACTCCGCCGGCGTGGACACCTCCGACCATGAGGTGAACATCAAGATCCTGCTCAACGGCGAAGTGCAGAAGAAAAAGCTGACGCTGCCCGAGCGCAACAAGCTGCTCGCGCAGATGACCGACGAGGTCGCGCAGCTGGTGCTCACCGACAACTACCGCCAGAACCAGGCGCTGAGCCTGATGGAGCGGATGAGCGTGCACCGCCTGGGCTCCAAGCAGCACTTCATCCGCACGCTGGAATCGCAGGGCCTGCTCGACCGGCAGATCGAATTCCTGCCGAGCGATGCGGAGATCGCCGAGCGCAAGACGCGCGGCCAGGGCCTGACGCGTCCGGAACTGGCGGTGCTGCTGTCGTACAGCAAGATCGTGCTGTTCCAGCAGCTGCTGGACTCCGACGTGCCGGAAGATCCGTACCTGTCGAAGGAGCTGGTGCGCTACTTCCCGCAGCCGCTGCAGGCCAAGTACGCCAAGGCGATGGAAGGCCACCGCCTCAAGCGCGAGATCATCGCCACGGCGGTGACCAACTCGATGGTCAACCGCATGGGCGCGACCTTCACCCTGCGCATGACCGAGGACACCGGCCGCACGCCGGCCGAAGTCGCCGAGGCCTACACCATCGCCCGCGAGGCCACCGATGCGCGCGGCCTGTGGGCGCAGATCGATGCACTCGACGGCAAGGTCCCCGAGTCGGTGCAGGTCGACGCGCTCCAGGTCATCTGGCACCTGCTGCGCTCGATGTCGCGCTGGCTGCTGTCGCGTCCGGGCAAGATGCCGGAGATCACCGCCGCGATGGCGCGCTACGGCGATGGCCTGAACGCGGTGCGCGCTTCGCTGCCGGCGGTGTTGTCGGGCGTGCGTCGCGACGCGTACGAAGCCCGCATGAACGACTGGAAGGGCAAGGGCGTCCCGGCGCAGCTGGCCGAGCAGCTCGCCGCGCTGCCGCTGCTGGAGTTCGGTTGCGACATCGTCGAGATCTCGCTGACCCGCAAGCTGTCGCCGGTCGATGTCGCCAAGGCGTACTTCTCGCTGGGCCAGGCCCTGAGCCTGCCGTGGCTGTACGAGCAGGTCGAACAGCTGCCGGTCGACGGCCGCTGGCAGGCGCTGGCTCGCGGTGCGCTGCGCGACGAACTGGCGACGCAGGCGCGCTCGCTGGTTTCGCAGATCCTGGCCGACGGCGGCAAGAAGCCGGTGGAGCAGAAGGTCGACGCGTGGCTCAAGCGCGACGACTCCGCCTTGCGTTTCACCCTGGCCATGTTCGCCGACCTCCACAACCAGAAGGCGCTGGACTACCCGACGCTGTCGGTGGCGGTGCGTCGCCTGGCGCAGGTCGCGGCGGCCGGGGCGTAAGCCTTCGCGGTTCGGGTGTTGAGGAAAAGCCCGGCTTCGGCCGGGCTTTTTCTTTTTCCCGTCTCCCCTCGGAGAAGGTGCTCGGGAGGGGCGTGTGAGGGGCGACGAAGCCCCGTCGCTGAAAGTCGCAGTGCATCGTCGCACTGCTGGTTCACCGCCGTCGCTTCGTCATTTCGTTAGCCCTACCCGGGCCGAACGCATGGCGTTCGCGCCTTCGAAGGCGCGCGAACCGGTGATTCACAAGCCGCGCCTTCTCACCCCCAACGCTCTCCCGATGGGAGAGGAGCCAAGCCGCCAGCGCGACGACCACGCCGCACCGGTTATGCTGATTCCCTCAGCCCCGGAGCCGCCGATGTCCGCGACGCCCCGCATCGCCTTCCTCGCCAGCCACGCCGACGGCGCCCAGCGCGCGCTCGAATCGCTCACCGCCGTCCACGGCCAACATGCGCCGGAGGACGCCGACATCCTCGTGCCGCTCGGCGGCGACGGCTTCATGCTCGCCACGCTGCACCGCTACGGCGGACTGGGCAAGCCGGTGTACGGCATGAAGCTGGGCACGGTCGGGTTCCTGATGAACCAGCACGACGGCGACGGCCTGCTGGGTCGGCTGCACGCGGCCGAGCCCGCCGTGCTTCGCCCGCTGGAAATGGTCGCGCAGACCGAATCGGGCGCGACGGTCGGCTCGCTGGCCTACAACGAGGTCTCGCTGCTGCGCCAGACGCGCCAGGCCGCGCACCTGCGCATCGACCTCAACGGCCAGACGCGGCTGGACGAGCTCATCTGCGATGGCGTGATGGTGGCCACGCCGGCCGGCAGCACCGCCTACAACTTCTCGGCGCACGGCCCGATCCTGCCGCTCGGCGCGAACGTCGTCGCGCTGACGCCGATCGCCGCGTTCCGTCCGCGGCGCTGGCGCGGCGCCGTGCTCAAGGCCGATACCGAAGTGCGCTTCCACGTGCTCGACCCCTACAAGCGGCCGGTCAGCGCCACGGCCGACTCGCACGAGGTCCGCGACGTGGTGGAAGTGACCATCCGCGAATCGCACGACCGCACCGTCACGCTGCTGTTCGATCCGGAGCACAACCTGGAAGAGCGCATGCTGGCCGAGCAGTTCGTGGCCTGACGCGGGAAGGCACGCGCGCGTCGCAACCCGCGCGACCGTGCTGCGGCATAATCCGCCCATGCCCGACCGTGATGCCGATCCGCTGATCGTCGCGATTTCCTCGCGAACCCTGTTCGACATGGAAGACAGCCACGCGCTGTTCGAGCGCGAGGGCATCGACGCCTACGCCGAATTCCAGCGCTCGCACGAGGACGACCTGCTCACGCCCGGAATCGCCTTCCCGCTCGTGCGCAAGCTGCTCGCGCTCAACGACGGCGCGCCGCCCGAAGCGCCGCGCGTGGAGGTCATCCTGATCTCGCGCAATTCGGCCGACAGCGGGCTTCGCATCTTCAATTCGATCGCGCATTACGGACTGGCGATCAAGCGCGCGGCCTTCAGCAACGGCGCGCCGCCGTACCCGTACATCCGCCCGTTCAACGCGGACCTGTTCCTGTCGGCCAATGCCGAGGACGTGCGCAACGCGCTGGCGGCCGGCGTCGCGGCCGCGACGCTGCTGCCGGCCCGCGCGCCGCAGCAGCGGCACGATCAGCTGCGCATCGCGTTCGACGGCGACGCGGTGATCTTCGACGACGAAGGCGAGCGCGTTTCGCGCGAAGGCGGCCTGGCCGCGTTCACCGAGCACGAGCGCAGCCACGCCGCGCAGGCACTGTCGGGCGGACCGTTCCGCGGCTTCCTCGACGCGCTGCATCGCCTGCAGCAGGCGTTTCCGACGGGGCAGGCCTCGCCCATCCGCACCGCGCTGGTCACCGCGCGCTCGATTCCCGCACACGAGCGCGTCATCCGCACGCTGCGCGAGTGGGACATCCGGCTCGACGAGGCGCTGTTCCTCGGTGGGCGCGCGAAGGGGCCGTTCCTGGAGGCCTTCGGCGCCGACATTTTCTTTGACGATTCCGAGCACAACATCCTGTCGGCGCGCGATCACGTCGCCGCCGGGCACGTGCCGCACGGCGTCGCCAATCCGCTGGTCGCGAAGTAGCCGTACATCCCGGCTGGCGGCCCGCGCCGCAGGCGTTACGGGCCGATCAGCGCCTGCAAGGGCAGCCGGATGTCCGTCAACGTCCAGCGCAGGCCGTCGCGCGTGAGCACGAACACGACCGGATCGCCGTCCGCATTGCGCACGGTGGCCGTGAACCGCGACGGGGATTCGAAGCGGTAGCTCGCATCGCGCAGGGGATCGGGCGGCGGCGCGTGCGCGAGGCCGTCGTCCGGATCGATGCCGCCGCCGGTGAGCCGATGCAGCAGTCCCCGCCCTTGGAGGACCGCGCCGATGCCGGCCGGCGTCGCCAGCGCGTCGACGATCCCGCCGACCGCCTGGTTCGCCAGGCCGAGCGCGAACGCGCCCAGCGGGTTGTTCTGCGCATCGATACCGGCCTTGCGCGCGAGCGTGTCCTCGACCTGCGCGCGCAGGCTGCGGCGAACCGCGACGAAATCCACGTGGCGGGCCAGTTCGGCGGTGTCTTCCTTCGCGACGGCCTCGCGGATGGAGTTCATGGCCAGGAACGGGCCCGCAGCGATCCAGCCGGCCAGCGCCAGCAGGACGACCACGAGCAGGGCGATCCATTTCTTCATCGGCGAGAGCCCCGTGGAAGGAGTGGCGATGGTAGGCCGTCGGGCCCGCTTGCGCGATGAAGCCGGCTCGCGTGCAACATCGGGCGGCAAGCGCGCAAGCTGCAGTGCACATCGCATCCGGCGGGGCTATAGCGCAGTATGTGCGCCTTCACAGCCCGCGCGAACGAGGTATTCCATGCAGTCATGGCTCCGGCGAAAGGACATCGACAAGCTCACCGTCCATGAGGAAGGGCGGCGGCTGGTCCCCACCCTGGGCTGGCCGCACCTGGTCGCGCTGGGCATCGGCGCCATCGTCGGCACCGGCATCTACACCTTGATCGGCGTGGGCGCCGACAAGGCGGGCCCGGCCGTGCTGCTGTCCTTCATCGTCGCCGGCGTGGTCTGCGCCTGCGCGGCTCTCGCCTACGCCGAGATGTCCACGATGATGCCGGCCGCGGGCAGCGCCTATACGTACAGCTACACCGTGCTGGGCGAGGCGGTCGCCTGGATCGTCGGCTGGAGCCTGATCCTCGAATACTCGCTGGTGGTCAGCACCGTCGCGGTGGGCTGGTCGGGGTACTTCATCGGGTTCCTCGAATGGCTGCACAACCAGACCGGATGGAACGTGATGCTGCCTTCCGCGCTGTCGGCCGGCCCGCACGCCGGCGGCGTCATCAATCTGCCGGCGATCGTCATCACCTTCCTGGTCGCGGGCATGCTGATCGCGGGCACGCGCGAGAGCGCCACCCTCAACGCGGTGCTGGTGGTGTTCAAGCTGATCGCGCTGGGGGTGTTCATCGCCGTGGCGCTGCCGGCCTTCGATTCGGCCAACCTGACGCCGTTCATGCCGTACGGCTTCCCGAAGTCGATCGACGCCGAAGGCGTGGAACGCGGCGTGATGGCCGCCGCGGCGATCATCTTCTTCGCCTTCTACGGGTTCGACGCGATCTCCACCGCGGCCGAGGAAACCAAGAATCCGGGCCGCGACCTGTCGATCGGCATCATCGGTTCGATGGTCGGCTGCACGCTGATCTACGTGCTGGTCGCGCTGGCGGCCGTGGGCGCGATGAGCTTCACCGTCTTCGGCAAGAGCGCCGAGCCGCTGGCGCTGATCATGCGCGAACTGGGCCATCCGCAGGCTGCGCTGGTGATCGGCATCGTCGCGGTGATCGCGCTGCCGACGGTGCTGCTGGCGTTCTTCTACGGCCAGAGCCGCATCTTCTTCGTGATGTCGCGCGACGGCCTGCTGCCGCGCAGCCTGTCGAAGGTGAACCCGCGCACCGGCACGCCGGTCGCGATCACGCTGTTCACCGCGGTGCTGGTCGCCGCGCTGGCCGGCGTGGCGCGCCTGGACGAGATCGCCGCGCTGGCGAACGCGGGCACGCTGGTGGCGTTCATCGCCGTCTCGGTGTGCATGCTGGTGCTGCGCAAGCGCGACCCGAACCGCCCGCGCGTGTTCCGCACGCCGCTTGCGTGGGTGGTCGGTCCGCTGGCGATCTTCGGTTGCCTGTACCTGTTCTGGAGCTTGCCGCACACCACGCAGAAGTGGTTCCTGGTGTGGAACGTGGTCGGCGTGATCGTCTACGTGCTCTACAGCCGTCGCGCGAGCCTGCTGGCGAAGGGGCAGGAGGCCTGAGGGCCTTCGCTGCCGCTATCGAAGAAAAAGCGCCGCAAGGCGCTTTTTCTTTCTGGCCTTTCCGCAGAGGCGGGAAGCAGGGAGAAGGCGTGCGATGGCGTCCGGCTATCCCAGCGCAGCCGACAGCACCGCGCCGGCTTCCGCTTCTATCTTCAACGTCGCCAGTTCGTCGGCGCGCGTGCGCCCGCGGTTGAGGATCGCCAACGGAATGCCCGCTTCGTGCGCCATGCGGGCGAAGCGGAACCCCGAATAGACCATCAGCGAGGACCCGACGACGAGCATCGCATCGGAGGCCTTCAACGCCTCGCCGGCGCGCACGGCCCGATCGCGCGGGACGTTCTCGCCGAAGAACACCACGTCGGGCTTCAGCATGCCGCCGCAGGCCTCGCATGCCGGCACCTGGAAGCGCGAGAAGTCGTGGCCCTCCAGGTTGGCATCGCCGTCGGGCGCAGTCGTTGCGTCCAGATGGGCCCACTCGGGATTGGCGTCCGCCAGGCGCGCCTGCAGGGTGGCGCGGGGCGATTCGGCGCGGCACTGCAGGCAGACCACGCCGTCGAGCCGGCCGTGCAGGTCGATCACCCGACGGCTGCCGGCGCGCTGGTGCAATCCGTCGACGTTCTGCGTGAGCAGCATCGACACGTTTCCGCGCGATTCCCATTGCGCCAGTGCGTCATGCACCGCGTTCGGCCGCGCATCGTGGATACGCGGCCAGCCGATGAAACTGCGCGCCCAGTAGCGGGCGTTCACGTACGCGTCGCCGGTGAACGCCTGGAACGTGACGGGCGGCGTGCGTTTCCACTGGCCGTCCGCGTCGCGATAGTCGGGAATGCCGGAGTTCGTGCTGCAGCCGGCGCCAGTGAGCACGAACACGCGCGCGAAGGGTGCCAGCCACTGTCGAAGGAGGTCGGCGGCTTCGGCGGCAGGTTGGGGCAGGGCGGACATGCCTCCATCTTATGGGCGAGGCGGCGCGGACCAAGTCCCGCAGCCGATGCACCCGGGGCGCGTAGCGAACTGAACGGCGTCCTCGTCCTCGTCCTCCCACGCCTGAACGCCTGTCCCATCGTCGTCTCACAACCTGAGACGGGCGTCCCGCACCATCGAGCCCATGCCCCTTCGCGCCTTCCATCCCGCCGTCGCCGCCTGGTTTGCCAAGGCGTTTCCCGCGCCCACGCCGGCGCAGGTGCAGGCGTGGCCGGCCATCCGAAGCGGCCGCAACACGCTGGTCGCCGCGCCGACGGGCTCGGGCAAGACGCTGACGGCGTTCATGACCGCCATCGACATGCTGGTCCGCCGCGGGCTGGAGCACGCGGGCCGGGACGCGCTGTTCGATGCGCCTGCCGGATTGCCGGACGAAACCTTCGTCGTCTACGTTTCGCCGCTCAAGGCGCTGTCGAACGACATCCGCATCAACCTCGAAGCGCCGCTGGCCGGCATCCGCGAGGAGCTGGCCGCGATGGGCCTGCCCGACGTGGAGATCCGCACCGCCGTGCGTACCGGCGACACCCCGCAGGCCGAACGCGCCGCGAACCGTCGCAAGCCGCCGCACATCCTCGTGACCACGCCCGAATCGCTGTACGTGCTGCTGGGTTCCGAATCCGGCCGCGCGATGCTGTCGACCGTGCGTTCGGTGATCGTCGACGAAATCCACGCCGTCGCCGCGAGCAAGCGCGGCAGCCATCTCGCGCTCTCGCTGGAGCGCATGGAAGCCCTGTGCGGCCATCGCCTCACGCGCGTGGGGTTGTCGGCGACGCAGAAGCCGATCGAGGCCGTTGCGCGATTCCTCGTCGGTTCTGCACACGTGGCGCCCGACGGCACGCCCGATTGCGAGATCGTCGACATCGGCTACACGCGGCAGCGCGATCTCTCGCTCGAACTGCCGCCCACGCCGCTCAGCGCGGTGATGTCGACCGACCAGTGGGAACAGGTCTACACGCGCGTGTGCGAACTGGTCGAGCAGCATCGCACCACGCTGGTTTTCGTCAACACGCGGCGCATGGCCGAGCGTGCCGCCCATCACCTGGGCGAGAAGCTCGGCAGGGAGGCGGTGGCCGCGCATCACGGCTCGCTGTCGAAGGAGCTGCGACTGGACGCGGAGCAGCGACTCAAGCGCGGCGAACTACGCGTGCTGGTCGCCACCGCATCGCTGGAACTGGGCATCGACATCGGCGACGTGGACCTGGTGTGCCAACTGGGCTCGCCACGTTCGATCGCGGCATTCCTGCAGCGCGTGGGTCGTTCCGGGCACTACGTGGGCGGCACGCCGAAGGGACGGTTGTTCCCGCAGACGCGCGACGAACTGGTCGAATGCGCGGCGCTGCTCGATGGCGTGCGGCGCGGCGAACTCGATGCGCTGATCATGCCCGACGCGCCGCTGGACGTCCTGGCGCAGCAGATCGTCGCGGAAGCCGCGTGCCAGGAATGGAGCGAGGACGCGCTGTTCGACTGGGTGCGCCGCGCCTGGCCGTACGCGCAGCTCAAGCGCGAGGATTTCAACGCGATCGTGCGCATGCTCGCCGACGGCTTCACCACGCGCCGCGGCATCCGCGCGGGCTACCTGCATCGCGATGCGGTGAACCGCGTCGTGCGCGGCCGCAAGGGCGGGCGCACGACCGCGCTGATGTCGGGCGGCACGATCCCGGACACCGGCGATTACTCCGTGATCATGGAACCGGAGTCGGTGTTCATCGGCACCGTGAACGAGGATTTCGCCGTCGAGAGCATGGCCGGCGACATCTTCCAGCTGGGCAACGCGAGCTATCGCATCCTGCGCGTGGAGCCGGGCAAGGTGCGCGTGGAAGATGCGCAGGGCCAGCCGCCGAGCATTCCGTTCTGGTTGGGCGAGGCGCCGGGGCGCACGGACGAACTGTCCGTCGCCGTGTCGCGTTTGCGCGAGGAAGTCGTCGCGCGCCTGGCGCCCGCGCGGGACGAGCTTGCCGCCGGGATTGAGCCCCTCTCCCCCCGGGAGAGCGGTTGGGGTGAAGGTCGGCACGAGCCGGGCAAGGATGCGACCGATGCCGACGCCTTGAGCGCGCACGAAGAAGCCCGGCTCATCGCCCACATCGAATCCACCGACGCCTATCGCTACCTCACGCAAGACGTCCAGCTTCCGCCGGAAGCCGCGCGCCAGATCATCGATTACCTCGCCAGCACCGCGGCGACGCTCGGCGCCATGCCGACGCAGAACACGCTGGTGCTGGAGCGGTTCTTCGACGAGTCCGGCGGCACGCAGCTCATCATCCATACCCCGTACGGCAGCCGGATCAACCGCGCCTGGGGCCTGGCGCTGCGCAAGCGGTTCTGCCGCAAGTTCAATTTCGAACTGCAGGCCGCCGCGACCGAGGACGCGATCATCCTCTCGCTGTCCACCAGTCACAGTTTTCCGCTGATCGAAGTGGCCAGCTACCTGCACTCGTCCTCCGCCGAACACGTGCTGGTGCAGGCGCTGCTCGATGCGCCGCTGTTCGGCGTGCGCTGGCGCTGGGTCGCGACGACCGCGCTGGCGTTGCCGCGATTCGTGGGCGGCAAGAAGGTGCCGCCGCAGTTGCAGCGCATGAAGTCCGAAGACCTGCTCGCGACCGTGTTTCCCGACCAGGTCGCGTGCGCGGAGAACCTCGTCGGCGAGCGCGAGGTTCCCGACCATCCGCTGGTCGCACAGACCCTGCACGACTGCCTGCACGAGGCGATGGACATCGACGGCTGGCTCGACGTGCTGCGCGCGATGGAAGCCGGCGAGGTGCAGGTGGTCGCGCGCGATCTCAGCGCGCCGTCGCCGTTCGCGGCGGAAATCCTCAACGCCCGGCCGTACGCCTTCCTCGACGACGCACCGCTGGAGGAGCGTCGCACGCAGGCCGTGCAGACGCGTCGCTACACCGACGCGCGCAGCGCGGACGACCTGGGCCGGCTCGACGCCGACGCGATCGACGCCGTGCGCGAGGAATGCTGGCCGCAGGTACGCAATGCCGACGAGATGCATGAGGCGCTGATGGGCCTGGGCGTCGTCACCGAGCGCGAGGTGCGCGAGAACGGGTGGGCCGACTGGCTGCAACGTCTGGTGAAGGCGCATCGCGCGACGCGACTCGCGCCACCGGCGCTCGACAAGCCCGTCGCCCAGCGCAGCGCCGACGGCAACGGCCTGTGGGTTGCGGCCGAACGCCTGCCGCAGATGCAGGCGGTGTTCGGCGACCTGCCGATGCAGCCGCCGATCGCCGCGCCGGCCGAGTACGCCGCGCAGCCCTGGGATCGCGAGGACGCGCTGGTCGAACTGCTGCGCTCGCGCCTCACCGGGTTGGGGCCGACGCCGTCGCAGGTCGTCGCGGACGCGCTTTCGCTGCAGCGGAGCGACGTGGACCTCGCGCTGCTGCGCCTGCAGAACGAGGGCTACGTCATGCAGGGGCGGTTCACGCCGGGCATCGGCGTGGACGAATGGTGCGAGCGGCACCTGCTGGCGCGCATCCACCGGTACACGCTCAAGCGCCTGCGGCGCGAGATCGAACCCGTCGCGCCGCGCGATTTCATGCGCTTCCTGTTCGACTGGCAGCGCGTGGCGCCGAGCGCGCGCGTGAACGGGCCCGAAGCGCTCGCCGGCGTGGTGTCGCAGCTGGAAGGTTTCGAAGCGCCCGCCGCGGCATGGGAAAGCGAACTGCTGCCGGCGCGCATCAACGACTATTCGATTTCATGGCTCGACGATCTGTGCACGGCCGGTCGCACGCTGTGGACGCGTCTGCGCGCGGGTCCGGCGGAGACCGGCGCGGCGAAAGGCAGCACGCCGGTCCGCGCGACGCCCGTCGTCCTTCTGCCGCGCCGCGATGCCGCGGTGTGGACGCGACTGGCGCCGCCGCCCGCCGCGGACGAAGCGCTGTCGTCGCGTGCGCAGAAGGTCGTCGATTATCTCGGCGAACACGGCGCGTCGTTCTTCGACGAACTCGTCGGCGGTGCGCACCTGCTGCGCACGGAGCTGGAAGACGCCCTGGCGGAGCTCGTTGCGCGGGGTCGCGTGCATTGCGACAGCTACGCGGGCCTCCGCGCGTTGCTGGTGCCGGCATCGAAGCGTCCGAGCGCCGCCCAATCGGGCCGCCGCCGGCGCGTGGCGATGTTCGGCATCGAGGATGCGGGCCGCTGGGCGCTGATCCGTCGCGCTTCGGCGACGCAGGCCTCCACCGCGGAGGACGTCGAACACGTCGCACGCACCCTGCTGCGTCGTTATGGCGTGGTGTGCTGGCGCCTGCTCGAGCGCGAGGCGCCATGGCTGCCGCCGTGGCGCGAACTGGTGCGTGTCTACCACCGCCTGGAAGCGCGTGGCGAGATCCGAGGCGGGCGCTTCATCTCGGGCCTGTCGGGCGAGCAGTTCGCGCTGCCCGAGGCGATCGGGCTGATGCGCCAGATCCGCCAGCGTGCGCACGATGGCGCCATGGTGTGCGTCTCGGCGGTGGATCCGCTGAACCTCGTCGGCACCATCGTCAGTGGCGAGAAGGTGCCGCGCCTGGCCGGCTCGCGCGTCCTGTATCGCGACGGCGTGCCGCTGGGCACGCTGGTGTCGGGCGAGGTGAACCTGCTCGCCGAACTGCCCCCCGACGAGGAAGCGAAGGTGCGCCGCCTTCTGCTGCGCGAACCGGAGCGGTCGATCGCGGGTTTCGCGGCGCCGATCTCGCTCCCGTCGCTGGCGCCGGTGGTGCGCACGACGCATTGAAGCGCCGGCGCCTGCCCGCGTAAGCGAGGCGCGCCTGGCAGGCGTTGAAGCTTCGTCGTTCCCGGACGCGCTTCGCTCACGCGGGCGACGGGTACCGCGTGCACGCGCCGTTCATTTCTTCAGACTGCCTTGACCGGCGCGATCCGAAGATGCACGCATTGCCGTCATGGAGCGCGCGCATTGGCCACCCGCAAGTCGCCGCCGAAAGCGCCGGTGAAAGCATCGGCGAAGCGCGCGCGCAAACGCGTGGCGGTGCGCGATGGCGAAGCCCCCGAGCCCGTCGACGACAGCCTCGCCGCGATGCGCGACGCCGCGCGCGGCTGCAAGCGTTGCCCCTTGTGGAAACCGGCCACGCAGACCGTATTCGGCGAAGGCCCGGACGATGCGCGCGTGCTGTTCATCGGCGAACAGCCGGGCGACGCAGAAGACCTGAGCGGGCACCCCTTTGTCGGGCCAGCCGGCAAGCTGTTCGATCGGGCGCTGGCCGAACTCGGGCTCGACCGCGCGAAGTTCTACGTCACCAATGCCGTGAAGCACTTCAAGTACGAGGTCCGCGGAAAGGTGCGGCTGCACCGCAGTCCCGACGCCTCCGAGCGCGCCGCCTGCCGCATCTGGCTGGAGCGCGAACTCGCCGCCGTGAAGCCCGACGCCATCGTCTGTCTCGGCGCGATCGCCGCGCGTTCCGTGCTCGGCAGCAAGTTCCGCCTGATGGCCCAGCGCGGCCAGTGGCAGACGCTCGCGGACGGAACGCGCGTGATGGCGACGGTGCATCCGTCCTTCGTACTGCGCCAACGCGGCGACGAGGAGCGCCATGCCGCCTACGCGCAGTTCGTCGCGGATCTTTCGCTGCTCAAGCGTGGAAAGCGCGGCCCATGAGCGCTGCACGGGGCAGGGTGCGCATCGGAATTTCGGGCTGGCGCTACGCGCCGTGGCGCGGCGTGTTCTATCCGCAGGGCCTCGCGCAACGTCGGGAGCTCGAATACGCCTCGCGCTGTTTCCACAGCATCGAGATCAACGGCACGTTCTACTCGCTGCAGCGCCCCGAGAGCTTCCGCCTGTGGCGCGACGAAACGCCGGAGGAGTTCGTCTTCGCGGTGAAGGGAAGCCGTTACCTCACGCACATGAAGCGCCTGAAGGACATCGACACGCCGCTGGCGTCGTTCTTCGCGCAGGGTCTGCTGGCGCTCGGCCCGAAGCTCGGGCCGATCCTGTGGCAGCTGCCGCCGCATTTCCACTTCAACGCCGAACGCCTGCGTTCGTTCTTCCAGATGCTGCCGACGAACACGAGCGAGGCGGCGACGCTTGCGCGCCGGCGGGAGGTGTCGCTGATGAAGGGACGCAGCGTCCTCAGCGCCCGGGGCGACCATCGGCTGCGCCACGCGCTGGAAGTGCGCCACGAAAGCTTCCTGGTGCCCGAATGCACCGCACTGCTGCGCGAGTTCAACGTCGCGCTGGTGGTGGCCGACACCGCGCGCAAGTTCCCGTTCGTGGGCGATGTCACGGCGGATTTCGTCTACGTCCGCCTGCACGGCGACGAGGAACTGTACGCGAGCGGCTACGGCGAGCAGGCCCTGGACGACTGGGCGCGACGCATCCGCGCATGGCGAAGCGGTGGCGTGCCGAGCGACGTGCCGCGGATCGAACGTGCGCGGCCCGAGCGCCGCCCGCGTGATGTCTACTGCTACTTCGACAACGACGCGAAGGTGCGCGCGCCGTTCGACGCGCGCGGGCTGATGCGACGGCTTGGCGGCTGACGCGCCACGGTCAACGCGGCGCAACCTTCGTCCGCGAGGATGGCGCGGCCGGTTGCACGGGGGAGCCGGCGTCCCCTGTCCGCAAGGAGCGAACCCATGCCTGTCCTGCTTCGCACGTTCCGATTCGCCGCCGCGGCGCTGCTCGCGTTCGGCATCGCCACGCCTGCCGCTTTCGCCGATGATGCGGCGATGAGCGCGTCCGCCGATCGCCACCGCCCCTCCGATCCGCCCGGCCGCGAGGGCCTGATCGTGATCGCCCATCGCGGCGCCAGCGGTTACCGGCCCGAGCACACGCTGGAGGCCTACCGGCTGGCGATCCGCCAGGGCGCGGATTTCATCGAGCCCGATCTGGTCGCGACGAAGGACGGCGTGCTCGTCGCCCGTCACGAAAACGAGATTTCCGGCACCACCGACGTCGCGTCGCATCCCCGGTTCGCCGGTCGCCGCACGACCAAGACGATCGACGGCGTGACGATGACCGGCTGGTTCACCGAGGACTTCACCCTCGCCGAGCTGAAGACGTTGCGCGCGAAGGAGCGCATTCCGGCCATCCGGCCGGGCAACACGCGCTTCGACGGGCTGTATCCGATTCCGACGCTGGCCGAAGTCATCGCGCTGGTGAAGCGCGAAAGCCGCAACGGCCGGCGCATCGGGATCTATCCGGAAACCAAGCATCCGACGTACTTCGCACGCGAAGGCCGCCGGCTCGACGGCACGCCGATCCACACCTCGCTCGGCGCGAAGCTGGTGGAGACGCTGGTCGCGGAGGGATTCACCGATCCGCGTCGCGTCTACATCCAGAGTTTCGAGTTCGAAAACCTGATCGAGCTGAAGAAGTCGCTGATGCCGGCCGCCGGCATCGACCTGCCGCTGGTGCAGTTGTACGACGACTTCCAGGGCGCCACGCCGTACGACGTCACGTACAACCTCGCGCATGGCGCGAACCTCGCGGCGATCTACGGCGGTCTGGTGCAGGCGACGGGCGGCATCGATGCGAACACGCGTTACGGCGCGTTTGCGACCGAGCCCGCGTTGACGTGGATGCGCGCGAACTACGCGAGCGGCGTCGGGCCGTGGAAGGGCAGCTTGCTGCCGCGCACGACCTTGCCGGCGCCCGTCGATGCGAACGGCGACGGCAAGGCGGAACTCGCCGCGCAGAACACCGGCCTCGTGCATCCGATGCTCGCCTGGGCGCTGAAGGCGGGGTTGCAGGTGCATCCGTATACGTTGCGGGCGGAGGAGTCTTTCCTCGCGCAAACGCCGGGCGGCGTGCCGCAATCGGTCGTCGCCGAAGCGCTGCAACTGTACGGCCTGGGCGCACAGGGCTTCTTCATCGACCACCCCGATCAGGGCGTGCTGGCGCGCGAGATTTTCCTGGAGATCAACCGCGTTCGCGGGCGCTGAAGCCGCAGCGCGTCTTGACGCCACGCCATCCGGCCACAAACGATCTCCGGAGGAGTCCGGATGGAGGCGAAGGGATGGTCGAACGCAAAAAGGGGACGCGCGCCGCTCGCGCGGTTGTCGGCGTGCTGATGGTGCTCGGCGCATTGCCGCTGGTGTTGTTCGTCTGCCTGATGGCTGCGCATTTCGGCGGACGCTGGATGTTCGACCGGCATGTTCGCGAATGGGCCGACGTCATCACGCGCGAGGCGCCGCCGGGCACGTCGCAGGAGGACGTGGAGCGCCTGTTCGCCGGCCGCGGCATTGCGCTCAGCTGCGATGCACGCGGACGCATTGCGACGTGCTACGGGACCGACGAGGAACGCTTTGGTTTGCTGCCGGAATGGTTCCTCCGTTTCAAGGCGACGTTCGAGGAAGGACGCCTCGTACGAGTCGAGCAGACGGCACTGGGCGTCGGCTTCTAAACGTCGCAACCACTGCAGAAAAGAACCGCCCGGTTTCCCGGGCGGTTCTTTCATTTCACGCGAGGCTGAAGCGGCTTACTTCTTCGCCGCCTTGCCCGTCGGCTGCGCGGCCGGCGTGGCGGTCAGGCCACGCTTCTCCAGCAGCGGCTCGATCTTCGGATCGTGGCCGGCGAAGTTGCGGAACAGCTGCAGCGCGTCGGTGCTGCCGCCCTGCGAGAGCAGCGTCTGGCGGAAGTGGTCGCCGTTCTTGCGGCTCAGGCCGCCGTTCTGCTTGAACCACTGCACCGAGTTGGCGTCCAGCACTTCCGACCAGATGTAGGCGTAGTAGCCGGCCGCGTAGCCGCCCATGATGTGGCTGAAGTACGGCGTCTTGTAACGCGGCGGCACCGCGTAGAAGTCCACGCCGTCCTTCTTGAGCGCGTCGGCTTCGAACGCCATCACGCCGCCGGCCGGCGGCAGCTGGCCTTCGGTCGCCTGGTGCCAGTTCTGGTCGAGCATCGCCGCGCCCAGGTACTCGGTCGTCGCGAAGCCCTGGTTGAACTTCGACGCCGCGATCACCTTGTCCAGCAGGGCCGATGGCATCGCCGCGCCGGTCTGGTAGTGCTTGGCGTAGTTGCCCAGGATCGACGGCCAGTCGGCCCACATCTCGTTGACCTGCGAGGGGTACTCGACGAAGTCGCGCGGGACGCTGGTGCCGCTGAAGTACGGGTACTTCACGTTCGAGAACATGCCGTGCAGCGCATGGCCGAATTCGTGGAACGCAGTGGTGACCTCATCCCAGGTCAGCAGCGTGGGCTTGCCTTCGCTGGGCTTGGGGATGTTGAGGTGGTTTGCGACCACCGGCTTGAAGCCGGTCAGTTCGGACTGGTCCACGTAGGAGTTCATCCACGCACCGCCGCGCTTGGACGAACGCGCATACGGGTCCCAGATGAAGATCGCCAGCTGCGAGCCGTCCTCGTTGAACACGTCGTACACCCAGGTGTCCGGGTGGTACTTCGGCAGGTCCGTGCGCTCCTTGAACTTCAGGCCGTACAGCTGGCCGGCGGCGTAGAACACGCCGTTCTCCAGCACGTTCTTCATCTCGAAGTACGGCTTGAGCTGCGATTCGTCGAAGCTGTACTTCGCCTGGCGCACCTTCTCGCTGTAGAAGGCCCAGTCCCACGGTTCGAGCTTGAACGTCGGCTGGCCCTTGGCCTTCTGCTCGGCGTCGATCATCGCCTGCAGGTCGGCGGCCTCGCGCTTGGCGTTGGCGACGGCGGCCGGGGCGAGCTGGCCGAGCATCGCGTTGACGGCCTGCGGCGTCTTGGCGGTCTCGTCTTCCAGCACGTAGGCGGCGTAGTTCGGATAGCCCATCAGCTCGGCGCGCTCGGCGCGCAACTGGGTGACGCGCGCGACGATGCCGGTGTTGTCGAACTCGTTGCCGCGGCTGCCGCGCGCCACGGACGCCTTGTGCAGGCGTTCGCGCAGGGCGCGGTTGGTCAGCTGCGCTTCTGGCGGCTGGCCGGTGGTGTTGAGCAGCGCGATGACGTACTTGCCCGGCAGGTTGCGCGCCTTCGCAGCTTCGGCCGCGGCGGCGATCTGCTCGTCGGACAGGCCGTCGAGTTCTTCCTTGGTGTCGACCACGATCGCCGAGGCGTTCACTTCGGCCAGCACGTTCTGGCTGAACTTGGTGCCCAGGCCCGCCAGTTCGGCGTTGATCTGCTTGAGCTTGATCTTGTCGGCATCGGACAGGTTGGCGCCGGCGCGCACGAAATCGGTGTAGTAGCGCTCGACCAGGCGCTTGCCCTGCGCATCCAGCCCCAGCGAGTCGCGCGTGTCGTACAGCGCCTTGACGCGCTGGAACAGCTTGCCGTTGAGGTTGATCGCGTCGCGGTGCGCGGCGAACTTCGGCGCATAGTCGCCCTGCAGCTTCTCGCGCGCCGGATTGGTGTCGGTGCCGACCAGGTTGAAGAACACGGTCGTGGCGCGGCCGAGCGTGCGGCCGGAGTTCTCCATCGCGATGATGGTGTTCTCGAAGGTCGGTTTGGCCGGGTTGTTGGCGATCGCGTCGATCTCCTTCAGCTGCTGGGCCATGCCGGCGTCGAAGGCAGGACCGAAATCGCTGTCCTTGATCTTGTCGAACTGCGGGTAATGCAGCGGCAGCGTGCTGTCGGCGAAGAACGGGTTGGTGCCTTTGGCGGCGTCGGCTTGCGCACTCACGGCGGTACCTTGCTTGGGAGTCTTGGCGTAAGTGGGGGCGGTCGCGGCGATTGCCACGGCCAGCGCCAGCGCGAGAGGGTGCTTCATGGGGACGGAAACCTCGTCAAAGGGAGCCCGCAGCCTACCCGATGGTCCCCGGACGGACCCATGACGAAAGGCATGGGGGAGCCAACGGCCTGCACGGGCACAGGCTGGCTACACTCCCGGAACAATCGGACCGCCGGTCCGAGCAAATCGACGGGGCAGGAATGGACATGAACACGAAGACTCGCATCGCGCTGGCCGGATCGCTCGCGCTCGGCCTGCTCGCGGCGGCGCCGCACGTCCTGGCCGCCGAGACGCTGCGCTACGTGGCCCTGGTCGACGGCGGCAAGCAGGCCGGACAGCAGATCGTCACGCGCGGCGACGACGGCACGACGAAGGTCGAGTTCATCTTCAAGGACAACGGTCGCGGCCCGGAGCTGAAGGAGGAGTACACGCTGGCGCCCGACGGCACCTACAAGACCTACAAGGTGCAGGGCACGTCCACGTTCGGGGCCAAAATCGACGAGAGCTTCCGTCGCGACGGCGACCGGGTGCAGTGGAGGTCGACCTCCGACGAAGGCAGCCAGACCGTGCAGGGCACCGCGCTGTACCAGCCGCTGGGCGGCTCGCCGGCCGGCTATTCGGTGGCGTTCAACGCGTTGTCGATGCGGCCCGACGGCAAGCTGCCGCTGATCCCGAGCGGCACGCTGACCTCGCGCAAGGTCGGGCAGGCGCAGGTGCAGTGCGGCGCGAAGTCGCGTGACGTGCAACTGATGGCGGTCACGGGCGTCGGCCTCGTGCCGACGTTCGTCTGGGCGACGACCGACGCGAACCCGCGCCTGTTCGCCTTCATCTACCCCGGCTTCGTGCAGCTGGTCGAGGACGGCTGCCAGGCCATCGCCGCCGACCTCGAAAAACAGCAGAAGCAGGCCGAAGGCGATGCGCTGGTCGAACTGGCCCGGCGTCTGGGGCATCCGCTCGCCGGCACGACGCTGATCCGCAACGCGCGCGTGTTCGACAGCGAGAAGGCCACGCTCGGCGCCGCCAGCGACGTGCTGGTGCGCGATGGCCGGATCGTTTCGGTCGCGCCCGCGTCGAAGAAGCCCGCGACCGCCGACCACGAGATCGACGCCAACGGCAAGGTGCTGCTGCCGGGCCTGTTCGACATGCACGGCCATGTCGGGCGCTGGGACGGTGGACTGAACCTCGCCGCCGGCGTCACCACGGTGCGCGACATGGGCAACGACAACGCAACGCTCCAGCAGATGATGGGCGAGATCAAGGCCGGCACGCTGATGTCGCCGGACGTCGTGCCGGCCGGTTTCATCGAAGGCGAGAGCAAGTTCTCCGCGCGCAACGGATTCGTGGTCAAGAACCTCGACGACGCGAAGAAGGCGGTGGACTGGTACGCCGGGCACCAGTATCCGCAGATCAAGATCTACAACTCGTTCCCGAAGGACATCCTCAACGACACGGTGGCGTACGCGCATTCGAAGGGACTTCGCGTGAGCGGCCACGTGCCGGCGTTCCTGCGCGCGCAGGACGTGGTGGACGGCGGCTTCGACGAGATCCAGCACATCAACCAGCTGATGCTGAACTTCTTCGTCGACGACACGACCGACACGCGCACGCTGGCGCGCTTCTACCTGCCGGCCGACCGCACCGACGGCCTCGACCTCGACAGCAAGCCGGTGCAGGACTTCATCCGGACGCTGGCGAGCAAGCAGGTGGTGATCGATCCCACGCTGGCGACGTTCGAGTTCCTGCACCAGCGCGAAGGCGAGATGTCGCCGATCGTGGCCGATGTCGCCGACCACCTGCCGCCGGACGTGCAGCGCGGACGGCGCGCGGCGGAGATGAACATCCCCGACGATGCCACCGCGGCGAAGTACACGCGCTCGTACGCGAAGATGGTCGAGTTCGTCGGCCGCGCGTACAAGGCGGGCGTGCCGCTGGTCGCCGGCACCGACGAGATGGTCGGCTTCACCCTGCAGCGCGAACTCGAACTGTACGTGCAGGCCGGCCTGACGCCTTCGCAGGCCTTGCAGGTGGCGACCTGGAACGGCGCCAAGTACAGCCGCACGCTGGCCGAACGCGGTTCGGTCACGCCGGGCAAGCGTTCGGACCTGGTGCTGATCGACGGCGACCCGACGAAGGACATCGCCGATATCCGCAAGGTGGCGCTGGTGCTGAAGGGCAACACGGCCTATTACCCCGAGGAAATCCACGAAGCGCTGGGCATCAAGCCCTTCGCGCCGGCGGTGCGGGTGATGAATTCGCGGTGAGCTTCTGCTTGTCCCCCTCCCGCATACGCAGGAGAGGGGACCGGGCCATGGGCGGCAACAGGGCAGGGGCGATACGGCCCGGTACGGCCTTTAACACTCTGGTAACATTCCTGCGTCACGTCGAGTTGCCATGGCGCGGGACCGGGTCCGCGCCGAGGCCGTCAAGGGACGGCCCCGAGTCGATTCATCCGCTCATCGCATCGTCGTAGCGCGCGCCGGAGAGAAGCCGCGTTGCGTCGGCCTTCGAACCCTTGGCGCCTCCCACGCTTCGGCGCCGCCCATCGAGACCGCCCCATGCCCTCCATGCTCGCTCCGCGCAAGCTTCCCCGCCACGCCCTGACCGTCGCCATCGCCCTGATGCTGCCGGCGCAGGCCGCCTTCGCGCAGGATGCGCAGACCCCGCAGGACACCTCGCCGTCGGCGACCACGCTGGACACGGTCGAAGTGACCGCGCAGCGCAAGGTCGAGAACCTGCAGGACGTGCCGGTCTCGGTCAGCACGATCGACGCGCAGGAGCTGGACGTGCTGGGCTCGGGCGGCACCGACGTGCGCTTCCTGTCCGGCCGCGTGCCGAGCCTGAACATCGAATCGTCCTTCGGCCGCGCGTTCCCGCGCTTCTACATCCGCGGCTACGGCAACACCGATTTCCGCCTCAACACCTCGCAGCCGGTGTCGCTGGTGTACGACGACGTCGTGCAGGAGAACCCGATCCTGAAGGGCTTCCCGGTGTTCGACCTGGATCGCGTGGAAGTGCTGCGCGGCCCGCAGGGTTCGCTGTTCGGCCGCAACAGCCCGGCCGGCGTGGTGAAGTTCGAATCGGCCCGTCCGTCGCAGGAGACCAGCGGCTACGGCAAGCTCGGCGTCGGCACCGACAACATGGTGAACTTCGAAGGCGCCATCGGCGGCGGCCTGACCGAGAAGCTGTCGGCGCGCGCCTCGGTGCTGTTCCAGCGCCGCGACGATTGGGTCACCAACGATTACCCGGGCCCGAACGACGGCTTCGAGGGCTACGACGAATCCGCCGGCCGCGTGCAGTTCCTGTACGAAAACGGCGACTGGGACCTGCTGCTCAACGCGCACGCACGCCACCTCAACGGCACCGCGCGCCTGTTCCGCGCCAACATCATCGAGCCGGGCACGAACGACCTGGTGGCGGGCTTCGACGAGGACCGCATCTCGGTCAACGGCCTCAATCATTCCGAGCTGGACAGCCAGGGCGCGAGCGCGCGCCTGAGCTGGAACCTCAGCGACACCTACACGCTGTACGCCATCACCGGCTACGAGTCGGTGGAAACCTACAGCCGCGGCGACATCGACGGCGGCACGCCGGACGGCCCGGGCTTCATCCCGTTCCAGTCCGAAACGGCCGACGGCATTCCGCGCCACGCGCAGTGGACGCAGGAATTCCGCATCGAATCCAACACCGGCACGCCGTGGAACTGGCAGGGCGGCGTGTTCTATTTCAACGAAGACTACGACGTCGAGAGCTTCAGCTACGACTCGCTCAACGGCGGCCAGCAGGACGGCTACGAGCGCGTGCGCCAGACCAACGACTCGTGGGCGGTGTTCGCCGCCGCGACCTGGCAGGCCACCGACGCGCTCGAACTGCGCGCCGGCGCGCGCTACACCTGGGACGAGAAGGAACTCAACGTCATCGACTACTGGAACACCGGTTTCGCGCCGTGCATCGGCCCGACGCTGGGCCTCATCCCGGGTCCGGTGCTGTGCACGAAGGAAGACCTGCTCGCGGCCGAAGGCCCGGGCGGCACGCTGTCGGCCGCGCCGGAAGACAAGAAGTTCAGCTGGGACCTGTCGGCGACGTACGAAATCAACGACGACGTGAACCTGTACGGCCGCGTCGCCACGGGCTACCGCGGCAGTTCGATCCAGGCCGCCGGCGCGTTCAACCGCATGTCGGTCGCCGGTCCGGAAACCTCGACCTCGTACGAGGCGGGCGTGAAGGCCGACCTGTGGAACAACCGCGCGCGCATCAACGCCAACGTGTTCTATTACGAAGTGAAGGACCAGCAGCTCACCGCCGTGGGCGGCGCCGCGAACGCCAACATCCTGCTCAACGCCGACAAGTCGGTGGGCCAGGGCTTCGAGATGGATTTCCAGGCCTACCTGACCGACAACCTGCTGCTCACGCTGGGCAGCAGCTACAACGACACCGAGATCAAGGACAGCGACCTGAACGTCGCCGGCTGCGCGGCGTGCACCGTCACCGACGCACCGGTGCTGGATCCGGTCACGGGCCAGCCGACCGGCAGCTACTACATCGACGGCAACCGCCTGCCGCAGGCGCCGAAGTGGACGCACAACCTCACCGCGCGCTGGGGCCTGCCGATGGACAACGGCAACGAGTTCTACGTCTACACCGACTGGATGTATCGCGGCGACCTGAACTTCTTCCTGTACGACTCGATCGAGTTCCGCGCCAAGTCGCTGGTCGAAGGCGGCCTGCGCGTGGGCTACAGCTGGAACTACGGCAAGTACGACGTGGCGCTGTTCGGCCGCAACATCACCGACGAAGTGCAGGTGGTGGGCGCGATCGACTTCAACAACCTCACCGGCATGATCAACGAGCCGCGCACCTTCGGTGCGGAGTTCCGCGCTTCGTTCTGACGATCGCGATCCACACGTGGTGCCAACGACGCCGGGCCTCCCCCGGCGTTGTTGTTTCGGGTGAGCGCGTCCGGAACTGGCGGGAAGCCGAATGGTTCTCTTCCGTCGTCCCGCCTTTCGTGGGGGTGACGCTTCGTCGATTACGCCACGACGTGCGGGCGCACGGCGCTATGCTTCCCCAAACCCGCCACCGGAGAGCCCCATGACCACCGCCTACGACTTCACCGCCACCGACATCGACGGCCAGCCGCGCGCGCTGCGCGAGTTCGAAGGCAAGGCCCTGCTGATCGTCAACGTCGCGTCCAGGTGCGGTTTCACGCCGCAGTACACGGGCCTGGAAAAACTGCAGCGCGAGTACGCCGGACGCGGGTTCGAGGTGCTGGGTTTCCCGTGCGACCAGTTCGGCCACCAGGAGCCGGGCGACGAGGCCGAGATCAAGAATTTCTGCTCGCTCACCTACGACGTGACCTTTCCGATGTTCGCCAAGATCGACGTCAACGGCGACGCCGCGCACCCGCTGTGGAAATGGCTGAAGGACGAGAAAGGCGGCTTCCTCGGCATCGACGCGATCAAGTGGAACTTCACCAAGTTCCTGGTCGGTCGCGACGGGCGGGTCATCAAGCGCTACGCACCCAACGACGCGCCCGAGTCCATCGCGAAGGACATCGAAGCGGCGCTGTCGGCCTGACCGCCCTCAGCCCGCCGCACGCGACAGCACTTCGGGCGGCAACAGCGACATCATTTCCTGCACGAAGCCTTCGAGCATCTCCGGCGAATAGCCGCGATGCACGTAGGCGACGGTACCGTCGCGGTCGATGATGAACATGTGCGGCACCGACGTGACGCCATAAAGTTCGGCCGCCGGGCCCTTGTCGTGCACGTAGGTGAGCTTGAGCTTGGGATTGGCGCGGATGACCGCGGCGAAATCCGCGCGGGGTTCGTTGAGGTTCACCGCGATCACTTCCAGGTGATCGCGGCCGACGGTCTTCTGCACGTGTCCCAGGATCGGAAGTTCGCGTCGGCACGGGCCGCACCATGAGGCCCAGAAGGTCACGATGACCACCTTGCCGCGATGCTGGCTGACCGAAACCGGATTGCCGGCCCGATCGTTGCCCAGCGCGTCGGGCGGCACGTCGCCCGGCCGTGGCGACGCCGCGCTGGCGCTGGCGGACAGGCACAACCACAACACGGCGGCCGACAGGCCGCGCGGAATGTTCCTTTTCATGCCACTCCCCCTTGTCGCGCGAGCTTAGACGAGCGCGCGGCGGGCGGGGAAGGGTTACTTCTCGACGAAGGCCCGTTCGAACACGTATTGGCCCGGCGTGCCGATGCGCGGGGCGGCGGCGAAGCCGCGGCGGTCGAGGATCTCGCGGAAGTCGGCGAGCATCTGCGGGCTGCCGCAGATCATCGCGCGGTCATGCTGCGGGTCCAGCGCGGGCAGGCCGAGGTGGTCCATCATCCGGCCGCTGTCGAACAGATCGGTGAGCCGGCCGCGATGATCGTGGCCGTCGAACTCGAACGGCTCGCGCGTCACCGCCGGGTAGTACTTGAGCTTCGCGGCGATCTGCTCGCCGAGGAACTCGTGCCGCGGCAGTTCGTTGACGAAGTAATCGCGGTAGGCCAGGTCCTTCGCGCTGCGCACGCCGTGGGTCAGGATGACGTGGTCGAAGCGTTCGTAGGTTTCCGGATCCTTGATGACCGCCAGCCACGGCGCCAGGCCCGTGCCGGTGCCCAGCAGGTAGAGATTGCGTCCCGGATGCAGGTCGTGGATCAGCAGCGTGCCGGTCGGCTTGCGGCCGATGAGCACCTCGTCGCCGGGGCGGATCGACTTCAGGCGCGAGGTCAGCGGCCCGTTGGGCACCTTGATGCTGAAAAACTCCAGCTGCTCCTCCCAGTTCGCGCTGGCGATCGAGTACGCGCGCAGCAGCGGCTTGTGCGAGCCGTCGGGCTGTTCGACCTGCAGGCCGATCATCACGAACTGCCCGTTCTCGAAGCGGAAGCCGTCGTCGCGGGTGGTGGTGAAGCTGAAGTAATCGTCCGTCCAGTGACGGACATCCAGCACCGTCTCGGTGCCAAAAGCGGAGGACATCGGGGTGTCTGGGGCGAGTGGGGGAAGCGCGGCCATTGTAGCCCAGTCGCCTTCACTTGATATTGATTCTCATCTGGGCGACAGGCCGGCCACTATGCTGCGGCCCATGCGAACGATCTGGACCGTGGGCCATTCCACGCGCGAGTGGCCGTCATTCCTGAGCCTGTTGATGCAGGCGGGCATCGAGGCCGTGGCGGACGTGCGGCGCTATCCCGGCTCGCGCCGGCACCCGCAGTTCGCCGCGGCGACGATGGCCGGCGGCCTGGCCGAGGCGGGGATCGAGTACCTGCCGATGGTCGAGCTGGGCGGGCGCCGCAACCCGCGCAAGGACTCGCCCAACACCGCGTGGCGCAACGCGTCCTTCCGCGGCTACGCCGATTACATGGCGACGGACGATTACCGTCATGCGCGCGACCGGCTCGAAGCGATCGCGACGTCGCGGCGTACGGCGGTGATGTGCGCCGAGGCCTATTGGACCCAGTGCCATCGCAGCCTCATCAGCGACGACCTCAAATCGCGCGGATGGACCGTCGTGCACCTGATCGGGCCGAACCGCGCCGAAGAACACCCGTACACGAAGGCGGCGCGGATTGTCGGCGGGCGCCTCGATTACGGCGCGGCCGTGCAAGCCGCACCGCAGGGCGATCTGTTCTGAGCGCTACTTCGCTTCGGCGATGCGCGAGGAGTGCGAGGCGATCATCTTCCACGCGCCATCGCGCTGCACCCACACGCGCGTGAAACGGAAGCGGCCATTCCACGGCACGCCGTTGCTGATGCCCGACTGCACGCTGGTGCCGGTCACCACCAGCGTGTCGCCGTAACGGCGCACGCGCAGGTCCTCGTTTCCGATGCCCGAGTTGCGTCGCGTGCTGGTCCGCAGTTCGTCCAGGTAATCGGCCTTGTACTGCACGCGGCCGTCGGAGTGGGTGAGCATCCAGTCGTCGGCGAGGATGCGATCCAGCCCGGCCACGTCGGGCTTCATGCGCAGCTCGTTCCAGGTGGCGTCCATCGCGAGCAGCTCGGCATCGCTTTCGATAGCGAACACCGGCGTGGAAGCGAGCAGGGCGAGGGCGAGGAGGATCGTCCGGATCATGGGGTTCCTTGAGGATGTGGGGCCGCGCAAGGGCGACGATTCGCTCGCCGCCGATGGCGCAACGCAAGCGCTTGGAATGGCCCGGTCGGGCCATCCTTGGCCGTGCATTCGGCAGGCTTCACGACGCCGCCGGGGAAGCGGGTCGCCTCATCCCTTCGGCGCGTCCAGCCGCAGCAGCTTGCCGTCGGTTTCGTCGGTGACCACGTACACCGCACCGTCCGGGCCCACGCGCACGTCGCGGATGCGCGCGCCGATGTCCTTCAGCAGGCGTTCCTCGCCGGTGATCCGGTCGCCGTCCAGCGAAAGGCGGATCAGGCTTCCGTCGGCGAGCGCGCCCAGGAACAGGCTGTCGTTCCACTTCGAGGCCGCCTGGCCGGTGAGGAAGGCCATGCCCGACAGGCCCGGCGATTTCTCCCACACGTGGTAAGGCTGCTCCATGCCGGGCGCCGACGTGCCCACGGCTTCGGGGATCTTCAGGCCGGAATAGTTGATGCCGTGGGTGATGATCGGCCAGCCGTAGTTCTTGCCCGGCTGCGGGAGGTTGATCTCGTCGCCGCCCTTCGGCCCGTGTTCCGCTTCCCAGACGGTGCCGGTGCGCGGATCGACCGCCAGCGACTGCACGTTGCGATGGCCGTAGCTCCAGATCTCCGGACGCGCGTCCTGGCGCCCGACGAACGGGTTGTCGGCCGGCACGCTGCCGTCCAGGTTCAGGCGAACGAGCTTGCCCTGCAGCATGTCCAGCTTCTGCGAGGTGGGGCGGTCGTTGCGCTCGCCCTGGCTGATGAAGACGTGACCCTTGCCGTCGAACGCGATGCGCGAACCGAAGTGGTTCGGGCCGACGAGCTTGGGTTCCTGGCGATAGAACAGCTTCACGTCGGACAAGGCGCCGTCGCCGAGCGTCGCGGTCGAGACGGCCGTGCCGGCGGTGCCGTCCGCGCCGGGCTCGGAATAGCTCAGGAAGATCTTCTTGCTGGTGGCGAAATCCGGAGCGAGCACGACGTCGAGCAGGCCACCCTGGCCCTCGGCCCAGACCTGCGGCACGCCGGCGATCGGCGCCGAAACCGAGCCGTCCGCCGACACATGGCGCAACCGCCCCGGGCGCTCGGTCACTAGGAAACCACCGTCCGGAAGCAGCGCGACGCTCCACGGATGCTCCAGCCCGGAGGCGATCGTGGTCACCGTGACCTGGCCGTTCTGACTTGCGACCGTCTGCGTCGGGAGCGTTTTCGGCGCGGCGGTCGCCGCTTTCGCCGGGGCGGCGTCGCCATCGTCGCGCGCCTGGCAGGCGACGAGGGTCATCGAGAGGGCGATCGCAAGCGTGGTGCAATGCAAGGCATGGCGCATGGGGGCAGGGCTCCTGTCCGGTCGTGCGTGGGGTGTTTGCCAATCGTGGCGCGGGATGCCTCAACGATAACCGGCCGCCTGCAACTCGAACAATTCCGCGTAGCGGCCGCCCTGGGCCAGCAGTTGCTCGTGCGTGCCGCTGGCCTCGAGCCGGCCGTCGGCGAGCACGAGAATGCGATCGGCCATGCGCACGCTGCTGAAACGGTGCGAGATCAACACCGCGGTCTTGCCGCGCGAGAGCTCCTTGAAGCGCTGGAACACCTCGAACTCGGCGCGCGCGTCGAGCGCGGCGGTGGGTTCGTCGAGGATCATCACCTGCGCATCGCGCATGTACGCGCGGGCGATGGCGAGCTTCTGCCACTGGCCGCCGGAGAGGTCGACGCCTGTCTTGAATCGGCGGCCGATGAGCTGGTCGTACTTGTCGGGGAGCCGGTCGATCATCTCGTCGGCCATCGCCCGGCGCGCGGCGTCGCGGATGCGCGCGTCGTCGCCCATCGCGTCGATGCGGCCCACGCCGATGTTCTCGCCGGCGGTGAGGTGGTAGCGCACGAAGTCCTGGAAGATCACTCCGACGTTGCCGCGCAGATCGTCCAGGTCGTAGTCGCGCAGGTCGCGCCCGTCCAGCAGGATGCGGCCCTCGTCCGGGTCGTACAGGCGCGCGAGCAGTTTCACCAGCGTCGTCTTGCCCGCGCCGTTCTCGCCGACCAGCGCCAGCACTTCGCCGGCGCGCAGTTCGAAATCCAGCCCGCGCAGGGCCCACTTTTCCGCATCGGGATAACGGAAGCCGACGTTCTCGAACGCGAAGCCCCGCGCGATCGGCCGCGGCACCGCGACGGCGTTGGCCGACGAGGTGATTTCCGGCTGGATCTCGAAGAACGAGAACAGGTCGTCCAGATACAGCGCCTGGCCCGCCACCTGCGAGAAGCCGACCAGCAAGCCTTCGAGCAACTGCCGCAGGCGCAGGAAGCTGCCGGCGAGGAAGGTGAGGTCGCCGATGCTGAAGTCGCCGCGCACCGTACGCCACGCGATGTAGCCGTAGGCGACGTAGTAGCCGAGGGTGCCCAGCGCAGCCAGCAGCGCACCCCAGAACGCGCGCCGGCGCGCCAGCGCGCGGTTCGCGCGGAACAGCGCGTCGGCCAGCTCGCGATAGCGCGCGATCAGGAAACGATGGAGGTTGAAGATCTTCACCTCCTTGGCCGTTTCCACGCTCGCGCCCATCTGTCGCACGTATTCCAGCTGGCGGCGCTCGGGCGTCCAGGCGAAGTTGAGCGAGTAACCCACGGCGTTGAAATGCGCCTCGCCGATGAACGCCGGCACCAGCGCGATCGCCAGCAGCAGGATCAGCCACGGCGCGTAGACGAGCAGGCCGGCGGCGAAACTCACCACCGTGATCGCATCCTGCACCTGGCCGAAGAGCTGGCTCATCAGGTTCATGCGGCCCATCGTCTGGCGCCGCGCACGATCGAGCTTGTCCTGCAGGTCGGGGTCTTCGAAATCCTCCAGGTCCAAGGTCGCGGCGTGCTCCATCAGTCGCACGCTGGTGGCGTTGGTGAACAGCTCCGACAGCAGCGCGTCGCCGTAACTCACCAGCCGGCCGAGCAGGTCCGAGCCGATCGCGAGCGCGAATTCCAGTGCGAGCAGCGACAGCAGAGTGTCGAGCTGGCCGCCATGCCAGGCCTCGCCGATCGTGTCGAATCCGTTGCCGGCCGCGACCAGCCGCACGGCTTCGTCGATGATGAGCTTGCCGACGTAAAGCGTGGCCACCGGCAACAGCGCGCGCACGACCCGCAAGCCGATCGTCATCAGCGAGAGCAGGGGGCTGGTGGACCACACCATCCGCAGGAACGGAGGCAGGTTGCGGAGCGCGTCGAAGCGTTCGCGCAGGCTGGGGCGGGATGCGGCGCCGGCCGCGTGGGGATCGCTCATGCGGCGATTGTGCACTGCGCGTGCGCAGGCGGTGTCTTTGCGGCCCTGCGTGCTTCACGAGCGCTGCGTGCTTTCGTGCCCGTGCAAGCGACGCGCACCCGGGCTGCCCCATCCAGGCTGGCCCGGTGCGCTTCGCTTGCCCGGGCTACACGCGCCGGGCGGTGGCTACTGCGACGTCAGTGCTCGCGGGGGCGACGCATCGGCGCGCGACGGTTCTCGTCGTGCGCGTCGTCGTCCTCGTCGTCGCGCTGGTCGAACTGGGAGCTTGAAAAGCCGCTGCCCTGCTGGTCGAAGCCGCTGCGCACCGCGCGCCCGGCGGGCCCGAACGACGCCGCGCCCTTGTCGACATGCAGGCGGTTGTGCACCTCTCGCACGCCCTGCACCGAGGCGGCGAGGTCCTCGGCCAGATGCTTCATGCGGCGCTCCGGCACGTCGCCCGTCAACGTGACGGCGCCCGCGTCCACGGCGACCAGGATCTCGCTGGCGTCGATCTCCTCGTCGCGGGTGAGGCGTTCGATCAGGTCGTCGGCGATGCGCTCGTCGGAGCGCAGGATGTTGCGCGGTCCGCGGCCGCGGTGGCCGCCGCCGGTACGCACGCCAGCGTCGCGTCCGCCGGAGTTTCCGCGCGATTCGCCGTAGCCGCCCTGACCCGGGTAACCGAAGCCGTCGTCCGTCCGCTGCGGACCCCATGCGCGGTTCGTCACCGACGGCATGCCGCGGTAGAGCTCGTGCCGATGCTTGTCGTCCGGATGCCGGGCCATGGTTCGCTCCTGTCGTGTTCGATGCAGCGATGCTGCGAACACGCCGGTTAGCGGGACGGCAACAGGTCGTAATCGGTTCGTTTCACTGTGCCGCGCGTCGCGTTCGCTTCGCCGGGGTTTTCGTGGCGGCCTTCTTCGCGCCCGTCTTCTTCGCCGCCTTCTTCGTTGTCTTCTTTGCCGTCTGTTTCGTGGACTTGGCCGACTTCGCCGTGGGGCGCGTCGCCTTCGGCGGTGCGAGTTCGATCCACGTCGGCGCGTGGTCGCTGGGCTTGGCCTGGCCGCGCACCCAGCGATCCACGCCGGCCGATCGCAGGCGCGGCAGCAGTTCGGCGTTGAGCAGCAGATGGTCGATGCGCAGTCCGGCGTCGCGTTCCCAGTGCTGCCGGAAGTAATCCCAGAACGTGTACACGCGTTCCTCGCCGAACACATGCCGCACCGCGTCCGTCCAGCCCTGGTCCAGCAGGCGCTGGTAACGCTCGCGGCTTTCGGGTTGCAGCAGGGCATCCTTGCGCCAGGACTTCGGGTTGTAGATGTCCTCGTCGGTGGGCACGACGTTGTAGTCGCCGGCCATCACCACCGGCTGGCCGCTGTCGAACCACTGCTGCGCGCGCTGGTGCAGGCGGTCCATCCAGGCGAGCTTGTAGTCGAACTTCGGCCCGGGCTGCGGGTTGCCGTTGGGCAGGTACAGGCAGACCACGACGATCCCACCGACCGCCGCTTCGATGTAGCGGCTCTGGAGGTCGTCCGGATCGCCGGGCAGGCCGCGGCCGATCTCGACCGGCTCGGCGTCGCGCGCGAGGATCGCCACGCCGTTCCAGGACTTCTGCCCGTGCCAGATCGCGCCATAGCCGGCCTCGGCGATCGCGTCTGCGGGGAAGGCGTCTTCGGGCGCTTTCAGCTCCTGCAGGCAGGCCACGTCGGGCTGCTCGCGGCGGAGCCATTCGAGCAGCGCGGGCAGGCGCGTGTTCACGCCGTTGATGTTGAACGTGGCGATTTTCACGCGCGATGCCACCGTCGATGGGGTCTGGCCGCACGCTAGCCCGGCGGTCGTGAAGGCGCGGTTCCGACAGCGCGCATCAAGTGCCGGGCGGCGAAGGCGGCTAGACTCGGCCGACGAACTCCCGGGGGTTGTCCATGCTTCGACACGCACTGCTCGCCGCGGCCGTCGCCGCCTGCCTGTCCACCGCGCCCGCATTCGCGCAGGCGCCGTCCACGACGCGCGCCGCGCCTGCCGCGTCCGTGCAGAGCCCCGCGGCGAAGGCGCTGCATGCGCTGTTCGACGAAGAGTGGGAGCGCAGCATGCGCGAGAACCCCGAAGAGGCGAGCTGGCGCGGCGACAAGCGTTACAACGACCGCTGGACCGACATGAGCCTGACGGCCATCGAGCAACGGATGGAGGGCGATCGCAAGGCGCTGCAGCGGTTGAAGGCGATTGATCGCAACGCGCTCGCCGAAGCCGATCGCCTCAGTTACGACGTCTTCGGGTGGAGTCTGGAAAAGGCGGTCGAGCGCCAGAAATACCGCGAATACCTGCAGCCGATCGGCCTCAGCGGCGGCGTGCAGACGGCCGAGGGCATCGCCGAGGTCCTGCCGTTCGCCACCGTCAAGGATTACCGCGACTGGTTGGCGCGCATGCGCGCGCTGCCGACGCTGATCGAGCAGAACCAGGCGCTGCTGCGCGAAGGCGCGGCCAGCGGCAACACGCCGCCGCGCGTGCTCATGGAGCGCGTGCCGGCGCAGATCCAGTCGCAGCTCGTCGAGGACGCGACGAAGAGTCCGTTCTACAAGCCGTTCACGAAGTTCCCGGACGCCATCGGCGAAGCCGACCGCGCGGCGTTGCAGGCCGAGGCGAAGCAGGTCATCGCGCAGGACGTGGTGCCGGCCTATCGGCAGTTCGCGACGTTCTTCAAGGATGACTACCTGCCGAAGACGCGCACGTCGATCGCCGCGATTGATCTGCCCGACGGCAAGGCGTACTACGATTTCGCCGCCCGGTACTTCACCACGACGGACCTTTCCGCCGACCGGATCCACGAGATCGGCCTGAAGGAAGTGGCGCGCATCCGCGCGGAGATGGAGAAGGTCAAGGCCGAAGTCGGCTTCAAGGGCACGCTGGCGCAGTTCTTCGAACACCTGCGTACCGACCCGAAGTTCTTCTACAAGACGCCGCAGGAGCTGTTCACCGCCTACCAGGCGATCTCCAAGCGCATCGACCCGGAACTGGTGAAGGTCTTCAAGACCATCCCGCGCCTGCCGTACGGCGTTCGGCCGATCCCGGAGAACATCGCCCCCGACACCACCACGGCGTACTACCAGCCCGGCGCCGTGGACGGCACCCGCGCGGGCTTCTATTACGTGAACCTGTACAAGCCGGACGTGCGGCCGAAGTGGGAAATGATGCCGCTGTCGCTGCACGAGGCCGTGCCGGGGCATCACTTCCAGTTCGCGCGGGGCATGGAACTGCCGGACGTGCCGATGTTCCGGCGCGTCGGGTATTTCGTGGCCTATGGCGAAGGATGGGGCCTGTACGCCGAACGCCTCGGCTACGACATGGGCCTGTACGACGACCCCTACGACCGCATGGGCCAGCTCGCCTACGACATGTGGCGGGCAGTCCGGCTGGTGGTGGATACCGGCATGCACAGCAAGGGCTGGAGCCGGGACCGGGCGATCGCCTTCTTCATGGACAACTCGCCCAAGACGCGCCAGGACGTGGTCAACGAGATCGACCGGTACATGGGCTGGCCCGGGCAGGCGCTGGCGTACAAGATCGGCCAGCTGAAGATCTCCGAGCTGCGCGAGAAGGCGGCGCGGGAGCTGGGCCCGAAGTTCGACCTGCGCGAGTTCAACGACGCCGTGCTGGAGACGGGCTCCGTCCCGCTGGAAGCGCTGGAAGCGCACATCGAGGACTGGGTCCAGCGTCGGAAAGGGTGAGTGCCGGGATCCGGGGGACCGGGGACCCGTGAAAAGCGGACATCGGGCGGGTGCCGAGGCGCCGCGCCTCGGAACCACGTTCATCGCCGGAGACACGGGTTCCTGGTCCGGGGTCCCCGGTCCCGGTTTTCGTCTCCGCCCTTGTCCCAACCCATTGAATCCGCCATAATTTCCGGCTCCCGCGGTCAAGGCTGGCGGGAGACCTTGCTCCACCGCGCCCATTCCGGGCCCCGGGGGGCTGATCCGGACGCGGCAACGCCCGCGGCCATCATCCACAAGGAATCACACAATGCGTCATTACGAAGTCGTGTTCCTGGTCCATCCGGACCAGAGCGAGCAGGTGCCGGCCATGGTCGAGCGCTACAAGGGCCTGATCGAAGGCGGCGAAGGCAAGATCCACCGTCTGGAAGACTGGGGCCGCCGCCAGCTGGCCTATCCGATCGAGAACCTGGTCAAGGCCCACTACGTCCTGCTCAACATCGAGTGCACCCAGAACGTCCTGAACGAGCTGGTCGACGGTTTCCGCTTCAACGACGCCGTGCTGCGCCACCTGGTGATCAAGCGCGACGGTCCGGACACCGAGCAGTCGCTGATCATGAAGTACAAGGACGAGAAGGGCGACAAGCCCGAGCGTGGCGAGCGTCGCCGCCGTGACGAGGAAGGCGTCGGCACGTCCGACGAGTCTTCCGACGACAACGCCGAAGCCGCCTGATAACGCCCTAGGAGCACACACTCATGTCCAAGTTCTTCCGTCGCCGCAAGTTCTGCAAGTTCACCGCCGAGGGTGTGAAGGAGATCGACTACAAGGATCTCAACACCCTGCGCCAGTACCTCACCGAGACCGGCAAGATCGTGCCGAGCCGCGTGACCGGTACCAAGTCGAAGTACCAGCGCCAGCTGGCAACGGCCGTCAAGCGCGCCCGTTTCCTGGCCCTGATCCCGTACACCGACAACCACAACGCCTGAGAGCAGCGGGGAGTGGGCGGCTTCTCCGCCGGGAAGCGGGAGTGAGGGCGAAGCGCTCACTGCTTGCTCCTCTTCGCTCTCCACTCGTCTTCGGACAGCCACCGCTGCGGGCCTTCGGGCTCGCTAACGAATACGGAGCAATACCATGCAACTGATCCTCCTGCAGAACGTGCAGAACCTCGGCAAGCTCGGCGACAAGGTCAACGTCAAGCCGGGCTTCGGCCGCAACTACCTGATCCCGTACGGCAAGGCCGCGCCGGCGACCGAGGCCAACCTGGCCGAGTTCGAGGCCCGCCGCGCCGAGTACGAAGCCAAGGCCAAGGCCGCGCTGGAAGGTGCCGAAGGCCGCAAGGCCGCGCTGGAAGGCGTCGAGGTGACCATCACCGCCAACGCGTCGACCGAAGGCAAGCTGTACGGCTCGATCTCGCCGCGCGACATCGCCGATGCGCTGACCAAGCACGGCCACAAGGTCGAGAAGTCGGAAGTCGTGCTGGGCGAAGGCCCGCTGCGTCGCACCGGCGAGTACGACATCGTCGTGCACCTGCACGCCGACATCGAAGCGACGGTCAAGGTCATCGTGGTCGGCGAAGTCGCCTGATCGCGGTCACCACACGTGTTGGAAGGAAAGGGCGCCTCCGGGCGCCCTTTCTTTTTGCGCTGGCGTCGCTTTCCGGACGCGAAAGGTTTTCGGATTTTTCCGATGGGGCATCGGGGAGTTGCGTGACACAGTCGTGGCACTTGATCCGATACCGCCGCCATGGACCAGCGCCTTGACCTTCCCGCGCTCGACCCGTCGCTCGAGCTCACCCTGCATTCGCTGCAGGCATGCACGTTCCCCGCGGCGCCCGTCTCGTTCGCCGATCTGATTGCCGCCAGCCTGCGCGAAGCCTGCGAAGCGGACGGCGACACCGTCTTTCCGATCATCGCCCGGCTGATCGACCAGCACATTGCCGGCGCACTGCAACCCAAACGGATCGGTCGCTGGCGCGACGAGGCGCTCGACGACCTGCTGTCGGTGATCTCCCCGGGGATGCGCAGGCGCGCCGGGATCTCCACCCTCGGCTGAGGCTCGTCCTTTCGCGGCTCGGGTCGGACCGCCCGTCCGATCGTCTCACCGCCTGCGACGTCCTCGTGGCCCCATGCGGGCATGAGTATCCACGCGATATCCACAGACTTATCTGCAACGCCCCGCGGCGTTCCGCGTCTACGATGCCCGACCCGCGACAACGACACGGCCGGCGCGAACGCGCGCGGAAAAGGTGACTGAGGGCATGAGCGCACGACCTGGCTTTCGCAGGGAGAAACGGTTCGAGACGCGCAACGAGCAGCGCATCGACCAGTTGCGCGTGCCGCCACAGTCCATCGAGGCCGAGCAGGCCGTGCTTGGCGGCCTCATGCTGGCGCCGGATTCGTGGGACCGCATCGCCGACCAGCTCAACGATCACGACTTCTACCGTCGCGACCACCAGCTGATCTTCCGCGCCATCAGCGAACTGGCCGAGAAGAACCGGCCGTTCGACGCCGTGACGCTGGGCGAATGGTTCGAGTCGCAGGGCCTGAGCGAGGAGGTCGCCGGCGGCGCGTACCTGATCGAACTGGCCAGCAATACGCCGTCGGCGGCGAACATCACCGCATATGCCGAGATCGTTCGCGACAAGGCGATCCTGCGGCAGCTGATCGACGTGGGCACGGGCATCGTCAACGACGGCTTCCAGCCGGACGGCCGCGATTCCAGCGAGATCCTGGAAGAGGCCGAACGCCAGGTGCTGGCGATCGCGCAGGCCAACACCTCCGGCAAGACCGACTTCACGCCGGTCACCAAGGCGTTGTCGGAAGCCTTCGACACGCTGCAGACGCGCTACACGAACGGTGGCGGCGTCACCGGCCTGCCGACCGGCTACACCGAGTTCGACATGATGACGGCCGGCCTGCAGAAGACCGACCTGATCATCCTCGCCGCGCGCCCCGCGATGGGCAAAACCACGCTCGCGCTGAACATGGCCGAGTACGCCGCGTTCCGCAGCAAGCTGCCGGTGGCGGTGTTCTCGATGGAAATGTCGGCGTCCCAGCTCGCGATGCGACTGATTTCCTCCGTCGGCCGCGTCAACGCGCAGCGCCTGCGCACCGGCCAGCTGGAAGACGAGGACTGGAGCCGCGTGACCAGCGCGATCCGCCAGCTGCGCGAGGTCAAGATCTTCATCGACGACGAGCCCGGCCTGTCGCCGGTCAAGCTCGCGGCCAAGGCGCGCCGCCTCAAGCGCGAGCACGGCCTGGGGCTGATCGTCATCGACTACCTCCAGCTGATGTCGGTGCCCGGCAACAGCGAGAACCGCGCGACGGAAATCTCGGAGATCTCGCGATCGCTCAAGGGACTGGCCAAGGAACTGCAGGTGCCGGTGATCGCGCTGTCGCAGCTCAACCGCTCGCTGGAAACGCGCACCGACAAGCGGCCGGTGATGGCCGACCTGCGCGAATCGGGCGCCATCGAGCAGGACGCCGACATGATCGTGTTCATCTATCGCGACGACTACTACAACAAGGAAAACTCGCCGGACAAGGGCCTGGCCGAAGTCATCATCGGCAAGCAGCGTTCCGGCCCGACCGGGTCGGTGAAGCTCAAGTTCTTCGGCGAGTACACGCGCTTCGACAACCTCTCGCACGATTCGGTCGGCAGCTTCGAATAAGCCCAGCGCATCGCGCGCATCGACGCGCGTCTCACGCGCGCGGCGGTACAGTCCGCCTCGATGGAACGGGTGCGCGTGGAATCGGATGCCATGAGGAGCGTCGGGTACGACGCCGACGTCCGCGTGCTCGAGATCGAGTTCGTCAGCGGCGACGTGTATCAATATTTCGACGTGCCGCCCCACCTGCACGCGGGGCTCATGGGCGCCACGTCGCACGGCCAGTTCTTCGCCGAGCACCTGCGCAATGCGGGCTTCGACTACGAGCAGGTGGACGAAGATGAAGCGCCGCGAACGCGCTGAATCCAGACCCGCGCGGATTGACGCGCCCGTAACGGTGTCCGGCGCAGCGTGAATGCGGTCGCCATAGGAGAGCCGTCATGCGCCATATCCTTGTCCCCAAGGTATTCATCGCCGCCGTTACCGCCTTCGCGCTGGCCGGGCCGGCGATGGCGTGGCAGTCGAGCAGTTCGTCCACCAAGGGCAAGCACTGCTACGACGTCGAAGTCCAGAAGCCCAAGGAAGTGAAGGACGAGCACAAAATTACCGGCACCGTCGCGGGCGGCGTGGTCGGCGGCCTGCTGGGCAATCAGGTGGGCGGAGGCAGCGGCAAGAAGATCGCCACCGCGGCCGGTGCCGTCGGCGGTGCGTTCGCCGGCCGGAAGATCCAGGAAAACCAGCAGAACAAGACCGAGACGGTGATCGAACGCCGCTGCGACTGAGGCTGCAGCGCCACGCGCCTTCGCTACCGGCAGTGCAGATCGGGGGATCGGGACGCGATTGCACCGCATCCCGACCCTCACCCCAACCGCTCCCGAGGGGAGAGGGCTTGGGATCCGGCGGATCCTCATCGGCGATTTGGGCGAGGCCGTCCGTCGCTAGAATGCGAGGCCAAGCCCCCGCACCGGACACGCAGTGCACCCCACGCCTGGCATGCCCCCCGCCGTGAGCGAGCGTCCGACTCGCATCACGGTCGATCTGGATCATCTCTCCCACAACCTGCGCGCCATCCGCGCCCATGTCGACGTGCCGGTCATGGGCATCGTCAAGGCCAACGCCTATGGCCACGGTCTGGTGCCGGTCGCGCTCCATCTGCAGGCGCAGGGCGTCGACCAGCTCGGCGTGGCGTTCGTCGAGGAAGGCATCGCGCTGCGGCGCGCCGGCATCACCGCGCCGGTGCTGGTGCTGGGCGGCATCTTCGGCCCTCAGGTCGCGCAGTTCATCGCGCATGATCTGGAGATCACCGTGTCCTCGCTGGACAAGCTGCGCCAGGTGGAAGCCGCGGCGCAGGCGATGGGCCGAAAGGCCGTGATCCATCTGAAGATCGATACCGGCATGGAACGCATCGGCGTCCACAGCTATTCGTCGGGCCCGTTCGTCGAAGCGGCCGTGGCGTCGAAGTGGTGCGTGCTCAAGGGCATCTATTCGCATCTTGCGTGCTCGGACGATCCGGCGTCCGACATGACGCTCAAACAGGTCGAACGTTTCCACGACGCGTGCGCGCACATCGAGCGGCTCGGCGCGCCGATGCCGCTGCGCCACCTGGCCAACTCCGGTGGCGTGCTGCACTTTCCGCAGACGTGGCTGGACATGGTGCGGCCGGGCATCGTCCTGTATGGCGTGCTGCCCGATCCGGCGTCGCAGCCCACGATCGACGTGAAACCGGCGATGTCGCTGCGCTCGCAGGTCGTCTACTTCAAGGTGGTCAAGGCGGGCAATCCGGTGAGCTACGGCGCGACATGGCGACCGGAGCACGACACGCGCGTGGTCACGGTGCCGATCGGTTACGGCGACGGTTTTCCCCGCTCACTGTCTTCGCGCGGATCGGTGCTGATCCGCGGGCATCGCTATCCGATCGTCGGGCGTGTGTGCATGGACCAGTTCATGGTCGACATCGGCGGCGACAGCGCGTTCAACGAGGACGAGGTCGTGCTGATCGGCGAGCAGGGCGGTGAGGCGATCCGCGCCGAGGACGTCGCCGGCCTTGCGGGGACGATCCCGTACGAGATCCTGGTCGGCCTCAACGACCGCATTCCGCGCGAATACCGCGGCGGTGGGACGCAGGCGCGTTGACGCGGCATCGCGGACCTTGGGCATACTGACCGGGACGACTCCGTTCCGAGCTCCGGGTGCCCGATGCCTGCCGCCCAATCCGATGCGCCGGCCAACCCGCTGGCGCTGGTGTGGTTCCGCAATGACCTGCGCCTGGACGACAACCCGGCGTTGCAGGCGGCGCTCGACAACGGCTACGTGCCGATTCCGGTCTACATCCACGCCCCGGACGAGGGCGGGGACTGGGCGCCGGGCGCCGCCTCCGATGCATGGCGGCATCGTTCGCTGGCCGCACTCGACGCCGCACTGCGCCAGCGCGGCTCGCACCTGCGGTACTTCTTCGGCCCCAGCCTGGCGACACTGCAATCGCTGATCGCGACCACCGGCGCCGAGGCGGTGTTCTGGAACCGTCGCTACGAGCCGGCGCACGAACGCCGCGATGCGAACGTCAAGACGACGCTGCGCCAGCAGGGCATACGCGTGGAGAGCTTCAACGCCGCGCTCTTGTTCGAGCCGTGGACCGTGCGCAACAAGCAGGGCCTGCCGTTCAAGGTGTTCACCCCGTACTGGAAGGCGCTGCTGTCGCAGTGGCAGCTCGGGCTGTGCGTCGACGCGCCCGCACGTCTGCCCCATAGCGACGAAGGACCGGCCGGCGTGCCGCTGGAAGCGCTGAAGCTCGCACCGGAACGCGACTGGGACCGCGGCTTCTGGGACGAATGGACGCCTGGCGAGGCCGGCGCGCACGCGGCGCTCGAGACCTTCGTCGACGGCGCGCTGCGCGGCTACCGCGAGCAACGCGACCGGCCGGACCGGATCGGCACCTCGCGCCTGTCGCCGCACCTGCATTTCGGCGAGATCGCGCCGCGACGCATCGTGTCGGTACTCGAGCGCGAACGCACCGCAGGCAACGGCGCCGACGTGGACGCCTACCTGCGCGAACTGGGATGGCGCGAGTTCGCCCATCACCTGCTGCACCACTTCCCGGAAACGCCGGATCGCAACTTCGACGCACGCTTCAACGACTTCGCCTGGTCGCCGGTGTCGGCCGCGCAACTGGCGCAGTGGCAGCAGGGGCGCACTGGCGTGCCGATCATCGACGCGGGCATGCGCGAGCTGTGGCAGACCGGCTGGATGCACAACCGCGTGCGGATGATCGTCGCCAGCTTCCTTACCAAGCACCTGCGCTACCACTGGCGCCACGGCGCACGCTGGTTCTGGGACACGCTGGTGGATGCGGACCTGGCGAACAACACGCTCGGCTGGCAGTGGGTCGCCGGCACCGGCGCGGATGCGGCGCCGTATTTCCGCGTGTTCAATCCGGTCCTGCAGGCGTCGAAGTTCGATCCGGACGGGGACTACATCGCCCGCTGGGTGCCGGAGCTTTCCGGGCTGCCGGTACCGCTGCGCTTTTCGCCCTGGCAGGACCCGGCGGCGTTGCGCCGCGTCGCGCCGGATTACCCGCCGCAGCCGCTGGTCGACATGGGCGCGGGGCGCGATTCGGCGCTCGCGGCGTACCGCAAGCTGCGCGGCTGAGGCGCGTTGACGCTGCTCGCGAGGCCGTGATTCACTCGGCCCGACGCGCACGGGAGAGCCGACAGCCATGGCGACGCGGACTGGAGCACGCCGGCGCGGGCGCCGCGAACCGATGTCCCGGGTCGATACCGCCTGGCTGCGCATGGAGCGGCCGACCAACCCGATGATGATCACCGGCGTGCTGATGTTCGCCGAGCCCATGTCGCTGGAGCGCCTCAAGCGCGTGGTGAAGCAGCGCTTCCTGTCGTACCGGCGCTTCCGCCAGAAGGCCGTGGTCACCCCTGCGGGCGCGCAGTGGGAAACGGACCTCAACTTCAATCTCGACTGGCACGTTCAGCACGCGGCGCTGCCTGGTCGGGCCGACAAGCGCGCGCTCGAACGCTTCGTCAGCCAGCTCGCGTCCTCGCCGCTCAACCACGACCGCCCGCTGTGGCAGTTCCATCTGGTGGAACGGATCGAGGGCGGCGGTTCGGCGCTGGTGGCGCGCATCCACCACAGTTACGCCGACGGCATCGCACTGGTGCAGGTGCTGCTCTCGCTGACCGACACCGAGCCTGACGCGGCCGACGGGAGCGAGCTCCCGCGCAGCTGGCTCAAGAAGGAACACGCCGGCGTGGCGCGTCGCGTCGGCGCCGCCGATCGCTATGTGCAACTGGGCAGCAAGATCGTCGAGAAGGGCCTGGAGATGTATCGCGATCCGTCGCTGGCCGCCGTCCTGGCGAAGGAGGGCGGCGAGATCGCGCGTGAACTGCTGCACGCACTGGCGCTCTCGGACGATCCGCCGTCGCTGCTTCGCGGCCGGCTCGGCACCAGCAAGCGCGTCGCCTGGGCCGAACCGCTCGACCTGGAGGAAGTGAAGGCGGTCGGCCGCGCCTGCGACTGCACCGTCAACGACGTGCTGATGGCAACCGTCGCCGGTGCCTTGCGCGGCTACCTCATCGAACGCGGCGATCCGGTGGACGGACTCACGCTGCGCGCCACGGTCCCGGTGAACCTGCGTCCGCTCGAGCATGCACGCAAGCTCGGAAATCACTTCGGCCTCGTGTTCCTCGACCTGCCCGTGGGCGAAGCCAATCCGATCCGCCGACTCGAACGCGTCGCGCAATGCATGGAGGACCTCAAGCGCTCGCGGCAGGCGATCGTCGCGTACGGTCTGCTGGCCGCGCTCGGCATGGCGCCGGCACTGGTGCAGGGACTGGCGCTGGAACTGTTCAGTCGGAAGGCCAGTGCGGTGGCGACCAACGTGCCGGGTCCGCAGCAACCGCTGTACCTGGCCGGCTGCAGGCTGCGCGAGATGATGTTCTGGGTGCCGCAGACCGGTTCGATCGGCCTCGGCATCTCCATCCTCAGCTACAACGGACGCGTGCACTTCGGCCTGATTTCCGATGGGCGGCTGATTCCCGATCCCGATGCGGTGATCCGCCGGTTCGGCGCGGAATTCGAGAAGCTGCTGTATCTGGCCCTGATGGGAAACTGGGACGTGCGCCTCGACGCCGATGCGGCCCAGGCGTTGATTCCTGCCGCCGACTGAACATCGGGCAGTGCGATCACTTGCGCCAGACGTGAACGCGGTTAGCTTGTGCGCGTTCAGTCAGATCCCGTCTTCAACGCAAGGACCTCACCATGAAGAATTTCGTCAAGACCGCGTGCGTGGCCGTCGTCACCACCGCACTGCTCGCCGGTTGCGCCACGGGCGGCGGCAACTACTACGGCCAGCCGTACCCGCAGCAGCAACCGCCGCAGCAGGGCCAGCAGCAGGGCATGAGCAAGACGGGCAAGGGCGCGATCATCGGCGCGCTCGCCGGCGTCGCCGCCGGCCTGCTCAGCGGCGACGACGCGACCGAGCGCCGCCAGCGCGCGCTGGTCGGCGCGGGCGTCGGCGGCCTGGCCGGTGCGGCCATCGGCAACTACCAGGACCGCCAGGAAGCCGCGCTGCGCCAGCAGACCGCGGGCACCGGCGTCGACGTGGTCCGCCAGGGCAACAACATCACGCTCAACATGCCCAGCGGCATCACCTTCGACTTCGACAAGTCGAACCTGAAGCCGGAGTTCTACCCGGTGCTCGACAACGTCGCGCGCACGCTGCAGGAGTACAACCAGACGGTGATCGAAGTCGCCGGCCACACCGACAGCGTCGGCAGCGACGCCTACAACCAGAAGCTGTCCGAGCAGCGCGCCAACACCGTCGCTGGCTACCTGCAGAGCCGCGGCCTGAACCGCGAGCGCTTCATCGTGGTCGGCGCAGGCAAGTCGCGCCCGATCGCCAGCAACGACACCGAGGCCGGTCGCGCGCAGAACCGCCGCGTGGAAATCACGCTGGTGCCGATCGAGTCCTGATCGACGCCCACGGCATCGCAACCGAACGGGCCGCACACGCGGCCCGTTCCTTTTTTCCTCCAGGACGCACGCCATGTCGCACGATGTCACCCTGCTGTTCGACCTGGACGGCACGCTCGTCAACACCGACGAACTGCACTTCGACGCATTCCGCACGCTGCTGGCGGATTTCGGCCGGAGCCTCTCGATGGAGACGTACCGCTCCCGGATCATGGGCGGCTCGAACGAGGCGATCATGCACGAGCTGTTTCCCGACGAACCGGCCGACGTGCAGCGGCAACTGGCCGAGCGCAAGGAGGCGCTGTTCCGCTCGGCGGTCACGACGCTCGAACCGACGCGCGGCCTGATCGAGCTGCTCGACTGGGCCGGACGCCACGGCATCCGCATCGGCGTGGTGACGAACGCGCCGCGCCCCAACGCGGAACTGATGCTGGGCGGCATCGGAATCGCCGACCGCATCGACGCACTGGTGATCGGCGAGGAGCTGGCGCGAGGCAAGCCCGACCCGCTGCCGTACCTCACCGGCCTCGAACGCCTCGGCGGCGACGCCGCGCGGGCCTTCGCGTTCGAGGATTCGCTCTCGGGCATCCGTTCGGCCAGCGCGGCAGGCATCCACACCTTCGGGCTGCGGGGCGCGCTCGCGGAAAGTGCGCTGCGCGATGCCGGCGCGAACGAGGTGATCGACGACTTCCTGTCCCCGGTGTTGTGGCGCAGGCTCGAGCGCATCGAAGCCGAAGGCCCCACCCGCGCGGGACGTTCCGGCGCAACGCGCTGACGCCGCCTCGCGGTCGGACGCGAAACAAGAAAGGCCCGCTTGCGCGGGCCTTTCGTCACCGGTCGCGGCTGGCGCGATCAGTCGTGGTGCATGCCGTGCAGGTCCTGCAGCGAGCCCTTGCGCGAACCGAAGTACGCGGCGAGGTCGGCGATCTGCTGGTCGGTCAGCTCCTTGGCCTGGCTCGACATCAGTGGATGGTCGCGGTCGCCGTCGCGGTACGCCTGCAGCGAGTGCGCGATGTAGTCGTAATACTGGCCGGCGAGCTTCGGATAGGTCTCGTCGATCGGCGCGTTGCCTTCGGCGCCATGGCAGTCGACGCACGACTGGCCGGTGGCCTTGCCCTTGGTCTGCGCCAGCTTCTCGCCCGCGGCGATGTGGCCGGCCGGCAGCCCGGCGGAGGACGAGGTGTGGCCTTCGGCGCGATCGGCGGCCGAGTGCTCGGCCGGCGTGTCGCCGCCGGAGCAGCCGGCGAGCGCGATGGAGGCGAGCAGGGCGATGGCGAGGATCTTGTTCGTCATGGGTCTGCTCACTTCACGCTCGAAAGGAAGGCGGCGATGTCGGCGATGTCCTGGTCCGAGAAGCTCTGCGCCTGGGCCTGCATCGTCGGGTGCTTGCGCGAGCCCTTCTTGTATTCGGTCAACGCGTTGGTCAAGTAGACCTCCGACTGCCCGCCGATGCGCGGCACGTGGTAGTTCGGGTACGCATTCTTGTAGCCGGTGACGCCGTGGCAGCCCTGGCAGGTGTAGGTGAGCTGCTTGCCCCGTGCGGCGTCGCCCTTCAGCGAAGCCGGAGCCGTCGGAGCCGTCGGTGCTGCGGCCGCAGGAGCGGCAGCGGCCGGGGCGGCGGGAGCCTGGGCGTCCTGCGCCGATGCGCCGAATGCGCTGGCGGTGAGCAGGAAGCAGGCGGCGATCATCAGCGGTCGCATCATGTCGTAGTCCGCAATCTCGAATGGCTAGCGAAAGGTTCTTGGTGCTGGCTGCGCGGCGCCTCCCCATTAAGGCGGCCGCGCACAAGTCGGCAAGTATAGCCATGGTTCGGATTGCAACGAAGCCGCTCCATTTTGCATCGATGGTTGTTGCGCGCCGGCTTCGCCCGCCTTCGCAAGGGTCTACGACGTGGCTCCAGTCACCATGACCTTCGGCGGATGGAGGGTGTCTGGGGCGGTGATATACCTATATACAACACCGGCACAAGCGCCGGTCTCAGCCACCTTGGGGTCCAATTCATGCGTCACTTCGCCCGAAATCGCAGCCGTGGTTTTGCCCGCGCCGCTGTCGTCCTGCTGCCGTGCCTGTTGTTGCTCAGCGCCTGCAAGGGCGGGGGCGAAGGCGAGGCACAGGCCAAGGCGGGGGAAGACAAGAAGGGACCCGAGGCGGTGCCGGTCGAGGTCGCCAAGGCCTCCCGTCGCGCCGTGGCCGCCAGCTACACCGGCACCGCGCCGCTGGAGCCGGTGGCCGAGTCGCAGGTGGTCGCCAAGACCTCCGGCGTGGCGCTCAACGTGCTGGTCGAAGAGGGGCAGCAGGTCCGCGCCGGCCAGACGCTGGTGCGCCTGGATTCGGCCCGCTCGCAACTGCAGGCCGCCCAGACCGGCGCCGCGATGCGCAAGCTGGAGGCCAATTACAACCGCGCCAAGCAGATGGCCGACCAGAAGCTGCTCAGCGCCAACGACAACGATCAGCTGCGCTACGACCTGGAAAACGCCCGCGCCGCCAATCGCCTGGCGAACCTGGAACTGTCCTACGCCAACGTCGAGGCGCCGATCTCCGGCGTGATCGCGTCGCGTTCGATCAAGACCGGCAACTTCGTCCAGATCAACACGCCGATCTTCCGCATCGTGGATACCTCGCGCCTGGAGGCCACGTTGAACGTGCCCGAGCGCGAACTGGTGACGCTCAAGGCCGGCCTGCCGGTCGCGCTCGTCGTCGACGCGCTCCCGGGCAAGACCTTCCAGGGCACGGTGGATCGCGTGGCGCCGGTGGTGGATTCGGGCAGCGGTACGTTCCGCGTGGTCTGCTCGTTCAAGGGCGAGGGCATCCTGCAGCCGGGCATGTTCGGGCGCATCAAGATCGATTACGACCAGCGCGCCGATGCGCTCGTCGTCCCGCGCGTGGCGCTGCTGGAAGACGACGGCGATCCGGCGGTGTTCGTCGTCAACGGCGACAAGACCAAGCGCGTGCCGGTCAAGCTGGGCTACATGGACGGCTCGTGGGCCGAAGTGCGCGACGGCGTGAAGGAAGGCGAACAGGTCGTCGTCGCCGGCAAGACCGCGTTGCGCGACGGCTCCGTCGTGCAGGTGCTGGGCCAGCCGCAGGCGAAGAAGGAAGTCGCTTCCGTCGCCCAACCCGAAACCAAGCGGTAATCCCGGAGAACCCACGTGACGCAACACGCGCACACGCCCGGTTTCAACCTGGTGGAGTTCTCCACGCGCCGCCGGGTGACGGTGGCGATGGTGACCCTCACTTTCGTCCTCTTCGGTCTGATCGCGCTGGGCGACCTCAAGGTCAACCTGCTGCCGGATCTGAGCTATCCCACCCTGACCGTGCGCACCGAATACACCGGTGCGGCGCCGTCGGAAATCGAAACCCTGATCAGCGAGCCGGTGGAAGAAGCCGTCGGCGTGGTCAAGGGGCTGCGCAAGCTGAAGTCGGTTTCGCGCACCGGCCAGAGCGACGTCGTGCTCGAGTTCGCCTGGGGCACCGACATGGACCAGGCCGGCCTGGAAGTGCGCGACAAGATGGAAGTGCTGCAACTTCCGCTTGAAGCCAAGGCGCCGGTGCTGTTGCGCTTCAATCCGTCGACCGAGCCGATCCTGCGCATCGCGCTGTCGCCCAAGAGCGAGCCGTCGAGCGACACCGAGGCCCTGCGCCAGCTCACCGCGTTGCGCCGCTACGCCGACGACGACCTGAAGAAGAAGCTCGAGCCCGTCGAAGGCGTGGCCGCGGTCAAGGTCGGCGGCGGCCTGGAGGACGAGATCCAGGTCGACATCGACCAGCAGAAGATCGCGCAGCTGAACCTGCCGATCGACACCGTCATCCAGCGACTGCAGCAGGAAAACATCAACATCTCCGGCGGCCGCCTGGAAGAGGGCTCGCAGCGTTACCTCGTGCGCACGGTGAACCAGTTCGCCAGCGTGCCGGAAATGCGCGAGATGCTGGTGACCACGCAGAGTGGCGGCGACAGCGCGGCCGCGTCGGCGGCGGCGCAGATGGCGGCGATCGCCGCGCAGACCGGTTCGGCCGAAGCGATGGCCGCCGCGGCGTCCGTCCAGAGCGCCAACTCCGGCAGCGGCGCGGCCATCGCCGGCGGCATGCCGGTGCGCCTGAAGGACATCGCCGACGTGCGCCAGGGTTTCAAGGAACGCGAGGCGATCATCCGCCTCGCGGGCAAGGAAGCGGTCGAACTGGCGATCTACAAGGAAGGCGACGCGAATACCGTCGCCACCGCCGATGCGATCCAGAAACGCCTGGACGAACTCAAGCAGCAGGTGCCGCCGGACGTCGAGCTGACGACCATCGACGACCAGTCGCAGTTCATCCGCCACGCGATTTCCGACGTCAAGAAGGACGCGGTGATCGGCGGCGCGCTCGCGGTGCTGATCATCTTCCTGTTCCTGCGCGACGGCTGGAGCACGTTCGTCATCAGCCTGTCGCTGCCGGTGTCGATCATCGCGACGTTCTTCTTCATGGGGCAGATGGGCCTGAGCCTCAACGTCATGTCGCTGGGTGGCCTGGCGCTGGCGACCGGCCTGGTGGTGGACGATTCGATCGTCGTACTGGAAAGCATCGCCAAGGCACGCGAGCGAGGGCTCGGCGTGCTGGACGCCGCCATCGCCGGCACGCGCGAGGTGAGCATGGCCGTGGTCGCGTCGACGCTGACGACGATCGCCGTCTTCCTGCCGCTGGTGTTCGTGCAGGGGATCGCGGGCCAGCTGTTCCGCGACCAGGCGCTGACGGTGGCGCTCGCCATCGGCATCTCGCTGATCGTGTCGATGACGCTGATCCCGATGCTGAGCGCGCTGAAGGGTCGGCCGCCGATGGCCTTCGCGGAAGAAGCGCCGCACCCGCGCTGGGAACCGAAGACGAAGTTCGGCCAACCGCTGTCGTGGTTCCAGCGCGGTCTCAACTGGGTGCTGCGCAACGTGTTCTTCGGTATCGCGTGGGCGATCGTGCGCGTGTGGCGCATGCTGGTCGCGGTCGTCGGTCCGGTGATGCGCAAGGCGAGCGACCTGGCGATGGCGCCGTATGGCCGTGCCGAACGCGGGTATCTGAAGCTGCTGCCGAACGCGCTGAACCGTCCGGCGCTGGTGCTGGGTTCGGCGGCGGGCGCGTTCGTGCTCACGCTGCTGGCGGTGCCGATGCTGGGCGCGGACCTGATCCCGCAGTTGGCGCAGGATCGCTTCGAGATGACCGTGAAGCTTCCGCCGGGCACGCCGCTGCGCGACACCGATGCGCTGGTGCGCGAGTTGCAGCTCAAGCACGCCAAGGACGACGGCATCCGCGCGCTGTATGGCGTGAGCGGCAGCGGCACGCGGCTGGACGCGAATCCGACCGAGAGCGGCGAGAACATCGGCAAGCTCACGGTGGTGATGGCGAACGGCGGCAGCAAGGACGTCGAGGCGCGCGAGACCGAACGGCTGCGCGACACGATGAAGGCCCATCCGGGCGCGCAGGTCGACTTCGCCCGCCCCGAGCTCTTCAGCTTCTCCACGCCGCTTGAAATCGAGCTGCGCGGGCAGGACCTGGAGGGCATCGAACAGGCCGGCCAGCGCATGGCGAAGCTGCTGCGCGCGAACCCGCACTACGCCGACGTGAAATCGACGGTGGAGGAAGGCTTCCCCGAGATCCAGATCCGCTTCGACCAGGATCGCGCGGGCGCGCTGGGGCTGACCACGCGCCAGATCGCCGACGTCGTGGTGAAGAAGGTGCGTGGCGATGTGGCCACGCGTTACAGCTTCCGCGATCGCAAGATCGACGTGCTGGTGCGCGCCCGCGAAACCGATCGTGCGTCCGTCGACAGCATCCGTCGCCTGATCGTCAATCCGAACAGCAGCCGGCCCGTGACGCTGGACTCGGTCGCCGACGTGGTCGCCACGACCGGTCCGAGCGAGATCCACCGCGCCGACCAGGTGCGCGTGGCGATCGTCTCGGCGAACCTGCGCGACATCGACCTGGGCACCGCGGTGCGCGAAGTCGAGGAAATGGTGTCGAAGGAGCCGCTCGGCGCAGGCGTGAGCATGCACATCGGCGGCCAGGGCGAAGAGCTGGCCGATTCGGTGACCTCGCTGCTGTTCGCGTTCGGCCTGGCCGTGTTCCTGGTGTACCTGGTGATGGCGTCGCAGTTCGAATCGCTGCTGCACCCGTTCGTCATCCTGTTCACCATCCCGCTGGCGCTGGTCGGTGCCGTGCTCGCCCTGCTGCTCACCAATTCGCCGGTGTCGGTGGTGGTGTTCATCGGCCTGATCCTGCTGGTCGGACTGGTGGTGAAGAACGCGATCATCCTCGTCGACAAGGTGAACCAGCTGCGCGAGGCCGGCGTGGCCAAGCGCGAGGCGCTGGTGGAAGGCGCGCGTTCGCGACTGCGTCCGATCATCATGACCACGACGTGCACGCTGTTCGGCTTCCTGCCGCTGGCGGTGGCGATGGGCGAGGGCGCCGAAGTGCGCTCGCCGATGGCGATCACCGTGATCGGCGGCCTGCTGGTATCGACGTTGCTGACGCTGGTGGTGATCCCGGTCGTGTACGACCTGCTGGATCGTCGCGCCGACGAGTACTACGTCAACCGCGCCAAGCGCACGCACGGGGCGGTCGCCACGGGCGAGGGCGCCGGCGGCCACGCCGAGCCGGTCTGAGGAGCGCGCGAGATGACGATTGCGGAGCTCAGCATCAAGCGGCCGGTCACGGCGATCATGTTCTTCGTGTCGCTGTTCGTGATCGGCCTGATCGCGGCGATCCGGCTGCCGCTGGAGGCCTTTCCCGAAGTCTCGCCGCCCTTCATCTTCGTGCAGCTGCCGTACACCGGCTCCACCCCAGAGGAGGTGGAGCGCACGCTGCTGCGTCCGGTGGAGGAAGCGCTGTCGACGATGACCGGCATCAAGCGCATGGATGCGAACGCGCGGGCCGACGGCGCGGAAATCTTCATGCAGTTCTCCGACTGGAACCGCGATGTCGCCATCGCGGCCTCGGAGGCGCGCGAGCGCATCGACGCCATTCGCGACGATCTGCCCGACGACCTGCAGCGCTTCAACGTCTTCAAGTTCTCCACGACGGACGAACCCGTCCTGCGCGTGCGACTGGCCAGCAAGAGCGACCTGACCGGCTCGTACGACATGATCGAGCGCGAGTTCAAGCGGCGCATCGAACGCATCCCGGGCGTCGCGCGTGTCGACGTGACCGGCGCCGCACCGAACGAAGTGGAGATCGCGATCGACCCCGATCGCCTCACCGCGCACAACCTCAGCCTCAACGAGCTCAACGAACGCCTGAAGGCGGTGAACTTCTCGATCTCCGCCGGCCAGATCGACGACGGCGGACGCCGCCTTCGCGTGCAGCCGGTGGGCGAGATCGTCGACCTGCAACAGCTGCGCGACCTGGTCATCAACAACACCGGCGTCCGGCTCGGCGACATCGCGCAGGTTCGGCTGAAACCGCAGCGCATGAACTATGGGCGTCGCCTCGACGGGCGCCCCGCGATCGGCCTGGACATCTTCAAGGAGCGCAACGCCAACCTTGTCGACGTCTCGAGCAAGGCGCTGGCGGAAGTGGAGGCGATCCGCAAGCAGCCCGAGCTGAGCGACATCCGCATCATCATCATCGACAACCAGGGCGACAACGTCACCAAGTCGCTGCTCGAACTGGCCGAAGCCGGGGCGATCGGCCTGCTGCTTTCGATCGCGGTGCTGTTCTTCTTCCTGCGCCACTGGCCGTCGACGCTGATGGTCACGCTGGCCATTCCGATCTGCTTCGTGATGACGCTGGGCTTCATGTACTTCGCCGGCGTCACGCTGAACATCCTTTCGATGATGGGCCTGCTGCTGGCGGTGGGCATGCTGGTGGACAACGCGGTCGTGGTGGTGGAGAGCATCTACCAGGAACGCGAGCGCATGCCCGACCAGCCGGTGCTCGCCTCGATCCTGGGCACCAAGCACGTCGCCATCGCGCTGTCGGCCGGCACGCTGTGCCACTGCATCGTGTTCCTGCCGAACCTGTTCGGCGAGCGCAACTTCCTGTCGATCTATCTGTCGCAGATCGCGATCACGATCTCGGTGTCGCTGCTCGCCTCGTGGCTGGTCGCGGTCAGCCTGATCCCGATGATTTCCGCGCGCCTGAAGACGCCGCCGGCGGTGAAGTCCGACCAGGGCGTCATCCCGCGCCTGCAGAAGCGTTACGCGACCTTCCTGCGCTGGACGCTGGAACATCGCGGCAAGGCGGTGCTGGGCATCGTGATGATCATCGCCGTCAGCATCGTGCCCTTCAACCTGACCAAGAAGAACATGTTCGGCGGCGACGACGGCACCGAGACGAACATCTTCTACCAGTGGAAGGGCGCGTACACGAAGGAGCAGATGTCCGACGAGATCCTCAAGATCGAGAGGTTCCTGGACGCCAACCGCAAGAAGTACAACATCACCCAGGTGTACTCGTACTACAGCGAGCAGGGCTGGGGCGGCACGCGCATCACCTTCGACACCAAGAAGATCAGCGAGTCCAAGGGCATCGTCGAGCAGCTGCGCAAGGACCTGCCGAAGTCGGCGCGCGCCAACATCGGCATCGGCAACCAGGGCGGCGGCGGTGGCGGCGGCGGTGCTCCGGGACAGAACGTGCAGGTGCAACTGGTGGGCGATTCGACCGAAACGCTGGTCGAGCTGGCCAACGACATCGTTCCCATCCTCGCCAAGCGGAAGGAACTGCGCGACGTCCGCGTCGATATCGGCGATCAGAACAGCGAGCTGTCGGTGCGCGTGGATCGCGAACGCGCGGCGTCGTTCGGCTTCAGCGCGCAGGAAGTGGCCAGCTTCGTCGGCCTGGCGCTGCGCGGCGCCCCGCTGCGCGAGTTCCGTCGCGGCGACACCGAAGTGCCGGTGTGGGTGCGCTTCGAAGGCGCCGAGCAGTTCGGCATGGAAGACGTCGCGAGCTTCACGGTGCGCGCGCCGGACGGCCGCACCGTGCCCCTGCTGGCGATGGTCGACGTGGCGGTCAAGCCGTCGGCGACGCAGATCCAGCGCGCGAACCGGCAGACGACGGTCGCCATCCAGGCCAACCTCGGCGAGAAGGTCACCGTGCCCGAGGCGCGCAAGGCGATGGAGGAGACGCTCAAGGCCGTGGCCTTCCCGGCCGGCTACAACTACACCTTCGAGTCGGGCGCCTTCGAGGACGAAGCCGAAGCGAACAAGCAGATGATGTTCAACCTGCTGATCGCGCTGATCATGATCTACGTGGTGATGGCGGCGGTGTTCGAATCGCTGCTGTTCCCGTCGGCCATCATGAGCGGCGTGCTGTTCTCGGTGTTCGGCGTGTTCTGGCTGTTCTGGCTGACGGGCACCGAGTTCAACATCATGGCCTTCATCGGCATCCTGGTGCTGATGGGCGTGGTGGTGAACAACGGCATCGTCATGATCGAGCACATCAACAACCTGCGCCGGCGCGGCCTGTCGCGCACCGACGCACTGGTGGAAGGCAGCAAGGAGCGCCTGCGCCCGATCCTGATGACGATGGGCACGGCGATCCTGGCGATGGTGCCGATCTCGCTGACGCAGACGCAGATCGGCGGCGACGGTCCGCCGTACTACCCGATGGCCCGCGCGATCGCCGGCGGCCTGGCGTTCTCCACCGTCGTCAGCCTGCTGTTCCTGCCGACGATCTACGCGATGCTCGACGACCTGCGCAACAGCACGTCGCGCATGATCCGTCGCGCGCGAGGGAAGCAGGTCGAAGGTGCGGTGGGCGGGGCGTCGATCACGGCGATCCAGGTCGACTGACTTCGCAGCGCACGAAAAAAGGGCCGGAGCTTGCTCCGGCCCTTTGCCGTGGACGGCGCCGGATCAGGTGACGAACCGGTGTGTGCAGCCCGGGAGCGTCCGAAGCCGGCGCCCGGAACGTCACGCTCGCGCCACTCGAGACGCACGCGCGCCCGGCGTGCCCGGGCCACGCATGCACCTGATCAGTGCAGCAGCTTCCCGCCGATGCGGAACAGGCCCGCCCACGCGCCGATCATCGAGCCGAGATTGGTGAGCAGGAACGTCAGCAGCACGCGGGCGACGCGGTTGCGGTACCAGCCGCGCACCGATTGCACGTCGTCGCGCAGCGACATGAAATCGGCGTACGTCGGCTTGCGGATGCGTGCTTCGGTCAACGCGCTGAAGGTGCCGGTGGGCACGCCGAGGCGGAACGGCTTCAGCGGCGCGAAGAGCGCGGCGGTGAGGATGCTCAAGGGATGCGCGGTCGCCAGCGCGCAGCCGACCGCGGCGAAGCCGGCGGTGCAGGCGATCCACTGCAGCAGCAGGTCCGCGCCCATGGCGAAGCCGCCGCGCCAGATGCCGACACCGATCGCCGTGACGATCAGTGCGACGATCACGATGCCCAGCCACGGCGTGCGGCTCTTCTTGCGCACGGCTTCGAGTTCGGTGCGGATCGTTTCCGGATCGCGCGTCTCCTCGCGCAGGTGGCGCGCCAGGCCTTGCAGGTGCCCGGCGCCGACGACGGCCAGCACTTCGCGTGCGTCGCCGTGCGTTTCGCGCAGGCGCGCGGCCATGTAGCGATCGCGCTCGGCGATGACCGCTTCGTACAGTTCGGGGCTGTCGCTGGCGAATTCGCTGAAGCTCGATTCGAGCATGTCGCCCTGCTTGAGCTTCTCGATGTCCGCTTCGCCGACTTCCTCGTCCACGAACAAGGCGGTGATCAGCCCGGCGCCGAGCTTGATCCGCCCCCAGAAGCCGAGTCCGGCGCTCGCACGGCGGAAGGTCAGGCCGACGTCGCGGTCGATCAGGTGCACCGGCAGCTCGCGTTGGCGCGCTTCCAGCACGGCGCGCTTGAGTTCTGCGCCGGGCTCGATGCCGAGCTGCTCGGCGAGCCGGCGCTGGTACGCCGCCAGTGCGAGATTCGCGGCGAACAGCGCCGTCTTGCCCTTGCGGATGACCTCGACCAGGTCCATGCGCGCCATCGCGTCCGGATCGGTGAGCGCGGTCAGCCGCTGCGGGTCCAGTTCGACGGCGACGGCATCGAACGCGCCGCTGCCGACCGCGTCGCGGACCGCATCGACGCTGGCCTGCGACACGTGCGCCGTGCCGAGCAGGGTGTAGCGCACGCCGTCGCGTTCGACGATCGCGTGCGGCTGGCGTTCCAGCAACGCGTGCAGCGACTCAGACATTCAGGCGCCCCTGGAACGGAACGGGCGGGGCAGCGGAGATCGGCATGGAGTGCGCAGTCCTGCAGCAAGACGGCGCCCGCAGGCGCCGTCGTGGGAAATCGGTTGCAGGAAGCTTAGGGCCTCGCCCGGACCGGGGCAATGAACGTCCGTCTCACGCGATCCCGAACGGCAGATTCGGCGACGACACGGCGCGTTCGCCGACGGTTTCGCCGCGCAGGAAGCGCATCACGGCGCCGATCACCGCGTCGTCGTCCAGCACGCGACGATGGCCCAGGCCGCGGGTGGTCAGCAGTCGGGAATCGGGCCAGTAGCGCGCGTACCGCTCGCCTTCCGACCAGGGCACGTCGCCATCTTCCAGGTCATGGACGATGAGCGCCGGCCGACCGATCACCGGCGCGGTGCGGTGCGCCTGCTGTTCCTCGAAGGTGATGCCGATGCGGCGTTCGAAGTGCTCGTACATGCGTCGGCACAGCGTGTGTCCGATCCAGAGCAGGTCGGCGAAGCGCTCCGCGGCAGCCACCGGATCGGCCGCGGGCGCGATCAGCACCGCGCGTTCGGCCTGTAGTCCACGCGAAAGCGCGTTCGCCGTCGCCGCGCCGCCGAGCGAATGGCCGATCACGACCGCGGCCGGACCGAAGTGTTCGCCCACCGCCATCAGGTGGCGGGTGAAGCAGGGCAGCGTCGCCAGCTCGCCCGGACTGCGGCCGTGCGCTGGCTGGTCGAAGGCGACGACGGCGTAGCCGGCGTCTCGCAGGCGCGGCAGCCACGCGGCGACGCGTGTGCCGTGGCTCGACCAGCCGTGGGCGAACAGCACGTACGGTTCGCGTCGCGGGTCGCCCCAGACGTACGCCGTGACCGCGTGGTCGTCCACGGTGACGCGTTCCTCGCGGGCATCGAACGTGGGCGCGGCGAGCGCGCGGGTGCGCGAGGACGCCATCGGCGTACAGAAGATCCGCGCCGCCCGCGCTACCGCACTTCGCGGCGCGATCCGTCCGCCGATGGCGAACCAGAGGCGGAGTCCGTAGAGCGCAATCAGCTTACGAACGGTCGTGCTAATTTTGGCGATGAGCGGGTACACGGTGGGATCCTCCGGTGGGGGAGTCAGGCGGTGGGCGCGTAGGAGCGGAACAGCCGCTCCATCGCGCGGCGGCCGCGATTCGCGGCGGAGTCGAAGCCGAACAGGCCGGCATCGTGATGGACGATCAATGCGAGGCTGTAGAGCTCGAAGGCCATCTGGTCGGGGTCGGTGTCCGGGGCCAGCTCGCCGGTCTCGATGGCGAGCCCGATGGCGCGCGCGACTTCCTGGCGCCAGCGGCGGTCGTGCTCGACGACGCGATCGCGCAACGGACCGGGCCGGTCGTCGTACTCGCTCGCGGCGCTCAGCAGCAGGCAGCTGCCTTCGGACTGGCGGACCCAGTCGTACCAGGCTTCGAGGATCGCGCGGAGCCGCGCGAGACCGCGCGGGTGCTTGAGCGCGGGGCGCAGGACGTGGTCGACGAAGCGCACGCCGGCTTCGTCCAGCACCGCCATCTGCAGGTCTTCGCGCGAGCCGAAGTGGGCGAACACGCCGCTCTTCGACATGCCCACGGCCTGGGCGAGGGGACCGATCGACAGGCCTTCCAGCCCAGCAGCGCAGGCGATGCCGTACGCACGGTCGATGATGGCCTCGCGGGTTGCGGCACCTTTGCTCGTAGCGGTCAGGGCGTTCATGGCCGAAAAATAGCACGGCCGTTCGTTTTATTCGTGCCGTTCGTCGGCTCAGGCGGGTTCGGTGTCGCGCCCGGGCCCCAGGGGCCGCTGCATCTGGACCGTGTCCAGCCAGCGCCCGTGCTTGCGGCCCAGTCCCTGGAAGACGCCGACGGTCCGGAAGCCCAACCGCTCATGCAGGGCGATCGACGCCACGTTGGTCACGTCGCCCACGACCGCGACCATCTGCCGGAGGCCAAGGGCCGTGCAGTCGTCGATCAGGCGCTGCAGCAGCGCGCGTCCGATGCCCTGGCCGACAAACTCCGGATGCACGTAGACGGTGTCCTCGACCGTCCAGCGATAACCTTCCCGCGTGCGGTAGCTGCTGGCGTAGGCGTAACCGGCGAAGCGGCCTCCGCGTTCGGCCACGAGGTACGGATACCCCTGTGCGACTACCGCCTGCCAACGGCGCGTCATCTCCGCCTGGTCGGGTTCGTCGTACTCGTAGGTCGCGACGTGGTCGCGGACTTCCTGCGCGTAGAGCGCCGTGATCGGGGCGAGGTCGGCGGCGACGGCGCTGCGCAGGTGCAGCGCCGGTATGGCGTCAAGCGAATTGATCGGTGGGCTGGGCATGTTCCCAGCGTAACCGGCGCCGGAACCGGCGTCCTGCCGTTTCAGTCCCGATAGCGCTTCAGCAGATCGCCGTAGGCATCGATCCGGCGGTCGCGCAGGAACGGCCAGATGCGGCGCACGTGCTCGCTGCGCTCCATGTCCACTTCCGCCATCAGGATTTCCGGCTCACTGGTCTGCGCTTCGGCCAGGAACTCGCCCTGCGGCCCGAGCACATGGCTGCTGCCCCAGAACTGGATGCCCGACGCACCGAGCGGCGAAGGCTCGTGGCCGACGCGATTGCAACTGAGCACCGGCAGCCCATTGGCGACCGCGTGGCCGCGATGGCTGAGGATCCACGCATTGCGTTGGCGATCCTTTTCGGCCTGCTGGTCGTCCGGGTCCCAGCCGATTGCGGTGGGATACAGCAGCAGTTCCGCGCCGGCCAGCGCCATCAGTCGCGCGCCTTCGGGGTACCACTGGTCCCAGCAGACCATCACGCCGAGACGGCCGACGGAGGTGTTGATCGGCTCGAAGCCGATGTCGCCCGGCGTGAAATAGAACTTCTCGTAGAAGCCCGGATCGTCGGGGATGTGCATCTTGCGGTACTTGCCCGCGACGCTGCCGTCGGCTTCGAACACCACTGCGGTGTTGTGGTACAGGCCGGTTGCGCGCTTCTCGAACAGCGAGCTGACCAGCACCACGCCGTGCCGCCTGGCCAACGGGGCGAGGCGTTCGGTGCTCGGGCCCGGGATGGTCTCGGCCAGGTCGAACTCGCACACATCCTCGTGCTGGCAGAAGTACGGGCCGTTGTGCAGTTCCTGCAGCAGCACGAGTTTCGCACCGCGCTTCGCGGCTTCGGCCACGCGCTGTTCGATGACGGTGAGGTTCGCGTCGGCGTCGCCGTGGTTGCGCTCCTGGATCAGCGCGACGGGGAGGGTGGTCTTCTTCATCGTGGTCCGGAAATCCGATGCGCGCGCAGCGCGGGGCGACCTGCAATTGTAGGCCGCGTGCATGACGCGGATGTCGCGTCGCTGGAACGGTGCGGACGGCGGGCGCCCGCGACGACTCGGTTGCCGATCAGCCGACCACGCCTTGCGGCAACTGCATCGTGATGCAGTGCAGGCTGCCGTTCTGCCAGATCAGCGAGCGGCACGGCACCGGGACGATCTCGCGACCCGGGAACGCCTCGGCGAGCACGGCCTGCGCCTTCGCGTCGGCCTCGTCGCCGTACGCCGGCATCAGCACGGCGTCGTTCACGATCAGGAAGTTGGCGTAGCTCGCCGCAAGGCGGCGGCCGTCGTCGAGGATCGGCTGCGCCCAGGGCAGCGGGAACAGGCGATAGGGCCGGCCGTCCTTCGTGCGCAGCGCGGCGATCTCGTCCGCCATCGCCTTGAGTTCGCCATAGTGCGAATCGGACTCGTCGTCGCACGCCTGGAAGACGATGGCGTCGTTCGGCGCGAAACGGGCGAGGGTGTCGACATGGGCGTCCGTGTCGTCGCCTTCGAGATAGCCATGGTCGAGCCACAGGACGCGGTCCTGCTGTAGCCAGCCGGCGAGCCTCGCCGTCAGTTCCTCGCGGGACGCATGCGGATGGCGCTCGCGCAGGCACTGCCAGGTGGTCAGCAGCGTACCGGCACCGTCGGTATCGATCGCGCCACCTTCCAGCGCGAAATCAATGGCTTGCCGGGAACTCTTCGAGAAGATTCCGGCTTCGGTCAGGCGCTCGACCAGCAGGTCGTCCTGGCTCGCGTCGAACTTGCCGCCCCAGCCCGTGAAGCGGAAATCGAGCAGGCGGAAGCCGTCGCCGTCGCGGAGCGTGATCGGCCCGGAATCGCGCAGCCAGGTGTCGTCGTACGGCGCCTCGACGAAGCGCACCTTCGACATGTCCACCCGGGCCGACGACAGGCGCGCGCGCGCGTACGCCTCCACGTCCTCGTCGGCCACGCACACGATCGCGTCCTGGAAGCGGGTGATCGCCGCGACCAGGGCGATGTAGGTCTCCTCGACCTCACCCAGGCGATCGGCCCAGTCGGTGTCGACGTTGGGCCAGGCGATCAGGACGGCCGACTGGGGTTCCCACTCGGCGGGAAAGCGTGCGTGTGCGGTGTGGTTCATGACTTCATCGGGATGGGCTCAGCGGATGGGCGGCTTGGGGCCCACTTCCTCGGCGCTGGCCTTGTTGGCCACCGCGTCGATCACCTTGGTCTTCTCGAAATACACGGTGAAAGACGGGTAGACCCAGCGGTTGATGGTCGGCCACTGGCGCTTCTGTCCACCTTCGGCCTCCAGCTTCTGCGCGGGCGCGCCGTAGCTGGCTTCCACCTGCGCCATGGTCTGGCCACGGGCGGGCAGGGTGGCCTGGTTTTCTTCCTGGACGCGCTCGACCAGCAGGGTGTCGGCGGAGGCGACCCCGGACAGGACGAGTGCAGCGAACAGCGGAACGGCGGCAATGCGATGCTTCATGGAAATCCCCTTCGAGCCCCCTCGTGGTAGTGCGCGATTGTACGCACAACCCCTGATGCCCCGGCAGCGCGCAGCCGTCACGTTTTGGAGGTTTGCGCGCGTCGAGCGGGCCGGATCCCGGGAGATCGCCACAATGCAGAAGGCCGCCCTGCGGCGGCCTCCTTCTCGCGTTACGAGCCGGCGCGGGGCGCCGGATCGTGGATCAGCGCTGGCGCGCCTTGAAACGCGGGTTCGACTTGCAGATCACGAAGACCTTGCCACGGCGGCGAACGACTTTGCAGTCGCGGTGACGGGCCTTCGCCGACTTCAGGGAGGACAGGACCTTCATGACAGACCTCGGCTACAGGTAAATGGGATAAACGGACGAAGCCGGCGATTCTAACGGGTAAATTCCCCGCGGATCAAGTGTTTGCGGACGGCGGCTGGGAATTCCTCGCCTGCGAGGTCCGGTTGGGCGGCAGACGGGGCGATTTCGCCGCGCCGCGCGGGCGGCCGTCGCGGAGCCCGCATAATGCGGGCATGAACAGCCAATCCCCCGATTCCCGCGTTCCCGTCCTCACCATCGATGGTCCGTCCGGCTCCGGCAAGGGCACCATCAGCCGCCTGGTCGCCGCCCGCCAGGGCTGGCATTACCTGGATTCCGGTGCCCTGTACCGCGCCGTCGGCGTGGCGGCGGGCTGGGCCGATCTGGACCTCGCCGACCCCGCGGCCCTGGTCCGGTGCACCTTCGACACCCGGATCGATTTCCAGGAAGACCCGGTGTCCCGCGAGCTTCGCATCCTCGTCAACGGTATGGACGCCACGGACGAGCTGCGCACCGAAACCGCCGGCGCCGCGGCCTCCGCGATCGCCGCCATCCCCGAGGTCCGGGCGGCGCTGAAGGACCGCCAGCGCGCGTTCCGGCAGATGCCCGGCCTGGTCGCGGACGGCCGGGACATGGGGACGGTGATCTTCCCGGACGCCCCCTACAAGGTATTTCTGACCGCCAGCGCCGAAGAACGGGCGGAGAGGCGCTATAAGCAGTTGAAGGACAAGGGGGTTTCCGTTAATTTAGACGGTCTGCTGCGGGAGATTCTCGCCCGCGATGCGCGTGATGCGAGTCGCGCGGTGGCGCCGCTGAGGCCGGCCGAAGACGCCGTCCGAATCGACACCACCGGGCTCGGCATCGAAACCGTCGTGGAGCGTGTGCTGGCATTGCTGCCGACGCGCTGAGTCCACTGCAGCAGATCAGTGCCATCGTTCGCACCGGGCAACCGGTACGGGCGATGGTTTCCTTCATAACACATGGCGCAGCGTCATCGCGCCACACAACGGGTGGGTCGACCACGCGCTGCTTGATGCCTTCTAACTCAGTTAGGCCCTGACAGCCGGTGCGGCCCGTGTGTTCAACCGAGTATTTTTTCCAATGACCGAATCATTTGCCGAACTGTTTGAACAGAGCCAGACCAACCTGGCCAAGCTGAAGCCGGGCGCCATCGTCACCGGCGTCGTCGTGGATGTCCGCGGCGACGTGGTGGTGATCAACGCCGGCCTGAAGTCGGAAGGCATCGTGCCGATCGAACAGTTCCGGAACGACGCCGGTGAAATCGACGTGGGCGTGGGCGACGAAGTCAAGGTCGCGCTCGACTCGATCGAGAACGGCTTCGGCGAGACCGTCCTGTCGCGCGAAAAGGCCAAGCGCGCCATGGTGTGGGACGAACTCGAGCAGGCGCTCGAGAAGAACGAGACCATCACCGGCCGCATCAGCGGCAAGGTCAAGGGCGGCTTCACCGTCGACATCAAGGACGTGCGCGGCTTCCTGCCGGGCTCGCTGGTCGACGTGCGCCCGGTGCGCGACTCGGCCTACCTCGAAGGCAAGGAGCTCGAGTTCAAGCTCATCAAGCTCGATCGCAAGCGCAACAACATCGTCGTCTCCCGCCGTGCGGTGGTCGAGAGCGAGTACAGCGTCGAGCGCGAGCAGCTGCTCGAGAAGCTGCAGGAAGGCGCGATCCTCAAGGGCGTCGTCAAGAACCTCACCGATTACGGTGCGTTCGTCGACCTCGGCGGCATCGACGGCCTGCTGCACATCACCGACATGGCGTGGAAGCGCGTGCGTCATCCGTCGGAAGTCGTGGAAGTCGGCCAGGAGCTGGACGTCCGCGTGCTCAAGTACGACCGCGAGCGCAACCGCGTCAGCCTCGGCCTGAAGCAGCTGGGCGAGGATCCGTGGGACAACATCGCCCGTCGCTACCCGGCCAACACCCGCGTGTTCGGCAAGGTCTCCAACGTCACCGATTACGGCGCGTTCGTCGAGATCGAGCCGGGCGTGGAAGGCCTGGTGCACGTGTCCGAGATGGACTGGACCAACAAGAACGTCAACCCGTCGAAGATCGTGCAGGTCGGCGACGAGGTGCAGGTCATGGTCCTGGACGTCGACGAGGAGCGTCGCCGCATCTCGCTGGGCATGAAGCAGGTCACCAGCAACCCGTGGGAAACCTTCGCCGCCATCCACAAGAAGGGCGACAAGGTGTCGGGCCAGATCAAGTCGATCACCGACTTCGGCATCTTCATCGGCCTGGACGGCGGTATCGACGGCCTGGTGCACCTGTCCGACCTCAGCTGGAACACCACCGGCGAAGACGTGGTCCGCAACTACAAGAAGGGCGACACGCTGGAAGCCGTCGTCCTGGCCGTGGATCCGGAACGCGAGCGCATCAGCCTGGGCGTCAAGCAGCTTGAGCAGGACCCGATGGGCCAGTACGTGGCGTCCAACGCCAAGGGCTCGATCGTCCGCGGCAAGGTGAAGGAAGTCGACGCCAAGGGCGCGACCGTCGAACTGGACAATGGCGTGGAGGGCTACATCGCCGCCCGCGACATCGCCAAGGAGCGCGTCGAAGACGCTTCCCAGTACCTGAAGGTCGGCCAGGAAGTCGAAGCCAAGATCATCGGCAACGACCGCAAGGGCCGCTCGATGCAGCTGTCGATCAAGGCCAAGGACGAAGCCGAGCAGCAGGAAGCGCTGGCCGATTACAACCGCGCCTCGTCGGAAGCCTCCAGCGGCACCACCAAGCTGGGCGCGCTGCTGCGCGAGCAGCTGGGCAACAAGTCCGAGTAATCGCCGCTGTTGCGTAGTACCCGAAGGCGGTCCGGCTCGTCCGGGCCGCCTTCGATATGCGAGACCCCGCAATCGTCCGCGTCACTGCGGCCGATTGCGTTTCCACCCGAGTGTCGCCAGCCAGAGCTTGCATGACCAAGTCCGAACTTATCGAGATCCTCTCCCAGCGTCAGGCCCACCTGAAGGGCGAGGACGTGGATCTGGCGGTGAAGGCGCTCCTGGAAATGATGGGCGGTTCGCTGGCCACCGGAGAGCGGATCGAGATCCGCGGCTTCGGCAGTTTCTCGCTGCACTATCGTCCGCCTCGCCTGGGACGCAACCCGAAGACCGGCGAGTCCGTCGCGCTGCCCGGCAAGCACGTTCCGCACTTCAAGCCCGGCAAGGAACTGCGCGAGCGCGTCAGCGGCGTCGTGCCGCTGGAAGAAGCCGACTGATCGTGCGGCCGATGCATGCGGTCCACGCACGCATCGTCGTTCCTCTGGACCTGCGAACAAGGTCCGTTAAGCTAAAGCAGACCACTGCGGTCGATGGAGGCCGTCATGCGCCTGCTCCGTTTCCTGATCGCGATTGCGTGCCTTGCGGCCGGCGCCATCGTCGGCGCGCTGAACCGCGCCCCGGTCGTGATCGATCTTGGATTCTCGCGGTTGCCGACCAACCTCGGCGTTTCGTTGCTGGTCGCGTTGCTGCTGGGCGTGTTGATCGGCGGCCTTGCGATCAGCGCCAGCGTGGTCCTTCCCATGCGCCGCCGCCTGGCGCGCGCCGAACGCCAGGGCGCGGCCACCGCGCCCACTTCCGGAAGTTGATGCATGGCTTTCATCAGTGAGTGGTTCTGGTTCTTCCTGTTGCTGCCGATCGCGGCGGTCAGCGGCTGGATCATCGGTCGCCGCGGCGGCGAGCGTCACAGCGACACGCAGGTGAGCCGGCTGTCGACGACCTACTTCCGCGGGCTGAACTACCTGCTCAACGAACAGCCCGACAAGGCGATCGAGTTGTTCCTGCACATCGCGGAGCTCGACAAGGACACGTTCGAAACGCAGGTCGCGCTGGGCCACCTGTTCCGTCGCCGCGGTGAAGTGGATCGCGCGATCCGCCTGCACCAGGCGCTCGTGCAGCGCCCGGGGCTGAGCGACCAGCAGCGCGTGCAGGCGTTGCTCGCGCTGGGCGAGGACTACATGCGCTCGGGCCTGCTCGATCGCGCGGAAACCGTGTTTTCCGATCTTGTCGCCCTCGACATGCGTGCGCCGCTCGCGCTGCGCCACCTCATCGGCATCTACCAGTCCGAGCGCGACTGGGACAAGGCGATCGAGAATGCGCGCCGGTACGAGGAAGCCACCGGCGAGCCGATGGGCAAGCTCATCGCGCAGTTCGAGTGCGAACTGGCCGATCGTCATCGTGCCGCCGGCGAGACCGACGCCGCACGCGAGGCCGTCAGGCGTGCCTACGAGGCCGACGCCAACTCCGTGCGCGCGGGCATGATCGAAGGCCGGCTCGAAGTGGATGCCGGCAACGACGCAGGCGCCATCCGGGCGTTCGAGCGCGTGGCTCGCGTGGATCCCGATTACCTGCCGGAAGTCCTGCCGGCGCTGCTGGATTGCTACGAACGCGTCGGCGACGCGCCGGGCGCGCGGGCGTTCCTGGCCGAAATGACCGAACACTATCGGGGCATCGCGCCCGTGCTCGCGCTGACCCGCATGGTCGAGAACGAGGAGGGCGTTCCGTCGGCGCGCGCCTATCTGGCCCGGCAGCTGAAGGACCGGCCATCGGTGCGCGGCGAAGCGGCGCTGATCGACCTCACCCTCGCCGAAGGCGCGGATCCGGCGGCGACGCTGCACGATCTCAAGCACATCACCGACCAGTTGCTCGTGCGCAATCCCAGCTATCGCTGCAATCGTTGCGGCTTCGGCGCGCGCAGCCACCACTGGCAATGCCCGAGCTGCAAGGAGTGGGGCACGATCAAGCCGCTGCTGAACTACGCGGTGGTCTGACGGATGCTGGAGTGGCTGGTGGTGCACTTCTGCATCGGCGTTGCGGGCACCTGGCTCGCCCGCCGCTATGCGCTCATGCAGTCTCTGATCGATCAACCGGGCGAGCGCCGCAGCCATAGCGTGGCCACTCCTCGCGGCGGCGGCATCGCCATCGTGATCTCGCTGCTGGTCGCGGCCGTGGCATTGGGCGTGCGCCAACCGGAGCAGGCGCCGTTGATGCTGGCGTTCGGCGTGGGGCTGCTGATGGTGGCGGGGATCGGATGGGTCGATGACCACCGGCCGCTCTCTCCGTGGCTTCGCCTGGGCGTGCACGTGCTCGCGTCGGCGCTGTTCGCGCTGGCCATCGGCGACCTGCACGACTCGACATGGCTGGCGCTCGCGGCGTTCGTCTCAACGCTGGTGCTCACCAACGTCTGGAACTTCATGGACGGGATCAACGGACTGGCCGCCAGCCAGGCGCTGATCGCCGCCATCGGACTTGCCCTCCTGGCCGGGGGGGCATGGGGGCTGCTGGCCCTGGCGCTGGCGGCGGCCTGCCTGGGCTTTTTGCCCTTCAACTTCCCGAAGGCGCGCATCTTCATGGGGGACGTCGGCAGCGGTGCCATCGGCTTCGCGCTGGGGGCGCTGTGTGCCGTCGCTGCGGCGCACGTGGGCGAAAAGTTCGCGCTGGTCCTGCTCCCGGTTTCCGTGTTTGTCGTCGACTCCGCCCTGACCCTGCTGCGCCGCCTGTTGCGTGGCGAACGCTGGTGGACCCCCCATACCCAACACGCCTACCAGGCCTGGTCGCGTGCGGCCGGTCACGCTCGGGTGACGGTCTGCTATGCGGCCGTTTCGCTGCTGGTCATAATCGCCAGCTGGGGGGTCATGCCGCGTGATGCGTTCTTCATCGCCGGTACCACGGGTGCGTGGTATATGTGCTGCGCTTTTTTTTGGCTGGTCCTGCAAAACAAGTTTTCGGGCGCAGCGTCCTGATTGAACATTTGGCAGTTCGTAAAGAAATAAAAGGGGCGAAGGATGAGCTCATGGCGTGATCGGTGGAAGAGTGGACTGCCGCGCCTTGCGGTGGTTGCGCACGATCTCGCGATGGTCTGGGTCGTCTGGCAAGCCCTGCATCGCCTGCGTTGGGGCATTGAAGCCAACGCGCCGGCCATTCCGCTCTGGTCTGCGGAAATCGCACTCGTGCTCGCCGCCCAGGGCCTCGTGTTCTGGCAGGTGGGCCTGTATCGCGGCCTGTGGCGTTTCGCCGGCGTGCCGGACCTGTGGAACATCCTGAAGGCCTCGGTGCTCGGGCTCTTCGCGATCGTCCTCGGCCTGTTCCTCTATAACCGGTTGGGCACCGTGCCCCGCACGGTCCTCGTGCTGTATCCGCTCGTGCTGATGGGCATGCTCGGGGCGCCGAGACTCCTCTACCGTGCGTGGAAGGACAGCCGCGTCGAATCGGCTTCGAAGTCCTCCGTCCGCATCCTCATCCTCGGCGCCGGTCATGCCGGCGAAGCGCTGGTGCGCGATCTGCGCCGTTCCGGCACCTATCAGCCGGTGGGCTTCCTCGACGACGCCGTGCGTCTGCGTGGCAGCAAGGTGCAGGGCGTTCCGGTGCTCGGACGCGTGCAGGACGTCGCCGAGATCGCGCGCGAGACTGCCGCCAAGCTGCTCGTCATCGCGATGCCGTCCGCCGACGCGAACGCGCTCCAGCGCGTCGTGGTTTCGTGCGAACGCACGGGTCTTCCGTTCCGCATGGTGCCGAAACTGCAGGACGTGCTCGAAGGCCGTTCGCTGCCGGGCGAGCTGAAGGAGGTGGCGATCGAGGACCTGCTCGGCCGCAAGCCCGTGCTCCCCGACTGGAAGGCAATCCGCGGCTGGCTGGGCGCGCGTTCGGTCCTGGTGACTGGCGCGGGCGGTTCGATCGGTTCTGAACTCTGTCGCCAGTGCGCGCGCCATGGCGCACGGCGCATCACGCTGATCGAAGTCGACGAGCTCGCGCTCACCACCACCGAAGCGGCGTTGAAGCGCGATTTCCCGGATGTCGAGTACATCGCCGTCCTCGGCGACTGCGGCGACCCGGCCGTGATCGGCCATGCGCTCAAGCGCGCCGAACCCGACGCCGTTTTCCACGCGGCGGCATACAAGCAGGTGCCGTTGCTCGAACTGCAACTGCGCGAAGCGGTGCGCAACAACTCGCTGGCGACGGAAACCGTCGCGCGTGCGTGCTGCATGGCCGACGTGGGCACGTTCGTGCTGATCTCCACCGACAAGGCGGTCGACCCGGTCAACGTGCTGGGCGCGACCAAGCGCCTGGCGGAAATGGCGTGCCAGGCGCTGGCCGGGCAGTTCGCCACCCGCTTCGTGACGGTGCGCTTCGGCAACGTGCTCGATTCTGCGGGCAGCGTCGTGCCCCTGTTCCGCGAACAGATCCGCGCGGGCGGGCCGATAACGGTCACCGATCCGGAGGTCACGCGCTTCTTCATGACGATTCCGGAAGCCTGCCAGCTGATCCTGCAGGCCTCCGCGCTCGGCACGCACGAGGCGATCTACACGCTCGACATGGGCGAGCCCGTACCGATCAGGCTGCTTGCCGAGCAGATGATCCGCTTGGCGGGCAAGCACCCGGGCCGCGACATCGCCATCGTCTACACCGGCCTGCGTCCGGGCGAGAAGCTGCACGAAACGCTCTTCCACGCGGACGAGCGCTACCGTCAGACCACCCACCCGAAGATCCTGCAGGCCGAGCCCCGCGAGGTCACCGCCACCCACCTGGAAAACGCCATCGCGCAGTTGCGCGAAGCCAGCTCCCGTTACGACCTGGACCAGCTGAATCATCTGTTGCGCATGGCGGTTCCTGAATTCCAGCCGGTGGGTACACATCCGGATTACCAGGAATCGGCCACAGTGGTGGCCTTTCCCGCACGCAACGCCAGGAAGGTTTGATGTCCGCACGAATTCGCAAGGCCGTTTTCCCCGTCGCCGGCCTCGGCACCCGCTTTCTCCCCGCCACCAAGACCGTCCCGAAGGAAATGCTGCCGATCATCGATCGGCCGCTGATCCAGTACGCCGTCGACGAAGCCATCGAAGCAGGCTGCGACACGCTGGTGTTCGTCACCAACCGCTATAAGCACGCGGTGGCCGACTATTTCGACAAGGCCTACGAGCTCGAGCAGAAGCTCGAGCGCAGCGGCAAGACCGAGCAGCTCGAGCTGGTGCGCAACGTGCTGCCGGAAGGCGTGCGGGCGGTGTTCGTGACCCAGGCCGAAGCCTTGGGCCTGGGCCACGCCGTGCTCTGTGCCAAGGCCGTGATCGGCGACGAGCCGTTCGCCGTGCTGCTCCCGGACGACCTCATCTGGAACCGCGGGCCCGGTGCGCTGAAGCAGATGGCCGACGCGGCCGAAGCGTCGGGCGCCAGCATGATCGCCGTGCAGGACGTCCCGCGCGAACAGACCGCGAGCTACGGCATCGTCGCGACCGAAAACTTCGAGAAGCGCCAGGGCCGCATCCGCGCCATCGTCGAGAAGCCCAAACCCGAAGTCGCACCGAGCAATCTCGCGGTCGTCGGTCGCTACGTGCTCAACCCGCGCATCTTCTCGCTGCTGGAGTCGACCACGCCGGGTGCCGGCGGCGAAATCCAGCTGACCGACGCGATCGCCGCGCTGCTGGAAGAGGAGGCCGTCAACGCCTACCGTTTCCAGGGCACGCGCTTCGACTGCGGTACGCATATCGGCCTGATCGAAGCGACGATTCGCTACGCGCTCGATCACGAGAAGCTCAGCGACTCGGCACGCCAGCTCATGCAGAATGCGCTGTCCGAGCTGGGCGTCGAAGAGCTCAACTGACGTTCCGGGTTCACCATTGCGGGCTGATGCCGGCCCGCTACGCCTCTAGACTGTGGATGCACGCGGCGGCGCCTGCCGTCGTCTGGATGTCCCATCGGTATGAGCGGCCTCGCTTCCAACTATTACGTGGCGTCCGTCCCCGAGCGTGAGCTCGGGTTCGGGCCGTTGCGTGGTCGGTTGGATGCCAGCGTGTGCGTGATCGGCGGCGGGTTCGCCGGGCTCAACACGGCATTGGGCCTCGCCGAACGCGGCGCCCACGGCGTGGTGCTGCTGGAATCGCAGCGCGTGGGCTTTGGTGCGTCCGGGCGCAACGGCGGTTTCGTGTTCGGCGGTTTCTCGCGGGGCGAGGAAAGCCTGCTGCAGGATCTGGGGCCGGAGCGCGCGCGCGACCTGTACGCCGGCACTACAGGCGCCGTCGAACTCATCCGTGCGCGAACCGAACGCTACGGCATCGAGTGCGATCGCGTCGATGCCGGTGTGATCTGGGCGAACTGGTTCCGCGATCCGGCGATCCTGAAGGAGCGTCAGCGCCTGCTCGAACGCCGGTTCGGCGTGTACTGGGACTGGCTGCCTCGCGAGCGCCTGCGTTCGCTGGTCCACACCTCGCGCTATCACGACGGACTCTTCGAGCCGGCCGCATTCCATTTCCATCCGCTGAAATACGCGCGCGGCATTGCGCGTGCCGCGATGGCGCAAGGCGTGGCGGTTCACGAGCAGACGCCCGCCATGGCACTGGAACGGGCGGGCGCCGGGCGGCGGGTGCGCACGCCCGATGGCGTTGTCGAAGCAGAGCAGGTCGTGCTCGCGTGCGGTGGTTACCTCGCGGGCTTGCGGGCGGAGGTCGATGCGGGCGTGTTGCCCATCGCGACGTATGTGATGGTGACGCAGCCGCTGGGCGCCGGACTGGACGAAGTGATGACCACGCGCGCGGCGGTGTACGACACGCGCTTCGCCTTCGACTACTACCGGCCGCTGCCGGACACGCGGTTGTTGTGGGGCGGGCGGATTTCGGTGCTGGACCGCTCCCCGGCGGAGGTCGAGAAACTGCTTTACGGCGATATGCTCAAGGTGTTCCCGCAGTTGCACGGCGTACGTATCGAACACGCGTGGTCCGGATTGATGAGCTACGCGCGGCACCAGATGCCGCAGATCGGGGCGATCGACAACGGGCTCTGGCTCGCGCAGGCGTTCGGCGGGCATGGCGTGGCGCCGACCACGTTCGCGGGCGAACTGCTCGCGAGCGCGATCGCGCATGGCGACCGGCGCTGGCGCGAACTCAGCGGTTATGGTCTGGTGTCTGCGATCAAGCCGGTGGGGTTCGTCGGCGCGCAGTTGAGTTACTGGTGGGCCGAGTTCAAGGACGAATGGAAGGACCGGATGGAGCAGGCGAGGGCGCAATGAGCGACACGATCAGCTGGTCGGATTTCGAAAAAGTGATGCTGTGCGCGGGCACCGTGCAGCGCGTGGAGGAGTTCCCGGAAGCGCGCAAGCCGGCGTGGAAACTATGGGTGGACTTCGGGCCCCACGGCGTGCGCAAGACCAGCGCGCAGGTGAAGCATTTGTACCCGGCGGACGAACTGGTGGGACGGCAGATCGTCGGCGTGATCAATTTTCCGCCCAAGCAGGTCGGCCCCTTCATTTCGGAGTTCCTGCTGACGGGCTTCCACACGGACGAGGGCGTGGTCATCACCACGGTCGAGCGGCCGGTGCCGAACGGCACCCGCATGGCGTGACGGTGTGCGAATGCACCTCATCACCAAGGCGGCCGCGAGGCCGCCTTCTTTCGTCAGAAGGTTGCGTAAACCGCTACTTCGCCGGCGTGACGCGCGCGTCCTCGCCCTGGCCCTGGATGAAGACCTTCTGGCCGACACGCAGATTGGTCGGCTCCTGTGTGACCGACACGAGCACGCCGTTGGTGAGCCGGACGATGATGTCCTGACCTGGGATCGGCTCCTGGTTGCGACGCTGGACGGCGTTGCCGGTCACTGCGCCGCCGATGGTGCCAAGCACCATGGCCACGTCGCGGCCCGTGCCGCCGCCGATGAGGCTGCCAACGCCGAGGCCGAGCGCGCCGCCGACGACGGCGCCGAGGCCACGGGTCTTGGTATTGGAGATCTGCACATCGGTGATCTGCTCGATCACGCCGGAGCGGACTTCCACTGCGCCCTGCATCGAACCGGGCGTGGTGGTCTGGCAGGCGGACAGCAACAGCGTGAACAGCACGGCCAGCGCCGGGCCGGCGAAGGTGCGCAGGGACATGAGCGTTCTCCTTGTCGAAGTGTCGGACGAACCGGGAACGAACAAGGGCATCGCTTGAGGGACGTGCCGACGCCCGCGCCGGCGGATGCGGACCCGAAGACGCGTGGGGATGCTGGGCTCAGCTGCGCGACAGGGATGTGAAACCGGCGAGAAAGCGCGGGGGGCCATCCAAACAAGAAGGGCAGCCCGCGGGCTGCCCTTCGCGTAACGCCTCGGCTGGCGTCAGAGTGCTTCGAAGATACCGGCAGCGCCCATGCCGGTGCCGATGCACATCGTGACCATGCCGTACTTCTGCTGGCGACGACGCAGGCCATGCACGATGGTCGCGGTGCGGATGGCGCCGGTCGCGCCAAGCGGATGGCCCAGCGCGATCGCACCACCGAGCGGGTTGACCTTCGACGGATCCAGCCCGCTGTCGCGGATCACGGCCAGCGCCTGCGCCGCGAAGGCTTCGTTGAGCTCGATCCAGTCCAGCTGATCCTTCGTCAGCCCAGCCTGCTTGAGCGCCTTCGGAATGGCGGCGATCGGGCCGATGCCCATCACTTCCGGACGCACGCCGGCCACCGAGAAGCTCACGAAGCGCGCGAGAGGGGTGAGGCCGTAATCCTTGATCGCCTGTTCGGATGCGAGCAGCACGCCAGCGGCGCCGTCGCTCATCTGCGAGCTGTTGCCCGCCGTCACGCTGCCGCCGAACTGGCCGTTGCGGAACACCGGCTTGAGCTTGGCGAGGCCTTCGATGGACGAATCCGGCCGCGGGCCTTCATCGATCTCGATCAGCGCCTTCTTCAGCCGCACGGCGTTGCCGGCAAGGTCGGGAATGCGCGAGATCACTTCGTACGGCGTGATTTCCGACTTGAACTCGCCGGCCTGGATCGCGGCGATGGCCTTCTGGTGCGAGGCGAGCGCGAAGGCGTCCTGGTCCTCGCGCGAGACCTTCCATTCCTCGGCGACCTTCTCGGCGGTGATGCCCATGCCGTAGGCGATGGCGACGTTCTCGTCCTTCGCGAAGACCTGCGGGCTCAGCGCGACCTTGTTGCCCATCATCGGCACCATCGACATCGATTCGGTGCCGCCGGCGAGCATGAGGTCCGCGTTGCCCAGCCGGATCTGGTCGGCGGCCATCGCCACGGCTTGCAGGCCCGACGAACAGAAGCGGTTGATGGTTTGCGCGGCGATCGTATTGGGCAGGCCGGCCAGCAGCGTGCCGATGCGCGCCACGTTCATGCCTTGCTCGCCCTCGGGCATGGCGCAGCCGATGATCGCGTCGTCGATGCGGCCCACGTCGATGCCCGGTGCCTGCGCGACCACGGCCTTGAGCACGTGGGCGAGCATCTCGTCGGGACGGGTGTTGCGGAACACGCCGCGCGGCGCCTTGCCGACCGGCGTGCGGGTGGCGGCGACGATGTAGGCGTCCTGGATTTGCTTGGTCATTTGGGAATCTCGTTTGTCGGAACCCGGGGGTGGGGACCCGGGGCCCGTGGAAAAGCGCTGGTCTATCTCTGCTCACGGGGCACGGGTCCCCGGTCCGCACTCAGTTCCTCAAAGGCTTGCCGGTCTTGAGCATGTGCGCGATGCGTTCCTGCGTCTTGGGCATCTGCGCCAGCGCGACGAAGTGTTCGCGTTCGAGCCGGAGCAGCCATTCCTCGTCGACGAGCGCGCCGCGATCGACTTCGCCGCCGCACATCACCGTGGCGATGCGGCTGGCGATCTCGTAATCGTGCGGCGAGATGAAACGGCCCTCGAGCATGTTGACCAGCATCATCTTGAAGGTCGCGATGCCCACGTCGCCGGCGACCTGGATGCGGCGCGCGGGCAGGGGCGGACGGTAGCCGGATTCGGCGAGCGCGCGGGCCTGCGCCTTGGCGACATGCAGCAGTTCGAAGGCGTTGAAGACGACGGCATCGCCTTCGCGTGCGAGCTTGAGTTCCTTCGCCTCGAACGCGGACGCGGACACCTTGCCCATCGCGATGCTCTCGAACGCGGTCTTCAGCTGCGCGAACACGTCGCCGCCGGGGCCGGCCGCTTCGGACGCGCGCACCGCGATTTCCTTCAGGCCGCCGCCGGCCGGCAGCAGGCCGACGCCGGCCTCGACCAGGCCGATGTAGCTTTCGAGCGCGAACACCGCCTTGGCCGAGTGCATCTGGAATTCGCAACCGCCGCCCAGCGCCAGGCCTCGGACTGCCGCGACAACCGGCACGAGCGCGTACTTGATGCGCTGGCTGGTGGCCTGGAAGTTGGCGACCATCGCCTCGAAGCCCTTCACGTCGCCGGCCTGCAGCAGGCCCAGCGCGCCGGCCAGGTCGGCACCGGCGGAGAACGGTTCCTTCGGCTGCCAGATCACCAGGCCGGCGAAGTCGCGCTCGGCGATGGAAATGGCTTCCTGCAGCCCGTTGAGCACGTGATCGTTGACCGTGTGCATCTTGGTCTTGAAGGAGACGACCGCGATGTCGTCGCCTTCATCGGCCCACATGCGGATGCCGTCGTTCTCGAACACCGTGCGGCCTTGGGAGAACTTCTCGCCCAGCAGCGGATCGGGGAAGCGCTGGCGCGCGTACACCGGGTTGGACGAGCGCGGCACCTGCGTCTTGCGCGCCGGGCTGTAGCTGCCGTCCTTGTCGTGCACGCCGTCGCGGCCGTCGAACACCCAGTCCGGCAGCGGCGCGCTGCTCATCGCCTTGCCGCTCACGATGTCCTCGGCGATCCACTCGGCGACCTGCTTCCAGCCGGCCGACTGCCAGGTCTCGAACGGGCCGAGCGACCAGCCGTAGCCCCAACGCATCGCGAAGTCGATGTCGCGCGCGGTTTCCGCGATGGATTCAAGATGATAGGCGCTGTAGTGGAACGAATCGCGGAAGATCGCCCAGAGGAACTGCGCCTGCGGATGCTGGCTGGCGCGCAGCGCGGCGAACTTCTTTGCCGGGTCCTTTTCCTTCAGCAGGGCCGCGACTTCCGGCTCCAACTCGCCGGCCGAGACCCGGTAGTCCTGCGCTTTCAGGTCCAGTACGAGGATGTCCTTGCCCCGCTTGGTGTAGACGCCGGCCCCCGTCTTCTGGCCCAACGCGCCCTTTTCGATCAGCGCGGAGAGCCACTTGGGCGCCTTGAAATAGGCGTGCCACGGATCCTCCGGCAGCGTATCGGCCATCGTCTTGATGACGTGCGCCATGGTGTCCAGGCCGACGACGTCCGCCGTGCGGTAGGTGGCCGACTTCGGCCGACCGATCGCCGGGCCGGTCAGCGCGTCCACCGTATCGAAGCCCAGGCCGAACTGCTCCGTGTGGTGCATCGCGGCGAGCATCGAGAACACGCCGATGCGGTTGCCGATGAAGTTCGGCGTGTCCTTGGCGATCACCACGCCCTTGCCCAGCGCGGTGGTCAGGAAGGTCTCCAGCGCGGTCAGCACCTCGGCGTCGGTGGTCTTCGCCGGGATCAGCTCGGCCAGGTGCATGTAACGCGGCGGATTGAAGAAGTGCACGCCGCAGAAGCGGTGGCGAAGCTGCTCGGGCAGCACTTCGGCCAGCTTGTTGATGCCCAGGCCCGAAGTGTTGCTGGCGAGGATCGCGTGCTCGGGCACGAAGGGCGCGATCTTCCGGTAGAGGTCCTGCTTCCAGTCCATCCGCTCGGCGATGGCCTCGATGATCAGGTCGCAATCGCGCAGCTGCTCCAAGCCGGTCTCGTAGTTCGCCGGGGTGATGCGCTCGGCGAGCGTCTTGCTGGCCAGCGGGGCCGGGCTGAGTTTGGTCAGGTTGGCGATCGCCTTCCCGACGACACCGTTGGGGTCGCCATCCTTCGCGGGAAGGTCGAACAGCACCGTGTCGACGCCCGCGTTGGTCAGGTGGGCGGCGATCTGCGCGCCCATGACGCCGGCGCCGAGCACGGCCACTCGGCGTGCAAGCAGTTTCTTAGGCATATTTTGCAAATCCTTGTTCAACAAGTAATTCGAGGCAGGGGCGGTCGGTCAGGACTTGAAGCCGGCCGCGGCGAAACGGATCAGCTCGCGCGCGGCCCGTTCACGATGGGCGGCCTCGGTAACGCCGGCCGGCCGCTTGATCAGGCCGAAATCCGCCATCGCATAGGTCAGCGCGCCGGCGAGGAAGTCGAGCCGCCAGTACAGCTCCTCCTTGCTCAGGTCCGGCACGCACCCGGCGATCGCCTTGGCGAACTCGCGCAGCACGTGGCCGTAGTGGTCCGACAGGAACTTGCGCAGGCGGTCGTTCTTTTCGGCGTACGCGCGGGCGACCACGCGCACGAACGCGCCGCCGCCGTGGCGGTCCTGGGCCATCGCCAGGGCCGGCTGCACGAAGGCGGCGAGGATCGGCTCCAGCTCGCCGGGGTGCTTTTCCAGCGCAATCTTCAGTGCGCCCAGACGCTGGGCGCTCATGTCGTCCATGCGGCGGCGGAAGACCTCGTTGACGAGGTTCTCCTTGCTGCCGAAGTGGTAGTTGACCGCCGCGATGTTGACGTCGGCGCGGCTGGTGACCTGGCGGAGGGAGGTGCCGGTGAAGCCGAACTGGGCGAACAGTTCCTCGGCGGCGCCAAGGATCCGGTCCTTGGTGGAGAAGTGGGCGGTGGTGGCCATGGGTACTGCGTGGTTCCTGCGGGTGCGGTGGCTGAATCAAACGCTTGTTTGATGCTAGTCCCTGCTGGCCTGAACCGTCAACGGACACCCCGCAAAAGACGCCGCCACACCCTGCAAAAATGCCGTGCGATCCGTTAGAATTACCGCAGCCTTGTGGGCTAAACCCGCGTCCGTACGCGGGTTTTTCTGTTATCCTCGGGCGCGAACCCTGGTCAAGTCACCACGTTCGGCGGCCCGCCTACCCGGAGAAAATCCATGGCGCTGGAGCGCACCCTGTCCATCATCAAGCCGGATGCCGTCGCCAAGAACGTCATCGGCGAGATCTACACCCGCTTCGAGAAGGCCGGCCTGAAGGTCGTCGCCGCGAAGATGAAGCACCTGTCGAAGCAGGAAGCCGAAGGCTTCTACGCCGTGCACCGCGAGCGTCCGTTCTTCAACGCGCTGGTGGAGTTCATGATCTCCGGCCCGGTGATGATCCAGGTGCTCGAAGGCGAGGGCGCGGTGCTGAAGAACCGCGAACTGATGGGTGCCACCAACCCGAAGGACGCCGCGCCGGGCACGATCCGCGCCGACTTCGCCGACAGCATCGACGCCAACGCCGTGCACGGTTCGGACAGCCTGGAGAACGCCGCGATCGAAGTCGCGTACTTCTTCCCGGCGACCGACGTGTTCGCCCGCTAAGCAGCAAGACCCGAGGCCATGACCACGCAACGCGAACGCATCGACATCCAGCTTGCAGGCGACACGCCGGCGGCGGTTTCGGCTGCGCGCGTGGAAGCGGGCGTGGCCGCCCCGGACGCGATCGGGGCGAAGACGGATCCCGCGCCTGCATCGGCAGGCGCGAAGACGAATCTTTTCGACCTCGATCGCGCTTCGCTCGAACGTTTCTTCGAAGAAACGCTCGGCGAGAAGAAATTCCGCGCGCACCAGGTGATGAAGTGGATCCATCACCGGTACGTGACGGATTTCGCCGACATGACCGATCTGGGCAAGGCGCTGCGCGCCAAGCTCGAAGCCACCGCCGAAGTGCGCGTGCCGCAGGTCCTGTTCGACAAGGCGTCCGCCGACGGCACGCACAAGTGGCTGCTCGGCATGGACCCGAAGAACGCGATCGAAACCGTCTACATCCCCGACAAGGGGCGCGGCACGCTGTGCGTGTCCTCGCAGGTCGGCTGCGCGCTCAACTGCCAGTTCTGCTCCACGGCGACGCAGGGCTTCAACCGCAACCTGTCGACCGCCGAGATCATCGGGCAGGTCTGGGTGGCCGCGCGTCACCTGGGCAACGTGCCGCACCAGCAGCGCCGCCTCACCAACGTGGTGATGATGGGCATGGGCGAGCCGCTGGCGAACTTCGACAACGTCGTTCGCGCGATGAGCATCATGCGCGACGATCTGGGCTACGGCCTGGCGAACAAGCGCGTCACGCTGTCGACCGCCGGCATGGTGCCGATGATCGACCGCCTCGCGCTGGAGAGCGATGTGTCGCTCGCCGTGTCGCTGCACGCGCCCAACGACGAGCTGCGCAGCGAACTGGTTCCGCTCAACAAGAAGTATCCGATCGAGCAGCTGATGGAAGCCTGCGTGCGCTACGCGTTGCGCAAGCGCGGCACGTCGGTCACGTTCGAGTACACGCTCATGAAGGGCGTGAACGATCAACCGCAGCACGCGCGCCAGCTGCTGCGCCTGATGCGGCAGTTCGACAACGCCGTGCAGATGAAGGACGCGGCGAAGGTCAACCTCATTCCGTTCAACCCGTTCCCGGGCACGCGCTTCGAGCGGCCGGACGATACGGCGATCCGTGCGTTCCAGAAGCTGCTCAACGACGCCGGCATGATCGCCCCCGTGCGGCGCACGCGCGGCGACGACATCGACGCGGCCTGTGGCCAGCTGAAGGGGCAGGTCATGGACCGCACCCGACGGCAGGCGGAATTCCAGAAACATCTGCAGGCACAAGGCCTCGGCAACGAGGCTGCGTGATGTCAGGAGCCCGCTAGTCATGGATGTCCGCGGCCGCCCGCTGAGCCTCACGATCACGACCGTCCTGGCGGTCGCTGTACTGGCGACCGGCGCGTGCAGCCGCATGAGCTTCGTGCGCCAGGACTTCAAGCGGCAGGATTTCGAGCGGACCTCGCCCGAGATCAACGTGAGCGGAAACGGGCGCAACACCGCCGCCATCGCCGCGAGCAAGCCGCTCGAACTGGCCCGCGCGCGACTGATTGCCGGCGACTACGCCGCGGCCGAAAAGGAAGCGCTCAAGGCGCTGAAGCTGGATCCGAAGTCCGCCGACGCCGAGACCGTCCTGGCGGTGACCGCCGCGCGGCGCGGCCAATCGGCCGAAGCCGGCCGCCACTACCTGCGCGCCGCCGAACTCGCGCCGGGCAATGGCGCCCTCCAGAACAACTACGGGGTCTGGCTGTGCCGGGAAGGCCGTCCGGCCGAGTCGCTGGACTGGTTCGATCGCGCGCTGCAGGACGCCCGATACACGACGCCGGCGGTCGCGCTGGCCAACGCAGGCAGTTGTGCTGCGCGCGCAGGGCAGGACGAACGCGCCCGTCGCGATCTGCGCCGGGCCATCGAACTGGATCCGGGCAACGCCACGGCACTGGGTGCGCTGGCGGAGCTTGAGTTCCGTCAAGGAAACGCCTTCGAGGCGCGTGCATTCTCCGAGCGCCGCCTGTCCGCCGCGCCCGCCGATGCGCAGGCGCTGCAGCTTGCGTCACAAATCGAAGAGAAACTCGGCGACAGGGCAGCCGCCGCAAGATACGTTCAGCGAATGAGGGCGGAGTTCCCGCAAACGCTGGGCTCCGGCATGGGGGATGACGGAAAGCGATGAACTCGAACCAACTCGCGCCTGAGACGGGCGCCAGCATCGGCGTGCGCCTGAAGCAGGCCCGCGAAGCGGCGGGCCTGTCGCAGGAAGATGTCGCCGTCAGCCTGAAGATCCCGGTCAAGGGAATCCGGCAGCTCGAATCGGGGGACTCGAGCCAGCTGGGTGCGCCGGTCTTCGTGCGCGGGCAGTTGCGCAGCTACGCACGCCTGCTCGGCGTGCAGTTCGACGAGGAGCTCGGCCAGGGCGCGCGTCCGATCGCGCCGTCGGAACTGGTGAGCCACACGCATACGCCGCGCTACCGCCGCGTGTTCGAACAGGCCACGCGTCGCGCGATCTACATCGTGCTGACGGCGGCCATCGCGGTGCCGATCTGGATGGCGTCGCGGGAACTCAAGAAGGACGACGCCAAGGTCGAGTCGCTCGACGTCGCGACGGTGCCGGCCGCGCCCTCCAGTACCGTTCGTCCGGCACCGGCCGAGCCGGTGCACCGCACGCCGCTCGTCGCCTCGATGGCGACCCTGCCGGCGCCGACCGCCGCGCAGCAGGCGCTGCAGCCCGCGCTGTCGTTGACCTTTATCGGCAACAGCTGGGTGGAAGTGCGCGGTACCGACGGTCGGGTGATCGAGAGCGGCGAGCTCGGATCGGGCCAGCAACGCAGCTACGCCGCGGGCGAGGTCTCGCGTGTCGTGCTCGGAAATTCCTCCGCCGTCGAAGTGCGCAACGCGGGCAGGACGGTCGATCTGACGCCGTTCAGCCGAGCGAACGTGGCGCGCTTTACGCTATCCTCTGACGGATCCCTCACGCCGGGCGACTGACCGGCGGAACGGGAAATCCCCATGCACCGGCCCGCGCTGCGGGCCGGTGCTCCTATTTCGGATTCCCGCCCCCGCGGTGGGCCACAGAGCACGGCAGCCAGCCAATGGCGATTGACGATCTTCTCGACGAACACGAACAAAGCGAACGCGTCCTGCAGTGGCTGCGCAACAACGGCGCGGGCCTGATCGGCGGCATCGCCCTGGGCCTGGCGGCCATCGGCGGCTGGAAGTGGTGGGACCAGCGCCAGGAGCAGGCGCGCATGGGCATGGCCACGCAGTACCAGCAGGCCATCGACGCCATCGACGCGAAGGACAAGACCGCCGAGGCCAAGGTCAAGGCCCTGGAGGAAGGATCGAGCTATCGCGCCCTGGCGGCGCTGGAACTCGCCCGTTCGCAGGTCGAAGCCGGGCAGAACGACGCGGCCCTCGCCACGTTGCAGGGCATCCGCACCGAAGATCCGGCGATCGCGCAGATCGCCCAGCAGCGCACGGCTCGCCTGCTGATCGACAAGAAGCAGGCCGACGCGGCGCTGAAGCTGTTGGCGGACGCCGACACGGCCACCGGCATCGAGGTTCGCGGCGACGCGCACCTGGCCCTCGGCCAGAAGGACCAGGCGCGCACGGCCTACGCCGCGGCGATGGCCAAGCTCGACGTGGCCTCGCCGCATCGCCGCCTGCTCGAACTCAAGCTCACCGAAGTCGGCGGCACGCCCGCCAAGCCCGAGGCCAAGTCCTGATGAAGCACCGCTCCATGCTGCTGCGTACCTCCGCCGTGCTGCTTTGCGCGGCTTCGCTCGCCGGGTGCTCGACCGTCAAGGGCTGGTTCGGTGGCGACAAGAAGAAGGACGACGGCAAGCCCAACGAACCGGCCGAGCTGACCGACATCACGCCGTCCGTGACGGTCTCGAAGATCTGGTCGGCCAGCGCCGGCAAGGGCGAAGACCGGATCGGCATCCGCCAGGGCCCGGTCGTCGCCGATGGGCGCGTCTACGCGGCCGCCATCGAAGGCGGCGTGCACGCCTTCGATCTGCAGACCGGCAAGCAGGTCTGGGAATACCGCACCGACAAGAAGGTCAACGTGCGCCTGTCCGGTGGACCGGGCGTGGGCGAGGGTCTGGTCGTGGTCGGTGGGCTGGACGGCGAGGTCATCGCGCTGGACGCCGGCACCGGCGAGGAAAAGTGGAAGGCGCGCGTCCCCAATGAGGTGATCGCGGCCCCGGCCATCGGCATGAACATGGTGTTCGTCCGTTCGAACGACGGCCGCGTCACCGCCCTGGACGCCGCCAGCGGCGAGCGTCGCTGGTTCTGGGTGCAGGAAGTCCCGATGCTGTCGCTGCGCGGCAACGACAGCCCGGTGCTCGGCCCGGGCTACGTGTTCATCGGCAACGACGACGGCACCGTCTCGGCGCTGTCCGCCGCCGACGGCCGCCCGATGTGGGAGCAGCCGGTGGCGCAACCGGAAGGCCGCACGGAGCTGGATCGCATGGCCGACGTCGACGGCACCCCGGTGCTGGAAGGCACCACGCTGTTTGCGACGAGCTTCAAGAAGCAGACGCTCGCGATCGACGCGCCCAGCGGCCGTCCCATGTGGTCCGCCGAGCACGGCGGCGCGGGACGCGTCGGCATGGCGTCTGACCGCCTCGTCGTGACCGATCCGACCGGCGCCGTCTTCGGCCTGGACAAGAACAGCGGCGCGGCGCTGTGGTCGCAGCCGGCGCTCGCGCGCCGCAACGTGACCGGCGCGGCGGTGCAGGGCGACTACGCCGTGGTGGCCGACTTCGACGGCTACGTGCACTGGCTCAAGCTCGACAACGGCGAGTTCGCCGCGCGCGAGCGCGTCGGCGGCAAAGCCGTGAAGGCGGCTCCGGTGGTTGCCGACGGCATCGCGATCGTGCAGAACGTCAACGGCGAGCTGACGGCCTTCCGCCTGCAGTAAAACTCCACGGCAGGCTTCACGACCGAAACGGCCCGGGTGCGAATCCGGGCCGTTTTTCGTGAACGGTCCCGGCGGGTTTCCCTTTTTACGCCCGCCCCGTCATCATGCCGTACCCCGATGAACCCACGGACCGGGCCGGAGCCGGCCGCCGCGCGGCTTTCCGCCACGGCATGGCGCGCTCCGCTTCCCGATCCCCCATCTCCGCACCGGCCCTCACCATGCTTCCGCTCGTCGCCCTCGTTGGCCGTCCCAACGTCGGAAAATCCACGTTGTTCAATGCGCTGACGCGCACCCGCGACGCCCTGGTCCACGACCAGCCGGGCGTCACGCGCGACCGCAACTACGGCGTGGCGCGCCCCGAGGGCAAGCGCCCGTTCGCGATCGTCGATACCGGTGGCATCGCCGGCGAGGACGAGGGCCTGGCCGGCGCGACCGCTCGGCAGGCCCGCTCGGCCGCGGAAGAAGCCGATCTGGTGCTGTTCGTCGTCGATGGCCGCGAAGGCGCCTCCGCGCTGGACGACGACATCCTCGCGTGGCTGCGCAAGACCTCGCGTCCGGCGATGCTCGTGGTCAACAAGACCGATGGCCTGGACGCCCAGGCCGCCATCAACGAGTTCGCGCGGTACGGCATCACCGACGTCATCGCGGTGTCTTCGGCGCACCGGCAGGGCATCGACGAGCTGATCGACCGCGTGCTCGCGCGCGTGCCGGAAGAAGGCGCGGGGATCGAGCTGGACAGCGATCCGTCGCGCATCCGCGTGGCTTTCATCGGCCGCCCGAACGTCGGCAAGTCGACGCTGGTCAACCGGCTGCTCGGCGAGGAGCGGATGATCGCCTCCGAGGTGCCGGGCACCACGCGCGATTCGGTGTCCATCGACATGGAGCGCGACGGTCGCCTGTACCGCCTGGTCGACACCGCCGGCGTGCGTCGCAAGGCGCGGGTGGAAGAGGCCGTGGAGAAGTTCTCCATCGTCAAGACGTTGCAGGCGATCGAGCAGTGCCAGGTCGCCGTGGTGATGCTGGACGCCAGCGAAGGCATCACCGACCAGGACGCCACCGTGCTCGGCCTGGCACTGGACGCCGGACGCGCGCTGGTGGTGGCCGTCAACAAGTGGGATGGCCTGACCGACTACCAGCGCCAGCAGGCCGAGGCGCTGCTCACGCGCAAGCTGGGGTTCGTCGAATGGGCCGAGGCCGTGCGCATCAGCGCCAGGCACGGCTCCGGCCTGCGCGAACTGTTCCGGGCGATCCACCGCGCGCATGCGTCCGCGACGCATGAGTTCAGCACCAGCGAAGTGAACAAGGCGCTGGAAGTCGCGTACGAAACCAACCCGCCTCCGACGGTGCGCGGCCATGTCGCCAAGCTGCGCTACGCGCATCCGGCGGCGAACAATCCGCCCACGTTCGTCGTGCACGGCACGCGCCTGCGCACGCTGACCGACAGTTACAAGCGTTACCTGGAAAATTTCTTCCGCAAGCGCTTCAAGCTGGTCGGCACGCCCGTGCGCTTCGTGTTCAAGGAAGGCGCGAATCCGTACGAAGGCAAGAAGAACGTGCTGACCGAACGCCAGGTCGCGAAGAAGCGCCGCATGATGCGGCACGTGAAGAAGGGCAAGTAACGCAGCCACGCGTTTTCCGCCCGCAGCGCACGGATCGCGCACGCTCGCAAGCGGCTGCGAACGGATCGCGCATGGGGGCAGGGCGCGCAAGCGCGCCGTACACTTCGCGCATGCCGCCCATTCCCGCCAGCGACATCACCCTCGGTATCCTCGCCGGCGGTCGCGCGAGCCGGCTCGGCGGCGTCGACAAGGCCTGGCTGCAGCGCGACGGCCTCGCGCAGGTCGAGCGCTGGCGGCGTCGTTTCGCCGATGGAACGGGCGCGATACTGATCAGCGCCAACCGGCATCTCGAACGCTACGAGCGCATCGGCCTTCACGTCGTAGCCGACCGCTCCGCGGGCGATCTCGGCCCGCTGGCCGGCCTCGATGCACTCGCCGCCGCGTGCGGGACCCCCTGGCTGCTCACGTTGCCGGTCGATCTGGTCGGCGTGAACGATGGTCTCCTTCCGAGCCTGGGCGCCGCCGCCCATCCCTACGGCGCGTTCGCCGTCGACGACGACGGCCCGCAGCCGCTCGTCGCCTTGTGGCCGACGCTGGCGTTGCGCGACGCCGCGACGCATGCGCTGGCCTCGCGCGAACTTGCCGTCCATCCGCTGCAGCGGCGTCTTCGCATGTTGGCGGTGCGACTGGACGGCGTACGCTTCGGCAACCTCAACACGCCGCAGGACCTCGCCGCCGCCGGCGCGGTGCCGCGCCCGTCCGACGAATCGCACGCATGACCGACTTTCCCACCCAGCTCGCCTTCGACGATGCCATCGCGATCATTCGCGAAGTGGCGGCGAAGCACCGCGTCGACACCGAAACGCTGCCGCTTTCGCGCGCGCACGGCCGCATCCTGGCGGCGGACGTCGTGGCGCCGATCGCGCTGCCGCCCTTCGACAACAGCGCGATGGACGGCTTCGCGTTGCGCCATGCGGACCTGGGCGAAGGCGAGACCGCGCTGCACCTGGTCGACGAGCAGTTTGCCGGCCGCGCGCGCGACATCACGGTGGGCGAAGGGGAGTGCGTGCGCATCACCACCGGTGCACCGATGCCGACCGGTGCCGACACCGTCGTCATCAAGGAAAACACCCGCGAGGACGCCGGCCGGGTCGTGATCCTTGCGCGGCCGTCCGCCGCCGGTGCGAACCTGCGCCGCGCGGGCGAGGACGTGCAGGCCGGCGAATGCGTGCTGCAGGCGGGCCAGCGCCTGACGCCCGCGCGCGCGTCGCTGGCCGCGTCCCTCGGGGTGCCGTCGCTTACCGTGTTTCGCAGGCCGACCGTCGCCGTCTTCAGCAGCGGCGACGAACTCGTCGAACCCGGCCTGTCGCTGGCGCCAGGCGAGATCTACGACAGCAACCGCGAGCTGCTGATGGGCCTGCTGCGCGCCGAAGGCCTGGAGCCCACTGCGTGGCCGCGCCTGCCCGACGATCCCCGACAGGTCGAGATCGCGCTGCGCGATGCCGGTTGCGCGTTCGATCTGATCGTGACGTGCGGCGCCGTGTCGGCCGGCGAGAAGGACCACATCCCGGCCGTGCTGCAGCAGTTCGGCCAGGTGCATTTCTGGAAGGTGCGGATGAAGCCGGGCATGCCGGTGCTGTTCGGCAGCCTCGACCAGGCGCGCGTGCTCGCGCTGCCGGGCAATCCGGTGTCGGTGTTCGCGACGTTCCTCGGCTTCGGTCGCACGCTCATCGATGCGTTGCAGGGGCGTTCGGAAGCGCGCGACGCCGAGCGCGCGCAACTCGTCGCACCGATCGAGAAGTCCCATGCGCGCCGGGAATTCCAGCGTGCACGCGTGTTCTGCGACGAACACGGCGTACTGCGCGCCGATCCGAATCCTGCCGTCGGTTCGCACCGCCTGCGGGCGGTGGGCGAGTCGAACGCCCTGATCGTGGTGCCCGATGGACCGCAGCGTTTGGCCGCCGGGAGCGTCGTGGAGATCCTGCGCTACGTATGATCCGAAGGCACGCAAGGTGCGTTCCCCGCTGACCCTTCGAGGCGATAATCGTCCCATGAACACCGCCGCGCACGTCGAACTCGTCACTCCCGCCGATGCCCGGCGTCGCCAGCGCGAAGGCGCGGTGCTCGTCGACGTGCGTGAATCGCACGAACGCGCGACCGGCTTCGCGGAAGGTGCGCTCGGCATCGCGCGCGGCGAGCTGGAAGCCGATCCGCAGGCGGCGCTGCCCGACCGCGACGCCGACGTGCTGGTGATCTGCCAGTCCGGTGCGCGCTCGATGAAGGCGGCGCAGGCGCTGCTTGCGGCCGGCTATTCGCGCGTGGCCTCGGTCGATGGCGGGACGACGCGCTGGATCGCCGATGGACTGCCGATCACGCGCGACGAACGCGACTTCGATTTCTACGATCGCTATTCGCGCCATCTGCGCCTGCCCGAAGTGGGCGAAGCGGGGCAGCGCAAGCTGCAGGCCGCGCGCATCGCGATGGTCGGCGCGGGCGGGCTGGGCTCGCCGGCGGCGTTCTACCTTGCGGCCGCGGGCGTGGGCAGCCTGGTGCTGGCGGACGACGACGTCGTCGATCGCAGCAATCTGCAGCGGCAGATCCTGCATACCGAAGCCCGCATCGGCTCGCCGAAGGTCGAATCGGCGCGCGCCGCCCTGGCGGCGTTGAATCCGTCGGTGCAGGTCGACACGTTGCAGGCGCGCATCACGGCCGAGAACGTGGAGCAGCTGATCGAGGGTGCCGACGTCGTCATCGATGGCGCGGACAACTTCCCGGTGCGTTACCTGCTCAACGACGCCTGCGTGAAACTCGGCAAGCCCTTGGTGTACGGCGCGGTGCATCGCTTCGAGGGGCAGGTGAGCGTGTTCGACGCGGGGCGCCATCGCGGGCACGCGCCATGCTACCGCTGCCTGTTCCCGGAGCCCCCGCCGCCGGAGGCCGCGCCCAACTGCGCCGAAGCCGGCGTGCTCGGCGTGCTGCCGGGCGTGATCGGCCTGCTGCAGGCGACCGAGGCCCTCAAGCTCATCCTCGGGGTCGGCGAACCGCTGGCGGGCCGCCTGCTGCATTTCGACGCGATGGGCATGCGCTTCCGCGAGACGCGGCTGTCGGCGGATGCGGATTGCCCGGTGTGCGCGGCCGGGCGCGAGTTCCCGGGCTACATCGACTACGTGCGGTTCTGCGCGGCCTAGCGCCTACGTCAACGCAGGAAATCCGCGAGCGCCTGCTCGAACACCGGGTCGCCGCTGATCGTGTTGTGCCCCGCCTGTGGCAGGTCGACGATCTTCGGCGGCTTGCCCAGCGCGGCGATCAGGCGGTTGGTGTTGGCGGGCGGCACGACCGTGTCCAGCGAGGCGCGCACCACCATGACGTCGCCCTCGTAACCACGCAGCCGGTCGATCGAATCGAAGCGGTCGCGGATGATCCACCGCACCGGCAGCGCGGGGTAGTGCACGCGGGCCACCGCGGCCAGGCTGTCGAACGGCGCGACCAGGACCAGTTGGGACACGTCGCGCTGGCTGGCCACGTAACTCGCCACGCCGCTGCCGAGGCTGGAGCCGATCACCGCGATCGGTTCGTCCGGATGGCGCGAACGTACCTCGTCGAACAGCGCCAGCGCATCGGCGAACAGCGCCGCTTCGCTCGGCTCCCCGCCGCTGGCGCCATAGCCACGGTAGGAGACGAGATACACCGGGCGATGCGGCAGCAGGCGGTCGAGCATATCGCGACGATGCTGGATGCCTTCGGCGTTCCCGCCGAAATAGATCACCGGCCGCGACGCCTGCGGATGAAGCACCCAGCCGTGCAGCTGGACGTCGCCACGGGGCAGCGCGAAATCGGTCTGCGCGACATCAATACGTGTGCCTTCGGGCAGGTAGATCAGGTCCCGCTGCTTGGAGAACAGCCACGCGACCACGCCGGCATAGCCCAGCACCGGCAGCGCCGCCCATCCGAGCCACTGCCGCCGGATGGCGCTCATCCCGCGTGCCGGCGTTGCGCCGCCTCGAAGGCGGCCAGCTGTTCGGGCGTGGCTTCGCGCTGGTGCTGCGCCTTCCACTGCGCGAAGGGCATGCCGTAGATGGCCTCGCGCGCCTCGTCCTTGGTCATCGTGATGCCGCGCTGTTCGGCGGCTTCGCGATACCAGTCGGCCAGGCAGTTGCGGCAGAACCCGGCGTTGATCATCAGGTCGATGTTCTGCACGTCGGGCCGCTCCTGGAGCAGGTGCTGCAGCAGGCGCCGGAAGGCCGCGGCTTGGATCTGGGTGGTTTCGAAATCGGTCTCGGTCATGGGTGTCTCCGGATTCGGGATAGGGTGTTCGGGTCCGCAAGCGGCGATCGGGCCGGGGCCGCGCCACCGCTCCTGCGAATGCCGAATCCCGACTTCCAAATCCCGACTCGGGCGATAATGCACGTCCCGACTGTACTCCAGCCCAAGGCATGACCGTCTCCACGACCCAGGCACCGGCCCGCATCCTCGACGGCAAGCGCATCGCCGAAGACCTGCTCGATACGCTCAAGGGCCGCGTCGATGCACGCGTCGCCGCCGGCAAGTCGCGCCCGGGGCTGGCGGTGGTGCTGGTCGGCAACGACCCGGCGTCCAGCGTCTACGTGAAGAACAAACGGCGTGCGGCGCAGAAGGTGGGCATCCGCGCGATCGACTACGACCTGCCGGCGGACACCGGCAACGACGAACTGCTCGCGCTGATCGACCGGCTCAACGCCGATCCGGACGTCCACGGGATCCTGGTGCAGCTGCCGCTGCCGGACCGTCGCGATGCGACCGAGCTGATTCACCGCATCGACCCGCGCAAGGACGTGGACGGCTTCCATCCGGAAAACGTCGGGCACCTCGCGCTGCGCCAGTTCGGCCTGCGACCCTGCACGCCGCGCGGCATCACCACGCTGCTGGCCTATACCGATCGCCCCGTGCGCGGGCAGAGCGCGACGATCGTGGGCGTCTCCAACCACGTCGGGCGTCCGATGGCGCTGGAGCTGCTGATCGCCGGCTGCACGGTCACCAGCTGCCACAAGTTCACGCCGCCGCAGGTGCTGGAGGCGTCGATCCGCGGCGCCGACATCCTCGTCGTCGCGGTGGGCCGCCCGGGCCTGATCCCGGGTGAATGGGTCAAGCCGGGCGCGGTGGTGATCGACGTGGGCATCAACCGTCTCGACGACGGCCGCCTGGTCGGCGACGTGGGCTTCGAAGCGGCCGCCCAGCGCGCCAGCTGGATCACGCCGGTCCCGGGCGGCGTCGGCCCCATGACGGTGGCCACGCTGATGCAGAACACGCTGGAGGCCGCCGAGGCCGCCGATTCGGGGCGCGGGTGGCACGCGGTCAAGTAGTTCCGCTTCGTTGCCTTCCCCCGGGGCGGTCGGCCGCAGGCCGCGGGACGCGGGTGCGGCGCACGTGCGGGACGTGATCCGCAACGCGGATCGCTAAAGGCGGGCCGGTCGCGTCTGCGGAACGGCACGTCTCAACGCGGAGCGGGCGTTGGGGCCCCGAGTCAAGCTACAATATCGCGCTTCATCCGCCTCCCGGCCCCCGCCCATGCTGCGCATCCAGGCTGAAGCACTGACCTACGACGACGTTTCGCTCGTCCCGGCCCACTCGACGGTCCTGCCCAAGGACGTCTCGCTCTCGACCCGCCTTACCCGCGACCTGACCATCCGGCTGCCGATCCTTTCGGCCGCGATGGACACCGTCAGCGAAGCGCGCCTGGCCATCGCCATGGCCCAGCTCGGCGGCATCAGCATCATCCACAAGAACATGAGCCTGGAAGCCCAGGCGGCGCAGGTCGCGCAGGTCAAGAAGTTCGAGGCCGGCGTGATCAAGGAGCCCTTCACCGTCGGGCCCGACACCACCATCGGCGAGGTGCTCAAGCTCACCCGCGCGCGCAACATCTCCGGCGTGCCGGTGGTCGAAGGCGGCCAGCTGATGGGCATCGTCACCAGCCGCGACATGCGCTTCGAGAAGAAGCTCGACGATCCGGTCCGCCACATCATGACCAAGAAGGACCGCCTCGTGACGGTGCGCGAAGGCGCCACCGACGAGGAAGTCCTGGACCTGCTGCACAAGCACCGCATCGAGAAAGTGCTGGTGGTCAACGACGGCTTCGAGCTGCGCGGCCTGATCACCGTGAAGGACATCCAGAAGAAGTCCGACAACCCCAACGCCGCCTACGACAGCAGCGAACGCCTGCTGGTCGGCGCGGCCGTGGGCGTCGGCGGCGACACCGAGGCGCGCGTGGAAGCGCTCGCCGCAGCCGGCGTGGACGTGGTGGTGGTCGACACCGCGCACGGCCATTCGCAGGGTGTGCTCGATCGCGTCAACTGGGTGAAGAAGAACTTCCCGCAGCTGCAGGTCATCGGCGGCAACATCGTCACCGGCGACGCCGCGCTCGCGCTGATGGACAACGGCGCCGATGCGGTGAAGGTCGGCGTCGGCCCGGGTTCGATCTGCACCACGCGCATCGTCGCGGGCGTCGGCGTGCCGCAGGTCACCGCGGTGGCGATGGTCGCCGAGGCGCTGCAGGACCGCATCCCGCTGATCGCCGACGGCGGCATCCGGTACTCGGGCGACATCGGCAAGGCCATCGTGGCCGGTGCATCGACGGTGATGATCGGCGGCCTGTTCGCCGGCACCGAGGAAGCGCCGGGCGAAGTCGAACTGTTCCAGGGCCGCAGCTACAAGAGCTACCGCGGCATGGGTTCGCTGGGCGCGATGGAGCAGGGCTCGAAGGACCGCTATTTCCAGGACGCCTCCGACGCCGACAAGCTCGTCCCCGAAGGCATCGAAGGCCGCGTCCCGTATCGCGGCCCGCTGCGCAACGTCGTGCACCAGCTCGCCGGCGGCCTGCGCGCCACGATGGGCTACGTCGGCTGCGCGAGCATCGAGGACATGCGCAAGAAGCCGAGCTTCGTGCGAATCACCAACGCCGGCGCGCGCGAGAGCCACGTGCACGACGTGCAGATCACGAAGGAACCGCCGAATTATCGGGCGAGCTGACGCTCGTCGGGACCGGGGACTCGGGACCCGGGCCCGTGTTGGACATGCCGAACCCATTCCCTTCGACGTACCTCAACGGACACCGGGACACGATTCCCGGGTCCCCGGTCCCGGTCCCGATGCACAACATCCACAGCGACAAGATCCTCATCCTCGACTTCGGCGCGCAGTACACGCAGCTGATCGCCCGCCGCATCCGCGAGATCGGCGTCTACTGCGAGATCTGGGCATGGGACCACGATCCGGCGGAAATCGCCGCGTTCGGCGCGAAGGGCATCATCCTGTCGGGCGGTCCGGAGTCGACGACGGAGCAGGGCGCGCCCAGGGCACCGCAGGAAGTGTTCGACAGCGGATTGCCGATCCTGGGCATCTGCTACGGCATGCAGACGCTGGCCGCGCAGCTGGGCGGCGAAACCGAGGCCGCCGACGCGCGCGAGTTCGGCCATGCCGAAGTCGAACTGGTGGCGCCCGACGCGCTGCTGGGCGGGCTGACCGACCACGACGGCGAGCCGCGCATCGACGTGTGGATGAGCCACGGCGACCACGTCGCCAAGGCGCCGCCGGGCTGGACCGTCACCGCCGTCACCGACCGCATCCCGGTCGCGGCGATGGCCCGCGAGGACAAGCGCTGGTACGGCGTGCAGTTCCATCCGGAAGTCACCCATACCAAGCAGGGCCAGACGCTGCTTCGCCGCTTCGTCGCCGAGATCTGCGGCTGCAAGACGCTGTGGACGGCCGCCAACATCATCGAAGACCAGATCGCGCGCGTGCGCGAGCAGGTCGGTTCGGACGAGGTGATCCTCGGCCTGTCCGGCGGCGTGGATTCCTCCGTCGTCGCCGCGCTGTTGCACAAGGCCATCGGCGAGCAGCTCACCTGCGTGTTCGTCGACACCGGCCTGCTGCGCTGGAACGAAGGCGACCAGGTGATGGCGATGTTCGCCGAGCACATGGGCGTGAAAGTCGTCCGCGTGAACGCCGCCGACCGCTACTTCAAGGCGCTGGCCGGCGTCGAGGATCCCGAAGCCAAGCGCAAGATCATCGGCAACCTGTTCGTCGAGATCTTCGACGAGGAGTCGGCCAAGCTGAAGAACGCGAAGTGGCTGGCGCAGGGCACGATCTATCCGGACGTCATCGAATCGGCTGGCAGCAAGACCGGCAAGGCGCACGTCATCAAGAGCCACCACAACGTGGGTGGCCTGCCCGAAGACATGAAGCTCGGCCTGGTCGAGCCGCTGCGCGAACTGTTCAAGGACGAAGTGCGGCGTCTGGGCGTCGAGCTCGGCCTGCCGCGCGCGATGGTCTACCGCCACCCGTTCCCGGGCCCTGGCCTGGGCGTGCGCATCCTGGGCGAAGTGAAGCGCGAGCACGCCGAGCTGCTGGCACGCGCCGACCACATCTTCATCGAGGAACTGCGCAAGGCCGATCTCTACGATCGCGTCAGCCAGGCGTTCGCCGTGTTCCTGCCGGTGAAGTCGGTCGGCGTGGTCGGCGACGCACGCGCCTACGAGTGGGTGATCGCGCTGCGCGCGGTGGAAACCATCGACTTCATGACCGCGCACTGGGCGCACCTGCCGTACGATTTCCTCGGCCGCGTTTCCAATCGCATCATCAACGAGCTGCGCGGCGTCTCGCGCGTCGTGTACGACATCAGCGGCAAGCCGCCGGCGACGATCGAGTGGGAGTGACGACGCTTCGGCGCCGGAGCGTTCGATCCTGAAAGCAGAAGCCCCGCGAATGCGGGGCTTTTCGCAGCGCCGGACCGTGAACGTCAGAACGAATCCGCCGGCACCCGCACTGCGCCTTCCATCAGCACGCGCGCGCTGCGGCTCATGATGGCCTTCGTCACGGTCCACTGGCCGTCGACGAGCCGCGCCTGCGCGCCGACGCGCAACGTGCCGGAGGGATGGCCGAAGCGCACCGCCTCGCGTTCGCCGCCGCCGGCCGCCAGGTTCACCAGCGTGCCGGGAATCGACGCCGCCGTGCCGATCGCCACCGCGGCCGTGCCCATCATCGCGTGATGCAGCTTGCCCATCGACAGCGCACGGACATGCAGGTCGATGTCGCGCGCGGCGATGCGCTTGCCGCTGGAGGCCGTGTAGTCCTGCGCCGGCGCGACGAACGCCACCTTGGGCGTGTGCTGGCGCGTGGCGGCCTGGTCGATGTGATCGATCAGGCCCATGCGCACGGCGCCGTGTGCGCGGATCCGCTCGAGCTTCGCCAGTGCGTTCGGGTCGTCGTTGATGGCCGGCTGCAGTTCGGTGCCGGTGTAGCCCAGGTCCGACGCGTTGAGGAAGATGGTCGGGATGCCGGCGTTGATCAGCGTCGCCTTGAAGGTGCCCACGCCCGGGACGTCGAGGTCGTCCACGAGGTGTCCGGTCGGGAACATCGCGCCGCCGCCTTCGCCATCGTCCGACGGATCGAGGAACTCGAGCTGGATCTCCGCCGCGGGAAAGGTCACGCCGTCCAGTTCGAAATCGCCGGTTTCCTGTACTTCGCCGTCGACCACCGGCACGTGCGCGACGATGGTCTTGCCGATGTTCGCCTGCCAGATGCGAACGGTGCAGTGCCCATCGCGCGGCACGCGGGCAGGATCGATCAGGCCGTTGGCGATCACGAACGGACCCACCGCCGAGCTGAGGTTGCCGCAGTTGCCGCTCCAGTCGACGAAGGCGGTATCGATCGCCACCTGGCCGTAGAGATAGTCGACGTCGTGGTCCGGCACCGACGACTTCGAAATGATCACGCACTTGCTCGTGCTCGACGTCGCACCGCCCATGCCGTCGGTGTGCTTGCCGTACGGATCGGGCGATCCGATCACGCGCATCAGCAGCGCATCGCGCGCCGGCCCGGGCACGCGCGCACGCTCGGGCAGGTCGTCCATGCGGAAGAACACGCCCTTGCTGGTGCCGCCGCGCATGTAGGTGGCGGGAATGCGGATCTGGGGTGCGTGCGTCATCGGGCTGTTCGTTTCGGGTTGTCTGTCGAGCAGCCGCCTCCTCGCGGAGACGGCGGTATTGGGGAGGGGCGAATCACGCCCCGTCCGGAATCTCCGGCTCCACCAGTTTCGCCAGCATTTCGAGCGATTCCTGCCAGCCGAGGTAGCAGAACTCGACCGGGATCGCGTCGGGGATGCCCTTCTGCACGATGCTCACGTCGGTGCCGCAGGCGACGGCCTTCAGCGTGACTTCGACTTCCATCGTGCCGGGGAGGTCGGGGTTCTCGAACTGGTCGTCGTAGCGCAGCTTCTCGCCGGGGACGAGTTCGCGATACGTCCCGCCGAACGAATGGCTGCCGCCGGTCCCGAAGTTGGTGAACGACATGCGGTAGCTGCCGCCCACGCGCGCGTCCATCGAGTGGACCTCGCCGGTGAAGCCGTGCGGAGGGAGCCACTTCACCATGGCGGCCGGCGTGATGAACGCGCGGTAGATGCGTTCGGCGGGCGCGCGGATGACGCGGTGCAGGGTGACGGTGCCGGGCATTTCGCTACTCCTTGCGGTGGTAAACGGTGCGATGGGGTTTCAGTACGTACTGGCGCGCGGTCAGGCCGCGCGCGCCGACGATTCCAGGAAGTCCTGCGCGAAGCGCTGCAGCACGCCGCCGGCTTCGTAGATCGAGACCTCCTCGTCGCTGTCGAGCCGGCACGTGACCGGCACCTCCACGCGCTCGCCATCGCGGCGATGGATGACCAGCGTGAGGTCGGCGCGCGGCTTGCGCTCGCCGACGACGTCGAACGTCTCGGTGCCGTCGATGCGCAGCACGGTGCGGTTGAAGCCGGGCTTGAACTCCAGCGGCAGCACGCCCATGCCGATGAGGTTGGTGCGGTGGATGCGCTCGAAACCTTCGGCGACGATCGCCTCCACGCCGGCCAGGCGCACGCCCTTGGCGGCCCAGTCGCGCGAGGAACCCTGGCCGTAGTCCGCGCCGGCGATGATGATGAGCGGCTGCCTGCGTTCCATGTAGGTTTCGATCGCTTCCCACATGCGCACGACCTGGCCATCGGGTTCGATGCGCGCCAGCGATCCCTTCTTCACCTCGCCGTCGACCACTGCCATCTCGTTCACCAGCGTCGGGTTGGCGAAGGTCGCGCGCTGCGCCGTGAGGTGATCGCCTCGGTGCGTCGCGTACGAATTGAAGTCCTCCTCCGGCAGGCCCATTTTGGCGAGGTATTCGCCGGCGGCGCTGTTGCGGAGGATCGCGTTCGACGGCGACAGGTGGTCGGTCGTGATGTTGTCGCCAAGCACGGCGAGCGGACGCAGGCCGCGCAGCGTGCGCTCGCCCGCCAGCGCGCCTTCCCAATAGGGCGGGCGGCGGATGTAGGTGCTCTGCGGGCGCCAGTCGTACAGCGGGCTGACGCGCTCGCCGTGTTCGACGCGGACGTTGAACATCGGCTCGTACACGCGGCGGAACTGCTCGGGCTTGACGCTCTGCGCGACGATCGCGTCGATCTCCTCGTCGCTCGGCCAGAGGTCCTTCAGCGTCACCGGCTTGCCGTCGGTATCGAAACCCAGCGCATCGCGTTCGATGTCGAACCGCACGGTGCCGGCGATGGCGTAGGCAACCACCAGCGGCGGGGAAGCGAGGAACGCCTGCTTCGCATACGGGTGGATGCGGCCGTCGAAGTTGCGATTGCCCGACAGCACCGCCGTCGCGTACAGGTCGCGCTCGATGATTTCCTGCTGGATCGCCGGATCCAGCGCGCCCGACATGCCGTTGCAGGTCGTGCAGGCGAAGGCGACGATGCCGAAGCCCAGACGCTCCAGCTCCGGCAGCAGCTTCGCTTCTTCCAGGTACAGTTGCACGGCCTTGGAACCCGGTGCGAGCGAGGTCTTCACCCACGGCTTGCGCGTGAGTCCGCGCGCGTTCGCATTGCGCGCGAGCAGGCCGGCGGCGATGACGTTGCGCGGATTGCTGGTATTCGTGCAGCTGGTGATGGCGGCGATGATCACCGCACCGTCGGGCATCAGCCCTTCGGCTTCCTGCGCGCGCGCGGCGTCGAGATTGCCGGCGATGCCGCGCTCGGTAAGGTCGGACGTCGGCAGGCGCTTGTGCGGGTTCGATGGGCCGGCCATGTTGCGCACGACGGTCGACAGGTCGAACGTGAGCGTGCGTTCGTACTGCGCCTGCTGCAGGTCGTCGGCCCAGAGGCCCGCCGTCTTCGCGTACGTTTCGACCAGCTTCACCTGCGCGTCGTCGCGGCCGGTGAGGCGCAGGTAAGCCAGCGTCTGGTCGTCGATGAAGAACATCGCGGCCGTGGCGCCGTATTCGGGCGCCATGTTCGAGATGGTCGCGCGGTCGCCCAGCGTCAGGCTCGCGGCGCCTTCGCCGCGGAATTCCAGGTACGCGCCGACGACCTTTTCCTTGCGCAGGAACTCGGTCAGCGCGAGCACGATGTCGGTCGCGGTGATGCCCGGCTGGCGCTTGCCGGTGAGCTCGACGCCGACGATGTCGGGCAGGCGCATCCACGACGCGCGGCCGAGCATGACGTTTTCGGCTTCCAGGCCGCCCACGCCGATCGCGATGACGCCCAGGGCATCCACATGCGGCGTGTGGCTGTCGGTGCCCACGCAGGTATCGGGGAACGCGACACCGCGCTGCACCTGGATCACCGGGGACATCTTCTCCAGGTTGATCTGATGCATGATCCCGTTGCCCGGCGGGATCACGTCGACGTTCTCGAACGCACGCTTGGTCCATTCGATGAAATGGAAGCGGTCCTCGTTGCGGCGATCCTCGATGGCGCGGTTCTTCGCGAACGCATCGGGGTCGAAGCCGCCGCACTCCACGGCGAGGGAGTGGTCGACGATCAGCTGCACCGGCACGACCGGATTCACCTTCGCCGGATCGCCGCCCTGGTCGGCGATGGCATCGCGCAGGCCGGCCAGATCGACCAGCGCCGTCTGCCCCAGGATGTCGTGGCAGACCACGCGCGCCGGGAACCACGGGAAATCCAGGTCGCGGCGACGTTCGATCAGCTGCCTCAGCGACGCGACGAGCGTGGCGGGGTCGCAACGCCGCACGAGGTTTTCCGCCAGCACGCGCGAGGTGTAGGGCAGGCCCGCCCAGGCGCCCGGCTGGATGGCCTCGACCGCCTCGCGCGCGTCGAAGTACTCCAGCGACGTGCCGGGAAGCGGTTTGCGGTGTTGGGAGTTCATGGGCGAGGCATTCATGGACGAGGCGCGGTCCTGGGTTGGCGGGCGGCCGTGGCGCGGGGCCGTCGGTGGCTGGCTGTCCGCGCAGGCGCGGGAACGTCAATTTTAGCGGTTTCGGAACCCGGTCGGCTGATCGAATGGGGCAGGACGCGGCACGGATTGCCTCGCCACGTGGCAGCGCCGCGCGGGGTCGGGCATCCTGTCGCGATGGTTCAGGAAACGACGAATGCACCGCCGGTCGACGACGTCGACGTGCGCTGGATGCGCCATGCGATGGCGCTGGCAGAGCGTGCGCAGCGGGAGGACGACGAGATCCCGGTCGGCGCGGTGCTCATCTCCGCCGACGGCGACGTGCTGGGCGAGGGCTGGAATCGCAACATCACGCTGCGCGATCCCACGGCGCACGCCGAGATCGTCGCGATGCGCGAAGCAGGACAGCGGCTGGGCAATCACCGGCTCCTCGGTTCGACCCTGTACGTGACGCTGGAACCCTGCGCGATGTGCGCCATGGCGATGGTGCACGCGCGGGTCGCGCGCGTGGTCTACGGCGCGCGCGATCCGAAGACCGGCGCGGCGGGGAGCGTCTTCGACCTGCTGGCCGATCCGCGCCACAACCACCGCGTCCAGGTCACCGGCGGCGTGCTGGGCGAGGAATCGGGCGCCCGGCTGACGGCGTATTTCCGTGGCAAGCGGGGGAAGGCGTCGCCGCCGCAGGCCTAGCGCTCGCGCTGCCTTTCCGCACACCCGAACCCTCGCCGGAACCGCCCGCATAAGGGGCGTAGCCCAAGCCGCAGATGCGGCGACGCGTCGGCTGTCAGTCGCCGCGCGCTTCGCGCTTGTCCTTCGCGAGTTGCTCGTCGAGTTCGCGATCGAGCATGCGCAGGCCCAGCTTCGCTTCGTGCCCCAGGCACAGCGATGCGGCGAACATCAGCAGCACACCGACCACCGCCAGGCCGGTGGGCACCAGGTCCAGCCGATAGCCGAAGAAGGCGTCCACCGCGATGCCCAGGCTGGTGCCGACGAAGGCGCTGATCGCGGCGTACAGCATCCGCACCGCGGCGAGGACCAGATACGAGCGGCGACGGTGGATCGCGATGCGCGCTTCCTGCTCCACGCGTGCCGGGCCCTGCGGCAGCCCGCGGAGGGTCTCGATGTCCGCGCGCATCCGGTCCACCACGCGCGCCAGACGGTTGTTCGACGAGATCTGCATCGAACTGGCGGCGGTCAGGAAGAACGCCGGGGTGATCATGGCCGAGACGACGGCGTAGTGCGTGGGATCGATCGCGACGGGCGAGGGCATGCGGGCGTTCCGTGAGCGCGGCGCGAAGCCGCCGGGCGGGCTGGCTGTATGATGCGCCGGTCCTCATTCCAGTGCGAGCGCATGGCGGCCGTCCCTTCTTCGAACGACGAACACCTGATCTGGATCGATCTGGAAATGACCGGGCTGGATACCGATCGCGATTCCATCCTGGAGATCGCCACGGTCGTGACCGACAAACAGCTCAACGTGCTCGCCGAAGGACCGGAACTGGCGATCTCGCATCCGCTGTCGCGGCTGGAAGCGATGGACGAGTGGAACCGCAACCAGCACGGCCGTTCCGGCCTGTGGCAGCGCGTGCTCGACAGCTCCGTCTCGCTGGCCGACGCCGAAGCGCGGACGATCGCCTTCCTGCAGCGCTGGGTGCCCGCGGGCAAGTCGCCGATGTGCGGCAACTCGATCTGCCAGGACCGCCGCTTCCTCCATCGCCTGATGCCGCGCCTGGAGAAGCACTTCCACTATCGCAACCTGGACGTCAGCACCATCAAGGAACTCGCGCGGCGCTGGGCCCCGGACGTGCTGGCCGGCGTCAACAAGGACGCCCGCCATACCGCGCTGAGCGATGTGCGCGATTCCATCGCCGAGCTGCGCCATTACCGCGGCTTCATGGGGCGCCTTGCCGGCGACGCCCACGACTGAACCTCAGCGCGGTTCGGGCGGCGTCTGCTGGTCCGGCGAGGGCGACGACGTCCGCGACTGCTGCTCGGGCGAGGGCGACTGAGAGGTGTCCGTCACGCCCGCCGCGCTCGTCACCGACGACTGCACCGCTTCGAGCACGCGTCGCTGCGCGCGGATGTCGCGCTGCGCCTGCTGGATGCTGATGCCGGCCTGGTCGAACGCCTTCTTGATGCGCTCGTTCAGATCGCACTTGGTGGCGAAATGGTCGGCGTTGCTGACGAAGCAGCGCACGCCCAGCCGCACCGCGATGTCGGCCAGTTCGTACACGACCACGTCCGGCGCGGGGGTATCGAAGATGCGCTTGTCGGCCGTCATGATCCGCATGATCGCCGCGCGCGCGGCGTCGATGTCGTCCTCGTAGCCGATGCCGATGATCAATTCGATGCGGCGGCGCGTATCCGGCGTGAGGTTCACGATCGGCGCGGTGGTGATGAGGTTGTTTGGCAGGACGATGGTCTGGTTGTCCGCGCCGCGCAGGCGCGTCTGGAAGATGCTGACCTGCTCGACGGTGCCGCTGCTGCCGCCGATCTGCACCACGTCGCCGACGCGGAAGGGCTTGAGCGTCACCAGCATCACGCCGGACGCGACGTTGGACAGCGAATCCTTGAGCGCCAGGCCGATCGCCAGGCCAGCCGCGCCGAGGATCGCGATGAAGGACGTCGGCGCGATGCCGAAGAAGCCCTGCAGGATCGCCAGCAGCAGCACGATCAGCAGCGCGATGTAGATGACGCGGCTGATGAACTGCAGCGACGTGGCTTCCACGTGCGCCCGCGTGAGGCCGCGCCCCGCGGCCCGCACGATCCACTTCGCCACGTGGTGTCCGATGTAGAAGACGAGCAGGGCGCCGCCGATCTTGATGCCCACGTCCATCGCCCACGCCCAGAACTGGTCGGAGGTCATCAGGCTCAGGTGCGTGGGCGGCGCGAGTTCGCGCGTGATGTTCGGCAGCGAGTCCTGCAACAGGCTCTGCTTGGGGTCGGCGGACAAGGCGGCCTCCTTGGGTACGTCGCGGATCGTTGGTGCGTTCACTAAATACGACGCCCCGCATAAGCGGGGCGTCGATGCATCTTCCTTCGGCTCAACGCGCCGCCGTCGTCACGCCGCGGCCCGCTTCGCCTTGGCCTTCGCCAGTCGCAGCCAGGTGTCGACGACCGTATCGGGGTTCAGCGACACCGATTCGATGCCCTGGTCCATCAGCCATTCGGCCAGGTCGGGGTGATCGCTCGGGCCCTGGCCGCAGATGCCGACGTACTTGCCCTTCGCGCGTGCGGATTTGATCGCGAGCGACAGCAGCTTCTTCACCGCCGGGTCGCGTTCGTCGAAGAGCTGCGCGACGATGCCCGAATCGCGATCCAGGCCCAGCGTGAGCTGCGTGAGGTCGTTGGAGCCGATGGAGAAGCCGTCGAAGATCTCGAGGAATTCGTCCGCCAGCAACGCGTTCGACGGCACCTCGCACATCATGATGATCTTCAGACCGTCCTTGCCTTGCTCCAGCCCGTTGGCGCGGAGCACTTCGACGACCTTGCGGCCTTCTTCCAGCGTGCGCACGAAGGGGATCATCACCCAGCAGTTGGTCAGGCCCATCTGCTGGCGCACCTTGAGCACCGCGCGGCATTCCAGCGCGAAGGCTTCGCTGAAGCTCGGATCGACGTAACGGCTCGCGCCGCGGAAGCCGATCATCGGGTTTTCCTCGTGCGGTTCGTAACGCGAGCCGCCGATGAGGTTGGCGTATTCGTTGGACTTGAAGTCCGACAGGCGCACGATCACCGGATGCGGCGCGAACGACGCCGTGATCGTCGCGATGCCCTCGGCCAGGCGATCCACGTAGAAATCGACCGGGCTGCTGTAACCGGCCATCTTCTCGTCGATCTTCTTCTTCGTCGCGGCGTCCTGCTGGTCGTACTCGAGCAGCGCCTTGGGATGCACGCCGATGTGGCTGGCGATGATCATCTCCAGCCGCGCGAGGCCGACGCCCGCATGCGGCAGCATCGCGAAATCGAAGGCGCGCTCGGGGTTGGCGACGTTCATCATCACCTTGAGCGGGGCCTCGGGCATCTTGTCGAGGTCGGCGACGTTGCGCTCGAAGGGCAGGGCGCCGGCGTAGATGAAGCCGGTGTCGCCCTCGGCGCAGCTGACGGTGACTTCCTGGCCGTCCTGGATCGTGTCCAGCGCGTTGCCCGTGCCGACGACCGCCGGCACGCCGAGCTCGCGCGCGATGATCGCGGCATGGCAGGTGCGGCCGCCGCGGTTGGTCACGATCGCGGCCGAACGCTTCATTACCGGTTCCCAATCGGGATCGGTCATGTCGGCGACGAGCACGTCGCCCGGCTGCACGCGGTTCATGTCGGCGAGCGAGCGCACGACGCGCGCCACGCCGGTGCCGATCTTCTGGCCGATGGCGCGGCCTTCGCACACCACGTCGCCGCGCCTGGTGAGCTGGTAGCGCTCGATCTGCGTGGCATGGCCGCGCGACTTCACGGTCTCCGGGCGCGCCTGCACGATGAACAGCTTGCCGCTCACGCCGTCCTTCGCCCACTCGATGTCCATCGGACGGCCGTAGTGCTTTTCGATCGTCAGCGCCTGGCGCGCGAGCTCATGCACGTCCTCGTCGCTGATGGAGAACGTCGCGCGAAGTTCGGCCGGCGTTTCCTCGATGCGCACGCGTTCGCCGGGCGTGTCCGAATACACCATGCGCTGCTGCTTGGCGCCCATGCCGCGACGCAGGATCGCCTGCTTGCCCTGCAGCAACGTCGGCTTGTAGACGTAGAACTCGTCCGGGTTCACCGCGCCCTGCACGACCATCTCGCCCAGGCCGTAGCTGGAGGTGATGAACACCACGTCGCGGAAACCCGATTCGGTGTCGAGCGTGAACAGCACGCCGGATGCGCCCACGTTCGAACGCACCATCAACTGCACGCCGGCGGAGAGGAACACGTCCTCGTGCTTGAATCCGTGGTGCACGCGATAGGCGATCGCGCGGTCGTTGTAGAGCGAGGCGAAGACTTCCTTGACCTTGTGCACGACGTCGTCGGCGCCGGTCACGTTGAGGAAGGTTTCCTGCTGGCCGGCGAAGGACGCGTCGGGCAGGTCTTCGGCCGTGGCGGACGAACGAACGGCAACGGCGATGTCGCCGCCGCCGTTTTCGTCGCACAGTTGCCTGTAGGCCTTGCGGATGTCCGCATCGAGGTCCGGCTGCAGCGGCGCGTCGATCACCCAGCCGCGGATCTCGGCGCCGGCGGCGGTCAGTGCGCCGACGTCCTCGACGTCCAGCGATGCCAGCTTGTCGTAGATGCGCTGGTGCAGGTCGTTGTGCGCGATGAAGGCCTTGAAGGCTTCGGCCGTGGTCGCGTAACCGCCGGGAACCGAAACGCCGAGGTTCGCGAGGTTGCCGATCATCTCGCCCAGCGAAGAATTCTTGCCGCCGACGCGGGCCAGATCGGTGAGGCGCAACGCGTGCAGCCAGAGGATGTTCTCGTTCAAGCGGGCGATCTCCAGGCAGATGACAGCAGGCGATTCGAAGGGGAATGGCGGAACATGGCCGGCGCGCCCTCGGCGCGTGACGCGCAGCGATCCGGATATGATCGCCCGGGCGCCGGAGGCAGACAAGCTTGATTCATCGGCGTTTTTTGTATTGTGAACGCCCAGTTCAGGAGGAAGCCCATGGCCGGCGTGCGTCCCGTCTTCTACGTATCCGATGGTACCGGTATCACGGCCGAGACCATCGGCCACAGTCTGTTGACCCAGTTCACCCAGACGCGCTTCGTCACCGACCGCATTCCGTTCGTGGACAGCGTGGAGCGCGCGCGTGAAGTAGGCGAGAAGATCCGCGTCGCGGCCGAGTCCTACGGCGTGCGCCCGGTGGTGATCAATTCGTGCATGGACACCGAAGTGAGCAGCGCGCTGGCCGAAAGCGGTGCGCTGATGCTCGACGTCTTCGCGCCCTTCATCGAGCCGCTGGAACGCGAACTGGAACAGACGCGCGAGCGCCGCATCGGCCAGGCGCACGGCATGGTCGATTTCGACACCTACCACCGCCGCATCAACGCGATGAACTTCGCCCTCACGCACGACGACGGACAGAGCATCGATTACGACGACGCCGACCTGGTGCTGGTGGCCGTGTCCCGCGCCGGCAAGACGCCGACCTGCGTCTACCTGGCGCTGCACTACGGCGTGCGCGCGGCGAACTATCCGCTGACCGAGGAAGACCTAGAGCACGATCGCCTGCCGCCGCGCCTTCGCCCGTACCGCAACAAGCTCTTCGGGCTGACGATCGATCCCGTCCGGCTCCAGCAGATCCGCCAGGAACGCAGGCCCAATTCGCGCTACGCCCAACTGGAAACCTGCAAGCGGGAGGTGGCCGCGGCCGAGGCGATGTTCCGCGCCGAGCGGATCGCGACCCTGAGCACGACCAATACCTCGATCGAGGAAATCTCGAGCAAGGTCCTGACCACGCTGGGGATCCATCGCGAGATGTTCTGAACGGCGGGAGGTGCCGGAGTGCCCGGGAGTGCCGTCGCGAGGAACCCTTACCGTAGGCGTCCGGACCGCGTGCGTCAACGCTGCCGCGCGGAGGTTGTGCCGTGTAGCATCGACTCCATATCGGTGTCCATGCCCATGTCACTCGCCACCCGCCGCGCACGCATTCCCCGCCTCAGCCGCTTCGGCTGGCTGATGGGGCTGTACGCCGAAAACCACGTCCGCTTCGCGCGGCTGTTCCCGTCCGCGGCGCTCGACGTGGGCACCTACCATTCCAGCGTCGGCGACGGCCTGGACCTGCAGCTGGACGTGATCGAACGCCATCCGTACACGACGGAGCTTCGGCTGACCTACGCGATGCGCGATCCCGTCACCGGCGAGCAGGATCCGTCGGCCTACCTGCGCCTGTACCACGATGCGCGGCAGCTGGAAGTCACGAACTGCTATGTCGGTCGCCGCTGGCAGGACGTCATCGGCATGTACCCGCCAGCGGCGGAAGTGCTCGATCACCGCACGCGGATGAACACGTTTCTCGGAAAGTGGCTCGAGTATCTAGCGGAGCGGGGACATGGTGTGGCAACATTGCGCCCCGTTGACGCCGGTACCAGCACCGGCGGACGCGACGAAAAAAATCTGGCAGCGAACGCTTGACGACATCGCTGAACGCCCGCTAGAATTTTCGTCTTTCCAGCAGCACGTGGGGCCATAGCTCAGCTGGGAGAGCGCCTGCATGGCATGCAGGAGGTCGCCGGTTCGATCCCGGCTGGCTCCACCATCATCTCCGGAGATGATGCTGAAAAACCAGTTTTGTCCCCATCGTCTAGAGGCCTAGGACATTACCCTTTCACGGTAGCGACCGGGGTTCGAATCCCCGTGGGGACGCCAAATGGTTGACGACGCAGGGCTCCGGAAACGGGGCCCTGCGGCGTTTTGCGTGTGCGTGTTTTGCGTATGTGGGTTTCGCGTGCGCCGCTTCGGCGGCGTTGCGCGCCGCAGGTGCTTCTTCGCGATGAACTCCGATGGCTGCGTCCGGCGATCGCGCTGGGCGCTGGGCCGTATCGCCTGATCGCATCATCGTCTTCGCGTCATGGCCTTGCCGAAGCACTTGAAGCGTTAGGCCGCGAGAAGACGGCAGCGCCTCGATCGTTCCAATGCGACGAACCGTGCCTCGTGGCCACCGAACGCCGCATGACGCGCGTCGTCGCACTCGGCTGCTAGCGCCCGCGTCCTGCCCGTCGTTTCTCGCGGTCCGCTTCGAAGGGAAGGGGCCCATCAGGTGCATCGTCTTCGCCGGCCGTGTCTGCGGGCGCGGTCTTCGCCAGGTCCTCGAGGATCGGGCAGTCGGGGCGGTCGTCGCCGTGGCAGCGGTGCGCCAGGTCCTGCAGCGTTCGCTGCATGGCCTGCATCTCGGCGATCTTCTCCGCCAGTTCGTCCACGTGCGATTGCGCGAGGCGCTTCACTTCGGCGCTCGCGCGCGAGCGGTCGTCCCACAACCCGAGCAGCGCTTCGATCTGCCGGATGGAGAACCCCAGTCCGCGGGCGCGACGGATGAAACCCAGTCGATGCAGATCGGCATCGTTGTAGAGGCGGTAGCCGGCGAAGGTGCGATTGGGCGGCGGGATCAGCCCGATGCTCTCGTAGTGCCGGATCATCTTCGCGCTCACGCCGCTCTGCCGTGCGGCTTCGCCGATGTTGTGCAGGCCTTGCTGGCGCGCGTCGGCGAGTTCGGGTCGTGGCATGCGGGGCATGATCGGCTCCTTGCGATTCAAAGGTGGCGCGGGCGCCAGCGGCGCAGCAGCAATGCATTGGCGACGACGCTGACCGACGAGAACGCCATCGCGGCGCCGGCGATCACCGGGTCGAGCCATCCGAGCGCCGCCAGCGGGATGCCGACGACGTTGTAGATGAAGGCCCAGAACAGGTTCTGGTGGATCTTCCGGGTCGTGCGGCGCGACACCTCGATGGCGTCGGCGACCAGCGCCGGTTCGGCGCGCATCAGGGTCACGCCCGCGGCATGCATCGCGACGTCGGTGCCGCTGCCCATCGCGATGCCGACGTCGGCCGCGGCCAGGGCCGGCGCGTCGTTGACGCCATCGCCGACCATCGCCACGACGCCGTCCCCGCGCAGGCGTTCGATTGCCGCGGCCTTTTCCCCGGGAAGCACATTGGCGCGCACATCGTCGATGCCCAACTGCGCGGCGATGACGCGCGCGGCGCCTTCGTGATCGCCCGACACCATCACCGTGCGCACGCCCAGGCCGTGCAGTCGCGCGATGGCGTCGCGCGCACCGGCACGCGCCGTATCGCGGAAGGCGAGCAGGCCGAGCAGGCGAGGGGACTCATCGCCCGTGGCGGAGGCGACCCACGAAACCGTGTGACCGCCCGCGATCAGCGACTCGGCGCGTGCGCGCAGCAGCGACAGATCGACGGCCGCCTCGCGCATCATCCGCTCGCTGCCGATGAGCACGTTGCTCGTTCCAAGCCGGCCGCGCACTCCGCGGCCCGGCACGGCGCGGATGTCGTCGGCCACGCGTTGCGGCGAACCCTGCGCAGCGTGCAGCACCGCGGCGGCGAGCGGGTGTTCGCTGCCGCGCTGGACCGCGGCGGCCTGCGCCAGCAGCGACGCCGTGTCGCCGTCGAGCGCCACCGCTTCGGTCAGCGTCGGCTTGCCTTCCGTCAGCGTGCCGGTCTTGTCGAACGCGACGATCCCGATGCGTTGCGCGATTTCCAGCGCCTGCGCGTCCTTGATCAGGATGCCGGCGCGCGCGGCGACGCCAGTGCCGGCCATGATCGCCGTCGGCGTTGCCAGGCCAAGCGCACAGGGGCACGCGATCACGAGCACCGCGACCGCATTGAGCAACGCGCGGCTCCAGTCGCCGGTCGCCAAGCCCCAGCCGAGCAGCGTGAGCAATGCGATGCCGATCACGACCGGCACGAACACCGCGCTCACGCGGTCGACGATGCGCTGGATCGGCGCCTTCTTCCCCTGCGCTTCCTCGACCAGCCGGATGATGCGCGACAGTGCGCTTTCGGCCCCGATCGCCGTGGTCTCGACCACGATGCGGCCTTCGCCGTTGACCGCGCCGCCGGTGACGCGATCGCCTTCGGAGCGTGCGACGGGCAGCGATTCGCCGGTGAGCATGGATTCGTCGGCATGCGTGCGGCCTTCGAGGATGCGACCGTCGACGGGCATGCGTTCGCCCGGCCGCACGACGACCGCGTCGCCCACGCGCACCTGCGCCAGCGGCACGTCGGTTTCGACGCCATCGCGGCGGATGCGTGCGGTCGCCGGTCGCAAGGCCTGCAAGGCGCGGATCGCCGCGGTGGTCTGGCGACGCGCGCGCGTCTCCAGCCACTTGCCGAGCAGCACGAGGGCGATCACGACCGCGGACGCTTCGAAGTACAACGAAGCGTGTTCGCCGCCGGACAGCAGATGCCACACGCTCAGGCCGTAGCCGGCGCTGGTGCCGAGCGCGACCAGCAGGTCCATGTTGCCGCTGCGGGCCTTCAGCGCGCGCCAGCCCGCGCGATAGAAGCGCGCGCCCAGCCAGAACTGCACCGGCGTCGCCAGCACGAACTGCAGCCAGCCCGGCAGCGTGGCATGCGCGCCGAACGGCAGCGCGAGCATCGGCAGCACCAGCGGCAGTGAAAGGGCGAGCGCGATCCAGACGTGCCGGCGTTCGCGCGCGTCGGCTTCGTCGGTGTCGTGGTGGCCCGCCGTGGCGGCGTTCTCGAGCGCCGGCAGCTCGGCGCGATACCCCGCGCCTTCGACCGCCGCGATCAGCGCTTCGGTCGCGACCTCCGGCAGCGTCCGGACTTGGGCGCGTTCGGTCGCGAGATTCGCGCTGGCGTCGATCACGCCAGGCACGCCACGCAGGGCTTTCTCGATGCGCCCGGCGCACGACGCGCAGGTCATGCCGCCGATCGCCAGGTCGATCGTGCGTTCCGGCACCTTGTAGCCGCTGTGGGTGACGGCCTCGGCCAGCGTCGTCGTGGCGACGCTGCCATCGGTGGCGACGCTGGCACTGGCGGTCGCGAGGTTCACGTCCGCGCGCAGCACGCCCGGCAGCGAGGTCAGGGCGCGTTCGATCCGGCCCGCGCAGGACGCGCAGGTCATGCCGGCGATCGGCAGGCGAACTTCGTGGGCGGCGGCGACGGTGTTCATACGGGCTCCATCGGGGGTTTCGATGGACGCAGCCTGGGCCTTCCCATGGTGGGAAGGTCAACGCACCGCCGCCCGCCGCGGCCGCAGGAGCGGGGCGGGCAAGTGCGGCGGTGCGTCGAGGCGCGCATGGCGATCAGAACCAGAACCGCACGCCGGCGACGAGGCGCGTGTCCTCGACCGTTTCGCCTTCATCGCGCCGAAGGTCGGCCGTTCCGCCGTAGGCACGCTCCCACGCGACGCCCACGTACGGCGCGAATTGCCGCGTGAACTCGTACCGCAGGCGCAATCCGGCTTCCACCGTCGACAGCCCCGAACCGATACCGCGCGCCGGATCGTCCTTGCCGAACGCTTCGACTTCCACGCGCGGCTGCAGGATCAGCCGATTGGTCAGCAGCACCTCGTATTCGGCTTCGACGGTGGCCGCCGTCGCGCCGCTCTCGCCGACGTAGGCCGTCGCGCTCACCTCGAACTTGTACGGCGCCAGGCCCTGCACGCCGAACGCCGCCCAGTCGCGCGATTTGCCCGGTTTGAAGTCGTGCTTCACGCCGGCGACCACGTCCCACCACGCCGAGACGCTGCGGCCATAGAGCACCTCGAGATCGGCGGCTTCGGTGTGGCCATGCTCGCGTTCGCCCTCGCTGCGCAACCACAGGCGGTTAAGGTCCGAGCCGATCCACGCCTGCGCTTCCCAGGCCTCGCCGCGGCCATGGTCCAGGTCCATCGCTTCCAGGCGGTCGAACACAACGAAGCTGTTGCGTTCGGGCGCGTGGTGCATGCCGTGGGCGATGTCGGGGAACGCCGCGGCGCGGTCGGCATCGGTGACGGGCGGAACAGGCTCGATCGGCGCCTCCTGCGAGGGCGCCTCCTGCGGCATCGCGTGGCCCATCGCGGAATGGTCCACCGCCGGCGTTTGATGCACGGCGTGATCCGTCGTGGCGTGATCGTGCGTCGCGGCCGCCTTCGGTTCGGGGGGCGGCGCGTTGTGGTGCGAATGGTCCTGCGCCCAGGCCGGCGCGATGGCCATCGATAGCGCATAGACGATGACGGAACGAGGCGTCTTCATGCGCGCTCCTCCACGCGCACTTCGCGCATCATTCCCGCTTCCATGTGGTAGAGCAGGTGGCAGTGGTACGCCCAGCGGCCGAGCGCGTCGGCCCGCACGCGATAGCTGCGCTTCGTCCCCGGGGGCATGTCCACGGTGTGCTTGCGCAGGTGGAACTGGCCGTGCTCGTCCTCGACGTCGCTCCACAATCCGTGCAGGTGGATCGGGTGCGTCATCATCGTGTCGTTGACCAGCACGATGCGCATGCGCTCGCCGTAGTTCAGGCGCAGCGGCTCGGCATCCATGAACTTCTGGCCGTTGAACGACCAGGCGAACTTCTCCATGTGCCCGGTCAGGTGCAGTTCCAGCGTGCGAGAGGGCTCGCGTCCGTCCGGGTCGTCGAACAGGCTGCGCATCGCGCCGTAGGTCAGCACCGTGCGGCCGTTGTCGCGCAGGCCGATGCCGGGGTCGTCGAGCTTCGGCGCGGGCGCCATCGTCTGCATGTCGATGAGCGGATTGCCGCGCTCGCTGTCCGGATGCGACTGCATCTGGCCGCCGTGCGCCATGCCGGACGCCGCGTCGTGGCCCATGTTCGCGCCGCAGCCGCCTTCCATGCCCTTCATGCCCATGTTGGCGCCGCATCCGCCTTCCATGCCCTTCGCGCCGTGGTCCATGCCGGCGTGGTCCATGCCGCCGTGGTCCATGCCGCCGTGGCCCATGTCGTCCATCGTCAGGATCGGGCGCGGGTCCTGCGCCGGCAGCGGTGCTTCCAGCCCGTGGCGAACCGCGAGCGTGCCGCGTGCGTAGCCGGTGCGGCCCATGTCCTGCGCGAAGATCGCGTAAGCGTCCTGGCCGGCTGGCTCGACGATCACGTCGAAGGTCTCGGCCACGGCGATGCGGAATTCGTCGACCGTCACCGGATGGATGTACTGGCCGTCGGCGGCGACGACCGTCATCTTCAGCCCGGGGATGCGTACGTCGAAATACGTCATCGCCGAGCCGTTGATGAAGCGCAGCAGCACCTTTTCGCCGCTGCGGAACAGGCCGGTCCAGTTCGCCGACGGCGCGTTGCCGTTGAGCAGGTAGGTGTAGGTGTTCGCGTTGATGTCGGACAGATCGGTGGGCGTCATGCGCATGCGCCCCCATTGCCCGCGGTCGCGCAACGTCGCCGCCAGCCCGTCGCGCGACACATCGTCGAAGAAGTCGCCGACGGTGCGCTTATGGAAGTTGTCGTAACCGGCCATCTTCTTCATGCGCCGGAACAGCGCGGCCGGTTCGAGGTCGGTCCAGTCGGACAGCAGCACGACGTGCTCGCGGTCGTACGCGTACGGCGCCGGCTCGCGCGGATCGATGACGATCGCGCCGTAAAGCCCCGCCTGTTCCTGGAACAGCGAATGGCTGTGGTACCAGTAGGTGCCGGACTGGCGGATGTCGAAGCGATAGGTGAAGGTCTCGCCCGGACCGATGCCGTCGAAGCTCAGCCCCGGCACGCCGTCCATGTTGGCCGGCAACAGGATGCCGTGCCAATGCACCGAGCTCTGCACCGGCAACCGGTTGGCCACGCGCAGGGTGACCGTGTCGCCCTCGCGCCAGCGCAGCACCGGGGCGGGCAGCGAGTTGTTGACCGTCACCGCCGGACGCGTGCGCCCGGTGAAGTTGACCGGCGCGGCGTCGATGGAAAGATCGAACTGCGTGCCGGTGAGGACAGGGGGAACGTTCGCCGGTGCGGCCTGGGCCAGACCGGGGAGGTCCCACAGGCCCGCGCCCGTGGCGACGCCGCCGGCCGCCAGGCCGGTGACGAAACGTCGTCGCGACGGCGATGCCGCGCGACGGCCGGATACATCGGATGTCATGGACTGCTCCGTGCAGATCATCGGAATGCGGCGCGACGGCCGTCAGGAACGGCCGTTGGCGCACGCGTGAGGATCGGCGCGCCCGTGCGCGCCCGGAGTCAGGCGATGGGAGGTCGAAGCAGGTTCGGCAACGGCGGCGCGATGCGGTTCACGAGGCCGGGTTGGGCGATGCTGCCGCCGGGCGGGGCCTGGGCGGGCATCGCCAAGACGGACATCGCGCCCGTCGCATGCTGGAGGCAGTCGCAACTGCACTGCGAGGACTGGCAGCACGAGGGCGCGCCCGCCGTGGACGCGTCCGCGTCATGCGGGTGCGCGGCGGACGCGGCCTGCGCGGACTCGTGGCACGGCGCCTTCGATTCGGCTTCGAGTGCCGCGACCGCGGCCGCCACGTGGGCGACGTTCATCTGCGTGGCCGCCACGGCGTAGCCCGTCCCGTTCAGGACGAGCATCAGGCACAGCAGCAGGCGGAACGCGATGCGACGCATGGAAACAGTCTAGCCTGATCCGGGCGCGACGGAATCACGAAGCCTGAACGCGCAGGTATATACTCCGGCCGATGCGAGGGGTCGGCCGAGGCCGTCGTCCGAACCGCCGCTCCGCGGTGCGTCCGCGGGTGACACCGCGTTGCGATAGAAGCTGAGGAGCCCGCTTGGTTTTCCATATCGTTCTCGCCGATGACCACCCGATCGTTTCCAGTGGCGTGCGTGCGCTGCTGGAACAGAGCCCGGGCTTTCGCGTCGTCGCCGAGGCGACCTCGCCCGACGAGCTGCTCCGCGTGCTGGACGCCACCGCCTGCCAGCTCGTCGTCACCGACTTCAACATGCCCGGCGAACAGGCCGCGGACGGCCTGAGCCTGCTGCAGCTGATCGGCCGCCGTTGGCCCGCGCTCAACGTCGTGGTGCTCACGCAGCTGGCCAACCCGGGCGTGCTGAGCAACATCGCGCGTCTGCCGAACGTGCGCGGCGTCGTCAGCAAATCGGACGCGATGAAGGAACTGCCGACGGCGGTAACCGCCGCCACGGCGGGCCGCAGTTACCTCAGCGCATCGGTGCGCAAGCAGATCGAGTCCGTGCAGGGCGAAAGCCAGGACGCGACGACCGCGTTGTCCAAGCGCGAGGCGGAAGTGATGCGCCTGTTCGCCCTGGGCCACACCGTCTCCGAGATCGCGCGCCAGCTCAACCGCAGCGTCAAGACGGTGAGCAGCCAGAAGGTCGAGGCGATGCGCAAGCTCGGGGTGAAGAGCGACCTGGAGTTCTACGCCTACGCACGGGAACACGGGCTCGGCGCCTGACGCGGCCCGTGCGTCCCGGCCGGGGGGATGCAGCCGTACGCGGTGCGAACGGCAAGCTCAGTGTCGCTTCAGCATGTCCTCGCGCGACTGCTCCGCGCGCGACGCACCGATCGCGGTTTCCACCTGCCTGACCTCTTCCGGCGGCGGCAGCACGGCCGGGAATCCCAGCGCCTGGATCCACAGCTCACGGGCCCAGCCCTTGGTGTGGTAGAGGTGATGGTCCTCGTCCTTCTCGACCGACTGATACGCCTGCTTGAGTACGTCCGCGTATTCGGCCTTCGCCTTGAGCGCGACCTGGCCGATCAGTTCCCAGTTCGAGTGGTCCTTCGTCTCGGCCAGCACGACGCATTCGGCGGCCACGAGTTCGGCCGCGGCCGGCTCGGCGTTCTGCATCGCCATCTCGATGGCCGCGACCAGCGACTGCCCCAGATGCGCCACGACCATGCGGCCCGGGCTCTGCTCCTCGGTGTCCATGCCCAGTTGCTCGAACACGCGCGTGAGGATTTCCTCGTGCCGGGTCGTCTCTTCCAGGTATTCCTCGAACTCCTTGCGCAGGTCGGGATTCTGCGCCGCCCGGATCGCCGCGTTGTAGACCTGGATGCCGCCGCGCTCGGTTTCGAGCGCCTGCAGCAGCAGTTCGTGGACCTGGGCCTGATCGAACTTCGACGTACGTGCCATGGGAGTAGTGTCCTGCCGATGTTGAACGCGTGCGCCCGTTATAGGAATTCGGGCACCGTCGTCGCGTGAAGAATGCGGCGGTGCTTCGTTGGAGCGTGCGTGCGGTCGCGTCCCACTGACGGTGCTGTGGCCGGAGAGTGCTTCCGGAGTGCGCGCAAACCGCGGGCGAAGTCGAACCAGGCGCGCCGCTCACGCGACCTTCACTGAAAATTGCAGTCAACACTCCCGGGCGAGATGCAGCCCAGCATCCACGCCGCGCACGGACGCATCGCGCGCGATCACCGGCGCGCTATTCCTTCCATTCCATCGGCGCGAGCGGTTCGCTCGTCGGGCCATTGAGGATGGCGCCGCTCGCGGCCTCGAAACGCGAGCCGTGGCAGGGGCAATCCCAGGACTTCTCCTCGCTGCTCCATCGCACGACGCATCCCATGTGCGGGCAGCGTGCGTTGAACGCGTGCAGTGCGCCGTCACCGCTGCGATATACCGCGACGCGATGCACGCCGCGTCGCAGCACCGCGCCGCCGCCCAGCGGGATCTGGTTCGTGTCGTCGATGGAAGCGGGCTTGATCCAGTCGCGGAACTGGAATGCGGCGTTGGCGTTCTCGCGCATCCATTCGCCGGCCGCGCGAACCGGCTTGCGCGCCGGGTCGTACAGCGCCGTCCACGGATTGTCGCGCCCCTGCACCAGATCGCACACCAGCAGCGCGCCGAGCGTGCCATGCGTCAGCCCGTTTCCGGAATCGCCGGTGATCAGGAACACGTTGTCGTTGTCGGGATCGGCGCCGATGAACGCCATGCCGTCCACCGGTTCGATGATCTGGCCCGACCACGCGTACGTGAACGGGCCCGCATCCGGGAACCGCTGCAGCGTCCACTCGTGCAGCCGCGCGTAGGCGGTGGGATCGTCATCCTGTCCGGTCTTGTGGTCCTCGCCGCCGACGATGATCCAGTCCTTGCCGTCCTCGTCGCGGAAGAGCCGCACATAGTGGTACGGATCGCCCGTGTCCCAGTACAGCGCGTCCTGCAGGTTGGAAGGGGCCGCGCCCGCGACGACGTAGCTGCGGTACGGCGCCTGCTTCATGTACGTCGCATCGGTCTCGTGCACCGGCACGTTGGTGGCTGCGATGACGACCCGCGCCGTCAGCGCGGGGCCGTCGCGCAGGGTGATGCGGCAGGGCGAATCGCCTTCGATGTTCGCCACTTCCGCACGCACGAATCGTCCGCCCGCGTCGCGAACTTCCTGCGCGAGCCATCGCATGTAGCGGCCGATGTCGATGCGCGCCTGATCCTCGAAGCGCACCATCGGGCCCAGCAGCGCCGGCGCCTGCAGGCCGGCGGGCAACAACGTCGCGCTTACGCCGGCAGCGTTCGCGGCCTCGACTTCCTTCTCCAGCTGCGACACGTCGCCGTCGTGGGCGAACAGATAGCCGGGAACGCGTGCGAAGCCGCAACCGTCGGGGCTGTCGCGGCACTGCGATTCGATGAAGTCGATCGCCGTCGCGTGGCTCGCCGCGGCAAGCTTCGCGCCGTCTTCGCCGTGCTGGCGCGCGAGCGTGTAGTAGCGATCGTCCAACGCGTTGGACAGATGCGCGGACGTGCGCAAGGTTTCGCCCGCGCCGATGCCTTCGCGCTCGATCACCGTCACCTGCCGACCTTCCCGCAACAAGACCAGTGCCGACGTGAGTCCAGCGATGCCGGCGCCGACCACCGCGACGTCCAGCGTGCTTCCTTCCGTGGCGGGAGACCAGCCGCCGGGCGGCGTGTCGGTGGACGTCCACAGCGGAATCGTACGTGCGGTACTCATCAGCGGGGTTCCCTGCGTGTCGTCGGATGAGCCCGCATGCTCTGCGATCCGCAGTGAAGCGACGGCGAATGGCGCGTGGATTTACCGTCGCGTGAACACGCGATCAATACGCTTCCGCAATACCGGGCCACACGCCGTGCGATGCGGATTCGACCTCATCGATGCGGGCGACCGCCATGCGCAGCATCGCGGCCCGCGCGCGCGATCCGCAACGGCGGCGCGAAAGGTCGGCCGATTCCAGGATGGCCAGCCAGCGCCCGGGCGATGTCGCCGATGCGATCAGCGCCTTGCCGCTCCAGCGCTCGTGTGCGTCGAGCCGGTCGAGCACGACCGTCACGCGATAACCGCGATGGACCGCCGCGGGCGAACAGACGATGGCCAGCGCATCGCCGTCGCCGCAACGACGATGCGCGCCGATCAGCCGCGCCGCCCCGCTGCGCGCCAGCCGCGAAGCGCTGCGATGGTGGTTCGCGCGATACCGGCGCAATGGCGTGGCCGTGCGGCGTGCGGGCGTGGTTCGGGTCATGTCTGGCGTCCACGGCGTCGAGGGTGATGGTGGAGACCCGCGCAAGGGCCGTGCCAGACGCAAGCAGGCTCTGCACCGCGTCGCGCCGCGCGTCATGCGCGCGAAGTTCATCCGCGCGGAACATCTTTCATGCCGGACGCGCGACCATCAGGTAGAAGATCACCAGGAAGCTGATAAGCGCGGGCACGCCCAACGCCGCCCACGCTCCCAGGTAGCCGTCGTAGCGCAGCGGGAGCGGCTCGTTCTTGGCGGCCGCTTCCACCGCCAGGTCGCGCAGGCGCATCTGCAGCCACACGACCGGAAGCCAGCACAGCGCTGCGATCACGAACAGCACGATCGACCAGTACAGCCACGTCGAGGTCAGCGGGTATCCGAGCCGATGCGCGAGGTACAGGCCGCTCAGCGGCTGGAACACGATGGTCGTGGCCGTGAAGATCCAGTCGGCGACGACCACGTAGCGCGAGATGGCGGCGATCACGCGGACATCACGCGCGCGGCTGGCGACCAGCAGGTAGAACGCCGTGCCCACGCCCGTGCCGAACAAGAAGGTCGAGGAGAGCACGTGCAGGTACTTAACGACGATGACGTCCATTCGGTGCGTCCAGTTCGCGGGCCGTGGCGATCGCCGCCAGTAGCGGCACGTTCTTGAGGATGGGCCCGTAGGGATGCGCCCAGTATTCGGGCAGGAAGACGGTGATGATCGCCGTGTACGCGGCGATCAACAGCAGCTGCAACGAATACGACAGCCGGCGCCATCGCGGCGCGAAGAGCATCAGGCCGAGCACGGCATCGAGCGCCGCCGCGCCGTACAACGCGACATCCGCGACGGCACCATGCAGGCCGGTGCGCGCCAGCAACGCCAGGCTGTCGCGCACGGGGTAAACGAAGGCGGAAACCATCGCCGTCGCCAGCCACATCGATGCGAGGCAATAGCGCAGCAGCGGCCGCAGCCATTGCAGCATCGCCGCCGTGCGCAGCGCGCGACGATTGCCCGGATCGACGAAGGTGTCCACGTCGCGTGGCTCGCGTCCGAGCAGGTGCGTCAGCGGCGCCGGCGCGCCGGTGGAGCCCGCGTCGAGCATGCGCATCGTCTCGCCCGACAGCCAGGGGCTGAACCGCCCGAACAGCCGCGACGCGGTTCGCAGCAGCGACGCGGGAATCCCGATGAACGCGCCGCGCGCGCCCAGTCCGCGACGCAGCGCCGCCAGGTACTGGCGCAACGTGAGCGCACGCGGGCCCACCAGAACGAGCTCGGGTGGGACCTTCGGTGCCACGACCAGCCGGGCGATCGCCTCGGCCACGTCGTCGATGTGCACGGGCTGAAGCGCCTGATTCCCGCCTCCCGGCAACGGCGTGACCGGCAGCACGGCGAGCGCGGCGAACCATTGCGTGCTCGGTCCCTCCGGGGCGAACACCAGCGAAGGACGCACGATGGTGCTTTCGATCGGCAGGGCGGCCAGCTGCGCATCGGCGCGGCCCTTCGACGAAAGGTAAGCCTCGTCGCGATAAGCGCTCGCGCCCAGCGCGGAAATCTGGATCACGCGGCGCACACCGGCTTGCGCGGCCGCGCGGAACAGTTCGGCCGGTCCCTTCACGTGTACTGCATCGAAACTCTGGCCTGCTTGCTCGGTGAAGATGCCAACGGCGTTGATCACCACGTCGACGTCGCGCAGGTACTCCGGCCACGCCGGCGTGTCGCCGCCGAAACCGCCTCGCACGACGCGAGCGTTCGGCCAGCGCGCCCGCGCCGCTTCCACATCGCGAACGACGAGCACGAGTTCATGCCCCGCGTCCGACAATCGCCGAACCACCGCACTGCCGATCAGGCCCGTCGACCCGGTCATCAGCACGCGCACGACGGCCTCCCGCAGGATGGTGGCACCCACCGCACGCCGACGCGTCGCCTGGCGCGATGGGCGCTTCGCACGCTGGTGTCAGGATCGCTTGCGAGCATCACGTCCACCCTGGCCGTTGCACTGGATTCCCGACACCGTACCGGACGCGCGACCAGCGGGGTCAATGCGACCAGCCACTGGGTCTGGGGCGAACCGGCGATGCACCGCCATGGAACCGATGTGCGCCACACCGCGCTCGGTTACGCGATCCACCACGCCAGTTCGCTGTGGTGGGCAGGAATGTTCGAGGCCTGCGCGCATCGCCAGCCGCCCCGCAAGGTCGCCGCGCTCGCCGCCGCGACGGCGGTGACGGCGTACGTGGTCGACTACCACGTCGTGCCGCGACGGCTCACGCCGGGATTCGATCGCCATCTGTCCGCAGCCGGCATGGTGTCGGCCTACGCCGCGTTCGGCGTCGGGCTGGCGGCGGCGCATCTGCTTTTCAGGCGCGTGGCGCAACGGACGGCCTCCCGCGCGCGACGCGAAGCGCATCGCGAAGTTCCAGCAGCGCCGGCACGACGCACAGCAGCAGCGCCGGTGCCAGCACCATCGCCCACGTCGCCATCGGCAACGGGGGCTGGCGAAGGTTGAAGGACCACTGCGTCGTCGGTGCGCGCCATGCGATCCACGCGGTTGCGCCCAGCGCGATCCACGGTGCGAGGTCGAGCACGCTGTGCAGGTGCTGTTCCACCGGCAGGATCGTGCGTCCGGCGCGGAACGCCGTGCGCGTGTCGCGATAGCCGGCCAATGCGTGCACCAGGACGATGGCCGCAAGCGCCAGCGCGAGGCCGGCCGTCGGCGCGAAGACCAGCCACATCACCACGCCCGCGCCGCAGAGCGCCAGTTGCACCAGATGCAGTCGCGACTCTGCGACGCCCGACGTCGCAGGCAGGTTCGTCGCTCGATGGCAGGCGAAATCCAGGCAACCGGCGATCGTCCACACCCAGTAGAGCGCGAGTGCGCTCCAGCCCAGCAGGGTGCGCGCCTGGGCGTCGTCGCTGGCGAGCACGCCGGAAACGAAGGCAGCCTCCATGGTCGCCCCGTGCGCGTGCCTTACGGCTTGTTCGCCGTGCCCGCGTCGGCCTTCGGCGCATCGGGCAACGGTCTGCCGGCCGCATCGAGCAGGCTCCAATGCCCCCACTGATCGCGCACGCCATGCCCGCCCGTGCGGCCGGCGCCGGTGTCGGCGTTGTAGCGGTACAGCGGCTTGCGATCGTACGTGACCTGCGTGCTGCCGTCGGGACGGCCCACGGTGCCGAGCAGTTCCGCGCGCAGGCCTTCGCCGACGCCGCTGCGCGCCTGGCTGGTGAGCACCGGCGGCCACACCTGGATGCATGCATCGTCGCAGCGGTTGCCATTGACGTCGCCTTCGAGCGCGTACACCGCCGAGTTCGCGGAGTTCACCAGATACGCGGTGTTCGGACCGGAGCCCGCTTGCGGTTGCGCGAGCGCGAGCACCGGCCCGCTCGCCGGATCGGACGCCGATGGCGTGGCGCCGTCCGGCGTGGATTGCGTCGCTGCCGGTGTGGTCGGCTCGCGTTCGGTCGCGTTGCCTTGCGCGTCGGTGGCGCCGTTGATGCGGCCGTTCGGGCCATCGCCGCAGGCGGCGACCGCGGCGGCGATCAGCGCGAGTGCGGTGAAACGATGTATGGGATGCATGGGGTCGATGGTTCGTCCAGTGGATCACCCGTGCATAGCGCCGCATCGGTGAATGCGTCGTGCACGTGCTGAACGATTCGTTCGCGTCGGACGAGAGTTGCGCGCTTGCCGGAATGTTTTTCGCGCTGCGCTGCCGGACGAGGCCGCCACGACGCGCGATGCATGGCACGACACTTGCGGGAGTAGGGATGTGGCAGTGCACACGAAGCGCGGCGAGCGTTCGCAGGAGGACCACATGGCGACCCGGATGATCAGCTACAGCCAACTGGTGTCCGTCATCGGCGAAGGCGCACGCGAGATCTACGGCGCCGACTGGAACACCGCCGAACGTGCCGCCGCCGCGCTATGGAAATCCTACGAGCAAGCCACCGGCCTGTCGTGGGAAGAGGTCGAGCCGGACGTCCGCGCCGCATGGGAGCGCGCCTGCCTGTTCCCGCGCATCGACGGCTCGCTGCGTTTGCATTGATCGCTCCGTCTTCGATCCATCACCGAAAGGAACCCGACATGAACCGTGCAATGAAGCTGTCCCTCGCGATCTCGATCGCCATGCTCGCGCTGTCCGGCTGCAACCGCGACGAGAACGAGGCCAATCCGGATTCGACCGCGCTCTCGGGCCCGACCGCCAACGCGCCGGATCCGACCGAGAAGCCGGCCGACACCGCCGACACCGCCGCGACAGCGGGCACCACCGGCGATGCCACCAACGCGACCGCCGCGATGGATCCGAACGCCGCGCCGGGCACGCCGAATGCGCCCGCGACCGGCGCGCTGACGCAGGCCGATGCGGTCGGACTCGTCGGCGCGGTGGACAAGCACGAGATCGCCGCGGCCGAACAGGCGAAAAGCAAGAAGGTGACAGGCGATGTCGCCGAATACGCCAACATGCTGCATCGCGAGCACTCCAGGAACCTGGACGCCGGCAAGAAGCTCAATCCGAACGAGGGCAACCCGGAAGTCACCGCGATGGAAGAGAAGGGACGCTCGGAGCTGTCGATGCTCGATCAGAAGTCGGGCAAGGACTACGAGAAGGCGTATGTCGATGCGATGGTGAAGGGCCACCAGGAAGCCTTGTCGCTCATCGACAACCGCCTGCTGCCGGCGGCGCAGGACGCCAATGTCCGTACGTTCCTGACCAACTCGCGCGAACACGTCGCGATGCACCTGGAGCGGGGCAAGACGCTGCAACAGAAGATGGGCGGCGCGGCGCCGTAACCCGGCTGCGACCGCATGAGCTTGCCTTCGCCGCGAAGCCGTAACGTCCGCACCGTACCGACGAGAACGTCGAAGCGAGGCGCGCCTTGGCATGCGTCTTGCGCGGTTGTTCACCTACCGAGAACTGGAAGCCGCGCATGAAAGCACTGACCTGGCAGGGTTCGTACGACGTACGCATCGAGAACGTACCCGACCCGACGATCATCGAAGACACCGACGTGCTGCTGCGCGTCACGGCCACCGCGATCTGCGGTTCGGATCTGCATCTGTACCGCGGCAAGGTCCCGGGCATGAAGGACGGCGACATCCTCGGCCACGAATTCATGGGCGTGGTCGAGGAGGTCGGGCCGGCGGTCACGCGCGTGCGGCCCGGCGGTCGCGTCGTGGTGCCGTTCACCATCTCCTGCGGCGATTGTTTCTTCTGCAGTCGTGCGCTGTTCGCCGCATGCGAGAACACCAACCCCGACCGCGGCGCGATCCTCAACAAGAAGGATGCGCGCCCGGGCGCGGGCATGTTCGGCTACACGCATCTGTACGGCGGTTATGCGGGCGGCCAGGCGGAGTACGTGCGCGTGCCGCAGGGCAACGTCGGCCCGCTGGTGATCCCCGACAGCACGCTTGCCGACGAGCAGGTGCTGTTTCTTTCCGACATCCTGCCCACCGGCTATCAGGCGGTTCTGAACGCGGCCGTTGGGCCGGGCTCGTCGCTGGCGATCTTCGGCGCGGGACCGGTGGGAATGATGGCGGCGGCGAGCGCGCGCCTGCTCGGGGTCGAGCGCATCTTCATGATCGACCACCATCCGTATCGGCTCGAATTCGCCCGCGACACCTACGGCGTGGAAACGATCAACTTCGACGAGGAGGAAGATCCGGCGGCGCTGATCGTGTCCCTGATGGACAACCGCGGCGTCGACGCCACGATCGAGGCGGTCGGCTTCGAGGCCAAGGGCAGCAAGCTCGAAACCGCCATGACGACCCTCAAGCTGGAAGGTTCCAGCGGCAAGGCGCTGCGCCAGTGCATCGCGGCGACCCGCCGCGGCGGCGTGGTCAGCGTGCCGGGCGTGTACGCGGGCTTCATCCACGCGTTCCTGTTCGGGGACGCCTTCGACAAGGGCCTGGCGTTCCGGATGGGCCAGACGCACGTCCAGCAGTACATGCCGCAATTGCTGGAGCACATCTCCAACGGCGAACTGCATCCGGAGGTGATCATCAGCCACCGCATGCGGCTGTCCGACGCGCCGAAGGGGTACGAGATCTTCGAGAAGAAACAGGATTACTGCCGCAAGGTGGTGCTCACCCCGTGAGGCTCACTCCTGACTCCTGACTCCTGACTCCCAGCCGTCAGAGCCACTTTCGCCGCCACGCCCACCACAGCCCGATGGCCGCCATGCCCGTCATGGCGCCGACGGCGGTCAGGAAACCGGCGAGCCCGGTGTCGAAGAACGGCGCCTGGAAGTTCATGCCCATGACGCCTGCCATGACCGCCAGCCCGCCCATCAGCGCGGTGAGGATGGTCAGCACGCGCATGATGGCGTTGGTACGCAGCGCGGTCTGGTTGCTGAAAAGCTCGAAGGAACCGATCACCACCTCGCGCGTGTACTCGACGGCCTCGATGGCGCGCTGGAAATGCGTGTCGACGGTCTGGAAATGCCGGTTGACGTCGCCGTCCGCGTCCGGGCGGAAGTCCGGTCGCGCGATCGCGGAGAACACGGCGCGGTGCGCGGACAGCATCCGGCGCAGCCGTGACGCCGCTTTGCGCAACGCGCGCAGGCTGTGCAGGCACTCGCCGTGGCGATCGTCGAGGATGTCCGTCTCCAGCCGTTCGTCGGCGCTCTCGAAGTCGGCGACCGCCTCGAAGTACGAGTTCAGGTGCCAGTCCAGCAGCGACGCGGTGAAACTGTCCGCGCTGAGCATGCCGAGGCCGGATTCGTGCGACTCGCGCTCGCGCAGCTTGGTGAGGAAATCCACCGGCTCCTGGTGCGAGGTGATCACGTAGTTGTGACCGGCAAGGATCGCCAGCACCGTGCCGTTGTAGGCCAGGTCGCCCTCGTTGCGCACGGCCACCACGCGCACGAAGAACGAGCCGTTGCGTACGCGCAGTTCCGGCATGGCGCTGCGGTCCAGGAACCATTGCGCGATCTCGTCGCCGAGCCCGAGCCGGGCGAGCACCTCGCTGATGGACGGGTCGCCGCCGCCCTCCAGGTCGATCCACAGCAGCTGGTTTTCTTCCAGGTCCTGCAGGTCCGCCGATTCGAGATCGAGGGTCCTGACTTTGCCGCTGCTTTCGAATAGCCGGATGTCCAGCGTGCCCTTGGCGTCTTGCATCGCGAGGTGAGCCGTTGACGACAGCCTGAATGTGCGGCGCAGCGCGTCGCCCCGGCGTGACAACCGCGCGCCGGCGTGGATCATCGCCAGCCTGCATTCAGCGTCAGTAGCGTCCCGCGTCCTCGAACTCGCCGGCATGGCGATCGAACGTGTCGTGCGGCCGGTGGCGCATGCCGGCGCGGCTCTGCGCCTGGGCAAGGGCGCAGACCACCTGGCCGGAGGTCATGTTCGAGCGCAGCCACCACGTGCTGCTGATGCCGTTGGGTGCGATGAGGCGAAGACGGCAGCGCCCATCGGCGCTCGCCGGCTCGGCGTAGATGCGCCAGCCCTTCGGCAGTTCCCCGTCGTGCATGCGATGCGTCCCCTGTGTTTGCCGGTGCGCGGAAGCCCACGCAAGGTGCGTGCCAGACGGCATCGGCGAGCCGATGCAGGCACCGGCGCGTGCCACGCGCGTCCGCGGTGCATCGCCGAAGCGCGCGGTGGCGCCTGCATGAAGAAAGTGCGACACCGCAGGAAACAAGTTGCGGGTGGACCAAACTGTTGCGTATCAACACGCGCTCTTCGCCAACGTGAACGCCGGCGGCTTGCGCGTTACGCGATGTCGACTTCCGTGACGCGAAGCTTGATGGAGGTCAGGGCGCGCGTCGTGCGTCGTCTGCCCGCACACCGCCCGCCCATCAGGAGATCTTCATGGCCAGCCGAAAGAAGTCCGCGCCGACCAAGGCCGCGGCGCGCAAGTCCGCAGCGAAGAAGAAGAGCACGAGCGCCCGTTCCGCCCGGCGCGCGCCCACCGACAGTGGCCCCGCGCAGTTGTCCGATGCCGGCGCCGAAGACCCGGCCGTGCAGCAGGGACTCGATGCGCAGGCGCTTGCGGCCGCGTTCGATCACAACCCGACGAAGGCCGCCGAGTACGGGCGCGAGAACGCGCTGGCGCCGCCCGAGGGGGCGCACGTCACGCCGACGCCGCTCGCGGGCGCGAGCACGCTCACCGAAGGGCAGACTTCGCCGAAGACGGGCACGCAGGCCGCGCCCGGCACCAATCCCACCGTCGGGCCGCTGGATCGCGTGCGCGTGGATTCCGGCGGCCAGTTCCTCACGACCAACCAGGGCGTGCCGGTCGCGCAAAACCAGGATTCGCTGAAGGCTGGCTTACGCGGGCCGGCGCTGCTGAAGGATTTCATCCTGCGCGAGAAGATCACGCACTTCGATCACGAGCGCATTCCCGAACGCATCGTGCATGCGCGCGGTTCGGGCGCGCACGGCTTCTTCGAGTGCTACCGCTCGCTCCGGGACATCACCCGCGCCGCGCCGTTCCAGGAGGACGGGAAGGTCACGCCGGTGTTCGTGCGCTTCTCCACGGTGCAGGGCGAACGCGGTTCCAAGGACACCGCGCGCGACGTGCGCGGGTTCGCCGTGAAGTTCTACACCGACGAAGGCAACTGGGACCTGGTGGGCAACAACATCCCGGTGTTCTTCATCCAGGACGCGATGAAGTTCCCCGACCTCGTCCACGCGCTCAAGCCCGAACCGCACCACCAGATGCCGCAGGCGGCGTCGGCGCACGACACGTTCTGGGATTTCGTATCGCTGATGCCCGAATCCACGCACATGCTGCTGTGGGCGATGAGCGATCGCGCGATCCCGCGCAGCTACCGCATGATGCAGGGCTTCGGCGTGCACACGTTCCGCTTCGTCAACGAAGCCGGCGAGTCGCGCCTGGTGAAGTTCCACTGGACGCCGCGACTGGGCACGCATTCGCTGCAGTGGGACGAGGCGGTGAAGATCTCCGGCGCCGACCCGGATTTCCATCGCCGCGATCTGTGGGAGGCGATCGAGGCGGGCGAGTTCCCCGAATACGAGCTCGGGGTGCAGGTGTTCACCGAGGAACAGGCGAACAAGTTCAGTTTCGACGTGCTCGATTCGACCAAGATCGTGCCGGAGGAACTCGTGCCGGTGGAGCCGGTCGGTCGTCTGGTGCTCAACCGCAACCCGGACAACTTCTTCGCCGAGACCGAACAGGTCGCGTTCTGCACCGCGCACGTGATTCCGGGCATTGACTTCACCAACGATCCGCTGCTCGCCGGGCGCATCCATTCCTATGTCGACACGCAGCTCACCCGCCTGGGCGGGCCGAACTTCCACGAAATCCCGATCAACGCGCCGGTCGCGCCGGTGCACAACAACCAGCGCGATGGGTTCCATCGCCAGGCGATCAATCGCGGGCGCGTCGCGTACGAGCCCAACAGTCTCGCGGGCGGCTGCCCGTTCCAGGCCGGATCGGCCGGCTTCGTGTCCTTCCCCGAGCCGGTGCGCGGCGAGGAACTGCGCGGCCGGCCGGAGAAGTTCGCCGAGCATTACAACCAGGCGACGCTGTTCTACGAAAGCCAGAGCGAGGCGGAGAAGGCGCACATCGTCGGCGCGTTCCGCTTCGAGTTGAGCAAGGTGACCGTGCCGGCGATCCGCGAACGCATGGTCGCGAACCTGATGAACGTCTCGCGCGAACTCGCCACGTCGGTCGCCGCGGGCCTGGGCATGGGCTCGATCGAGGCATCGCCGCGTGCGCTCGCGCGCGTGCCGCGTCCGGAAGTACGGCAATCGGCCGCGTTGTCGCTGCTCGCGCACCCGGGCGATGGCAGCATCCGCACGCGCAAGATCGCGCTGCTCGTATGCGATGGCGTGAACGGCGAATCGCTCGCCGCGACGCAACAGGCGTTGTTCGAAGCCGGTGCGGTGCCGCGCCTGGTCGGGCCGCGCATCGGTCCGTTCGTCACGGCCGAAGGCGAAACATTGCAGGCCGATGCGTCGATGGAGAACGAGCCGGCGCCGTTGTTCGACGCGCTCGTGCTTCCCGACGGCGAGCGCGCGGTGAAGATGCTGGCCGTGGACGGACGCGCCGCGGAGTTCGTCAAGGAGCAGTACCGGCATTGCAAGCCGATCCTCGCGCCCGGCGCGTCCAGCACGCTCCTGGAGGGCGCGGGCGCATCGAAGATGCTCGAGGACGGCACGCGCGATCCGGGCATCATCGCCGGCGTGGAGGACGACGACGAAGCGATCGCCGCTTTCATCGACGCGATGGCGCAGCACCGGCATTGGGTCCGCGAGAAGGATCCGCCGCTGGTGTGATGGATGTCGGGGCGATGCGGCTTGCGCTGTAGCTCACCCTGACCCCGATCCCTCTCCCGCACGCGGGAGAGGGATCGGGCGGCGTGGGGTGCGGGGAGGCGGACGAGGGTAGGGGCGACCGCGTTGCCTCACGTACCCGTCTGTGAATGCGGCGCTTCGACCGGCTTGCTCTGCGGCGAGCCGTCCTGCCGCAGCCAGATGCTCAGCGTCACCAGCGCCAGCACGGCGAGGAATTCGGACTGCCAGTTCTGGAACGACTCGAACCAGAACTCCGGTTCGGTCAGGTAGTCGAGCATCGCGATCGGTCCTTCGCCACGGAGCGCGCGATCCACCAGTTCGCGTCGCCAGCTGCCCGACAGGTGCAGCACGAAGGAGAGGGCGAACAGCAGTCCGAACGCGATCGCCAGCGAGTGGCGGTAGAGCGTGAGCCAGAACCCGCCGACGCGCACCGGCCACGGCTTCGGTCCGGGTTCGAGCGTGGGTTCGTCCTCGTCGGGCTCGGACATCGGGCGCGATTCGGCCGACCCCTTCTGGCGCAGCGCGACGGTGAGCAACACGTACATGCCCATCTGCAGGAATTCGCTTTCCCAGTTCTCGAAGATCGACGACACCAGGTGGCCACTGGTCAGGTATTGCGCCAGCGACAACGGCGCGCCGCCCTCGCGCACCAGTTCGTCGTTGTAGACCTCGTGGCCGGTGAGCGTCTGGCCGATGAGCGGAAGGATCAGGCAGGCCAGCAGCACCAGCGAGAGGCCGTTGTTTCTCAGGAATTCGCGCATCTTGTGGAAACCTCCCGGTCGAGGTCGCCAAGCGTAGTGGTCGCGGCGTGGCGCCCTCGTAAACGCGCGACGTGCGTCATGCCTGGCTGTACGCGATCGTGCTCATCAGCGCGTTCTCGGCCTGCCGCGAGTCCAGACGCGTGTGTTGCACGACGATGGGCACGTCCGATTCGATGACGCTGGCATACGGCGTGTCGCGCGGGATCGGCTCCGGGTCCTGGAGTTCGTTGAAGCGCAGGTGCTTCGTGCGGCGCGCCGGCACCGTGAGCGTGTACGGCCCTGCCGGTTCGCGATCCTCGTAGTAGATGCGGATGCGGATGTTCGCGTCGTCGTCCGTCGCGTTCAGGATGCAGCACGCTTCGTGGCTTTCCAGTTCCGGCGCCGGGCCATTGCTTCGACCGGGAATGTAGCCCTCGGCGATGGCCCAACGCGTGCGTCCGATCGTCTTGTCCATGCCATCGGTCTATCACGCACAACGGCAAGGCCGCGTCACGGCGCCGAGCGATGGCGGTGCGTTCACGCCGTGCGCGTACGCTCGCAGGCGAGGACACAGGGCACGACCACGGCCATGACCACGCTGGGCTATCACGCGTCGCACGAACAGTTTCCGCCGGGCGAACTGCTCGACCTGGCGGCGCACGCACGGCAGGCGGGATTCGACGCGATGATGTGCTCCGACCACTTCCATCCGTGGTCGCGCGCACAGGGTCAGAGCGGCCACGCATGGAGCTGGCTCGGCGCGGCGATGGCGCGCGTGGATACTTCCTTCGGCGTGGTCAATTCGCCGGTCGGGCGCTATCACCCGGCCGTGATCGCGCAGGCCGTGGCGACGCTCGCGTCGATGTTCCCGGAGCGGTTCTGGCTTGCGGTGGGCAGCGGCGAGGCGATCAACGAGACCATCACGGGCGAGGAGTGGCCGTCGAAGGACGCGCGCAATCGCCGGCTGCTCGAAGCGGTGCAGGTCATGCGCGCCCTCTGGCGCGGAGAGACCGTGAACCATCGCGGTGCGTTCCGCGTCGAACACGCGCAGCTCTTCACGCGTCCGGAATCGTTACCGCAGGTGTACGTCGCCGCGCTGTCGCCGGAGACCGCCGCCTGGGGCGCGCAATGGGCCGACGGATTGATCACCGTGAGCCAGCCGATGGAGAAACTCCGGCCGATCGTCCAGGCGTTCCGCGACAACGGCGGCGCCGACAAGCCCCTGCTGCTGCAGGTCAAGCTGTCGTATGCCCAAAGCGACGAAGACGCGTTGCGCGGCGCGCACGAGCAATGGCGCACGAACGTGGTCGAGCCGGCGCTGACCGAAGACGTGAGCACGCCGCAAGCCTACGAGGCGCTTGGCGAGCGGGTCACGCCGGAAAAGGTCGCCGGGTCGGTGCACGTTTCGGCCGATCCGTCGAAGCACGTGGCGTGGCTGCGCGCGTACGTCGAACTGGGTTTCCACGCGCTGTACCTGCACAACGTCAACCGCTGGCAGCGGGAGTTCATCGACGTCTTCGGCCGCGAAGTGCTGCCCGCGCTGCGCTAGGGCGCGAAACGCTCGCGCAGCTCGTGCTCCATGGCCATCACGTCGCGCCACGCGGCATGCGCCGCGCGCACCGTGAGCTCGCCTTCCAGATCGCGCACCTCGAAGTGGCTGTCGCCGGCCGAATCGCGCCAGAAGCGCAGGCTCACGCGCGCCGATCCGACCCGCAGGCGCTCCACGGTCAGTGCGGGCAGCCACGACGGCAGGTGCGGATCGACCAGCAGCAAACCCAGCGAGGCATGCGGTTGCAGGCCGAGCAACGACTGCACGTACATCAGCACCGCGCTGGCCGACCACGCCTGCGGCGAGTTCGCGGGCGGATAGGTCGCGGGGAACGGATGGTGCTTGTCGCGCATGTGGCCGCTGAAGCATTCCGGCAGGCGGTACTGGTCGAACGCCGACGCGGCCTCGAACTGCGCGCGGCACACCTGCTGCAGGCGATCGATCTGGCCGTGGTGGAAGCAGCCGCGCACGATCACGCCGTGCTCGACCGGCCACACCGTGCCGCGGTGGTACGCGTACGGGTTGTAGGCGGGATGGTCGCTCGACAGCGTGCGGATGCCCCAGCCGCTGAACATGTCCGGCGCGAACATGCGTTCCATCAGGCGCGGGATGCGCTCGTCGGGCACGATGCCCGAGCCGACGCAGCGCAATGCGTTGGAACCGATCGAACGCACCTGATGGCCGTCGCCGCCCAGCGCCATCGCGTAGCAGCCGAGGTCGTCCATCCAGTACGCCTCGTCGAAGCGTTGCCGCAGCGATTCGGCGCTTTCGACCAGGCGCGCGGCCTCGCGCTTCTCGCCCAGTGCATCGAGCACCAGCGCGACCGCGCGCTTGGCCGCGTAGGCCTGGCCCTGTTCCTCGCACGTCGCGACCGGATGTTCGACGACACGTCCGTCTTCCTCGACGATGCCGTCGTCCGAATCCTTCCACGTCTGGTTCTTGAGACCGTCCTTGGTGCGCGTGGCGATGGCATGGAACCCGTGCCGGCGATCGCAGGCGGACTCGTCGAGCCAGCGCAAGGCGGCCATCGCCGGCTTGATCAGCGGTTCGACCGCGTCGCGGTCGCCCGTCCACTGCCACAGGTGCGCGAGCGCGGTGCAGAACAGGCCCGGGCCGGTGAGCGTGCCGTAGTAGCGATCCTTCGGCTTGTACTGCAACTGCGCGACGGGCCCCGGATGGGCTTCGTGCAGGATGCGCCCGGGCTGTTCGTCGCGCCACGGATCGTCTTCGCGCGCCTGCCAGTCGACCATCACCGGCAAGGTGCCGCGCAGTACCTCCGGGCCGAGCATCGCGACCTGCTGCGCCGTGGTGAGCGTGTCGCGACCGAACAGCGCCACGTACATCGGCAGTCCCGCCGCGACCGTCCACGCATCGGGCCCGCGATCGAAACGCGGCAGGCGCAGCGCGGCCAGGTCCATGCGCGCGCGATGCACGGCGCTGTCGACGACGCCGGCAAGCGTGTCGCGATCGAGCGCGTCGATCCGCGTCGCTTCGCGCAGGTACGCGCCCTGCGGGTTCTGCTGCGATTCGGGACCGTCGAGTTCGCGGTCCGGCGCGGGGCAGGGCAGCGTCTCGTCGCCGAAGCGCGCGATCCACTGCAGCTTCGCGCACCAGGTTTCGTGCGCGGCCAGCTCGACGTCGAAGGTGATGCGGCCGTCGCGATGGCGCGGCGTGACGTCGCCCGTGTCGAGCTGCAACGTGACGCCGGCATCGAAGCGCAGGCGTTTGCGCTGGCCATCGCGACGCAGCTCGCGCGTGGCGGTGTAGTCGACCGCCAGCTCGTGCGTGCCGTCGTCGCGCCGGCGCCAGCGGCGCGTCTGCTTGCCCTTCTGCACGCGCGGGCCGCGCGTTTCCTCGGTGTCGGCGAAGTCGGACGCGACCTCGATCGCGAGCCGGAAACGCACGGTCTCCTGCGTGAAGTTGGTCAGCGCGTACTCCTCGCGCATGCCATCGCCGACCAGGCGCGAGATGCGCAGTTCCAGCGTCTGTTGCGCGGCGGCCGAGGACAGGTCGTCCGGCTCGGCGTCGCCCACGCCCGGCGCGGGGACGATGTAGTAGCCCATCCAACTGTCCTGCCGCACGCTGCTGAGCGTGACCGGGTGCGGTCGCCGGCGTCCGACGAAGCAGCGGTAGCGGCTGAGCAGCCGCGTCTGGCGCACGTAAAGGCCTTCCTCGCCACCGTCGATGAAACCGGTGGTGCCGGTCGTCAGTACCGTGTCGCCGCCGCTGACATAGGCGGCGTGTTCGCGAACCCGGAGTCGGATGAGGCTGCGTTCTACCGGAAAGCGTTCTTCCATGGAGCCAATATCCCGGGCCCGGCGTGATGCTTCCGTCCATGGCGGCGGCGTTCACGGGCGACTGCGGCGTCCGGTTCGCGTCCGTGCGTTCCGCGGACGCCGCACGTCTCAAAGCCGGCAGTCCACAGCCGGCGACTCACATCCGGTCGGCGTCGATCACCGCCTGCGCAAAGGCCCGGGGCGCTTCCTGCGGCGGGTTGTGGCCGATCCCGCCGGTGAGCAGGCGGTGTTCGTACTTGCCGGTGTAGCGCCTGGCATAGCTGTCCGGCGACGGATGCGGCGCCCCGTTGGCATCGCCTTCCAGGGTGATGGTTGGCACCGCGATGGACGGGAAGGTCGCCAGTTCGCGCTCGACCGCGTCGTACTTGGCCTCGCCCTGGGCCAGGCCCAGGCGCCAGCGGTAGTTGTGGATGACGATGTCGACGTGGTCCTCGTTCTGCAACGCGGCGGCGCTGCGGTCGAAGGTGGCGTCGTCGAAGACCCACTTCGGCGAGGCGAGTTTCCAGATCAGTTTCGCGAAATCGTGGCGATTGCGTTCATAGCCGGCGCGGCCGCGATCGGTCGCGAAATAGAACTGGTACCACCACTGCAGTTCCGCCTCGGGCGCGAGCGGTGCCTGCGCGGCCTGCTGGCTGCCGATCAGGTAGCCGCTCACGGCGACCAGCGCCTTGACGCGCCCGGGATGCAGCGCGGCGACGATGTCGGCCGAACGTCCGCCCCAGTCGTAACCGGCGACGACGGCGCGCGGGAGCTTCAACGCGTCCATCAGCTGGATGACGTCGTCGGCGAGCGCGGCGGGCTGCCCGTTGCGCGGCGTGTCGGCGGAAACAAAGCGCGTGGTGCCGTAGCCGCGCAGGTGCGGGACGATCACGCGATGCCCGGCCGCGGCAAGCAGCGGCGCGACCTCGGCATAGCTGTGGATGTCGTAGGGCCAGCCGTGCAGCAGCAGGACGGGGGCGCCGTCGGCGGGGCCCGCGTCGACATAGCCGACGTCGAGGACGCCGGCGCGGATCTGCTTCACCGGACCGAACGGCGCGCCGCTGCCGGCCCGCGTGCGGGTGGCGTTGCGCGCACCGGCGGCGCCGGCCGGCGGGGCGGCCAGGCCGAACGACGCGGCCGCGAGGCCGACGGCGGCGGTGCCGAGGAAGCGGCGGCGAAGCGGGTCGATGCGTTCGGGAACGGGCTTGTCCATGTTCGGGCTCCGTAGGGCGGGTGGGGATCGGCCCGGACAGGCTCGCCGGCACGCGTATCGCGCTTGTGTTCGCCGCACCGGCGATTTGTATCGGCCTGTAGCCGCGCGCCGGTCGCGCATCCGCGCCTTTGCCGGACCTGTCGGTTCGCACGGACCCGGCGGGGAGCGCGTCCGGGCGATGTCGCCCCGCGTCGCCTTCACGCGCGGCGCGTCGATTTCGGTAACATCGCGGTTCGCCGTGGGTGAGACGGCGATCACATTCACACGACGCCATCATGGTTCCTGACGTGAGCCAGGAAATTACGCGACTGCTGCGCAAATGGAGTGCCGGCGACGACGAGGCGCTCGACCCGCTGTTCGAGCTCGTCTACGAGACGTTGCGCGAGATCGCGGTCGCGCGCCTGCGTGGCGGCGCGCAGCACACGCTGCAGCCGACCTCGCTGGTCAACGAGGCCGTGCTGCGCCTGATGGGCCGCAACGTGGAGTGGAACGATCGCGCGCACTTCTTCGCCGTCGCGGCGCTGAAGATGCGCGCGGTGCTGGTCGATCACGCGCGCGCGATGGCCTCGGCCAAGCGCGGCGGCGACGTCGAGCTGCTCACGCTCTCGCATGCCGAACAGGCCGGCGAGGCGGTGGAGTTCGACGTGCTCGCGCTGCACCGCTCGCTCGAACGCCTGGCGCAGCGCGACGCGCGCGCGGCGCGTGCGATCGAGATGGCGTACTTCGGCGGCATGGATCGCGACGAGATCGCGGTCGTGCTGGGCGTGTCGATACCGACGGTGGATCGCGACCTGCGATTCGCCAAGGCGTGGTTGAACCGGGAACTCGCCTGAGCGCAGGCGGATGGGGCAACGGCCCAGGGGGAGGGCGATGGACGCGGCACGCTGGCAGGAAATCCGGGAACTGTTCGATGCGGTGTGCGAGCTGCCGCCGTCGCGGTGGGCGCCGACGCTGCGCGACATGAGCGCGGACCCGAAGATCGTCGAGGAAGTGCTGTCGCTGCTCGATGCGCAGACGATGCAACTGCAACGCGCGTCCGGACCGGTCGCGACGCTGCTGGCGAACCTGCCCGACGCGCAACTGCAGCCGGGCGACCGGCTCGACGGCTGGCGGCTGGGCGACCGGCTCGCGAGCGGCGGCATGGGCAGCGTGTTCGTCGCCGACCGCGCCGACGGGCTGTTCCGCCACCGCGTCGCGATCAAGCTGCTGCGCGGTTTCGCCGGACCGGTCGCGGCGCAGCGGCTCGCCGCCGAACGCCAGATCCTGGCGGGCCTGCAGCACCCGGGCATCGCGCGGCTGTACGACGGCGGCACCACGCCGACCGGCCAGCCGTACCTGGTGCTCGAATACGTCGACGGCCTGCCGCTGGACGAATACGCCGATCGCCACGGGCTTCGGCTGCGCGCCCGCATCGCGCTGCTGCAGCGCGTGTGCGCGGCGGTCGCGGCGGCGCACCGGCAACTGGTGGTGCATTGCGACCTCAAGCCCGGCAACGTGCTGGTCCGCGAGGACGGCGAACCGGTGCTGCTGGATTTCGGCATCGCGCGGCTGCTGGCCGAACACGGCGAGGATTCCGCGGCCGGATACGGCACGGCCGGCTACGCGAGCCCCGAGCAGCTCGCCGGCGAGCGCATCGGCGTGGCGAGCGACGTGTACGGCCTGGGCGCCTTGCTGTGCCGCCTGGTCGCCGGCCGCGCGCCGGTCCGCGACGACGCCGACGGCCGCCTGCTCGCGCCCAGTGCGATCGCGTCCGCCGACACGCCCTGGCGCCGCCAGTTGCAAGGCGACCTGGACGCCATCGTGCTCAAGGCCTGCGACGCCGATCCGGAGCGGCGCCACGCGACGGTCGATGCCTTGGCGGCCGACCTGCAATGTGTCCTCGAACGCCGCCCGGTGTCGGCGCGCCCGCGCACGGCGGGCTATCGCCTGTCGCGCTTCCTCGCGCGGCGCTGGAAGGAGAGCGCCGCCGCGGCGATCGCGCTGGGCCTGTGCGCCGGTTTCGTGTGGCAACTGGGCGAACAACGCGAACGCGCCGAGCACGAAGCGGCGGTCGCGAAGGAAGTCGGCGACCTGCTGGTCAAGGCGTTCGCCGAAGCGGACCCGAAGGCGCGCGGCGCACGCGGCACGCAGGTCGCGACCGCGCGCGACGTGCTCGACGGCGGCGCGGCGCAGCTGGAGCGCGCTGGCGGCTCGCCGGAAGTGCTCGCGCGCCAGCGTGCGGTGATCGGCATGGCGTACCACAACCTCGGCGAGACGAAACGCGCCGAGCCGTTGATGCGTCGCGCGGCGCAGGAGCTGGTCGAGGTCGGCGCGCTCGCCGAGGCGGCCGCCGTGTACAGCGACCTCGCCGTGCTGCTGGGCAACGACAAGCGCGGCGACGATGCGGTCGCGATGGGCCGGCGTTCGCTGGAACTGCGAGAGCGCATCGGCGCCGACGCGCTGGCGATCGCCGATTCCCACAACTCGCTCGGCATCGCGCTGAACACGCAGGGCGACACCGACGCGGCGATCCAATCGCTGCGCAAGGCGCTCGCGCTGCGTCGCGCGAACCTCGCCGCCGACACGCAACCGGTGGCGGTCACGCTGCAGAACCTCGCGATGGTCTACCGCAACCAGGGGCAGTACCGGCGCGCCGAGGCGATGTACCGCGAGGTGCTGGCCGTGCGCCGGCGCGATGGCGAACGCACTTTCGGCGTGCTGATGGCGCGCGGTGGTCTGGCCAAGGCGCTCAACGACCAGGGGCGGCAGGCGGAGGCGGCCGTGTTGCTGCGCGAGAACGTGGAGCTCGCGCGCGATCTGTACGACGACCGCGGCGACCACATGGCGACCGCGCACAGCGAACTGGCGAGCACGCTGCAGGACATGGGCGACTACGCCACCGCGCTGCCGAACTACCGTCGCGCACTCGAGATCAGCGCCGAGTCGGGCGGCGAGGGGACCATGCAGTACGCGATCGACCTCAACAACATGGCGACGCTGCTGGAAGCGCGCGGCGAGATGGCTGCCGCCGAGGCCGCGTACCGCCGTTCGCTGGAAATCCGTCGCGCGAACCTGCCGGCCGACGATCGCAGCGTCGTGCGGGCCGAAGGCAATCTCGCGCGGTTGCAGATGCGCCGCGGGCAGATGCGCGAAGCGCGCCCGGCGATGGAACGCAATCTCGAACAATGGCGCCGCAAGTCCGACAAGCCCACGCCCGAGCTGGTGACGGCGATGCTCGGCCTGGTCGAGTGGCACGCGCGCGCCGGCGAACCGGACGCGGCGCAGGCGCTGCTCGACCGCACGCCGGCGCTGCCGGAGGAGTCGCCGAGCCTGGCGCTGCGCCGGTTGGGCCTGCGCGCGGACATCGCTCTGCGTCGCGGCGATTGGGCGCAGGCGCAGGCGTTGTGGGCGCAGGTCGTCGAAGGCAATGGTGGGCGCGATCCGGTCATGGCGGCGAAGTCGCGCGTGCCGTATGCCGAAGCGCTGCTCGGGGCCGGGCGGCTCGACGAGGCGCGCGAACAGGCGGCGCTGGCGAGCCCGCCGTTGCAGGCCGCGCTGGTGGACGACGCCGAGCCGTTGCAGCGCCTGCGGACGCTGGAGGCGAAGCTGCGGAAGGGGTGAGGCGTCGGCGGAGAGCCGCGCCGGGGCGCCGCGTTCGGCCTGGGGAGGCCATGGCCGCGTGCCCGTCGCCACAAACCTCGGAACGGCGTGATAGGCCGTCGCCGCTTTTGCCGGTAATCCAGATAGGGGGAGTGCGCATGCGCATGTCGGCCCCCGCATTGCCGTTCGATCCACAGGGGGAAGCCATGAAGCAGCTGCTGATCTACGAGCGCCCGACGCCGCTCAACCGCGACATCCACCGCCACCTGCGCGTGCACGCCACGCCGGGCGATTTCCGCTTCGCCGCGCAGGTCAATTCCGTGCCGCTGGCGGCGTCGGAGTTCGCCCGCGCCAGCGCCGATTTCCCCATCGTCTTCGCCGGCGACGGCCAGCCCGTGCCCGCCGCGCTGCTGGGGCTGCGCGTCAACGAGAACCTGATGACCGACGCGGATGGCCGCTGGCGCGAAGGCGCCTACGTGCCGGCGTTCCTGCGCCGCTACCCGTTCGTGCTCGCCGAAAAGCCCGACAGCGACGACTTCACCGTGTGCCTGGACGCCGCGTTCTCCGGCCTGGGCGGCGACGGCGAGCCGCTGTTCGACGACGCCGGCGAGGATTCGCCGCTGCTGAAGAACGCGGTGGCGTTCCTGTCCGAATACCAGCACCACCTGCGCCGCACGCGCGAGCTCGTGGCGCGCCTGCAGGAGCACGACCTGCTCGTGCCGAAGGTCGTGCGCGTCGAGCCGCAGGGCGCCGAGCCGTTCCAGATGCAGGGCTTCAGCGTGGTGGACGAGTCGCGCCTGCACGCCCTGAAGGGCAAGGCGCTGCAGGAGCTGATGAAGTCCGGCGACCTGGGCTTCATCTACGCGCACCTGGTGTCGCTGGCGCGCATCGAGCGGCTGACGGCGCAGCTCGACGCCCGCGTCGGCGCATTGACGCACTGACGCACGACGCAACCGGGGACGCGGGCCACGCCCGCACCGCACCACCTCCGCACTGGACACGCAACGACGCCGGCCACGACGGCCGGCGCTGGGGACGCACATGACGCGCAACGACCGCCACACCGCCCATCCCTCCACGCAGGCCGCCACGGTCCGCACCCTGACCGCGGCCATCGCCTCGGTGCTGGGCGTCGGCCTGCCCATGCAGGCCTGGGCGCAGGCGACCAACGTCGTCGCCGACGGCCGCACCGGGACCACGGTGACCGGCAGTGGCACGCTGGAGGTCAGCACGACGACCACGCGCGGCGTCAACGCGATCAACTCCTTCCAGCATTTCCAGGTCGGCAGCGGCGACACGGTGAACCTGCGCCTGCCCGGCGGCACGCGCAACCTCATCAACCTGGTGTGGGACAGCCAGGCGCTGGTGAACGGCACGCTCAACAGCTACCTGTCGAACAACCAGATCGGCGGCCGCGTGTTCTTCGCCGACCCGCACGGCTTCGTGCTCGGCAGCCAGGGCGTGATCAACGTCGGCGCGCTGTCGATCTCCACGCCGACGGCGGGCTTCATGAATTCGGTCCTGCTGGACGGTACCGGCGACGGCGCGATCGCGCGCCTGCTCAAGGGCGACGTCGACCTGGCCGACGGCAGCGTCAACCTGGCCGGGCGCATCAACGCGCTCGACGACGTGCGCGTGCAGGCGCGCGCGATCGACGCCTCCGGCGTGATCTGGGTCGAAGGCGGCGCCGGCGAGGACAAGCTCGACACGCAGATCGCGGTGAACACCGGCGCCGGCACCGGCACGCGACTGGTGCAGGACGGCGACACGATCCTGCTGGTCGCGGCCGATTCGATCGACGTGTCCGGCACGCTGCGCACGCAGGGCGGCGACGTGATCCTGCAGTCCGACGATGCGGTCACGCTCGCCGGCAGCGCGCACCTCAACACCCGCCAGGTTTCGGGCGCGGCCGACGCCTCGCTCGATGCCACGGCCTCCATCGGCGATTCGGGCGCCGTCACCGTCGCCGCCCGCACCATCGACGTGGCGCAGGGCGCGCGCCTGATGGCGTTCGCCGACAACGGCCGCGCCGCCGGCGACATCACGCTGGCCGCCTCGGCGTTCGACCAGGTGCAGACCGGCAACGCCGAGGCGATCAGTTCGATCTCCGTGGACGGCACGCTGCGCGGCCGCAACGTGTCGGTCACCGCGCGTTCGGAAGCCGTGTCGGGCTGGGATTTCGACGCCAACGGCGACGTCGTCGATCCGGTCCTGGGCACCGGCGCGACGCTGCTCGGCCTGGCGGGCAACATCACGCTGGGCTACCTGGACGCGACCTCGAACGCGAGCGTCGACATCGGCCAGCACGCCGTGCTGCGCGCCAGCGACGACCTCACGCTCAAGGCCGAGGCCATCGACAAGGTCGAAACGTCCGCGTCGAACCTCGGCAGCGGCGGTCCGGTGAACAAGTACGCGGGCCTGGCCTCGGTCTACGGCGCCATCGACGCCGACGCGTCGGTGGCCGTCGCCAGCGGCGCCAGCGTGCGCGCGGGCGATGCGCTGTCGATCCAGGCGCGCACCGACAACCTCATGGACATCTCGGCCAAGTCGATCACCACTGGCGACCAGCCGTTCGTGGCGACGATCGCCTGGTCGGACATCGAGGTCGACAGCTCGGCCACGGTCGCCGCCGGCGCGGACCTGGCCGGCCAGGCGGTGGAGATCAGCGCCGCCAACAAGAACAGCTTCTCCACCTCAGCCACGGCGATGTCCAACCCGACCGGCAAGGTCGGCATCGCGGGCGCGGTGAGCCTGCAGGACGTCAACGCCACCGCGACCAACGCCGCATCGATGACCGACATCGGCTCGCTGCTGATCGATGCGGACAGCACCACCTCCAGGAACGCCACCACCGCCAGCGTCGGCGTCGCCAGCCAGGGCATGGCGATGAAGATGTACCAGGTGGCCGGCGACGCGATGGATGCGATCGGCGGAAAGGTCACCGGCGCGATGCGCGACAGCTCGGGCAACATCGGCGACCAGAAGCAGACCACGCACGCCAGCGACTCGCCGTTCCGCCTCGGCGGCGCGCTCGCCTACACGGACGCGCAGCACGACGCCACGGCCGAGCTGTCCGACAACGCCAGCATCAACGCCAGCGGCAACGTCACCGTGCACGCGGGCGTCGTCGACGGCGCGATCCGCACCCACGCCAACAGCGCGGTGGATTCGGACACGCAGCAGAAGAACGAAGACGGCTCGATGTCGAACGTGTCGATGTCGGCCGGCGTGAACTGGGCCAACTACCGCCACAACGCGAGCGCGCGCGTGGGCCGCGGCGCGTCCATCGACGCCGCGCGCATCGCGGTGGGCTCGGAAACGCGCGTGCCGGTGAACATCACCTGGACCGACTTCTCCAGCCTCGACCAGATCCTGGGCAAGCTCAATTCCACGCTCGGCGTGGCCGACGAGGTGCTCACCAGCTACACCAGCGCGAAGAGCAAGGCCGGCGATCTCGCCATCGGCGGCGCGATCAACTACCACCAGGTCACCAACAACAGCACCGCCTGGATCGACGACGACGCGCGCCTGACCGCGCGTGCCGACGGCGACGACGCGTGGTCCACCGCGCTGGCCTCCGGCCGCACCGCGAACTGGGCGCAGTCGATCGACATCGCCGCCGTCAACGAGGTCAGCGCCGTGCACGTGGCGGGCAGCATCGGCCTGCCGATCCCGGTGGTCGCGGTCGAATCCGGCCAGGACGGCGCGGCCGTCGGCGGCGCGTTCACCGACACCATCTACACCGGCCGGACCATCGCCGGCATCGCCGCCGGTGCGAACGTCGCCACCGCCGACGGCCTGTCCGTGCGCGCCGAAAGCCGCGACCACATCGTCACCGTCGCGCCGGTGGCCGGGAAGGGCGCCAGCATCGGCGTGAACGGCACCGTCGCCATCGTCGACGTGGACAACGCCACGCATGCGTCGATCAGCCACAAGGCGACCGTCGCCGCCGACGCGGTGGATCTGTCCGCGCAGGAAGACCTGTTCGTGTGGTCCGTCGCCGGCGCGCTGACGATGGCCAACAGCGTCTCCGTCGGCCTGAGCGTGGGCATCAACAACCTCGACGCCGACACGCGCGCCTTCATCGGCGACAACAGCGGCGACGACGCGGACGGCATCACCTCGGCGGCAACCGGCGGCGAAGTGGCGACGTACGATCTCGACGTCGACGCGCTGACCAGGGGCCAGGCGGGCGCGCTCACGGTGGCGGGCAGCTACACCAGCAGCTCGCCGCCGAACTCGCCGCCGGGCTTCATCGACCGCCTGAAGACCTCCGTCAACGGCAAGATCGACGGCCTGCGCGGCAAGGCGGCCGACAAGTTCACCAACCTGCCGCTGCTCAACAAGGTCGCCGACAGCGTGCGCGGCAAGCAGGACCAGCCGCCGGCGACGGAAAAGGCGCAGCCGAAGTTCGGCATCGGCATCTCCGGCTCGGCCAGCGTCAACATGGCGCAGCTGGGCTCGCGCGCCTACCTCGACGGCGCGAACGTCGTCGGCCGCGACGGCGCGACGCAGGACACGTCGCTGCAGGCCACCAACTCGGCCGAACTGGTCAGCGCCAGCGGCGCGGCGGCGATCGTGCGTGCGCAGGCGCCCAGCAGCAAGTTCAACGCGGCGATGGCCGGCGCGGTCGCCTACAGCCTGATCGACAACGCCACCGAAGCCACGGCGACGAACTCGACGATCGCCAACGCCGGCGACCTCACGCTGCGTGCGCTCAGCGCCGGCGAGCAGACCGGCATCGGCATCAGCGTGGGCGTGGAAGCCTCCGGCGGGCAGAGCGCCAGCGCGAGCGTCACCGGCTCGTTCTCCATCGGCCAGTCGTCCAACACCACGCGGGCCGGGCTCGACGACACGACCGTCACCGGCACCGGTGCGGGCGACGTGGAAATCACCGCGTACGACCGCACGCGCATCGGCCTGGGCGGCGGCGCGCTGTATGTCAACACCACCAGTTCCAGTTCGAACGCGAACATCGGCGCGGCCTTCACCTATGCCGAAACCGACGAGAACACGCACGCGTTCGTGAAGGGCGGCAGCCTGACCTCGTTCGACGCGATCCAGGTGCGCGCGATCGACTCGGCGCTGATCGGCACCGCCGCGGCGATGGGCGGCGGCGGCTCGCAGGCCAACGGCCTGGCCGGCGCGTTCGTGTGGAACGACATCGGCAACATCACGCGCGCGACGATCACCGACGGCGCCGTGCTGCGCACCACCGGCGGCGACGGCATCGCGGTGAGCGCGCGTGCGAGCGCGCCCATCGGCCAGCTCGATGCGCTGATCGACGGCGGCATCAGCGACCGGTCCGGTTACGACTTCGGCGGCAACGCCCTGTACGACAACGCGGGCGAAACCGGCCTGCCGGGCACGTCGATCGTCTCGGTCGCCGGCCTGGTGCAGGTCGGCAAGAACAACATCGGCCTGTCCTTCGTCGGCAGCGACGTGCACAACACGCACGAGGTGGAGATCGATTCGGCGACGCTCGACGCCGACGGCGGCACGCTCGACCTGCACGCCAGCGACGACACCCGCATCGTCTCGCTGTCCGTCGGCGTGGGCGTGGCGACCGGCAAGTTCGCCGGCATCGGCAATGCGACGGCGAACCAGATCGCCAACACCGATCGCGTCCTCATCCACGATTCCACGCTCACCGGCGCCAGCCTGTCGGCGAAGGCCGAGGACGCGTCGCGCATCGACTCGCTCGCCGGCAACGTCAGCTATTCGGCGAACACCGCCGTGGGCGCCGCGGTGACGTACAACAGCGTCGCCAACACGGTGCAGGCGCACGCCGAAGGCAGCACGTTCGACATCGACGGCACGGCGGATCTCGGCGCGGTCAACCGCGCCGAGGTGATGGCCGGCGCGGTCGCCGGCGCGGCGTCGCAGAGCGTGGCGATCACCGGATCGTTCAGCTGGACCGAGAGCGACAGCGAGGTCGATGCGACCGTCGAAGGCAGCAACGTCACCGCGGGCGATCTCACCGTCAGCGCGGAGAACGCCGCCGACCTGAAGACGCTCGCGGGCAGCGTCGCCATCTCCAAACAGGCCGCCATCGGCGCGGCGTTCAACGTCGTCGACGTGAGCGACACGACGACGGCGCGCATCCTCGATTCCGGCCTGGCCGTCGACGACGCCGTGCGCGTCGCCGCGAAGGGCACGGGCGAGGTGTACTCGCTCGCGGTGGCCGGCGCGATGTCGCAGAACTTCGCCGTCGGCGGCTCCAACACCGACAACTTCATCGACAACACCGTCACCGCCGAAGCGGACGACGTGCGCGGTACCGGCGCGAACGCCGCCGCGAGCGCGCGCACGCTGGACGTCGAGGCGACCAACACGCTGGCCGCGCATTCGCTGGCCGGCGCGGTCGCCGCGGCCAAGAGCGTCGCCATCGGCGGCGCCGTCGGGGTGAACATGATCGAAGGCGGCACGCGCGCCGTGCTGACCGATTCGGTCCTCGCGGTCACCGATCGCGTCGGCGTGAACGCCGATTCGGAGGCCACCATCGAGACCATCGCGGTCGCCGGCGGCGGCGCGCAGGTGGTCGGCTTCGCCGGTTCGGCGAGCACCAACACCATCGACAGCGTGGTCGAGGCGGGCATCGCCAATACCTCGCTCGCGCAGGCCGGCAACGCCACGACGATCACCGCGCACGACGCCTCGCAGATCGACTCGCTCGCCGGCGCCATCGGCGTGGCGCAGAACGCGGGCATCGGCGCGGCGGTGGCCGTGAACCGCGTCGGCACCGACGTGACCGCCTACCTCGACGGCGGCGCCGACAACCGCCAGTACCATGCCGGCGACGTCACCGTCAGCGCGCGCGGCACCAACCGCAACGCCGACGATTCGGCCAACATCCGCACCATCGCCATCGGCGTGGGCGGCGGCGTGGACGTGGGCGGCGCGGCGTCGGTCGCGGTGAACCTGATCGACGGCGATATCGCCGCGCGCATCGGCAACGGCGCGAACGTGCTGGCCGAGAACAACGTCGCCGTGCTCGCGGAGAACCGCCAGGGCATCGACGTGTTCGCCGGCAGCGCCGGCATCAGCCTCATGCGCGCGGGCATCGGCCTGGGCGCGGTGGTGAACGAGATCACCGGCGACACCAGCGCGCTCATCACCGGCAGCACCACGCAGGTCAGCGCGCTGGCGAAGGGCGACGGCCGCACGGTCTCCAACGGCAGCCTGGCCGACCCGGACGCGGTGAACGCGCTCGACCTGGAGAACGTGGAGGACTACGTCGCGCCGAACCTCGGCTTCGGCACCACGACGGTCAACGGCGTCGCGGTGAACGCCGCGAGCGCGCAGCACGTGACCTCGCTCGGCGCGAGCCTGGCGTTGTCGTTCAACCCGAAGGGGTCCTTCGCCCTGGCGGCCATCACCGGCACGAACGTGCTCGGCGGCACCACCACGGCCGGCATCGACGGCGCGCGCATCAACCAGGCCGCGGGCGCGGCCGCCGACCAGAACGTCGACGTGCGCGCCGGCAGTCACGTCATGAGCGCCAATTTCATCTTCGGTGCCGCGGGCGGCACCACCGACGTCGGCGCGACGGCGGCGATCGCGAGCACCGTGTTCGACCAGGGCACCAGCGCCTACCTGCGCAACGCCACCGTGGATGCGGCGCAGGACGTGAACGTGAGCGCGGAAGCCAGCCAGAACTCGATGGCGATCGCCGCCGGCGTGGCCGGCGCGATCGTCGGCGGCGCGGCCAGCGGCGCGATCAACCTGTTCGACGCGGATACCGGCGCCTACGTCGAAGGCGGTTCGATCGACGCGCGGAACCTCGACGTCGCCGCGCTCGACACCACCAACGTCAACCTGATTTCCGGCAGCGGCGCCGGCGGCGCGGTCGGCGTCGCGGGCAGCTTCCTGGTGAATGTCGGCCAGACCACGACGAAGGCCTGGGTCGGCGACGCCGACAGCGCGACCGCGCTCGACCTCACGGGCGACGCGAGCATCGCCGCGACCACGCGCAACGACATGCAGGGCATCGCGGTGTCCGGCGCGGTCGGCGGCGCCGCCGGCGTGGCCGGCATGGCGATCGTCAACGTCGTGCAGAACGACACGCAGGCGTGGCTGCAGAACGCCACGGCCGACATCGGCGGCGCGCTCGACGTGACCGCGAAGGAAGAGCTCGACCTGCGCGCGTATTCCGGCGCGCTGGGCGTGGGCCTGGGCGGCTACGGCGTGGGCGCGGCGGCGAACATCGCGGTGCTCGGCAGCAACGTCTCGGCGGCCGTCGTGGACAGCGACGTCGACGTCGCCGGCGCCATGCGCGTGGAGGCCGACAGCGACCGCACGCTCGACGCGATCACGATCACCGCCGGCGTCGGCCAGACCGCCGGCATCGGCGGCGCGGCGTCGCTGGTGATGATCGGCGACGGCGAACGCGGCGACGCGGACAACGAACTGGACGCGGGCGGCGATGGCACGGTGTCGCGACTGGACGACCTGGCCAACCTCGGCCGGGTGGATTCGGCGCTGGTGGGCGACGCACTGAGCGAAAGCGAGCGCCAGCGCATCAACACGCGTTCGTCCTACGGCCTGAAGGACGCGGTCGGCGGCGGGCACGACGGCGTGTACGCCAGCGTGCACGGCGGCCGCATCGACGCGGCCTCGCTGTCGGTGAACGCCGACAGCACGGTGCACGCGGAAAACCGCGTCGGTGCGCTCGGCGCGAGCCTGGGCGTCGGCATCGGCGGCTCGTTCGGCTACACCGCCCTGTACGGCACGACGAAGGCGGAGATCGCCGGTGCGACCGTCGCGAGCGACCGCATCGACGTCACCGCGAGCGCCGGCAACGGCAACGGACCGGCGGCGATGACCGAAAGCTACGTCGGCGGCATTGGCCTGGTCGGGCTCGGCGCGGGCGTGGCGATCACCCGCGTGGACCAGCTCGTCGCCGCGGGCGCGGGCGGCACCTTCACCGGCAGCGGCGGGCATCTGAACGTCCAGGCCAGCGACGACAGCGAAGCGCAGGCGCACGCCTACGGCGGTTCCGCCGGCGGTGCGGCGGTGGGTGTCGTGGTCGCCGACGCGGCCAAGGCGAGCCAGGTCAACGCCTCGCTGGCCGGTTCCAGCCGCGTTTCCGGCTTCGACACGCTCACCGTGGATGCGCAGAGCCGCGGCCGCGTGGAAGCCGAGGGCATCGGCGCCAGCGGTGGCCTCGCGTTCGCCGCGAACGGCGTCGGCGTGACCGCGCGCGACGGCTCGCGCGTGCGCGCCGGCATCGGCGACGACGCGGTCGTCGCGGTGAACCAGGCGCTGAACGTCACCGCCTCGGCGCGCCCGCAGGCCTACGCGGACGCGCTCGGCGTCAGCGTGGGCGGCCTGGCAGGACTGGGCGCGTCGGTCGCCATCGCGCGTGCCGACGTGGACGTCGCCGCGCACGTGGGCGAGGGCGCGTCGCTGACCGCCGATTCGGTGAACGTCGATGCGAGCGCCTCGCCGGACGGCAGCGATCCGGGCGCGCACGCGAAGGCGGTCGCCGGCACCGGCGGCACGCTGCTCGGCGCCACCGCGTCGGTGGCCGAAGCGCACGGCGACTCGAAGGTGTCGGCCACGACCGGCCGCGATGTCACCATCCTCACCGGCGACCTCGACATCGCCGCCAGCAACACCACCTCGCAGAACGCCGACAGCCTCGGCGTCGCCGTCGGCGTCCTCGCCGTCGGCGCGTCGATCGCGAAGGCCACGTCCAACACGCAGACCACCGCGACGCTCGGCGAGAACGCGCGCGTGCGCGACGTGCAGCGCGACGCGAACGGCAACATCGTCACGTCGAATGGCAATCCGGTGTACGCGTACGCCGGCGACGTGACCGTCTCGGCGACCGGCCTGGACCGCAATCGCGCGAACGCCACCGCCGGCAGCGGCGGCGTGGTGTCGGGCGCGGCGGCCGAAGCGACGACGTCGGCGGACGCGACGGTCGAAGCGGCGATCGCCGCCGACGCGGTCGTCAACGCGGCGCGCATCGAAGTGAACGCCGACCACGACTCGCGTTACGCCGGCCTGGCCGATTCGACCAACGCGGCCGTCGTCGGCGGCAGCGGCGCGGCGGCCTACAACCGCGCCGACGCCGACGTGCGCGCAAGCGTGGGCGATCGGGCGAAGCTCGATGCGATCGGTGACATCGCCGTCCTCGCCAACAACGCCTTCCACAGCGATTTCACCCAGACGTCCGTGTCGGCCGCGGGCGGCGGCGTCATCAACGGAAGCGCGGCGCTGATCGAAACCCGACTGGGCGGTCGCACGCGCGCCGACATCGGCGACGGCGCGGCGCTGCTCACGGGCCTGGGCACGGGCGCGCAGGCGGGCGAGGTCGACGTCATCGCCAGCACCATCGCCGACACGAACGACACGGCGAGCCTGAGCACCGGCGGCGCGATCGACGTGGCCATCGTGCGCGTGGACGTCGAAGGCGACTTCGACAACCAGGTGTCCATCGGCGAAGGCGCGGCGCTCGACAGCTTCGGCTACCTCAACATCGGCACCTACACGCAGGCCGCCTCGACCGGCCGTGCGCTAGTGAACACCTGGGGCCTGGCGGCGGTCGGCAGCGCGCATTCGGACGTCAGCTTCGATTCGACGCAGGGCGTGAGCGTCGGTGCGAACGCGACGCTGGAAGCGTTCAAGAACATCTACCTCACCGCCGGCCGCGACGCGCGCAACCTGCACGACACGCGCCTGACCGCCACCAGCCAGTCGCAAGGCTACGTGCGCGGGCTGATCGCGATTCCCGATGCGAGCGCGTCGGCCGATTCGCACAGCACCGCCGACGTCACGATGGCGTCCGGCAGCAAGGCGCTGAGCGCGAGCAACGTCACCGCGGGCGCGTACACGGGCGATCTTCGCAACGAAGTCGACGGCACCGGCCACGGCTACCAGCTCGGCTTCATTCCGGTCACGCAGCACGACAGCGACAGCAGCACGTACGGGCGCGGCACCCTGAACCTCAACGGCGAGATGCTCGCCGGCCGCTACAACAAGCTCGACATCGTCATCGACGCGGCGGGCAACCTGACCCAGAACGCCGGCATGCCGGTGCTTGCGACCACGGGCACGTTCAATCCGGTGCAGTTCCTGGACGCGCTCGATTGCGGCGGCGCCGACAGCGACGGCTGCAAGGCGCTGAGCGCGTTGCGCGGTTCGGTCTACAACGGCATGACCGGTTACTGGCAGCTCGGGCCGCTGTTCGCCTCCGGCGGCGACATCTTCCTGCACGGCGACGCGATCACCGGCACCGGCACGGCCACCGCGAAGGGCGCGCCGAGCATCTCGGTGGTCAACCACTCCAACCGCTACCTGCTGCTGGATTCGATCGAGACGCCGGACTACTCCGGCGGACGCGTGCGTTTCACGGGCACGAGCAACACGGCGGGCGGTCTGTCGCTGACGCAGGAAACCTCCGGCGCGCAGCCCAAGGTGTTCCTGCACAACGCCTGGACCGGAAGCAACGGCCCGGCGATCTTCATGATGGAAGACGTGCGCAACATCGGCGGCCTGGTGCACGTGCGCAACGACGAGGGCTCCATCGGCCAGTTCGGCACGACCTACGCGCAGCAGCAACTGGTCGAAGCGCCCAACGGCATCGTCACCTTCAACGACATCAACGCGAACTGGTTCTCCGGCTCGAACCCGCAGTCCGACTGGCGCAACGTCATGCTGCGCCCAAGCAATGCGAACGACGCGGTCGCCTACATCGCCAACTACGTCTACGGCTACGCGAACACCATCGGGCTGCTGTATCGCCCGGACCCGGACCCGAACTTCGCCGGGCAGTCGATCGTGCTGTGGGGCGGCTGCAAGCCGCACACCAGCAACGACGGCTGCGGCGTCGGGCCGTACGGCACGGTCGACTTCCACGGCCGGGCGATGCCGATCCTGCCGGGCCGCACGCTCAGCCAGACGCTGGGCTACGAGTCCTCCGGCGCGGCGACGAACGCGGCCAACAGCAGCTTCCGCGGCCAGCAGATCTACGTGCGCGCGGCGTACATCGACATCAACAGCGAGATCAACGCGGGCGCCGGCACCAACTGGTCGCTGCGCATCGACGCATCCGCCAGCGGCTGGATGAGCGGCATCGACGCGGCCGGCGGCACCGGGCTGTACGAGATCCCCGACGCGATGCTCGCCACCATGGGCGCGGATTCCAACAAGATCCAGGCCTGGTACGACGCCACCAACAAGCGGATCCTGGTCGATGACGTCAACGCATCCGGCGGCGGCTACGTGTACCTGGACGGCCGCATCGTCTCCAGCACGCCGCACGGCAAGATCAAGGTCAACAGCGGCTACGGCGACGTGCGCATCGACAGCCAGGTCGCGTTGCCGGTCACCGTGCAGGACATCAACGTCGGCAACGGCGCGGTGGGCGTGATCGAGATCGTCGACCGCCAGAAGGCCGTGCAGAACGGCCGCCCGTACACGACGTGGTACGTCAGCCGCCAGGGCCAGGACGCCGTGGCCTACGACAACCGCAACGGCGCGACCAGCTACGACACCGCGTTCCAGCTGGGCGACGCCACCGGCTACGACCCGACCGCCGGCATGCGCTACCGCTGGCAGGAAGTGGCGTACGTGGGTCGCGAGGACCGCGGCAACAACTGGTACTGGACCGACGCCTACGGCGGCGGCATCGACGACGGCCAGCAGTGGCGGACGCAGAACGCCGGCTTCTACCAGGGCACCGCGGGCGGCCCGGCGTTCGAGCAGACCATCACCGGCGAACTCGGCGCGAACTACGTCCACTGGGTGAGCTACGGCTGCGACAAGGACGGCGACTGCAACTTCGGCTTCCCGACGCCGCCCAACGGCATGCACTGGGACGACGAACGCGGCGAGGACGGCGGCTACGAGACGTGGTGGCATTACGTCATGCCGACCTGGGGCAGGATCTCGCTCAACGCCTCGGTCAAGGCCGACAACCGCATCGCGATCGACTTCTCCGGCAATACGAAGGCGAACATCGACGTGGCCGCGCGCGGCGACCTGTACCTGGACGGCCGCATCTCCAACCAGTTCGGCGACACGCGACTGGCCGCGAGCGGGCAGGGCGGCGCGTCGGGCGCCGGCGACATCGTGCGTGCCGGCGACACCTCGGAAATCCTCGCGCGCGACCTGCGCCTGGAAGCGACCGGCGGCATCGGCGTGCACGACGTGGTGAACCCGCTGCAGGTCACGCTCACCGACGGCGGCAGCCTCACCGCGACGTCCGGCAACCGCGGCGTGAACCTCGACATCGCCTCCGACGCGAAGGTCCACATCACCGCCGGCAATGCCACCGTCGGCTACGGCGACGTGAACGTGATCGCCAACGGCGACCTGAGCGGCATCGCCGGCCAGAACCGCGACGTCGTCGGCCGCGACATCACGCTGCGCAGCCGTTACGGCGACATCGGCAGCCTCGCCGCGCCGCTGAACCTGGAAGCGCACGAAACCAAGCTCTACGACGGCGGCACCAGCGGCGGCGTGGTCAACGCTTCGGCCATGGGCGACATCGCGCTGCGCGACCATGCGGGCGATTTCTGGATCGGCTCGATCGCCTCCGAAGCCGGCGACGTGCGCCTGGAAGCGCCCAACGGCGCGCTGCTCGATGCGAGCCTGCGCACGGCCGCCGACACGCTCACGCCGGAGCAGGCAGAGGCGATCTGGAACGACCTGAAGCTGGACGGCAGCGGTCGCGACGATTCGGTGCGTGCGTACGAGAACCAGGTCACCGCGCGATACGCCGAATACTGGCGCCTGCTCGGCATGGGCGACGTGGTGGACGGCCAGTTCGTCCTCGACGACGCGCGCGTGGCGCTGTTCCGTCCGCAGGCCGAGGCGGCCGCGGGCCGCGCCGGCCTGACCGACGCCGAAGTGCGCGCCTACGTGGCTTCGCGCTACGACAGCATCGCGCTGCTGTTCGAACAGGCCTACGGCGGCGGCTGGGCGCAGCGCGCCGAGTTCCAGTCGCAGGCCGCGAACTACGCCTACACCGTCGATACGACCTCGCAGCTCTACACCGACCTGACCCGGAACGCGGTGTGGACGCAGGAACAGCTGCGTTATGCGATCAACGCCAACGCGCTGCAGCCCTCGGGCGGCGCGGTCGGCGAGACCGACCCGAACGTGTCGGGCCGCAACGTGCAGCTCGACGCGCGCGACGTCGGCCGCCTGGCGAGCGACCTCGACGTCGCCTACGCCGACCTGGCGTCGGGCAACGTCAACGTCGAGCAGGCGCTCGCGCTGGCCTTGGCGAACGCGCCGGGCGACGTGTCGCTCGTCGCGCCCGACGGCCACGTGCTGACGCGCGAGGAACTCCTGGCGCTGGACGAGGACGACATCCGCAACGGCGCGATCGCCACGGTCCGCGTGAAGCGCACCTCGCCGCTGTTCGTCGAGGTCGCCGGTTCGCTCTCGGTCGATGCGACGGGCAATGCCTTCGTGCAGGCCAACGGCGACGTGCGCGTGGACCGCATCGACGCGGGCGGCAGCGTGCGCCTGGCCGCGGGCGGCAGCATCGCCTCGGCGAAGACCGACGGCACGGCGGCGATCGTCACCGGACAGGACCTGATCCTGCTCGCCGGCAACGGCAGCATCGGCCAGGCCGCGAACGGCGTGGATGCCGCGTCGCCGCTGGTCGTCGACATCGGCGGCAGGCTGTTGTCGGCGTCGGCGGGCCAGGACGCGCTGCTGCGGCAGATCAACGGCGATTTCACCGTCGGCAGCGTGTTCGCCGGCGGCGCGGTCGATCTGGACGCGCGTGACGGCAGCCTGCTGTCGTACCTGGACGTGATCGCGGTGGAAGGCCGCGACGTGCGCCTGAGCGCGCAGGGCGACATCGGCGGACGCCGCGGTGCGGGCGCCACCGGCATCGATTCGCCGATGCGCGTGCGCAGCCTGGGCCAGCTCGACGGTACGGCGGGCGGCGACGCGTGGATCGTCAGCGATCTCGATCTCGCCATCGGCGGGTTCGACGCGCAGGGCGACCTCACCGTCACCGGCGCCGGTGCACTCGCGGCGCAGCGCCTGTCCGCAGGCGGCGCGCTTGCGGCTTCTGCCGGCGGCGATGCCGACATCGGCGACGCGCAGGCCGGCGCCGACCTCGCGCTGAACGCCGTGGGCGATCTGCGCATCGGCACTGCCGCGAACGCCGGCGGCGCCCTGGCCGTGCAGGCCGGCGGCGCGATCGCCGTCGGCGACGATGCGCAGCTGTCGGGCGACGGCGTCGTGCTCGACGGCGCGTCCATCGCGCTGGGTGCGCGCAGCACGCTCGACAGCCGCGCCGCGGCGACGCTCGACGCGGACGGTGCGATCGCGATGGGCGAGGACAGCCGCATCGACGCGGCCGGTGCGTTCGTCCTGGACGCCGCTTCGTTCGACATGGGCGCCGGCAGCACGGTCGCGGCCGGGGACACGCTGCGCGTGCACACCGCGGGCGACATGACGCTCGGCCAGCTGCACCACGCGTCCGCGCTCGGCGGCCCGCAGTTCGAACTCGTCGCCGGCGGCCGCGTGCTCGCCAACGGCGACGGTCGCGCCAACCTGCTCACCGACAACCTCGCGCCGATCACGATCGAAGCGGGACAGGGCATCGGCAGCGCGGCGCATTACCTCACGGTGGATGCGCCGCAGCTGACCCGCGCGACGGCGACGCAGGGCGACGTGTACCTGCGGATGCTGCGCTCGGTGTCGGGCGAGGCGATCCGCGCCGGACAGGGGAACGTGACCGTCGATGCCGCCGGCGACGTCACGTACGGCGGAGTGCTGGCGGCAGGCGATCTGTCGGTGGATGCGCAGGGGACGATCGACATCGACGACGCCATCGCGGGCGGCAGCGCCCGCTTCGACGCGGCCTCGGCCCTGACGTTGGGGAGCGTCGGGGCCGGGGGCGCGCTCGTGGCCGATGCGCAGGGCGCGCTGGCCATCGACGACGCCCGCGCCGGCGGCGACGCCGCACTCACCGCTGGTTCGACCATGACGTTGGGGAACGTCGCGGCCGGCGGCGATCTGTCGGCGACCGCGCAGCAGACCGTGTCGTTCGCCGCGCTGTCCAGCGGCGGCGACACGACGGTGCGCAGCGCCGCGGGCGACGTGCTCGGCGGCGACGTGGCCGCGGGCGGCGACGTCCGCGTGAACGCCGCGCGCAACATCGCGGTCGGGCAGGTCGAGGCCGGCCAGTTGGTCGCGATGGATGCGGGCGAATCGCTGGACGTCGCGGCGATCCGCGCCGTGACCGGCATCGACCTGGCCGCCGGCAACACGCTCGCATTCGGCAACGTCGACACGCGCGGCCACCTCGGCCTGCGTTCGCGCCGCGGCGACGTGCTCGGCGGTTCGATGGCGATCGGCGGCAATGCGGCGATCCAGGCCGCGGGCGACGTGCGACTGGCCGGCTATGCGGTCGGCGGCACGGTCGCGATCGCGTCCGGCGGCGATACGACGATCGGCAACGGTCGCAGCGGCGGCCTGCAGACGCTGCTGTCCGGCGGCAGCCTCGCGTTCGACGCGCTGCACAGCGACACCTCGCTGTGGGGCGAGGCGAGCGGCGGTTCCGTAAGCGGTGGAACGGTGGACGCGCCGCGTGCGGAGTTCGCCGCACGCGACGCGATCTCGCTCGACCTGGCGCGCGTGGACGACCGGCTCAACCTCGCCGCGGGCGACGTGCTCGCGAGCGTGGAGCAGACCGGGCAGGGACCGCTGTCGATGGTCGTCACCGGCTGGCGCGGCGGCATGGCGCGTCGCGTCGTGCTGGACGTGGACGCGCGCGACATGTGGCTGCTGGAACGCCTGTCGGCGATGCAGGCCGAACTCGACACGACGGCCCGGGCGGTATCGATCGTCGATGGCGAGATCGGCGACACCATGCGCCTGGCGACGCCGTTCGCGTCGGTGTGGATGGACAACGCGCGGGCGCGGCTGCTCGCCGCCGACGTGCAGCTGCTGGAACTCGACAAGCGCTTCATGCTCCTGCAGTCCGGGCGCCACAGTTACACCGACGCCTACGTCATCCGGTTCGCGCCGGGTTACGCGGTGGAAGTGCCGAACTTCGAGGCCGCGCACCAGTGGGGCGACGTGGACTACCTGGGCGAAAGCGCGATGCGCTTCACCTGGCGCTCGCTGGAACGCGCGCTCCACGACGACACGGCCTCGGGCGCGGAGAGCGAGCAGAAGGAGGACCGCGACGATCCGCTGCTGCCCAGCGTGGAAGGCGCGGTCAAGCTGGCGGTCGGCCCGTGAGGGCTGGCCGCCGCAACCGCCGCGACCCGCACGGTCGCGGCGGCGTCATCGAACAGGGGAACCCGTTACGCATGAAGCACCACACCCGCACGGCCGTGGGCCTGCTCATCGCGGCGACAGCCGGCACCGCGCTGGCCGCACCGCAGACCACGCAGCCGTCGACGCTGCAAAGCCAGGAGCAGCGCACCGAGCGTTATTACCTGCAACGCGAACAACCCGAACCGCAGGCGCCGGCCGCCGACCCGGTCGCCGAACCCGCGACGGCCACGGACGCGCCCGCGCCCGCAAGCGACGTGCGCTTCGTGCTGCGCGACGTGCGTTTCGCGCCGTCGGCGTTCCTGTCGGTCGACGAACTCGCCGCGATCGCCGCGCCGTACACGGGGCGCGAGGTCGGCATGGCGGATCTGCAGGCGCTGGTCGCCGACGTGAACCGCCGTTACGCCGAACGCGGCGTCACCACCGCGCGCGCGATGCTGGGCAACCAGGCGATCCAGGACGGCGTGCTGCAGATCGACCTGGTCGAAGGCCGCCTGGGCGAGCTGCACATCGAGGGCGAAGCGCAGACGCGCGAGACCTTCATCCGCAGGCGCATCCACCAGCAACCGGGCGAGGTGGTCGACAGTGATCGCCTGCGCGACGACCTGGTGTACCTCAACCGCACGTCCGACGTGCAGGCGCAGGCGCTGCTGCGGCCCGGCGCGCAGGTCGGACAGACCGACGTGGTGGTGCACGCGAACGAACTCCAGCGCCGCTACCTCGATGTTTTCATCGACAACGCCGGCATCGACAGCACCGGCCGCGAACGCATCGGCGTGCAGGGGTTCGTCAACGGGCTGGCGGGCATCAACGACCGGTTGTCGGCTTCCTTCGCCTACGCCGAAGGCGGGCTGGAGGGGCAGGCGTCGTACTCGGGCATCGTCAACCGTCGCAACGGCCGCCTCGGCCTGAGCTATTCGCGCAGCCAGATCAACCTGGTGAACGGCGCCTACCGCGACCTCGACATCACCGGCGAGTCGCAGGCGATGACGCTCGACTTCACCCAGCCGTTCATCGCCACGCGCACCTGGCTCGTGCAGGCGCTCGCGTCCGCGGGCCGTACCGAATCGAGCACCGACATCGCCGACGAGCGCATCTCGGACACCGAATCGACCATCGCCACGGTGGGTGCGAGCGTCTCGCGACGTTCGACGGGCCGCGAATGGACGCTCACGCAGGTCGTCTCCAGCCTGCGTTCGGAGGAACCGCTGCTCGGCTCGCGCAGTTTCGTCACCGCCGTGGGCGGGCTGGGCTACCTGCAGAAGCTCGGGCAGAGCCGCTACCTGGTGCGGCTCAACTCCGGCTGGCAGTACAGCAACGACGACGTGCTGCCATCGGGCAACCTGTTCCAGATCGGCGGCGTGGGCAGCGTGCGCGGCTACGAACGCGGCGCGTTGTCGGGTCCGCGCGGCTGGTTCCTCGACGCCGAGCTGCATCGCAGCTTCGGCGAGTCGCTCGACGGCTACGTGTTCGTCGACCACGGCTCGGTGAGCAGCGACTTCCCCGGCGCACAGGCAATCACCGGCACCGGCGTGGGCGCCAGCTGGCAGAAGCGCTGGTTCTCGGCCGCGGTCGACGTCTCGCATCCGCTGGACGAGGTGCTGAACGAGCAGGACTCGGTGCGCATCGATTTCCGCCTGACCGCACGTTGGCAGTAGGCGCCGCCGCGCGATGACGCGGCGCGGCTAATGCCGCGAACCGTGGATGCGGCCGCCTTCGCCCGGCGTGTACAGCGTGCCCATCGGGTTGCGCGGCGCCTCGTCGAGTTGCTGTCGTCCGGCCTGCTTGGCCGACATGCGGTCGGCGAGTCTGGGGAGCAGCCAGGACGTGGTGGTGTTGACGTGCGCCATCGCGCCGACCTTGACGTCGCGGCCGCCTTTCTCGGCCGCGTGCAGGATCGCGTCGGCGACCTGCTCCGGATCGATCTGCGGCGTCGGCAGTTTCGGCTCGCGCGGCATCGTGTTGCGCGCGTGCTGCGGGAACGGCGTGTCGACGGCGGTGGGCTGGATCAGCACCACGCAGACGTTCGCATCTTCCACGTTTTCCAGCTCGACGCGCAGCGTGTCGGTGAAGCCCTTCACCGCGTGCTTGCTCGCCGCATACAGGCCCTGCAGCGGGATCACCGCCTCGGACACCTCGCTGCCGACGTTCACCAGCACGCCGCCGTGCGCGCGCAGGTGGGGCAGGGCGACCAGGCTGCCGTGCACCACGCCCCAGAAGTTGGTGTCGAACAGGCGGCGCGCGTCGTCGAGGTTGGTGTTCTCGAGCATGCCGTAGATCGACACGCCGGCGTTGTTCACCCAGGTGTCGATGCGGCCGAACTCGGTCACGACCGCCTGCGCCGCGGCGTGCATGGCGTCGATGTCGCCCACGTCGGTGGGAATCGCCAACGCGCGCCCGCCGCTGGCGTTGATTTCGTCCACGACATCGCGGAGCGTGCCCGTGCTGCGCGCGAGCAGCGCCACGGTGGCGCCGCGCTGCGCGGCCGTCACGGCGGTCGCCAGCCCGATGCCGCTGCTCGCGCCGGTGATGACGATGACCTGCTGCTCGACGGGTTTGAATGCGCTCATGGCGGGCTCCTTGCGGTTCGATGCGATGCGTGCGACATGGCCGACACGCCGGTTGTCGTCACGCTCGCATCCGCATCGTTCGACACGCGTGACCACGACGGCGGGTTCATCTTCACCCTCGCTTTCCTGCCCGGCGGACCGACATGTCGCAGCGTGTCGCTACGGCGTCGGGACGTTCGGCGCGGTCGCGTGCGCAGCGGTGTCCGTCGTCTCCACGTTTCGCACGTGGAACCGTTCCAGGATCGCGGCGATCCCGGCCGCATTGCGTTCGAGCGCACGGTCGAGCTCGCGTCGCAGTTCGCGATCGTCGCGACGCACGCCAAGGGAGATGTCGAACGTCATCGGCCACAACGGGCCGTCGAGCCACGGCTGCACCGGGACGAGCTGGAGCGCGTCGCCGTGGCGCGCGGCGTAGTAGCCGGCGGTCGGGCCCCAGACCACGGCGATGTCCACGCGGCCATCGGCGACCGCATCGACGATCGCGGCCTGCGGATCGGGTCGCGCGTAGTCCCCGTACACGGTGAACCCGCGCACGTTGCCCACCATGCCACGCCGCGCCAGCGAGTGCGCCGGCGGCGTGTTCGCGCCATCGTCGCCGACCAGCTGCACGCCGATGGTCGCTTCGCGAAGCTGCGGGTCGTCGAACGTCGCCACGCGGCTCCACGGCGTGCCGTGCCGGGCCACGAACATGTACGTGCCGCGATAGTACGGGCGCGTGGTCGCCAGCATTTCCATGCTGCTGGCGATGCCGGGCACCACGTCGCACTTGCCGGCGTGCAGGGTGTTGCGCAGGGCGCCGCGACGCTGCGCCCACCACACGTACTCGACCGTCGCGCCGAGATCGCGCGCCAGCAGTTCGACGATCGCGTTCTCGAAGCCTTCCCGCTGCTGGTTCGAGAAGGGGAGGTTGTTCGGATCGGCGCAGACGCGCAGTTCGCGCGCGCCCGCGACGCACGACATCGAGAGCAACAACGCAAGGAATGCGATACGCGTCATGGCGTCACCTCGAGGCCCCAGGGCTTGCCGCCCAGCTGCACGGTCTTCATCGGCACGTTGCGCACGAGATCGATGATCGTCACGTCGCCCGACAGCCCGGCGGCCGCGTAAAGCCGCTTGCCGTCGCGCGACAACGCGACCGACCACGTGCGCTGGCCGACCGGGAAATAGCGAAGGATCCTGCCGCTGGCCGGTTCGATCTCCGCGACGTGGTTGCCGCGGCCCAACGCGACGAACGCACGGTCGTAGCGCGGCGAGATCGCGATGCCCACCGCCTGGACGCCGACCGGTGCGTTGTCGTCGCGATCGAAGTCGATGGTGCGCACCAGGCGACGGTCGCGCATGTCGAACACCGATACCGTCGCGCGCATCTCGGACGACACCCACAGCCAGCGGCCGTCTTCGGAGAACACCGCCTCGCGCGGGCGCGTGCCGACGAGCACGTTGTCCACCAGCTGGCGCGTGTGCGCATCGATGAAATGCACGACGCTCGCGGTTTCGGACGTGCAGATCACCCAGCGTCCGTCGGGGCTGGCGGCCATGCCTTCGGGCTCGGCGCCGACGGGCACTTCGGCGACGATCCGGCGCGCGGCGATGTCGACGAACGAGACCTTGGCGTCGTCCTCGTTGGCGATGTACATCCAGCGGCCGTCGCGGCTGAGCGCGAACTGCTCCGGGTCCGGGCCGGACGGCAGCTCGCCGGTGCGTTTTCCGCCGGCGAGGTCGATCACGTCGATGCGGTTGTCGTTGCTCGCCGCGACATACAGGTGCCTGCCGTCGCGGCTGGCGTGCAGGCCGCGCGGCCGCTTGCCCGTGTCGATGGTGCGCAGCACGCGCCCGTCGTCGGCGAGCACGTGCAGCACGTGCTGCGCTTCGTCGGAGACGTAGATCGTGTCGGCATGGGCGCGCGGGGCCCAGAGCGTCGCGACCATGAACAGTCCGGCGACGCCGGAACGTCGCGCGGTGTCGGACACCAGCCCGCGCGCGAGCAGCGCGATGCCCGCGCCGGCGTGCACGAGGCCGCCGGGTACCCACATCAGCAGCCCGGCCAGTTGCTGGTCTTCGGTGGGACTCATGCCGAACGCGTCCAGCCCCAGCGCGCTGTAGCCGGCGTACCAGGGGCCGCGCGAGAACGCCATCAGCGCGCCCAGCGCGCCGCTCACCGTCGCGGTGAAGAACAGGCAACCCACCGAAACGCCGAGGCGCAATGGCCGCGCCATCAGCATCGCCCACCAGAACAGCAGCGCCGATACGAGGAAGCACGCATGCTGCACGATGTGCCACGCGGGATTGGCCAGCGCGAGATCGAACGCCGCCGGCGCGTGCCAGAGCCACAGCACGGCGGCCTGGAGCAGCGTGGCGACGATCGGCGCGGTGAGCACGCGCCAGGGGCCGGCGATGGCGCCATGCCGGCCCGCGTTCGCCCAACCGAGTCGCCACCGGTGCGGCAATGCCCACAGCGCCGTCGCGACCGGGCGCGCCATCACCAGCATCGGCGCGGCCACGAGCATCAGCAGTTCGTGCTCGAGCATGTGCGCGGCGAACGAACGCTCGCCGGCCGCGTGCAGCGGCGTGACGAGCGCGCCCGCCAGCACGAGCCAGCCGGCGACGAACCACGCCAGGCTCGCGCGATGCGCGCGTGGATTCGACGAGCGCATCGACATCCGGACGTGGCCGACGAGGAACCACGCCAGGGCGAGCAGCAGCGGTACGACGATCCATGGATCGAACGTCCACGCCAGCGGTTTCATCGGTTCGCCATGCGCCATCGCGGCGCGCGGGATGGCGATGGCGACCAGTCCGCCGATTACGGCACACGCGTGGCGCGCGATCACGGGCATGGCGGCACCAGCCAGGTGGCGAGGGTCTGCCAGGCCACGCCTATCGCGCAAAGCGCGCAGGCGAGCCAGCCCAGTTGCGCGATGAAGCGCCGCGTCTGCACGTGCGGATCGCGCAGGTCGCCGCGCGCGGCCAGCCAGGAGACGCCGCTGCCCGCCGCCATGAGCAGCCACGACACCGAGGCCACGCCCAGGCCGAAGGCGAGCGAGCCTGCTTCGCAGCGGAAGCGCAGCATGTCCGAGAGCAGCTGATGGTGCAGCGCCTCGCCGCCGAGCGCGGCGACCAGCGCCGCCCACGGCGCGGCACGGCTGGCGGCGAGCGCATTCACAGCCATCGCGGTGTCCAGTAGATGACCACGTAGATCGCGACCCAGCTCCACACGATGAAGTGCCAGTACATCGCGTTGTCGCAGACGTCCGAGTGCTTGCGACCGCCGATCGGCTTGGACCAGGCCAGGGAGGCGAGCACGCCCGTGTCGAAGACATCGGTGATCGCGTGCAGCGTGTGCAGCACGATCAGCGCCCACACGATCGAACCGTAGGCGGTGCGGTCCCAGCGCACGTTCATCGCGTCCATCTCGAACGCGCGCAGCACCAGCGTCGCAACGCCGAGCACCGTCATCAGCAGCAGGCCCCGGCGGACGGCGGTGGCGTCCTGCTGCATGGCCTTGCGGCCCAGCCAGGTGTTGGGGATCTCGGTGAGCACGAGCGCGGCGGTGACGATCGTCGCCCACATGAGCGGCGGCGGCGACGAGGACGGCGGCCACGCGGTTTCGTTGTGCAACAGGTAGTAGTACGCGCCGATCGCGAGCACGAACGCCGTGCCCTCGATCAGGATGAAGCCCATCACGCCCCACCAGCTGATGGTGGACGTACCGAACGCGTAGTCGCGCAGGCCCGATACGTCGGTGACCGCCACCGGCTCGCGCAGGCTCGTGTCATGTCGCATGCGGCGACTCCTCCTGGCCGTGTTCGTCCTCGTCGTGGAGCAGGCTGGGGTCCGACCGCTTGGGCCAGAACCAGATCGTCAGCGTGATCGCCAGCGGGATCGCGCCCCACACCAGGCCCCATTGATCGAAGATCGACCAGATGAACAGCACCGTGAGCGCCAACGCGCTCCACAGCGGCCAGATGCTCGGATCGGGCATCGCCCAGCGGCAGCACGGCGTCGCGTCGACGGGGGTGGTGAGCAGCAGTTCGCGGCGATCCTCGCGCACGCCCTCCACGACGGGCAGGCGCGGCTCCGGCGAGGCGCGATCGTCCGCCCACAACGGATGGCGCCCGGTGACGACCGGGATGCTCGCGAAGTTGTAGTGCGGCGGTGGGCTCGGCACCGCCCACGACAGGTCGGGCGCGCCCCAGGGGTCGGCCGGCGCGATCTCGCCCCTGCGCAGCGACCGCGCGATGTTGAGCACGAGCAGCAGCACGCTTGCGCCGATCATGTACGAGCCGACGGTCGCGATGAAGTTGTACAGGTCCCATCCCATTCCGGCCGGGTAGGTGTAGACGCGGCGCGGCATGCCGATCAGGCCCAGGTAATGCATCGGGAAGAACGTCACGTTGAAGCCGACGAAGAACAGCCAGAACTGCCAGCGGCCCAGCCGTTCGCTCAGCATCCGCCCGCTGATCTTCGGGAACCAGTAGTACAGCGCGCCCACCAGCGGGAACACCGCGCCGCCGATCAGCACGTAATGGAAATGCGCGACGACGAAGTAGGTGTCGTGCACCTGCAGGTCCAGCGGCACCGAGGCGAGCATCACGCCGGTCAGCCCGCCCAGCACGAACAGTGCGAAGAAGCCCAGCACGTGCAGCAGCGCCACGCTGAAGTGCAGGCGCCCGGTGGCGAGCGTGGCGATCCAGCAGAAGATCTGAACACCGGACGGAACCGCGATGAGCATGCTGGCCGCGGTGTAGAAGCTGTTGCCCATCGGCGGCAGGCCGGTGGCGAACATGTGGTGCACCCACAGTCCGAACGCGAGGAACCCCGTCGCCACCAGCGCCAGCACCATCGGCACGTAGCCGAAGACGGGCCGCCGCGCGAAGGTCTCCACGATGCTGGAGATCATGCCGAGCGCGGGCATGAAGATGATGTACACCTCCGGATGGCCGAAGAACCAGAACAGGTGCTGCCACAACAGCGGATCGCCGCCTTCGCCCGCGTTGTAGAAGTGCGTGCCGACCAGGCGGTCGGAGATCAGGAAGCTGCTCGACAGCATGACCGCCGGCATGGCGAATATCACCATGAAGCTGGTCACCAGCATGGCCCACACGAACAGCGGAATGCGCGCGAGCGTCATGCCCGGCGCGCGCATCGTCATCACGGTGGCGATGATCTCCACCGCGATGCACAGCGCGGCGACTTCGGTGAAGGTGATCATCTGCGCCCAGAAGTCGGTGCGCTTTCCCGGCGAGAAATCGGACGAGGACAGCGGCACGTAGCCCGACCAGCCGGCTTCGGGCCCCACGTCCATGAAGAAGGCGACGAAGATCATCACGCCGCCGAACAGGTACACCCAGTAACTGAAGGCGTTGAGCCGCGGGAACGAGATGTTGCGCGTTCCGACCATCAGCGGAACGACGTAGACCGCGACGGCTTCCATCACCGGCACCGCGAACAGGAACATCATCGCCGAGCCGTGCAGGGAGAACAGCTGGTTGTAGAGGTCCGGCCCGATCAGCGTGTTTTCCGGCAACGCCAGTTGCGTGCGCATCGCCAGCGCGAGGAGGCCAGCGAGCGCGAAGAACGCGAGCGCGGTGGCGATGTAGCGGCGCGCCACGCGCTTGTGATCGACCGTGGTGAGCCAGCCGATGAAGCCGGGCGGATCGGACCACGTGGCGTGCAGGCGGTCGGTCGCGGCGTTCATCGCAGTTCCATCAGGTAATCGACGAGCGCGTCGGCGTCCTCGCGCGCGAGCGGCACCGCCGGCATCAGGTTGCCGGGCTTGGGATGTTGCGGGTCGGCGATCCATCGGGCGAGCGCGTCGCGCTGCATCGGCAGCGAGCCGGCCGCGAGCGTGCGGCGGCTGGCCAGGTGCGTCAGGTCCGGTCCGGTGCGACCGCCGGAGGGCGTGCCGCGGATCGCATGGCAGTTGCCGCAGGCCGACCGCGCGAACACTTCGGCGCCGCGCAACGTGCGTTCGCTGGAAGGCGAGGGCGCCGGCCTGAGCTGCTGCGCGCGCCACGCCTCGAACCGCGCCGGATCGGTGACCTGCACGTCCAGCGCCATCTTGGCGTGCTGGAGCCCGCAGAATTCGGCGCACTGGCCGCGGAATTCGCCCGCGCGGCGCGGCGTGATCCACACCGCGTTGGTACGGCCGGGGACGAGGTCTTCCTTTCCGCTCAACGCCGGGACCCAGAAGCTGTGGATCACGTCGCCCGAGCGCAGTTCGATGCGTGCGGTGCGGTCGCGCGGCAGGCGCAGTTCGTTCGCGGTGGTGAACCGGCGGGAGACGTCGGGATCGAGGTATTCGACCTGCCACCACCACTGCCGCGCGGTGATACGCACCTCCAGGTCCGCATCGCCGCCGTGCAACCGGCGATCGGCAAGGAAACTGATCACCACGAACCAGGTGAGCAGGCCGACGACGAGCACCGCCCACGCGGCCAGCGCACGCGCGAGCATCGGATCGTGGCGCTCGCCCTCGCTGGCGAGCGCGCGCCGGCGGCGCCAGATCGCCCACGCGAGCACGCCAAGCACGAACAGGTAGATCGTGCTGCACGCCCACACCATCACCTGCCACACGCGGTCGATCGCTTCGGACTGGTCCGACGCCGGCGACAACGACGATTGCACGCCGCCGCCGCACGCACACAGCGCCAACGCGATCACGGCGAGGAGCATCAGGCGCTTCATTGCGGCGGGGGGTTCATGGCCGATGGATCGCTGCCGCGTGGCGGCTGCCGGGGCACCTGCGTGAGCGGTGGCGTCGCGCTGAGTCCTTCGCGGCGGCTCGGTGCGGCGGCCTTGGACACGTTGCCCGACATCGCGCGCACGTAGGCGGCGAGTTGCCAGGCCTGCATGTCGGTGAGCTTGCCGTGCCAGGCCGGCATGCCGTTGGGGCGCCCCTCGATGATGCTCGAATGGATCTGGTCGATGCGGCCGCCGTAACGCCACTGGTCGTCCATCAGCGCCGGGCCCATGCCGCCGCCGCCGTTGTTGTGGCACCCGTTGCAGTTGAACCAGCGGTACAGGCGGCCGCCCTGCGCGATGTGGTACGCGTTCTCCTGGTACTGCTGCCCGATCGCGCTGACGACCTCGGGCTGCGGCGATCCGGGCTGGAAATCCGTGAGCGCGGGAGGCGGGTTGGTGCCTTCCGGCGCCTGGTAGTACGCGCGGCGTTCGCGCTCGCATCCGGTCGCGAGCAGCGCCATCGCGACGACGAGCGCAACGTCAGCGAGGCAACGCGAAGACATACAACGTCCCGCCCGGTGTCGTGCGCTGCTTCAGATCGGACATCACCGCGCCCCAGCCGCCGCCGGCGGTGGCATCGCGCGTGTCGAGGTTGTTCACCACGATGGCGCCGGGCCAGCCGCCGATGCCGGACAACACCGCGATGTACTGGCGTCCGTCCGGTCCGCGATAACTCACCGGTTGGCCGATGATCCCGGAGTCCGCCTTGAACTGCCAAAGCAGCTTGCCGCTGCGTGCATCCAGCGCCTTGAACCAGCCGTCCATCGTCCCGTAGAAGACCAGTCCGCCCGCCGTGGCGAGCGCGCCGCTCCACACCGGCAGGTCTTCCTTCACCTGCCAGGCCGCCTTGCGCCGCGCGGGATCCCACGCGGTGAACAGCCCGCGATTGCCGCCGGGCCCGGCGTAGTACACCGCGTCGGCACCGACGTACGGCGTGCCGGCGATGTAGTTCACTTCATTGGGCTGCCAGTCCATGCACAGGTTGTTGTGCGGGATGTAGACCAGGCCGGTCTGCGGCGACCAGGCCGACGGGTTCCAGTCCTTCGCGCCGGGCGCGGCGGGGCAGATCTGCCGGGTGACGCGTCCGCTGGAAGGTTGTTTGTCGGGGTTCCAGTGCGGCCGGCCGGTCTTGAGGTCGACGCGCTCGATGGCATTCACCGGCGCGAACGGATCGGCCGACAGCACCTGTCCGGTCGCGCGATCGAGCACGTAGAAATAGCCATTGCGTTCGGGACGGGCGATGACCTTGCGCTTGCGGCCGTCGACGGCGATCTCCACCAGCAGGCTTTCGTTGACTGCGTCGTAGTCGAACAGATCGTGCGGGCTGAACTGGTAGAACCAGCGCGCCTGGCCATCGTCGGGATCGCGCGCGAACATGCCCGCGGTCCATTTGTTGTCGCCGGGACGCTGCTCGGCGTTCCAGGGACCGGCGTTGGCGGTGCCGTGAAAGATCAGGTCCAGTTCCGGGTCGTAGGAAATCCAGCCCCACACCGTACCGCCGCCGATCTTCCACGCTTCCGGCGGCCAGGTGCTCATGCCCAGGTCCTTGCCGCGTTCACTCGCGTAATACGGCTTGAATGCCGGGCCGATGAGGACGTCGCGATCCGGGCCGGTGCTCCAGGCTTTCCACGCCGTCTTTCCGTTTCGGGCATCCAGCGCCACCAGCCAGCCGCGCACGCCGAACTCGCCGCCGGAGTTGCCGACCAGCACCTTTCCCTTCACCACCATCGGCGCCATCGTGATGGTCTCGCCGATGTTGATGTCGCCCAGCTGCGTTTCCCACAGTTCCGTGCCGTCGTTGGCGTCGAGCGCGACCGTGCGGCCGTCGAGCGTGTTGAAGATGATCCGTCCTTCCCAGAAGACCACGCCGCGATTGACGACATCGCAGCAGGCGACGCCTTGGGCGGCGGGTTTGGGGCGCGATTCGTACTTCCACTTCGTCGGCGCGCCGGGGCGGCTCAGGTCGAGCGCATACACGATGTTGGGGAAGGGCGTGACCACGTACATCGTGTCGCCGACGACGATCGGTGCCGCTTCCTGCCCGCGCGCGACGCCGGTGGAGAACGTGAACTCCACCTTGAGCGTGGACACGTTGCGCGCGTCGATCTGCGCAAGCGGGCTGAAGCGCGTATTGGCGTAGTCGAGCGTCGCCATGGGCCAGTCGCCCGGACGCACGGCGGGCGGTGCGGCGTGGCTTTCCGGGATGAAAAACAGCGCGGCCGCCATCACGGCGGCCGTTGCGCGCTGACTGCGGGGCATGGCTCGCTGCCGCTTCAAGGGAACTGATGACGACGCTGCGCCGCGTCGCGTGAACGCGGCGTCCAATGCCTGAACGAGCCCGCGCCGGCAGGCACGCGACGGATGCGCCGCGTGCCCGGAATCCGTCAGATCACTCGCCGTCACCGTCACTCGGCGCGAGCAGGGCGACATCATTCTGCAATGCGCCCTGGAGCCAGCCGCGCACGCGTTCCAGATGCACGTTCTCGGCATTGAGCGCCGCGGTGAAACGATCGGCAAGCTCGGCCTGGTCGAGCTGCGTCGCCAGCGCGATGAGCAGCTCCCACGAAGCCACGTCGATCAGTTCCGCCGCCATCAGCACCTGCAATCCTTGCGCGAGCGTGGCGCGCGGCTCGTTCATCGCCTGGATCAGTCCCATGCCGGTGACCGCGGTCATGTCGGCGCACGGCGTCTGCACGGTGGGATCGCCGCCGAGTTTCTCGATGGCCTCCACCAGCAGCGTGAAGTGCGCGACTTCGTCGTTGCGGATGGTCTGCACCAGCTCCAGGCTCATGTCGCCCGGCAGCGCGGCATCGACGCCGGCCGACAGGCGTTGCAGGAACGCGTCGTACAACCGCGCGCCCGAACGCTCGTACGCGGCGCGCTCGCCGAGCTTGTCGAGCAGGATGTGCATGCGTTTGCCCTTGAGCGATTCGCCGACCGCGCCCACCACGCCGCGCAGCGTGTTCGGTGGCGGCATGGAGCCGACGGGTTCGGCGTCCACGCGATAGGACGCGCGCAGTTCCGCCGCGCCGATCGCCGGCTGCGGGCTGCCGTCCTGGAGGCTGAGCCCATCGAGCATCGCTTCGGAATGCATGGGCGAACTCGCGATGCCGGTGCGGTTCGCGCCGAGTTTGATCCGGTCCTGCATGACAGCCTCCTAGGCGATGCGGCGGTTGAGTTCGGTGCCGGGATGGAATCGGTAGTTCTCCGCCACCGCTTCGGTCGGCGAGCCCTCCGAGTTCAGGTGCGCGCGATAGCGCTGGCTGGCCTCGCTCTCTTCCTCCTTCGGCACGTAGTCCGGCCCGCGCGAACGCAGGTCGACCTCGGCCAGCAGCGTTTCGCGCACGAAATCGCGCTGGCTTTCGAAGGGAATGGGATCGGGCAGCTTCGCCGGAATCAATTCGGCCGGATCGCGTCGCGCGATGTCCTTGAACAGCCCGGACACGAACTGCAATTGCCCCAGCTCGTAATCGAGGAAGCGCTCCCAGATCGCCTTGATGCGCGGGTTCGTCTCCTGCTGCGCGCAACCGTGGTAGTTGTAGACCTCCATCAGCTCGTGCATGAGCCACTGCTCGAGCCAGGTCTGGTTCGGATCGATGATGGATTCGTACTGCGTGACGTGCTGTTCCTCGATCGACGCGATTTCCGCGTACAGCAGGCGCGCGAGCGGGTCGCTGAACAGCGGCCCGATGTTCATGTAGTAATTATGCGTCTGCTGCTCGGCGGCCATGATCGTCAGCGCATGCAGCTTCGACAGCGGATCGGCGGTCTTGGCATCGAACGGCGTGCGCAGGTCGTCTTCCGGATCGCGGTGCTCGATGACCGTCGGCCGGCCCGGCAGGATGTCGGTGTAGCACTGCAGGATGTTGTTGGCGTCCTTGCCTTCCAACCGGTCGAGCATCGCCGAATAGCGATACATGTGGTCGAAATCCTCCAGCAGGCCGTAGCGGTAGGTCTGCGCGAGGTACGGATCGGGTTCGCGCTGCGCGACGGCCGCGGTCACCTCGATGGCGACCTGCTCGTAGGCGATGGTGGTTTCCAGCGGCGAATGGTCCGCGCCCAGCAGCCAGTTGATGGCCGTGGCCTGGTGATGCTCGACGCGGCGGATCTTCGCCAGCGGCAGGCGCAGGTCCGCGTTCATGCGGGCGGCGGCGTGCTGGAAGCGAAGCGCTTCCAGCTCCAGCCCGTTCATCAGGATGATGCGCACGCGGGTGAACGCATCATCGTCCAGCTTGCTGATCGGCTTGCCCGCCAGTTCGCGCCAGGTGAAGCGCTGGCGTTCGATGGGGCATCCGCGAATATCCGACAGGTCCAGGCTCATTACGGTCGTCTCCTTGGCGTACGCAGGAGACGAACGCAAGTTCGATGCCATGGCGCGCGGCAATCTCCACCGCACGCCGGAAGCGCGCGCCACGGTCGCGGTCGCAGATGTTTCGCGCGGTTGCAGTTTCTGCAGCGGACGCGAGCGTGGACGCGCGGCTCAGTCCTTCGCGGTTACGGGCGCGCCGAGTTCGAACGTCATCGCGTCGAAGTCGAGCGTCCAGTCGTCGAACTGATCGAGCACGTCGCCGCCCAGCAGGCCGAAGTTCTGCGCCTGCACGTCCTCGCCATCCCGGGTGACGATGGTCAGCCCGGGCAGCGTGGCGCGCTTGCCGGCGAGTTCGAGCGAGGCATTCGCGAGGCGCGCGACGCGGCGCGTGGTGGCCCCGCCGGCGCCGGCCATGCGCTCGTCCTGCTGCGGCAGCCCGTCGGCGAAATGCGGATGGCGCGCGGCGAAACGCGAGGACAGGGACGAACGCGGTCCGCCGGGCGCCGGCGCCGTGTATTCCCGGCGTGGAGGGGGGAATCCAACCGGGGCCATGAAGCAACCGCGCTACGGCCCCTGCGCGCGGAACGCGTCCCAGCCGACTTCGCTCGCGCCGGCGGGCGGCGTGAAGACGAAGGTCGAATCCGGCAGCGTCGCGCGTTCGACCCAGGTCAGTTCCGCGGTGTAACCGGGCAGGCCCTTGTCGCGCGTGTCGACGAAGGCGAGCTTGCACGGCAGGTGCTGCGCGTCGGCGAAGACCTCCCATGCGATGCCCGCCTTCTTGTACGAGTAGTGCGCGCAGCGGCGGCCTCCGACCAGCGCTTCGCCGGAGTAGCTCGCGCGCTCGGCTTCCTGAAGCATGCGCGCCTGGTCCTCCCACGCGAACAACTGCGCCAGCACCATGCGATAACCGGTGCGCGCCTCGACCGTCGACACCAGCGTCGACAGCGTGCCGGGCGCGTCGATGCGCGCGTACTGCTTGTTCGTCGGCGAGAACACGGTGATGGTGCGGCCGTCGAACACGATCTCGCGATCGAGGCCGATGCCGCGCGTCGTCGCGTGCAGGCGATCGGGCGCGCGTACCCGGTACGTCGCCGTGCCGCTGAAGTCGCGGTACTCGCCCGATGCCAGCGGCGCACGCGTCTTCACGTCGGCCGACACCGTGTACTCCTTGAGGCTGCGCAGCTTCTCGCCGATCTGCGACAGCGCCTTGATCGCCTTCGGATCGACCGCGGCGGCCTGCTGCGCGCGGGCGGGCGACAGCGCGATCAGCGCGATGAGCGCTGCGGCGAGCGCGAGGGCGGGCGTTTTCATCGCGTTCTCCATGGGGTCATTCGGCGTTCGTGGCGGACCTGGCGTCCTTCACCTCGACCCAACTGCTGTCGGGGTCGAAGGCCGTCATCGCGCGTGCGATCCGATCGCCGTCCGGGCCGAGGTCCTTCTCGAACACGTCGCCCTCGTGGCTGATCATGAAACTCATCACGCCGCTGTCGCCGTAACGCGCGGGCCACGCGACCAGCGCGAAGCCGCGGCTCATCGCGTCGCCGAGCTTGTAGTCGTACGCACCGCCCGGCGCCGACGGCCCCTGCGCGGTGAGGATGCGGTAGTGGTAGCCGTGCCATTCGCCATCGGGCGTGTCGTCGCCGAACAGCGGTCCGAGCGGGCTTTCGTCGCCGTCGTCGCCCGCCCAGTACAGGCCGTCGTGCTGGCCGTCAGTGCTGACGAACTTCTGCGCGTATTCCAGCACCCCGTTCCGGTTGCGATCGACCGAGGCGTAGTCGATCTGCGCATCGTGGTAGGCGAGCACCGCCTGCTCGGCCTCGCGTTCGTTGCGGCCGATGCGCCGCGCGCGGATTTCCGGCTCCCCGGCCTTCACGTCGAACGCCCAGCCGCCGCTGCCTTTCACCAGCGGCACCGGCAGCGTCCACGCGTCCTTGCCGACGGCGAGCATCCGGTGCGTCGCGTCCTTCTGCACGAACGCATGCTTTTCGCGATAGCGCGCGATGAAGGCGTCGACGTCCTCGCGCTCCACGCTTCCGCGCGGGACGACCTGCTCCCAGGCGGGGCCGAGGATCGCGGTGAGGCGCGTTTCGTCGGCGGTTTTCGTGCCCAGCGCGGCGACGAGCGCCTCGGCGGCGGCATCGGGCGTGGGGAAGGCTTCCTGTGCACTCGCCGGCAGCGCCAGCGCGACGGCGAAGGCGAGCGGGAGCCAGCGGACGGAGGCGCTCATGGGGATCTCCTGCTCAACGACGACGTCCGCCGCCGCCGCGCATCGGCGGGCGCGAAGGGCGGCTCATCTGGTGCCCGGCGCTGCGCGAGGCGGCGGGGCGCTGCGAGTGCTGCATGCTGCGCTGGCCGCGTCCTGCATCGCTGCGCGACATCGCCGGATTGCTCGCGCCCTGGAACGCGCTGCTGTTGCCGGGCCGATTCATGCCGGCACTGTCGCGTGCACTCTGGCGTGCCTGCGCGTTCCCCTGGCCGCTGCGCGCGAAGTCGTCCCGGTTCGCACCCGCGGCGCCGGAGCGGTCGAAATCGCGCGATGCCTGTCCCGCCCGTTGCTGCGCTTCGCGATTGCTCGCCGCCGGCGCCTCGAAGCCGCGCTGCTGCATCGTCTGGCGCGCGCGATCGCGGTCGGCCGTACGCGCGGCGTCGCGGGACGGGTCGCGTCCTCGCGCCGCATCGCGCTGCCCGGCGCCATCGAGCTGGCGCCCGAACTGCTCGCGGCTGGCGTTGTCGCGATACGGCACGCCGTCGCGGTTGGCCGCGTTGTGCTGCCATTTGCCGTCGCGGCTGATCTGGTCGCGGTTGACGTTGCGGTTGGTGTTGCGATTGAACTCGTTGTAACGGTTCACGTCGATGTCGATGTCGCCGTGGCCCCAGTCGAGATCGCCCCACAACGCGCCGCCCACGGCCACGCCGATGCCGAAGCTGAGCAGCGCGCCACCGGGGTAGTAATACGCCGGCGGCGGGTAGTAGTACGGGGGATACGACGGATACATCCACGTGCCGTAGACCACGCTCGGGTTGTAGCTGGGCACGTAGACGACGTCCGGCTGCGCGGATTCGATGACGATGGTCTGCGGGCTCGATGCGGGCGCGACGGTGGCGGTGCCCGCGGGTGCGGCCTGTCTGGTGACCTTCTGTTGTTCGTTCGACTGGAGGTTGCCGGCCGCGTCGGCCTGCCGGCGCAGGCGTTGCACCGACTCCATCACCGCATCGGGCTGCGCGAGGAACGCATCGCCCATGCGCTGCACCCATTTGGGATCCTGGCCCAGCACCGCCAGCAGCTGCGGGAAGGCCACCAGCGATTGCACGCTCGGGTCCCAGGGTTCGTTGGCGACCTGCTTCACGGCGTCCTCGCCCTTGGCCTCCTGGTGCGCCTTGGACCACGCGACCGCGTCGCTCACGTCGCCGGGGTACGTCGAGGCCATCAGGATCTGCGCGAGCAGCGCATCCGGATAGAGCGCGATGGGCGCCATCATCTGGTCGAGTTCTTCGCGCGTGAACGTGCCGGACGACGCCGTGTTCGCCGATGCGGACGACGAGGGCGCCTGCAAGGGCGCGGCCGGCAGGTCGCAGGCCAGGGTCGAGAGCAGGGCGGCCGTTGCCGCCGCGAGGATCGGGATGCGCATGGAACCTCCACTCGCGCGACGACGGCGGGGGAGGGAACCCTGCCGTCGCGTCGCTGCGTTACTTGCCGGCCTGCACGCCCTTGTCGACGATCAGCTTCACCACGACCTTGCGCGCGCCGGCATTGCTGCCGCTGCCGGCATCGGCCGCCACGCCCATGCCGTCGCCCGCGCGCACGCGGCCGGGCTGGAGTCCGGCCTGCTGTTGCAGGTAGCTGGCCACCGCGTTCGCGCGGCGCATGCTCAGGCGCTGGTTGGCCTCCGCGTTGCCGGTCGAATCGGTGAAGCCCTGCAGCACGACCTGATAGTCCTGGGTCTCCTTCGCCTTCGCGGCGAACTCGTCCAGGCTGGACTTGCCGGCCGCGTTGATCGTCGCGCTGCCCGAGTCGAACAGCACTTCGGCCGTCGCCAGCGCTTCGTACTTGCCGAACTCGTTCATGCGCGCGGTCGTCGGCGCGAGGCCGGCCTGCACCTGCTGTGCCGTGCGGAAGTCCTCGGACTTGAACGACACCTCGGTGGCATCGAAGCCGCTGCCCGAGGCGACCGCATCGACGGTGACCGGCAACCCGGGCATGAGCGCGGTCTGTTCGGCCTTCTCGTGCACCACGCCGGTGAGGCCCTTGGTGCGCTTGTACTTGGTGGCAGGGGACAGCGTGATGGTCTGCTCGACGTTGCTGGCGTCCTTCACCACGATGGTGTTGCCCTGGACGGAGGTGATCAGTCCCTTGATCTTGCTCTTGTCGCCATCGGCGGCGGAGGCGGACGACGCCGCCAGCGCAGCGGCCAAGGCGGCGGCAAGCGACAACGACTTCAACAGCGACGACGTGTTCATCGATCGGTCCTCGTGTGATCCGGCCAGGGGCTCCGGCGGGTCCGGGCGGATCCCGTCCACCGCCGATTTCTACGCCAATCGCCCGTGGGCTCAATTGGCCCTTGGCCCAATCCGTGCGGTACCGCGGAATGGCATCTTTCGTGCCCGCCTTGCTGCGGCTCGGACGCTCGCCCTCGGTGCGGCGGATGGTGCGGTGCGGCAACACGCGACTTCTTCGAATTGCGGCCCACTTGGTGGCATGGCTTATAGGTCGTCCGCTTTCACTCATGGATGGGCGCATGAAGTCGGACGTAAGGTTTTCTTTCCGCTGTGGCGAAGGTGGCGCGTTCGAAGTGGTTCGCTTCGAACTCTCCGAAGGTGTCAGCCAGCCGTTCCGCCTGGAGCTGGAGTTGTCGAGCTTCGACGACGCCATCGACCCAAACTCATTGTTGGACCATGAGGCGCGATTCACCATGGAACGCGCGGGTTTCGTCGAGCGAAGTGTCATCGGCATCGTGACCGCCTTCGAGCAGGACGAGACCGGCTTCCAGCGCACCCGTTACCGCGCCACCGTCGAATCGCCCTTGGCGCGGATGCGGCTGCGCCACAACAGCCGCATCTTCCAGCACGTCGACGCGACGGAGATCCTCGGCGTGTTGCTGAAGGAACACCGCCTGGTCGGCGGCCGCGCCGACTACTCCAGGCATCATGAGCCGCGCGAGTACTGCGTCCAGTACCGCGAGACGGACGCGACGTTCTTTCATCGCCTCGCCACCGAGGAGGGCATTGTCCACTGGCACGACACTCGCGACGGGCGCGACGTGCTGGTGCTCAGCGACCGCATCGACAGCGCGCCGCGACTGGAGGAACACGAGGCCGTCGTGTATCAGCCGCAACCCTCCGGCGACGCGCCCGTGCCGCACCTCTGGCGGTTCGCGCATCGTCGGCAGCTGGCGCCAACGCGCATCACGCAACGCGAGTACACGTTCCACAATCCCCGTTACGACCTGCAGCACGAGGCGCGGGCGTTCGCCGATGAAAAAGCGACCGGCGACTACGAACACTACGATTACGGCGGCCGCTACAAGCGTGACGAAGCCGGCAAGCCCTTCACGCGTTCGAAGCTGTCCGGCCTGCGCAACGCCGCCGAGCACGCCCGCATCGCAGGCGACGACGCGCGCCTGTTCCCGGGCCTGGCGTTCCCGCTGATCGGCCATCCGGCCGAGCACCTCAACGCGACGTGGCGCGTGATCACGATGCGCCACGTCGGCGAGCAGGCCACCTCGCAGGAGGGCGATTCGGCGGGCGCGGAGCAAGGCAGCCGCTACTCCTACGAAGCCACCGTTGTCCCGGCGCATTACGACTGGAAGCCCGAGCCGGCGCCGCGCCCGGTCGTGGACGGTCCGCAGATCGCCCACGTCGTGGGGCCGGAAGGGGAGGAGATCCACACCGATCAACACGGTCGCGTGCAGGTGTGGTTTCCGTGGGATCGCGAAGGGGGACAGAAGGAAAACAGCACCTGCTGGATCCGCGTCGCGCAGGGTTGGGCCGGTGCCATGTACGGCTTCATGGCCGTGCCGCGCATCGGCCACGAGGTAATCGTGAGCTTCCTGGAAGGCGACCCCGACCAGCCCATCGTCACCGGCCGTGCCTACCATGCTGCCAATCGTCCGCCGTACGAATTGCCGCGCCACAAGACCCGCACCACGTTCAAAACCCAGACCCACAAGGGGGAGGGCTACAACGAACTGCGCTTCGAGGACGAGGCCGGACAGGAAGAGATCTTCGTCCACGCGCAGAAGGACCAGAACATCGTCGTCGAACACGACGACCGCCTGCGCCGACCCTGACTCTCTACAGCCTGTACATGCACTTGGGCGACCTAGCCAGCTACGAGCAGCACGCAAAGCGAAGCCGGCCGGCATGGTGGCCGGCAACCGCCGACAAAGCGCCGCGTCTGCCGGAAGCAACGGATACCGTCATAACGCTCAAGCAACCCGTACCGATCCGCGAGGGCGACATCGTTGGCTACATCGGCGAGGACGTGCCGGCGTCCATGCGGTCGCTCGCCAAGCAGCCGGCGTCGCGGCCGCTCCTGCACCTGGAGCTATTCAGTGGCGACGACGTACCCGCCTATCTAGCACGCAGCCGCCAGTGGGCCAACGAACACCTGCCCGACAGCGAACGCACGCTGTTGGTGCTACGCAAGGGCGACACGCTGCATAAGGAGGCTAACGGCGCGGTAGCTTTCACCCTTAATCGCCCGCAAGTGCTGCCGTTGGCGGGAATGGAAGTCAGGGAAGTCGACGGCAAGCGTTGGCGCAAGGTCGCCAAGCTGTCCGGAGATGGAGGTGCCGCCGCGTCAGGTTGGGTGCTGGAAGAGGGCCGTCTTGCGTCACCGTGGGAGTGGCCCGGATTCGAGGTGCATGACGAAGCCTCTACATCGGGCGGCTTCCGCCACAACGATGCGCCCGCATTCGCAGCGTACATCCGGCAGGAAGGCCCACGCCCGCCCGACAGTCCCTTCTATCAGAAATTGGGCGCTTGGCTGGACAGTAACCGCGACGGCGAAGTCGATGAGAAGGAACTGGACTGGGCACTCCGAAATCGCTCAGTCGCCGGCATGCTCGCCCGTTTGGTCGTGCGACATGAAAGCGAATGGTCGCGCGCGTACTCAGCAGCACGGCAAGCCACGGCTCATTGCGTTGCCGAACAGTTGGGACCGAACACATTGCAGTGCATACAGGACGAGATTCCGCGTGCTGAGAAGCTGCCTTGGTGGGATGACGTGGCGGCGGGTGTGGCCGGATTTCCGCAGAGTACGCGGGTGTATCACCTCCATCCGGGGGGATTGGCTGGAAATTTCGCAGGAATGTCGGTCTGTGCATGCAACCGCGACATAACACTTGACGAAATCCGGATGATCGTCAGCGACGAACTGATTCGCACCGGGCTTTTCCCTCGATCAGCTTATCCAGCCGTCAGGTGCACTCCGGCTGACGTGTTCGTGCGAATGCTGAACACTGCCATGGAAGACTACGAAATAACGGATTGCCTAGACAAAGCTCACTTCCTAGCAAACCTTGCTGTGGAGTGCGACAGGTTCAAGACAACCGAAGAGTACAAAAATCGAGGAGGCGTCATTCCATCCCACTGGTACAACTATAGCGGCGGCGCTGATTACCACGGTCGTGGGCTCATCCAGCTGACGCATGATTACAATTATCAGAAGTACTTCCGCTCGGCAGGATTAAGTCTCTCAACACCTTCATCCGATGTCGCCAGCGACCTCAGTTTGGCAACTGATTCGGCATGCTGGTTCTGGCGGCATGGGTCGGCTTGGGGCGACCTGAGTGGCATCGCCAAGAAGAACGATTTCCTGTTTAGCGTGCTGGGGGTGAACGGCGGATTCAATCACGCGGCGGAGCGTGAAGGCTACGTTCTTAAGCTCATTGAAAAATTTGGAACCAAGAACTGCTCTACAAATAAAGGAAAGGTTGTTGAGAAGTACCGATTCTCTAAGAGTGGCATCAGTCAGTCAAAAGTCGGATCGGCAATCTGGAAGAGATACTTTGGTGACACTGATGAGCTTCCTTAATCTGAAGGTGAGAGCCGCGCTCGCCCTGTCGATGACTACTGTTGCGGTGAATGCAACTACATACCAAGAGGCGCCCAAGCTGATCAGCGATGAACTCACGCCGAAAGTCACCGTAGAGCTGAGAATTAGCGGCGAGACTGTCTCCTATCGCAAAGCCGGCCAGCGCCGGTGGGAGCTGCTTATGGACTGGCACTTTCCAGGTGGACGAACAGCGCCGGTCATCTTCGCGCATCTCAAAGGCGACGGGACAAAGGATGTACTTGTAAAGACTTCCGAAGGAAGAAGCGATACTTGCTACGCACCTTTTATGGCGTATGTGAGCAATGGGGATATCAAGTTCAGTCACTACCGCAGCGATTTATGTGGCCCGAAAGGTCCGACTATCGATGAGGCGCGGGGCGCGTTTGAGAGCATTGTTCACAATGGTCCATTTGTTGAAGTCACCCGTTACACCAATCGAGATGGCGTCTTTCGACGCGTTTCGACCGCGATTCCTTTCGACTATGACATAGAGATCTTCACTACCTATGCGCCCTCTGGAGCCAGCATGGGTTCGCGTGTCCGGCTTCGTGGCGACGAAAGTAAGCAAGATGTCATGGGCTGCGTGAAACCAGATCGTCTACCTCTCTATACAACGCCGAGAGGCAGGCCAGCGTTGGCGTACATCGTTTCGAACGATCGCGTTACCCTTGTCGATGCTAAAGAGGTTGACGGAGAAATTTGGCTGAGGGTCGTGTTCAATGGCAGGCAGACGGTTCAGGGGTGGGTCTTGCGCGACGAGATCGAGGTGCTTCACGGACAAAAACCGTTGTGTACTCGGGCGCCGTTATGATGCGTGGCCTTGTCGCCAGACGAGACAACGAGGTGCGTTTATACGAAGAAGGCAAGTATGAAGAAGAAACTGTTGTTATCGCCTGCCTTCTGATTGCCCTCAATTGTTGTTAGTGCTTCGTGCGCAAAAGAAAAAGTCATTGCCATCGCATTTGTTCAAGGCCTGTCGCATCCAGCAGGGCGCAGGGCTAATCGGGCGCATCGTGCCTGCTGGGCCGAAGCCACGGGATTTGAAAGATGCGCGCTATGTAAGTGTTGCGGAAGATGGCGACGAGCACGCTTTCGGCACGTTCATCGGCACTAGAGCGACACGATGGATAAGCATCAGATGGGCATTGGAACGATTTACCTGATGAACGTTGGTCTCTTGGGCTCGAAGCCAGTGCAGAAGTTCGGTTTTAGATGAAGCCCTTTGAAGGTTTGGATGGAAAACACAGCTGGCCTGGACGTATACGAAGGACGGGCAGCGCCGGACCCGCCGCGAACCATTCACCACGAGGGCATAATCATCATTTACATGTGGGCGGATACAAGCCAAATTTGTGGGGGTTCGTAAGTGAAGGCTCTAGTCGTATCGTTCATACTGCTGCTCTTGCCGGCCTGCAGCCCTCCCGTTGTCTCGCCAGGCTCAACCTCTTCGCAAGGCACTGCTCGGCCCGAAACCATAAGTTCCGAACACCTTTGTAGAAGTAGCTTGGCGGCAGCGGCGGTAGAAGCCACGACGTTTGGTGTGAGCGCGTTTAGGAGCGTTCGATCGTATCCGCCCTCGCCAAGCGAGGATACGGATGCCGATCCAAGTATTAATGAATCTCTATTTCGGCTGAAAAGAATTCCATTGGTTGCTGAATGCATGCCGGTGCGTGGCCCTATGTTTCATTTCAAGAAATACCCGCACAATACGCCATTGAGCTATGGCGACGGATTAGCTGTCGGTACCAATGAGGACTTGACGCCGATGATGGCTAGAAAGGTGGGGGGCAATTATTTCGTTGTCTTCATGCATCCAAGTTATTCTGAAGGAGATGGTGAGGGCGATGAGCTTTCCGCAAGCCTAGCTGTTTACGACAAAAATGGCCGATTAACGGACACAGTCGAAAAAATATCCTCATGGCGCAGCTATGAAAGCACGATAATTCTTCTGGATGCATGTGTAAGCGCTGACAACATAACGATTACAAAAGCACTTGTGTACCCAGATGCGCAGGATGCGCAGGGAAAAGTGCTTAGCTACGAAGCGCCTGAGGTGCAGGTAGAGCGCGTTTACTCGAAGAATGGCGATCATTTTGCCAGTGGAGATTTGACCGCCGCCCGCCAGTGTGTGGAATCGAACTATCGATGAAACCTGGCCTCATCCCCCACCGCCCGGCTTTCCATGGCACAACGAGGCATCCGGGTGTCAATGCTTCTTGGGGAGCGGCGCGGTGCGGATCGATGAGGCACAGGTGCGAGCATTCCTGCGCATCGGGCAACTACAGCTGTGACGATCCAGGACAGGCTGCTTTAAGGGAAAGTACAAAATCGCGGACTTCACACCGGCGTCGCAAGATCGCTACAGCGTCATATTGTTCCGATACAAGCAAAGCGCGCTTGATTAGATCATAGAAGGCCGGATTACTATGAGAGGAGCGCTCTTGATTGCCGTGCTTGCGTGCTCGTTGGGCTGTGACGCCAAGCCGTCTATTCACAACTTAGTGGCTGGGGATTGGATCGCGATCCGAAACGGGGATGCCGGAATACCCTATTCGACCTTTGAGCTGCGTTTGAATGTGAGCGGGCGCAAGTTGTCAGGAAGATACTGTTACGTCACGCGGTATGGCGCGAAGATTGACTGTGATCCCGATGAGGACAACGTCACCGGTGTGATTTCGCCTCAAGGGCAGACCGCCAAGGTGGAATTCAAGTCGAGCTTTGGCGCCACAGCAGGCGTGGCCCAGCTTTCATGGCGCGGGCAGAGCTTGACGTGGAAGCTGCTGAAAGCGCCTGAAGGGGGAGCGTACTACGGCCCAGAGCACGAGTTGCTTCGGCCCGAGAACAGACAAGAGCGACGTTGCGGATGGCTTCTTGTATCTGACCAGGGCAAAGCATCCTTGCGAGACCGCGATGGAATATGGTCGATCACAGGGGCGGGAGGGGAGGCAACATTCGATCACGCTTTGCTATCCCTCAATGGACCTCAACTGGCGTCCACAGTGGTTTCGGCTGCGCCTGTGTGCTTGCGACCGTGAGCAGAGGGACCGCAAGCCTTGGCGACATCAAAAGCGTGCAGCCGCAGTCGACGCAGACGTGTCGCTCCGACAGGTCGATAGGAGCGCCGCGTTGAAGGCGCCTGTTACCTTCTCCCGTGATGAAGTTGCAGATGACCGTCCGGGAAGGAGTTGCCCGTGTCATCGCCGGGCCTGCTCCTGGCGGCGAACGGCCTCGTTGTCTTTATCGCCAACGGTACAGGGCGGCGGGATATCGCTGTAACGGTGGCGACCGCGGGCTCGCAGAACGGCAACAGTTTGTTCCGAAAGATTAAGAAGGCGATGGAGCCAAAGTGAAAAACACGCTAGGCGCAATAAGCTGCCTTCTAACTTTCGCGGTTTACGCCTCTGAAGGCGCCAGATATAGGTACGCGGAGCTAAGAAGTGGAGAGGCCTTCGTCGCAAGTAGGGCGCTTTGCGCGGGGAGCGATGTCAGTGTCCATACGTTTGATAGTTACATCACACTGAGCTCAAACAGCCAAAGCGTCCGGGTGGACGATCTTAGCGTTGATCCAGTAGAGGTGATAGTTGGGGATTTGTGGGGCAATAGGCGCTGTTTCGTAGCAGTGAAGGTGGCGCAAGGCCAAGTCAACGAGTCATACGAAGTTTATGATATCTCTCGAGGTTTAAAGCCGAGGAAGATCACCGGTCTCACGCTCATCAACCCGGATTTCACGGAAGGCAGAGTCCAGAACGGCTATAGAGAACAAGCCAAGTGGAACTGGGAGGCGCTCTGCTATTCAGAGCTATCGAACAGACCGTATGTATGTGAGGTGCGTAGATTCGTTACCGATGACCTCCAAAGCATGAAGACCTGTCCGGAGCAGGGAGGCTGCGAAGCCGAGCAACTTGTAGTGGCCGGAACAAAGAACGCCGCCACTGCGGAAGTCGTTGTCAGGAGGGCAGTTCTCTTGGACCGTGGGGCATACGGCTTCAAGCCGAGATCCTCTTACCTGATTAAAGGGGACTCTATCAATCTGGTCGGATACCACGATACCGGCGATAACCTTTACTTCATGTTCACCTACAAGAAGGGGGGCAGGAAGACTACGGCGTGGATCAACTCCTCTGATGTTCAGTTAACTTCGAAGATTTCTCGTTAGCGAACCTGCTCCGGCGTCCGCTGCGTCCGGACAAACAAAGACGCGACGGTCGATGGGCCTCAACATCCGCGAACAAGCCAGCAGCAAGAGCGTGGTCGTCGGCCTGTTGCCCCGCGGCACGTGCATCGAAGTGGGCGAGCGTTCGCCAAATGGCAAGTGGGCGCGCATCGCGAAGGTGATAGACGGTGCCATCGACTCGCCTGTGGCCGGCGCTCACGTTCCGCTCGGCGCAGCCAATGGCTGGGTCTATCTGGGCGAACTGACTGCCGACACGAGGCCCGAAGCGTTCGACCGCGTAGTGACGCTCAAGGTGCCATACCCTGTCCGTCAGGGCGACGTGCTCGCATATCTTGGGGAGGATGTGCCGGCGCGTGCAAACCCGATCGCAAACCAACCGCTATCGCGTCGCTTGTTGCATCTGGAAGTTTTCAGTGCCGACGACGTGCCCGCCTACCTGGCCGCCAGTCGGCAATGGGCAGCTGCGCACCTGACGGACCAGGATCGCACGCTGCTCGTACTACGCCCTGGTGACACATTGCACGTCGAGCCCAACGGTGCCGTGGCCTGCACCCTGAAGTGGACGCAAGTCTTGCCGGTGTCGGCGCTGGAAGTGAAGGAAGTCGGTGGAGCGCGCTGGCGCAAGGTGAGCGGGCTCACGCTCGGCAACGGTCAAACCGTTGCGGGCTGGACGAAGGAATACGGTCACTTGGCCTCGCCATGGGAATGGCCGGGGTTTGACGTGGTAGATGAGCGCGCCAGTGAGTCCGGCGGCATCTTCGATGACGTGGCTGCGTGGGCGGGCTTCATCAAGAAAGAAGCGCCGCGCCCGGAAGAAACGCCGTTTTACCGGCAACTGCGCCGCATGCTGGACACCGACAAAGACGGGCAGATCAGCGAGGAAGAACTGGACGCCGCACTGCGCGACCGATCCAAGGCCGCCCACATTGCCCGCATCATCGTGCGGCACGACAGCGAGTGGGCGATGGAACCGGCCAAGCGCCAGCAAAGCGCGGTAGAAAGCATTGCCGAACTACTGGGGTTTGATGCCGTGCAGCGCGTGCGCGAGGAAATGCCGCGTGCGCCGAAGTTGCCGTGGTGGGATGAGGTGGCGGCGGGCGTAAAGGGGTTCCCCAAGAATCCACGGGTGTATCACTTTCATGCGGGTGGGGTGGCGGGGATGCTTGGGGAAAAATCACCAGAGAACTGTGAGTGTGGGTGCTGCCTAGGAGCGATATTTGCGACGGTTTCATACCACGGCGTCAGCGGCCCTTCGTACAGAGGTAAGAAACCGCTATCCGCATACGGGCGGTGGGGTGCACTTGTTCAGAAGGGAGACGCCACCACTGATGAAAGAGACATACTGGTGGCGATGTCTGAGAACGAAGGTAATCTGGATTCAATCCAAGCGTATGACAGCGAAATCCTGACAGCAGGTGCTATGCAGAAGACAATCAATAGCCAAGGACTTGGCGAGTTCCCGGGGCAGGTGGCAGCATTTCGACGGAGATGTCCGGATCGATATGAGGCATTGTTTGAGCGGTGTGGCTGGGTGGTCGTCTCTGAAGCGAGCGGGGCTCGCATGTACTACAAAGGAAAAACGGGGCCAGCACTGAAACAGGAGATTCGATCAGAGTTCTCAACGCCGAAGCGAGGAAAAGGCAAGTCTGAGCTATTGGCGGCTCTCGTGAATGCCATTTCGTCTGCTGAGTTTCAGGATCAGCAAGTTATTGATTTCATCGCGCGTATGCATCTTGTTGAGAACATCATTCCTGCGGGATATTCAGTGAGAATTGGCGCATATTTGAAATCGAAGTTGGGGCGTGCTGTAGTCCTGGATCATCACGTTAATCGTCCAGGATACGTGAGAGCGGATTTTGGCGCGGCCCTCGATCGTTACTTTTCCGGAAGTCCGACCACTCCAAGGAATCCTGAGCGATGGGGAGAAGCTCACGCGAAATATGAAGCCGCGATTCTCGAGATCTACGGTCCAGCGCGGCGTATGACAGACGCTGGTCTTCGCTACAGGAATTTGAAAGGAAAGCTATAGAAATGATCATGAGGCTGACCGGTAAGTCTATTGGGAGTATGGCAGTGATTGCCCTGCTGGCAGCGTCCAATGGATGTCGAGGTGAATCGGGTGCTGCGGAGCGGTTCGTTCGGCACGCCGATCACCACCCTCTATTGAAATTGATCCTCGAAGAGCCTACCGCTGAGGGTTTCGCCAAAGTGGCTTTGATGCGTGGCGATGTGGCCGTACGCGTGCTCGCTGGCAACGGGATTGTGTACTTGCGGGAATCTCCACCGAATCTGTCGCCAAGTGGACAGATAGCTCTCCTCACCCAGGTTGATCAAGGGCTCGTGCGCGATTCGGAAGGAGGTTACCTGCACGATCGAGCCAGCTGCGTCTTCATTTCGCTCCGAGATGCTTGCGTCGTGGCGAAAGAAACTGGGCTTTTTTGTGGTGGATCATGGGCCGAGAACGATACATGGATAGTGCCAGACGGGACGACTGTTGACCTTAATGGCCGGAGACTGTCGAAAGGATCGGTCTCCTCCAAGCAGGCGTTCATTGATGATGCTGATATTGCTTCATCCCTCGAGAATCTGCGGCTTTGTGATCCTAAGGGGTAGTGTCATGGCGATGCCGATCTTTGTGGAGACTCGCTATTGCGGCAATCCTAAGCCTCGCTCATGAAGTCAGTAATGTGAAAGCAACTTTGCTCTTAGTTGCATTGGCTTCGTCAACTGGATGCACGGGCGAGTCGCTAGCAGATCAGCCTAAAGGCGACCTGCGGTCACGACCCGCGAGTATCAGATATCGACGCCTTCAAGCAGTAAGCTTTCAACGGAGGATATCCAGAAAGCGGAAACCGAACTCGGATGCGAGCGTGGGCCGATTTACGCGATCGAGAAGCAGGGGCCGGCTCACTCCTCGTTCGCCACCCTTGATGGTGAAACTATCCCAACGATTCTCTACGAGCGACACTTGTTTAAAAGGCTCACGACACGGGCAGCGACAGCACAACTGCATCCCGAGATCTACGGATCTGCATACAAGAGGGCGCGACGTGGAAGCGATGGTCGGTATGTCGACAAATCAGGCGGAGTGGTGAGCGCGACGGACGTATACGGGTCGCCAGGCCGTCCCCAGTACCGCAGATTAATGGAGGCCTATCGTATCGACCAAGATGCGGCACTTCAGGCTTGCTCTTGGGGGAGTTCCAAATCATGGGTTTCAACTACGCGATGGCCGGCTTTGAAAGTCCCAAGGATTTCACGATGGCGATGTCGCTTGGGGAGGCGGAACACATCAAAGCATTTCTCAAGTTCGCAAAAGGCAATAAGACCCTACTCCGCGGATTGCGAACGAGGAATTTTGAGATGATTGCCGAAGGGCATAACGGTGCCGCATGGCGGTCAATCAATCCAGAGTATGCCAGCAATATTAGAAGGTACTACCATGAGTACGCGGCGGATAACTAAGCGGCTAGCCTGCTGCCTACTTCTGCTCCTTGGTGCGTGGAAACTCGAAGCAAAGCTACGAGCAACGACGCTTTGCCTGCCAAACGAGAAGGCAGTTCTTTCCTTTCAAATTGCCGGCTCGCGGAAGATCGCGTCTATCTGCGAAGGCCGGATGCAAGCCTACCTCGTTTACAGGTTCGGAAGGTACGGGCAAATCGAGCTCGCTTACCCCGAAAAGCTGGACGCAACCTCGTGGGGAAAGTTCAAGTTCAGCGGATACGCGCGCGGGGGAGGGATCCAGAACGATACGATGGGCGAGTATTCGCTAACGTTCACCAACTCCGGCGTCCAATACTCCATCTACCAGGACTGGCGGCTGGCAGAGGATGATTACAGCATCGGCGTTACTGTGAGGAGGCCGAAGAAGCCCGTCATCAGCATGTCTGGAATGCTTAAAACTCAAGTGGGCTCGCTGACCCTGCTTGACAGTAATGCGCACATTCCAAATGAGTGGCGATGACTGCTCTCTCTCTCTCTCTCTCTCTCTCTCTCAGAGACCGCGCGTTGTTCGCAATGGTTGGATGAGGTCGCCGATGTGTGAAAGGTTTCCAAAGAATCCGCGGGTCTATCACTTTCATCGATTGGGTACCCCAATTCTTCTTGAGGAGCGGCGCGGTGCGGATCGATGAGGCACAGGTGCGAGCATTCCTGCGCATCGGGCAACTACAGCTGTGACGATCCAGGACAGGCTGCTTTAAGGGAAAGTACAAAATCGCGGACTTCACACCGGCGTCGCAAGATCGCTACGGCGTCATATTGTTCCGATGCAAGCGAAGCGCGCTTGATGAGATCAAGGAAGGCCGGACTACTATGAGAGGAGCGCTCTTGATTGCCGTGCTTGCGTGCTCGTTCGGCTGTGGCGCCAAGCCGCCTATTCACAACTTACTGGCTGGGGATTGGATCGCGATCCGGGCCGGGATGCCGGAACAGTTACATCGCTCCAAAGTCTTTGGATTGGACTCACTGCGTTCATAGCGCCGCCCTTCACGCCATCACCATCACCATCACCGTGCCCCACGTGGTGAGGAACAGGTGCGCCACCGCGACCGCGCCGGTGTAGCCGATCACCGCGACGGGGCTGCCGGATTTCTCCTGCACCGCGGCCAGCGCGGCGGTGAAGGTCTGCGCCCCGGAGATGGCGCCGAGCAGCAGCAGCGGGTCGATCTTCAGTACCTTGCGCCCGAACCACAGGCCCAGCAGCAGGGGCGTCATCGTCACCAGCAATCCGCCGAGGAACAGGCCCACGCCGGATTCGCGCAGCGCCACGACGAAGTGGGGGCCTGCGCCGATGCCGATCATCGCGACGAACGCTGCCAGCCCGAACGACTGCATCAGTTTCACCGCTGCATCCGGCACGCGACCGAACAATGGCCTGCGCCCGCGGATGTGGCCGACGACGAGTCCCGCCAGCAGGGCGCCGATGCTGGTGCCCACGCCGATCGTGATGCCGCCGATCGGCACCGATGCGACGATGCCGGACAACGCACCGAGGAAAATCGCCAGGCCCACGACGACGAAGTCCGTCGCGTCGCTGGCGTGCACGACCTGGCCCAGCGCGTCGGCTGCCCGCAGCACCGACGCTTCCGGGCCGACGAGGGTGAGCACATCGCCGCGTTCGATGGTCGTGCGCGTGCCGATCGGGATGTCCTGGCCGCCGCGGCGGATGCGACGCAGGAACACCGCGTGCACCTCGTCGCGGCGGGCGATCTCTTCCAGCGTGCTGCCGGCCCATTGCGACGTGACGACGAAGACCTCGTGCGAGGCGATCGGAATGTCGAGCAGCGCCGGATCGTCGACTTCCTCGCCGCGACCGCCGACCACCTCCACCAGCACGTCGCGCCGTCCGCCAATGGCGATGACGTCGCCGGCGCGGATCACGGTGGCCTCGTCCACGTCGAGCAGCGCGCCGTCGCGGCGGATGCGGTGCACGAACAATCGCGCACCGGCGATCGCGTCTTCGGCGGACGCGATGGTAAGACCGGTGACGGGCGCCGCGGGGCCGACGCGGTACGCGCGCGTTTCGAACGGCTGCCAGGCCGGCGCCACGCCGTGGCGTTGGCGACGGATGCCGTAGCGCTTCTCGACGTCGAGCGCATGCGCTGCGAGATCCACGCCCAGCAGTTTCGGCCCGAACACGGTGCAGGTGAGGATCACGCCCAGCGCGCCGGAGACATAACACAGCGCGTCGCCCACGCCGATGTGCGCGAGGTAGCGTTCGCGCGTCGCCGCGTCGATCGGCAGCGCCTGGATCGCCTCGCTCGCGGTGCCCATGGCCGGCGATTCGGTCAGCGCGCCGGACATCATGCCGGCGGCGAGGCCGGGATCGAGCCGCAACATCTTCGCCACCAGCACCGCGACGATCAATCCGACCACCGGCATGAACGCGCCCAGCGCCGCGAAACGCCATCCGTCGCCCTTCATCGCGCCAAGGAAGCGCGGGCCGACTTCGTAACCGATGCCGAACAGGAAGAGCAGGAAAACCAGCGATTTCGCCGTCGCCGCGACGGGCACCGCGAACAGCCACCCCAACAGCATGCCGGCAAGCAGCGAGCCGGTGACGCCGCCCAGCGTGAAGCCGCGTATGCGGATGCCGCCGATCCAATAGCCGATACCCAGCGCGAGGTACACCGCAAGCTCGGGATATCGCGACAGCGTCGAGGCGAACCACTGCATGCGTTGCCTCCGTGCGCGGCGTCAGAGTGCCGGCGGGTCGTAGTAGATCATCAACCGGAAGTCGTCCAGGTCCGTTTCCACCGGGCCTTCCTGACTGATGTGCGCGTAGCGCATGCGGAACAGCAGGCCCTTGAGGAAGCCGTCCGCGACCGCCCACTGGAAATTGACGTCGCACTCGTCCTTCGCGTACTCGGTGGGCGATTGCGGGTCGGAGCCGTCCACGTACAGCGCGTACACGCTGGCGCCCTTGATCCACGGGAGCGTGTAGCCGGCGCGCAGCATCCATGCCGATTCGCCGTCGCGGTTGAAATCCTCCACCTGCACGCTGGTGAAGCCCGGATAGCCGCTCCACGGGTTCTGCATGTTGGTGTCGCCGCCGGCGCGGGTATAGGCGGCGGTGAACATCGCGCCGCCGTGCGAAAGCTCGGCCTTCGCGCCCCACTGGTCGGAGGAGAAGTCCGTGCCGCGCAGCAGGTCGTCGCCGACGCTGGTCTGGTCGGAGTACTGCAATGCGAACGTGAGCTTGGTCTTCTCGCCCAGCGACGCGCCGTACTTACCTTCGGCGTAGAAGATGTTGATGATGTCGTCGCTGTAGTAGTTGATCGCGCCGATCGAGAAGTCGCCGGCCTTGTAGTTCGCACCGAGCGCGTACACGCCGCGGTCGGTACCGGCCGGCGCGCCGGCATCGCGCGACATGGAAACGAAATCCTCGGAGTTGCGCTCCTTGATCTTGTCGACGTAGCCACCGCCCACGCGCCATTCCGGCCGGCCGTCGTCGCCGCCGTACAGGCCCTGGAACAGCACGGTCTGGAAGGTGTTCGGCGTCATGCGCGCATCGTTGCGGTTGATGTAGGGCGTGTCGAACCCGCGCCGGCCCAGCGTGAGGCGGGAGCCCTCGTTGATGAGGAACTCGCCGTACACCTCGCCCAGCACGGTGTAGCCTTCCTGCCCGGGCGCGAGCAGCAGCGTGCCGTCGCGATCCTCCGGGCCGTACAGCTTCTGCGACGTGTAACCGGTCGCGCCGAACGCGAAACGCTCGCGAAAGTACCCGGTCTTGAAGCCGAGCGATCCGCCCAGCGCCCACGCCTCGCTCGCGGTGTCGTCGTACTTCTCGCGATCCAGGTAGAACGAACGCACCTGCAGGTCCCACTTCGTGTCCTGGAACGCCTTGCGCCGGGTGTCGCGCACCCATTGCGCGCGGTCGCGCGGGGCGAAGGACTCGTTCATGCGCGTCTGGCCCTGTTCGGTGGACGTGGGCTGCGTTTCGACGTAAACGTCGTCCTCGGTTTCCTCGGCCGGGACGGACGAGGGCGGCACCGTCGTGGTCTGCGCGAACGCCGGGACCGCCAGCGCCCAACCGAGCGCGGCGGCGACGGCCGCCACGCTGCGTCGGGAGTGGTTCGCGTTCATGGCGAGTCTCCTGATCGGGTTATTGCGAAAGCACCATCGCGAAATAGCCGAACACCGTGTAGAGCACGCCCGAGATCGCATAGCCCACCGGGAATCCCACCCACGGCACGGTGCTGTTGATTTCCTTGGCCGCCTCGCGTGCCGGCCCCGAATGCGAACGCGATCCGGCGACGCCGCCCATCAGCACGGCCGGGTTGATCTTGAAGAAGTGGTAGCCGATCGCCCAGGTGATGAAGGGCGGAACCGTGCTCGCCACGAAGCCGGCGATGAAGATCTTCAATGCGATCGAACCGGTCAGCTGCTCCAGCAACGTCGCCCCGGCGTTGATGCCGACGATCGCGATGAACGTCACCAGGCCGAGGTCTTCGAGGATGTTGCGCGCGGCGTTCGGCGTGCTGCCGAAATAGCGCAGGCGCGACACGATGGAGGAGATGAAGATGCCCGACAGCAGAAGCCCGCCCGCGTTGCCCAGTCCGACGGAGAAATCGCCCACCGGCACGTTGATCTTGCCGATCAGCAGGCCCAGCACCATGCCCGCCGACAGCGTGAGCAGGTCGGTCGACGTGCTCGGGCGCGCGACTTTGCCGAGCATCCCGGCGGCCTTGTCGACTGCGCTCTTCAGGCCGGTGACGAACAGCACGTCCAGGCGCTTGAGTTCGGTTTCCGCGCCGACCGGGATCGGCTCGCCCGAACGCTCCAGCCGCGTGACCTGCACCTGGCCGGCGAAGTCCTCCGTGGCGAGCGCCTTCAGCGGCTGCCCGACGATGGACTTCTCCGTGACCAGGATTTCGGCCTGATCCAGCGGCACGTTCAACGCCTTGGGGTCGTCGACTTCCACGCCGATCAGGCCGAGGTTCTGCGTGAGATCGGCCAGGCGTCCGCCGAGCGCCACCACGTCGCCGTTGCGGAGCACCAGATCGGGAGACGCGCCCAGCGACTCCTCGCCGCGACGCACGTTGACGATGCGGTACTGCGGGAACTTCGCGCGGAACTGCGCGATGTTCTGGCCGGCGGTCTCGACGTTCTCCAGCCGGTACGCACGCAATCCGCCGCCGCGATAGCCGGTCAGCGCCGCGTCGTCGACGTTGCGCACGCCGTGCGCCTGTTCGTACTCGCGCGCGGCCTGGCGCGCATCCACGCCCCACCAGCGCGGCAGGTATTTGCAGATCAGGATGATGCCGACCGTGCCCCAGATGTAGGTCACGCCGTAGCCCAGCGCGATCATGCCCGACACCTGTTCGACGGTGGTGCCGGCGGGCACTTTGTACGCGCCTTGCTCGACGGCCATCTCGGCGGTGCCGATGGCGGCGGACATGGTCTGCGAACCGGCCAGGATGCCGCCGGCCGAACCGGGCGGCAGCGCGAACCATTTGGTCATCAGCACCACCAGCCCCAGGCCGAGGAACGAGCAGATCACCGCCAGGATGGTGAAGGTGATGCCGTCCTTCTTCAGGCTGTTGAAGAACGCGGGGCCGACGCGCAGGCCGACGCCGTACATGAAGAGGTAGTAGAAGAGCGATTTGGCGAAGTTGTCCAGCTGCAACTTGACGCCATAGGTGGAGGCCCAGGTCGCCAGCGCCGCGCCGACGACCACCGCCGCCGCGACCATGCCCAGGCCGTAACCTTTCACCGCGAACTTGCCGACCAGTACCGCCATGCCCACGGTGAAGAACAGCAGGATGTACGGATTGTCGGCGAGGAACTGGAAGAAACCTTGCATGACGGCGTGCTCCGTAAGGGGATGACGGTCGTGTGCGGCCGGGCGATGCCTACATGGACGAGGCGCGCTTGCCGAGCGCGGCGGGCTTGAGCAGCTTGATGCCCTGCGCGGCGTGATAGCCGTGGATCTCCTTCACGTCGAGCTTGCGCATGAAGGCGATGGTGTCGGCGGTGATGACCTGTCCCGGCACCATGATCGGAAAGCCCGGCGGGTAGGGGATGACGAAGTTCGCCGAGACCATCTCCGGGCCTTCGCGCAGGCGGCGGTCGACGTCCTCGCTGTTCAACTTCACGAACTCGCAGTTGTCCTCCTCGTACGCCATGAAGAACGCCGGGCGCATGTGGCCCTCGTTGCTGGCGCCGTCGGGATGTTCGCGGAACGCGTCGTGGAAGCGGCTGAAGTTCGGCAGCTCCGGTACGTCGGTCATCAGCGACTTCACGCGGTCGGAGAACACCTGCTGCCCCAGCGCGCCTTCCTGCGACAACCGCGACTCGATCTCGCGCGACAGATCGGCCAGCGCCTTGATCAGCAAGGCGGCATCGGAGTGCGTGTTGTTGATGTTGGTCTGCACCAGCACGCTGTTGCGCGAGGTCTTGTTGATCTGGATATCGAACCGCTCGGCGAGCAGGCCCTTGAACTGCGTGCCGTCGAATCCGGCCGCGCCGCAGATCAGCGTCAGGCGCGTGGGATCGAGCGCGAACTCGTCCTCGTCCAGCGCCTCGATGGCGTCCGACCAGCTCGAGTCCGGCGGCCCGTAATCGCGCAGGCCGGACGCGCGGAACTCGGCCGGGATCATGTCCTCGGGCGTCGCGACCCGGAAATACTTCGAGATCAGCGGATGCGTGTTGACGGCGCGGCGGATCTTGAGCGCGAGGTCGGTCATGCGCAGCGTCAGGCCGTAGCCTTCCAGTTCCATCTGGCGGCGCGCGAGATCGAGCGAGGCGATCAACTGCAGGTTCGGCGAAGTGGAGGTGTGCGCGAAGAACGCTTCCTCGAACGGGCCTTCGACGTGGTGGAAGTCCTCGTCCCACACCAGCATCATCGAGCCCTGGCGGAACGCCGACATCGACTTGTGCGTCGAGTTGGTCTGGTACACGCGGATGCGCACCTTGTCCGGATCGGGCAGCAGGCGCTCGTCGAGCAACGACGGATCGGTGGGATCGAGTTCGCCGCGACCGACCTTCCACGCGTCGTACTCCTCGCGGTACGCCTTGCTGCGATAGCGTGCGGTGAGCGCGGCCGCGGCGCCCATCGCAGTGCGGCGGCGGTGCATAGGATTGAAGCGCGCGAAGCCGAACCACGCCTCGTCCCAGAGGAAGATCAGGTCGGGCTTGATCGCCAGGCATTCCTCCATCACCCGGCGCGGGTTGTACATGTGCCCGTCGAAGGTGCAGTTGGTCATGTCGATGACCTTCACGCGGTCGAGCTTCCCGCCCGCGGCGCAATCCAGCAGCGCCTGCTTGATCGTGCGCAGCGGCACCGCGCCGTACATCGAGTACTGCGTGAGCGGGAAGGCTTCCACGTAATACGGCTGCGCGCCGCTGAGCACGAAGCCGTAGTGGTGCGACTTGTGGCAGTTCCGGTCGACGATGACGATGTCGCCCGGCTTGCATACCGCCTGCACGACGATCTTGTTCGACGTGGACGTGCCGTTGGTGCCCAGGTACGCGCGCTTGGCGCCGAACGCGCGCGCCACCGCCTCCTGCGCCTTCTTGATGTTGCCGGTGGGCTCCAGCAGGCTGTCGAGCCCGCCGGTGGTCGCCGAGGATTCGGCGAACAGGATGTTGGTGCCGTAGAACTGGCCCATGTCGCGGATCCAGTTCGATCCGAAGATCGACTTGCCGCGCGCGATGGGCAGCGCATGGAACGTGCCGATCGGCCGCATCGCGTACTTCTTGAGGTTGTCGAAGTACGGCGTTTCGTAGCGGTCCTTCACGCCATCGATGATCGACAGGTGGATCTCCATCGGCTCCTCGACGTGGTGGAAGACGCGCCGCAGTGGCGCGGCCTCCTCGCTGCCGGCGAGCGCTTCGGGCGAGCGGTCCGTGAGCAGGTACAGGTCCAGCTCCGGGCGCGCGCCCTGGATCGCGCGGGCCAGGCGCAGCGAGAGCGAACCCGGACGCGATTCGTCTTCGTCCAGGTCCACGTGGCGGGAGACGAAATTCTTCAGGTCCGGGATGTCGTGGCGCGAGGCAAAGCCGAAGCCGTCCACCAGCACCACCGCCTGCAGATCGTGGTTGACCATCATCGCCAGCGCCGCGTCCTCGTAGCTGGCGACGTGCACGGCGGTGTAGTGGAACGGGTCGTCCGGCCGGCGCATGCGGCGCATCTCGTCCCTCGAACGCTGCCACTGCGAAGGATCGGCCGGCGTCACCACCATCACTTCGAAGTACGGCTTGTCCGGCACGCCGAGGAGGTCGGGCGGCAGCGCGTCGAGCACCGTGCGGTCGACATCGTCGTCGAGTTCCCAGGCGTGCTCGTCGCGCCGGTAGTCGCCGGAGAGGATCGCCGCCGACACCTTCTGCGCAAGGCGCGCGAACGTCGCCGCATCGCCTTCGCCGAGTGCGGAGCGCAATGCGTCGAGCAGGCGTTCGCCCGGATACGCCCAGCAGTGCTCCAGACGCAGCACGTCGTCCAGGCGCTCCTGGCAGCGCTCGCGCTCCTTCGACGCGGTGGCGGGGCCCGCGGACGCCCACGCGCGGGCGCTGGCGTTGAGGTGGCGCCACTGATCGGCGCGCAGCGATGCGGCCACCAGGACGTTGGACAACTGCGGACGGGTTTCGGTCGTGACATCCTGGTTCATGGAACACCCCGGAGCGTGGTGTCGATGGGAATCGCAACGCATGCGACGTCGCGGGCGAGCGGCCCGTGTCCGAACGTTAGAAGCGCCGGCACGTCATTGAAATTGGCCCTTGGCCCTAGACGCGCGTCACGTGGATGCGATGCGATGCGGCGAGGCCGCGCGCTCGATCAGGCGGGCGCGTCCTCGCGGCCGTCGGCAGGCGCAGACAGGCTTTCGTGACCTTCCCAGCGCGACTTCGGCACGATTTTTGGCGACTCCGGATCGGCTTCGTAATTGGGCGACATGATCTGCACGCCGGCCTCGTTGAAGGCGTCCTGGATGTTGGCATGCAGCGTGCTTCGCGCGATCAGGCGCTGCTGGACATCGGCGATGCGCGCGCGCAGCGCGTACTCGACGTAGAAGTCCGACAACGCCGTCTGCGCCACGAACGGCGCCGGCGTCGATTGCACGTTCGGCGTGCGGCGCGCGGCATCGAGCAGCAGACGGTGCACCTGCCGCCACGGCGCGTCGTAGCCGATGGTCACCTTCGCTTCGATCCACATGCCGGGCCCGTCGGGATTGCGCGAGAGGTTCTGCAGCATCCCGCCGAGCACGACGTTGTTGGGAAAACTCACCTCCACGCCAAGCGGCGTGCGCAGTCGCGTGGTGAACAGGCCGATCTGCTGCACCGTGCCCTCGGTCTCGCCGATGCGCACGACGTCGCCGGGCGTCATCGTGCGCGAGTACAGCAGCGTGAATCCGCCCGCGGCCTGGCCGACGATGCTCGATGCGCCCAGCGACACCATCAGGCCGACGAACACGCTCAGACCCTTGAACGCCTCGGTTTCGGCGCCGGGCAGGTACGGGTAGGCCATCGCCAGTGCGAACAGCCAGATGAGCACGGTGATGATCTTGCGCGTGGGCTCGGCCAGTTGCTGGTCGACGCCCAGCAGCTGGAAGCGCCCGCTTTCCACGCCATGGAAGGTGACGCGCACGGCCTGGGTCACCAGCCGTGCGAGCAGGAAGATCAGAAGCGCGCTGAACAAACCGGGCAGGGCGCCGAGGATGGCGTGGCCGAAGCCGACGGTGCGCGCACCGATCCACTGCGTCATCGCGTTCGCCCACGGCTGCGTGTAAGGGAAGCGACCCAGCGCGAAGCGCAGCCATTCCTCGAACGTGAGCAGCACGATCACCCACGTCGCCAGGCGCGCCAGACCGCGCGCACTGGCGATCAGGCCCGAGAGCATCTGCCGCGCCGGTTCGCTCTTCAGTTGCGACAGCCTGCGCGCGACCCATGCATCCGCGCGATGGCGCACGCGCAATACGAGCTTGCGCAGCAGCCAGAGCACGCCGATCGCCGCGACCGTCGCCACTGCGATCCAGAACAGGCCTTCGACAATGCGCTGCGGCAGGCGCGCCTGTTCGGCAGCGACCGCCGCGGCCGAAAGCCGCGACACCGTCTGCGCGCGCAACTGGTCCAGCGTCTGCCCGTGAAGCGCATCGCGATCGCCGGGCACCAGCACCGTCACCAGCTGCCCGGACATGAGGATGGCGACGCCCTGCGGCACGACCTCGTAGCTGACCGTGGCCAGCCCGGGCTCGTCGATGATGCGCGCGATGTTCGCCTCGGCCACGCGCGCGCGGCGCTCCGGCGAGTTGCCGAAGAACGGCACGCGCAGCACCACGATGTCGCGATTGAAGTAGCGCAGCGTGGCGGGCGGGTTCGCGACCGTCGGCGGGGGCGCCGCCGCCGGCGTGACGGTTTGCGCGAGGCCCGATGCCGGCGCGAGCGCCGCCATCACCGCCATCGCGGCGGCGAGCGACGCGACGAACCACGCCGCGACCGTTCGCCGTAGCGCGTGGGTGGCGATGGCATGGCAGGCGTTCGTCGGCTGCATGGCCGTCAGAAACGGTACGTGAGCCCGAAGCGCAGGCCGCTGTCGACGAACTCCAGGTTGCCGGCGAAATCCGAGGCCTCGGCGTCGGCGGAAATCTTGCGACGCGTGTAGTCCAGCGAGAAGCCGGCGCGTTCCCAGGGGAACCATTCCACGCCGATCCGTCCGAAGGTGATGTCGGCGTCGATGTCGTTGACGTTCGCCGAGAAATAGCCGACGTCCGCCGAGAACCGCCATTGATCCAGCGGCGCCCAGCGCCAGCTGCCGCCGATGCTCGGCGCCGGCAGGTCCGCGTCCACGGTTTCGCTGATGGCGCCGTCGATGCGGTTGCCGCCCGAATCGATCTCCACGTCCAGCCCCAGGCGCATGCGGTACCAGACCAGGCCGAACCGCGGACCGAGCGCCCAGCGGTCGTTGTTGGCCGCCCACCACACGTAGTAGAGGTCGTACGCGTCCAGGTCCACGCCGGCCCGCACGGTGCTGTCGGCTTCGTACAGCGTGCCGTCGAACTCGATGTCGCGCGAGATGCGCCGCGTCGCGTCGGCGTCGTCCTGGTAGTACGACAAGCCGAACTCGTGATTGTCGAACGGCCGCCACGTGAGACCGACGAAGGCGACGGTATTGCTCTTGTCCAGACCGAAGTCGCGCTGCAGATCGACGTCCGTGCCGGCGCGCGTTTCGCCATCGGCGCGCACCTGCGTGTCGAAGTCGGTGATGTAGCCGCCGATGCGTGCGCTGAAGGTGTCCAGCGGTTCGATCGCGCGGCATTGGATCGGAGCGGACGCGAGGAGCGCGGCGATCGACGCGGCCAGCGGCATGGCGAGGCGGGTATTCATGGCGTTCTCCTTCGCTGCGATTCGGTGTTCATCGTGAGTGCGCGGCGGTCTGCAGCCCGACCAGCCGGGCCACCAGGAGCGCCAGATAGAGTTGGCCGATCACGGCCTCGAACACCGCCAGGCCGCGCATCGCGGGCGTGGCGGGCACCAGGTCGCCGTAACCGAGCGTGGCGAGCGTGACGAAGCTGAAGTAGATGGCATCGCCCATGCCGATCCCGGCGGGCGGAACGACGCCGCCGGAGAGCAGCGAACCCGGCGCGACGCGCGCCATGGCCGCATACGCCACGCCCCAGAACACGCCGATCAGCAGGTACGCGCTGAGCGCGGCGTATACGCGCTCGGCGTCGATGCGCACGCTCGCCAGCGAGAAGCGGACCGCGCGATACGCGGCGATCAGCGCGATCGTGCCCCACATCGCCGCCGCGAGGATCGGCAGCGCGGCGCCCTGCGGCTCGCGCGCGGCGAGCCAGCGCAGGATCACCGCCACCGCGACGAGCGCGAACAGCGTGCGGCGCTCGGCCTTGAGCACGATGGGAAACACCGCGGCCAGCAGGTTCACCGCGAGGAACGCGTCCATCAGGTTGCGCCCGAAGTTCATCGTTTCCAGCAGCGGCCCGATGGCGACGGTGAACAGCAGCGAGAAGAACAGCAACGCATAGCGGTGCCGGTCGACGAAACGACGCGGTCGATGCGCAGCGTCCGGCGCGACGGTCGCGTTCATCGCGCCCCCGAGACGTCGGGCACGTAGAAGAACACCGCGGCGAGGATCAGGTACACCGCGAGCAACTGCACGCCACGCAGCCAGTCGGTGCGGCCGTCGCTGGCGATCTGTCCGGTGATGAGCACCGAGAACAGGATCGTGAGCACCAGCCCGGGTCCGAACACCAGCCCCATCGGATGCGGCCCGATGACGTAGCTCAACAGCACCAGCAGCGGCGCGACCAGGAGCGCGAGCTGCACGCTGGCGCCCAGTGCGATCGACATCGCCAGGTCCATGCGGTTCTGACGCGCGGCCACGATCGCGGTCGCCTGTTCGGCGGCACCGCCGATCACCGCGAGCACGAACACGCCGGTGAAGGCATCCGACAGGCCGAGTTCCTCGCTCGCCGGTTCCACCGCGCCGACCAGGATCTCGCTGAGCCAGATGATGCCCAGGCTCACCGCGGCGAGCACGACGACGGCCTTCGTCGGACTCCATTGCGGTGCGGGGTGGGCGTGATGGACATCGGCCGCGTGATCGTCCGTGTCGGCCGGCTTGCGCGCGCGCACGGCGCGGCTTGCCATCAGCGTGTAGGCGACGTTGGCGACGTAGACGACAAGCAGCGCGACCGCGATCCACGCGCTGATCGGATCCAGCTGCGCCTGGGCGTCGGGCACGATGGCGCCGTACGCGGCGGGCATGATCAGCGCGATCACCGCCAGCGTCAGCATCGTCGCCTGCGTGCGCGCGGCGCGGCCGTCGTAGCGTTGTTCGCCGTGGCGCGTACCGCCCATCACCATCGCCACGCCGAGCACGAACAGGATGTTGCCGATGATGGTGCCGGCGATCGACGCCTTGACCATGTCGTGCAGGCCGCCGCGCAATGCGGCGAGCGCGATGATCAGTTCGGCCGCGTTGCCGAAGGTCGCGTTGAGCAGCCCGCCGACGCCGGGGCCCAGGCGCACCGCGAGCGAACCGGTCGCCTGCGCCATGAACGCGGCCAGCGGCACGATGCCGGCGCCGGCGACGAGGAAGATCAGCAGGGCACGCTGCGGCGCGAAGTGCTCCAGTGCGATCGCCAGCGGCATGAGCAGGAGCAGCCATCGCATCGCGATCTCCTCAGCGGGCGGCCGGTGCGGCGCCGGGCGAGGGCGTCTGTTCCCGCGGCGTTGCGAAGTTGCCGCCCAGCGCCAGGTGCAGGTCGACGCGCCGGCTGAGGCGTTCGCGCTGCACGCTCAGCAGCGCGGTTTCGGCCGCCCATGCCGCGAGCTGGCGCTGGCTGACGGTGCGCAGGTCGGCGCGGCCGATGCGGTACGCCGATTCCTCCATGCGCACGATGTCGCGATTGGCGGCGACGGCTTCGCGCAGGATGCGTTCGCGGTCGGCCAGGATGCGTTCGGCCGTGAGCGCGTCCTCCACTTCGTCCAGCGCGTTGAGCGCACGGCGAGCGTAATCGGCGACGGCCTCCTTCTGCTCGGCGGTGCGCAGGCGCACCTGCCCGGTGAGCGCGCCACCGGTGTAGATCGGGACCACCGCGGTGGCCGATACGCTGGACGTGGTCTGCTCCAGATCGTCGCGCACCTCGACGACTTCGTTGCTGATGCGGCCGTATCCGGCCGACAGCGTCAGCGTCGGCAGCATCGCGGCCCTGGCCTCGCCGACCAGGTCGAACGCGGCCGCGACGCGGCGCTCGGCGGCGATCATGTCGGGGCGGCGATCGAGCACGTCGACCGGAATGCCGGCCGGCACCGGCGCGGGGAACGGCGTGAGCGCGCCGGCCACGTCCAGCGTCGCGGCGGGATAGCGCCCCAGCAGCAGTTCCAGCGCACGCAGGGCCTGCCGGTGCGCGAGTTCGATCTGCTGTTGCGCGTCGGCGTACGTCGCCAGGTTCGCCTGCGCGGTCATCACGTCGGTCTGCGTGCCGGCGCCCACGCGGAGCCGGTCGCCGGAAAGGTTCACCAGGCGCGTGCCGGCATCGGTCATCTGCGCGGCGAGGGCCATCTGCAGGCGCGTTTCGTTGGCGACGAACCACGCACGCGCGACGCTCGCGGCGAGCGACTGCTGCGCGAAGCGGTAGTCGGCGCTGGAGGCATCGCGTGCCGCGCGCGCGGCGTTGCGCGCGTAGCGCATGCGACCCCACAGGTCGATTTCCCAGCTCAGTCGCAACATCACGCCGCTGAGCAGCGGCACGAGGTCGGCGATGGGTTTGGAACCCGCGCGCCCGAGCAGGCCGAGGGCCGGCTTGAGCTTCGCCTCGGCGAGATCGACCTGCGCGTTGGCCTGTTCGACGCGCGCGGCCGCCATCAACAGGTCGGGGTTGTGTTCGAGCGCTTCGTGTACGAGCCGCGTGAGGACGGGATCGTCGAAGCTCGCCAGCCAGCCGTCGTCGACCTGCGCGGCGCTGGCCTGCGCGGACCAGTTCGGCGGGATGGTCGTGTAGCCCAGGGCCTGCTGGCGCACTTCGTCGCCGGTGGGCTCGGGCAGCACGGCGCAGCCCGTCGCGACGACGAGCAGGAAGGCGCCGGCCAGCGCCTTGCCCTTGGATCTGCTCGCGGCGGCGTCGCTCATCGCGGCCTCAATGCAGTTTCAGCACGAGCCAGTCGAGCTTGGTGCTCACCCGCAGGATCACCTTGCGGATGATGTGCAGCAGCTTGCCGCGCTCGGTGTAGATCGCGCCCTGGCCCTGCGCGCCCATGGCGATGAAGGTGTCCACGTCCTTGCCGGCGGGGCGCAGGCGCACCGCGATGCGTCCCAGCGGCAACGGCGTCGTGCCGCTGGTCGGCACCATGCCGCTGATCGGCAACTGGCCGGTGGACGAGGCCCACACCACCGAATCGACCGCGCACTTGATGATCCGGTTGGGATGCGTCTTCAGCGCGATCTCGGCCTCGTTGCCCGGCGCGACGTTCGCCAGCTCGTTCTGCGCGAACATCGCCAGCACGATCTGCTCCTTCTCCACGAAACTCATCACCGGCGTCATCGGAATGGACGCGGCGTAGGAACCCTCGCGCAGCTGCAGGTTGATGACCACGCCGTCGGCCGGTGCGTACACCGTGGTCTGCTCCAGCTGCCAGCGCGCCTGGATGATCTGCGCCTTCAGCTGTTCGACCGCGGCGCGCGCCTGCGCGACTTCCGACAACTGGCCGTCGCGGGTTCTGGCCGACATCTTCTGCTGCACCTGCGCCATCTGCGCGGCGGTGGAGTTGAGTTCCGAACGCAGGCTCGCCGCTTCGGTCTGCGCCTGCTCGTGGTCGAACTTCGAACCGGCGCCGGTTCCCGCGAGCTCCGCGGTCTGGCGTTCGCGGCGGATCGCCAGGTCCAGCCGCGAGTTGAGCGCATCGCGCGTGGAGCGCGCCGAGCGCAGTTCCTCGTTGAGTTCGCGCTGGTAGGCCTGCGCGCTGTCGAGCTTGGCCGACAGCTCCGGCAGCCTGGCTTCGAGCGCGAGCAGTTCCTGCTGGAACGGCACCGGATCGATGCGGAACAGCACCTCGCCCTTGCGCACCGGGCGGTTGGGTTCCACCGGCACGGCGATCACGCGTCCGCTGACGCGCGGCACCACCTGCACGACGTAGTTGATCACCCGCACGTCCGACGAGGAGGGCGCCACGACGTTGAGGATCAGGATCATCGCCGTCAGCGCGAAGATCGGCAGCGAGACCACGATGATCTGCGAGACGAAGTTCCACGGCAGCCATTTGAACTTGAAGAAGATCAGCCAGACGAAGAACGAGTAGATGAGCAGCAGGATGATTTCCATGGCTTACTCCTCGTCGTCGCCGGGCGTGGCGCGGGCGGTGCGCTCGCCGGGCCGCTGGCCCATGGCGAGCGCCATTTCGAGCGAACGGATGCGACGGCGCATCTCGTCCACTTCGGCCTGCGTTTCGGCGGCGCGCGCGTGCGTGTCGACGGCGGATTGCGCGACCGGTTCGACGGCCGTGTCGGGTTCGGGCGCCACCGTCGCGTCGTGCAGCGGCGTCAACGCGTCGCTCCCGTGGCCGTGGTGGTCGGCGGTGTCGGTGCCGTAGGCCAGCTTGTGCAGCACCGGCCGGGTGTAGGCCCACAGCCAGGCCAGCGGCCACAGCAGTCCGCCGAACACGAGCGAGAGCAGGCACAGCGTCTTGATGGCGTCCAGTTGCGGATGCCGGCGTTTCTCGGCGATGCGCTCGGGCAGGATGTGCACGATCCAGAACACCGCGATCAGCACCACCGGCACGATGATCAGCGCGATCCAGGCCACGACGTTGGCCATGGTGTCCAGCGCCTCGCCGCTGAGCAGCGAGGCGTGCGCGAGGCACGGTTGCAGCAGCGCCAGCGCCGCCGCCGTGCGGGCGAGGGCGCGTGCGGTGCGCACTCGGCGTGGGGTGTCGATGCAGGGGCTCATGGTCATCCGCCTTCGGCCTTCGCGCTCATCCGACGGCCCCGTTCGACCCGACCGCATCCAGGATCGCGCCGATCAGCGCTTCGTCGTCCACCGGTTTGCTGAGGAATGCCTTCGCGCCCGAATCGAGCGCGCGCCGCCGGCCCTCGGCCGTGTCGTTGCCGGTCAGCACCACCACCGGCAGCGGCAGCGCCCACTCCCTCAATTGGCTCTGCACGTCGAACCCGCTCATGCCGGCCATGTGCAGATCCAGCACGACGCAGTGCGGCGCGCTTTCGCGCGCATGGCGCAGGAATTCCGAACCGGTGGCATAGGCGAGCACCTCGAATCCCGCGGACCGAAGCAGGCGGTGCAACGCGTGGCGGACGTCTTCCTCATCGTCCACGACGGCAATGGTGAGTCTGCGCCGGGCCATGGCCGCCACTAGAGGGCACGGCGGTGCGGCGCTCAATTGGCCCTTGGGCCTAGGGAGGACGTCCGGGCGTGAAGGCACGCTTCTTGCCGAACACACCACGACCTGCCGTCGCACGAGGCACTGGACGACGCGGCCGGATTGTCCGAATAATCGGGCGTACGGCGTCTGCATCGAGTAACTCTCAAGGAGTGGTCCGATGTCCGCAGTCGTTCACACGGTCGACGACGATTCCGACGTGCTGGTGGCGCTCGGACGCATCCTTCGCTCCGAAGGCTACGAAGTGGCCGCCAGCCGCTCCACGCGCGAATTCCTCGACCGCTACGATCCCGACGTTCCCGGTTGCGTCGTGCTCGACCTCTCGATGCCCGAGATGGACGGGCTGCAGACGCAGGCCCTGCTGGAGAGCCGGGGGATTTCGTGCCCGGTGATCTTCCTCACCGGTTACGGCGACGTGCACACCTCGGTGCGCGCAATGAAGGGCGGGGCGATCGACTTCCTCACCAAACCGGTGGAAGCCGATGCGCTGGTCGATGCGGTGGCGCGCGGCCTGGAACGCGACCTTCGCGCGCGCGAACAGGCCCAGGAGCAATATCGCGTCGCGATGCGTTTCGCCGTGTTGACGCCACGCGAGCGCGAGGTGCTGCAGCACGTGCTCGCCGGGCGCCTCAACAAGCAGATCGCCGCCGACCTGGGCATCGTCGAGAAGACGATCAAGGTGCATCGCTCGCACGTGATGCACAAGCTGGGCGTGCGATCGGTGGCGGAACTGGTGCGTCTGGCCGAGCGCGCGCACGTGACGTGATCGCGTCGGCGCGGCTGCGTCACCCCGTGGTATGCGCGACCGGCAATTCGATCTGCAGTTGCGCGCCGAGCCCGCCCGGTCCGTTCTCGGCCCACAGCCGGCCGCGGTGGGATTCGACGATGGTGCGGCAGATCGCCAGGCCCAGACCGAGGCCATTGGGCTTGCTGGTCTGGAACGGTTCGAAGATCCGCTCGTGCATGCCGGCGGCGATGCCGGGGCCGTCGTCGGCGACGGTGAGCCGCACGTGATCGCGGTGTCGCTGCGAACGCACCGTCAGGTGGCGTCCCTCCTGCCCGGACATCGCATCGCAGGCGTTGAAGATCAGGTTCAGCAACACCTGCTGCAACTGCACCTGGTCGCCCTCGATCGGCGGCAGTCCGGGCGCGAGGTCCAGCACCACCACGACGTCGCGATTGCGCAGGTCGCTGCGCAGCAGGCGAAGGCATTCGCGCACGGTCTCGTTGAGGTCGAGCCGCGCCAGGTCCTGCGACCCCTTGCGTAGCAGCGTGCGCAGCCGACGGATCACGTCGCCGGCGCGGCGATCGTTGTCGACGATGTCCGACAGGATCTCGCCGATCTCCGACAGGTCCTCCGGATTGCGCACCAGCATGCGTTGCGCGGCCTGCGCGTTGCTGAGGATCGCCGCGAGCGGCTGGTTGAGTTCGTGCGCGAGCGAGCCCGACAGCTCGCCGAGCATCGTCACGCGCGACAGGTGCGCCACTTCGTCGCGGCGCAGCGACAGCTCCGCGTCCTTGCGCCGTCGTTCGGAGACGTCGGTCACCGCCGCCAGCGTCAGCGTCTGGTCGCCGAACCGCACCGGGTTGAGGCCCACCTCGATCGGGAATTCCGAGCCGTCCTGGCGCAGGCCGCGCAGCTCCAGGCCGTCGCCCATCACGCGCTTGGCCGGCGCGAGGTGGTACCTGTGGCGATGGCGCACGTGCACGGCCCGCATCGATTCGGGCAGCAGGCGTTCGAGGTCGCGACCGAGCAGTTCCTCGCGCGCATAGCCGAACATGCGCTCGGTTTCGGCGTTGAGCAGGCAGATGCGGCCGGACTCGTCGACCAGCAGCAGGGCGCTGGGCGCGGCTTCCAGCAGCGCGCGGAAGCGCTCGCCGGACAGCCGGCTGTCGGTGTCGTCGCGCGCGACGCCGCGCATCGCCAGCGCACGACCTTCCGCGTCGAATTCCATTTCGCCGGTGACGGTGAGCCATCGTTCCGGCACGGTGTTGCTCAGGCGGAAGGTCGTGGTGAAGCGGCGCGATTCCCAGGCCTCGGTGATCGCCGCACGCAGGCGCGACCGGTCGGCCGGGTGGATGCGCCGCATCACCGCCGACAGCTCGCACTCGCCTTCGTGTTCGCCGAACCATTCGCGCGACTTGGGCGAACCGACGATGCGGTCGTCCGGCACGTTCCACGACCAAAGGCCGAGGCCCGCGGCGTCGGCGGCGTGCTGAAGGTCGCGTTCGCCCTGCAGTCGCGCCACTTCGCTCTCGTGCAGTTTCGCGGCCAGGCGGTTGGATTCGAGCAGGTTCGATCCCAGCTGGTAGCTCATCGCCGCGATGACGACCACGAAGCTCGGCGTGCCGATGAACGGGGTCCTGCCGACGTTGAACGTCATCACCAGCGCCGCCACCACCATCAGGCCGATGAAGAGCAGCCAGCCGCCGCAGATGATCACCGCGTGGCGGCGGGCGTGCGGGTCGGCCGAGCGCACCGTCCGCACCAGCAGCACCATCATGTAGATGGCCAGCAGCAGGTTGCTCAGCTGCGCGATGATCACCCACGGATTCGGCGTGCCGATCGGGTAGGCGACCCAGACGTCGCCCGGCCAGCGCACGCGACCCACTTCGCGGATCACGGCGAAGTTCAGGTTCGCGCCGGTGGTGAAGTTGGGCACCAGCGCCGCCAGGCGCAGGGCCAGCGCGACCAGGCCGAGGGCGAAATAGCGCGGACCGAACGACAGCCGCGCGAAGGCGACCAGCGAGGCGACCAGGATCGCGATCGGCACGTGCATCCAGCGGATCAGCGTGCCCAGCTCGGCCGGCGTGCGCGCGTACAGCGCGACCATCTCCAGCACCGACAGCACCGACAGCGCCCCGGCGGCGAATGCGAATGCCAGGTGTTGCGACATCGAGCGCTGCCGCACCCAGAACAGCGCATGGATCAGCCCGAGCGTCAGGCTCGCGGCGGCAAGCATCGGCCATGCGATCTGCACCCACGACATGCCGGCCACCCTTTCCCGGGGATGTCCAGAGCATAAACGCGAAAGCGCGACGGCGCAGGCCACCGTCCGGGCAGCCTAGGGCGGCGGAGGCGGCGCGCACTCGCGCAGCCGGTACGCGACGTACCGGTCGAACAAGGTCGTATGCAGGTTGTGCAGCGCCAGTTCGATGCGGAACGGCGTGCGCGGATTGCGGTCGAGCAGGCGTGCGATGTGGAACCCGACCGGCTTCACGCCCTGCCGGTGCACGTAGAGGCGGAAGCCGCGATAGAACGGATCGGCGAACTCGGCATCCAGCCGCGCCAGCGTCGCCTGGGCGTGCGACGGAAGGCTCGCGCGCAGTTGCGCGTCGCGTTCGAACAGCAGCCGCTCGAAGTAGCGCCGGGGCCGGTACACCGGCATCGTCCTGGCCAGTTCCCAGATCGCCCGGTTGCGCCGGTTGTAGTGCTCGAAGCCGCCGTGTTCGCGCAACGCCGCGGCGGCGTCGTCGTCCACGTCGTAGACGACGACGTTCTCGGCCTGGTTGTTCAGGTCGTCCAGCGTGCCGCGGTCGAACACGTGGAAGATGAAGCCGGGGAGGCCCATGAACGCCTGCCGCCCCGCGCGCGAAGCCTGGACGGCGAGGCCGTCGCGCGTGTATTCGCCCGCGGCCGAACCCAGCAGGATGCTGCGCGTGTCGTGCAGGCGGTTGAACGTGCCGATGACGATCTCGTCGGCGTCGAACGCCGCGTCGAACCCCTCGCGACCGTAGAGCTCGCGCTGCGTCGCGTACTGCGCGACCTGCCGGCCGACGCCGCATTCGGCGCGCACGTGCCCTTCGTAGAAGGCGTCGATCGCGCGCGCGTTCGATCCGCGCGGGCGGTAGCCGCGGCCGAACGAGGCGATCGGCTCCCAGCCGTCGCGTTTCGCGCCGGTGGGCCCGAAGCCGATCCAGCCCAGCTGCAACGCGGAAAACCGGTAGCCGGGATTGCCGGCCAGCTTGTCCACCGCGCGCCGCGTCGCGTCGCCCAGCGCGAAGCCGTACGCGCATACGGTGGCGGGGTGGCGAAGCAGCTCGTCGTCCAGTCGTGCGCGCGCGGCGGCGTCGAGAGCGCGCGGCACGCGCACCACCAGATCGCCCGCGGCCTGCGCCTGCGCCAGGTCGGCGCGATCGCACGGCGCGCCTGCGTCGATGGAAACGCGTGCCACGTCGGTCGGAACGAAGCGCCAGCCCAGCGATTCGAGCAGCCGCGCCTTGCACTCCGGCGCGTTCCCGGCGAACGCGGTCGTGCTGGCGAGCAGGGCGAGGCAGGCGGCCAGGCGGACGAAGGGGCGTGGGCGCGGGGCCGTCGTCGCGTCCGGCGTCGGCGCATCGGGGAACGTTCGCATCGGCCGCGACGCTAGCGTGCGCGCCGCGGCGGGTCCGTGAACGCGGGGACGGGCCGGCATGGATCGAGGCGCGCCAGCCGGGCGTCAATCCGCCGATCCCGCAAAGCGAACATCCGCAGCGCAGCGCATCCTCGCGCGATGCCCGAACCCTCCGCGCGTTTATTGCTGCACTGCGTCATCGCGACGACGTGCGCGCATGCGACGAAGCGTTGCGCATTCGATAGCAAATCTTTCGTCTGAATCATGCGTCACGATGGTCTTGCGCGGTGGCGGTTCGTCGACACTCCCTGCCATGACGAGGCGGGGACATGCGTAGCAAACTGTTCGTACCGGGAAGCCGGCCGGAGCTGTTCGTGAAGGCCATGGACGGTGCGGCCGATGCGCTGTCCTTCGATCTGGAAGATTCCGTGGCCGAAGCCGGCAAGGCGGACGCGCGCGCGCAGCTCGCGCGGTTCCTCGGTTCCGACATCGCGCGGGCCAGCGACAAGGCGATCATCGTGCGTACGAATGCGCAGGATTCGCCGCATTTCGTGGAAGACCTGCTGGCCCTGGCCGGCGCGCGCGTGGACCTGCTCAACGTGCCGAAAGTCGAAAGCGCCGACGACGTCTGGCATGCGGTCGACGCCATCGAACGCAACCTGGGGCGCGGCGAAGGCGTGCCCGGCCTGCTGGTCAACATCGAAACGCCCAAGGGCCTGCGCATGGCCGCCGAGATCGCCGCGGCGCACCCGCTCGTGGCCGGCCTGCAACTGGGACTGGGCGATCTGTTCGAGCCGTTCGGCATCGCACGCCATCGCGCGGAGAACGTGCACGCGGCGATGTTTGCCGTGCGCATCGCCGCGGCGCAGGCCGGCGTGTTCGCCTGCGACAGCGCGCATCCGGATTTCCGCGACGACGCCGGTTTCCGGGCCGAGGCCGAACTCGCCCGCGGCCTGGGCTTCGTCGGCAAGAGCTGCATCCACCCGCGCCAGGTCGAGTGGGCCAACGCGATCTTCCGCGTGGGCGAGGCCGAACTCGCCGCCGCCCGGCGCATCGTCGACGCCGCGCAGGCCGCGCATGCGGAAGGCCGCGGCGCGTTCTCGGTGGATGGCCGCATGGTCGATCCGCCTTTCCTGCGTCGCGCCGAGGCGATCGTCGCCGCCGCCGCGCGCCAAATTCCGCCTGCCATGGAGTCGAACCGATGAAGCTGCCGCAATGGCTCCAACGCATCGCGGCGGTGTGCCTGCTCGCGTTCACGACGGCGCCCTGTGCCGCCGAAAGCCTGGCGTCGGTCGAGGCGGGCACGTTGCCGGCATTGGCCTCCAACGATGCGCCCATCGCGCTGGTGTCGGTCGCGCAGCGCCCCGTCGCGATCGGCGCGAAGGGCGCGTATGCGCTGGACGGCGACCGCAAGCGCTGGTCCGCGTTGAAGTGGACGCCGGCAATGCCGGTGCGGTCGGCCTTCGGCGACGGCGAGACCGCGTTCGTGACGACCGGCACGCAGCTGCAACGCGTCGAGGGCGTCGCGCGCCTGGTGCTCGACGGCGATCGCCTACAGGCACAGCCGCTCCCCGCGTTGCCGTTCGCGTTGCTCGATGCCCAGGCGACCGTCGCCGATGGCGTGGTGACGATCGCCGGACACGACGAAGGCGCGGGCGAGGTCGCCTTGCTGAAACTCGATACCGCTTCGCCGACGCCCGGCTGGACGCGCGGCCCGCAGGGGCTGCCGCCCGGCCGCATCACGTCGCTGGTCTCGCAACGCGGCCAGTTGCTGGCGACGATCGCGACCGGCGCCGGGGCCGACCGGCTGTGGCGCTGGTCGGGCGAACACGGGTGGCAGGCGTTGCCCGACGTTCCGGGCACGGTCGAACCCGGCGCCGCGCGCGCGATGGGGCAGGCGCATGTGCTTTACCTGGTGCGCGATCCCAATGCCCCGGACGCCGCGCCCTCGATGATGACCTTCCAGATCATCGTGCAGGCGTGGGCCACGCTGCCGGGGCGCGGCGTCGCCGGACCGGCGCTCACCGCGAGCTGGCGCGACGGCCTGGTGCAGGTCGCGCCGTCGGGCGAGGGCGCGTCGGCGTCGTTCGTGCAGGTGCAGGCGCGCAAGCTGCTGCTCACCTGGCTGGACTGGGCGGTGATCGTGGTCTACCTGGTCTCGATGATCGGCATCGGCCTGTACTTCTACCTGCGCGAGAAGCGCAAATCGACCTCCGATTTCTTCGTCGGCGGCCGCTCGATTCCGTTCTGGGCCGCGGGCGTGAGCCTGTATGCGGCCAACACCAGTTCGATCAGCTTCATCGCCATTCCCGCCAAGGCGTTCGAAACCAACTGGCAATACCTGACCAACAACCTCGTCGCGGTGCTGGGGCTGGTGTTCGTCGCGATCGTGATCGTGCCGCTGCTGCGCCGCCTGAACCTCATGTCGGTGTTCAGCTACCTGGAAACGCGTTTCCATCCGTCCATCCGCATGCTCGCCAGCGCGCTGTGCATCGTCATGCAGATCGGCAGCCGCATGAGCGTGATCCTGTTCCTGCCGGCGCTGGGCATTTCCACGATCACCGGCATCGACGTGGTGTGGAGCGTGCTGCTGATGGGCGGGTTCACCATCATCTACACCGCCATGGGCGGAATGAAGGCGGTGATCTGGACCGATTTCGTGCAGGTCATCGTGAAGATGGGCGGCGCGATCTTCGCCATCGTGTTCATCGTATGGCACGTGAAGGGCGGGTTCCCCGAGTTCGCGCAGGTCGCCGCCGCCGCGGACAAGACGAAACTGCTCGATTTCAGTTTCGACCTGACCAAGGCGACGGTGTGGGGCTTCATCTTCCTGGTGATCTTCGACGTCGTGCTGACGTTCCCGAAGGACCAGGTGCTGATGCAGCGCGTGCTGTCGACCGAATCCGACAAGGAGGCCGGTCGCTCCGTGTGGGCCTTCGCGGCCATCATGATCCCCGGCGGATTCATCTTCTACGGCATCGGCACGGCCCTGTACGTGTACTACCAGTCGCATCCGGAACGCATGAATCCGTTGCTGCCGGTGGACGCGACGTTCCCGCTGTTCATCGCGGCCGAGCTGCCGATGGGGGTGACCGGACTCATCATCGCCGGCATCTTCGCCGCGGCGATGGCGACGCTGTCGGGCATCATGAATTCCGTCGCCACGCTCATCTCCGTGGACTTCTACGAGAAGCTGGCGAAGAACCCCACGCCGAAGCAGAGCGTCGTGTTCGCCGAGGTGATGACGGTGGTCGTGGGCCTGATCGGCATCGGCGCGGCCCTCCTGCTGGCGCGGTTCGACATCCATTCGCTGTTCGACGTCTCCATCGAACTGGCGGGCCTGCTCGGCGGCGGTTTCGCCGGTGCGTACACGCTGGGCATGTTCACGCGCCGCGCGAACTCGCAGGGCGTGGCGATCGGCATCGCGGGCAGCATCGCGCTGACGATGCTGGCGTGGTCGCTGGACCTGGTGCACCCGTACTTCTACCTGGCGATCTCGATCCTGCTGTGCATCGTGATCGGCTACGTGGCGAGCCTGTTCTTCCCGCCGCCGCAGCGCTCGCTCGCCGGTCTGACGATCTACCGGCGCGACCAGATCAAGGCCGAGCCGGCGGTGGCCGAGGGGGCGGCCGGATGACACTTCCCCTGGCGCGCCGGTTGTGTAGCCTGCGGTGCCGCACAGCGAGGTAGCCGGTGGATACGCAGTTCCTGAACACCTTCGTCATCGTCGCCGACCGCGGCTCCATGGCCGCCGCGGCACGCGAACTCAACATCACCCCCGCTGCCGTATCCCAGCAGATCCGCACGCTCGAGCGCGAGCTCGGCGCGCCCCTGATCGCGCGGGCCGGCCGTACCGTCAGCGTCACGGAGGAGGGCGCGCGCATCGTCCAACGCGCGCGCGACCTGCTGCGCGACGTCGCCGACCTGCGCAGCGTCGCCAACGACAAGGGGCTGTCCGGCGAGCTGCGCCTGGGCGCGTGCCCGACCGCGCTCGCCGGCATGCTCCCGGACATCCTGGCGCGCATGGTCGAGCAGTTCCCGCAGATCAACGTCTTCATCAAGCCGGGCTATTCGGCCGACCTGTACCGCGCGGTGGACGCGGGCGACCTCGACGCCGCGATCGTGCTGCAGGCGCCGTTCTCGCTGCCGAAGACCTGCGACTGGCGACTGCTGCGCGAGGAGCCGCTGGTGGTGCTGGCGCCGGAGTCCATGGCGCATCGCGATCCGCACGAGCTGCTCGCCAACGAGCCGCTGATCCGCTACGACCGCCACCAGTGGGGCGGTCGACAGGCCGACGAATACCTGCGCAGCGCCGGCATCGTGCCGCGCGAGCGCTTCGAGCTGAACGCGTTGAACGCGATCGCGGTGATGGTCGACCGCGGGCTGGGCGTATCGCTGGTGCCCGACTGGGCGCAGCCGTGGCCCGAAGGCCTGCGGCTGGTGCGCATGCCGCTGCCGTTGCCGTGCGTGCCGCGCCGCATCGGCATCGTGTGGTCGCGCTCGAGCGTGCGCGTGCGACTGGTGCACGTCCTCCTCGAAGAGAGCCGCAAGGTGTGCTGAAGTCGCCTGTTTTCTGCTGCGACGCAACAAATCCTCATGTCGCTGCAAACAAAAACTAGCCTCTGAACATACCGGGCGACGGTTCAATGAAACGCGGCAACGGCATACGTTCCTTCCTCGAAACACGCAGTTCCAAGAGTGTTTCTGAAGGGCGCCGGGAGGGGCGTCGTCCGCGCGATCCGCAAGGGGCGGAACGCGCGGGCCGAACGTAGAGCGCAGGCCGCAATGGCCGGCGCAGCCACCAGAACAACAATCAGAGATCCGTCATGATCAAACCGTTGACCGCAGCGATCACGTGCGTGCTGCTCGCGTCCGCCTATCCGGCCAGTGCGCAGACGCAAGGCGCCGACGAAAGCCAAAGCACGAGCGAGCAGGAAGCCACCAACCTGGACAACGTCGTCGTCACCGGCGTGCGCACGCCCAAGGCGGTGGACAAGATCCCGGGCGCGATCACGCTCGTGTCGAAGGAAGAAATCAAGAACACGCTGCTGATCACGGAAGACGCCACCGCCGTGCTCGCCCGTACGGTGCCGGGTTATGCGGAGTCCTCGCAGGCGATGAGCAACAGCGGCGAGACGCTGCGCGGCCGGGTCGCGCTGCGCCTGTTCGACGGCGTGCCGCAGGGTTCGCCGCTGCGCGACGGCAGCCGAAACGCCACGTTCACCGACATGGGCATCGTCGATCGCGTGGAAGTGATCAACGGTCCGTCGGCATCGGAAGGCATCGGCGCGGCGGGCGGCATCATCAACTACCTGTCGACCACGCCGACGAAGGAAGGCAACGAGTTCCGCTTCATCTCGCGCTACTCGACGCAATTCAAGGACGACAGCGAAGGCTGGAAGCTCGGCCTGAACTTCCTGCGCAAGGTCGACAACTACGACATGGTGGTCGGCGTCTCGCGGGTCGAGCGCGGCATGGCGTACGACGGCGACGGGCGCCGCCTGGGCATGAACACCAGCGGCTCGGTCAACGACTCCACCTCCGAGAACATCTTCCTGAAGGGCGGCGTGAACTTCGGCGAGACCGGCGAGAAGCGCCTGCAGGCCTCGTACAGCCACTTCAAGATCGAGGGCAATGGCGACTACATCCAGGTCGACGGCTGCCGGTTCGATCCGGTCGATTGCCCGAACCCGGTGCCCAACACGTCGGAGAAGGGCCACATCTTCGGCAGCAAGGCCGAGTTCAACGATTTCGAGCAGATCAACGTCATCTACACCGACGGCGATTTCCTCGAGGGCACCTTCAGCGCGAACGCGTACTGGGCGGACCAGGCGATGCGCTATCCGCCGGAGAACGGCGAGGATCGCCAGGATCCGCTGATCCCGCCGAACGGCCCCGACGGCACCATCTGGGACCAGTCGGAAATCAACTCCGACAAGAAGGGCCTGCGCCTGGCGTGGGCGCGCCCGATGCTGTTCAACGTCGAGGGACTCGAGCTGCGCACGGGCGTGGACTGGGTCCGCGACAAGGCCGACCAGCGCCTGGCGCTGACCGACCGCCTGTGGGTGCCGCCGATGGAGTACACCAGCATCGCGCCGTACATGCAGCTGAGCTACGACATCGGTGCATTCACCATCAGCGGCGGCATCCGCCACGAGGACGGCGAACTTGAAGTCAACGACTACACGACCACGTGGTTCCGCGATCGCCGCTTCGTCAATGGCGGCACGCTGAAGTACACCGAGAACCTCACCAATCTCGGCGCGATCTGGCGCATCGGCGGCGGCTGGTCGGCGTTCGCCGCCTACGGCGAAGGGTTCGGCCTGCCCAACGTCGGCATTCCGCTGCGCAACATCTCCTGCCCGAACGATCCGTCCGACACCAAGCCCGACGGCTGCCCGGGCGATCCGGCGGTCTCGGTCGCCGACATCTTCGACCTGCAACCGGTCATCGTCGAGAACAACGAAATCGGCGTGAACTGGGTGGGCGACCGTGCCTCGTTCGGTGCGTCGTACTACGTGTCCGAATCCGACTACGGCACGTCCTTCGCGATCGACCCGGCCACCAACGACTACGTCCTGTTCCGTGCGCCGACGCGGATCAAGGGCTTCGAGATGAGCGGCGACTGGACCTTCACCGAGCAGTGGAAGATCAACGGCGTCTACTCCCGCATCCGCGGCAAGACGGCGTTCTGGAGCGAGGATCCGGCCGGCCGGTTCGGCGCGGGCGGCCTCAACAAGCCGATGGGCGCGCTGGACGTGAACCCCGACAAGATCGCCCTGACGCTGCGCTACAAGCCGATTCCGCAGGCGGAGTTCGTGCTGGGCTCCACGACGCTGCTGTCGCGCGACCTCAGCGGCAGCGACGTGCGCGACTACGACGGTGCGACCTTCGACTACGAGGAGAGCACCGACGGCTACACGCTGTTCGACCTGACGGCCAGCTACACGTTGCCGCGTCGCGGGCGCATCTCGCTGGGCATCGAGAACCTGACCGACAAGCAGTACATCCTGAGCTGGTCGCAGGTGCCGGGCTTCCGCAACTACTGGGCCGGTCGCGGACGCATGACCTCGCTGACGTATGAAGTCACGTTCTGATCACGGGCGGCTCCCCTGGAGCCGCGCCGCATCGCACCGCACCGCCGCGCCGCACGCCTGGCGGGCGCGGTTCGCGATGGTGCTCGCCGCATGGATCGCCGCCGCGCCCGCGATGGCGGCCGATCCTGCATGGGAGCCGCAGCGCCTGCAACGCATCGACGCGTTCCTCGAACGCGCCACGGGCCCCGGCGGTTATACCGGCGCGGTGGCGCTGATCGCGCGCGATGGCCGCATCGTGTACGAACGCGCGGCCGGTCACGCCAATGTCGCCCGCACTCGGCCGATGCGGAGCGACGCAATCTTCCGCGTGTACTCGATGACCAAGCCGATCACGTCGGTGGCGGCATTGATGCTGGTGGAAGAGGGCAGGCTGGGGCTGGACGATCCGGTTTCGCGCCATCTGCCCGAGTTCGCCGCGGTCCAGCGCTTCACCGGCGGCACCGCGGATGCGCCGACATCGGCGCCGACCGAACGGCCGATCACGATCCGCCATCTGCTCACGCACACCGCGGGCTTCGCCACCGGCGGCCACGAGGCGGCGGTCGCACTGCTGGAACGCCAGCACCTTGCCGATTCGCCCACGCTTGCCGAGTTCGCGCGACGTGTCGCACGCGCGCCGTTGGCCGACGAACCGGGCACGCGGTTCCGCTATGACGGCGTCAATACCGAAGTACTGGCGCGCGTGGTCGAGGTGGTGAGTGGCCGGCGTTTCGGCGATTTCCTGCAACAGCGCATCTTCACGCCGCTGCGCATGCACGACACCGGATTCGACGTGCCCCACGAACAGCGAGGTCGCGTCGTCGACATCACCGCGCGCGACGCGAACGGACGCCTCACCCGGGCCGATGCGGATCACGCACGCATTCCCGGCGAACGCCTGCGCGGGTACGACAGCGGCGCTGGCGGCCTGTATTCCACGGTGCGCGACTACCTTCGCTTCGCGCAGATGCTCGCCGACGACGGCCGTGCAGGCGGCACGCAACTCCTGTCGCGCAAGACGGTGGAGATGATGATGCGCGACCAGCTGGCGACCTTCGATCCGGCGATCGTCGGGCCAACGGCGGGCGAAGGCTTCGGCCTGGGCGGTTACGTCGTCACCGACGTGGCGCGCCGCGGGCGCCTGGGCAGCGTCGGCCAGTTCGGCTGGAGCGGCGCGGCCTCCACGTACTTCACGGTCGACCGCAGCGAACGCCTCGTCGCCCTGCTGCTGTGCCAGCATCTTCCCGACGACAGTCCCGGCGACCTGCCGCGCCTGTCGGTGCCCTTCTTCAACCTCGTTTACCAGGCGGTGCCATGAAGCCGGCGCAGGGCCATGTTTTCGTCGCCGGTTCGGCGAACCTCGATTTCGTCGCGCGCGCACCGCACGTGCCGGCGCCGGGCGAAACGGTGCTCGGACGCGGGCTCGAACTGCATCCGGGCGGGAAGGGCGCCAACCAGGCGCTCGCCTGCGCGCGCGCCGGCGGCGCGTCGACCCACATGCTGGTGGCGCTCGGCGACGATGCGTTCGGCGCGACGCTGGAATCGTCGTTGCGCGATGCCGACGTGCAGTTGCACATCGTGCGCGCCGCCGGCACCGCGACCGGTACCGCGTTCATCTGCGTGAGCGACGAGGCGGAGAATGCGATCACGGTCGCGCCCGGTGCCAACGACACGCTCGCGCCGCACCACCTTCCCCCGCTGGGCGCGGCGACGCATCTGCTGCTGCAACTGGAAACGCCGCTGGAATCCGTCGAGGCCTACGCTCGCGCGGCGCGCGACGCCGGCGTGCGCGTCGTCCTCAACGCCGCTCCCGCACGGCGCCTGCCTGCCTCGCTGCTGTCGCGGGTGGACCTGCTGGTCGTCAACGAGGGCGAACTCGCGATGCTGGCCGGGACGGACGACATCGCGCAAGGACTCGAACGCGCGGGCGTGAACGACGTCGTCGTGACGCTCGGCGCGCGCGGGTGCATCGCGCGCAGCGGCGACGCGACGCACCTGCAGCCGGCGTTCCGCGTGAAGGCGGTCGACACCACGGCAGCCGGCGACACGTTCTGCGGCGCGCTCGTCGCGCGGCTGAGTGCCGGCGATGCCCTGGACGTGGCCCTGCGCTATGCCTGCGCCGCGTCCGCGCTGGCGTGCACGCGTGCCGGCGCGCAGTCGAGCGTGCCCACGCGCGACGAAGTCGTCGCCCTGCTTGCCGCAACGAAAGAACACCTCGCCGCCGATCGCGATGCGCTCGCCGCGCATTGCGGCGTGGCCGCAGCTTCCTACTGACTTCCACGACTCCCCCACGATGAGCCGACAAGACGATCTGCCGCAGGACGAACAGCCCCCGCGCCACGTGCCCAGGACCGAGTACAAGTTCTCCCACGTCACCACGCAGCGTTACCTGCCCACGCCGGGCAAGGCGCCGGGGTGGCCGTTCGCGGAGATCGGCCACTGGAAGATCGACGTCAACGCGACGTCGGAGGACTGGATTTCCGAACTGCGCGACTGGCGACGCGAGCACCTCACGCGCATCGGATTCGACGATGCGAACTACCGTCGTCCCGAATTGCAGTGGGCGCAGCGCAATTTCGTGCACGCGCAGATGATGGTGGAGGACCGCTACTTCTACGATCCGGAGCAGGGGCGCTACACGGTCGATCGTTACCTGGACGACGTGGAGCAGCGCTACGGCGGGCTCGACAGCGTGCTGATCTGGTACGTCTATCCCAACATCGGCATCGACGACCGCAACCAGTTCGACATGGCCGCGGACCTGCCGGGCGGCATCGAAGGCCTGCGGTCGGCCGTCGCGGATTTCCACCGGCGCGGCGTGCGCGTGTTCCTGCCGACGATGCCGTGGGACAACGGCACGCGCGATCAGGGCGAAGCGGACTGGAAGGCGATCGCGCGGCTGGTGAAGGAGGTCGGCGCGGACGGCATCAACGGCGACACCTACAACGGCGTGCCGCGCGCCTTTTTCGATGCCTGCGACGCGCTGGGCCAGCCGGTGGTCGTGCAGCCCGAGTCCACGATCAGCGCCGAGGAACACCTGATCTGGAACGTGCAGAGCTGGGGCAAGAAGGCGCCCAACGACGTCGTGCCGCCCGTGGCAAAGTTCAAGTGGCTCGAACCGCGCCACATGATCAACTACGAGAACCGCTGGGGCCGCGACCGCAACCACGACCTGCAGTACTGCTTCTTCAACGGCGTCGGCTACAACGCGTGGGAGAACATCTGGGGCATCTGGAACCAGTTCACGCCGCGCGACGCCGAGTCGCTGCGGCGCATCAGCACGATCTACCGCGCGTTCGCGCCGCTGATGGTGAGCGCCGAGTGGACGCCGTACTTCCCGACGTTGCAGGCGGGCGTGTTCGCGAGCCGGTTCCCCGGTGAGGGCCGCGTGTTGTGGACGATGGTGAACCGTCACGAATACGTCGTCGAAGGCGAACAGCTTTGCGTGCCGCATCGCGAGGGCGTGCGCTATTTCGACCTGTGGAACGGCGTCGAGTTGCGTCCGCGCGTGGTGGACGGCTCGGCCATCGTCGAGATGACGCTGGAAGGCAAGGGCTTCGGTGCGCTGCTCGCCTGCGAGGGCGCGGGCGCGAGCGAAGGCGTCGAGGCGTTCCTGGCGCTGATGGCCAACTATGCCCGCGCACCGCTGGCGTCGCTCTCGTCGCGGTGGACGTCGATTCCGCAGACGATGACCGAGATCGCGCGCACGACGCCGCAGACCAGTGCGCCCGACGGCATGGTGACGATCCCGGCGGGCGAGTTCGTATTCGCCGTGGGCGGCGTCGAGATCGAAGGCCAGACCTGGGAAGGCCTGGACGTGCAGTATCCGTGGGAGCCGAGTGCGCGGCGCAATCATCGTCGCCGCATGGCGATGAAGGCGTTCCACATCGACCGTCATCCGGTGACGAACACGCAGTTCAAGCGTTTCATCGAGGAAAGCGGGTATGCGCCGCGCGACGCGCACAACTTCCTGCGGGACTGGCGGGACGGCGCACCGCGCGCGGGCTGGGAAAACAAGCCGGTGACGTGGGTCGCGCTGGAGGACGCACGCGCCTACGCCGCGTGGGCCGGCAAGCGGCTTCCGCACGAGTGGGAATGGCAGTACGCCGCGCAGGGCACCGACGGGCGGCTGTATCCGTGGGGCAACGACTGGCGCGCCGACGCCGTGCCGCCCGTCAATCGCGAGCGTCGCCTGAAACCGCCCGCCGATGTGGACGCGCATCCGCAGGGTGCAAGTCCGTTCGGCGTGATGGACCTGGTCGGCAACGTGTGGCAGTGGACCGACGAGTTCGCCGACGAACACACGCGTGCGGCGATCCTGCGCGGCGGCAGCGCCTACCAGCCGCAGACCTCGCACTGGTATTTCCCGCAGGCCTATCGCCTGGACCAGCACGGCAAGTACCTGCTGATGGCGCCGTCGAAGGACCGCTCCGGCATGGTCGGTTTCCGTTGCGTCGTCGATGCGGAGTGACGCGATGGCCGGAACGGACATGAGCGCGCGTGCCGCGCAGCAGCGGCCCTCGGCCGACGCGGTGCGGCTCGATGGCGTGCTCGGCGAGGCGATCGAGGCGAGCCGTCGCGGCCGCCTGAGCCACTTCATCATCGACGAGGACAGCCCGGCGATCGCGCTGTTCCAGCCCGACCGCGTGGCGCACAACCTCGAGGGCGACTGGTACGGCGAGCACGCAGGGAAGTGGCTGATCGCGACGGCGAGGGCGGTGTCGCGCAGCGACGATGCCGTGCTCGCGCAGCGCCTGCGGCGCGTGGCGGATTTCCTCGTCCGGTGCCAGGACGAGGACGGCTATCTGGGCAACTACGCACCGGCACGCCGCTTCATGCACAAACAGCCGCCCAAGCCGGTGTCGTGGGACGGCGCGCCGACGCTGCGCACCTGGGACATCTGGACGCACAGCTACCTGGTGCTCGGTCTGCTGGAAACCTGGCGCCACTTCGGCGAGCCGCGCTATCTCCAGGCCGCGCAACGCATCGGCGATCTGTGCCTGCGCGTGCTGCGCGACAGCGATGTCGACATCACCGACCTGGGCAATCACTTCGGCATGTCGGCCACGGTGCTGATGGACCCGGCGATCGAGCTGTACGCGGCGACCGGCCAGTCGCATTACCTCGAGCTGGCCGAACTCGTCGCCGCGCAGGCCGACCGGCATCCGGCGCTGGCACTGTTGCGGCGCGCGCTCGAAGGCGTCGATGCATCGGAGATCGCGACCGGCAAGGCGTACCAGCTCTGCTGGAACCTGGTCGGACTGGCGAAGCTGCATCGTGCCACCGGCGACGCGCGCTACCTGGCGGCGGTGGAATCGCTGTGGCGCAGCATCCGCGATCATCACCTCACCCTCGGCGGGGGACCCTGGGGCGGTGTCGCGCATCGTTCGCGCGAAGTGTTCAATCCGCCGCATGTGTTCAGCCCGCAGGGCTATGTGGAAACGTGTTCGGTGCTGTCCTGGCTGCAGCTCAACGGCGAGCTGCTGCGCATCACCGGCCAGGCGCGCTTCGCCGAAGAGATCGAACGCACCGCGTACAACGACCTGCTCGGCGCGGCCGATCCCAACGGTGAGGACTGGTGCTACTACTCCTTTCCGAACGGGCAGCGCCTGAACACGACGTACTGGCGTTGCTGCAAGTCCAGCGGCGCGATGGCGTGGGAGGAGCTGGCGACGCTGGCCTACGCTTCGGATGGGCAGGGCGTGTACGTGAACCTGCTCGGTCCGGGTCGCGCACACGTTGAACTGGCGGATGGCGGCATCGTCACGCTGTCGCAGGCGACGGCGTATCCGTTCGAAGGACGCATCGCGATCGGCGTCGAACCGCAGCGCGCTTCGCGCTTCGTCCTGCGCGTGCGCATCCCGCAGTGGGCAACCGATGCCAACGCGGAGGTCAACGGCGTGCGCGTCGACGGCACGATCGAGGCAGGGCAGTGGTTGCGCATCGAGCGCGAATGGAAGGCGGGCGACACCGTGGTGCTGCACCTGCCGATGGCGCCGCGGCTGCATCGTCGCAGCATGCGCAACGTGCAGGAATTCCGCGCCCCGGACGGAAGCCCGGTCGCGCAGCAGGTGTTGCGCTTCGATTACGCAGGCCTCACCTGCGGGCCGCTGGTGTACGCAACGGGCCTCATCGACGGCTTCAAGATCGAGGAAACGGTGCGTCTTCCGGATGCGCCGGAGCGCGAGTGGATCGCGACGGTGCCCGCCGAACACATGCCGGGAATGGAACTGGACGTACAGTTGGGCTATCGCGCGCCGCTGCGTTTCGTTCCGTATTACCGCGCAGGCGGCCGCGTCGACGGCGCATGGCGACTGGTGTGGATGTCGCTCGCGCCGGAGCAGGGTGCGATCGCAACAAATTCTGGCAGCTGAACATAGGTTTGCGGGCTGTTCGACATGCGTGTGGCCGCAAGAGACTGCACGCATGAAAGTCCGCGCAATGCAGGAGTACAACGGTCCATGGAACCTTCCTCGCCTTTCGACCTGATCCGGCGCCAGGGCGGTGCCGGCCCGCTCAGCGGCGTCAAGGTGCTGGACCTGAGCGCGTACATCGCCGGGCCTTACGGTTGCACGCTGCTCGCCGACCAGGGCGCGCAGGTGATCAAGGTCGAGCCGCCCGATGGCGACAACCTGCGCCAGTATCCGTCCACGCTGCAGGCCGAAAGCCGGGCGTTCATGGGCGTCAATCGCAGCAAGCTCGGCATCGCCCTGAACCTCAAGAGCGCCGAGGGCCTGAACGCGTTGCTGCGCATGGTGCGCGAAGCCGACGTGCTCGTGCACAACTTCCGCCCGTCGGTGCCCCGGCGGCTGGGCATCGATTTCGATCGCCTTACGGCCATCAATCCGCGCCTGATCTACTGCGCGGTGAGCGGCTACGGCGACAACGGTCCGATGAAGGACAAGGCCGGCTACGACCAGGTCCTGCAGACGATGACCGGCATCTGCGCGTTGCAGGGCAAGCGCGGCGGTCCGCCGGAAATCGTCTACGGCTCGGTCGTGGACTATTACGCCGCGGCGCTGCTCGCGGCAGGCGTGTCGTCGGCGTTGTACGAACGCGAACGCAGCGGTCTGGGCCAGTACGTCGGCATCTCGCTGCTGCGCAGTGCCTTGACGATGCAGTCGGCGCGGCTGATCTACGTGGAAGGCGAATCGCTCGACATCGGTCGCGACATGCGCTCGGGCGGCGTCACCGGCATTCATCCGGCGCGCGAGGGGCACCTGTACGTTTCGGCCAACACGCCGCGGTTCTGGCGCGCCCTGTGCGAGAAGACCGGCATGCACGCACTCATGGACGATCCGCGTTACGACACCGTGCGCAAGCGCGCGGAGCATGCGGCGGAGATCGTGCCGCTGTTGCACGCGGCGCTGGCGACGCGCACCGCGAGCGAGTGGGAGGCGCTGCTGGCGGACGACGTACCGTGTGCCGCGGCGCGCAAGGTGGAAGACATGTTCGACCATCCGCAGGTGCTGGCTGAGAACATCATGACGAGCATCGAACACCCGGTGGTCGGACGGTATCGCGGCGTGGCCGAGCCGATCTGCTTCGGTCGCACGCCCGGTCCTGCGCCATTCGCCGCGCCGGTGTTCGGGCAGCACACGGATGCGGTGCTCTCGACGGAACGCGTCGCGGAAGGTGGCGCGGCATAACCGACGAGGGCAGGCAACGCGTCCTGTCGTCGTTTCGTCACGCTTTTTTCACTGGCGCGCGCGTAGAGCAGGCCCAACAACGCAGCCAGGGATCGCGCGCATGGCCATGCTCAGGACGACCGTACTGGTCGCGGTGCTGTGCGCGGCCGCGTGCAGCGAAAAGACGCCGCAGCTCACGACCCGCGACATGGCATCGCCCCCGGCAGATGCCCCCCGGAGCGCGCCACCCGCCGCGACGAGCGTGCTGTTCCGCAACGTGCGCATCTTCAACGGCGTGGACCCGAAATTGCAGGCGGCCACTGATGTGCTGGTGCGCGGCAACCGCATCGCGTCGATCGGATCGTCCGATGTCACGGCGGCGGAACCCGGCATGACGATCATCGATGGCGGCGGGCGCACGCTGATGCCCGGCCTGATCGACATGCACTGGCATGCGCTGGCGGTGCGGCCGAGCATCGCCGTCGCGCTGCAGGCCAGCACCGGTTACCTCAACCTGATGGCGGGCGCCGAGGCGTCCGACACGCTGCAGCGTGGCTTCACCACGGTGCGCGACGTGGGCGGCGCATCGTTCGGATTGAAGCGCGCCATCGACGAGGGCTGGCAGGCCGGTCCACGCATCTATCCCTCGGGCGCGATCATCAGCGTCACCGGCGGGCACGGCGATTTCCGCAGCCCGGAGGAATTGCCGCGCAGGCTCGGCGCGGCGGACTCGCGCATGGAAACCATGGGCGATACCGCCATCGCCGACACGCCCGACGAAGTGCGCACGCGGGTACGCGAACAGTTGATGCGTGGCGCCTCGCAGATCAAGCTCACGGCCGGTGGTGGCGTGTCGTCGCCGCACAGCCCGCTCGACGTGGTCACCTTCACGTCCGACGAACTGCGCGCAGCGGTGCTCGGCGCCAATAATTGGGGTACGTACGTCACCACGCACGCCTATACGCCCGAAGCGATCAGGCAGGCGGTGGAAGCGGGCGTGCAGTGCATCGAGCACGGCAACCTGATGGACGAACCCACCGCGCAGCTGCTCGCCAATCGCAATGTGTGGCTGAGCATCCAGCCGCTGCCGGAGGAACTGCTGCGCGCGTTTCCGCCGGATTCGGAGGAGTACGCGAAAGGGCGCGAAGTACTCAGTGGAACCGATCGCGCGTATCGCCTGGCGAAGCAGTACAAGCTGAAGACGGCCTTCGGTACCGACGTCCTGTTCTCTGCCGCGCTCGCGCAACGCCAGGGCGAACTGCTCGCCAGCCTTACGAAGTGGTACACGCCCGCCGAGGCGTTGATCATGGCGACCAGTACGAACGCGCAACTGCTCGCATTGTCCGGCAAGCGTAATCCGTACCCCGGCCGGCTGGGCGTGATCGAGCCGGGCGCGATGGCCGACCTGCTGCTGGTGGAAGGCGATCCGCTTTCGGATATCCGCATCATCACGCGCCCGCAGCAGAACTTCCGCGTGATCGTGAAGGACGGGCGGATCTACAAGAACACGATCAAGTAGGCGCGCATCGTCCGGGCGTCATGCCCGTGCGCGCTGCTTGCGTCTTCGCGCCGACGCATCCGTGGACGCAGCGCTGGTGCGCGCCGCGTTCGTCAGCCTGTATGGGAACGCGCGACCGGCGGGCCGCGGGCGCGATCACCAGATCAGATCGTCCGGCACCTTGAACTGCGCGTAGTACGCGTCGTCGTCCGACGTGATGGCTTCCGCTTCGCCCGCGGAGGCCTGCCCGTGGTCAAGCACGATCATGCTCGCGTCGCGTTCGCGCACCTTCTCCGCTGCGGTGCGCGGGAGGAGCTCGTAGCGGTCGTCGATGCGTGCGATCACCAGCGCGCCGGAGGAGAGCTTCCTGCGCAGGTCGTCGTTGAGCAGCACCGTGCGGATCGCATTGCCTTCGGTGAAACGGTATTCGCTGTCGCCCGAACGCGGCACCTTGCGGTCCTCGATGATCTGCCGCGCCTGCGCGCGAAGTTCCGCGGTGCGCGCCTGGGCCTTGCGTTCGGCTTCGAGCGCGCGATCCCGTTCGGCCTTCTCCGCGCGCGCACGTTCGGCTTCGAGCTGGATGTCGCTCGGCCCGGCCGGTGCCTTGGCATGCCGCGCACGGTTCTGTTCGCGCGCGACTTCGGCAACCTTGGATTTCTTGACCAGGCCCGCCTTGAGCAGTTGTTCCTGGAGCGGATTCGCCTTCGCCATGTCGCGGTTTCGCACTGGGGATTTCGGGGCCATGATACTGCCGATGGACGCCCTGAAATACCTCGCCGGCTACCCCGAACACCTGCTGTCGCGCGTGCGGCAGATGATCGACCAGGATCGCCTCGGCGCGATGCTGGCCGACAAATACGACCGGCCCAACACCGTGCGCAACGACGCGCAGCTGTACGACTACGTGCAGGCGCTGAAGGAGCGTCATCTGCGCAAGTCGGTGCCGCTGGGCAAGGTGCTCTACGACAGCAGGCTGCAGGTGATGAAGCACGCGCTGGGCACCCACACCGCGATTTCCCGCGTTCACGGCGGACGACTGAAGGCCAGTCGCGAGATCCGCATCGCGACGGTGTTCCGCGACGCCCCGGCCGACTTCCTGGAGATGATCGTCGTGCACGAACTCGCGCACCTGAAGGAGGCCGACCACAACAAGGCCTTCTACCAGCTGTGCACCCACATGACGTCGGACTATCACCAGCTGGAGTTCGATCTGCGCCTGTACCTGACGCATCTGGATCTCGCCAAGCGCTGAGCGGCTTCGATCGCGGCCCCGAAACGAAAACGCCCGCGGCAGCGCGCCGCGGGCGTGTGTGCCGTCAGGCGGCGCGTGCGGTCAGCTCTTGTAGTTCATCGCGCGGTTGATGCCCAGCGCGACGAGCGTGCCGATCGCGCCCGAAAGCAGGTACGCGCCCAGCCACGCCAGACCGAACTGCGAGCACAGGCCCAGCGCGACGAGCGGGGCGAACGCCGCGCCGATCAGCCAGGCCAGGTCGGAGGTGAGCGCGGCGCCCGTGTAGCGATACCGCCGCCCGAAGTTGGCGGTGACCGCGCCGGCTGCCTGTCCGTAGGACAGGCCGAGCAGCGCGAAGCCGATCAGCACGAAGGCCGCCTGGCCGATGTCGCCGCTGCCCATCAGCGTGGGCGCGAAGCCGCTGAACATCGCGATGAGCAGCGCCAGCCCGCCCAGCGTGCGGGCGCGGCCGACCTTGTCGGCGATCAGGCCCGAAGCCACGACGCCGCCGCAGGCGATGAACGCGCCGATGATCTGCACGATCAGGAACGCGACGATCGACTTCTCCGAATACAGCAGGATCCACGAGAGCGGGAAGATCGTGACGATGTGGAACAGCGCGTAGCTGGCGAGCGCGGCGAACGCGCCGATCACCACGTGGCGGCCCTTCGCACGGAAGAGTTCGCCGATCGGCGTGGGCTCGAGCTCCAGTTCGCTCATCTTCTTCTGGTATTCGTCCGCCACCACGATGCGCAGGCGGGCGAACAGCGCCACCACGTTGATGGCGAAGGCGACGAAGAACGGATAGCGCCAGCCCCAGGAGAGCAGGTCTTCCTCGCCCAGGCTCGCATACAGGAATGCGAAGACGCTGGCCGCGACGATGAAGCCGACGGGCGCGGCGAGCTGGCCGAGCATCGAGTACCAGCCGCGACGGCCCTTGGGCGCATTCATCGCCAGCAGCGAGGGCAGGCCGTCCCAGGAACCGCCCAGCGCGATGCCCTGGACCATGCGCAACAGCGCGAGCAGCACGATCGACGCGGTGCCGAGCGTCGCGTAACCCGGAAGGAACGAGATGCCGGCGGTGGCGCTGCCCAACATGAACAGGGCGATCGTCAGCTTGATGCCGCGTCCCCAGCGCTGCTGGATGGACATGAACAGGACGGTGCCCAGCGGACGCGTGATGAAGGCGAACGAGAAGAGCAGGAAGGCCGCCAGCGCGCCCTCCAGGCGGTCCAGGAACGGGAAGAAGACCGCCGGAAACACCAGCGCCGAGGCGATGCCGAAGACGAAAAAGTCGAAATATTCGGACGCCCGGCCGATGACGACGCCTACGGCGATCTCGCCCGGGGCGACGTCGGTATGCGCCTTGGTGCCGTGGTCGTGGGTGGAAGCGGTGGGGATTGCAGTGGACATCGCGCTGACACTCGATGGGCCGGCCGATGGATGGAGCGCCGGTTGGACATAAGAGGATGCGACGATAGCCTGACAGAGGCAACCAGCCCGGACGATAGGACAAAACGTCCAATTCTCCCGTCACACGGCCCCGACTACATTGATCATGCTCAAACCGTAAGCCCCCACCACATGTCCATCGCGCGCAGAGTCCTGCAGGCCGCCGTGTTGCTCCTCGCCACGGCCGTCCTGTCGGGGTGCAACCTGTTGGTTCTCAATCCCGCCGGCGACATCGCCGCCCGTCAGGGGCAGCTGATCATCGTCTCGACGGTCCTCATGCTGATCGTGATCGTCCCGGTGATCGCGCTCACGCTGCTGTTCGCCTGGCGTTACCGCGCCTCGAACCGCAACGCCACCTACAAGCCCGACTGGGACCACTCGACCCAGCTGGAGCTGGTGATCTGGGGCGTGCCGCTGCTGATCATCATCGCGCTGGGCGCGATCACCTGGATCAGCACGCACCTGCTCGATCCGTTCCGTCCGCTCGACCGCATCGCCGCCGGTCGGCCGGTGCCGGCGGACGTGAAACCGCTGGAAGTGCAGGTCGTCGCGCTCGACTGGAAGTGGCTGTTCGTCTATCCGGAAGAGGGCATCGCCACGGTCAACGAGATGGCCGTGCCGGTCGACCGCCCGGTGCATTTCCGCATCACCGCATCCTCGGTGATGAACACGTTCTACGTGCCCGCGCTGGCCGGCATGATCTACGGCATGCCGGGCATGGAGAGCGAGCTCAACGCCGTGATCAACCAGGCCGGCGTGTACGACGGCTTCTCGGCCAATTACAGCGGCGCCGGCTTCTCGCACATGCGCTTCAAGTTCCACGGCATGTCCGACGCCGATTACCAGCGCTGGATCAACAACGTGCGCGCCAGCAACGATTCGCTCACGCGCGCGGCCTACCTGGAACTGGAAAAGCCGTCCGAACGCGAGCCGGTGCGCCACTTCGCGCGCGTGGACAACGGCCTGTTCGACGCGGTGCTCAACCGCTGCGTCGACATGGACCGTTTGTGCATGAACCAGATGATGGCGATCGACAACGCCGGCGGCCTTGGCCTGGAAGGCCTCAAGCCGTTGGCCACGCCGCGCCGCGGCGATCCGCGCCTGGGCGCGTACGTGTCGGCGCAGGTGTGCTCCGTCAACGATGTCGTGCCGCAGTCCCTGTCTGGCTCGATCGTCGGCATGAAGGCGCGTTGAGCGCCGTCGTGCCGACCTGTTTCTTGGCCTGAAAGCCCCGGAATTCCCGCGATGTCCCTCGAAAGCAGCACCCTCCCGTCCTCACCGATCTTCGGCCGCATGTCGTGGGAATCCATTCCCATGCTGCACGAGCCGATCCTGATGGTGACCTTCATCGGCACCGTGATCGCCGGCCTGGCGCTGCTGGCGGTGATCACGAAGCACAAGCTGTGGGGCTACCTCTGGAACGAGTGGTTCACCAGCATCGACCACAAGAAGATCGGCATCATGTACATCGTGCTCGGTCTGGTGATGCTGCTGCGCGGCTTCGCCGACGCGGTGATGATGCGCCTGCAGCAGGCCATCGCCTTCGGCGACAACGCGGGCTATCTGCCGCCCGCGCACTACGACCAGATCTTCACCGCGCACGGCGTGATCATGATCTTCTTCGTGGCCATGCCGCTGGTCACGGGGCTGATGAACTACCTGGTGCCGTTGCAGATCGGCGCGCGCGACGTCGCGTTCCCGTTCCTCAACAACTTCAGCTTCTGGATGACCGTCTCCGGCGCGGTGCTGGTGATGATGTCGCTGTTCTTCGGCGAGTTCGCCGCGACCGGCTGGCTGGCGTATCCGCCGCTGTCGGGCATCGCCTTCAGCCCGGGCGTCGGCGTCGACTACTACATATGGGCGCTACAGATAGCAGGCGTAGGCACATTGCTATCGGGCGTGAACCTGCTGGTGACCATCATCAAGATGCGCGCGCCGGGCATGAACATGATGAAGATGCCCATCTTCACGTGGACGTCCCTGTGCACGAACGTGCTGATCGTGGTCTCGTTCCCGGTGCTGACGGCCGTGCTGGCGCTGCTGGCGCTGGACCGCTACGCGGGCACGAACTTCTTCACCAGCGACCTTGGCGGCAACGCCATGATGTACGTGAACCTGATCTGGATCTGGGGCCACCCGGAGGTCTACATCCTGATCCTGCCGCTGTTCGGCGTGTACTCGGAAATCGTGTCCACGTACTCGGGCAAGCGCCTGTTCGGCTACTCGTCGATGGTCTACGCGACCGTGTGCATCACGGTGCTCTCGTACCTGGTGTGGCTGCACCACTTCTTCACGATGGGATCGGGCGCGAGCGTCAACTCGTTCTTCGGCATCACCACGATGATCATCTCGATCCCGACGGGCGCGAAGATCTTCAACTGGCTGTTCACCATGTACCGCGGCCGCATCCGGTTCGAGGTGCCGATGCTGTGGACGGTGGGCTTCATGGTCACCTTCGTGATCGGCGGCATGACCGGCGTGCTGCTGGCGGTGCCGCCGGCGGACTTCGTGCTGCACAACAGCCTGTTCCTGGTCGCGCACTTCCACAACGTGATCATCGGCGGCGTGGTGTTCGGCCTGTTCGCCGCGATGACGCACTGGTTCCCGAAGGCCTTCGGCTTCAAGCTCGATCCGTTCTGGGGCAAGGTCTCGTTCTGGTTCTGGTTCACCGGCTTCTGGTTCGCCTTCATGCCGGTGTACGTCCTGGGCCTGATGGGCGTGACGCGTCGCGTGAGCCATTTCGAGGACGCATCGCTGCAGCCGTTGTTCATGACCTCCGCCTTCGGCGTGGGCCTGATCGCGCTCGGCATCGCCGCGTTCCTGTTCTGCATCTTCGTCAGCTTCCGCAAGCGCGAGCAGCTGCGCGACGTCACCGGCGATCCGTGGGACGGCCGCACGCTGGAATGGTCCACGTCGTCGCCGCCGCCGGCGTACAACTTCGCCTTCACCCCCGTCGTGCACGACACCGATGCGTGGTGGGACATGAAGCAGCGCGGGTTCACGCGCATGCGTTCGGGCTTCCTGCCCGTGCACATGCCGAAGAACACGCCGGCCGGCCTGGTGCTGGCGCTGCTGAGCACCGCCGGCGGTTTCGCGATGATCTGGCACGTGTGGTGGCTCGCGATCGCCTCGCTCGTGGCCGTGGTCGCCTACGCGATCTGGCACACCTTCAACTACGACCGCGACTATCACATCCCGGCCGACGAAGTGGCCGCCACCGAAAACGCGCGTACCGCACAGCTGGAGACGTTCCGTGTCTGAGTCCATCGCACTGCACCGTGAAGACGGCGCGCCGGTCTTCCTCGACACGCAGGGCCACCATCACCCGGAAAACGGCACGCTGCTGGGCTTCTGGATCTACCTGCTCAGCGACCTGATGATCTTCGGGTGCCTGTTCGCCACCTTCGGCGTGCTCGGCCGCAGCTTCGCGGCGGGTCCGTCGGGCGCGGACCTGTTCGACCTCAAGCTGGTCGCGGTGAACACCGCGGTGCTGCTGGTGTCGTCGATCACCTACGGGTTCGCGATGATCGCGATGCAGGCGCGCAACAAGCGCGGCCTGATCGGCTGGCTGATCGTGACCGGCCTGCTCGGCGCGACGTTCCTGGCGATCGAACTCTACGAGTTCCATCACCTGATCCACATCGGTGCCGGCCCGCAGCGCAGCGCGTTCCTGTCCTCGTTCTTCGCCCTGGTCGGCACGCACGGCCTGCACGTGTTCTTCGGCGTGATCTGGCTGATCGTGCTGTGCCTGCAGGTGCGCAAGCACGGGCTGACGCGCGCCAACACGCGACGCGTCGCCTGCCTGTCGATGTTCTGGCACTTCCTCGACGTCGTCTGGATCGGCGTCTTCACCTTCGTCTACCTGATGGGCTCGCTGCGATGAGTGACCACGCACACCACGACCATGACGACGACTTCCTGGAGACCGGCATCCCGCACGTCTCCCGGAAGGAGTACCTGACCGGCTTCGTGCTGTCGGTCATCCTGACGGCCATTCCGTTCGCGCTGGTGATGGGCGGTTCGGCCATCAGCACGCCGTTGCTGGTGCTGATCCTGCTCGGCTTCGCCGCCGTGCAGGTGGTGGTGCACATGGTGTACTTCCTGCACATGAACGCGAAGTCCGAAGGCGGCTGGAACGCGCTCGCGCTGATCTTCACGGTCGTGCTGGTGGTGATCGTGCTCAGCGGCTCGTTGTGGGTCATGCATCACCTCAACACCAACATGATGCCGGGCGCGCACGAGATGCAGGAGATGATCAAGAACGCGCCATGACCGGGCCAGGCGACGCGCATCCGGCGCGCCAGGGGCGACGCCCCTGGCTGCTGGCGATGTTCGCCGCGCTGCTCGCGGTCGCGTTCACGGGATTCGTCGCGCTCGGCGTCTGGCAGCTGCAGCGCATGGCGTGGAAGCGTGACCTCATCGCCCGCGTCGATGCGCGGGTGCATGCCGCGCCGGTGCCTGCGCCGGCGCGCGCGCGATGGCCGTCCGTCTCGGAGGCATCCGACGCTTACCGCCACGTCTCCGTGGCTGGCCGCTTCGCGACGGATAAGGAAAGCCGCACGCAGGCCGTCACCGCGCTCGGTGCCGGTTACTGGTCCATGGTGCCGCTGCGCACCGATGCCGGCGATTACGTGTTAATCAATCGCGGTTTCGTCCCCGTCGTCGGCAAGTCCACGATGGAAACGAAAGAAACGCGCGCCGCGACGCCTCCGCCGGACGGCCGGGTGGTGGTGACCGGCCTGCTGCGCATCAGCGAACCCGGCGGCGGTTTCCTGCGCAGGAACGACCCGGCGCGACAGCGCTGGTACTCGCGCGACGTCGCGGCGATCGCGCGCTCGCACGGCCTGCCGGCCGACCGGGTCGCGCCCTTCTTCATCGATGCCGATCGTGACGCCTCGTCGACGCAGTGGCCGCGCGGCGGCCTGACGGTGGTGAAGTTCCGCGACTCGCATCTGTCCTACGCGGTCACTTGGTTCGCGATGGCGCTGCTCACGCTGGTGGCGGGCGGCTTCCTGTTCGCCTCGGAACGTCGATTGCGCCATGATCGGCGCCGCTAGGACGCGTCCCGCGTCGCCACAGGTCGAACATGCCCGCTCGTGCCCTCCATGACGAGGTAGTCGCCGACACCGCCCGCAGGATGCCCGTGCTCACGCGCTGGCGGGGCAGCGCGGGTCTGCGCAACATGCAGCAGCTGATCCAGCTTCGCTGGACCGCGGTGATCGGGCAGGTGGCGACGATCCTCGTCGTGCACTACGGGCTCGGCATCGGCCTGCCGATGAAGCCGATGTTCACGCTGTTGGCGGCGCTTGCGCTGTTCAACATCGCCAGCCAGCTGTGGTGGCGGCGTCGCGAGCACGCGTCGAGCAACGCGCTGATGGTCTCGCTGCTGGTGGACGTCGCGTCGCTGACCCTCCAGCTGTACCTGTCGGGCGGCATCACCAATCCATTCGTCTTCCTCTACCTGCTGCAGGTGGTGCTGGGGACCGTCGTGCTGCGGTCGCCGGGGAGCTGGGTCATCGCGGCGGCAGCGGCGCTCTGCGTCACCGGCCTGACCCTGGTCCGAACGCCCATCGCACTCACGGTGGAACCCGCACGAGGCCTGGGCGATCACTACGTGCAGGGGCTGCTGATCTGCTTCCTGCTGATCGCGGGGTTGCTGGTCGTCTTCCTCACGCGCATCGGCCGCATCCTTCGCGAGCGCGACGCGCGCCTGGCGGAGCTGCGCCAGCGTGCGGCCGAAGAAGAACACATCGTCCGCATGGGGCTGCTCGCATCCGGCGCCGCACACGAGCTCGGCACCCCGCTGTCGACGCTGTCGGTGATCCTCGGCGACTGGCAGCACCTGCCGACGATCGCGTCGGAAGGCGAACTGCATCGCGATGTCGTCGAGATGCAGTTGCAGGTGGCGCGCTGCAAGTCGATCGTGACGAACATCCTGCTCGCCGCGGGCGGGCCGCGCGCCGAAGCGCCGATGGAAATGGGCCTGCACGCGATGCTCGACGGCCTCGCCGGGGAATGGCGGCAGGCGCGCAATCCCGCGCAGTTCCGTTACACGAACCGTTGCACCCTCGATCCGCGCATCGTGTCCGATACGGGCCTGCGGCAGATGGTGTTCAACGTGCTCGACAACGCGCTGGAGGCTTCGCCCGGCTGGGTGGCGCTGGATGCGGACTGCGACAGCGACGTGCTCGTCATCGAAGTGAGCGATGCCGGGCCCGGTTTTTCCGACGAAATCCTCCAGCGGCTGGGCTCGCCGTACAACACCAGCAAGGGGCGACCGGGCGGCGGACTCGGGCTGTTCCTCTCGGTCAATGTTGCGCGTACGCTGGGTGGCAGCCTCAGGGCGAAGAACAGGCCGCAGGGCGGCGCCGTCGTCACGATGACGCTCCCGCTGTCGGCCATAGCCATCGAGGACGAACACGATGATGACGAAGACTGAGCGCCGGCTGCTGATCGTCGAAGACGACGAAGCCTTCGCGCGTACGCTGGTGCGTTCGTTCGAACGCCGCGGCTACCAGGTGCGCCATCTCACCGGCGAGGAGGGCATGGCGGCGCTGCTGGAGGACTTCGCGCCGACGCACGCGGTCGTCGACCTCAAGCTCGCCGGAGGCGCCTCCGGGCTGTCGAGCGTGAAACGCCTGCATGCGTTCGACCCCGACCTCGTGATCGTGGTGCTGACCGGCTACGCGAGCATCGCGACCGCGGTGGAGGCGATCAAGCTCGGCGCGCGTCATTACCTGGCCAAGCCGTCCAACACGGACGACATCGAGGCCGCGTTCGATCGCGCCGCGGGCGACACCGAAGTGGAACTGACCGAGCGCACCACGTCGATCAAGACGCTGGAGTGGGAGCACATCCACGAAGCGCTCGCGGCGAGCGACTTCAACATATCCGAGGCCGCCCGGCGCCTGGGCCTGCATCGCCGCACCCTCGCGCGCAAGCTGGAAAAGCGCCGCATCAAGTAACCGGCGGGCGCACGCGCACCGCGTCACCGAACGGTCATCTCACCGGCTTACGCTCGCGCCCACTCAGGGGTGGGGCGTACTTTGGCCGAGCAGGGAAAACGGGGATTGGCGCGCATGTTCGCCGAGCAGGCGCCGGTGCTGCGTGGCTTCTTCGTGCGTCGCGGCGCAAACGACGAAGCGGAGGACCTCGTGCAGGAAACCTATCTGCGCCTGCTGCGCGCGCACCAGGCCGGCGGCGCGGCGATCGGCAATCCGGAGGCGTACCTGTTCACGGTCGCGCTCAATCTCGCGCGCGAGCAGGCCGTGCGCCGGCAGCGGCCCGTGCAGTCGCTGGAAGAGATGGAGAACATGGCGGCGCTGCTCGCGGTGGGGGATTCGGTCGAAGACGCGACCGATCGCGACCAGCGGCGCAAGCGCCTGCAGGCGCTGCTCGCCGATCTGCCCGAGCGCACGCGCGCCGTGCTGGTGATGCAGTATCGCGACGGACTGAGCTATAAGCAGATCGCGCAGCGCATGGGCGTGTCGTCGCACATGGTGAAGAAGCACGTCGTGCGCGGGCTGGCGCGCTGCCGGCAGGCGCTGGCGGAGGACGCGCCCACGCCATGACCGAGCCCACGCCCATGCAGCGGAGCATCGTCGGGGAGGCGCTGGAATGGCATGCGCTGCAACGCGAGGGCGGCCTGAGTCCGAAGCAGCAGGCGCGCTTCATGGAGTGGCTGGTCGCCTCGCCGGAGCACCTGCGCGAATACCTTGCGGTCGGACGGCTCGCGGCGGAACTGGCCGATGCGATGCGCGCCTTGCCGACCGACGCGCCTGCCGCACGCACGAACACCGCGCACGGCAACGTGATCGCGCTGCCCGCGCGCCGCACGCGCGCGATCCCGAAGCCGCGTCCGCGTCCGCGTCCGCACCGCATGCGCCGCATCGCCGTTGCCGCGATGGCGCTGTTGGCCGTCGGTATCGGCATGCACCTCGCGTGGCCGCGAACGTCGCACTACGTGGCCGCGCACGGCGAGCCCCGCCGCATCGAACTGCCCGACGGCACCGTTGCGCACCTCAACGCCGAGAGCGCCCTGCGTGTGCGTTTGGGCGTGTTCGAAAGGCGCCTGGAACTCGAGCGCGGCCAGGCGAGCTTCGTGGTGGCGCCCGATCGCCGTCCGCTGACCGTGCACGCCGCGGGGCTGGAAGTGCACGACATCGGCACGACCTTCGATGTGTCGCTGTTGCGCGAACAGGCGCGCATCGGCGTGACCGAGGGGCGCGTGCAGGTGATCGGCGACGATGGCGCGGGCCGCGTGCTGGCGGACCTCGGGGCAGGGCAGAGCGCGCGCGTGGCGTATCGGGACCGGACGGTGAGCCTTCGCGACGAGGATGCCGACGCGATGACCGCGTGGTGGTCGGGTCGCATCGTGTTCCATGACGAACCGCTGCGCGACGTGGCCGATCAGTTCAACCGCCGCAACGACGTGCGGCTTTACGTGGACGACGCGGCCGGTGCGATGCGCCTGACCGGCAACCTGCGGGCGGATGACCTCGCGTCGATGCGCGCGTTCCTCGACCAGCAACCGATGTTGATGACGATCGCAACCGCGAACGGCATCGAGGTGCGCGCGCGCACGCGGCCGGACGTTCCGGCGCTTAGGCACTGACACGCGACGGTTTTGCCGATCCTGCCCCGCGGGCGGTGTCAAAAAAAATTCATCGAAAAAGCGGTGCCCGATCTTCCTTCGGATCCGTCGTAGTCCAGGCATGCGCGAACAACGCATTCGCGCGATCACTTCAAACCCCACCTGGACCTTCCGATGCGTCGACTTCTCGCGCTCTCCATCGCCCTGGCCCTGCATGCCTCGCCCGTCATCGCGCAGCAGTCGCGCATGTCGGTCGAAGCGATCCCCGCGCAGTCGCTGGACCGCTCCCTCAATTCGCTTTCGCGGCAGACCGGACTGCAGTTCGTGTACAGCGCGCAGGCCGCGGGCAATCCGCGCACGCGGGCCATTCCCGCCGGCCTCGCGCCGGACGAAGTGCTGACGCAGCTGCTTTCCGGCACCGGACTGCGCCATCGCTACCTCAACGACACCACGGTGACCATCGAAGCCGATGCGCCGCAGACCTCCACGCCGGCTGCAACACCGGGGGCGACCGCGCCGTCGCAGGCTCCCGCCGCGCCGCAGCCGGACGGCGCCGTGCTGGAACTGGAGAGCATCCAGGTCGTCGGCAGCTACAGCCGCAGCCTCGAACAGGCGGTGGACCTGAAGCGCTCGAACATCGGCTTTTCCGATTCGGTCGTTGCCACCGACGTGGCGGACTTTCCCGAGCAGAACCTCGCCGAAGCGCTGCAGCGCATGCCGGGCGTGAGCATCGAGCGCAACAAGGGCCTGGGGACCAGGGTCAGCGTCCGCGGCCTGCCGTCGGAGTACACGCAGGTCTCGATCAACGATCTGGCGACCGCGTCGGGCAGCGGCGGACGCGACGTGGAGTTCGACATCTTCGCGTCCGAGATCATCCAGCAGGTCACGGTGCAGAAGTCGCCGACGGCCGCCGACGAGGAAGGCGGCATCGCCGGCAACGTGAAGATCTCCACGGCCCGCCCGTTCGACTACGACGACCGCAAGCTGGTGTTCTCGGCCGAAGGCGCGCACAACTCGATTTCCGAGGAGGTCGATCCGAAGTTCGCCTTCCTCGCCGCCGACACGTGGGGCGACTGGGGCGCACTGGTCTCGTTCTCCACCGCCAAGCGCACCAACCGGACCGACTCCACGTCCGGCATCAACTTCCGTCCGATGTCGCGTTTCCTCGGCGCTTCCGGCACGCGCGGCGCGCAGGCCGAAGCCGTCATCGAGCGCGACACGGACGTGGTCATCGGCAATCGCGCCAACACCGACGAGAGCAACCTGATCGTGTTCCAGGACAAGGTGGGCGATCGCGTCTACGTCAACGAACAGGACAAGTGGGGCGCCACCGCGTCGCTGCAGTTCAAGCCGGGCAGCCGTTTCAGCCTTACCTTCGATGCGATGGTGGGCGGCTACGACACCACCGAGGACGAGTACGACGCGGCCGCGTATTCAGCCTCCAGCCGCAGCACGCTGGAGACCATCCACGAATACGACGCCGACACGCTGTCGCAGTACGGCATGGTCGTGCTGCGCGATGTGTCGTACACGGCGACGCAGCACGAGTTCCTGAGCAAGGAACGCATCAACCAAACCGACTACCAGCAGTACAGCCTGGACCTGGACTGGCGCGGCGACACGTGGCGGCTGGACGCGATGGCCGGCTACAGCGGCGCGGAGAAGACCTCGGACTTCTCCAACCTGAAGCACGTGGCGTACGCGCCGTCGCGCACGCGCTGGACGGGCAACAGCGGCGAGACGATCCCGAGCGCGAACCCGGCGTCGTTCGACATGTACAACTCGCCCCGGCGTTACCTGTTCGAAGCGTACGAGACGACGCTGGAGGCGATCAGCGACGACAAGTACGCCGCGCAGGTGGACTTCACCCAGACCTTCGACCTGGCGTTCGCGCCCGCGCTGCGCAGCATCCAGCTGGGCGCGCGCTACACCGACAAGTCGAAGGAGCGCCAGTACGGCGAGCTGAAGATCACCGGTCCGTCTGCGGGCAGCACCGCGTGGGTGAACACGCGCACGCTCGCCGACAGCCCATTGCAGTCGATCGGCGACATCGTGCCCGGCGGCGGCTACAGCATGAAGGGGCTGGACTGGATGCAGGTGTCGAACGAGTACGCGCGTGGCGCGTTCCGTTACCCGGGCTTCTTCACGCCGTTCGATGACGGCCAGTATTACCGTGTCGACGAGGACGTGACGGCGCTGTATGCCATGGCCGACTTCGCCTTCGACATCGGGCGCGTGCCGGTTTCGGTGAACGCGGGCGCGCGCTACGTCGACACGTCGGTGAACTCCTCGGGCTTCCACCCCGTGCAGAACGCGGACGGCTCCACCGGTTACACCGACACGCCGGTATCGAAGAAGGGCAGCTATGACGACCTGCTGCCCAGCCTCAACGCCACCGCCGAACTGGCCGACGGCCTGCTGCTGCGCGCGGCCGCGTCGGAGACGATGATGCGCCCGGCGCTGACCGACGTGGCGTACAAGCGCACCGCCAGCTGGAGTTCGTTCCGCTTCACCGACGGCAATCCCGACCTGTTGCCGACGTCGGCGAAGCAGTGGGAAATCGGCATCGAAAAGTATTTCTACAACGGTGGCCTGCTGGCGGGTTCGTACTTCCGCAAGAAGATCGACGGCGTGGTGATCAACTCCTTCACCGGCATCGTGCCGGACGTGGCGGTGTACAACGCGAACGGCACGCTCAACGGCATCTACGACTTCGACGTGTACCAGCCGGTGAACGCCGACGGCACCTACGAGGTGGACGGCATCGAGCTCAACGCGCAGTTGCCGCTGGAGACGTTCCATGCCGCGCTGGAGGGCTTCGGCATCGCCGCGAACTACACCTGGCTGGACAGCTCGCTCGCGGGCGAATCCGACCTGGGCATCCGCACGCCGATGCCGGGCCTGGCCGAGAAGACGTACAACTTCACCGCGTATTACGAGAACGACCGCTTCGACGCGCGTGTGTCGTACAACCACAAGGGCGAGTACGTCGAGTCGATCGGCTATGCGATGTATCCGATCTGGCGCGATGCGTACGGCCAGGTGGACATCTCCGTCGGTTACCGCATCAACGACCAGCTGAAGCTGACGCTGAAGGGCATCAACCTGACCGACGAGGTGACCTCCGGCTACACGATGGACCCGTCGTTCCCGACGATGTACGAGCGTTCGGGTCGCCGCATCAGCCTGGGCATTCGCGCGGACTTCTGATCTGCCTCGACGAAGACGCGCGACCGTTTCGAAGCCCCTCTTCCGCATGCGGGAGAGGGGCCGGGACGGGAGGCCGACAGGACGAACGCGCCACGATGGCCCCCGCGTCGCTCGTCGGCTCCTCACGTACCGACCTACCGCATTGCAGGACTTTTCCATGGGCGTTTCCAGGTTTCTGACGATTGCGATCCTTCTGGCGACCGCGTTCCCGTCGCTCGCACGCGACGACGGCACGGCTCGCGCCTGGCTCGCCGGCGATCATCACGTGCACAGCGAATGGAGCGTCGACTGGGACCGGTCGACGAACCCGCCAACGCCGATCCGCGGTGGCGATTCCCCGTACACGCGCACGCGCAACGCGCAGCAGGCGCTCGCGAACGGCCTGCGCTGGATGGTGCACACCGACCACGGCGGGCCGGGCCATTCGCGCGTGACGCTCCAGCACGCGTGGCCCGCGCTCGAACAGGCCCGTCGCGACGTGGCCGGGCTGATCCAGTTCAACGGCATGGAATTCGACGTGCCCGGCGGCGAGCACGCGTCGCTGATCGTGCCGCCGGGCGCCGGCGAGCGGGACCGGCTGGGGACGATCGAACGCGATTACAGCCGTCGCGAACCGCTGCAGGCCGGCACGCGCGAGGACGGACGCGTGATGCTGGACGCACTGGCGCACATGCGGGCGCTTGCCCCGCAGCCGCTGGTGTTCATCAACCATCCGTCGCGCTCGGCGACCGGCGTGGGCACGTGGGGCGACGTGACGCCCGACGAACTTCGCACCTGGCACGACGCCGCGCCGCAGGTGCTGGTCGGGATGGAAGGCGCGCCTGGCCACCAGGCCGCGCCGACGCATCGTGGTTTGTACCGCAACAACGACGCGCCCACCTTCGGCGGCTTCGACCAGATGACCGCGCAGGTCGGCGGTGTGTGGGATGCGATGCTCGCAAGCGGGCGCCGCTTCTGGATCACCGCCACGTCCGATTCGCACGAGAACGTCCGCGATGGTGGCCGCGACTTCGATCCCGGGCAGTACAGCAAGACATACGTGTGGGCGCGGCCCGAGGCCGACGACATCCTCGACGGCCTGCGCCGTGGCCGCATGTTCGCGGTCACCGGCGATCTCATCGATGCGCTGGAGCTGACCGTGACGCCGGCCGACAATGCGCAACGCGGCGCGACGATGGGCGGGACGCTCAAGGTGCGACGCGGCACCGCGTTGCGCGTGGCGCTCAAGCTTCGCCAGCCGCAGGCGCCCAATGCGAACGGCGACCGGCCGGTGCTCGACCACGTGGACCTGATCGTCGGCTCCGCCGGTCCCGACGGTGCGCCCCGGATGGAGGTGAAACGCCTGGACGCATCGGCCTGGACGCGCGACGGCCAATGGCTGTCGATGCAGTGGGAGGTGCCCGCTTTGCATCGCGACGGCTTCGTGCGCGTGCGCGGCAGCAACACCGGCGAGAGCGCGCCAGGCGCCGATGCCGCCGGCGAGGATCCGTGGACGGATCTGTGGTTCTACTCCAACCCGGTGTTCGTGCAGCTGGATACGAGCGACTGACGCAGCACCCCGGCGCGCGGTCGCCGGCCGCATTCCGCGGCGCACGGAGTCCTGCATTCCCCGTCGTGCATCGTGCGTCGCAGCATGCGAACGGGATCGCGCCCGCGCGACATGGCCGAGCTGCCCGGACCGGCGCGATGCCGACGCCACGGCGACAGCGCCCGCCGAATGTCATCCCATGCTCACGACGCGCGCGGGATGCGGTGGTACCTTCCGCGTTTCCACGACCCTGGCACAAGGAGCACCCGGATGGTCAGCAAGAAGCCGATCCCGAAGAACACCGTCTGCCTCTGGTACGACGGCACCGCGCTGGACGCCGCGAAGTTCTACGCGGAAACCTTCCCGGACAGCTCCGTCGACGCCGTCCACCACGCGCCCGGCGACTATCCGGACGGCAAGCAGGGCGACGTGCTCACCGTCGAATTCACCGTGATGGGCATCCCGTGCGTCGGCCTGAACGGCGGGCCCACGTTCAAGCCGGACGAGGCGTTTTCCTTCCAGGTCGCCACCGACGACCAGGCCGAAACCGATCGGCTGTGGAATGCCATCGTCGGCAACGGGGGCCAGGAAAGCGCCTGCGGCTGGTGCAAGGACAAGTGGGGCGTGTCGTGGCAGATCACGCCGCGCGTGCTGCTGGAGGCGTTCACCGATCCCGATCGCGCCGCGGCCAAGCGCGCATTCGACGCGATGATGACCATGCAGAAGATCGACATCGCGACGATCGAGAAGGCGTGGCGCGGCTGATCAGCACGCCCTGGTAGCCCGGACAAGGCGCAGCCGCACCCGGGTGCGCTCCGCTTGCCGGGCTACCGCGGCGACTGCCGGCGGGCAGGCGGGCAGGCGGGACTTCCGGCACCGGCCCGCGCCGGTGCGGTGGCTATAGTGGCGACACCTACCCAAGCAGGGGCGTCGCAGTGATCCGGTCCAGCCTTCCGCTCGTCGCATTGCTCGCCGCCGCCACCACCGCGTCGGCCGGCGCCGTTCACGGCATCCATCCCGAAGACATCAACCGCAGCGGCGATCCCTGCACCGACTTCTTCGATTACGCCAACGGCGCGTGGCGCCAGCAGAACCCGATCCCGAGCTACATGGATCGCTGGAGCCGCCGCTGGCAGTCGGGCGAGGTCAACAAGGAACACGTCCGCGACATCCTGACCGAACTGTCCGCGCGGACCGATTGGCCCAAGGGCAGCGCGGGCCAGCTCGCCGGCGACTTCTACGCCGCCTGCATGGACGAATCGCGCGTCGACGCGCTGGGCAGCCAGCCGGTGCAGCCGTGGTTGTCGGACATCGCGGCCATCGACGATGCGGCCGGTCTCCAGCGCGCGATCCGGACGCTGCACGACGTCGGCGTCGCGGTTCCGTTCCAGGTGTCCGCAGGCGAAGACCTGCACGATCCGTCGAAGACCATCGCGCACGTTTACGCCGGCGGGCTGGGCCTGCCCGACCGCGATTACTACCTCAAGCCCGAGGCGCGTTTCGTCGAGGCGCGCGCGAAATACCTCGCGCACGTGGCGACGATGTTCGAACTCGCCGGCGTGCCCGCCGCGCAGGCGAAGCAGAACGCCCAGACGGTGTTCGCGTTCGAGAAGCGCCTGGCGCAAGCCTCGCTCGACAACGTGCAACTGCGCGATCCGAAGCTGCAGGACCACGCCACCGCGTTCGCCGACCTGTCGAAACTCGCGCCGCATTTCGACTGGGAGGCGTACTTCGATGCGGCGAAGCTCCCGCGCGATGCGCTGAACGTCACGCAGCCGGCGTTCGTGCAGCAGGTCGATCGCGAGCTGGCGACCACGCCGTTGCCGCAATGGAAGGCCTACCTCCAATGGCATGTGCTCAACGCCGCGGCCGATTCGCTGTCCAAGCCGTTCGTGGAGGAGAACTTCGCGTTCAACGGCCGCTTCCTCACCGGCGCGACCGAGATCAAGCCGCGCTGGAAACGCTGCGCGGAAGCCACCGACCAGCAGCTGGGCGAAGCGCTCGGACAGAAGTACGTGGAGAAGTACTTCCCGCCGGAGGCGAAGGCGCGCATGCAGGAGATGGTCAAAAACATCCTGCTGGCGATGGACGACACCATCAACGAGCTGGACTGGATGGACCCGGCCACCAAGAAGAAAGCGCTGGAAAAGCGCGCGACGTTCTTCCCGAAGCTGGGCTATCCGGACAAATTCAAGACCTACGACGGCGTGGTCGTGTCGCGCGATTCGGCGTGGGACAACGTGGTCGCCGCCTCGCGCTGGAACGTCGCCGACAACCGCAGCCAGATCGGCAAGCCGACCGACCGCAGCCGCTGGGGCATGACGCCGCCGACGTCCAACGCGTACTACAACCCGCTGCAGAACGAGATCGTGTTCCCCGCCGGCATCCTGCAACCGCCGGCGTTCGACGTGAACGCCACCGACGCGGTCAATTACGGTGCGATCGGCGTGGTCATCGGGCACGAGATCAGCCACGGCTTCGACGACCAGGGCGCGCAGTTCGACGCGCAGGGGCGGCTGGCGAACTGGTGGACGCCCGCGGACAACCGGAAGTTCCAGGCCAGGGGCGAGTGCGTGGTGAAGCAGTTCGAGGGCTACTTCATCGAACCCGGCGTGCACCACAACGGCAAGCTGGTGCTGGGGGAGTCCATCGGCGACCTGGCCGGCGCGAAGATCGCCTATCGCGCGTACCTCAAATCGCGCGAGGGCAAGGGCCCGGAGCCGACCCTCGACGGCTTCACGCCGCAGCAGCAGTTCTTCATCGCCTGGGGCCAGTGGCGTGGCGACGAAACGCGGATGGAAACGCAGCGCACGATGGTGCAGGGCGATCCGCATCCGATCGCGAAGTTCCGCGTGAACGGGCCGCTGTCGAACCTGCCGGCATTCCGCGAGGCCTTCCAGTGCAAGGCCGACGCACCGATGGTGCGGCCGGAGGCGGATCGCTGCGAAGTGTGGTGATCGGCGCGAAGGTGTGGGCGCCGCGGGCGGCGCCTACACCGCGTTGCCGGCGGCGTGGCCGGACGCCCACGCCCACTGGAAGTTGTAGCCGCCGAGCCAGCCGGTCACGTCGAGCACTTCGCCGATGAAGTACAGGCCCGGCACGCGCCTGGACTGCATCGTGCTCGACGACACCTCGTCGGTATCCACGCCGCCGAGCGTGACTTCGGCGGTGCGGTAGCCCTCGGTACCGCTGGCGACGAGCGGCCAGTCGGACAGCGATGCGGCGATCTCGCGCAACTGCGGCGCGTTGTACTGCTTCATCGGGCGACTGGGCAGCCAGTGCTCGCACAGGCGCTGCGCGAAGCGCTTGGGCATCACCTCGCCGAGCATCGTCCTCAGCTCCGCGGCGGGGCGCTCGCGCTGCCATCGCTGCAACGTGTCCAGCGCGTCCCGGCCGGGCAGCAGGTCCAGGCGCAGGTCGTCGCCGGGCTGCCAGAACGAGGAGATCTGCAGGATCGCCGGCCCGCTCACGCCGCGATGCGTCACCAGCAGGTAGTTGCTGAAACTGGCGCCGTTGCATCGCGCGGTGACCGGCAACGCGACGCCGGAGAGGTCGGCCAGGCGCTCCTGGTGCTTGCCGCTGAGCGTCAGCGGCACCAGCCCCGCGCGCGTGGGCAACACCGCGTGGCCGAAGCGGCGGGCGAGTTCATACCCGAAGCCCGTGGCCCCCATGCTCGGAATCGACAATCCGCCACTGGCGACCACCAGCGACGGCGCGGAGAAGTTGCCGCGCGTGGTGTGCACGCGGAACCGCGCCTCGTCGCTGTCGCCGTGGCCCAGCGTGTCGATGCTGCAGCCGGTTTCCACGCGCACGCCGGCCGACGCGCATTCGTCCAGCAGCATCTTCACGATGAGCTTGGACGATTCGTCGCAGAACAGTTGCCCCAGTTCCTTCTCGTGGTACGCGATGCCGTGGCGTTCGACCAGCTCGATGAAGTGCCACGGCGTGTAGCGCGCCAGTGCGGACTTGCAGAAATGCGGGTTCGCCGACAGGTACTGCGCGGGCGACGCGCCGGTGTTGGTGAAATTGCAGCGGCCGCCGCCGGACATCAGGATCTTTTTGCCGACGCGGTTGGCGTGCTCGATCACCAGCACGCGCTTGCCGCGATGGCCCGCGGTCAGCGCGCACATGAGCCCCGCGGCGCCGCCGCCGACGATGACGACGTCGAAATGCGCGTTCATGCCGTCAGGCGGCTTGCGTGGCCGGCGCCATGCGCGTGCGTGCGCGCAGCGCGATCGTGCCGCGATCGCCCATCAGCTGCAGTTCGCCGTCCTGGATGATCGCGTTGAAGCGCATGCTCCGCTCGATCGCCCCGCCCAGCGCGTCCACCGTGTCGGCGTCGATGTCGACGACGGTAAGGTTGTCCAGGCGCGACAACGCGGCGGCGTTCTTTTCCCACCACAGGTCGGCGGCGCGGCCGCCGTAGTTGACGACGATCACCTGCCGCGCGCGGCCGCACGCCTTGCGGATGCGCGATTCGTCGGGCTGGCCCAGGTCGATCCACTGCTCGATGTCGCCGGTGTAATCGCGGCGCCAGAGATCGGGCTCGTCGTCGGTGCTCAGGCCCTTGCCGAATTCCAGCCGGTCGCTGGCGAACAACGCGAACGCGACCACGCGCACCATCAGCCGCTGGTCGGTCTCCGACGGATGCTGGGCGAGGGTGAGCGGATAGGTCGCGTAGTGGTGCCGGTCCAGGTCGCTGAGCTGCAGCTCGGCCTTGACCACGGTCGCCTTGAGCGCCATGTGCGGGATGCCTTGGGCGAAAAGAGGACCGGCATTCTAGGCGTTTGCGGCGCGCGATGCCCGATCGGCCCGGCAGCTACGGCCCGTCGCGGAATACCGCCACGATGTCCTCGAACCGGTACGGCTTCTGGAACACGCGCAGGTCCGCGGGCGCGCCGCACGCATCGGCGTCGTAGCCGGTCGCCAGGACGATCGGAAAACCGGGCCGCAGCTCGCGCAGCCGGCGCGCGAGTTCGACGCCGTCGATGCCGCCGGGCAGCTCGACGTCGATCACCGCGCAGTCGAAGCGTCCGTCCACGAAGAGTTCGATCGCCGCGCGCGCGTCCGCGACCGGATGCACGTGCAGGCCGGCGATGCGCAACGCGTCCACCGCGTATTCGGCGAGCAGCGAATCGTCTTCGACGAACAGCATCGAGCTCGAACGGCGCATCGGCCTTCCCCTGGTCGCAGCCCCCTGCAATGCGATGCTAGGCGCGGGGGATGTCGGAATGGCGTCGGAAGGATGTGTAGCCGCGGTGACGCCGGGCGCATCCGCGACCCGCGCATGGCTGGCTTCACGCGGTAGCGGCGTTTGATTGGATACGGTCCCAGCGGACTGCACAGGGAGCAGCACCGACCATGAACCTCACCATCCAGTGCCTGCCTCCGGGTTGGCGGCTCGAAGCCTTGCCTCCGTCGCGCGACCGGCGCGAATGCGGCCTCCGACTCACCAATCCGCACGGACAGGAGATCACCTTCATCCACAAGCCGTTCCAGTTCGCGTGCGAGATCACGCGCGAGCTGCAGGCGGACATGTTCGCGTTGCATCACGTGCGCGAGCCGTCCGATCCCACGCTCCGCATCGCGCGTCCGGAGCAGATCGGCGACGACGTGCGCGCCGGCGACGCGCTCAATGGCCGCCTGTAACCCAGCACCGCCCACCCGATGGAGTCGAACATGAACGAACCCCTGCGCACGCTGCCACCGGATTGGCGGATGGAAGTGCATGGCCCGGCCTGCGGATGGCCGAACTGCACGCTCATCATCACCAGTCCGCAGGGGCTGCAGATCCGTTTCGTCCACCGCCCCGACGAGAGCGCATGCAGATTGACCGAGCAACTGCAGGAAGCGATGGGCTACGGTCAGGATGTGTCCAGCTGGACGTAGCGCGCTTGCCGTTGCGCTCACGGCGATGGTCCCAGGCCAGGGCCTCCGCTCGCACGGAGGCCTGCCATGGGCGACAACACCAACACGCGCGGCGAGCCCGATCGCTCGCGCATCAACGTCCACCAGGAGCACGAGGTCCGTTACTGGACGCAGGCGCTCGACGTCACGGAGGAGGAGCTCCGCGCCGCGGTGGACGCGGTCGGGCCGGCCGCTTCCAAGGTCCGCGAGTACTTCCAGCGCGGCTGAGGCGGCGCGCCGCCCGCGCGATCACGCGACGGCGGTGGTCGGCGCGCTCTGCGCGGACAACGCCTGCTCGAGCTGTCGGGTCACGTCGCATTCCACCTGGTAGGGGCGCGCGAGATACTCGACGACCTCGCCGGTCGGGCTGGTGATCCGGATCGCACAATCCTCGAAACCGCGCGACTTGGGGCTCCGGGCTTCGATGCGCCAGCCGGGCGGAAGGGTCTGGACGGTAGGGCTCATACGCGACGCGTTCGTGGTTCGGGGTGGTGAAACGTAGCCAGCCAGATGCATTCGTTTCGTGATCCGCTGACCGGGACGTTCAGGATGCCGCCCCTGTGTAGGACAAGGCGCGCCCGATGCGGCAAGTTGCCGGCTCGTTCCTGTATCCGCCTGCATTCCATGCACACCGATTCCCGACCGGACCGCGTCCGATGAGCGAGCCGGCCACCACCGCGCCGCAGATCTGGGTCGATGCCGACGCGTGCCCCGGCGTGATCCGCGAGATCCTGTTCCGTGCGGCCGAGCGCGCGCAGGTGCAGGTGACGTTCGTGGCGAACCAGTGGGTCCGCTGCCCGGCCTCGCGCTTCATCCGCGCCGTGCAGGTGCAGGGCGGTTACGACGTGGCCGACAGCGCGATCGTCGAGCGCATGCAGCCCGGCGACCTGGTCGTGACGCAGGACATCCCGCTGGCCGCGCGCGTCATCGAGAAGGGCGCGGCGTCGCGGTGAATCCCCGCGGCGAGCGCTACAGCCGCGAGAACATGGCCGAACGCCTGTCGATGCGGAACTTCATGGAGGAGCTGCGTGGCGCAGGCGTGCAGACCGGCGGTCCGCCTGCGTTCCACGCGCGCGACCGGCAGGCCTTCGCGAACCAGCTCGATCGCTGGCTCGCACAACGGCCCAGGCCACGCGAGGCGACGTAGGCATCCGGCGCGAACAGATTGCCGCGGCCATCGCCACCCGCGATGCCGCGTCGTTCGAGGCGCGTCGGCACGCGCGGTCTCACGAATAGCGCCCCAGCACGCGTGGTAGTTCGTCCGCGACCTCGCGTGCGAGAAACCCGAGGCGTCCGATGCGCAGCGCTGCACGGCGTCCCGCGCGCGCATGCAGCCACACGCCCCAGACCGCCGCCTGCTCCGGCGTGCAGCCGCGTGCGATCAACGCGGCGATCACGCCGGCGAGCACGTCGCCGGAGCCCGACGTCGCCAGGCCCGGGCAGTCGCTGTAGTGGCGCCACACGGTGCCGTCGCGCCCGGCGACATGCGTCGTCGGGCCTTTGAGGACCATCACCGTGCGGGTGGCGAGCGCGAAATCCCGCGCGACTTCCGCCGCGCGCGCCGTGACGTCCTCGCGCGACCGCGACGTGAGTTCCGCCATTTCGCCGGCATGCGGCGTGAGGATCAGCGGGCCGTCGCGCGGTGTGTCGTATGCGGCGAGCGCGCCGGCATCGAGCACGCAGGGCGCATCGCCGTGGCGCAACAGCGCGGAGGCGAACCGCGTGGAGGCGTCCGACGATTCCATGCCCGGCCCGAGCACCAGCGCGTCGGTGCGAGAAGCCGCCTCCGCCAGCGCCTGCGGAACGTCCGACAGCCGGCCATCCCCGTCCACGTCGAGCCCGATCACGCGCGCTTCCGGTACGGCGACCATCATCGCCGCGGCCGCGGAGGAGGCCGTCGCGAGCTGGAGCTTCCCCGCGCCCGTACGCAGCGCCGCAACGCCGCTGAGCGCGACCGCACCCGCGATCTCCGCGCTCCCGCCGACCACGAGCACGCGTCCGCGATCGTCCTTGCCCTCGACGTCGCTGCACGGGGGCAGCGGCATGCGCCGAAGCAGCCGCGCCGTGATCGGCGTGGCGGGCGAGGCCAATGCCGTCGCGCGCGGCGTCGTCATTTCGGACCCGCGGGTTTGTCCGGGGCGACGGTCACGGCGGCGGCATCCTCGATGGTCGGCACGACGTAGTTCGCGCGCACCAGGCAGAAGCGCGAGTCCGGATCGGTGCGGTCGATGGCGTATTCGGTGATCGAACAGTTGGGCACGTCCGCGCGCCGGTCGTGCTCGAGCACTTCGGCTTCGTCCATGCATTCGAGCAGGTAACGGAAGCAGTTCACGATCACCTGGTGCGCGACGATCACGACGCGATCGCCAACGTGATCGCGACGCAGCACCTCGATCACGCTGCGCAACCGCAGGATCACGTCGCACCAGCTCTCGCCGCCGGGCGGCCGGAAGTAGAACTTGCCCACCGATGCCCGCTGCGCCGCGAGTTCGGGGAACTTGCTGCGGATGCCGTGGACCGTGTAGCGGTCGAGGATGCCGAACTCCTTCTCGCGCAGCCGTTCGTCCAGCTGCACCTCGACCTCTTCGGCGAGCCGGCGCTGGATCGCCCGGCACGTCTGTGCGGAGCGCACGAACGGCGAGCTGAAGGCGATGTTGGGCTGTTCCGGCGCGGGCAACTCGCCGAACCACGCGCCGAGCGCGTCGGCCTGCGCCTGGCCGAGCTCGGAAAGCGGGGTATCGGCGTCGCGCGTGGCGATGTCGATCAGTTCCAGGCCCGACGCCTCGGCCAGATCGCGCGCCACGTTGCCGGCGCTCTGGCCGTGGCGGATGATCCACAGGCGATCGGGCCAGTCGGTGTGGCGCAGCTTTGCCATCGGGGCCCTCGTGCGTATGTCGCCGTCCACGTTCGCCGTTGCGGCGTGAAGTGCACGTGGGTAAGCGACCCCCATCACCGCGCGTGGGCGCGTCCTGTCGTCCAATGCCGACGCATGGCCAGGCCCGTCTCCGCAAAGCAGGGCGCCGACGCGTTCGTCCGCGTCCGTGGCGCGCGCGAACACAACCTGCGCGAGGTCGATGTCGACCTCCCGCGCGACGCGCTGGTCGTGTTTTCCGGCGTGTCGGGCTCGGGGAAATCCTCGCTCGCCTTTGGCACGCTCTACGCGGAGGCGCAGCGGCGCTATCTGGAATCGCTGTCGCCGTACGCGCGCCGCCTGATCGACCAGGTCGGCGTACCGGACGTCGACGCGATCGACGGCCTGCCGCCCGCGGTCGCGTTGCAGCAGCAGCGCGGCACGCCGAACGTGCGGTCCACCGTCGGCAGCATCACCACGCTTTCGAGCCTGCTGCGCATGCTGTATTCGCGGGCCGGAACGTATCCGCCGAAGCAGCCGATGCTGTTCGCGGAGGATTTCTCGCCCAACACGCCGCAGGGCGCCTGTCCGAACTGCCACGGCCTGGGGGCGGTGTACGACGTCACCGGGCGGTCGATGGTGCCCGATCCATCCCTGAGCATCCGCGAGCGCGCCATCGCCTCGTGGCCGCCCGCGTGGCACGGACAGAACCTGCGCGACATCCTCGTCACGCTGGGCTACGACGTGGACGTCCCCTGGTCGAAGCTGCCGAAGAAGGATCGCGACTGGATCCTCTTCACCGAACAGACGCCGACGGTGCCGGTGTATCCGGGCTTCACGCCGGCCGAAACGCGCGCCGCGCTGAAGCGGAAGGCCGAACCGGCGTACATGGGCACCTTCACCGGCGCGCGGCGCTACGTGCTGCACACGTTCGCCACGACGCAGAGCGCGCTGATGAAGAAGCGCGTGTCGCGATTCATGACCGGCGCGCCGTGTCCCGTGTGCAACGGCCGCCGCCTCAAGCGCGAAGCCCTGTCGGTGACCTTTGCCGGGCTCGACATCGGTTCGTTGTCGCAGCTCCCGCTCGACCGCATCGCGCAGGCGCTGAGGCCCGCCGCCGAAGGCCGCTTCGATGCGCCGACCCGGGCGCGCACACGCAGCCGGGCGGCCAGCCGCAAGGACGTGGCCGCGCGCGTGGCGTCCGGCGGCGCGGCGCATGCCGGCAGTTCCGACGTGCGCCGCACGCCCGATCTGTCCGAGGAAAAGCGCATCGCCGCGCAACGCATCGCGCACGACCTGGTCGAGCGCATCGCCGCGTTGCAGGCGCTGGGGCTGGGCTATCTCGCGCTGGACCGCCCGACGCCGACGCTCTCGCCGGGCGAGCTGCAGCGCCTGCGGCTCGCCACGCAGATCCGTTCGAACCTGTTCGGCGTGGTGTACGTGCTCGATGAACCGTCGGCGGGCCTGCATCCGGCCGACAGCGAAGCGCTGTACGACGCGCTGGACCAGCTCAAGGGCACGGGCAACACGCTGTTCGTCGTCGAGCACGACCTGGAGCTGATGCAGCGCGCCGACTGGCTTGTCGACGTCGGCCCCGGCGCGGGCCAGCACGGCGGGCAGGTGCTCTACAGCGGTCCACCGGAGGGCCTGCGCCGGGTCGAGTCCTCGATGACGCGACGCTATCTGTTCGATCGCCCCCCGGTCCGTCGCACGCCGCGAACGCCCGTGCGATGGCTGGAACTGCGCGGCGTGCATCGCAACAACCTGCACGGCGTGGACGCGCGCGTTCCGCTGGGCGCGTTCACGTCCGTCACCGGCGTGTCCGGCTCGGGCAAATCCAGCCTCGTCAGCCAGGCGCTGGTGGAACTGGTGGGCGATCACCTGGGCCACGAACCCGAAGTCGAGGAACGCGACGGCGACGCGCCCGCGCTCGACGCCATCGTGCGAACCGCGGGGCGCCTCGGCGGCGAGGTCGATGCGATCCGACGGCTCGTGAACGTGGACCAGAAGCCGATCGGACGCACGCCGCGGTCAAGTCTGGCGACCTACACCGGCCTGTTCGACCACGTGCGCAAACTGTTCGCCGCGACGAAGACCGCGAAGGCGCGGCGCTACGGTGCGGGGCGTTTCTCGTTCAACGTCGCGCAGGGGCGTTGCGACACCTGCGAAGGCGAGGGTTTCGTCAGCGTCGAACTGCTGTTCATGCCTAGCGTCTACGCGCCGTGCCCGACCTGCCACGGCAGTCGCTACAACGCCAGGACGCTGGAGATCGAATGGAACGGACGCAACATCGCGCAGGTGCTGGCGATGACGGTGGACGACGCGCTGGCGTTCTTCGCGGGCGAGCCGGTGGTCACGCGGCCCTTGTCGCTGCTGCACGAGATCGGCCTGGGTTACCTGCGACTCGGCCAGCCGGCGACGGAGCTGTCGGGCGGCGAGGCGCAACGCATCAAGCTCGCGACCGAACTCCAGCGCAGCCAGCGCGGCGATACGTTGTACGTGCTCGACGAACCCACGACGGGCCTGCACGCGGCCGACGTGGACAAACTCATGGCGCAGCTGCACGGCCTGGTGGATGCCGGCAACACGGTCGTGGTGATCGAGCACGAGATGCGCGTGGTGGCCGACAGCGACTGGGTGATCGACATGGGGCCGGGCGCGGGCGAGGAGGGCGGACGCATCGTGGTGGCGGGAACGCCCGACGAAGTCGGTCGATCGAAGGCGAGCCGCACGGCACCGTATTTGCGCCGCTGGATCGGCCAGACCGAATCGCGGCCGACTTAGGCGTTGGCAACGAAAAACCCCTCTCCGCGGGAGAGGGGTTCGCATCGGTTGGAGCGGCGAGGGAAGGACGTCAGTGTGTCATCGACTTGACCGCGCCCTTCATGCCGGCCTTGGCCTTCTCGCCGGCGACCAGCGCCATGGCGGCGTCGGACTGCTTCCACTCCTCGTATTCCTCGTCCAACTGCGCGCGTTCCTCGGCGGTGAACAACTCGCGCGCCATCTTGAACATGGTCTGTTCCTCTTCCTTGGCGTGGTGGTTGATGAACTCGCCGAACACCTTGGCGCGGCCGGCGAATTCCGGCGAGCCCGGATCGGCCGCGTGCACTTCCGGAATCACGGAGTTCTCCACCGCATGATGTTCGGCCAACGCTTCGGCGTGGGTCTTGAGGCCATCGCGATCGGCGCGTTCCTTGAACGCCGGATAGAACACCTTCTCTTCCCACTTGGCGTGGGGCATCAGCGCCGCCTCGATCTTCTGCAGCAGGTTTTCGCGCGTCTTGACGCCGCGATCGGTCGTCTCCTCCATTTCGGAGAACAGCGCCTTCAGCGCGTCGTGTTCAGCCTTGAGGGTCTTGAGGATGTCGCGTGCCATGAACGTTCGCTCCGTGTGGAATACGTCGACACGATTGCATCTTCGAGGTGGAGACGAGGTGCACGTCGCCGCGCACCGAACGTTCGCGTTCATCGCGCATTGTGATGCGTTCGGCAAATCCGCGCGGAAACGCCACTGCACGAATTGCATGCGCGGACACGTTCCTGTCGGTGGTGGAGCACCAAAGCATTCATGCGGAATCGACATGCGAACTGCCATCGCGGGCGCTGCATGAGTTCGCCGCGTGGATCTTTCGTAAAGCGGGGTTGGCACGGCGTTTGCGTTGAAGTTCGGTGCAGGCATCCGCCTGCGAACCATCGAAATCGGAGATACACGCAATGGCCAACAACAACGAGCGTCAGCAGAACCAGAATCGCGAGAACCAGGGACAGCAGAACAACGAGAACAACAATCGCGAGCAGGGCGGTGGCGGCCAGCGCGAAGAGAACCGCGGTGGCAACCAGCGCGAAGAGGAGCGCGGCGGCGGCCAGCGTCGCTGAGCACCGCTCCGACCCAGCAGTCGCAGCGCCCGGATCCGTCCGGGCGCTGCTCCCTTCGAACAGAAGTGAAGCATCATGCCAAGCGCAATCCGCATCGACGATCTCTACCGCCACGCCACCCTCCAGTCGCTGCACGGCGGCAGCGCGCACGGGACGGCGATCTTCGTGCGGTCCCAGCCGTCGCGCGAGCGGAACACGTACGTATCCACCGTCTGCGCGCTGGACACCACCGCGGACGAAGCGCCACGCGAGCTGACTTCGCGCGACTTCCCGGCGCGATCGCCGGTGCTTTCGCCCGACGGCAAGACGCTCGCGTTCCTCACGTCGCGCGGCCGGAACGCGTCCACGCAGGTCCACCTGTTACCGATGGACGGCGGCGAAGCGCGATGCCTCACGTCGATGGAGCCGTCGCCGGCTTCCATCGAGGGCTGGTCCGCCGACGGCCGGCGCCTGCTGGTGAGTGCGTCGGTGAAATGGGCCGAGGATGAGCGCGACGACACCTCGAAGCCCGACGACGAACGCCCGATCGTCGTGCGGCACGTGCCGTACAAGCTCGATGGCAGCGGGCCGTCGGTCGGCAAGCGCACGCACGTGTTCAGCGTGGACGTGGACTCGGGCGAGGCCACGCAGATCACGCACGGCGACTTCGACGTCAAGGAAGCCCGATGGTCGCCCGATGGCGGGCGCCTCGCGTACGTGCGGACGCGCGAAGCGAAGCAGCGCCATCGCCACGACCTGTGGCTCGCCGACGCGGACGGCGCGAACGCGCGCCAAGCGACGCGCGAACTCGCCGCCGTGGCCGGACTGACGTGGTCGCCCGATGCGTCGCGACTCGTGTTCGGTGCGAACCGTACACCCGGCAGTTCGCTGGATCGGCCGTGGTTGCTGGAGATCGGCAACGGCAGGCTGACCGAAGTCGGCGACGAGCATCTTCACCTGGAGGGCGACCGTTTCGTCTGGCATGCCGATGGCGTGCGATTCGCAACGATCGCCTCGATACGCGGCATGCAGGAGATCGCCGTGATCGACAGCCGCAGCAACGAGGTGCGGCACTTTCCGCGCCAGCTGCGGCACGTGCTGCAACTGGGCGAAAGCCATGGTCGCCTGCTTTACACGGTGGCAACGATGCGCCGGTTCGAGGAGGTGTACACCTGCGCGTGGGATGGCGGCGACGAGCGCCGGCACACGTCGGTCAACGCGTGGTCGCGCAAGCGCGAACGCCCCCGCGTCAGCGTGCGCCGGTTCGACGTCCCCGATGGCGAAGGCGGCAGCGAAAAGGTGGATGCGTGGATCCTGCGGCCGCAGGGCAAGGGCCCATTCCCAGTGCTCGTCGACATGCACGGCGGCCCGCAGAGCACCGTGTTGATCGATTTCCCGAGCCACGTGTACTGGTACGAACTGCTCGCGCGCGGCTGGATGATCGTCGCTCCGAACGCGGTCGGCTCCGGCAGCTATGGCGACGCGTTCGCCGAACGGTTGACCGGTCGCTGGGGCGAACTGGACCTGCCGCAGTATCTGGCGATCCTGGACCGCCTGCGCGAAGACGGCCTGATCGACGAGCGCATCGCGTGCGCGGGGAAATCGTACGGCGGCTTCCTCAGCGCGTGGGCCGTGGGCAACAGCCGGGTCTTTCGCGCCGCCGTGGTCAGTGCACCCGTTGCGAACGTGGAATCGCATGCGGGCACGTCCGACACCGGCTTCTACGTCACGCCGTACGCGATGGGCGGGGAGATCGACGAGGTGCGCGAGCGTTACCACCGCCTCTCGCCGATCGAGTATTGCCACGAGGCGAATGCGGCCGTGCTGCTGCTGCAGGGACAGGACGACCAGCGCTGCCCGCTGGGACAGTCGGAGGAGATGTTCGCCAACCTCGTGCGCTGCTCGAAGATGCCGGTCGAGATGGTCGTGTATCCGGGCGGAAGCCACGGCATGGCCGGTACCGGAAACCTCGCGCATCGGCAGGACTATCACGCGCGGCTCGCCGAATGGGTGGCGACGCACGCGGGCGATGCGCAAGAGACGCGCGCCTTGCCGTCACGCGAGCCCGAGGTGGAAGCCGTCTAGCGATCGGAAGTTCGGGCCTGCGTCAGGGCGGGCCCTGCGTGTCGTCGGCGGACGACTGCGTGGCCACCAGCGACGGCGGCGTGTCGGGTGTTCCGGCACGACGCCGGCGGAACAGCGCGACGCGCGCGAGCAGCAACGTCGTGACCGGCACGGTGATGGCGAGGAACAGCGGGATCAGCAGCGGGTGTAGCGCGAGGCGGCCTTCGAGCGTGGAGAAATACGCCGCGCCCGCCAGCGCGACGCACCAGCTGCCGAGCGTGTAGGTCAGCGCCGGCGGATGCATGCGCAGGAAGAAGCCGGGGAACCGGAGGAATCCCGTCGCGGCGATCACCACGAACACGCCGCTGCACACGAGCAGCAGCGCCACGACGAGTTCGACCCAGAACGGCACGGCGCTCATTCGATGACCTCGCCGCGCAGGATGAACTTCGCCATGCCCGCCGAACTGACGAAGCCGAAGAGCGCGATCAGCAGCGCGATCTCGAAGTAGACATCGCTCTGGTGGAGGATGCCCGTGACCATCACCACGAGCATCGCATGCATGTAAAGCAGGTCGAGCGCGAACACGCGGTCCTGCGCGCGCGGCCCGCGGAGCAGCCGCACCAGCACCATGAGCGAGGCGAGCGCGTAGCAGCCCAGGGTGAAGCCGATGGCGTAGAACAGCAGCGTGCTCATTCGAAGATCTCCCGTAGCGGTGCCTCGTAGCGGGCCTTGTAGCGGGCCACGAACGCGTCGGCATCCGGCGCGTCCCAGACGTGGAGCAGCATCGCGCTCCGGTCGACCGCGAGTTCCGACCAGACGGTGCCCGGCACGACCGTGGTCACCATGGACAGCACCGCCAGCCCGACCGGGTCATGCAGGTCCAGCGGGATCACGACGAATTTGAATGCCGGCCGGTGCCAGCGCCATCGCACCACGCCCCACGCGACGACGAGGTTGGAATGCACCACGTCGCCGCACACGCGCAGCGCATAACGCAGGATGGTCAGGGGACGACGCACGCGCGTCGTGACCGGCCAGAACTTCGCCACCAGGACGGGGATCGCCAGCGCGACCAGCAGCCCGAGCGCGAGCTGCCCCGCGCTCGCACTGCGCGCGAGCAGGAGCCAGAGCGCCAGCAGCGCGAGCGACAGGCCGGGCAGCGGCACGATGCGGCGAAGGAACGTCATGGCGGTTCGATCTGCGGATAGACGGGCGTGGTGGGGCCCGGGCGTGGCGGCGTGCCGAACACCGCGCGCACGTATGGGCTGGGCGCCTGCAGATACGTCGCGGTCGCCGTGGTGTAGCGCAGCACGGGATCGGCGAATACGGTCAGCACCAGGCATGCGCCGATCAGCACGAGCACCGCGCCGCTTTCGACGAGCTTGAGCTGCGGCGCGAACCGCCCGCCGGTAGACCAGAAATGGCGGATGCCCGCGCGCACCAGCGAGATCGTCGTGAACAGGCTGGAACACAGCAGCAGCGACATCAGGATCCACGTCGTGGCCGGCCGTGCATCGCCCGCACCGTCGCCGACGATGGCGGTCAGGATCGCGGCCTTCGACAGGAAGCCCGACAACGGCGGCAAGCCGGCCACGAGCAGCGAGCACGCCATGAAGGCCAGGCCCAGCGCCGCGATCGACACCGGAAACGCGCGACCGACCAGCGGCAGTTGCTGGTCGTCGAGGTTGTCGTCCTCGTCGGGCAGCGCGTCGTACACCGGCCGCTGCGCATGGCGTTCCGAACGCGTGCGCTGCACCGGCTCGACCATCAGGAACAGCGCGCTCACCGCGAAGGTGGAGCTGACCAGGTAGAACAGCGCTGCCGCGGCCGCCGCGATCGATCCGGTGGCGAACGAGGCCAGCAGCGTTCCCGACGTGACGATCACCGAGAACGCGGCGATGCGATCCAGGCGGATCGACGCGAGCACGCCGATTGCGCCGAAGGCGAGCGTCGCCAGCCCCGCGCCGAGCAGCAGCGGACCGCCGAACTGCGTGCCGGCACCTTCGAGCGCGGGAAAGAGCAGCATCCACAAGCGGACCACCGCGTACACGCCGACCTTCGTCATGAGCACGAACAGCGCCGCGACCGGCGTGCTCGCGGCGGTGTAAGCGGGCACCAGCCAGGCATTGAGCGGCCACACGGCGGCCTTGATCAGGAACGCCATCGCCAGGATCGCCGCACCCGCGTGCAGCAGGCCGCGATCGCCCGGCGGCACGAACGGCACCTTGGCCGCGACATCGGCCATCGAGAGCGTGCCCATCACGCCGTAGAGGACCGCCAGCCCCACCAGGAACAACGACGACGCGAGCAGGTTGACCGCGATGTAGTGCATGCCCGCACGCACGCGCGGCCATCCCGACCCGTGCAGTTGCAGTCCGTACGATGCGGCGAGCATCACTTCGAAGAACACGAAGAGGTTGAACAGGTCGCCGGTGAGGAACGCGCCGTTGATGCCCATCAGCTGGATCTGGAACAGCGGATGGAAGTACGAGCCCGTACGCGACCAGCCCGCGGCGGCGGAGAGCGCCGCGCCCAGCCCGACGACGCCCACCACCGCGAGCATCAACGCCGACAGCCGGTCGGCGACCAGCGCGATGCCGAACGGCGCCGCCCAGTTCGAGGTGAGGTGTACCGCGATCGCATCGGGGCCGGCGCGGTTCACCTGCCACAGGATCGCCATCGCGGCGACGAGCCCGGCGAAGGTCGCGACGAGGTTGATCAGCGAACCCAGGCGCCGGCGCGATTCGCGGATCAGCAACAGCACCGCGGCCGCCAGCAGCGGCAGCACGATCGGAAGGACGATCAGCGCAGCGGTCGCGTTCATGGCGGGTCCTGCCTGCCATCGACGTGATCGGTGCCGCTCAGCCCGCGGGCGGCGAGCAGCACGACCAGGAACAACGCCGTCGTCGCGAAGCCGATCACGATGGCCGTGAGCACCAGCGCCTGCGGCATGGGATCGCTGTAGTGGTGCAGGTCGGCGGGCTGTCCTGGCGTCACCACGGGCGGATGATCGATCGACAGGCTGCCCATGCTGAAGATGAACAGATTGACCGCATAGGACAGCAGCACCAGGCCCATCACCACCTGGAACGTGCGCTGGCGCAGCAGCAGCCACACGCCGGCTCCGCCGAGCACGCCGATCACCAGCGCGAGCAGCACTTCCATCAGCGGTCTCCCATCGCGGGCGGCGGAGGCGCCGGCGCCTGTTTGCGGATCGATTGGTGCGCCAGCGCGGTGAGGATCAGCAACGTCGAGCCGACCACGACGCCGAGCACCGCCAGATCGAAGAACGCCGCGCTCGGGAAATGGACTTCGCCGAGCAGCGGCAACGTCGCGTGCGCCGTGTGCGTGGTCAGGAACGGATAGCCGAGCACGATGGCCCCCAGGCCCGTCACCGCGCCGATCAGCAACCCGATGGCGATCCAGCGCGCCGGCCGCACGCGCGTGCGCGTCTCCACCCAGCGCGTGCCCGAGACGATGTACTGCATCAGCAATGCGATGGCGACGACGAGGCCGGCGACGAAGCCGCCGCCCGGTTCGTTGTGCCCGCGCAGGAAGAAGTGTGCCGCGACGACGAGCGAGACCGGCAACATCAGCCGGGCGATGACCGACGGCACCAGCAGGTAACCGCGCGCGAACGCGTCCGCGCGACGCGGCTTGAGCAGATCGGTCGCGCGCTCGTCGGATACGACGCGCTGCTGGTCGGGTTGCGAGATGCTTTCGGCAGGCGGGCGGAACCGCCGCAGCAACGCGTAGACCGTGAGCGCGACGGCGGCGAGCACGGTGATCTCGCCCAGCGTGTCGAAGGCGCGGAAATCGACGAGCATGACATTGACCACGTTGGCACCGCCGCCGCCGGGCAGCGCGTTGCCGAGGAAGAACGGCGAAATGCTTTGCGGCGCCGGCCGCGTGAGGAACGCGAACGACAGCGTGGCCAGCCCGATGCCGACGATCACCGCGAGCAGCAGATCGCGCGCGCGACGGACGCGGTCGCGCAGGGGAGCGACTTCGCCCGCCTTCCGCGTCGGCATCGGAAGCCACCGCAGGCCCAGCAGGAACAGCGTGGTGGTCACCACTTCCACCACGATCTGCGTCAGTGCGAGGTCGGGCGCCGAGAACCACGCGAACGTCAGGCAGGTCACGAGCCCCGCGCCGCCCATCAGCGTGATCGCGACGAGCCGGTGGTACTTCGCGGTCGCCGCCGCGCCCACTGCGCACACGATGCCGACGATCCACAACACGACGAACGCGTTCGACGCCTCCAGGCGCGGGCGGTCGCCCCAGGTCAGCGGGAACCCGCGCGCCGCGAGCATCGCCAGCACCACGGTGGTGGCGATCACGACGAACAACTGCGGCTGCAACTGGCGCGTGCTGCAGGCCCACAGCACGTGGCGTGCGCCGCGGGTGAGGCCCAGCAGCGTCGCTTCGAAGACGTCGCGCCCGTTCCACCGCGGGATCAGCGGCGGCAGCTCGAGCCGTCCGCGCGCCTGCGCGGCGCGCAGGGCGATGTAGCCGACGACGCCCCCGGCGATCGCCACCAGGCTCATCATCAGCGGCAGGTTGAACCCGTGCCACAACGCGAGGCTGTAGGTCGGCAGCGTTCCGCCGACGACCGGCAGCGCCGCGGCGTCGAGCACCCGGCCGATGGCGAACGTGGGCGCGACGCCCACGATCACGCACGCCGCGACGAGGAAGAGGATGGGCATGCGCATCCAGCGCGGGGCTTCTTCGGGCGTGCGGGGAAGGTCGGTCGAGGGCGGCCCGAAAAAGATGTCGTAACCGAAGCGCAGCGAGTAGACGACCGCGAACAGCGACGCGACCGTCGCCAGCACCGGCAACGTCCCTTCGATGATCGGCGAGGCGGAGAGGAACACCGTTTCGGAGAAGAACATCTCCTTCGACAGGAAGCCGTTGAGCAGCGGGACGCCGGCCATCGCAGCGGTGGCGACCAGGGCGAGCGCGCCGGTGCGCGGCATCGCGCGGATCAGGCCGTTGAGGCGGCGGATGTCGCGCGTCCCGGTTTCGTGATCGACGATCCCCGCCGCCATGAACAGCGAGGCCTTGAACGTGGCGTGGTTCATGATGTGGAACACCGCGGCCACCGCGGCGAGCGGGCTGTTGAGGCCGAGCAGCAGCGTGATCAGGCCCAGATGGCTGATCGTCGAATAGGCGAGCAGGCGCTTGAGGTCGTTCTGGAACATCGCCAGGTACGCGCCGAGCAGCAGCGTGAAGCCGCCCGCGCCACCGATCAGCCAGAACCATTCGTCCGTGCCCGACAGCACCGGCCAGAACCGTGCGAGCACGAACACGCCGGCCTTCACCATGGTCGCCGAATGCAGGTAGGCCGACACGGGCGTGGGTGCCGCCATCGCACGCGGCAACCAGAAGTGGAACGGGAACTGCGCGCTCTTGGTCAACGCGCCGATCGCGATCAACGCCAATGTGGCGGGATACCACGCGTGCGCCTTGATGCGGTCGCCCGATTGCAGCACGACGTCGAGCTGGAAACTCCCCGTGATGTGCGCCAGCAGCACGACGCCGGCGAGCAGGCACAAGCCGCCGCCTCCGGTGACGATCAACGCCATGCGCGCGCCGCGCTGGGCGTCGGTGCGGTGGTACCAGTAACCGATCAGCAGGAACGAAGCGAAGCTGGTCAGCTCCCAGAACACCACCAGCTGCAGCAGGTTGCCCGACATGACCACGCCGAGCATCGCCCCCATGAACGCGAGCAGCATCGCGTAGAAGCGCGCGGCCGGGTCCTCGCGCGACATGTAATAACGCGCGTAGAGGCACACCAGTACGCCGATCACCGCGATCATGACGGCGAACATCCAGACGAACCCGTCGAGGCGGAACGCCAGGTCGAGCCCGATCGACGGCAGCCAGTGGATCGTCTGGCGGATCACGCCGCCGCCGCGCACCATCGGAAACGCGGTGAGCAGCACGACGGACACGATCGCGGCGATCGCGCCCGCGAAGGTGGCGATCAGCGTGCGCGATCGGGTGGGCAGCAGCGCCGCCAGCAGGCTGCCGACGAAGGGCAGGGCGACCAGGAGGGCGAGCGACATGGCCTCAGCGTTCCCACGCGCGGCAGCGCACGGCGGATCTCATCGGCGACCACCGTGCAGCACGTGCGCGAGCTGCGTGTGGCCAGCGTTCGCATCGGGGATGCGGCGCGAACGTCCGGGATCCGCGTCGGACAGCACGTCGCACGAAACGTGGTGGATCATGGCAGACCTCGCCGTCGGGCCGGCGCGCATCGACGATCGCGCCGGAAGGTCCAGGAAGGCGTGTCCGGGCACTGTAGCTGGCGAACACCTCCCATGCCACCACCGGATGCGCCCGCGGCGGCGTTGCGACGAACCCCACTCCTCCGGATTACGTGAAGGGTCCCACGCGATAGATCATGCTGACCGCGGTGGCCACGCCGAGCGCGAGCAGCAACAGCGCCGTGACCAGCGTCATCGACGGCGGGAACGGACTTTCCGCGTGCAGCATGCCCGCGTCGCGCATGCCGCCGCGCTCCCGGCGAAGCGCGATCATGAACCACGCGTGGTAGACGATGCCCATCAGCAGCACGAACGCGCCGATCAGCACCAGCGACAGCCCGAAGTTGCGTCCCGATGCCGCGTGGGCGATCACGCCGTTCTCCTTCAGCTGATCGAACACCTTGTGGATGGTGAATCCGAAGCTGAGCAGCGACAGCGAGGTGCGGATGACGGCCATCAGCGTGCGATCGGCCGCCAGGCGCGTTCGCTGGAACGCCATCCCGGTGCGGCGCGAGGCGAGTTCGGTGGACGTGGAGTTCAACGGCGATGTGACGGCATTGTGCGGGTCTGTCATCGGATGTCTCCGTCGCGGGTCGATCGATGCGGAATCTCACTGGACGCGTGCGTGGACGTGGTGCTCGATCGCCGCGCGCAGTTCCTTCAGGCCGTAGGGCTTGCGCAGGATGGAGATGCCGAGCGCTTCGGCCTCGCCACGCATCGCCTCGGAAAAGCCGCTGGTCAGCAGCACCGGAAGCGCCGGCCGCCGCGTGCGGATCTGCTTGGCGAGCTGGATGCCGTTGGTACCGCCCGGCATCATGACGTCGGAGAACACCAGGTCGACGCGACGGTCGTTCGCCAGCGCGCCGAGCGCGGCCGTGGCGTTCGTCGCATGGATGACGTCGTATCCGATGCCGCGCAACATCTCCTCGACGAGCGCCGCCACCTCGACGTCGTCCTCCACCAGCAGCACGCAGCGCTCGGGAAGGTCGGCCGGGTCCGGATGGGAGTGCGCTTCGTCGCCCTCGCGCGTGGCGGCGTGGTGCGAGCGGGGCAGGCACAGCGTGATCTGCGTTCCCCGGCCGACCACGGAGTCGATCGTCACCGCGCCGCCGGATTGCTTCGCGAAGCCGTACACCTGCGCGAGGCCGAGGCCCGAACCCTTGCCGACGTCCTTCGTGGTGAAGAACGGTTCGAACACGCGTGCCTTGACCTCGTCGCTCATGCCCGAACCGGTGTCGCGCACGGTGAGATGGACGAAATCGCCTTCGATGCCGTCGATCGTGTCGCGGACGTTGCGGCCGCTGATCGTGATCACGCCGCTGCCCTGGATGGCATCGCGCGCGTTGACGGCGAGATTGAGGATCACCAGTTCGAGCTCGCCCGGGTCGGCGACGATGGGCCACAGATCGCCGGCGAGCTCCACGTTGACCTTGATGTCGCCGCGCAGGCTGCGATCCAGCAGTTCGGACATGTTGCCGATCAGCTTCGCCAGATCGACGGTTTCCGGATGCAACGCGCGGCTGCGCGAGAACGCCAGCAACTGCCGCGTCAGCCCCGCGCCGCGCTGCGTCGCCTGGCGCATGGCGCGTAGCAGCTTGTCGCGCCGTTCCGGCGTGTCGTGGAGTTCGAGCACGTCCAGGCCTGCCGTGATCACCATCAGCAGGTTGTTGAAATCGTGTGCCACGCCGCCGGTCAACTGGCCCACCGCTTCGAGCTTCTGCGCATGCCGCAGCGTTTCCTCGACGCGTGCGCGTTCGACCATTTCGGCGCGCAACTGCGTGTTCACCGACTGCAGCTGCGCGGTGCGCTCCTGCACCAGCGATTCCAGTTGCGCCGCCGCGGCTTCGCGTGCGAGCAGCAGGGAGCGGATCTCGAATTGCCGTCTGCGCGCGCGCAACGCCGCCTGCATGACGCTCACCAGCGTGATCGGCTGCACCGGGCGCTCGATGAGCGACACGTTGCCGAGCCGCTCGATCTGCGCCTTGCGCCACTCTGCGACGCGCGGATGGTCGTGGCGGCTGGTGAGCATGACGAAGGGCAGGTCCGACCACGCCGGCTGTTGCTGCACCAGCTGCGCCAGACGGTCCAGGTCCTGTCCGAACAGGCCTTCCTCGGCGACGAACGCGATGCCCGCGCCGCGTTCGATCCCGGCCAGCAATGCGTCGTAGCTCGGGCAGACCTGCGTGGCGATGCCCGCACGCTGGAGCAGCTCCGACGCGGTGTTCGCGTCCCGCCCGGTCGGGGCGAAGATCAGTACGCCTTCCTGCAGTGCTTCATTCGGTTCCATGCGACCCATGCAGCAGCGGTTCGCTGCTCCCCGTGTACGAGGGCGAACCGGTGAGCACGCCGTGGAAGTCCTTCAAGGGCGGCCCGACGACCAGCCCGTCGCTGCTCAGCGTGAACTCGCGGATCGTGTGCTCGTGATGGCCGCTTCGCTTCTTCACCACCGACAGGGCGCGTCGCACGGTGCCGGCGTGTTCGAAGAAACGCAGCATCAGCACCGCGTCGCTGAGATAGCTGATGTCCAGTGGCGTGTCCGCAGGCCCGACCAGGCCGTGCTGGGCGAGGATCAGGATCGACAGGATGCCCTGCTGGCCCAGGAACGTGAGCAGTTCGTGCATCTGCAGGATGAGGAAGCGTCCGTCCGGCATCGCGTTGAGATAGCCGTTGAGGCTGTCGATCACCACGACGCGGACCTTGTCTTCCTCCACGCGCCGTCGCACGATCGCCGCGAACTCGCCCGGCGACATCTCGGCCGGATCGATCTGCTGCAGGATGATGTGCCCGGACTCGATGGCCGATTCGAGCTCCAGCCCCAGCGTGCGCGCGCGTGCTTCCAGCGTCCCGCGGCCTTCGTCGAACGCGAAGAAGGCCGAACGCTCGCCGCGTTGCGCGGCGGCGATGGCGTAGGTCAACGCGAGCGACGACTTGCCCACGCCGGCCGAACCGATCAGCAGCGCGTTCGTGCCGCGTTCCAGCCCGCCGCCGAGCAGCTTGTCGAGTTCGGCGTTGCCGCTGGGCGTGAAGTCGCCGACGAACGCCGTGTGGTGTTCGGCCGCGACCAGGCGCGGGTAGACGTCGAGTCCGCCCTTGCGGATCTTCATGTCGTGGAAGCCGCCGCGGAATTCCATGCCGCGCATCTTGATGACGCGCAACCGGCGGCGCTCGGCGCCGTACTCGATGGCCAGCTGTTCCAGCAGCACGACGCCGTGCGAGATCGAATGCAATTGCAGGTCGTCCTGCGCGGAGGACATGTCGTCGAGCAACACGACGGTGCAGCGGCGGCTCGCGAAGAAATGCTTCAGCGCCAACACTTGCCGGCGATAGCGCAGCGAGCTCTGGGCGAGCAGGCGCAGCTCGGATAGGCTGTCGATCACCACGCGGCTGGGATTGACGTCGGACACGCGGTCGAGGATCAGTTTGGTCGTCTCGCCCAGCTCGACTTCGACCGGATGCAGGACCGTCAGCTCCTGCGCGGGATCGAGCGCGGTTTCGGGCGGGACCAGTTCGAAGATGTCGACACCGGTGAGGTCCCATCCGTGGCGGCTGGCGACCAGTTGCAGCTCGGCCTCGGTCTCCGACAGCGAGATGTACAGCGTCCGCTCGCCGTTGCGCGCTCCTTCCAGCAGGAACTCCAGGGCGAGCGTGGTCTTGCCCGTGCCCGGCTTGCCTTCGTAGAGATACATGCGATCCGCGTCGAGGCCGCCACCGAGGATGTCGTCGAGGCCTGCATTGCCCGACGAGATCCGTGCTTCCGAGATACGTGCTCCGTTGCGGGTCTGTGCATCCACACCACGCTGCATAGGCCATCATCTCCAATCGTGTTGGGGGCATGACGTTTCTTGCGACGGCGAACCGCTGGCCCGGCGAACGCCTGGCCGACAGCCGGCATCGCCGCGCTCGCCCGTACTGTGGACCATCGGGCGTGAAAGGCGCATTCAGCATGCAAGCGCACGCTCTATGCAGGGGTGTTCCCGCTGCTGCGCGCGAGATGGCGATGTCGATCAACCTGTCGCGATCGGCGAGATCAGTTCGCCGCCGCGTGCGCCAGGCCGGTCACCACGCCCAGCGAGGCGTTGCCGGCCACGATTTCGGCATCGGGAAACAGCGAACGGGCGAGCTGCGGCACGTACGGTGAACGCGACATGCCGCCGGTGAGGTACACCGTCTCCGGCGGCTGTTGCAGCGCGTCCCGTGCGCGCTCCATGAGCGCGCGCAGTTGCGTCAGGAAAGGTGCCGCGGCGTCGCCCAGACGGTCGGCATCGAGCGAAACGGACAGGTCCGGTTCGATGTAGTCGAGCGGCAGCGTCGTGCTTTCGACACCGCTCAGCGCGATCTTCGCGCGCTCGACGGCACGGTTCAGGCGCACGGTGTGGCCCGGCTGCTTGAGGGCTTCGAGCCGGTGGCCGTAGGGCGCGTCCACGTGCGCGAACGAAGTCTCGCGGAACTTCGCCTGGCGCTGCAGGTCCTGCACCGCGGAGGCTTCGTAGTAGCGATGCACCGGCGTGCCGGTCACGCCCTTGCCGAACAGCGGCATGACGCCGCGCATGCTCAGTTCGATGTCCACGTCGGTGCCGCCGACGGGCTCGCCCCACGAGTCGTGCACGACCGGCGCAGCGCGATCGCCGCCGACGTCCGCCAGCGCCATGTCGGTCGTGCCGCCGCCGATGTCGAGGATCAGCGTGCGACGCGGACGCGGCGTCTGCGCGTGGTAGCCGTACGCGGCCGCGGCCGGTTCCTCCAGGAATTCCACGTCGTCGAACCCGGCGGCGTACGCGGCGTCGGTGAGGATTTCCAGTGCCTGCACGCCGCCGGCGTCCTTCATCGAACTGCGGAACCGGACGGGCCGGCCGAGGATCGCCGCGCGCACCTCGGTGCCCAGCTGCGCGCTCGCCGTCAGCCGGATGTGCCGGAGCAACTGTGTCGCGATGCCCAGCAGCGTGTCGCGCGCACGCGCTTCGAGCTTGTAGCCCAGCATCGACTTCGGCGAGACCACGAGCTGGCCGGCGCCGCCGTCGATGAAGGCATCGACCGCTTCTTCGCCGTACAGCGCCCGCTGCAGGTCCACGCCTTCGAGCATCGCCTTGCGCATTTCCTCGGCCGCCCAGCGACGCCGCACGAGCGCGCTCGCGTCGCGTTGCAGCTCCAGGTCCGAGCGCATGCGCGGCGAGGGAATCATGCCGAGCGCCGCGGTCCGCTGGGGTTCCGGACGCCGCATCGCCTCTTCGCGACGCGCGCGGAGCTCCGCATGCTGCCGGGCCTGTTCGCGCTTGAAGTCGCCGACAAGGCGGCGCACTTCCTCGTGCAGCGCGTCGGTCATCTCGAACTCGGACAGGTCCGGGAGGCGCTGCGGAAAGAACACCGTCGTGCGGAACTGCAGGTCGTCGCCGAAGCGGATCAGTTGAAGTTGGCCGTCGATGACGGCGCCGGCGGCCGAGTAACTCGTGCCGAAGTCGATCCCGATACGCATGTACTGCCCGAAGCCGATGACGATCCGCGCAATTTTGCCCTGAATGCGCGTCGAAACGGCGATTTCGCGTTCGGCGGCGCGTGTCGTGATGCGTGTCGCGGCGATGGTCGAACGCGTGCGGGCAGGGCGGAGCACCTGGCGTCGGCTCTCGTGCGCGCACCGTCGGCGTTGCGCGTGCGCCGGACGGCGCTGGCCCTTCGGGTGGGGCCTCGGCTGCCGATTTGGCCGCTCGGCTGCCACGGCTCCGCTTGCATAATGAGAATTATTCGCATTTAATTCTGAACAGGCCGGGCCTTCGGGACTTGCGTGTCGCCTTCGCAGGCGATGACGCGACACCAGAAGCGACCCGCCGCTCCCATTCGCTCCCAGACATGCACATGCACGCCACCGGTTCCGCCCGCTCGTCCCGCGTCGACTTCCGCCGTCCGTCCGTTTCGCCCAACCGCCTTGGCCTTGCGGTCTTCGTCGCGCTACTCGGGAGTGCCGGCCACGCATTCGCCGCGGACGATGGCGCCAGCGCCACCGACCTGGACGCCGTGCTGGTGGTCGCCCAGCGTGCCGAACGCGTCAGCAACGGCGCGACCAACCTCGACCTGACGATCAAGGAAACGCCGCAGTCCATCAGCGTGATCGACAGCGAGCAGATGCAGGCCTTCCAGACCAACAGCCTCAACGATGCGCTGCGCCTGGCCACCGGCATCCAGGTGGACGAGTGGGAAACCAACCGCACCACGTTCACCTCGCGCGGCTTCGACATCGAGAACACGCAGATCGACGGCGTCGGCCTGCCCAACGACTGGGGCATCGTCACCGGTGCGATGGACATGGCCGGTTACGAGAAGCTGGAAGTCATCCGCGGCGCGAACGGCCTGCTGACCGGCGTGGGCAACGCGGCCGGCACCATCAACTACGTGCGCAAGCGTCCGACCAACGACGCGCGCGGTTCGCTCGGCGTCGGCTACGGCTCGTGGGATACGGTGCGCGGGGAAGTGGATTACTCCACGCCGTTCACCGACGACGGCCGCTGGGCGGGCCGTATCGTGGCGGCGCACCAGGAAGGCGATTCCTGGCTGCGCGACAAGCAGGACCAGCGCGATTTCGTGTACGGCGTGGTGGACGGACAGATCGGCGAGAACGGCACGCTCACGCTCGGGTATTCGTGGCAGAAGGCGCAGACCGACGGGAACATGTGGGGCGCGCTGGCCTTCATGTACAGCGACGGCACGCAGGCGGAGTGGAGCCGCAGTGCTTCGACCACGCAGGACTGGACGTTCTGGGACACGACCCACCAGAACGCCTTCGCCGAGTACGTGCATCGGCTCGGGTCCGACTGGCAGCTCAAGCTGTCCTACGACTACCGCAACAGCGAGAACGCCGACAAGCTCTTCTACGCGACCGACTACGCCGCCACCGGCCTGGAACCCGGCACCAACCTGGGCCTGTACGGCTACGCGTGGCGCGGCGACGACGAGATGACCTCGCACCTGGGCACCGCCACGCTCAGCGGCCGGTTCCCGCTGTGGGGGCGCGAGCACGAGGCGATGCTCGGCCTGGGCTGGGCGAAGAGCGCAGCGGAAAGCCGCGAGTACGACGCCGACATCTACGACAACGGCATGTTCGGCTACATCCCGATGCCCGCGTTCCCGTGGGGCGGGGACGTCGTTCCCGAGCCGCTGTGGGGCGCCAGGTCGGTCTACAGCGTGCTCGATCAACGCCTCAAGCGCGCATTCGGCGCGACGCGCCTGGCGCTCACCGACCGCTTCAAGGCGATCCTGGGCTTCAACTACGCGGAATATCACCGCGAAGGCGTGAACTACGGCGTCGTGTTCGACCAGACCGAAGGCCACACCAGCCCGTACGGCGGCCTGACGTTCGACTTCAACGAGCACGTGCTCGGCTACGTCAGCTACTCGGACATCTACCATCCGCAGAGTCAGTCGGACGCCGACGGCCGCTACCTCGATCCGACCAAGGGCACGAACTACGAGCTTGGCGTGAAGGCCGACTGGCTCGACAAGCGCTTGCTGACGACCCTCGCCGTGTTCCAGGCCAAGCAGGACAACCTCGCCACCGGCGCCGGTTACAACCAGAACGGGCAGTACTACTACACCGGCGTCAACGTCGAATCCAAGGGTGTGGAGTTCGAGGTCACCGGCAAGGTGTCCGAGAACGTCGATCTTGTCTTCGGCGCCACCGCGCTGAAGCTCACCGGCCAGGATGGCGACGACACCTATCGCTGGGTGCCGCGCCGCACGGCGAACCTGATGGTGATGGCGCGCCTGCCGAGTTACACGGCGCTGTCGTACGGCCTGGGCGGGCGCTGGCAGAGCGACATCTCGAACGTGGAAAGCAACGGCTTCACGGTGCGCCAGGACAGCTACGCCGTGCTCAACGGTTTCGTGGCGTGGGACTTCGTGCCGAACGCGACGCTGCGCCTGAACGTCAACAACCTCACCGACGAGAAGTACATCAACACGCTTCGCTACAGCGGCTTCTACGGCGCGCCGGCGAACTACATGCTGAGCCTGAACTGGCGCTTCTGATCGCCGCCCGCATCGCAACCAGGACGAGCCATACCGCCATGTCCATCACGACGACCGCACCTGCAAGTCCCTCCGCGCACCGGCTGCGCGTCGCCTCGCGCGTGGCCGCCGCGGTCCTCGGCGGCTACGCGTTCGCCTGGGGACTGGTGGCCCTGACCACCAGCCTGCTGTTCGCGGCGGAGCTGGATTTCCACGATGCCGAGTTCACCGGCGCGGTCGTCGGGCTGCTCGGTTACCTGGTCGTCTTCCTGTGGGCGATCGCGGCGCGACGGCTCGCGCTGGTGTGGCCGGTGCTGCTGATCGGCGGCGCGGCCATGGTCGGTGCCGCGTCGCTCGTGCAGTCCATGCTGGTCTGAGGAGATCCGTCATGCTCAACAGCTTCCGGCAATCGATGGCGTGGCTGCACACCTGGTTCGGCCTCGTGCTCGGCTTCGTGCTCATGGCCGCGTTCTTCTTCGGCGCGCTGTCGGTGTTCGATCGCGAAATCGATCGCTGGTCGATTCCGGCCACGCGCATCCAACCGCAGCCGATGCCGTCGTTCGAGAAGGTGTTGCGACCGGCGTTCGAGCGCATGCAGCCCACGCGCGAAGCCGTCGACGCCATGCGTCCGCGCGTGAACGGCGAGATGCCGCAGCGCTTCGACACGGTGGTCAGCTGGAGCGCCTACACCACGCATCGCGATCCGGTCCTCGCGCTGTATGCCGGTTACCAGGTGCCGGGCGCGAAGGACCCGGACGACACCCTCTGGGCCAGCGGCACCATCGATCCGCGCGACGGCCGCGTGCTGCCCGACGACCGGCTCAAGATCGGCAGCGGGTTCTTCTATCCGATGCATTACAGCCTCACGCTGGACTGGAAGAACCTGGGCTTCTGGATCGTCGGGTTTTCGGCGCTGGTGATGCTCGCGGCGCTGGTCAGCGGCGTGGTGATGCACCGCAAGCTCTTCCGTGAGTTCTTCACGTTCCGGCCGGACAAGGCGCGGCTGCGCAGCGTGCTCGACCTGCACAACCTGACCGGCGTGGTCGCGCTGCCGTTCCACTTCTTCTTCGCGTTCACCGGGCTGGTGATCTTCGCCGGCACGTACTACTTCCCGGTGGGCCACACGCAACTGCACGACCTGCACGAACGGCACGCGCAGGTCGAAGCGACGCAGACCGGCCTGCCGCACGAGCGCGCGGGCGTGCCGGCCGGGCTGGCATCGGTCGATGGGATGGTGGCCGAGGCGCAGCGTCGCTGGAAGGCCAAGGGCAAGGCGGGCGAAGTCGGCTTCCTCGTGCTGCAGCACGTGGGCGATGCGAACGGCTACGTCAGCGTGTATCGCGCGGGCACCGACCGCATCGCACTGGTCGGCGACGGCATCCACTTCAAGGCCTCCACCGGCGAGCTGATTCGCGAGGATCCGCCGGCCAGTGCCGTCGCGCGCGTCAACGAGTTCCTCACCGGCCTGCACCTGCAGCATTTCCGCCACTGGCTGCTGCGCTGGCTGTACGTGCTGGGCGGATTGGCCGGCGCGGTGTGCATCGCGACCGGCTTCGTGTTCTTCGTCGAGAAACGCAAGCGCCAGCACGCGCAGCAGGGCAGCCAGGGCGCGCGCATCGTCGATGCGCTGGCGGTGACGACCGTCACCGGGATGGTGCTGGCCGCATTGGGCATCCTGGTGGCCAATCGCCTGTTGCCCGAAGCGCTGCCGGCGCGTGGTGACTGGGAGCGTTACGCGTTCTGGGGCGTGTGGGCATTGGCCTTCGTGCATGCCGGCCTGCGCAGCGCGCCGGTCGCGCAGGGCAGGGCGAATCCGGCGTGGCGCGAGCAGTGCTGGGCGATCGCGGCGCTGGCGGTGTCGGCGGTGCTGCTCAACTGGATCACGACCGGCGATCATCTGCTGAAGACGCTGTTGGCCGGTTACTGGCCGGTGGCCGGCGTCGATCTGTCCCTGCTGGCCACGGCGGCCGTCGCCACGATCGCCGCGCGCCGGCTGACGCGACGCGTCGCGGTCCCGCAGGTCCGCATCGACACGGAGGCCGCCCATGTCTGAGCCCATGCTGTCGTCGCTGTTGCTGGCGGCCGCCTTCGTTGCGGCACTCGCCGGGATGGGCTGGCTCGCGCTGGCGATGCCGTCGCACGCGCAGCAGGTCTGGGGTGAGGTTCCTCCGGCGCGCATCGCACGCGCATTGCGCGGGTTGGGCGCGTCCGGCCTCGTGACGGCGTTGGCGCTGTGCCTGGCGGCCGACCATGCCTCGATGGCGTCGCTGGTCTGGGTCATGACGCTGGCGACGTCGGCGCTCGTCGTCGCGTTCGCGCTTTCGACGCGTCCGGCCTGGCTGCGCGGCCTCGCGCCATGGGTGCGCATCGCGACGAAGAGCGCCGCGTCCTGAGACGCGCAGACACGGAATCACCCGGCAGACCGCGTCCACGCCGCGGCTCGGCGCTGCACCCGCGGCCGCACTCTGGCACGCTTGCGTCCACACCGCTGAAGCAGGGCGCGCATGGACCGCATCGAAGCGATGAAGATCTTCATTGCCGCGCTGGACGAGGGCAGCCTCGCCGGTGCGAGCCGCCGCACGGGCCGGTCCGCGGCAGCGGTGAGCCGCGCCGTCGCATACCTGGAGGCACACGTCGGCGTGCCGCTGTTGCACCGGACCACGCGCTCGATTCGCCTGAGCGAAGCGGGCGAGCGTTACGCCGCCGCGTGCCGCAGGATCCTGGCCGACCTCGACGAAGCCGACCGGCAGGCCGCCGGCGAACGGTCGGTGCCGCGCGGCACGTTGACCATCACGTCCACCGTGTTCGCCGGCGTCGAGGTGCTGCGTCCGATCGTCGACGCCTTCATGGCCGAATTCCCGACCGTGAACGTGCGCATGACGCTGCTGGAGCGGCCGGTGAACCTGGTCGAAGAAGGCATCGACGTCGCGCTGCGCATCACGCACCTGTCCGATTCCACGCTGGTGGCGCAGCCCATCGGCGAAGCGCGGCGCGTCGTCGTGGCGTCGCCGCGCTATCTCGACACGCATCCGCGCATCGACGAACCGGCCGATCTCGCGCGGCATTCGATCGTGACCATGCAGCACATGGGCCTGGATTCGTGGACCTTTCCCGCGCCCGAGGGCACGACGGTGGCGCGTTCGGTGTCGTTCGTGCCGCGGCTGGTCGTCAACAACGTGCAGGCGGCGGTCGGGTCGGCCGTCGACGGCAACGGCGTGACGCGATTGCTGTCGTATCACGTCGCAGGGCACGTGGAGCGCGGTGCGCTGCGCGTGATCCTGCAGGCCTACGAACCTGCGCCGATTCCGATCAGCCTCGTGTCGCCGCACGGACGCCTCGCCGTGCCGAAGGTGCGGGCCTTCGCCGACTTCGCGTTGCCGCGGCTGCGGGCGCAGTTCGCACGGATGACCTTGGCCGATTGAGGCGGCGATTCCACCGTTTCGCGGAAGAATGTCTGCCGGAATGCGTGGATTCGCAGCGTGGGGCTGCGTCCCTAGATTGAGCGGCACCGGAGCGATGCGCATTGCGCGGCGGCTCCGAACCCCCTCAATCCGGAGCACCACCATGAGCAGTTCCCGCAAAGTAGTCATCGTCACCGGCGCGTCGCAGGGCATCGGTGCTGGCCTGGTCGAGGCCTTCCGCGACCGCGATTACCGCGTCATCGCCAACTCCCGTTCGATCAAGCCGTCGTCCGATCCCGACGTGCTCGCCGTCGCCGGCGACATTTCCGATCGCGCTGTTGCGCAGCGCATCGTCGAGGAAGGCCTCGCGCGCTTCGGCCGCATCGACTCGCTGGTGAACAACGCCGGCATCTTCACCGCCAAGCCGTTCACGCAGTTGGACGCCGACGATTACGCCAACAACGTCGCGATCAACCTGACCGGTTTCTTCCACATCACGCAGCTCGCCATCGAGCAGATGGAGAAGCAGGGCGCCGGCCACGTGGTCACCATCACCACGAGCCTCACCGATCACGCGATCGACGGCGTGCCGTCGGTGCTCGCATCGCTGACGAAAGGTGGCCTCAATGCGGCCACGAAGTCGTTGGCCATCGAGTACGCCAAGCGCGGCATCCGCGTGAATGCGGTATCGCCGGGCGTGATCCGCACGCCGATGCACGCCCCGGAAACGCACGAATGGCTCGCCGCGCTGCATCCGGTGGCTCGCCTCGGCGAGATCTCCGATGTCACGCAGGCGGTGCTGTTCCTGGAATCGGCGGGCTTCGTCACCGGCGAGATCCTGCACGTCGACGGCGGCCAGAGCGCCGGGCACTGACTTTCCACCGGGGCGGGAGAGACCTCGCCCCTCACGACAGGAGCAAGGCAATGCCCATCGTCAACATACAGATCACCCGTGAGGGTTCCGGCCCGGGCCGCGATGCGGCCACCGCGGAAGAGAAGGCCGCGTTGATCCGCGGCGTCAGCCAGCTGCTGCTCGATGTACTGGGCAAGCCGCTCGACTCGACGTTCGTCGTGATCGAGGAAGTCCCGCTGGAAAACTGGGGCTGGTACGGCATGCCGGTGCCCGAGCTGCGACGGCGGCGTGCGGAGGAGACGTGATCCCACGACATCGGGACCGGGCCGTATCTGGGCGGTGCGTTGCCATGACGACCGGCTCGGGCCGGCGTTCGTGTCGAGACCGCGAACTCACGCGCATGGTGCAGGCCGGCGTGGTGCGATGGCCAGCTTGCAGTACATGCGGGACGGCAGCGCGGCCGCGCGGCGAACCCTACGGATCGACGACCCGGATCGCGCGCAAGCTTGCCGGCGGCTTGTCGCCGCTCAGGTCCACGCGCCCGACGCCAGTTCGCTCGCGGCCGCGACGCGATTGCGTCCGCTTTCCTTCGCCAGATACAGCGCGGCATCGGCGCGGTCGAACAGCGCATCGGCCGTGAGCGGGGATTCGGGATCGCTGGTGGCGATGCCGATGGTCAGCGTCGGCGCGCGCAGTCCCGCCGACTGGAACAGCGGGCCGAGGTCGGTCATGCGGCGGCGCAGGTCCTCCACGCGTTCGCGCGCGTGCGTCGCGCCGGTTTCCGGCAGCACCAGCGCGAACTCGTCGCCGCCCAGGCGCGCGGCAAGCTCGCGCGGCCGCAACAGCATGGATTCCAGCAGTCGCGCCACGCGCACGAGCAGGCGATCGCCGCGCGTGTGGCCTGCGGTGTCGTTGAACCGCTTGAAGTGGTCGACGTCGATGAGCGCCAGCGTCAGCGGTTCGCCATCGCGCGCGCAGGCCGCCAGTTCGCGATCGAGGGACGCGGTGAAGTCGCGGCGGTTCGGCAGCGCGGTGAGCATGTCCAGGTGCGCCTGTCGCCGCCAATGCCGAAGGTGCGCGGTCACTGCCAGCAGCGCCGTGGCGATCAGCACCAGGACCAACGGCATCGGCCCGAACCACACGTGCGTGAAGCGCAATACGGCCACGCTCATCGCAATCGCCACGACCGCCGGGACGACGAGCAGCAGCACCGCCCGCCGCATGCTCCCACCCAGTCCCAGCCACGCGAGCGTGGACGCGATGACGAACGCCGCAAGCGCGTGCCATGCCGGCGACGCATCGCGTGTCATGTTGCCATGGCGCAGCGTGTCGAAGGCGTTGGCGAGGAACTCCACGCCGGCCATGCTTCCGCTGCCGTAGGTCGGCGTGAGCAGGGGGGCCGCCAGGCCCGGCGCGGTTGCACCGACGATGATCCACCGCTCGCGCAGCAGCTCGCGCGGAACGCGGCCGTTCACGACGTCGGAATACGACACGCGCGGATACGTGCCGTCGGGCCCGGAGAAGCGCAACCGGACGTGCCCCGCCCGCACCCAGTCGAATGGTGTCGCCGACGATTCGGTGGATACGCGCAGCGCGCGCGTCTCGCGCCCGACGGTCAGCAGCGCTTCCGGCAGAGAGGGCCAGCGCGCATCGCCAAGGCCCGCGCGCACGACCAGGGCACGCGTGCGTCCATCCTCATCGCCGGGCAGGTCGGTGTGGCCGAAGCCTGCGGCCGCGGCGGCGATGACCGGTGTCGGCAGCAATTCTTCGGTGGGCCCCTGCGCGTCGGCCGCGGTAGGCGCCACCGGCAGCACGACGCGGCCGTAGCGCCCCATCGCGTCGGCGAGGGCGAGATCGTTCGATCGACTGATGCGATCGGGCTCGGCGAGCAACAGATCCAACGCCACCGCACGCGCACCGCTCTCGCGCAAACGGTCGATCAGGCGCGCATGCACCGAACGCGGCCACGGCCACTGGCCCAGTTCGGCGATGCTTCGCTCATCGATGGCAACGATGAGCGTCCGGCCATCGGGCTCTTGGGTCCAGTCCGCCATGTGCGCGTCGTACAGCGCGGTGTCGAGCCGATGCAGCGCCCCGCCGTACGCCAGCGCGGCGGCGAGCAGGCCGGCGACCAGCGTCAGCAGCGTGCGACGCGAAGCGCTGAACGGCAGGCGCGTCATAACAGCAGCAGGAGGAGCGCGGCGCCCGCGCCGCCGGCGATGTAGCACGCGCGGCAGGGGAGGCGGATCTCCTGCACGCCGCCGATCTGCACCTCGTCGCCCGCCTGGTCGAAGGCATGCACGCGCACGAACCAGCGGCCGCCGCCGGGGCGCGCCACCCGAAGCTCCGGCACCGATACGGTTTCGTTCAGGCGCACATCGTCGAATGCGGCATCCCGGGACAGTTCGACGCGATAGCGCGGCGCATCGCGGAACGCACGCCAGCGGATCACCAGGCGTCCGTCGTCGCTCGCCGGCGTCGAAAGCCCCGCATCGGCGGGCGGTTCGGCGATCTCGAATGGCAGCGCTTCGCCGAACAGGCCGACCTGGCCATCCGCGTCCTCTGCCGCCACGCGCCACCAGTACGAACCCGGCTGCAGGGGGTCGGCAGCACGCGTGCGCAGGTCGTCGCTGCGCAGTGCGGCGACGCGGTCGTTCATGGCGGCATCGCGTGCGATCTGCACGTGCGCGCGCACCGCGCCTTCGCTGCGCGCCCATTCGAAGCGCGGCTTGCGCTGGAAGACGACCTCGCCATCGGTGGGACGCAGGGTCAGCGGTGGCGCGGGGCCTGCGGGAATGTCGATCGCGCGCACCGCATCGCGACCGGCCACGCCCTCGACGTCGATCGCGCGCACGCGCATCAGGTAGCGGCCCGCGGGCAGGGCATCGATGCGGGCCGACGGGGAGGGCACGGTCATCTCGGCGCGCTGTATCTCGTGCGCGTCGGCATCGACCACGTCGACCAGGTACGCGGACGCGCCTTCGAGCGGTACCCATGCGAGCGAGACCGGCAGCGCATCGGTCCTCGTTGCCGCTTCGTCGAGCATGGGCGCGGGCAGCAGCGCGCGTGCGCGCACGCCGCCATCGTTGCGACTGCCGAACCCGGCCTTCAGGTCCGCGTCGCCGCGCGTGCCGTCCACGGCGACGCGGCCTTCGAGGACTTCGGTGGTTTCGCGACCGTCCTGCACGCTGGTGCGAAAGCGCGTGCCGCGCACGCTCGAAGTCGCCGACGGCGCGCCGACGTCGTAGTGCGAGGCCGGTCCGCGTTGCGTCTCCACGCGGTGCGTCGCGCGCCCCTGTTGGACGCGCATGCGCGTGTCGACCATGCCGGTGCGTCCGTAGCGGGCGAGCCGGTCGAAGGCGACGCGCGTGCCGGGCGAGAGCATCACGCGCGAACCGTCGGCGAACTCCACCGTCGCGCTGGCGTTGTCGCCCGTCGCGATCCATCCGCCGATGCCGATGCGTTGGCCCTGCGTCGCCGCCGTTTCGGGGACGCCTTCGCCGGCCGACGAGGTCACCGCGCCGCGGACGAACGCCACGCGCGCGCTTTCGGGCTGTTCGCGCAGCCACTGCACCGGAATACGGATGGACGTGCCCGGCGGAAGCGCGTAGGGATCGCGCACCCCGTTGTGCTGCTGCAGGCGTTGCCATGCGATGTCGCTGCGCAGGTAGCGCGTGGCCAGGTCCCACAGGTTGTCGCCGGGGCGCACGCGGTACGTCCAGTCGACGGCGAGCGCGGGCAGGGATGCCGCCAGCAACGCACACGCCAGCGCGGCGGCGCGCACGAAACCTTGCATGCGGCTCGGCGGCATCGGGCGGTACGGCATGGGGCGACATTCTCCTACTGACAACGGCGCAGGATTATGCATGAGCTTTTTGCGCATCGACCGCGTGTCGTGCCGTCATTCCGCATCGCTTGGGGTGTCGCCGCACGATTGCGCAAACTTCGGAAAGAATCCGAAAGATTCGATCGCGCCGAACGGCCGCGGCACTACATTCCGGGCGCGATCGGCGGCGCCGCATCGGCCACGTCTGGGCGCGTGGACGACGGACCCGGCGTTGCGGCCACGGGGATGCGCAGCGAGAACGTGGCGCCTTCCGCGCCACCATCGACCAGCACCAGGTCCCCGCCGTTGCGTCGTGCGATCGCCCGCGCAAGATGCAGCCCCAGCCCGGCGCCGGGCCGGCCGCTGCCGTCGGAACCGCGCACGTAGCGCTGGAAGATACGCTCGCGTTCGCCTTCCGGAACGCCTGGTCCGCGGTCGCGCACGTCGATGCGCACGTGATCGCCGGCGTCGTGCGCGCGCACGCGCACGGCGGTTTCCAGCGGCGAGTACTTCAGCGCGTTGTCGATCAGGTTCGACAGCGCGATGGTCAGCAAGGGCAGATCGCCGTGGCAGTCGGGCAGCGCGTCGTGCGATGCGGCGTCGAGACGCTCGTCCATCGCCGAGTGCAGTTCGGCCGCGGCGGCGATGAGCGCGCGCGGCGCGAAGGCCGTCGTGGGGCGCGCAGCCTCGGGCTCGCGCATGCGATCGTCGGCAAGATAGGTCTCGATCATCGCAGTCATGCGCTGTGTCGCGCGGTCCAGGCGGGACAGGCGCTGCTGCAGGTCGGGTTCGGCGAGCGATGCGTGCGTGCGCAGGCGCTGCGCGACGGCCTTGATGATCGACAGCGGCGTGCGGAACTCGTGCGACACCATCGCGACGAAATCCCGCTGCGTCTCGTGCGTTGCGCGTTCGGAGCGCAGCGCCGCGTCGAGTTCGGCCTGCGCCGCGCGGCGTTCGGCGATTTCCGTCACCAGCTGGCGGTTGATCGAAGCTAGTTCCGCCGTGCGCTCGGAGACCTTCTGGTCCAGACGTGCTTCGGCGCGCATCGACATCTCCAGCGCGCGGCGCTCGGAATCGCGCAGGCGCGACATCAGCGCCACGCTGAGCATGATCATGTGCACCAGGCCGGCGATGTCGAGGCTATGACGCGCCCACTCGTTGCTGGGGACCAGCCCCAGCGTGTGGCCCATCGCGGCCGACGAGCCGGCGACCTGCACCGCGAATGCCGCGACGACCCACCGCAGGTCGGGACGCGCGCGCCACTGCGCGATGAGCAGGAACGCGAAGGCCGGCTGCCACAGCACGCGCAGCCACAGCATCGCCTCCAGTACGGCGCCGTCGGGCAGGAACAGCAACAGCACGACGCCCGACACGAGCACCAGCGAGAGCGTGCAGGCAAGCGCGTGGGCCCATGGCCAGCGCCGGCCGATCTCGATCAGCTGCACGCCGAACCACAGCGTGTAGCCCATGGCGACCAGCGCGATCGCGCGCGTGAGGTACACGACGCTGCCGGGCCGGTCCGGGAACCACCATTGCGCGGCGAAGCCCTCCAGCAACAGCAGCAGCGCGAGGAAGAGCGCGAGATACACCGCGCAGTAGAGGTACAGCGGCCGGCGCAGGTCGAACCAGAAGTACAGGTTCAACAGCACGAGCAGGCCGAGCACGCCGAAGTACAGCCCCCACAGCGCGTACTCGCGGCCGGCCATGGCGGCGAACGCGTCGGGCCGCCATAACGTGGGCGTCGCGAGGATGGCGGTCTGGCTCGCGATGCGCAGGAAGAGCACGCGCCCGCCCGGATCGGCCGCGCCGGGGGCGAGCGCGAACACGGGCTGCCGGAACGGCACGGCGCGAGCGGAGAACGGCACCTGCGTGCCGAGATCGGTCACGGCGTCGTGCGGCAGGCCCTCTCCGTAAAGGCGGACCGAATCGACCTGGGCCGGGCAGGGCACCAACCACCACGCGCCCGCCGGCAGATCGCGCGGCAGCTCGATCCGTATCCAGACCGCACCGTCGCGGTAGCGCGCGCGCTCCAGCGGCCCGCCTCGTGCGAACGCGCCGGCCGGCATCCGCCGCACGTCGTCGATGGACCATCTGCCGCCGGGATCGTCCACGTACGTGGCATGCGGGCCCAGGTCGATCGCACCGCCGCTGCCCGCGAAAGAGTGCGCGCGCGCTCCGCCGGGCCACGCGAACGCGGCCAGCGCGAGGAGCAACGTCAGCAGGAGACGCGGTGGCATCGGGCGGTTCGCGCAGGCGTGGTGCGGTTCGATGCGCTGCTGGCGGATCGGCCGTGCAGCGCCCCCGTCGAACCGTGGGCGTTATCGATAGCACATCCAAACCACACAATCGGCAAAGTGCGGCCGATCCGATCCGGTTCTAAGATGCCCCGCATGGCGCATCGATCCGTCCAAGCCGAGGCACCGCCGCGCGGAGCGGCCAACTTCAAGGTCGCACTCGTGGAGGACGATCCGGACCTGCTCGAGGAACTGGCCGGCAGCCTGGGCGAAGCCGAGTTCGACGTGATCGCCTGCCCGAGCGCCGAGGCGTTCTGGCTCGTCCACGCGCACACAAACTTCGACCTGGTGGTGCTCGACCTGGGCCTGCCGCGTGAGAGCGGGTTGTCGGTGCTGCGGCGATTGCGCGAACGGTCGGACATCGGCGTGGTCGTGCTCACCGCGCGCGCATTGCCGGCCGACCACGCGCTCAGCCTGTCCGAAGGCGCGGATGCCTTCCTGTCCAAGCCGGTCGACCTGCACGTCCTGGAAGCCACGCTGCGCAGCGTCGCGCGACGCATGAAGCCGGTCGCGACGCCCCCTACGTTGGCGTGGCGCCTGCGCGGGGACGGCTGGTCACTGTGCGCGCCCGATGGCGCGATCGTGGAACTCACCGCGCACGAACGCCTCCTGCTGGAGGCGGTGATGCAAAGCCCCGGGCGCGTCGTCGCGCGCGATGCCCTGCTCGAACGCCTCGAACAGGCCAGCGAGGACGTCGATCCGCAGCGCCTGGACATGGTGGTGCACCGCCTTCGCAAGAAGGTCGCGCAGGTCGGTCATCGCCTTCCGTTGCGCACGCTGTACCGCAACGGCTACGTCTTCCAGCCCGACGCCGCGTCGGCCTGAGCGGGGGCCGCCTTGACGCAATCGGGCGCCTGAAAGATTTCGAGAGATTTCAATAGAATTCGTCATTGAGTGTGCGGTGCGTCACAGATACAGTGCCGCCCGCTCAGCGACCGGTGGGGCTGGCCATGGCTGCATGGCGACCTCGCGTCGCGTTCCAGAATTCGATTTCTGGCACATCCCTTGCAGCGCACGCGCCTTCCCGGCGCGTCGCGGTGCGGCTACGCCGTAGCTGAGCGACAGGTCGGCCGACTGGCCGGCGCTGCGTCGCAAAAACAGGGGATTACGCAATGGGTCCGGTCCGTTTCACCCGCCGCTTCGCGCGCGGGCAGGGGTTGTGCACGCTCGAAAACGCCGATGACGCGAAGGACGCGCGCTCGCGTCCGCGTCGCACCGTGCGAGCGCGGGTCGCCATCGCGATGCTCGCGATGTGGTCGCCACTGGCATGGGCGGCCGACCTGCAGCTGACCAACCTTTCCGACGACGGCTCCGATCCGACGCCGGCCGGCAGCGTCGTCACCTACAGCATCACGCTGGAGAACACCGCGGCCGACACGGCCAGCGACGTGCGCAGCGTGTTCGACCTTCCCGCCGGCAGCGCGGCCGTGAATCTTCCGGCGTTCTGTACGGTCGATGCGGGCGACGCCACGCGCGTGGTGTGCGCGCACGGCAACCTGCTCGGCACGCTCGGCGGCGGCGCGCCGGTGGCATTCCAATTGCAGATCAGCACCGCCGGCATGCCGGTCTCGCCGATCTCCATCGCGGGCGCGGTCGGCAGCGGCGCGGCACCGGCCGCGTCGGTGAAGGTCCCGGCCATGGGCGCGCCCTTCATCAGCGACACCAACGTCAGCAACAACAAGGAAACCCAGACCACCACTTTGACCAGCGCGGGCGATCTGCAGCTGACCAAGACCGCGAATGCGGACCCGGTCGTGGCCGGTTCGCTGATCACCTACACGCTGAGCGTGCGCAACAACGGTCCCAGCGCGAGCAGCGGCTTCACCGTGGTGGACACGCTGCCGTCGGGCGCCACGTTCGTCGGTCCCGCGTCGGGATCGGGCTGGACGTTCAACAACGCGAACGGCACCTATACCGGCTCGCTCGCGGCAGGCGCGACCGCGACCTACCAGTTCACCGCGCGCGTGACCGCCGCCGGCGGCACCATCGTCAACAGCGCCGTGGTCAATGCCGGCGCGACGCCGGACCCGATCATCGCCAACAACACCGACGATGTCGGCGCGACGGTGCTCGCGGGCGCGGACATGGAGATCACCAAGTCCGCCTCGCCGATGCCCGCCACCGGCGGACAGCCGATCACCTTCACGCTCAACGCGCGCAATCGCGGTCCGAGCGCGGCGGCGAACGTGAGCTTTACCGACACCATGCCCGCCGGCTTCCTCATCACCGGCGGAAGCACGGCGGCGGGCTGGACCTGCACCACGACCGCCGACCAGACGGCCCGCACGTGCACCCATGCGGGCAGCTACGCCGCGGGTTCGAACGACACCTTCACCATCGAGGCGACGGTGCCGTCGTCGGGACAGGGCAGCAGCGGCAACCAGACCAATACGGCCACGATCACCAGCAGCACGGCCGATCCGACGCCGGCGAACAACACCGGCAGCGTGACCTTCACCGTCCTGGCCGACGGCGCGGACCTGGAACTGGCGGGCAAGACCAAGTCGCCTGGCGTGGTCGCGACCTGGAGCGGCAGCGGCGACGACACCGACAGCCGGATGACCTCCACCATCCGCGTGCGCAACCGTGGCCCGCGGCCGGCGACCGGACAGGTCGAGGTGGCCGATACGCTCGCGGCGGGCGAGGAGTTCGTCTCCTTCTCCAGCAGCGCGTGGACCTGCGCCGCGCAATCGCCGTACGCGCCGCCGCCAGCGCGGCAGGTGGTAGTGTGCTCGCTCAACGCCGGCTCGCTGCCCCTCGCAGTGGCCAATGGCAGCGGAAACCCGTTGGCTCCGGACCTCGTGCTCGTCACGCGCGCGCGTGCCGCGGGCGACCTGGTCAACAACGCGTGCACCGGCGGCAGCGGCGGTTCGGCCGAACCGCTGACCGGCAACGGCATCGACGTCGACGGCAACACCGCCAACGACTGCACCGGGGCCGGCGTGCGCACGACGACCCAGCGCGCCGACCTGCGCATCGCCAAGCAGACCAACGCCGCCGGAGACGCCGACAACACCCTGCCGCTGGGCTACACCGGCGTGGACTTCACGCTCACCATCGCCAACGACGGTCCCAGCGGCACGGCGGGCGTCGTCGTCAACGACCAGATCCCCGGTTTCATCAGCGGCCGCACGAGCGCCACGGTCGATGCGCCGGCGGGCTGGACCTGCAACGTCGGCGGCAACGGCAGCGTGCAATGCCGTTCGAACAACACGGTGCTCGCGTCCGGTGCATCGGCCGTGCTGACGGTTCGTGTCACCGGGCCGCTCAACGACAGCGCGGGGCAGGGCGCCACGTCGTGCGCAGGCACGACGCTCAGCGGCATCCGCTGCGGTGCGGCCGGCGTGGGCGTTGATGCGGCGATCGCCGGTTCGGTGGGCGAGATCAACACCACCAACAACTCGGCGTCGGACTGGGTCCGCGTCCCGCGCATGGCGAACGTGCGCACGCGTTCGAAGACGATCACCAGTGGCGCGGTCGGCCGCGAAGGCGTCAACAGCGTCTATCGCATCGACTACGACAACCAGGGGCCGTCCAGCGCGGCAGGCGTGGTGTTCCGCGATGTCTTCACGCTGCCGGCGAACGACGCCGGCTTCGTGATGATCAGCGCGAACCGCACCACTGGCGGCAGCGGCAGCACCGCGTGCGCGATTTCCGCCAGTCCGGAAGTCGCCGTGACCGCCGCGGCGGGCGGCAATTCGTATGCGACGCCCGGTGCGTCGGGCACCGTCACCGTGACGTGCCCGCAGCTGGCGACGATGGGCAACGGCGTCAACGAAAGCCTCACCGTCACCATCCGCCCGAACAACCAGCCGGGCGGGAGCGCGAGCCGCCGCTTCGACAACGTCGGCGATTTCACCTTCACCGGTGCATCGACCGGCACCGATGGCAACGGCGAGTTCGACTACAACAGCGTCGACACCGCGGCCGACGACGAGAAGACCGCCTCGCTCACGTTCCAGGCGAACGCGGTCGACCTGATCACCAACAAGGTCGACACCGGCTTCAGCGGCGGCGTCGACCCGCTTGGCTACGACCAGACCAATCCACCAGGCAACGTCATTGCCTACCGCGTGACGGTGACCAACCAGGGACCTTCGGTCGCCAACAACGTGCGCGTGCGCGACACGATGACGCCGATCGCGGGTCGCACCGTGACCTTCCTCGGCACGTCGCTGACGCCCGGCGGCGCGCTGGAAGGCACCCCGCGCTGCACCGTCGCGTCGGGCAGCAACCCGACCGTCGGCGCGCCGCTGGAACTGGACTGCCAAATGCCCGGCGTGGGCTTCGGTACCAACGTCAACGGCGTGGTCGGCGTCAACCAGACCAGCACGGTCTACCTGCGCTACCGCTACGACACGGCGCCGGGCGCGACGGGTGACACGATCAGCAACGTCGCCGTCGCCAGTTCCGATGAAGTCGACACGCAGCCGGGCAACAATTCCGAAGGCGAGAACACCTCGATCCGCTCGCGCGCCGACGTGGGCGTCAGCAAGACGATGGTCCTCGGCGCCGACGCGGACCCGGGCGTTCCGTTGCCGGCGTCCGTGGCGACGGTGTCGATCCTGCAGCCGTTCTTCTACGTCATCGACGTGGTGAACAACGGCCCGGGCTCGAGCCTGTCGCTGGATCGCAGCGGCAACAATCCGCTGGAGGGCACCGGTACAGTCGTCACGGACACGCTGCCGGCAGGCGTGGTCGTCACCGGCCCGATCACCTGGCGCAAGCGCGGCGTCAACGCCGGTGGCCAGGAGCCCAACGGCACCGGCCAATGCACCCGCGCGGGCAACGTCGTCACCTGCAACCTGGGCGACGTCACGTTCGACGCGGCCGAACGCGGTCGCGCGCGCATCCTCGTCCCGGCGCGCTGGGACGCCGTGCCCGCCGGCGGCACCAGCAACAACAGCGCCAGCGTCAGGAGCGAACAGGTCGATCCGGTCCCGGGCAACGACAACGTCACCGTTCCGCTGGGCGTCACCAGTTCGTCGCTGTCCGGCACCGTGTTCGAGGACCGCCAGCGTGGCGGCACGAACGCCGGCACGCCGCAGGTCGCCGCGAACGAACCGCGCGTGGCGAACGTGACCATCACGCTCACCGGCGTGGATGCGTACGGCAATCCGGTCAACCGCACCACGACCACCGACGCGAACGGCAACTACAGCTTCGCCAACCTCGCGCCTTCGGATGCGGGCGGCTACACGATCACGCAGACGCAGCCGGCCGGCTACGTCAACGGCCCGGCCAATCCGCCGACCGCCGGCGGGGACGCCCCGTCGCTGGGCGGCACGTACGACGCCGGCGCGCCGAACTCGGCCTATGCCGCCGTGATCGTCGGCGCGGCCGACAACGCGGTCCGCTACCACTTCCCCGAAGTGCGCCGCCCAAGCCTGTCCGGCTTCGTCTACTCCGACGACAACTTCGACAACGTGCGCAACCCCGGTGTGGATGCGCCGATCGCCGGTGCCACCGTCGAACTGCTCGACGCCGCCACGGGCGTGGTGGTCGCGACGCAGACGACCAACGCATCGGGCTTCTATCAGTTCACCGACCTCGACCCGACCATCGTCTACACGCTGCGCGAGCCGTTGCCCGCGGGCAACCTCGTCAACCGTCCGGGCGCGGTGAATCCCGGCCTGATCGGCGGCGCCGCGTGCGCGGCGGGGTGCGTGGCCGGCACCGGCATCGCGCCCGATGCCGCGACCACCGACCGCATCGCGCAGATCGACCTGTCCAGCGGCGTGGGCGGCACGGAGTTCAACTTCGGCGAAGCGGCCAGCGGCGCGTCCATTTCCGGGCGCGTGTGGCTGGACATCGACAACGACGGCATCGTCGATGCAGGCGAGACCGGCATCGCGAACGTCGCCGTCACGCTCACCGGCACCGACCGCAACGGCGATCCGGTCAACCTGACCACCACCACGGGCGCGGACGGCACCTATTCGTTCACCGGCCTGGTCGCGGGCAACTACACGGTCACCGAACCCACGCAGCCGACCGGCACGCTCAACGGCCGCACCGTCGCGGGCATCGCCGGCGGTACGCCGAGCGTTCCGGCGGTCGTACCGTCGGCCATCGGCGCCATCGCACTGGGCGCGAACCAGGCTGCGACCGGCTACGACTTCGGCGAGATCCAGCCGGCTTCCGTCAGCGGTCGCGTGTACTTCGACCACGACGACGACGGCAGCGTCGACGCCGGCGAAACCGGCATCGCGGGCGTCGACCTCGTGCTCACCGGCACGGCCGACGACGGCACCCTCGTCAACCTGACCACCACCAGCGACGCGAACGGCGCCTACGCCTTCCTCAACGTGCGCCCGGGTACCTACACGGTGACCGAACCGACGCAGCCGGCGAACACCACCAATGGCCTGACCACGGCGGGGAACATCGGTGGCGTCGCGATGGGCACGGCGACGGCGCGCCCGGTCGTGCCGTCGGCGATCGCCAACATCGTGCTGGCGCCCGAGCAGAGCTCGGTGGAGAACAACTTCGGCGAGATCGCCGATTCCCCGGACCTGCTGGTCAGCAAGTCGGCCACGCCGGCGACATTCACCGTGGGCACCGACAGCCGCTACGTCGTTCGCGTACGCAACGCCGGCAACGCACCGACCGCCGGCGAATACGAGATCGAAGACCGCCTGCCGACCGGCGTCACCCTGTCGGCCACGCCGAACGGCACCGGCTGGACCTGCGTCGGCGCCGTCGGCGCGGACCGTTTCAGCTGCACCAGCACCGACGTCATCGCGCAGGGCACCACGCACGCGGCCGACATCACCGTGCCGGTCGCGGTGTCGGAAGCCGCCGCGGCCGCCTCGCCGGTCATCAACGCGGTGATCGTGCGCGGCGGCGGCGAAACGCCGGCGCGCGAGCCCATGCAAACTGAGCAGGACGCCTTCGCCGCCACCATCGGCGCGCTGCCGGCGTGCGATCCGTCCATCGCGCACAACGCATGCCGCCTCGAAACGCCCGTGCAGCGCGGCGCGTCCATCGCCGGTCGCGTGTTCTTCGACAACAACGACAACGGCGTGATCGACGCCGCCGACGAGGTGGGCATCGCCAACGTCGAACTCGTGCTGACCGGCACGGACGAGCTCGGCAACGCCGTGGACGTCAGGGCGACCACCGACGCCGATGGCCGCTACGCGTTCCCGAACCTGCGCCCGGGCACCTACGTGGTGACCGAACCGACGCAGCCGTCGGGCAGCACCAACGGTGTCACCACGGCAGGCACGATCAACGGCGCGCGCGTCGGCACGGCGACCGCGAAGACCGTCGTGCCGTCCGCGATCTCCGCGATCGTCGTGGCCGCCGGGCAGGACTCGATCGACAACGACTTCGGCGAGGTCGCCGACTCGCCCGACCTGGTCGTCAGCAAGTCCGCCACGCCCGAACGCTTCACGGTCAACAACACCGCGACGTACTCGATCCGCGTGCGCAACATCGGTCCGAAGGCGACCGTCGGCGAATACGTCGTCGAAGACCGCCTGCCCACCGGCGTGACGCTCGCGGCCGCCCCGGCGGGCAACGGATGGACGTGCACCGGGGCGGCGGGCGATTCGCGCCTGCGCTGCGTGGGCGTTGCGGTCATCGCACCGGGCGCCACGTTGGCCGACGCGATCACCGTCCCGGTACGCGTGGGCCCCGACGCCGCCACCACGTCGACGCTGCGCAACGTCGTCCTCGTGCAGGGCGGTGGCGAGGACGCGCAGCACGTACCGACCGGCGACGAGCGGGCGGCGTTCGAAGGCGACGGCTCGAGGCTGCCGGTGTGCGATCCGGCGATCACGCACAACGCGTGTCGCATCGAAACGCCGGTGCAGGCGGCCGCGTCGCTGTCGGGCACGGTGTGGTTCGACATCGGCAACGACGACGTGCTGCTCGACGGCGGGGACCGCCGCCTGCAGGGCTGGACGGTGGAAGTGGTGGACCCGGCGACGGGCACCGTCGTCGCGACGACGACCACCGCCGCCGACGGCAGCTACCGCGTCGCCGATCTCGTGCCCGGCGTGCAGTGGAACGTGCGCTTCCGCGATCCGAACGCGGGTGTGCTGTGGGGCTTCCCGGTGACGGGCGAAACCGCCGGCGGTCCGGCCGCCGCGTGCGACACCGCCGGTGCGCTCGCCAATCACCACGCGTCCTCGTGCCGCAATACGGGCAACGGCATCAGCCAGCTCGAAGTGGTCCTGGTCTCCGGCGAGAACCTGCCGCAGCAGAGCCTGCCGGTCGATCCGAGCGGCGTGGTTTACGACGCGGTCACGCGCGATCCGGTGCCCAATTCGGTCGTGACGCTGGAACCGGCGGGCGTGTGTCCGGGCTTCGACCCGAACACCGCGCTGCTCAACGTCGCCGGTGGCGGTTACCAGGTCGAAGGCAGCCGCGTGTCGATGACCGTGGGCAACGACGGCTTCTACCAGTTCCTGTTCGGTCCGGCCGCGCCGGCGAGCTGCGAGTACCGGCTGACCGTCACGCCGCCCTCGGGCTACACCTTCCAGTCGCAGACGATCGCGCCGCAGGCGGGCACGCTTGCGCCGCCGGGGGCAGCAGGCACGACGTACGCGGTGCAGCCGCAGTCCACGCCGCCGTCGGGCGCGGTGGGGGAGGCCACGCGCTACTACCTGTCGCTGGTGTCCGGTTCGGGCACGGCGGGCATCATCCACAACCACATCCCGCTCGATCCCGCCGTCGCGCCGGGCCTGGTGATCAGCAAGACCGGCGACCGCCAGACGGTCGAGGTCGGCGACACGCTGCTGTACACGATCACGATCCGCCAGACCGCCGGCAACGCGCTGGCGTCGGTGAACGTGCTCGACCGCCTGCCGCCGGGCTTCACCTACATCGAAGGGACGGCCCGCGCGAACGCCGCCGCGATTCCCGAACCGCTCGGCAAGCCGGGGCCGCTGCTGTCGTTCCAGGCCGGCGCCTTGCGCATCGGCGAGCAGATCGTCCTGAACTACCGCGTCCGCGTGGGCGTGGGCAGCCAGCAGGGCGACGGCATCAACCGCGCGCAGGCGCACGGCTGCAACATCGCCGGCGGCTGCGTGGACGCGAACTCGCTGCAGCCGCGCGCCGGCGCCATCGCCTCCAACCGCGCCGAGTACCGCGTGCGCGTCACCGGCGGCGTGTTCACCGAAGAAGGCTGCGTGCTCGGCAAGGTTTTCGTCGACTGCAACCTCAATCACGTGCAGGACCGCGAGGAGCTGGGCGTGCCGGGCGTGCGCATGTACTTCGAGGACGGCACCTGGATGGTGTCGGATTCGGAAGGCAAGTACAGCTACTGCGGCCTGCCGCCGAAGAGCCACACGCTGAAGGTCGACGCATCGACGCTGCCGGTCGGCTCGCGCCTGACCACCAGCAGCAACCGCAACCTCGGCGACGCGGACAGCCTCTTCATCGACCTGAAGAACGGCGAGCTGCATCGCGCCGACTTCATCGAGGGCAGCTGCTCCAACCCGGTGCTGGAACAGGTCAAGGCACGCCGCACGCAGGGCGAGGTGCGCGCGCCGGAAACCGAAACGAGCGGCAGGCCGCTGCGTTTCGACAGCAAGTCGCCGCGCTGGCCGCAGCAGGGCACCGATTCGTCGAAGCAGGCGCCGCGGATCGTTCATCCGAGACCGGCGGAACCGCCGCAAACGCATGACGCGCGCAACACGGAGGCGCAGCCATGAGCCGTGCACGCATGAAACATCCGCGCGCACCGAAGCTGCGCATGACCACGCTCGCCTGCGCGCTGCTGGCGCTGCCGGCCTTCGCGCAGACTGTCGGCCAGCCGGGCCGCTTCACGCCGGTGCTCGACGAGGCCGAAGCGCTGTACCCGCGCGCGCCGCAATCGGTGGATGCGCCTCCGCGCGTCACCGCGGTCGCGTCGGGCGACGCCGATTACGCCGCCAACGCGCAGGCTGCGCTGGTCGAAGTGGAGCTTGACCGCGACGGCGTGCCGGCCGATGGCCAGTCGCCGGTGCACGTGAGCGTGCGCATCCGCGGCAACGATGGCCAGCCGCTGCGCGGCGAGAGCTTCGCGACCATCGAACACTCCGGCGGCCGCGTGAAGCTGCCCGGCGCGCGAACCGACGAGTTCGGGCCCGCGCACCTGGACGCCGATCGCGCCACGCCCGGCGTGCAGCTGCGCGTGGTCGATGGCGTTGCCGAGTTCGACCTGCTCGCACCGCACGATCCACAGGACGTGCTGTTGCGCATCACCGCCGGCGGCGAGACGGCCGAGGGCGTGGTGAGTTTCCTGCCCGAGATGCGCGAGATGATCGCGACGGGCCTGATCGAAGGCATCGTCAACTTCAAGCGCGATCGCAACAGCATCATCGATCCGGTGCGCAGCGACGACGGCTTCGAGCGCGACATCCGCCGCTGGGAGAAGCAGTTCAACAACGGCAAGGCGAACGCGGCGGCCCGCACGGCGTTCTTCGTCAAGGGGCGCATCAAGGGCGAGTACCTGCTCACCGCCGCCTACGATTCGGACAAGGACGTGCGCGGACGCCTGCTGCGCGACATCGATCCGGAGGAGTTCTATCCGGTGTACGGCGACGCGTCGCTGCGCGGCTTCGATGCGCGTTCGGCCGAACGGCTGTACGTGCGCGTCGACAACAAGCGCAGCTACCTGCTGTACGGCGATTTCCAGACCGGCGACGGCCTGGCCCACACCACCGGCGCCGGTACGCGCAGCGGTGCCATCCCGCAGCGCAGCCTGGGCGTGTACAACCGCACCGCGACCGGCCTTGGCTGGCATTACGAGAACGATCGCGTGCGCACCAACGTGTTCGCGATCGAGGACTCGCTGCGCCAGGTCATCGACGAGTTGCCCAGCCAAGGCAGCGGCCCGTACGGGTTGAGCAACAACGCCGTGCTGGAAGGGAGCGAGCGCGTGGAAGTGATCGTCCGCGACCGCGACCAGCCGTCGCGCATCGTCTCGGTGCGGCCGCTCGCGCGTCTGGTCGATTACAGCTTCGAGCCGTTCTCCGGCCGCATCCTGCTCAACCAGTTCCTTCCGTCGTTCGACAGCGATCTCAATCCGGTGTCGCTGCGCGTGACCTACGAGCTCGACCAGGGCACGGAGAAGTTCTGGGTCGTGGGCGGTGACGGACAGTTCCGCATCAACGAGCGGTTCGAGGTCGGCGGCAGTTACGTCGACGACCGCAATCCGTTCGCCTCGTTCGAGATGGGCAGCGCGAACATCGGCGTGCGCCTGGGCCGGAACACCTACCTGGCCCTGGAAGCCGCACGCACGCGCAGCGACGTCAACACCAATCCGATCAACCAGTATTCGACGCCGGCGCTGCAGGATCTCAGCGGCGAAGTCGAGGGCGACGCGTACCGATTGGAGTTCGCGCACACGGGCGAGGACCTCGAGGCGCGCGTGTTCGCGGCGCAAACCGATCCCGCGTTCAACAACGCGGCCTCGCCGCTGTACGGCGGCCGCGGCGAGTACAACGCCGAAGCGACGTACCGTGCGGGCGAGCGCACCGAACTCTATGTGGAGGCGCTACGCAGCGAGGACCGCAATCCCGACGGCGGCGAACGCGATGCGGCCGGCGCGGGCGTGCGTTACCAGGCGACCGAGCGCATGACGCTGGACGGTGGGTATCGCGCGATCCGCGAAACCGTCGGCGCGTACTCGACGTGGTCGAGCGCGATGCCGTTCGGCGACACCGGCGGACTGAGCGGTGGATACGCGACCGGTGCCGCCGGCGGCGCGCTGGGCTACGGCCAGCAGCCGCTCGATCCGCTCAGCGGCCTGCCGGTGATCCGCAGCAACGGCACGGTGCCGACGAGCGATCTGCCGGTCGGCACGAAGCTGTCTTCGGACACGGTGCGCCTGGGCCTGGGTTACAAGGTGAGCGACCGGGTGGTGATCGGCGGCGAAGCCGAGCAGGACGTGCGTGGCGAGGATCGCAACCGCGTCGCGCTGGGCGCCGACTACCAGTGGCGCGAACGCACGCGTCTGTACGGCCGTTACGAGAAGCAGACCGGCTTGGCCAGCGAGTACGGCATCGCGCAGACGCACGGCGAAAGCGATGCGCTGGTGCTCGGCGTGGACAGCAGCTACCTGCGCGACACGCAGGCGTTCACCGAGTACCGCATGCGCGATGCGATTTCCGGCCGCGACCTGCAGGCTGCGTCGGGCATCCGCAATCAGTGGGATATCCGCGAAGGCCTGCGCCTGAGCAGTTCTGCCGAACACGTAAAGGTCTACGACGGCGAAACCGGCGACGCGACCGGCCTGGCGTTCGCGCTGGACTACAGCGCCAATCCGCTGTGGCGCGGCGCGGCACGCATCGAGCATCGCATCTCCGGCGACATCCGCGAGACGGACACCGACGAGCGTTTCGACACGACGCTGGTGCAGCTGATGGCCGCGCGCAAGCTCAATCGCGACTGGACGCTGCTGGCGCGCAACTACCTGCTGCGCACCGATTACGCCGCACGGGGCGATGTCCTGCAGGACCGCTTCCAGCTCGGCGTGGCATATCGCGACACGGATCGCAACCGCGTCAACGCGCTGGCCCGCTACGAGTACAAGCTGGAGAAGGATGAAAGCGGCCTGGTGACCGGCGGCGCGACCGGCGGCGACGGCGGGCAGGACGTGCGCGTGGCGGCGCACATCGTCAGTACGCATGCGGATTGGCATCCATCGCGTCCGTGGTGGCTGACCGGCCGCGTCGCGGCGAAGTGGCAGCGCGACGAGTTCATCTACGCCGACGGCGCCCGCGTCGAGAGCCGCTTCCGTGGCGTGCTGGTGTCCGGCCGCGCCGTGTACGACATCACGGAGAACTGGGACGTCGGCGTGCTCGCCGCGTCGTTCCGCGGACAGGACGGCGCTAACCAGTACGCGGCCGGCGTCGAAGTGGGCCGGCTGCTGCGCCAGAACCTGTGGCTGTCGGCCGGTTACAACTGGTCCGGCTTCCGCGGGGACGACGACCTCAGCGGCTACGAATACACCCAGGAAGGCCTGTTCCTGCGCCTGCGCTTCAAGTTCGACGAGGACTTGTTCCGCCGCGAGGACCGCCGCTACCGCGAACCCCAGCATTGAGACGAAAGCCATGATTCAGCACACCCTTGCATTCTCCATGGCCGCGCTTTCGTTCGCGCTCGGCACCGGCTTTGCGCACGCCGCATCGCTGGCGCCGCAGCGCGAGCGCATCAGCGACGAGGCGATCTACCGCGACCATTCCACCTACCAGGCGACGCAGGACCGCATCCAGGCGCTCAACGACGGTGGCCGCCCCGTGCGCGATTACGCCCTGTCGAAGGCGCAGTGCTGGCTCGACGTGTCGTTCCACGAGTACACGCGCAACGATCGCAGCGACTTTCCGCAGGCGGCGCTGGACGAATCGGAGCGCTTGATCGTCGCGATGGAGCAGGGTGTGTCGCCGATTCCGACCGACACGCCGCTGGTGAACGGCGCGGCGCGTCTGCGCGAGGACCTCTGGAAGCGCCTGGGCGCGATCCATGGCACGCCGGGCTTCGTGTGCGCGCAGCAGGCCGTCGCGTGCGGCGAAGTGGAACTGGTCCATGCCGGCAATGAGTTCAACCAGCAGCAATGGCGTCACGCCAAGCCGTACATCCAGATCGCCGAAGACACGGTGGCCGATGCCGAAGCGCTGGCGCGCACCTGCGGCAACGGTCGCTCCACGCCGGCCGGCCCGTCGTCGCTGACGGCGAACGTGCTGTTCGAGTTCGACCGCCGCGGTTTGGCCGACGTCCGCGAACACTCGCTCGGTACGCTCGATCGTGCACTCGCGCGCGTGCGCGAGGAGCACCTGACGATCGCCGCCGTGCGCCTGATCGGACACGCCGACCGCATGCAGGGCCGCGGCTTCGACTACAACCAGGCGCTGTCGCGCGATCGCGCCGAAACGGTCAAGGCGTACCTGGTCGGGCAGGGCATCGATGCGGCCCTCGTGTCGTACGAGTATCGCGGCGATACCGAACAGGTCCAGTCGTGCGAAGGCGTCCGCGATCGCGCGGCCCTTCATGAATGCCTGCTGCCCAACCGTCGCGTCGAGGTGAAATTCGAGGTGGCGGAATAAGCGGCGTTCACCGTCCGCGCACCGGTGGTTGGTTAGCGTGATCGCTCGACCGCCACCGAGGAGCGCGCGATGGACGAACGCAAATTCGAAGCGAAGTTGTGGGATCACCTGGAATCGGACCGCACCGTGATGCTGGGACTGGTCGGCGATCCGGCCGGCCATTCGCGGCCGATGACGGCGATGCTGGACAAGCAGACGCCCGGCGTCGTCTGGTTCTTCACCGCCACCGACAACGTCCTCGCGCAGCAGGCGGCGGCGCCGACGAAGGCGTTCTGCGCGTTCTCCTCGAAGGGGCACGAACTGTTCGCGACGTTGAACGGCACGATCCAGACGGGCCTGGACCGCGAAGTGATCGATCGCCTCTGGAACCCGTTCATCGCCGCCTGGTACGAGGATGGAAAGGACGACCCGAAGCTGATCCTGCTGCGATTCGAGCCGGACGAGGCCGAGATCTGGTTGAACGAACACAGCCTCGTCGCCGGCCTGAAAGTCCTGATGGGGCGCGATCCCAAGCAGGATTACGCCGACAAGGTGGCCAAGGTCGACCTCTGACGCCCGGCGGCGCGCCGGGCCACTGGCGCGTTCGCCGGAGGTGACTTCTGGCCGAGGGATCGGCGCCCGGACGTTCGTAAGCTCGCCACACGCGGCTTCGGAGACGGGCAATGAAGGGATGCAGGGCAGGCATGCTGGCCGCGCTTCTGGCCGCGGGCGTTGGCGCGCCGGCGCATGCGGCCGAACCGCTCGCAGTGCGGTGGAACCCGGGTGCGCAGGATTGTGACGCCGCGCGTCCGGCGCCGCTGCAGGTGCACCGCTATGAAGACGGGACCTTCCTGCTTCGGCAGAACCCGTGCGCGAGCGCCGAGGCGAATTTCCTCTATCTGCTCATCGGCGCGGAACGTGCGCTGCTGATCGACAGCGGCGCGATCGCCGATCCGGCCCGCATGCCACTGGCCGCGACCGTGATGTCGCTGCTGCCCGACGACGCGACCGGCAAGTTGCCCCTGATCGTGGCGCACACGCACAGCCACCGCGATCACCGCGAGGGCGACGCGCAGTTCGCCGGCCTTCCCGACGTGGAGATCGTGCCTTCGGATGCGGACGGCGTGCGGCGGCATTTCGGGTTCGCCGCCTGGCCGGATGGCGTGGCGCGCATCGATCTGGGCGGGCGCGTCATCGATGTGCTGCCGACGCCCGGCCACAACGACAACCATGTGGTTTTCTTCGACCGGTCGACCGGGCTGCTGTTCACCGGCGACGCGCTGCTGCCCGGGCGCATCACCGTGGATGACACGTCGGCCTTCGAAGCAAGCGCACGGCGCCTGGCCGCGTTCGCGCGCGATCGCGCCGTCTCGCACGTGCTCGGCGGGCACGTTGAAATGAACGCGGCGGGCGAGCTCTATCCGATGGGCTCGACGTTCCATCCGGACGAGCGACGCCTGGCGCTGGCTCGTGCGGATGTCCTCGCGTTGCCGGGCGCGTTCGCCGAGTTCAACGGCTTCTACTCGCGCCACGCGAACTACGCGATCACCCACCCGCTGCACAATCTCGCCGCGCTTGTTGTGTTGGCGTTGCTGGCGCTCGCGCTGCTCGCATGGGGCGGCGTGCGTCTTGTCCGCCGACGACGCGCAAGGCGAGTGACGCGCGCGACATAGCGACGCGTCCTCGACGAATGCACGAACGCCGGCACGGCCGGTCACCGTCACCTTCCAACGAATGCCAGGAGCCACCGATGCCCTTGATGATGAACCTGATGCTCGCCGCGTCGGTCGCCACCGCCGCGCCCGCGAGCATCGAACCCGAAACGCGTGCCGCACTGGAAGCCACCTGTCTCGATTACCTCGACGGGCAACTGGAAGGCAATCCCGAGCGCGTTGCGCGATCGCTGCATCCGGACCTCGCCAAGCGGCGCGTGCTGGGCGACACGCCGGACGAACGCCTCGGCCTTCGCCGGATGACGCGCGACGAACTCGTCGACCTCACCCGCGAGGGCGTGCTGAAGACGCCGAAGGAACAGTGGAACCGTTCGTGCAAGGTGCTCGACGTCGCCGGCGACGCCGCGGTCGTGCGCGCCGAAACCCCGTGGTTCGTCGACTTCTTCCACATGGGGCGCTTCGGCGATCGCTGGATCATCGTCAACGCGCTCTGGTATTCGAAGCCGCGCTAGCCACGACTTGCGTCTTCGTTCGGGCGCGCTCTTCGCCTAATCGCACGGAGCCGGGGAGGGCGCCGGCACCACCACGGTCGCCAGGCCGCTGCAATGCGGCGCGGCATCCAGTCGCACGGGCGCGGACAGCGCCACGGCGGTCGCGGTGGGCGTGGAGACGGTCCGCGACGCGAGCACGGTCGGCGTGGCCGGCATTCCTTCCCATGCGCGCGGTGTATCGAGCAGCTCGATTCGCCGCAAGGCACGATCGCCGGGCACGTTGATCACCCATGTGCGGAAGCTCGCTGCAGCGACGTGTTTGCGGCGCAAAGACGTGCGACGCAGTGCACGCGTCGATCATCTTCATGAAGGCTTGCTGCAGGCGCGATCGAAAGCGCCGCCGCTGAATCGCCGCAGGAAAGCGGATTGCCGAAGTGATTTCGACCGCTGTGCAGCCGCTCGTCGGAAAGGCATGCGCATCGCCCGTGCGAATGGAACTGACTGCGTGCGAGCCGCGGCGATGCGCGCACGGCTTCACCACCACTGTTGATTACATGGCGATACTTCCGCGGCGGTTCGCCGCAACGGAAGCGGGCTCGACCGCATGCGCAGGCATTCGGAAGGAGTGCGCCATGTCCCTTCTTACTTCGGCTTCGACTTTGGTGTTCGCGGCTGCCGTGTTCGCAGGCGCGCTGCTTCCCGCTTCGGACGCGAATGCGGCGACGCGCGTGGTCACCAACTGCAACGACAGCGGCGCCGGTAGTCTGCGCAACGCGATCTCCATCGCGCAGAGCGGCGACAACATCGACCTGATCGGCCTGGACTGCGATCGCATCCTGCTTACCTCGGGCGAGCTGGTCGTTCCGCAAGGCTCGCTCACGCTGCTGGGCCTGAGCCGCGACGCGCTCACGCTCGACGCGAACGCGAACGGGCGCGCCATCCGCCACATCGGCACGGGTACGTTGCGCGTGTACCGGCTGAGCGTCGTCAATGGACGCGTGACCACCACGTTCGCCGATGGCGGATGCATCAAGTCGGCGGGCACGGTGGAGGTGATCAACTCGTCGATCCACCATTGCCAGGCCATTCCCGGCGACGGCATGGAGCCCTGGAGCGTGGGCGGCGCCGTGGCCGCGCAGAACGTGCTGCTCGCGCACAGCCTGGCGTACGCGAACCTGGCCGATGGCGGCTGGGGCGGTTCGCTGCACGCATGGGGACGCGCGACGTTGCATTACAGCCAGGTCGCGGGCAGCGCGGCGACGCAGGGGGGCGGCGGTGTCGTGGGCAGCTCCGTTGCGGTGACCTATTCGCTGATCCGCAACAACGTGGCCGCTTCCGGCGGCGGCATCGCCCTGTCGGGCAACGCGCTCCCGGGCTCGTTGAGCCTGCTGGTGAACAAGAGCACGCTGGTCGGCAATCGCGCGACGGGCGGCGGTGGCGGCGTCGCGTTCGGCGGCACCACGAACGGAGCGCAGATCATCGACAGCACCTTCTCGGGCAACATCGCCTCCTACAACAGCGCCGCCTCGCTGCCGCCGAACACCCGCATCTACAACAGCACCATCACGCTCAACGACGAGCGGGGCAGTTGCTTCGGCGCGATCGACGGCGTACGCGACCTGCACATCGAAAGTACCGTCGTTTCCGGCAACCGGTGCAGCACGGGGCAGGGCGCCGACATCGCGTCGCTGGTCGACGGCGAAGCGGTGACCGGCAGCCACAGCCTCGTCGGCCGCTCCCTCGCGCCACTACCGGCCGACACCATCATCACCGAATCGCCCGGGCTGCTGCCGCTGGGCAACCGGGGCGGGCCGACCCCGACGCACGCGCCGGAGCACAACAGCCCGTTGCTCCAGCGCGGAAACAACGCGTTGAACCTGCAGTACGACCAGCGTGGGCCCGGCTTCCCGCGCACGCATGGCGCCTTCACCGACATCGGCGCCGTCGATGCGCCCAGTCCGAGCCCGTAATCGACCACCTCCAGCGACGAGGAGTCCGCCATGTCCCGCCATGCCTTCGTTCCGATCCTTGCCGGCGCGGCGCTCTGGGCCGGTGCGTTCTTCCCGATCGGCGACGCGCACGCCGCCACGCGGGTGGTCACCCAGTGCGGCGACAGCGGCGCCGGCAGCCTGCGAAACGCGATCACCAGCGCGATCAGCGGCGACGTCATCGACATGCGCGCGTTGTCGTGCACCCGCATCGTGCTCACCAGCGGCGAGCTGGTGGTGCCGCAAGCCAGCCTGACACTGCTTGGTCCCGGACGCGACGCGCTGACGATCGACGGACGCCAGACCTTCCGCGTGTTCCGCCACACCGGCGACGGGCTGTTCCGTCTGGAGAACGCCACCGTCGCGTGGGGCTACCACCACGCCGTCGATGAGCTCGGTCGCGGCGGCTGCATCAGTTCGAACGGCAGCGTGCAGTTGCACCTGACCCGCGTACACCATTGCCAAAACCTGGCCGATGGCTGGCTCGATTCGCCGCCGACCGCGGGCGGCGCGATCAGCGCGCTGCGCCACGTGACGCTGAGCCACAGCTCGGTGTTCGACAGCATTGCGACGACCAATTCCGAAGGCGGCGGCGTCCACGCCGAATGGACGGTGACCCTGCAGAACAGCCACGTCTTCAACAACTCCGCGTGGGTCGGCGGCGGCGTCTACGCTGGCAGCAGCGTCAACGTCGTCTACTCCACGATCCGCGACAACCGCGGCGGCCGGGAGGGCGGCGGCGTCTACATGGACCGCGGCAACCTGCTGGTGAACAAGTCCACCATTTCGAACAACCGCCTGCACCAGGATCCGCCGCGTTCGATCTGGCCTGCGGGCGGCGGCATCCGCACGCGCGGGAACGGGACGCACACCATCGTCGACAGCACGCTGTCGGGCAACCATGCCGCCTTCGGGTTCGCGGCCTACCTGGAGGGCGTCACGACGATCCACAACAGCACCATTGCCTTCAACGTCGGGCTGTGGGACGACGATCCGCCCACGCCGCCGTGCGAAGACCGCGGCGCGCTGTGGTCGAATGCGCTCACGCTCTACAGCACCATTCTCGCCAACACCACGTGCACCAATGGGGTGGGCTACGACCTGGGCACCGATGCGCCCGCGATCGTCGGCTTCGGCAACCTGATCACGCGATCGAACGTCGCCGTTCCCGGCACCACCATCACGGCCGATCCCCGCCTGGCGCCGCTCGCCCTGAACGGAGGTCCGTCGCGCACGCACATGCCGCTGGCCGACAGCCCGGCGATCGATCGCGGCTACAACGTCAACGAGCGCGCCTACGACCAGCGCGGTCCCGGATTTCCGCGCATCAAAGGCCCGCGGCCCGACATCGGCGCCGTCGAGCGCTGAGTCCGGCTCGTAGCGGGTATACGGCGGCCTTCGTACGAATCGCGCTTCCTGCGCACATGCCGGCGGCGCGAGACGCTGGCCAGCGATCGTTCGCGTTCGATCTTCGCGACGCTTGGGGCAGGCGTGCCCCGGCCACCTTGCCCACCCGCGCTGCCGGATGGTTCCATAGTCCCGTTCCCGCACCAGCTCGACCGGATCGGCTGCGACGCACGACAGCGCGACTCGGGGAGGGGCGCGGCCGTTCGCTGGACAGGATGCGATCGAAGATGACGCGCCCCCTGAACTACAAACACCTGCACTATTTCTGGGCGACCGTGCGTTGGGGCGGCATCTCCCGCGCGGCCGAGCAGTTGCACCTGACGCCGCAGACGCTCAGCGGACAGGTCAAGCAGCTCGAGGAGAGCCTGGGCGTGGCGCTGTTCCGGATCGCGGGAAAGCGGCTGGAACTCACCGAAGCAGGGCGCGTGGCCTATTCGTATGCGGACGAGATGTTCTCGCTCGGCGCCGAACTGACCGAGGCGCTCAAGAGCCTGCCTGCGGGACGAGCGGCCAGTTTCCGCGTCGGCATCTCCGACGCGGTGCCCAAGTCGATGGCGCAACGCCTCCTTGCACCAGCGCTCGCCCTGAAGGAGCCCGTGCGCCTGGTCTGCCGCGAAGGCGCGCTGGAAAACCTGCTGGGCGAGCTGGCGCTCCATCGGCTCGATCTGGTGCTGTCGACTTCGGCCGTTCCACCCGGCCTCAACGTGCGCAGCTACAACCACCGTCTGGGTTCCAGCCCGATCGGCCTGTATCAGGCCCGCGGCGCGGCGAACCGGCGGATGCCGTTCCCGAAGGGCCTGCACGGCCGGCCGATGCTGCTGCCGGCTTCGGATTCGCCGCTGCGAAGCCCGCTGCTCGCGTGGCTTCAGTCGCATCGGGTGATGCTCCACATCGTTGGCGAATTCGCCGACCCGGCGCTGATGAAGGCCTTCGGCGCGGCGGGCGCGGGCGTTTTCCCGGCGCCGGTCGCCGCGCGCCTGGAAATATCGCGCAGCCATGACGCGGTGCTGCTCGGGCGGGTGGATGGCGTGCAGGAGGAGTACTTCGCGATCTCCAACGAACGACGCGTGAGCCACCCGGCCGTCCGCGCGATCGTCGATGCCGCTCCGGGCACGCTCGGCGACGATTCGAGAAAAACGTAAACCACCGCGCGATCTTTCGAATGGACCCCGCGATGCGGCATTGCTAGCGTCCCAGGTTGCGACGGGCCCCTCTGGCAGCAGCGGCTGCGATGTCGTCGCCTTTCCGTGGAGGCCCAAGATGGATGCCGTGCTCGCGTTGCTCGAAGTGCCCTTGCTAGGCCACGAAGCCTGGTTGTGGCTGCTGTTCCTCGCGATCGTGGTGGCGCTGCTGGTGTTCGACCTCGGCGTGCTCAATCGCGACGACCACGAGATACAGGTCAGGGAAAGCCTGTGGCTGTCCGCAGGCTACATCGTCGTGGCGCTGGTGTTCGGGGCGTGGGTGTGGTGGCAGCTGGGCGCGACCGCGGGCATCCACTACTACACCGGGTTCCTCATCGAGAAATCGCTCGCGCTCGACAACATCTTCGTCATCGTACTGATCTTCGGTTACCTGGCGGTCCCGCGTCTGTACCAGCACCGGGTACTGTTCTGGGGCATCCTCGGCGTGCTCGTGCTGCGCGCGATCATGATCGGCCTGGGAGCTACGCTGGTCAGCCAGTTCGGCTGGATCCTTTACCTGTTCGGCGCGTTCCTGATCGCCACCGGCCTCAAGATGCTCTGGATGATCGACCACACGCCCGACATCGGCAGCAACCCGTTGCTTCGCCTGATGCGGCGTCACCTGCGCATCACCGATACGCTTCACGGCAACGCCTTCTGGGTCAAACGCCCCGTCGGCGGCGCGCCCGGTGCGAAGGCCGTGTGGTGGACGACGCCGCTGCTGCTCGCGCTGGTGCTCGTCGAGATCACCGACCTGATCTTCGCGGTGGATTCGGTGCCCGCCATCTTCGCGATCACCACCGACCCGTTCATCGTCTACACGTCGAACATCTTCGCGATCCTCGGCCTGCGTGCGCTCTACTTCGCGCTCGCCGCGGTGATCCACCGCTTCCGTTACCTCAAGTACGCGCTCGCGGCGATCCTGGTGTTCATAGGCGCCAAGATCTTCTACAACCAGATCGTGGGCAAGGTCGATCCGTGGATCTCGCTGGCGGTGACCTTCGGCCTGATCGCGGCCGGCGTCGGGTATTCGCTTTATCGAACCGCACGCGACGGAAAGGCGAACACCACGGCGCCGGGCGACGCGACGATCGGAGCGGGACGTCAGGACTACTGACGGATGCGGCCGGTCGAGCGATTCCACCCCGTCACGCCAGGCCCCTCATCCGGCGCGTGCAGTCCGGTAGCGCGACGCAGGCGAGGTGCGCGAAAGCCCCGGGCCCAACGCGGTGCGCGCGCTTTCGAAGGCGTTCCACTCCGCGATGTCCGGCAGCGCGGGGATCGTCACCCGTTCGCCCATCGCCAGCCCGGCCAAGGCCGCGTCGACCATGTCGTCGGCGGACATGACGATGTCCTGCGGCAGGTGTTCGACCGGCGTTCCCGCCACCGCCCAGAATTCGGTCGCGGTCGCGCCGGGCAGCACGGCCTGCACGCGCACGCCCTTGTCGGCCAGCTCGTGGTGCAGCGACTGCGACAGCGCGAGCACGAACGCCTTGCTTCCGCCGTAGACGCCGTTGAGCAGTTCGGGTTGCAGGGCGACGATGGACGCGATGTTGACGATGGTGCCCGTGCCGCGCGAGACGAACGCAGGCGCGGCGGCGTAGGCCAGGCGCATCGGCACGCTCACGTTGAGCGCGATCATCCGGTCCATGTCGGCCACGTCGGACTGGAGCAGTGGAGCGGTGGCGCCCACGCCGGCGTTGTTCACCAGCAGGGTGATGCTGGCATCGGTCCGCAGTACGGATTCGACGCGCGCGAGGTCGTCGGGGTTGAGGAGATCGGCGACGAGCGTCTCGATCGAACGGCCGGTGCGGGTGGTGAGGTCCTGCGCGAGCGAGCGGAGGGCGTCGCCGCGACGCGCGACGAGGATCAGGTCGTAGCCGGCCCGCGCGAGGCGATCGGCGTAGATCGCGCCGATGCCCGACGAGGCGCCGGTGATGAGGGCGGTGCCCTGGTGAATGTGGGTGTTCATGACGGTTCCAGACGTTCCGGCGGGTTGCCGGGCGAATGAAAATGTAGGCCGTCTTGCCCGTGGCTTAAATGTCGTATATACCTCGTTTCATGCCATGGCCGTGCGCCGGCGGAGGTCGTCATGCTCACCATCGGATTCGTCACGCCGCCCGGCTTCCAGATCATGGGGCTGGCCGCGGTTTCCGCGTTCGAGCTCGCCAACGCGACGGCGGACCAGGCGCTCTACGACATCCGCATCCTGTCGGAGAACGGCGGCGCGGTCGCCAATTCGCTGGGAATTCCGATGGAAACGCGCGTGCTCTCGCGCGCGAAGGTCGATACGTTGATCGTGACGGGCCTGTTGCAACCGGTCGCGTCGAGTCCGCAGCTGATCCGGCAGATCCGGAATGCAGCCAGGTCCGTGCGCCGCATCGCGTCGGTCTGCACGGGCGCGTTCATCCTGGGGGAAGCGGGGCTGCTCGACAGCCGGCGCGTCACGACGCACTGGTTCCATGCGCGAACGCTGCAGGCGCAGTTTCCTGGCGCGTTCGTCGAGGACGATCGCATTTTCATCATCGACGGCCCGCTGTGGACGTCGGCCGGCATGAGTGCCGGCATCGACCTGGCGCTGGGCATGATCGAGAAGGACTTCGGCGCCGAGCTCGCGCGCGCGGTCGCACAGAAGCTGGTCGTCTACCACCGGCGCGGCGGCGGGCAGTCGCAGCACTCGGCCCTGCTCGAACTGGACGCGAAGAGCGACCGCATCCAGAGCGCGCTGAACTACGCACGCAGTCATCTCAACTCGACGCTGTCAGTGGAGGAACTCGCCGACGCCGCGCATCTGAGCCCACGGCAGTTCAGCCGCGCATTCCGCGCGGAAACCGGCCAGTCGCCGGCGAAGGCCGTCGAACACCTGCGCGTCGAAGCGGCGCGCGTGATGATCGAGCAGGGACGGCATTCCATGAGCGAAGTGGCGGTGGAGACGGGCTTTGCCGATATTGAGCGCATGCGGCGCGCCTTCCTGCGCGCCTTCGGCCAACCGCCCCAGGTGCTCCGCCGCAATGCGCGGCAAGCAGCGGCCTAGTACCGGTTACGCGAGATCCGACTCTGGCGGCGTCGGATCTCGCGCAGGCGATCCGCGTTTGCGCGCGTGACGAGCGGATCGCGCGATGTTCAAGCGGCTGATGTCGTGTTCGCTTGTTCGACGCGGATTCCCGGCACCACACCGCGCTCGCGAAGATCGCGCAACAGGCGCAGACCCTCCGGCTCCAGCGCGGCCGGTTCCGCGTCGACACGCGACGCCAGGGCCGCCAGGTGCGCGCGCCCGGTCCATGCGTTCTGCGCCAGCGACTCCAGCAGGCTGTACGCCAGCGGCGAGAGGCGCGTGAAATGCACGTGGTGCTCCGCATCGCGGTGGACGAGCAGTGTCGTCGGTGTATCGGGCGCGTTGTCGGGACGGTGCTGCGGACCGATGTCGGTGACCGGCCAGCGATAGATCAGCGGCACGGCCAGCGGCGACAGCACCGGAACGCCATCGAGCAGGTCGCCGTGCGGATCGTGCGCGGGAACTGGTGCGTCGCTCACGAACAAGGCCTGCTCGACCCATTCGTAGTGCGCGAGTTCGGGCAGCCACGGCGGGATCGCGGGATCGTCCGCGCGGCCCGCCAGGTACGCGACGAACTCCATGGCGATTTCGGTGAACAACGGCGTGCGGCTGCGATGGTCGGCGTAGAAGGCACGCACCAGGGCCCGCCAGTCGACCGTTCCCAGGGTTTCGCGGATCACGGGAAATCCGCCGGCCAGCAGGCCTTCGATGGCATTGAAGAACAGCTCGCGATAGACCTTCAGGCGACGCGCCTGCAGCCCCGGTGGCGGCCGGTTGCGCTCGGGATCGCGGATATGCCGGGCCAGCTCGAACTGTTGCTCGCGAAGGAGTGCCTCAGGCTGCACGGGATTGCTCCAGCAGGCGGTCGCGGTCGAGGTGCGTCAGCTGCATGGTGCGGATGCGGCCGGTCTCCAGCAGCAACTCGTGCAGCGGCGGGAAGTTGAAATCGCGTTCCAGCAGCGTCGGGCGCACCCCGAAGCGTCGATAGGCGGCATCAAGCAGCGTCCAGACGTCGTCTTTCACCGGCGCGCCGTGCGTGTCGATCTTCAGATCGATGTCTTCGTCGTAATGGCCCGCGATGTGGTACTGCGCGACGCGCTCCGTCGGCAGGCGCGCGAGGAAGTCCGTCGCGTCGTAGGCGTGATTGATCGAGTTGACGTAAAGGTTGTTGACGTCCAGCAACAGGTCGCAATCGGCTTCGGCCAGCACGGCGTTGATGAAGTCGATCTCGGTCAGCGCCTGGTAGGGTGCGGCGTAGTAGCTGACGTTCTCCACCGCGATACGACGTCCAAGCGCGTCCTGCACCTGGCGGATGCGCGCCGCGACATGCTTGATGGCCTCGTCGGTGAACGGAATCGGCATCAGGTCGTACAGCTGGCCGTCGTCGGCGGTGTAGCTCAGGTGCTCGCTGTACATGACGACGCCCAGGCGTTCGTTGAGCTCGCGCGTGCGACGCAGCAGTTCCATGTCCAGCGGCGCGACGTCGCCCAGCGACAGCGACAGACCGTGCGCGCTGATCGGGAAGCGCGACGCCAGTTCGGACAGCTGCTCGCCGAAACGGCCGCCGACTCCGATCCAGTTGTCCGGCGCGAGTTCGAGGAAATCCACGGCGCCGTCGTCCATCGCCAGCAGTGCCGGCAGCAGTCCGCGGCGCAGGCCAAGGCCGGCGGTGGTGTGCGATTCGATCATGCGCGGGGTCCTTCTCGGAGAGGGGCGCTCCCTCGCAGGGAGGGACGAGGGAGCGCGGGTGTCACGCGACGTGTCGTGCGATCACTTGCCGAAGTGGGAGAACAGGCCGGCCGGCATCGTCTTGCCGTTGGCTTCGTAGGTCGCCTTCAGGAAGTCGTAGGCTTCCTTTTCCGAGACCTTGCCATCGCCGGACACGTCGAGCTTCGCGAAGTCGCCGGCGCGGGTCGGTGCGACGGCGATGAACTCGGCCTTCGACACGAAGCCGTCATCGTCGCTGTCGGTCTTGGCGAACGACGCGTCGCCGCACTTGCCTTCGCCGCACTTGCCCTCGGCGGTTTTCGACGTGGCGCCGGCCTTCGACGGCTTGGCCTCGCTTGCGCCGCACTTGCCTTCGCCGCATTTGCCTTCGGCGGTCTTCGACGTGGTTGCGGTCTTCGACGCCTTGGCGCCGCTTGCACCGCATTTGCCTTCACCGCACTTGCCTTCGCCCGCGGCCTTGCTGGCGGCCAGCATGTAGCCCTGGCTGAGCGGTTCGATGGCGAACGCGGAGGTGCTGAGGGACAAACCGGCGAGGGCGAGGCCGAGCAGGCCAATCGTGTTGCGGGGGTTGGAAGTGGACATTGCGAAGTACTCCGTGGAGTGAGACACGGCGTGTGCCGTGCGGGGTTGAGCGCCACACATTCAGCGCGAAGGAAAGGGATGAAGGCCGGTCAGGCGTTGACGAGCGGGCGTGCGGACGACCCGCGAGCGCGGTGCCAGGCGAGCAGTCCCGCGCCGGCCACGGCGAGCGCGCCACCGGCGACCGGCAGCAGGATCGACACCGTGGCGCCGATTCCGAACAGGACGGCGCCCCACGCGGTGGCGTCGGCCTTCGACGGCGCGGGCGATGCGTGCCAGCGTGCGAGCAGGCGATCCAGGCTCAGGCGGCCGCCCCCGTTGAGCATCAGCGGAACGAGCATCACCAGATAGATCAGCGGGAGCTTGTAATTGCCGAAGCCTTCGTTCGTGATCGCATAACCCTGCAGCAGCTCGCTCACGCCGGACCAGTCCGCCGGCCAGTGCACGGCATAGGTCGCCACGACCGTCAGCACGAACAACGCCGCCGACACGTAACGCGTCCCCAGACCGATGAGCAACGCGATGCCGCCGGCCAGCTCCAGCCACATGGCGGCGTTCCAGTTGACGTTCGCGCTCAGCAGGGAGAACGGCAGGGGAAACTTGTCGCCCAGATCGGCGAACCAGTTGGCACCATGGAGTTTCTCGAGACCGGCTTCGAAGAACTCCCACGCAAGCAGCACGCGCAGACCCAACGGCGAAAGCCACTGGCCCACGCCATCCACGCGTGCGAGGAAGGGCAGGGCGGAACGAAGGGGAGGGGCGCTGGACATCGTGGTTCCTGCAAGTTGGGCCATCGGCGTTGGTGCGCATTTCAGCGGCGCCCCGTATCGGACTTGTGTCGCGCACGGCCATGGCCCGAGGCAAAACGTGTCAGCGCGCCGGGCGGATACGTTTGGATACAAACCGGTCCATCGAAGGGGAAACCCATCCGGCGCGGATCCGGAAGTCCCGACGGCCGCGCCGCGACGCGGCCTTCAACACGCGCGGAGGGCAGGCCCAACGGCCGGCCATCCTGATCGTCGATCGCGTCATCGGGCGCGGGCTCGCTTTTGAGCAGGGGGCAGTCACGCGGGCGCAGTGGTGACGCAAGCGGGCAGGCCTCGTGCACTTATCCGGCCGCAGTTGACGCCGGTACTCGAACATCCGCTCCTGGCCGACAGCAGACCTTCGGCCAGGCGAAGCGGGCTCGGCGGTGGTAAGGTCCGCTTTCGACCCAAAGCGGACGTTCGACCTTGCGCCGCTGGGTCAGGTATACGGTCCTACAGCCCCCCTCCATCGTGTGGTTTCCGCTATGCCGAAGCTCGTCTCGGTCAGCTACAGACTCTTTGAATACGAGGAGCCAGCCATCGAGGCTGCCCGCAATAGTGAGACGCATGACTTCGGCGGAGAGTTGGTGCTGACCTTCGAGGGCGGGCTGAGGAGCTTCGTGTCGTGGGTAGGGGAGCCAGTTCAGTACGCAGTTGGCATCAGCGAAGCGTCGCACTATGTGCCAGATGCCGCTCTCTCCGACTTCGACGTGTCGGATACGTCCATGTGGGAAGGGCTCGTCGGGAAAGAGTTGTCGCTTGGATTCGTCGCCGCTGACAACCAAGTACTACAGCTGTCTTCTCCGGGGAGTTCGGTGTTCGTGTGCTCCCTGGAGCGTGGCGGCTGGTGGGCAGACGAACTCACCATCTGCAAGGAAGTTCCGGCGCCATACGATGCCGACTCCGATAGCTGGCTCCGGTAGCCTGATTGGTCGCTTGCAAATGTCTGCTTATGGCCGATAGCGGACGCTCGGCGGGACGTCGGACAGCGGGGCTGCTAATGTCCGCTTTCGACCCATAGCGGTCATTCGATGTGTCGAGTCGCAGATGCCCGGGGGGGATGTCATGTGGGAGAGTTTGTTCATTGCGCTTTTCGTCGGCGTAATAGCGAACGATTTCTTGCTCGCCAGGAAAGTTCGCAAAGCCGTAGCGTTGGGTCGGCTGGCCCATCCGGATCTCGACAACGTCAGCTTCGGCGGTTCACCCATAGGGATTGCCCTCAATGTCTGGCGCCTGCGGAAGATTCCCGCAACCCATGAGCTGTCGGACCCGGATCACATCACCATCCGGCTCCAGTACCGTGCCCAACAAATCCTCGTTGCGCTGTTGCTTGCTTGCCTTGCGATCCCCCTTCTTCGAACTATCGCGAGCTGACTCCCGAAGCGGACGTTCGATCTCGACGGAGGAGCCGCGTGATCTGGCGCACTAGGCCCGAAATGGAGCGCGAGCAAGCTCGTGTGGCGAACCACGGATATGTTGCTAGCCGTGGGAGGTCTTACTGTCTGTATCTCGCGGTATCCGGAATCATCATCGGGGGGGTGGCGCGCTTTAGTAGGCGATTTTCTGGCTCCATAACTTGGGTTGATGAACCGCTGGTTTTTTCCGGGATGCTGGCGGCGTGGGGCGCAGGGGGATTTTCCTCCTCAAACTCGCGATCGCAGGGTGGCGCGACGAATGCTGGCCCGCGTTCGGAATGACTGCTACTGGCCAAAAGCGGACGTTCGGGCCGGACGGTCGGCAGCCAGACTGCTAATGTCCGCTTTCGACCCGAAGCGGACATTCAATGGTGGACGGATTTGCTGAGGTGGTTGTCGAGATAGCGTTGCTCGCTACGGTTACGCAACGACGGTCCGATTATCGACCTAACCACAAGCACCCCCTGACAGGCGAGTTCTTTCTCGGAGGAATCGTCTTCGACACTGGCCACATCGATCCCGGACAAACGGCGCGGGCAAGGGTTCGCCTGATAACGCGACTTGAGGATCTGGACGCATTGCTGCAGTTCGGATCCTGGTCGATCTGGGAAGGCCCGAACCATGTGGGGCATGCGAGGATCATCGAGCTGATTAGCCGCAAGCCGTGAACGAGATCATGGGGCGTGACCGCGACATGTCCGCTTCTGGCCGATAGCGGACGCTCGGCCAGTACGGCCAGCGGCCGGGCTGCTAATGTCCGCTTCCGACCCAAGCGGAAGCCACCTCGATGCGTATTCGCCGTCTGTCGCTCTATCTCGCAGCCGTCTCCTTCAGCTTCACTGCATCCGCTCAGACGCCACCCGACGTGACCGACCTGGTGGGCGCGAAGGGGGCCGGCGGCGAGACTCAGTTGATGTCCCGTGGCTACGAGCAGCGCGACTCCAACACCGTCCGGGATCAACGTTTCACCTTCTGGTGGAATCCGAAGAACCGCCAGTGCATCTCGGTATCAACGGTGGATGGCCGATACGCGTCGATCGAGCCGGTTCCGGCCGCAAACTGCGGCGGTCAGACGGGAGCGGCGATGAGCGCGGACGCGCAAGACCCCAATTCGCTCGTGCTGGTCTGCTATGGCGCAGGCACCCGGCCCTCCGTCAAAACCGAGTCCAGGTACGCATGGGACGACGAGCAGAAGAAGTGGAAATCCCACGACGAACTGAACAGCACCGCCGAGGGCTTCACCAGCGACGTCCAGATCGAGCTCTACGGAGACCACGGCCGCATCCATCTGGGCAAGGGTCTCGTCCCGCCCATCAACTCGGGAGGCGATCACGGTTGGTGGGAGTTGGATAACCTGAAAGTGGGGGCCGACCAGATTTCGGCAGGTTATCGACTCAACGGCATGAACAAGCCGCAGGTAACGGTCGACCGTCGTTCCGGTCGCGTCACGATCGAGGGCCCGACCCGGTTCTCGGGGCAATGCGACATCGGCAACTACGGCGGTGGGCAGCGTCGATTCTGACTGCCCGCGCTGACACCGGGGCGCTCTCCGATGGCGTGTTCCCTGTGAGCAAGACGCACGGCTGATCTCGTCCAGCGGCATGCGAACCGCGGCTTGCCGGTGGTGCGAGTGGCACCGGTGTCGAACGTGGAGCTGGCTGCGCTCGCGTGAAAGGGCGTCCCGCTCCGGGTGCCATAATCCGGCGATTCCGTGCAGCGTGGTCTCGATGTCTTCAGGCGCGAAACTTGGCTTCCTCGATGCGCCCTGCAGTATGGCGGCCATGATGCGTGGCCACGACTGGAGCGGTTCGCCGCTCGGTGTGCCCCATCAGTGGCCACAGACGCTGCGCAACGTCGTGAGCCTGCTGCTGAGGTCCAGTTTCCCCATGTTCGTCGCGTGGGGACCGCGGCTGGGATTCCTTTACAACGACGCCTATGCCGAGATCCTTGGCGCCAAGCACCCTGCCGCGCTGGGGCGTCCGTTCGAGGACATCTGGTCGGAAATCTGGGACGACGTGGGTCCGCTCGCACAACGCGCATTGCGTGGCGAGGCGACCTACGTGGAGAACTTCCCGCTGGTCATGAGCCGCAGAGGCTACGACGAGCAGACGTGGTTCACCTTCTCGTACTCGCCGGTCGCGGACGAAGACGGCACGATTTCCGGCATGTACTGCGTATGCACCGAAACCACCCGCAGCGTGGTCGCCGAAGCCGCACGCGAGGCGCAGACGCAGCGGCTGGCATCGCTGGCGGAGCAGCGTCAGTTGGCATTGGACGCGGCGAGGCTGGGCTGGTGGCAATACGATCCGGCCACCGGCGTCGTCACGCACGACGAGCGATACGGGCAGATCTACGGACTCGACGGAAGCGGGCCGCGCCACGTCGACGAGATCAGCCGATTGCTGCATCCGGACGATGCGCCGCGCCTGTGGGCCGCGGTCCAGGCGGCGACGCAGCCGACCGAGCCGGAGCCTTACGCGGTCCAGTACCGGATCATGCGGCGCGACGGTACCGTGCGCTGGCTGGAAGCGCGCGGCATTCCGACGTTCGAAGGCCGGGGCGCGTCGCGTTTCGTTGCGAGCTTCGCCGGTACGGTGGCCGACGTGACCGAGAGCCGGCTCGCCGAAGAAGTGCTGCGCGCGAACGAAGCGCGCTTCCGGCTGATGGCCGACGCATCGCCGGCGTCGCTCTGGTTGACCGATCCCCTCGGTGCATGCACGTTCCTGTCGCACCAGTGGTACGAATTCACCGGCCAGACCGAGCAGGAGGCACTTGGGCTGGGTTGGACGACGGCGATGCATCCCGACGACCAGGAACACGCGCGAAGGCTGTTCCTCGAAGCCAACCGCACGCGTACGTACCTGAGCATGGAGTACCGGCTGCGTACGGCCGACGGGTCGTATCGATGGGTGATGGATCTCGGGCGTCCGTGGTATTCGGAAACGGGCGAATACGCCGGCATGGTCGGCGTCGTGTTCGATATCGACGCTCGCAAGCGGGCCGAGGAGGCCGTGGAGGAGGCGAGTCGGCGGAAGGACCAGTTCCTGGCGACGCTCGCGCATGAACTGCGCAATCCGCTGGCGCCGATTTCCAACGCGCTGCAGGTCTGGCCGCGACTGGAGCGCGATCCCGAGGAAGCCCGCCGGCTGCGCGAGATGATGGAGCGGCAGGTGCGTCAGATGATCCGCCTGATCGACGACCTGCTGGACGTCTCGCGCATCACGCGCGGCAAGATCGAGCTGCGCAGGGAACGGCTCGACCTCTCGACTCCGATCCGCAGTGCCGTCGAAGCCATGCAACCGTTCATCGAAAGCTACCGCCATGCGTTGCATGTCGAGCTTCCCGCCCAGCCGCTGTACGTGGATGCGGATCTGGGCCGGCTTGTCCAGGTGTTCGGCAACCTGCTCCACAACGCCGCGAAGTTCACCGGGCGCGGTGGTCGCATCGTGCTGAAGGCGAAGCAGGAAGGCGATGCTGCGGTGGTGAGCATCCGCGACAACGGATCCGGCATTCCGCGCGACATGCTGCGCGAGGTATTCGAGATGTTCGCGCAGGCGGACCAGACGCTGGGACGCGCGCACGGCGGCCTGGGCATCGGCCTGACGCTCGTGGAAACCCTGGTGGCGCTGCACGACGGAACCGTGGAAGCGCGCAGCGAGGGGCCGGGGCAGGGAAGCGAGTTCATCGTGCGCCTGCCCGTGGCCGCCGGACCCGCCGTCGAGGCGGTGCCAGCGGACGATCGCGTTCTCCCGTTGTTGCCGACACGTCGCGTGCTCGTCGTCGACGACGTGCAATCGTCGGCGGACACGCTCGTGCTCATGCTCCAGTTCATGGGGCAGGATGCGCGCGCCGTCTACGACGGCGCCGCCGCATTGGAGGCGTGGAGGGAGTTCGCGCCAGAAGTTGCGTTCGTCGACATTGCGATGCCCGGCATGGACGGCTACGGACTGGCGCGGCGCATCCGCGAACGCTGGGGCCCGAGCCCATTGCTGGTGGCGCTCACTGGCTTCGGACAGGAAGACGACCGCCGCCGGGCGATGGAAGCGGGGTTCGACTTCCACCTCGTCAAGCCGACCACGATCCAGGCAGTGCATCAGGTTTTCGGCGCGCCACGCGCCGCGCGAAAGGCATGAGGGTCGCGCGGTAGTCGCGTCCCGGACGTTCCAGCGCCGGGCATGCAGGCATCAAGTGCGCAGCGGATCACACGTTTTCACGTCCCGTTGACGCTGCGGGCGGGTATTTAACGTTCCCACGACAGGGGCTCCACGGAAAGGACAGACGCATCAGTCGAACGCCGTCGCCACGCCCTGCGTTGGTTCCTCAACGATCGAAATGCGCCCAGCGCGCAGCCGCACGCACGCACCGCCGCTCCAACGACCTGCAGCGATAGCACCAGCCGTCCGGACGTAACCGGGCCCGCCCGGTTCAGGATTCCCCACCCGAGCAGGAGGATCGCATGAAGGCTTCCAGCAAGCGCATCAAGGTTCGCGGCCTGGCCCTCGCCATCGGCGCGCTGTTGTTCTCGGCGCCGGCATGGGCGCAGGACTCGCTGCCGTTTCCTCCGAAGCCCTCGGGCAGCAAGGCCGGTCCGACCATTGCCGCCTCGACGTACAGCCCCTTGCCCGCCAAGCCGCACCTGCCGGCGAACGCGCCCAATATCGTGATCATCATGCTGGACGACGTCGGGCCGGCGCTGCCGGGCACGTTCGGCGGCCCCATCCACACGCCGACCTTGAGCCGGCTGGCGAAGCAGGGCGTCGCGTACAACCGCTTCCACAACGCGGCGATGTGCTCGCCCACGCGCGCCGCGCTGCTCACGGGCCGCAATCACCATCGCGTCGGCAACGGCCAGATCGCCGAACTGGCGAACGACTGGGATGGCTACACCGGTCGCATCCCGCGCACGTCGGCCACGGCGGCGAAGGTGCTGGGCTATTACGGCTACGCCACTGCGGCCTTCGGGAAGTGGCACAACACGCCCGCCAACGAAACGACGGCAGTCGGCCCGTACACCGACTGGCCGGCCGGCGAGGGCATCGGCTTCGACTACTTCTACGGCTTCCTCGCCGGCGAGTCGTCGCAGTGGGAACCGGCGGTCGTCGAGAACACCGTGCGCATCGACCCCTCGCATGGCAAGGAGGACTACCACTTCACGCAGGACATGACCGACAAGGCCGTGTCCTGGATGAAGCAGGTGCACGCGCTCACGCCCGACCGCCCGTTCTTCATGTATTGGGCGCCGGGTGCGTCGCACGGGCCGCATCACATCGCCAAGGACTGGGCGGACCGCTACGACGGGAAGTTCGATGCCGGCTGGGACCAGATGCGCGAGGACGTGTTCGCGCGGCAGAAGAAGCTCGGCTGGATCCCGAAGGACACCGAACTCACGCCGCGTCCGGACTCGCTCGCCGCGTGGTCCGACATTCCCGAGGACGAGAAGCCGTTCCAGCGGCGGCTGATGGAAGTGTTCGCCGGCTACACCGAGCACGCCGATACGCAGGCCGGTCGCCTGATCGATGCGCTGGACGAGATGGGCATCCGCGACAACACGCTCGTCTTCTACGTGTGGGGCGACAACGGTTCCAGCGCGGAAGGGCAGAACGGCTCGATCAGCGAACTGCTGGCGCAGAACGGCATCCGCACCGAGATCAAGGATCACATCCGCGTGATGAACGAACTCGGCGGGCTGGACGTGCTGGGATCGCCCAAGGCCGACAACATGTACCACGCGGGCTGGGCCTGGGCGGGCTCCACGCCGCACCGCTCCACCAAGCTGGTCGCCGCGCATTTCGGCGGAACGCGCACGCCGCTGGTCGTATCGTGGCCGGAGAAGATCAAGCCCGACAGGACGCCGCGCACGCAGTTCCATCACGTCAACGACATCGTGCCGACCATCTACGACGTGCTCGACATCACGCCGCCCAGGCTCGTCGACGGCATCACGCAGGAACCGCTGGACGGCGTGAGCATGGCGTACACCTTCGACGCGCCCAAGGCGCCGGGGCGCAAGAAGAGCCAGTACTTCGAGATCATGGGCAGCCGCGCGATCTACCAGGACGACTGGATCGCGTCGGTGTTCGGGCCGCGCATTCCGTGGAAGGCCGGCGTCGACCCGGCCATCTTCAAGTGGGCGCCGGACCAGGACACGTGGGAACTGCACGACCTTCGCGCCGACTACTCGCAGGCCAACGACGTGGCCGCGCAGCATCCCGATCGCGTGCAAACGCTGAAGGCGACGTTCGACGCGCAGGCGCAGGCCAACAAGGTGTGGCCGGTCGGCGGCGGCCTGTGGTCGGCGGTGTTCCATCCGGAAGACGCGCCGTCGAATCCGGCGACCGAGTTCAACTACACGCAGGACGTCACCGGCGTTCCGGAATTCGCCGCGCCCAAGGTCGGCGCGCGCAGCAACGTGGTCACCATCGATGCGGAACTCAAACCGGATTCGCAGGGCGTGCTTTACGCGCTGGGCGCGTTCTCCGGTGGCGTCGCGGTGTGGGTGGATCAGGGCAAGCTGAACTACGAGTACAACCTGTTCGAGATCGAGCGCACGCATTTGGCCTCGTCCGCGCCGCTGCCGACCGGCAAGGTCAAGATCGAGGTGGAAACGCGCAAGGTCGGTTCCGAGCATGCGGCGCCGATGGACGTGGAGCTTCGCGTCAACGGCAAACCGGTCGCGCAGGGACGCGTGCCACGCTCCGCACCGCTGGCGTTCACCGCCAACGATGCTTTCGACGTCGGCCGCGACAGCTACTCGCCGGTGTCGCAGGCGTACTTCGACCGCAAGCCCTTCGCCTACAACGGCAGGATCGATCGACTGGACGTGAAGTACCTGAAGTGAAGTTCCCGCCGATGTGCGGGCCTGCGACGGACGCGGCCGCCGGCTGCGTCCCTGCAACGAGACCGGGACGATGAAAGCATCGATGCGCCATGCCATGGCCGGACTGGCCGCCCTCGTCGGGCTCGCGTCCACCGATGCCGCCGCGCAGGAGCGGTGGCACTGGATCGTCGCGCCCTACCTGTGGGCGGTGGACGTAAACACGGACCTCGACGTGTCGCCCGCGGTGTCGAACACCATTTCGCGTCGCACCGGCTTCGACGACATCATCGACAAGCTCGACGGTGCCTTCCAGATCCACGCAGAGGGCCAGGGCGACCGCTTCGGCGTGTTCGCCGATTTCACCTACCTTGGACTGGCAGACGAGAACACGCGCCGGCTCTTCCATTCGGACTCCGATCTGGACACGCGGCTGTTCGAGGCCGCGGCGGTGTGGAGCCCGGGTGAGCAGCGCTTCACCGGCGCGGACGTCTTCGCGGGGCTGCGCTACATCGACCTGGACATCGCCAGCACGATCACGCCCACGGGGCCGCTCGCGCTGTCGCCGATACATGTCGATCTGGACAAGTCCTTCAGCGATTTCATGCTCGGCGCGCGTTACACCTGGGCCTTCGGCGAGCGGTGGGGCCTCACGCTGCGCGGCGACGGTTCCTGGGGCGAGACCGAGGGCACGTGGAATGCCAGCCTCATCGCCAATTACAAGATGAAATCCGGCCTCTGGTTCTTTGGCTACCGTTACCTGGATGTGGATGCACAGGCGCGCGGCGTCGAGGCCGATCTGGCGGTGAAGGGGCCAGCGCTCGGCTACGGCTTCAGGTTCTGAGCGACGGCACGCGCAAGCGAGCCGTTCCGCCAACGAACGGTGAGTCCGGCCCAACGCGGAGGGCGCTCACGGGTCGCCCGGCCGGGCCGCGTCCCGCTGTTCGGCATCGCGCTCCCTCTGCAGCCAGCGCTGCTCGGCGCGGTGCAGTTCGCGCTCCTCCTGTTCGCGTGCGGCGAGGTCGTGCGCAAGCACCTTGCGCAACGAGAACAGCACCGCCGCGAGCAGAACCGCAAAGGGCAGGGCGGCCACGATGACCACCGCCTGCAGCGCGTTCAACCCTCCCGCGTACAGCAGCGCGATCGCGATGCCGGCCTGCATGACGCCCCAAGCGACGCGGCGCGATACCGGTGGATCGTCCGGGCTTTCGCTGGACATGCTGGCGAGCACCAGCGTCGCCGAGTCGGCCGACGTCACGAAGAAGGCCAGCAGCAGCACGATCGCGCCCCACGCGAGCAATCCCGCCAGCGGCAGGTGCCCGCTCATCGCGAACAGCACGTGCTCGTAGCCCTGCGCGAGGACCGAAAGCAGGTCCACGCCGCCGAACATCTGCTGATACAGCGCCGTTCCGCCGAACGCGGAGAACCAGAGGAAACTGGCCAGCGCCGGCCCGAAGACCACGCCGAAAACGAACTCGCGCACCGTGCGGCCGTAGGAGATCCGCGCGAAGAAGGCGCCGACGAAGGGCGCCCACGCGATCCACCACGCCCAGTAGAAGATCGTCCATTCGCCGACCCATGAGGTCTGGGAGAACGGCGTCATCCGCAGGCTCATCGACGGAAGCTGGTTGAGGTAACCGCCCAGCGTGGTGGTGAACGTCTCGAAGATGAAGGCCGTCGGGCCGAGCGCCATCACCAGCAGCAGCAAGGCGGCCGCGACGCCGATGTTGAAGTTCGAAAGCCATTTGATTCCGCGGTCGAGCCCCGACGCACTCGACGCCATGTAGAGAACGAACGCGATCGCGATCACCACCAACTGCGTCGCGAAGGTGGCGGGAATTCCCGCGACATGCTCCAGTCCCGCACTGATCTGCACGGCGCCCAGGCCCAGCGTCGTCGCCACGCCGACGGCGGTGGCAACGACGGCCAGCACGTCGACGAGCCGGCCGGCCAGCCCATGCACGTGGCGACCGATGAGCGGCTCGAGCAGATCGCTGATCTGACCGCGCGAGTTCCGGTTGTACTGCGCCCACGCCATGGCGAGCCCCATCAGTGCGTAGATCGCCCACGGATGCAGTCCCCAATGGAAGAAGGCGTATCGCATCGCCGCGCGAGCAGCCTCCACCGTGGCAGGCTGGATGCCTTCGGGCGGACTCGCGTAGTGCGAGAGCGGTTCGGCCGCGCCCCAGAACACCAGGCCGATGCCCATGCCCGCCGAGAACAGCATTGCGAACCACGATCGACGCGAGAACTGCGGCTCCGCATCCGCGCCGCCGATCCGCAGCTGGCCGATCCGGCTGAAGCCCAGATAGCCGAGAAACGCGAGCACGCAGAACACGACCACCAGGTAGAGCCAGCCCGCGCCGGCGAGCGTCGCCGCCTGCACGCGCAGGCTCCAGGAACCGAAGGTGTCCGGAATGAGCACGCCGGCGAGCACCAGCATCGCGAGCACGCCGATGGAAAGCCGGAAGACCATGGAAGGAACGCCAAGTGCGATCGGTAGCGCAGTGTACGTCCCGCCCGCGGACGGCCGCGTCGTCGTGCCGCTATGCCGCGCTCAATCCGAGGAGGGCGCGCTGCGCCACGCCTGCTGCACGCGTTCGGCCACGTGCGCCCACGGAATGCCCGTCGCGTCGGCATAGGCGCGCCAGAGCGCTTCGGCCCGGCGTTCGACGTCCGGCCACGAGGCCGCGCCGTGGACCTCGCGAATCGCCTGGCCGACGGATCGGATCAGGATGTCGTGGGCATTCGCGTCGGTGCCTTTTCGATCTTGCTGCATCGGGAGATGGCACTGCGTTGCGGAGTTGCCGGTCCATTCGAGCCGAACCGCACGCGATGCGGATGGGCCATAAGTCCTGCGACGAACATCGCCGTACATGTTCGAGGGCACGATCATCATGGCCGCGTCCGGTGTCATGTGACGTACACCGCACCTGCCGCCGCGCATGCTTCGCCCTCACGCACGCCGCTGTTAGACTGGCGCCGGGTGCCCGCCAAGGGCAGGATCAGCGTCGGTCGGGCCGCCACGCGGCCCGTGATTGCCTGGATCCATGCAGCCGACCCTCTTCGACCTGATCGCCACGGGCGTTTTCGCCCTCGCCATTCTCCACACCTTCGCTGCCAAGCAGCTCGAGCGGCTGGCATGCCGCTCGCCACGCCACGCGGGCATCTTCCATCTGCTGAGCGAGGTGGAAGTCGTCTTCGGCTTCTGGGCCATCGTGCTCATGGCGATCCTGGCCACGTTCCAGGGCGCCTCGGAAGTCGTGACATACGTGGAGTCGCGCAACTACACCGAGCCGCTGTTCGTGTTCGCCATCATGGTGGTCGCCGCTTCGCGTCCCATCGTGAGCGCCGTGGCCAACGTGGTGAACACGCTCTCGCGATGGCTGCCGCTGCGCGTCTCGCTCTCGCAGGCCTGGCTGGGCCTGGCCGCGGTACCGCTGCTTGGTTCGTTGATCACCGAACCGGCCGCGATGACGATTGCGGCATTGCTGCTCGCGCCGATCGCGTTTCGTCGTGACATCCCCGAAGCGCCGAAATACCTCGCGATCGGCGTGCTGTTCGTGAACATCTCCATCGGCGGCACGCTGAGCTCGTACGCCGCGCCACCGATCCTCATGGTCGCCGAGACCTGGGGATGGACGACGCCCTTCATGCTCGCGACGTTCGGCTGGAAGGCCGCGCTGGCGGTCGCCGCCAACGCCACGATCGCGGTGCTGGTGCTGCGTCGGTACCTGCCGCGCGCTTCGCTGCAGGAGCGCGTGATCGATCCGGTTCCGCTTCCGATCGTGCTCGTGCATTTCGCGCTGCTCGCCGGCATCGTGGTGTTCGCGCACCATCCGGTGATCTTCATCGGCCTGCTGCTGATGTTCCTCGGCATCGCGCACGCGTACGAACGCCACCAGGACCCGCTGATCCTGCGCGAGGCGCTGCTGGTCGGCTTCTTTCTCGCGGGGCTGGTGGTGCTCGGCGGCTTGCAGCGCTGGTGGCTGCAGCCGGTGATCGGCTCGCTCGACGATCTCCAGCTGTTCCTCGGCGCGCTGTCGCTCACCGCCGTCACGGACAACGCCGCGCTGACGTACCTGGGCTCGCTTTCGGACCAGATCACCGACGACGCCAAGTACTGGCTGGTCGCGGGCGCCGTCGCGGGCGGCGGCCTCACGGTGATCGCGAACGCACCCAATCCCGCGGGCGCCTCGCTGCTGGAGAAGGGGTTCGCGGACGAAACCATCAGCGCAGGCGGGTTGCTCGCCGGCGCCTTGCTGCCTACCGCCATCGCCGCCGCGGCATTCGCGCTGCTATGAGATGACGCGGCGACTGCAGGCATCTGCAGGCGTTGGCGCACATCGATGCGAATGTCCGCTTGCGACCCGAAGCGGCCGTTCGCATGCAAACGACCCGAATCGACAGCCGAAGCGCTTCTTGAAACCGCGGCACCGATTCGTTCAATCTGCCCGAACAGTTGCGTCGGGGCGGGACGCAACCCGTGCAGCAGACAGGGGAGGGGGCATGGCAGTCGAAGTCGTGATACGCAGGGCGCAATCCGGGGACGAAAGCGCCCTGTCATTGGTAGGGCAGGCGACCTTCCTGGAGACGTTCTCGGGCGTGCTCGACGGCGGCGCGATCCTGGAACACTGCCGCAAGGCGCATTCCCCGTCGTACTACGTGCAGTGGCTGGACGACTCGCACTCGGCCGTGTGGCTTGCAAGCGCAGTCCCGGGGGAAGCTCCGGTGGGCTATGTCGTGGTGACGAAGCCGGATCTGCCCGGCGCCGACCCGGCGCGCGACCTCGAGCTCAAACGCATCTATCTGCTGGGACGCTATCAGGGTGGCGGCCTGGGCAAGCGGCTGCTTGGCCATGCGGTCGAACATGCGAAGCAGGTCGGCGCAGCGCGTCTGTTGCTGGGCGTGTATGCGCAGAACCATTCGGCGATTGCCTTCTACACGAAACAAGGCTTCACCCATTTCGCGGATCGCCAGTTCGTGGTCGGCGGAACCGCCTACGACGATCATGTGATGAGCCTGGAACTGGGTTGACGATCGAGCGGGCGTGCGCTTTGTGCCGACCGCCAACGAGGCCGCACTCGCCGCGTCGTCGACGCGGCGCAACTGAGCCTTGATCCTGTCAACTACTGCAGCCGTGCCGCCAATGTCCACTTTCGCCGCAGCGGATGCTTTCTGCCGATTCGCGCTAGGTGAATGACCGCACGCGTGCGCTGCGGCTTCGGTGGTCGAAGGCGAGCGCTTGTGCCTCCAAGTCCGGATTGGGTAACCTGAGCTGCTGGCTTGGAGAATCGATATGCCCAGCACAATCCCTGCTTTACACCTGAAGTTCATGGAGAGCGTTCGCGAGCAGGTCGCTCAGGATCCGCGTCTGGCCGCGTTACTGAAGCCCTAGCGCCCTTGGGCTCGGACGCGCCGCCGTCGTCCACGGAAGAGGAAAGAGCCCGTTGGAAGACGAATCCGAACGAACCGGGCTATGGCGCGGACTACGCGCGGGAGCACCTGCCGCGTTTCCCGTCGATGCCGTGGACCGCGCCGATCTTCGATGACCGCCAGGTCACTGCCGATCCGCAATTGGTGTGTGCTGCTGCTGGTGCCGGCGAAGACGTAAACGGCAACTGGCGCGAAGCCAGCTGCACGTGCCTGACAGAACAGGGCACGACGTACGACATTCCGCAGGGTGAGTGCATGGCCCTTGCGCGCAAGGGGCCGCGCTATAACCCGTACAAGGTTGTCACGGCTGCCGGGGGTGTAGGGGGCGTGCCCCCTACGGGGATGACCGCGCCAGCGGTCGCTCTGGCTCCATCCGGTGCGGTTCTAACGTCGGCGCAGGTGAGCGGTTATGGCGACCTTGGACCCCGGCGCATCGAGTCCGCTCGTGTAGACAATTGGTAATTAGCCAGTTGTCGCGCCATCTGCTCGTTCGAGCGCGTCCTTAAGAATCGCTAGCTTCTCGGCAATCGCCTCAGCCGTGAAAGTTGACGTTTCGCCCGCCGGGAACTCGTCCAGCTTGGCGCGGAGGGCGCGGCGTAACGCGCGCAGACGCGCGTCGCTAGTAACGTCGAGATCGTGGAATACGAAGTAATAGCAAAGCACGGCACCCCATCCGAGGTCGATAATGAACTTCTCAACATCTTCCTTAGCACCATCACTCAGTACCGCTCGCCGCAGCGTCGAAATGCTTTCTTTGAGAGCCTCGTCTTCCGAAAGGTCCGCGGTTAGGTCGATTGCTGCCAAAGCCATCTGCAGGGCTTGTTCACGCGTCGCTTTTCGAACTAGCGTGATCTCCGCGGGCTCCGACGGCGTCGCTGGGCGTGCCGCGGGTTGTGCCTGCGTTCGGCGAGGCGTTTCTTTCCGTGCCTGTTTTTTCTCAGCAAACTCCTTTTCAGCGAGCGAGGCGACATTCTTGTCTATTCGGTCGTAAACCTCGGCCATTCCTTTGAGTTGTTCGCTGATGTCCTTCAAGCGCTGCAACTCTGATCCGAGCTGCGTACTTGTGTTTGAGGCCTGCAGGACAGTAGAGCCCAGGCTGGATATCTGGCTGCGGAGACTTTCGGCGTCGTCCTTCTGTGTGATGGTAGCGAAGTACGAATAGACGATCGCCAGAACGGCAAGGACGATTCCGATAACGGTTCCGGCGAAAGAAAGATAATCGAGAACATCCCTGTTGCCTGCCACATTTACTGTGTACGCAGAGAACAGCAGCTGTCCCAGAACCAGAACAGAGGTATAGAGGAAGAACGTCGTCTTGCTGATCGTCAGAGGCTTTCTGACTAGTTCGCTGACGGCCATGTCAAGGTCTCAATCCGGGACCCCAAAAGCCTATCAGTGTTCAAACATCCTCGCGTGGCGGTACAGCCAGCGGTCCAGCAAGTGCGGTGCGATCCGCTCGTTATGTGGCGAGACAAGGTGGCGTCCCCTGAATCGCCAACCGGCCCAAGGGCCGGTTAGGTCATGCTGATTATGGACGACGCGTTGGTAGAGCTGCGCGGCGCAGTTGTTCGGGCAGGCTCGGCCCTCAGGCCAGCATGGCGGGCGATTGAACATCGCGCGGACCTCCTGTCGGCGGGGACAGGAACTTGTGCAAGGCCCATGCCGCAGCGAGTCCGGCAACACCGAACTTCGCATAATGCATATTATGTAAATCGCCGAAGGGGCTGGCGCCGCTGGCTTTCTGACGCTCTGGCGCGGCTTTCTCCTACGTCAGCCTGCCCCAGCCCGGCCGATATCTCAGGCAAACGCCTCATTCCCCCGGGAGCGCTTGCATGAACCTGGACTTCGAAGACGAATGGTACGGATGGCGGCTGCGAGGCCGCCATCTCGTTTCTGACGACGGCCAACGCATGACCGTCGAGCGCCTGCGCGGGCTGATGTGGCGCGACAAAATGGAGCTGCGACTCAAGGGCTATGCAAGCCGCCGCGCTGCGGAGGAAGCAAGGAAGTCAGCATCCCGACGCCAGCTAGTCAAGGTCGTCGTTGTCCAACTGGATGACCTGCGTCATCGCGGGGTGGCCGCCTCGTGACGATGCTGGCCAAGTGTACGAGTCGCCTCCTACGCTGAAGAACTATCGAGCAGGAAGAATGGCCCTCACGGAGGCAGCGAATGCGTCTCTCACCTCCTCGTTAAGGCAGACGCGGCACCACTCGGTCGCCATTGTTTCCCACACGCTTGTTTTGCTCTTGAGGATTCTGTCTCCCACACGCTCAGGCCATCGGTGGAAATCCTCGCTCAGCATGGCGTCTTCCAAGTAGGCATGAAGACTGCCCGCACCAATTCCGAAGCGCTCGTGGAGTTGACCCCAGTTACTCCCTCGGAGGCCTTGGAATACGACTTGCTCCGGTGCCTGCGTTCCTGGGAGGGTGATACAGCCAGGCTTTAGTTCCTGGTCGCCATCGAGTATGCCTAGGCCCGGTTGCGGCAGTTTTCCCTCCGAACCAAGCTTGCCCATCATGGCCACAACGTTTGCCGGGCCTACTGCGGAAATCTTTAGGTGCGTCAGCAGGTCTGCTCCCTCAGGGTGAGCCGCCAGAATCTCGCGGGTCCAAATCTCACCGAATGTGTCTTCCACGTAGAGAAATGCTTCCGGGTGGGACACGTCGTCCAGCTTGGTCAACGAGAATTCTGGGCTCGCGCCATAGACCACACTCGGACCCGTTGTCGTAGGAAGCAGCAGAACACGTGCTTCCGGAGGCAGTTCTTCGAGGATGTAAGGGCTGTGGGTGGACACGATTACCTGCGCCCGTCGGTGACGACTCAGCTCAATAAGGAAGTTGATTAGCCGGCGCTGAGCCTTCGGGTGAAGCGATGCCTCGACCTCGTCAATGATGATCAGTGAGTTTTGCGGAACCTCCTGAAGCGCTCTCATAAGGTCGAGAGAATTGTCCTCTCCCGCACCTTGGTGGAATTGCGATATCTCGCCGAAATCTCGGCGCAGCAAGCCCACCACGCGCTTCTCATTGACGTCAGGCGCCGCAAATCGCGCGTCTTGGTATTCCCTACCCAAGATGTAAGAAAGCTTCCCTCTGAATTCCTCACTCAGTGCTTCGGTCGCAATTTCGCCAGCGGCAAGGCGAGCCACTTTTGCATACCCGGCGGTTGCGTCGAGCGGCAAGGTGCGGGCGACGTCGAACCAGAAAACTTTTCTGCCGAAGCGCCGCTCCGGAAAGCTCCATCGCTTCGTGGGCTTCTTGATCTTGAAGTTCACCGAGTTGTCACCCAGCTTGAGCGCGTACCCGAGCTCTACCTCGCTGAGGGTGTCCCAATGGGTATCCAGAAAAAAATCGGACGGGTAGTAGCCAGTCTCTTTAGTTCGTTCATACGCTGAAGCAGCGACTTTGAGGACCGTGCTTTTGCCCGCGCCGTTCTCGCCCACGATGGCGCAAACAGGAAACTTAAACTGCACCGACTGCCCCTGCCAGCCGCGCAGTCCAGAAATATTCGACGCGCTCTAGGAACTGGGGCCACAAACCGCCCTGGAACTGATCACGAATGCGATTAATCTCCCCCACGTTCATCTGCTTTCCCCCTGCAGTTCCGGATAGTTTTCAGTTGCTGAAATGCCATGTAAAACGCCGCGCGTCGCTAGCTGCGACTAAAGACACTTAGTCATCTACACGCCTCGCGCACGTTGTTGTCGAGTTGCTGTAGCAGCTCATACGTGCGACGCATTCCAACAGCAGCCAGTGTGCTTTCTCGCGAGGCCTTCGCGGCTTCGCATGCAGGGGCGTTTCGGGCGCCATCGGCACGAATACGGTGCCCCGCAGCTCCGTTTTGCGAAGTGCCGGCCAGCTGAGATAAGTAGCGAGAATCCGCTTCGCCCTGCTTGCGCGCGTAATAGCGGCGCCAGAGCTCGTCATTTGAGGGGGGGGCTCCGGCGTGGCGTCCCACGTCTTCGCTTGCTGGTAGCCGGCGGGGCAAGGCCCGCTGTAGAAGCCGACTGCCCCACCCTTGCCTACGCACTTATTGACGACTTGCGCCGAAGCGCTGCCGCACACTAGCGCGGCGAGTAGCAGCATTCCCTGTCGCATCGCTCCATCCATCCCCCTCAGGACTGAGACGAGCGTAGCAAAACTAGACCGGTGGTCAACGAGGTGCGGATTCGGCCCTGACGGCTCCGATATCGCCGTAACCGCTCACCTGTGGAGCGCTGAGCGTTGCACCGGGCAAGGCGTTGTCCGTAGGGGGCGTGCCCCTACACCCCCGCGCGAGATCTCCTGCTGCATCAGCTGCCGGCGCTGGGTCGCTTCGTCCAAGCGGCGACGGTCGCCCTGCACTTCGTCCAGAAACGGCTCGTATTGGCCGTCGAGCGCGATCATGCGGCAACGGTTCTGTTCGATCACGTGGCGCGTGCCCTGCTCGCTCAGGCACGTACAGCCGTCGTGCCCGTCATGGCCTGACGCCATGCAGAAGACGCGCGGCGCCTGCATCGGGACATTGAGCTTGTCATAGGCCGGCGCGGTCCACGGCTGGCCCGGAATGCGCGGCGTCAGCCACGCCACGTAGTCACTTTCTCGGGACGGCGCTGCGGGCGTGGGAACGTCCGTCGCGGCCACCGTCTGGCGCTCCGTTTGCCGCTCCGTCCTTGGTGGCGACCTGCGGCGGGCTCGACTTTCCTGCTAGCGAGTCTTCCACCGCGCCGAACTGATGCCAGGCACCGTAGACCGTCGCCGGCAAACCAATCGCAAGCGCGATGTAGTACCACGGGATCTTCTTCTCCACGGTGTCCATGACCGTGGACTCGTACAGGCCCATCGGCCGCTTCGGCAGCTTGACGCGCTTGAGGATCAGCGGGCTCGCCTTCTCCGGGTTGCGCTCGAGCCGGTCGATGATCCGCAGGTGCGCGAACGGCAGGCCGAAGCGGCGGCGCACGTGGATATGGCGTTCGATTAGATCGTGGACGAACTCGTCGACCTGCTTGGCCGGCGACTGCGAGACGAAGATGAAATCCAAGCCGCGGTGACGATGCTTCGCCAGCTCGCGCACCTGGTCCGGCACCTTCGATCCCGGCGGGCGCTTGGGCAGCATTTCAGACTCGTACGCTTCGTCGATGAAGCAGACGGCACCGTCCGGCAAGAAATTCATCCAGTCGCGGAACTGTTCCGGCGTGATCGGCAGGCAGCGTGCGGTTTCGTGCTTGAACCCGCGCACGTTGCCGACGAACACCAACCGGCCTTCGTCGCGGAACTTCAACGCGTGATCGATCGCGTGCAGCGTTTTGCCGTGGCCCGGCTGGCCGGTGTACCAGTAGATCATCGCGAAGCCCCCGGCAGCTGATCGGCAACGCCCTTGGGCACGATGAACACCTTACTCGCGGGGCGGATCACGATTCATCGCGGTTGTCGATTAGCTATCGGCAAACCGGGACTCGGGCCTCTACGTTCGACAGCTTCGCATCGCCGGTATGGACTCGAAGTGGGTGCAGCGACATGCGAGACCACTGTCTGGCCTTCTGGCTCAGCGGTTCGAGCGCAGCCCCCCCGCAGCCCGATAACCTGGCCTAACCGAATGGTCCGACGTCTCTCCTGCGGCGTAACCGCCACCGCTCTCAGATGGGCAACGCAAGTGGGCGCTTGTGCGCATGTACCCGTGTTCCGTGCAACAAAGTGCACATAGCCCGGACATCATGCGGGCTCGCGAATACGCCTGGTCATAAAGTCAACGAACGCTTGTATGCGTGCCGGTTGCTGTCGCCGGCTTAAGTAGCAGATGTAGTGGCTTCGATTTTCCGGCGCCACGTGGTCCAGGCAAACCATCAGCTTGCCAGCCGCTACCGCGTCCTGTCCGATGCACGCGGGGAGTTGCGCCAGCCCCATTCCGTCGATTGCGGCTTGCAGAACCAGTGAAGAGTCGTTGAAGACGAGCCTCGCATCTGGCGTAACCGCATGCGCACGTTCTTCGCTCCTGAAATGCCACTCTTGCAGACGCCCGTTCGGCAGACGCAGATTGATGCACGCGTGCCGAGTCAGGTCCTCAATGGACGTGGGCAATCCATGCCGGGAGGCATAGTCGCGGGAAGCATGCACCTGGAGTTGCATCGGGGCCAGCAGTCTTGCGTGTACACGCCTATCCTCCAGGTCTCCGTCCCGGAAGGCGACATCAATCCGGTCGGCGGCAAAGTCCACCGCGCCTTCGCCCAGCCTTAGTTCCAAGGATAGCGCCGGGTACAGCGCCTGGAATTCCGCGAGCAGCGGCGCGACAACCTGCCGTCCAAAACTCTGCGGTGCTGCGATCCGTAGTTCGCCCGCGGGAGGCCCCGCGCGCAACTCCTGCAATTCCTCCATCGCCAGCACGATTTGCGCCACACCGGGCCAGCACGCGTCATAGAACGCCTGTCCCTCGCCAGTGAGCGAAACGCTGCGCGTGGTTCGACTCAGCAGGCGGGCGCCGAGGTGATCCTCCAGCTTTCGCACGCTGCGGCTCACCGCCGAGCGCCCTACTCCCAGCCGATCCGCGGCACGAGCGAAGTTTCCCTCGCGTGCCACCGAGATGAAGGCGACGACGTGGGTGAAATTCGTCGGGAAGCGGACCCACGCGGAAGGCGACGACGTCAGTTTGTGGGCTATGGGGATCGTGGACATGGTCGACGCAGGTCGTGAACGCCACCGGCACTAGGCACCGATCGCGGTCGTTCGGCGACTCCGTCATAGGAGTCGCCGGAATAGGTACTGGACAGTACCCTTACAGAAAGGTACCTTTCAGTACCGTCACCTGTCAACCAGCGGTAATCCCATGCGCTCCCCCACCTCACGCCGAACCCGTCGCAGGCCCGACGACCTCCGCCAGCAGATTCTTGACGCTGCCGGCGAGTTGTTCCTGCGGGACGGTTATGCGAAGACCAGCCTCGACGCGGTCATCGAGCGTGTGGGCGGTTCCAAGCGAGCAATCTATAGTCACTTCGGAGGCAAGGAAGATCTGCTCGCAGCGATGCTCACGGACATTTCCGAACAGGTGTTGCAAGCGCTACCGGAAGCCGCCGACACGACCGGCGCTGACGTGCGCGACTCACTGATCCATTTCGCGAGTGCAGTCATGCGTGCGCTGATGGATCCGCGCACGGTCGCGCTCTATCGCCTCGTGATTGCGGAGGGCGTACGCCGGCCCGAGCTGGCTGAGGTTTTCCTGCGAAGCGGTCCGCGCCGCGCCGTGACCGGGCTGGCGCAATTGCTTTCGCGGCACGCCAAGGCGGGCTCATTGGTCGTTGCCGATCCGACCGCGACCGCGGAACACTTCATCGGCATGTTGCGCGACGACACTTATCTTGAAGTGCTGCTCGGCGTTCGGCCGCCTTTGAGCGAACGCGCGTGGAAGCCGAGGGTCGCACGCGCCGTAGACATCTTCCTCCAAGGCACGGCGCCCCCTCGAGCTCGCTGATACGGCCTGCAAGCCAAGAGGTGGCTCGGGCCTACAGTGCGTCAGTCGTCGGTACCGCCCGCGCCTGCTGCGCAGCGATCGCGTGGTTCACGTCGCGGTGCCCTGCCTCGTCCTGTCGAACCGCGAGGACAACCTCGCGCAGCCGCGCATCCGGATCCAGTTGCCAATAGGCGATCGCGATCGCCGGCGCCGAGAGGTTCTCGATCCGGCCGGCGTCGATCTCCTCCAGGTAGCGTGTGTAGCTCACCACAGCCTCTTCCTCGAAATATCCGACCAACCGATGTGCGGTGCGCGCGGAAAGCAGGTAGAGGAGCAGGTAGAATGTGAAGAACAAGGCCTGTGCGACCAGCACCATCATACGTTCGAACAAGCTCGGTCGCGCGATTTGCATAAACGTCATCAAGTGCATCCGCTCGTTGTCGGCCTCCTCGAGCAGTTTGCGGATCCACCCGCGATCGTCGAGCATCCAACGCAGGCAACGAAGGTGCAGCAACGCGCCGCCAACCATGCCCGGCACCGCTGCCACGGTTTCAAGCACGATCGCGCGATTACCGTAGCGCTTGGCAAACAGCAGGTCTGCGAAGAACCGCAGTGCTCGAGTGATCCCGTAGGCAACGCGGTCCGACATCGTCCGAACGGGATGGTGGAGCTCGACGAATCGGCTGTTCTCAGCGTTCATGCGGTTCTCGATTATCCCGAACGGGCGTGGTTTGCATCGATGGCCGGTCACCAAACAAGGCGCGATCAGCGAGATACCACCGAAGGAACCAATCGACCGCGAAGATGCACAGCAGCATCGCTCCGACCGCGACCGCGACGGAACTGAAGCGATAAAGCGAAACCCCATACAAATCGCCGGTTGGCAGCAGCTGACCGATCAGCACGGCAAGCGCCGTTGCGCCACTCAACCCCACCGCGGGCCCCCTGTTCTCGCGCACGTGCATGACCGCGAACAGCAACATACCGGTGCCGTACAAAGCGACGATGAGCCACACTTGTGAGACATGGGTGTAAAGGACCAGCTGCAACGCAAGCGCGAACAGCGTGCCAAGCAGCGTTCCTGCCACGCGTGTCCACGCGGCGTTACGCCCCCCTTCCAGCGACATGGGAAACAGGATCAGCACCGTCGCTGCCTGTGCCGACAACGAATCGCTCAGGTCCAGGAGCTGGAACGCGATGAATGATGCACTGGCGCACACAGCGCCAAGCAGCATCTGGTGCCGCACAACGACGAGCGGCTTCTGGCCCCCAGGACGAACCATGTCGCGCTTCTCCGGCAGAAGCGCATGAACAAGCCCGGCGATGATGACGGCAAGCAAGGTTGCGAGGAACTGAGCGGTGAACAGATCGTCCTTCGGCACCTGCGGATAACTGGCAAGATGCACGAGCACGGACGTTGCGACCATTGACAGCGCACCGAACAGGAACAGTGGCCCGGCCGCCATTAGGCGAAAGCACAGTAGCGAGAACGCGAAGAACACCATGGCCGCGAGCACCGGAGAGGCGTTACCCAGAAGCCCCAGCAGGTTGACCATTGCAATACTTACCACGCTACTGGCGATGAATTGCAGAGCGATAGGCAACTTCAAAACTGGCACCAGGCCCAGGAGCAGCACGGGATACAGCGCGAAGAACACGCCGAATGGCCAGTCGGCCAGCTTCACGACCGCCAGGCCAAGCGTGCTGCCGATCGCGATACGACACGCCTGGCGCCACGCGTGTTCGTTGAGCGCAGAGCGGGTGGGCTCGGGTACCTGGACCGCCTCAGTAGACATAGTGGAGCAGCGTAATCAACCGGATCTGCAGGTTTCCGAGCCAGTGACGCAGCCCACTGGGGCGCGGATGCAGTTGCACCGTCGCACGCGCGCCTGTCATCAATGGCCGGGGCGGCGGCTCGAGGAGCCGGAGGTTCACCCGCACGCGTTCGGCATCGCGAACCCAGCGATCATTCTGCATCGGAGCGGCCAGGCGACCGTCGGGATCGATCTGGCCTTGCGCCACGCCCGCATCCAACGACGTGACCTCTGCGTCAAACAGTCGGCCTGGCAAGGCGTCGAAGGCGACCTGCGCTCGCGTCCCGTGGTCCACGTTGATCAACGCCTTCTCGCGAAAATCCGCTTGCAGGTTCGGCAATTCACTGATCAGCACCAGTTTTGGGGCGCCGGCCTGCGCGTACGCGCCGACCTGCAAGCGCATGTTGCTGACGGTTCCGGGCGCGAGTGCGACGACCTCCGTGCGGCGCAGATTAAGCTGTGCGTTGTCCAGTGTATTGCGCGCGCGGCGCAGGCGCAGGCTCCGATCGCCATCGTTGCCGCGCTGGACCCGGACGGCGTTCAGCGCCGCCCGTGCAGATTGCAGCGCTGCCTGCGATACATCACGGCGTGCCTGCGCCTGATCGAGTGCCGACTGCGACACGTAGCGCTCGCCGACCAGTTCGCGGAAGCGCTTCAGTTCGCGCTCGGCGTCAACGACCTGCGTCTGCATCCGGCGCACCTCGGCCGTTGCGGCAATCACGTTCGCATCCAGCTGCGAATTGTCCTGCATAGCCTGCTCCACGAGCAGTTCGGCGTCGTGAAGCGCAGTACGGTATGAATCTGGGTCGATTCGAAACAGTGTCTGTCCAGGCACGACCCGTTCGTTGTTCCGCACCAGTACCTCGACCACGCGCCCGCTGACGTCAGGCGCGACCTGCGTGACCTGATAGGTCAGCCGCGCCTCGGGCGACACTGGCATGTGCACGTCGGCAATGAGGAAGTAGACGAACGCGAGCCCGGTGAGGACCAGCGAAGCGGACATCCAGGCGCGGAAGCGCGCGTCGGGACTCATTCGAACTCTCCTCGGATCCCGCAGGAATTCCACGGCTCGGCCATCGATGACGCTGAATCTATGCGCGCGTTCCCGTCCGCGGTAGCCGTCTGGCGGCGCACAGCATGTTGCTTGCGAGGCACCAATTCGCGCGACAACGTCTTCGCACGTTCTTTCCACTGGTTCCCCGCGGTAAACGGGGTGCGTCCCGGCGGGCGGCTACACGCTCCGGATACGCGCCCCTAGACTCCCGCCGTTTCAGGCTACACGGAGCACCGTAATGTTCGCCGCTGCGCATGCCACATCGACTGATCCACGCGAGGCGCTTCGCGCGTGGCTCGTCCAAAAGGTGGTCGATGTCCTCCACTCAAGATGTGCGGACACCTTTGGCGCCGTTCTGCAGATGGCGACCGTCTCACGGTCGGATGTGATCGCGGCCTTCGGCCATGATGGCGCGCTGTTCGTCGCCGTCGTCAGGGCCACTGCCGACCGGATCCTCGCGCCACTCTCGGAACGTCCGACGGGCAGCAGCTTCCACCCGCAGCTGATCGCCTTCGCTAGGCAGGCAACAGAGTGGTACTCAGGTCCGGGGCTGAGCAACCTGTATCGCGTCGCGGTGGCGAGCGAGTTCGGCGCGTACCCCGTCCGCGCAGACTTCTACCGCCAGGGGCCGGCCCGTGTCCGCGACGAACTCGCCCGATTCATGTCCTTCGCCAAAGCGCAGGGCTTCGGGCCCGACATGGATTGTCGGCGCGCGGCGGTCCATTTCCTTTCACTGCTGCGCACGTACTGGGACGCCGCCGACGCATCTTCGGCAAACGACCAGGCGCACGTTGACGAAGACCTCGACTGGATGGTCGAGGTTTTCCTGTACGGAGTACAGGCACGGTCCGGCCATGCATTTCCCTCACGCCATGCGCCGGACTGAGCTCGCCATGGACGCAACACGCCTGGACCCGTCCCAGATCTCGATCGATGCGAATGGGTCGCCCGTTACCCTCGAGCCGGCCGACTGGCTTGTCTGTTTCGTGCCGGGCTTGCGGCGCCAGTGGTGGCACGCTTTCGCTGACACCCGTCACAAGCACGTGTTCGCACTTCGTCCGCTTGAAGACGGCACCTGGCTGCTGATGGAGCCATGGTGGACGCGGATGATGGTCAACGTGCTGACGCTGGAGCAGGCCATCAAGTTCCTCCGCTGGGGCGGCATGGGGGACGTTCTCAAGGTACGCGAGCGGATTCCCGGGCGCGGTAGCCAGATGCGCGGTTGGGCCAACTGCAGCGTACTGGTGTCGTACATGCTGGGCCGCTCGTACTGGACGTGGACTCCTAATGGCCTATATCAGCGCCTGTCAGCGGAGCAGGACGTGCAGCAGGTCGATGTCGCCGGGTTCCTGCGTCGGCACGTACTGACAGAATCACAGCGCCACTCCCGCGCCGCCCTGGCCTGGATGCCGAAACGGCGCGGCGCGACGCTGCCGGACGCGTTGCTCCAACTCGGAACTGCGGTGGTCGCGTCGATGATGTCGCGATCGGGCATCGGCCTGCATCGGACAGCAGTTTCCGAGCTCCTGCGGGATCCGGGCATCACTGACGCATACCGCTCGGCGGCGCCGCAGCAGGCGATTGAGAAGACGCGCAAGCTGCTGGCGGCCGCCCGGTGGCGCGGCGAGATCGAGGTCGACGATTGCGCGCGTGCGGCTCGCCGCTTCATCGCGATGCTGCGAGGCCACATGCACTTGGAAATGGTGCTGGGTCTGCGCGGTCCGCCGTCCTACAGCGAGATTCGCGATCACGTCGCATGCGTGGTCGACGTGTTCCTCCACGGGGTTCCGCATGTGGTGCCTGCTGCCCACACGCGCCCATCGACGCAAGCGCCCCACCCCGGGGATCTTCCGGCGCAGGGCTTGATCCGCGAGATCGGCTCGTCAGTGCGCGAACTCGCACGCGCGGACGATTGGGCGGCCGTGGCGGGCCTGGCCGAAGCGCTCTGGAGCGATTACATCGGTTGCAGCGGGCTTACCTGGGAACAGGCTTCCGGGCGTATCCGTCAGGCATGGGAGTCGAGCCATGACGATCTGCACGCCGCCCCGGCGGGGCCCATGCGCGAGCCAGACCGCTTTGACGCATGCAGGGAAACAAGCTGTTGACAGTAGCGGCGCTACCTCGAATTGCAACGGACGACTAGCATTGCTGCAGTGGCGCGGCGTGGATGATTGACGTCACCTATTTCGTTTGGCTGTGCTGCTGGAAACAGGAGGACCTGGATGAATCGCCATGACACGCCCGATCCCGCCACGCAGCTTCGACTGCCCGACGCTGACGGCGACTTCTACGGTTTTTCGGGGCTACTGTCGGAGGAAGAGAACGCGCTGCGCCAGAGGGTCCGCGCGTTCATGGAACAGGAAGTCCAACCGGTAATCTCTGATTTCTGGGAGCGCGACGAATTTCCGTTCCAGCTGCTGCCCGGCCTGAAGGCGCTTGGCATCAGCGGGATTCCCTACCAGGGCTATGGCTGCCCAGGTGGCACCACGACGCTGCTGGGTTTCGTCACCATGGAGATCGCACGTGTCGATTCGTCCATAGCCACCTTCTTCGGCGTACACAGCGGCTTGGCCATGGGTTCGATCTACCTGTGCGGCTCACGCGAGCAGAAGGAGCGGTGGCTACCGCCGATGGCGAGGATGGAGGTCATCGGCTCATTCGGCCTGACCGAGCCTGAAGTTGGTTCCGGCGCGGCGGGCGGACTCGCCACCACGGCGCGGCGCGACGGCGACACCTGGATACTCAACGGTCAGAAGAAGTGGATCGGTAACGCGACATGGGGCGACATCACCGTCGTCTGGGCTCGCGACGTCGATGACGGCCAGGTCAAGGGCTTCGTCGTGGAAAACCGCTCGCCGGGTGTCCATGTCGAGAAGATCCTGCACAAGATGGCGTTGCGCGTCGTCCAGAACGGACTGATCACGCTTGAGGATTGCCGCGTGCCCGAGTCCAGTCGCCTGCAGGGTGCCCATTCCTTCAAGGACACTGCGCGCGTGCTGGCGGCGACGCGTGCAGGCGTGGCCTGGGAATCGGTCGGGTGCGCGCGTGGCGCCTACGAGTACGCGCTTCGCTACGCGCAGCGGCGTCAGCAGTTCGGAAAGCCTATCGCCAGCTTCCAGCTGGTACAGGATCTGCTGTTCCGCATGCTCTGCAACATCACGTCCACGCAAGCGGTCTGCGTGCGCCTGTCGCAAATGCAGGACCAGGGACTGATGCGCGACGAGCATGCCGCGCTGGCCAAGGGCGTGTGCACGGTGCGCATGCGCGAAACCGTGGGCTGGGCGCGCGAACTGCTGGGTGGTAATGGGATCCTGCTCGATGAACAGGTCGGACGCTTCGTCGCCGATGCGGAGGCGCTCTATTCCTACGAGGGCACGCGAGAGATGAATGCATTGATCGTAGGCCGCGCGATCACGGGGTTCAGCGCGTTCGTATAAACCACGACTGCGCAGCCTGCACGCGGCCACCAGCATGGTGATGCGACGTCCGGCTCCCTGGCAGGCCGCCCGCTGGCTGCTGATCGGCGGCGTACTTGTGCTCGTCGGCCTGGCCGTCGTCGTTCTGGTGACGTACCGCCCTGCTCTCTCACCGTCCGGTACTTCCGAGCACGTCATGCCCCTGCCGCCAGACCAAACGGAGATCGATCGCGAGATTGCGCCGCTACTCGCCGCCCACCCGGGCAGCACCGGGGTCGTATTCCTTACCGATGGCGTCGACGCGTTCGGCGCCCGGGCCATATCGGCTCGCCGGGCAGGACGCAGCCTCGATATTCAGTACTTCATCTGGCACAACGATCTCACCGGGCGGCTACTGGCGAGCGAGGTTCTCGGCGCGGCCGAACGTGGCGTACGCGTCCGCATCCTGCTCGACGACATGAACGCCTACGGACTCGATCCGCACCTGCTCGCCATGGACGCGCATCGGAACATCGAGCTCCGCGTCTACAACCCCTTCAGGCACCGCGAGGGCGTGGCCCGTGCACTCGAACTGCTGCGCCGGCTGGTGCGCGTCAACCATCGCATGCACAACAAGGCGTGGATCGCCGACGGCCGGGTTGCGATCGTAGGCGGCCGCAATATCGGTGACCGCTACTTCGAGGCCGGCCCGCAGACCAACTTCCGCGACCTTGATCTGCTCCTGTTCGGGCCCGCCGCGGAACAAGCCGGCGGCCTGTTCGACCTGTACTGGAGTAGCGACGCCGCCGTGCCGATCTCATCGTTGGGCGAACGGGCACCCGAAGCCTTGCGCGCGGTGCTGGCGCGAGTGCGTGACGACGCCAGGAGTGCGAACGCCAAGGCCTACCTGGACCGCGTCGCCGCATCCCAACTGGTTGGAAACTATTACCGGGACGCGATCGCCCCACACTGGACCTCACGCATCGAGGTCGTTGCCGATCCTCCCCTCAAGTGGAATGGCGATCATCGGCAGTGGCTAGTCGGGCGCCTGGCACCCATGATCTCGGCCGCACGCGCGAAGGCGCTGGTGATTTCTCCTTACTTCATCCCGGGTGAAGACGGAACCGCAAGATTGGCCGAGCTGACGCGGCGCGGCGTCTACGTCGGCGTCGTGACGAACTCGCTTGCGGCGACCGACGTGCACGCGGTCCACAGCGGATACGCGAAGTACCGACCTCGCCTCCTCCAGAACGGCGTGCGACTGCACGAGCTTCGCCCGTACGCAATGACGCGGCAAAGCCCCGGGGCGCGCCGCGAAGGAGCCAGCCTCCACACCAAGGCCTTCGTGTTGGACGATGAGCGCGGGTTCGTGGGCTCGTTCAACGTCGATCCGCGGTCGAAAGACCTCAACACCGAAATGGGCGTTCTCTTCGACGATCCAATCCTCGGAATGCAGCTGCGTGCGGAGTATCTGCGCCTCACGACGCCTTCGGTCAGCTATTGGGTCTACCGGAACGGAGACGGTGCGCTCCGCTGGCTCGATGGCACGGAAACGCCGCCGGCGGTCATGACGCGCGAACCCGAAGTTGGACCATGGCCGCGCGCCGTTGTACGGATGGTGGGCTGGCTGCCCGTCGAGCCGCATCTATAGCCGGCATCGCAGGCCATGACGACGTCCTCGAAACTCGACAAGGTTGAAGGATCGACGCTGGGAGCGGCGCCTGCAGACGCGTTGGATGCCGTCCGCGAGTGGGCCATGAAAGCGCATGCGGGCGATGAGCCGTTGCGAGCGTGGCTGCGTTGTGCAATGGAAGCGTACCGCGCGATCGCCGTCGTCAATGAAGACGACCTAGAGGCCGCCATTGCGTTGGCGAACCTCGCGACGAGCGAGGCGATAACGCTGTTGCTGCGGGAGCACCATGGCGGCTGGTGTGCGGGACGGATGCGGGTGGGCGAGGTCGAGATGCAGGTCGAGCTCCGGAACGTTCCCTCGACATTGCCCCCTCCCCTCCGGGTCCGGCTTGCGGAAGACGTTCCGATGGACGCCTTCGATGGACGTCGCTACGGCCGCGCCGGCTTCGGCGTTGCGCTGGCCGCACTCTCGTCGCTTGACGCGGACTCCCCGACGGTCCGGCTCCGCCCGCATTCGGGGGCGTTCCGCAACCTTACAGCGTGGATTGAGCCGGATGCCCACTCGGAGGAAGCACCGCCACGACTGGTGTTCGCCGATCCCGAACCGTTCGACGTAGCCACCATCGGATTTCGTCGCCTGCCACTGGCCCGCGACACCTCTGCGGCGTACGCGTGGGCGATGGAAGAATCAAGGCTGGAGCGACGCGGACTGTGGGGGTTGGTGGGCGGGAACCAGATTGGTCGCCGCGCCGGGTTGTACCTGCTGGAAGACTTCGACAGCCAAAAGTGCCCGCTGGTGATGATCCACGGCCTTGGGAGCAATCCGCTCATCTGGTCACGCGTGGCGAACGCCGTTTGGGGTGAACACGACCTGCGGGCACGCTTTCAGGTCTGGCAGGTCGTCTACCGAACCGACGTGCCGTTGCTGGCGGCGCGATTGCATGTACAGGATTACCTGGATGAAGCGTGGAGCCTGCTGGACCCCCAAGGCAGTGCGAAAGCCTCTTCGCGGTCCGTGCTCCTGGGGCACAGCCTTGGTGGCGTGGTCGCGCGGCTATTGTGCGCGCACAGCGGGGAAACGTTGTGGAATGCGGCCTTCCTTGTACCGCTGAAGGATCTCGATGCCCGGCGCGAGGACCTGGAGATCGTCGATCGCATCTTCCACTTCGTGCCCTACGCTGGGATCTCGCGCGCGATCTTCCTGGCGACGCCGCATCGCGGTAGCCCGAGCGCGTCAACCATGCTTGGGCGTCTGACCGGTGATGTCGTAGGCCGCCGTACCAGCGAGGTACACGCATTGCGTCGAATCGCGCAGCGCAATCCCCGTGCAATCCATCCTGAATTGCTGCCGGTGTTCCTCGAGGGCAGGATCAACAGCATCACGACGCTGCAGTCAGGGCAGCCTATCCGTCGCGCGGCTGAGACGCTGATGCCGCCCGCGGGATTCCCCTACCACACGATTGCAGGCGTCCTGCCGCGGCATTGTGTCGCCTCAGACGGCGTCGTGCCGCTCGGGAGCGCGATACTGCCCGGTGCTGCATCGTCGTTAGTCGTGCGATCGGGCCATCGCGTGCACGAGCGCCCGGCAGCAGTTGCGGAGATCGTGCGCATTCTGCGCGAGCACGCAGCTGAAAGCCCGCTAGAAAGCTAGATCATCCTTCGCCGTACGGTCACGGCGACAGCGCTTGTTTCCTAGGACCGGGCACACCCGGGGCCCTTCGCGAGTACGCACATTGCGCCGCAGCGGTCGATTCCAACGTTCAATTGTCAGGTGTCAACCGATCCGGCACCGGTCGCGTTCGTTCCAGTCCGAAATACGTGTAGATCCACAGAAAGGCGAAGAAGCCGAAATAGACCGCCACCATGGCGCGTCCGATCCAGTTGTCGATCTCGTTGACGTTCCCGCCAGGGCCGACGATTCCCTCCACCAGCGATGCAGTCGTGCCCATACCGACGAAGCCAAGCCCAACGAACGCAGTTGCGAACGCAAAGATCGCGACACGGTAACCCAGGCCGCGATATCGGACCGATCTCACCTTTCCCCGATCGAGCCATGGCAGGAGGAACAGGGCGCCGATCGCGGCAAACATGACGATCACGCCACTGAGCTTGTCCGGGATCACGCGCAACATGGCGTAGAACGGCGTGAAGTACCAGGCCGGCCGGATATGTTCAGGCGTTACCAGCGGATCTGCTTCGACGAAATTGTCGTGTTCGAGGAACAGCCCGCCCACGGTCGGCGTGAAGAACACCAGGAACGCGGCCACCAGCAGGAACGCGACCGTGCTGAGCGTGTCCTCCACCGTGTAGTAGGGGTGGAACGGAATGCCGTCGATAGGGCGCCCGTCGCCGTCGGGATGCTCGGAGATCTCGACACCGTCGGGGTTGTTCGAACCGACTTCGTGCAGTGCCAGGATGTGTGTGGTGACCAGCAGCAGGAGCACCAACGGAAGGGCGATCACGTGCAGCGCGAAGAAGCGGTTGAGGGTGGCATCGCCCGGCAGGTAATCGCCCATGATCCACTCGGTCAGCCCGTTGCCGATGACCGGGATCGCGCCAAACAACGAGATGATCACTTTCGCGCCCCAGAATGACATCTGCCCCCACGGCAGCACGTAGCCCATGAAGGCTTCGGCCATCAGCGTGAGGTAGATCAGCATGCCCAGCACCCACACCAGTTCGCGCGGGCGTTTGAACGAACCGTACAGAAGCGCGCGGAACATGTGCAGGTAGATGACCACGAAGAACAGCGACGCACCGGTGGAGTGCATGTAGCGGATCAGCCAGCCCCACTCCACGTCGCGCATGATGTATTCGACGGAGGAGAACGCTTCGGCCGCCGACGGCTTGAAGTGCATCGCCAGGAAGATGCCGGTGACCAGCTGGTTCACCAGAACCACCGAGGCCAGCACGCCGAAGTAGTACCAGATGTTGAAGTTCTTCGGCGCGTAGTACGTGACCGTGTGCGCCGACAGGAACGACATCGCCGGCAGGCGATCCTCGATCCACGCCAGCACGCGATTCTTTGGATAGACCCGGACGATCTTGAGTGCCATGGGAGTCCTCAGTCGCCGGCGCGCAGCGGTTCTGCGGCGAGCGTCACCACGTGGTCGGCCGCCGGGCGGAACATCTTCGCGTGGGGGCGGATGCGCTCGGTGTTGCGGATGAGTTCGGCCGCAAAGGCGCGGTCAAGCCCAGGCAACTGCACTTCAACGCGAGCGGTCATAAGAAACAGACCGTCGACCGGATCGCGCGAGAGCGTCACCGGCACGTCGAGCTGCGCATCCACCAGCGTCGCGCCCGCACGTACTGCGAGCAGCGTCTTCGCACCGCGGAAGCAGCTGGCGGAGACCGCGGTCGGCAGCAGCTCCGGGTTGCTGCCGCCGCCCTCGCCTCCCAGCAGTTCGGGCAGGCGCAGGTCGATCGCGAGCGAACCGTCGGCCGAGCGCACGACACCGGACGCGCATCCGTGCTGCGCTTCGCCACCGGTGACACGGACACGTCCGGTGTGCATCGCCTGCTCGTGACCGGTGTAGCGGTCGAGCCATGCGGTCGAAGGAGCTTTCAGCGCGCCCATCGCATGGCGTCCTGTCTATGGAGTACGAGGGTGGCACGCGCCGAACACCCGCGGCGGTGCTTCCTGTCCGTCGTCTTGTCGTGTCGCTGGCCGGCCTTCGCGGGGACGCCGCACCGACGTGGGTTCGTCCCGTGCACGAACGGATGGAAAGTGCACGCCCCGTTACAGCATCCTCGACAAGCTGACATCCGTCATCTCCGTCACGGCGGACAGGAAGCATCCAACACGGTCCGTTGCGCACCGCGCGAGGCGGGAACGACTGCAACCTTCGACCGGGCCGTTCCCTTCCTCTTGGCGGCAAGATAAGAGCGTGCCCGTTGCACCGGAAGCCTTGCGCAGGGAAACCGCGCGTTGCCCCTCGCGCAACGATTGCGGTGTAGTGCCGGGAGGCGCCGCGTCGCTGGCGCGATTCGATGCGTAGCAAGCATGCGCCGAAGCAGCACCGCGACGATCAACAGGCTGTTGCCGCGCGAACGCCTACTCGGCGCGGACCCACACGCCCAAGATGCCGCATGAATGCTGGCCCATCACCCAGCAGGAGTCGTCCCGATGCGCACTACCCTCGCCTTTGCCTTGGCCGCCGTGGTGTGGTCGGGCAATCTCTGTGCACAAGCCACGCACGCGCCGGCCGCCACGGCGGCGCAGAAGTCCCCGACGCCGATCGCGACGCCGGTGATGACGAAACCGCTACCGGAATTCCCCGGTAAGGAAGCGCAGATGGCGCTCATCGAATACCCGCCGGGCGCCGTCGCACAGTTGCACCACCACGATGCGCACGTGTTCGTCTATGTGCTCGAAGGCTCGCTCGTGATGGGGCTCAAGGGCAGCCCGGAGGTGAACCTCTCGTCCGGCGACAGCTGGTACGAAGGCCCGCAGGACATCCACACCGTCGGCCGGAACGCCAGCCCGACCGCGCCTGCGAAATTCGTCGTGTTCTTCCTCAAGGATGCCGGCAAACCCGCCGTGATCCCGGGCGAGTGAGCCTGACGGACGACGCGGCGCGTTAGACCTTCGCGACGAAGCGGATCTCGACCAGCTGCGCCGGCAGCGCCAGGCGCGGCGTCACCAGCACGGTGCTGGCGACCGCCGGCCGCTGCGAGCCGTACATCGCCTTGCGCACCGGCCCGGCGACCGCGAACGCCGCATCCATGTCCGTCACGTACAGCACTTCCTCGACCACGTTGTCGAGTGTCGCGCCATATCGGCCGAGCAGCGTCTTCGCGTTCTCGTACGACTGCCGCATCTGCACCTGCATATTGGAGTGGTCGAGGATGCGGTTGCCCGCGTCCAGCGGTGCCGGACCAACCATGTTGCCCTGCGCATCATGGCTGAGCTGGCCCGAAAGGTAGATCGTATCGCCGACCTTGACCGCCTGCGCGTAGCCGTACTCGTCTTCCCACGGCATGCCCATGCCCTTTACGTCTTTGTCGAGGCCCATCTGTCCGCTCCTGTTCGCATCGGGGATTCCCGTGCGCCTTATAGGCCCGTGGCGCCGCGGACGGAAGGCGGGCGGCGGTCATTCCACCGTTGCTCTGACAGAAACAATCCGCGTGCGCCCATACAGCTATGTGAAGAGCCGTGCGTCACAGGCATCAACGGGTTGATGCGCGTACGTCTTCCGACCGCCACCCTGCGGCGCTACCCTGCGTACGCTTGACCACGAACGTGGCCGTACGAACTGCGCCAGGGCGCATCCAACATACGGGAAAACGCCATGTCGAACGATCCCAATCCGTGGGCACCGCCCGAGCTCGAATGGCCGGAACTGCAGGCGCAACTGGACGCGTTGCGCGGAAGCGTGGAGCGCATGCTGCAGGAAACGACCGACACCTCGCAGGTGGTCGGAAAGTTTGCCGGGATGGCGAGCGACATCGTGTCGCGCTCGCCGCCGGATTTGGTCGAATCGGTCAACAGCGAACTGGGCGCCATCCTGCGCGACCTGCGGCTGACCGGGGACAGCATGGATTAGCCCGTCGTCCATGAACGATCTCACGCTCCTCGCCCGGCGGCTGGATCCGGACCCGTTCTACCGCGAGCCCATCGCGCAAGGCGCCGATGGCGTTCCCGGTCCGGAAAGCGTCGCCCTGTTCGACCAGGGCGGATACGACCTCAGCCCGCTGGAGAAGCGCTACGCGGCGGCGAACCGCCGGCACTTCAGTGCGCATCGCACGCACCGCCACGCGATTCGCGCCACCTGGCTCGCCTCGCCGCCGGCGAAGAACGAAGGCGCGGTCCTCAACCATGCGTTGCTGTTCGAGCGCAAGGGCTTCACCGGCGAGGCGCTGGAACAGCTGCAACGGTGGGCGCGCGTCAATCCGCTGCTCTACAAGCTGGTGAAGCTCCGGCCGAAATGGGGGCTGGATTTCTCGATGGACTATACGGACCGCGACGGCAATGTCTTCGAGATTCTGCACTTCGAGTACGACGCGTTCGTGTGCGAGGAGATCCAGGAACGTGTCGACCGCTACTCGCGACTGTTCATGTCGCTGGACTGGGACGAACGCGCGAAATGCGTCCTGGCGCGGCGCGAGGAATGGATCGACCTCGACTTCGAGGCCCAGAGTGCGTGGAAGTGCGACTACTTCGGCATCGAACGGGAGCGCTTCAAGATGGTGGCCTGGGCGCGGTGAGCGCCCGGGCACGAGAAGGTCAAAGCGCGATGTCGCTCGCCTGGCGCGCCGGCGAAGGCACGTCGGCCTCGCCCAGCATCTCGCGCAGGTCGAACTCGATGTCCCGGCAGATGTGCGAGATCGGAACGTCGTTAGCGCCGCCCTCGAACGGATTCTCGCTGGCTTCCACCACTTGGTTGAGCGCCAGGTAAATCCAGCCGATCAGCAGGCTGGTCGGCACTGCGAGCCAGACCGTGTCGATCCCGCCCACGGTTCCGAGCCGCGCGCCGAGCTGTTCGAACTCGCCGATCATGCCGAACGGCAACAGGACGCACATGATCCACACGATCACCGAGTTGATGAACGCGTACTGGCGCGGAAACGGGAAATTCTTGATCTGTTCGCTGCCGCACTGCAGGACCTGCAGGTCGCGGATCAGCTTCTGCATGTCGTTGAAGGCGCCCACGGTCAGGCCCCCCGCGGCGAGGAGCAACGTGGTCGCCCTACTTTGCAGCGACATCACCTGCAACGCGCGATTGCCCGATGCGAGCACCTGCGAGACCTCGCCCGGCGGCAGGTACTTGAGTAGCTCGCGCTCCAGCCGTTCTTCGCGTTCGGGAATGGCGTAGTCACGGCGGTATTCGGCGTTGTACGACTTGTCAGCCGTCTCCCAAGGCATCGCACGGCGCATCTCGTAACGAAGTGCGGTGAGCCACGCGAGATGCCGGTAGGCGAGCACGCGGCCCTGTTCGGGCGATGCCACCAGGTCGCGGCACATCGCCCCCCAGATCCGGCTGCTGCCGGCGATCGACGCCCACACCTGCTGCGCCTGCTGCAGGCGGTTGTAGGTCTGCACGTTCTTGAATCCCGACGACAGCGCCACCGTGGCGCCGAGCAGGAACACCACACCCCACGGGACCGCGAGCCATCGCCATCCGGCCACCTGGTAGAGCACGACGGGCACGGTGCACAACACAAGCAGCACGTAGATGGAGCGCCGCGTCCATTTGATGAATTCCGGCAGCCGATAGGATTTTCCGGTATGCATGGGGCTCTCCGGCAACGATGGATGGAGTGGCGGAACGTCTTAGCGCGATGGCGCGACGTACACGCGCGACGCCGGCCGCCTCATCGCCGTGCGGGCGCGGTGAACACCCCCACCTCTGGCGTCGACCGTCAGGCGCGCGCCGGCTGCCGCGTCGTGGCCGACTCCTTAAGCCAGCGATCCAGGGCGATGTCGCCCTGCCACGCCGCGCCGGCCGGCACCAGCGTGTCGGGCGCCAGTTCCACGCCGAAGTAGCGCGCGTGGACGTCACCGACGACGGCGCGCCCGTCGCCCGTCGCACTCATGTAGCGCTGGGCGAACGCCGCCATGGAGTCGCGTTCGGGACCGGCGATGTCGACCACCGCGTTCGCCGGCGCGCCGAGCGCATGGCGTGCGACGGCTTCGGCCACGTTCTCGGCGGCGATCGGCTGCACGAGCGCGGTCGGCAGCCGCACTGTGTCGCCCTCCGTACCCGATTGGATGATGCCCGGCAGGAACTCGAGGAACTGCGTGGAATGCACGATGGTGTACGGGATGCCCGATTCGCGGATCAGCTTTTCCTGCGCCGCCTTGCCGACGAAGTAGCCGCTCGCCGAGAGCTTCTCGGTGCCGACCACCGACAATGCGACGTGGTGGCCCACGCCCGCGCGTGCTTCCGCGCCCAGCACGTTGCGCCCAGCGGTTTCGAAGAACTCCAGCGCGGTCTTCGCATCGAACGCGGGCGAGTTGGCGAGATCCACCACCACCGACGTCCCGGCCATCGCCTCATCGAGGCCCGCGCCGCTCAGGATGTCCACGCCGGTGGCGGGCGCGGCCGCGATCGCTTCATGACCCGCAGCGCGCAGCCGTTCGACGACCTTGCTGCCGATAAGGCCGGTACCACCGATGACGACGATCTTCATGGATGAATCTCCTGGAAGCTGCCTTCGTGGCGCCGATACGCGGCGAAGGCCGGGATCTCGATGCTAGGGACGCCGACGTGGCCGCAGTAGCCCTTCGCACGGACGCAGGTTGTTGCCCTACGCGCACCAATGGCAATCACGCCGCGACCGGCACCGCGTCGCGTGCGTGCTCCCCGGCATGGGCCGCGAACGCGGCCTTCGGCCAGTGGCCGGTTACGTCCAGGTCTTGGATTCGCGCCGTCATGTAGTCGATGAAGGCGCGGATGCGCTTGGGCTGGTGGCGCCGGCTCAGGTAGCACAGGTAATGGCCGCGATCGTCCGGCGCGCTCCCATGCAGACAATCGACCAGCGCGCCGGAACGCAACGCATCGCATACCAGGTATTCGGGCAGCTGCACCAGACCATGGCCGTCCTGCGCCGCCTGCAAGGCGAGCTCGGCGTCGCTGAAAATCAGCGCCGATGCGGGCATCAGGCTGCGCGACTGGCCGTCGATGCGGAAATCCCACGCGCGCAGCCGCCCGTTCGGAAGGCGGATCGCGATGCAGGCGTGCGAGGCGAGCGCGGTGGCGTCGCGCGGTAGGCCATGCCGACGCACGTAGTCGGGCGACGCGCAGACCAGCAGGCGCATCGGAACCAGCTGGCGTGCGATGACCTGGCTGTCCTCCATCGTGCCCTCGCGGAAGGCGACGTCGATGCGGTCGCCGGCGAGGTCCGGGATCCCGTCGTCCAGCAGCAGCTCCACCGCCACGTCGGGGTGGCAGGCGCGGAAGCCGCTGAGCAGCGGCGCGACGACCTTGCGGCCGAAGGCATGGCCCGCGCTGATGCGCAGTTCCCCGCGCGGCGGCCCTTCGCGCAGGTCGCGCATTTCCTCCAGCGCCTGCGTGATGCGCTCCACGCCCGGACGGCAAGCTTCGTAGAACAGGCGGCCTTCACTGGTGAGCGAAGTGGAACGCGTGGTGCGCGAGAACAGCCGCGCGCCGAGCTGCTTCTCCAGCTTCTGCACACTGCGGCTCACGGCCGATCGCCCGATCCCGAGCCGGTCGGCGGCACGGGCGAAGCTGCCTTCGCCCGCCACCGCGATGAAGGCCACCACGCCGGAATAGTTTGCCGAGAAGCACTCGCCCAGCGCGTCGCGTGCCGCCGGTGCGGTTCCGGGGGGCGCGTTCATAAAGACGCTCCGACGTAGGGGCGCTGCGCCCGGGCGTGTTCGCGTGCGCGTTCGACGTGGTCGCGGCATTGCTGCTGCGAGGCGCCCAGGACGAAGGCGATGTCGACATAACGCACGCCGAACACGTCGTGCAGCAGGAACGCGGCCCGCACAGGACCGGGCAATTCGTCCAGGAACGCCTGGAAGTGCGACCAGACGCGCTCCGGCGGCGTGGGTACGGGCGCGCCGGTCGGCGGCAGGTCTTCATCTCTCATACCCAGTGTAGACGTTCGAGCGGGCGCCCCTGTGACGCGCCGCAATTGGTGCGCCACGCGCAACATCGTGCGTCCCGGCCGATGGCTTCCGCGCCCCGGGGACGGGACCTAGCCTTCGTCGCGACGGCGGCCGACGCCGATATCCGAACGACAAGGACCATGAAATGACGCAGCGCCTGGATTACCAGCAGCAATCCCCCGAACTGTTCAAGAAGTTCGCCGAGTTCAACATGTCGTTGAAGAGGGGTGCGATCGAGGAAGCCATCGTGGACCTCGTGTCGGTCCGCGCCTCCCAGATCAACGGCTGCGCGTTCTGCGTGGACATGCACGTCAAGCAGGCGACCATCCACGGAGAACGCCCGCTTCGCCTGCACCATCTGGCCGCGTGGCGCGAATCGCCGCTGTTCTCGCCGCGCGAACGTGCGGCGCTGGCGTGGACCGAGGTGCTGACGCAGCTTCCGCCGCACGGCGTGCCCGAGGACGTCTACGAACGTGTGCGCACGCAGCTGTCGGAGAAGGAAATCACCGAGCTGACGTACTCGATCATGGCGATCAACGGCTGGAACCGTATCAACGTGGCCTTTCAGACGTTGCCCGGATCGCTCGACAAGGCCTGGGGCCTGGACAAGGCCAACCTCAGCTGAGCCGCGCGCCAGGATTACCAGGCGCGCCCCACACGACCGACAGGAGTTCGTCATGCGCAAGGCACTAGTTCCATGGCTGCTGTTCGCGGGCCTGGTGGCCGCCGGCGTCGCATCCGCCGCAGGGCCTGAGGCGAAAGCGCCCGAGCCCATCGTGAAGCCGGTGATGACCAAGGCGCTGCCCGACTACCCGGGGAAGGAGGTGCTGGTGCTGGAGGTCGAGTACCCGCCGGGCGGCGCGGATCCGGTGCATCGCCACGATGCACACGGCGTCGTGTACGTGGTGGAAGGCAGCATCGTGATGGGCGTGAAAGGTGGGAAGGAAGTGACGCTCAAGCCCGGCGAGGCGTTCCACGAAGGTCCCGGCGACATCCACACCGTCGGCCGCAACGCCAGCAGCACGGAACCGGCGAAGTTCGTCGTGTTCCTGCTGAAGGATGTCGGCAAGCCGGCGCTGCTGCCGCCCGGGACATAGAAACCCATCGACTCGGTCGCGGGCCGGATGGAAGACGCTTCCGCCATCTTCGTCAGCCTCCAGCCGCGCATGCTGGGCATGGCCTATCGCATGCTCGGCTCGCTCAGCGAGGCCGAGGACGTCGTGCAGGACGTCTGGTTGCGCTGGCACGACACCGACGTGGGCAAGGTAGACAACGCCGAGGCCTGGCTGGTCTCGGCCACGATGCGTCGCGCGATCGACCACCTGCGCTTGGCGCGTCGCGCACGAGAGGAATACGTCGGCATCTGGCTTCCCGAGCCCGTGCTCACCGACGGCGCCGACGCGCCTTCCACGCCCGAACAGTTGCACGAGGCCGCTGCCGACCTGTCAATCGCCTTCCTCACCGTGCTCGAACGCCTTTCGCCAGACGCCCGCGCCGCGTTCCTGCTGCACGAGGTCCTTGAGGCGGGATATCCGGAGATCGCGGACGTGCTGAGCAAATCGGAAGCCGCGACGCGCCAGATCGTCCATCGCGCCAAGAAGCAGCTGCGAGAGCAGCGACCGGTGTACGCAGTGTCCGGCGAGGCGCACCGTCACATCCTGCAGGGCTTCGTCGACCGCCTCGCACGCGGCGACCTGGAGGGAATGAAGGCGCTGATGTCCGAATCAGCGACGCTGCTAGGCGACGGCGGTGGCGTCGTCACCAGCGTACCCGAGCCGATGCATGGCGCCGACCGCATCACCGCGCTGCTGTTCGCCGCCACCCTGCGCTACAAGCACGACCTGCGCCTGGAACTGGCGACGCTCAACGGAAAACCCGGCCTGCTGCGCTTTGTCGGCGTCCGCCTGGAATCTGCTCAATCGTTCGACATCGACAACGACCGCATCCAGCGCGTCTACGTGCAGCTCAATCCCGCGAAGCTGCAACGCATAGCGCAGCACCGCGTCGCGCACCTGCAGTAACCACGCAACGCGCATTGATTCCGCGCGGTCAACGCCGTGCACACCCGCGCGCGTCTACCGCACGCGGGTGCGTCCACCTACTGTGACCGTCACGCGGCGCACACCGTCGAGCGCCAGCAGGAGAACGCATAAGTGGACGATCTATCGGGAAAGGTGGCGCTGGTCACTGGCGGCAGCAGCGGCATCGGCCTGGCGGCGGCGAAGCGCTTCGCCGACGAAGGCGCGCAGGTGGTGATCACCGGACGACGCAAGGCCGTCGTCGACGAGGCGCTGGCTCACATCGGCAACGGCGCGATTGGCATGGTTGGCGACGTCGCGCAGATCGCACACCACGAGGAGGTCGCGCACGAGCTGACGCAGGCCTTCGGCGGGCTAGACGTCTACATGGCCAACGCCGGCGTCAATACGATCACGCATTCGTCGCAGGTGTCCGAGCAGGAATTCGACGAGCAGTTCGCGATCAACACGCGCGGCGTGTTCTTCGGCATGCAGCGCATCGCACCGATCCTGCGCGATGGCGCGTCGGTGGTCCTGACCGGCTCGATCGCGAGCGATCGCTACATGGACGGCCATGCCGTCTATGCCGGCACGAAGGCGGCGCTGCTGGCGTTCGCGCGCAGCTGGGCAATCGAGCTGAAGGGCCGCCGCATCCGCGTCAACGTACTCAGTCCCGGACCGGTCGACACGCCGATCCTCGACAAGATCGGCCTGTCACCGGAAAGCCGCGCACTGCTGGAGAAGAACGTGGCCGAAGCGATTCCACTGGGCCGCCTTGGCGAATCCGGCGAACTGGGCGACGCCGCGTTGTTCCTCGCATCGGACGCGAGCAGTTTCATCACCGGCATCAACCTGCGCGTGGACGGCGGCATGTCTCTGCTTTGACGCGCGCGCCATTCACGTCCGTTACGAGCACGCCCGTCGTCGAACGCCGCTCCCCTCCCCCTGTCCGCGACGGAGGCGACGCCATCGACGCCCTCCTCCGCACGCGAAGCAGGCTCGCGGCGGGCGTGCTCTCCCCTGTTCCGCCCCGCGCGAACACACGCCGGCCGCGGACCTTCCCCCACCGTTGAGCGAGGCATCCCCATGAACCACATCACCACCTCCGATGGCACCCGGATCTTCTACAAGGATTGGGGCACCGGGCAGCCGATCGTGTTCCACCACGGCTGGCCGTTGTCCAGCGACGACTGGGATGCGCAGATGCTGTTCTTCCTTCAACAGGGCTATCGCGTGATCGCGCACGATCGCCGCGGTCACGGTCGTTCGACGCAGACCCCCACCGGCAACGAGATGGAGACTTACGCCGCCGACGTCGCCACGCTCGCCGCGCACCTGGACCTGCGCGATGCGATCCACATTGGGCATTCCACCGGCGGCGGCGAAGCCGCGCGTTACGTGGCCAACCACGGCAAGGGCCGCGTGGCGAAGCTCGTGCTGATCGGCGCGGTGCCGCCGCTGCTGGTCAAGACGGCCACCCACGCGGCAGGCATTCCGAAGGACGTGTTCGACGGGCTGCGTCGCGACCTGGCGGCCAATCGCGCCGACTTCTACTGGACCTTCCCGATCCCGTTCTACGGCTACAATCGCGACGGCGCGACGCTGTCGGAGGCCGTGCGCCAGAACTGGTGGCGCCAGGCGATGATGGGCGGCGCGAAGCCGCAATACGACTGCATCGCGGCGTTCTCCGAGACCGATTTCACGGACGACCTCAAGCGCATTGACGTTCCCACCCTCGTGCTGCACGGCGACGACGACCAGATCGTGCCGGTCGACGAAGCCGCACGCCTGTCGGCCAAGCTGCTGCGCAATGCGACGCTGAAGGTGTATCCGGGTTATCCGCACGGCATGTGCACCACCCATGCCGACATCATCAATCGCGACCTGCTCGAGTTCATCCGCGGATGACGCGACGCATGCGCCGGCGGCGAGGTATGCCGGCGCATGCAGGATGTCCGGGGATGGGGGCGGGGTCAGGCCCGCGCGTGCGCACGCATCAGCGGATCGGGATGGTGCACGTGTGGAATCTCGCGCCCGCCCGTCACACGTTCCTGCAGCCAGTCGCCGAAGCGCGTCGCGGTCATGAGCGCCTCGCCCGCCGGCACCAGCGTGCGGCCGTCGAGTACCGCGCCGTAGTACTCGGTCTGTGGGTCGGCGATGACCGCGCGATCGTCGAGATAGGCGTACATGACCCATTGCACGAGTTCGCACAGGCGATGGGTTTCCGGGCCGGCGATTTCGACGACATCGTTCGACGGCGCCGCGCCGGCGAGCGCGGCGAGTTCAGCGGCCACATCGTCCGCCGATGCCGGCTGCACGCGCGCCGGCGGCAGGTGCACGGGGCCCGTGCCGCTCCCGGGCGGGATCACGTTGACCATGAACTCGTAGAACTGCGTCGCACGCACCAGCGTGTGCGGTACGCTCGCGGCGGCCACCAGCGCTTCCTGTCGCTGCTTGGCGTCGAAATAAGCGCTGTTCTGCAGGTGCGGCGTCCCCACCACCGACAGCGCAAGGTAGTGCGCCACGCCCGCCCGTTCGCCGGCGGCCAGCAGGTTGGTGGTTGAACGCGCAAAGAACTCGCCAACGTCAGGCGCCTCGAACGATGGCGCGTTGGTAACGTCGATGACGGCGTGCGCACCGCGCAGCGCGTCGTCCAGTCCCTCCCCGGTGAGCGCGTTCACGCCTGTCCGGCGGGATGCAGGCACTGCGTCGTGCCCGCGCGTCCGGAGGTGTTTGATGAGGTGGGTCCCTACCAGCCCGCTGCCGCCCGCCACCACGATCTTCATGACTGTCATCCGACGCAAGCCAATGCGCATCATGGAGCTGCGCTGAACTGGTAGAAAGAACGCGCCCGCGTATGCGGCGTTGCCGACGACGCAACAATGCCCCGTGGCGTGGAGGCCGGCAGATTGCATTGCGTGCGCGTGCGGACCTGGATGGACCGTCGGTCCCATCTCGGCGTCGCAACATCTGTGCGCGCTAGGCAGGCATCCTCACCCTGCTCCGGGCGATTCAGAATTTGGCCACAAATCAGAATTCGGCCACGAACCCGATTCCAATCGACTTCGCGGGGCGTGCAAGCGCAGGGAATGACAAGCACTGTAGCCGCGACTCGGGCTACTCCGAAGAAGTCAGGCGGTCGCTCCATGTTCCTGGCTCGCTAGTGCCCGCGGCTTCTGAACATTCGATTCCGAGCAATCGAGCGAGCGGATCTGCGCTGTCATGTAGTCGATGAAAACGCGGGTTCGCTTTGGCTGCTGTTGACGGTCCAGATAGCAGATGAAGTGTCCGCCGGCATCGGGTGCGAACGAGTCCAGGCACGTAACAAGCGCGCCTTCACGCAGGACCTCTCGCGCTCTATACAGCGGAACCTGAGCCAGACCCTGCCCTTCGCAGGCGGCCTGCAGCGTGAGGTCAGGATCGTTGAATATGAGTGTCGTTGCGGGCGCAAAATGCAGCGGCTTCCCGTCAACGCAGAAGTTCCAATGCTGAAGGCGTCCACTCGCCAATCGATCTCCGATGCAGACATGCATTGCGAGATCGTCAACACTGGCAGGTAGGCCGTGAGATCCCGCATACGAAGGCGCCGCGCAGACGAGGATTGGCATGGGAATGATCTTCTTGGCAATCACACGACTGTCCTTCATGACTCCGTCACAGAAAGCCACGTCGACATCGTAGACGAGGTCAAACTGGGCATCTTCAAGGACTAGTTCGATCGCGACTCCGGGAAACATTTCCCGGAACCCTCCCAGGAGTGGTGCGATGACTTTTCGGCCAAAACTGCGCGTGGCTCCCACCCGAAGTTGGCCGCGGGGCGGCCCATCGCGTAAATCCTGAATTTCTTCGAGGGCCAGCAGAATTCGATCGACCCCGGGTCGACACGCGTCATAGAACAACTCGCCTTCGCGCGTGAGCGCTGTTGAACGAGTGTTGCGAAGGAACAATCTTGTCGAGAGTTGAGACTCCAACTTCTGTACGCTGCGGCTAACTGCAGATCGCCCGATCCCCAGGCGATCTGCCGCGCGTGCGAAGCTTTTCTCACTCGCCACCGCGATGAATGCAATGACGCCTGTGTAACTTGCCGATAGCCCCGCGCCAAGCAAATCCTGGTGACCTCCGACCTTCAGACTGCCCGTTGAATGCGGGGCGGAAACATCACGCAGCCGCCGCGTCGGGGCCGCAACCCCTTGGAAGTGCGCGTCCGACCCGTCCTCGTCAGTCCAGGTGCCAGCCAACATGGGAAACGTGTTCATGGGAGCCCCGGATGTCTGGTTGTACCCAACTTGAGGGATGCCGCCCCTCGATCGCATCCGTTGAGATCCCTAGTCGTCCCCGCCCGGGATACCGCACACCCACTGGCTTGACAGTGGAGATGGCGCTCGGCACATTCAGGTTGCTAACGGGCCTCATCAGTGCCAAGGACACTCATCGGGACGGACCCTCTAGCCACTTGGATCGGTACCATGTCCGGCGCAGCGCGGCGATCCTCACAGTTTCTTAACCGGATTGAAGAGCGTGGTGCTCTCTCTCACTTGGTCGAACGCGTTCGCGCGTCACAGAGTCAAGTCTTGGTTCTTCGCGGTGAAGCCGGTTCTGGGAAGACATCGCTTCTTAGACAGTTGTCAGAAGAGGCCACTGGTGCTCGTGTAATTTGGGCAACGGGCGTCGAGTCCGAGATGGAGTTGGCGTTTGCCGGCTTGCACGCGTTATGCGTCCCCTTTCTCGACAGAATGGGTCGGCTTCCACAACCTCAGCATGAGGCGCTGCGAAAGGCGTTTGGTCTCAGCGCCGGCCCCCCACCGGAAAGGTTCCTCGTCGGCCTGGCCGTACTCGGCTTACTCGCCGAGGCGGCCGAGGATCAGCCCATCGTGTGCGTAGTGGACGACGCGCATTGGCTGGACCAGATGTCATCGGAGACGCTGAAGTTCGTAGCGCGACGGCTCCTGGCTGAAAGAGTCGGGCTGATCTTTTCAGTGCGCGAGCAAGGTGGCGAGACGGTGCTAGCAGGACTACCCGATCTCGTGTTGAAGGGACTTGATCTGGAGCACGCCACTTTACTCCTGGAGAACGCACTATCCGGGCCGCTCGATGAGCAGGTGAAGGCTAGAATTCTCGACGAGACAAGGGGCAACCCACTTGCCCTCATAGAGCTTCCACGCGGGATGACACCGGCGGAACTTGCGGGTGGCTTCGCATTTCCCGCCCCCCGTAACCTCACCAAGCGCATCGAACGAAGTTTTATTCGGCGTTTCGAGAGACTTCCTCGCGACTCCCGGCTACTGCTCCTTCTTGCCGCAGCAGAACCCATAGGGGACGTAGCGTTGCTGTGGCGTGCAGCCGATCGTTTAGGGATAGGAACGGACGCCGCAGCCATGGCGGAGTCGGCTGGGTTGCTCGACTTGGGTATGCGAGTACGGTTCCCTCACCCGCTTGTTCGCTCGGCGGTCTATGCCGCTTCGGAACTCGACGATCGCCGGAAGGCGCATCGAGCCCTGGCTGAGGTGACCGATCCAGCCCTCGATCCCGATCGGCGTGCATGGCATCGCGCAAATGCGACGTCGAGGCCAGAGGAGGAAGTGGCAGCAGAGATGGTGCAATCGGCTGGACGCGCGCAAGCCCGTGGCGGCCTTGCGGCGGCAGCGGCATTTCTCGAACGGGCATCTGAGCTGACACCTGATCCCACCGTGCGTGTCACGCGCGCGCTTGATGCCGCGGAAGCGAAGCTCGAAGCCGGCGATTTCGCTTCCGCCTCGAGGCTATTGGCAAGCGCAGGACTTGGGTCGCTCGGGGTCTTCGAGCGAGGGCGTCTGGAGCGCTTGCGGGCGCAACTGGTATTCGCAACACGGCGCGGAGCGGACTCAAGCGCACTCCTCTGCGACGCCGCCCGCCGCCTTGAGCCTCTGGACGCGGCGATCGCCAGGGAGACCTACGTTGAAGCCATCTCCGCTGCGATGTTCGCGGGAGGTCTTGGTCCCGGTCCGCATGAGCGGGAAATCGCCCAGCGAGCTGGAGCGATGACCATGACCTCCCCTACCAGCGTCGCCGACATGTTGCTCAACGGCCTCGTAGTTCGTTTTACGGAGGGCTATTCGGCTTCAATCTCGCCACTCATCGCAGCGCTGCAGACGCTCAAAGAAGTCTGCGATCACGAGAAACACCAGCGATGGCTATGGATCGGGTGCCGCCTGGCACAGGAACTTTGGGACGACCACCTTTGGCATGCGCTGGCCCAACGCGGCGTGCAGATCGGGCGCGCCACGGGGAGGATCAGCTTGCTCGCCAATGCCACGAACCATCTGGCCGCGTTTCATGTCCACGCAGGAGACCTCTCGACGGCGCAGGCGTTGATTGACGAGGTCGATCTGATCGAGCAGGCGACGGGACTTCCCTCGCTGAAATACTCGGCCGCTCTTCTGGCGGCGACGCGAGGGGAACAACGCGAGATGCAGATTATGTGGGACACGTTGCTACAGAACGCGGCAATGCGGGGCGAAGGTCAAGCCCTGACCACATTCTGGTGTGTTTCCGCACGTCTGCACAATGGCTGTGGCGAGTATGACAAGGCGCTCCACAACGCGCGCCGAGCCTGCGAGCGCGAAGACACCGCCATTTCATATGGCTGGGCGCTGGCGGAGTACATCGAGGCCGCCATTCGGGTCGGCAGTGAACGGGATGCCGCATCTGCCCTTGACTGCCTGATCGAACGAACGCGGTCGTGCGGAACTGAATGGTCGCTGGGTGTCGAAGCTCGTTGCCGCGGGCTACTGAGCGGTGACGAGGGTGCCTATCGATCATCGATCGAGCACCTTGCGCGCAGTCGCGCCGGAGTCGATCTGGCGCGTAGTCAGCTTTGTTATGGAGAGTGGCTACGCCGGGAGAACCGCCGCTCGGATGCCCGTGAGCCGCTGCGTCATGCGTACGAGAGCTTCAAGCGGATGGGCGCCTCGGCGTTCGCCGAGCGATCCAGACGCGAGCTTCTCGCCACCGGCGAAATGGTGCGAAAGCGCGTCTTGACCCGCAAGGAAGCGTTGACGCCGCAAGAAATGCACGTCGCGTTGATGGCTCGCGATGGTCACACCAACTCCGAAATCGGTGCGAGGTTCTACATCAGCCCGCGCACAGTCGAGTATCACCTGCACAAGGTGTTTCAGAAGTTGGAAATCCCTGGGCGGCGCGATCTCCGTGAAGCGCTTGCCAAAGAGGGTTACGCCAGTGGTGTGGACTGACGGAACCTCACAAACTGCTCGCCATGAGCCATCCTCGTTGGGTGAACTGAAATGTCTAGCGATCTGCGCCGTCGGTGTGAACTCTTGCGGGAGCTTCATAGGCCTGGCTCGCCCTTGCTGCTGCCGAATGTGTGGGACGCGGCCACCGCGCGGGCAGTAGTCAGAGCGGGTTTCCCGGTGGTTGCTACAACAAGTTGGGGAGTGGCCGCGGCCCTTGGGTACGAGGACCATGAAGGCGCCCCCGCCACGGAGATGTTCGCCGCGGCGGCGCGGATTTCAAGATGCGTGGACGTCCCGGTGACCGTGGACGCTGAAGGAGGTTATGGCATGGAGCCCGAGGCGCTCGTCGTTTCCCTCCAGGGCATCGGAGCTGCGGGATGCAACCTCGAAGACACCGAGTATTCCCCGGGTGTACCTCACGATCACGCAGCCGGCATCCTGCGAGATCCTGCACGACACGCGTGTTGGCTTCGAGAGGTCCGACGCGCCGCGCACGCCATGGATTACCCACTCGTCATCAATGCGCGCGTCGACAACTTCCTCAGTCCTTACATAGCCGGAGCTGACATCGGAACGCAGGTGGAACTAGTTCCGGAAGCACTGGAACGTGCCAATGCGTATCTCGAAGCCGGCGCGGACTGTGTGTATCCCATTGCGCTCTGTGAGCCAGAGGCGTTGGCAATGTTCATGTCAAAGACGCGCGCACCGGTCAATATCACCCGAATGCCCAATGGTCCCGCGCTTCCCGAACTCCAGTCCTACGGCGTCGCGCGCGTAAGCTGGGCGATCTTCCTCTACCAAGCCTCCATCGCCCGCTTCGAAGACCAGCTGCGCGAACTGAGGGGCTAATCTTGCAAGGATCCATTGGGCAACGTCCAAGGAGTCGTGTTCCCCGTTTCAGCGCCCCCCGTGGCCCCGATAGCTGGCCTTATCACTACTCTGACATCCGCCTCATATCGCCCTTGGGCATTGCGCCTCTCCGTTCGTCAGCGCCGTCGGATACTCCACGCCTGAGCAGCCGCTGCCAGTCCGACCACTCGGCTGCTCAAGCGTGCTACTTGCGGCTCTCTCGCAAACGCGGCCACCAGTGGCGCAGGAACCACTCCCAAGCCGCAGCGGGCAAGCGAGGCGGCGGCGTGTCCGCCTCGATACCACGCAACGCCGCCCACGCGCGGTGCATGAGTAGTAGCGCGCCGGTCCGCTCGGCAGGTGCCGGGCTTCCGAGCCACGCCGCCGGTTCTCCCGGCCCGAATGCTCGGGACCTGGTCTGGTACTGCCAGGCCAACAAGTACAACTGCCAGGCAGCCGCCGCCGGCGGGTGGTCGCTGAATGCAGTTCGAGTCGATGCCAGGGCGAATCGCGACATGACAGCGACTCCGCTTGCGCGTGGCCGCAGCCACGAAGGCTCCGCCGCCGCACTACATGCCGCGCGCCATCTCCTCGCAACTTCTGGCGCAGCGACGACAGGCTTCAGCGCACCGGGCCATCTCGGGATCGTCACGCATCGCCGAGCACGCGTCGGCGCAAGCAGAGCACACGGCCGCGCACGCCCCGCACACGTAGCCATGAACGCGTGAACCCCGGAGCATCGCGTCGGCACTGGTCCGACAGATGTCGGCGCAAGTCGCCAGTAGCGACAGGTGCTGGGCCTCCGCATGCTTGCCACCCACGCGGGCACAGTAGGCGATCGTTTCAACGCAGATCGCATGGCACTCGGTGCAATTCCGGATGCACTCCTCCATGTCGGCCGAGCGATGCGTCGCTTCGTGATGCGTCATGGCGTTGGCTCCAGATAACGGAGCACCACCCTACGCCGACGCGGGAGAAGGCAACGTGGAGATCGCCCAGGCAACGAGCGGCTTCGATCCTGCAAAGCCTGTCGCGACCGCTTCGATGCAGAGATGCCACCGCGCGCGCCCCTCAAAGAGACACGGCTATCTCGCTCCGGCGTGGACGCACAACAGGGAAACACGCAGGCTGCGTTCGTTGAGCAACGCACGAAGCCGCATCTCGATCTCCGCCAGTCCGTCCAATCCCTGAGGTGCATACAACGAGTAGGTCGCCTTGTCGTCAACACGCGCCCCGGGAACACAGCCCACGGTCGCCTCCGGTTGATGACATGCCTGCACCCAGAGCGACTGCAGCGCCTTCGGGCCGATGCTTTGCCCGTTGCCCAACGTGAACCGGAACATCGGGATCAGCGGCTTGGCCACGGTTTTTTTTCGGGTCTCCATGGTCGTGTCACCTCGTTGGGAGGATCGCGCGTTCTGCGCGCAGGAATACCGGCGCGACAAAGCGCGCGAGGCGCAGGCACAGGATTTCGATGATGGTCATGGTTCTCACGGGCGTCGGTGAAATGGATGGGGGCTTGGTGTCGCATCGCAGGCAAGTCACCGGGCACGTAGCCGTCCGGGATTGGGTCGTTCCGCCTGCACGGCAGTGAGATGGCACTGCCGGCAAGGGTGCTGCTCATGGAAGCCTCGTGCGGGAGGTGCACAAGGTTCTCCGGGAGAAAGCCACGCGCTGTGCGCGGCTTCGGTGCACCACGACAGTACGCCCTCGGGTGTGAAGGAGCCGGACGGAGGACCGAAGCGCTCACCCTCATCCTTGTGGCGAGCCCTACCGCTGCGAACGTGAACGCGGTCCCGACCAACATGGACGTCGTCGTGTCGAGCCGCACCGACTGTTGATCCAGATCAGCTGGAGCAGGAGCAGACCGTCTAGCCTGAAACCCCGGTCCCAGAATGGCTCGTCGCGAGGCCAACCGACCATGCGGGACACGCTGCTCGCGGTACACGACGTCGGACGCCTGCAAGCGCTGGCAAGCATCCTGATCCGCTACGGGTTCGGCGATGTCGTACGGCGTCTTGGTCTTTCGCGGACCATCGCGCGGGCAGGCAAGCTGCTTCCGCTGGCGCAGCTGGAAACGCTCGTGGCCTTGCCCCCGCAAGTGCGCGTCAGGCGTGCACTGGAGGAAATGGGGCCCTGCTTCGTCAAGCTCGGCCAATTGCTGGCGGGTCGCGTGGACTTGTTCCCGCCCGAGTGGATTGCGGAACTCAGTGCCTTGCAGAACGCCGTCCCGCCCGTCCCGTTCGCGTCGATACGCAACGAGATCAACGAGGCGCTGGGCGTGCATCCAGAGGCTGTGTTTGCGTCGATCGACGAGGTCCCGTTGGCAGCCGCCTCGATCGCCCAGGTGCATCGCGCACGTCTTCCGGACGGATGCGAGGTGGTCGTCAAGGTCCGACGCCCCGGCATCCGGCCCCTGATCGAAGCCGACCTGCGCCTGCTGCAATACGCCGCGAGGAAGATCGAAGCCCGGTTCCCGGACCTTCGCCGTTTCCATCCCGCCGGCATGGCACGCCACTTCCGGGATTCGCTGGTCCGCGAGCTCGATCTGGCGGCCGAATGCCACAACGCCGAGCGGATCTCGGCCAGCTTCGCCGACGACCCACGCATGCTGGTTCCGAGAGTGCATTGGGCCTGCACGAATGAACGCATGAACGTGCAGGATTTCGTCGACGGCATTCCCGTTGGCGACCTGGCCGCGCTCGAAGCGGCCGGCCTGGACCGAAGAGCCATTGCGAGGACCGGTGCGCAATTGGTGTTGAAGATGCTCCTGATGGATGGCTTCTTCCACGCGGACCCTCATGCGGGCAACGTGTTCGTGATGCGCGACGGACGGATCGCCGTGATCGACTTCGGCATGGTCGGTCGCCTGTCGAAAGCCAGGAGCGCGGAAGTGGTGAACCTGCTGTTCGGGCTGGTGGAGCGCGACGCCCGCCGCGTGACCGACGTGCTCGTCGGGTGGGCCGGTCGCGCGGATGTCGATGAGGATCAGCTGGCCATCGACATCGACGCCTTCGTCGACCGATACCACGCAGTGCCATTGGGCGAACTCAATCTTGCCAGCATGTTGCTCGATGTCACCGCGCTGCTTCGTGCGCACCGGCTCGCGCTGCCTGCGGATCTGGCCATGCTCATCAAGGTATGCCTCACGCTCGACGGCTTGGGGCGCAGTCTGGACCCAGGGTTCGACATGGCGCAGCAGGCCAGGCCATTCCTCCGCCGTGCGATGGCCATGCACTACAGCCCCGCCGCGATCGCGCGGCGCAGTGCCCGCTTCGTGAGCGAGTCGATCCAGCTGCTAGCCACCATGCCTCGCGACCTACGTCGACTGTCCCGGGCGATCCGCGGCGGAGGACGGCTGCGAATGCACCTGGACGAACTGCACGAGTTCGGCACCAACCTCAGCCATTCGGCGAACCGGCTGGCCGCCAGCATGGTGATCGCGGCCCTGATCGTCGGATCGTCCATTACCATGACGGTCAAGGGCGGCCCTACCCTCCTGGGCCTGCCGCTTTTCGCCTTCCTGGGCTTTGCCGGGGCCTCCGCGGCAGGCATCTGGCTGCTCTGGTCGATATTCCGAAGCGGCGGGGGACGGTAGTTCGCTAGCTCGCGCTCGCCTGAGGCGTTGCGCGTTCGCGCAAGCGGATCCACACCACGGCGATAGCCGTTCCAAGCAACGCGAGGGCGGAATCCTTCTGCGCATCCCATACATCGCCCTGGGTGCCCAGGTAGGCCTGGCCCAGCTCACCCCCGAACACCGCCGCGGCGCCCCACTCGATCGTTTCGTAGATCACCGAATGCGAGGCCATGAAAGTGACCGGCAGAACCCACCGCCAAAGCCCCTTCTGCGGTGCGCGTCGGTCGAGCAGTTCGATGGCCGCCGGCGTGACAAGCAGCCCATAGAGGAAGTGCACGAGCCGATCGTAGTGGTTCCGATCGAATCCGAGCACCTCGCTCACTGCCGGAACGCCGAGCGCCCTGGCCCATTCGTCGTATGGCACTTCCGCGTAGGTGTAATGAGCCCCGATCGCATGAAGTGCCAGGAAGAGGAACAACGACGTGTACGCCCGATCGGAGAACCTGAGCGATCTGCAGTTCCAGATGAGCAGCGGAACGGCCACGAAGACCAGCACGTTCTCCAACAACCAGTCCTCGCGATACCAGGGAGAGATGGCGAGGGCGCCCCACCAGATCAGGTAGACCGCCAGGAGCTTGAGCGGGTAACCGAGGTCGGAGTCCGGCCGAAGCTGCGCCTGCGCGACGGTGTTGCCCAGGGTTTTCATATGGTCGTCCGTTCCATCCGCATGGGGCTCCCGCCCCGGCTCCGCGCATCCCGGGAAGCTGAAGACGCGCAGCGTGATTGTCCGATCCTGACCGATCCGCTTCGTTGACCGGCATCAATACTCGCCCCGGCGATCGACGTCTACTCGGACCTGCAATACGTGCGCCATCGTGGAGAGCCGTCATGAGCGTAGCCAAGGTCATCGAAGTGAGCGCTTCTTCGCCCGAGGGACTCGAAGATGCAGTGAGCGCCGGCCTCCGGAAGGTTTCGGACACGATCTCGGGCGTCCAGGGCGCCTGGGTCAGCGAGATCAAGGTCCGCACGGATCCGGACGGCGAGATCTCGGAGTGGCGCGTGTGCATGCGGGTGAGCTTCGTGGTCGAGTGACCTCGTGGTCACGCGGTTCGCAAGACCCGTGCAAGTCGCACGGCACGAAAGGCGCGCCACGCCATCGATACTCGCCCATGACGCCGCGTGAAGTTGACGCGACTCGAGGCAGCACCACGCATCTGGTCGATGCGCGGGCTGGCGACTGTTTGCGATCCGGACCTCACGGCCTCATGGGCGCTCGCATTGGCGACGATGCAGGCTACACGGCATTTGCCGCGGCCATCGCGGCGCTCCGGAAGTGCTGCGCGTACCAGTCCGATGCGTAGTTCGCGATCGTTTCCAGTGCGCCGGGCTCCTCGAACAGGTGTGTCGCCCCGGGGATCACGACCAACTCCGCCCAAAGCCCCATGCTGGTTTTCGCGGATCGGTTCAGTTCAAGCACCCGCCAGTCGGAACCGCCCACGATCAACATCACGGGCGTGTGGACCTGGGCCAGCAGTTCCGCGCCCACCAGGTCCGGTCGTCCCCCACGGGACACCACCGCAGCAACTCGGTCGCCGCTCGTGGCCGCGACCGACAACGCGGCCGCCGCACCGGTGCTCGCTCCGAACAGCCCGATGGGGAGTCGCTTCAGGTTCGCCTGGTTCCCGACCCACTCCAGGACGTACTCGAGGCGACGCGCCAGCAATGGGATGTCGAACCTCGCACGAGGCTCCGCATCCTCCGCCGGGGTAAGAAGGTCGAACAGCAGGGTGCCGATGCCATGCTGTTGCAGCACACCCGCCACGTGCCGGTTGCGCACACTGTGCCGGCTGCTACCGCTACCGTGCACGAACAAGACCAGCCCCTGGGCCGCGGCCGGGATCGCCAGCTCACCTTCGAGCATGACCGTGCCGGCCGGAACCCTCACTGCGTGACTCGCACGACCGAACGTCGATCCTGCTCCGGGGCTCGCCCGAAGCAGTTCAGCCGCCTGGTCGTCGCTGACTTCACCGAAGTTCTTGTAGTGAACACCGACCGCGCGAAACGGCGTCGGCGTGGCCAGGCATACCGCCTCGTCGGCATAGTGCGCCGCTTCGGTCAGGCTGTCGCGCGCCGCTACCGGAATGGCGCACACCAGGCGGGACGGGTGTTCGGCCCGGACGGTCTGCAAGGCGGCCTGCATCGTGGCGCCGGTGGCGAGCCCGTCGTCCACCACGATGACGGTACGACCGGCGATGGTCGGCGCCGGCTTCAAAGTGCGAAAGCGTCGGCTGCGCTCCCGGATCACCGCCAGTTGCCGCGCGGCCTCGCGCTCGATGTAGGTGCGGTCCGCGCCTGCCCGTTCGGCGTTCTCGTTGAGCACCACGCTCCCGTGATCGTCGACGGCTCCGATCGCGAGCTCGGGGTTTCCGGGCGCTCCCAGCTTGCGCACCAGCACGACGTCCAGATCTCCACCCAGCGCATCGGCGACGATACGTCCGATCGGAACCCCTCCTCGGGGGATCGCCAGGACCAGCGGATCGTGTCCGCGATACTTCGCGAGCGCATCGCCCAATGCTTTCGCGGCGTCTTCGCGATCCCGGAACGGCAGTGCGATCATGGCCATGACCTCGCGGATTGCGTCGCGACACGATGGCGCTCGGCGCGAATGGCGAGATTGACCTGCATCAACATCAGGCCCAGCGCTGGCGCGCTGCGCCGGCATGGGACTTGCTGCACGCTGCTCCAGCGCATGCGCATGCGCATGCGCAGCGATCGTATTCCATGCCGATTAGCACGCCCGGCGCATTGCAGGCAGCTTCGGGAACCATCGCGGCATCGGAGACGGCGTCGACCGGCTCATGCGATGCATGACGTCTCCTGCCCTTGCAACCGCCTTCACGTGCGGCCGAGCGGCACCGGCTTGGGCTATGCCGCATCCATTCCGCATCCGACGCTGACCTGGATCAATCTCCCGCTTGGCGCGGCGGCCAAACTGCAGTGCACACACACCGGACTGCCGCAATGGAAACATCGATCAGCTTCATCGGCATGCCGCCTTCGGCGGCGTTGCGTTCCGACATCGAAGCGCACGCGCATCGACTGCTCCGCTTCGCACCCGCACTGCAACGATGCGAGGTCACCGTCAGCCGGCACGAGCGGCGCCACCAGCATGGCAATCGGTATCGCGTACGCATTGATGCCAGCGTACCCGGCGCGTCGTTCGTGGCCGGGCGATCGGGAGACGACGAGCAAGAACACGAGGATGCGTATGTAGCGGTGCGGGACGCCTTCGACGCGCTGCGTCGCCAGCTTGAGGATTTCATTCGCATCCGGCGTGGCAATGTGAAGATTCATTCCAGCGCACGGCCGCCCGGATGAGGTTCGGTACGGCATGGCGTGCGGCATGGGTACTGGCGGCGTTGCTTGCCGCATTTCCCATCGCCGCGCAGGGCGTCAAACCGGACACCGCGCCGCTCTCCGCACGAAGCGCCGACTTCGTCTGGATGGAGGGCGAGGTCCGGGAAGGTCCCGTTCTCGTCGTCGTCAGTCTCGACGCGCAGCGCGCCTATGTTTATCGCGGCGCAGCACGCATCGCGGTGTCGAACGTGAGCACTGGCCGACCGGGGTTCGAGACACCCCAGGGCGTTTACACCGTTCTGGAGAAACGCCGCGAGCACTACTCCAATCTGTATGACGATGCGCCGATGCCGTTCATGCAGCGACTCACCTGGGGCGGACTTGCGTTGCACGCCGGTGCACTGCCGGGTCGACCGGCTTCCCACGGCTGTATCCGCCTGCCGTATGCCTTCGCCGAGAAGCTGTTCGGCGTGACGTCACGCGATACCACGATCGTGATCGCGCGCGCCGCCGACGACCCAGCGTCGACCGCCTCCACGCCGATATCATCCGTTTCCGCGTCCGACGCAGCGTCGCTTCCGTACACGTGGACGCCCGATGCCGCGCACGGCGGGCCGCTGGCAATCGTCTACAGCACCCACGACCGCGAGGTCGTGGTACTGAGAGGTGCCAGCGAGATAGGACGGGCGACGGTCGATCTGGTCGGCGAATCCCGCCCCGGACGACATGTGTTCTGGCTGCTTTCGGGCGCCCGGACCGAGGCGAGCGTCGTCGTGCCGGGTCGCCCCGCCCTGAGGTGGCTCGAGATCTCCCTCGAGCCAGAGGGCGGCGATCGGGAGATCAGGCTTGCCGATGCTTCCGGTGCCGGAACGATCCGGGTGAACGAGGCATTCGCCCGCGTGGTGTATGACATCCTCGAACCCGGAACCGTCCTGCTTATAACCGATGCCCCATTGCAGAGCATGGGGAACGCGATCACGCCCAGTGTGCTCTCCGCGGAGCGAACCCGTTAGCGCACGCGGTCTATCGCTCGTTCCGAAGCAGGATGCGTGCTATTTCCGTGCGTCCTCGTCGCCACACCGCGCCTTGAGCCACGCCTCGCGAGCGATCGCTTCCACCGTACTCCACGCCAGCCCCCTGGAGACGGTGCTCGTCAGCCATGCCACCGTAAGGTGCGGCGACATCTCATCCCAGTCGAGATGAGGAAGCGCGTCTTTCGCAACCCGGCCAAGCGCCGCTGCAAGGGAGTGCTGTTCCGGATCGACCAGGGGGAGCGGACGGGGTGTGTCTCTCTGCGCCATTGAGCATGCCTCCGGCTGCGCTGAGGGATCTGGAGCAAAGCCTGCTCCGTCAGCGATGAACTGCACGAGGGCCCGATGTCGAGACGCGGTGTCCACGTCCGGTGCGGGAACCACTGCAACACATATCATCTGAACAGCCTCTAATCCCGACGCTTGCGGCCGCCTACGCAGCCTTGTCGATGTCGCACGCGCGTCGACGCTGTCTTGCAATGCTTGATCAAGCGCTGATCGTGAGACCACGGCGCCAGTTTTCGCGCATCGCTTGTTGCTCAACGGGCGCGCGGATGACGATCGACGACACGACTCACGACCCATCGCGTTTCGCCCGATCCGGACAGCGGCCGCTCGGTGACCTCGACGACGTAGTCCGTGCCCGGCGTGTATTGCAGGACGCCGGATGGCGCTTCCAGCAGACGTTGCGCGCCACCCTGCCCGTCCGTCACGAGGTAGCAGTTGCCCATGCCAGGCTGCGGGCACGTCGTCGGCACGGGAGTGACATGAACGATGCGCGGCGCGGTGTCCCGGGCGGACGGGTCCACGGGTCCGTCCAGGAATATCTGGGAAACGCATCCGCTCGCGCACACGATCGACATTGCGATCAACAGACCCTTCATGCATGGCTCCCTGCTTCAGTCGCTGGTCGCGGGTACGCCTTGCATCGTGACGGCGTGGACGGATGGAAAACTGATCCTCGTCAACAACGCTTCGCGCGGTCGTCGGGCGCGGTGTGGACGGGCGATCGCGACCAGCCTGCCCCTACGCGCTCGATTCGCCGCGGCCCGGGTGCGGCGGCGCCAAGGCGCCGCGGTCCGGCTGACCGGAGACGCCTGAGTCCGGGATCGACGGCGCGCGGCAGGATCGGCCGGCCATACGCCCGGTTGCCGTTCACCGCGCTATGATCCAAGCCGCCGCCGGAACGGGTTCCGTGATGCATGCGTCCGATGCCTCTGCCGCCGTTCGTCCGCACGTCCTGCTGGTCGAAGACGATCCGCAGATAGCCGGCCTGCTCGCGCGCTACCTCGAAAATCACGGTTTTCGCTGCAGCGCCGCCGCCGATTCCTCGCGGATGGACACCACGCTGAGAACCGAGCCGGTCGATCTCATCCTGCTCGATCTGGGACTTCCGGACGAGGATGGCCTGATGGCGTTGCGTCGGCTCGACCGGCGCGTTCCGGTCATCATCGTCACCGGACGCGGCGAGTCGGTGGACCGCGTGGTGGGCCTGGAACTGGGCGCCGACGACTACGTCACCAAACCCTTCGAGTTCCGCGAGCTGCTCGCGAGGGTCCGCTCCGTGTTGCGGCGCACGCAACGCTCCGAACCGGCGCCCGCGAGCGCGCCACTGCTGCGGTTCGATGGTCTGGCGCTGGATGTTTCCGCGCGCGCCATCGTCGATCGCGAAGGCCGCGCGGTCACGCTGACCGGCACCGAGTTCGAGCTGCTCAATGCGCTGGTCGAGCGACCCGGCCAGGTGCTCACGCGCGATCAGCTCATGAACCACCTGCACGGCCGCGACGCGGGACCGTTCGACCGCGCCATCGACGTGCACATCGGACGCCTTCGCCGGAAGCTCGAACGCGATCCGGCCAAACCCCAACTGATCCAGTCCTTGCGCGGCATGGGCTACCGCCTCGCGGCGACCGTGACGTCCTCATGACCAGTTTGCCGCTTCCGCAACTGTTCGACATCGTGCCCGACGCACTGGTACTGGTCGATGACAAGGGGCGCATCGTGCGCGCCAATGCGAACGCCGAACGTTTGTTCGGCCATGCCAGCGGAGCGATGGTCGGCATGGAGATCGAAGCGCTCATGCCGGCAGGAATGCGCGGGCGGCATCTCGTGCACCGCGAGCGCTACATGGCTTCGCCGCGCGTTCGCCCGATGGGGCAATCGGATCAATCGCTGGTCGGCCAACGCGCCGACGGACAGCAGTTCCCGGTCGAAATCGCGCTCAGCCCCATCGATACGGAAGCCGGCCGACATTACCTGGCCTCCGTGCGTGATGTTTCCGAAAGCCAGCGTGCGCGGCAGATGATGGTGCGCGCACGCTACGACGCGCTGATCGCGCGGCTCGGGCAGATGGCACTGGAGTCCACCGGCGAGGAACAGGTGGTCCCCACCCTGCCCCCGCTTCTCGCCGAAGAACTGCCCGTCGACCTGGCGGTACTCGCGCTGAAGGGACGCCACGAAGCGCCGCTCGACGTGATGGCGTCCAGGCACATCGACGCCGCATCGTTCGCAGACACCCTGCACCGACACTGGTCGGCATTCGCCGGCGCGATGCCCGCCGATCGCGCCGTCATGTTGACGCGCAGCCAGTTGGCGCTGCTGGGCTCGACGGACGAAGGCGTCGCGTCGGGCGCCGCGGCGCTGCTGCGCGATCGCGATCGTCCGATCGGCCTTCTGCTCGCGCTCTCGTCGACGCCTCGTTACTTCCACCACGATGCACTGCACCTGATCCAGTCCGCCGCAACGCTGGTCGCGTCGATGCTCCAGCGCAAGCGCACCGAGGAGCAACTGGCGCATGCGCAGCGCCTCGACGCGGTCGGCCAGCTGACCGGCGGCATCGCGCATGATTTCAACAATCTGCTGACGGTCGTTTCCGGCAGCCTGCAGTTGCTGCAGGAAGAATACGGGGAGCGCCCCGAGGCGCTCGATCTGATCGACGGCGCGCTGCATTCGGTCAAACGGGGCGCCGAGCTGACCTCCAAACTGCTGTCGTTCGCGCGTCGGCAGGCGCTGTCGCCCCGGCCGGTGCTGCCCGAACCGCTCGTCCACGACCTGGGCATCATGTTGCAGCGAACGCTGGGCGAAGCGTTCTGCCTCACGATCGAATGCCCCACGGTGATCCCGCCGGCCTACGTCGATCCGACGCAGCTGGAAACCGCCCTGATCAACCTGGTGCTCAACGCGCGCGACGCCATGCCAGACGGAGGCGACATCACCTTGCAGGTCGGCGAATGCTGGGTGCGCCCGCAGGAAGCGTCCGATCTTCCGGCGGGGCATTACGTCGTCATCCACGTGCGCGACACCGGCAGCGGCATGTCGCCGGACGTCGCCCGGCGCGCGATCGAACCGTTCTTCACCACCAAGCCTCCGGGGCGTGGAAGCGGGCTCGGCCTGAGCATGGTGTACGGGTTCGTCCGCCAGAGTAACGGCACCCTGCGGGTGCAAAGCGAGCCCGGCCGCGGCACGACGATGAGCCTCTATCTCCCCGTGGCACGCTCCGCCCCCGTGCCGGGCCCGCACGAACCGTCCACGGTGCGTGGAAATGGCGAGACCGTGCTCGTCGTGGAGGACGACCCGGGCGTGCGGCGCATCGCCGTGGCGTTCCTCCGCTCCGCGGGCTACCGCACGCTGGAAGCCGCGGACGCCGAATCGGCCCTGAAAACCTTCGACGACAGCGACGAGGTCGCCGTGCTGTTCAGCGACATCATGCTCGGCAGCGGCATGAGCGGGCGCACGCTCGCCGAGTCCCTTCGCGCACGATCTCCGCGGATCGGCATCGTGCTGACCACGGGGTACGACGACACGTCCGAGGCCGCCCGTTCGATGGAAGCCGCGCACGTCCTGATCCGCAAGCCCTACCAGCGCGAGCAGCTCCTCTTCGCGGTTCGACGCGCGGCCACCTGAGCGCGCCGCACTGTTGACCTGGGGCAACATCGCCACCACGCGCGGGCGCATGCTCGAATCCGGTCACCGGAGGATTCCGCCATGCGCATTGGAGACATCTGCACATCCGACGTCGCCTGCATCTCGCCTCGCGCCACGGTGCAGGAGGCCGCGGCGGCCATGCAGCGCTGCCACGTCGGCGCGCTCGTGGTCATCGTCGATCCGGAGCGACGTCCCATTGGCGTCGTCACCGATCGCGACATCGTGCTGAAGGTCGTCGCCAGGGGCGTCAACGCCCAGGCGATGAGCGTCGCGAACGTCATGAGCACCGGCGTGGTCACGTGCAAGGAAACGCACGAGATCTTCGACGCCATCGAGCGCATGAAGGAGAGCGGGATCCGCCGGCTTCCGGTGACGCGCGAAGACGGCAGGCTCGTCGGCGTGGTCGCGGCGGACGACATCCTGCGCGCCGTCACCTCGCAGTTGCATGGACTGAGCGACGCGATGCTGCAGGAGCAGGTGCGCGAGATGCGGATCGCCGCGGGAATGGATGCGTGATACCGCCGCGCCGGCACGCATCGCACGCGTGCCGGCGGGCGCGGATCAGTGGCGCATCAGCATCGGGATCGTGCAGTGCGCGAGCATGTGGCGGGACACGCCGCCCAACACCCATTCGCTCAGGCGGCTTCGGCCGAACGCGCCCATGACGAGCAGGTCCGCCTGCACGGCCGTGGCCTCCTGCAGCAGCACCTCGCCCGCCGATTCGGCGGCGTTATCGTCGAGCGCGATGGTGTCGTGCGCGATGCCATGGCGGTCGAGGTAGCGGCCGATGTCGAACTTCGGCTGTCGCGACGCCTGGCCCGCGTGTTCGCCCGACAGGACGAACACCTTCTCGCACAGGGTCAGCAGGGGAATGGCGTCGTGCACGGCGGCCGCGGCGCACGTGGAGCCGTTCCACGCAATGGCCGCGCGACGCAGCCGGAACGGCGGATCGCGATCTTCCGGGACCACCAGGCAGGGCGACTGCGTGCGGACCAGCATTTCCGCGAGCGCGGCGTCCGAGCCCCAAGGCGTGTTGCGTCCACCGCCCAGCACGACCAGATCGTGCCAGCGGGCCAGTTGCTGTATCGCGAAGACGGGATCGAGCTCGCACACGAGCCAGTCGCTGTGCGCCGCCCCGAGCGACGCGCTCCAGCTGCCGAAGCGCGACGCGACCGCCCTCGCCCGGTCGACATGGATCGGCGGCGCGACGGCCGCCAGGGCCACCAGGGCGCCGACATCGCCGGCGACCACGGCATCGACCGGCGGCTCGCACCACACCGCGGTGAGCGACGCACGCAGGCGTCCGGCCAGTTCGGCGGCATGGCGCACGCTGGGCGTCCAGCGGTCGTACTGGGTGGCATGGACGAGGATGTCACGCATGGCGCGTCTCCTTCGATGCAGCAGGACGATTCAGTGCATTGCCGGCAGCGCGATCTGCGCGCGCAGCCGTGGCAGGTCGTGGATGCGGATCTGGCGACGCTCCACTTCGATCAGCCCCTGGGCCTGCAGCCGGTGCAGCGCCCGCACGACGGTTTCGAGCTGCAACGCCAGGAAGTTGCCCAGATCGGCCCGCGTCATGCGCAGGAGCATGCTCGTGGAGCTGAAACCCAGGGCAGACAGCCGGGCCGAAAGGTCCAGCAGGAACGAGACGACGCGCTGTTCCGCGTTGAGGCTGCCGAGCACGAGCATCCAGTTCCAGTCGCGGCGGATCTCGCCGGCGAGCGCGGCGGTCAGCCGCTCCTGGAATTCCGGGAGGCGTTCGCGAAGATACGACTGCGGCAGCTCCCAGATTTCGCCCACGTCCAGCGCGATGGCGTCGCAGGTATAGGTCGGCAGGTCCAGCGCCTCCAGGCCCAGCAGGTCGCCGCGCAGGCGGAAGCCGGTGACCTTCTCGCGACCGTCCTCGCTGATGACGCGCGTCTTGTAGAAGCCGGAGTGGATCAGGTACAGGCCATGGCGCGGCTGCCCCGCACGAAACACGTACTGGCGACGCCGGAGCCGTCGCCGGACGAGCGGCAGGCCTTCGAGCAGGCGCTCCAGCATCATCGGCGACGCCGTCGCCGCGCCCTGGACCGCGGCGGTGCACGGGTCGCAGACGTTGGTGTCGGGAGTGATCGGACGGTCGTACATGACGCGTGCTCCGCTTGGCCCGGAGCCAACCTACGTCGCCCACCACGCGGCATGATGATGAACGGGTAAAGGTTTGTAACGGTATGTAACGACGCGGGGAGGTGCCGTGCACAGCGTGCTGACCGAACTGGCGGGGCTGGCGTACTTCATGCTCCCGGCGTGGCTGGCCAACATGGCGCCGCCGTTCGCGCGTTTCTGGCGCGGCTGGAATCGCCCCATCCATCGCGAACTGCTGGGCGATCACAAGACCGTCGTCGGTTTCGTCCTCGCGCTTGCGATCGGTTTCCTGGCCGTGGCCGCGCAGGCGCTTGTGCAGCCGTCCGCCTTCTGGCGATCGCCGGACTATTGGCCCTGGCTCGGACTGGCGTTCGGATTGGGAACGGCCGGCGGCGACGCGCTGAAGAGCCTGGTGAAGCGCCGCCTGCACCGGCCGCCCGGCGCGCCCTGGATTCCGTTCGACCAGCTCGATTTCGTCGCAGGCTCGTTGTTGCTGGCCGCACCTTTCGTGCGGCTGTCGCCGTGGAACGTCATCGCGATCCTTGCGATGACGTTCGCGGGCGACCTGCTGGTGAACCGGCTTTCTTTCCACCTCGGGATCAAGCGCTCCCCCTGGTGATGTTCACCGGCGCGGTTGCTCCTCCGGCGAGCCCTTCTTCGGCTCGTTCGATTTCGGCTCGTTCGACATCTGCTCGTTCGATTTCCTGTCGCTCGACGGCTGGGCAGGTTGCGCCTCGCGCGTGTCGTCGCGCGACTGGCGAATGGCCGCCGCCAGTTCGTGATAGCTGGACACGAAGCCGGCTTTCACCTCGTCCCAGGCCGTCGCGGAGCTCTGGCGCATCCGGCCATACCACTCTGACAACGCATTGCGCTGGCGACGCAGCGCCTGAGCCGAACGTTGCGAACGACTGCGCGTCGCGTCGCTCATCCGCCCCCATTCGGCCTGGCTTTGCGCCTGCAGTCTGTCGAACTGCGCGTCGAGCTCGTCCATGCTGCGCCTGGCCACGGCCATCGCCTCCTGCCGGCGCTCATACGAGTAGCTGCGGATGGCGTCGACGGCCTCGCCGACCTCCTTTCCAACCTCCTGGCGCTGGGCCGGTTCCTGCGACGCCGGAGCGCCCTTGGACGGCGGCGCCTCGTGCGGCGGCGCCTCCTGTGCGCCGATGCTTGGCGACAGGCTCATCCATGCGATCAACACGGCGATACAGGCAATGCGAGGCTTCATGGCGGCGGCCCTTCGTCAGTTGATGGGCAGCCGCTTGCTGCCGTTGCCCGGCTTCTTCGGTAGCGTCAGCCGGAGCACGCCGCCGTCGTACTCGGCCTTCGCTGCCTCGCTGTCCACTTCGGCCGGCAGCGAGAACGACCGGAACGCGCGGCCTTCGTAACGCTCCGTGTAGATCTGCCGCTCTTCGCCCTTGTTCTGTTCGCGCCGGACTTCGGCCGAGATCAGCACCTGGTTGCCCTGCACGTTGACGTCGATGTTCTCCTTGCGCACGCCGGGCACGTCGACCGACACCTTGTACGCCTTGTCGTCCTCGGTGATGTCCATGCGCATTTCCAGCGCATTCTCGACCTCGCGCGGCAGCGAGCGCGAGCCCAGCGACCTGAACACGTCCTCGAGCTCGCCGAGGGGGTCGAAGCGGCTGATCTGACGCAGCGGGTTCCAACGGGTGGGAAGTGCCATGACCGGTCTCCTGGATGTGCGCGGGATTCGCGGCTTGAGCGTGCTCCGCCGGATCCCGCCCACGTTGACGAGGATCAATGAAGCGCGGGCACGCGCGCGGCGAAGCCGACGTTGTGCTGATCCAGGTCAACAAGCCCCCGGCGACGCATCCCCACGCTTGGCCCGTGAACGCGCCTGTTTCCACGAACGTCGGGCTTTCCTCCGCGCAGGCCGCCGCCCGTCTGCGGCGCGATGGACCCAACGCCTTGCCCGCCCCGCATCGGCGATCGCTGCTTCGCATCGCGCTGCGCGTTGTCGCCGAGCCGATGGTGCTCCTGCTGGTGCTCGCGTCGACGGTCTACTTCGCCCTCGGCGACGCCGGCGAGGCCGCGATGCTCGCTGGATCGGTCGTGGTGGTGATCGGCATGACGCTCTATCAGGAGCAGCGGGCCGAACACGCGCTCGAAGCCCTGCGCCAGCTCGGCAGCCCGCGCGCCCATGTCGTGCGCGACGGCGTTCCCCGCGTCATTGCCGCGCGCGACGTCGTCGTGGGCGACGCGATTTTGCTCGATGAAGGCGATCGCGTTCCGGCCGACGCGTCGCTGATCGACGGCGTGGCGCTGCAGGCGGACGAGTCGCTCCTCACGGGCGAATCCGCCCCGGTGGACAAGGAGCCGGGCGGCGCCACCATGCACGCGCACACACTGGTCGTGCGCGGCCATGGACGCGCGGTGGTCACGGCGATCGGCGCCGACACCGCGGTGGGCCGGATCGGAGCGAGCCTGCGCGAGCTTCGCCCGGAACCCACGCAGCTGCAGCGCCAGATGCGCGGCGTCGTGCTGCTGTTCGCCCTGTTGGGACTGGCTTCATGCCTCTTCATGACGATCGTTTACGGCATGACGCGTGGCGATTGGCCCGGCGCGGTACTGGCCGGGATCACGCTGGCGATCGCGAACATCCCGGAGGAGTTTCCGGTCGTGCTGACCGTGTTCCTCGCCGCCGGCGCGTGGCGGCTCGCGCAACAGCACGCGCTCGTGCGGCGCAGCGCCGCCATCGAGACGCTCGGCGCGGTCACGGTGCTGTGCACCGACAAGACCGGCACGTTGACGCGCAACCGCATGGCCGTGGCGACACTGGTGCCCGGAACGTCCGCAAGCGCGGGCGGTGCGAAGGACGCCCTGCTGCGTCTGGCGGCGCTCGCCTGCCCCGCCGTGTCGCACGATCCGATGGACCTCGCGCTCAAGGAGGCCACGGCGCAAATGGACGATGCGGTGCTGCCGCACGTGCACGAGTACCCGCTCAGCCGGGCGCTTCACGTCACCGGCCATGTGTGGACCCTCGGCAGCGACGAACGATTGCTCGCGTGCAAGGGCGCTCCGGAGGCGGTCGCCACGCTCTGCAGGCTCTCCGGAGCCGAACGCCAATCCGCACACGCGAGCGCTGCGGCGCTCGCCGCGAGCGGCCTGCGCGTGCTCGCCGTCGCATCGGCGCGCCTGCGATCGGGCGCACCCGACGCGTTGCCGGCGTCGCTGGAAGCGGCCAACCTGCAGTGGGAGGGGCTGGTCGCGTTCGCCGATCCGCTGCGCGATGGCGTCCCGGAGGCCGTCGCCGATGCGCGCGCCGCCGGCGTGCGCGTCATCATGCTGACCGGCGACCATGCCGAAACCGCGCGCTCGATTGCCTGCGAGGCCGGCCTGGACGCATCGCGCACCCGCGCCGGTTCGGATCTGGACGAGGCCAGCGCCGACGAACTCGCGCAGATCGCGCAACACACGCAGGTGTTCGCGCGGGTGCGTCCGGAGCAGAAGCTGCGGCTGGTGCAATCGCTCAAGCAACGCGGGGAGATCGTCGGGATGACCGGCGACGGCGTGAACGACGCGCCGGCGCTGATGGCCGCCCACGTGGGCATCGCGATGGGCGAGCGCGGCACCGATGTGGCGCGCGAGGCCGCCTCGATCGTCCTGCTGGACGACGATTTCGTCACCATCGTCCGCACCATCGGCCAGGGCCGGACGATCTACGACAACATCCGCCGCGCGATGCGGTACATCCTCGCGGTCCACGTGCCGATCACCGGCCTGGCGCTGCTGCCGCTGTTCGTGGGCAGCCCGCTGCTGCTGTTGCCGCTGCACGTGGTGTTCCTGGAGCTGATCATCGACCCGGCCTGCGCGTTCGTGTTCGAGCGCGAGCCGCCGGAGCCGGACGTCATGCAGCGACCGCCCCGCGGCCTGCACGCGCGACTGCTAAGCCTGCGCGAGATGCTCCATTCGCTGTCGACCGGCCTGGCGATGCTGGGCGTGGTCGCGGCGGTCTACCTGCTCACGGAGCGCCAGGACCTCGCCGAGGGCCAGGTGCGCGCCCTCACGTTCTCGGCACTGGTCGCAGGCAACCTCAGCCTGATCGTGCTCTACCGCACCGGCAACACGCTGGTGGAAACGCTGCGGTCGCGCAATCCCGCGTTCTGGGCGGTGGCGGCGTCGTCGCTGGTGCTGTTGATGCTGGTGACCTTCCTGCCGGCGTTGGCGCCCTACTTCCAGTTCGCTCCGCCGCCCTGGCCGTTGTGGCTGATCGCGCTGGCCCTGCCGACCGTGATCGCGGCATGGCTTCACCTCCTCCAGCCGGGCCATGCGCCGCCCGCGCCGACGCGCTCCTTCGAACTCGGCTGAGACCTTGATGCACGTCAACAACGCGCATGACCGGTGGCGCTTACTGAAGCCTCTCCACGAGATCCGACCATGGACGACAAACAACTCCGGCGCCACGTACTGGACGAACTCGAATTCGATCCGGCCGTGCTTGCGGCCGACATCGGCGTGTCGGCCCACGACGGCGTGGTGACGCTTACCGGCTGCGTGCCGACGTACCCGCAGAAGCTCGCCGCCGAACGGGCGGCCTGGCGCGTCCGCGGCGTGAAGGCGGTAGCGCAGGAGATCGAGGTCCACTACGGGATCGAGCGGCCCCAGGACGAGCAGCTCGCGCATCGCGTGCTGGACAGCCTCGCCTGGAATGTCGACGTGCCTCCCGGCGCCGTCCGCGTGACGGTCCACAAGGGCTGGATCACGCTGGAAGGCCAGGTGCAATGGCAGCACCAGCGCGACAGCGCCGAAGCGCCGTTGCGGCACCTGCATGGCGTCACCGGCATCACCAACAACCTCGTGCTCGGCGTGCGCGCCGACGCAGACCGCGTCAAGGAACGCATCGAGGAAGCGCTGATGCGCCGCACGCGCGATGCGACCCAACGGATCCGCGTGTACGTCGACGGGGCCGCCGTGGTGCTCGATGGCGAAGTCGACAACTGGGATGAGCGCCGGGCCGCCGAACATGCGGCCTGGTGCGTGCCGAACGTCCGATGCGTGGACGATCGCCTGCGCATCGCGGAACTGGAGTCTTGAACCATGGCTCGCCTGCGAAACAAGGTATGCATCGTGACCGGCGCCGCGCTTGGCATCGGCCATGCGTGCGCCGTGCGGATGGCGGAGGAAGGCGCCGCGATCGCGCTGTTCGACGTTCATGACGAGCGCGGCATGGCGCTTGCGCAACGCCTCGGCGATGCCGGCATGCCGGCCGCGTACTGGCATGTCGACGTGAGCAGCGAGGCGTCGGTGCAGAACGCGATCGACGCGGTGGTCGAGCGCTTCGGCCGCCTCGACGTGATCGTCAACAACGCGGGCATCGCCGGCGCCAACCGTCCCACGCACGAACTCACCGAGGCCGAATGGGATCGCGTGCAGGCCGTGAACGTGAAGGGCGTCTTCTTCATGACCAAGCACGCGATCGCGCACATGCGCCGCAATCCGGGCGGTAGCATCGTGAACCTGTCGTCCATCTACGGGCTGATCAGCGCGCCGGACATCCCGCCGTACCATGCGTCCAAAGGCGCCGTGACGCTGATGAGCAAGACCGATGCCCTGCTCTACGCGGCCGACGGCATCCGCGTGAACTCCGTGCACCCCGGCTTCATCTGGACGCCGCTGGTCGAACAGCACCTGCGCGACAGCGGGGTCGCCGATCTCGACGCGGGTCGACGCGATCTCGACCGACTGCATCCGCTCGGGCACGTCGGCGAGCCGGACGACATCGCCTGGGGCGTGGTGTACCTGGCCTCGGACGAATCGAAGTTCGTGACCGGCTCGGAGCTCGTCATCGACGGCGGTTACACCGCCCGCTGACGATGGGCACGCGCTCGATCTTCAACCGCTTCGCCAAGCAGGCCTCGCGCTTCGCGGGCCGCCCGGCGTCGTTCGCGCTGGCGTCGATGGTGGTGGCCGCCTGGCTTCTCACCGGCCCCATCTTCGGATACAGCGACTCGTGGCAGCTGGTGATCAACACCGGCACCACGATCGTCACGTTCCTGATGGTCTTCCTGATCCAGAACACCCAGAACCGGGACACGGAGGCCATCCAGATCAAGCTCGACGAACTGATCCGCGCGACCGGGGCGGCCAACAATGCGCTGCTCGACCTGGAGGAGCTCGACGAGCGGACCCTGGACCGTTATCGCCAGCGCTACGAGGCGCTGGCGAGGGCCACACGACAGGCGGGCGGCCACGCGATCGCCGCCGGGGCCGCCGAAGGGGTTCAGTGAGCGAACAGCACCGGAATCGGGCTGTGTTTCATCAACGTGCGGGTGACGCCGCCGAACACGAATTCCGAAGCACGCCGGCGTCCGTAACCACCGGCCACGATGTAATCGGCATTGGCTTCGCGCGCGTGGTCCAGGATCACCGGTCCCGTGCCACCGTCGACGTCGCAACGCCGCACCACGTTCGGGCGGATGCCGTGGCGCTGCAGGTGCGACACGATCAGGGCTTCGGGCGCATGTCCGCGCCGTTCGTCCTTGGGTTCGGGCTCGACCATCAACACGTCCACCGATGCGCTGCGGATCAGCAGCGGCAAGGCATCGTGCACCGCGCGAGACGCTTCGCGCGTGCCCTTCCAGGCGATGACGGCGCGCTGGAACGTGGAAGCGGCGCCGCCCGAAGGCACGGCAAGCAGCGGAGCGCCGCCTTCGACCAGCAGCGCCGAGAACAGACGGTCCTCGAAGTCGGCCAGCTCGCGATCCAGCCCCAACACCACCACATCGGCGAAGCGCGTGTGCGGAACCGCCTGTTCGCCGGGCGTCAGCCAGATGCGATCGGTCGAGCGCACCTCCCAGCGGACGGTTTCCGGCGCCAGCCGCTCGCGTACCGCGTCCGCCAGGCGGCCGACGGTCGCGTCGGCGGTTTCCTGCATCGTCGCGTACACCTGCGCCGGGTAGTACAGCCACGCCGTCGCCACCGGCGCCACGATGCTCGCGCCGGCGAGCGCGACCAGCCGTCCGTCTGCCACCTCGGCCAGCGCGACTGCGGTGGCCATCGCGGTTTCCGGAAAGCGGCCGAGGACGCACGGAACGAAGATCTCGCGGTACATGTCGAAGCTCCTGGACAGTCCATCGCATCGTCCCGCCTCGCGCCCCGCACTCCTTGATGCAGGTCAACGGTCGGGCGCGATCGCTTGTTGACCTGCATCAACCTCGTTCCAGGCGCGAACCCTACGCTGGGTTCAAGCCCACTTCCCGCAGTGCCGCCATGAACGCCACGAACACCTCCGCCGTTCCGGAAACGCCGAACCGCACCTACCCGCGCTGGATCGAAACCCTGCGCGACCGGACGAAGATCCTCATCCGGCCGATCACGGCGAACGATCGCGACGCCGAGAAGGCGTTCATCGAAGGGCTTTCCGACGAGGCGCGCCACTACCGTTTCCTCGGGCAGGTGAAGTCGCCCAGCGACAGCCTGCTCCGGCAAGTCACCCAGCTCGATTACGTGCATCAGGTCGCCTTCGCCGCGGTGGTCAACGACCACCTGCACGAGCGTATCGTCGGCGTGAGCCGCTTCAGCACCGATGCCAGCGGACGCAACTGCGAATGCGCGGTCACGGTCACCGATGCCTGGCAGCACAAGGGACTCGGCACCGTGCTGATGCGTCATCTCATCGCGGTGGCGCGCTCGCTCGGCATCGAGCGCATGGTGTCCATCGACGACGCGCAGAACGTGCAGATGCGCGAGCTTGCAAGCTACCTGGGTTTCAGCTGCCGGGCGGACCCGGACGATCCCACCCAGGTCATCCATGAGCTGGCCATCCGGCCGGAAGGCTGAAGGCGGATGCGGATGCGAGGAAGGCGCCCATCGGGCGCCTTCTTCATGTCCGCAGCGGAGGTTCAGTGCGAGAAGAACATCGGAACGTTGCCGAACTCCAGCAGCTCGCGCGTCGTGCCGCCGAGCGCCCATTCGCGGAAACGCGAATGCCCGTAGCCGCCGACGACCAGCAGCTGCGCGTGCGCCTGCTCGCAATGGCGCAGCAGCGCCGAAGAGACGGCCTCCTGGTGCTGCTCGTGGACCACGACCCGGACGTTCAGACCGTGTCGCGCCAGATGCGCGGCAATGTCCGCGCCCGGCTGGTCGCCGTCGCCCAGGCTCTCGCCCTTGGGACCGACCTCCACCACATCGATCTGCTCGGCCTTGTGCAGGAGCGGCAGCGCGTCGTGTATTGCCCTGGCCGCCTGGCGCGTTGGCCGCCACCCGATCACCGCCCGCCGCAGCGGCGCGTGCACCCACTGCTCCGGCACCACGAGCACCGGCCGACCCGAACCGAACAGCAGCGCACTGAAGTAGGCGCGCAGCACCGATAGCTCCGGCGAATCCGCGCCGGGCGAGGCGACGATGGAGAGATCGGCATAACGTGCGTGCTCGGCCGCGGTCACATCCGGATTGACGAACAGCGATTCGACGATGCGCACGTCGGCACGGATGTCGTAGCCGGCCAGCAGTTCGCGGAAGCGCTCGCCACGCGCGCGCGCTTCGCTGCGAAGCAGCTCGTACACCTCATTCATCGCCGAGCTGGGCACGATCCCCCAGGGGCCCGGCGATGGAACCGGCAGGTTGACGGACTCGAGCGCGGTCAGATGGGCGCCGAGCATCGCGGCGTACTCCGCTGCACGCTGCAGCCCGCGCAGATCGCCTTCGGCCTGCATCATCGGAACCAGTACGTCTTTGTACATGACCAGAGCCTCAGGACGGGGACCTCGACTATGTGCCCGGCGACGATCCGCTCCTTGACGTGGGTCAACGATCCGCCGGCGCGGTCCGGACGTTGACCTGGATCAACGCTCGCCCGCGATCGGGGCGGACCATCCGCGTAAGTGTCATCACGGGACGACCGTCGGGATGGGCCATCTGTTCGCCAACTGCACCGAGGCGGGTCTTCCTTCGCATGAGCGCGAACGCGTGCGGCAGAAAGCGGACGCCCTTCGCGCGGACCCCACGTTCGCGCGGTGGGCCGCGGGATACGGGGTCATCCGCCATGACGACCTGACGCAGTTGCGCGTGCACGCGATGCTGGAAGCGATCGTCGGCGACGCAGACCTGCCCGACGTCGCCACCGGACTTGTCCGGCTGGCTGCCGCAGACCGCATCGCCAGCGCCGGACTCTGGCTCGTCGCCCACATGACCTACGCACGGCGGGTGCACCTGGATGGCCGTCCGCTCGAGGCCGAGGACTTCAAGTCGCATCCGGAAGGCCATACGGGCGGATCGCTGAACATGGCGATCGCGTACGCGGCGTATCTGGCGATGAACGCGCTCGACGGGCGCACGCGCAGCTGGATGATGGGCCAGGGCCATTGTGTCGCCGCCATCGACGCGCTCAATCTCATCGTCGGCAACATGACGCCGGCCCACGCGGAGCGTTACGGCCTGGACGATCCGCGACTGTCCCGCTTCGTGTCGGACTTCTATTCGTTTGCGATGACCCCGGACGGACGGCCCGCGTCGCCGCTCGGATCGCATGTGAACGCGCACACCGCCGGCGGCACGCAGGAAGGCGGCTACCTCGGTTTCACCGAACTGCAGTACGTCCATGCGCCGCTGCCCGGCGAACGGTTGGTGACGTTCCTCAGCGACGGCGCCTTCGAGGAACAGCGCGGCAGCGACTGGGCGCCGCGCTGGTGGCGGCCGCAGGATTGCGGGCTCGTGTGCCCGGTGATGATCCTCAATGGACGGCGCATCGAGCAGCGAACGCAGATCGATCAGCTCGGCGGCGAACCGTGGCTGCATCATCACCTGCGCATCAACGGGTTCGAGCCGTTGGGGCTGGACGGACGCGACCCGGCGAGCATCGCATGGGGCATCCATGCGATGGAACAGCACCAGCTCGATGCGGTCGCACGGGCGGGCGACGGGCGCTACGACACGCGCGAGCCACTGCAATACGGCATTGCGGAGACCGTGAAGGGCTACGGTTTTCCCGGCGCCGGCAGCAATCGCGCGCACAACCTGCCCCTTCCGGCGAATCCGCGCGACGATGACGCATCGCGCATGCTGTTCAACGACGCCATCGCGCAACTGCGCGTGCCGCCGGCGGAGTTGTTCGATGCCGTCGCGGCGCTTTCCACCCACGAACGCCAGCGGCGCCCGCGCGAGCGCGATCATCCCCTCGCCTGCCGCGACGTCCGCCTGCAACGGGATCCGGACATCGCATGGGAACCGGCGACCGGCACCGCATCGCCGATGGCCGCCATCGACCGGCAGTTCTGCGCGATCGTGAACGCCAATCCGCACCTGCGACCACGCGTGGGCAATCCGGACGAGCTGCGCAGCAACAAGCTCGATGCCACGCTCGACCTGCTCAAGCACCGCGTGCTCGATGCCGAACCCGGCATCGCGGAGTCGCCGACGGGCGCGGTGATCACCGCGTTGAACGAAGAGGCCGTGGTCTGTGCGGCGCTCGGCAACAAGGGCGGCATCAACCTGGTCGTCACCTACGAGGCGTTCGCGCCGAAGATGCTCGGTGCGTTGCGGCAGGAGATCACCTTCAGCCGGCAGCTCGCCGAAGCCGGCCGCCCGCCGGGCTGGCTCAGCGTGCCGGTGCTGCTGACCTCGCAGACCTGGGAGAACGCGAAGAACGAGATCTCGCACCAGGACCCCACGCTCGCCGAAGCCCTGCTCGGCGAGATGGCCGACACGTCGGTGGTGGTGTTTCCGCCCGATGCGAACGCCGCGATGGCGGCATTGGCGCAGGCGTACGCGACCCGGGGGCGGATCGTCGCCATGGTCGTGCCCAAACGTGAAGTGCCCCGTGTGCTCACGCCGGAACAGGCGCTGCGGCTCGCACGCGACGGCGCGGTATGCCTGGGTGGCGATCCGGCGCGCAGCGCGATCGTCGTGACGGCCACCGGCGCCTACCAGCTGTGCGCCGCGCGCCAGGCCTGCGAACGCCTGGCGCAGCGCGGCATCGCCAATGCCCTCGTCTACCTGGCCGAGCCCGGCCGCCTACGTACGCCGCGCGATCCGCTCGAAGCGGCACACGTCGCCGACCAGGCATTCATCGACGCGCTCTATCCCGCTGGCGTGCCCCGCGTCTTCATCGCCCACGCGCGGCCGGAGCCGTATCTGGGCGCACTGCGGCGCGTGGACACCGGTCCACGGACCACGCGAGCGCTGGGATACATCAACCGTGGCGGCACGCTGGACGTGGACGGCATGCTGTTCGCCAACCGGTGCAGTGGCCTGCATGCGGTCGCCGCCGCGGCGGACGTGCTCGGGATGCCGCTGCGCGATGTCCTCTCCGGCGACGAGATCGCGACGATCGAAGGCCGCGGCGACCCCGCGCTCGCGCGAACGCTCGGGCGGTGATGCATGCACGTGCTGGCGCTCAACATGGGCTCGACGGGGCTGAAGGCGGGGCTCTTCGACGCGGACGTCGGAGGCGATGCGCGGAAGCGGAATGGCGCAAGCATCGAATCCCACAACGACACCGCGCCGCTTGCGACGCGCGCCGATGCGCTGCTCGCCGAGCTTGCGCGATCCTGGGGCCTCGAAACCGCACCGGACATGGTGGTCCATCGCGTCGTGCACGGCGGCGATCGCGACGGCCCGACGCGCCTCACGCACGACGAACTTGCGGCGCTGCAGGCCCTCTCCGCGCTGGCGCCACTGCACCAGGCGCCCGAACTCGCAGTCGCGCTCGCGGCGGTGCAGCGCTGGCCGGAGTGCGAGCACGTCGCGGTGTTCGATACCTGCTGGCACCGCACCATGCCCGAGATTCATCGGCACTTCGCGCTTCCGGACGCCTTGTACGAGCGCGGCGTGCGACGGTACGGCTTCCACGGCCTGGCCTTCGCGTCGGGCATGGCACGCGTCGCGGAACTGGCGCCGACATGGGCACGGGCGCGTGTCGTCCTCGCGCATCTGGGGGGCGGCAGCAGCCTGTGCGCCATCCGCGACGGTGCATCGGTCAACACCACCATGGGCATGACGCCCCTGGGCGGTGTCGCCATGGGCACGCGTCCCGGCTCGCTCGATCCGGGCGTCGTCCTGCACCTGCAGCGTGCGTTGGGCATGTCGGATGCGGAGATCGACCATCTGCTCTGGCGGGACAGTGGCCTGCAGGGCCTGTCGGGCGAATCCGGCGATATGCGCCGGCTGCTCGCGTCGGACTCGCCGCGCGCGCGTCGCGCGGTCGCCCTGTATGCCTCGCTGGTGGCGCAGGGCATCGCCGCGATGGCCGCGTGCATCGGGGGCCTGGACGTGCTGGGTTTCTCCGGCGGCATCGGCCAGAACGCGCCTGCCGTGCGCACGGCGATCTGCGAACAGCTCGACTGGATGGGCGTCCGCCTGGATTCCATCGCGAACGAGGCGAACTGCGTGGATCTGTCCGCATCGGCCGCGCCGGTTCGCGTGCTCGTCCTCTCCATCGACGAGGAGCGCGAGATGGTTCGCGAGGCCATCCTCATGAAGAAGGCGCGCGATCGCACCTGCCATGCAGCCGGATGTTGATGCCGGTCAACATCGCCTTGCCCGACGCGCGCACGCTGGTGTCGTCGCAGTGGCCATCGGAGCCCGCCATGTCGAACCGAACCCTCGTCGCGTACTTCTCCATGACCGGGAACACCCAGCGGCTCGCGCAGGAGGTGCGTGCCGCACTCGGCGCGGACGTCGACGTGGAGGAGATCCGCGAACCGCGCCCCCGCCACGGGGCCACCGGCATGATGCGCTCGCTGTTCGATGCGGTGACGCGCCGACGTCCGCCCACCGAGCCCGCGCGACGCGATCCGGCGGACTACGATCTGGTCGTGCTCGGCGGCCCGGTCTGGGCGGGACGCATGGCCCCGCCCGTCCGCACGTACGCGCGTCGGTATGGAACGAAAGCCCGGAAGCTCGCGTTCTTCTGCACCGAGGAAAGCACCGGCGCGGACAAGGCCTTCGCCGACCTGGCCAAGCTCTGCGATCGCGCGCCGAAGGCCACCATGATCGTGGACAGCGAACACCTCGAGCCGGATTCGCATCGCGCGTACCTCGCCCACTTCGTCGCCCACGCCAAGCGCGCCACCGCGCACTGACGCGCCTCCTTCACCACGAGCACGGAGTACCACATGCGCATTGCATTGGCCGTCGATGGCAGCAAGACGTCGAGCGCAGCCGCGCGACACGTGGCAGCGCTGCAACGTGCGCTCGCGACCCGGGAGCCGGTCGTCGTCATCTACGTGGATGAGCCGCTGCTGCAAGCCGTCGCGCTGAAGCTCGGCGCCGCAGGAAGCCAGCGCTACCACGAGGAGAACGCCGCGCATGCGCTGCGTGGCGTGCGTGGGGCGTTGAAGCGCGCCGGCATCGAATACCGGGAGCGCCTGCTCATCGGCGATCCGGCGAGCCGCATCATCGAGGCGGTGGGCAAGGAACGCTGCGACCTGCTGGTGATGGGCTCGCACGGACGCGGCGCGATGCAAAGCCTGTTCCTGGGGTCGGTCACCATGAAGGTCATCGCCCGGTCCAAGGTGCCGGTCACCGTCGTGCGTGGCCGCGCGGCCGAATGAGCGATGGCATGGAGTTTCCCATGTTCCAGCTGACGTTCCTCGGCGCGAACGCAACGGTGACCGGATCGCGGTACCTGCTCGAAACCGGGCGGAGCCGTGTGCTGGTCGATTGCGGATTGTTCCAGGGCTACAAGCCGCTGCGCCTGCGCAACTGGGCGCCGTTTCCCGTCGCGCCCGAATCCATCGACGCGATCGTGCTGACCCACGCGCACCTGGATCACAGCGGCTACATTCCACGCCTCGTGCGCTCCGGCTTCCGCGGCTCCGTCTGGTGCACGCCGGCCACCCGAAGCCTCTGCCGGATATTGCTGGCCGACTCGGGCCGCCTGCTGGAGGAGGAAGCCGAGTACGCCAATCGCAAGGGAACCAGCAAGCACCACCCGGCCCTCCCGCTGTACAGCGAGGCCGATGCGATCGCGTGCCTGAAGCGATTCCGAACCGTGGATTTCGACGAGTCGTTCGAGCCGGTGCCGGACATGCGCGTGCGCTTCCGCAGGCAGGGCCACATCCTCGGCGCTGCGGCCGTCACCGCCGAGGCGGAGGGCCGGCGGATCGTCTTCAGCGGCGACGTCGGACGCTACGGCGATCCACTCATGCCTCCGCCGACGGCGCCGGACGATGCCGACTGGATCGTGGTCGAATCGACCTACGGCAACCGGCGCCATCCGGCGGTCGATGCCGGCGGCGAACTGGCCAGCGCATTGCGACCGGTGCTCGAACGTGGCGGTGTCGCGATCGTTCCCGCCTTCGCGGTCGGTCGTGCGCAGTTGCTGCTCCACCTGCTCACGCAACTGCAGGCCGAGCGCCGGATTCCGGACGTGCCGATCTACCTCAACAGCCCGATGGCGACCGACGTGTCGGCCCTGTACGCCGACTACCCGGACGGACATCGGCTGACCCGAACCCAGCTCGACGCGATGGCCCGCAACACCCGCGTCGTGAACAGCGTGGAGGAATCGAAGGCGCTGAATCGCCGCAAGGGGCCGATGGTCATCGTCTCCGCCAGTGGCATGGCGACCGGCGGGCGCGTGCTGCACCACCTGGTCGCGTTCGCGGGCGATCCGCGGAACGCCATTCTGCTCAGCGGGTTCCAGGCAGGCGGAACGCGCGGTGCCCGCCTGGTGGCCGGCGACAAGACGATCCGCATCTTCGGCCAGGACATTGCCGTGAAAGCCGACGTGATCCAGCTCGAGTCCGCGTCCGCGCACGCCGACGCGGACGAGTTGGTTCACTGGCTGCGCTCCGCACGCAGAACGCCGGAAACGGTGTTCATCACGCATGGCGAACCCGAAGCGGCGGAGGCCCTGCGGACACGGGTCGAACGCGAGCTGCACTGGCACGCCCAGGCGCCGGAATATCGCGACACCGTCGACCTGGCGGCCACGGGGATGTCTGCCGTCGCATGAGGCGCTACAGGCGTGCCGCCTGCTGGCGCTCCTGACGTCGCTAGATCACGAATGGCTGGCCGAAGCTGGCGCATCGATGCCGAGCGACCGACGGTTCCCGGCCAGCATCACCTTCATCAAGGGCGGCAGAAAGTGAAACGAACCCGCGATGCGAACGGCAGATCAACGGTCTTCGGCACTCCCATGCCCTGACGCTTTCGCGTCGGAACCATTGCCTTCCGGCGCATGGAGTCCGAAGTGGCGCACTTCCGGTCGCGTGCCCGGTTCGAGCAGTTGCAGAAGTTGTTCCTGCAGGCGGCGTTCGTCGCCCGTGACGCGCTCGTGCTGGCGCAGGTGCGCCAGCCATGATTCCAGCTCGAAGCGCTCGCGGTGGACGCCCGGCCGTTGCGCATCTTCCGTCAGTTCCCACCGGACGGCGCCGTCGCGACGGCGTGTGCGTCCGAGCCGCTGCATCAGGCGCAGGAACTCGCCACGCTGCGTCGGCAACACGCGGTACTCGATGGTCACGACGATTGGACCCGCGTGCGCGATGCCCTCGCCCGCTTCCATCGCAGGCTCGGGCCAATGTCGCGACGGCGAGACGTCCAGTCGCTCGGCATCGTCCAGCCGGAAGCGCACGCCGAGCCCTGCGGCCAGCACGGTCGCAAGCCCTGCGGTCACCAGCGCGGTCGCGGTGCCCCACTGCTGCGCCACGGCACCCCAGCCCAGGCTGCCGAGCGCCATGCCCGCGGAAAACACCGTGATATACAGCGACAGGGCGCGTGCGCGAACCCACGCCGGCACGGCCGTTTGCGCGGCGACCTGAAGCGACGACAGAACGATGATCCACGAGAATCCGGCAAGCGCGGCGACCGCATACAACGCCGGCACGAGGCGCAGCCCTCCCGACAGCAGCATGCAGCCCGCATAGGCGAGCGACGCGAACAGCACCAGCCGATCCGACGAGAACCGCGCGCGAAGTCGCGGCATCGTCAGCGCGCCGCAGATCGCGCCCAGGCCGATGCAGCCGAGCATCAGGCCATACGTGCCGGCGCTCGCGCGCAGCTCCTGCCGCACCAGGATCGGCAGCAGCGCGGTCAGCGCGCTCGCGAATGCGAAGAAGATGCCCGACTTGATCAGCACCGACTGGACCACGCCGGCGTAGCGGACGTATCGCAGCCCGGCCTTGAGCGCCGTGGCGAAATCCTCCGGCGGCAGGCTGGACGCCGGGCGCTCGCGCTTCCATCGCAGCAGCACCGCGACGATCCCGCAGAAGCTCAGCGCATTGATCGCGAACGCCCACTCGATGCCGGCGCGTGCGACCACAAGGCCGCCGAGCGCCGGACCGATCGCGCGCGCGATGTTGATGCCGAGCGACCCCAGCGCGACCGCCGGGCCGAGCATGGGCCGGGGCACGAGTTCGGGCGTGGTGGCCTGCTGCGCCGGCATCGCCATCGCCGCGCCGATGCCGAGCGCGAACGTCAGCGCGATCAGCGTCCACGGCCGCAACAGGTCCAGGTGCGCGAGCAGCGCGAGCAGGCCGGCGACGCCGCACATCCACAGCTGCGCGAGGATGAGGTATCGCCGGCGGTCGACGATGTCGGCCAGCGCACCGGCGACGATCGCCAGCAGCACCAGCGGCAAGGTGGTCGCCGACTGCACCATCGCGACCATCAGCGGCGAACCGGTGGCTTCGGCCATCACCCACGTCGCCGCGACGTCGTGGATCCAGGTGCCGATGTTGCCGATGAGGATGGCCAGCCACAGCGAACGGAACGTCGGCTGCTTCAGCGGCGACCAGGGCCCGGCGACGGCGTCGATCGATGGCGGCACGGGCGGGTGCATCGTCGTTCGCGCGGGATGCGAAGCGCGCTCAGACCGCCCAGCACGCGCACCCCAGCGCGCCCCAGAATCCGCCCGTGTCGCTCACCGGAACGTTCGCGGTCCATGCCCTGGCGTGCTGGTGGCCGTGCACGCTGCATGCATGCGCGCAGCCGCACGCCGTCGCGTCGCGAGCGGTCGGATGCGTCGCTTCGCGCGCGGCCCACGCGCCGTAACCTCCGTAGGTGCGCACCGGCGACCAGTCGGGCATCGCGGGCGGGATCGGCGCGTCGTGTTCGGCGAAGGTGCCGGTGGCGTACACGATGCGGCCACCGACGACGGTCATCAGCGAGGTCGTCTCGACGATCTCCGCTTCCGGGCAGGCGAAGTAATCGCGATCCGGCACCACGAGGTCGGCCAGCTGGCCTTCGCGGATCTGCCCCTTGTTGCCCTCCTCGTTCGAGAACCACGCAACGCGCTCGGTCCACATGCGCAAGGCCGCCTCGCGGTCGAGCCGGTTGCGCGGCGGATACAACGACATCCCGCCGACGGTGCGTCCGGTCACCAGCCACGACAGCGACACCCACGGGTTGTAGGACGCGACGCGCGTCGCGTCGGTGCCGGCCGATACGCGCACGCCGGACGCGAGCATCTTCGCGACCGGCGGCGTCGCTTCGGCCGCGGTCTTTCCATACCGCTCGACGAAGTACTCGCCCTGGTAGGCCATCCGGTGCTGCACGGCGATGCCGCCGCCGAGCGCGGCGACCCGCTCGATGGAGCGGTCCGAGATGGTCTCGGCGTGGTCGAAGAACCAGTGCAGGCCATCGAACGGCATGTCGCGATCGACTTTCTCGAACACGTCGAGCGCCCGCGCGATCGTCTCGTCGTAGGTGGCGTGCATGCGCCACGGCCAGCGGTTCTGCACGAGGATGCGCACCACCGATTCGAGGTCGTCTTCCATGTTCGGCGGCATGTCCGGACGCGGCTGCCGGAAATCCTCGAAATCCGCGGCGGAGAAGACCAGCATCTCGCCCGCGCCGTTGTGGCGGAAGTAGTCGTTGCCCTGCTGGTACTTCGAGGTGCGCGTCCAGTTGAGGAAGTCGTCCTTCTCCTGCCGCGGCTTCTGCGTGAACAGGTTGTACGCAAGGCGCACGGTGAGGTTGCCGTCCTCGGCGAGCCGGCGGATCACCTCGTAATCCTCCGGGTAGTTCTGGAAGCCGCCGCCGGCGTCGATCACGCTGGTGACGCCGAGCCGGTTGAGCTCGCGCATGAAGTGGCGCGTGGAGTTGAGCTGGTACTCGACCGGGAGCTTCGGGCCCTTCGCCAGCGTCGCGTAGAGGATGTTCGCGTTCGGCCGGGCGAGCAGCAGCCCGGTGGGGTTGCCGTTGCCGTCGCGGGCGATCTCGCCGCCCGGCGGATCGGGCGTGTCGCGCCCGTGGCCCACGGCGCGCAGCGCGGCCGCGTTGAGCAACGCGCGGTCGTACAGGTGCAGGATGAACACCGGCGTGTCGGGCGCGACGGCGTTGAGTTCGTCGAGCGTGGGCAGGCGCTTTTCGGCGAACTGCTGGTCGGTGAATCCGCCGACCACGCGCACCCATTGCGGCGCGGGGGTGATGGCGACCTGCCGCTTCAGCATCGCCATCGCGTCGGCGAGGCTGCGCACGCCGTCCCAGCGCAGTTCCATGTTGTAGTTCAGGCCGCCGCGGATCACGTGCGTGTGGTTGTCGCACAGTCCCGGCAGCACGCCACGGCCGCGAAGGTCGATGATCTTCGTCGCCGGGCCGGCGAGCGCGAGCACCTCGCGGTCGTCGCCGACGCGGACGAAGCGGCCGTCCCGGATCGCCACCGCCGACGCGCGCGGGCGTGCGCGGTCGAGCGTGGTCATGCGGCCGCCGTGCAGGATCAGGTCGGGCATCGGAGAAGCTCCCATCGAGGGCAGCACGGCGGCCGACGTGAGGCCGACCGCCGTGCCGAGGAAGGCGCGGCGGCCCGGGTCGACGCCATCGGCCGGGTGCGTCATGAGTGCGCGTCCGGCCCGCGCGCGCCGTCGCGATCGCGCCGGCACTGCGGCATCTCGCCGAACATGTGCGGCCGGACCTGCTCGTGCATCCACGCGCTGGGCGGTGCGTCGCGGCGCAGGTAGTGCTTGACCAGCGGCGGGATCTGTTCGCCCAGCAGGATGCCCAGCAGCCCCACCAGCGCGATCACCGGCGGCGCCGGCGAGCGCACGTTGAGCAACGCGTACACCACGCCGACGAGCAGGCCGGCGCCGAGCGAAAGCAGATACGGCTTCATCGTGCGTCTCCGGATGGAGCGGCGGCGCGGCCGCGGGGGAGGAACGGCCGCGTCGTCGCGATCAGTGCCCGCCTTCCTGCGCGCCGAACATCGACTTCGCGTACTGGATGCCGATGCCGTAGCCGCCGGCAAGCTCGCGCGCGATCCCGGTCGTCAATCCGTAGGTCTCGCCGCGCGCCCAGTCGCGCTGCAGTTCCAGCATGTACTGCAGGCTGGTCATCGGACGGGCGCCGGCCTGCACCATGCGCGTGACCGCACGCTCATGGGCCTCGTCGGACACGTCGCCGCAGGCATCGGTGACCACGTACGTCTCGAAGCCCTGCTCGATCGCCGACAGCACCGGCCCGACGATGCACACGCTGGTCCACAGTCCCGCGAACACCAGCCGGTCCTTGCCGATCTCGTTGATGCGACCGACCACGGACTCGTCTTCCCAGGCGTTCATCGTCGTGCGGTCGTACACCTTGCCGGCCGGGAACGTGTCGATGATCTCCGGGAACAGCGGGCCCGAGAAGCTCTTTTCCGCCACCGTGGTGACGATGGTGGAAACGCCGAAACCGACTGCCGCCTTAGACAGCAGGGCCGCGTTCGTGCGCAGCGATCCGACATCGATCGATCGCACGGCGAAGGCCATCTGCGACTGGTGGTCGATCAGCACCAGCGTGTGGTCGGTCGGTGTGAGCAGCGTCTTGCTGGGACGCGGGGAAGCCTTGGCCATGGGACGCTCCGGAAGGAAAGGCACGCGCGATGCGTGCTGCCCTTCCAGCGTGCGCCGGCCGCGCGTGCGCGCAAACACCCGGCCGAAGTACGCAAGGCTCCCTAGAACGGGGGAGACCGCGCGCCTGCCCTGCCCGTCAGAACACCAGGATGCCGCGGCGCAGCGCGATGGTGACCGCGTGCGTGCGGTCGTTCGCGCCGAGCTTGGCGAGGATGCTCTTCATGTGCGTCTTCACCGTTTCCTCCGAAACGCCCAGCTGCGCGGCGATCATCTTGTTCGAATTGCCCGCCGCGACGCTGCGCAGGATCTCGCGCTCGCGTGCGGTGAGCGCGCCCTCGACCGAATGCTCGGCGATCTCGGCGGCGACCTCCGGGGGGATGCGGCGCTTGCCGGACATGACCGTGCGGATGGCGTCCAGCAGTTCCTTGCGCAACGAGCTTTTCAGCAGATAACCCTGCGCGCCGGCGCGCAACGCCTCCACCGCCTGCACGTCGCCGGTGTAGGTGGTCAGCACGATGATGCGGGCCGACGGAAACTCCCGCCGGATCTGCACGGTGGCCTCCAGGCCGCCGACCTCGGGCATCTGCAGGTCCATCAGCACGATGTCGGGCCGGCAAGCACGGAACGACTCGATGGCCTCGCGGCCGTTGCCGGCTTCGCCGACGAGTTCCATGTCGGGCTCGCCGGAAAGCACGGCCGCGATGCCTTCCCGGAGCATGGGGTGATCGTCCACCGCGAGGATGCGGATCGGCCGTTGCGCGTTCGTCATGAATCCCCCTCGATCTTGCCGCGGTGCCAGAACCGGCGCGACTTTCGCCTGCGTCGACGTGCGTAGGGCACCCGCAGTTCCACTTCGGTGCCGCTGCCCGGGCGGCTCCACACGTTCAATTGTGCCCCGATGCCGCGCGCGCGCTCGCGCATGCCCGACAACCCCCAATGGCCGGAACGGTGGCCACGCAGCTGCACGTCGTCGGCGATGCCCTGCCCGTCGTCGCGGAAGCGGAAGGTGACCTGCCGCGCCTCGCTGGAGATCTCCACGTCGATCCGCCGGGCCTCCGCGTGCCGGAACGCGTTGACCAGGGCCTCGCGTCCGATCCAGAACACCTCGTCGCGCAGCATCGCGTCCATGCGATGCAGCTTGCCCTCGACCACCACGCTGAAGTTCGCCGGATGCAGCTGCGCCAGTTCGTTGCCCAGGCGCGCGAACGCGTCCGGAAGTTCCAGCGCGGACTGCGGCGCGCACGCGCGCAGGTCGCGCACGCGGTCGCGGCCTTCCACGATCACCTCGTCGGCGCGGTCCATCACCTGCTCGAGCACGGCGCGGATCGGGTCGTCCTTCGGGATGCGGTTGGCCACGCTCTGGAAGCGCAGCACCAGCCCATGCACGCTCTGCAGCAGCGTGTCGTGCAGTTCACGGGCGATGCGCTCGCGTTCCAGGTGGCGTTCCTCCACGCGCATGCGCGTCTGTTCGGCGATCTGCCGCATCCGCAGCAGGTACAGGACGAACAGCACGCCCAGCGCCGCGGTCGCGCACAGCGCGATGAACCACCACGTCTGGGTGAAACGCGGTTCGAGCGCGAAGGCGAACGTGGCGCCCGGTTCGCTCCACACATTGCTTTCGTTCGCCGCCATGACCTGGAAGCGATACGAGCCGGGTTCGAGGTTGGTGTAGAACGCCTGGCGCCGGTTGCCCGCGTCCTGCCATTTCTCGTCGAAGCCTTCCAGCCGGTAGCGGAACTGCGTGCGCGAGGGGAACGTGAGGTTGGGCGCCGTGTAGTTGATGCGCAGGTCGCGCGTGCCGGCGGGAAGCTGGAGTCCGTCCGCCGCCGCGTATGCCTTGCCGCCCGCCATGAGCCCGCGGATCTCCACCGTCGGCCTGACGGCATTGCGGTGCAGGCGCGCGGGGTCGAGCGTCGCGAGTCCCTGGTTGGTCGCGAACCACAACCGCCCCGTGGCGTCGGCGACGGCCGTCGATGTCGGCGTGGCCTGCTGTGCGATGCCGAGCAGCCCGTCGCTGGCATTGAGCAGCCGATGGCGCAGCGGCGTGCGGGATTCCAGCGCGGACGACAACGCGCCGGCGGGAATCTGGATCAGGCCCTTGATGCCGTTGAGCCAGATCTCGCCGCCGCCGGTAGCGACGATCCCGGTGACGCCGTTGAAGCGGTCCGCGGGCACGGCGTTGACGGAACGGACGCGCCCGTCGCGCAGCAACACCATGCCCGCTTCGCCGGCGACGAGCAGGCCATCGCGCACGCGCGCCAGTGCGGTCACGGCCCCGACGTTCAGGCCATCGCGCAAGGTGTACAGGCGCTGGCGGCCGTTCGCCCAGTGCGCGAGCCGGTTGCCTGCGTAGCCGATCCAGAAACCGCCGTCGGCGTCGCGCAGCAGCGCGGTCGCGCCCTGCGTCCGCACGCTCGCGTCGCCGATGCGCTGCCACGTCGCGCCGTCATGGCGAAACAGGCCTTGGCCTTCCTGCATCGCGACGAAGCCGGTTCCGCCGTCGGGCGCCATCACCGTCATCGATCGCCAGTTCTCGCCCGGATTGCGCAGGCGTTCGAGCACGCCATCCTTCAGCGAGTAGGCGCCGTCTTCGGCCTGCAGCCAGGCGCCGTGCGGGTGCGGCACGATGCCCGCGATCTTCGGGCCGCCGGTGTCGACGACCTGCTCGATGCCGGACGCGCGCACGCGGTACAGCCGCGATCCGCTCGACGCCAGCAACCCGAGTTGCGGCGAGAACGCCACCGCGTACGTGGTGTGCTGCGTGAGGCGTTCGTCCTGTACGACCTGGACGTTGTTGAAGCGGAACCGGTGCACGCCCAGGTTCGTGCCGACCCAGACGTTGCCCTCGCGATCGCGCAGGACCGGGATGGCGCGATCGGACGTCAGCCCGTCGCGCTTGCGCATCAGCGCGTCCACGTCCTGCGCGCGCAGCACGTGGCCGGGCGGAAAGCGTTCCAGGCGCGACACCCGGACCACGCCCCCGCCGCGTCGATCGGTCGCCCACAGCACGCCGTTGGGATCGATGCGCATGAAGGCGAAGTGGCCGAAGCCGCCGCCCGCCACCTTCACGGGCGCTGCAGCGGTGCCCGGCATCGCGACGACACGCGTGCCGTGCCGGCCGTCGGAGATCCACAGCGCACCGCCCGGCGCCTCGGCCAGCGACGCGTACGGTCCGGTGTCGATGCCCGCGTCGACGAAGCGGCGCGCGCCCGCGGGCAGGTACATCAGGCGCGCTTCGGACGCGACCCACATCGTTCCGTGCGAATCGACCATGAGCGTTTCGGCGCGTTCGTCCGGATAGCCCCAGCGTTCGTCGACGCGCTCCCAGCGCTGGCCGTCGAAGCGACGGAAGCCATCGCGCGCGGCCACCCACGTCGCGCCGTCGCCGTCGTGTGCGAACGCCAGCACCATGTCGCCCGGGGCGCCGCTTCCCGCGACGTGGTGCTGGAGCTGGCCGTCGTGCAGCACGCTCACGCCGCCGAGCAGGAAGCCGATCCACAGCGCCCCGTCCGGCGCCACGCCGAGCGCGGTGATGTTGTGGGAAGCGAACGGGCGATCGCGCGGCGGCGCGTAGGCGTCGAACTGCATGCCGTCGAACCGGTACAGGCCCGTGCCCGTTCCCAGCCACAGATACCCGTCGGGCGTCTGCGCGAGCGCCCACACGTCGGCAGGCGCGCCTTCCAGCATCGACCATGCGCGGTGGTTGTACTGCGGCAACTGCCACGACGTCGCCGCCACCGCGCCTGCGTAGAGGCACAGCAGCGCCATCGCGACGCTGCGCCAGCGCACGATCCACGCATTCGAAACGGTGCTGACCGACACGGATCCTCCGCTTGCACGACCGCGTACTGGACGGGATCCCGGTGGTGCGCCGCCATCCCTCGATGGTGGGACCTGCAGGCGCCCCGTATGCGGCTGGGCCGGGAGGGTAACGCTACCTATTCTGCCTGCATGCGGCCGCGGATTTCCCGCTTCCCCCACGGCATGCCAGGGATTGGCTTACTGGCGTTACGGGTGTCTTTGGTCGCAAGCCTGGTCCTGCACAACCCGCTCGAACTGCTTCCGCTCACGTCCGCGGTCGCGGCGTTCTGCACCGGCCTGGCCGCACTGGCGATGCTGGGAGGACTGATGACGCCGTGGTTCGCGCTGGCGTACTGCGTGGGCGTCATCGGCCGGTTGCAGGACGCCGACCTGGGCCCGGCGACGCTGATGCTGGTGTCCTCCGGCTTCGGGTCGGTGGCACTGATGTTGCTGGGCCCCGGCGGCTATTCGCTCGACGCGCTGCTGTTCGGCCAGCGCATCGTGCGGATACCGGAATGACGCACCGCACCGCGCGCCCGTCGCGCTCCATCCCGGCACGCAGGTGCCGCCACCGCGAGGTGACCATGTCCAGCAACGATCGCCCCGACACCGTCGACGAAGGCCGCCGCAGCGTACTGGCCGGCGGCACCGCGCTGGCGGTGGCCGCGCTCCTCCCGCTGGCCGGCTGCACGTCCTCCGAAGCACCGGACGCCGCGCCCGCCGCGCCCTCCCCCACCCCTCCCTCCGCAGGAATCGCACAGGCCATGAGCACCTTCACCACCAAAGACGGCGTCGAGATCTACTACAAGGACTGGGGCACCGGCCCGGTCGTCGTGTTCAGCCACGGCTGGCCGCTCAACGCCGACAGCTGGGAATCGCAGATGTACCACCTGGCCGCGAACGGTTTCCGCTGCATCGCGCACGATCGCCGCGGACATGGCCGTTCGAGCCAGCCGTGGGACGGCAACGACATGGACCACTACGCCGACGACCTGGCGCAGCTGCTCGACAAGCTCGACGTGAAGGACGCGATGCTGGTGGGCTTCTCCACCGGCGGCGGCGAAGTCACCCGGTACGTCGGTCGCCACGGCACCAAGCGCGTGAAGAAGGTCGCGCTGGTGTCGGCCGTGCCGCCGCTGATGGTGAAGACCGACACCAATCCCGGCGGCCTGCCCGTGTCGGTGTTCGATGGCATCCGCCAGGGGTTGCTCGCCAATCGCGCACAGCTGTTCCTGGACATCCCGTCCGGCCCGTTCTTCGGCTACAACCGCCCCGGCGCGACGCCATCGCCCGGCGTGATCAACGCCTGGTGGATGCAGGGCATGCTCGGCGGCCACAAGAACACCTACGACAGCATCAAGGCGTTCTCGGAAACCGACTTCACCGAGGACCTCAAGCGCTTCGACGTCCCCACGCTGATCATCCACGGCGACGACGACCAGATCGTGCCGATCGATGCGGCCGGGCGCGCGTCGGCGAAGCTGGTCAAGGACAGCAAGCTGGTCGTCTACGAAGGCGCGCCGCACGGCATCACCGATACGCACAAGGATCGCCTCAACGCGGACCTGCTCGCCTTCGCCAGGTCCTGACGCCGCATCGCCGGTCGCGACACGCTGCCGGCCCGAACGCTGGAGTCCACGCCATGCTCAACATTTCGTCGTTCGGCATGTTCCACACCGCCATCGCGCTGGTGGCGGTGTTCTTCGGGATCCGTTCGCTGGTCCGGTACGGCGAAATCCGGATGCGTACGCGCTCCGGCGCGCTGTACGTGTGGTTGACCGCGGCGACCGCCTTCACCGGGCTTTTCATCTTCCGCCACGGCGGCTTCGGCGCTCCGCACGTACTGGCGATCCTGACGCTGGTGGTGCTCGCCGTCGCCGCGTCCGCCGAGCGATTGGGCGGGTCGTCGTTCGCGCGCTATGTCGCGGTGCTCGGCAACTCGCTCACCCTGTTCTTCCACCTGATTCCCGGACTGACCGAAACCGGAACGCGGATTCCGATCGGCGATCCGGCGTTCTCCGGGCCGGAAGATCCCGTGCTCAAGGCGATCGTCGGCGTCGGCTTCCTCGTGTACCTGGTGGGCGCGGCGTGGCAGGCGATGCGCATCCGGCGCGAATCGCGGATCGCCGCGGTGACATGACGCCGCCGTAGCGAGCGTACGTTCCAGGAACGCGCCCGGATGCCCGCCCCTCGAAAGGTGTTGAGATGAACAAGATCCTCGGCGCGATCGTGCTGGCCCTTGCGTCCCCGCTTGCCGCAGCGCAATCGGCGGACTCGCACGTGCGCATCGAAACGCGTCCGTTCGTCACGCTGCCGGAGGACTTCCGCCATCCGGAAAGCCTCGCGACCGATCCCGACTCGGGCGAGGTGTACGTCGGTTCGTTCGACAGTCGCGAGCCGGCCACGGCGCGCCGCAACCAGCTGATCCGGTTGTCGCCCGACGGGCGGCTGCTGGCCCGGGCGGACCTCGGGGCGACGCCGATCACGGGACTGGCGTACGCCGATGGCGCGATCTACTTCCTCAACTTCGGCGCCTCGAAACTGCAGCGCCTGCCCGCGAAATTCGCGACCGGCCAATCGCCCGAGGACATCGCGAGCTTCGCCGCGCTGACGCCGCCTGCGCCAGGCGATCGGCTCATCGCCAATCCGGACGGCAGCCAGGATCGGATCGTCTACGGTTCGGCGGGTTTCCCCGCGATCAATGGACTGGCCTTCGACGAGGCAGGCAACGCCTACGTGTCCGATTCGTTCCAGGGCGCGATCTACCGCATTCCCCGCGCGACCACGTGCCGGCCGTGCAAGGTCGATGTGCTGGTGCGCGATCCGCTGCTGGTGACGACCGGCGCATTGCCGTTCGGCGCGAACGGCATCGCGATCGACGCGACCGCCGGGCTGCTGTACGTCAACAACGCCGGCGACGGTCGCGTGCTGCGCCTGCCGCTGGCCGGCGGAAAACCCGACGTGCTCGCCGAAAGCGTGTACGGCGCCGACGGACTGCTGCTGCACGACGGACTGCTCTGGGTCGCATCCAACCAGGTCGACGCGGTCGTCGCGCTGGATTCGCGCGGCCTCGTGCGCGCCCGTGCGGGTCACTTCGACGGCATCGGGCCGGACGGCGCGCCGCGCGGCCTGCTCTTCCCTGCCGCCACCGCCGTGCAGGGACGGCGGATGCTCGTGGCGAACCTCGCGCTTCCGCTCACCCCGCGCGAAGGCGACGAATGGGAAGAGAAGGTGACGCGGTGGAACCTGGTCCAGTTCGACATCCCGCAGATCGATCCCCGTTGATTCCCCCACGCGCGAGCCCATCCAGCCGAGGCCTCCCATGCGCACGCTTTCGCTGTTGGCGTCGATCGTCGTCGCCACGCTGTCCGTTCCGCATGCCGTCGCCGCGGAAGGCGCCGCGACCGCGGAAACACGCACTGTGCAGGTCGGCGCCGACCGCATCGCGTACCGCAAGATGGGAAGCGGCGCACCGATCGTCCTGGTGAACCGCTTCCGCGGCACGCTGGACACGTGGGACCCCGCCTTCCTGGATGCGCTGGCGCGGCACCGCACGGTGATCCTGTTCGAACTGCCCGGCGTCGGCTATTCGCAAGGAGCGCAGCCGGCGACCATGGAGCAGGGAATCGCTTCGCTCGACGGCTTCGCCGACGCACTGGGATTGCAGAAGTTCGACCTGCTCGGTTGGTCGTGGGGCGGACTGCTCGCGCAGGCCTACGTCGTGGACCGTCCCGCACGCGTGGACCGCCTGGTGCTTCTCGCGACGAACCCGGCGGGAAAGAACGAGATCCCCCTGCAGCCGGCGTTCCTGGAGCGCGCGCTCAAGCCCGTCAACGACCTGGCCGACGAGGAGGTCCTGTTCTTCGAGCCCGCCTCCGCCCTGAGCCGCGAGCGTGCCCGTCAGTCGCGCGAACGCATCCGCGTGCGGCCCGACGTGGACGCCCGCATCCCATCGAAACCGGCGCAGTTCGAACGCTACTTCGCGGCCGCCGGCGCATTCCACGAGGACGCCGCCGGACGCCGGGAGAAGCTCGCGCGCATCGGGACGCCGATCCTCGTCATCGCCGGCGACCACGACACCAGCACCGCCGGCCAGAACTGGTTTCCGCTGATCGGCCAAATGCGCAACGCCAGGTTCGTCTTCTACTCGCAGACGGGGCATGCGCCGCATCATCAGTATCCCGACGAAGTGGCCGGCGTCGTGCAGGATTTCCTGGATCGCACGGGCGACGGTTGAAGGAGTGTCGATCGCGCGCGGCGTGTTACGGTCCGCCCTTACGAAGCATCCGCCACCGTCGCACGATCGACGTCCGCATGTCGCGCGGCCAGCGTCGTACGTATGCGGGAAAGCAGTTCCGGGAACCGGAACGGTTTGGCGATCAGGTCGAATTCGGCGGCTTCCGGTCCGAGCTCGCGGCCGGTGAAGCCGCTCATCAACAGGATGCGCGTGGTCGGGTAGCGCTCGCGCACCATCCGGGCCAGGGCGAAACCGTCCATTTCGCCGGGCATCACCACGTCGCTCAACATCAGGTCGAAGGTACCTTCGTTCTCGAATCGGGCCAGCGCCTGGCTGGCATCGTTCGCGGTGGTGACCTCGAAGCCTTCGACCCGCAGCATGTCGCGCACGACGAAGACCAGATCGTCCCGGTCGTCCACCAGCAACAGTTTGGTGGCGCGCGGCGACGCTTGTGCCGTGCCGGCATCGGCGCCGGCGGTCACCTCGGGATTCACCGCGGGAAGCAGGAGCGTCACCCGCGTCCCCTTCCCCACCTCGCTGTGGAGCGTCAGCGTTCCGCCGGACTGCCGCGCGAAGCCGTAGGCGGTCGAAAGGCCCAGGCCCACTCCGAGCGATCCCTTCGTGCTGAAGAACGGGTCGCACGCGCGTTCCAGCGTGGCGGCGTCCATGCCGCGTCCGGAGTCGATCAGCTCGATGGCGAAGTACACGCCCGGCTCGATCCGGTACGCCTGCGCCTGATCGGTTTCCATGTCGCGCCGACCGGTGCGGATGAGCAGCCGGCGGTCGGCGCAGCCCTCCATCGCTTCCTTCGCATTGATCGCGATGTTGACCAGGCAGGTTTCGGCAAGGACGCGGTCGATGCAGCAACTGCCGACGGTCGCCTCCAGGTCGAACTCCACCTGCACCGCTTCGCCCAGCGCCTTGGTCAGGATCTCGCGCAGCGACTCGATCACCTCGTTCACCTGCGCCGTGGCGGTGGCGCCCGGCCTGCCCCGTGCGAAGGTCTGCAGCTGGCGGGTCAACGCTTCGACGCGGGCGATCGCCGCACGACCGCTGTCGATCGGCGCCGCGATCCGTTCGGCACGTCCCTCGCCCGGGCCGACCTGGTACTCGATCATGTCGAGCGTGGAGGTCATGACCTGGAGCAGGTTGTTGAACTCGTGCGCGATGCCGCCGGTGAGCACGCCGAGCGCTTCCAGACGGCGCACCTGCTGCAGGCCCTGTTCCAGGTTGCGGCGCTGCGTCACGTCGCGCTGGTAGCCCAGCATGTATTGCGGCTGGCCGTCCGCGCCGAGGATCGGGTGGACGTGCAGCTGGTTCCAGAACTCGGTGCCGTCCTTGCGGTAATTGAGCAGTTCGACGACGACCGTCCTGCCGTTGTCCATCGCGTCGCGCAATTCGGCGATCGCATCCGGCGCCGTGTTCGCGCCTTGCAGGAAACGGCAGTTCCGGCCGATGACCTCGTCCATCGCGTAGCCGGTGAGCTCCAGGAAGGCCTGGTTCGCGTAAAGGATCCGCTGATCGTCCCCGACGGACGTGACGATGATGCCGATGCGGCTTTGCTCGACGATCTGGGTGAGCAGCCCTCGATCCGAGGTGACCGGTGTGACCATGTGATGCTTGCGCGCGTCCTGCTTTGTTCCCCGCTGGTGGGATTCCGCAGGACGTGGGGTGAAGTCCATGCGATGGAGCGATGACAGCGATGCCGCCGCGCCGGTCGAGGGAGTCTCCCGGCGCGACGGCCGGCCCCAGCAGGTTTGGGCCGGACACCGCCAGGGGTGTCGAGCACACGATCCATCCGCGCGCCGCCGCGGTCCAGCGAAGTTATGGCATGCGGGCCTGCGTAGTTCTACTGAGCCCCCTTTCAGTGCTGCGACGCAGGCGCGCGATGCCGCCGATGCGGTTCCATCCCCGCGATCCCGACCGGAGCACGAACATGCGATACCTCGCCCTCCTGGCCGCGTTGTCGATGCCGCTGGTGGCATGGCTGACGACGCGCGGTGCGTTCGGGCCCGACACCGGGGACATGTCGGACCGCTATCCCACCCTGCTCGCCGCGGCCGGCTACGCGTTTGCGATCTGGGGCCTGATCTTCCTGCTCGACGTCGCCTATGGCCTCTGGCAGGTGTTCCGGCAGTCGCGGCCGCGGCGCGATCCGGCTTTGCCCGCGGCGACGGCCGGCTTCGTGCTTACGGCGGCGTGGATGCCGGTGTTCTCGCTGGGCTGGTTCGTCGCCGCGTGGGTCATCATCGTCGCGGCGCTGGCGTGCGTGCTGTACGGCGCGATCTCGCTCTCGCAGTCGCGCCGCGCGTGGCCGGGCCAGATGGCATTCGCGTGGCTGCCGCTCTCGCTGCATGCGGGCTGGCTGTCGCTGGCGGCGTTCCTCAATACGGCGCAGCTGATCGTCGCGCACGGCTGGCTGTCCATCGTCGTGCAACTGCCGTGGAGCATCGTGCTCCTGGCCGGCGCGGCCGCGTTGCTGATGCTGTCGAACCGGGCGATGCGCGGCAACCTCGCCTACGTGGCGGCCGCGGTCTGGGGCCTGATCGCGATGTACGTGAAGCAGTCCGGCACGTCGATGGAGGGCGCGAGCGTCACCGCGGTCTCGGCGCTGGTGCTCGCCGCCGCGCTGGTCGCGCAGTACGCGTGGCTGCGCCGGAGCCGTTACGCGACCCGGATCGGCGAGGCGGCGTGAGCGGGCGCGTTCGCCTTCCGCTAGCCCCAGGCGTCGTCGCGCCGGTTCGCCTGCGACGCGACGCCGGTCACGCGTGCGATCACGCGCGTTCCGCCCTGCAGGCCGCTCACCAGCCGGAGTTCGCCGCCGATCTCCCGCGCACGTTCGCGCATGCTCAGCAGCCCCAGTCCGCGCGGTGCGTCGTGCCCCTGATCGTCGAGGCCGACGCCGTCGTCGCCGATCTCCAGCTGCACGTCAGCGCCGAGGCGCTCCAGGCGCACGGTGACCTCGCGGGCGCGGGCGTGCTTTTCCACGTTGCGCAGCGATTCCTGCGCGATGCGGTACAGCGCGGTGGCCACGTCGAGCGGGAGTTCGGGCAATTCGTCCAGGTCCGCGTGCACGCGCAGGCCGGCCGGCTGCGCCTCGCAGAGCGAACGCAACGCCATCGTCAGGCCGGTGTAGCGCAGCAGACTGGGATGCAGCTCGTGCGAGAGCCGGCGTACGTCCTCGGACACGTCGGTCACGGCGGCCTGCAGTTCGCCGAGCAGTTCCCGCTCGGCGCCCTGCGCGTGCTGGCGCGCGATGCTCAGCCGGATCGCGATGGACGCGATCGACTGGTTGATGCCGTCGTGCAGGTCGCGCGCGATGCGGCTGCGTTCGTCCTCCTGCGCCCGCATCAGCTGCACGGTCATCGCCTGCAGCCGCTGGTGCGCATGCTGCAACGCCTGCGTGCGCGTGGCGCGCTGCTCAACGACCACGGTCATGTACAGCAGCGCGACCGTGAGCGAGACGGTCCACAGCTGCACGGCGATGGTCGTCGTCGCCAGGTCGTCGCGAATGAACGGCCCCACGCCGGCAACGCTGAAATGCATCGCCAGCAGGCCTACCGCGAGCATCGCCAGCGAGGCGCCGACCGCACGGAAGCTCACCATCGCCCAGATCAGGAACGGCACCGGCGCGACCACGAGCGCGGGCTGAAGGCGCTGCATCGGCAGCTGCCAGGTCCACAGCAGGCACAAGGTCACCAGCAGGCCCGCGCCGACGGCGATGCTCGCGCCGTCGGTGTCCAGCGGCACCGCGTTGCGCCGCCGCATCGCCGTCCACACCACGGCCGGGACCAGCATCAGGTTGCCCAGGCTCTGCGCCAGCGTCACGTTCGGCCAGTCGGACAGATACGGTTCGAGCACGGTGCCGCGGATCGCGAAGGCAATCCAGGCGGCGCTGAGCATCGGCAGCGCCAGTCCGCCCAGCACCACGAACGCGGTGAGCAGGCGGAAGTCCTCCAGCGGCGATTGCAACCGGCTGCGCAGCGATTCCAGCGCGATCGCGACCGCCGGCGTGAGCACGAGCGAGCCGAGCATGGCGACGGTGACGGCGAGCGGCGGAACGCCGAGGACGCCGAACGCCGCGGCCTCGCCGATGGCCGTCCCGAGCAGGCAGGCCCACCAGCGCCGGCGCGGCTGCAACAACAGCGCGCCGAGCAGCACCGCGCCGGGAAACCACACCATGTGGCTGCGCGGGTTCGGCATCCACAGCAGCATCGAGGCCCACTGCGAACACGCCACGGACGCCGCCACGATGCCGGCGACGGCGAGCGGATGGCCGGTCGCGCGGCGCGTGCTCATGATGACCTCCTGCAACTGCCCTGCCCGTCGGTGGTGGAGTACCCTCGACACGGAGCCACCCGCCTCCGCCGCCCGATACCACGGTGACGATGATGCCCGAGATGCCCGCCGATCGACCACGCGTCGTCCTCGCCGACGACCACCGCCTCGTGGCGGAGGGCCTGCAGCGCCTGCTGGAGGACGAATGCGAACTGGTCGCCTGCGTGGCCAGCGGCAACGCGCTGCTCGAGGCCGTGCGCCAGTACGAGCCGGACCTGGTCGTGACCGACCTGAGCATGCCCGACCGGAACGGCCTGAGCGTCATGCGCGAACTGCGCGCGGCGGGCGTGCAGGTGCCGTTCGTCTTCCTGACCATGCACGCCGAGCCCACGCTCGCCGAGCAGGCCCTGCGCGCCGGCGCATCGGCCTACGTGCTGAAGAGTTCCGCCGGCGAGGAGCTGCTGCGCGCGATCCACGTGGTGCGTGGCGGTCGCACCTACATCACGCCGACGCTGGGCGCGCGCGTCATCGCGGCGCCCGGTCGCGGGCAGAAGCAGGAGCTCACCGACAAACAGATGCAGGTGCTCCAGCTGGTCTCGGCCGGCCTGCGTTCGAAGCAGATCGCGGCCGAGCTCGGCGTGTCCGTGCGCACCGTGGAGTCGCACAAATACGCGATCATGCAGGCGCTGGACGTGCACAGCACGCTGGAGCTGGTGCGCAAGGCCGACGAGTACGGCCTCACGCCCGGGCTCCGCGCGACGCGCCCCGTTCCCTAGAAATCCCACCGCAGCGCCAGCGTCACCGGGACCGAGATCCGGCGCCCCGTATCGTTGATGCGCGACAGCCCCAGCGGGCCGATCGCACTGTCGTCGCCTTCCAGATCGTCGACGTAGCGCACGCCGGTTTCGGCGATGAAACTCGCGCGTTCGGACAGCGGCACGTTCAAGCCGACGTCCAGGCCGGCGCTGACCGCCCACTTCTTTTCGTAGAACGGCGCATCCGGGATGAGGATGTTCGCGGCGGGAATCTCGAAGGTCGCGTCGATGTCGTCCGTCTCCGTGCCGCCGAGGCGCGCGGCCACGTACGGACGGGCGAAGCCGGGATCCATGAAGAACCACCGCACGCCCACTTCCGCGCTCCACGCCTGGTAGCTGGAGAACCGTCCATACACCGGCAGCGCGACATCGAGCGCGGGGACGTAGGCCTCGCCCACCTGCACGCTGCCCGCCGAGGCGTGCGTCTCGCGGAGTTCGCCGAATACCTCCATGCGGTCGCTCATGCCCCACGCCATGCGCAGGCCGTACGTGGTGGCCATGTCGTAGATGCGTTCGTGCGTGCGCGAGCCGATCCGCAGCTGCGCGTCCACGCCCGACAGCGCCGGGTTCAGCGGCACCAGATCGGGCACGTCGACCGTGGCGCCGTCGTGCACGTCGCCGCTGATGGGGACGTCGCCGCCGCCGAGCAGCGTCAGCGACCAGCGCCCGGCCTCGGGTCCGGCGGCATGCGCCGACGTGCAGGCCAGGAACGAGAACGCAGCGAAGACCATCGCTTTCATGTGGCACCTCCGGAAGTGGGAAGGAATTGCGGCTGCGGTTCGCGCGATACCGCATCGGAACGACGTTAACCCCGTCTTCGCCGCGTGCCTTCGGTACATCTACGCAAGTGCGCGGCGCGCGCACCGGTAATTCCCGAAGAACGACGGGCCTACGCAAATCTACGGATGTGGCCGCCGGGCGCCGCATGCCATAAAGCGTCCCGACTCCTTCGTGGCGACCCGATGTCCACTCCCGCTCCCCTGCGGTCGCGTCCGCAGACGCTCACTTCGCTGCGTCGCTGGTTCGACGCCGGCGCGAATCCCGCGACGCCGGGCGACGCGGACGGCGATCGCCTGGACGTCGTGCGCGTCGTGCCCTTCGTCGCGATGCACCTGGCGTGCCTGGGCGTGTTCTGGGTCGGCGTGTCCGCCACGGCGATCGCCGTCGCGGTGGCCCTGTACGTGCTGCGCATGTTCGCGATCACCGCGTTCTACCACCGCTATTTCTCGCATCGCACGTTCCGCGCGTCGCGTCCGGTGCAGTTCGCCTTCGCGCTCATCGGCGCGTCGTGCGTGCAGCGCGGTCCGCTGTGGTGGGCGGCGCACCATCGCCATCACCACGCACACGCCGATTCGCCACTGGACCTGCATTCCCCCACGGTCCACGGCTTCTGGCGCAGCCACGTCGGCTGGTTCCTGACGCGGCGCGCGTTCGCGACGGATCTCGCGCGCGTGCCCGACCTGGCGCGTTATCCGGAGCTGCGCTGGCTCGACCGCTACGACGTCGCCGTTCCCGTCGCGCTGGCGCTGGCACTGTACGGGCTGGGCGCGTGGCTGGAGCATGCCGCGCCTTCGCTGGGCACCAGCGGCATGCAGCTGGTGGTGTGGGGCTTCTTCGTCTCGACCGTGGCGTTGTTCCACGTCACGGTGACCATCAACTCGCTGGCGCACCGCTTCGGCACCCGACGTTTCGAGACACGCGACGACAGCCGCAACAACGCGCTGCTCGCGCTGCTCACCTTCGGCGAGGGCTGGCACAACAACCACCACTTCTTCCCCGGCACCGTGCGCCAGGGCTTCCGCTGGTGGGAGATCGACCTGACGTGGTACGGACTCAGGATGATGGCGTGCGTCGGGCTGGTGCGCGACCTCAAGCCCGTGCCGGCGTGGGTCTGGGCGCGGGCGAGGCGCTGACATGCGCATCGCCATCATCGGTTCGGGCATTTCGGGGCTTGGCGCGGCATGGCTGCTGTCGCGCGCGCACGAGGTCGTGTTGTTCGAGGCGAACGACTACCTCGGCGGGCACACGCACACGCACGAAGTCGAAGTCGACGGCCGCCCACTCGCGGTCGATACCGGCTTCATCGTGCACAACCCGGTGCATTACCCGCTGCTCACGCGGCTGTTCCGCGAGCTGGGCGTGCCCACGCAGGACACCACGATGAGCTTCTCGGTGCACAACGAACGCACCGGGCTGGAATACAACGCCACCTCGCTCGACGCGCTGTTCTGCCAGCGACGCAACCTGCTGTCCCCGCGCTTCCTGCGCATGCTGGCCGACCTGGTGCGCTTCTACCGCATCGCGCCGCGGCTGCTCGACGGCAACGGCCCCGGGCCGACGCTGGGCGACTACCTGCACGCGAACGGATTCGGCGATGCGTTCCGCGACGATCACCTCGTTCCCATGGCGTCCGCGTTGTGGTCGGCGCCGGCCGGGCAGATCCTGCAGTTCCCGGCGCGCCACCTGGTGCAGTTCATGGCGAACCACCAGATGCTGCAGCTCACCGGCCGCTCGCAGTGGAAGGTCGTGCGCGGCGGATCGTGGCGCTACGTCGAGGCACTGCGCCAGCGGTGGTCGGCGTCGGTGCGCCTGGCCACGCAAGTGCACGCGGTGCGCCGGCTGGAGCACGGCGTCGCGATCGCCACCGCGCACGGAGAGGAGCCTTTCGACCACGTCGTGATGGCGTGCCACAGCGACCAGGCGCTTTCGCTGCTGGCCGATGCGGACGAGCGCGAGCGCGAGGTGCTCGGCGCGATCGCCTACCAAGCCAACGACGTCGTCCTCCACACCGATGCACGCCTGCTGCCGCGCAATCGCAAGGCGTGGGCCGCGTGGAACGCCCATGTCGATGCGGATGCGGACAACGCGTGCACGGTCAGCTACTGCATGAACCTGCTGCAGGGACTGCCCGTTCGCACGCCGGTGATCGTGACGCTCAACCGCGGCGACGCCGTCGATCCGCGCCGCATCCTCAAGCGCGTGCGCTACCACCATCCGGTCTTCACGAGCGCAGCGGTGGCGGCGCAGGCGCGTCGGCACGAAATCCAGGGGCGGCGCGGAACGTGGTTCGCGGGCGCGTACTGGGGCTGGGGCTTCCACGAGGACGGTTTGCGCAGCGCGGTCGATGTCGCGCGTGGGCTCGGCGTCGAATGGCCGGAAGCGGCGCCCGAACCGTGCGCCGACGACGCCACGGCGCCGGGCTCGCTTGCGTGGGGTCGCGCATGAGCGACGGCGGCGACCGCATGCGGCCACGCAGCAGCGCACTGTACGAAGGCACGGTGCGCCACCGTCGCTTCGCGCCGCGCCGGCACGCGTTCGACTACCGCGTCGCGCAGCTGTTCCTCGATCTGGACGAAGTCGATCAGGTGCTGGACGCGCATCCGCTCTGGTCCACGCGCGGGCGCAATTTCGGCGAGTTCCGCCGCAGCGATTACCTGGGCCCGGAGCACGTGCCGCTCGCACAGGCCGTGCGCCAGCGCGTCGCCACGGCCACGGGAACGACGCCGATCGGACCGATCCGCCTGCTCACGCACGCGCGCTATTTCGGCTACGTCTTCAATCCGGTGAGCTTCTACTACTGCTACGGCCCCGATCACCGCACGCTACAGCACGTCGTGGCGGAGATCACCAACACGCCGTGGGGCGAACGGCACGCCTACGTGTTGCCGGTCGCGCAGGCGCAATCGCGTGGACGCGCGCTCCACTGGCAGTTCGACAAGTCGTTCCACGTCTCGCCTTTCATGCCGATGCAGCGCCGCTACGCATGGGCGTTCACGCCGCCGGACGACACCCTGCACGTGCACATGAACGTGTTCGACGGGCCGCGACGCGAGTTCGACGCCACGTTGTCATTGCAACGCCATCCGCTCGACGCGCCGGCGCTGTCGCGCGTGCTGTGGCGATATCCCGCGATGACCCTGCAGGTCATCGGCGCCATCCACTGGCAGGCGCTGAAGCTCTGGCTCAAGCGCACGCCGGTCCACGATCACCCTGCCAAGGGCTCCGCCACATGAGCGACACCGCGCAACAGACGCTTCCCCTGCCCCAAGCGGGTGCCTTCGACCGGTGGCTGCGCGATCGCGTGGTCTCGCAGCTGCGCGCCCTGCGAAACGGCGCGGTGACGCTGCACGATCCGTGGGAATCGATCACGCTGGGCGAGACGTCAGGCCGCGCCGCCGCGCCGGCCCTGCGCGTCGACGACGTGCGCTTCTATCGCGCGGTCGCGCTGGGCGGCAGCGTCGGTGCGGCGGAGGCGTACATGGACGGCGCGTGGCGATGCGACGATCTCGTCGGCCTGGTGCGCCTGCTCGTGCGCAATCGCGACCTGCTGGACGACGTGGAACGCGGCCCCGCGCGGGTCGCCGGCTGGGCGCTGCGGCTGGCCCATGCGCTGCGCCGGAACACCGCCTCGGGCGCGCGCCGCAACATCGCCGCGCATTACGACCTGGGCAATGCGTTCTTCCGGCTGTTCCTGTCGGACGACCTGATGTACTCGTCGGCGCTGTTCGAATGCGAGGACGACACGCTCGAAACGGCGTCCACGCGCAAGCTCGACGCGGTCTGCCGCAAGCTGCAGCTGCGCGAAGGCGAACGCGTGCTGGAAATCGGCACCGGCTGGGGCGGTTTCGCACTGCACGCGGCGCGCGAGTACGGATGCCACGTCACGACGACCACGCTGTCGCGCGAGCAGTTCGAGCTTGCGCGCGAACGTGTCGCCGAGGCCGGACTGCAGGATCGCGTGACCGTGCTGCTGCGCGACTTCCGCGAGCTCGACGGCACCTACGACAAGCTGGCGTCGATCGAAATGGTGGAGGCGATCGGGCCGGAGAACCTGCGCCGCTACTTCGCATGCATCGGCGAGCGGCTCAGCGCGAACGGCCTGGCGTTGATCCAGGCGATCACCATCGAGGACCACCGCTACGAACAGGCCGTGCGTTCGGTCGACTTCATCAAGCGCCACGTGTTCCCCGGCTCGTTCATCCCGTCCATCGCGGCGATGATGGAAGCGAAGACGGCGGCGAGTGATCTTGCGCTGCTGCACCTGGAGGACATGGGGCTTTCCTATGCGCGCACGTTGCAGGCCTGGCGCGAGCGCTTCCTCGACCGCCTGCCGCAGGTGCGTGCGCTGGGGTTCGACGACCGCTTCATCCGCATGTGGGAGTTCTACCTGGCCTATTGCGAAGGCGGTTTCCGCGAGCGTTCGATCGGCGTGGCGCAGATGCTTTTCGCCCGTCCGGGGTATCGCCCGCATGGACACGAGGCGGCGCAGCCGGAGGCATGATGCGTTCGTTGGCGAACTTCGTCGGATTCCAGCTCGCGTGGTGGGCGTGCGTGCTCGGCGCGATCCACGACGCTGCGTGGCTGGGAGTCCTCGCCGGCATCGCGTTCGTCGCGCTGCAGTGGCTGGCGTCGCCGCAGCGCCGCGTGGATGCGCGGCTGGTCGCGTGCGCGGTGCTCCTGGGCCTGCTGCTCGACGGATCGCTGGCGCAGCTGGGCTGGATCGACTATCGCGGCGGCACCGCCCACCTGCCCGCGCCGGCGTGGATCGTTGCGCTCTGGGCGGCGTTCGCGATGACGATCACCCACTCGCTCGGCTGGCTGCGTCCCGGGATGGCGTTGCTGCTCGGGGCGATCGGCGGGCCGCTGGCCTACCTCGGCGCCGAGCGAATGGGCGCGGTCGAACTGACGTCCGGCGTGCAGGCCACGATCGCGCTCGCCATCGGCTGGGCGCTCGCGACCTGCGCGCTGGTGCTCGTCGCACGCCATGCGCGGGGCGCGTCGCCGGTCCGGCCGCTCGTCGCGGGCGGTTCGCGATGAGCACGGGCGCTTCGCTGCTGCTCGTCTGGGCGCTGGCCGCGCTGGCGCAGGCGCTCGCCTGGCGATGGCAGCAGCGCCGTCGCAACGCGGGCCTGGTCGATGTCGTATGGGCCAGCGGCGTCGCCGGCGCGGCCGTGCTGCTCGCGGCGCTGGGCGATGGCGCCGCGATGCCGCGCCTGCTGCTGGCGCTGCTCGGCGGGCTCTGGGGGCTTCGCCTGGCGTGGCATCTGTGGCGGCGCGTGCGCGGCGAAGACGAGGACGGCCGTTACGCCGCATTGCGCGAGCGTTGGGGCGACGATCCGTTGCGCTGGTTCGCGCTGTTCCAGGCGCAGGCGCTGCTGGTGGTGCTGTTCGCGCTGCCGTTCGCCGCGGTCGCACGCAACCCGGTCGGGGATTCGACAGGCCTTTACTGGGCCGCCGTGCTGGTGTGGCTGGTGTCGGTCGCAGGCGAAACCGTGGCCGACGCGCAACTGGCGCGCTTCCGTTCGCGACCGGAGAACCGCGGACGAACCATGCGCGCGGGCCTCTGGCGCTACAGCCGCCACCCCAACTACTTCTTCGAATGGCTGCACTGGTTCGCCTACGTATTGCTCGCCGTGGGATCGCCGATCGCCTGGCTGGCCTGGGCCGGACCGGTGACGATGTACGTGTTCCTGCGCTGGCTCAGCGGCATCCCGCACACCGAACGCAATGCGCTGCGCACGCGTGGCGACGATTACCGGCGTTACCAAGCCTCCACTCCCATGCTGTTTCCCTGGTTCCCTAAGGACGACCGATGAGCACCGTGATGCACGCCGTACCCGACCTGCCCGCTCCCGGCCTGCTGGGCATGGCCGAACGCGGCCTGCTTCCCGACGCCGTCGTCCGCCTCGGCATCCGCCGCCTGTGCGCGCAACGCCTGCGCGAGGAACGCGCGGGCGGCATCGAGGCCCAGTCGCGCCGCATGACGCAGCGGCTCTCGATGCTGCGGCACAGCCCGGTGGCGGTGCATACCGACGCCGCCAATCGCCAGCACTACGAGCTGCCGGCGGCGTTCTTCCGCGACTGCCTCGGCGCACGGCTGAAGTATTCGTGCTGCTACTACCCCACGAGCCACGAGACGCTCGACCAGGCCGAGGACGCCATGCTCGAGCTCTACGCCGAGCGCGCGCGCCTGGCCGATGGCCTCGACATCCTCGAACTGGGCTGCGGGTGGGGTTCGCTCACGCTGTGGATGGCACAGCGCTACCGCCATTCGCGCATCACCGCCGTGTCGAACTCGCACGGGCAGCGCGAACACATCCTCGCGCGATGCCGCGAACTGGGCCTGCACAACGTCCGCGTCATCACCTGCGACGCGAACCGGCTCGAGCTCGACGGCGCCGCGTTCGACCGCTGCCTGTCGGTGGAGATGTTCGAACACATGCGCAACTACGACGTGCTCATGCGCCGAGTCGCGCGATGGCTGCGTCCGGGCGGTAGCCTTTTCGTCCACGTGTTCTGCCATCGCACCCTGCTCTATCCGTTCGAGGTCGACGGCAAGGACGACTGGATGGGACGCCACTTCTTCACCGGCGGCCTCATGCCGGCGGCCGACACGCTCCTGCATTTCCAGCAGGCGCTGCGGCTGGACGAGCGCTGGATCCTCGGCGGCGAGCACTATGCGCGCACGGCCAACCACTGGCTCGCCAACCACGATGCCCGCCGCGATGCGGTCATGGGGCATCTGCGCAACGCCTACGGAGACGCCGCGGGTTTGTGGAACCAGCGCTGGCGCATGTTCTGGATGGCCTGCGCGGAGTTGTTCGGCTACGACGGCGGCGAGCAATGGCAGGTCGCCCACTACCGGTTCCTGCGGGAGGACTGAGATGAAACGACTGGCCGTACTCACCGCCGGCCTGATGGCCCTGTGCGGTTGCGCGCATACCGCGCCGACGGTGCCCACGGTCGCGACGGTGGACCTGCCGCGCTTCATGGGCGACTGGTACGTGATCGCGCACATCCCGTCCTTCCCGGAGCGCGACGCGTACAACGCCGTCGAGTCGTACGCGTTGCGCGAGGACGGGCGCATCCAGACGCATTTCCGCTACCGCCGCGGCAGCTTCGAGGCGCCGGTACGCACGATGGAGCCCGTGGGCACCGTCCGCGCGGGCACGGGCAACGCGGTGTGGGGCATGCAGTTCGTCTGGCCGATCCAGGCCGAGTACGTGATTTCGTACCTCGCACCCGATTACACGATGACGATCGTCGCCCGCAGCAAGCGCGATTACGCGTGGATCATGGCGCGCACGCCGACGGTGTCCGAAGCGGCATACGCCGACGCCGTCCAGCGCCTGAGCGACATGGGGTATCGCCTCGACGCACTGCGCAAGGTGCCGCAACGCTGGCCGGAACCCGCCGACGCTGGCGACGCCGCACGTTGATCTGCGTACAACTACGCAGGCCGATTGCGTGCTTGTCCGGTGGAACGCGAACGCCGACGACGACAAGCTCGGGTTGCCGCGCGATGCGATGCGCGGTTCCCCCAAACGGATGAGGAAGCTCCCATGCGCACTCCAGCTTTGATCGGCGGCCTGCTGCTGGTCTCGTCACTCGCCATCGCTTCACCGGTGTTCGCGGCGCCGACGGTCTCGACCGTCGGCGGCGACACGCGCGTCGAACTCAGTCCGGTGTTCACCGGCGCACTCGGCAGCCTGGGCGTGGCGGCCGCGCCGAGCTACCCCGCACGACTGCGTGGCGCGACCGCGTCGTTCCCGATTCCCACCGGCGAGATCGACCTGGGCAGCCTCAAGGGCGAGATCGCGCACGCGGGCGGGCTCGACCTGAGCGCGGGCGCGCTGCGCGTGAACCTGGGCAGCTTCGTGATCGACACGACCGGCGAAACCCCGGTCCTCACCGGGCTGGTGAAGGTGAACGACAGCGTGGTCGGGCGGCTTCCGCTGTTCGATCTCGCGCTGTCGAGCGCGCCGGTCGTGAAGCGCACGACGCGCATCGGCCAGCTGCGCGTGAACGATGTCGCCCTCACGCTGACCGATGAGGCGGCCGCGGCGCTCAACGGCGTCTTCGGCGTCACGGCCTTCACCGCGGGCATTCCGATCGGCACGGCGCACGTGTCCACGCGGTTCTATGAGCCGGATCGGTAAGCCGGTGCGCCGGACTCCCGGCAGGCATGCGCGGTCGGTACCGATCGCGCACGCCGTCTGCGTCTGGATCGCGTGGTGGTGCGTCGGCGGCTCGGCCGATGCGTCCACCCTCGAACGCACGACCGGCCGCGCCACCGACCTGCGCACCGGTCGCGTGCTGTACGAGGAACAGCACTGGATCCGCACCCACGGCAACGAACGCAGCCGCCTGGTCGTGTACCGCTGCCCCGACGGCCGCGCGTTCGCGCGCAAGCGTGTGATCGACACGGCGCTTCCCGGCGCACCCGCGTTCCAGTTCGACGATGCCCGCGACGGATATCGCGAAGGCGTGGACGCGGGATCGGGCACGCGTCGCGCGTACTGGCGCGCGTCGGCGTCGACACCGTTGCGCGAGCGCACGGTGGTCGTGGGCGCGGACACGGTGATCGACGCCGGGTTCGACGACTGGGTGCGCGACCGCTGGAACGCACTGGCGAACGGTTCGACGGCGCGCGCGCAGTTCCTCGTGCCCAGCCGCGGCTCGCCCGTCCCCATCCGCGTGCAACGCGTGGATGCGCCGTCGTCCGACCTCGTGCGATTCCGGCTCAGCCTGGACAGCTGGCTGGATTTCGTCGCCCCCAGCATGCAGATCACCTACGACGCGGCGACGCGCCGGCTTCGCACCTTCGAGGGACTCGGGACGATACGCGGGCCCGACGGCGCGCCGATGAAGGTGCGCATCGACTTCCCGCCGGCCCCGCAGCTCGGCGACTCCTCCGCGCTCGCCTACGAGCAGGCGCTGAAGGCGCCTCTGGCGAACCGCTGCGAATGAGCGGTTCGCCGGAGGTCGCCGATCACCAGCCGTACTTCACACCGAGCAGGCCATCGACCGTGAAGCTGTCCGCTTCGCTGTTGAGGAAGGCGATGTGTCCCCACGCGGTCCAGTTCATGGGGAGCTCGAGTTCCGCACCGAGCTTGAGTTCGTAGCGGTCCTGCGGGACATCGAGGGCTTCTTCCCAGCGCGAGAACGCGATGGTGTTTTCGTCGGCGGCGTGCCACCAGTTCAGTTCGACGAACGGCTGCACGCGATTGAACGCCAAGTCGTCGGGACGGCTGTAGACGCGTGCCCCCAGGCGGGTCGTCAGGCCGCCGGCGTCGCGGGTTTCGATCGGCGTGCCGTTGCGTTCGACGTGATCGCCGTCCTGGTAGTCGGTGTAGACGACCTGCAACTGCGGCTCGACGTACCAGCGCTTCGATTCGCCCGCATGCAGTTGCCACGCATAACCGGCTTCCAGCGAGCCGGTCCAGGTGCGGCTGTCGTACCGCTCGTTGGGCAACAGCAGCCCACGCACCTGCTGGTTCTGCTGTCCGTATAGGAGCCAGCTGTCGAGATAGAGGCCGGTGGCTTCGGACGCACTCTGGTAGAGCGTCGCGTACAGGCCGGCGCTCCATGCCGTTACGCGGCCCTTCGCGGAGAAGCCCGTCAGGCTCGAACCGGTGTGCGTGTCGGCTTCGCCATAGCCGCCCATCACGCCGTAATGCCAACGTCGGTCGCCGTCGTCCCACCGCCCCAATTCGGCGCCCAGGTGGTAGCTGTCGATGTCCGTCGAGGCCTTGAGCTGATCGAACGTGCCCGCATGCGCACTGAACTGGCGTCGCTGCACGCGCAGCCACGCAGCCCCATGGCGGTCGTCGCCGTCCTGGCGCCGGCGTTCGGTGAAGTCCACTTCGCCCAGCCGATCGTGCAGCGTGTGCACGAACATGCCCGCCGCCGCGTACTGGTTCGCCAGGTACGCACCGACTTCCGGACGGTACAGCGGCACGACGTCCGGCACCGGCGGGAGCGGCGGCGTCGGCGGATCGGGCGGCGGCGGATCCGGCGGGTCCGGTGGCGACGGAGGATCCGGCGGCGGCGGAGGCGGAGGCGGCGGAGGCGGCGGCGGTTCCAGATAGTTGCGCAGGTACCAGTTGCCGTCGTACGCGTTGCCGCCGTTCACCGGGCTGCCGCCCTGGAACAGCAGGTACTCGAACACGCCGCCCACCACGCGGCTCCCGAGCGCGAACGCATCCGCCTGCGACGGCGAGCCGGTGACGTCCACCACCAGGATGCCGTCGCCGGTGGTCAGCACGTCGCCCGGGCCACTGGCCACGACGTCCACGAGCGTACGCCCGGCGTCGATGGTGCTCGTCTGCACGCGCAGCACGTCCGAAGTCGAACTCGCGCCGCCTTCGTTGAGCACCGACTCCACGCGCAGACGGCCGCCCTGCCCCACGTAGGCGCCTTCGATGGTGAGCGTGTCGGTCGGCCCCGAACCACCATCGGTGAGGTCGATGAGCCCGGCGTTGTTCACTGTCACGCCATCGGCGGCGGCGATGACGGGATTCACGCCGCCGCCCGCGAACAGCGTGCTGCTTGCGTCGATGTTGATCGTCGATCCGCCCATCCACAGCGAATCGGTCAGCGTGAACTGCGTGCCGTCGGCGAGGTTGATCGTCTCCCAGTCGCGTCGCAGGTTCACGCCCTTCGACAGGTCGTCCGTCGCGAACGTGCCGCCGCGATGCGTCACGCCGGAGAACGTGAGCGCATCCTCGCCGGTGCCGCCGTCGAGGTGATACGTGGTGGCCAGGTTCACGCCGGCAATGCGCAGCGCGTCGTCGTCAGCGCCCATCTCCAGCGAACCGGCCAGCGTGCCGGCGGTCCAGTTGATCGCGTCGCTCGATGCGCCCGTGTCCACGATGCCGGTCAGTGCGCCGCCCGAGAGGTTCACGATGTCGCTGCCGCCACTGCCCTGCACCGCGACGGTGCCGACGCCCGCGGCGGCGATCGATCCGACGTTGGTGAAGGTCGTGCCGCTGCCGTTGGCGAGATCGACGACCGGCGCGACCTGGCTGATCGACGCGAGCGTCCCTCGGTTCACCGTCGCTGCAGCAGTGCCGGCGAGAAGCGCGGCACCGCCGGATGCATTCGTCACCGCCACCGACGCGGAGGTATCGACCTGCCCCGTCGTGCGGGCCGCGATACCGACGCCTCCCGCGCCCGAGACGGCGATATCGATGCCTGTGCCGAGTGCGAGGTCGCCGGCGGTCGTTGCGCCCGTGGCGGTTTCGAAGGCGAAACCGGTGCCGGATCCGGCGACGTTCACGCGCGCGGTGGAGGCCGCATCGAGGTTGGTGGCGGTGCGGATGCCATCCGCCGAAACGACGTTGATGGTGGTATCGGTCAGCGAGATGCCCGCGATCTCGCCCACGTTGTCGATGCCGGCGCCGCTTCCCGCAGTGCCGAGCACGGCTTCGAGCGAATCGATCGTGGCGCCGTCGACCGCCAGGCCCAGCGCGCCCACATCGACCAGGACACCGTCCGCGCTGCCGCCGAACTGGATCGATCCAGCGCCGGTCAAGGTCGCTCGCGCGCCGGACGCGAGGTGCAGCGCCGCCACGCCGTCGTCCGCGCGGATCACGCCCGCGTTGGCGAGCTGGGCGCCTTCGCCCTCGATCCGGACCCCGGTGCCGTCGGTCGCGCTCACGCTCCCACCCGACGCGTTCTGCATGACGCCATCCTCGCGGAGGATGACGCCGACCGAATCCGCGCCGCCAAGCGCGACCGTGCCGCTATTGACCAATCGCCCCAGGTTCTGCGCGATGAACCCGATCACCTCCGGCGAACCGGAGGCGACCGATCCGGCATTGGTCAGCGTGGTGGCGGCATCGGGAAGGCCCTGCGCGACGTTGCCCAGGTCATAGCGGAGGCCATCGACCACACCGCCGATGCTGCCGTTGCCGATGAGGTTCACCGTCGCCGCCGTGGTCAACAGCGCGCTGGCGCCGCCGTTGACGAAGGCGCCACGCGCGCCGTCGCCGCTCACGTTCCAGGTGGCGTTGCCGGATTCGAAACGGCTGCGCGTCGTGGTGGCGGCGTCCAGTCCGGTCACCGTGAACAACGTCGTGTCCGCGCCGGACGCCACGAAGGTCGAGCCGCCCGTGCCACCGAGGAAATCCGCGCCGCCTTCGATCCGGAACAGGGTCGAGCCGGTGGTGGACACGTCCTGCGCGCCGGTTGCGGCGTTCGTGATCACCGCGCCGGGGCCGTAGATGAAATAGCCGATCTGATCGCGGCCGTTGGCGAAGGCCACGCGCCCCGTGCTGGTGATCACGATCTTGCCCAGGTCCCGCGCGTGCACGCCGATGCCGCCGTCGCCGGTGAGGTTCACCAGGCCGCTCAGCGTCGCGACGCTGCCGGCGCCCTGGGCCCAGATTCCGTAGTTGCGAAGCCCGCTCGCGCTCATCGCGCCGGCGACGTTGATCGTGCCCGAGGACGTCGCGGTGACGGTCGCGCCCACGGGCACCGGTTCGTCGCGCACGACTTCGGGCTCCAGCGGATTCTCGTCCGAGACGAGCGCGTCGGTCAGCTTCAGGCCGATCCCGTTGCTGCCATTGACGTTGATGGTGCCGGCGTTGGTCACCGCCCCCGTGTTGGCCGCGAGCATGCCCACGTTCTCCACGGGAGACGCCGACGCCGCGCCGTTGATGTTGATCGTGCCGGTGGCGGCGTTCGTCACCGGCGTGTTGGTCGACACCGCATAGATGCCGAAGCTGCCCTGCGCCAGGCTTCCCAGCGTGATCGTGCCCGCATTGACCACGGAACCGATGTTCGCAGGCATCGCGTTGCCGGTCGCGTAGAGGCCGATCATCGGGCTGGAGCCGTTCGCCGTGTCGGGCGTTGCGGCGCCGGTGGTGTACTGCGATCCGCGCCCGAGGTAGATCTCCCCGGTGTTCGTGAAGCTGCTGGCGCTCGCCACGTGGACGGCGATCGATCGCGTGCCGACGCCGGTGATCGCGGCCGTGCCGACGTTCATGTTGATCGTGCCGGCATTGCTGCCGCTCGCACCCGTCGTCAAGGTGATGCCGGTGGAGTTGGGGGCATCCAGGTTCATGATCCCGTTGTTCGCGATCGTGGAGCCCAGGCCCAGTGCGCGTACGCCGTAATGCATGCCCAGGGCCACCACCGGTACGAGCGGATTAGGATTGGCCGCCGTGCCGGACAGGTGCCCGACATTCATGACCCCATTGTTGATGGCGTCCGCGCCGGTGATCACGCGCATTGCTTCCTGCGAGTCGGAACTGCCCGTGCGAAGCGACGAGAGCGTGCCGTTGTTGATCAGCGTGGCGTTCTGCTCGCCGAACATCACCGCGCCGACGTCGGTATTGGTGGTGCGGCCGTCGCGGCTCACCGGATTGCCTTCCAGCCGCGCGCCGGCAGCGACCGTCGCGCTCGCGTTCGCGCCTACCGCGTGGAGGACGGCCCGCGAGCCGATGGGCGTGTACACCTCGTCGGCGGCGTTGGCAGGGCCGTTGCTCCAGGTCAGTGAACGTGCGGTGTTGGTGTAGGCGCGCGCGAACTCCGCGTCGTAGCGCGTGGGCGACAGCGTGCCCGCCTGCAACTGGCCGATCAGGAAGCTGTTGTAGGCCTGCAGGTCGGCGGCGTTGTTCACGGTGCGCGTCGATCCGTCGAACGCGGTGAACGTGCCGTTGTAGGCGGAAAACTGGAAGGACTGCGTCGTCGTCGTGCTGCCGCCGATCACGGCCGAGGGCGTCGCCCCCAGGTCGACCTTGTTGCTGGACTGCCACACCAGCGCACTGGCCGCACCGCCCGTTCCGTCGGCTCGGAACAACGATGCGTTCTTGGTGATCATGCCGATCAGGTTCGGTGCGGCGTCGGAGGCGCCGCCGTCGCCGATGTTGATGTTCAGCGTGCCGCCCGTGGACGCGACCGTGCCGATCCGCGTGCCGATGTATTGCCGGCCATTCACCGCCGTGTTGGTGATGGCGCCGTACGGGTTGGCGATGGCGGTGGCGTGCGTGTCCGCGATGTTCGAGTTCGCGTAGACGGCGACGGTCCGCGAGCCACCGGTGATGGGATCGGGCACGGTGACCACCTGGGTCTTGGTTCCCGTGTTGACGACGAGCGAAGCGGGATTCGTCGGATCGGCGTACTGCGAACCCGAGATGATCTGGCCGTTCGCGAGCAAGGTCGGCAACGACACCGTGGCGCCGGCGCCCGCCAGGCCCCGCTGGATCTGCGTTGCCGGGCCCGTCAGCGTGACGACCGCGCCGCCCGCGACCGTGATGGTGCATGCCGTTCCGTCGCACACGGCCGGATCGAACACCGGAAGCGCGACGGTCTGTGCGCCGGCCCCCTGCGATGCGAGCAGCGCGAGGATGCAGACCGTGAGCCGGTTGCGGCGTGGGGTGCACCGGGATGTGGTGGCCGAAGCGATGGCCTGGGACCGGTGGCATGGTGTTGCCGTCGGAAGCGTGCGCATAGCGAGTCCTTTCGTCCCCGTCGGGGGCTCGTCCTGCATTGCGGGATGGCAGCACCGATGCCTACTAACCCGCAGTCGATGAAACGGGCGTGAAAACAGGGCTGCGCGCGGTGCCGCGCGCATGCGTGAATCGCGTCGGCACGGCAACTGCATCGCGCAAGCACGCGCATGAACTCACTGGTGCTTCACCGCCGATGTTGTTCAGTTCGCCACACGCAAAGCACCGTCCGCGTGCGCGAAGTTCCACCGGCGGACAGACGAAAAGCGTGCGGCCTTGCCCGCGCGCGGAAACGGTTATGCGCCCCTGTTTTCGGATACCGAGTCGCTGGCCTCTGGAAGCTCATGGTCCTGAGCGGCGATGACGTTCCGCGGCCGCGCGCAGCGCAGGCACTCTTCTCCATGCCGCCGTCTACATCGGCGCGCTAGCGGTCGATGGATGCGGTCGCTACGCGATAAGGCACGCTCGCGCCGAAGAACGCACTGGCCACGCTACATCCCGGCACGACCGATGCGGTCGCTGCAACCGATGGTGGCCGTAACGACTTTCGGCGGGCGCGCGCATGGTCAGCGTCGCTCAGTGCCCGGCGCTGTCGAGTACGGCCTGTAGCGCGTCGGCGCGTTCCTTGGACATCGAATGCACTTCCAGCCATGAGTAGCCCAGGTACTCGTGCACAGTCGTGTCACCAACTAGATTCCGCAGAGTTGCCGTCGGCGCTGCTTCCACCAACGCTTGCGCGTTATCGCGAACCCGCTCGCCCTCGGAAGCCAGCCACGCGCTCCACCTCAGATCTTCTTCCCATGCGGCCTGCACGGATTCGAGGAGTTCACGCGCACAGGCTTCGAGCGTTCTCATTGGCTACTTGTCGGGTGTCCGATATAGGTCGGAAGCGGACGTTAGCAGCCCTGTCGCCGGCCGCCCCGTCCGAGCTTCCGCTATCGGCCAGAGGCGGACAGTGGCGAGTGTGATTCGGCGAATGCGGATTCCGCAAAAACCTCATAACAACCGCTTTCATCTATGAAGATCCGGAAGTACCTGAGATTTGCGTACGCCTTGGCGCCAGTTCGGTCCTGGCGAACGAATTTCAAGAGAGCCGGGAACGCTGAATCCTCGATCAGACGGAAGTACGCGTCGCGAACTTGTTCCGCGGTGCAGTTTGGCAATGCGGTGAACTGATGCCACCTCACGCGCGTGAAGTGAATCGAAAATGGAGCAAGTTCTGTAACTCGGAGCATCAGGGTGGCGTTGCCTCGCGACATGAGCCACTCGCAGTCCTCGTATTGACCAGTGTCGAACTCTGGAAGCTCAACGGATACGGATATCGGCATGCGCTCTATGCGCGCTTAGGGTCGGAAGCGGACATTACCACTGCCTGCGAGGATTCACCCGGCAGAACGACCGCTATCGGCCAGGAGCGGACATCACGCCTACCTGCCCAACATGACGAGCTTCGCAACCCCTTCCATGAAGAGCGGCGCTATGAGAAAGCTGCCGAGCGTGAGGACCATGCAGTCCGTGTGGAAACGAGCCCGATCGTCCTGTCGGCCAGGCAAGGCCAATATCACAAGCTGACATAGGCAGAATCCAGCGCCCCACAATAGGACGGCCAAGAGTGCCGCAATGGCTGCTGGCCCCGTCGCGAGCATGGCGAGCACAGCAAGTACCGCCAACATGGTCGCCGTGTAAGGCAGATACCCACTCCTGAACTTCTGGGCGACCGTCATCCTTGTATCCATTGGCGGCATCCGCGGCGTCCGCTTCGGGTCGAAAGCGGACATTAGCAGTCCGGCTGCGGGGTCGTCCCGGCCGAACCTCCGCTATCCGCCAGGAGCGGACATCAGCCCTTCCGGCCAATTTGGCTATCGGTCAGCCAAGAATCTGGTGCACGACATCACCATTTCCATTCGCTCAGGCCTTTGAAGACTTCCCGGCATGTGACGATCAGAGCAAGTCCGGTGATAACGTAGAGGATCCATGGCTCATCCATTCGCATGGATAGCCATCTCGCAATGAGTACTGCAGCGAACGCGATGAACACGTTCCTGCGCAATATGGGATTTGGATTCCGCTCGCGCATCGCCTTCGTCATGCAGATGTCCGCGTTGGGTCGAAAGCGGACATTAGCAGCCCGGCCGCCGGCCGTCCCGACCGAGCGTCCGCTATCGGCCAGAAGCGGTCATCGAAGGGATGTGAGCCGAAACCACTCGCTGAGTCAGGTCGCGTGCCGAACGACCTTCAGTACACGCGGCCGCTGGGCATCCATAAACATAAAACAGCGCCCGAAAAGCGCCTTGATTCCAAAGGCATCGAACTTGTTCTGCCCGAGGGGAGTCATGAGCACCTCGTGCTTGGCCAAGGCACGTTGATGCTGCGCCTCGATCTCAGTCCAGTTTGCCGCCACGATGTCGCTGAGCACCACGTTCGCCGTGATGTCGTTCTTGTACCCAATTAGGATGTTGCCATCGTCCATCGCTACCGGCCGCATATCGGGGTGCGCATGAAAGACTTCGTCGAGCGCGGCCAATGCGAAGGCTTCGGCCTGCGCTTCGCTTAAGCCCACCGGTAGCAGGACGAACGTTCCATTAGCGAACAAGGCGAAGTCCCGCTTGCCGTCTGTGTAGTACCTGACACGGTCTTCGATCGACTCCAGGGGCTGCACGATCGAAGGCTGCCAGTCGGGCACCGGCGGGAACTTGGCACTCGGTTCGCTCGGTGGTTGAGCCTTCTTCCTTCGCCATCCAAACATGCGCCCCCCGTAATGTCCGCTTTGGGTCGAAACCGGACATTACCATCGCCGCAGCACCCGCACCTGCGCCCCGCGCCCCGCGCCCCGCACCTGCGCCCCGCGCCCCGCGCCCCGCGCCCCGCGCCCCGCGCCCCGCGCCCCGCGCCCCGCGCCCCGCGCCCCGCGCCCCGCGCCCGCTATCGATGAAAAGCGGACGCGGGGGCGCGTGTCGACCTCGTCTCAGAGGATCGAACGGTAGGTGCCGCCTTCCACCCTGACCGCTGCACCGTTGGATGCGGCACCGAGCGGGCTGGCCAGCAATGCGACCATCGCCGCGATCTCGTCGGCTTCGATCATGCGGGCGATCAGGGAACTGGGGCGGTAGGTCTGGAAGAAATGCGCTTCGATTTCGGCGTCGGTCATGCCGGGGCGCGGCGCGGTCTGGCGCAGGTACTCGACGATGCCGTCGGAGCGCGTGGCCGACGGCAGCACGCTGTTGACGGTGACGCCGGTGCCCCGGGTCAGCTCGGCCATGCCGCGCGAGACCGCCAGTTGCGCCGACTTGCTGACGCCGTAATGCACCATGTCCGGCGGTGTGAACGCACCGACCTCGCTGGAGACGAAGATCACGCGGCCCCAGTTGCGTTGCAGCATGCGCGGAAAGTAGTGGCGCGACAGGCGCACGCCGGACATCACGTTGACCTCGAACATGCGCAGCCAATCGTCGTCGCCGATCTCGGCGAAGGGTTTGGCTTCGTAATAGCCCAGGTTGTTGACCAGGATGTCGGTGTCCGGCTGCGCGGCGATTAACGCGGCGGCGCCTTCGGCACTGCCGAGATCCGCAACGATCGTCGCAATGCGATGGTCAGGCACGTCCCTGGCGATCTGCGCGACGGCGCTATCGAGTTTGTCCGGATCGCGACCGGTGAGCGTCACGGCCACGCCTTCGCGGGCCAATGTGCGGGCGATGGCCAGGCCGATGCCGGCGGTGGCGCCGGTGACGAGCGCGGTCTTTCCGGTGAGCTGAAGATCCATGGTGGTTTCCTTTAGGTAAAGCGAGGGCGTGCACGCATCCGCGGATGCGCGTCGTTGATGTGGAAGTCGGGATGCGCCGTCGGTTGCGAACGGCCGACCGCGGCGCAGGCAGGCGGGTTACTTCAGGCGCTTGAGCAGTTCCTGCGCGACGCCGAGCGCCGAGGCGGGGTTCTGGCCGGTGATCAATTCACGGTCGACGACGACGTTGGGCGTCCACGGCGTGACGTTGCTCCGGTACTGCACGCCCGCCTGCTGCAGCGCGTCCTGCGGATAGAACTTCATTTCGCCGCCGGCCAACTGCGCTTTGGCTTGCTCCTCTTCGACGTTGCTGATGACCGTGACGCGGTAGCCGGTGTAGATCCATTGCGGCGTGCGCTTCGCCCGGCCGGACTCCAGCGCGGTCACGAAGCCGGTCGCGTCCGGCAGCGTCGACAGCAACGCGATCGGGCCATGGCACACCAGTGCGGTCGGCTTGTTGCGGCCATGGAAGTTGGCGAGCAGGCGACCCAGCGCGGGACTCTTCAGCAGGTCCTGCATCGGCGCGTGGCCGCCGGGAACGTACACCGCATCGAATCGGCCGTACCCCTGCTGTTCAACGCGCGCGAGGCTCACGACCGGCGACGTTTCCTTCGAGGTCAGCGCCAGGCGATCGAGCAGATCCTGGTGCGCTTTCAGCTGGGCGGCGTCGTTGCCGAAGTACATCGCGTCGATGGAGTTCGCATCGACCGTCGGCGCCTTTCCGGTCGGCGTGGCGAAGGTGACCTCATGGCCGGCATCGAGCAGCAGCTTGACCGGCTGCATCAGTTCGTTGAGGTAGAAACCGGTCGGAAAGACCTTTCCGTCTTTCAGGTCGAGACGATCGGCATCGGACAACACGACCAGCACGTGGCCTGCCTGGGCCGTGGACGCCGCCAGGGTCAGGGCGAGCGAAATCGCGAGTTTGTGCATCAGCTTCTTCATTGCGGATCCTTGGAGAGTTCGGTCGGATGGCTTGCGGTCACCGCGCCAGCAGTGCGTCGCGCATCGCCGCACCGACGCCGCTGGCCGATTGCGGGTTCTGCCCCGTGATCAGCCGACCGTCGACGACCACCTTGGCGGTCCAGTCGGGTGCGGCATGGTGATGCGCGCCGCGCTGCTCCAGTTGGGAGGCCAGCAGGAACGGCACCGCGTCGTCGAGTCGCACGGCGCGCTCTTCGCTGTCGGTGAACGCGCTGACGTTCCTGCCGCTCACCAGATACGAGCCGTCGCGGAGGGTGACGTCCACCAGCGCAGCCGGTCCGTGGCAGACCGCCGCCACGACGCCGCCGGCTTCGTGGATGTCGCGCGTGACCCGCTGGATGTCGGCGTTGCCGGGGAAGTCCCACATCGCCCCGTGTCCGCCGGCGAAGAAGATGCCGCCGTAGCGCGAGGCATCGACCTCGCCCAGAGGCCGGGTGTGTCGAACGGCCTCGCGGAACGCAGGATCGTTCCAGTAGCGCGCATTGATGGCGTCATCCAGATCCAGGCCGTCGACCGGCGGCTCGCCGCCCTGGATCGACGCGAATTCCACCGGGATGCCCCCGGCCTGCAGTTCGGCCAAGGGATGGGTGACCTCACCGAGGTAATAGCCGGTCGGCTGGCCGGTGCTGCCCTTGGTGCCGTGACTGGTCAGCACGAACAGCACGGGTTTCATGGAAGGAATGGAGGAAGTCTGGTTCACGGCAGTCGCCCTGTGGTCGAAGTGGCGCCACTGTATTGGGGCTATGCGCGGCGATAAACTGGCCGACGGGAAAAACATTTGTTCCCCAAAGGACAAAATGAGCCGGAAATTCGACTACCTCGGCGATGTCGAGGCCTTCATCGCGGTGGTCGAGCACGGCTCCTTCACCGCGGGCGCGGTGGCGTTATCGACCACGCCTTCCGTCTTGAGCCGCGCGATCGCCCGGCTCGAAGCGCGCCTGGGACGGCAGTTGCTGCAGCGAACGACGCGTCGCCTCGGGCTGACCGAAGCCGGCCGGCTGTACCTGGAACAGGCGCGATCGGCCTTCGCCCTGCTCGACGAGGCCGAACGCGAGGTGCAGGGCCAGGAAGGCGAACTCACCGGACGCATCCGGCTGAGCGTGCCGACGACCTACGGGCACTATCGTCTGCCGCCGTTGCTGGCGCGCTTCGCCCGGCAATACCCGGGCGTCCAGGTGGAACTGAACATCACCAACCGCAATGTCGACCTGGTGGCGGAGGGATTCGACCTGGCCATCCGCCTCGGCCATCTGCCCGACAGCGGTCTGGTCGCACGCAAGCTGCAGGACGAAGCGCTGCTGCTGGTCGCATCGCCCGACTACCTCCGGCGTGCGGGCGCGCCGCAGACGCTGGAGGACTTGCGGCAGCATGTATGCCTGCCCTTCGTCATGCCGAGGACCGGTCGCCTCGCGCCGTGGGTATTTCGCGACGGCGCGCGCGACATCGATTGGGTGCCGACCTCGTCCATCGAAGTCTCCGACGACGTACTGGGCGTTGTATCGCTGGCCGAGCAAGGCGTCGGCATCTGCCAGAGCTACGAGTTCATCGTGCGCGACCGCATGGACCGCGGCCTGCTGGTGGAACTGCTGCCCCTGCTACGCGGACGCACCCGCCCGTTTTCGGTCGTCTACGCCCCGCATCGACGGCAATCCGCGGCGGCACGCGCCATGATCGAGTTGCTGACCGAGGCCTGATTCCCGGTTCGTTCGACCGCGCACGCCGTCGCTTGATGCGCGCACGATCAGCCGTGCGAGCGCCCTGCCCTGCGGCGCGACTCAGCGGCCAACGAGCGAGGCGATCCGCCCGAGCAGGTCGGTCATCTGCACGGGCTTGGCGACGTGCGCGTCGAAGCCGGCGGCGTGGATGCTGGCGACATCGACGTCGCGGGCGTACGCGGTTACCGCGACGGCCGGCGTGGTCTGGTTGGATCCGCCGTCGGCGCGGAGGCGGCGCATCAGCTCGACACCGTCCATGCCCGGCAGGCCGACATCGGACACGATCACGTCGAACGCGTGGGAGGCCAGCAGCACCTGCGCAAGCTCCGCCGAGCCCGCCTCGCGCACGCGCGCGCCGTGTTCCTCCAGCGCGATCTTCATCAGACGCCGTGCCTCGACATCGTCCTCGATCAGCAGCACGCGCAAGGTGTCGAGCACGCGCAGGTCCTTGGCGACCTCGCGGCCCGGCTCGGCGTGGGACAGGTTCACCACGAATTCGGCGCCACGGCCCAGGCCCGCACTCCGCGCGAACACCTCGCCGCCGTGCAGCGACACGATGTCGCGCACGATGGCGAGCCCGAGACCAAGGCCGCCCGCCTTCGATGTGCGCGAACTGGACGCCTGCCGGAAGCGCTCGAACAGCGTCGGCGCATCGCCCGGCTCGAATCCCACGCCGGTGTCGGCGACGGTGAGCTGCAGCCCGCGTTCGTCGGCGCGCAGTTCCACGCCGACGCGGCTGCCGGGTTCGGAAAACTTGATCGCGTTGCTCAGCAGGTTCCAGACCACCTGGTGCAGGCGCACCGAATCGCCCAGGATCGACGGAACCGGCGACAGCGCGACATCGAACTCGATCTGGCGTGCGCGCGCGAGTTCGTCCGCCGATGCGACGGCATCGCTGACCACGGCACCGAAATCCATCGGCGCGCGCACGATGTCCAGCTTGCCCGCACTCGCGCGCGAGGCATCGAGCAGATCGCCGAGCAGCCGCGCCTGAAGCTGCGCGCTGCGCTCGATGGTGGCCAGGCCCTGGTCCAGCAGCGGCATCGCGTCGGGCCGGCGCAGCATCGACGACCACATCGAAATGGTATTCAGCGGATTGCGCAGTTCGTGCGAGACCAGCGCGAGGAACGCATCCTTGGCCTGGTACGCCGATTCGGCTTCGGCGCGCGCGGCGCGTTCGCGTGCCAGCAGTCGCTCGCGTTCGTTCGCGAAATTGTGTTCGAGCGTGCGGTCGGCCAGCACCACGACCATGCCGTTGCCTTCCACGCGCGCGACGCGCCATTCGATGAAGCGCGGCGACTGCGTTCCATCGTCCAGGCTCGCCGAACCGGACAGATTGCGTGCGCCTTCCCGGACGGCGGAGAACGCCTGCTGCAGGAACGGCGGAAGCGCATGCGGCGCCTCGTCGATCGCGGGCAGGTGGACACGGAACGCCTCGTTGCTCCGCATCGGCCGGCCGTTCAGTTCGAACACGCCGATCGCCACCGGCGCGCAGTCGATGACCGATTCCAGCTGCAGCCGCAGTCCCTGCTGCGCGCGTTCGGCCTTGCGTGCGCGCACCAGCGCGTTGAGCGTCGCGACCAGCACGTCCGCGCCGATCGGATGCGTGAGATAGGCATCGGCGCCGGCATCCAGGCCGCTGACCTTGTCGGCGTCCTGCATGTGCTGCGCGCTCAGGTGCAGCACCGGCAGCGACAACGTGGCCGGGTCCTCGCGCAGTCGGCGGCAGACTTCGAACCCGTCCATGTCGGGCAGGTTCACGTCCAGCACCACGGCGTCGCACTGCGAGGCCAGGCGCAGCGCGTCCTCGCCCGTGGTCGCTTCCAGCACCTGCAGCCCGTGCGCGCTGAGCATGCGGCGCGTGGCGTAACGCGTCGCGTTGGTGTCGTCGACCACCAGCACGGGGCGCTCGAGGACCGTAGCGATGTCCATCACGTGGCGACCTCCTCTGGCGCCTCATGCGGAGACTGGATCGGCAGGATCACCGAGAACGTCGAGCCTTCGCCCAGGCGGCTGCGCACTTCCACGCTTCCCCCGAGCAGTTCGGCGAACCGCCGGCACACCGACAATCCCAGCCCCGTGCCGCGCCAGGCCGGCGTACGCAGCGAGCGGACCTGCGTGAACTCGTCGAACAGGTACGGCAGGTCGTCCTCCGCGATGCCGATGCCGGTGTCCGTCACCGACAGGCGCACGCGATTGTCCGGTTCGAACCGTGCCGAAATCGTGATGGCGCCGCGCTGGGTGAACTTGAGCGCGTTGGAAATGAAATTGCGCAGGATCTGCGCGACCTTCTGGTTGTCGGAGAACAACGCCGGGACGCCGACGGGCTCCTCGAACACGACCTCGACCTCATCGGAGGTGATGATCGGCTTGAACATGCCGCGCAGCGCCGCGAACAGATCGATCAGCTCGAACCAGTCGGCCGAAATCGTGATCTTGCCCGCTTCCACCTTCGCCAGGTCCAGCAGGTCGTCGACCATCTCGCTCATTTCCTGGGCGGAGGCCTGGATGAACGCGACCTGCCTTTCCTGTTCTTCCGAAAGCGGGCCGTCGAAACGCTCCAGCAGCAGGCGCGCCATGCTCTGGATCGACACCAGCGGCGTGCGGAATTCGTGGCTCATGTACGACAGGAACCGGCTCTTGAGGTCGGACACCTGGCGCAGCTCCTCGGCCTTGTCGTCGAGTTCGGCGTACAGCGCCAGCACGCCCTGGTTGGTCTCGGCGAGTTCCTCGCGCAGCAGCACGATTTCGCGTTGCGCCGCTTCCAGGTCCTGTTCGGGGCCGGTCATCGTGTCAACTCCGTATGGCGACGAGGGTGGCGTCGTCGCGACCACGATAGCAATCGCGGAACAGGACGCCGCAGACGATCTGCGGATGGCGCGCGCGCAGCCCGGGATACCGCTCCAGCGACCAGCGCGAGGTAAACCCGTCCGTGTGCATGATCGCCAGGCTCCGGCCATGCACGGGCACGACCCGCTCGCGCACGGCGGGAAACGCGCCGCCCACGGTGCCGTTCTGGCTGGGCAGCGTTTCCGCATCGTCGCGGCCGTGGACCACGCACTGCACATTGCCGACCGAGGCGAACTCCAGCGGCGCGTCGGCGGCCTTGCGCCGCAGCACGGCCGCCGCACTGCCGCGGGTACTGCGGCTGGCCTCGTGCGCCCGCGACAGCAGCTGCGCGGGCGGAATATCGAGCTCGCCCAGGCGCATGACGGCGTCGGACGCGGCGTGCGCCTGCGGTCCATGACCCAGCCCGTCGGCCATCACCAGCGACCACGCCGCGCCGCTCATGCGCAGCGACCACTGGTCGCCGCTGAGCGTTTCGCCGCGGATCGGCATGGCGAGCGATCCGTACTCGACCGGCGAGGCCGCGATCTCCCCGAGACGCACGAAGATCACGCTACCCGCCGCATCCGACCACGCATCGAACAGCGAAGCCAGGCGCCGCACCGCGCCGAGTCCGGAACCGGCGGTCTGCGTGGTCGAGAACCCGTCGGCGAAGCAGCGTTGCAGGTCCATGCCGGGGCCGTGGTCGACGGAGACCACATCGAGCGCGCGCCCGTGCGTCGCTTTAACGAACAGGTGCCCGCGACGCGCGTGCTTGCGCAGGTTCGTCGCCAGTTCGACGACCACCAGGCTGGCTTTCGCCGCGAGTTCGGACGGCAAGGACGCTTCCTCGCACAGCAGCGCCACCTGGCGTCGCGCGGCGCCGACCTGCGTCGCATCGTCCACTTCGGTGTGGCCCCAGCCGCCGCCGTCGCGGATCACTTCCATCGCGTGATGGTGACGCGGGTTCCCGCGCCGGGGGCACTGTCGATGCCGAACTCCTGCACGAGGCGCCGCGCGCCGGACAACCCCAGGCCCAGGCCGTTGCCCGAGGTCCAGCGATCGGTCATCGCCAGTTCGATGTCCGGAATGCCCGGCCCTTCATCGGCGAAGGTGAGCGTGAGCGCGCGACGCCCGGCCAGCGGTCCGGTCGTCCAGCGCATCTCGCCACCGCCGCCGTAGATCAGCGTATTGCGCGCCAGTTCGCTGGCGGCGGTCACCATCTTGGTCTGGTCGACGAGGGAAAAGCCCAGCTCGATGCACCATTTGCGGACGGACTGGCGCGCGGACACGATGTCCTGCTCGTTGCGCAGCGGCATGACGCCGTCATTGGCCATCGCTCAGTCCTCGAGCCGGGACGCGGCCAGAAGGGCCATCCCCTTCTCGACGTTCAACGCCGTGCGCACGCCCGGCATCGCGACACCGAGCTCCACCAGCGTGATCGCGACCGCCGGGCGCATGCCCACGACGACCGTCTGCGCGTCCAGCACCCGGGACATCGACGAGGTGTCCGCGATGAGGCGCCCGATGAAGGAATCGACCATCTCCAGCGCGGAGATGTCGATCAGCACGCCCTTGGCGCCCAGGCGCTGGATCTCGCAGGTGAGGTCGTTCTGCAGTTGCATCGCGACCTGGTCGTGCAGGTCCACCTGGATGGTCACGAGCAGGACGTCCCCCATGCGGAGGATGGGGATCCTGTCCATGTCAGTTCGTGCTCCCCGAAGCGTCCGTCGTGCGCACGCCCGTGCGCTTGAGCGCCAGCGCGAGCGCATCGGCGAGGTTCGCCTTGGTCGTCACCTCGCCCAGGTCCACGCCCAGGTGCACGATGGTCTGCGCGATCTGCGGCCGCACGCCGCTGATGATGCAGTCCGCGCCCATCAGGCGGATCGCGGTGACGGTCTTGATCAGGTGCTGCGCGACCAGCGTGTCCACGGTCGGCACGCCGGTGATGTCGATGATCGCGATGGCCGCCTCGGTCTCCGCGATGCGCGTGAGCAGCGTCTCCATCATGATCTGCGTGCGGTTGCTGTCGAGCGTCCCGATGATCGGCAGCGCGAGCACGTCCTTCCACAGCTTCACCACCGGCGTGGACAGCTCCAGCAGTTCGTGCTGCTGGCGCTCGATCACCGCCTCGCGCATGCGCTGGAACGCGCCCACGGCGCGCAGGCCCAGGCGGTCCACCAGTTCCGTGGCCTGCCACGACAGACGCGCCAGCTGGTCCGCGTCGTTCGCGAAACGCTCCTGGATGCGCTGGAACAGCGGGCGCTTGAGGGAGAAGACGAACGTCGCGGTCTCCTCGGAGTTGAAACCCTGCTCCACGCGATCGCGCGCGAACTCGTCGAAGAAGCGGTCGAGCACGGCGAAGTTCACCGTGTCCATGGTCTGGTCGCTCGAGGTGGCGAGCGCCTGCACCAGCAGATCGGTCATTTCGTCGGCGCGTGCCATCAGCTCGCCCTGGGTGACGCGCCCGGCCAGGTTGGCCGAAACACGATGCAATTCCTGGACCCAGCCCGCGCGGATCGCGGACCGGTCGGCCACGAAAAGCTCATGCAAATTCATGTAAACCCGCCCCTGAGAAAAGTTCGCGGACGATACCACAGCGTCCGGTCGTGCCATTTGCCCGGAGCGACCACGCGTCGTCACGCGGTTTTCACGCGCGCATTGAACACGCAGCATTCAAGACGCACGTATCGAGCGCCGCGATACGCCGTTCGACACGAGCCCGGTTGCGCCGCCAGGTTCGCGGTGCGCGCGATCAACCGCCGATCACGTGCACCTTCGGCGTGCCGTTCGACTGTTCGAAGCGGAACCGGTACACGAGGGTGATCGCCTGCGGGATGCCCTTGCCGCCGTCGCAGCTGGCGACGGCGCGTTCCTTGTCCTTCGCGTTGCGGAACACGCAGCGCAGCGCGGGATCGAATGTCCAGGTGCGGGCCACCGATTCCGATGCCGCGAGGAACTCCGGTTCCGCGCCGGCGGGACACATCTCCGACACGGGCGCCCTGGCGACGACGGTCACGGCGCCCTTCTCGTCGATGCCGACGCGCAGGCACACCGTGCGCGGCGGCAGGTTGCGGGCGAGCAGGTGCTCCGGGTAGCTCGGATGGGCGTTCTTCATGTCGTCCAGCGGCATCAGGAACGACTCGTTTTCCGCCAGCACCAGGCGATTGTCCTGGGTCGTGGCGCCCGCCGCCGGCGTCGGTGCCGAGGTCGCGGCAACGGCCTGCGCATGGCATGCGGCGCCGTGGCCGCAGGCCAGGGACGCTGCCAATCCCATCGTCGTCCACTTCGTCATCGCCTTCTCCCGTTGGATTGCGTGGGCGCACGCATACAAGCCCAACGCAACGGCGTGCGGCCGACCGGTCACGCCGGTGCGTGTTGTCGCTTCAGGCAAACACACGCCTGAGGAGCCGATGCGGCGCCGCAGCCCGCGAGTCGCATGGACCCACGCACAAAATCAGGGCCGGCGCGGCCGTAACGCGTCTGGCGTCACGCAGGCTCGCGCCGCGCGCTCACCTGATCCGTCAGGCGCTGCACGAGCGCGTCCACTTCGGCTTCGGCCGCCGCGATGGAGGCGTGCAGGCGCTGGTCGGCGAACTCGTCGTACTCGATGGCGATCGAATCGGCCAGGTCGATGCCGATGTACCGCATCGGTGTGAGGACGCCGGCTTCGACGTGATTGCTCTCCGCCAGCCGCCCGCCCGGCGAGTAGCCGTGATCGCCACGGGAACCCAGCAGCACCAGACGCTTGCCCTGCCCGGCCAGCAGCGGCCAATAGGGCTCGCCGGTCCGGCTGCGGTCGAAGCCGAACGTGCGGCCGACGCGGACGACGTTGTCGATCCACGCCTTGAGCGTGGCGGGCATGCCGAAGTTGTACATCGGCACGCCGATCACGATGACGTCGGCCGCGCTCAGTTCGTCGACGAGCGCGTCGCTTTCGGCCAGCGCGGAACGCATCCACGGCTCGCGCTGCGCCGGTGCGGTGAACGCGGCATGCACCCATTCGCCGGTGACCGGCGCAGGCGGCGACAGCGCCAGGTCGCGATGGACGACGGGGTCGTGTGGACGCCGCGCCTGCCATTGGCGGACGAAGCGGGCCGTGAGCCGGCGCGTATGCGAACCGTGTGCCTGCTCGCCGGAACGTCCGGGGCGGGCGCTGGAATCGATATGGAGTAACCTGATCATGATTCACCTGTGTCCGACTGGGGCGCACAGGTTCAACGCGGACGTGGCGTCCGTAAAACGATCATTCTGCATCCATCGGATGCATGGAATTCATCCATGAGCGCACGCCGGCTGCCGCCGCTGACCGCCCTTCGGGCCTTTGAAGCCGCCGCCCGGCACCTGAGTTTCAAGCACGCCGCGAACGAGCTGTCGCTGACGCCGACCGCCATCAGCCATCAGGTCCGGCAGCTGGAAGACCATCTCGGCGTGCGCCTGTTCGCGCGCGGCGCACGGCGCGTGGACCTCACGCCGGCCGGCCAGGAGTTGTCCACTGCGCTGCGCAACAGCTTCGATGCGATGGCGCGCGCGGTGGAGGCCGTGCGGCCGGGCACGAAACGGCGCGCGCTCGTGCTGAGCACGACGATGGCCTTCGCCTCGCGCTGGCTGCTGCAACGCCTGCCCCGCTTCGCGCAGGCGCACCCGGACATCGCCCTCCACCTGCACACGAGCGACGAACCCGTCGACCTGCAGTCGGGCGCCGCGCAACTGGCGATCCGCTACGGGCCGCCCGGCTACCCCGGCCTGAATTGCGTGCCGCTGCTTGCATCGCGCTTCGCGCCGGTCTGCGCGCCGGTGCTTGGCGTGCGCGATCGGGATGACCTGCATCGGGTTCCGCTGATCGGGTTCGACTGGTTTCGACGCGATGCGAACACGCCGGACTGGCCGTTGTGGTTCGAGCGCACCGGGCTCGCGCCGCTGCCGCGCCAACTGCGGTTCTCCGACGAAGTCCATGCGATCCAGGCGGCGCTGGCCGGCCAGGGCGTCGCGCTGGTCAACCTCGCGCTCGTGGCCGAGGAACTCCGCCTGGGCATGCTCTGCCAGCCGTTCGGACCGGTGCTCGCCGGACACGGCTTCCACATCGCGTGGGCGCAGGCGCGCGATGACGATCCCGGCGTGGCCGCCGTTCGCGCGTGGCTGCTCGAAGAGGCGCACGAAGCGTCGGCCGCAGCGGTGGATTGAACCGCCCGCGCGGATCGGCCGCGGCGCACGCGAGGCGTCCACGCCAAGCGCCGATTCAGCGGATGGCGATCGTGATCGAGTACGACACCTGCTCGCCGCGTCGCGCGGACGCACGCATCTGGTAGACCTGCACGGTGTAGGTGCCCGATGTCGGCAGCCTGCCGGTCCACTTGCGGTCCGCATTGCTGCCCAGCGCCGCGGAGGTTCCCGGCGCGTCGCCCGGTGCGTACACGTTGAAGTTGGCGTTGCTGCTGCCGGCAACCGACACCGTCATCGTCTGTCCGGCGCGCGCCGCCAGCGTGTAGTGCACGGTGTCATAGCCGCGGAAGCTGCCCTTGAGCGTCGCGCTGCTCGCACCCTTGTCGAACCGGACCGGCACCGTCGTGACATTGTCGGCGGCCAACGTGGGCATCGCGAACCACACGATGGCGATGGACAGCAGGGCATTGCGCATCCGATTCATGGCGAGGCTCCGGGATCGTTGGCCGCATGGCGATCCGAGCCGCGAGGGCGACCCGGCCGGCATGACAGTAGCGCGATCCCGGCCGAGGCGCAGGTCGACGCATTTCGCGGCGCGCGCACGGTGCGTGGCATCAGGAATCACGCATCACGCGCACGGCCGACCGTTTCAGATCGCGGGCAGGATCAACGACCGATGCACCTGCGCGCCCGCCCATGCGCCATCGCCGACCGCGAGCGACACCGAATGCGGGGCACGCGCGACGTCGCCGCAGGCGTACACGCCAGGCACGCTGCTTTCCCTGGAATCGCCGGTGGCGACCTGCGTTCCGAACGGTGTTTCGGCGAGCGCGCAACCCAGCTGCTCCGCGATCGGTGACGAAGGTGCGTTTCGCGGCGCGGTGAACAGCCCGGCAAACGCAAGCCGTCGGCCGTCGGCCAGCACGACGTCCGCGTGCCCTTCGATGCTCGCGATCGTCGCGGATTCGACGCGCACGCCGCGATTGGCCAGATCGTCCGCGGCGGCCGCATCCAGTTCGAGCCGGCCATCGAGGAAGAACGTCACGCGGCCCCATTCGGGAAGCATCTGCGCCTGATGGATCGACATCGGGCCCGTGGCGATGACGCCAATCGCGCCGCGCTGCAGTTCGTATCCGTGGCAATAGGGGCAATGGAACACGCTGCGTCCCCAGCGATCCTGCAGGCCCGGAATGTCGGGCAACGTGTCGGACACGCCCATCGCCAAGAGCAGCCGCCGCGCGTGATGCACGCTGCCATCGGCCAACGCCACGGCGAAGGCGTCCTTCTCGCCCGACGCCACGACCGCCTCGCCGTCGTGCCAGCGGAGCGTCGCGTATGCGTCAAGTTGCGCTCGTGCCGTGCGGACGATCTCCGCCGGATCGGCGCCGTCGTACCCGAGGAAACCGTGCGAATGCGTGGCCGCGCGATTGCGTCGCCGCCCCGCATCGACCACCAGCACGCTTCGCCGCGCGCGCAGCAGTTGCAGCGCCGCCGCCATGCCTGCGTAGCTTCCACCGATGACGATGACGTCGTGCTTCATGCAACGCTCCCGGGATCAGCGAATGCGCCTGCGCGCGAAATCGGCGGCGAGGTCGGCCAGCGAGATGGACTCAAACTTCTGCAGCAGCAGTGCCTCGGCCTGGTCGAATGCGTCGTCGAGCGCCGCGTTCACCGCCTGCTCCACCAGGCATTCGGGGTGTTCGTTGCGATTGCCGATGGCGAACAACGCCGGCTCGCCCAGCGCTTCGTGCAATTGGCGCAGGCTCACGGCGGACAGATCGGCCACGATGCGCCAACCGCCCGAATGCCCGCGATCGGCTGCCACCAGCCCGGCCTCGCGCAGCAGCCCCATCGTGCGCCGGACCACGACGGGATTCGTTCCAAGGCACTCGGCGAGCGCTTCGGATGTCATCGGCGCATCGCGCTCGTTCATGTGCAGCAACGCGTGGAGAACAGCGGAAAGGCGGCTGTCGCGTTTCATGTAACAAATGATGTTACATAATACAGCCAACGTCAACGTTCGAGGCTCGCGAATGTCTTCCTTCCACGACGCCGCGTCGGTCGCGCACTACGCGCAGGGGCCCGTGCGCCAGGTTCCCGGTTTCCACGCGCTGCACCGGATGACCGAGTTGCTGCTGGCCGAACACGTTCCCGACGACGGCCGCATCCTCGTGCTCGGCGCCGGCGGTGGGCTCGAACTGGCAGCCTTCGCCGAAGCGCGCCCGCGATGGCGTTTCGTCGGCGTCGATCCGTCCGCGCCCATGCTCGCGCTTGCGGAACGTACGCTCGGTCCGCACGCCTCGCGCGCGGAACTCATCCAGGGCGAGATCGATGCCGCGCCCGCAGGACCGTTCGATGGCGCCACGTGCCTGCTCACGCTGCATTTCCTCGACGCCGGACAGCGGCTGCATGCACTGCAGCAACTGCGCGAACGACTCAGGCCCGGTGCCCCGCTCGTGGTCGCGCACCACAGCATCCCGCAGGAGCCGGACGCGAAATCGCGCTGGCTCGGTCGGTATGCGTCGTTTGCAGCGTCTTCCGGCATCGCCGAGGCGGACGCGCGCCGCGCCGCCGATGGCATCGGCAGCCGCCTTCCGCTGCTGTCGCCGGAACAGGACGCGTCGCTGCTGACGCGTGCGGGCTTCACGGAGCCGGAGTTGTTCTACGCGGCGTTCACCTTCCGGGGTTGGGTCGCACGCCGGCCGCTCTCGTCGGACTGAAGCCAGGCGTTGCGGGGCGCGCAGGGCGATGCGGCACTTCTGGCGTTCGCGCGGTCCGGATATAAGGGACCTCGCCAGGTCGGTACACGGACGGACGAGAGGACATGCGGATGGCTTTTCGATCATCGCTGCGCACGGTGCTGCCGGTGCTGCTTCTCTCGTCGATCGCCTCGGGTTGTCGCGGCGAAGCGATCGACGCCACTTCGGCCGTGCGGGTGACGCCCGATGCGTTGTCGAGCCGTGAGTACGACGCCTCGCCGACGTTCTCGGCCGACGGCAACGAGGTGTACTTCTTCCGCGCCGACCGCGGTTTCGGACGCTACCGCCTGCTCACGTCGCGCTGCGTGGACGGCCGCTGGACGCAACCCGTGCCGCCGTCGTTCGCCATGGCGGGCGTGTCGGAAGCCGATCCCGCGCTCTCCGCCGATGGCCGTAGGCTCTATTACGTGTCGGCGCGCGCGGATGCGGCGGGCGAACGGCTGGACATCTGGCGCGTGCAGCGCGACGACCGCGGCAACTGGGGCACGCCGGAACGCCTGCCCGAGCCGGTGAACTCGGCATCCTCGCAGCTGCTGCCGCGACCGCAACCGGACGGTCGCCTGCTCTTCGGCTCCAGTCGCCCGGGCGGCCTGGGGCAAGGCGACATCTACATCGCCTCGCCTCGCGGCGACGGGCAGTGGCATGTCGAGAACGTCGGCGCACCGGTCAGCACGGCGGCCAACGAGTACGAAGCCGAACTCTCGCGCGATGGACGCGTGCTGGTGACCGTCGCCAATCGCGGTACCACGTCCCATCTGTACGTGTATGACCGGGACGGCGCGACATGGCGCGAGCGCGGTCGCGTGCCTGCACGAACTGACGTGTTCCAGGTCGGGCCGCTCCTGTCGCCCGACGGTCGCCGCCTGCTCTTCTCGCAGGCCCACGACGCGGAGCGCTCCGGCGAGTGGTTCGTCACCAACCTGGAACCGCGTGCCGACGAAGACTGGCCCACGCGTTGCGGGGCTCGGGCGAGGCAGGATGCGGGTGGTGGGGAGTAAGGCACGCGCCTCCTGACGGGGGGACGCGATTCCTGACGTTGGTCTCGCCGTGTGCGCCGTCCCCAGATCGGGCGGCCACCGCTACCTTGCCAGTTCGCCTTTCACGTATTCCGAGATCTCACGGGTGTTCCTAAGAAACTCCGCCTCGAGATCAACCCCGCATTTTCTGGCAAGCACCATGATCGACCAAAGACAGTCCGATAGTTCATGCCCCAGCTTAGCCGGATGGTCGTCGATGGTTCGGACGCCTGCATGCGCTTGGATCAGCTTTGCCAGATCGCCGACATCCCCCATGAATCCCAGCGCGACCTCCTGTGTAGTCCAGACGCGCCCCCACCGTTTGACCTCAAGCTCTTCGTAGAGATCATTGAGCTGAATCGCAGCTTGTTCGAGATCGCTGAAGTTCATCGCATGCCGCCTAACACCGTTCTTGCGAGAGTCGTAAAGGCCGATGGTCAACTCTGCGCCGTTCGGCGTCAACGTTGGCACTGGATGCACGTCGAGCGCGGAAGTGCAGTCATATCGGTGTAAGTCGCTAACGATGCTCCCGCTTCGAATCGAAAGCGGACATTAACACCGCACGGCAGATCGCAAGGAGGGATCGAACGCTGCCGCATCGGCGAGGAAGCGCAAGACGACTCGAACGTCTCCGCGCCCTCGCTGCGCTACTGTACGGCGCGTTACGAATGCGATTGCCCCGCTGCGACCGCACTACCCCGGCAGATTCGAACGAATCAGCGCCGCCGTTTCGGCCAGTTGCCTGGCAGGGGCCTGCACGCGCTCGCGACGCTGCGCATCCCCGCTCGGATCGTGTGCGGTGCCGCGCTTGCGGCCCGCGCCGTCGAATGTCGCCAGTTGCGGGGGACCGATGCCCCAATCGCTGCCCGGCTGCCGCGGCACGACGTGGAAGTGGAAGTGCGGCGTTTCCTGGCCGCTATACACGCCGTTGTTCTGGAACGTGAGGATCCCGAGCGGCCGGAAGCTACTGACGAGCGCTTCCGCGAGCCGCTTCGCGTAGTGCATGACGGCCGCTCCTTCCTCCCCGGTCAGATCCAGGAGCGTCGCCACGTGCCTGCGCGTGATGACGCAACACTGGCCGACTTCGAACTGCCAGGGATTGATCACCGTCAGCGTGTGTTCGCCTTCCTCGATGATCGCCCAGCGTTCCTCGCGTGCCGCCACTTCGCACAGGTCGCATGGATCCCTCACGGGGAGTTCGATCATGTGCCTTCCGATCATGGGACGTTCCTTCGGAACTTCGCGCTTGGCGGGTTCAACCGGGCTCGACGCGGACATTAGCACTGCGGCGCCGCGCCTGCGCCTCGACCTCCCCTGCACTCGCGCAGTGGCACCGTGCGTGTCGACTCACGACGGCGTGCCGGCGACATGCCGACGCCTCGTTCCGCCAAAGGCGAACCCCCGCGTTGGAACCCCTCCCATGAGCAGTCTCACGTTTCCGGTTCCGCATGCATCGAAACTCGCCGGCGCGTGCCTCGTGGCCGCGCTGCTCGGCGCCTGCGGCGACGACGCGCCGCCCACCGTGCCGCCGCCGGGCGAACCCAAGCGCGCGCGAACCGAAGTGCTCGAAGCGGGCGCGGCCATGCTGCAGAACAACGGCCCGCTCGCGCGACACGACATCCATCTGGTCGGTTTCCATCCGATGAAGGAGGCGCCCGACCACCAGATGGAAGCGCACCACTTCTGCCGGCAGATCAACGAGGACTTCGCGCAATGCGTGCTCTTCGACGGCAGCGCGCCCGACGCCAACCTCACCGGCATCGAGTACATCGTCTCCGAGCGTCTGTTCGACACCTTGCCCCGGGAGGAGCGGACGTACTGGCACCCGCACAATGCGGAAATCCTCACCGGCCAGCTTGTCGCGCCGGGCATTCCGGCGCCGGCCGAACAGGCGCTGATGCGGTCGAAGATGAACAGCTACGGCAAGACCTGGCACACGTGGCACACGCGTTCGGGCGTGCAACCCGGAACGGCGTTGCCGCTGGGCCCGGCGATGCTCGCCTGGTCGTTCAATCGCGACGGCGAGGTCCAGCCGGGGCTGGTCGCATCGCGCGACCGCACCCTGCGCATGTCGACCGACGACGTTCGTCGCCAACGTCAATCGCTGCTCCCGCTCGCGCGTCCGCAGGAAGGCGTCGACGCATTGCGCCCGCACTTTCCGCAGTCGCGTCCGGTCCCGGGTGTCGAGCAGAAGCGGTGAGGGACGCGCCGCTCGCTACCTCGTGATTGCGTCACGACGATGACACGCGCGTGTCGCGCGTGTCGCGCGAAGCGCATCGGGAAGCCGACGGCATCGGCGCAACAAGCGGGCTCATCCCGCGCGAGTCGTGCTGACGAGTCCGCTTCCAATCGCCAGGCAAGTGGAACCGCGAAAGCACTTTCGCACGCGTTGCGAATTTCGTGCGTTTGATTCACGGCTTCTTGACCACGCGCTTTATAGCTTTGAGTCACGTCGGGCAATGCACGTCTTCGCCTGAATCCTTCGAGGGACCCCGAGCGGACGCGCAGCCCCAGCGGTTGCGCAATCCGCTCGCGTTTCCGTCCGCGCTTCGCCATCACCCCGGGTCCCCCATGGCCGCCACCGCCCTTCGTTATCCAGACGCCTCCCCTGTCCGCAGCGAGGCAGCGCGTCCGCGCGCGCCCGCACCGCGGCGCGACGCCCGAGGCCGCTTCCTGTCGCGCACGGCCGCAACGAACGAGGGCAATGCACGCCGCATCCTGTTCGTGACCTCCGAGATGACCGACTTCGTCAAGACCGGCGGCCTGGGCGATGTCGCAGCGGCATTACCGCGTGCGCTGCGCGACACCTGCGACGTGCGCGTGCTGATCCCGGGCTATCCGGCCGTGATGCAGCGCGTGGGCGATCTGCGGATCGTCGGCACCGTTCGACCTCGTGCGCAGCTGCCCGAATGCACGCTCGGACTGGCGACGCTGGACGACGGTCTGGCCGTGTACGTGCTGATGAACCCGGCGTTGTTCACGCGCGGCGGCTCGCCGTACGTGACCGCCGAAGGCAATGATTGGGACGACAACGCGATCCGCTTCGCCACGCTGGCCAACGCCGCCGCGGAGATCGCCGGTGGCCGTGCAGCGCTCGACTGGCAGCCGAACCTGCTGCATCTGAACGATTGGCCGAGCGCGCTCGCCGCCAGTTACACGCGTTGGAACGGCGACGACACGCCGGCCCTGCTCACCGTGCACAACCTCGCCTACCAGGGCGTGTTCCCGTTGGCGACGGCGCCGGCGCTGGGCATTCCGAAGGACGCGATCGCCGACCTGGAATTCCACGGGCAGCTTTCGTTCCTGCGTGGCGGCATCGTGCACGCCGCGCACGTCAACACCGTGAGCGCGAGCTACGCACGCCAGATCACCCGGCCCGTCGACGGCTGCGGGCTCGATCGCCTGCTGGCGCAGCTCGACGCCGAAGGCCGCCTGAGCGGCATCCTCAACGGCATCGACGCGAGCTGGGATCCGCGCACCGACGCGCACTTGCACGCGAATTTCGGCGTCGGCGACTGGGCGGGCAAGCGCGCCAACGCGCGCCAGGTGCGGCGCGAGTTCGGCCTGCCGGACGCGACCGGCCCGCTGTTCGCGGTGGTCTCGCGCCTGGTGCACCAGAAAGGCGTGGACCTGATCTGCGAAGTGGCGCCGCAGATCGTCGCCGCCGGCGGACAGCTCGTGTCGATCGGCAACGGCGAGCCGCGCTTCGAACAGGAAATGGCCGCCCTCGCCCGCCGCTATCCAGGGCGCGTGGGCGCGTACATCGGCTTCGACGAGGGACTCGCGCGCCGCATGTTCGCCGGTTCGGATTTCCTCCTGATGCCGTCGCGCTTCGAGCCGTGCGGCCTCAGCCAGATGTACGCGCAGTGCTTCGGCAGCCTGCCGATCGTGCACGCCACCGGCGGGCTCATCGATACCGTCGAGGACGGCGTGACCGGCTTCCAGTGCCACGAAGCCACCGCCGACGCCCTGCGCCGTGCCGTGCATCGCGCGTTTCGCGTGCATCGCCTGCCGCGTCTGCTCGATGCGATGCGTCGCGCCGCCATGCGTGCACCGGCGCGCTGGGACGAGGCCGCGCGCCGTTACGTCGCGCATTACGACGGCCTGCTGGCCGCGCGGTCGATCGGGGCGGCGGTGGCCGCATGATCGAACGCGGGGAATGGACGCGCATGCCCGCGACGGAAGAAACCCACTCCATGCACGACGGCCGGCCCGCCGACGATGCGCGCTGGCAGGACGTCGCCGAAGCCCGCTGCCCCGCGCCGTTCGCGTGGCTCGGTCCGCATGAAAGTGGCGACGGCGGGATCTCCCTGCGCACCTTCCTGCCGGGCGCGCGCGCCGTTGCGCTGGTGGATCGCGACGGCGCGCTGCTGGCCGAATGCGAGCGCGTGCATCAGGACGGCGGTTTCGAAGCCCGCCTGCCCTCGCGCGCGGCCTACCGGCTGAGGATCCAGTGGCCGGATGCGACCGAGGTCGCCGAAGACGCATACGGGTTCGGCACCGTGCTGCCAATGGACTGGCTGCGCGGCATCGTCGATGGCGATGGCGAGTCGCTGCGCCAGGCGCTGGGCGCGCATCGCACCGAGATGGACGGCCTCGCCGGTGTGCGCTTCGCGGTGTGGGCGCCCAACGCGCGATGCGTCTCGGTCGTCGGCGACTTCAACGGCTGGGACGCGCGGCGTCATCCGATGCGCCTGCGCCATGAAGCGGGCGTGTGGGAGATCTTCCTTCCGCGCGTGAGCGGCGGCGCGCGCTACAAGTACGAGATCGTCGCTGCCGACGGCACGCGCCTGCCGCAGAAGGCCGATCCGATGGCGCGCCAGACCGAATGCCCGCCGGCCACCGCGTCCGTCGTGCCCGAACACGAAACCTTCGAATGGAGCGACGCGGCATGGATGCAGCGTCGCGCGCGCAACACGCTCGACGTCGCGCCGATGAGCATCTACGAAGTACACGCCGCCTCGTGGCGCCGCTACGAGGACGGCCGCCCCCTGGACTGGGACGAACTCGCCGCGCAGTTGATCCCGTACGTGCGCGACCTCGGCTTCACGCACGTGGAACTGCTGCCGATCACCGAGTATCCGTTCGGCGGCTCGTGGGGGTACCAGCCGTTGAGCATGTATGCGCCGACGGCACGCCACGGCACGCCGGAAGGGTTCGCGCGTTTCGTCGATGCGTGCCATGGCGCGGGCATCGGCGTGATCCTGGACTGGGTGAGCGCGCACTTTCCCGACGACGAACACGGCCTGCAGCGCTTCGACGGCACGGCGCTGTACGAGCACCAGGACCCGCGCGAGGGCGTGCATCGCGACTGGAACACGCTGATCTACAACTACGGACGCCATGAAGTATCGGCGTACCTGATCGGCAGCGCGCTGGAATGGATCGACCGCTTCCACATCGACGGCCTGCGCGTGGATGCCGTGGCCTCGATGCTCTACCGCGATTACAGCCGGCCCGACGGCGAGTGGATTCCCAACGCGCACGGTGGCCGCGAGAACCTCGAGGCGATCGGCTTCCTGCGCCGCCTCAACGCCGCCATCGCTTCGCGCTTCCCCGGCGTGGCAACCATCGCCGAGGAGTCCACCGCGTGGCCGGGCGTTACCGCGCCGGTGGAACACGGCGGCCTGGGTTTCAGCCACAAGTGGAACATGGGCTGGATGCACGACACGCTGAGCTATCTGGGACGCGATCCGATCCATCGCTGCCACCACCACAGCGAGATGACCTTCGGTCTGGTGTACGCGTTCTCCGAGCACTTCGTGCTGCCGCTGTCGCACGATGAAGTGGTGCACGGGAAAGGCTCGCTGCTGGCGAAAATGCCGGGCGACGAATGGCAGCGCTTCGCCAACCTGCGCGCGTACTACGGTTTCATGTGGGCGCATCCGGGACGCAAGCTGCTGTTCATGGGCGGCGAGTTCGGCCAGCCGCACGAATGGAACCACGACGCCGAGCTCGACTGGCCGCTGCTGCAGCACGGACTGCATCGCGGCCTCATGCGTCTGGTGCGCGACCTCAACCGCGAACTGCGCACGCAGCCTGCGCTGCATCGCGCGGACCGCTCACCGCTCGGGTTCGACTGGAGCGTGGGCGACGATTTCGAAAACAGCGCATTCGCGTTCGTGCGCTACGACGGCGGCGGCGCGCCGTTGCTCGCGGTGAGCAACTTCACCCCGGTGCCCCGCCGGGATTATCGCGTCGGCGTGCCGCGCGGCGGACGCTGGCGCGAGATCCTCAACACCGACAGCGCGCACTACGGCGGCAGCAACGTGGGCAATGCCGGCACCGTGTTCGCCGAACCGGCATCGCTGCACGGGCATCCGCAGTCGCTGCGGCTCACGCTTCCGCCGCTGGCGACGATCTGGCTGATCGCGGAGGACGCATGAACCACCTCGGTGCGCCCACCGCATCGTGGGGCGCGACGCCCCTGGGCGATGGCCGTACACGCTTCCGGCTGTGGGCGCCGGGTGCGTCGTCGGTGGCCGTGGAACTCGACGGCGATCGCCGCGAGCCGATGTCGCGCGAGCGCGACGGCGCGTTCGAGGCCGTGTTGCCCGCGACGCCAGGCACGCGCTACCGCTATCGCATCGACGACGGCTTCGCGGTGCCCGATCCCGCATCGCGCTGGCAGCCCGACGGCGTGGACGGCCCCAGCGCGGTACACGACCGCGATGCGTATGCGTGGACGCACGCGAACTGGCGCGGCCGCCCCTGGCGCGACGCGGTGCTGTACGAACTGCACGTGGGTACCTGCGGCGGCTTCGCGGGCGTGCGCGCGCAATTGCCGCGCCTGGCGGCGCTGGGCATCACCGCGATCGAACTGATGCCCGTCGCCGAGTTCGCCGGCACCCGCAACTGGGGCTACGACGGCGTGCTGCCGTACGCGCCCTGCTCGGCCTACGGCACGCCCGAAACGCTCAAGGCGCTGATCGACGACGCGCACGGACTCGGGCTGATGGTGCTGCTGGACGTGGTCTACAACCACTTCGGCCCGGCGGGAAACCACCTGGGCCGCTACGCGAGTGCGTTCTTCCGCCAGGATCGCGCCTCCGCCTGGGGCGAATCGATCGACTTCGATCGCGAGCCGGTGCGGCGTTACTTCATCGACAACGCGCTCATGTGGTTGCGCGAGTACCGCTTCGACGGACTGCGGCTGGACGCCGTGCACGCGATCGAGCCCACCGCGTTCCTCGACGAATTGCGCGAGGAAATCCACGGCGCATTGCCGGATCGCCACGTCCATCTGGTCCTGGAGAACGAACGCAACCAGGCATCGCTGCTCGCGCGCGGGTACACCGCGCAATGGAACGACGACTTCCACAACGCCCTGCATGTGCTGCTCACCGGCGAGGACGAGGCCTATTACGCGAACCATGCGGACGACCCGACCGCCCGGCTCGCGCGCGTGCTCGCCGAAGGTTTCGACTACCAGGGCGAAACGAATGCGCAGGGCGAAGCGCGCGGCGAGCCCAGCGGCGACCTGCCGCCGTCGAAGTTCGTCGTGTTCGCGCAGAACCACGACCAGGTCGGCAATCGCGCCTGCGGCGAACGGCTCGCGTCGCTCGTCTCCGAGCCTGCGTTGCGTGCTGCGCTGGCCCTGACCGCGCTCACGCCGATGATCCCGCTGTTCTTCATGGGCGAGCCGTGGGGCAGCCGCACACCGTTCCTGTTCTTCACCGACTTCCAGCCGCCGCTGGACGAGAAGGTACGCGAAGGACGCCGGCGCGAGTTCGCGAAGTTCTCCGCCTTCGCCGACGAGGCGCGCCGCGCCGCGATCCCGGACCCGAACGCCCCGGAGACGTTCCAGGCGTCCATCGTCGACATCGCCGACTCCGACCATGGCGACGGCGCCCGCTGGTCGGCGTGGTTCAAGTCGTTGCTGCAGGCCCGGCGGCGCCATCTCCAGCCGCATATCGACCAGGCGCGGGCGATCGGTGCGCGCGTGATCGGTCCCAAGGCCGTGCAGGCCGCGTGGTCGCTGGGCGAGCAGACGCTGCGCATCGCGGTGAACTTCGGCGACGAGCCGGTTCCGTGCGGACCATGGCCCGCGGGCGAGATCGTGCACGCCGAGCTTCCGCATACCGACGCGGTGCAACTGAGCGACACGCAACGGGTGCTGCCGCCGTGCGGCTTCCTCGCCCACGTGGCGCCGGCGAATCCATGAGCCGGCCGGCGCTGCATGCACTGGCCGACGCCGCCGGCCTGTGCGTGGAATGGACGGATGCCGGCGGCGCTGCGCGACGCGTCGACGCGCCCGTCCTCGAACGCGTGCTGGAAGCGCTCGGCCACGACGCGCGCAGCGACGCGTCCTGCCGCGACACACTGCGCAGCCTGCAATCGCGCGACACACACCTGCCGCTGCAGGTCGCCGACGTGCTCGCCGCGACCGATGTCGGCGGCACGCCCGGCGACGCGTTCGAACTGCGCACCGAATCCGGCGAGGTCACGCAAGGGCGGCTGGATACCAAAGGTCGCGTGCCGTCCATCGATCGTCCCGGCTATTACGCGCTCACCTTCGGAAGCGGCCGTCGCGAGCGGCAATCGACGTTGGCGGTGTGCCCACCGCGTTGCTACGGCCCCCGTGACATCGGGTCGCACGAGACGCCGCGCCGATGGGGCATCGCGGCGCAGGCGTACGGCGTGCGTGGCGAGTGGGATGCCGGCATCGGCGATGCTTCGGGCATGGCGTGGTGGGTGGACCGGATCGCATCCTTGGGTGGCGACGCCATCGCGCTGAGCCCGCTGCATGCGGCGCGTGCGCATGGCGCGCGTTTCAGCCCGTACTCGCCCGGCGATCGGCGCTTCCTCGATCCGATGTATGCGGCGCCCGCCTCCATGCTCGGCACGGAATTCGCGTTGGCCGCGCTCGACGACGCAGGATTGCGCGACACGTTCCTCGCATTGCAGGCGCAACCGCTCGTGGACTGGCCGCGCGCCTCCGCCGCGAAGTGGCGCTGGCTGCAGGCCTTGCATCGGCGCTTTCGCGATACCGACAGCCCGTTGCGAGGCGCGTTCGACGAGTTCGTGCGCGCGGGCGGAGAAAGCCTCGACGCGTTCGCGCGCTTCGCGGCCGACGACGCCGAACGCCTGGATGGCGAACACGCCGAGCGCAGTCCCGACCTGCAGCGGTTCGCGCAGTGGCTGGCATCGCGCAGCTGGTCGTCGCTGCAGGAACGCGCGCGCGAACGCGGCATGGGCATCGGCCTGATCGCGGACCTTGCGGTGGGCTTCGACCCGCGCGGTAGTGAAGCGGCGACATGGCGCGGCGCCGTGCTCGACGGCCTCGTGCTCGGCGCGCCGCCGGACGCCTTCAATGCCGCCGGACAGGGCTGGGGCGTCACCGGCTACTCGCCGGAGGGCCTTCGCGCCTCCGGCTATGCGCCGTTCCTCGACTTGCTGCGCGCCACGCTCCGCGATCGCGGCGGCGTGCGCATCGACCACATCCTCGGCCTGATGCGCCTGTGGGTCATGCCGGACGGCGCCACGCCCGGCGACGGCGTGTACCTGCGCTATCCGCTGGACGACCTCCTGCGCCTGCTCGCGCTGGAATCGTGGCGCCACGAGGCGATCGTCATCGGCGAGGACCTGGGCGTCGTGCCCGACGGGCTCCGTGCGGAGCTGGCCAGACGCGGCGTGCTCGGGATCGACGTCCTCGCGTTCACCCGCGACGAAGACGGCGCGTTCGTCGCACCGGAACGATGGCGCCCCGAGGCGGTCGCCACCACGACCACGCACGATCTGCCGACGCTTCAAGGCTGGCGCGCCGCGCGTGACATCCAGTGGCGCGCGCGACTGGACGGCGCGACGAACGACGAACGCGAGGCGATGCGCGAGCCGATGCGCGAGCGGCAATCGGACGTGCGGCGGCTTCGCCACGCGATCTCCGACTCCGGTATCGCCACGCACGACGACGAGACGATGGGCTGGCTGCAGTTCGTGGCGAGCGGACCGTCGCCGCTCGCCTTGCTGCCGCTCGAGGACGCGCTCGCGCTCGACGAACAACCGAACCTGCCCGGCACCGTCGACGGCCACCCGAACTGGCGCCGACGCCTGCCCGATCCGCTGCCGGACGACACGCTCACGCAACGCCTGCACGCGTTCGCGCAGGCTCGCGCGTCGTCACCGAACCTCGAACGCGCATGACGCCGATCCGCGCGACCGCCCGGCTCCAGCTGCACGCGCAGTTCACGCTGCGCGAGGCGGCCGCGCGCGTGCCTTACTACGCGGCGCTGGGCATCAGCCACCTGTACCTTTCGCCGATCGGCGCGGCCGTGCCCGGTTCGACGCACGGCTACGACGCGATCGACCCGACGCGCGTGAATCCCGAGCTCGGCGGCGACGAGGCGCTCGATGCGCTGTCCGCGCAGCTGCGCGCGCACGCCATGGGTCTGGTGCTCGACATCGTGCCCAACCACGTTGCCGCGCATCCCGACAACCCGTGGTGGTGGGACGTGCTGCGGCGCGGTCGCGAGAGCCGTTACGCGACGTGGTTCGACATCGACTGGGACGCGCCGGGCTGCGACGGGCGCCTGTGGATGCCGGTGCTGGAAGCGCCCCTGCACGAGCTGCTCGCATCACGCAGGATCGACGTCACCCGCGCGAAGGACGAACCGCTACTGGCGATCGGCGAACAGCGCTTTCCACTGCAGGTCGACGAATGGCCCGACACGCCGGCGGCGCGCGAGGAATGGCTGCGCGTCCTCGCGGCGGAAACGCGCGCGGGCGGCGATCGTCTGCGCGAACTCCTCGCGCGGCAGCCCTATCGCCTTGCCTGGTGGCGCACGGGAAACGACCGCGTGAACTACCGGCGCTTCTTCGACATCACCTCGCTGGTGGCGCTGTCCACCGAACGCGCGGAGGTGTTCGACGCAGTGCATGCGCTGCCGCTCCGCCTCGTCCGCGAAGCTCGCGTGGACGCGCTGCGGATCGACCACGTGGACGGCCTCGCCGATCCGCGCGGCTATCTGCAGCGCCTGCGCGCCGCGGTGGACGATGCGGAACGCGATCGCGACGACGGTGCCCGAGTCGCGATCTTCGTCGAGAAGATCCTCGCACCCGGTGAAGCGCTGCCGTACGACTGGGCGTGCGACGGCACCACGGGTTACGACTTCATGGACCAGGTGAGCGGCGTGCTGCACGACGCCGACGGAGAAGCGCCGTTGCGTGCGCTGTGGACGCGGCGCACGGGACGCAGCGGCGATTTCGCGATCGAGGAGCATCTGGCGCGAAGGCAGATGCTTGCCGGTCCGCTGCACTCGGAGTTCCTGCGCGCCCTGCGCTCGCTGATGGTCGCGGCGCGGACCGATGCGATCGCACTGGAACTGGGCGAGCCGCTGCTTGCGCGCGCGCTCGAGGCCGTGCTTGCGCGGTTTCCCGTGTACCGCACGTACGCCGATCAGGACGGGCTCCATGGCGAGGACGCGGCGCGCTTCGCGTCGGCCGTCGACCAGGCGAAAGCGGACGCCGACACGGCGGTTCGCGCCGGCATCGACGCGTTCGCCCGCCTGATGCGCGATGGCGCGGCACCGGAAGCGCGCCGCACGCTGCGCCGGCGCATCGAACACCTCTCCGCGCCGCTAAACGCGAAGGCGGTCGAGGACACGGCCTTCTATCGCCAAGGTGTGTTGCTGTCGCGCAACGAAGTCGGCTCGCATCCGACGCATTTCGCGCTGGCTCCCGACCAATTCCATGCGGCCTGCCAGGCGCGGGCGCGACGCTGGCCGCACGCGCTGCTCATCACCGCCAGCCACGACCACAAACGCGGCGAGGACGTGCGCGCCAGGCTCGCGGTCCTGAGCGAGCGCGCGGACGAATGGGCGCAGCGCGTGGAGGCGTTTGAGGCGGAAGCCGTCGCGCTATGCGGCGACGCGCGCGCGCCCTCGCCCGCGCACCGGCTGATGCTGTGGCAGACGCTGGTCGGTGCGTGGCCGCTGGCGCTGTCGCCCGACGAGGCCGACGGGCTGGACGCCTACGCGCAGCGCATCGCCGACTGGCAACGCAAGGCCATGCGCGAGGCGAAACTCGATACCGCATGGACCGAGCCGAACGAGGCATACGAGGCCGCCGCGGATGCGCTTCTGCGACGCATCCTGACGACCGGGGAAGGTCTCGCACTGCGGACGGCGCTGCACGACACCGCCATGGCGACCGCGCCGGCCGGCGCCTTGAACGGCCTCGCCCAAGTGGTGCTGCGCTTGACGGTCCCCGGAACGCCGGACCTGTACCAGGGCACGGAAGGCTGGGACCTGTCGCTGGTCGATCCCGACAACCGCCGTCCGGTGGACTACGCGCGCAACGAACGCTGGCTCACGAGCACCGTTCCGTGGGAGAGGCTGCTCGATCGCTGGCACGATGGCGGGATCAAGGCACGCACGATCGCCCGCCTGTTGCAACTGCGCGCACGCGAACCGGCGTTGTTCGGCGAAGGCGACTACACGCCGCTGCAGGTCGACCGCGCGCACGCATCGCACGTCGTTGCCTTCCGCCGGCGGCACGACGGCCGGGAACTCGTCGTTGCCGTGCCGCGCTGCGTGTCGCGCTGGCTTGATGGTGCGCCCTCGCTGCTCCCGTCGCCCGAACGCTGGGACAGCGCCGCCTTCACGCTGCAGAACGGGCCGTGGCGGCATGTTCTGGAGGAACGCACGTTCGACGTCGCCGACGGACGCATCGCGCTCGCCGATCTGTTCCGCCACTCCCCCGTCGCCGTCCTGGTCCGCCGCCAATGAGCCCGCCGACACGAACCACGCAAGACGATGCCGCGCGCCGCGCCCGCATCGAGCAGCTGGCACGCGAGATCTGGGAGTCCGAAGGACGACCGGAGGGCCAGGCCTTGCGTCACTGGAACATGGCCGAGCGCCTGGTCGAGGCCGAAGCGCCCGACGCCGACGACACGCGCGACGCACCGCATTCCACCGAGCACACGAGCCGACGCCCGTCCGCATGAATGATCCCATCCCCGCCCGCCGACGAGGCCGTGCATGCCGCGTCGGCTGATCCGCGTGTCCCGCGTCCGCGAAGGGCGTCCCTTTCCGCTCGGCGCCACCTTCGACGGACTGGGCGTCAACTTCGCGCTGTATTCGGCCAATGCGACGAAGGTCGAGCTGTGCCTGTTCGATGCGCGCGGGCATGAGCGCGAGCGCATCGTGCTGCCGGAGTACACCGACGAGGTGTGGCACGGCTACCTGCCCGATGCGCGCCCTGGCCAGTTGTACGGGTATCGCGTGCACGGCCCGTACGAACCCGAGGCCGGTCATCGCTTCAACCCGAACAAACTGCTGCTGGATCCGTACGCCAAGCGCATTGTCGGCCAGGTGAAGTGGTCGCCGGCGTTGTTCGGCTATGTGCTCGGGCATCGCGACGCGGACCTGAGTTTCGATCGCCGCGACAGCGCGCCGTCGATGCCCAAGTGCGCGGTGGTGGACCCCGCGTTCACCTGGGGCGCCGACCGGCCGCCGCAGACGCCGTGGCAGAACACGGTGGTCTACGAAGCGCACGTGCGCGGGTTGACCATGCGGCATCCCGCGGTGCCGGACGCGTGGCGCGGCACGTTCGCGGGATTGCAGGTGGACGAGGTCGTCGAGCACATCCGCTCGCTCGGCGTCACCGCGGTGGAACTGATGCCGGTGCACGCCTACGTGGACGATGCGCACCTGCTCGAACGCGGCCTGCGCAACTACTGGGGCTACAACACCATCGGCTTCTTCGCCCCGCAGGCGCGCTACATGGCCAGCGACACCGTGGGCGAGTTCAAGCAGATGGTCGCGCGGCTGCATCGCGCGGGGCTCGAAGTCATCCTGGACGTGGTCTACAACCACACCGCCGAAGGCAACGAGCTGGGGCCGACGCTCTCCTTCCGCGGCATCGACAACCGCAGCTATTACCGCCTGGCCGAGAACCGCCGCCATTACATCAACGACACCGGCACGGGCAACACGCTGGACCTCACCAATCCGGGCGCGCTGCGCATGGTGAACGACTCGCTGCGCTACTGGGTCGAGGAGATGCACGTCGACGGGTTCCGCTTCGACCTGGCGACGATCCTGGGCCGCGAACGCCACGGCTTCGATCCGCGCGGCGGCTTCCTCGATGCGTGCCGGCAGGACCCGGTGCTCAGCCGCGTGAAGCTCATCGCCGAACCGTGGGACGTCGGCCCGGGCGGCTACCAGGTCGGCAGCTTCCCGCCGGGCTGGGCCGAATGGAACGACCGGTTCCGCGACAACGTGCGCGCGTTCTGGCGCGGCGACGAAGGCCAGCTGGCGGAGTTCGCCACGCGCATCACCGGCTCGGCAGACCTGTTCGACAAGGGCGGCCGACGGCCCACGGCGTCGGTGAACTTCGTGACCGCGCACGACGGCTTCACGCTGCGCGATCTCGTCTCGTACGAGCACAAGCACAACGAGGCCAACGGCGAGGACAACGCGGACGGCACCGACCACAATCTCTCGGCCAACTACGGCGTCGAGGGCGACACGGACGATGCGGCGATCAACGCATTGCGCCTGCGGCAGCAGCGCAACCTGCTGGCGACGCTGTTCCTGTCGCAGGGCACGCCGATGCTGCTGGCCGGCGACGAGTTCGGCCGCAGCCAGCGCGGCAACAACAACGCCTACTGCCAGGACAACGAACTGACCTGGCTGGACTGGGACGCCGCTTCCGGCGAGGAGGCCGCCGCGCTGGCGCGCTTCGTTCGCGGCCTGGGCGAAGTGCGCGGCCGCTACCGGCTGCTGCATCACGGGCGCTTCTTCCGCGGCCGTTACGACGAAGCGCTCGGCCTGAAGGACGTCACCTGGCTGCGCCCGGACGGCACCGAGATGGCCGACGAGCACTGGCACGATCCGCAGGCCCGCGCGTTGATGATGCGGCTGGACGGCCGGGCGCCGCCGAGCGGCCTCCACGAGCCAGGCTGCGAGGTGACGTTGTTGCTGCTGGTGAACGCCTCGTCCGGTCCGGTGAGCTTCCGCTTGCCCGAGATCCCCGACGAGCACTGGCGCGTGCTCATCGACACCGCGCAGGCGCGCAGCCACCGGACCGTCGCCGGTGGCACGCAGTGGGACGCGACCGACCGTTCGCTCGCGTTGCTGGCGGTCGAACGCGACAGCCGCGAAACCTGACGGCGCCTGCGACGCGCGCAGGTCACCGACGCAGCCTCGGCGGGCGACGAACGAAAGCCGCCGATCAGGCGCAGCGCGCCGGTTTACGCGGATTTTATGCGCGGGACGCCGGGCGGGAATGGAGGCTTTACGCGGCTCGCGCGGAGACTTTCGCCGTGGCCGCGATGGCCTCGCGAACGTGACGGTCCATGACTTCCCCAACCCTCCTCCTGCACGCAGCCGTCGTCGGCGCCTGCGCGGCATTCGGCGTCGTCGCCGACTCGCATGCGGCGAGTTTCAGCGGCAATGCCGCGCTCACCACCGATTACGTCTGGCGCGGCACGACGCAGACGCAGGGCGATCCGGCCGTGCAGGCCGGCTTGCGACTCGCCGGCGACCGCGGCTGGTACGCCTCGGCATGGGGCTCCAGCGTCGAATTCGCGCCCGAGCTGCACGCCAGCAGCGAACTCGATTTCACCGTCGGCTGGAGCGGCACGCTCGGCGGCGCGCTTGCGCTCGACGTGAACGCCCTGCACTACCGCTATCCCGCGACGACCACCGATCTGGACTGGACGGAACTCAACGGCACGCTGACGTGGGCGTCGCGTTACTGGCTTTCGCTGGGCTGGTCGCCTGAAGCGCTCGGCAGCGACGACGCCGGCACCTACACGCAACTGGGCGCGCGTTTTCCCGTCGGCGAGGCGTTCCGCATCGAAGCGGTCGCGGGCTGTTACGTGCTCGATGACGTCCATGAGGATCGCTACGCGCACGGGCAGCTCAACGCGATCTGGACCGTCAATGCCGCCTCGCATCCGATCGAACTGCGCGTGAGCGCGCACGGCACGGACTCGGGCGCGAAGCGGATCTTCGGCGACGACCTCGCCGGCACTCGCATCGAAGCGGCCGTGCAGGCCGCGTTCTGACAGGAGCACCGACATGCCCGCCTGGCTCGCCTTCGTCTGCAGCGTCGCGGTGGTCGTCGCCGCCGCGTACCTGCTCTACGTGATCCTCCGCCCCGAAGACTTCTGAAGGCACGGCGTGCGATGCGCCGTGAACGCCCATGACCGAACCTCTCCTCGTACTGCTGCTCGCCGTCGGCCTGGGTTGGCCGCTCGGCCGTTACCTCGCACGCGTGATGCGCGGCGGCCCCGCGCCGCTGGACGCACTGTTCCTTCCCGTCGAGCGCGCGATCTATCGCCTGCTCGACACCGATCCGTCGCGCGGCATGAGCTGGCGCGGCTACGCGAAAGCCTTCGCGCTGAGCAACCTCGTTATCGGCGTGATGGTGTGGGTGCAGTTCATGACCCAGGCGTGGTTGCCGCTCAACCCCGACGGCATACCGAACCTGCGCTGGGACACCGCACTGCACACGATGGTGTCCTTCCTCACCAACACCAACCAGCAGCACTACGCCGGGCAGGCGCAGCTGAGTTACCTGTCGCAGATGGTCGGCATCGTCGGGTTGCAGATGGCGACACCGATGATGGGCCTGGCGATCGCCGTGGCCACGCTGCGCGGGCTGACCGCCGCGCGCGCCGGCAACGCGATCGAGCAAACCGGCATCGTCGCCGGCCCCACGCTCGGCAACTACTGGGCCGATGTCACCCGCGCCACGTTGCGCTTCATGCTGCCGCTGTGCCTGCTGTGGTCGGCGCTGCTGACCTGGCAGGGCGTGCCGGCGACGCTCGACGCCGGTCCCACCATCGCGCCGATCGACGCCCGTGCCGACATGAAGGCGCAGAAGATCCCGCTCGGTCCGGTCGCGCCGATGGTCGCGGCCAAGCAGCTGGGCTCCAACGGCGGCGGCTGGTACGGCCCGAACAGCGCGGTCGCACTGGAAAACCCGACGCCGCTGTCGAACCTGATCGAGATGCTCGCCATCGTGCTGATTCCGGTCGCGATCACCTTCATGATCGGTCCGCTCACCGGGCGAAGGCGCCTCACCGCGCTGGTGTTCGGCACCATGCTGTTGATGTCGGCCGCCTCCACCGGCCTGTCGATGTGGTCCGAAGCGCACTCGGCCAGCGCCGCCGATCCCGCGCTGATGGAAGGCAAGGAAGTCCGCATCGGCGCATCGTCCTCCGCGCTGTGGTCCGCGCTGACCACGCAGGTCAACAACGGCTCGGTCAACGCGATGCACGACTCCATGGCGCCGCTCACCGGCGGCATGGCGATGGTCAACATGCTGGTGAACGCCATCTGGGGCGGCGTCGGCTGCGGGCTGCAGCAGTTCATCGTGTACCTGTTGCTCGGCGTGTTCCTGGCTGGATTGATGACGGGCCGCACGCCCGAGCTGTTCGGCCGCAAGATCGACGCGCCGGAAGTGCGACTGCTCGCGCTGCTCATCCTGCTGCAACCGCTGGCGGTGCTCGGCTTCAGCGCGATCGCGCTCGCCGTGCCTTCGCTCACCGGCCATTCGAACCCATCCTTCCACGGGATCAGCCAGGTCTTCTACGAGTACACGTCGGCGTTCGCCAACAACGGCTCGGGCTTCGAAGGCCTGGGGGATGCGACGACCTGGTGGAACCTGAGTTGCGTCGCGGTGCTCGCGCTCGGCCGGTTCCCCGCGCTGATCGTGCCGCTCGCCATCGCGGGACGGCTGTCGCGCAAGCGCGCCGCGCCGGAAGGTCCCGGCACGCTGCACGTGGAAACGCCGACGTTCGCGCTGACGCTGGTGGCCGTCGTGGCGATCCTCACCGTCCTGCAATTCATGCCGGCGCTCGTGCTCGGCCCCATCGCCGACCACCTGACCCTGGCCCGCTGACTTTCCCGGAACATGACGATGAACGACATGACCCCAACCGCCTCCGTCGCGCGCCGCTCGCCGACGATGTTCGACGCCACCTCGCTGCGCGTCGCGCTGCTCGATGCCTTCCGCAAGCTGGCGCCGCGGCAGGCGCTGAAGAATCCGATCATCGCGGTCGTCCTGCTCGGCTCGCTGCTCGCGGCGCTGATCACGATCGCCACGCCCGGCGACGCGCATTCCGGAAGCCGCGCGTTCGGCATCGCGGTCACGCTGATCCTGTTCGTCACGGTGCTGTTCGCGAACTTCGCCGAAGCCATCGCCGAAGCGCGCGGGCGCGGCCAGGCGGCCTCGCTGCGCGCGGCGCGGCGCGATCTGGTCGCACGCCGACTCGATGGGCGAACCCGTGCGAGCGGCGAAACGCGCGTGGCCGCCGCGACATTGAAGCCCGGCGATCTGGTGATCGTCTCGGCCGGCGAGTTCGTGCCCGCCGACGGCGAGATCGTCGAAGGCGTGGCGACCATCAACGAAGCTGCCGTCACCGGCGAATCCGCACCGGTGCTGCGCGAAGCGGGCACCGACCGCTCCGGGGTCATCGGCGGCACCAAGGTGCTGTCGGACGAGATCCTCGTGCGCGTCAGCGCGGAAGCCGGCCACAGCTTCCTCGATCGCATGATCGCGCTGGTGGAAGGCGCCAACCGGCAGAAGACGCCGAACGAGGTCGCGCTCACGATGCTGCTGGCGGCGATGACGCTCACCTTCCTCATCGTGGTCGCGACATTGCCCGCGTTCGCCGCGTTCGTCGGCGCCACGCTCGATCCGCTGCTGCTGATCGCCTTGCTGGTCTGCCTGATTCCCACCACCATCGGCGGCCTGTTGCCCGCCATCGGCATCGCCGGCATGAACCGCGCGCTCGCCGCCAATGTGCTCGCGAAATCCGGCAAGGCCGTCGAAGTGGCCGGCGACGTCGACGTGCTGCTGCTCGACAAGACCGGCACGATCACGCACGGCGATCGCCAGGCCACCGCCTTCCATCCGCTCGCCGGCGTGGATGCGGAGCAGCTGCGCGATGCGGCGATGCTGTCCTCGCTCGCCGACCCGACGCCGGAAGGCAAGTCGATCGTGAAGCTCGCACGCGAACAGGGCACGGCGCCTCAGGACCCGCCGAACGCGCGGTTCGTCGCGTTCACCGCGCAGACGCGCATGTCGGGCGTCGACCTGCCCGGCCCGAACGACACGCGCGTCATCCGCAAGGGCGCCGGCGATGCGATCGAACGTCATGTCTTGGCGATGGGCGGCACCGTGCCTGCCGAATTGCGCGGCCGCATCGAACAGGTCGCGCGCGGCGGCGCGACGCCGCTGGTCGTGAGCGAAGGCCGCCACGTGCTCGGCGTGATCGAGCTCGGCGACGTGGTCAAGCACGGCGTGAAGGAGCGCTTCGCCCGGCTGCGCGCGATGGGCATCCGCACGGTGATGATCACCGGCGACAATCCGCTTACCGCCGCCGCCATCGCCGCCGAGGCCGGCGTGGACGATTACATCGCGCAAGCGCGGCCCGAGGACAAGCTCGCGCGCATCCGCGCCGAACAGGCCGGCGGCCGGCTCATCGCGATGGTCGGCGACGGCACCAACGATGCGCCCGCGCTCGCGCAGGCCGACGTGGGGCTCGCGATGAATTCCGGCACGCAGGCGGCGAAGGAAGCCGGCAACATGGTCGACCTGGACAGCGATCCGGCCAAGCTGCTCGCGGTGGTCGAAGTGGGCAAGCAGCAGCTGATCACGCGCGGCGCGCTGACGACGTTCTCGCTCGCCAACGACGTGTCGAAGTACTTCGCCATCCTGCCGGCGCTGTTCGCGGCGGCGATTCCGCAGATGGCCGCGCTCAACGTCATGGCGCTGTCGAGCCCGCGCAACGCCGTGCTCGCCGCGCTGGTCTTCAATGCGCTCGTCATCCCCGCGCTCATTCCGCTCGCGCTCAAGGGCGTGCGCTTCAAGCCCGCCAGCGCCGTCGTGCTGCTGCGCCGGAACATGCTGCTGTACGGCGTCGGCGGCGTGCTGCTGCCGTTCGCCGGCATCAAGCTGATCGACATGGGGCTGGTCGCGTTGGGGCTGCGGTGAGGCGAGCACCTGCTGTTACGCCGCCTCTCATCGATGGGGCGAGGTCGGAGAAGCACTCCCGCGCGCACCCGCCATCTTCCTGAAGGACATGAAATGAACACTCCGGCCACCATCCCCCTCGCCGCTTCGACGCGCGCCGACGCCGCACTCGACGATCGCGTCACCCTGCGCGCCTGCTTCGCCTTCGCCGCCATCGCCCTGCTCGGCTTCGGCTTCGTCTATTCGCTCGTCGGGACCGGCCTCGGACGCGTGCTCTTCCCGCACCAGGCGACAGGCAGCCTGGTCGTGGTGGACGGCAAGCCGCGCGGCTCCGCGCTTGTCGCGCAGCCGTTCGTCGACGCGCGCTACTTCCAGCCGCGCCCGTCGGCCAGCGATTACGACCCGATGGCCGCCGCGGGCAGCAACCTCGCGCGCCGCCATCCCGAGCTGCGCGAGCGGATGGCGACGCTGCGCCAGCAGGTCGCGCAGCGCGACGGCATCGCGCCCGCGCAGGTTCCGCCCGAGCTGTTGACGACGTCCGGCAGCGGCATGGACCCGCACCTGTCGCCGCTCGGCGCGCAGGTGCAGGTCGCGCGCGTGGCGAAGGCGCGCGGACTGGGCGAAGCCGACGTCGCCGCGCGCGTCGCCGCGCATACCGAGCCGGCGACGTTCGGAGCGCTCGGCGAGCCCCGCGTCAACGTGCTCGAACTGAACCTCGCGCTGGACGCGGCTACCGCCACGCCCACGCGGGACTGACGAGCGCATGGCGGAGCGCCGCGATGGCACCGTCGGAACCCCGCCCACCCTCTTCCGCCACAATAGCCACATGACCGATTCCAATCGCGAGCGTCAGGCCGACGCGCTGGTGGGCGAATTGCAGCGCCAGGGAGCGGGACGCCTGACGATCTTCCTCGGCGCCGCGCCCGGCGTCGGCAAGACCTACGCCATGCTCACGCGCGTGCGCGAATTGCAGCGCGCCGGCACGGACGTCGCGATCGGCATCGTCGAAACGCACGGGCGCGGCGAGACGGCGGCCCTGCTCGACGGCCTGGAGGTGATGCCGCGCCGGCGCGTCGACTATGCGCCCGCTCGCGGCACCGCACGCGAGCTGGAGGAACTCGACCTCGACGCCCTGCTCGCGCGCCGGCCCGCGCTGGCGGTGATCGACGAACTCGCGCACCGCAACGTGCCCGGCAGCCGGCACGAGCGACGATGGCAGGACGTGGTCGAGCTGCTGGACGCCGGCATCGACGTCTACACCACGATCAACATCCAGCACCTGGAAAGCCTCAACGACGTCGTGCACCGCATCACCGGCGTGCGCGTGAGCGAAACCGTGCCCGACGCCCTCTTCGACCGCCTGCGCGACATCGTGCTGGTCGACCTGCCGCCGCGCGAGCTGATCGAGCGCCTGCACCAGGGCAAGGTCTACGTGCCCGAACAGGCCGCGCATGCGCTGCAGGCGTTCTTCTCGCCAAGCAATCTCACCGCGTTGCGCGAGCTGGCGATGCAGACGGCGGCGGACCGCGTCGACAGCGACCTGCGCGAAGCGCAGGCGGCACGCGGGCTGGCCGGCGTTCCGGTCCGGCGCGGCGTGCTCGTCGCGATCGACGGGCGCGGCGCGTCGGAATACCTGGTGCGCGTCGGGCGACGGCTCGCCGAGCGCCGCGATGCGCCGTGGACGGTGGTGACCGTGCAGACGACCGACGCCGCGGACGAGGCGCGCCAGCGCGAACTCGACCGTGCCTTCGCGCTGGCGCGGCGGCTCGGCGGCGATGCGCTGGTGCTGCACGGGAACAGCATCGTCGATGCGCTGCTCGACCACGCGGCGCGTTCGGGCGCGAGCGCCATCGTGCTCGGACGCACGCGCGAGCGTCCACTCGCCCGGATGTTCAATCGCACGCTCACGCAGCAGTTGATCCAGCGCGGCGCGCATTACGAACTCACCATCGTCAGCACCCCGGACGCGCGGGCGCGCGCACGGCGCTCGTGGCGCGACACGGGAACCTTGTTGAGCCGGAGCGACGCGGCGCTGGCCCTCGCGGCCGCCGCGGGCGCCACCGCGCTGGCGTGGATCGCCGAGCGCTGGATCGGACTGGACGACCTGTCGCTGATCTTCATCGTCGCCGTCGTGCTGGTCGCCGCGCGCACGCGCATGACCGCGGCGGTGATCGCCGCCGTTTCGTGCTTCTTCGCCTACAACTACTTCTTCATCGAGCCGCGCTTCACGCTGATGATCGGCGCGCGGCAGGGCGCGATCACGGTGGTGCTGTTCCTCGTCGCGGCGCTGGTCGCCGGGCGGCTCGCATCGAAGCTGCGGATGCAGGTGCTCGCGTTGCGCGCCGCGAACGCGCATGCCACCGCGTTGCAGACGCTGGGACGGCAACTGTCGACCGCCGGCGATGTCGGCCAGGTGCTGCAGGCCGGTCGCGATGCGTTGCGTCGCGCGCTCGGGGCGGAGGTGATGCTGCAGGCCGGCGGGCATTCGCTCCACGCCGACGCCCTGGACGAGAAGGATCGCGCTGCCGCCGACTGGGCGATGCGCCATCGCCAGCCGTCCGGTCGCTACACCGACACGCTCGCCGGCGCGAACTGGTGGTTCCTGCCGCTGGTGCTCGGCGAACGCGACACCGGCGTCGTCGGGCTGCGCATCGCCGACGCCCCGGCGCGTATCGGCGCCGAGCAGCGCCGGCTCGCCGAAGCGATGATCGAGGACCTCGCCCAGGCGCTGGTGCGCGCACGCCTGGTCGCCGAGCTCGAGGACGCGCGCGTCGGCAACGAAACCGAACGCCTGCGTTCGGCGTTGCTGTCGTCGGTGTCGCACGACCTGCGCTCGCCGCTGGCGTCCATCATCGGTGCCGCGAGCAGCCTGGAGCATTACGGCCAGTCGATGGACGAGCCCGACCGCCGCAGCCTGCTGGAGACGATCCGCATCGAGGGCGAACGGCTGGATCGCTACATCCAGAACCTGCTGGACATGACGCGGCTGGGCCACGGCGGGCTGGCGTTGAACCGCGACTGGATCGGCGTGGATGAACTGATCGGCTCGGCCGTGACGCGCCTGCAGCGCTACGAACCGCAGGCACGTTTCGAGTTGCATGTCGCGCCGGATCTGGCGCCCATCTGGGTGCATCCGGCGCTGGTCGAGCAGGCGCTCTTCAACGTGCTGGAGAACGCCGCCAAGTTCTCGCCGCCGGGCGAGGCGGTGATCGTCGATGCGCGCGCGCTTGAGGGCGGACTGCGCATCGACGTGCGCGATCGCGGCCCCGGCATTCCCGAGGACGAACGCCGGCGCATCTTCGACATGTTCTACAGCGTGGAGCGTGGCGACCGCGGGCGCCAGGGCACCGGTCTCGGCCTTGCGATCACGCGGGGGATGATCGGCGCGCACGGCGGCAGCGTCGAAGCGCTGACCGGTCCGGATGGTCGCGGCACCACGATCCGGATTACCCTGCCGCGCGTGGAGCCCTGACGTCGACGATCGAATGACCGCAACCGCCCCCAACGCGCCGCGCATCCTGGTGATCGACGACGAACCGCAGATCCGGCGGTTCCTCGACATCAGCCTGCGCGCGCAGGGCTACGCCGTGCGGATGGCGGACACCGGTCGCGGTGGACTGGAGGCGCTGGCGACCGACGGCGCGGATCTGGTGATCCTCGATCTCGGCCTGCCCGATCGCGACGGCCAGCAGGTGCTGCGCGAGTTGCGCCAATGGTCGACGGTCCCGGTGATCCTGCTGACGGTGCGTTCGCACGAAGCGGAGAAAGTGGCCGGCCTGGACGGCGGCGCCAACGATTACGTCACCAAGCCCTTCGGTGCGCAGGAGCTGATGGCGCGCGTGCGCGCCCTGCTGCGCACGCGCGTGGTCGCGGCGGATGCGCCGCCGGTGTTCGACGACGGCCAGCTGCACGTGGATCTGGCGCGGCGCGAAGTGACGCTGGCCGGTCAACCGGTCGCGCTCGCGCGCAAGGAATACGCGTTGCTCGCGCTGCTGGTCCAGCACGCCGGCCGCGTCGTGACGCAGCCGCAGATCCTGCGCGAACTCTGGGGCCCCACGCACGAGGCCGACACGCATTACCTGCGCATCCTGGTCGGCAAGCTGCGGCAGAAGCTCGGCGACAACGCCGCCGCGCCACGCTGGATCGCCACCGAACCGGGCGTGGGCTTGCGCTTCATCGGCTGACGGCGAACGGGCCATCCGGGCCGTCGGTGGAATCAGGTCTGCGGCGTGGCCGGGCCTGCCGCGTGGCGCAGCGTCAGCCATTCCCGCGGCGAGGAGCCCGTCCTCCGGCGGAACGCGCGCGACAGCGACGGCGCGTCGGCGAATCCCAGGTCCAGCGCGACCTGCTTCACCGACCGGCCCGCACGCAATAGCGAGGTGGCCACGTTGAGTTTCCAGTCCAGCGAATAGGCGGCCGGCGTCGTGCCCGTGGCGGCCTTGAACGCCGCAGCGAACGCACTGCGCGACATGCCCGCGTTCGCCGCCATGCGTTCGAGCGTCCAGTCCGCATCCGGCGCCCGGTGCACCGCGATGAGCGCCTTGGCGAGCCGCGGGTCCGACAGGCCCATCATCATGCCCTGCGATACCTGCGCCTGGTCCGGGTGGTCGATGATCCAGCGCAGGACCTGGATCAGCACCACTTCGAACAATCGGTTGACGAGCAGCCGCGAGCCGCAGCGCACGCGGTCGGACTCGGCGAACAGCAGGTCCAGCGTCGCCGACAGGCCGTCGATGCGTTCCAGCGGCAGCGCGATCACGTCCGGCAGCGACTGGACGATCGGGTTGCGTGCGCCGCCGTCGAAATCCAGCGTCGCGCAGGTGAAGTCCGAACCGTCGACCGGCGGATTGATGAACTCGTGGTGCACCGCGCGCGGAAACAGCAGCAGCGTCGGTTCGGACAGATGCGTGCGCGCCTTGCGCGGCCCCTGGCCGTGCAGCATCTCCATCTCCCCGCGCCGCAGCACGTGCAGGAAACCGCGCCCGGGCTTCGCATCGAACACCTGGTGACCGCACAGCGGACCGGAATGGAACAGCGAGGCCTGCACGCGGAAACGTTCGAGCACCGGCGTGAGCCGGTCGATCGGCGCAAGCCCGTCCTCCGACGGCGCGCTCAGCTCGTCGGACGAAATGACATCTTTCAGCGACATATCGCCACCAATCGTCCTCGCGGGGTTCCTAGTATGCCCGTCAGCCGGCCATTCCGGACGGTCCAACAGGAGCCAGACCCCATGTCCCGCGTACCCCTCGTCAATCCGAAAGACACCACCGGCGAACGCCAGGCGATCCTCGGCCAGATCCACTCGGCCTTCGGCGCCACGCCCAACATGTTCCGCGCGGTCGCCAACTCGACCGCGGCCCTGAAGAGCATGTGGGGCGCGTTCGGCGCGCTCGGCGGCGGCGTCATCGCCCCGCGGCTGGGCGAACAGATCGCCGTCGCCATCGCCAACCGCAACGCATGCGAGTACTGCCTCGCCGCGCACACCGCGCTGGGCCGCAAGGCCGGCGCCAGCAGCGAGGAAATGACCGCCGCGCAGGACGGCCAGTCGCAGGACCCGAAGACCGCCACCGCACTGCGTTTCGCGCTGCGCGTGGTCGAAGGTCGCGGCCAGATCGCCGATGCCGACGTCGACAGCCTGCGCAGCGCCGGCTTCAACGACGAGGAAATCGTCGAGATCCTGGCGCACGTCGCGCTGAACCTGTTCACCAACTACGTGAACGTGGCGTTCGCCGTGCCGGTGGATTTCCCTGGCGTGAAGCTGCGTTGAGGCATCTCGCCTGACGCGACCGTCCGCTGGCCGGGAATGAACCCGGCCAGCCTCAGGAGACCCCGACATGACACGACCGTACGTGCCCATCGACTGCGAATTCCACGACGTGCTGGAAGCGACGGCGGTCCGCCGACGCGTCGCCGTCATCCACCATCTGGACGACGACGGCCGCACCCGCGTCCTGGAAGGCCGCATCGCCGACCTGTACGCGGCCGGCGCCGTCGAGTACATGCGCCTGGACGACGGCAACGTCATCCGGTTGGATCGCATCGTCAGCATCGACGGCGAAAGGCTCGACGCGTATCAGCGGCGCTGATGCGGCGACCTGACGCCGCACGGCGCGATCAGCGCGCCACCGGCCGATTCGTGCGCCGGCACCTGACCCGCCGCCACGCGCGCCGACACGCACTGTTCCGCTCACGCATGCGCGCGACACCGCCGAACCACGATCCGAAGCGTGCGGGGATGCGGCGCGGCCCGGATAATCCGTCGCCATGGAACTGCACGTCGTCATCGAAGGCCGGCGCGGCTTGGCGGACCAGGTCCACCGCCAGTTGCGCGAGGCGATACGAAGCGGCCGCCTTGCCGCCGGCCAGCAGCTTCCGCCCTCGCGCCTGCTGGCCGAACAACTGGGCGTGTCGCGCAAGACCGTCGCGCAGGCCTACGCGAAGCTCACGCTCGACCGGTTGATCGTCACGCGCACGGGCACCGGCACGTTCGTCGCCTCGCGCGCGGCGGGCTCGTCGCGACCGATGGCTTCCGACGATCTCGCCGGCCGTGTCGTCGCGCAAAGATGGCAGACCCTGCAGCGACCCTTGCAGCATCCGCAACCGGAGGCGCTCGCCCGTTACGAATTCATCGCCGGTGCGTCGTCGCGACGCCTGTTTCCCGAGGCGGAATGGCGCCAGTGCGCGCTGCATGCATTGCGCCGCTCGGCCGGCCAGCGCGGGCTCTACGCCGCGCCCGAGGGACTTGCGGAGTTGCGCGACGCCATCTCCCGGCACGTCGGATTCAGCCGCGGCGTGGACTGCAGCGCCGACGACGTGCTGGTCACCGCCGGCGCGCAGCAGGCGCTGGATCTGATCGCACGCGTGCTGATCGAACCCGGCGCGGTCGTGGCGATGGAAGAGCCGGGCTATCCGCTCGCGCGCCAGGTGTTCCAGGCGCAACGCGCGCGCGTGGTGTCGGTGCCGGTCGATGCCGAAGGCATCCGCGTCGATGCGATTCCGGACGGCACGCGCCTGATCTACACCACGCCCACGCACCAGTTCCCGCTGGGCATGCCGATGAGCATGGCCCGCCGTCATGCCCTGCTCGCGCGCGCGCACGAACTGGGCGCGATCGTGATCGAGGACGACTACGACAGCGAATTCCGCTACGTCGCGCAGGCGATGGAGCCGCTCAAGACGCTGGACCGCGCCGGGCTCGTCGCCTACATCGGCACGTTTTCCAAGTCGCTCTCGCCCGATCTGCGCCTGGGCTACGCCATCGCCCCGTCCGCGCTGTACGCCGCGCTGGTGAATGCGAAGTACCTGTCCGACGTGCACTCGCCGGATCTGTCGCAACGCGCGTTGGCACGCTTCATGTCCGAAGGGCACCTGCTGCGCCACGTGCGCCGGCTGCATGACGCCTTCCACCAGCGTCGCGATCGCCTGCTGGCGCGGCTGTCGGGGGACCTGTCGCCCTGGCTGGAGCCGCTGCCGGCGATCGCGGGCTATCACCTTGCCGTCGTCTTCCGCCGTCCCATCGACACCGCGCAGTTGTGCCATCGTGCGCGTCGCGTCGACGTGGGGCTCTATCCGCTCGACGATTTCCACCACGAACGCGATGGACGCGCGGGGCTGCTCATCGGCTTCGGCGCGATCGAGGCCGACGACATCGATCCCGCGCTCGACCGCGTGCGCGAGGTGCTCGAACGCTGGTTCGCATGATCGCGGCATGGTCCGTTCCGCCGCCGCGACCGGCCCGACGGCCTCCGAAAAATCACGGGATTGGCCTCCTTCGGAACCGGCCTGCGCCTGCACGATGCCCTCCTCTCCCCTGCAGGATCGCGCCATGAAGCTGAAACCGCATTCGTTGCTCGCACCGGCCCTGGCCGTGCTCGCGCTGACCAGCGCCGCGCCGGCAGTCGCCCACGGCGTCGGCGAGACCGCCACCGTCAACTTCGAGAAAACGCTACCGAACGTCCCGGGCAAGTCGCTGGTCGCGGTCGTCGTCGATTACGCGCCGGGCGCGGCCTCGGCCCCGCACGCGCATGCGCCATCGGCGTTCATCTATGCGTACGTGATCTCGGGGCAGATCGAATCGAAGGTCGACGACGGGCCGGCGCGCGTCTACCGGGCCGGCGAGAGCTTCCACGAGAATCCGGCGTCGCTGCATCCGGTCAGCCGCAATGCCAGCCGGACCGAGCCGGCGAAACTGCTCGCGGTGTTCGTGGTCGATGACGACGAGACCGCCCGCCTCACCACCCCCACCGGCACGCACTGAGGAGACCGCCATGACCCAGCGTCTGGATTACACGCAGATCTCGCCCAAGGGCCTCAAGGCGCTTGGCGGCGTCTACGGCCACGTCATGCAGAGCGACCTGCCCGCCGAACTGGTGGATCTGGTCTACCTGCGCATCTCGCAGATCAACAACTGCGCGTACTGCCTGGACCTGCACACGCGCGAACTCACCGGCCGCGGCGTGCCGCTCGGGAAGCTCGCGCTGCTCCAGGCCTGGCAGGAAGCGGGTTCGCTGTACAGCGAGCGCGAACGCGCGGCCCTCGCATGGGCCGAGACCGTCACGCTCGTCGCGCAGACCGGCGTTCCGGACGACGCCTACCAGGCGGCGCTCGCGGTGTTCGGCGAGAAGGACCTGGTCGACCTCACCATCGCCATCGGCCTGATGAACACGTACAACCGGATGGCGATCAGCTTCCGTCGCACGCCGCAGGCGGTCGCCGAGGCGTAGGAGTTCGCGATCCCTTCGTTTCCGCCCGCCGGCCATCGACCCGCCGGCGGGGCGCAAGCGCCCGTGCGTACACGGCGATACATGAACGGCGCGATGCGGACATACCCCGGATACGCGGGAAGCATCCAATGGCAGGGCGGACCGGCGATGCAGAACCGCCGGCCGCGCGCCATCGACCGAACCGGACCGCCATCATGACCTTCACCCGCCTGCTGCTCGCAACCGCCATCGCCAGCGCGCCCGCCGTCGGCGCCGAGCCCGTCGCCACGACGGCGGCGGCGCCCGAAACCGGCTTCGTCCGCCTCGACGACGACATCACCGTGCGCCGGCTGGTCGTTCGCAAGGCCGATCCACAAGGCGCCGTGCTCTTCCTCCACGGCTTCCCGGAGACCAGCCTCGCGTTCAAGGACGTCGCCGTTTCGCTGGGCGATGCCTACGAGGTGCACGCCTTCGATTGGCCCGGCTACGGGCAGTCCTCGCGTCCCTCGCCGGATCGCTTCGGCTACGCACCCGCCGACTACGCCCGCGTGCTCAAGGCGTACATCGCGCACGAACGCCTCGACACCTCGAAGCTGACCATCTACGCCACCGACATCGGCGCGCTGCCGGCGCTGCTGCTCGCGCTGGACGAACCCCGGATCGCGCGGCGCATCATCGTCGGCGACTTCGCGCCGTTCGACCGGCCGCAGTACATGCACGACAACCTGCGCAACCTGAAGAACCCCGGCGCCGCCGAAGCGACGCATGCGGCGATGAACGCCAACCGCGCGGACATCCTCGCCAACTTCTACCGGCGCGATCTCCCGCGCGAGTCGCAGTTCGACCTGTCGCCGGAATTCGCCGGGGACGTCGCGCAGAACTGGCAACGCGACGGCATGACGGCAGCCGATGCGTTCGCCCACTACTACGCCCATTTCACGCGCGACCAGCGCTTCCTGGAAGCCAACCTCGCGCGCCTGCAGACGCCCGTCCGCGTGCTCTGGGGCGAGCGCGACATCTACATCCGTCCGGACATGGGCGTGGAGTTCGCGAGGAAAGCCGGGCTGCAACTCGACGTGCTGCCCGGCGTCGGCCATTACCCGCACCTGCAGGATCCCGCGCGCACCGTCCTCGAAGTGCGTGCGTCGTTCCGCTGACGGCGTGCGACGGCCATCCGGCCGCTAGGCGTTCGACGCGGCTCGCCTCGTCGAAGCCTGGCGCGCTCCGTGCCTACGCTGCGTTGCCGGGCCCGATTCCGCCGTCGATGGACGCGTCAGTTCACCAGCGGATAGTCCTGCACGATGTCCAGGACGCCGTTGATCACGAACTGCACGCCCATGCAGGACAGCAGGAATCCCATCAACCGCGAGAGCGCATCGACGCCGCTCTGCCCGAGCAGGCGGATGATCGCGCTCGCGCTGCGCAGGCACAGCAGCAGGATCGCGCTGACCAGCACGAACACCAGCACCGGCGCCACCTGCATCACCCATGGCGAGAACGGCTGCTCGTCGTACATCGTGGCGGCCGTGCCGATGAGCATCGCGATGGTGCCGGGGCCGGCGGTGGTCGGCATCGCGAGCGGAATGAACGCGATGTCGTGCTTCTGGTGGCGCTGCAGTTCCTGGCTGCGATGCTCCACTTCCGGTGCGTCGCGCTCCTCGGGAAACAGCATCCGGAAGCCGATGAAGCCGACGATCAGGCCGCCGGCGATGCGCAAGCCGGAGATGGAGATGCCGAACACGCCCATCACCGCCTGCCCCGCGTAGAAGGCGATGACCATGATCGCCAGGACGTAGCCCGAGCACAGCAACGCCTGTCGGTTGCGCTGCGCCTCGGTCATCCCTCGCGAAAGACCGAGCATCACCGCGACGGTGGACACGGGATTGGTGAGCGGCAAGAGCATCGCCAGCCCGATACCGACCGCTTTCATCAACTCCCACATGAGGCCATCTCCTCGACGCGGTGGCGAAGACCGCAGGGGCGAGCGGGTCGGCTGCGCACCGGGCCGCCGCCATGTCGTGCAGCGTACATCGAAGGCGTGCGGTGGGCCCGCGTGCGCGCGTCCGGCCGCACTCGAACCACGAACATGGCACGAACCGTGCCGGGCGTTTTCGCCGGCCGGCACACGCATTTCCGACATCGGGCGGCGCATGATTCGCCCGGCAGACTCGGAGGTGCCCCGTGAACGCCGTTCGATTGACTGCGATGCAGCGTTACTACCTCGAAGCGCTCGGCCGCCAGGGCCGGCTGCACCTGGGCCCGAGCTGGGCCGACGTGGAAGAACGCCTTGCGTACTGCTGGTACGCGAGCGGCTTCGCCGATGGAATCGAATGGTTCCAGGTCCGCGACATCGTCAAGCGAAGCGGGTGGGCGTGCGCGCTCGCGCAATCCGTGCCCGCCGCCCGGATCCGTTCGCCGGACAGGATGTCCTTGCCGCACGACGGCGCTGCCCGCCACGCGCGCAGTCGCTGACGACGGTTCAGAACTCCACCGGATCGCGGATGATCGGGCACGTCATGCAATGGCCGCCGCCGCGCCCGCGTCCCAGTTCCGCGCCAACGATGGTGATCACCTCGATGCCCGCCTTGCGCAGCAGCGTGTTGGTGTACGTGTTGCGATCGTAGGCATACACGACGCCCGGCGACGCGCAGACCAGGTTCGCGCCGCTGTCCCACTGCGTGCGCTCCTGCTGGTACGCGGTGCCGCCGGTTTCGATCACGCGCAGCGTCTTGAACCCCAGCGCTTCGCCGACGACTTCGACGAACGGCTTGCTCTCGCGATGCAGTTCGATGCCGCTGGGATGATCGCTCGGCCGATACGAGAACGTGCGGACCTGGCTGATGAACTCCGGCGCCAGCAACACGACGTCCCGGTCGGCGAAGGTGAACACCGTGTCCAGGTGCATGGCCGTGCGCATCTTCGGGATCACCGCCACGATCACGCGCTCGGCCGCGCGCTTCTCGAACAACGTCGCCGCAAGCTGGCTGATCGCCTGGCGCGATGTGCGCTCGCTCATGCCGATGAGCACGTTTCCCTTGCCGATCGGCATCACGTCGCCGCCTTCGAGCGTGGCCAGTCCGTGATCGGACAGCGGATCGCCCCACCACACGTTCACCTTGCCGGCGAAATCCGGATGGAAGCGGTAGATCGCGGTCGCGAGGATCGTCTCCTCGTGGCGTGCGGGCCAGTACAGCGGATTGAGCGTCACGCCGCCATAGATCCAGCACGTCGTATCGCGCGTGTAGAGCGTGTTGGGCAGCGGCGGCAGCAGGTACTCGGTGTGTCCGACCGCCTCGTGCACGACCTTGAGTACGTCGCCACCGAACTTCTCCGGAAACTCCTCCACCGACAATCCGCCGATCAGCGTCTCGGCCAGGGCGCGAGGCGGCAGGCTGTCGAGGTAACCGCGGATCTCGTCGACGAGCCCGAGCCCGACCTGGTTCGGCACGACCTGGTGATCGAGGACCCACTTCTTCGCTTCCGCAATCGCCATGGTGTCGGCGAGCAGGTCGTGCATTTCCACCACGTCGATGCCGCGGTCGCGCATCTTCAGCACGAAATCGTGGTGGTCGCGCTTGGCGTTCTCCACCCACAGCACGTCGTCGAACAGCAGGTAGTCGCGGTTGGTCGGCGTCAGGCGCTGGTGGGCGCGTCCCGGCGAGCACACCATCACCTTGCGCAGCGTGCCGACTTCCGAATGCACGCCGAACTTCAGATCTGCGGCAACGGCCATGTCTGGAACCTCCAGGTCGCGTTCGTGGAACGATGGATGCGGGTCGTTCGTTCAGATGGCGATGTAACCGGTCGCGATCCACCAGATGCCGAGCACCGCGCCGACCGCGGCCAGGGCGAAGATCACCCAGTCGGTGGCGCGATCGAACACCGGCATGCCCTGCTCGCGACGCGCCCAGACGTAGAGCGCGGTGCCCGGCGCATACAGGACCGCCGACAGCACGATGAACTTCAGGCCGCCGGCGAAGAGCAGGAAGATCGTATAGACGACGGCCACGATCGCGATGAACAGGTCGCGCCCCCGGGTATCGGTAGCGGCATAGCCCTCGCCCCGGCGCGCGATCGTGTAGCCGTAGCCGGCCACCAGCAGCAGCGGGATCAGCGACATCGCGCTGGTGAGGTTCAACATCAGCGCGAACGCATCGCGCGACCAGTACGTCGTGATGACGATGAGCTGGATCACGATGTTCGTCGCCCACAGCGCGGCCGACGGAACCTTGTTCGGGTTCTCGGTGGCGAACACGCGCGGCATGTCCCGGTTCTTCGCTGCGGCGAACAGCACTTCGGCGCAGATCAGCGACCACGCCAGGTAGGCCCCCAGCACCGAGATCAGCAGCCCGATGCTGATGAACACCGCGCCCCACGGCCCGACGACCGCCTCCAGCGCCGCCGCCATCGACGGCTGGCGCAGCCCCGCGATCTGCGAGCGCTCCAGCACCGCGTACGGCAGCAGCGTCACCAGCACCATCAGGGTGGTGACGATGAAGAATCCGCTCAGGGTCGCGATGCCCACGTCCTCGCGCTTCTGCGCATAGCGCGAGTACACGCTGGCGCCCTCGATGCCGAGGAAGACGAACACCGTCACCAGCATCGTCGAACGCACCTGCGCGAACACGCTGTCGGTGAGGTCGCCACCGTAGAAGTTGAAGCGGAACATGTCGCCCTGGAACAGGAAAGCGAGGATCACGATGAAGACGATGATCGGAATGACCTTCGCGATGGTCACGATCTTGTTGATCGCCGCAGCCTGCTGCACGCCGCGCAGGATCATGAAATGGAACGACCAGATGCCGATGGACGCGACCGCGATGGCGATGACCGTGTTGCCATCGCCGAACACGGGAAAGAACGCGCCCAGCGTGGACTTGATCAGCACCCAGTACGAGACGTTGCCGATGCAGCTGCCGATCCAGTAACCGAATGCGGAGAGAAAGCCCGGGTAGTCGCCGAAACCTTCCTTCGCGTACATGAAGACGCCCGCATCGAGTTCGGGCTTGCGCTCGGCCAGCGACTGGAAGACCCGCGCGAGCATGTACATGCCGGTGCCCGCGATCAGCCACGCGATGACCGCACCGAGCGGACCGGTCGCGCCCGCGAACGTGCGTGGCAGCGAGAAGATGCCCGCGCCGACCATTCCGCCGACCACCATCGCGGTCAATTGTGCCCGCGACATCTTCTGTGCAGACGCCATGGCAACATCCTGTCGGTCAGCTGAACAGACGCAGCGCAGGCGACGATGGTCCTGTCGCCGTCATGGGTTCGTGAAGAATGGTGGGAAGGTTCGGGGCGGCCGACGTGAATGCGCCCCGCGGTAATGGGCCGCTCGGCACGCGGTGGCCGGTTCCTTTTTTGACGCACCGTTGACGCACACCCTCGCCAGATAGCCACGAACGCGCGAAGCCAGGAGGCCGATCGCGTCGAGCCGTCGCGTCAGGAGGAGCCATGCAGGGCCCCAGCGCTTCCACCGGCACATCGCAGCGCCACCTCGTGTTGCTGTGCTGCGGCATGTGGGGCGCGCTCCTCGTCGCGACGCCGGCACATGCGCAGGCCGACCTGTCCGAGGCGCGGCGGCTGATCGATCTGCATCTGCCTGCGCAGGCGCTGGACCTGCTCGTACCACTGGAACCGGCGCGCACGCACGATGCGGCGTTCCTCTACCTGCTCGGGCGCGCAGCGCTCGATGCCGGCGACGCGGAACGTGCACGCAGTGCGCTCGAACGAAGCATCGCGCTTGACCCGGACCGCCCGGAAGCGCACCTCGCGCTGGGACGCGTCTATCACGCACTGGGCGAACATGCGAATGCCGTGAACCAGTTCGAGCTCGCGATCCGCTTCGAGAATCTTCCCCCCGATCTGCTCACGCAGTCGGCGATCTACGACGAGGCGGCGCGCGAAGCGCTCGAGGAAGGCAAGCGCACCGCGGTCTTCGGCTATGCCGTCACGGGCATCGGCCGTTACCGGGTCAACTCCACGCGCGGCACCAACACGTACGGCGGCGGCGATCGTCGGGAGACGTTCTACAACCTGCGCGCCGGTGGCGGTGTCAGCCACGCGCTTGGGAACGACACCGCACTCGACGCCACGGTCGACTATCGGCATCGCGAATACGACGCCGGCTCGCGCGACGATCGCGACCTGCGCTGGAGCGCTGCGGCCAGCCATGGCTTCGGCGACAGCCGGATCTCCGGCGGCCTGCGCGGGCGCGTGAGTTACCGCGGCGATGGCGATTACCGGAACGACGTGGCGGGCTTCGTCGATTACACGCACAACCTCGACGTCGAATCCCAGTGGACGGCGGGGCTCTCCGTGCAACGCAGGCGCTACCCGGCCGGACCGCTGCGCGACCGCAGCCGCACGACCACGCTCGGAAGCGTCGGCTGGTCGCATTCGTTCAACGAAGGCGCGGCGACCTTCGGCGTCACCGCACACGCCGGCCGAAACACGGCGACCTCCCGCCCGGACGGCGATTCGGACGTGTTCGGCGCGACCGCCAATCTCGACTGGACCTTCAGCGATTCGCTCGACGCCTTCGTCTTCCTCTGGTGGGAACGCGACGACTTCAGCGCGGACGACGTGCGCTTCCATCCCGACGAACGCGACGATGCGGCGACTTTCAGCCGCGAGGACAACCTCTACGAAGGCGGCGCGGGGCTCGTCTGGTCGTTCGCGCAGGGCTGGTCGCTGCGGCCGGAGCTCGTGTACATCCGCGACCAGAGCAACGTGGTCGCACTGAACTACAGTTCCACGGAGGTCTGGTTGAATGTCCGCACGGATTTCTGACGCCGCCGCACTTTCCGCCGTCGCGCTGCTCGCGCTGCTGTGCGCCTGCGCGCATGCGCCGACCGACCCGCAAGCGCGTCTTGCACGTTACCGTGAGCACGCTGGCGCGCCGGTCGCGAGCATCGAGTACACGCGCAACATGCGCTGGGAAGCACTGGGCGATCAGGCGCTGGTGGTGTGGCCGCGGCGCGAGGCGGGCTTCCTGCTCGAATTCGCCTCGCCCTGCACCGGTCTGGACGCCGCGAGTTCGATCCAGATCACTCGCGACGCAGGACGCGTGCGCGCACGGCACGACGCGGTCCGCGTGATGTCGATGCCGGGCGCCCGACCGATGCAGCGTCCCCCCTGCCCCATCCTGTTGATCAGGCCGATCCGCGATGCCGCCGCCGAAGCGCCCGGCACGCTGCGCGATCTCGACGACACCGGGGAAACCGGACCATGACCGCACGCCACCGGATCCGCGGCATGTCGCATCGCGCCACGTTGCTGGGCATCGCGATCCTCGCCGCACTTGCGCTCCTCATGTTCTCGCTGTTCGATCGACGCGACAGTCACCAGGCACCGCCCGGCGCGCTGGTCGAACGCGGCATGTCGCCTGGGCATCGGATGCTGAACGAGGAAACCGGACGCACGCAGCCGGCGAACTCGCCCCGCATCCAGCGCGCCGATGCGGCGCTGACGCGGGCGTCCGGCCGCTTCGGCATGAGCAAGGACCGTGTCGCCGACCTGGCGCTGTCCACGCGCAACGCCATCGGCAAGGAGCGGAACGAGGACGTGATCGACGTGCTCGATGCCGCGCTGTTCGCGACGGAGGGCATGACCCCGCGCGACATGCCGCCGCTGGCGCCGGTGTTCGCCGCGTATGCGCAGGCGCGCCTCAATGGCGCGAGCGTCGAGGACGCCCGTGCGACGGCCCGTTCCTTCGCGAAGCTGGCCGCGAAACAGCGCGCTGCGCCCTGATCAGCGCCGGCGCCAGTGCCCGCGCAGCGCGGCGATACGGCCGAAGTACAAGGCCACCAGCAGCCCGATGCTGACGATGAGGATCAGCGCGGTCATGCGCAACCATTCGCCTCGTGCCGCGCGGAGCCGTTCGCCGCTGGCGATCTGCTGAAGCTCCGCGACGCACGCCGCATCGGAGCGTTCGTTGGCGCGCGCGGCGCTGTACGTCGCACCGGCGCGACGCTGCTCGGCGACTGCGCCCGTACGTTGCGCGAGTCGGTCCGCATCGGTGTCGCGTGCTACGGACGCGCTGCGACGCTCCAGTTCGCGTCGCGCCTGCGCACGCGTGATCGGCGGCGCAAGGTCAACGCAACTGGCGGCCGTTCCCGTCGATCCCGCGGTGGGCCAGTGCGGCAGGCGGAACACGCCCACCAACGCGAGCACGACGCCGATGGCGATCAAGAGCAATGTCCGGTACATCGTCGTGTCCTCCAGTCGGAAGTCGTCATTCGTCCACGCGTCGGGCCGGATCGCCGGAAAGCAGCAACGCCCAGCGCCTCGCCGTCGGGTGATGCTCGGCGAACGTCATCGCGGCAATGAGGATCGGCACGCCGATGAAGGCGCCCGCGATACCCCAGAGCATGCTCCACAGGAACACGGCGAACAGCACCAGGAACGGGGATATCGACAACCGGTCGCCGGCCACGCGCGGCTCGAGGTAGCTGCCGATCAGGAACTGCACCAGGTTGAGCCCGACGAAGATCGCCAGCGGCAAGGCGATGCTGTCGAACTGCACGATGGCGAACAGCGTCGGCAGCATCGTGGCGAACAGCGGCCCGAGGAACGGAATGAAGTTCAGCGCGAACGCGGTCACGCCCCACTCCACCGCAAGATCCACGCCGAAGGCGTACGTGAGCGCCCACACGGCCAATCCCGTGGCCAGGCTCATCACCGCGCGAATCGCCATGTAGCGCTGGATTTTCGTCGCCGTCGCACGGCACGCCGACACCAGTTCCACCTTGTTCGCGCGCACCAGTTTGCGTCGGGTCGCATCGACCTCGAGCAGGCCGAGCACCACGAAGACCAGGGCGATCACGACGAAGCTCGCGACGTACTGCAATCCCGTGCCGAGTCGCTGCAACGCGCCGAACACCCAGCGCGGATCGAAGTTGTGGACGAACTCACTGGCCAGGTACAACCCGTGCGCCTGGAGCCATCCGTCCACGCGCAGGTACTGCGCATGGAACGCGGCGGCGTTGGCGATGGCCCACTGCGCTGCGCGATTCAGGCTCCACAGCACCAGGCCCGCCAGCGCGACCATCGCCGCCCCGGTGATCGCCACGGTGACGAACATCGCCAGCACGCGCGGAATCCGGCGCTCCAGCCCGTTCTGCACCGGCCAGGCGATGGCGATGATGAACAATGCGAAGCACACCGGCGCGAACAACGAACGCCCGAGGTACAGCGCCAGCAGGAGGACGAACACGGCGCCGAGGCCGAGCAGCGTCGCGATGGGATTGGACGTGCGATCGCGCATGGCCCGGCGTCAGAACGTGGCTTCGAGGTACGCGTACAGGTAGTTTGAACCGCCATCCACCGTGCCGAGCAGCTGCGAGCTGGCGAAGATGCCCGAACGGTGCGACACCGCGAAGCCGAAGTAGACGTCGTGCCAGCGCCTGCTGCCGAACAGATCGCCGAGACTGACATCGATGCTCGGCTCCAGGTAGTTGAGCAGCTTGGACGTGTTGCGCTCCCGTCGCGCCTGGGTGGTCACTTCGCTGTAAGGCACGCGTTCGGCATACGACACGCCAATGCCGAACCCGACCCGCGTGGTGACGCGGTCGCTCCATGGAAAGCCGTACCAGAACCCTTTCATGTACGCGTCCAGCTGCCAGCCATCGGGCTGGAAGCCCTTGTCGTCGTGGCGGAGCAGGCCGACGTAACCGACGATGTCCAGCGGCCAGCCGTTGAAACGGGACACGAACGGCCGACCGACATGCACGCCGTAGATGTCGGTGGGATCGTCGTCGTTGTGGCTCACGCACTGCAGCGTCATGATGCGGACAAGGTGGCAACCGTCGCCGGAGTCGCGGCCGTAGAACACCTTCACGTACGTCGGCGCGGTGTCCTCGTCCCAGCGGACCTGCCCGTTGCCGAAGTCGTACGCCGCGCCGGCCATGACGCCCCACTGCAGGTCGTCGTCGACGACCGGGCTGTCGCCGATCGCGGACGACAGCTTCGTCACGTAGGCGCCGCCGACGAGGCTCCAGTGCTGGAAAATGCGGTATTTGCCGTATAGCGCGAGCGTCGCGTTCCAGCCGTCGCCGGCATCGTACGCAGGCCGATCCTCGCGCGCTTCCAGTGGCGCCACGCCGTAGTAGTAGTCGTTGAGATCGCCGCTCCGCCACGTCGCGATCGCCACCGGTTGCAGGCGCCAGCGCTGGCGCTCGACGGTGTAGGCGTAGCCGGCACGTACTTCGGTACCGTGCGACAGACCGGCGATGTCGTGCCGCACCGCGGCATCCCAGCGCGAGGCATCGCGCTGCACGTAGAAGCGCACGCCCAGATCCGCGCCGGTGTTGCGCACGGTCATGCCGTCGAGCGATGCAGGCGCTTCGTCTTCGGGATAGCCTTCCAGGCGCCGTTCGACAAAGCCTTCCAGTCCCATCGTGTCGTTGCGCCACAGGCGCATGCCCGCCTCGTTCGCGCGCAGGAAGAACCGCTCGCCTTCGTAGAGGTACAGGGGAAGGAAGTCGTCGCGCGTGCCACCGTCGCGGTATGGCGACGACTCGGCACGAAACACGAAGCCCAGTCCCGCGCTGCCGGGCTCGTCGAGCACCGTGCCCATCATCGCGTCCTGTGCGAGCGTCGTTACGGGAACGGCGAACAGCGTCGCCCATGTCATCGCGGCGAACGTGCAGCGCACCCACGGCGCGCGGCATGGAAAGCCCGCCCAAGTGCGGCGGAAGATCACGGGCACCGTCATGGCATCGTCCTCCAGGGACCGCCCGGCCGAAGCGTGCGCCGCCTTCCCTGCGCACGAAGGGCGAAACTCGTCCATGTGGCGTGCGTACGGCGTGAAATCGCCGTCACGTCCGCACGCGCGCACTTCACTGCTATTTCACCCGTGCGGGAGTAATCCGGCCTGAGCGTTAGCGAGTTGTCGGACCGGCACCACGCCGGAGTGGACCATGGAGGCACCGCAATGAAACGCAACGCAATGGGCACGGCACTGCTCGCCGTCGGTCTGGCCCTGGCTGCCGGATGCGCGACGCAGAGTACGCCGTCGACGTTCAACCGCTCCGAGGTCGGCACGGCACGCACGGTGGAAATGGGCACCGTACGCGGCCTTCGCGACGTCGCCATCCAGAACGATTCACGCACGGTCGGCACCGCAACCGGCGCGGCCCTGGGCGGCATCGCCGGCAGCACGATCGGCAGCGGCACGCGTGCGAACACGGCCGGCGCGATCGCCGGCGCGGTGGCAGGCGGCGCAGCCGGCAACGCGATGTCGCGCAACCAGCGCGCGGGCGTGGAAATCACGGTCGAGCTCGATTCGGGCCGCAGCATCGCGGTCACGCAGGAGGGCACGAGCCAGGAATTCCGCGTCGGCGATCGCGTGCAGGTCTCGTCCGACGGAACGACCACGCGCGTCACCCGCTGAGCCGCGCAGGTTCCGCAATCGCCCCGTGCAGTGGTGGCCTGCACCGCAGGTCACCCACGGGCGCCATCGAACATGGACGATGACCCATGAAAGCTCGCGCTCTGCGTGTTTCGATCGTAGCGGCCGCACTGGCGGCTTGTTCGCATGGTCCGACGATGACCACGCAGGAACGCCTGGCGCTGTATCGCGAGCACGCCGGCGCGCCGGTGACGTCGTTCCGGCTCGATCGTGCGACCGGCATGCAGCAGTGGACGCCGCTCGGCGACCAGGCGCTGGCGTTGTGGTCCAGTGCCAATCGCGGGCATCTGATCGAGCTGCGACAGCGCTGCCCGTCGATGCTGTCGGCCGGCGGCGTCTCGATCACGAACTCGCTCGGCAACGTCACCCGCATGGACAGCGTGGTGCCGCGCACGGCCGGTGGCGTTCGCAACGCGTGTCGCATCGACACGATCCGGCCGCTGGACGGCCGCGCCCTGCGCGATGCGAAGCGCGAGATCCGCGACGCACAGCTCATCGACCGCGCCACCGTACCGGCGGATGACGGCGCGTCGCAGCCGTAAGCCTCAACCGCCGCCTTCGTCCTCGTCCCGGGCGATCTCCGCCGCGCGGCGTGCGTCCAGCGTGCGCGACAGGCGCACGATCTCGTCTTCCCGCCAGCCCTCCACCTCGGCCACCTGCCGCCACGCGGCGATGTAGTGCGATGGCGCGAACACGTGGCCGAACCCCATCGGCGCATCGTCGGCCAGCATCATGTCGAGCACGAGCTGCATCGACGAGACCACCGGATACCAGCGCATCTGCGGCGCGACGTCGGGACCGCGCGGATGCAGCCACGCGGGCGAACGGAAGAGATCGCGATGATCGAAGAACGTGATCGCGTCGCTCGCATACTGCAGGTACATCACGCGCATCGGTCCCCACGGCGCATCCGCGGGCAGCGCCGAACCGTGCTGGTTCATGAAGCGCACGAAGCGCCCGTCGCGAAACCGCGGCAACCACGCGGGCGAGCCGGGATCGCGCATGAGGGTCAGGCGACGCCATTGCGGCGCGGCGAACGGCGGTCCGCTCCACAGCGCGCCCCGCGGCGGGTCGCCGAGCACGTCGAACAGCTCCAGCGATCGTTCCGAGTTCATCGCCCCCAGGCTGAGGCCATGCAGATACAGCCGCGGACGCGCCTCGCGCGGCAGCGTGCGCCAGTAGCCGTACACCGTTTCGAACAGCGCCTGCGCGCTCTCCTGCCCGTACTCGGGTTCGATCAGCAACGACATCGGGCTTGACAGGTACGAGTACTGCATCGCCACGCTCGCGACATCGCCGCGGCGCAGGTATTCGATCGCTTCGATGGCGCCCGGGTCCACCCAACCGGTGCCGGTCGGCGTGATGATCACGAGCGCACCGCGCGAGAAGGCGCCGACGCGCCGGAGCTCGGCGAGGGCGAGTTGCGCGCGCGCCTTCGCCGAGTCCGCCGACGGCAGTCCCGCGTATACGCGAAGCGGCGCCTGCGCGGGTTGGCCCGCAAGGGCGGCGATGTCGGCGGCGGTGGGCGTGGACGAAACGAAGCGGCGCCCCATTCGGCCGAGGTTTTCCCAGGCGATCAGCGACGGCGGACTGCCCGGTCGCAAGGGATCGCGTGGCGGAGCGGAATCGGGTGGAACCAGCGCATCGGCCTGGCGGAACGACGCATCGATCACCTGCAGGGCGATACGCCACACGACGCTGTTGCTCAGCACGACCACGATCGCGAGTACGGCCGACACGCCCAGCACCGCGGCGACGCGCGGCGGCAACACCTTGGCAAGCGACAGCGAGAACACGACGGCCATGGCGCGAAACACGCGCGCGAGGGCGAGCAGCACCCCGAACGTCGCCATCGCGACGGCCGCCACGGCGAACGACCCGGCGCCCGTTTCCGCCGGCATCTGCAGCGCGGCGCGCACCTGGTTCTGCCAGTGCGGCGCGCGCCACAGCGCCCAGAGCAGGACGATCGCGCACACGAGGTACGACGCTTGCCTGATGCGCGACGACGCATGACCACGCGCCGCCGGAAGCTCGAGGCATGCCCATAGCCAGCGCAGGAACACGCCCATCGCATAGCCCGCCCCGAACGCCGCGCCGCCCAGCACGCCCTGCGTCCAGGGCGTGCGTGGAATCAGGCTGGGCGTGAGCGATGCGACGAGGAAGGCCGTGCCGATCAGGCACCCCACGGACGGAAGCGGCGCAAGAAGCCGCGCGAGCGCCGCGTCCCGTTTCCGCGACACGTGGGCGATGCCGTTCCGTTCGGCATTCTCCTCGCGCATGGGCCCTTCGCGATGGCGTGTCCGGTGCGGCGGAGCTTAGGTGGACGCGACGTTAAGCGACCGTGATCCGCCGCCCATCCGTCACAGCCGCGAGGCTTCGTCGAGGCCGATCTCGCCAAGGAAGCGGCCGGTGGTGACCGCCGGCGCCTGCGCCTCGATGGCATGGGCGAATCGCACCGCCGGATCGTCCTGCAACGTCTCGAACAACCGCTGCAGTTGGGGGAACTCGCGGCGGTCCACGACCTGGTGGTAGTCGTTCCATCGCGCGATGCCGACGAAGTACGCATCGGCGAGCGAACGCTCCTCGCCGAGCAGCCACGGCTTGTCGCCGAGCATCCTGGACAGCAGGGCGTGCGCCCGATGCACCTGTGCGCGGCCGTACTCCTTCAGCACGCGCTGCTGTTCGGCATCGCCGCCGTGCTCGAGCGCGAACCACAGCGGCGCGTACGCGCCGAAGAACGTGGTGTTGAGGAACGCGAGCGTCTGGTTCAGCCGGTCGAACCCGGCGGTGCCCTGCGCGAACCCGAGCCCGCCCGCGATTCCCTCCGCGGCCAGATGATTGAGGATCGCCAGGCTCTCGCTGACATACGTGCCGTCGCGCGTGCGCAGCGTGGGCGTCTCGCCCATCGGGTTGATGCGGCGGTAGGCGTCGGTCGCGATGTCCTTCGGCATCTCGATGCGACACAGGCGGTACGGCAGCCCGAGCCATTCCAGCGCGACGATCGAGCCGAACGAGCAGCCCGAGGGCACGCCGTAGAAAAGGATGGGAGCGGTCATGGAGGTCTCCGGTCGGTGCCGGTGCGGGTGCGACCGGCGTCGAGCAAAGGCTATGATCGTGGACGAAGGACGAACAGCCCGCAGTTTGGGGACTTAGCGTCCACGCATATGGACGGATCATGTTGAACCTCAACGACCTCGCCTACTTCGTTGCCGCGGTGGAGCACGGCGGCTTCGCGCCCGCGTCGCGGCGGCTCGGGTTGCCGAAGTCGACGCTGAGCAAACGCGTCGGCGCGCTGGAGACCGCCCTGGACGCGCGCCTCGTGCAACGCACGTCGCGCACGTTCGCACTCACCGACGTGGGCCGCGACTTCTATCAGCACGCGCGCGGTGCGCTGATCGAAGCCGAGGCGGCCGAGGCGATCGTGCGCCGGCGCCAGGCGGAACCCAGCGGCACCGTGCGCATCACCGCCTCGGTGCCGGTCGCCCAGCTGCAACTCGCCCGATGCCTGCCTCGGCTCGCGATGCGCCATCCGAAACTCGACGTGCAGCTCGATGTCACCGATCGCTTCGTCGACATCGTGCAGGAAGGCGTCGACATCGCCATCCGCAGCCATTTCGCGCCGCTCGCCGATTCGGGGCTGGTGCAGCGGCCCCTCGCGGTGGAACCGATCGTGCTCGTCGCGTCGCCCGACTACCTCGCACGCAGTGCGGCGCTGCGGACGCCGGCGGATCTGGCCGACCACGACGGCCTGCCCACGGGTCCGACGACGACCACGTGGTCGCTGTTCGATGCCGACGGCCAGCGCACGCAGGCGACGCCGCGCGTGGCGATGATCGCGAACGAATCCGTCGTGCTGGTCGCCGCCGCCACCGCGGGACTCGGCATCGCCTGCCTGCCCGAGGGCGTGTGCCGGGACGCCATCGCGCGCGGCGAACTGCTGCGCGTCCTGCCCGACTGGAACGCCGGCACGGTGACGACGACGCTGCTGATGCCGCATCGGCGCGGGCTGTTGCCCGGCGTGCGCGCGACGGTGGAGTTCCTGGTCGAATCGTTCCGCGCGCCGGACTGAAGCAGGCCCCGCGATCGGCTACGCGGTGACCCGCTCGCCGGGCTCGCGCACCGCGCTGGGCGGCATGCCCATGATGCGTTTGAACGCGCGGCTGAAGGACGCCTCGGAGTCGTAGCCCAGGCGCTCGGCGGCGACCGTCACGCGCATGCCGTCCTGCTGGATCCAGCGGCGCGCCTGGAACATCTTCACCTTGGCGACGTAACGCGCCGGACTTTCGCCGACGGTGCGCGTGAATGCCTCGGCGAAGCGCGAACGCGACGCGCCCATCACGCGCGCCAGCGCGGGCACGTCCCAGTCGCGCTCGGGTTGGGCATGGATCGCGGCGATGACCTTGCCGACCTTCGGGCACTGCATCGCGGCGATCCAGCCGGTGGAGTCGCTGCAGCCGCATTCGACCCACGCGCGGATGATGCTCGCGGCGAGCACGTCGGCCAGTCGCGCGAGGATGCCGCACGCGCCGATGCGATCGAGCGACACCTCGCGTTCCATCGCGTCCAGCAGCGCGACCACCGCGGGATCGCGGCGCACCAGATCGCCGGCGTGCATGACGTCGGGCATCATCGCCAGCAACGGATGCAGCGGGTCCAGGTTGAAGCGCATCGCCCCGCAGAACATCACGCCCGCCTCTGCCGCGTCGCGCTGCGTCGCGCCGTCGGTGCGTACGAGATAGAGGTTCTCCGACACCGCTTCGCGCGCGAGTTCGTGGACGTCGACCGCGGGCACGTCGGGCGAACTGGCCATCACGTGGAAGCTGCCGCGCGGCAGCAGCACGGCGTCGCCGGGCTGCATTTGCTTCCACTCGCCACCGGGCGTCCACAACCACGCACCGCCGCGAGCGACGTAGTGGAATCGCGCATCGCGCTGGGCCGGGAACGCGATCGCCCACGGCGCATGCATCACGCAGCGACCGTATTCCACACCGTCGAGCCGCAGGCCGAGCAGCACGCGGGTCAGCAGATCGCTCGCCGCCGGCGGCTGGACGGCCCGCACGAGCCGGGAGGAATGGTCATGCATTGGGGCGGTTCCGACATGGAAGCGCCTGCATCGTACGCCTAACCTGCGCAGCCCCACCCCACTGGCAGGCGTTCGTGTCCTCAACCGAGTGTTCCGTTCTTGAAGCCGATGTCGGATCGTCGGCGTCGTCGACCGCCGCGAACTGGCCGGCGGTCGTCTCCCTCACGCTGGGCGTGTTCGGCCTGGTGACCGCCGAGTTCCTGCCGGCGAGCCTGCTCACCGCGATGGCCGCCGACCTGCGCATCAGCGAAGGCGCGGCCGGCCAGACGGTGACCGCGACCGCGCTGGTGGGCGCGATCGCCGCGCCGTCGATTCCCGTGCTCACGCGCCGCATGGATCGCCGCCACGTGATGCTCGGCCTCACGCTCGCGCTTTCGCTGTCCAATGCGATCGCGGTGCTCGCGTCGAACCTGACCACCCTGCTCGTCGCGCGCGTGCTGCTCGGCGTCGCGCTGGGCGGCTTCTGGTCCATGGCCGCGCCGCTGGCCTTGCGCCTGGTGCCCGATGCGCTGTTTCCGCGCGCGATGTCGCTGATCCTCACCGGCGTGTCCGTCGCGACCGTCTGCGCGGCGCCGATCGGCGCCTGGATGGGCGATGCCTGGGGCTGGCGCAGCGCGTTCGTCGCGGCCGGAGCGGTCGGCGTCGTCACGCTGATCGCGCAGTGGGCCACCCTGCCGCCGCTCCCGCCCAAGGCGCAGCCGGACCTGCGCGTACTGGGCGAACTGTTCAAACGCGGCCCGGTGCGCGCGGCGCTTGCGGTCGTCTTGCTGGTGATCTCCGGCCACTTCGCGGGCTTCACCTACATCCGCCCGTTGATGGAGAACGTCACGCAGCTGTCGATCGGCGCGATTTCCGCCGTCCTGCTCGGGTATGGCATCGGCGGGTTCTTCGGCAACCTGGCGGGCGGCTACGTGGCCGGGCGCAGCGAGCGGATCGCCATCGTGCTCGGCAGCGTCGTCATCGCCGTGCTCGCCGTCGCGTTGTTGATCGCCGGGCAATCGGCCGAAGTCGCGTCCGTCGCGATCGTGCTGTGGGGCTTCGCCTTCGGCGCGTTTCCGGTCGGATTCCAGATCTGGATCGTGCGCGCCGCGCCGGACCAGGCCGAAGGCGCGAGCGGCCTGCTGGTCGCCGCGTTCCAGACCGCGATCGCCACCGGTGCGATCGGCGGCGGCGTGCTCGTGGACCGCATCGGCGCGCTGGGCGGACCGCTCTTCGCCGCCACGGCGATGACGCTGGGCGCGATCCTGACGTTGCGTTACGGCCCGCGCGGTTCCACTCCCCTCGCCATCACCCCGTCCCACTGAGCACACGACCATGAGCGCATCACGCCTCAACCGCCGCATCACGCTCGCCGCGCGCCCGCAGGGCCTGCCGACGGCGCGCGACTTCCACCTCGACACGCAACCGATACCGGAGCCCGCCGACGGCCAGGTGCTGCTGCGCACGCGCTTCCTTTCGCTCGATCCCTACATGCGCGGCATGATGGACGAAGCCGGTCCCGGCTACGCGCCGGGCGTGCGCCTCGGCCAGCCCATGGTGGGCGGCACCGTCAGCGAGGTCGTCGCGTCGCGCGATCCGCGCTTCGAGGTGGGCCAATTCGTGCTGGCGAACGCCGGCTGGCAGGACTACGCGCTCTCCGGCGGATCGGACCTCACGCCGCTGGGGCAGATGGCACGACCCTCGCTCGCGCTCGGCGGGCTGGGCATGCCGGGGTTCACCGCGTACGTCGGGCTGCTCGACATCGGCGAGCCCAAGCCCGGCGAAACCGTCGTCGTCGCCGCGGCGACCGGCGCGGTGGGATCGGTCGTCGGACAACTGGCGAAGCTGAAAGGCGCGCGCGTCGTCGGTATCGCCGGTGGTGCGGCGAAGTGCCGGCACGCGGTCGAGGTGCTCGGTTTCGACGCCTGCCTCGACCATCGCGAACCCGACCTGAAGGCGCGACTCGCCGCCGCCTGCCCGGACGGCATCGACGTGTATTTCGAGAACGTCGGCGGCGAGGTGCTCGACGCCGTGCTGCCGCTGCTGAACCTGCATGCGCGCATCCCGGTGTGCGGTTTCATCGCGCACTACAACGAGCGCGACGCCGGCACCGCCGACAAGCGCACGCAGTTGCTCGCCACCGTACTCGCCCGGCGCGTGCGCATGCAGGGCTTCATCATCCTCGACCACTACGCGACGCGCTTCGCCGACTTCCGCCGCGACATGACGCAATGGATCGACGAAGGCCGCATCGTGCTCGTCGAGGACGTGGTCGACGGGCTCGAACAGGCGCCCGAGGCGTTCATCGGCCTGCTGCAGGGGCGCAACTTCGGCAAGGTGGTGGTGCGCGTCGCCGACTAGCGCGCCGGCGAGTCGGCGTCGCGGTCGAAGATCACCCGTCCGTCGCGCACGGTCATGCGCACGTCGGCGAAGGCCTCGGCGTTCTTCGCCGGATCGTTGCGCAGCAACACCAAGTCGCCGGCGAAGCCGGGCTCGACGCGGCCGCGGCGCGCGCCCTGCCCGAAGCGCTGCGCGGGCGCCGTGGTGAGGCTGGCGAGGATCTGCCGCCAATCCATGCCCGCCGCGCCCATCAGGCGATATTCCTGGTGCGTGTCGTAGACCTCGATGTAGCCGGCATCGGTGCCGAACAGGATCTGCCCGCCGCCCTGCGACATCGCGCGGACCTGCTGCGTCGCCGCGCCGACGAAACGCTGCACGACCGGCTCGGGTGCGTTTTCGCGGCGCAGTTCGGAGTCGAACAGGGTCAGCGTCGACACCAGCGCCACGTCGTCGGCCTTCAGCCGCGCGACAAACGCCGATGACCACTCGCCGGCCTCGGGCGCGGTGTGCGCCAGCACGTCGACGCCGCTGTCGAGGGCGACGTCCAGCCCGGAAGCATCGGTCGGATGGGCGAACGCCGGTTTGCCGTGCGCGTGCGCTGCCTCGACGATCGCACGCGCGACGTCCTTCGGCATCGGCAACACGCCCCGCTGCCCGCCGACGATGGCGTCGGCGAACAGCTTCACGCCGTCCGCGCCCGCGTCGATCTGCGCTGCCGCGCGCGAGCGCCCCTGCGCCGCGGTGGCGACTTCCGCGCTCGGCGCCCGCGTGCGTTCCCACAGTTCGCGCACGTAGATCGGCGTGCCGTGCTCCGGGTAGAACGGCATGTCGACGGTCAGCAGCTGCGGCCCGACCACCTCGCCACGCTCGATGCGCGTGCGAAGCGCGCGAACGTCGCCGGGCAGCGAAGCGATGTCGAACAGCGTCGTGAAGCCCCATTTCGTGAAGCGCTCGCGCAGCGCATCGGCCAGCGCCGCGGCGGGCTGCGCGTCGGGCTGGTGGAACGGCGGCGCGATCAGGTGCACGTGGCTGTTCCAGAAGCCCGCCGTCACGGTCGTCCCGCGCGCGTCGACCACGCGCACGCCACGCGGCACGTCGACGCGCTTGCGCGGGCCGACCGCCGCGATGCGGCCGTCGCGGACCAGCACCGTCGCATCGTCGATGGGGGCCGCGTCGGGCGCGGGATACACGCGCGCGCCGACGATCGCGAGCGTCTGCGCCGCGGCCGGCATCGCCAGCGACATCAGCAGCGCGCCGGTGGCGCAAAGGTGGACCGTGATCTTCGGCATGGTGGACTCCCCGGTGGAAGCGTTATGGTGACGCGGACGCCACCGGGCAGGAACGGCTGGAAGTCAGGGGCCAGGTCATCCTGCACGACTTTGCCGGATCCGCGCGTTCGAGCGGAAGCCGCGGCGATCACGCAGCCGTATCGGTGCTCGTGGTAACTGCCATCGTCTGCATGTCCTCCGCCAGTCTCTTACGGGAACCCAGCCAATGGACAAGGACTCACCGCTCGACGCGCGCTCGCCCGACACCCATCCGCTGCACACGCGGGTCAGCCGGCGCAAGGTGCTGATCGCCGGCAGCGTATCGGCCGCCGCCGGCGCCCTCCCCGCCGTGGCGACGCTGGCCGACGAGGCGACCGCCCCCACTGAGGTCCGACCCGTGGTGACGTCCAAGGTGACCTTCGAGGTGAACGGCCAATCGCGTTCGCTCGAACTCGATACGCGCACCACGCTGCTCGACGCATTGCGCGAGCACCTGCGCCTCACCGGCACGAAGAAAGGGTGCGACCACGGCCAGTGCGGCGCCTGCACCGTCATCGTCGACGGGCGGCGCATCAATGCGTGCCTCACGCTGGCGGTGATGAACGAAGGGGCGAAGATCACGACGATCGAAGGCCTCGGCACGCCGGAGAAGCTGCATCCGATGCAGGCGGCCTTCGTCAAGCACGACGGCTACCAGTGCGGTTACTGCACGCCCGGACAGATCTGTTCGGCGGTGGCGATGCTGGACGAAGCGAAGGCCGGCATTCCCAGCCACGTGACCGAAGACCTCACCGCGCGCACGCGCCTGAGCGTGGACGAGATGCGCGAGCGCATGAGCGGCAACATCTGCCGGTGCGGCGCGTACTCCAACATCATGGACGCCATCGGCGAAGTGGCGGGAGGCGTGGCATGAAGGCCTTCGCCTACGAACGCGCGCGCACCCCGGCCGAAGCCGCGGCGGCGGCGGCGCGCCAGCCCGGCGCGAAGTTCATCGCCGGCGGCACCAATCTGCTCGACCTGATGAAGCTGGAGATCGAGACGCCGACGCACCTGGTCGACGTCAACGGCGTCGGGCTGGACGAGATCGCGAAGACCGACGACGGCGGGTTGCGCATCGGCGCGCTCGTGCGCAACACGGACCTGGCCGCGCACCGCACGGTGCGGCGCGACTATCCCGTGCTGTCGCGCGCCTTGCTGTCGGGCGCGTCCGGCCAGCTTCGCAATCGCGCGACCACCGCCGGCAACCTGCTGCAGCGCACGCGCTGCCCGTACTTCTACGACACCGACCAGGCCTGCAACAAACGCCTGCCCGGCAGCGGCTGCTCGGCGCTGGGCGGCTTTTCGCGCCACAACGCCATCGTCGGCGTGAGCGACGCCTGCATCGCGACGCACCCCAGCGACATGGCCGTGGCGATGCGCGTGCTCGATGCCGTGGTGGAAACGGTGGACCCGCACGGCCAGACGCGCGCGATTCCGATCGCCGAGCTGCATCGCCTGCCCGGCGACACGCCGCACATCGAACACACCTTGAAGCCGGGCGAACTGATCACCGCCGTGACCTTGCCCAAGCCCGTCGGCGGGCAGCAGGTCTATCGCAAAGTCCGCGACCGCGCGTCCTACGCGTTCGCGCTGGTGTCGGTGGCGGCCATCGTGCAGCGCGACGGCACCGGCCGCGTCGCCGTGGGCGGCGTCGCGCACAAGCCGTGGCGTGTCGAAGCCGCCGACGCCGCCCTGCCCCAGGGCGCGCGCGCCGTCGCGTCGGCGCTGTTCGCCGACGCACGCACCACGCACGACAACGCGTTCAAGAAACCGTTGGCCGAACGCACCATCGCCGCCGTTCTGGTCGAGGCCGGGAGGACCGCATGAAGTTCGACACGCCCGCCACCACCAATCCGATCGACCAGGGCAAGGTCGTCGGCCGGCCGACCGATCGCATCGACGGCCCGCTGAAGACCACCGGCACCGCGCCCTACGCGTACGAGCGCCACGACGTCGTGCCCCACCAGGCCTACGGCTACGTCGTCGGCGCGGGCATCGCGAAGGGCCGCATCGTCTCCATCGACGACAGCGCCGCCCGCAAGGCGCCGGGCGTGCTCGCGGTGGTCACGGCGAAGAACGCCGGAACGCTCGGGCTCGGCCGCTTCAACACGGCCCGCCTGCTCGGCGGCCCGGAGATCCAGCACTACCACCAGGCCATCGCGGTCGTCGTGGCCGATACCTTCGAGCAGGCGCGCGCGGCCGCGCAGACCCTGCGCGTGGAGTACGAGCGCGCCCAGGGTGCGTACGACCTCGAGAAGGCCAGGCCGAACGCCATCGCGCCGAAGAACGAAAAACCCGACAGCGGCGCCGGCGACTTCGAAACCGCCTTCCGGAACGCGCCGGTGCAGTTCGATGCCACCTACACAACGCCCGACGAATCGCACGCGATGATGGAGCCGCATGCGTCCATCGCCGCCTGGGACGGCGACAGGCTGACGCTGTGGACGTCCAACCAGATGATCGACTGGGGCGTGGGCGATGTGGCCAGGACCCTGGGCATTCCCAAGGAGAACGTGCGCCTGGTGTCGCCGTACATCGGCGGCGGCTTCGGCGCGAAGCTGTTCGTGCGTTCCGACGCGATCATGGCCGCGCTCGGCGCGCGCGCCGCGAAACGCCCCGTGAAGGTCGCGTTGCAGCGCCCTTTGATCATCAACAACACCACGCATCGTCCGGCCACCATCCAGCGCGTGCGCCTGGGCGCGACGAAGGACGGCAAGCTCACCGCCATCGGCCACGAGAGCTGGAACGGCGACCTGCCCGGCGGCGGACTGGAAGTCGCCGTGCAGCAGACGCGCCTGCTCTACGCGGGCGAGCACCGCATGACGCGCATGCGCCTGGCGACGCTGGACCTGCCCGAAGCCAACGCGATGCGCGCGCCCGGCGAAGCGCCCGGCATGATGGTGCTGGAAGTCGCAATGGACGAAATGGCGGAGAAGCTGGGCATCGACCCGGTGGAATTCCGCATCCTCAACGACACGCAGGTCGATCCGGAAAATCCGTCGCGTCCGTTCTCGCAGCGCAGGTTCGTCGAATGCCTGCCCACCGGCGCCGAACGCTTCGGCTGGAACAAGCGCGCGGCCCGGCCGGGCAGCGTGCGCGAAGGACGATGGCTGGTCGGCATGGGCGTGGCGGGTGCGTTCCGCAACAACCTGCTGATGAAGTCGGCGGCGCGCGTGCGGCTCGACGGTCGCGGCATCGTCACGGTCGAAACCGACATGACCGACATCGGCACCGGTTCGTACACGATCATCGCGCAGACCGCCGCGGAAATGATGGGCGTGCCGCTGGAGAACGTGGTCGTGAAGCTGGGCGACTCGACCTTCCCGGTCTCGTGCGGCTCGGGCGGGCAATGGGGCGGCAACAACGCGAGCGCGGGCGTGTTCGCCGCGTGCACCAAACTGCGCGAGGCCGTGGCGACGCGGCTCGGCCTGGACCCGGCCACGGCGACGTTCGTCGATGGCCGCGTGCAGTCGGGCGATCGCCGCGTGGCGCTCGCCGATGCCGCGAAGGACGGCGAGATCGTCGCCGAGGACCGCATCGAGTACGGCGACCTCGACAAGCGTTACCAGCAATCGACCTTCGGCGCGCATTTCTGCGAAGTCGCCGTGCATGCCGACACCGGCGAGATCCGCGTGCGCCGCATGCTCGCCGTCTGCGCGGCCGGCCGCATCCTCAATCCGAAGGCGGCACGCAGCCAGGTGATCGGCGCGATGACGATGGGCGTCGGCGCGGCGCTCATGGAGGAACTTGCGGTCGACAAGCGCCTGGGCTTTTTCGTCAATCACGACCTGGCCGGCTACGAGGTGCCGGTGCACGCCGACATCCCGCACCAGGAAGTGGTTTTCCTGGACGAAACCGATCCGATGTCCTCGCCCATGAAGGCCAAGGGCGTCGGCGAGCTGGGCATCTGCGGCGTCGGCGCGGCGGTGGCGAACGCGATCCACAACGCCACCGGTTTCCGCGTGCGCCAGTATCCGATCACGCTGGACAAACTGCTCGCGCACCTTCCGGACGTCGTCTGACGACGCATCGCGAAGGTCGCCGCCGCTCCGTTCGCGCTGCTGCTACGGCAGCGTGAATTTGCGCGTGGCGCGCAACGGCCACAGCGACGTGAACTTCGCACCGCCGACAAGACGGTAAGCGCTGGAAACGCCCTGCACGATGCCCTTGGCTTCGAGCACGTCGCGCGCCTTGCGGAAGGCGTGGCGCGGATCGGCCGTCAGCATGAACAGGTTGATCTCGTTCCGGCTGACGTCGTAACCCTCCAGCTCGACCTTGTCGCCAAGCGCCTGACGGAGTTCGTTTTCGATCGTCGCAAGGAAATCTTCGCTGGCCAGCGACTTGCGCCAGAACTTGATGATCAGCTGGTAATCCATCGCGCCATTGTAGGCGCGCCCGATCGATGCACGCTCAGGCCGTTCGTGCGGCGCGCGAACATGGCGTTGCGCGCGCATGGCCGCGGTGGCGAGAGTCCATCAAGCGGGCCCATCCATCGCAGATCGCGCATCGCATGCGAGCGCCTGCGTGTTCAGGCTTCACCACGGTCCGACAAATCTCCGACAAAACGGCCGTGCAATCGCGGACGCAGTCACACAAAAAGGCACGCGTCCTGCCGTGTGTCGAAGACCGCCGCGGATTTCACGTTTTGCTAGCAAAGTCGCAAGCAGCATCCGTCGGCCGGGCCAGCTTCGCCCGTTGCGACAATGAATTGCCGCAACCCTCGACAGGTCCCGCAATCCGACCTTCATCTTCCGGGGTAATGCCGATGCGCAAATTCGCTTCCTGGGCCAAACGCGGCCTGATCCTCCTTTCGCCTCTTCCCCTGTTCGCCGCCATGACCGCGCACGCGGCCGGCCCCGCCGACGGATTGCATGCGTCGGTGCGGGCCGCGATGCAGCGCGACCTGAACCTCGATACGAACCAGCTCGCGCAGTACCTTCGCGTCGAGCGACTTGCGAACGTGCAGGAGAAGCAACTCGCGAAGGCCCAGGGCCGCGATTTCGCGGGCAGCTGGATCGAGCGCAAGTCCGATGGCACGTTCCGCCTCGTCGTGGCGACCACCTCGTTGCGCCCGGCCAAGGGCTCGGCGGACGTGGAAGTCCGCAACGCGCGGCACAGCCTGGCGCGGCTGGAAACCGCCAAGGGACAACTCGACGGCCTGCTCGCGCGCGCGGGCAAGGCGCCCGCCGGCGTGTACGGGTGGTACGTCGACCTGCCTGGCAACAGCGTCGTGGTGAGCGTCGGCAAGGGCGGCGAACAGGCCGGCATCGACTTCATCGCCGCCAGCGGCGCCGATGCGCAGACGGTGCGCATCGAGACGGCCGAAGAGCAGCCGAGCCTGCGCGTCGCGCTCGAAGGCGGCCTGGGCTACCTGCGCAATCCGGGCGACGGCTACCTGTACGCATGCTCGATCGGATTCCCCGTCACGCAGGGCGGCTACGTCACCGCCGGCCACTGCGGCGATGCGGGCGAAGCGGTCTACTTCGAGCCCTCGCAGTGGACGCTGGGTCCGAAGATCGGCTCGTTCGCGGCGTCGAGCTTCCCCGCCCCGGGCCAGACCGGCAACGACTACGCCTGGGTGAGGGTGGACGCGGGCCACACGCTCGCGCCGACCGTCGACGGCTACGGCAACGGCGACGTCACGGTGCGTGGCAGCACCGAAGCGGCCGTCGGCGCGGCGATCTGCCGCTCCGGCCGTACGACCGGCTGGCGCTGCGGCACGATCGAGGCGAAGAACCAGACGGTGAACTACAGCAGCGGCGAGACCATCCTCAACCTGACGCGCACGACCGCGTGCTCGGAAGGCGGCGACTCCGGCGGCTCGTTCATCACCGGCCCGGGCCAGGCGCAGGGCGTGCTCTCGGGCGGCAGCGGCAGTTGCAAGGGCAAGACGCCCAACAGCCGCACGCGCAGCTTCTACCAGCCGCTGTTGCCGATCCTGCAGAACTACAACCTCACGCTGCTCACCGGCACCTGATCCGGCCGCGTGTCGCGGTGAACCAACGCCCCGGGAAACCGGGGCGTTTTTTTGCGATCAGACAGACAGCGGCGCGTTGATCGTCGCTTCGATCCGGTGCCCGTCGGGGTCCACGAGGAAGGCCGCGTAGTAGTGCTCGCCGTAATCGGGGCGCAGGCCCGGGCCGCCGTTGTCGGCGCCGCCCACCCGCAGCGCGGCCTCGTGGAACGCATGCACGCTGGCCCGCGACGGCGCGCAGAACGCCAGGTGAAAACCCGGCCCGGGCGCGAACGCGTCGTCCCGCAGCTTCAGGCACAACAGGTCCTCGCCGTCGGCGATGCCGTAGCCGATGGCGGTGTCGTCCTCGAACACCCGGCGATACCCGAGCGCGCCGAGCGCGGCATCGTAGAAACGTCCGGACAACGCGAGATCGCGGACGCCGATCGAAACGTGGTGGAGCATGCATCGCTTCCCGGGCGGCGGAGAGCGCGCATTCTAGTCGCAGGACGCACGCTGCTTCGCCATCGCGATGTCGCCCGCCTCGCGCATCCGTGCGGGCCGCCTTGTTCGCCGCGCAGTGCGCGCCGGTGCATCTCCACGTCCTGGCCAGTGCGGCTGAAGCACGCATCGCACCCGCACCCACTCCTGAAGATCCGAACATCCACTTGCAGTCAGCCGGCCATCGGCGAGCATCTGCCCAGCGCGGGCAAGGCCGGCGCGCGGCGCGGCATTCAGCCAAGTCGTCACAAAAGTGGCGTAGGGTCCAAGGTCCCCGTTCGTACCGGGAGTGCACCATGCATGAGCTGTCCGTCACCGATAGCCAGCGGTCGTTCCTCGAGGATCTCGGACGCACCGCACGCGCCCATCTGTCGCACCTGGACTGGGACGAAGTGGAGCCGCACCTGCGGCTGGGCTGGTACTCCAGCGTGCTCTCCAACGACCTGGACTGGGGACGCGTGGAGGCGATCGCCCACGAGAGCTGGGCGCGCGATCCGTACTAGGCCGCGTCCCCAAACTCCATAGCCCGGGTAAGCGAAGCGCACCCGGGCCAGCGCCGGCTCGCGTCGAAGCCCGGCCGCGGCATCGCTTCGTGCGTGCGGCAACGACCGCGCACTCCGCGTCCGCCAATCCACCCGAACGCGTCCACAACTCGCGAGAAGGGCACATCGCAAGGCGCCGTCGCCCCGGATGCGCTATATAGCGCGCTATATCCCGATGTCCCGGAGCCCCCATGCCCGTCTGGATCCGCCGTGCCGCGCTGTGCGTGCTCGCGCTCGTGCTCGCCGGCCCGGCGTTCGCCGAGCAGCCCGTGCGCGTGTTCGCCGCCGCCAGCCTCACCAATGCGTTGACCGACATCGCCGCCGAATGGGCGAAGGCCGGCCACGCGAAGCCGAGCCTCGCGTTCGCCGCATCGTCGGCGCTCGCGCGGCAGATCGAGGCCGGCGCTCCGGCCGACGTCTTCGCCTCGGCGGACCTGACGTGGATGGATTATCTAGACCAGCGCGGCAAGCTGCAGCCGGGCACGCGCGCCAACGTGGTCGGCAATTCGCTGGTGATCATCGCGCCGAAGGGGCGCCCGGTGCCGCTGCGCATGCAGCGCGGTTTCGATCTGGCCGGCGCGTTCGACGGAAAGCTGTGCACGGGCGAACCGGGGGTGGTGCCCGTCGGCACCTACGCGCGCGAAGCGCTGCAGCACTTCGGCTGGTGGAACGCGCTCCGTGGGCGTGTGGTCGGCACCGACGACGTGCGCACCGCGCTGGCGTTCGTCGAACGCGGCGAGTGCCCGCTCGGCATCGTCTACGCGACCGACGCGCGGATCAGCCGGAAAGTGGACGTGCTGGCGACGTTCCCGGCCGCGGCGCACACGCCCGTCGTCTACCCGATCGCCGCGGTGCGCGGCGCGCGTCCGGAAACCGCGGCGTTCCTGCGATTCGTCACGCACTCGAAGACCGCCGCAGCGATCTTCGCGAAATACGGCTTCACCGTGGGCGCGCACTGACCATGTGGCTGTCGCCCGAAGAATGGGATGCGCTGGCGCTGTCGGCGAAGGTCGCGCTCTGCGCCACCGCGGCCTGCCTGCCGTTCGGCATCGCGCTGAGCTGGCTGCTGGAACGCCGCGAGTTCCCCGGCAAGGTGTGGATCGACACGCTCGTGCAGTTGCCGATGGTGCTGCCGCCGGTGGTGCCGGGCTACCTGCTGCTGTTGCTGCTGGGCACGCAGGGGCCGCTGGGGCGATGGCTGCTCGATGCGTTCGGCATCACGGTCGCCTTCACCTGGAAGGGCGCGGTGATCGCCTCGGCGGTGATGGCGTTTCCGCTCATGGTGCAGCCGATCCGCCTTGCGATCCGCCTGATCGATCCGCGCCTGGAGAAGGCCGCCGCGACGCTCGGCGCGAAACCCTGGGACACGTTCTTCAGCGTGACACTGCCGCTCTCCGTGCCGGGCCTGGTGGCTGGATGCATCCTGTGCTTCTCGCGCAGCCTGGGCGAGTTCGGCGCGACGATGGCCTTCGTCGGCAACATTCCCGGCGAGACGCGCACCCTGCCGCTGGCGATCTACAGCCTCACGCACGTGCCCGATGGCGAAGCCGCGGCGCTGCGGCTGTCGCTGCTGTCGATCGCGCTCGCCGTGGCCGCGCTGCTGGTGAGCCGATGGATCGGGCTGCGCGCCGAACGCCGCCTCGGCTTTCTCGATCGGGGGCCGCATGCTGAGCTTTGACCTCCAGCTCGCGCGTGGCGCGTTCGTACTCGATGCGGTGGCCGAGGTCGGCGCGGGCGTCACCGGCGTGTACGGGCCTTCGGGTTCGGGCAAGAGCACGCTGCTGGCGCTGCTCGCCGGCCTGCTCGCGCCCCGTCGCGGGCGCGTGCGACTGGGCGATCGCGTGCTGGTGGACACCGATGCGCGCCGCTACGTGCCGGCGTGGGATCGCCACGTCGGGCTCGTCTTCCAGGACGGGCAACTGTTCCCGCACCTGACGGTGCGTCAGAACCTGCTGTTCGGCCATGCGCGCATTCCCGTCGCGATGCGGCGCTTCGACCTCACGCGCGTCGCGGAGCTGCTCGAAATCGGCCCGTTGCTCGACCGTCGCCCGACGCTGCTGTCCGGCGGCGAACGCCAGCGCGTCGCGCTCGGCCGCGCCCTGCTCTATTCGCCGCAGCTGCTGCTGCTCGACGAACCGCTGTCCTCGCTCGACGATCGCCTCAAACGGCAGATCCTGCCGTTCCTCAAGCGCATCCGCGACGAAACACGCCTGCCGATGCTTTACGTCACCCACGCGCACAGCGAACTGGATTACCTCGCCGATCGCGTGCTCGGAATGGAACGCGGACGGCTGCAGCAGGCCGTCACGGGCTGACGGCCAGGATCACGCTGGACGCCTTGAACAGCGCGGTGGCCGGCGTGCCCTCGGCGAGCGCGAGCCGGTCGACGGATGCGTTGGTGACGACCGCGGCGATGGATTGGCCGCCGCCCACGTCGATCACGACTTCGCTGTTCACCGCGCCGCGCGTCACGCGCGCGACGCTGCCGGCCAGCTGGTTGCGCGTGGACAGACGCACGCCGTCCAGATGCGTGCCGACGATCACGCTGGACGCCTTCACCAGCGCGATGGCGCGTCCGCCTTCGCCCAGCCCCAACTGGCGCGTGCTTTCGTGGGTGACGATGGCGACGATGCGGCCACCGCCGGTGAGTTCGAGCTCCACCTCGTCGTTCACCGCGCCGGGCGTGATGCGCGCGATGCGGCCGGCCAGGTGGTTGCGTGCGCTGGTGAGCATGGCGAAGCGTCCGATGACGTCCAGGTCGCGCCCGGCGTGGGCGATGCGCTCGTTGAGCAGGTCGACGAACCGCGCGTTCTGCGCTTCGACTTCGCGCCAGGTCGCGACCAGGCGCTCGCCGTCCGGCGTGAGGCGCGTCGCGCCGCCGCCCTTCCCGCCCACCACGCGCTCGACCAGCGGCGCATCGGCGAGGTTGTTCATGGCATCCACCGCGTCCCACGCGGCCTTGTAGCTCAGGCCGACGCGGCGCGCCGCCGCGGCAATCGACGCCTCGCTGCCGATCGCCGCAAGCAGTTCCATCCAGCGACGGCTGCCGAAGGTGCCGCCTGCGGCTTCGACGGTAAGCGAGCTGTGGATGCGCATTCGGCCGGGCTGCAGGGTTCGATCGGCGCACTGTAGCGCACCGCGGCGCGGGCTCCGGGGCGCGGCGACGCCGCAGCACGTGGACGTGTCACCGCTGGTTACACTCGCCGGATCGCGAACGATGGGAGCGCGCATGAAGCTGATGATCGTCGGCTCCACCGGACTGGTCGGCCGCCATGCGCTGCAGGCGGTGCTCGCGCATCCGGGCATCGAACGCGTGGTCGCGCCCGTCCGCAGGGCATTGGTCGAACACCCGAGGCTGCTCTCGCCCATCGTCGATTTCGACGCGCTCCCAGTGGACGCGTCGTGGTGGAGCGTGGATGCGGTCGTCTGCGCGCTGGGCACCACGATCAAGGTGGCCGGATCGCAGGACGCGTTCCGTCGCGTCGATCACGACTACCCGCTCGCCGTGGCCCGGTTGGCCCACGCGCACGGCGCGTCGACCTTCGTGCTCAATTCGGCGATGGGTGCCGATCCCGCCTCGCGCATCTTCTACAACCGCGTGAAAGGCGACGTCGAGCGCGACCTGACCGCCCTCGGCTTCGCCTCCCTGACCCTGGTGCGTCCCGGGCTGATCGGCGGCGAACGCGAGGAATTCCGCGCCGGCGAACGCGTCGCGACGGCGGTGCTCCGCGCGCTGCATCCGCTGCTGCCGCGACGCTGGCGGATCAACCCGGCCGAGCGCATCGCACGCAGCATGGTCGACGCTGCGGTGCGGGGCGAGCCCGGCGTGCACGTGATCGCCTCCGACGCGCTGGCCTGACGCGTCACCGGCGCCTAACCCGCCGCGCGCCAGACTGCGTCTCCGCTTCCGCCGGAGACGCCGCATGAAGATCCTGATGGTGCTGACCTCCCACGACCGCCTCGGCGACACGGGCGAGAAGACCGGCTTCTGGTTGGAGGAATTCGCCGCGCCCTATTACGTCTTCACCGATGCCGGCGCGCAGGTGACGGTCGCCTCGCCGAAGGGCGGGCAGCCGCCGATCGATCCCAAGAGCGACGATCCGGCGAACCAGACGCCGGCGCAGGAGCGCTTCAAGGCCGACGCCCAGACCCAGGCCGTGCTGGCCAGTACGCAACGGCTCGATTCGGTCTCCGCCGATGAATTCGACGCGATCTTCTATCCCGGCGGCCACGGTCCGTTGTGGGACCTGGCGGAAGATCCGGCTTCGATCCGCCTGATCGAAACCTTCTACGAGGCCGGTAAACCGGTGGCCGCGGTCTGCCACGCACCCGGCGTGCTGCGGCACGTGAAGCACGAAGGCGAGCCGCTGGTGAAAGGCCGCCGCGTCACCGGCTTCACCAACTCCGAGGAGGAAGCGGTGAAGCTGACGAAGGTGGTGCCGTTCCTCGTGGAAGACGAACTGCGGCGGCTGGGCGGGCGTTACGAGAAGGCCGGCGACTGGCAGAGTTTCGCGATCGTCGACGGACGACTGGTCACCGGGCAGAACCCGGCCTCGTCGGAAGCCACGGCGGAAGCGCTGTTGAAGCTGTTGCGATAGGCCATCGCGCCAGCCACGTCGCTGCGGCACGGGCGAAGCCGACGCATCGCGGACCGGAGCGCTGAGCCGGCTGCGCTCCGCTCACCCGGGCTTCGGCGTTTGGATGGACATCGCATCGGGAAACCCCGCGACCGTGGCCCGCGCCACGCCGACGCGCAACGGAGCCCATCCAAACCGGACGCGTTGCCTGCCAACGCGTCCGCGCTGTTTCGCGCGCAAGGACCGAACGACCGCGGAACCTAACGATCCGGCGGCTTTGTATCGAACTGTATCCGCGCGTGCTGCCGCCACATTCCCCGACAAAAACCGCGCACCGGCGACACGTGCGCGATACCGCCCTGCCTCGGAATGGCGCCACCGGAAAGCACCGGCCCCGCCACCCCCACGAGGACTTCGCCATGACCCATTCCCTCCAGACCGTCGTCTACACCGCGCACACCCACGTCACCGGCGGCCGCAGCGGCACGGGCCGCTCCAGCGACGGCGCCATCGACGTCGCACTCAGCACGCCGGGCTCGAACAAGCCGGGCACGAACCCGGAGCAGCTGTTCGGCATCGGCTGGTCGGCGTGCTTCATCGGTGCGCTGGGCTTCGCCGCGAACGAGCTGAAGGTGAAGCTGCCGGCCGACACGGCCGTCGACGCCGAGGTCCACCTCGGCAAGACCGCCGCCGGCGATTACCAGCTCGCGGTGAAGCTCGACGTCAAGCTGCCCGGTCTGGACGACGCGACGCGCCGGCAGCTGGTCGAACTGGCGCACCGCACCTGCCCGTACTCGCGCATGACGCGCGGCGACGTGGACGTCGAAATCGTCACCTGAGCGGCCCCGTTCCCACCGGTACAACGTTCCATCGCCGCCGCGCCGCGCGTACGTGCGCGCCGGCGGCTCCCCACGAGAGGTGCCCATGTTCAAATCGATCCTCGTCGCGTTCGCGCTGAGCCTGCCGCTGCTCGCCGGCTGTGCGCCGGGCGCGCAGGCCGAACCGGCGCGCGCGACGCCCGCCCCGGAATTCACCGGCATCACCCACTGGCTCAACGCGCCGCCGCAGACGATGGCGGGGCTCAAGGGCAAGGTCGTGCTGGTGGAGTTCTGGACCTATTCGTGCATCAACTGCATCCACGTGCAGCCGTACGTGCGGCAGTGGGACGAACGCTACCGCGACCAGGGACTGGTGGTGATCGGCGTGCATACGCCCGAGTACGACGAAGAGCGCAGCACCGCCAACGTGCGTCGCGCGATCGAACGCTTCGGCATCGCCTATCCGGTCGCGCAGGACAACGACTACGCCACGTGGAACGCCTACGGCAACCGCTTCTGGCCGGCGATGTACCTGGTCGACCGCGATGGCCGCATCGTCCACCGCCATTACGGCGAAGGCGATTACGACGGCATGGAGCAGCGGATCCGGCAGCTGCTCGCCACCGCGCCCACCAAGCACTGACCGTTCACGGGCGATGGCACAATCGGCCATCGCCCCTCTTCCCGCGAGCGCATCATGGAACACGCAGACCATATCCTCGTCGTGGACGACGACCGCGAAATCCGCCAGATGGTCGCCGAGTACCTGCGCAGGAACGGCCTGCGCGCGAGCGAGGCCGCCGACGGGCGCGAAATGCGCGCCGTGCTCGACACGAACGTGATCGATCTCATCGTGATGGACCTGATGATGCCCGGCGAGGATGGCCTCACCCTCACCCGCAACCTGCGCGCCGGCAAGCATCGCGCCATTCCGGTGGTGATGCTGACCGCGCGCGAGGACCAGACCGATCGCATCATCGGCCTGGAAATGGGCGCCGACGACTACGTCACCAAGCCCTTCGCCGCACGCGAACTGCTGGCGCGCATCAAGGCGGTGATCCGTCGCACGCGGATGCTGCCGCCGAACCTGCAGGTGACCGAAGCGGCGCGCATGCTGGCCTTCGGACGCTGGCGGCTGGACACCACCGCACGCCACCTGCTCGATCCGCAGGGCACGGTCGTGGCGCTCAGCGGCGCGGAATTCCGCCTGCTGCGCGTCTTCCTGGACCATCCCAACCGCGTGCTCAACCGCGACCAGCTGCTCAACCTCACGCAGGGCCGCGACGCGGAGCTGTTCGACCGTTCGATCGACCTGCTCGTCAGCCGGCTGCGCCAGCGCCTGCAGGACGATGCGCGCGAACAGAGCTACATCAAGACCGTGCGTAGCGAGGGCTATGTCTTCAGCGCGCCGGTGACGATCGTGGGCGAGGACGGATGAGCGCACCCGCTCCGCGCGATGTGCGGCGCTGGCTGCCGCGCACCATGGCCTCGCGTCTTTACGCGCTGCTTGCCGGTGGGCTGCTGCTCGCGCACGCACTGTCGTTCGGGCTGCTGTTCTACGAGCGCTACGAAGCCGCGTCGTCGATGTTGATGACCAACCTGGAGCAGGACGTCGTCGTCGCGGTGAACCTGCTCGACCGCCTGCCGCCCGAGGAGCGTGCCGACTGGCTGCCGATGCTGCAGCGGCGCACGTTCCGTTACGCCATGGGCGACGGCGGATTCGGCGAGGGCACCGGCGCGTCGCCGCTGACCGCCACGACGTCCCGCGAGATGGCCGGCATGATCGCCAGCGCGCTCGGCCCGCGCTATTCGACGCAGGCGCGGCAGGTCTCGCGCGATCCCGAACGTTTCCAGGTGCAGGTGCGCCTGCACGACGGCAGCCCGGTGGTGGTTGACGTGCAGCCGTCGGTGATGCCGGTGGCGAAATGGCTGCCCTACGTGCTGCTGCTGCAGTTGGCCATGCTGCTGCTGTGCGCCTGGGCCGCGGTGCGCCTGGCGACGCGGCCGCTCGCGCGGCTGGCACGCGCGGCGGAGAACGTGCGTCCCGACGGAGATGGCGAGCGCCTGCCGACGGGCGGGCCGACGGAAGTGGCGCAGGCCGTGGGCGCCTTCAATGCGATGCAGGACCGCATCGCGCGCTACATGAAGGAACGGCTGCAGATCCTGGCCTCCATTTCGCACGACCTGCAGACGCCGATCACGCGCATGAAGCTGCGCGCCGAATCGATGGACGACGTGCCCGGACGCGCGAAGATGCTCGAGGATCTCGACCAGATGCAGCATCTGGTCCGCGAAGGCATCGCCTACGCGCGCAGCGCCCATGGCAGCACCGAGACGCCGGTCCGCGTGGATCTGCACGCCTTCCTCGACAGCCTCGTCCTGGATTACCTCGACACCGGGCGGCCGGTGTCGTTGCGCGCGGCCGACATCGACGCACCGATCCTCACGCGTCCGCATGCGCTGCGCCGCGTCATTGCCAACCTCATCGACAACGCCCTCAAGTACGCTGGCGCGGCGGAGGTCGACCTGCACGCGGACGCCGAGGCCGTGGTGATCCGCGTGAGCGATCGCGGGCCCGGCATTCCCGAGGCGGAACTGTCGCGCGTGATGGAGCCGTTCTATCGCTTGGAAGCCTCGCGCAACCGGGACACGGGCGGTACCGGACTGGGGCTGGCGATCGCCCAGCAACTGGCCGAATCGGTCGACGCGACGCTCACCCTGCGCAACCGCGCGGGAGGCGGGCTTGAAGCGCAGGTGCGCTTGCGTCGCGCCTGAACGACGTCAGCCCTCCTGTGCGAGCGCGCGCAGGGTCCCGGGCTCGCGCGGCCTGCGCCTGGACGGGAACCACACCGCGATCGCCGCCGCTCCCAGCCCCACGGCCATCGAGCCGATGTACATCCAGGTGTAGCTGCCGTAGCGGTCGTACAACCAGCCGCCGAGCAACGGTCCCAGCGCCATTCCCAAGGCCGACAGCATGCCCGCCGCACCGAGCACGAGTCCCAGGATCTGCGGGCTGAAGGCCTCGCGTGCGAGCGATGCGTACAGCGGCATGGTCCCGCCGTACGCCATGCCGAACACGATCGCGACGACATAGAACCCGTTCAACTGGCTCACGCCCAGGTACGCCACGGCGGCGACGGCCTGCACGAGCAAGCCGGCCACCAGCACCGGCTTCGCACCGAAACGGTCGGCGAGCAGGCCGAACAGCACGCGACCGCCCAGCCCGGCCGCCCCTTCCATGCTGTAGATCGTCACGGCGGTGGTCACGGCCAGACCGCACCCGACGGCGTAGCTCACCGTGTGGAAGATCGGTCCCGAATGCGCGGCGCAGCAGGCGAAGTACGTCACCGCCAGCACGATGAACGCGCGCGAGCGGACGGCCTGTCCGGCATCGGCGACCGTGCCATCGTCGGCGTCGCGCGTCGAAGCGGACTCGGGAATCGACGACGCGCGTACGAACCACACGGCCGGAAGCGTCAGCGCCCACGCCACCAGACCGACGATCAGCAGCGTCTGGCGCCAGTCGTAGTGACTGACGAGCCACGCGACCAGCGGCGACATCGTCATCGGCGCCACGCCGACGCCCGCCGAAACGAGCGATACCGCGATGTTGCGCCGTTTCTCGAACGACGAGACCGTCGCGGCGATCACCGGCGCGAAGAAGCTCGACACCGCCACGCCCATCAGCACGCCGTAGGTGAGCCGGAACTGCCACAGCGTGGCCGATCGGCTCGCCAACACGCACGCAAGCCCGAGCAACAGCGCACCGGCAAGCACCACCTTGCGCGGTCCGACCCGATCGCTCAGCGCCCCCCACACGAAGCCGCCCACGCCCATGCTCAGGAACGCCAGCGTCATCGCACTGGAGAGCGCCCCGCGCGACCAGCCGGTGGCGGTGCTCATCGGCTGCAGCAGGACCGCCAGCGCGAAGATCACCCCCACGCCGACACACCCCAGGACGGCGCCGGAGGCGACCAGCGGCCAGTTGCGATCCGGCGGGTACGAGGCGGTGGCGAGGCGGTTCATGCGGCGATTCTCCGGGGGCTCATTACGGGGACGAACCAGGCGGGCGGGATTCGACATCCGGCTGGCGCCGCGATGACGCGGATGGGTTATCTCGCCAGGCGATCCAGCCTGCATGCCGGATGAGGCCGCCTGGACGCCTGGATGACCGGACGGCTGAGCACCGGGGATCGCCGGCGATGCCGCCTCACGCGCTGCGGCGATTCGCACGATGACTCTGCCGCGATTCGCAACTTCGTTCATCGATGTCGGAATCGTTCCGACATTGCTGACCGGATGCATGCAGACGTTATCGCGCGAATCACCGCGTAACGCACACGGCATCGCGCGCTCATCGGAATGCATGTTTGCGCATACGTGTCGCGGCGTCGCGTTTGCGGCATGCGGTTTGCACGAGCGCTGCGTGCATACAACACGAATATGTCCGTTCAGTTTCAAATGCTTTAGCTGGGCAATGCGATGCCGTTAACCGCATCGAAGCACACGAAATCCGTCCGCCCTCCTTCTACGAGCCGTTCCCATGAGTGGATTCAAGAACCTGTCCATCGCCAAGAAATTGGCCGTGGCCTTTTCCGTCGTGATCGCCCTTGCCGCGTTGCTGGGTGGTTACTCGATGTACCAGTTGCGCGAACGCAACGCCCAGATCGCCGAGATCAACACGAACTGGGTGCCGTCGGTGCGATACCTCCTGGGCGTGCGCGGCCAGCTCGGCGAATACCGCACGTTCGAGATCTCCCAGTTCCAGTTCAAGGACGATCCGGCGGAGCTTGCCGACTACGCCAAGCGGATGGACAAGCTCAAGGGGGAGATGAACGCCGCGCTGGCTTCGTACGAGAAGCTCATCGTCAGCGACGAGGAACGGACCCGATACAAGGCGTTGAACGCCGGTATGGAGGGCTATTTCGGAGCGCACGAAAAGTTGATGGCGGCCGTATCGGCCGGCGACTTCGTCGAGGCTGGCCGCATCTCCAACGAAGAATCGCGTCCAATGCGTCGAAAGCTGTTCGAGGCGCTGATGGAACTTACCGACCACAACGTCAAGGGTCTGGACGCGATGGTCGCTCAATCCGACGCCGCGTACCGCAGCACGCAGCTGCACCTGGCCATGGGCATCGGTGCGCTGGTTCTGCTGGGCGCCGCGCTGGGCTTCCTGCTCGCCCGTGCGATTTCCCGACCGCTGGTGCGTGCCACCGACGTCGCCCACGGCATCGCCGCCGGCCGCATCGACGGGCGCATCGTGGTCGACAGCGAGGACGAGGCCGGCCAGCTGCTGCGCAGCATGAGCCAGATGCAGTCGACGCTGCAGCGCTTCGCGCAGGCGCAGGGCGACATCGCGCGTCGCCATGACGAAGGCGAGATCGACTTCCGCATCGACAGCCGCGACCTGCCCGGCGCGTACGGGCAGATGGCCGGCGAGATCAACGCGCTGGTGGACTCGCACGTCCAGCTCAACGCCCGCGCCATCGCCGTCGTGGCCGCGTATGCGCGCGGCGATCTGTCGCAGGACATGGACCGACTGCCGGGCCAGAAGGCGCGCATCACCGACGCCGTCGATTCGGTCAAGAGCGGCATGAACGCCATCAACGCCGAGATCAAGACGCTCGTCGATGCCGCGGTCGCCGGCGACTTCAGCCGTCGCGGCGATGCCACGCGCTTCGAGTTCGTCTACCGCGACGTGGTGAACTCGCTGAACCAGCTGATGTCCACCGCCGACAACGGCCTGACCGAGATCGGCAGCCTGCTCTCGGCCGTGGCCGATGGCGATCTGAACCGTCGCGTCGACGTGGAGCTGCCGGGCCAGTTCGGCCGCCTTGCAGGCGACGCCAACCGAACCGTGGACAAGCTGTCCGAGATCGTCGGGCAGATCCGCCAGGGCTCCGACGCCATCAGCTCGGCCGCGGCGGAAATCGCCGCCGGCAACAACGACCTGTCGCAGCGCACCGAATCGCAGGCCGCATCGCTGGAAGAAACGGCCTCGTCGATGGAGGAACTCACCTCCACCGTGCGCCAGAACGCCGACAACGCGCGCCAGGCCAACCAGCTGGCGCAGAGCGCGGCGGAAGTCGCCGGCCAGGGTGGCACGGTCGTCGGTGAAGTCGTCGAGACGATGAACGCCATCAACCAGTCGTCCAAGAAGATCGCCGACATCATCGGCGTGATCGACGGCATCGCGTTCCAGACCAACATCCTCGCGCTGAACGCCGCGGTGGAAGCCGCGCGTGCCGGCGAGCAGGGCCGCGGCTTCGCGGTGGTCGCGGCGGAAGTGCGGTCGCTCGCGCAGCGCTCGGCCAATGCGGCCAAGGAGATCAAGCAGCTGATCACCGACTCGGTCACCAAGGTCGAGGAAGGCAGCCATCTGGTCGACCAGGCCGGCAAGACGATGGAAGACATCGTCTCCAGCGTGCGCAAGGTGACGGACATCATCGCCGACATCAGCGCGGCCTCGCAGGAGCAGTCGGCGGGTATCGAGCAGATCAACCAGGCCATCACGCAGATGGACGAAGGCACCCAGCAGAACGCCGCGCTGGTGGAGGAAGCCTCGGCCGCCGCGCGCAGCCTGGAGCAGCAGTCCGAACAGCTGGTGCAGACGGTCGCGGTGTTCCGCGTCGCCAATGCCGGTGGTGCCACGCACGCCGCACGCAACGCGGTCGTCGAACTGCCGGCCGCGCCGCGCGCCAAATCGCCGGGCAAGCCCGCCCGACCGGTTGCCGCTCCGCGCAAGGTCGTTCGCGGCGCCGCGGCCGCGGCGGCGGATTCGGACTGGCAGGAATTCTGATCCCGCGCGTCGGCTGGCGCATCGATCGTCCCGTGCACGCCCGCGCCACGCGGGCGTTGCACGACCCTCTTCTCCCGGCGCCGTCGAAGCGGCGCCGTTTCGCACGGTTCCATGATGTCCACACTTCACATCCGGCGACTGGCGGCTGCACTGGCCGCGGTCGTCCTCCCCTTGTGCGCCCACGCGGGCGAGGTTTCCTTCAAGCCGACCGGCGTCGTCTATTACGACGGCGTGGACGCGCGCCCGGACGTCAAGCCGTTCGAGGACGTCGACAAGGTGCGTTCGGCACGCCTGGGTTTCGTGCTCAAGGCGGGCGAGCGCTGGCAGGTCAACGTCGAGCATGAGTTCACCGATCGCTCCACGCCCGACGCCTTCGTGCAGTTCACGCCCGCGAAGGGCCACGTGCTTCGCCTGGGCCAGTTCAAGCAGCCGTTCCTGTTGGAAGACGCCACGAGTTCCCGCCAGACGCCGCTGATGGACGCCTCGCTGCTGGGCGCGTTCGCGCTCGGTCGGCGCATCGGCATGGGGTACGCGTGGTCGGATGCGGACCATGCGATCAACGCCGCCGTGTTCGGCAAGCGTCTGGACGGCAAGAACGAAGGCCTCGGTGCCGCGCTGCGCGCATCGCGTGCGCTGCATTTCGGCGACGACCTGCTGCACCTGGGGGTGGGCGCGTCGGTGGACTCGCCGGACAGCGACACCGCCCGGTTCTCGAGCAAGCCCGAAACCGCGCTCGCCACCTCCAGCCTCGTCGACACCGGCACGCTGGGCGATGTGGACCGCACGAGCCGCGCGGGCCTGGAAGCGCTGTGGATCGCCGGGCCCTGGTCGGTGCAGGCCGAAGCCGCGGCGGTGCGTTCGCATCGCGATGGCGCCGCGGACCTGCGTGGCCGCGGCGGTTATGCGCTCGCCAGCTGGTCGCCGACGGGCCATCGACGCAACTACAAATCGGGCAGCGTGTCTTCGCCGACCCTCGGCGACGGCATGGCGTGGGAACTGGTCCTGCGCTACAGCAGGCTCGATCTGGACTCGGCCGCATCGCAGGGCGGCGTGCAGGCCGACTGGAACTTCGGCGCCACGTGGTACCTGAACCCGTACGCGCGCCTCATGGCGAACTACGTGGTGGCCGACAGCCGCCGTCGCGGCGTCGACGATGACCCGCGCCTGCTGCTGATGCGCCTGCAACTGCAGTTCTAGCGTCCTCGGCATGCGTTGCGGACCTGCTCGTCCAGTCGGCTGAGCAGGTCGAAGGTGCGTTTGAGACCCACGCGTTCCAGCGTGCGGTCGCGATTGGCCTTCGCGGCTTCGCACTCCGAGGGACGCGCCTCGCTGCGGACGACGCGCGAGCCCGGGCTTCGCGCCGGGCGTGCGCTCGCGCGTTCCCGCACCGGCGCCGAAGGCGGGGCCGCGTTCGACGGCGGCGGATCCGATGGCGCCTCCCAGTGCGTCGCCTCGCGCATGTCGCGTCCGCACGGCACGTCCTGGTAACTCGCCACGCCGTTGGGGCCGACGCATTTGTGCACGCTCCCCGCAACCGCGAGCGTGCACGGCAGCGCCATCAGGAGCCAAAGGATCCGCGCGTATTCCCGTCTGCGATGCATGCCCGGCACGTCCTGTCAGATGAGGACAGGCTAGGAACACGCGCAGGCCCGATGTATCGGAAAACACGCCACCATCGCGGTACCCGGCACGCGATTCGGCGTGGGAATTCGCAACGGATGGATCGAAGATCAGACCGCGTTGACGCGCGTCTGGCATTCGAGCACGAGCATCACGGCCCCGTTGGGGACGCACATCGACGGGCTGCTGTCGAGCACCAGCGCACGCCCGCCGGCGAAGACCCGCGTGCTGCCCTGCAACCATTGGCCGCCGGTGCAGCGCAGCGCCTCGGCGGGCGCCGGCAGGTTGCAATGCGCGATCTCGTAGGGCGCGGCTACCGTCACCACCGGATGACCGGACAGCGTGACGCGCGAGTACGGCATCGTCGGCACGGCCGGGCCGCCGTGCGAGCACGTCACGCTCGCGCCCAGGTGCAGGACCAGGCCGGCCATCTCACACCACCGTCAACGCGCCATCGTTGATGGTCACCATCGAGCCGGCCAGCACGATGCTCGCGCCGCGCCCGTTGCTGATGGTGATGCCCGCTTCGTTCACCGCGATCGACGCGCCGTTCTGCGAGCGCAGCAGCACGCCGCCCTGCGGACCGGGCACGTCCGACACGGTCAGCGCATTCCGTCCCGGCGTCTGCAGCACGAGTGCGGGCGCGACCGCCTGCCCCGCCTGCGCGAAGGACGGAAGTTCCGCCGCATCCACCCAGTAGCCGCCCACCCAGATCGGCAACTCGGCATCGCCCTGCTCGAATTCCACCCACACCGGCGCGCCGACGGCTGGCAGCAGGAACAGGCCGCTCTGATGGCCGGCGACCGGCACGCACGGCATGGCCCAGCGCGCCTCGCCGTCGAACACGCGGGGCACGTGCACGAGCACGCGGCCCAGTTGCAGCGGATCGATGTTGTCGGCCACCACGCCGCGGAACTTGCCGAAGTGGCGCTGCGGCGCGGGCTTGCTCGTGTGCGGCATCGTCCGGATCCCTCGGGCGTGGCTCCCCTGTGTCCTGTCGAACGTGAACGGCCGCCGGCGCAGGCCACGCCGCGCCGTTCGTCGGAACATTCAACCGGATGGTTGACAGTCGATCGTGCCATGCGGATATTCAACCACATGGTTGAATCTCACTCCGATCGCCTCGACGCCGTCTTCCGGGCGCTGGCCGACCCGACGCGGCGCGCGATGGTCCGCAGTCTTTCGCGACAGCCGCGCAGCGTGGGCGAGCTGGCCGAACCGTTCGAGATATCGCTGGCCGCCGCTTCCAAGCACATCAAGGTGCTCGAGGGTGCAGGCCTCGTGCAGCGCGACGTGCAGGGCCGCACGCACGTGTGCCGGCTCGATGCGCGGCCGCTGCACGCCGGCATGGAATGGATGCGTCACTACGAGCAGTTCTGGAATCAGCGACTCGATGCACTGGAAACCCTGCTGCGGGCCGAGGATCGCGAGGCCGCCGCGCGGAAGGCGCCGCGCAAACCCGCGGCGGCCCGGCCATCGCGTTCGACACGGAGCAAGCGATGAACCCCGTCACCGTACGCGTGAGCCGCCGGTTCGACGCGAGTTGCGAGCGCGTCTTCGATGCCTGGCTCGATCCGGCGACGCTCGGCCGATGGCTTTACGCCACGGCCGACGGGCAGATGATGCGCGTCGAGGTCGATCCACGCGTCGGCGGTGGTTACACGATCGTCGAGCGTCGCCCCGGCGGCGAAGCCGCGCATTACGGGCGGTACCTCGAAATCGACCGGCCGCGCCGGCTGGTGCTGACGCTTTCGCTGTCGCCGGACGGCGACGGCGACCGCATCACGGTGGACATCGCGCCCGACGGCGACGGATGCGTGCTCACCCTCGCCCACGAAATGGCGGCGGAGTACGCGCCGTACGCCGACCGCACCGAACACGGCTGGACGACGATCCTCGCATCGCTCGCACGGCACCTGGACATCCCCTCCCCCACGTGAAGGAGCAACACCGATGAACGACTTCGGCATTGTCACCGCGCCCGACACCGTGCGCATCGAACGGCTCCTGCCCGGACCGATCGAGCGCGTCTGGGCTTACCTCACCGAATCGGAAAAGCGCGCCACCTGGCTCGCGCGCGGACCGATGGACCTGCGGCCCGGCGGCGCGGTCGAGCTGGTCTTCCACAACAACCGCCTGACCGACAACGACGTCGCGCCCCCGGCCAAGTACGAGAAGTACGGCGGCGAACTGCATTCGCACGGACACGTGATCGAATGCGATCCGCCGCGCCTGCTGGTGTTCACCTGGGACGAATCGGACGGCAGCGATTCGCAGGTGCGCATGGAACTCGCGCCCAAAGGCGGCGACGTGCATCTGGTCGTCACGCACAGCCGCCTGTCGAGCCGCGAAGGCATGGTCAGCGTGTCCGGTGGCTGGCATACGCACCTGGGCATCCTCGCCGACCGTCTTGCTGGACGGACGCCGGAGGGTTTCTGGAAGACGCTTGCGCCGATCAATGCGGAGTACGAGAAGCGCATCCCGGCGTGACGCCTCCACGCTGCGATCCCTGCGAACGGCGGGGATCCAGCTCCGCGCGCATCGCGCTTGCGGTGGCGTGATGCGCTCACCGAGGATTTCCGCCTTCGCGCGAATGGCAGCAGATGCGCCGGAACCGCACGCGACGATCGCACGCTATGCTCCGGGCATGACTCCCTTCCAGCGCATCCGCAGCGGCCTGACCGTCCTGGCCACCCTCGCCCTTCTCGCCGCCTGCGCCGATCCGGGCCCGCCGCCCGGCGGCGTGATTCCGAAGTTCGAAGTACTGGACCAGCAGGTCGGCACCGGCGTCGAGGCCAGGCCCGGCATGGACGTCACCGTCCACTACACCGGCTGGAACTACGACAAGGCCCGGCCCGACGGCCGCGGCGCGAAGTTCGACAGCTCGCGCGATCGCAGCGAGCCCTTCACCTTCCTGCTCGGCGCCGGTCGCGTCATCCGCGGCTGGGATGAAGGCGTCGCCGGCATGCGCGTGGGCGGCAAGCGCGTGCTGATGATTCCCGCCGAGTACGGTTACGGTCGCAAGGGCGCCGGCGGGGTGATCCCGCCCAACGGCTCGCTCGTGTTCGAAGTCGAACTGCTCGACGCCCGCCCGCACCAGGCGCGGTGATTCACGCCAGATCGCGGCAGGCCTGCGCCGCGATCTCGAACGACCGCACGCGCGCGGCGTGGTCGTACACGTTCGCGGTGAGCAGCAGTTCGTCCGGTCGGTGACGTTCGATGAACGCCGCGATGCCATCGCGCACGGCCTGCTCGTCGCCCACGACCGAACACGCCAGCGCCTGGGCCACGCCGCTTTTTTCCAGCGGATTCCAGTACGCCTCGATGTCGTCGATCGGCGGCGGGATCAGGCCCGGATGGCCGCGCCGCAGGTTGACGAACGACTGCTGCAACGTGGTGAACAGACGGCGCGCCTCGTCATCGCTGTGCGCGCCGACGACGTTGAGCGCGAGCATCGTGTGCGGCTGCTGCAGGCGTTTGGACGGTTTGAACTCGCGGCGGTACATCGTGAGCGCGTGGTCCATCGCGTCCGGCGCGAAGTGCGAGGCGAACGCGAACGGAAGCCCCAGCTGCGCGGCCAGACGCGCGGAGAACAGGCTCGATCCCAGCAGCCACACCGGAACGTCCAGCCCCGCGCCAGGCACCGCGCGCACGGCTTGCCCGGGCTGTTCGGGTTCGAAGTAATGCAGCAGTTCCACCACGTCCTGCGCGAACATGTCGGCGGCTTCGAAATAGCGTCGCAGCGCGTGCGCGGTGGCGTGGTCGGTGCCTGGCGCGCGGCCCAGCCCCAGGTCGATGCGTCCGGGAAACAGCGACGCCAGCGTGCCGAACTGTTCGGCCACCTGCAGCGGCGCGTGGTTCGGCAGCATGATGCCGCCGGCACCGACACGGATCGTGCTCGTTCCGCACGCGACGTGGCCGATCAGCACCGCGGTCGCCGCGCTGGCGATGCCGGGCATGTTGTGGTGTTCGGCCAGCCAGTAGCGCTGGTAGCCGAGCCGCTCGGCGTTGCGCGCCAGGTCGAGCGTGTTGGCGAAGGCCTGTGAGGCGTCGCTGCCCACGGTGATCGGGGCCAGGTCGAGGACGGAAATCGGGATCATGCAGGCGCTCCTTGGCGGCGAGCCTTCGTTCTGGGGGCGGACGCGCCCGATGCCAGCGGCGCGGCGTTCCATCCCTGCCGGTTCAGCATTGCACGGGCGGCGACATCGTCGCGTGAGGCCTCACCACAACTCGAAGGCCACCCCGTCGCGCTCGTTGTCCCAGACCGTGCTGAACACCCACCAGCGGCCGTGTTCGAAGCACAGCTGGATGCTGTTGGCGCCGCGCTTGATCACCGGCGAGTCCGGCGACTCGCGCGCCTCGTAGCGGCTCCACACGTGCGCGACCTGGCCGAAGCGTTCCACGCGCTGGTCGATCTCCACCTCGAAGAAGCCGTTGGCCGCGAAGTACGGCGTCACGTCGGCGATGTAGCCGTCCACGTCGAACACGACCGCGTGCGTGCCGCCGCCGTCATCGACCACGGTGCGCAGGCTGCGCGCCTGCGGATGCTGCAGGTACCGGAAGCGCGCCCAGTCGCGCGGCACGCCCGCGGGGCCGGAGATGCATTCGTAGATCGCCCGCACGATCGTCGGGATGTCCTGCGTGTCCTGCCACCACTGCGGCGCCGTATCCGGTTGCGTGGATTGCTGCATGGCCTGCTCCTTCGCGTGGACGTCCATCATCCTGCGCATGGCGTCAACGCAGGCGAAAGGGCCAACCGGCATACTCGGCACGGTTTTCTCCACGGGATCGGCACCATCCATACGCACTCCGCCCTCGACGTCTTCCGCGTGTTCCTTCGCCTGGGCCTGGTCTCCTTCGGCGGGCCGATCGCGCACCTGGGCTATTTCCGCGAGGAATTCGTCGTTCGCCGGCGCTGGCTGGACGAGGCCCGCTACGCGCAATTGCTGGCGATCTGCCAGTTCCTGCCCGGTCCGGCGAGCAGCCAGATGGGCTTCGCGATCGGCATGCTGCGCGCGGGATGGCGCGGTGCGCTCGCGGCCTTCGTCGGTTTCACCCTGCCCTCGGCGCTGCTGATGTTCGGCTTCGCGTCGATGTCGGCGCGACTGGATCGTGGCGTCGGCGCGGCCGTCGTGCACGGCCTGAAGCTGGTCGCCGTGGCCGTGGTGGCGCACGGACTGCTGGGCATGGCGCGGACGATGACGCCGGACCTGCGGCGCATCGCCATCGCGCTGGTCGCGGGTGCGTGCGTGGTCTGGCTCGGCACGGCGTGGGCGCAACTGGTGGCGATCGCGATCGGCGCGCTGCTCGGCGCCGCGTGGTGTCGACGTGTCGCCCATCGATTCGCAGCGCAGGATCGGTTGCCCGTCGGTTACGGGCACGGCGTCGCCATCGCCTGCCTGGCCGTGTTCGCATGCGGGCTCGTCGCGGCGCTTGCATGGCCGTCGCAAGGCCCTGCGGTCGGCGCGATGGCGGCGGCGTTCTACCGCGCCGGCGCGCTGGTGTTCGGCGGCGGCCATGTCGTGCTGCCGCTGCTGCAGCAGGCGCTGGTCGATCCGGGATGGATCGCGGCCGAACCGTTCCTGGCCGGCTATGGCGCAGCGCAGGCGGTGCCCGGACCGATGTTCTCCATCGCCGCGTACCTCGGCGCGATCGTGCCCACTAGCTGGCCGCCGGCGGCGTCGGCCTGCATCGCGCTGCTGGCGATCTTCCTGCCGGGCTTCCTGCTGCTCGCCGCGACGTTGCCGTTCTGGCAGCGCGTGCAGGCGCTGCCCGGTGCGGCGCCGATGCTGGCAGGCGTCAACGCCGCCGTGGTCGGGTTGCTCGCCGCTGCGTTCTACGATCCCGTGTGGACGCAGGGCGTCGCGTCGTGGCGCGACGTCGTCATCGCCATCGTGGCATTCGCCCTGCTGCTGCGGCTGCGCGTGGGCGCGTTGTGGGTGGTCGCGTGGTGCGTGGCGGCGTCGGTGGCCATGTACCTGCTGGGCTGATCGGCGTCAGGCCCCCGGTGCCTCGTGCTCGACCGGCTTCAAGCGCAGGTCCTGGAAGTCGAAACTGAAATCCGTGAGCGGCGAGATCGCTTCCATCCGTCCCTCGCGCACGTTGCCGTCGGCATCCAGCGAGAACGTCACGAACGCATCGGCGTTGAGCCAGCGCTCGTTCCAGCGCACGACGAAGGTGTCGTGCTGCCACGGTTCCATCCGTCCGACCAGATCCGGCGTGCGCGAGAAGCGCATCACCAGCCCGTCCTTGCCCTGTTCGACCACGATGTCGCCGTACCACGGATCGCGATACGTGCGTGCGTATGTCGACAGCGGGCGCGACGGCGGCGCGTTCGCGGCGCGCGCCTCGACGTGCTTGCGCCAGTCCTCGTCGGCCTTGTCCTTCGACCTGGCCAGCGCCGCCGCGTAGGCGGCCGTCCAGTCGGTGCGCGGTGCATCGAGGTAGGCGTCCAGGACGCGCATCGTCACCGCGTTGAACGCGCCGCCGACTTCGGCGTTGGTCAGCACGATCACGCCCAGCTTCTGCTGCGGCACCAGCGTCACGCGCGACACCATGCCCGGCCAGCCGCCGGTGTGCGAGACGAGCTTGCGGCCGCGGTAATCCGACAGCTGCCAGCCTTCGCCATAACCGAGGAAATTGGGCCTGGCCGCTTCCAGTTCGGGAACGGCGGGCTTGGGGATCGGGATCGGCGTGATCACCGACCACATCTCGTCCTGTCGCTTTTCCGAGAACAGGCGCTGCTGCGTGCCTTTCGCGTCGGTGTAAGTGCCGCCGGCCAGCTGCAGGTTCATCCAGCGGGTCATGTCGTGCACGCTGGAGTACAGGCCGCCCGCGCCGGAGACGTTATGCCAGCTCATGCGCGGCGCGGGCCGGAGGTCCTTGAAATCGGCCTTCGCGTGGCCCGTGGCGACGTTGTCGCGCGGACGCAGCGCATCGGAATTGAAGCGCGTGTCGCGCATGCCCAGCGGCGCGAAGATGCGCTGCTGCAGGAACTGCGCGTAGCCCTGGCCGCTGGCCTGTTCGATCACCAGCTGCGCCACGCCGTAGAGGATGTTGTCGTAGGCGTACTGCCCGCGGAAGCTCCCGGTGAGCGGCACGTCCTTGAGGCGACGGGCGACTTCTTCGGTCGTGTAATCCGTGCCGGGCCAGTACAGCAGGTCGCCCGCGCCCAGGCCCAGGCCGCTGCGGTGCGCGAGCAGGTCGCGCACGCGCATTTCCTGCGTGACGTAGGCATCGGACATGCGGAACCACGGCAGATGGTCGACGACGCGATCGTCCAGGCTCAGCTTGCCCTCGTCGGCGAGGATCGAAAGCGACGCCGCGGTGAAGGCCTTCGTGTTCGATGCGATGGCGAACAGCGTCTTCGCGTCGACCTGCGCCGGCTTGCCCATCTCGCGCACGCCGAAGCCGCGTTCGAGCACGACCTGCCCGTCCTTCACCACGGCCACCGCGATGCCCGGCACGTCGAACTGCCTGCGCACGCCTTCGACGTAGGCATCGAAATCCTGCAACTGCGGCGGCAGCGGGGTATCGCCTGCGTGCGCGACGCCGGTCGCGATCAGCAGCGCCAGGGCGGCGGAAACGGTGCGGACATGCATGGGCGGAGCGGCTCGTCGGGCGTGGCGGTCGAAGATACCCGCTTTGTCGAGGCGGCGAACTGCACCGAAGTTGGCCTGATACCGGGCGGCGGAAAGCGCGCAGGCATAATTGCCTGCCCTCTTCGCCGGCCCGCCATGCCCATGTCCCCGCCACGCCACGCCCGCCTTGCCATCGTCGGCGGCGGCCCCGCCGGCCTGATGGCCGCGGAGGTCGCGCGCGCCGCCGGCATCGAGGTGGACCTGTTCGAGGCCAAGGGTTCGGTCGGGCGCAAGTTCCTGATCGCCGGCAAGGGCGGGCTCAACCTGACGCACGGCGAACCGCGGCCGGCGTTCGACCTGCGGTACGGCGCCCGCGCGCGCGAGGTCGGCGCCTGGTTCGACGATTTCGACGCCGACGCCCTGCGCGAATGGGCGCGCGGCTTCGGGATCGACACCTACGTCGGCACGTCCGGCCGCGTGTTTCCGACCGACCGCAAGGCCGCACCGCTGCTGCGCGGCTGGGTGCGCCGCCTGCGCGAGGACGGCGTGCGTTTCCATGTGCAGCACCGCTGGCTCGGCTGGCGCGAAGACGGCGCGCTGCGTTTCGCGATGCCGGACGGCGAGGTCGCCGTGCATGCCGACGCGACGGTGCTCGCGCTCGGCGGCGGCAGCTGGCCGGAACTGGGCTCCGATGGCGCCTGGGTGCCGGTGCTGCAATCGCGACAGGTCGACGTCGCACCGCTGGCGCCCTCCAACTGCGGTTTCGACGTCGGCTGGACGGAGCACTTCGCCAGCCGCCACGCCGGCGCGCCGCTGAAGCCGGTCGTCGCGCACTGGCACGACGAGTCCGGACAGGCGCATGCGTTGCAGGGCGAATGCGTCGTCACGCGGACGGGCATCGAGGGAAGCCTGATCTACGCGCTTTCGGCCATGCTGCGCGACGCGATCGCGACGCACGGCGAGGTCACGCTCGAACTGGACCTCGCGCCCGGACGCGACCTGCATCGCCTGCGGGCCGATCTCGACAAACCGCGCGGCAGCCGCAGCCTGACGGAGCACCTGCGGCGCCAGGCGGGTATCGAAGGAGTGAAGGCCGCGCTGCTGTACGAAGTGCTCGGCCGGGATGCGATGCACGATACGCAACGGCTGTCGCGCACGATCAAGCGGTTGCCGCTGCGACTGCTGCGGCCGCGTCCGATCGCGGAGGCGATCAGCAGCGCTGGCGGCGTTCGTCTGGAAGCGCTCGAAGCCGACACGCTGATGCTGCGCGCGATGCCCGGGGTGTTCTGCGCGGGCGAGATGCTCGACTGGGAAGCGCCCACCGGCGGCTACCTGCTGACCGCGTGCTACGCGAGCGGGCTGCGCGCAGGACGCGGCGCGGTGGCGTGGTTGCGGCGCGCCTGATCGTCGTTCCGGAGGGCTCAAAGCGGCGTCAGGTTCAGTTGAATCCGTCCCGGCAAAGGCCGGGATCGAGGCTGTCACGCCATCGCCGCACTCTTCGTCATTCCAGCGAAAGCTGGAATCCACTTTGATCTTTGGATGCACGTTTGGCGTTCGCGGTAAGCAACAGCGCAGCGCTGCATCGCAACGGTCGGTCGCCGCCATCGCTTCGTTGCCCTTACCCCAACCCCTCTCCCGCTGGGAGAGGGGCTCAAAGCGGCGTCAGGTTCAATTGAATCCGTCATCCCGGCGAAGGCCGGGATCGGGGCTGTCACGCCATCGCCGCACTCTTCGTCATTCCAGCGAAAGCTGGAATCCACTTTGATCTTTGGGTGCACGTTTTGGCGTTCGCGGTAAGCGACAGCACAGCGCTGTATCGCAACGGCCGGTCGCCGCCATCGCTTCGTTGCCCTTACCCCTCTCCCGCTGGGAGAGGGGCTCAAAGCCTGGCGCAGGAATTCAGCGCTTCGCGAGCTTCTTTCCTTCCGCATTGCCGCCCCCGGCGATCGGGAAGTACTGCGTGCTGGCGCACAGCTCCACGCCGTTGGCGCTGGCGGCCGGAAGGTCGGTGCCCTTCAGGCCGATGAGCTTGAGCGTTTCGCCGGTCGGCTCCTCCACTTTCGCCAGCGCGATGAAGCCGGTGCGGTTGCCGCCGCACAGCGCATTGGCCGGCGATTGCGTGGGCGGGGTCTCCTCGAGCACGCGACGCAGCTCGATCGGCTGCGACGCGTCGACGATCATCGCCTGCGCATACGTGCTGCCGGGCGAGTACTGATCCCCGCCGGTCACCAGCGCGACGCGCTCGGTGGTGAAGCTGGCGCCGTTTTCGCCCTTGATCACCGTGTCTTCCAGCGACAGCTTGCCGGTCACGGCGGTGGCGACCGGGTTGCCCGGGTCGAATTCGCCCAGCGCGACGGGCTTGATCGTCGGCGGCGCGGCGCGCTCGACCGGCTTGGCATTGACGTCCGGCTGCGGATTGGCGGCCGGCGGCGGCGCGGTGATCGCTTCGGGGGGCGCGGTGTTGACCGGCTGTTGCGGCTCGCAGGCCGCCAGGCCGGCCACCAGTACTGCCGCCGCCACGCGCGGGGCCATCCACGTCACACCGGATTTCGTCATCGCCTTGCTCACTGATCGGGGCTCCTTGCGGGTCGTGGACGCGGCGGGGGAAGTCCGTGCCGCGTCAGGCGGCGTCGTCCACGAGCGGTTGCAATTGCGGATCGAGGGCGACACGCCCGTCGAACACGAAACAGCGGCCATCGTAATGTCGGCCGCCGACCTGCTCAAAGTACCCCAGGATGCCGCCGTCGAGCTGCAACACGTTTTGCATTCCGTCGGCCTGCATCCACAGCGCGGCCTTCTCGCAACGGATGCCGCCGGTGCAGAAGCTCACGACGGTGGCCTCGCGCAACGCCTCGCGGTGCGGCTGCAGCGCTTCGGGCAGGTCGGTGAAATTGTCGATGGGCAGGGTCAATGCGCCCGTGAAGGTTCCGTAGCCGAACTCCTCGCGATTGCGCGTGTCGAGCATCACCACCGGCTTGCCGGCGTCGTCGACGCCACGGTCCAGCCAGCGCGCCAGCGTGTGCGGATCGACGGCGGGCGCGCGGGCGCCTGACAGCGGCGAGGCGTTATCGCGCCGGAAGCTGATGATCTCCGGCTTGACCTTGGTCTTCAGGCGGCCGAACGGCTGGGCACGGCTGTGGCTGAACTTCACCAGCAGGTCGGCGAAGCGCGGATCCTGGCGAAGGACGTCGAGGAAACCGTGGATCGCCACGTCCTCGCCCGCCAGGAACAGGTTGATCCCCTCGCCCGCGACCAGGATCGTGCCGCGCAAGCCGGCGGCTTCGGCGCGCTCGTGCAGGCGCTGCGCGAGGTCGGCGGGTTGGTCGATGGAAACGAAGTGATAGGCGGCGATGTTGAGCATCCGCCTATTGTAAGGCGCGCAAGGTGCTTCAACTTTCGTAGGCAAGCGGTTGATCAGTAAGGCTTCAGCGCGACGTGCGGCGCAACCAGAGCGCCGCCAGCACCAGCCACGCGACGATCGCCGCGATCACCGCCTTCTGGCTGAGCCCGCGCGGCAGGTCGCGCCACAGCGCATGCAGCCACAGCCCGGCGAAACAGAACGCGGCCAGCCCGAAGGCCATCGCGAAGTGCTGCCGCCAGCGCGGATCGCGGCGGAAGGCCCAGCTCTGCAACAGCATGCCGAGCGTGGTGCCGAGGAAGGCCAGCGGCGCCGAGATGGCGTGGATCTTCGCCGCCACGGTCAACGCGACGCCCCCGCCCCGGTCGGTCTCGGCCCATGCGGTGACGGCCACGCCGATCGCGCCGATCAGGAACAGGCACAGCGCCGCGGTGCTGCGCGCCTCGCGGGTCATGGCGCCGTGGTAGCCAGCGCCGATCAGCGCCAGGCTGGACGCCAGCCCGAGGTAGGCCAGTTGCAGCCACAGTCCGAGCGGGCCCAGCAGGTAGAAGCTCAACGTCGCCCGGACGAAGTCCAGGTCGGTGCGCAGGAACTGCATCGCGCCGGCGACGGTCGCGAACACGACCACGCCGACCAGCGCCCACGTCCCGATCGTGCGCGTGCGCGCGGCCCGGGCCGGCACCTGCGCGACGGCCGGGACGTCGGACATCAGCGCGCTCCCATGTAGTCCAGCTTGCCGACCGGGACGCCGTTGTGGCGCAACAGCGCGTAGGCCGTGGTCACGTGGAAGAAGAACTGCGGCAGACCGTACTGGAGCAGGTAGCTGCGGCCATCGAAGCGGCGCTCCTTCGGCGTGCCGGGACGCAGGACGACCTCGCGCTCGCCGGCGCCCTCGAACAACACCGCGTCCAGCCCTTCGACGAAGGCCAGCGTGCGCGCGATGCGCTGGCGCAGTTCGTCGAAGGTGCGCTCCTCGTCGGGCATCGCCGGGACTTCGACATCGGCCAGGCGCGCGCTCACGCTCTTGGCGAAATCGCACGCGATCTGCACCTGGCGCGACAGCGGGAACATGTCCGGGAACAGGCGCGTGTGCAGCAGCACGTCGGGATCGTAGCCCTGCGATCTGGCGTGCGCCTCGCCCTTGGCGAGCACGCCATCGAGCGCGCCGAGCATGTGGCGGAATACGGGCACGCTCGCGTCGTGCAGGGACAGGGTCATGCCGATCTCCGGAAGGTGGGATGCGGCGATGGTACACGGCGGCGCGGCGTCTCCGCGCGGCGCGCCGGCGTTTATCAGGTGGCCGCCAGCGCGGCGCGTTCGCGCGCGAGCGCGCCGTACAGCGCTTCGACCTGCCGCATCAGCGCGTCCGAACTCCATCGGCGCGCGTCGTCCGGCCCGGCCGCCGACAACCGCGCGCGAAGGTCCGGCGATTGCAGCACCTGCGCGACCTGGCCGGCGAAGGCGTCCACGTCTTCCGGCGCGATCATCGCGCTGTGCGTGTCGCGCAGCACCATCGCCGTGCCCATCACGGCGGTGGAGACGATCGGGACGCCCAGCGCCATCGCCTCGATCAGGACCAGGCCCTGCGTTTCGGTCGGCGAGGCGAACACGAACGCGTCGCCGGCCTTGTAGCAGTCCAGCAGCGTGGTGCGCCGGTCGAGGTTGCCGAAGAACCGCACGTTGCCGTCGATGCGCAGGTCGGCCGCGAGCCGGCGCAGCCGCGCTTCGTCCGGGCCTTCGCCGGCGATGAGGAACAGCAGGTCGGGAAAGCGCGCGACCAGCCGCTGCACCACGCGCAACAGGAAGGCGATGTTCTTCTCCAGCGACAGCCGGCTCACCGTGACCAGCGTCGGGCGATCGGCCGCGATGCCGTGCGCCTGCCGGAAACGCGCGCCATCGCCGCCCTGGAACTCGCCCAGGTCGATGCCGGTCGGCAGCACCGTGTGCGGCGTGGCGATGCCGTACCGCTGCAGCACCTCGCCCATCTGTGCACTCGGGACGATGAGGTGATCCACGCCGCGGCACAGTCGGCGCGAGGCGGCGCGCGCGACGAAGCGACCCAGCGCGCTCGGCAGCCACGGCAGGTAGTGCCCGACGTATTCCTCGAAATAGGTGTGGTAGGTCTCCACCGTCGGCACGTCCAGTTCGCGCGACAGCTGCACGCCCATCGCGTGGGCACGGAACGGCGTGTGGATGTGGATGACGTCCCACTCGCGCGCGGCGAGCGATTCCCGAACGGCGCGCGCGGCATCGGCGCGCATCAGGCGGTCTTCCGGGTCGAAGAAGATCACCCGCGCCGGAACGCGCACCACCTCGAACTCGCCCTGCCCGTCGTGCTGCTCCTGGCCGCTGCCCTCGCCGTAGTCCGGCGCGACGATCGTCACCGCGTGGCCCATGCGCGACAGCGAGCGGGCGAAGGTGCGGATCGAGGTGGAGACGCCGTTCACCCGCGGGAAGTACACGTCCGACAGCATCAGCAGGTTCATCGCGTGCGTCCGTCCGGCGCCGGCCGCCGGTTTGCACGATTGCAGCGGAGATTTGTTACAGCCGTGTCACACGGTTCACTCCCATCGTTGCGGCCCGGCGCCCTGGTTCCCCAGCACGTCGCCCGGATTGGCCAGCCGGCAGCGATCCAGCGACAGGCAGCCGCACCCGATGCAGTCGTCCAGCGTGTCGCGCATGCGGATCAGCTCGCGGATGCGCGCGTCCAACTCCTCGCGCCACGCGCTCGACAGCCGCGACCAGTCGCGGCGCGTCGGCGTGCGCGCCTCGGGCAGGCTCGCCAGTGCATCGCGGATCGACGCCAGCGGCATGCCCACGCGCTGCGCGGCGCGGATGATCGCGATCCGCCGCAAGGTGTCGCGTCCGTAACGGCGCTGGTTGCCACCGCTGCGGTGGCTGTGGATCAGGCCCTTGGCCTCGTAGAAATGCAGCGCCGACACCGCCACGCCGCTGCGCCGGGCGACTTCGCCGACGCTGAGTTCCTCGCCGCCCATCGGCTTGACCTCAAGTTAAGTTGAGGTTCTATCCTCCCGCCCGTCATCGTTCCGAGTCAATTCCGCGCCATGGATACCCGCACTGCACGCGACGGCTACGTCGCACGATCCGCGCCTGCCGCGACGATGCAGGCCATCGTCTTCGACGCGTACGGACCGCCCGACGTGCTGCGCCTGGCCGAGTTGCCACGGCCCGAGCCCGGCCGTGGCGAAGTCCGTGTCCGGGTGCGCGCCGCCGGCGTCCAACCGGCCGACTGCGCCACGCGCAGCGGCTGGTTCGCGCAGCGCGGCATCGGTGTCGTGCCGTTTCCCCGGCAGCTGGGCAACGAGTTCGCCGGCGTCGTCGACGCGGTGGGCGAAGGCGTCACGTCGTTGATCGCAGGCGACGAGGTGCTCGGCTGGACGACCGCGAACGCCTACGCCGAAGCGGTCGTGGTGCCGGTCGATCAACTCGTGCTCAAGCCGGTGATGATGTCGTGGGCCGTCGCCGGCGCGCTGTCGGCCTCGGGCCAGACGGCGCACACGGCGGTCGAGGCGCTGGACATCGCACGCGGCGACACCGTGCTCGTGCATGGCGCCGCCGGCGGCGTCGGCACGATGGCCGTGCAGCTGGCGCGCCTGCGCGGCGCGCACGTGATCGGCACCGCCAGCCGCGAGAACCACGACTACCTGCGCGCGCTCGGCGCCGAGCCGGTGCTGTACGGGCCCGGCCTGGCCGAGCGCGTCCGCGCGATCGCCCCGCACGGCGTGCAGGCCGCGCTGGACGGCAGCGGCCGTGGCGCGCTGGACGCGTCCATCGCGTTGGGGATCGATCCGGCGCGCATCGGAACGCTGGTCGATGTCGAGGACGTGCAGCGGCTTGGCGTGCGGGCCATCCGCAGCCAGCGCAGCCGCGAGCGCCTGCAGGCGCTGGTCGACCTGCACGACGCCGGCCGGTTGCGCGTGCACGTGCGCGACATCTATCCGCTTGCCTATGCCGCGGTGGCGCATCGCGACGTGGAGAACGGGCACGGTCGTGGCAAGGTGGTGCTGATGGTGTATGAGACGCGGGGGTTCGCGCTGTGATGGAAGGACGGCGCGACGGCGGAGTCGATCCGCGTTCGAACGAGATTGGCGATTCGCCCTCACCCCCGCCCGTCTCCCGTGCGCGGGAAGGCGGCTTCGATGCTGCCCCGGGTACCGAAAGCCTGTTCGACCGGCGCTATCGCGCCACGACGATCGGCGCGGTCGTGCTCGTCGCGCTGTACGCGTTCGAGGCGCTCGCGGTCGCGACGGCCATGCCGACGGTCGCGCAGGCGCTGGACGGCCTGCCGCTCTATGCGCTCGCCTTCGGCGGCACGCTCGCGTCCTCGGTCATCGGCATGGTGGCGTGCGGCCCCTGGGCCGATCGGCGCGGGCCGGCGCCGCCGCTTCGCCACGGCATCGTGTGGTTCGCCATCGGATTGCTGATCGCCGGCTTCGCGCCGTCGATGGAGCTCCTGCTGCTCGGACGCATCGTGCAGGGATTCGGCGGCGGGCTCATGTCGGTGGCGTTGTACGTCGCGGTCGGGCGCGTCTATCCGCCGGCGATGCATCCACGCATCTTCGCGTCGTTCGCGGCGGCGTGGGTCGTGCCGGCGGTGATCGGGCCGACCATCGCCGGCGCACTGGTCGAGCACCTGGGCTGGCGATGGGTATTCCTGTCGGTGCCGCTGTTCGCGGTGGCGGCCGCGGTCTGCGTGCTGCCGGCGCTACGCGGCCTGCGCGAGGCCGACCACGCACATGACGACGACCTCCCGCCGCATCGGCTCGCATGGGCCATCGGCGCGGCCGCGAGCGCGCTCGCGCTGCATTACGCGGGACAACTGCGTCACGCCTCGGGCGCGTGGATGCTGGCGCTTTCCGCCGTCGCCTTGGTCGTGTGCGCGTGGCACCTGTTGCCGCGCGGCACGCTGCGCGCGGCGCGCGGACTGCCGACGGTGGTGATGATGCGCGGCATCGCGTCGGGCGCGTTCTTCGGTACCGAGGTGTTCATCCCGCTCCTGCTGTCGCGCGAGCGCGGCCTGTCGCCGACGATGGCCGGCGCCGCGCTCACGCTCGGCGCGCTGGGCTGGTCGGCGGGCTCATGGTGTCGCAGCCGGCCGTCTCAACCGTTCGCGCCGCCGCAGTTGCTGCGCCATGGCATGACGTTGATCGTGGTGGGGATCGCGGGCGTCGCCTGCACGGTGTCGCCTTCGGTGCCGGTGAGCGTGGGCATCGTCGGCTGGATCGCCGCCGGCTTCGGCATGGGCCTGCTGTTCCCGACGCTCTCCGTGCTCACGCTCGAACTCTCCCCGCCGAACCGCCAGGGCGTGAACTCCTCCGCGCTGCACCTGTGCGATGCGCTGTTCACCGCGACGGTGCTCGCGGTCGGCGGTTCGGTCTTCGCGGCGCTGCTGGCGCGCGCGCCGTCGATGGCCTACCTGGTCGGCTTCGCGATCTCCGCGGCCCTGGCGCTGCTCGGCGCGGTGCTCGCCTCGCGCGTACGGCCCGGCTAGCCTTCCTGTGCCGCGCGCGCCCAGCGGCCGCCGAGAACGACGCCCGCGATCGCGACAACGACGGCGATCGCCGTCCCCATCGCGTTCTGCGGGCCGAAGTCGAGGATCAGCCAGACGAGGATCGCCGCGACGGCAAGCGCGACGACCCTGCGCCAGGAGCGCACCGAATCCAGCACGAGGCCCAGCGCGACCTCCAGCACTTCGCCCACCAGCGACATCGCCGCTCCCTGCCGCCGTCGCGGCGTTGCTTCCCCGGCGGCCAGCCTAGCCGGCCGGGCCGCGCATCGCCATCACCTCCCGACGCGGCGGCGCGCCGAAGAGGCGGCGGTATTCGCGGCTGAACTGCGACGGGCTCTCGTAGCCGACGCGATGGCTCGCGGCCGCGGCTTCGATGCCGTCGACCAGCATCAGTCGGCGCGCTTCCTGCAGCCGCAGCTGTTTCTGGTACTGCAACGGCGTCATCGCGGTGGCGGCCTTGAAGCGCTCGTGCAGCGAGGAGGCGCTCATGTGCGCCGCGGCGGCGAGCTGCTCGATCCGCAGCGGCTCGTGATAGCGCTGCTTGATCAGTTCGATGGCGCGCGCGACGCGTTGCGACGGGCCTTCCACGTCGCACAACTCCCGCAGGCGCTCGCCGAGTTCGCCGGTCAGCACGCGATAGTGGATCTCGCGCGTGGCCAGCGGCGCGAGCACCGCCGCCTCTTCCGGCGTGTCGAGCAGGCGCACCAGGCGCAGCACGGCGTCGAGCAGCGTCGGGCTGGTGCGTCCGACGAACACCGCGCGTCCGGCGCGGCCGGGCGCACGATCGGCCGGCACCTGGCGCAGCAGGTCGTTGACCAGCGCGGGGTCGATGTCGATGCGCAGGCACAGGTACGGCGACTGTGGCGTGGCCTCGAGGATCTGCCCGGTGATCGGCAGCGACATCGACACGACGAGGTAGTTGAGCGCGTCGTAGTGGAAGACGTCCTCGCCCAGCAGCGCCCGCTTGCTGCCCTGCACGACCACGCACAGGCTCGGGTGATAGACCGTGGGCAGCGGCAGCGACGGTTCGCTCGCCTGGATCAGCGAAAGGCCCGGCACGGCGGACGGGTGCAGCCCGTCGCCGGGGATGTTTCGGGCAATCCGGTCGGCGAGTTCGGCCTGCTGGGCTTCCATTCCGTGCGGCGCCGCGATGACGTTCGAGGCTTTCGTATTCATGCTTTTCACGCCTCCGATGACCTGCGGCGATTATGCGCCGCCGCGCCGCCGCGCCAAGAACGCCCCGCGCATCGCCGGAGGATCGGGCAAGGATCGCAGAGCAATGGGCTAACGCCGTCACAAAGGCCGGGAGCAGCATGTGTCCACGCTTCCCCCACCCTTCGCAGGAGACCCCGCATGAACGTTCCCTTCCCCCGTCGCACGCTGGGCCGGCAGGGCCTGGTGGTGTCCGCCATCGGCCTGGGCTGCATGGGCATGTCGGATTTCTACGGCCCCAGCGACGAGGCCGACAACCTCGCCGTGCTCCACCACGCGCTCGACATCGGCGTGACCTTCCTCGACACCGCCGACATGTACGGCGTGGGCCGCAACGAGGAACTGCTCGCCAAGGTGCTGCGCACGCGGCGCGACGAGGTCGTGCTCGCGACCAAGTTCGGCAACGTGCGCGCGCCCAATGGCGACTTCCTCGGGATCGACGGCTCGCCCGCGTACGTTGCTGCCGCGTGCGACGCCAGCCTCAAGCGCCTGGGCGTCGACCACATCGACCTGTATTACCAGCACCGCGTGGACCCGAAGGTGCCGATCGAGGACACCGTCGGCGCGATGGCACGGCTGGTGGAAGCCGGCAAGGTGCGGCACCTGGGCCTGTCCGAAGCCTCGGGCGCGACCGTGCGTCGCGCCGCGGCCGTGCATCCCATCGCGGCGCTGCAGAGCGAGTACTCGTTGTGGACGCGCGAGGTCGAAGGCGATTCGCTCGCCGCATGCCGCGAACTCGGGATCGGCTTCGTCGCGTACAGCCCGCTCGGCCGCGGCTTCCTGACGGGCGCGATCCAGAACGCGAGCGCGTTGTCGGACAGCGACTGGCGCCGCCAGAACCCGCGTTTCCAGGACGGCAACATCGACCAGAACCAGCGCCTCGTGCAGGCCGTGACCGAACTGGCCAACGAACGCGGCTGCACGCCGGCGCAGCTCGCGCTCGCGTGGCTGCTGCACCGCGGGCCGGACATCGTGCCGATCCCCGGTACGCGGCGCATCTCGCGCCTGGACGAAAACGCCGGCGCGGCGCGCATCGACCTCACCATCGCCGAACAGCAACGCCTGGACGAAGTCCTCGCGACGCACGAAGTCGCGGGCACGCGCTATCCGGCCGCGGGCATGACGTCCGTGAATGCCTGAAACGTGAAATGCAGGAGTGGGGCGTGAGCGGAAGCGCCCGCGACCACCCCCTGCTTCTCCGTCGATTCCCCAACCCCATGCGCGGCCGGACACCCGGCCGCGACGTCCCACTGCACCCGGAGGAAACCCCATGACTACCCACGATTCCCTTTCCCTCGACATCGCCGGCAAGGTCGTCGCCATCACCGGCGCGAGCAGCGGCATCGGCGAAGCGACCGCGCTGCGGCTGGCGCAGCATGGCGCGATCCTCGCGCTGGGCGCGCGACGCACCGACCGCCTCGATGCCATCGCCGAGCGCATCCGCGCCGACGGCGGCGAGGTACTCGTGCACGCGCTCGACGTGACGCGCCGCGAGCAGGTCGAAGCGTTCGTCCAGGCGACCATCGCGCGCTTCGGCCGCATCGACGTGCTGGTCAACAACGCCGGCGTCATGCCGCTCTCGCGCATGGCCGACCTCAAGGTCGACGAATGGGAGCGCATGGTCGATGTCAACGTGAAAGGCGTGCTGTACGGCATCGGCGCCGTGCTGCCGTCCATGAACGAACGCGGCGCGGGCCAGATCGTCAACGTGTCGTCCGTGGCCGGCCGCCACGTGTTCGCCACCGCCGCCGTCTACTGTGCGACGAAGTTCGCCGTGCACGCGCTATCCGAAGGCCTGCGACAGGAATCGCCGTTCCTGCGCGTGACGACCATCGCGCCGGGCGCGGTGGAATCGGAGCTCACCAGCACGATCTCCGACCCCGCGATGAAGCGCGAGGTGGACGAGGTGTTCCGCAAGGACGTGCTGCCGGCCGATGCGATCGCGCGCGCGATCGCGTTCGCGATCGGCCAGCCGGCCGACGTGGACGTCAACGAGCTGGTGGTGCGCCCGACGGCCCAGCCGTATTGAGTCGGTCGCCCTTCTGGTACGTCCCGATCAGCTCCGCCTGCGCGATCACGTGGCCTTCCATCGCTTCGAGCAGGCGGAGCTTGTCGACGTCGCCCAGGTCCGGCAGTTCGATGTCGAGCGCGTACAGCCGGAAGAAATAGCGATGCCGGCCGATCGGCGGACACGGGCCGCCGTAGCCGGCGCGCTGCCATCCGTTCTGCCCGGCCTTGGTGCCGTACGGAAGGCGATCGCTGGCGAGGTTCTCGGCGATGCCCGACGACTGCGCCGGCAGGTTGTACAGCACCCAGTGCACGAACACGCGTCTGGGTGCCGCGGGATCGGGCGCATCGGGATCCTCGACGATCAACGCCAGGCTGCGCGCGCCGTCCGGCACCCCGGACCAGCGCAGCTCGGGCGAGATGTCGTCACCTTCGCAGGTGAAACGCGCGGGGATGCCCGCGTTGTGTTCGAAGGCAGGCGAACTGATCCGGAAGGTCATGCGCGACTCCTTGCCCGCTGCAAGCGCCGGAACACGGCGGTGTCGTGCCGATTCTAGGGATCGCGCGCATGCACGCCGTCAAGGCGCTAGCGCTTGGACGTCACCGCGCGGCGCAGGTTGTTCCGCGCCGGCGCATCCAGCCGCTGATGGAAGAACGGCGTGAGATAGATGCGTTCGCGCGCCAGCAGCGACTTCAAAAAACGCTTGCGGTTGATGCGGAACAGCCAGCCCGGCACCACCGCGCGGTATTCGGCGGCGATGCCGCGATCGTAGGCGTCGAACACCGCAGGCTCCGCGCCCAGGATCGCCATGTCGCAGTCCAGGAACAACGCGGCTTCCTCGTCGACGTCGTTGGGCTCGAGCACGCCGTGCCGCGCCGTCAGCTCGATCAGCTGCTTCACGCGCGGAGTGTCCACGTGGCGGTCGGGCATGTAGCGCGCGATGTGCGCTTCGGCGAGTTCCGCCGAGCGGGTTTCGTTGTCCTTGCGGCCGGCCTCGTAGATCGCATCGTGATACAGCGCGGCGAGCGCGACTTCCACCGGCTGCGTCCAGCCGGGCCCGTGCGAGGCCTCCACGTAATGGCGCAGCACTTCGCGCACGTGTTCGAAGTTGTGGTACGCACGCGGCGGCGTCGCGTATGCGGCTTCGAGCGCGACGCGCTGGGGTTCGGGGAGATCGAAGGGAAGCGGGAGCGACATGGACTGGCGGCAAGCTGGCGTGGGGGCATTGTCGCGCTCCAAGCCGCCTGCGTCTTGCGTCATCGACATTTCGCGGAAGCTCGTCCCCCGCACGCGGCCGCTCTGGTGGGAATGCGCGGGGCATCGCGGTCGTCTACCTATCGCGTGCCCCGACGCTCGCCCCAATCCCTCTCCCGGAGGTAGGGGGACTCAAGCACTCAAGCCGCGCGCGCCGCGTCCACATGCAGCCGCACCCATTGCGCGTACCGGTCCATCCAGTCCTGCAGGAACTTGCGGCTGCCTTCGGAGGCGACGTCGCCGGCGTCGTCGAAGAAGCCTTCCTTGACGTGGATGTAGGCCTCGGGCTGGCCCATCGTCGGCACATCCAGGTAGGCGAGGATGTTGCGCAGGTGCTGCTGCGACATCGCGGTGCCCGCCGCGCCGATGGAGCCGCCGATCACGCCCGCCGGCTTGCCCTGCCACGCGCTGTCGCCGTACGGGCGCGATGCGTGGTCGATGGCGTTCTTGAGCACGCCGGGAACCGATCGGTTGTACTCGGGCGTGACGAACAGCAGGCCGTCGGCATCGCGCACTTCCTGCTTGAGCCGCTTCACCGGCGCGGCCTGATGGCTGTCGTCGTCCTGGTTGTACAGCGGCAGGTCGTCGATGCGGCACTCGTGGAAGGCGAAGGACGACGGCGCCATCCGCTTGAGCGCATTGGCCAGCTGGCGGTTGATCGATTCGCGGCGCAGGCTGCCGACGAGCAACGCGATGCGGTACTGGCTCATGGGACACTCCCGTTCGGAAAGCCCACACTCTGGCGCCAGCGGCGGTAACGCGCGGTGATGGCGCGCGCCGGGGTCCGGTCAGGCCTTGCGCAGGAAGATCGTCTTCAGCACCAGGCCCTTGATCTTGTCCGAGTTGCCTTCGATGTGCTCGGCGTCATCCTCGACCAGCCGGATGTTGCGGATCACCGTGCCCTGCTTGAGCGGAATGGACGAGCCCTTCACCTTCAGGTCCTTGATCACCACCACGGTATCGCCGTTGGCGAGCGTGTTGCCGTTGCTGTCTCGCACCACCACGCCGGAGGCCGCCTCGCCCTCGCCTTCCGTCGGCCATTCGAAGCCGCAATCGGCGCAGACGAAGTTGGCGCCGTCCACGTAGGTGTTGGTCAGGGTGCACTGCGGACAGGCGGGCGAAACGGACATGGCACGGCTCCTGCTTGGGGCCGCGCATTCTACGCGACCGTTCGGCCGATCCGGACTCCTGCACCGGTCAAGGCGCAGGTTTCTCGGACGCTCTCGCACGCTCCAGCTCGCGCAGTTCCGCGACGTCGCGTTCGAGGAAATAGTTGAGGAAGGTGCGGATCACCGCGACCGCCGCGAGCCGGCCGATGCCGTCCCAGTCGGGCGTGATCGAGGATTCCACGATGTCGGCGGCCAGCTGGAACGTCAGTCCCGCCACGAGCCAGTGCGAGTAGCGCATCCACAGGTGCCGTCGCGAGTGGCGATCGATCTCGCGCTGCGCCATCAGCAATCCGATGCCGTCCTTCAACGCGATGAGCGTACCGATCACGATCGTCGCCAGCGCGATGAAGTCGATCGCCAGGATGGTCGGTTCGGTTGCGGCGATCAGCCAGCGCTCCATACGCCCTCCTCCGCCGCGATCGCGGCCGTGTCCGGATCAGCCGCGCACCACCAGCCGGAAGCCGACGTGGCAGGTCGAGGTGTCGACCGGCTGCGCCATGCGCGCCGCCGGACGGTAACGGCGGCAGTAATTCGGCGCACACAGGTGCGAGCCGCCCTTCATCACGCGCCGCGGCACGCGCGCCGGATCGCGCGGGTCCAGGCTAGCGTCGCGTTCGGCACCGCGCGGGTTCTCGCGCGTGCAGCACGAACGCTGCTGGATCCGCGCGTGATCCTGGTACCAGTCGGCGGTCCACTCCCACACGTTGCCGATCATGTCGTACAGGCCGTAGCCGTTCGGTTCGAACGAGCCGACCGGCGCAGTCCACGCGAAGCCGTCCTCGGGTTTCAGCTCCCACGGGAACTCGCCCTGCCACGTGTTCGCCATGTGCCTGCCGTTGGGAACGAGTTCGTCGCCCCATGCGTACTCGGTGCCATCGCGCCCGCCCTTGGCGGCGAATTCCCATTCGGCCTCGGTCGGAACGTCCTTGCCGATCCACTGCGCGTAGGCGAGCACGTCGGCGTAGGCGACGTGCACCACCGGGTGATCCTCCAGTCCGTCGAGGGAACTCTCCGGACCGCGCGGATGACGCCAGTCGGCGCCCGGCACGTACTGCCACCAGTGGAAGTGGTTGCGCAGGTCCACGGGCCCCGGCGGCGGCACGAACACGACCGACGCCGGCACCAGCATCGACGGATCGGCGTCGGGGTAATCGGCCGGATCGGCCGGTTTTTCGGCCTGCGTGACGTGGCCGGTCGCCTCGACGAAGCGGGCGAAATCGCGATTGGTCACCGCATGGCGATCGATCCGGAACGAATCCACCCGCACTTTGTGCGCCGGCCGCTCCTCCGGATAGTGATGGTCCGAGCCCATCGTGAACGCGCCGCCTTCGATGCGGACCATGTCGTCGTACCGGGTGTCGGCACGCACGCGGCTTTCGGTCGTCTCGCTCAAGCACTGCCTCCGTCGTTCGCGTCGTCGCCGTCGGCGAACACGCGGTTCCAGTCGCGCTTCATGCTGACCACGCCGATGCCCAGTTCCGTCGCGCGGTCGAGTCCCTCGCCAAACGGGCTCAGCCGGAAATCGCGGTCGTAGGCGAACTCGCGCGTGGCATCGTCGTGGTGCAGGTACCACGCCATGCGCGGCCCCGTCCCGGCGAGCGTATACCGGATCATCGCCAGGTCGCCATCGGAATTGCCGAAGGCGAACACCGGCCGACGACCGATGTGCAGCGCGATGTTGACCACCTTCTCGTCCCTGTCGTCGAAGCTGCCCAGTTCTGGCAATTTGCGCAGCACCATGCCGTCGGGACCGTCCTCCAGCTTCATCTTCGTGCTGGAACCGATGACCTGCTCCGGCGGAATCCCGTACAGCCGCTCCGCGACCACGCGGACGAACTCCACCCCGCCTCCGGTGACGATGTACGTGCGGAATCCGTTCGTACGCAGATGGCCCAGCAGCTCGCGCTGCGGCACGTAAGCGTTGTCGATGAAGCGTCGACCGAGCCTGGGGTGTTCGGCCTGCCGCAGCCAGCGCCAGGCGTTGGCGTGGAACTGCTCCACGGTCATGCCCGCGTGGGTGGCGAAGGCCGGCTCCAGCACGTCCTTCCTGGGCAGCGACATCAGCGCCTTCACGTCGCCGTCGATCATCGCCCTGAACGCGGGCTTGCGCAGCAGCAAGGGATCCTGCTGCGCGAGCCGCTTCACCTCGGCCAGCGCGAAGAACACCTGAACCAGCAGCGGGAATTCGCACCAGAGCGTGCCGTCGTTGTCGAACACGGCGATGCGCTCGGCGGGCGGAACGTAGTCCGGCCCGCCTTCGCGCGTGGTGCGCGCGACGAAGTCGAGGATGGCCGACTTCGCCGCGCCGTCGTTCCATGAAGGCAATGGCGCCACGCGACCTCCTCAGCCCGACTTGCTGTTGAGCTCTCCCATCTTCTGCTCGGCCTGGCTGAGGTTGAACGCGCCAGGCGTCTGCGCCGGCGGGAACTCCTTGAACGTCGACAGGAATTCCGCGGCCGCGGCCTGCGCGCCGTAGATCCAGAACGCGTTGTGGAGCATCCACTCCCAGTAACTGTTGGACGTGATGTCCGCGCGCTCGTACGGGTCCGTCCGCAGGTTGAAGATCTTGGGCACGCGCAGCGGCGTGAACGGCTCGGCCCACACCTGCAGCGTGCCCTGGGCGCGCTGTTCCATGAACACCATCTTCCAGTTCATCCAGCGTATGCCGAGCACGTCGCCGTCGTCGCTGAAGTAGAAGAACCATTTGCGCGGCGACGTTTCCTCTTCGCCCGTCAGGTACGGCAGCAGGTTGTAACCGTCGATGTGGTTCTTGTACTTGCGCCCGTTGACCGTGGCGCCCTTCTTCAGGCGTTCGACGCAGTCGGTGTCGCCGGCGGCGGCGAGCAGCGTGGGTAGCCAGTCGTGGTGCTGGATGATCTCGTTGCTCACCACGCCCGCCGGAATGCGACCGGGCCAGCGGATCAGCTCCGGGATGCGGAACGCGCCTTCCCAGTTGGTGTTCTTCTCGCTGCGGAACGGCGTCATGCCTGCGTCCGGCCAGCTGTTCATGTGCGGACCGTTGTCGGTCGAATAGATGACGATGGTGTCCTCGGCCAGTCCGAGTTCGTCGAGCAGGTCCAGCATCTGCCCGACGTTCCTGTCGTGATCGATCATCGTGTCGTGGTAGGGCGACTGGTGATCGCCCGCCTGCCCCAGGCTTTCGGGCTTGGTGTGCGTGATGAAGTGCATGTGCGTGGTGTTGAGCCACACGAAGAACGGCTTGCCCGCTTCGTCCTGCCGCCGGATGAAGTCCGTCGCCGCCTCGATGAACTCGTCGTCGCAGGTCTCCATGCGCTTGCGCGTCAGCGGGCCGGTGTCCTCGATCTTCTGCCTGCCCACGCGCCCCCAGCGCGGATGCGTGGTCGCATCGTCCTTGTCGGTCGCCCAGCTGTGGATCACGCCGCGCGGGCCGAACTTCTCGCGATAGCGAGGATCCTTCGGATAGCCGTACATCTCCGGCTCTTCCTCGGCGTTGAGGTGGTACAGGTTGCCGAAGAACTCATCGAAGCCGTGCACCGTCGGCAGGTGCTTGTTGAGGTCGCCCAGGTGGTTCTTGCCGAACTGGCCCGTTGCGTAGCCCTGGTCCTTCAGCAGCGACGCGATGGTCACGATGGAGTCGGTCATGCCCTGCGGCGCGCCGGGAATGCCCACCTTCGACAATCCCGTGCGATGCACGCTCTGCCCGGTGATGAACGACGAGCGCCCGGCCGTGCAGCTCTGCTCGCCGTAGGAGTCGGTGAACCGCATGCCCTCGTTGGCGATGCGATCGATGTTGGGCGTGTGGTAGCCCATCAGGCCGTGCGTGTAGCAGCTCAGGTTGGCGATGCCGATGTCGTCGCCCCAGATGACCAGGATGTTCGGTTTCTTCCCGCCACCGCCCTTGCGCGACGAGGCGCTCTTCTGCGGTGCGCTTTCGCTCGAGGCGGCCTTGTCGGACCGCTGCGATGGCGGTGCGGATTTGGCCACCTTGGCCGGACGGGCGGCCTTCTTCGCCTGAGCCATGACGCGTCTCCTCGTGGTTTTCGGGGGATCTGGATCGAAGAGCGGAATCAGCCTCGCGCCACGTCGAACACCATCGTGACGATGGCGTACAACCCGATGAGCAGCAGCGCGCAGGCGGTGAGCAGCGTGTAGGAAACCGGATAGGCGCTCTCGCCGTGCACCAGTCCGTGCTGGACCATGGCCTCGCGCTGCGCACGGATCGTGCGCATGAAGTTGATGTGGTAGACGATGCCGACGAGCAGCAACAGCACGCCGAGCATCACCAGCGCCATGCCGAAATTGCTCGGCGCTGCGGTGCCGATATTCAGGATGCCCGCATCGCGCGCCTTGCTGAACACCTGGAAGATGGTGAAGCCGAATCCGATCAGCGACAGCGCGGTGCGGATCACCGACATCAGCGTGCGATCGGCGCTCATGCGCGTGCGCTGGAACGACATGCCGGTGCGGCGCATCGACATCTCGGTACGGTTCGTCGACAGGTCGGTGCGGTATTCCGACAGGTCGGTGCGGTGTTCGGACAGCCCCGTGCGATGCGTCGAAAGCTTCGTGCGATGCTGCGACAGTTGAACCGAGGCGATGTCCGACTCCAGAAGCCCGACGTCCGGGATCGGCGGCAACGTCGTGTCTTCGAACCGCTCCGGACGCGTGGGCGTCTGATCGTGCGAACTCATGCAGTGTCTCCGGTCAGGCCGTGCGATGCGGGCGCGCGAACCACCAGCGCGCCAGCCGGTTGATCGGCCCGCGCATCAGCAGGTAGGGAAGGAAGCACAGGGCGATGATGACGTTGATCGCCTCGAGCACATGGAACGTGCCGAGCACCCGGTACTGGTAGATGATCTCCATGACCAGGCCAAGGACCAGGATGCGCGTGGTGGCCTTCACGCCTTCGCGCAGCGAGGCCCGCCGCGTCTCGGGGGCGTTCACGATCGTCCAGAAATACGGCGAGCGTCCGGTCCTGGCGTCCTTCACGCCATCGCGCACCGCCATCAGCAGCGCCATCGTCGGCTGCAGGAAGAAACGGAACGACATCGGCCCCTGCGTGCGGCCGATCAGGTCGTCGTAGAAACGCACCACGTCGTGCACGAACGCTTCCAAGCCAGCTCCTCCTGCATCACTGCATCGGAACAACGGCACAGCGGACAGCTTCACTCGCGATGGCGACGGGACGACCGGGCGCCGGCGCGACGCACCGGACCGGTTGGCTCGCATTCGCCCCCGTCCTCCAGAACTCGCCGTTCGAATCGCCATGCGTCCCCGGCGGCGGGCACGGGGATCATCGTGTCGATGCGGTGAAAAGGTCGTGACGGCGGGATGAACGACACCGCCGTAATGCGCAAAGAACCTCGTGCAAACCACGAAGGCCCGCCTTGCGCGGCACCGTTCCGGAACTCCACGGACGCGGAAGAAACCGCGAGGTATGCGTCTAAGGTGTCACCCGCAACACCTGCTGAGATCCCACGCCATCTTCCGGCGCGAGCGCGCAGCGATCCTGCGGTGCGGCGGCGAATCGTGGATGCCGGACGATCGCCGCGATCGCTTGATGTGCGATTGCGGATCGCCAGCCGATCTACTGCGGCGGAGGCAGCGCTTGAGGAGCGCTGCCTCCATTGCATGCGTCGATCGAGATGTCGACTACTTCACCACGACCAGCTTGCCGCGCATCAGCGTGGCATGGCCGGGGAACGTGCAATAGAACGCATAGTCGCCGCCAGGCTTCAGCCGCGAACCGGGGAACGTCGCCTTCGCGTTCTGGCCGCCGCCGATCATCGCGGTGGCGCCGATCACGCGCGAATCGTTCTTCATCAGGTAACCCGCTGCGGCGCCGGCCTTCAGTCCGTCGCGCGCGATCGCGTCGTACAGGACGGTCTGGGAAACGACGACGTTGTGGCCCATCGCGGCGACCGGCATCTTTCCGGTGTGCGTGAGTTCGATCGTGACGGTCGGGCACGACGCCGAAACGGTCGCGGTCTTGATGTCGTACTGCATCGCATCGTTGGCCTTGATCCGGACCGTGCAGTTGTCCGCGGCAGCGGCGTGCAACGAGACGCCGGCAAGCACGATGGCGGCGAGCAGCGAAGTGGCTTTCATGATCGTCCCCCTGGGGAATGCGCGGAGTGCGCCGGAGGGAAGTCTAGGAAGCCGCCGCGGCGCGCTCTTGATCGGGATCAATCCACGGCGCGGCGGCTGCTTCCGGCCGCTTTCCGTACCGTCTTCCTCGCCGCGGCCTGCTTCCTGGCCGCCTTGGGCGGCCGTTTCGCGAATTCGCGCAACGCATCCTTGCCGATCCACCGCGCGCTCGCCTCGCCGGATTCGGCCAGCCGCCTGGCGACGGCCGTGGCCTGCACGCGCCAGTCCGCGCGACGGCCGATCGCACGTAATGCCCAGTTCACGCCCTTCTTCACGAAGTTGCGGTCGTCGCCCGCTTCGCGTTCGATCAGGGCCAGGCCGTCGGCGTAAAGCGATTCGTCTTCGAGCCGACCGTGCAGCGCCAGGCTGGCGAGCAACGCGAAGGCGGCGCGCTTCTGGAACTCCTCGCGGCGCGAGGACCACTGCACGACCTTGGCGAACGCATGCGGCGTGCGGTCGAACAGCGTGAAGCACAGCGTGTCGCAAACGGCCCAGTTGTCGAAATCGCCGCACCAGCGGTCCATCTGCGCGGGCGTCACGCGCGCCGGTTCTTCGACATGGGCCGCGAGCATGCGCGCTTCGTACACGCCGGTGTCCCAGAGCGACGCGGCCAGCTCGTGACTGCGTCCGAGCTGCTTGGCGAGGGACTGGATGTCCTTCATCGACACGCCGAGCGCGTGGTCCGCCGGAATCGCGAATCGCGCCATGCCGTCGCGCACGGTGTCGGATGCGTGCTCGCGCAGCCACGCCAGCGCGTGCGCGGTACGCGATGCCGTCGTGCTGTCGGGCGATGCGGTCTGCGGTGCGACCGGCGAGGCGGCCTTCGGTTTCGTGCGTGCGGGCATGGGTCACTTCGCCTTGAGCTGATGCAGCAGCAACGAGTTGCCTTCGCTGTCCACGCATACGGCCATGCGGCACACGGGCGTCACGATGATGTCGCTGCGGAATGTCACGCCCTTGCGTTTCAGGTCCGCCACGAGGGCATCGAGGTCGTCCACTTCGAACCCGACCGTGCCGCCGGCGGCTTCGCTCGGTTTGGCGGGCGTGGCGTTGGTCAGCGCGAAACAGCCGCCACCGGGCAGGTCGTACTCGATCCAGTGCTGCCCGTCCTGCTCGCCATGCGAGCCGCGCTCCAGGCCCAGCACGTCCTCGTAGAACGCGCGGGCGCGATCGACGTCGATCACGGGGTACATGGTGAAGGCGATCTTCCTGAGCATGGCGGTGGTCCGTCCGTTGGATGAAGGCTCGTCTATCGGGCACGCGCGCGATTCGTCAAGGCGCCGCGCCCGGCGGCCGACCGGCGGGCCGCGCGCGCAGGACGTGGCGCTTACGGCGCGTCATGCCGAAGCGCCCGACGCGCGAACAGCACGCACACGACGCCGAACACCATGTGCGCGAGCACCGCCCAGGCGATCCAGTCCGGATGCGCGAACGACGGTGAACGGCCCACGCGCGACAGCGGCATCACGACGAAATTCATCACCACGTACAACACGACGCCGTACAGCACGCCCAGCACGACCGGCCGCGCCAGCAGCGACGGGAAGCGGCGCGCAACGAGTGCGTAGATCGCCACGAAGGCGGTCGCCATGAGCACGTGCAGCACCGCGCCCAGCACGGCCGACGCGAGCCCGCCCTCGTAGCTGGCCGGGCCCAGCACGCCGACGGCGATGGTCTGGAACACGCGCCTTAAACCTTCGGCGTCCCACGAGAACCACAGCGTCGTGGCGAAGAGGAAATCGCCCAGTGCGACCACGAGCCCGCCGATCACGACGAAGGACCAGAGGATGCGCGATGCAGGGGAACGGAGAGCGGACATCGCCATGGCTCCGATGGCATGGGCGTGCGGCCCCATGCTAGTGGCGCGGAGCGCTTCGTACCCGTGACTTTCGTCATAGACAAGAATGTCTAGACAAACTGTTCTAGATAGATCAGCATGCCGGCAAGCCTCATCCGATGACCTCCATGACCCGCAAAACCGCCAGACCGCCCAAGCCAACCGCCGCCGAGCTCGACCTGCTCCGCACGATCTGGCGACTGGGGCCGTCGACGGTGAAGGACGTTCACCAGGCGCGGCTCGCCGAGCGCCCCGACCTCACCTACGCCACGGTGCTCCGGCTGATGCAGGTGATGCACGGCAAGGGGCTGCTCACGCGCGACGAGACGCAGCGGTCGCATGTCTACGCGGCCGCGCATGCGCAGGATGCCCTGCAGACCAACCTGCTTAGCGACCTGATCCAGAAGGCGTTCTCCGGCTCGGGCAAGGCACTGGTGATGGCCGCGCTGAACGAGCACGTGAGCGACAAGGAGCGCGAGGAGATCCGCCGTTTCCTCAAGGACGACGCCGACGACCGCAAGGGGAATCGCGATGACTGAATGGCTCGCCGCGCTGGTTCCGGCGCTCGGACGCGCCCTGCTCCACTTCCTGTGGCAAGGCGCGCTGATCGGGTTGCTCGCGGCGCTGGCGCTGCGCGTCATGCGCGAAGCGCGCCCGCAGGCACGCTATGCGGTCGCCTGCGGCGCGTTGTTGCTGTGCACGTTGATGCCCACGCTGTACGTGATCGCGCAACTGTGGGCGCCTACTCCGGCCGGCATCGCCATGCCCCGTGACGCGCTCGTGCGCATCACCGGCCTGGCGATCGTGAGCGGCGACGCCGCGCCCGTCGGAGTCTCGCGACTGGACGCCGCGCTTCCCACCATCGTGCTGCTCTGGGCGGCCGGCGCCGGCGCGCTGTCGCTGCGGATGGCCGCGGGCCTGATCTGGATCCAGCGCCTGCGCGCCACGCCGCAATCGGCGACGCAACGCGAATGGCAGGCGCGGCTCGACGCGCTTGCGCAGCGCTTCGGCCTTGGTCGCGCCGTCGCGTTGCGGATCGTCGGCCCGCTGTCGTCGCCGGTCTCGGTCGGCTGGTGGCGCCCGGTGGTGCTGTTGCCGGCCGGCCTGCTCACGCGCATGCCGACGGACCTGATCGAAGCCCTGCTCGCGCACGAGCTGGCCCATGTCCGGCGCCACGACTACCTGGTCAATCTGCTGCAGAACCTCGCCGAAGCGTTGCTGTTCTACCACCCGGTCACGTGGTGGCTCTCGCGCCGCATCCGCGACGAGCGCGAGCACATCGCCGACCGCCTGGCCGCGGACGTCACCGGGCAGCCGCGCCGGCTCGCGCTCGCGCTGTCCGAACTGGCCGACTGGTCCTGCGGCCACGCCAGCGTCCCGCCCACGCCACACCTCGCGCAAGCCGCCCATGGAGGCCATCTGATGTCACGCATCGAACAACTCGTCCGTCCCGGCGCGCGCCCCGTGCGCGGCGGCGTCGCCCTGCCGCTGGTCGGCGTCGCGGTCGCCTGCCTGGCGTTCTACGCGCATGCGCAGATCGGCCAGGATGCCAGGCCGGCCGCCGCGGCCTCTCCGCAGGCCACGGCCGATGCGGCCAGCCGCGCGCAACCGGCCGCGCCGTCGCAGGCCACGCCTGCCGCCGCCCCGAAGACCACCGCGCGCACCCTGCGCATCACGAGCCGCGACCGCGACGCCTACGCGCTCGTCAGCAAGGACCGCGACGGCATCCGCATGTCGGGCTCGACGGACGACCTGCCCGAGATCGAGCGCGCACGCCGCAGCCTGGCGAACCAGGACTTCGTCTGGTTCCGTCGCGGCGGCAAGGCCTATGTCGTGTCCGATCCCGAGACGATGGCGAAGGTGCGCGACGCCTGGCGCGACAGCGATCGCATCGGCGCGCGGATGGAGGCGCTCGGCGACCAGATGGAAGTGCACGGCGACAGGATGGAAGCGCTGGGCGCGCAGATGGAGCAACTCTCGGCGAAGGCCGACGACGATGTCGCGATCAACGCCGCCTCGCGCCGCATGGAACGCTTGGCCGATCAGCAGAGCGCGCTGGCGGGACGCCAGGCGGACATCGCCTCGCAGATGGCGCGCGTGGACGACGCGGACCGCGACCGCCTGGAAGCGACGATGGACGATCTGGGGCGGCAGATGGACGAACTGGGTCGCCAGATGGAGGAGCAAAGCCGCGTGCTCGAGCGCCAGACCGCCGCCCTTGCCGCGAACCAGGCGCCCATGGAAGCCCTGAGCCGCCAGATGGACGAAGCCGGCAAGCCGATGGACGCCCTGGGGCGGCAGATGGACGCGCTGGGCAAGGAACAGGAAAAGATCATCGACGAGGCCGAACGCAAGACGCACGCGCTGCTCGACGGCGCCATGGCGCGCGGCCTCGCGCGGCCGCTGCCGTTGTCGACGCAGTAAGGGTGAGCTCGACGTTCGCCGCAGCTTGAGCCCTCTCTCTCACGGAGAGGGTCGAGCCGACATTCGGGAACGTAGTGCCTTCGCCGTCCACACGAAGGTAAGCCCCTCTCCCTGCGGGAGAGGGTTGGGGTGAGCGGCGGCGACGTCATGCCTTGGCCCCGCCCGGCCATCCGTGGCCGGCTTTCGGCGACCTGCGCGGCAGTGACGCGCAAGCAGGTCGCAAGCACCGTCGTGAACCACTTGCCGCTGCCTTCCATGGCGAAGCGCAACGGCTGCGGAGCGCCCCGCCCGTCCATCCATGGCCGGGCTTTCGGCGACCTGCGCGGCAGTGCCGCGCAAGCAGTCGCCTCAACCTTCCCATCTGTCCCCTTCACGCCCCTGACTGCGTTGATTCCGAACGGTGGCCCGGTGCGCGCTTCGTGCGCCGGCCGAGACAACGTTCTCAGGGGCAGCGGATTTGATCTTCGATTACCGGAACGCGTCCTCGCCGGCCGACTTCGACGCGGACATCTGCATCATCGGGGCCGGTGCCGCCGGCCTGGCGATCGCGTGGGCGTTTCTCGATACGCCGGCGTCGGTCTGCGTGATCGAGAGCGGCGGCCTGACTGCCGACGCGCGCTACCAGGCACTGCTGGAAGGCCATTCCGTCGGCGAACCGCCGTTCGATCCGGGCGCTTCCCGGTTGCGCGCGTTCGGCGGCACCTGCAATTACTGGGGCCGCGGCTGCATTCCGCTGGCCAACCTGGCGCCGCGCGATTGGGTCCCGCACAGCGGCTGGCCGATCGGGTTCGCCGATCTGGAGCCGCACTACCGCAAGGCGCGCACGTTCTGCGGGCTCGATCAACACGACTTCGGCGAAGACACGTTCCTGACCCCGTTCTCGCGCCGCCCGCTGGAGTTCGACGGCGACGCGCTGGTGCACAAGACCTTCGCGTCCAGCCCGATGATCTTCGGCCACGCGTACCACGACGTGTTCAAGCGCGCGGCGAACATCACCGTACTGCTGCACGCCAACCTGCTGGAACTGGATGCGATGGAATCGGCGCAGGCCGTGCGGCAGGCGCGCATCGGTACGCTCGACGGACGCCGGGGCACGGTGCGCGCGCGACATTACGTGCTCGCGTGCGGCGGCATCGAGAACGCGCGGCTGCTGCTGTCCTCGAACGGCACCGTCGCGCAGGGGCTCGGCAACGCGCACGATCTGGTCGGGCGCTATTTCATGGACCACCCCAGCGGCAAGCTCGGCACCCTGTTCGCCGACAACCCGCACGTGCTCACGCGTCCTTACGACCGCAACGTGCCCAAGGGCCGGCCGCAGGCGCATCCGGAAATCTGCCTGTCGGACGAAGCCCAGCGACGGCACCGCATTCTCAGCGGGCGCGTGCGGCCGTTCGCGTTCGAGGAGCCGGTGCCCGAGGGCCTGCAGGCCCTGCGCGACCTGCGCGCCGCGATCCGTGCGCGACGCCGCAACGAGAACTGGGCGATCAAGGCGCGCGTGTGCGGTCGTCGCAACGGCGAGCCGGACTACATCGCCAATGCCATGCCGACCGAGGACATCCGCGCGCTCACGCTGCGGGCCGGGCTCAACGCCGGCGACATCGCCAAGGCCGTCGGCCGAAAACTCACGCGCAAGCCGACGGTGCGCACCGAACGCGTCGATCTCATCGGCTACTTCGAACAGGTGCCCAACCGCGACAGCCGGATCACGCTGGGCGAGGAACGCGATGCATTGGGGCTGCGGAAGGTCAACGTCGACTGGCGCCTGACCGAACTCGATCGCCACACCTATCGCACGGCGGCGACGCTGTTCGGTGGCGAACTCGCGCGCGCGTGCAACGGGCGTTTCCAGGCCGAGCCGTGGCTCGGCGAGGACGCCGGGGTGCCGCAGGTATTCGGCACGTCGCACCACATGGGCACCACGCGCATGGCCGACAACGCGCGCGAAGGCGTGGTGGATCGCCACTGCCAGGTGCACGGCGTGGACAACCTGCACATCGCCGGCAGTTCGGTCTTCCCCACGGGAAGCTGGGCGTTCCCGACGTTCACCATCATCGCCCTGAGCCTGCGACTGGCCGAGCAGCTGCGCTCGCGGCTCGAACACGCCACGCCGCTGTTGGGGATCTGAGCGGAACGCCGTTGCGCCCCGATCCGCGCGGCTCAGCGCAGCTGCGAATCCTTGCTGCCGCGACGGTTGTAGCCGGAGAAGGCGGCCTCTTCGGCGTCGCGCGCTTGCTGGCAGGCGATGCACAGGCGCACGCCGGGGACGGCATCGCGACGGGCCTGCGGGATCTCCGCCTCGCATTCCTCGCAATGCGTCAGGCCCGGCCCCTGCGGCAATCGGCTGCGTGCGCGCTGGATGCCGTCCTTCACCGTCGCGTCGATCTGGTCCTGCACCGCGCCGTCGCCTGCCCAACCGGTGGCCATGTCCGAATCTCCTGCGTGGAACCGGCCCTGAGCATAGCGCCGGTGCGCTGAACTTCCCGCGCACGCCTCCACGCGCGCTTTCCGGCGTGCGGACTACACTCGGCGCAGGCGTTATCGCGGCCCTCGGGACCGCAAGGCGTTCGTCGATGCGCAGCACGCCCTTCGCGCTGGTTCTCGTGCTTCTGTGCGCGGCGCTCCTGTCTCCGGTGGGACGCGCGGTGGCCCAGGCGGGCGTCGCGCCGCCGGACGAAGTCATGGCGTTGCCCGCGCCACTGCGCGAGCGCCTCCACCGCGAACTCCTGCACGACGCGCCGGCGCCCCACGCGCGCCTGCAACGCCTGGGCAGCTTCATGTTCGCGCCGGAAGGGCTGGGCATGACGTACGTCGAGACCGCCAACTTCACCGTCGCACAGGCGTACGAAACGCGCGCGGCCAACTGCCTCACCTTCACGATGCTGTTCCTCGCGCTGGCGAAAGAGGCCGGACTGGACGCGACGCCGCAGGAGATCGAGCAGATCCTCGGCTTCCGCCAGGCCGACGGCACGCTGTACCTGAGCAACCACGTCAACGCCTCGGTGCGCGCGGGCGCGCGGCGTTATACGGTCGATGTCGCGGGCGACCGGATCATCCCGCGCGATCGCCCCAAGCCGATCACGTCCACGCGGCTGATCGCGCATTACTACAACAACCTCGCCGTCGAACGGCTGGCCGCTGCCGACCACGCCGCGGCGCTGTCGCTGCTGGACACCGCCCTGTCGCTCGATCCCGACTATGCCGGCTACTGGAGCAACGTCGGCGTCGTGCGTACGCGCAGCGGCGATCCGCGCGGCGGCGAGCAGGCCTACCGCCACGCGCTGGCGCTGGACCCGGCCAACACCAGCGCGCTGTTCAATCTTGCCGGGCTGGCCGCGCGCATGGGGGATCGAGCGCTGGAAGCCGAATACCGCCAGCGGCTGGCGAAGGTGCAGCGCACCGATCCCTTCCACGCCTTCATGCAGGCGGTGAATGCCGAGAACGCGGGCGATCTTCCGCGCGCGATCCGCGAGTACCGGCGCGCCGTCGACCTGCAACCGCAGGAGCACCGCTTCCACTCGGCGCTCGCCAACGCCTATCTCAAGGCAGGCCGCATCCGGCCGGCGATCCGCTCGCTCGCCCAGGCGCAGGCACTGAGCGATGGCGACACGCGCGCGGCCTACGGCGAGCGCCTGGACGCCCTGCGCACCCCCTGACGTCGACGTCCCCTTTTCCCCGCCAAGCGCGTTTGCTTCCCTGAGACGATCGGAAGGGGATCCCCGTGCAACATGAAACGCTGATGGCCAAACGGCACCTGGTGCGCATCGCCATCGAAACCGCCGAGCTTCCCGGTGTCCGCCTGGTCGCGCGGCCGCTGTATCGGCGCCTGTTCAACCGCCCGTACCACGGCGGCAATGCGTACTACGGCGCCTACGACTCGCGCGCGCAGGCGCTGGCCGCCGCGCCGTCGCTGCCGACCAGCTACGACCAGCCCGCCACCACGGGGATGTACATGGACCGCCACCGCAGCATCCGCGTGAGCGATTACCCGATGGTGCACTGGCTCTCGCGACTGCTCGCGCAGGGTCGCCATCGCATCTTCGACCTGGGCGGCCACATCGGCGTGACGTACTACGGCTTCCGTCGGTACCTGGATTACCCGCGCACGATGGAGTGGCGCGTGCACGACGTCCCGGCGGTGATGGATGCCGGACGCAACTGGGCGCGCGAGAACGATCCGCAGGGGCTGCTGCATTTCGCCGACGATCCGGACGCCGCCAGCGATCACGATGTGCTGATCACCTGCGGCGCATTGCAATACCTGGATTACACGCTGCCCGAACTCCTCGGCCGCCTGCCCTCGCCGCCCACGCACGTGCTGGTGAACCTCACGCCGGTGCATCCACGGCGTGGCTACGTCACCTTGCAGAACATCGGCAAGGCGGTGCTGCCGTACCGCGTGATGGCCAAGCCCGAGTTCGTCGCGCAGATGGAAGAACTGGGCTACCGCCTGGAAGACCAGTGGCAGTCGAAGGAACGCCACCTGCGCGTTCCGTTCGAACCCGATTGCACGCTCGACCACTACGCGGGCTTCTATTTCAGGCGCGTCTGATCCGGCCTCGGGATCGCCATACACGAAGGCCGGCATGACGCCGGCCTTCTGCCTTGCGTGCGGCGCGTCGCGGCGAACGCCCGCTCACTTCGCGGCGGGCGCGCTTCCCGGCGGGAAGTTGGCGAACATCTTGTCGACGCCGGCCTGCGCTTTCGCGTTCACGTCCTCGGGCGAGTCGGGCACGGTGCCCGACGCGGTGCCGCGCCAGATCGCCTGCCTGGTCTTCATGTCGAACATGTCGACCACCAGCGTGCCGACTTCGTAATTGCGGACGGTCGTCGTCGCCGAGCCCATGCCCACGCCGCCCCAGCGTCCCCACCCGTAGCCGCCCCACGCGGGGCCGCTGTAGAACGTGTCGAGTGTCTGCTGTTGCTGCGTGGCGACGTTCGCGACCAGGCCCACGTCGGCATTGGTGTCGCTGGTCTGCCGCCAGCCGTGCGCGGACAGCTTGGCGTCGATCGCCGCGACCACGCGCTGCTCGACCAGCGGCGAGCGGCCTTCGGGCTTCTTGAGCCACGTATACGTGCGGTAGCTGCCGAACTGCGCGGCCGGATCGTAGTCGGTGTGCACCGTCGGCGTACTCGCGCAGCCGGCCAGCGCGACCGACAGGATCGCGCCGAGGACGAGTCGTTTCATGAGCCTTCTCCGTGACTGTTGGGCGGAAGGGAAAGCCGTTGCGAACTTCCGGCGCGACGCTAGTGGCGCCGCGCGCGTGATCGCGAGATAGAACCTTCCGCAGTGAAACAGGTGTGAAGGTCGAACCGATGCCATCGTCGCACCCGCATGGCCCGTCGTTCCAGCGAACGCTGGAATCCATTTTGATCTTCGCGCGGCGGCGAGACGTCGGGAAACCGCAAGATGGATTCCAGCTTTCGCTGGAATGACGACAAAGGTCGTCGCCCTTCAGAACGAAATCGGCACGCGCGCCGTCAGCGTCATGTCCGGCGTGTCGCGCGTCACGCCCACGCCGAGTGCGACATTGAGCGACCAGCGATCACTGAAGCGATACGTCCCGCCCAGCAGCAACGTGCCGAGGGTCAGGCGCACGGCGCCCGGCGATTCGCGACCGTTCTGCTTCGTCTTGCCGATCAGACTGGTGTCGTAGCCCAGGCTGATGGACGCCTTTTCGTTGAGCGCCAGGCCCATGCCGAGGTTGAAGCCCCAGATGTCGCCGGCCTGCACGTCGCCGAGGAATTCCTCCTCGCGTCCCAGCACGCGACGGGAGACGTTGCTGCGTTCGAAGTTGTAGAGATAACTGAAGGTGCCGAAGAACACGACCGGATCGGAGGGATACAGCCACGTCACGCCCGGCTGGATCGCCTCGAAGCCGGTGCCGGTGGGAAGCTCCAATGGCAGCCCGGTGCCCGTCGCGTTCTGGATGCAGCGCTGCACGCAATCGGTGGTGACCTCGAACAGGTCCTTGCCGGTGCGGCTCTTGTAACGCAGCCAGCCGATGTAGAACGCCTTGTCCGGTCCGCCGCGATTGAGCTGGTAACGCGCGGTCGCCTCGATGTCGCCCAGCCCATCGCCGCTGGCGTTGAACACGCGGTCCTGCGCGCTGCCGGTGAAGATCTCGCGACTGACGGTGTCGCCGTTGAGGTAGACGTACGGCACCTTCACCTCGACTTCCGCACGGCCGCCGATGCCCATGCGTCCGGTGAGCGTGCCGATGCCGGACGTCGTCTTCACCTGGCGTACGTCGATCAGCCCGATGAGGATCGCCGGGATCACCGTGTAACCGACCAGCGCGACGCGGTCGTTCGCCGAATAGCCGTACTGCAGCGAGGGCTCCAGGATGAACTTGCCCGACGGGGTGAGCACGCCGGGCTGGTCGAAGATCTGCGCGACTTCCGGCGGGCGCATCGCGGCTTCGGGCGCCTGCCCGACCGGCTTCTGCTTCTGCGCCTGCTGGCCCTGCGGTTGGGCCGGCGATGCCTGGGCCTGGCGCGGGGCGGCCGCCGGCGGCTGCGAAGCCGCGGGCGCCTGTTGCGCGAGTGTCGGGAGCACGGCGCCCGGTGCGGCACCGGCGCCGCGTTCGGCATCCAAGCGTTCTTCGTCGAGCGCGCGTTGCAGGTTCGCGACCGCCTGTTCCTGCTGCGCGAGCGACTGGCGCAGTGCTTCCAGGCGCTGTGTCTGCGCGTTGATCTCGCGCTGCAGTTCGTCGAGCGACCGCTCCTTCGACGCAGGCGCCGCCTGGTGCGTGGGCGGAAGAACCCCGGCCGCCTGAGGCTGCGCAGCCGGCCGGGCCGGCTCCAGTCCCTGCCACTGGTCCTGCGCCTGGGCGGCCGCGGCGGCGGCATACCACAGGCACGGGGCGAGCATCAGGCGGCGGGGCAACTGCGGCGTCCTTCTCATGCGTCGTCCTTCGGGTGCGGCCGTGCCGGGAGGTCCATCCGGTTACAACGCGATGCGAGGCCGAATCAGGGCGCGGTCGCCGTCACCATCGCGTTGTGCAGGGTCGATTGCGTGTTCAGGTCCTGGAACGCCTGCAGCGTGTCGACGCCGACGTTCACGGTGGTGAGGGCGCGGATGTCCTGGCCGTCCAGCGTGTTCTGGATGACGACGCCGCCCGGCGCACCGGCCGGCTGGAAGGTATTGCCGTTGCCCACCTGCACCACCACGCCGTCGTTGAAGCGCTGCAGCTCGCGCGCCTGGTCGGCGGTCATGCGCGCGACGTCGGGAATCTGCACGCGCGTGGTGGCCAGCAGTTCGCCGTTGACGAACACCGCACGCTCGATGCCGAACGACAGCGCCGTGCCGCCGGCCGTCATGAAGCCACCGCGCATGTCGTCCAGCCGCGCGGGGTCCACGGCGACCCATTCGACACCCAGCGCATCGGCGGGCGGTGCGGCCAGCACCGGTGCGCACCAGGCCAGCGCCACGATGAGCGCGTATTGGATCGAAGGCGAGTTCATCGTCGAACCCTCCGTCAGATGTCGCCCGGGCCACGCCGGGGCGTCACGATGTTGTACAGGCTGTCGCGGGCGATGCCGGCATCCAGCGGCGCCGGTGGCGCTGTGCGCCAGTCGCGCGGCATGTTGAACTGCGCGCGGTCGCGACGGTTGTGCACGACGAACAGGATGCGGTTGTCCCACAACTTCTCGAAACGCGAGCGCGGCATCGCGCGCGTGCCGCGTGCGGGATCGCCGAGCAGCACGCGCTCGTTGCGGAATCCCTTCACCACCACGAAATGGCGGTAGCCGCGATCGTTGAGCAGCACGATGGCCGGCAGCCCTTCGGCGACGAGCTTGTCGAGCGGCTGTTCGAAGCCGTCGGCCTCGAAGCCCAGCGACCGCAGGTAGCGACGCATGTCCAGCAGCGAGAACCCGCGCTGGCGGATCTTCGCCTGGTCGCCGGTCTCGTACATGCGCATGAACACCTCGGCCTCGGTGACCGGATGGCCGTACTGATAGGTCAGCAGCGTCGCGGTCGCGGCCGAGCCGCAGCTGAAGTCGTACTGCTGGCGCACGGTGGTGCGAAAGCGCGCTTCCTTCAGGCTGGTCACCTTCAGCGCGTAGGCGCCGTTCGGTGGCGCGCGCACGTCCACCGTCCCGGCCTGCACCAGGCCGGACGCCAGGATCCACGCCGATGCCGCGACCCACGCACGGCGCCGGAATGTCCGCAGGCTCATGGGCCCGCGTCCGCGAACTTCACGTTCACGATCATCGCGTTCTGGATCAGCACGTTCGCGCCGGTGTTCTGGATCACCGTGGAAATGCCGCTGGCATTGGCGAACGAACCGGCGGTGACCGAGTTGCTGCCGGTGAGTACGTCGTCGGCGATCGCGTCCTCGACGCGGCCGTTGACGAGGATGTCGTTGTCGACCAGTTGTGCGTCGCCGCCGCGCAGATCGGACAGCGCGCCAGGATCGACGGCCGTGCCGAACGCGTCGTCGGGCGCGGGGGTGGCGTCGACGACGGTGACATCGACGGACGACGGCGCGACCGACGCCGGTGCAACGACGGGCTGGGAGGCGGTCCCGAGCGCCTGTTGCGCGCAGGCGAACCCGGCGACCGACCAGATCGCCGCGCCGACCAGGCCGCCCAATGCGATGGAACGATTGCGTTGCATCGTCATGACTCCTTGCCGATGTGGCTCCGCATGCGCCGTTGCGAGGTTCCCGCCGGCGTCGCCGCCGGCGGGACTCGAACTGCGCACTCGAACGCACGGGCGCCGCGAGGACGCACGTGCATCGCGGAACGCTTACGGGCCGACGGTCAGGTTGGCCTGGACGGTGATGCCCTGCTGGATCAGCGAGGAGAAGCCGCTGTTCTGCGCTGCCACGGTGATGCCGGCCGCGCCGCTGGCGGTACCGGTCATCGTGGAGGACATGTCGAACGTGCCGGCATCGACCATGTTGCTGCCGCCCGCGCCGCCCGCACCGCCGGTCGCGCCGTTGCCGACGCCGCCGTTGCCCGTGCCGCCCGTGCCGCCCGCACCGTTGCCGGTGCCGCCCGCGCCGCCGTCGCCGCCGGTCGCGCCGGCCGCTGCCACGGCGCCGTCACCGGCGGTGGCCGAGCCGTTGGTCGCGCTGGCATCGGCGCTGCCGTTGCTGGCGTCGCCATTGCTGGCCGCACCGCCCGCACCGCCGCCGCCTGCGCTGGCGGTCACGGTGCCGCTGGCACCGCCGTCGCCCGCGGTCGCGCCGGACGTGCCGGTGCCCGCGCCCGACGTGCCGGTCGAGGTTGCGGTCGACGTACCGCCTGCGCCACCGGCACCGCCGGTGCCCGTGCCGCCCGCGCCGCCGGCGCCGCCGGAGCCGTCGTTGCCGGCATCGTTGCCGCCACCGCCGTTGCCGCCGTTGTTGCCACCGCCGCCGCCACCGCCGCCACCGGCGCTGCCTTCGGCGCCCGCAGCCGAGCCGGCCAGGCTTGCGCCGCCCGCATCGCCGCTGTCGTTGTCGGTGTCGCCGCCACGCCCGGAGTAGTTGTCCCAGGTGTCGCCGCCGCGACCGCCGTTGCCGGCCGTCGAATCGCCGATGGTCGCGTCGCCGACGCTGGCATCGCCGGAGGTCGCGCTGCCGTTCACGGCATAGCCGCCGGAGCCGCCGTCGCCGCCCGAGCCGCCGTCGCCACCCGCGCCACCGTCGCCGCCGTAGCCGTCGCCACCGCCGCCTTCGCCGCCGTAGCCGTCGCCGCCGTAGCCATCGCCGCCGGCGCCGCCCGAGCCGCCATTGGCATTGCCGCCATTGGTGGCGACATTGCCGATGCCGTACGTGCGGACGTCGTACACGGCGCCTTCCAGCGCGGTCGTCGCGACGATCGTGCTGGACGTGGAGCTGAAGGTCGACGAGTCGGTGTAGGTGCTGGTCGCGGTTCCGCCGTTGTTGGCGGCGGCTGCGCCGTTGTCGGCGCCGGCCCAACCGTCGTTGTTGCGGTTGTCGCCCGTGCTGTTGTTGGAGGAATCGGAGGTGCTGTTGTCGGAGTTGTCGGCCGCGGTGAAGGTGTCGTCGCCTTCACCGCCGTTGCCGTTGGTCTGTTGTGCCATGGCCTGGCCGCCGAGACCCAGGCCGATGAGCACTGCGGTTGCCATCAAGCTGGTACGAATGCGCATTGTTGTTCTCCTTTACGTGACGTCGGCTGGCGCCCGGGGGAGGCACCGGTAAACGACGCAAGGAACTACACGCACGGCCGGTGCCAACTGTCGTTCAGGCACGCCAACGCGTTGATCGCGCGGGTTAATCGCCCTGAACCCCGCATGCGCGATCCATTCGGCGCTTTCGAAGCGGGGCCAAGCGGGCCGTCTCGTTGCAAAACTGAAATGCGACTTTCCAGCGTGGCGCGGCGGTCACGGGCGAAGTGCCGTGCAAGGCCTTGATCTGCCGATGGACGGCGCAGCCGCGACGCGATTCAGCACGACGTTGCGCGCAGGAAACGCGGGACATTACCGCGACACTACGATCGCCTCCCGGCCCTTTCCGCTCAAACACTTGCGGCACAAACTTCGCACTGAAACGGCGTTGCGGGCGGGCAACGCCGGAAAACACTCAGGTTCCCTCGTCGTCGCCGCTCACATTCCCGTCACGCCGCGCGTCGTCGCGCTGCGCGCGAAGCCGATCGAGCTTTTCCTTGAGGCGGATTTCCAGCCCGCGTTCGACCGGGTGGTAGTACACGCGCTCGCCCATCGCATCGGGAAAACCGGTCTGGTCCAGGGCGATGCCGCCTTCGACATCGTGGTCGTACTGGTAGCCCTTCGCGTAGCCGAGCTGCTTCATCAACTTCGTCGGCGCGTTGCGCAGGTGCAGCGGCACGTCCTGCGTCCCGTAGTGCTGCACGTCCGCGCGCGCGGCGTTGTACGCGGCGTACACCGCGTTCGACTTCGCCGTCGTCGCCAGGTACACCACGACCTGTGCGAGCGCGAGTTCGCCTTCCGGACTGCCCAGCCGTTCGAAGGTGTCCCACGCTTCCAGCGCCATCGGCATCGCGCGCGGATCGGCCAGGCCGATGTCTTCCACCGCCATGCGCGTGAGGCGTCGCGCGAGGTAGGCACGATCGCAACCGCCGTCGAGCATGCGCGCGAACCAGTACAGCGCGGCGTCGGGATTGGAGCTGCGCACCGATTTGTGCAGCGCCGAGATCTGGTCGTAGAACTGCTCGCCGCCCTTGTCGAAGCGACGCGTGCGATCGGCGAGCACCTGCGCGAGCGTGGCCGCGGTGATCTCGCCCTCCTCGCCTTCGGCCAGTTCGGCGGCGATTTCCAGCAGCGTCAGCGCGCGACGCACGTCGCCGTCCGCCGCGTGCGCGATCTCGCCGAGCAGCGCGTCCTCAACCTTCAATCCGCGTCCGCCGAGGCCGCGCTCCTCGTCGTCGAGCGCCTGGCGCAATGCGAGGCGGATGTCGTCGGCGGAGACCGCCTCCATCACATGCACGCGGCAGCGCGAGAGCAATGCGGAGTTGAGTTCGAACGAGGGGTTTTCCGTGGTCGCGCCGACGAACAGGATCGTGCCGCGCTCGATATGCGGAAGGAACGCATCCTGCTGTGCCTTGTTGAAGCGGTGCACCTCGTCCACGAACAACACCGTGCGACGGCCTTCGGCGAAGCGCTGCGCGGCTTCGGCGAGCACCTGCCGCACCTCCGGCAGACCGGACAGCACGGCGGAAATCGCGCGGAAATCGGCGTCGGCGTACTTGGCCAGCAACAGCGCGAGCGTCGTCTTCCCGCAGCCCGGCGGCCCCCACAGGATCATCGAATGAACGCGGCCGGATTCGATCGCGCGACGCAGCGCCGAGCGCGGCGACAACAGGCGCTTCTGCCCGACCATTTCGTCGAGCGTGCGCGGTCGCATCCGCTCGGCGAGCGGCTGCATGCCGCGGTTGTCGACGTGCAACAGGTCGTCGGTCAGGGACGAAGGGGAACTCGTGCGGCGGGCCACGTGCGGTCTCTGGGGGATCTGCGCACACGATACCAAGCCCGCCGGCGAACCTCCGTCATGCGCCGAACGCGACGCTCAGCGCGTCGAACCGGCCAGCTGCGGCGGCTCGCCGTCCTGCGGGCCCAGCTGATACTCCATCTGCAGCCACGCACCATCGCGCCGGTCGTACAGCGCATGGACGCGCACTTCGCTGCTGCCATCGCGGCCGAAATCCGCCAGCCCGCGCGCGTCCATGCCCAGGTAATGCCCGGCTATTTCCGTCGTGTCCACGCGATCGAGCTGCATGCGCACCGACGTCATGCCCAGCTCTCGCTGCAAGGTGACGGCCATGCGGTCCTCGAGTTGCCGCAACGCCAGTCCATCGTTGGGAATCGGGCGACCCTCGCCGCCGACGCCGAGTTCCAGTTCGGGCCACCCTGCCTGGCCGAGGAAGTCGTCGTAGCGGCTGGCGAAGCGGAAGCCGATCCAACCGGCCTCGCCGGCGAAGCGCATGCCGCCTTCGCCGCGGATCATCCGCCGCTGCGCGTCCAGCGGCTGCGCCTGCAGGTCGTCGAACTTCGCCTCGACCGCGCGGCCGCCGAAGCGCTCGGAGAGCGCGGCCACGACCGTTCCGGCGATCGCCTTCTCCAGCGCGGCGCGATCCATCTCGCCGAGTTTGGTCGCGGCAGGCAGCGCGCGCGCCGGTGCGGCCGGCGCGGCGCCGGGTTCGTTCGACATTGCCGGCGCCGAGAGCAGGCACAGGCCTATGAGCATCGCGGGACGACGAAACACCGGGCACTCCCGGGCCGGCGAATCCGGCCCTGCCCTCACGCAAACGAAAAGGCCTGCCGAAGCAGGCCTTGTTCGTCGCGATGTCGCCGGATCATTCGCCGCCGATCACGTCCACGCCCTTGGGCGGCGCGTAACGGAAGGTGTCGGCGGCGAAGGCGGGATTGCGCTTCCAGCCGGTGAACTCGATCTCGGTGCGCTGGCCCAGGTTGTCGACCACCTGCATCTTCACCAGGCCGCTTCCGCCGAAGCCCAGGCGCGCGCTGCGGAACGCCGCCTGCGCTTCGTCCTTCGGCGCGAGCGCGAGCCACTCCAGCCCCTTGTCCATGCCCAGCTCCTTGACGACGAACTGCGCGTCGAGTTTGGCCGGATCGATCAGCGCGGCGAGCGGGCTGTTCTGCTCCTCCACGCCCTGCGGGCGCACCGTGGCCTGCTGCAGGTCCGGATCGAACACCCACACCTTCTTGCCGTCGGCGACGATCAGCTGCGGATACGGCTTCACGTACTGCCACCGGAACAGGCGCGGCGCCGACAGCGCCAGCGTGCCGGTGGAGGTTTCCTTCAACTTGCCCTGTGGATCGAAGACCTGCTGGCTGAACTCGCCGCTCAGGCCCTTGAGGCCCTTCGTGAAGGCGTTGAGGTCGTCGCGCGCACCGGCGAGGGCCGTGGTCGAGGCCAGCGCGAGCGCCAGCGCGGCGCCGATGAAACGAACTGCACGCATGCGGGAAACTCCAGGGGGTATCAACGTGTCGCCGGCGAGTGTGCCGCCGGATGTCTGAACGGGCCTGCACGCCGCGACGAATCGCCGCGGCACGGTTCACTTCGGCGGTGGCGGCGCAAGCACCGAACGATCGCCGTTGTGCTCCGGCGGCGTCACGACGCCGGCCGCTTCCATCGCCTCGATCAGGCGCGCCGCGCGGTTGTAGCCGATCTTCAGGCGGCGCTGCACGCCGGAGATCGACGCGCGGCGCGTTTCGGTGACGATGCGGACGGCCTCGTCGTACAGCGGATCGGATTCGTCGCCGCCACCGCCGCCGGATTCGGGCAGGCCGGTCGCGCCGACGACCACGCCGTCGCCCATCGTCTGCACTTCGTCGAGGACACCTTCGATGTAGTCCGGGCCGCCGCCGATCTGCTTGAGGTGCTCCACGACGCGGTGCACTTCGTCGTCGGACACGAACGCGCCGTGCACGCGCTCTGGCATGGCGGTGCCGGGCGGCAGGTACAGCATGTCGCCGTGGCCGAGCAGCGTTTCGGCGCCGGACTGGTCCAGGATCGTGCGCGAGTCGATCTTGCTCGACACCTGAAACGCGATCCGCGTGGGGATGTTCGCCTTGATCAGGCCGGTGATGACGTCCACGGACGGACGCTGCGTGGCGAGGATCAGGTGGATGCCGGCCGCGCGGGCCTTCTGCGCCAGGCGCGCGATCAGCTCTTCGACCTTCTTGCCGACGATCATCATCATGTCGGCGAATTCGTCGATGAAGATGACGATGAACGGCAGCGTTTCCAGCGGACGCGGCGCCTCGCCGAGTTCCGGGTTTGGCTTGAACAGCGGGTCCATCATCGGCTGGCCCGCGTCGATGGCGTCCTTCACCTTCTTGTTGAAGCCGGCGAGGTTTCGCACGCCCACGGCCGACATCAGCTTGTAGCGGCGTTCCATCTCGGCCACGCACCAGCGCAGGCCGTTGGCCGCTTCCTTCATGTCGGTGACGACCGGCGCCAGCAGGTGCGGAATGCCCTGGTAAACCGACAGTTCCAGCATCTTCGGGTCGATCATCAGCATCCGCAGGTCCTTCGCGGACGCCTTGTAGAGCAGCGACAGCACCATCGCGTTGACGGCGACGGACTTGCCCGAACCGGTGGTACCGGCGACCAGCAGGTGCGGCATGCGCGCGAGGTCGGCGACCGTCGGGCGGCCGGCGATGTCCTTGCCCAGCGCCAGCGTGAGCGGGCTGGTGGACTTGTCGTATTCCTTCGAGCGCAGCAGCTCGGACAGGAAGATCATCTCGCGCGAGGTGTTCGGCGTTTCCAGGCCGATCACCGACTTGCCCGGGATCACGTCCACCACGCGCACCGACTTCACCGACAGGCCGCGCGCGATGTCCTTGTCGAGCGAGGAAATCTGGCTGACCTTCACGCCCGGCGCCGGCTCGATCTCGAAACGCGTAATGACCGGACCCGGATACGCGCCGACCACCTGCGCATCGATGCGGAAGTCCTTGAGCTTGAACTCGATCTGGCGCGAGAGGGTTTCCAGCGTCTGTTCGTCGTAACCCTTGGGCTGCGGCTTGGGATCGTCGAGCAGCGCCAGCGGCGGGATGCCCGTCCCGTCGCCGGTGTGGAACAACGGGATCTGGGTTTCGCGCTTGGCCCGCTCGCTCTTCTCGACCACGGCCGCGGCCGGCGGCGGCGGTTCGATCTTCACCGGCGCACGCTTGGCGCGCAGTTCCGTGTCGACCTTGCGCGCTTCCTCGCGCTCTTCGCGCAGCGCGCGGGTCTGCTGCCATTCCGTGGCCTGCTTCTCGCCCTTGCGGAACAACGTGCTGGCGGTCGGCCCGAGCGCGAGCACCCACTGGCCGATCTTGTCCATGACCGCGAACCACGACAGCCCCGTCGCCAGCGTCACCGAAACCAGCAGCAACGCGAGCAGGAACAGGTTGCCGCCGACGGGCCCGAAGCCGCTGTACAGCGACTTGCCCACCAGTTGTCCGAGGATGCCGCCGGCGCGGGCCGAGAACGCTTCGGCCGTGCCGACGCGCAGTTCGAGCAGCCCGGTGGCCGCCACGAGGAAGCCGACGATGCCGACCAGGCGCAGCGCGGGGCCGAAGTCGGCCTCGCCATCGCCGTCGCTGTCCATGCCGAACAGGGCGATCCACGCGATGGCGCCGAGCATGATCGGCAGCAGGAACGCGACGTAGCCGCACAGGTACAGCAGGACGTCCGCAGTCCACGCGCCGACGCGGCCGCCGACGTTGTGCAGCGGCGCGGTCACGCTGCCCGAGTGCGACCAGCCCGGGTCCTGCGGCGAGAACGTCACCAGGCTCGCCAGCAGGTACAGCAACAGCGGGGCGATGAGGATCAACGCGATGTCGCGCACCAGCCGCTGCCGTCGCGGCGACGGCGGCAACTTCTCGGCCTTGAGCTTCTTTCGACTCGCTGCGGACGCCTGCGCCACCGTGATGTTCTGCCTCAAATGGGTTGCGTTACTTGTTGAATATACGTCAAAAGGCGGGGCCCGGGGACCGGAACCGGGAACCCGTGACGACCTGCCGATCTCCGGAAACGTGCCGATTCTCCGGAAAAGCCATGCCCTGAAACGACCGTAGCCCGGATTGGCCGACCAGCCAAACCGGGCTACGGATTTTATGCGAGCGGGCTACCGACGCCGCCCATGGCATCGGCTACCTGCGCGGATCCCCGTTCACGGGGTCCGAGTCCCGTTGCTCTCAGACCTTCATGTCCTGCAGCGCCGGGTGGACGATCTTGCCGTTCTCGACGTTGATGCCGCGCACCAGCGCTGGGTTGTTGCGCCAGTCGCTGCCCGAGGCCAGCTTGTTCACCCACGGCAGGATCGCCGCACAGATCGCCTGCGAGCTGGTCTGCGGCACGGCGCCCGGCATGTTGGTCACGCAGAAGTGGGTGACGCCCTCTTCCACGTAGGTCGGTTCCTTCCAGGTGGTCGGACGCGAGGTCTCGAAGCAGCCGCCCTGGTCGATCGAGATGTCGACGAGCACGCTGCCGGCTTCCATGCCCTTGAGCATGTCGCGGTTCATCACGTGCGGCGCCTTCGCGCCGGTGACCAGCACCGCGCCGACGACGAGGTCGGCCGAGGCGACTTCGCGCGCGACGACGTCGGCATACGGGTACAGCGCGGTGACGTTGTTGCCCAGGCGCATCATCTCGTCCATGCGGTCCTGGCGCATTTCGAACACGACGACGTTCGAGCCGCCCGCGGCTGCCAGCTGCGCCGACGCGCTGCCGGCCTTGCCCGCACCGAACACCACGACCTTGCCGCGTTCGGTCGAGGGCAGGCCGCCGAGCAGCTTGCCCTTGCCGCCCTGCGGCTGGTGCAGCAGGTGCGTGCCGACCTGCACCGCGATCTTGCCGGCGATCACCGACATCGGCGCCAGCAGCGGCAGGTCGCCGTTGGGCAGCTCGACGGTCTCGAACGCGACGCCGGTCAGGCCGATGTCGAGCAGTTCGCGCGTGAGCTTGGGTTCGGCGGCCAGGTGCAGGTAGCAGAACAGCAGGTGGTCGCGGCGCAGGTGCTGCAGGTCGCCGGCGATCGGCTCCTTCACCTTCACGATCAACTCGCCCTTCTCGTACAGCGCGGCCGCGTCGGGTGCGATCTTCACGCCCAGCTGCGTGTACTGCTCGTCCTTGAAGCCCGACTTGATGCCGGCATCCTTTTCGATCCAGACCTCGTGGCCGCGCTTGACCAGGTCGCCGGCCGCAGCCGGAACGAGCGCGACGCGCCCTTCGAGGGTCTTGGTTTCCTTGGGAACGCCGATCCGCATGTCTCTTACCTTCGCTCGTTGAAAAGCCGCGCGGGCGGCGCGGCTCGTGGGGGGATGTGGTGACGAAAAAAACGCCGCATCGGCGGCGCGCGTGCCTATTGTCGTCCGTCGCGCGGATCGCCTCACGGCGCAGTGCAACATTGCGTCGCGCCGCAGGGCCGGTTCAGTGCCTTGTTTTAGGGGGACCGCGCCGCCAAGCTATGACTCCTACGTTCCGTTGCACACGCCTGCGTATGGGCGGAACCCTTCGCGCGCAGCGCACTTCAACAGCCCGCAATTATACCCATGAGCCCATCGAAGCACTCCAAAGTCATCATCCTCGGCTCCGGCCCGGCCGGCTGGACCGCCGCCGTCTATGCGGCGCGCGCGAACCTGAAGCCGCTGGTGATCACCGGCCTGCAGATGGGCGGCCAGCTGATGACGACGACGGAAGTCGACAACTGGCCCGGCGACGCGCACGGCCTGATGGGCCCGGACCTGATGGCGCGCATGCAGGCGCACGCCGAACGCTTCGACACCGAAGTCGTGTTCGACCACATCCACACCGCCGATCTCTCCAAGCGTCCGTTCCGCCTGGTCGGCGACAGCGGCGAGTACACGGCCGACGCGCTGATCCTCGCTACCGGCGCCACGGCGAAGTACCTCGGCCTGCCGTCGGAGGAACTGTTCAAGGGCCGCGGCGTGTCCGCCTGCGCCACCTGCGACGGCTTCTTCTACAAGGAGCAGGACGTCGCGGTGATCGGCGGCGGCAACACCGCCGTCGAAGAAGCCCTCTATCTGTCGAACATCGCGCGCAAGGTCTACCTCGTGCATCGTCGCGACACGCTGCGCGCCGAGAAGATCATGCAGGACAAGCTGTTCGCGAAGATCCAGGCCGGCAAGATCGAGCCGGTGTGGCACCACCAGGTCGATGAGGTGCTCGGCAACGATGCGGGCGTGACGGGCGTTCGCGTGAAGTCGGTGCAGGACGGATCGACGAAGGAAATCGCGATCCACGGTCTGTTCGTCGCCATCGGCCACACGCCGAACACCTCGCTGTTCGAAGGCCAGCTGGAGATGAAGAACGGCTACCTGGTCATCAAGACGGGGCTGGACGGCAATGCGACGCAGACGTCGGTGCCGGGCGTATTCGCCGCGGGCGACGTCGCCGATCAGGTCTACCGTCAGGCGATCACGTCCGCCGGCTTCGGCTGCATGGCCGCCCTGGATGCCGAGAAGTTCCTGGACAAGGGCGAGTGAGCGCGCCCGGCCGATGCCCTGCCGGCGTCGGCCGCGGTCGCGGGCGCGCGGCCCTGGATCGCGGGGTCGCGCGTGCCCACGCCGGATCGGCCACGCCACCAACGGCGTGACCCGCGCAGAAAGACGTCCGTAAGTCGCGCCATTCGCGATCCATCCCGATGCCCACGGCCCGCATCCTCGACTCGCTCGCGCAGGTTACGTCCTCGCAGTGGGACGGGCTGCACGACGGCGGCAATCCCTTCGTCGCGCACGCCTTCCTGCACGGTCTCGAACGGCATGGCTGCCTGCGCGCGAAATGGGGCTGGCGGCCGCAACATCTCACGCTGTGGGAAGGCGATGACCTCATCGCCGCCGCGCCCGCGTACCTGAAGGACAACTCGCACGGCGAGTTCGTGTTCGACCACGCGTGGGCGCATGCCTACGCGCGTGCCGGCCTGGACTACTTCCCGAAGTGGCTCTGTGCGGTGCCCTACTCGCCCGTCACCGGGCCGCGGCTGCTGGCGCGCACGCCGCAGCGGCGGCGCCTGCTCGTCGATGCGATGGCCGCGTTGTGCGCCGGGAACGAGTTGTCATCGGTCCACGTCAACTTCCACGAACACGACGAGGACGCGGCCTTCGACGACGACTGGCTGTCGCGTATCGACGTGCAATACCACTGGCGGAACGATCGCGGCTGGCGCACGTTCGACGACTACCTCGCCGCGTTCGACCACAAGCATCGCAAGAACATCCGTCAGGAACGCGCGAAGGTCGCGCGCGCTGGCGTGGTCTTCCGCGTCGTCGACGGATCGCAGGCCACCGCGGACGATCTGGCCGCGATGCACGACTTCTACCTGCAAACCTTCGCCGAGTACGGCAACCATCCGGCGATCACGCTGGAATTCCTGCAGCATCTCGCGCGGGAAATGCCGACGTCGCTGGTGATCATGCTTGCGATGCGCGACGGTCTAACGATCGCCGGCGCGCTCTGCCTGCGCGGCGGCGGCACGCTCCATGGACGGTACTGGGGCGCGACCGAGTCCGTGCCGGGCCTGCATTTCGAAACCTGCTACTACCAGGGCATCGAATACTGCCTGCGCGAGGGCCTGACCCGCTTCGAGCCCGGGGCCCAAGGCGAGCACAAGCTGGCACGCGGCTTCCTGCCCACGTTCGTACGGAGCCGGCACTGGATCGCACACGAGGGGTTTCGCGGCGCACTGCGCGAGTGGTGCTCGCAGGAGGCCGAATCGATCCGCGCCTACGCCCGCACGCTTGCGGCGCACTCGCCGTTCAAGTCCCCCGACGTGGGCGACGGCGCGTCATCATCGTGACCGTGAGCTCCCTGCCCGTACTCCTGTCGGCCGACCCGGAGGCGCCGTTCCCGCCGGTGGAGCAGGCGCTGCGCCATCCCGACGGCCTGCTCGCGGTGGGAGGCGACCTGAGCCCGGCCCGACTGCTCAATGCGTACCGCCACGGGATCTTCCCCTGGTACTCGCAAGGCCAGCCGATCCTGTGGTGGAGCCCCGATCCGCGCACCGTGTTCGCCACCGATGCGGTCAGGCTCGGTTCGAAGTTCCGACGCGGCCTGCGGCGCTCGGCATGGGAAGTCCGCGCCGACACCGCGTTCGCCCAGGTCATTCGCGCCTGCGCCGAGATCCCGCGGCCGGGGCAACGAGGCACGTGGATCACGCGCGAGATGCGCGCGGCCTACGAGCGGATGCATGAGCTCGGTCACGCGCACTCGTTCGAAGTCTTCGATGGCGAGCGGCTGGTCGGCGGCATCTACGGCATCGCGATCGGCCGGATGTTCTTCGGCGAGAGCATGTTCAGCGCGGCGCCGGGAGGGTCGAAGGTGGCCCTGGCCGCCCTTGCGGTCCACCTGCGCGACTGGGGTTTTCCGCTCATCGATGCCCAGGTGGAAAACGATCACCTGCTGAGCCTGGGCGCCCGGCTCTGGCCGCGGCCCGGCTTCCTGGCCGCTGTCGCGGAACTGACAGGGCAACCGGCTACCGTGTCGCCGTGGTCGGCGCGAGTGGGCCGGTGGCCGGCGGCGCGGCTGGCCGACGTGTTGAGACCCGCAGGGCCGCTTTCCGGCCATCCTTAACCGATTTTTTGCACGAACGCCACCGGCATGGCAAAATGCGGGGCTTCGTTGCCGCTCCGATCCCGGAACCGGCGTCACGACACACACTCAGGAAGCACATGGCAAAAGACGACGTGATCGAATTCGAGGGCACGGTGGCGGAAACCCTTCCGAACACCATGTTCCGGGTGCGCCTCGAAAACGGGCACGAGATCATTGCCCACATCTCCGGCCGCATGCGCAAGAACTACATCCGCATCCTGACCGGCGACAAGGTGAAGGTCGAAATGACCCCATACGACCTGACCAAGGGTCGCATCACCTACCGCATGAAGTAATCAATACAGACGACTGATCAGCTGGCAACGTTTCCGCATGCCAGTGCCACGCGGTGCCGCACCGCAGTGCGCCCTCGCTCGGCAGGGCAGCCGATCGCAATCAAGCGCCAAATCAGGTAAGGCGAGCCAAAGGCTCGATCCTGTGCTCGGGGAGTACGGCAGTTTCACTGCCGTCATACATCAAAGCTGAAGACACCTGCCTCGGGCGGCCGTGTCGGTTACCTTACATCCAGCTGAGGCTTAGCGCGGCCATCTCGGCGGCATACACGTACGCAATGGAAAACATGGAATTCCTCGGCCTTTGGCTGCTTCTGGCAGCGCTGGCCGCACTGGCTTTCGTTTCGGCCCGACTGGTATGGACCAAGGCCCTGCTCCTAGTGGCGCTGCTGTTGAGTCTGTCCACTTGGTGGTTCGTCGATGGTCTTAGCGGAAATGGCATTGATCCGGCCACGGTCTATCACCTGAAAACCGGCTTGGCCGGGAGCGGCATTGAGGACTTTGCCCGCAGCATCTACGCCCTGGTCGGGCTGTACGTGGCGTCCCTCCTCCCGCTTCTGATTCCAGGCGTGGCGCGCAGGCGCGGATCGCACGCGAACGGGAGACTTGTCTTTTCCGCCTTCCTGGTCTGCTTCGCGCTCTCCATCGCGATCAGCCCTCTCTATCGGGATGCGGTCCGTCTTGCGAAGTACTTTTCCGACGTCAGCCCGAACTCGGTGAGTGCGGAGTACAAGACGCCCGGCGCTTTGACGAGGCGCAAGAACGTCCTGTGGATCTATGCCGAAGGGCTCGAACGGACGTATCTCGATGAATCGCTTTTCTCGGATCTTTTGCCGAACCTGAGGCGACTTTCCGCTCACGCGCTGGACTTTCGCGACGTCGCGTCGCTTTCCGGCAGCGAATGGACGATCGCAGGCATCGTCAGCTCGATGTGCGGGATGCCGCTGACAGCGTGGCACGGGAACGACGTTAACAGCCTCGAACGAATCGGGAGGTTCCTTCCCGGTGCCTACTGCCTCAGCGATCACCTCAAGTCCGAGGGCTATTACCTGGAGTTTATCGGGGGTGCCCGCCAGGAGTTCGCCGGGAAAGGCAAGTTCCTGGCGACGCACGGCTTCGACAGGATCAAGGACCGTGAGTATTTTGTTCAGAAGGGACACGCCCCCCAGGACTTCGCGTCCTGGGGCATTCATGACGATGTGCTGCTCGATACGACGCTCGGGCGATTCCTCGAGTTGTCCAAGGCGGGCGCGCCCTTCTTCCTTTCCGCCCTGACAGTCGACACGCACCACCCCAGCGGCTCCATTCCGAGATCGTGTGCGGATCTGCGACACGCAACCGACCAGCCCATGCTCAATGCCGTCAAGTGCACGGACAGGCTGATCTCGCGGCTCATCGAGCAGGTGCGTGCCAGTCCATACGCCGCCAACACGATCATCGTGCTCTCCTCTGACCACATCGCCCTGCCAAACGACGTGATGGGGCTGCTGCAGAGTGCAAGGCAACGTAGGAATCTCCTCTACATCTTCGACGCCGACGCCGCGCCTCGCGTGGTCGAGCGGCCTGGCAGCACGTTCGATACGGGCGCGACACTACTCGAACTTCTGGGCGCCGGCCGCGAACTCGGGTTCGGACGTTCGTTGCTCCATCCGCCAAGCGACGGGGCCAGCAAGGCGTCTCATGATGGAAAGGATCTGGCGCCCTACATCGCCTACAGCCGAGCCACATGGCTGCTCGAAAGCGGGCGCAGGATACAACTCAAAGGCGCCACGGTGGACTTCGGTACGCAAAACGTTGGCCTCCCGGTCTCGTTCGCCTTCGAGCCGGATGGCGATCTCAACGGTGTCTTCCTGACCTCTGGCGACCAACGGCAGATCTCACTTGAGGAGCCGTACGTTGGACGAGTGGATCGATGCATCGCATTTACCCGCCAGCTGAACGCGAGCGACTGGTGCCTGCTACTCACCAATGGCGCAGGGCAGCCGCACATCTACGGCGCTGACCGGTTGAAATCCGGCATCGACCTCGGCCATCCGGGCACGGCAGAACCCGTGCAGGTCCGACTCACGACGTCATACCTGATCCAGCAAGCCTTTCCGAGGGACTTCCAGTTCCTGCAGAACGGACAGCTCAAGGGCGGTTCGCTCTACTCCTCCGGAACCGCGGGGCTTCTCATGTTCGGACCATACCTGTCCCTCGAAGCCGGCCACTATGAGGTGCGGGTCTTCGGCAGTGTCGAAAAGCCAACCGCGGAGGCATGGGCGGACGTCACCAGCGGCTTGGGGTCCGAGTTGCGCGCGCGGGCGCCTTTGATCCCGCCCAAAGGACCTAGCGGCGTCATCTTCCAGCACGGGATCAGCCTGGAGAAGGGTGTATCAGACCTGGAAATCCGCGTGAATGCGGGAGCGTCGGACTCCATCCGCGTAGACGGCTACAGCGTACTCCCCGTGGCCGTCTCGCCCTAGGCGCGCCCAAGAAGCGGGACCCGGAATCGCTTCCGGGCCCGTGTCTGTCCTTCTTGTCGATTACACCGTCGCCGGCAACAGCTTCTCCGGCTCGGCCTGGGCGGTGACGACCAGTTCGTCGTCCTTGACGTCGATGGTGACCTTGCCGCCGTTGACCAGCTTGCCAAACAGGAGTTCGTCGGCCAGCGGGCGCTTGATCTTTTCCTGGATCACGCGGGCCATCGGGCGGGCGCCCATCAGCGGGTCGAAACCGTGCTGGGCCAGCCAGTCGCGGGCGGTCGGCGTGGCCGACAGCGCGACGTCCTTCTCGTGCAGCTGGGTTTCCAGTTCGATCAGGAACTTGTCGACCACGCGCAGGATGTGATCGAAGCCCAGCGGCTGGAACTGCACCACCGCGTCGAGGCGGTTGCGGAACTCCGGCGTGAAGCTGCGGCGGATCACTTCCATCGCATCGGTCGAATGGTCCTGACGCGTGAAGCCGATGGTGCGGCGCGACGCCTGCGCGGCGCCGGCGTTGGTCGTCATCACCAGGATCACGTTCTTGAAGTTCGCCTCGCGGCCGTTGGTGTCGGTGAGGATGCCGCGATCCATGACCTGCAACAGGATGTTGAAGATGTCCGGATGCGCCTTTTCCACCTCGTCCAGCAGCAGCACGCAGTGCGGCGTCTTGACGATCTTCTCCGTCAGCAGGCCGCCCTGGTCGAACCCGACATAACCCGGGGGCGCGCCGATGAGGCGGCTGACCGAATGCGGCTCCATGTACTCCGACATGTCGAAGCGGACCAGCTCGATGCCGAGTTGGAGCGCAAGCTGCTTGGTCACCTCGGTCTTGCCGACGCCCGTCGGGCCGGCGAAGAGGAAGTTGCCGATCGGCTTGTCCGGATTGCCCAGGCCCGAGCGGGCGAGCTTGATCGCGGACGTCAGCGTCTCGATCGCCGGATCCTGACCGAAGATCACCATCTTGAGGTTGCGCTCGAGGTTCTTGAGCACGTCCTTGTCCGACGCGCTGACCTGCTTGGTCGGGATGCGCGCCATCTTGGCGACGATGGTTTCGATTTCCTCGACATCGATCAGCGTCTTGCGCACGTCGTCGGCAAGCAGGCGCTGCCGCGCGCCGGCCTCGTCGATCACGTCGATGGCCTTGTCGGGCAGGAGCCGATCGCCGATGTGCTTGACCGACAGGTCGACGGCGGCCTGCAGCGCGTCGTCGGCGTAGGTCACGCCGTGGTGCGCCTCGTACTTGGGCTTGAGGCCCTGGAGGATCTCGTAGGCCTCGCCCACCGTCGGCTCGACGATGTCGATCTTCTGGAAGCGACGCGCGAGCGCGCGATCCTTTTCGAAGATGCCACGGTATTCCTGGAACGTGGTCGAACCGATGCAGCGCAGCTCGCCCGACGCCAGCGCCGGCTTGATCAGGTTGGAGGCGTCCATCGTGCCGCCGCTCGCCGAGCCTGCACCGATGATGGTGTGGATCTCGTCGACGAACAGCACGGCATCGGGCAGCTTCTTGAGCTGCGTCAGCACCGCCTTCAGGCGCTTCTCGAAGTCGCCCCGGTACTTGGTTCCCGCAACGAGCGCGCCCAGGTCGAGCGCGAAGATCGTCGCGTCGGCCAGCACGTCCGGAACATCGCCGTCGACGATGCGCTTGGCCAGGCCTTCGGCGATGGCCGTCTTGCCCACGCCGGCCTCGCCGACGTACAGCGGGTTGTTCTTGCGACGGCGGCACAGCACCTGGATGGTGCGCTCGACTTCGTCGGCCCGCCCGACGAGCGGGTCGATCTTGCCGTCGCGCGCGAGCTGGTTGAGGTTCACCGCGAATTCGGCGAGCGCGTCGCCCTTGCCTTCGCCCTCGCCGCCTTCGCCGCCCGGCGATTCGCCATCGTCCTGCGAGCGCGTCGGCTCCTGGCCGCCGTGCTTGGCGATGCCGTGCGAGATGTAATTGACGACGTCCAGGCGGGCGACGTCCTGCTGATTGAGGAAGTAGACCGCGTGACTGTCCTTTTCGCCGAAGATGGCGACCAGCACGTTCGCGCCGGTGACCTCCTTCTTGCCGCTGGACTGCACGTGGTAAACGGCCCGCTGCAGCACGCGCTGGAAGCCGAGCGTCGGTTGGGTGTCGCGGTCGACATCCTCCGGCAGCACCGACACCGAGGTGGCGATGGCCTGTTCCAGATCGGTGCGCAGGCGCTGGAAGTCGACCCCGCATGCCTTGAGCACGCCTTCGGCCGAGGGGTTGTCGAGCAGCGCCAGCAACAGGTGTTCGACCGTCATGTACTCGTGACGCGCCTCGCGGGCGCGCTTGTAGCACTGGCCGATGCTGTATTCGAGATCCTTGCTGAACATGGTGGCGTAAGCCTCCGGAAAAGCTACTGCCGTCCTAGATGGGGACGGGCATGGGGAATTCCATGCTCGCAAGGCTTCGGGTGGACCCGGTCACCGGACCGGCATTCCGCCCCTTGTCGCTCAGGACGTACTGAGGAGAACTTTTAGGCCTTTTCCATCGTGCACAGCAAGGGATGTTGGTTGAGTCTTGAAAATTCGTTCACCTGCGCCACTTTCGATTCTGCGACCTCGCGGGTGAAAACGCCGCAGACGCCGCGGCCCCGGGTATGTACGTGAAGCATGATCTGGGTCGCCTTTTCGGCGTTCATCGCGAAAAAACGCATCAGGACCTCCACCACGAAGTCCATGGGCGTGTAGTCGTCGTTCAGCAGCAGGACGGAATACAGCGGCGGGCGGGCGATTTCCGGCTTTCCCGTCTCTACCAGGACGCCATGCTGATGCTCGTGTTCGGTCTGTTTGGCCATGGGCGGGATTATAGGCCGGGGTCGATCGCGCATCGCCCGGCTTGCGTGGACGCCCGAGCCCGGCGGCCGGCACAATGCCCGATTCCAGCGATGCGGAACCACTCCGCTTCGCGTCCGCCCTGTCCAAGGATTGTTCCATGCGATTCCACGCTTTCGCCGCCGCACTGGTCCTGCTCTCGGCGTCCATGCCCGGCGTCGCCGCGACGGCCGCCTCTACCGGTGAAACGGACCGTTCCGCCGATCCGGCCATCGCGCGGCAGCTCGACAGCCTCAAGTACCAGTACGAGGTCGACGAGGACGGCGATTACAAGCTCGCCTTCGACATGGACGACGGCCGCTCGCAACTGGCGTTCGTGATCTCGGACGTGGAGAGTTTCGGCGACACGAAGGTGCGTGAGGTATGGGCGCCGGCATACCGCTCCAGCGCGGCGCAGTTTCCGTCGGAGGTCGCCAACCGGCTGCTCGAGGACAGCCACGCCAGCAAGCTCGGCGCGTGGGTCAAGCAGGGCGACATGGCGGTGTTCGTGGTGAAGCTGTCGGCCGACGCCAGCCAGGCGCAGCTGTCCGACGCACTGGACTTCGTGCTTCGCACCGCCGATCAGATGGAAAAGGAACTGACCGGCAAGGACGAATTCTGATGAGTTACCGTCAAGGCCGGTTCTGGCAGCCCGACGTCACTGTCGCCACCGTGGTGGTCGATGGCGGACGCCTGCTGATGGTGGAAGAGATGGCCGGCGGCCGGCTCGTCCTCAACCAGCCGGCCGGCCACCTGGAACCGGACGAGACCCTGATCGAGGCCGCCCTGCGCGAGACGCGCGAGGAAACCGGCTGGGACGTGCGCCTGACCGCCTTCGTCGGCGCCTACCAGTGGAAGGCGCCGGTCAACCCCGATGGCAGCGGCGGGCGGCATTACCTGCGCTTCGCCTTCGCGGCCGAGCCGGTCGCGCACGACCCCGCCCGCACGCTCGACGAAGGCATCATCCGCGCCGTGTGGATGACCCCGAGCGAACTCCAGGCCGCGCACGAACGCCACCGCAGCCCGCTCGTATGGCGTGCGGCGGCGGATTTCCTCGGCGGCAAGCGCCACTCCCTGGACATCACCCAGCACCTGGCATGAGCACCGCACCGCGCACCATCGTCGGCATGTCCGGAGGCGTCGATTCCTCCGTCGCCGCGCTGCGCCTGCGAGACGAGGGCGAGCCGATCGCCGGCTTGTTCATGCAGAACTGGGCGGAGGACGATGCGCAGGACAGTGCGGGCGGCGCAAGCGGGACGCCAAAGGCGGCGGGAACCGGCGGTTGCCGCGCCGAGGACGACCGCCGCGACGCCGTAGCGGTGAGCGGGCGCTTGGGCATTCCGATCCACTTCCGCGATTTCTCCGGCGAATACTGGAAAGGCGTGTTCGAGCACTTCCTCGCCGAGTATGCGGCCGGCCGCACGCCGAACCCGGACGTGCTGTGCAACCGCGAAATCAAGTTCAAATATTTCCTCGACGCGGCCCGCGCACTGGGCGCGCAGTTCATTGCGACCGGCCATTACGCGCGTATCGAAAGCCGCGGCAATCGCCACCTGCTGCTGCGCGCCGTCGACCGGAGCAAGGACCAGAGCTATTTCCTGCATCAGCTGGGGCAGGCGCAGCTGAGCGCGACGAAGTTCCCGCTCGGTGGCCTGCTCAAGCGCGACGTGCGGAAGATGGCGCTCGACGCCGGATTGCCGACGGCCGCGAAGAAGGATTCCACCGGCATCTGTTTCATCGGCGAACGCGACTTCCGCGAATTTCTCGGCCGCTACCTGCCGGCGCGGGAGGGCGAGATGCGCACGCCGGACGGACGCGTCATCGGCCGCCATCCGGGCGTTTTCTATTTCACGCTCGGCCAGCGCGAAGGCCTGAACATCGGCGGCGTGCGCGGCTTCGAAGCGGCGCCGTGGTATGTCGTCGGCAAGGACGTGACCGAGAACGTGCTCTACGTCGACCAGGGCGCCGACAGCGTGTGGCTGCATTCGCAGGCCTTGTGGTCGGAAGCGGCGCACTGGATTTCGGGCGGTCCGCCAGCGGCGCGCTTCGAGTGCACCGCGCAGACGCGCTACCGCCAGTCGGACGAGGCCTGCGAGGTGGAGGTGCGCGACGACGGCACCTTGTCGGTGCGTTTCGCGCGTGCGCAACGCGCGGTGACACCGGGGCAGTCCCTGGTGCTTTACGACGGCGAGGTCTGCCTTGGCGGCGCGGTGATCGCCGCCACGGACGCGCCCCTGGAAAAACGATTGAAGGCTCGAGCTGCATGACCCAGAACACGTCGATGTCCACGCGCGTCCTCGCCCTCGCCGGCCTCGTGCAGGCGCTGGCCCAGGTGCGCCGCGTCGCGGACACCGGACAGGCCAACGCCGCCATCCTCGCTACCGCGATGGATTCGGTGTTCCGCATCGACGCGCCCTCGCCGTCCGCCGTCTACGGCGATGTGGAGGCATTGCGGCCGGGCCTCACGTTGTTGCGCGATTACTTCGGCAGTTCGCAGCGCGACGAGCAGCTTCCCCGCCTCGTCCTGGCGGTGATGCAGCTGGAGCGCCGCTTCGTGCGCGACGACGACATGGGCCGACGCGTGCAGTCGGGCATTCGCGCGCAGTCCGGCAACGCCGAGCGGCTCGGGAGCACGCATCCGGACGTGATGGCCGCGCTGGGCGCGCTGTACGCCGAAACGCTCAGCCACCTGCGCCCGCGCGTGCTCGTGCAGGGCAACCCGCATTACCTGGGCCAGGCGACGGTGGTGTCGGAAGTGCGCGCGATCCTGCTCGCGGCCGTCCGTTCGGCCGTGTTGTGGCGCCAGTGCGGCGGCAGCCTGTGGGATTTCCTGCTGCGTCGCCGCGACCTGCTGGCCGCCGTTCGCGACCATCTGGAACGCTGACGCGGCAGCGGCCGCGGTCAACCCGCGATCGGTCCCACTGCCACTGCCCACCAGACCGCGGCCCCCAATGCCGCGAGTATCGTCCAGCGCATCGCCTGCTCCACCCGGTCGGACCGGGCCGGCTTGTCCGTCTTCATGTCGCTTCCCCCTGCGTGCCGCCTATGAGATAGCGGCACAGGACGCAAGTCCTTGACTGTTGTCACGCAGTGGATTCGAGCGGGCGGCCAGAACGCGCGATTTGTTCGCGGTTTGCGACGCAGAGCGCAGGTGGGTGGGCGATGCCGTTCGCGCTGACGTCCGCACTCACGTGCGTCCCGTGAAGGCCGGGATTCGGGCTGATTGCGCCGCGCTGCGTTCCGAGCCCGGAACGGACCGCGACCGGGCCACGCAGGAGAACGGCCAGTCTGCCCGGCATGTGTTCCGACGCGTCAACAAAAAACCCCGGCCGAAGCCGGGGTTTTCGAAGCAGGCGCGGGGCGGTCAGGCCGCGACCGTCTCCGCCACCTGGCGGTAGTCCTCGATCTGGTCGAAGTTCATGTAGCGGTAGATCTCCGCGCCCTTGGCGTTGATCACGCCGATGTCGGCCATGTACTCCTCGCGAGTCGGAATGCGGCCCAGACGCGAGCAGATGGCGGCCAGTTCCGCCGAACCCAGGTACACGTTGGTGTTGCGGCCCAGGCGGTTCGGGAAGTTGCGGGTGGAGGTGGAGAACACCGTCGCGCCCTCGCGCGCCTGCGCCTGGTTGCCCATGCACAGCGAGCAGCCCGGCATTTCCATGCGCGCACCGGCGGTGCCGAAGGTGCCGTAGTGGCCTTCCTTGGTCAGCTCGGACGCGTCCATCTTGGTCGGCGGCGCGACCCACAGGCGGGTCGGGATGTCGCGCTTGCCTTCCAGCAGCTTCGCGGCGGCGCGGAAGTGGCCGATGTTGGTCATGCACGACCCGATGAAGACCTCGTCGATCGTGGCGCCGGCGACGTCGGACAACGTCTTCACGTCGTCCGGATCGTTCGGGCAGGCCACGATCGGCTCGACGATCTGGTTCAAATCGATCTCGATGACCGCGGCGTACTCCGCATCGGCGTCGCCTTCCAGCAGTTGCGGGTTGGCCAGCCACGCTTCCATCGCCTTGATGCGACGGGCGAGCGAACGCGCATCTGCGTAGCCCTCGGCGATCATCCACTTCAGCAGCGTGATGTTGCTGGTGAGGTATTCGATGATCGGCGCCTTGTCGAGCTTGACCGTGCAGCCGGCGGCGGAGCGCTCGGCCGAGGCGTCGGAGAGTTCGAACGCCTGTTCGACCTTCAGGTGCGGCAGGCCTTCGATCTCGAGGATGCGACCGGAGAAGATGTTCTTCTTGCCCTGCTTGGCGACCGTCAGCAGCCCCTGCTTGATCGCGGCCAGCGGAATCGCGTTGACCAGGTCGCGCAGCGTGACGCCGGGCTGCATTTCACCCTTGAAGCGCACCAGGACCGATTCGGGCATGTCCAGGGGCATCACGCCCGTGGCGGCGGCGAACGCGACCAGACCCGAACCCGCCGGGAACGAAATGCCCACCGGGAAGCGCGTGTGCGAGTCGCCGCCGGTGCCGACGGTGTCGGGCAGCAGCATGCGGTTGAGCCAGCTATGGATGACGCCGTCGCCGGGGCGCAGCGCGATGCCGCCACGATTGCTGATGAAGGCCGGGAGCTCGTGGTGCGTCTTGACGTCCACCGGCTTCGGGTAGGCGGCGGTGTGGCAGAACGACTGCATGACCAGGTCGGCCGAGAAGCCCAGGCAGGCCAGGTCCTTCAGCTCGTCGCGCGTCATCGGGCCGGTGGTGTCCTGCGAACCCACCGACGTCATCTTCGGCTCGCAGTACGTGCCCGGACGGATGCCCTTGCCTTCCGGCAGGCCGCAGGCGCGACCGACCATCTTCTGCGCCAGCGAGTAGCCCTTGCCGGTATCGGCGGGGTTCTGCGGCAGGCGGAACAGCGTCGAGGGCGGCAGGCCCAGCGCTTCGCGCGCCTTGGCGGTGAGGCCGCGACCGACGATCAGCGGGATGCGGCCGCCGGCGCGCACTTCGTCGAACAGCACGTCCGACTTCACCGAGAACTCCGCGATCACCTCGCCGTTCTTCAGCGCCTTGCCTTCGTACGGACGCAGCTCGACCACGTCGCCCATGTGCATCTGCGACACGTCCAGTTCGATCGGCAGCGCGCCGGCGTCTTCCATCGTGTTGTAGAAGATCGGGGCGATCTTGCTCCCCAGGCACACGCCGCCGAAGCGCTTGTTCGGGATGTACGGAATGTCTTCGCCGGTGAACCACAGCACCGAGTTGGTGGCGGACTTGCGGCTGGAACCCGTGCCGACGACGTCGCCCACGTAGGCGACCAAGTGACCCTTGGCCTTCAGCGATTCGATGAACGCGACCGGGCCGCGCTTGCCGTCTTCTTCCGGCTCGATGCCGTCGCGCTTGTTCTTGAGCATGGCCAGCGCGTGCAGCGGGATGTCCGGGCGCGTGGTCGCGTCCGGCGCCGGCGAGAGATCGTCGGTATTGGTTTCGCCGGTCACCTTGAAGACGGTGACGGTCAGCGACTGCGGCACTTCCGGACGGCTGGTGAACCACTCGGCGTCGGCCCAGCTCTGCAGCACGGCCTTCGCGTTCGCATTGCCCTGCTCGGCCTTTTCCTGCACGTCGTGGAACGCATCGAACATCAGCAGCGTGTGCTTGAGCGCGTTCGCGGCGACGGTGCCGACTTCGGCGTCGTCCAGCAGTTCGACCAGCGGATGGATGTTGTAGCCGCCGAGCATCGTGCCCAGCAGTTCGGTGGCGCGGGCGCGGGAGATCAGCGCGTTCTTCTCGGTGCCGAACGCGACGGCGGCCAGGTACGAGGCCTTGACCTTGGCGGCATCGTCGACGCCGGCCGGCACGCGGTTCGTGATCAGGTCGAGCAGGAAACTCTCTTCACCGGCCGGCGGCGCCTTGAGCAGTTCGATGACCTCGGCGGTCTGCTGCGCGGTCAGCGGCAGCGGCGGGATGCCCAGCGCGGCGCGCTCGGCAACGTGGTGGCGGTAGGCTTCCAACATGGGGGTCTCCAGGAAAAGCTCGGTTTCGAGTGTTTCGTTATGCGGCCGGCGCGCCCGGCGACGTCTTGGGCACGATGATCTTCAGGCCCTTGAAGTAGTCGCGGAAAAAGCTGGCGTCTCGGGTGATGAGGCCGGCGCACTGCAACAGGGCGTGCGCGCCGACGATGAAGTCCGGGACGGTTCGCGGCGAGAACGCACCGCCCTGCCCCGCGGCACGCCGACGCTGGTTGAAGCGGCGCTGCATCTCGCCCGCGCGGATCGCCGAACGGCGCTCCACGGGGAGGTAGCGCATCCCCATCTCCTCGACGACGTCCATGATGTCCGTCCCGTGGCCCAGACCGGCGGTGATCTCGCTCACCACCACGTCGCAGAGCACCACCGGCCCCTGCGCCAGCGCGTCGCGCACGCACTGCTCCGCGGCGTCGGCCATGCCGGCGTCTTCGCCGAGCAGGTCGATCAGCACGGACGTGTCGATCGCGATGATGTTTCCGGCCGGGGCGCTCATGCCGTCAGACGTCCACCGGATCGCCCGGGGCGCGACCGCGCAGCTCGCGCATGACGTCGTCGGTGGTCACGCCTTCGGGCAGCTTGAACCGGCCGCGGGCGCGCGAGATCGCGTCGTCGACGTTCTTGCGCAGGATGATGCGCCCGCCTTCGAGCTCCACCTTGAGATGGGTGCCCTTGGTCAGGCCGAGCGCGTCGCGCACCGCCTTCGGCAGCGTGATCTGGCCACGTTCGGCCACGATGGCTTCCACGGTCCACCTCCCGGCTTGATGGTTGCGTACCGACGGCTTCGGTATGCACGAATGATACATACCTTTCCGCCCATACTCAAACGCGCATGGCCTGGCAAGCGCACAATGGGGGCCTGTTCAGCAGTAAGACCATCGTCCGGTCGGCGGCTTAACACGAGCAGCGGATAATCGACGGTCTTCATCGCCCCTCTCCGAGCCAGACTCGCCATTCGCCCAGCCGCCAGGAGGCCCCATGTCCCAAGACTCCTTCCAGACCCGTCGCCAGCTCACCGTCGGCGGTCGCCCGCTCACCTATTTCAGCCTGCCGGCACTGGGCGAACGCTTCGATATCGGCCGCCTGCCCTATTCCATGAAGATCCTGCTGGAGAACCTGCTGCGCCATGAGGACGGGGGCGCGACGGTCGGCAAGGAACACATCGAGGCGGTGGCGACGTGGGACTGCAAGGCCGAGCCGGACACGGAAATCGCCTTCATGCCGGCGCGCGTGGTGCTGCAGGACTTCACCGGCGTGCCTTGCGTGGTCGATCTGGCCGCGATGCGCGACGCGGTGGCGAAGCTGGGCGGCGACCCGAAGCAGATCAACCCCCTGATTCCGTCCGAACTGGTCATCGACCACTCCGTGCAGGTGGACGTGTTCGGCACGCCCGACGCGCTGGACCTCAACGGCAAGATCGAATTCCAGCGCAACATGGAACGCTACAGCTTCCTGCGCTGGGGCCAGAAGGCGTTCGACAACTTCAAGGTGGTGCCGCCCAATACCGGCATCGTCCACCAGGTGAACCTGGAGAACCTGGCGCGCGTGGTGGTGGAACGCGACGTCGACGGCGAACGGCTCGCCTTCCCCGACACCGTGTTCGGCACCGACAGCCACACCACGATGATCAACGGCATCGGCGTGCTGGGCTGGGGCGTGGGCGGCATCGAGGCCGAAGCGGCCATGCTCGGCCAACCCTCGTCGATGCTGATCCCGCAGGTGGTCGGCTTCAAGCTGACCGGCGCGCTGCCGGAGGGCACGACGGCGACCGACCTGGTACTCACCGTGACGCAGATGCTGCGCAAGCTGGGAGTCGTCGGGAAGTTCGTCGAGTTCTTCGGCGACGGCCTGCAGCATCTGCCGCTGGCCGATCGCGCGACCATCGCCAACATGGCGCCCGAATACGGCGCGACCTGCGGCATCTTCCCCATCGACGCCGAGTCCCTGAACTACCTGCGCCTGTCGGGCCGCAGCGAGGCGCACATCGCGCTCGTCGAGGCGTACGCGAAGGCGCAGGGCCTGTGGCACGAGCCCGGCGCGCCGGAAGCGGCGTATTCGACGACGCTCGAACTCGACCTGGGCGACGTGAAGCCCTCCCTCGCCGGCCCCAAGCGTCCGCAGGATCGCGTGCTGCTGGTCGACGTGAAGCAGAACTACCGCGACAACCTCGCCCCGCTCACGGTCAATCGCGACAAGCGCTCCAACGATGTGTCCGACTTCGTGGCCGAAGGCGGCGGGGCGGCCGTCGGCAACGAAGCGCTGCACAAGGGCATGGCCGACATCCGCATCAAGGACGAGAACGTGCGCCTGAAGGACGGCGCGGTGGTCATCGCCGCGATCACCTCGTGCACGAACACGTCCAACCCGGCCGTGATGCTCGGCGCCGGCCTGCTCGCGCGCAACGCCGCGAAGCTCGGGCTCAAGGCCAAGCCGTGGGTGAAGACCTCGCTCGGGCCGGGCTCGCTGGTCGTCACCGATTACCTGCGCAAGGCCGGCGTGCTGGACGACCTGGAAAAGCTCGGCTTCTACGTCGTCGGCTACGGCTGCACGACCTGCATCGGCAACTCGGGCCCACTGCCGACGGAAGTCAGCGCCGGCATCGCCGCCGGCGATCTGGTCGTCGCCTCGGTGCTGTCGGGCAACCGCAACTTCGAGGGCCGCGTGCATCCCGAAGTGAAGATGAACTACCTCGCCTCGCCGCCGCTGGTGGTGGCCTACGCGATTGCCGGTACGGTCGACATCGACCTGAGCCGCGAACCGCTCGGCAAGGGCGCCGACGGCCAGGACGTGTTCCTGCGGGACATCTGGCCGACCAACAAGGAAATCGGCGACGTCATCGCCGCGACCGTGGGTCCGGAGCTCTTCGCGCAGAACTACGCCGACGTGTTCAAGGGCGACACGCGCTGGAACACGATCGCCTCGCCGGAAGGCGAGTCGTTCGCGTGGGACGCCTCCTCCACGTACATCAAGAACCCGCCGTACTTCGACGGCATGAGCATGCAGGTGGGGTCGATCGACGACATCCATGGCGCGCGCGTGCTCGGCCTGTTCGGCGACTCGATCACCACCGACCACATCTCGCCGGCGGGCAACATCAAGAAGGACTCCCCGGCCGGCCGGTTCCTGATCGAGCGCGGCGTGCAGCCGGCGGATTTCAACAGCTACGGCAGCCGTCGCGGCAACGACGACGTGATGGTGCGCGGCACCTTCGCCAACATCCGCATCAAGAACCTGATGTTCGGCGGCGAGGAAGGCGGCAACACGCTGTATTTCGGCCACGACGGCGCGCAGCCGCAGAAGCTGTCGATCTACGATGCGGCGATGAAGTACAAGGCCGACGGCGTCCCCCTGGTGGTGCTGGCGGGCAAGGAGTACGGCACCGGCTCGTCGCGCGACTGGGCGGCGAAGGGCACGAACCTGCTCGGCGTGAAGGCGGTGATCGCCGAGAGCTTCGAGCGCATCCACCGGTCCAACCTGGTCGGCATGGGCGTGCTGCCGCTGCTGTTCAAGGAAGGCGAGAACGCGCAGGCGCTGGGCCTGGATGGCTCGGAAACCTTCAGCGTCACCGGCCTGAAGGACGGCGAATCCAAGCGCGCGACCGTGACCGCCACGCGGAAGGACGGCAGCACGGTGTCGTTCGAGGTGAAGGTCATGCTGCTGACGCCGAAGGAAGTCGAGTACTTCCGCCACGGCGGCATCCTGCATTACGTGCTGCGCCAGCTCGCGGCGAAGAAGGCGTTGTAACCCCGGAACGGCGGAAGCCCGCCCGCCGCTCGCGCGGCGGGCGTTCAGAAGGACGCGCGGCAATGCCGCGCAAGCGTCCTTCTTCACCCACCACGGCGGCATCCTGCATTACGTGCTGCGCCAGCTCACGGCGAAGAAGGCGTTGTAACTCCGGAACGGCGGAAGCCCGCCCGCCGCTCGCGCGGCGGCGGGTGCGCCGCCGCTGTAGCCCGGGTAAGCGACGCGCACCCAGGTTGCGCGTGACAGACCCCGAGTGCCCTTCGACCCGGGCTGCGACAGGCGATGGCGTCGCGGATGCTATTGCAGTCTGCAAACCGCAATCAGGTCATCGACGCCGCGACGGGCGGGGTTACTAAAGCCGGCCCTCCCACTCCACGCTCGTCATCCGCCATTCGCCGTCGACTTCGCGCCAGCCGGTGGTGACGTCGTACAGGCGGGCAGCCTCGGGCAACAGCTGGCCGGAACGCCCGGTCAATGCGACGTTGAACGTCGCCGTCGCATGCCCCGGCCGAAGATCGACGGTCACGGGACCGACGTTCGCGCCGATCTCCCCGTGCCGGAGGAACATCAGCTGCGCCATGCGCCGCGCGCCATCGCGGTCCAGTCCATTGGGCCCGACGAAATCCTCGGCCAGCAAGTCCTCCAGCGCCGCCGCATCCTTCTTCTCGATGGCCGCCTGCAGTTCGCCCATCGAGTCGCGCAGCCTTTGCTCTGGCGCCGGGCGGCTGCACCCGAGCATCGCCAGCATCAGGCACGCTGCCGCGAGGGCGGCTGAAAACGGTCCCTTCCACATTCCCATCGTTCCCCTTCGCACACGCGATCGCCTCATCCTGCCACGGATCGTTTGCGCCGAAATCGCGCCGCAGCGCGCCTTGCCAGTCCTCTCGCCCCATGCTCCAATCCCCCGGAACCGTACGGTGGAGCATCCATGGAATGCGACCGATGGGCCTGATCAACAGCGATGGAGAGGGGATCGCGATGAGTTTCGAACGTCCGTGGTTGGCACAGTACCCCGAGCGGGTTCCGGCGCAGATCGACGTGGATGAATTCCCGTCCGTGGTCGCCGTGCTGGAAAGCGCCATCGAGAATTACCGCGACCGCCCCGCGTTCGCCAACCTCGGCAAGACCCTCACCTATGCCGAAATCGACCAGCTCAGCGCGCAGTTCGCCGCGTACCTGCTGGGCGAGCTGAAACTCAAGAAGGGCGATCGCGTCGCGATCATGATGCCCAACTGCCTGCAGTACCCCATCGCCACCTTCGGCGTGCTGCGTGCGGGCCTCACGGTGGTCAACACCAATCCGATGTACACCGCGCGCGAACTGAGGCACCAGCTGGTGGATTCGGGCGCGAGCGCGATCCTCGTGCTCGACAACTTCGCGCACACCGTGCAGGAAGTGATCGGCGACACGCAGATCAAGCAGGTCATCACCACGGCGCTGGGCGACATGCTCGGCTTCCCGAAGGGTTCGATCGTCAACTTCGTCCTGAAGTACATCAAGAAGATGGTGCCGGACTACGACTTGCCGGGTGCCATCCGCTTCCGCGACGCGCTGGCGCTCGGCCAGCGGCACGCGCTTCCGACGGTGGACATCGAGCCCGGCGACATCGCGTTCCTGCAGTACACCGGCGGCACCACCGGCGTGGCGAAGGGCGCGATGCTCACCCATCGCAACATGGTCGCCAACATGCAGCAGGCGGCGGCATGGGTCGGCACGAACGTGCGCATGGGCGAGGAAATCATCATCACCGCGCTGCCGCTGTACCACATCTTCGCGCTGACGGCGAACGGACTGGTCTTCATGAAGTTCGGCGGCCTGAACCACATGATCACCAACCCGCGCGACATGAAGGGCTTCGTCAAGGAGCTCAAGGGCGTGCGCTTCACCGCCATTACCGGCGTCAACACGCTGTTCAACGGGCTGCTCAACACGCCGGGCTTCAGCGAGGTCGATTTCTCCGGGCTCCACCTGACCCTCGGCGGCGGCATGGCCGTGCAGCGCTCCGTGGCCGAGCGCTGGAAGCAGGTCACCGGCGTGACGCTGGTGGAAGCCTACGGGCTGACCGAGTCGGCCCCGGCGGCGTGCATCAATCCGATGGACCTGGCCGACTACAACGGCTCCATCGGCCTGCCGATCTCCTCCACCGATGCCTGCGTCAAGGACGAGAGCGGCAACCCGTTGCCGCAAGGCGAGGTCGGCGAGCTGTGCATCCGCGGCCCGCAGATCATGAAGGGGTACTGGAAGCGTCCGGAGGAAACCGCCGCCGCGATCGACGCCGACGGCTGGCTGCATACCGGTGACATGGCGCGCATGGACGAGAAGGGCTTCTTCTATATCGTCGACCGCAAGAAGGACATGATCCTGGTGTCCGGCTTCAACGTGTACCCGAACGAGGTGGAGGACGTCATCGCGATGATGCCGGGCGTACTCGAAGTCGCCGCGGTCGGCGTGCCCGACGAGAAGTCCGGCGAGGCGGTCAAGGTGGTCATCGTGAAGAAGGACCCGTCGCTCACCGCCGAGCAGGTCAAGGCGCACGCGCGCGAGAACCTCACCGGCTACAAGCATCCGCGCTACGTCGAATTCCGCACCGAACTGCCGAAAACCAACGTGGGCAAGATCCTGCGTCGCGAGTTGCGGGACGCGCCGGCGCCACACTGAACGCTGCCTGCCCGTCTGTCGGACGCTTCATGAAAGCCCCTCCCCGCGCGGAGGGGCTTTTTCTTATGTGGATATTTCGCGGTGTAGCATCGCCCCGTGGGCAAACTCCCCTGCCGCTCGCTGCCCACACCCTGCCTGCGGGCGGCTATGCCGAGGACCGCAACATGAGCACGATCGAGAAACTGCACCGCACGCGCGCCTACCCGACCCTGCGCGTCGAATCCGACCCTGCGGGCGACACGCACTGGATGTACATGCACAACGACCACACCCGGGGCGCGCGTCCATGCTTCCGCACGGAACTCATGGACGACATGTGGAGCTTCCTCAACTCGATCACGCTGCGCGAAAACCAGCGCCAGAGCGGGCGCCTTCGCCACGTCGTGCTCGCATCGTCGGCACCCCACGCATTCAACCTCGGCGGCGATCTGCAGCTGTTCTCGCAACTGATCCGCGCCAACGACCGCGAGCACCTGCTTGCCTATGCGCGTCGCTGCGTCGAAGGCGTGCACCATTTCCACACGGGGCTGGGCGGAGACGTTCGCACGATCGCCCTGATCCAGGGCGACGCGCTGGGCGGCGGCCTGGAACTGGCGCTGTCGTGCCACACCATCGTCGCCGAGGAAGGCGTCGAGATGGGCTTGCCGGAGGTGCTGTTCGGCCTTTTCCCGGGCATGGGCGCGTACTCGTTCCTGTGCAAGCGCGTATCGCCGCAGCTCGCCGAGCGCCTGATCCTGGACGGGACGATCGCACCGGCCGAGGAATGGCACCGCATGGGCGTCGTCGACATCCTCGTTCCCAAGGGCGAAGGCGAAGCGGCGGTCAACGACGTGATCCGTCGCCAGCAGCGCGCGCCGCATGCGCATCTGGCGATGAACGCCGTTCGCGGCATCGGCCAGCCGGTCCGCTACGACGAGCTGATGGGAATCACCGAAGTGTGGGTGGACACCGCGCTCGCGCTGGGCGACAAGGCACTGCGCACCATGGAGCGCATCGTGCGGGCGCAGGAACGCCGATCGGGCACGGAAGCGGCGGCCTGACGGTCGCAGGCGCACGACAGGGCACGTACCTGGCGACAGGCAACACCGGCATCCGGGGAACGAACGGGCCGAATCTGCGGCCCGGCATCAGGGGGAGCGCTCGCCTTCGCCGCGCGCGGCACGCTGCCGCTCGCGGGCGTCGAGCGCCGCCCTGCCCTGCGCGAGGCGCTCACGCAGGCGGGTCAAATGGGAGGACCAGTCGCGCGCGAGCTGCCAGTCGGGAAGGCGCATCAACTCGCCGCTGAGCGCGGCTAACTTGATCAGCCCCAGGTTGCTCGCCACGCCCTTGAGCGCATGCGCCTGATCGCGGGTGCGTTCCCAGTCCACACGCTGGGCGCAGGCTTCGATCTGATGCAGGCATTTGTCCGCATCGATCAGGCACTGGGCGATGAACTCGCGCTCGAAACCCGCCCCCATCCCCAACGCCCCGAGTTCGTCGAGCACCGACGGATCGAAGTGACTGTCGCTGGAAACCGCCGGACTCCTCGTAGGCGCAACCAGGGTCGTGGTCACGCGCTGGTTAGCCGCGATGTCGGCCAGCGTGTCCAGCAAGCGGGTGGTCGACACCGGCTTGGAAAGGAACGCGCGCGCGCCGGCCTGCTCGCAGGCATGGATCGATTCGGGGGTGACGTCCGCGCTGAGGATGAGCACCGGCGTACGACGGCCGCTGCCGGCCTCCATCACGCGCAACTGGCGCAGCAGATCCAGGCCGCTGACGTCCGGCATGTGCAGGTCGGTGATCACCGCGTCGTAGTCCGATGTCGCCAGTGCGTTCAGGACTTCCTCGCCACCCTCGACGCAAACGACGCGATGTCCCGCCTTCTGCAGCAGGCGCTGCAACACCATGCGGTTGGCGATGTGATCGTCGGCGACGATGATCGACAGGCTGCGCACCCGCGCGCGATGGCGCAGGAAAGGGTCGGAGAAGGCGATGACGTTCGGCGCCGTTTCCGACAGCACCGGTTCGCCACCGGACGTTTCGTCCGATGCCGGCGCAAGCTGCGCGCGCTCGAACGGAAGCTCGACCCAGAACCGGCTGCCGCCGCCGTCCACGGGCTCGTAGCCGATGCTGCCGCCCATGCCCTCGGCGAGGCCCTTGGCGATCGTGGTCCCCAGGCCCGTGCCGCCATACCGGCGCGCCAGGCTCACGTCGGCCTGCTCGAAGGGCTTGAACAGGCGCTGCCGCATCGCGGGCGGAACGCCGATGCCGGTGTCGGTCACCACGAAGCGCAGGCGCACCCGCTCGGCGCTTGCGTCGGCCACCGCGACCTCGACGCGCACCCCACCCTCATCCGTGAACTTCACCGCGTTCCCGGCCAGGTTGATCAGGATCTGGCGCAGGTGCCCCACGTCGCCGCGCAGGACCTCGGGCACCTCGCGCGAGATCGCCACCTCGTAATGCAACTGTTTGGCGCGTACCTGCGGTTGCAGGATCAGGCTGATGGCCTCCATCAGCTCGCGCGGGGTGAAATCGACGCGATCGAGCCTGAGTTTGCCGGCTTCGATCGCGGAAATGTCCAGGACGTCCTCGACCAGCGACAGCAAGCTGCGCGTGGAGGCCTGGATCGTGCTCAGGCACTCGCGCTGCTCGTTATCCAGCTTGGTCGTGGCGAGCAACTCGGACATGCCCGCCAGCCCATTGAGCGGCGTGCGGAATTCGTGGCTCATGTTCGCCAGGAACCGGCTCTTGGCCTCGTTCGCACGGCGCGCCTCGTCGGTCGCGGTGGTCAGCGCACGCAACAGGCCCGAGAGATAAAGCGGAATGGCCACCAGTCCGAGCAGCAGGCCCACCGCCAGCACGCGATTGGCCAGCCAGTACTCGTTGAAGGTAACGACCGCGCCGAAGCTGGCGAACGCCATCGCCACCGCACCGTAGAGGTAACGGTTGCCGAACCGGAGGCCGTTGCCGATGGTGACCCACATCAGGATCACGTACACCCACGCGAGCGGCTCGCCGATGTGGATCATCGCCGCGGCCATCAGGCCGTAGTCGGAGACCATGCCGATGATGCGGCGCAGGTGCGACTTGCCCGGTCGCCACAGGATCCATGCGATCAGGAATGCGCCGACCACGAAGCCGGTTTCCACCATCTTCAGGACGTTGACGTATTCCTTGGACGGCAGCGCACCGGTCGCGCCGCGCACGAGCATGTACACCAGCACGACCGACAGCACCGCCAGACGCACGAAGGCCTGACCGTGTTCACTGTCGGGGCGCCGCGAAAGTTCCTTTTTCAGATGGCGCAGCACGTTCAACATCGCGGCTCACTCCAGGCCGGGACGCGCGGATACCGTCGAGAACCGGTTGCAGATGTCCTCCAGCCGCTCGCGGCTTCGGATCAACGCGTCGACGCAGCGTGGATCGAACAGTCGCCCGCGCTGCGCGTACAGGTAACCCAGCGCCGCGTCCACGTCCCACGCCTTCTTGTAGGGACGGGGCGAGATGAGCGCATCGAATACGTCGGCAACCGCGACGATCCTGGCTTCCAACGGGATTTCCTCCCCGCGCAGGCCATCGGGATAACCGCTGCCGTCGTAGCGTTCGTGATGGCGCAGCGCGATCAGCGCGCCGGCCTGGATGAAACGGTTCTGGCTACCGCTGAGCAGTTCGTAGCCGATGCGTGGGTGACGGCGCATCACCGCGGTTTCGTCCTCGGACAACGGGCCGGCCTTCATGAGCACGGCGTCCGGGATGGCGATCTTGCCGATATCGTGCAGCGGCGCCGCCATCTCGATGACGCGCACCTCGTCCTCGAACATGCCCAGCTGCTCGGCGATCAGTCCGGCGATATGCGCCATGCGCTCCAGGTACGCGCTGGTGCCCGCGTCACGGTACTCGATGGCGCGGGCCAGACGCGAAAGCGTTTCGCGCTCGCGCTCTTCCACCTCGTGCATGCTCGAAAGCAGCCGCTGCTCCAGCGACAGCGCACGCTGCTTCACGTTCTCCGACTGCTGGCGCAACTGCAGCAAATTGCGGCAGCGGGCGCGCAGTTCGCGCGGGCGTACCGGTTTGACGAGGAAGTCGATCACGCCCGCCTCCAAGGCGGCCTGGCGGATCGGCTCGTCGCCGACCACCGTCACCAGGATGATCGGGATGTCGCGGTGGAGGGGCAGCCGGCGGAAGCGGCGGGCGAACTCCAGCCCGTCGAGCGCCGGCATCCGGTAGTCCAGCAACAGCAGGTCCGGCTGGTTGGATTCGCACCAGCCCAGCGCGGCCTCCGGATCGCCGAAATCGGACACATGCAGCTCGGACGAGATGTCCTCGATGATGTGGCGCAGCATCGTGCGCGCGGAGGTTTGGTCATCGACGATGACGACGTTCACATCGGGGTTCCGTAAAGCCGCCACCCCCTGTGGTGGCCGATGAGAGGAGCATACCCCGGGCCGGCGGCGCCCGCAGCCGGGAATCGCCCCGGCCTGTCATCGGAATCGGCTGAGGTTCGCATCGGCTTTAGCGACACTTCACCGCGAGCCGGCAAAGCCGCACCGCACCGGCATCACCGCCGGCGCCTTCGGCGGCCGGACCGCAAACGGCCATCCGCAAGCCGGCGTCGCAGCAGCGTCCCTCAGCCGGCTTCCGGCCGCATGTACGGGAACAGCAGTACGTCGCGGATCGAGGCCGAGCCGGTCATCAGCATCACGAGGCGGTCGATACCGATGCCCAGGCCGCCCGTCGGCGGCAGGCCCACTTCCAGCGCCCGGATGTAATCCGCGTCGAAGTGCATCGCCTCGTCGTCGCCGCCTTCCTTGGCCTCGACCTGGGCGCGGAAGCGCTCGGCCTGATCCTCGGGATCGTTCAGCTCCGAGAAGCCGTTGGCCAGCTCCTTTCCGTTGACGAACAGCTCGAAGCGGTCGGTGATGCCCTTCTCGCTGTCGCTCTCGCGCGCCAACGGCGACACCTCGACCGGGTAATGCGTGATGAAGGTCGGCTGCACCAGCCGGTGCTCGGCGGTCTTTTCGAAGATTTCCAGCAGCAGCTTGCCCCAGCCGTAGCCCGCCTTCACGGGGACCTTCAGGCGCTCGCAATGACGCACGAGCGCGTCGCGGTCGGTGCAGTCGGCGGCGGTGATCTCCGGGTTGTAGTGGCGCACCGCCTCGTCCAGGCGCCAGCGGCGGAAGGCCGGGCCCAGGTCGATGTCGGCACCGTCCCAATGCATCTGCGTCGTGCCCAGCACCTGCACGGCGACGTCGCGGATCAACCCTTCGGTCAGGTCCATGATCTCGGTGTACGTGGCGTACGCCTCATACAGCTCAAGCATGGTGAATTCCGGGTTGTGCCGCGTGGACACGCCTTCGTTGCGAAAGTTGCGGTTGATCTCGTACACGCGCTCCAGTCCGCCGACGACCAGGCGCTTGAGGTACAGCTCCGGCGCCACGCGCAGGAACAGTTCCAGGTCCAGCGCGTTGTGATGGGTCACGAACGGCTTCGCGGCGGCTCCGCCGGGGATGTAGTGCATCATCGGCGTTTCCACTTCGAGGAAACGGCGGCCGTCGAGCCACGCGCGCATCGCGCGGATGATCTTGCTGCGCTTGACGAAGACCTCGCGCGCCTCGGGCGTCACGATCAGGTCGACGTAGCGCTGGCGATACCGCTGCTCGACATCGGCAAGACCGTGGAACTTGTCCGGCAGCGGGCGCAGCGACTTGGTCAACAGGCGCAGCTCGTCGGCCTTGACGGACAACTCGCCGGTCTTGGTGCGCGTGAGCACGCCCTGCGCGCCGACGATGTCGCCGACGTCCCAGCCCTTGAACGCGTCGTAGACCTCGCCCAGCACGTTGGCCTGCAGGAACAGCTGGATGCGCCCGGATTCGTCCTGGATCTGCACGAAGCTCGCCTTGCCCATGACGCGCTTGAGCAGGATGCGGCCCGCGATGGCCACGCGCTGGCCCTTGCCTTCCAGTGCCTCGGCCGTCCACGTCTCGGCGTCGGCGAACTGCGCCTGCAGGTCTCCCGCGTAATCGTGGCGGCGGAAGTCGTTCGGAAACGCGATGCCCTCACCGCGCAGCGCCGTGAGTTTGGCGCGACGCTCGGCGATCAGGAAGTTCTCGTCGGCGGGCGTCTGGGCGGTCGGGGTCTGGTCGGTCATGGTGTCGATGATGATGGGGTAGCGGTTCCCGCGTGCGCGGGGAATCCAGTGTGTTTCGTGCAGGCGGCAAAATCAAAGAACGATGCGGGCACCGCAGCGACGTTGGCGCACCGGTGCGATGCGCCGTCGGACGCGCCGATCGCGGCTTACACCGCGTCGGCGCGTTTCGAACCGGCCTCCAGGCCGGATTTCAGGCTGGCCTCGACGAACTCGTCCAGGTCGCCGTCGAGCACCTTCTGCGTGTCGCTGCGCTCGATGCCGGTGCGCAGGTCCTTGATGCGGCTCTGGTCGAGCACGTAGTTGCGGATCTGGCTGCCCCAGCCGATGTCCGACTTGGTGGCTTCCACCGCGTCGCGTTCGGCGTTGCGCTTCTGGATTTCCAGTTCGTAGAGCTTGGCCGCCAGCATCTTCATCGCGCGGTCGCGGTTGGCGTGCTGGCTGCGCTCGGTCTGGCAGGCCACGACGATGCCCGACGGGACGTGCGTGATGCGCACCGCCGATTCGGTCTTGTTCACGTGCTGGCCACCGGCACCGGAGGAGCGGTACACGTCGGTCTTCAGGTCCGCCGGATTGATCTCGATGTCGATCTTGTCGTCGACTTCCGGCGACACGAACACGGACGTGAAGCTGGTATGCCGGCGATTGTCCGAGTCGAACGGCGACTTGCGCACGAGGCGGTGCACGCCGGTTTCGGTCTTGAGCCAGCCGTAGGCGAAGTCGCCTTCGACGCGGAAGGTCGCCGACTTGATGCCGGCCACGTCGCCGCCGCTGACTTCCATCAGCTCGGCCTTCCAGCCGCGCGATTCGGCCCAGCGCAGGTACATGCGCAGGAGGATTTCGGCCCAGTCCTGCGCCTCGGTGCCGCCGGCGCCGGCCTGGATGTCGACGAACGCGTTGGCCGCGTCCATCTTCCCGGAGAACATGCGCTGGAACTCGAGCTTCTCGACTTCCTTCGCATGGCGATCGACGTCGTCCACCACGGCCAGCGCGGTGCCTTCGTCGTCCTCCATCTCGGCCAGTTCGAGCAGTTCGCCCGCGCCCACCAGGCCCTCGGTGAGATCGCGGATGCCGCCCACCACCTTGTCGAGCGAGGCGCGCTCGCGGCCGAGCGACTGGGCGCGCTCGGCGTCGTTCCAGACGTCGGGGCTTTCCAGTTCGCGGTTTACTTCTTCGAGACGTTCGACTTTGCCGTCGTAGTCAAAGATACCCCCTCAGCGCATCCAGCCGACCGGTCAGGTCGGCGATGCGCTGGCGGACGGGATTGAGCTCGATCATGTCCGGTTCAAATCGCGGTGATGAACCGGCGATTCTAACAAAGGCCCTCGCCCGCCGCTGGTGCGTGCAAGCGGCGTCCGCGACGGCTTCCGCCCGTCCGCGAAGGGCCTGCCGGATGCCGGCTCAGCGGAACCGGAACGGCCCCGGCCGCCAGCCCGTGTCGGCGTAGCGCCTCACCGGCCCGTAGCTGCTACTCCCTCCGAAGCCGGTGCCGAACCCACTGCCGAAGCCCCCGCGGAAATCCCGATTGCGGCGCCGGTGCATGCGGTCCTGCAGTTCCTCGCGCCGGCTGTCCAGCCAGTCCGCACGCCCGACGCCCGCCGGATCGAGCTTGCGGCGCTCGGCCTCGCGCTGGCGGAACTCGCAGAAGTCGTCGTAGGCCTCGATCTCGTGGCGCAGCTCGCGCGCGCACAACTCGATCATGATCGCGTCGTCGATGAAGCCGAGCACCGGCACGTTGTCGGGGATCGCATCACCCGCCGACACGAAGTACGCCAGCGCGGACCGGACGTTCGCCGCATCCGCTTCCGACAGCCCCCAGCCTTCGTCGCGCAGCATCGCGATCAGCGAATCGAGCATCAGCAGGCGATCCTTCACGAATTGCGGCGGATTGCTCTGCCCTGCCTTCATGGCCAGCTGGGTGGCCGCTTCGACGACTTCGGCGTTGCTCCTGTCGGAGGCTTCCTTTCGGGCCGACTCGACCACGCCGGCAAAGTGCTGCAGGTCCTCGTCGGAAAGATCGATGTTGATCGTCAGCGGCATGGCACGACTCCCGAAGCAGGGAAAGGCTGTTCAGCCTAGGTGCGAGAATGTTGCGGCCGCGTCAAGTCGCCGGGAGGTCGCAGGTCCAGGCGGCCTAGCCCACGCCCGAACCACGGGCAAGTCGCCTTTCCTCAGATTCCTCTGGTCGGCGTGGGGCATGGGCGTGGCTAACCTGTCGCCTGCCACGCACGCATGGCCGCCCCATCCCATGAACGCCCACGCGCCGCCCGCATCGTCGCCGTCCTGCACCACGCGCCGCGCTGGTGCCGGCGCGGTGCGGTGCAGGACTCACGGGCGTCGGGAGCCCGCGTCGCGGCAAGCCAGCCGATCCGGCTCTGCGTTGCTCGCGGTGCGGTCAGGCGCGCGCATGTGCCGCTCCACGCAGGAAAGCGGAAGCTGGAGCAGTTCGGCGATACCGCCCGGCGAACGGCCGCGCTCGAGCATCCGCTGGATCTCGCGCCGCAGTACCGGCTCGTCTGTGTGTCGCACCCATCCGGCAGCCGCCTCGGCGAAGTCGGGACTCACCACGGTCCCGCCCTCCTGGACGGCGCGAATCGCGGCGTGCAACTCCAGCGCGGGTGCGGCCTTGTCGATCAGCCCGCGCACGCCCTGCGCGAGCAGGGCGCGGAGCAGGACGCCGTTGGACATCGTCGTCAGCATGATCACCGGCAGCTGCGGCCACTGTGTCCTGACCCGATGAACCATCTCGATGCCATCGACCTGCTCGTCGACCGGCATCGCGTAGTCGCAGATCAGCAGGTCGCAGGCGACGTCGCGCAATGCAGCGAACAGCTCGTCCGGCGATCGCGCGCGTGCGACGACCGTCGCGCCCGTCGCGCTCACGGCGGCGCCGACCGATGCGAGCACCGGGAGATGATCGTCCGCGATTACGACACGTGTATGCATGCTGCCGCCGTTGTGCCACTGACCCGGGCAGTGTGCGCCCGGGTGGGCAGCCCGGCCATCGGACGGTTCCGGAACCCTCTGAAGGTTCGCGCCAGGTTGGCGTGCAGTCAGGTGAGACCGGCCTCGCGGGCGTACGCGTACAGCTCGGCCTCGTTTTCCAGCCCCAGCTTGCGCATGGCGTCGATCTTCTGCCGACTGATGGTCTTCAGGCTGCGGTCCAACTGCTGGGCGATCTCTGTTACCGTCAGCCCCGACGCCAGCAGACGGACGATCTCGGCTTCACGCGCGCTTAACGCGCCGCGGCCACGTCGCTTCCCCATCGCGTCCAGCTGTCGTCGCAGACCCGGCGAGACGAACACGCGACGGTTGGCGGCCGACCTTACGGCCATCGGGAGGATTTCCATGTCCTCGGTCTTTTCCACGACGCCCAGCACGGCCGCGCGCAGCAGCGAGTCGAGGATTCCCACGTTCCCGATCATCGTCATCACGACGATGGGCAACAGCGGATGTCGCTCGCGCAGCTGCCGGATCATTTCCGCGCCGTCCGGCGATGCGCTGTTGGGCATCGCGAAATCCGTCACGACGACGTCGCAGGGCTCCTTGTCCAGCGCCGCCAGCAATTCGTCGCTCGACCGCGCTTCTCCCACCACGACGATCCCGCTCGCTTCCAGGATCGCCCTCGCGCCGCGAAGCACCACCGGATGATCGTCAGCCAGGAACACTCGCAGGTTCATACAGGATCGCCCGCCGGGAGAGGATGCTCGGTGCGCATAGGATATCCCCGTACCTGCGCGCATGCACCGCTGGCGATGTTCCACGGTGTCGCATGTCTGTTGCTGCTGTTCCTGACGCTGCTCGCGAATCGCGCGCATGCGGCGGCGCTCGAACTCACGCCCGAGGAACGCGACTGGTTGCGTGCGCATCCCACCATCACCGTTGCGACGTACCAGGGGGGATGGGCACCGTTCGAACGTTACGAGAACGATACGCTGACGGGCCTCGGGCCTGCGTACCTTCGCAACATCGCGCGGCAGCTCGGCGTGGGAATCGTGGTGCGTGAGTACCCCTCGTGGGAGGCGGCGTTCAACGGCGGCTGCCGTCGCGAAGTCGACGTGCTGATGAACGTCTCGCTCGTGCCCGAACGAACGCCGTGCCTGGTGTTCACCGCGTCGTACGTCGAAGCGTTGCCGGTCGCGGTGGGATTGGCCGCGCGCGGCGATCTGATCGCCCCCGATCGACTCGCCGCCGCGCGCATCGCGGTGGACCGCGGCACGTCGGTCGAGCGCGCGACGCGTGCGCGCTTCCCGGACGCGCAGATCGTCACGGTGACCGATGCGCGCGAAGGATTCGACGCGGTGAAACAGGGAAAGGCCGACGTGTTCTTCGGCAATCCGCACGTCGCGCGTGCGGCGCTCGCACGCGGTGAGTGGCCGTCACTGGCGGTGCTTGCGCCGATTGACCTGCCCGCCGACACCTTGCACTTCGCCGTGCCTGACGATCGAAAGCCGCTGGCGAGCATGATCGACAAGGCGTTGTCGCGCATCACGTCGCAACAGCGGCTGGCGTATGAACACAAATGGCTCGGAACGCCTTCGCTGCCCATGCCGCGTGCCGGGCGCGTGCCGCTCACGCAGGACGAGCAACTGTGGCTCCAGCGCATCCCACCGCCGCGCATCGGCTACGCGCGCGACTGGGAACCGGTGACGTTCACCGGCAGCGACGGACACCTCAGCGGCGTCGCGGCCGAATACCTCCAGATGATGCGGACGCGGCTCGGGCTTCCGCTCGGGCGGGAATCCTCCGGCATCACGGAGGAACTGCGCGGCATGATGCGTCGCGGCGAAGTCGATCTGGTCGCGATGCCGGCCAGCGCGCCGGTCGGCACGGACTGGGTGCGCACCGAGCCCTTCGCCCGGATGAGCGCCGTGATCGTGATGCGCAATCGCTCGCGTCCGATCAGCGGACTGGACGACCTCGACGGAAAGCGCATCGCGATCGTGGGCCCGTCGCGTGCGGCCCGGGTGAAAGCGAAGCTGCCCAACGCCATCATCGTGCCGGTGCCCGGCATCCCGGCGGGGCTGAAAGCGGTCGAACGCGGCGACGCGGACGCGTACGTGGGCGACATGATGTCGGCCGACCGGCCGCTTCGACGCGGCCAGTATCCGACGCTGCGCCTCGCGGCGCCGGCCGGATTCGACGAAGACCTGGTGTTCGCGGTGCGCGGCGAGTACCAGCCGCTCGTTCCGCTGATCAACCGCATGCTCGATACGCTGAGCGCCGAAGAACGGCAGCGCATCCGTTCGGGTTGGCTGGAGGTGCAGGTCTCCAGCGGCGTGAAATGGCGGACGGTCGCCATCGGCGCCGCGCTTGCGGCGTTGCTCGTGGCGGTCCTCGCGTTCGCCTACCTGCGCACGCGCACGGAGATCCGGCGCCGCGAGAAGACCGACAGCCTGATGCGCGATCTCACGCGCAATCTGCCCGGCGTGATCTTCAAACTCACGCGCGATGCGTCGGGCACCTATGGGATGCCCTTCATCGCCGGCAACACGCTTGCGCTGTTCGGCATGGATCATGAGGAACTCGCGGCGCAGCCCCGGGAGGCGTTCGCCTCGCTCGTCCATACAGACGACCGCGCACGCCTGGTGGCGGCGCTGGACGCCTCGTTCGCCGACCTGTCTTCGGTCGAGATGGATTTCCGCACCACCTCGCCAGACCCCGAGCGCTGGATCCGCATCAGCGCCGTGGCGCGCCGCCTCGACGATGGCCTGGTGCACTGGAGCGGGTACTGGGTCGACGTCACGGCGTCGCACCGTCAGGCGGAGGCGCTGGAGAGCGCAAGGCAATCCGCCGAGAACGCCGCGCTCGCGCGCTCGAACTTCCTCGCCGCGATGAGCCACGAGATCCGCACGCCGATGGCCGGCATCAACAGCATCATCGAGATCCTCTCGCGCGGCCACATCGACGACGACCAGCGCTATCTCATCGGCCTCGTGCAGGACTACGCGCAAGCGCTTCGCCGCATCCTCGACGACGTGCTGGACATGTCGCGCATCGAAGCGGGCGGGCTCGAGCTCGAAAGCGTCGAGACCGACCTTCGCGTGCTCGTCTCCAACTCCGTCGAGCTGGTGCTGGACCTGAGCCGTCGCAAGCAACTGCGCTGCATCTGCCACATCGACCCGACGCTCGCCGGCCTGGTGATCGTCGACCCGACGCGCCTGCGGCAGATCCTGCTGAACCTGCTGAGCAACGCGATCAAGTTCACGGCGGACGGTTACGTCGCGGTCTCCCTCGTCGTGCTGGACGCGTCGGATGAGGCGCAGACGTTGTGCCTTGCGGTCACCGATTCGGGCATCGGCATCGCGCCGGAAGAGCAAGGCAAGTTGTTCCATCCGTTCACCCAGGCCGAAGTGAGCACGTCGCGTACGTACGGCGGAAGCGGCCTCGGGCTGGCGATTTCGCGCAGGCTGGCCGAACGCATGGACGCGTCGCTCGCGCTGGAAAGCACGCCGGGCGTGGGCACGCGGATATCGCTCACGCTGAACGCCCGCATCGCCCGGCAAAGCGCGGTCGATCCCGCCCTCGCCGGCCGCAACGTGCACGTACGCAGCACGCATCCGGCGATCGCCGATGCGCTCACAGGGACGCTGCACTCGTTCGGTGCGCGCCTGGTGACCGGCGAAGCGCACGCGGAACTGGTGCTGACCGATGCCCCGACGGATGCGGATACGCGCGTCGTGCGCCTGGTCGCCGACAGTCCCGAGGTGCCGCGCACGGCCATCGTCGTCGAGCCCCTGCTCCCCACGCACGTACAGCGCGCCTGCGTACTGGCACTGGGCGACGTGGACGCCACCGAATCCCACCCGAGCACGAGGATCGCGATGCATACCGGCCACATCCTGGTCGCCGAAGACCATTCCACCAACCAACTGCTGATGGAGCGGCAACTGGCGGAGCTGGGTTTCCGGTGCCGCGTGGTGTCGAGTGGCGAACAGGCCCTCGCGGCGCTGGCGACGGAAGCGTTCGACCTGCTCATCACCGATTTGCAGATGCCCGGCATGGACGGCTTCGCCCTGGCCCGTGCGATCCGCACCAGCGAAGCCGCCGAAGGCCGGCCCCGTCTCCCGATCCTCGCCCTGAGCGCAGGCGTGCAGCCCGAGGACGAAGCCCGTTGCCGGGAGGCCGGCATGGACGGGCACCTGCGCAAGCCGATCGGTCTGGACGAAATGATGGAGCAACTGGAGCGCTGGCTTCCGCTGCAGGACGGACCAGACGCGAGCGAGCCGACCGGGGCGATCTCGACACGCCATGACGTCGAACCGGGCGACGCAGCCGCTCCGCCATCGCGCCCCGCGCCGCCGCTGGAGCCCGCGCTCGAACCGCTCGACCTGGCGATGCTGACGCGCAGTTTCGGCTCGCGCGAGACGGTCTGCCTGGTCGCCGAAGACCTGCTCTCGAACCTGCCTGCCGATCTGGACGATCTGCGCCAGTCCGAACACGACGGAGACATCGAGCGCATGGGGCGCGCCCTGCATCGGATCACCGGCGCACTCGGCACGCTCGGCTACCGGAACCTCGCCTCCGACCTGCGCGTCGCGACGCGGATCGCGGAAGCGGGAACGCAGGTGCCCCCCGATGAGATCGCACGGCTGCTGCGTCGCATCGACGGCACGCTGTCGGAGCTCGGCAAGTTCGTGATGAAGAGCAAGGCCGGCGTCGATTGATCGACGCCGCGAGGCCCGATCGTCAGGCGGCCGCTTCGCGATGCACGACGATCAACTGGACCGCATCGCCGCCACGGTAATCGTCGGTTTCCAGGCGATAGGCGATGCGCACGCGCGGCGGCGGCGCGAGGCCCGCCCAGCCACCGAACTCGATCGCGTTGAGCCGTCGCCCGGCCAGGCCGAGTTCGAGCTTGAGATGGCGCTCGCCAACGACACGCCAGCCCACCACGTCGAACTCGCCATCGAATTGCGGCTCGGCGAAGCCCTGCCCCCACGGCCCGCCATCGCGGAGCGCTTCGGCGCTCGCGCGGCAGAACTCGTCGGGCGACAACTCGCCGTCGCTGAGCAGTTCGGCCTGCAGCAGTTCCGGCGTCAGCAGCGTGGTCGCGGACTCGACGAACGCGTCAGCGAACGCGGCGAAGGCCGCCGCCGGCAGCGACAATCCCGCGGCCATCGCGTGACCGCCGAACCGCTCGATCAGGTGCGGATGGCGCGCGTGCACGTCGGCGAGCGCGTCGCGGATATGGAAACCGGGAATCGAACGCGCCGAGCCGCGCAGCGAATCGCTGCCAGGCTCGGCCGGTGCGAAGGCGATCACGGGCCGGTGCAGCCGCTCCTTCATCTTCGACGCGACCAGTCCGACGACGCCCGGATGCCATTCGGCATCGAACAGGCACACCGCCGCCGGTGGCGCGCTGTCGCCGATCGCGACGCGGCCGAGCGCGCGCTCGGCGTCGTCGGTCATCTGCTGCTGCACGGCACGGCGCTCGCTGTTGATGTCGTTGAGCGTGGCGGCGATGTCGCGCGCGCGCCCGAGGTCGTCGGTGAGCAGGCATTCGATGCCGAGCGACATGTCTTCCAGTCGCCCGGCCGCGTTGAGTCGCGGGCCGACGGCGTAGCCGATATCGGTCGCGGTGAGGCGCGCGGGGTCGCGCTGCGAGACTTCGATCAGTGCACGAAGCCCGGCGCATCCCTGCCCTGCACGCAGCCGTCGCAGGCCGGCGGCGACGAGCGCGCGATTGTTGGCGTCGAGCGGCACCACGTCGGCGACGGTCCCCACCGCCACGAGGTCCAGAAGCACCTGCAGGTCCGGCTCCGCGCCGGCGAAGGCGCCGCGCTCGCGCAGATGGCGGCGCAGGGCGAGCAGCACGTAGAACATCACGCCGACGCCCGCCAGGCATTTGCTCGGGAACGCGTCGCCGCGCAGGTTCGGGTCGACGATGGCATCGGCCGGCGGAAGATGTTCGCCCGGCAGATGATGGTCGGTGACCAGCACCTGCCAGCCACGGGCCTTGGCGGCCGCGATGCCGGCATGGCACGCGATGCCGTGATCGACCGTGACCAGCAGGTCCGGCTCGAGTGCGGCGAGTTCCTCCACGAGCGCCGGCGAGAGGCCATAGCCGTGGACGATGCGGTTCGGCACGGCGTGGGACACGCGCCTGGCGCCGAGCATGCGCAGCCCCCGGACGCCGACGGCGCAGGCGGTCGCGCCGTCGCAATCGAAATCGCCGACGACGACGATGTGGCAGTCGTCTGCGATCGCATTGGCCAGCAGCGCAGTCGCGGCATCCAGGCCGCCGAGCAGTTCGGGCGGATGCAGGTGCGCCAGCCGCGGCTGGGCCAGTTGCAGCGTCGTCGCCCCGCGCGAGGCGTACAGACGCCGCAACAGCGCGGGCATGGAGTCGGGCCAGAGGCCCGGATCGACGCACTCGCGGCGTCGCAGACGCGCCAATGGTTTCATGCGCACGCGCTCATGCGTCGGCGCCGACGAAGGACGTCAGCGGCCGGCGCCAGAAACGCCAGCGCTGCGACGGCCCGAGCTCATAACGGGCACCGTCGTCGAAGTCCAGGCGCAGGCGCTTGACCTCGCCCGCGGCCATCGACGTGCGCAAGGGGGCGAACCAGTCGCGTTCCAGCACGGCGAGATCGCGCGCATCGCGCAGGTCGAACAGGGCGTTGCCAGTCGACGTACGGCCGCTCCACGAGGCGGGTTTCGCCGTGACGTCGATGCCGCCGAGGGCTGCGAGCGCCGTCAGGGTTTCGTCGTCGCTGGCGATGTGCGCGTACGCCGATCGCACGCGATCGGGCAGCGCGCCCGCGCCCCAGAACCACAGCGAGTTCACCGGCGCGAGGCCCGCCGCGGCGCGCTGCGCATTCAGCGGATGGTTGTGCAGGACGACCTGCGCTTCGCTCAGCAGCGCGCGCCAGCGACGGCCTTCGGAACCTTGCGGGAGTTCGTCGAACAGATCCGCGCCCAGTGCCTGCTCCGGTGCGGCGAACGTCGGCAGCTTCGCGCCCGTCGGCAGGCGCAGGTACCAGCGCGACGGCACGGGAGCGTCGATGGGAAATCCGGCGTCGCCGAACAACGGCTTGAGCGGTTTGAGCAGCGCGGCCGCGTCCTGCGCGTCAAGTCCGAGCGCTTGTCCGTACGACAGCAGCCGCGCGCCGTTGATGTCGGGACGCACGTAGGCCGGATCCGCGCGAAGCCACATGGCGTTCGCCGCATCGCCCGCATCGCGCTGGCGCGACGCCGCCGCGACGGGCCAGCCGCGCGGCAGCACCTCGAGTACGTCCGACAGCGCATCGGTGCCACGCACGCTGCGATCGCCTCGCGCGAGCGCCCGCCCCATGTCGACGGACAGGCGCTGGCCGCCGAAGCGTTCGCGCGGCGGCAACAGCAAGGTGATCATCGGCGCCCGCGTGTCAGCCGGCGTAACTGACGCCGACGATCTCGTACTCGCGGGTGCCGCCGGGCGCGTCGATGGTGATCGTGTCGCCCTCGTGCTTGCCGATCAGCGCGCGCGCCACCGGCGAGGAAATCGCGATCAGGCCCAGTTTGATGTCCGCTTCCAGGTCGCCGACGATCTGGTAGCGCCGTTCCTCGTCGGTCTCGGTATCGGCCAGTTCGACCGTGGCGCCGAAGACGACGCGCGAACCGGCGTTGAGCGAGGCCACGTCGATGATCTGCGCGTGCGACAGCTCCGATTCGAGCTGCTTGATGCGGCCTTCGATGAAGCCCTGCTGTTCGCGGGCCGCGTGGTATTCCGCGTTTTCCTTGAGGTCGCCGTGCGCGCGCGCCTCGGCGATCGCGTTGATCACCGCAGGACGCTTGACCGACTTCAATTCTTCCAGCTCGGCGCGCAGACGCTGCGCGCCCTGAAGGGTAATGGGTGCTCGCATTGCTTGTTCTTCCTGTGCGCCGGGCGCGGGAGCCCGGCGATCCGATATGCGGATTCTGTATCAGATGGGCGCCGGGGTGAACCCGCCGGTCGCCGCTGCCCGCTTTCGTGGCCCGGCATGCGCGAAGCGCAGCCGGGACGGGGCACTCGGCCACCTGCCCCGGGCGCGCCTCGCTTACCCGGGCGGCACGGCCTGACGCCTTACGCGCCCTGCACTTCGGCGTGCAGTTCCTGCAGCGACCAGACGGGGCCGGTGCCGCGGTACTCGAGCGAGTTCACCAGCGCGCGCGCACCCGACACGGTCGTCGAATACGTGACGCGGTGCTGCAGCGCCTCGCGCCGGATCGAGAACGAATCGTTGATGGCCTGGCGGCCCTCGGTCGTGTTCACGATGTACGCGATCTCGCCGTTCTTGATGAGGTCGACGATGTGCGGACGGCCTTCGGTCACCTTGTTGATGCGCTCGCAGGCCAGGCCCTGTTCCGTCAGGAAGCGGTGCGTGCCTTCGGTGGCGACCAGCGTGTAGCCGCGCTTGACCAGATCCTGCGCGACAGGCAGCACGCGCTTCTTGTCCGGATCACGCACGGACACGAACACCTTGCCGCCTTCCGGCAACGCCTTGATTCCGCCGGCTTCCTGCGCGCGCGCCATCGCCGCGCCGAAGTTGCGGCCGACGCCCATGACCTCGCCCGTGGAGCGCATTTCCGGCCCGAGGATCGGGTCCACGCCCTGGAACTTGGCGAAGGGGAAGATCGCTTCCTTGACCGAGTAGTACTCCGGCACGATTTCCTTCGTCGCGCCCTGCTCGGCCAGCGTCTTGCCGACCATGCAGCGCGCGGCGATCTTCGCCAGCGGCATACCCGTCGCCTTCGACACGAACGGCACGGTACGCGAGGCACGCGGATTCACTTCGATCAGGTAGATCGTTTCCTTGCCTTCGTCGTCGAAGGTGATCGCGAACTGCGTGTTCATCAGGCCGACGACCTTGAGCGACTTCGCCAGCGCGACGACCTGCTCGCGCAGCTTGTCCTGCACGGCGGGGCTCAGCGAGTACGGCGGCAGCGAGCAGGACGAGTCGCCCGAGTGCACGCCGGCCTCCTCGATGTGCTCCATCACGCCGCCGACCAGCACGTTGCCGTCCTTGTCGGCGATCACGTCGACGTCGCATTCCACCGCGTTGTCGAGGAAGCGGTCCAGCAGCACCGGCGAATCGTTGGACACCTTCACCGCGTCGCGCATGTAGCGATGCAGGTCGGCATCGGCGTGCACGATCTCCATCGCGCGGCCGCCCAGCACGTAGCTCGGGCGCACGACCAGCGGGTAGCCGATTTGCGAGGCGAGCACGATGGCTTCCTCCGGATTGCGGGCCGTACGGTTCAGCGGCTGCGCCAGGCCGAGATCGTGCACCAGCTTCTGGAAGCGCTCGCGGTCTTCGGCCAGGTCGATGCTGTCCGGCGAAGTGCCGATGATCGGCACGCCGTTGGCCTCCAGCGCGCGCGCCAGCTTCAGCGGCGTCTGGCCGCCGTACTGCACGATCACGCCCTTGGGTTTTTCCAGGTCGCAGATTTCCAGCACGTCTTCCAGCGTCAGCGGCTCGAAGTACAGCCGGTCGGACGTGTCGTAATCGGTAGACACGGTCTCCGGGTTGCAGTTGACCATGATGGTCTCGAACCCGTCCTCGCGAAGCGCGAGCGCCGCGTGCACGCAGCAGTAGTCGAACTCGATGCCCTGGCCGATGCGGTTGGGACCGCCGCCGAGCACGATGATCTTGTCGCGGTTGCTCGGCTCGGCTTCGCACTCGTCCTCGTAGGTCGAGTACATGTACGCCGTGGTGGTGGCGAACTCCGCCGCGCACGAGTCGACGCGCTTGTACACCGGGCGCACGCCGAAGGCGCGGCGCAGCGTGCGCACGGCGGTTTCGTCGGTGCCGGTCAGCTGCGCGATGCGCGCATCCGAGAAGCCCATGCGCTTGAGTTCGCGCATCCGCGTCTTGTCCAGCGACGAAAGGCCGGCAGCGGCCACGTCCTGCTCGGCCGCGATGATCTCCTCGATCTGGTCGAGGAACCACGGATCGACGAACGACAGCGCGTGCACGTCTTCCACGCTCATGCCGGCGCGGAACGCGTCGCCGATGTGGAACATGCGCTCCGGACCCGGCTCCTTGAGTTCGCGGCGCAGCTTGGACAGGTCGTTCTCGTCGGACAGGTCCAGGCCCGTGGGGTCGAGCCCGACCTTGCCGGTTTCCAGCCCGCGCAGCGCCTTCTGCAGCGACTCCTGGAACGTGCGTCCCATCGCCATCACCTCGCCGACCGACTTCATCTGCGTGGTCAGGCGGGCATCGGCCTGCGGGAACTTCTCGAAGGCGAAGCGCGGAATCTTGGTGACGACGTAGTCGATGCTCGGCTCGAACGAAGCCGGCGTGAGGCCACCGGTGATCTCGTTCTTCAGCTCGTCGAGCGTGTAGCCGACGGCCAGCTTCGCGGCGACCTTGGCGATCGGGAAGCCCGTGGCCTTCGACGCCAGCGCCGAGGAACGCGACACGCGCGGGTTCATCTCGATCACCACGACGCGACCGTTGCTCGCGTTGATGCCGAACTGCACGTTCGAGCCGCCGGTGTCGACACCGATCTTGCGCAGCACCGCGATGGAGGCATCGCGCAGGCGCTGGTATTCCTTGTCGGTGAGCGTCTGCGCCGGCGCGACGGTGATCGAGTCGCCGGTGTGCACGCCCATCGCGTCGAAGTTCTCGATCGAGCAGACGATGATGCAGTTGTCCGCCTTGTCGCGGACCACTTCCATCTCGAATTCCTTCCAGCCCAGCACCGATTCCTCGACGAGGATTTCGTGCACGGGCGAGAGTTCCAGGCCGCGCCTGGCGATCTCCTCGAACTCCTCCTTGTTGTAGGCGATGCCGCCACCGGTGCCGCCGAGCGTGAACGACGGGCGGATGATGGTCGGATAACCGACTTTCGCCTGGATCTCCAGCGCCTGCTCGAAACTGCGGGCGACTTCGGCCTTGGGGCATTCCAGGCCGATCTCGGCCATCGCCACGCGGAACAGCTCGCGGTCTTCGGCCATGCGGATCGCGTCGCGCGAGGCGCCGATGAGCTCGACGTTGTACTTCTCGAGCACGCCGTTGTCGGCCAGATCGAGCGCGCAGTTCAACGCAGTCTGGCCACCCATCGTCGGCAGCAACGCATCGGGCCGCTCCTTGGCGATGATCTTCTCGACCGTCTGCCAGTTGATCGGCTCGATGTACACGGCGTCTGCCATGTTCGGGTCGGTCATGATCGTGGCCGGGTTGCTGTTGACCAGCACCACGCGGTAGCCCTCGTCACGCAGCGCCTTGCACGCCTGCGCGCCGGAGTAGTCGAACTCGCAGGCCTGGCCGATCACGATCGGACCGGCGCCGATGATCAGGACGGTTTTGATGTCGGTGCGCTTGGGCATGGCATTAAATCCGGGATTGGGGACCCGGGACCGGGGACCCGTGGTCGAGCTTGGCGATGAGGGACTGATGGAGGCGGCGCAGCATCTTGCTGACGCGCTCGCACAGATCCAGCGATTGTTCGATTTGCGCCCGCGTTCCGAGCTCCAGCTCGGCCGCGAGCAGGAGTTGCGTCTGCAACTCCGCCGCCGAGCCGCAAGCCTGGGAAACGAAACGCGCGTAATCGCGAGTCGTGGCCCTGGCATTACCCTCGGCGATATTGGAGGGAATCGAGACGGCCGCACGCTGAAGCTGCGAACTCAGACCGTAGCGCTCTTCCCTTGGAAACTGAGCAACGAGCGAATAGACCGCCTTCGCGAGCGACATCGACGCATTCCACACGTCGAGTTCCCGGAAGTGCGTGACGCTCACGATGCAGCACCCGGGTCCCCGGTCCCGGGTCCCCGGTCCCGCATCATGCTGACGAAGCGGTCGAAAAGCGGGGAAACGTCGTGCGGACCGGGGCTCGCTTCCGGGTGTCCCTGGAAGGAGAACGCCGGCGCATCGGTGAGTTCGATGCCCTGGTTGGTGCCGTCGAACAGCGAGCGGTGGATCACGCGCACGTTGGCCGGCAGCGTCGATTCGTCGACGGCGAAGCCGTGGTTCTGCGAGGTGATCATGACCCGGCCCGTGTCGATGTCCTGCACGGGATGGTTCGCGCCGTGGTGGCCGTGGCCCATCTTCACCGTCTGCGCGCCGGCAGCCAGCGCCAGCAGCTGGTGGCCCAGGCAGATGCCGAAGGTCGGGATCTTCGCCGCGATGAATTCCCTGATCGCCGCGATCGCGTAATCGCACGGCGCCGGATCGCCCGGGCCGTTGGACAGGAACACGCCATCGGGCTTGAGCTTGAACACCTCCGACGCCGGCGTTTGCGCCGGAACGACAGTGAGCTTGCAGCCGCGTTCGGCCAGCATGCGCAGGATGTTGAACTTCACGCCGTAGTCGTAGGCGACGACATGGAACTTCGGCTCGGCGCGAACGAAGGCGTTGCTGTCGAGGTCGAGCTGGCCATCGGTCCACTCGTACGACTCGCGCACGCTCACTTCCTTGGCCAGGTCCATGCCCTTGAGACCGGGGAACTTGCGCGCCGCCTCGAAGGCCTTCTCGACGTCGATCTCGCCGGCCATCAGCGCGCCGTTCTGGGCGCCCTTCTCGCGCAGGATGCGCGTGAGCTTGCGGGTGTCGATGTCGGAGATGGCGACGATGCCGCGGGCATTGAGCCACTCCGGCAACGACACCTGGCTGCGCCAGTTGCTCGGGCGGCGCGGCACGTTGCGCACGATCAGGCCCGAAGCGAAGCAGCGCGCGGCCTCGTCGTCCTGGTCGGTGCAACCGGTGTTGCCGATATGCGGGTACGTGAGCGTCACCAGCTGGCGCGCGTACGAGGGGTCGGTGACGATTTCCTGATAGCCGGTCATCGCCGTGTTGAACACGACTTCGCCGACGGACAGGCCGGGCGCGCCTACGGAAACGCCCTCGAAGAGGGTGCCGTCTTCGAGCGCGAGGATTGCGGGTTGGGTCACGGGGATCGCCTTGGCTGCCGGGGGGTGCTGAGCCGTTCCGTGCGCGTACGCCGATGAAAAACCGGGTTGCAGCAAAGCGCGGACGCGGTGCGGGACCGGTCCGACGGAAGGGGTTCAGGCGAGCCGGAATTCTAGCGGGCCGGGGCCGGTAACGCCAGCGTCATGTGCTCGAATCTGGCGAATCGGCCGGCCTTGTTCAGGCCAGCAGATCGCGGAGGCGATAGCGACCGGGCGCGCGTCCGGCCAGCTTGGCGGCCGCGTGCAGCGCGCCGCGGGCAAAGATGTCGCGGTTGGTGGCCCGGTGGATGAGCTCGATGCGCTCGCCCGGCGCCGCGAACTGCACCAGGTGTTCGCCGACGATGTCGCCGGCGCGCAGCGAGGCGTAACGCGGCGTCGCCCCGCCCTCCTCCGCGCTCGCGCCGAGCGCCAGGGCGGTGCCCGACGGCGCGTCCTTCTTGTGCACGTGGTGCGACTCCACGATGTCGCAATCCCAGCCGTGCAACGCCTGCGCGGCACGCTCGACCAGTTCGCCCAGGATCGCCACGCCCAGGCTGAAGTTCGCCGCCCACAGCAACGCAATGCGCTGCGACGCGGCGTCCAGCGCCGCGCGTTGCGGGGCCTCCAGGCCCGTGGTGCCCGACACCAGTGCGGCGCCGCGCTCCTCGCACAGTGCGAGGAGCGGATCGAAGCCCTGCGGCAGGCTGAAGTCGATCGCGACGTCGAATGCCGGCACGCCGTGCAGTTCGGACGCGGCGAAATGCGCCACGCCGTCCACCACGCGCTGCGCCGGCTGCGATCGCTGCACGGCGGCAACGACGACGACGTCGTCGCGCTCGGCGGCCAGGCGCAGCAGCGCCTGCCCCATGCGGCCGGACGCGCCGTGGACGAGGATGCGGGTCTGCCGGCTCGTGTGATCGCTCATGCGCGCAGTCTGACGGCTGCCGCGCCGATTCGACAAGTTGTCGGCGCATCGCAACGGGTTGCCGCGAGGCGCCGTGTTTAGGAGCCGTCCGATTCTTCGATGTGCCGACGCTGCCTAGCATCGGCACGCCGCGATCGGCGGCGTCGATGCAGTTTGGGAACCCGCATGAACCGAATCTTTCGATCACTCGCCCTCCTTCTGCTGCCGCTGATGATGGCGGCCGGCTGCACGGGAAAGCAGGACGCCGCGCTCCTCGCCGCGCCGCAGGTGGGCGACCTGTACGCCGCCGAGCTCTCGCATTTCGCGGAGTTCGACCAGGCGGGCAAGGCCTACGGCCTGATGAAGGTCGTGAAGGTGGACGGCGATGCCGTGACCGTCATCACCGACAGCTCCGCCTGGGAAGCCCCGTCCGGCGCCAACAACGACCTGCATGGCGACCTGTCCGCGATCAAGTGGGACACGGAGGACGAGCTCCGGATCGCGCGTTCGGAGCTGTCGAGCCTGTACGGGCAGGACAAGATCTTCGGCGTGCGCCGCATGGCGTTGGAGGCGAAGCCGTGAATGTCCGTTCCCTTGGCAGCCTGCTCATCCTGCTCGGCGTGGGTTCGTTCGTGCTGAACCACTTCAACTACGAGTTCAAGCTGCTGGCGTGGGTCGATCACTGGGGCCCGTCCACGGGCACGATGATCCGCGTCGGCTGCATCGTGCTTGGCGCGGCATTGTGGTTGCTCTCGCCGCGATCGGCCGAGCGCTGAGCCGGGCGAAAAAAAGAAGGCCGCGTCGGATGACGCGGCCTTCTTTTGTCCTCTTGGGAAGCCCGACGGGATCAGGACGTCATGCGGTCCCAGAATCCCTTCACGCCATCGAGGAAGGTCGATGCGCGCGGCGAGTGGCGGCGCGCGCCTTCGCCGACGAAGGTCGCTTCGAACTTCTCCAGCAGTTCGCGTTGTTCCGGCGTGAGATTGACCGGCGTTTCCACCACAGCGCGGCAGTACAGGTCGCCGGGCTTGCGGCTGCGTACCGATTTCACGCCGCGGTCGCGCAGGCGGAACAGCTTGCCGGTCTGCGTTTCGGCGGGGATGCGCAGCTCGACTTCACCCTCGAGCGTGGGCACGCGGATCGTATCGCCGAGCGCGGCCTGGCCGATGCGGACGGGCACTTCGCAATGCAGGTCGTCGCCGTCGCGCTGGAAGATCTCGTGCTCGCGCACGCGCACGTCGACGTACAGATCGCCCGGCGGCGAGCCGGCCGGACCGGCTTCGCCTTCGCCCGCCAGGCGGATGCGATCGCCGTTGTCGACGCCGGCCGGGATCTTGACCTGCAGCGTCTTGGTGCGCTCCACGCGCCCCTGTCCGTTGCAGTCCGGACACGGGTTCGGAATGGTCCTGCCGCGGCCGCCGCAATGCGGGCACGCCTGCTGCATCGAGAAGATGCCGCGCTGGAAGCGCACCTGGCCACGGCCGTGGCAGGTGGCGCAGGTTTCGGTCTTGCCGTCGGCCGAACCGGAGCCGTCGCAGGTCTCGCATTCGTCGAGCGTCGGGATCTCGATGGTCTTCTCGGCCCCGAAGACGGCTTCCTCGAGCGACAGCTCCATCACGTAGCCGATGTCGGCGCCACGGCGCGGGCCGCGCTGGGCGCCGCCACCAAAAATGTTGCCGAAGATGTCGCCGAAGATGTCGCCCATGTCGGCATACCCCGCGCCGCCACCGCCCATGCCGTGCTCGAACGCGGCGTGGCCGTGCTGGTCGTACGCGCGGCGCCGGCTGGCGTCGGCGAGGACTTCGTAGGCTTCCTTGCACTCCTTGAACGAGGCTTCCGCCGCGGCATCGCCGGGGTTGCGGTCCGGATGGAACTTCATCGCGCAGCGGCGGTAGGCCTTCTTGAGGTCTTCGTCGCTGGCGTCGCGGGCCACGCCCAGCACTTCGTAGTAGTCGCGTTTGCTCATGGGTGATCGGGACCGGGACCCGAGGCCGGGGACCCGGGAAAAATCCAGTGTTTGAAGACCCGCGATGGGGTCGAGATGGCAACAACGCGCAGCTCGTGCGCGTTGTTGCCCGTGTCCCGGGTCCCCGGTCCCGGGTCCCGGCCTGATTACTTCTTGTCGTCCTTGACTTCGGTGAACTCGGCGTCGACGACGTCGTCGGACTTCGCGCCGCCCGACGCGCCGGCACCCGCATCCGCGCCACCCGGCTGGCCCGAAGCCGAAGCCGCGGCGAACAGCGACTGCGCGGCTTCCTCCAGGGCCTTGGACTTGGCCTCGATCTGCGCCTTGTCGTCGCCGCGCATGGCGGTCTCGAGTTCGGCGATCGCGCCTTCCGTGCGGCCGATGACGTCGCCGGCCACCTTGTCGCCGTTGTCCTTGATGGCGTTGCGCGCGGTGTGGATCAGCGCGTCGGCGTGGTTGCGCGCCTGGACCAGCTCATGGAACTTCTGGTCTTCCTCGCGATGGGCTTCCGCGTCGGAGACCATCTTCGCGATCTCCTCCTCGGACAGGCCCGAACCGGCCTTGATCTCGACCTTCTGTTCCTTGTTGGTCTTCTTGTCCTTGGCCGACACGTGCAGGATGCCGTTGGCGTCGATGTCGAAGGACACCTCCACCTGCGGCATGCCGCGCGGCGCCGGCTCGATGCCGGTCAGGTCGAAGCGGGCCAGCGACTTGTTGTAGCGGGCCTGTTCGCGCTCACCCTGCAGGACATGCACGGTCACGGCCGACTGGTTGTCCTCGGCGGTGGAGAACACCTGCGAGGCCTTCGTCGGAATGGTGGTGTTCTTCTCGATGATCTTGGTGAACACGCCGCCGAGGGTTTCGATGCCCAGCGACAGCGGGGTCACGTCCAGCAGCAGCACGTCCTTGACGTCGCCCGCCAGCACGCCGCCCTGGATCGCCGCGCCCAGCGCGACGGCCTCGTCGGGGTTGACGTCCTTGCGCGGCTCCTTGCCGAAGAACTCCGCCACGGCCGACTGGACCTTCGGCATGCGGGTCTGGCCGCCGACCAGGATCACTTCGCTGATCTCGCTGGCGCGCAGGCCGGCGTCGTTGAGCGCGATGCGGCACGGCTCGATCGACTTGCGGATCAGATCGTCCACCAGCGCTTCGAGCTTGGCGCGGGTCAGTTTGATGTTCAGATGCTTCGGACCCGACGCGTCGGCCGTGACGTACGGCAGGTTCACTTCGGTCTGCTGCGCGCTGGACAGTTCGATCTTGGCGCGCTCGGCGGCGTCCTTCAGGCGCTGCAGGGCCAGCGGATCCTTGCGCAGGTCGATGCCCTGGTCCTTCTGGAACTCCTCGACGAGGTAGTCGATGACGCGCTTGTCGAAGTCTTCGCCGCCCAGGAAGGTGTCGCCGTTGGTGGACAGCACTTCGACCTGCATTTCGCCGTCGACCGAGGCGATCTCGATGATCGACACGTCGAACGTGCCGCCGCCGAGGTCGTAGACCGCGACCTTGCGGTCGCCGCCCTTCTTGTCCATGCCGTAGGCCAGCGCGGCCGCGGTCGGCTCGTTGATGATGCGCTTGACGTCCAGGCCCGCGATCTTGCCGGCGTCCTTGGTCGCCTGGCGCTGGCTGTCGTTGAAGTACGCCGGCACCGTGATGACCGCTTCGGTGACCGTCTCGCCCAGGTAGGCCTCGGCGGTCTTCTTCATCTTGGCCAGCACTTCGGCCGAGATCTGCTGCGGGGCCATCTTCTTGCCCTCGGAGGTCTCGACCCACGCGTCGCCGTTGTCGTGCTGGGTGATCTTGTACGGGACCAGGCCGATGTCCTTCTGCACTTCGGCGTCGGTGAACTTGCGGCCGATGAGGCGCTTGACGGCGAAGAAGGTGTTCTTCGGATTGGTCACGGCCTGGCGCTTGGCGCTGGCGCCGACGAGGACTTCGCCGTCCTTGGTGAAGGCGACGATGGACGGGGTGGTGCGATCGCCTTCCGCGTTCTCGATGACGCGCGGCTTGCCGCCTTCCATGATCGCCACGCACGAATTGGTCGTGCCCAGGTCGATGCCGATGATCTTGCCCATGGTGATGCTCCCTCTTTCGATCTTTGACTGTGCGGCGGCACGGGCCGCCTGCTTGAAGGTTTGATGGCGGACGCGCCGCCGATGTGCGTTATCTGGGGGGCTCGCGGCCCCGCTTCAAGGCGTCAGTCGTGCCTTGCCACCACGACCAGTGCCGGGCGCAGGAGGCGTTCGTTCAGTACCCAGCCCTTCTGGTAGACCTGGACCACGTTGCCCGGCGCGTGGCCGGCGGGATCGACCATGCTCATGGCCTGATGGCGTTCCGGATCGAACGGCTGGCCGACCGGATCGACCACGATCAGGCCATTGTCCGAGGCGACTTTCATCAGCTGGCGCAGCGTCAGCTCCATGCCTTCGCGCAGGTGGGCGGCGGTGTCGGCCTGCACGGCCAGGCCGGCTTCGAGGCTGTCGATCACCGGCAGCAGTTCGGACAGCAGGCGTTCGTTGGCGAACTTGCGCGCCATGTCGATCTCGCGCGTCATGCGCTTGCGCTGGTTCTCGAGTTCGGCGCGTTCGCGCAGCGTGTCCTCGCGCAGCTGGGCCAGTTCGGCCTGGAGGGCTTCGACCTGCGCGGCGAGCGTGACGGTCGCGTCGGCGGTGTCGGTCGTGGGGGCTACTTCGGCGGTCTGGTTCGGGTCGCCGGAAGGCGTACTAGCGGTCATGCGGTGCTCCATCCCTGCGCCATGGGCGCTCAAACTTGCTGGAATTCAAGGTGTTGCAGCGCGCTCGGGGCGCGTCAGGGCAGCAATGGGGCCGCCCCTGCCGGATTCAAGACAGCACTGTCCAACACGGCCGCGTCGGCAGGCGCCGGCCAGCGGTCGTCCGAAGGCGTGGGTCAGGCGTCCGAATGCAGCGCGGCGCCGAGGGCGTCCGCGGCCGCCTGCACGACCGGAATCACGCGGTCGTACGCCATCCGGGTCGGCCCGATGACGCCCAGCACGCCCAGCACCATGCCCGAGCCCGGGGCCACGTAGGGCGCGGTCACCAGCGACATGCCCTCCAGAGGGGCCAGGCCGGTTTCCTCGCCGATGAAGATGCGCACGCCCGGGGCCTGCACCGTGCGCTCGAGCAGTTGCAGGATCTCCCGCTTCCGCGAGAAGGCCTCGAACAGCTCGCGCAGCCGGTCCAGGTCGGCCAGTTCCTGCACGCCCATCAGGCGCGTCTGCCCGGCCAGCACCATGTCGTCCCCGCCCGGCGCGAGCGCCTGCTCGGCCAGTTCGACCGACTGGGCCAGCAGCAACTGCATTTCGTCCTGTGCGCTGCGCAGCTCCCGCAGCAGCGTGGCGCGGATGTCGGCCACGGTGCGCCCGGCGAAATGGGCGTTGAGGTAGTTCGCTACCCGCTCCAGCTCGCCGGCGTCGAAGGGCCGGCGCGTGAGCACGATGCGGTTCTGCACCTCGTTGTCGGCGAAGACCAGGATCGCGAGCACGCGCGAGCCGTCCAGCGGCACGAAGTCGATGCGCCGGAACGCGAACTGCTCGCGCTTGGGCACGCTGACCACGCCGACGAAATGGGTCATCGCCGACAGCAGTTCCGACGCGCTGCCCAGCAGCGCCTGCGTGCCCGAACCGGCCGGCAGCTCGCCGCGCAGTCGCGCCACGTCGGTTTCCGGCAGCGGCCGCACCTGCAGCAGCGAGTCGACGAACAGCCGATAGCCCTGCGGCGTCGGCACCCGTCCGGCCGACGCGTGCGGCGCGCTCAGCAGGCCGGCGTCCTCCAGGTCGGCCAGGATGTTGCGGATCGTCGCGGGGCTGACGTCCAGGCCTGCGTGGCGCGCCAGCGTCTGCGACCCGACCGGCTCGCCGCTGCGGATGTAGCGGCCGATCAGGGTGCGCAGCAGCTGGCGCGCGCGCGGGTCGAGGCTGGGATCGGCGGGTTTGCGGCTCATGTCGGCGATATATGACGGGTTGGTACGCGGCGCAAGGCCGGGAGTCGGGAGTCGGACGCCGCTGGAGCTTTCGCGCCGGACGAGCCCAGGACACGGGATTCGGCTTCCACGCCCTCCCATCCCCCGAAAATCGAACCGGACGACAATCCCAATCTCGCCCGCTGCGACGCGCCACCGCTATCAAGCCGCAACCCACACAGGGCACAATCGCGCTCCGATGCTCGTCCACCTGTCCCTCAAGCAATTCGCCGTGGTCACCGAAGCCGAACTGGCTTTCGGTCCCGGCCTGACCGTCATTTCCGGCGAAACCGGCGCGGGCAAGTCGCTGCTGGTCGACGCCCTCGGCCTGATTTCCGGCCTTCGCGCGGACAGCGGCGTGGTGCGCCACGGCGCCGATCGCGCGGAGCTGGTCGCCGAGTTCGCCCTGCATGACGTGCCCCTCGCCGCGGCCTGGTTGCGCGAACACGAACTGGACGAGGACGACGCCTGCCAGATCCGGCGCGTCATCCGCGCCGACGGCGGTTCGCGTGCATGGGTCAACGGCCGTCCGGTGACGCTCGGCCAGCTCGGCGAGCTCGCCGCGCTGCTGGTGGAGATCCACGGCCAGCACGAGCATCAGGCCCTGCTCTCGCGCCCGAGCCAGCTCGCCCTGCTCGATGCCTTTGGTCGCACGGATGTCGAACGCCGCGCCGTGGAGGCCGCTGCGGCCCGCTGGAGCGCGCTGCTTGCCGAACGCGAGACGCTGCTCGCCCAGGGCGACGTCTCCGACCGCATCGACTGGCTCGAACACCAGCACGGCGAGCTCGATCGCGAGGATCTGGCGCCCGAAGCCATCGCGCGCCTGCTGTCGGATCATCGGCGCCACGCGCATGCAGCCGGCCTGATCGCCGCCTGCGACGGCGCCTTCGCGCAACTTGGCGGCGAAGACGGCCCGTCGCTTTCGCGCACGTTGCAGCACGTGCGCTCGGACCTGGCGCGGGTGGCCGAGCACGAAACGCGGCTGACGGAAGTCGACGCGATGCTCGATGCCGCCACCATCCAGATCGACGAAGCACTCGCCCTGCTCGACCGCGTACGCAGCGATCTGGACCTGGATCCGGCCGCCTTCGACACGCTCGAACACCGCCTCGGTCGCCTGCACGAGCTTGCGCGCAAACATCGCGTCGCACCGGAGCAGCTGGCCGCGCAACGCGACGCGATTGCCGCGGAACTGGAAACGCTCCGCGGCGCCGGCGTGCGCCTGGCGAAGCTGGACGGCGAGATCGACGCCGCCCGCGGCGCATGGCGCGAAGTGGCGCAGGTGCTGAGTGCGCGCCGTCGCGATGCGGCCGCGCACCTGGCATCGAGCACGACCGCACTGATCGGCGAGCTGGGCATGGGCGGCGGGCGTTTCGACGTCGAGCTGGAACCGCTCGACACCGAACGCCCCGACCCGCAGGGCGCCGAGCGCGTGGAATTCATGGTCGCGGCCAACCCCGGCCAGCCGGCACGGCCGCTGCGCAAGGTGGCGTCCGGCGGCGAACTGTCGCGCATCTCCCTGGCGATCGAAGTTGCAGCGCTCGGGCTCGACGCGGTCGCGACGATGGTCTTCGACGAAGTCGACACCGGCATCGGCGGCGCCGTAGCGGAGATCGTCGGGCAGAAACTGCGCGCGCTCGGGGCGAGCCGGCAGGTGTTGTGCGTCACCCACCTGCCGCAGGTAGCGGCCCAGGGCCATGCGCATTACCGCGTGAGCAAGGCCAAGAGCGAGGGCGTCACGCAGAGCGCGGTGCAGCTGCTCAAGGCGAAGGAACGCGAGGAAGAGCTGGCGCGGATGCTGGGCGGCGTCGAACTCACGCGCGAAGCCCGCGCCGCCGCGAAGCGCCTGCTCGCCGACGTGGAGTAAGGCGCCGGCGCGCACGCGCCGCCGAACGCGTCAAGGCATCGCCCACGAAAAAGCCCGCCATCGGCGGGCTTTTTGTTTCAACGTCGGTTACCGGCGTGCCGGCGCATCACGCGCCCTTCTTCCTGCGCACGTACAGCACCAGCGAGTGCTCCTCGATCTCGTAGCCGTGCTTGGCGGCGACCTTCCGCTGCAGTTCCTCGATCTCGGGGCTTTCGAATTCGATGATCTTGCCGGTGTCGATGTCGACCATGTGGTCGTGGTGATGGCCGCGGTCGAGCTCGTACACCGATTGCCCGGCTTCGAAGTTGTGCTTGAGCACCAGGCCGGCGGCCTCGAACTGCGTGAGCACGCGGTACACGGTGGCCAGGCCGATGTCCTCGCCGTGCTCGAGCAGGTGGCGATAGATGTCCTCTGCGGTCATGTGCCTGGGCTTGGCCTGCTCGAGCAGTTCCAGTATCCGCAGCCGCGGATGCGTGACCTTGAGCCCGGCCTTGCGGAGTTCTTGCGATTCCATGGAGGTCCCTCAACGATGCGGCGCGACCGGTGGCGCCGGAACGGCGGATGAACACGGCCGACCCCGAAGGGGCCGGACCGGACTCCGCGCTTGGTGGATGCGCCCGGCAGTGTATCATCGCTGCGTTATCCGCCTGTCGCAGACACCGATGCCGAAGCACACGCACAAGCTCCTGCTGGTCCTCTCCATCGCCTTGGTCACCAGCGGCTGCGGCATTCTGTACAAGCAGCCGATCTACCAGGGCAACCTGCTGGAAAAGGCCAATGTCGACCAGCTGCAGACCGGCATGAGCAAGCAGCAGGTGACGCTGCTGCTGGGCACGCCGTCGGTCGAGGATCCGTTCCATCACGATCGCTGGGACTACACCGCCACGCAGCGCACCAACCGTCGCGGCACCACCGAAAAGAAGAACCTGACGGTGTGGTTCGAGAACGACGCCGTCGTGAAGTGGGAAGGCGACTACTTCCCCGAGCAGGACGAACAGCTGGCCCGCCAGACGGTGAAGCAGTTCGGTCGCAACCTGCCGAAGGAAAAGGGCAAGAAGGGCGGCCGCTGATCCCACCGGATCGCGCCGTTCCCCGCAAACGAAAACCCCGGCTCACGGCCGGGGTTTTGTTTTGGTCGACTCCGCGCGCCGCCGCCGCGCGTCCTTCGGGTCGGCCAGCAGGGGCCGCAGCAGTTCGACGCGATCGCCGTCGTGCAGCGCGGTGTCGCCGGTAGCGCGAACGCCAAACACCGCGCAGGCCACGCTGCCCGCATCGCCCTGCCAGCCGGCCGCGTCCAGCGCCTGGGAGACCGTCGCACCGGCGGGAAGTTCGACCCACACCGATTCGAAGCGCCGCGGCCAGGCGCGGATCACTTCGATCCTCACGCCTCGTCGCCCCGATCGGCCACGCGCACGAAGTCGTCGACCATGCGGTCGGCCAGCCCCTGGAAGCCAACGGCCATGGCAGGGCCGAGCAGCTTCACCTTCGGCTCGAAGTTCAACGTGAGCGTCACCTTGCAGGCGGACTCGTCCAGGGCATGGAATTCCCAGCGCCCGCCCAGGCTCTGGAACGGGCCATCGACCAGTTTCAGGTCGATGTGATGCGGCGCACGGGTGGTGTTCTCGGTCACGAACCAGGTCCGCAATGCCCCGTAGCCGATGTCCAGCCGCGCGACCATGCGCCCGGTGCCGTCCTCCTGCACGCCCTCCTCCAGCACCCGCGACGCCTCGCACCAGCCGAAACGGCGCGAATAGGCGGCCACGTCGTTCACCAGCGCGAACATGCGCGCGGCGGAGTGCTCGACGAGGGCGGAACGGCGGATGGTCTGCATGCGGCGGCGGTCCCGAAACGCTGGTGTCGCGCGCGGGCCCCGCTTTCGGGGACAATGGCGCGATGTCCAAGAATTCGAACAAGAAGACCGGCAAGGATAAGGGAAAGGGCGCCGGCGGCGGCACCATCGCGCTGAACAAGCGCGCCCGCCACGAGTACAGCCTCGAGCAGAAGTTCGAGGCGGGCCTTGCCCTGCAAGGCTGGGAACTGAAGGCGATCCGCGCCGGCCGCGCCAACATCGGCGACGCCTACGCGGTGGTCCTGCACAGCGAGATCTTCCTGATCGGCGCGCAGATCACGCCGCTGATCTCCGCCTCGACCCACGTCGTCGCCAACGACCGCCGCTCGCGCAAGCTGCTGCTGCATCGTGCCGAAATCGACAATCTCATCGGCCGCGTCCAGCGCGAGGGCTACACCCTTGTCCCCACCGCGCTGTACTGGAAAGGCAACAAGGTCAAGGCCGAGATCGCGCTGGCCAAGGGCAAGCAGGCGCACGACAAGCGCGAAGCGAGCAAGGAACGCGACTGGCAGCGCGAGAAGCAGCGCGTGATGCGCCGCCACAACAAGGACGCTTGATTCCGCGCTGCGCCGCGGAAATCCCCAGAATTCACTTCGTGAATTCCGGGCCCCACGCCGCGCTTCCATCCCCCATTCGCGCCTTTGGCGCGAATCGCCCCCAACTTGGGGGCTGGACCGGCGTGCCGAAGGGTGTCGTGGCACCTACTCCGCCAGCTTCTCCCGCGGCAGCGTGAACCAGAACGTTGCGCCCTTGCCCACCTCGCCTTCGGCGCGGATGGTGCCGCCGTGGCGCTCGACGATGCGCTTCACCGAAGCCAGGCCGATGCCGTGGCCGGCGAAGTCGTCGTTGTGGTGCAGCCGCTGGAACGGCCGGAACAGTTTGTCGACGTAGGCTTGCGAGAACCCGGCGCCGTTGTCGCGCACGAAGTACTCCAGCCCCTGGTCGCCCATGACCGCGCCGAACTCGATCCGCGCATCGAGGCGGTCGCGGGTGAACTTCCACGCGTTGCCCAGCAGGTTTCCGAGCAGATTGCGCAGCAGCGGCGCATCGCCGATCACGAACAGGTCCGGCTCGATGTCCACCTCGACCTGACGCCGGGGATCGCCCACGCGCAGTTCCTCGATCACCTCGCCCGCCAGCCGGCTCAGGTCCACGCGCTCCAGGCGGAGTTCGCCGCGGCTCACGCGCGACATCTTGAGCAGCGCGTCGATCAGTTCGCCCATGCGCGCTGCCGCGCGGCGCACGCGCGTGAGATAGGCGCGACCGCTCTCGTCCATGCCGGCCGAATGGCGTTCGATCAGGATCCGGCTGAAGCCGTCGATGGCCCGCAACGGCGCACGAAGATCGTGTGAGACGCTGTATGCGAAGGCCTCCAACTCCTGGTTGGCCTGGCTCAATTCCCGGGTGCGCAGCGCCACCCTCGCCTCCAGCGTGCGATTGAGCGCGTGCACGCGGGCCTCCGCCCGCAGGCGTTCGGTCACGTCCTCCACCTGCACCAGACCGGCGATGTCCTGGCCCACGTTGCCCGGCACCGGTGCGTACGTGAGCTGCGCCTGGCGGGGATCGCCGCCTTCGCGATGCAGGCGCCGCGTCGCGCGATGCACGCCCTGCGCATCGGTCGTGCCCTGCCCGTACGCGATCAGCTCCGGTTCGTCGCTTTCGAACAGCGTGTCGAAGCGCTTGCCCGCCAATGCCTCGGGCGTGAGCCCGACGATGTTCCCCAGCGCCGGGTTGGCTTCGACGATGTGGCCCTCGCTGTCCAGCAGCGCCTTGCCGATGGCCGAGTACTGCATCGCGCTGCGGAAGCGCTGTTCGCTGCGGCGGAAATCCTCCGTCATCCGCACCGCGATGCGATACGCCTGCGCCTCGGTGCGCGCGAGCATCCACGCGATCGCATACAGCAGCAGCGACGAAAACAGCCCCAGCGCGAGCAGGTTCTGCAGCCCCTGCAGCCGCGGCGCGGCCTGGGCGAGCGGCGGCGACTCGAAGTCCACGCGCCAGTGACGGCCGTACAGTTCGAACGTGCTGCTGTGCCGGAATGCCGGCGGCGGGCGGTCCTTCGGCGCATAGGTCTCGTACAGCAGGCGCTCGCCGGCGGAGACGTCGATCACGCGGAACTGGCTGTCGGTGCGCAGCACGCCCAGCGCGTTGCGGACGAATCCCTCCATGCGGATGGGCACGTACACCCAGCCCTGCATTTCGGCCCGGCGCTTGGGCAATGTCGCCGGGCGCCCGCCCCCACGGTACACGGGCAGGTAAAGCAGCACGCCGGTGCTGCGCAACGAGCCGTCCTGGATGAGGCGAACCGGGCCGGACAAGGTTGCGTTTCCGGTTTCCATCGCCTGCGTCATTGCCGCCTGGCGCACCGGTTCGGAATACATGTCGAAGCCGATCGCGCCGACGTTCGCGGGCGTCTTGGGTTCCAGGTAGAGGATCGGCCCGTAGTCGCGCCGCTGGCCGCGCGGCCAGATCTGCAACAGCCCGTGGCCGGCTTCACGCCATTCGAGCTGGAGATCGGTCAGTCGCGTGGCCGGCACGAATTCGGCGAAGCCCAGGCCGACCATCCCGGGAAAGCGGCGCTGCAGATCCATGCCGTCCACGTACGCCTGCCACTGCGCCGGCGATGGCCGCGGGCGCGTGACGGACGCGAACATCGAGACGCCGCCGCGCGCGACCAGTTCGTACTTGGTCATGCCCTGGCGCAACAGCTCGGTGACTTCGGCCGTCTTGCTGACGAACTCGGCTTCGGCCGAGCGCAACTCGCGCTCGCGCGCCGCGCGCCACGCGGTGAAGACCAGCAGCAGCGATCCGATCAGCACGATGAGCGCGAGCAGGTAACCGCGGCGCGGCGACAGCTCGGACAGATCGGGCGTGCGGTCTTCGCGAACGGCCTCGGGGCTCATGCCCCAAGCATACAGGGCCGAGACTTTTCCGCGTTCAGCCGTCGGTCCGCCCGCAGGGCCGGTTGGTCCTTACATCCTCGTCATACGCGTGGCCCGCGTGGCGATCGCCGGACGCCGGACAGGGCGAGCAGTTCGATCGCATCGACGCGGAAGCTGCACGCCCGCGCCATGATCAACGCGCGCTTTCGCGTGGTGACATAGCCGCGCTTGCGCATGCGGCGCAGCATCTCGGTGCTGACGCCCGCCGCCTGCGCGGCCGCGCCACAGGATTGGAAACATTCTACGTATCGGTCGACCGGATTGGCCGCGACGTCCATATCGGTAGTCATGGCGCAATGGATACCACCGGCGATTGCCACATTCAACAACCGGTGCATGCGTGCTTTTCGCGGAGCCTGCGCAACAATAAGTTGTGACGACGCACACTCCGCTTGTGCGTGTCGGATCTCTCTTCATTCGAGCGTAGGGAAATGCCGCAGGCGCCTCACAAGGAATTCTCAAAACGGCTGCATCAGGCCTGGGATTACGCGGGCTTTCCGCAAGGTCGCCACCGCACGACCGCCATCGCCGACCATTACGAAGTCAGCCGCGAATCCGCCCGCAAGTGGGCGCTCGGGCTTTCCATTCCGTCGAACGAACGGCTCCGCGCGATGGCCGTGCAGATGCACGTCAGTTACGAGTGGCTGTCCACCGGCCGCGGCACGATGGACGGCAAGAACCTGGTCCGGGAAACGCCCACCAAGTACGACAACCCGGAAGAAGTCAGGCTCGTCGGCCTGGTGCGCAAACTGCCGCGCAAGAAGCAGCGGGCCCTGATCCAGCTGCTCGAGGAAACCTGAGCCGCCGGCAGCCCGCTCGCCTGCATGGGTCCGGCGATGGCGCCGACATGCACGCTTGAACGCCCGCAAACGCGCCGGCCCCCTGCCCTTGTCCTTGCGCCCGCCGCCCCTATACTGGTCGGGTCAGCGCGAGCTGTCCCCGGGGGTGCACTGGCTTCGACGGGGGTTGCAAAATCGCTTGGCGCATGCCGAGGGGGTAGCTTTCCTCGTAAATCCAGCTGCAAACTTCTAGTTGCCAACGACGACAACTACGCTCTGGCCGCTTAAGGCCTAAGCCCCGAAACTGCTTGTGTCCGTGCTCGCAGCGTAGGGTCATCATCACGGAATCGCCGGGGACGGTTGCCTGTCAGTCCCTGGTTAACCCAAAACAGGCTGGTTCCTGGACGCGCTTCGCGCACCGTGCTGTTCCGGGACGAGATCCAACGGTGAGCTAAGCATGTAGTGCCGGGGATGGAGTGCCTTCGGACGGGGGTTCAATTCCCCCCACCTCCACCATCTACCTGAACGAGCCCGCCTTGTGCGGGCTTTTTCATGCGCGCTGAAACCCTCCGGGCGCCGCCGTCTTCGACCGGCATGGGCCGTCCGGTCCTTCGGCGGGCCATACGCGTGGGCGAGCTACGGCGTACGCTGTCCAGCTCGACAAGCGCTCCAGAGCAGCGCATCGCGTGCCCCGCATTACAGATTCGCCCGAGGCGCGCGGCAGGTCGCGGTGGATAGCCTCCCCAGGCTCCCACGGTCCTTGCCTGCATGAATCGTCCGAAAAAAACCAAGGGGCGTTGTGCTCCTGCGCTGTCCGCGGAGCCTTGCAGCTCCGGTTCAAGACCTGTTTCTCACGGGGGCCTACGAGGAGGCGCGGCAGGGGTGCCTGAACGCCGCTTGCCTAGCGCGCATTCCCGCATCTGGGCCGATGCCGCCGTGTGCTGCGTGAAGCTGCACCGCTGGCAGGAAGCGATCGATTACGCCCATCGCGCGCTGTCCGCGGGCGACGAGCGCAACTTCGTGGTGCACGACGCGCTGTCGCACGCGCACGGTGCTCTGGGCGAACGCGAGCAGGTACGCGCTCACGGGTTACGCGCGCTGACGTTGCGCGATGCGCAGTTCGGGGTCGAACCCGCCGTGCCCCTGGCCTCGTTGCCGCCGCTTCCGCCCGCGCCCAGCGAGGACACGCGTGCGAAGAACGTACTGGCATTCTCGCTGTTCGGCGCACGGCCGAAGTACTGCGAGAACGCCATCATCAACGCGCTCGAACAGCCGCGCCTGTACCCGCACTGGACGTGCCGGTTCTACCTCGACGATTCGGTTCCGCCGGACGTGCGCGCGCGGCTGTTGCAGGCCGGCGCGCAGGTGGTGGACGTTTCCGATGCGCTGCGCACCTGGCCCGGGCCGATGTGGCGCTTCGCCGCGCTGGAAGACGCCTCGCTGCACCGGGTGGCGTTCCGCGACGCGGACTCGGTCATCTCCCGACGCGAAGCCGATGCGGTTACGCAGTGGTGCCAGAGCCCGCACAGGTTCCATGCCCTTCGCGACGGCCCGACCCACACCGAGTTGCTGCTGGCCGGGCTCTGGGGCGTGGTCTCAGGTTCGCTGCCTCCCCTGAACGCGTTGATGCAGGCCTTCTTGGCCAAGCCGCTGGCATCGCGCCACTTCGCCGACCAGCATTTCCTGCGCGAACAGGTGTGGCCCTACGCGCGGCGCGACCTGCTCCAGCACGACTCGCAGTTCGGCTTCATGGGCGCCCTGCCCTTCGCCGACGGCCTGCCGCCCGACGACTTCCACGTCGGCTGTTCCGAAGGCGAGTCCGGCTTCGCCCGGCAAAGCGAATGGCCGGACGGCACGCCGGTCCGCTGGTGGTTCCGGGCCCACGCGGAAAACGGCGGCATCCAGTCCTGTCGCTCCGACAACGTCGTGCGCGACGGTCGCATCACCGATGCCCTGCCCAAGCGGTACGCAGCCCTGCTTGCGGTAGGGCGCGGCACCATCGAGGTCGAACGCCGGGACTGACGGGGCATCGTCCCGGATCGGGTTTCAATTCCCGTTCTGCAGCCACTGCGCGAGCATGCCCGCGTACGCGTAGGCATCGAAGTTGGCGCGATAGCCGTCCATGCGGCTGCCGACTTCGTTGATCTGTGCGGTGTAGTAGTCGCTTTCGGCACTGAGCACGTCAAGCAGCGTGCGACGCCCGAGGTGATACCACTGCTGGAAGAACGCGCGCCGCACGCGGTCGTTCTCGTCGATCAGATCGCGATAGGCGTCGGCGCGGTCGGAGAACACCTTCGCGTTGTGGATGGCGTTGCGCACCTGGAACTCCAGGTCCAGCCGTTGCTGCTCGGCACGCTGCCGGCCCGACTCGGCGCGTGCCAGCGCGGCCTGGCGCTGCGCCCGCGCCGCACCGCCACGGAAGGCGGACCAATCCAGGCTCAGGCGCGTTTCCCAGGGCTGCGACTGTCCCAACGCGTCCTTCTGCGTCGTCTTGCTGACGACCCAGTTGAGGCTGGGCAAGGAGGAACTGCGGATCGCATCGGCCTGGGACTGCGCGGAGGCGACTTCGGCCTGCGCCTGGAGCACCGTTGGATGGCTCGCCAGCGCCGACATCAGGGAGGCGGCGTCGATGGCCCCCATCTCCCAGTTCTCGGTGGCGATATCCGGCGGCGCGACGTCGCCCACCTGCCGGCGCAACTGGAGTTCCAACTCGAGCACGCGGGCCACGATGGCATCGCGATTGGCCTGCGCCTGGAGGAAGCGCGCCTTCGCCTGCGTCAGCTCGCTGCCGCGGCCGACGTCGACCTGCACGATCTGCTGCAGCATGTCGACCAGCGACTGGAGGCGGTCGACGTACTGCGTGCTGATCTCCACCAGCATGCGCGTCTTGATCAGATCGATCGCCGTGGCCGAGACCTCCGACGCGACGGCCTGCAGCTGCGCGTTGTAGGCGAACTCGCTTGCGTCGGCGAGATGGCGATAGCTCGCGATGGTGTTCTTCAGCCGGCCGAAGTCGTACACCGGCGTCACGATCTGCGCTTCGAGCGAGGGCTTCTGCGCGTACTCGTCTTCGTACTTGCCGCCGCCCAGCGCGTATCCGCCCGAACCCGCGCCGACGGTGACCTGTGGCCAGCGCTGGCCTTTCACGGAGCGCAGGTCGAGCAGGCTCGCCTGGTGTTCGGCCTCCGCCTGGCGGACCTTCGGACTGTAGGACGCGGCCGCCTGCACGAGCCGCCAGAATTCCTGACGCACGGCGGGCGAGGCCAATTCGCCTTGGCTCCACGGGTACTGCGCCGGGGCGTCGGACAGCCATTGCGCTCGCGCGCTGGCGGGCGTGCGCCTCGGCGGCTCGGGCACGTGCAGGTCGAGCGTCGGCGGCTGGCTTGACGCGGGTTCGGGCGCGGACGTGCGGACGGGCTCCGGCATCACCTCCAGCCACGGAGCACGCGTCGGCGACGTGCCGGCGACGATGGTTGCCGACGCCGGATCCAGGCGCATGTCCAGCGGCTTCGTGACCGGCGCGCCCGGGAGGTCGGGGAGCGATCGCTCCGACGGCGAAACGGTCGACGTGCTGGTGACATCGGCGCTGGCGCGCACGCCCGCCGGTCGCGCGACCGGCGCCTGCGTCAGATCGGACGAGACGGGCGCAAGGCTCGCAACCTGGACAACTTGCGGCGTCGCATCGAGTTCCGCCCTGGGCGCGGCGAACTGCGGAGCGTCGATGCGGGTTGCCGAAGGCGCGCCGGCCCACGGCCGTTCCGTCGTGACTGCCGCATCCGGCGCTTTCCGCTCGGCCATCGAGGCGGCGTTGGCGCTGATCGACGATCCGAAGTCCGCCGCCTGGAGTTCGGTCGCGACCTTCGCCGTCGGCGCTTTCCTTACCGCGATCGACGAGGCGTTCGCGCCGAACGTCGGAGCGACGTTCGGCCCGGCCGAAGGCGCAACGTCGCCAACGTCGAGGCCTGTGCGGGGAGCGGGGTTCTCGACACCCGGGGTTGCCCGCGAGGCAGGACGTTGCGTCGCGGTGGGCGCAGAGGGCAACGGCGTCGCGTTCGCTCGCGTGCGACGCGGTTGGACGACCACGCTGCTGACGGGCGCAATGTCGGCCGCCAGGGCGGGCGACGCGCCGGCGCGGCGGGGATCGGCACTGAGGGCCACCCACCTATCGCGCAGGGTCGAGGTGGACATTACCGTCGCGGGCGCATCAGGGCCGATCGACGGGGCCTCGGCCGTAGGCGCTGGATCGAAGCGCTGCGATGCATCGATGCGGCTCGCCACGCGGGTCTTGCGCTTCGCGGGGGTCGCGGCGGACGGTGCATTCGCCGTACTGACTGGCGCAACCGTGGAGGCGAACGGCGCCGCGCTCGAAGACGACCGTGCGCCGCCCGCGTTCCGCGGGCGCGTCGGCCATTCGCTCGGACGCAGCACGAGCCCGCCGCCTTCCGCGGCGTCGGCGAGCACAAGCGTCATCTTCGGCCGCGCGCCAGCCGTCGGCGAACCGGCTGCGCGCGACCCCAAGGCGCGGTGGCTGGAACTCGCTACGGCGGACCGGCCGGTCGCCGAACCGAGCATGCGCGGTCGTGGCGCACGAATGGTTTCGCCGGACGCGCCGGGAAGCATGTACACGATTTCGTCCGTTGCGGCCGCCTGATCGCCGGTGCTGGTCGGCAGTACCGGCGCCTGCGGTGGCGTCGCCGCGGCGGCCTGGCCGGCCAAGCCCGACAGGACACCCGCTACCGCGGCGGCCATCGCCCTGACCCGCGGCGAAGCGATCGTTTCGGGCTCTAGGATGGGTTGATTCGCGACCATGGCTCAGCGCTCCCGGAATGCTTCGCGCGCCTTGAACAAGGGCTTGAGCAGGTATTCGAGGACGGTCTTCTCGCCCGTGCGGATTTCCACGACGCCGGTCATGCCGGGAATGATCGGCAACTGCTTGCCGCCGGCCCTGAGTGCGTTGCTGTCGGTCAGCACTGTGACGCGGTAATAGGTTTCGTCCGGACGCGCGGCGGTGCGCTGCTCGTCCTTCAGGGCATCGGCGCTGATCAGTTCGACCTTGCCTTTGAGGCCGCCGTAGATGCCGTAGTCGTACGCGGAGATCTTCACCGTCGCAGGCAGGCCCGGGCGCAGGAACGCCACGTCCTGCGGCTTGATCTTGGCCTCCACGCGCAGGCTGTCTTCCAGCGGCACCAGCTCCATGATGTGCTCGCCCGGCTGGATGACGCCGCCCACGGTGTGCACGCGGATGTCCTTGATCGTGCCGTCCATGGGCGCGTTGATGGTGGTGCGCGCGAGCACGTCGCGACGTCCGATGAGGTTCTCGCGTACCTGACCGAGTTCGAGTTCGGCGCGCACGAGTTCGGCGTTGGCGTCGGCCTGGAAACGGTTGCGGCGTTCGACTTCCTGCGTGCGCAGGTCGTTCGCCTGACGCCGCATGCGCAGGATTTCGACCTGCGACATCAAGCCCTTGTCCGCCAAGGGCTGAGCCAGGTTGATCTCGCGCATCGCCAGCGCATAACTGGTCCGCAGCGCGGCCGCTCCCTCTTCCAGCGCCTTGCGGCGTTCGTGGTAGGCGCGCGTTTCCAGCTCCACCTCCGACGGCACCGCCATGACTTCGTCGGAAAACTTCAACGGCATGCCGTACGCCTCGGCGCGAAGCCGCTCGACGGTGGACTTCAGGGCGATGTACTTGGCGAACGACTCGTCGTAGGACGCCTTCGCACGCGTGCGGTCGATGCGCAGCAGCGGCTGTCCGCGCTTGACGACATCGCCCTCGGCCACGTTGAGTTCGTCCAGAATGCCGCCTTCGAGGCTCTGGATGATCTGCTCCTGGCTGCGCGGAATGACCTTGCCCTCGCCCCGCGTGATTTCCTCCACCCGCGCCAGGCTGGCCCAGACCAGCCCGATCACCAGCAGCACCAGGATGGTGTAGAGCACGATGCGCGTGCCGGGCGTGCGCTGCGTGAGCAGCGACTCGTGCAGGTCGTCCATGAAGGCGGCATCGGCCGCGCTCACTTCGGAAGAACGATGGTGGCCGGTCAGGCGGGCCCATCGCGGGCCCCAGTTGCGTCGCGTGGATTTCATGACTTCACTCCCCGGCCCGTTCGGCCGGCCCGGCGTTCGCCGAGAGGGTTTCGAGTACTTTCTGCTTCGGACCGTCCATCGCGACCCTGCCCTGCTCGATCACGACGATGCGGTTCACCAGCGCCAGCACGCTGGGGCGATGCGTGACGACGACGAGCGTCTGCCCTTGCGTGGCGTGCATCAGGTGGCGGATGAACGCCGTTTCGGTCTGTGCGTCCATCGCGCTGGTCGGCTCGTCCATCAGCAGCACGCGCGGGCGCGCCAGCAACGCACGCGCCAGTGCGACCAGCTGTCGCTGTCCGCCCGACAGGCCCTGCCCGTTCTCGCCCAGCTGCATGTTCACGCCGGACGGATGCGCGGCCGCCACGGCGTCCAGCCCCGTCAGGCGCAGCACGCGCAGGAATTCCTCGGCCGTCGCTTCCGGATGGCCGATCATCACGTTCTCGCGCAGCGTCCCGTAGAACAGGCGCGCATCCTGGCCGACGTAGCCGACGAACTTGCGCCAGTCCGCGGGATCGATCTGCTCGACGTCGACGCCGTCGCTGAACATCTGTCCATCGGTCGGCGTGTACAGGCGCGCCATCACGCGCAGCAGCGTCGATTTGCCCGAGCCGATGCGTCCCAGGATCGCGATGCGGTCGCCGGTCGCGATGCTCATGTTCACGCCGCGCAATACGGGCGGATTCGGCGCCATGCCGGTCTGCGGATACGTGAAGCCGACCTGCGTCAGCGTCAGCTGGCCGATCGCCGGCGGCTTAGGCAGGTACTCGCGCTTGGGATCGCGATCGACCGGCATCGCCATCAGCTTGTTCAATGCGCCCATCGCGGCCTGGGCCTGCTGGTAACGCAGCGCCAGGCCGACGAACTGCCCCAGCGGCGCTGTCGCGCGCGAGGCCAGCATGACCGAGCCGATCAGCGCGCCCTGCGTGAGCTTGCCATCGCCGATCAGGTACACGCCCGCGACGACCATGATCACGGTCTGAAGTTGCTGCAGCGATCCCACCAGCGTCGTGGCCAGCGTCGAAAGCCGGCGCGACTTCATCGAGGTGGCGGCCGCCAGGCCGCTGAAGCGTTCCCAGCGTCGCTGCATCTGGCCTTCGCCGCCGACCGCCTTCAGCGCTTCCAGGCCTTCCACCGCTTCGATCAGCAGGCCCTGTCGCAACGAAGTCTCGCGCAGGTTCTCCTTCATCGTGCGCGCCAGCGGGATCTGCACGGACAGGCTCAGCACCGCGATGAGCGGCAGCATCAACGCCGGAATCCAGCCCAGCGTCCCGCCGATGAAGAAGATCACGCCCACGAACAGAAGCACGAACGGGAGGTCGGTCAGCGTGGATAGCGTGGCGGACGTCGCGAAGTCGCGAACCGACTCGAATTCGCGCAGCTGGTTGGCGAAGGAACCCGACGACGCCGGCTTGCTCTCCATGCGCACCGACATGGCCTGGCGGAACAGGATCGAGCCCATGACCAGGTCGGCCTTCTTGCCCGCCACGTCCAGCACGTACGAACGCACGATACGCGCGAGCGATTCGAAGATCATGGCGATGCTCACGCCGATGGCCAGCGACCACAGCGAGACGTACGCCTGGTTCGGCACGATGCGGTCGTAGACGTTCATCGTGAAGAACGTGCCGGCGAGCGTGAGCACGTTGATCAGCACCGCCGCGAGAATGGCGCTGCGGTAGTAGCGCCGATAGCGCCACAGCGTCGACCACAGCCAGTGCCCTTCGCCGAGCGAGGTCTCCTTGCCGGCGCGCTCGTCCACCTTCGCGCGCGGCTTGGCGAGGATCGCGGCGCCGGCGTAGATCTCGTCCAGCTCTTCGGCCGATATTTCCGCCGTCTGCGAACCCAGTTCGGGCAAGATCACGCAATAGCGCGCGGATTTCCCCGCGCCGATGCGCTTGAGGAAGACCAGGCCGCCATGATCCTTCCGCAGCAGCACCATCGGGGTGAGCTGCGCGGGGAGCCCGGCAAGATGGCGCTCGATGACGCCGCCGGTCAGGCCGGCATTCTGCAGGACGTTGAGTCCGAGTGAGGGCGTGATGTGCCCGCTGCGGGGCAAGCCCGCGGTGAGCACTTCCGGCGAGCGTCCCAGCCCGTAGTACTCGCAGATCCAGATCAGGCTGTCGAGCAGCGTGTCCTGGACTTTGGCCATTTCCGGCGGCGCGAGGAACTCGCCGCCCAAGGCGATGGGGTCGACCGATGTCATCTGGGCACCTTCAATCCGGTTGGTAAGTTTGTTCGGCTCGAACCCTCGGCCGCGCGCGATCGTGCGGATGCATGCGGCGATTGGCAGACTTGAGCTGGCGTCGTACTACGGCCCCAAAAACGACAGACGCGTTTTCCACCGGCGGCGTCGGCTGGGTCATCGCCAGAAACGCGCGACGCTGGACGCGGGGCTGCAGCGGTTCTCGTCCTGTGTGTTTCGAGACGCGGCCGGATCGGTGCGCATGCACGGGGCGCGGGGCGCGGCCGTCTTTCCGACATCGAGCCGAAGTCGCACCGGACGGATGTGACAAATACTAAAAAGATCGTCACACCGGACGAATGGGAGGTTTCTGAAAGTGCCTGACCGCGCGGCTTGGCGGCAATTGGGCCGCCTGAACGTTCGTCGAGCACGGAGCGCTTGTCGCGCGTCACACGAACAGTGCCACAACGCCCCAGGGAGCTCCATATGGCGCGACGACGCTCGCGACGAAAGGACGGAGCCTGCGCCGTGCGTCCGACGGACGGCGGCGGACGGGTCGTCGCGACGAATCCAGCTGCGTCGCGGCGCGATGCAGCGCACCGGTGTCACATTCCGATCATGCGAAGGGGCCGGGCATGGCCCGGCCCCTTCCTTCTTTCCTGCCTAACCGATCAGCCGTGCGTGCGGTCCACAAGCACGCCCTCGGTGACGAACACCTCGACGTTGTTGAAGACCGAACCGTTCGTCGTCGCGAAGCGGTACACGTCGTAGTCGATGCCGCCGATGCTCTCGACGTGGTCCTTCGCCCAGTTGCCCGGATCCACGCCGTCGGGCAGCAGGTCGCCCAACTCCAGCACATCGCCCGCGTTGCCCTGGACCATCAGCTGCACGTGCCCGTCGGCAACGAACAGGTCCTTCTTGCCCAGGCTCAACACGTCGCCGATCGTCAGGTCGAGCGTGTTGTTGCCGGTGCCGGTGATGTCGAGCACCTCGACGCCATCGAGCTTGCCGCCACCGATCAGCGCGTTCGCCGTCAGCGTCTGGCCCGAACCGGTCAGCATGAGCGTGTCCGTCCCGCCATTGCCGTGGACACCGGTCGTGCCCAGCACCTGCGCATCGGCGACGCGGAAGACGTTCTCGACCTCAGTGCCGTAGTAATCGCTGGAGTTCGAGACGATCGTCTGCGCCAGCGGCTGCTCGGCAGCCCACGACGCACCGGCATCGATCGTGATCGCGTCGATCGCGGCGTAGTCCGAGCTCCCCGGAGCGAAGATCGTGAAGCTGGCGATCGCGTTCGTGATCGGCGACACGGTGAAGTTCACCTCGTTGACGCCCAGCGCCAAGGCCTCGCGACCGATCTCGTGGCCGGTCGCATCGTAGAAGGCCACGTAGGCGTTCTCATCGTTGTTGCTTCCGTAACGGAAGCTCACCGACCGGGTCAGCTGGCCGAGGTCGAAGCGGACGGGATCCTGCTGGCTCACGAAGAGCGACGTCTCGCCCTCCTGCACGCCGTTGGCGGCGTTCGCCGTGTACATGCCGCCGGGCGCCATCACGGTGACGTTCGAGTTGGGGATCTGCCACACGGCACCGTTGAAGGACGTGCCTTCGAAGCCGATGTACGGCAGCTGGGCCGTCCGGTACGCCTGCGAGATGTTGCCGGCCTGATCGATCGTGCTGATCGACAGCGCGTGCGGGTCCATGCCCTGCGGCAACGCGATCGTCACCGACTTCGCCGCGACTTCCGCCGCCGTCAGCACATGTTGCACGTGCCTGCCGTTCTGCTGAAGGTCGAGGATGTCGCCGGCGACGACCGGATAGCCTTCCAGGCCCACGGTCAACCCGTTGTCGGCGGACGCGACGACCTCGGCTACCGCATTCGGACGCATCGTGTCGAGCGTGACCGCCTGCCAGGCGATGGGACCGGCGGTTCCGTCGCTGTCGACGACGCGCGCCAGGATGGTCCAGTCGCCGCGATGGGCGTTGATGTCCATCGCATGCCAGTGGTTGCCGGACAGCGGCGAAACGTAGGCATCCTGCCAGGTGATGCCGCCATCGGTGGACACCTGCACCTTGTCGCCCGTGTTCAGCTTGCCGGCGATGGTGCCGCTGATCAGACGGCCGGCATCGCCATTGTTGGTCAGCCAATCCGACTGGCTCACGCCGCTGTCCTTCGTCATGCGGGAGATCGACACGGTCGCGGTGAGCGCCGGCACGTCGCCGACCACGGTGTAGGCATGCGAGCTCGTCACATCGGTCGCATTGCCGGCCACATCGGTGGCGCGCAGCGTGCCCTCGACCGTCGCGTCGGCGTCAGCCGCCAAGTCGCTGCCGGGGACGCCGGTCATCGTCCACAAGCCCGACTCGTCGACGGTGGTGCTGTACTGCTTGCCGTTGATGGTCAAGGTGACCACATCGCCGGCACGCGCGCCGGTGGACGTGCCCGTGATGTTGACGGCACCCGAGGCTTCAGCCGCGCTGACGATGTCGTCGCCGGCCACCGACACGATGGTCAGCGTCGCGGTCGGCGGCGCCAGTTCGAGCGTGTACGGACGGTTGCCCGTCACGATCGTTGCGTTGCCCGCTCCGTCGTGCGCCACCAGCGTGGCATTGATGCTGTTGCCCTGGAGGAGATCCGTCCCGGCCACCGCCACGCTCCAGAAGCCCGATGCGTCCACCGCCGCACTGTACGCGTGATCGTTCAGCGTGAAGCTGACGATGTCGCCGGCGATGAACTGGCCGGTCACCGTGCCGCTGATGGTCTGTTCCGCCGCGCCTTCCACGACGTCGACGACGTCGTCGCCGGCCACCGTGTTGATGGTCAGCGTGGTCGGGCCCGCGACCAGATCGAGGGTGTAGGCGCGATCGGCCGTGATGGCGCCGATGTTGCCGGCGGCGTCGTGGGCCATCAGGGTGGCGTGGATGCCGGTGGCCGTCGCCAGATCGGCACCGGGCACCGTCACGCGCCACGCGCCCGATGCGTCGACGATCGCGCTATAGAGGTGGTCGTTCAAGGTGAAGCTGACGATGTCGCCCGGAGTGAACTCGCCCGTCACCTTGCCGCGGACCGTCTGGCTCGTCGCCGCTTCGACGGCGTCGAGGACGTCGTCGTTGGCGATCGCGTCGATGGTCAGCGTCGCCATCGGCGCGGACGTGTCGACCGTGTAGGCACGGCTGGCGGTCACGCTGACGCCGTTGCCCGCCGCGTCGTGCGCGACCAGCGTGGCGTCGATGGACGTGCCCTTCGCCAGATCGGCGCCGGCCACCTGCGCGTGCCAGTCGCCGGATGCGCTTACCGCCGCGCTGTAGGTCGTGCCGTTCAACGTGAAGGTGACCAGATCGCCTGCGGTGAACTGACCCACCACCTTACCGGCGATAACCTGCTGGGCGGCCGCTTCGGCGGCGTTAAGCACGTCGTCGCCAGCAACGGTGTCGATGGTCAGCGTCGTGCCCGACGGCGTCGGATCGAAGCGGTAGGCGCGGTCGGCATGCAGGACGACGACGTCGCCATTGCCGTCGCGCCCCATCAGGGTGGCGTAGATGCGGTTTTCCGCCGCGAGGTCGGCGCCCGCCACCTGCGCGCTCCAGTGGCCCGATGCGTCCAGTGCCGCGCTGTAGAAGTGGCCGTTCAGCATGAACGTCACCGTATCGCCGGCCTTGAACGGGCCCGTGGCCGATCCGCTGATGGTCTGGAGGCTCGCCGCTTCCGCGGTGTCGAGCACGTCGTCGCCGGCGATCGCATCGATGGTCAGCGTCGGCATGGCCGGCGCGGTTCCGATCACGATCGTGTAGGGGGCCGACGGCGCGCTTGCGCGCCCGGCGGCATCGACGGCGACCACGGTGAAGGTTTGCGGACCCGTTGCCAGTGCAGTCGCGGGCGTGAACGACCACATGCCGTTATCGGCTACGACGACGTAGCCCAGTTCGTTGCCGTTGGCATAGACGTGGATCGCGTCGCCGGGGCGGCCATGACCGCTGAGGGTCGGCTGGGTGTCGTCGGTGTTCTGGTTCGGCGCGACCGGGCCGGTGCTGGCACCGACATCGTCATGAATGCCGAACGCGGGCGCGACGGGAGCATCCGGAACGACCGGACCGGCCGATTCGATGACGATCGTGTAGGGGGCCGACGGCGCGCTTGCGCGCCCAGCGGCATCGACGGCGACCACGGTGAAGGTTTGCGGACCCGCTGCCAGTGCAGCCGCTGGCGTGAACGACCACATGCCGTTATCGGCTACGACGACGTAGCCCAGTTCGTTGCCGTTGGCGTAGACGTGGATCGTGTCGCCCGGGCGGCCACGACCGCTGACGGTCGGCTGGGTGTCGTCGGTGTTCTGGTTCGGCGCGACCAGACCGGTGCTGGCACCGACATCGTCATGAATGCCGAACGCGGGTGCGACGGGAGCATCCGGAACGACCGGACCGGCCGATTCGATCACGATCGCGTAGGGCGCCGAACGCGCGATTTCGCGACCGGCCGCGTCGACCGTGGCCACCGTGAAGGTTTGCGTGCCTTCGGCCAGCGGGTTCGCGGGCGTGAAGAACCACGACCCGTCCGCGCGCACCTGCGCGGTACCGACCTGCGCGTCGTTGACATAGATGCGGAGGATGTCGCCGGGCTTGCCGTGGCCGTTGAGCGTCGGCCGCGTGTCGTCGGTCTTCTGGTACTGCATGAGCAAACCGGTGCTGGCGCCGACATCGTCCCAGACGCGGAAGGTGGGCGGAACCGGCGAGACCACCTGATAAGCGTGCTGCACGGCGGTGTCGACCGTGTCGCCGGCCCGTGCCTGCGCACCCAGCGTGGCTGCGTTTACAACGCTCGCCGAGGCGGTAGCACCCAGCGGAGCGGACGAACCGGCCACCATCGAGTACCGCGCGGCCGCGCCATCGGGCAACTGGCCCAACTGCTGTGCCGCGTTGGCATCCAGGCCGGCGATGCTGGCCTGGCTACCGAAGAAGTTGCGGATGAGCGCATCGGGCTGCTTGCCGCCGAAACCTTCAAGGAAGATCTCGAGGTCCTTTCCGGTGCGCTTGAAATTCGCGATTTCCGACCCGGCACCGGTGTCCCGGTTGACGAGGCGGTACGTGGCGCCAACGACCGCTTCGAATGCGGTCACGCCCTGATCGAGGGCGGTAAGACGCTGCGGCGTGCGTCCATTGGCGATGAGAATCTGGATCTGCTCGGATTGCATGGTTTGAACTTCGCTTGTTTGGGGGGAAGTGATACAAGTGATCGACCGCCGGCACGCGAATGCGGCGGCCAAGCACGACACCGAGGCTCCCGGCACACGCGCGATTCCATGCAATGGTTCTTATGGATCGTGCGTGTGCAGATGCGGATAGTTCAACGCAACTCCTACAACCCAGCGAGGTTCGCTGACCGCTGCAGCCGGACACCGCTCATTGAGAGCATCGGCGCCGTCCCGAGGCACGATCTGCGAACAACTTGCCGGCGCAGCCATCGCCAATTCAGCCCCGATGCGCGCGTCGCCGGAACAGACCAGACACCGGAACGCTCCCATCGTAAACGCCGGACCCCTCCGGTCCTGGAAGAACTTTTCGTTGAAAGATTTGCGGCAACGCAAGGAAATTGGCTTTCCCGCATCTTCGTGCGGTTGAGCGCACCGCGCGGATCAGGTAGACGCATGCGCGCCGTTGAATTTCAGATTTGTCTTATGCGCCTCCGTCGAGCGCCCCCTCGCGAAATTTGCGCTTTCGGACTTGTCTGATGACAGGACATGCCTGCGTTGCGAGACGCTGGCGGTCCCGCCGTATCGAACGCATCCATGTTCAGAGCCTGCCGACTTGCCGGGAACGAACTCAGCCAGGAGGAACGTTTCGCGCTGCTCGCGCTGCGTCACCGCAGCCAGTTGTTCGCATGGGAACGCGCACTGATGGCGCCAGGCGTCATGGATCGCCTCGTCGAACTGGGTTTCACCGTTTTCGATGGAAGCGGTTGGGAGCCGACGATCCGGGGTTCGGAGCTGATCGCGCGGCTCACCGGCCACGACTTCAGCCTGATCGCGCAATCAGACGCGGTGATCGAACGCGAGCGCAACGTGGACTGAGCCTCAGCGGCGGTTCGTCCTGCGCGTCCGCCGCAGCAGCCGCAGCGCCGCCTGTTCCCATTGCCGATCGCCGCGGGCCCCGACCACGGCCCGCTGCAGGCGGCCGTCCTCCCAGCACTCGAACACCGTCGGGTCGATGTAGGACTTGCGGCACACCGCAGGCGTGTTGCCCAGCACCTGCGCCACTTCCTTGATCACCTCGTTGCGGACCGCAGGCAGCGCGGTGACCTTGATCGCGCCGTCTTCGCGCAACGGGACTTCGCGCTCGGCCAGCAGCCGGATCGCCACCAGCGTGCCGCCCCAGGTGCGGAAATCCTTGGCGGTGAAGTCCGCGCCCATCGCCTCGCGCAGGTAATCGTTGACCATGCCGGAATCGACGGGTTGCTGCTGCCCATCGTCGTCCAGGTACTGGAACAGCAACTGGCCCGGCAGTTGCTGGCAGCGGCGCATGAGTTTGGTCAGGCGCGCGTCGTCCAGGACGATGTCGTGCTCGAGCCCGCTCTTTCCGCGGAAGTGCAGGTGCGCGCGACCGCCGCCCAGGAACTCGACGTGGCGATTGCGCAGCGTCGTCAGGCCGTAGGACTTGTTGCCTCGTGCGTACTCCACGTTGCCGATGCGAACCAGTGTATCGGCCAGCACCGACACGACGATCGCCAGCACCTTCTCGCGTCCCAGTCCCGGACGCGCCAGATCGCGCCGCAACGCGCGACGCAGGCGTGGCAGCGCGGCGGCGAAGGCGACGACGCGTTCGAACTTGCGCGAGTCGCGCACCTCCTGCCATCGCGGGTGGTAGCGGTACTGCTTGCGACCCCGCGCGTCGCGACCGCAGGCCTGCAGGTGTCCGTTCGCGCGACGGCAGATCCACACGTCGCGATACGCCGGGGGTATCGCAAGCGAACGAATGCGCGCCAACGTCTCGGCGTCGCGCACGGTCCGCCCGTCCGCGTCGACGTAGCGGAAGCCCTTGCCCGATCGCATGCGACGCAGGCCTGGCTCGCCATCGCTGACGTAGACCAGCCCGCCGTCGCTCGCCGCCGCGAGGCAGGCGTCGTTCTTCGGCGCGCCGTTACCGTTGCGCTGCGCGGGAATGTTGCGGGATTTCGCCATGCGACCCAGCATCCGGAGCGACGCATCAAGAACGCGTCGCGATCCGGCCCGCACCGGCTGCGCTCACGCGCGATCGGCGATGATGTTCATATGCCATTCCTTCGCACGAGCGATCCCGAGCGCACCCGAAGCGTCAGCGAAGGCGCATGCCATCTGTATGTATTGCCGTGCGCGTACGAGGATCTGCTGAAGCTGGGCTTCTCGCGGCAGCCGCTGGAACGCATGCAGGCGCTGCATCCGCGCTTCTTCGAGTTCTTCGACCTGGATCGGGCCCTGCTGGTGGAGACCGAGACGGTTCGCGATGCGCGACGGCTCGAACTCGAACTCGGACGCGCCCTGGCCGAACACAGCGCGCCGGCGCCGCTCACCGTGCGGCTGCAGGCGGCCGGCCACACGGAGTGGTACCGCGGTGCGTACCCGCAGCTCGCCCGGGCCATGGAGCGGCTCGCGCAGGAGGGCCACACCGTCCATGCGCCGATGCGCGCATGGCTGGAGTCGCAGATGCGCGCCCGCGCGCCCGCGCTGTTTTCCTGGGGACTGGGCGTGCTCGCTCGCGTCGAAGGCGAACCGTCGCATCTGGATCGGATGCCGATGCTCGCCGCCTTGCGCCAGCAGGTCCTCGACGTGCTCGATGCGCATCGCGCGCTGGGCGTCGACGTCGACGAGCACCTGCCAGAGGCGCTGGCACAGTGGTACGCGCGGCGTCGCTGATGCGAAGCGCTACCTGCGCCCGGCGGGCAGCGGCTCTTCTTCGCGGTCGTACGCCGGCGGGTAGTAGAAGTTCACGGTCTTCAGGCGCGTGCGACCGGTATTGCGGATCTCGTGGCGCTCACCGCGTTCGATGACCAGCAGGCTGCCCGCCTTCAGGGGCTGGCGACGTCCTTCGACGATCGCCAGCCCCGTGCCGGATACCACGTACAGCCACTGGTCGGCGCCGCGATGCCGGTTGTCCGGTCCGCCTTCCTTGCCGCCGGGTGCGATGACCATTTCGGCCGCCTGCACCTTGCGCACATCGAACGCGACACGGAAACCCGGGCCGAAGCGGAACCGCTTGTGCTTCATGCGCCCTTAGCGCGCGCGGCCGCGGGTGAACAGATTCACGATCGCCAGCAGTACCACCGCGCCCAGCAGCGACAGGAGCAGGCCTGCGATGCTGAAGTTGCCATCGTTGATGTCGCCGCCGCCGATACCCAGCATGCCGCCCAGCCAGCCGCCGATGAAGGCGCCGATGATGCCGACGACGATGTTGAGGATGATGCCCTGCTGCGCATCGCGACGCATGATGAGGCTGGCGAGCCAGCCGACGATACCGCCCACGATCAGCCAGATGATGATGCCCATTGCGTGTCTCCTCCTCTCTCCGTCCTAAGGTGCGCCGGATGGTAGGAATGGGCTCGTGAGGGGGGTGTGTGTGGCACCCAATGCGGCCGTGACGGCGCCTACACATCTTCGACACCACCGTGCCGGAATGGACTGGACCCTCCAACTGGTCGTACTGCGCGATGCCGCCGTGGCGATGCTGCTGGGCGGCGTGGTGGGCTTCGAGCGCGAATTGAAGAACCGGCCCGCAGGCTTCCGCACGCACATGCTCGTGGGCGGCGCGGCGGCCCTGCTGGTCGGGCTCGGTCAGCTGGTGATCATCGACCACCGGCTGGACAGCGAGCTTCGCCTCACCATCGACCCGTTGCGACTGGTCGAAGCGGTCATCGCCGGCGTATCGTTCATCGGCGCCGGCACGATATTCGCGCGGCGTGGATCGCAGGTCGTCGTGGGCATCACCACCGCGGCCACGATCCTCATGGTCGCGGTGATCGGCGTGATGTGCGGCTTCCGCTACCACCTGCTCGCAGGCCTGGCGACCGCCCTCACCCTGCTGATCCTTACCGCGATCAACTGGATCGAGCGGCGCATTCCCGGCGACGACAAAGCGGACAAGGCCGATTGATGCGGCATGCGAGGACGTGTCGCGTGAAGCGCCGCGTGCGGCGGCCTCACGGCGCCTTAGCGTTGCGCACCTATGCTGGAGTCCGGTCGCGCCGCATCGGCCGGGGCCGCGAGAAGCGGCGCTGTGCGCACGCCCGGCGCCGATGCGCCCTGCACTTTCACGCAAGACGGAGCACGAACGAATGCGCGATGCCCTGCCCGCGCCCTCGCTTTCGCCCATTCCGCGCCCCGCGCGCGCGGACGCCATGAGCACGCAACCGAACGGACTGGCGCGCACCGGGCGCATCCTGCGGTTTCTCATGCGCTATCGCGGTACGGGCGTGTTCACCGGCCTGGACCTTCGCTCGTCCGCGCAGATCGCCGGCGAAGTGGACGTCGCCGATCAGCGCCCCGAGCAGTTCGTGAAGGATCTCGAGGCGCTTGGGCCGACCTTCATCAAGCTCGGCCAGGCGCTGTCCACGCGCACCGACCTGGTGCCGCCGCCGTATCTCGCGGCGCTCACGCGCATGCAGAGCCAGGTCACGCCGGTCGAATTCGACGCGATCCGCACGCAGGTCGAATGCGCGCTGGAGCGGCCCATCGAGGAGGTGTTCGCATGGTTCGATCCCGCGCCGTTGGGGTCGGCCTCCCTGGCGCAGGTCCATCGCGCGCGCCTGCTGGACGGGCGCCCGGTCGCGGTGAAGGTGCAGCGGCCCGGCGTGGCGGAGGAAGTGAAGCAGGACCTCGCCGTGCTCGATTCCATCGCTACCGGCGTGGACCACACGACCGGACTGGGCCAGCGCGTGCGCTTCTCCGACTGGGTCCACGAATTCCGCAAGGCGCTGGTCGGCGAACTCGATTACACGCTCGAAGCGGCGAACCTAGAGCGCTTTTCCGAACACCTCGCTGCCTATCCGGACCTGCTGATTCCCCGCCCGGTCTGGCCGCTCACGCGCACGCGCGTGCTGGTCATGGACCTGGTCAACGGCGATCCGCTCGACGCCAACGTGCTCGCGCGTATTCGCCCGGAATCGCTGGAAGGGCTGTGCGAATCGCTGCTGCGCGGCTACCTCGACCAGATGTTCGTGCACGGCGAGATCCACGCCGATCCGCACCCGGGCAACCTGCTGCTCACCGACGACGGACGCCTTGCGGTGATCGACCTGGGCATGGTCGTGCACGTGCCGCCGCGGCAGCGCACGCGCCTGCTGAAGTTGATGTTCTCGGCGGTGGAAGGCCGCGGCGACGATGCGGCCGACGAGGTCATTGCGTTGGGCACGCGCCTTGAGACCTTCGACGAGGAGCGCTACCTGCGCGAATCCGGGCAACTCATCGCGCGCTATGCCGCGCACGCGGGGCTGAAGGACCACTCCGAAGGCCGGCTGATGCTCGACCTCACGCGCATCGGCGCGATGTGCGGCCTGCGCACGCCGCCGGAACTGAGCCTGCTTGGCCGCACGCTGCTGCACCTGGAAGGCGTGTGCCGTCTGCTCGCGCCGCAGTTGAACGTGCAGAAGGTCATCGAGAGCCACATGCCGTCGATGATCACCGCGCAGATCAAGCGCTCGCTGTCGATGCCCGCGATGGCGGTCGAAGCGGTCGAACTGCAGGGACTGGTGCAGGACGCGCCGCGGAAGCTGTCGTCGGTGCTGTCGCTGCTGGCGGAAAACCGCTTGCAGGTGCGCATCACCGGACTGCAGGAATCGCGATTGATGGAGAACCTGCAGAAGATCGCCAACCGCATCGCCGCCGGCGTGGTGGTGGCGGCGCTGATCCTCGCGTCGGCGATGCTCCTGCGTGGCGGCGGTGCGGGCGCGCCCAACCGTTACGAGTGGCTCGCGCTGGTGCTGTTCCTGGTCGCCACCGCGCTGGGACTGGCGCTGGTCTTCAGCGCGCTGCTGCGCGATCGCAAGGCGAAGCCGCGCGAGGAACGCGGGCCGCGCACCTGACGCGGCCCACAGCGGATCCTCAGCGCACCTCGTTGATGCGCACGTGGTTGCCGGCCGGATCGCGGAACGCGCAGTCGCGCACGCCATAGGGCTGCAGGGTCGGCTCCTGGATCACCTCCGCGCCGCTGGCCTGCACCTTCTCGAAGGTGCGGTCGAGGTCGCGGCTGGCCAGGATGATCATCGCGTAGGTGCCTTTGGCCATCATCTCGACGAGCGTGCGGCGCTCCTCCTCGGTGATGCCGGGCGTGATCGCTGGCGGCGTGAGGACGATGCTGGTTTCGGGCTGGCCCGGCGGGCCGACGGTGATCCAGCGCAGGCCGCCGTAGTCGACGTCGTTGCGCACTTCGAAGCCGAGCGTGTCGCGATAGAAGCCCAGCGCGGCGTCGGGGTCGTTGTGCGGCAGGAAGGTGGAATGGATGGTGAGGTCCATGCAGCGGGTCTCCAATGGGATGAACAAGCGGGCGGGTGAAGCCGGCCTGTTCAGTCTGCGCTCGGCGCCGGCTCCGGCGCTTCTCGATTCCTGACCGATCGCGCCCGGACCGGCCGGGTGACCTGCTTGGCCACGCAGGGCGGGATGCCTTCGGCCGCGGTTCCGTGCTCGCGCCTGTAGGCGCCTGGCGGCATGCCGACCAGTTCGGTGAAGCGCGTGGTGAAGGTGCCCAGCGAGGCGCAGCCAACGTCGAAACACACCTGCGTGACGCTCATGTCGCCGCGACGCAGCAGCGCCATGGCCCGCTCGATGCGCCGCGTCATCAGGTAGCTGTAGGGCGACTCGCCGTACGCGCGCTTGAATTCCCGGCTCAGGTGGCCGGCCGACATGTGCGCGCCGCGCGCGAGCGCCTCCACGTCCAGCGGCCGGGCGTACTCGCGATCGATACGGTCGCGCACGCGGCGCAGGCGCGCGAGGTCGCGCAGGTGGACGGCATCGGGCTCGGGTGCATTCACGGGCGCGATCCTGTCACGCCGGCGGAGGACCACTCAAGCGCCGTGCGTCCGCGGGCGTGCGTCGCGGCGCACGAATTCACGCCCGCCGCCTGGCTGCTTCACGCCAACGAAATCGCACCGGTGCGAAGGTCCGTGGTTCGACCGAATCCATTCGTCCCGAGGAGCACGCCCCATGAAAGTGGCCGAAATCATGAACACCGACGTCTTCCTGACCGCGCCGAACCGCAGCATCCGCGAAGCCGCCGAAACGATGCAACGCATGGACGTCGGCAGCCTGCCGGTAGGCGACGGCGATCGCCTGGTCGGGATGGTGACCGACCGCGACATCGTGGTTCGCGCGGTGGCCCGCGGCCTGGACGCGGACACGCCGGTACGCGACGTGATGACGCAGGAGCTTCGCTACTGCTTCGACGACCAGGACGTCGACGACGTCGCGCGCAACATGGCCGACCTGCAGGTGCGACGCCTGCCGGTGATCAATCGCGACAAGCGCCTGGTGGGGTTCGTGTCGCTGGCCGACTTCGCGCACGGCGCCGACAACGGCGCGACCGAGGAACTGGTACGCGGTGTCGCGACGCCGCACTGACGCAGCATGCGCGCCCTACCGCTCCTGCTGATTGCCGTGCTCGCGGCCGCGGGCTGCCAGCGCGACGATGCGAACCCGGCGGACGCCGCGCCGCCGGCCTCGCAGACGCCGTCGACGGATGCCACGGGTGCGGGCACGACGGCGTCGGACACGCACACAAGCGCCGACAGTGCCCCGCCCGTGCCGGCGGCGCCACCCTCGGCGGGCGTGTCGCTCGCGCTGGTGGCCGCGCTCGACGAGCACGAAGTCGCGGCCGCCGAACAAGCGCGCAATCGCAAACTCTCCGCGGCCACGCGCGAGTACGCGCAGATGCTCCACCGCGAGCACACCGAGAACCTGGCCGCGCTGCGCTCGCTCGCCTCCGCCGACCACCTGGCCGAACCGCAGACCACGGCCGAGGTGCACGCCCTGGTTGGCCGCGGAAAGGCGAGCCTGGAGACGCTGGCAACCGTCGACGATGCCGACTACGAACGTGCGTGGCTGCAGGCGATGGTCGACGGGCACACCCATGCGCTCGCAATGCTCGACGAGCGCTTGATTCCGGCCGCGCGCGACGAACCGGTGCGCAACTTCCTCAACAACACGCGCGACCATCTGGCGATGCATCTGGAACGTGGACGTGCGTTGCTGGAGTCCACCGGGGCGCGTTGAACTTTCGCGCGCCGCACGTCCGTGTGCGGTGCGCCCGTTATCGCCTCAACGAATGGTCGCGAAACCGAAGCGCGGCTCCTGCTCGTACGTGCGCGGCGCATGGCGCTCGGACAACCGCGTCCATGCGGCCATCGCCACCGGCAGCGCCTCGTTCCAGTCCAGGCGCGAATTGCCGCGCACGCGGGCGTAGCAGAGCTGCAGGCTCTCGGCCATGTCGTCGAAATCCTGGCCGTGGCCGCGCAGGTACGCGTCCAGCCCGAGCTTCAGCGCCGGCAGGTAATCCTCGCTGCGGAACCGCGGGACATAGTTGCGGTAGTGCCGCATCCAGTACGCGACCTCCTCCTCGATATCCACCGCTTCCACGACCGTCGAATGCTCCCCGTAATACAGCTTGGCGTTCATCATCTCTCTCTCCCTGCGGTTGTCTTGTCGTCGCTGCGGCTTCGGAACCGGTCTCACCGGTGCCGACAAGACAAGCTGGAGCAACTTACGTGCCATGCATCGGACCGCTTTCGGCGGACGCGAAGGGCGCGTGAAAAATGTTCCCGAACATGACCGTTTCCACACTGGCAGCCGGCCTTCACGCCTTCGTGGCGTGAACGCAGCGGGCGCGCAAAGGAAGATGTTTCCGGGTTCATTGAATATTCTTCAAAGGGTCTTAACTTCAAGGCGCTTAGGCTGTCGGCCTCAAGAGGGAGATATCCAGTGCCGGCATCCTTGCTGATCGTCGATGACGATCGAGACTTCACTGCGTCCGCGGCCGACTTCGCGCGTCTGCGCGGCTTCCAGCCTTACGTGGCGCACTCGATCGAGCAGTCGCGTCAGTTCAGCCACCTGCCGCCCCTGGATCTGCTGCTGCTCGACCTGGAGCTGCCGGACGGGAACGGCATGGACCTGCTCGACGATCCCGCCCTGCCCGAGCACGATCACGCGGTGATCGTCACCGGCCAGCCGTCGGTGGAATCGGCGATCCAGGCGGTTTCACGTCCCGTCTACGACTACCTGCTCAAGCCGTTGTGTCCCGAGCAGTTCGATGCGCTGCTCTCGCAGGCGGCCGCGGCCTACGCACGGGCGCACGACATGCCGATGCGCTTCGGCATGGTCGGCGGTTGCGAGGCGATGCGGCAGGTGGCCGACGACATCGAGCGCGTCGCGCCTTCGGACGCCTCGGTGCTGATCACGGGCGAAAGCGGCACCGGCAAGGAACTCGTCGCGCGTGCCGTGCACCAGCGCAGCGGACGGCAGGGCGCCTTCATCGCGGTCAACGCCGGCGCGATCTCGCCCGAACTGCTCGCCAGCCATCTGTTCGGCCACGAGCGCGGCAGCTTCACCGGCGCCAACGCGCGGCATGCGGGCTTCTTCGAACAGGCCCACGGCGGCACGCTGTTCCTGGACGAAATCACCGAAATGCCGCTCGCGCTGCAGGTCTATCTGTTGCGCGTGCTGGAAACGGGCACGGTCACGCGCGTGGGCGGTTCGGAGAGCATTCCGGTCGACGTGCGCATCGTGGCGGCGTCCAATCGCGATCCGTATGCGGCGATCGAATCGGGCGCGTTGCGCGAAGACCTGTATTACCGACTCGCCGATTTCACCATCGCGATGCCCGGCCTGCGCGAACGCGGCGAGGACGTGCCGCTGCTGGCGCAGCATTTCCTCGACCTCCTCAACGTGCGCCACGGCACGAACAAGCGATTCGCCGACGGCACCGACCGCACGCTGCGTCGCCACGCGTGGCCCGGCAACGTTCGCGAGCTGCGCAGCGCGGTGCAGCGCGCGTTCCTGAGCAGCGACGACGGCATCCTGCGCGTACGCCCGAATTCGCGACGCATGCGCGCGAGCGACGCCGATCCGGGCTCGGTGGTGTTCACCGTCGGCATGACCTATGCGGAGATCGAGCACGAGATGCTCAATCGCACCCTCGCCTACTTCGACAACGATCGCACGCGCACGGCGCGGGCGCTCGGCGTGAGCGTGCGCACCATCCACAACCAGTTGGCGCGCCTGCGCACGCGGGACACGGACGCGTGAGCACGCCGCACGACGAAGAGGCCGAGCGCCACTGGCGGCACGGTCTTCGCAACGAACTCAACGTGATCACGATGGCGGTCTCCACCGCGTCGGCGATGCTCGATCACGGCGCCGAACCCGACCGCGTCCGCGAGCACCTCAAACGCGCCGAAGCGGCCTGCCGTCGCTGTCGCGATCTGGTGATGGATCCAGGCGACGCATCCGAGCATCCGTAGCCGCGTGCAGATTCGGCGTGCGATCGCGATGCCGCAATCACTACGAGGACCGCATGAAGAAAGGCCCGCGGGAACGCGGGCCTTTCCGTACTCCCAGCGCAATCGTCAGGTCAATGCTGGGACGTGCCCTGATTGTCGCCGCCGCTGCGCGAGGACGACGAACCCGTGGAGCTCGCGCTCGTCGAACCGCTGGCCGTGGTGCCGCTCGCGCCCTGGCGCGACGCGCCCGACCGCCCCTGCGTCTGCGACGAGGCCGACACATCGCCGGAGCGCTGCGGGTGCGACTGGGACTGCGACTGCACCTGGATGCGGTTTTCGACCTGCTTCACGCCGCTGCTTGCATCGGCCAGGTCTTCGGCCCGGTGCTTCATCCAGCGCTCGGCGACGGTGCCTTCCAGCGTGATCACGCCGTTGACGCAGCGCACGGTGATCTCCGTCGCGTCGAGGTAATCGTCCTCGGTCAGGCGCTCGTTGATGTCTTCGAGCAGTCGTTCGTCCGAACGGGTGTACGAGCGCGGGCCCATGCCACGGTAGTTACGCGAGGACTCGCTGCGCGACATGCCCGACATCGCGCGATGACGGCCGCTTGCGCCGAATCCGCTGGCGCCTTCGGTGTCGGTCGCGTAGCCACTCATGTAGCCGCCCGAGCCGTACTGGCGGTCGTAAGCCTGTTCGTCGGCATAACCGGAAGACAGGCCATAGCCTTCGCCGTAGCCGCGCTCCCAGTTGCGATGGCCGCCGCGACGGCCGGCTTCGCCGCCTTCGTACCCGCGATACTCGCGGCCGCTGCCGTAGCCGTGCGAACCGGAACTGTGTTCGCCCTGGCCGTACGCCTGCGTGCCGTAGCCGCGCTGGTTGCTGTAATCCTGCTGGCCTTCGTGGCGGCGCTGGCTCTCGGACTGGGTGCCGAACCCGCGATTGCGGCCCTGGCCGCCGTAGTCGTCGCCGTATTGCTGCGAACGATAGTCCTGCATTCCATATCCCTGGCTGCCGCGGCTCCCATACGCGCGATTGCTGCCGTAGTCGCCGTGGCCGCGGTCGCCGTACTGTCCGCTGAAGTCGCGATCGCGTCCGTAATCGCTGCCGTAGCGTTCGAATTCATTGCTGCCCTGCGCACCGTAGGTGCCCTGCTCGCCCCAGCGCTGCGACTCGCGGCGCCCTTGCGACCAGTCCTGCTCGTCGCGGCCCATGCCGCTGCCGTACTGGCGTCCCATGCGACCACCGGCTTCGTAGTCGCCTGCGTAGTGGCCCTGCGTGCGGCCGGAACTGCTCTCGTCCCAATCCTCGCCCGCGCCCCAGCGACGCGCGCCCTGCCCGTATTCCGACCTTCCGGACATCCCGGACTCATGACGTTGCTGGCGCAGCCGCTCTTCGTACCGCCTGGAAGCATCACGTTCGTTCATCGTTCCTCTCCTTCCACTCAACCAAGCACGTCCCGTTTCCAGGGCGCGCGCGCCCAGCCGCATCGCGTCTTGCGCAACGGCCTTGAATTCACCGGTTCCCGATCGTTCGTCGGTCACTGGACTACCCTCCTGTTGATGTGTGCAACGTCTGGATGCCTGCCTTCGATCCGTCGCGTGCGGCGCGGATCGCGCGCGAATGCGGCAAGCGCTCGCAGGCGGACTGTGCCGCGTGGGATGTAAAGACCGCGCGGTCATCGTTCAGCCACGGCGTAACAAAAAACGCGCGTCGGGGAATGCGTTCATGCGTGGGAGTGCGATCGCAGGTCGATACGAAAGCGTTCCGCAAGACACATGCCAGCGTGCATCGCGCCAGGAACGAGCGCGCACGCGCCGCCGGACGGAAAACTTTCCGTCGGCGAAATTGTTTCCGGTGAGGTTTGCGTGGACGCGGACGCGCCGGTCGGTGACGAACGCGTGACATCGCGGGATGCCGCGCGCGCTGAATGCGCGACGCTGCGCCGCGTTACGGCTTGATGCTGCCGTTGTCTTCCTGCAGTGCGGGCTTGAACGGAATGTCCGGCGGGGGACGCGCTTCGGCCGGCTGATCGTTCAAGTTCGGATCGCTCAATCCGCAACCGCCGCCGAGGCCGAGCATCGACACCACGCACTCGATGCGCTTGTTCGTGCCGGGGATCGGGATCGTCACCTTCTGGATGCCCTTGCGCACCCACTCGGCGAGCAGGGTTTCGTCCGGCACCCAGTACTTGTCGAACGACGTCGGCTCGAAGTCCGTCGGCTTGCGCTTGAGCCAGGTGCCGGAACGATCGAGGTCGCGGATTTCCTGCGTGATCGCGCCGGGCGGCTGGTTGGGAGATGCCGATCCCGTGGGCTCGGGTACGCGCAGGCTGCCGTCGCTGTTGTAGAGGCCCGGCGTGAGGCCGCGCTGGCCGCCCGGCGCGTTGCGCGTGCTGTCGCCCCAATCGTCGCCGCGGCGCGGCGTGGACCAGGTGCCCGGCGCCGGCGTCGGACTGGGTCCGGCACCGGCGGTGGCCGGCTGCGTACCTTGCCCGGTCGCGGCCGGTGCCGTGCCCGGCGCGGCCGTCGTCGGTGCCGACGTTGCGGCCGGTGCATTCGACGGGGCCGTCGACGGCGTGCTCGACGGCGCGGTCGAAGCCGTCGGCGAAGAGGCAGGCGCGGTCGCGGCCGCACTGCTGGAAGGCGCGGGAGGGGCGGCCGCCGGCGTTGTCGCCGGCGTAGTCGCAGGCGTCGGCGGCGTGGGCACGTCGCGCGTGCGCACGGTCGGTTCGGCCGCGCGAACCTGTGGCGTCGGAACGCCCGGTTCGGGGAGCGTCGGCAACGGAACGCGCGGCGTCGGCACCGGCACCTCGCGCATGGTGATCTCGCGCGTGCGCTGCTCGATGGTCGGCACGGCGATCTCGCGCGGCGCGATCTCCGGACGCGTTGGCTGGACCGGTTCGGCGACCTCCGTGGTACGCACTTGCGGCACCGGGGTTCGCAGTTCGGGCGCGGCGAGCGTGGGCTGCGGCGGCGCGCGACGCGTCGGCGGCAGCACGAAGACTTCCGGCACGTTCGGCACGGGCTCGCTCACCGTAACGGGCTGCTCGACCGGCGGCGGCGTCGGCGGCGGAAGTTGCGGTTCCGGCACGTCGCGTTGCGCGACGTCCGGCAGCGGTGCTTCGATCGTGGGCGTCGGCAATGCGGGCTCGGGCACCGACGCCAGTTGCGGTGCCGGCGATGCGGCCGCGGCCGGCTCCGATGGCGCTGGCTGCGCGGGCGCAGGCGCGGCGTCCACCTGCTCGGTGGGTTCGGCGGCGCCGCCGCCGGGTTCCTTCGGCGTGCCAGTGCCGATGTACTCGATCATCGTCACGTCTTCGCCCTGCGGCGCCGGCGCGCTGACCGCCATGAAACGCAGGTACATCAGGTACAGCAGCAGCGCGCTGAAGAAGACGTGCCAGAAGATCGTGAACGTCGCGGCGAACCAGTGCGTCCGGCGATCGTACTTGTCCCAGCGGTCGGTCTCGCGCGACCAGTCCTGCCGCATGAGCGTGGTGAACGCCTGCCACCGGGTGAGGTCGCGCGTCCGGCGCGGGCGCTCGGCAAGCGGGCGTTGCAGGAAGACCGCGATGATGGCGTCCACCGTCGCGCCGCGCACGGCTCCCACCTGCCGCGCCATGCCGTCGAACCACGCCTGCCAGCCCGGCGGGAACTCGCCCGGCTTGCGCCGCAAGTGCGGTGCGACGAGCTGCAGCCGTCGTTGCAGTGCGTGGATGAGATCGGCGGCGGAGAACATTTAGATCGCCGGTTCCCGACGGTCGCACGAGGCGCCCGCGTGCGCCGGGTCATTCCATGGACGCCAGGCGCCGGCGTTGCGCGGCGAGGCGCCCCGGTCAATACCGGATCGAGCTGCGCCGTGCTCGCCGAGCGATGCGGTCGGGCGCCAGGGCTGCGTCATCGCTCGGTCCTGTATCGGCATGGATTGCCTCACTCGTCCTTGGCCCTGCGGGCAGCGCCGGCGCAGGGTACGCCGATGCGTCGGCAGACTCTACTGGGCGGCGCCGTCCCGTCGGATGTACGGCGCGTCGCCGGTCTCGTGATCGGTCGCGTCGCGAACCGCGGTGACACCGGGCACCTTGCTCAACAGCGTCTTCTCGATGCCCTGCTTCAGCGTCACGTCGGCCATGCCGCAGCCGTGGCAACCGCCGCCGAAGCGCAGCACCACGACGCCCTCGGCAGTGACTTCCTGCACCGACACGTGCCCGCGATGCGAGGCGAGCTGCGGATTGATTTCCTGTTCGACGATCCAGTGCACGCGCTCGACGAGCGATGCCGATTCGGCCGGCGCCTCGCCCTTGATCTTCGGGGCACGGATCTGCAGCTGGCCACCGGTGGTCTGGGTTTCGTAATCGATCTGCGCGCCGTCGAGGAACTTCACGCTGGGCGCATCGAGCCAGATGGTGAAGCCGTCGCAGTCCACCGCCCACTCGTCGCCCTGCAGATCGCCGGGCTCGGCGAACTCCAGCCGCACGTCCGCACGCGGCGTGCCGGCATGCACCGCCGCCAGGCGAACGCCCAATCCCGGCAGGGACTCGCGTTCGATCAGCTTGCGGAAATGGCGCTGGGCGGATTCGGAAATATTGATCATGGCGGTATTCTACCGGGGTCCACGCATTCAGATGGCGCGGCCGTCACCTGCGATGGCCGACGATGCGTTCCATTCAGTCGGCTGATACGTCGATCGCCCGCAAGGAGCCCCGTTCCGTGAACGATCTCATCCCGCTCGCCCAGGCCCATTGCATCGCGCGCCGCGGCACCGAGCACCGCCTGAGCGAGGCGCGCGTGCGCGAACTGATGCCGCAGATCCCGGGCTGGGAGGTGGTCGAGGACGGACACGCGATCGTCCGGACGTTCCGCTTCGGCAACTACTACGAGACGATGGCGTTCGTGAACGCCCTCGCCTTCATGGCCCATCGCGAGGACCATCATCCGGACCTGGGCGTGCATTACGACCGCTGCGTCGTGCGTTACTCCACGCATGACGTCGGCGGCCTGAGCGAGAACGACTTCATCTGCGCCGCCAAGGCCCAAGCCCTGGTCGCCTGACCTTTCCGTCCGAGGCCGCTTCCATGGACTTCCCCCGCATCCGCATCGCGTTGCTCGCCGTCTTTGCTCTTTCGGTGGCCGCGTGCCAGCCGCAGCCGCCCCCGCCGCCGGTTCCCACGACCGAACTGCTCGCCGTGGACACCCCGCCGCCGGGGTATCCGGAAGAACTCGCCTGCGACGACATCGGCGGCCAGGTGGTCCTGGCGATGACGGTCGGCGTGGACGGCAAGCCCAGCGCGGTCGACGTGTTCCGCAGCAGCGGCGTGGCCGCGCTGGACCAGGCCGCGAAGGAAGGCGTGCGGACGTGGGTGTTCAAGCCCGCGACCCGCGATGGCAAACCGCAGCCCTCCCGGCTGCAGGTCCCGGTGAACTTCAATCCGCCGGTCGAGCGCCCGCAGTCGTGCTTCGTGCTGGACGAGAAGCGTCGGCGCGGCGGCTGAGAATCACGCCAGGCGGTCGAGCACGTCGATCAGCTCCGGCGCGAGCGGCGCGTTGAGCAGGTACGGCGTCCTGCCGTCGTCGAGCGCGAATTCCAGCGTGGAGGCGTGAAGGAACAGCCGCTTCAGGCCGGCCTGGTCGCGCAGGCGCCTGTTCGCATCGGGTTCGCCGTATTTGTCGTCGCCCGCCACCGGATGGCCGATGTGTTGCGCGTGGACGCGGATCTGATGGGTCCGGCCGGTCTCGATGCGCACCTCGCAGTAGGACTGGCCGCCGCGGCGCTCGAGCACCTTGAAGTGGCTCAGGGACGGCTTGCCGGCGGGGTTCACCTGCACGTGCCGTTCGCCGCCCTGGCGCAGGCCGATGTGCAGCGGGGCGTCCACCGTCATCACGCCGTCTGGCATGCGGCCGGTGAGCAGCGCCAGGTAGCGCTTGGAAATGCCGCCGTCCTCGCGCATCAGCGCCTGCAGTTCGGTCAGTGCCGAACGCTTCTTCGCGACGATGAGCAGGCCCGAGGTGTCGCGGTCGAGGCGGTGCACCAGTTCCAGCGTCTGCCCCGGCCGCAGCGCGCGAAGCGACTCGATGGCCCCGTGGCTGATCCCGCTGCCGCCGTGGCTGGCGAGCCCCGACGGCTTGTTGAGCGCCAGCAGGCGCGCGTCCTCGAAAACGATCGCCGCTTCCAGCGCATCGAGCAGTCCCTTCGGCGGCGCCGGGCGCTCGCCGGTCTCGCCCAGGCGGACCGGCGGGATGCGCACCTCGTCCCCGCCCTCGAGCTTGCGTTCGGCCTTGGCGCGGCCGCCGTTCACGCGCACCTGCCCCGAACGCACGAGCTTGTAGACCAGCGAGCGCGGGGCGCCTTTCAGCTGGCCCAGCAGGAAGTTGTCCAGGCGCTGCCCGGCGCGATCGTCGGGCACGCGGACCGTGCGGACCTGGCCGGCATCGTTTGCCGGACGCGGCGCCGGACCGGTCCTGCCCGGCCTGTCGTTGGGATCTGAATGGGTCATCCTGCGGGGGTTATCTGTTACACTCGCGACGCGAGATAAGGTTTTGATTTCGCAGGAAGTTGCACTCCAAAGGCCGAAAGCCCTTTCCTGCGATTCCGGTCCGCGCCTAGCCACTGCCCCCGGGGCAGCCATGTTAGCAGCGATGGCCCGGCGGAACCCGACCTCGCCGGCGCGGGTCAAACCGGCCGTGATGAACACGTCCCGTGCGGCGTTCGTGCCGCCGGTCCCTAAGCTGTCCGGAAGAAACAATTAAGCGCTCCCGCGGCGTGCCGTGGTGTCGTAGCGCTGGAAAACTTGAGGCCGCAGCGCCAGGCCCCGCATCCAATGCGACCGGCGCGCGGCTTGCGGTATCCAGAGGCGAAACGCCCCACGGCGTTCCGCGGCTGCAGGACGCATGCGTCCTGCGCCGACCACGCGCAGGAGCGCGCGAGGAACGCAACAATGAAGCGAATGCTGATCAACGCGACGCAGGCGGAAGAACTGCGCGTTGCCATCGTCGACGGCCAGACCCTGTACGACATCGACATCGAACAGCCGGCCAAGGAACAGAAGAAGTCCAACATCTACAAGGGCCGCATCACCCGGCTCGAACCCTCCCTCGAAGCGGCCTTCGTCGAGTACGGCGCCGAGCGCCACGGCTTCCTGCCGCTGAAGGAAATCTCGCGCGATTACTTCCAGGCCGGCGTCGACCACAACAAGGCCGGGCTGCGCGAACTGCTGCGCGAAGGCCAGGAAATCGTCGTCCAGGTCGACAAGGAAGAACGCGGCAACAAGGGCGCGGCCCTGACCACGTTCATCTCGCTGGCCGGCCGCTACATGGTGCTGATGCCCAACTCGCCCACCGCCGGCGGCGTGTCGCGCCGCATCGAGGGCGAGGACCGCGCCGAGCTCAAGCGCGCGATGGATGCGCTGAACATCCCCGACGACATGGGCGTGATCATCCGCACCGCCGGCGTTGGCCGCGATGCCGAGGAACTCCAGTGGGACCTGGACTACCTGCTGCAGGTCTGGAAGTCGGTCGCCGAGGCCGCGCTGAGCAAGCCCGGCCCGTTCCTGATCTACCAGGAATCCCGCCTGATCATCCGCGCCCTGCGCGACTACATGCGCCCGGACATCGGCGAGATCCTCGTCGACACGCCGGAGATGTACGCCGAAGCGCGCGATTTCGTCGAGCAGGTGATGCCGCACAACCTGCGCAAGCTCAAGCACTACACCGACGACACGCCACTGTTCAACCGCTTCCAGATCGAATCGCAGATCGAGAACGCCTACGAGCGTGAAGTCCGCCTGCCCTCCGGCGGCGCGCTGGTGATCGACCAGACCGAAGCGCTGACCGCGATCGACGTGAACTCGGCGCGCGCCACCAAGGGCGGCGACATCGAGGAGACCGCGTTCAACACCAATCTGGAGGCGGCCGAGGAAGTCGCGCGCCAGATGCGCCTGCGCGACCTGGGCGGCCTGGTGGTGATCGACTTCATCGACATGTCGTCCAACAAGCACCAGCGCGAGGTCGAGAACCGCCTGGCGCACGCGCTCAAGCAGGACCGCGCGCGCGTGCAGATCGGCCGCATCTCGCGCTTCGGCCTGCTCGAACTGAGCCGCCAGCGCCTGCGCCCGAGCCTGGGCGAATCCAGCCAGCTGGTCTGCCCGCGCTGCGAAGGCCACGGCCGCATGCGCAGCGTCGAGTCGCTGTCGCTGTCGATCCTGCGCCTGGCCGAAGAGCACGCGATGAAGGAGAACACCGGCCAGGTGCTGGTGCAGGCCCCGACCGAGATCGCCAATTACCTGCTCAACGAGAAGCGCCGCGCGCTCAGCGAGATCGAGAAGCGCCACGACGCGCCGATCGTCATCGTCGCCGACGAGCAGCTGCACACGCCGCATTACGAAGTCACGCGCATCCGCGAGAACGAGTTGGGCGAGGAGTCCAGCAAGCCCAGCTACCAGCGCGGCACCCCGCGCAAGCTGCCGACGCATTCGCTGACCAAGGCCCACCTGAACATCCCGGCCGCGCCGGCGGTGACCAACGTCAAGCCGGCCCAGCCCGCGCCGCTGCGCGAGCCGCGCGAACAGCCGGTCGCCGCGCCGGCTCCCGCCCCGGCTCCGGCGCCGGTCGCCGCGCCGACGCATTCGATCGGCGTGGTCGAGCGCATCCTGCGTTTCTTCCGCGGCACGAGCTCGCCGATCGCGGTCGAGCCCACTCCGGCCGCGCGTCCGCAGGACGGCCGTGGCGGTCGCAACGAACGCAACGACCGCAATGGGCAGCGTCGCGACGGCCGCAACGGGAAGCAGGGTCGCGACGGTCGTCGTGACGAGCAGCCGCCGCGCCGCGAGGAACAGCGCCGCGACGAGCAGCGCCGCGAGAAGCAGCCGCAGCAGGCGCAGCAGCAGAAGCAGCAGCCCAAGCAACCGCAGCAGCCCAAGCAGCCGCAACAACAGCAGCAGCAGCCGAGGCCCCCGAAGCAGCCGCCGGCGCAGGCCCAGCAGTCGCAGGCCGACGAGCGCGCGCAGTCGTCGGCGGTCGAGGCTCGCCCCCCGCGCAACGAGAACAAGCCTGCGCCGGCCAAGCCTGAAGTGAAGGCCGAAGTAAAGGTCGACATCGCCAAGGTCGAAACGCCGGCCGCTGCGGCAGCGGACGTCGCCATGGTCGCGCCGGCCGTTGTCGCCGCAGCCGTCACCGCCGCCGCCTCGGACGCCACGGGAACCGCCGCCGCCCCGCAGAACGGCGAGACCGTCGCCAACGCCGACGCTTCGCAGGGCGAAGGCGCGGGCGAAGGCGGCAGTCGCCGCCGTCGCGGTCGCCGCGGTGGCCGTCGTCGCCGTCGCGGTGGCGGCGAAGCGGCCGCCGGGAACGACGAGGCGCAGCTGCACGACGAGCACGACGACGCGTCGCTCATCGACGACGAGGATGACGCCACGGAAGCGCACGCAGCTCACGGCGCTGCGCCGGGCTCCGTTGCACAGCGCTCGCAGCCGGAGTTCGATTTCGACGACGAACCCGCAACGGCGCCGAGGCCGGCTCCGCAAAGCGTCACCCCGTCGCCTACGCCGCAGCCGGCCGTTGCGACGCCCGCGCAGGCCGCCGTGGCCACCGTCGCCGCCACGGCGACCGCCGCGATGAGCGAACCCGTTGCGCCGAAGGCCGATCAGCCGACGACGACCGCGGCCGCCAGCCCGGCACCGGATGCCACGAAGGACCTGCCGGCCGAACCGGCGGTGGTCGTGGAGCAACCGGTCGCGGTGCCGGAGCCCGTTCCCGCGCCGGAAAAGGTCGAGGAACCGGCGGTGATCGATCCGGCTCCGATCGCGCCGGCCGAAGATGCGCGTCCGCACACGCAGGCCGAAGCCGAGGTGACCGACTCGCGTCCCCAGGCGCCGGCGCCGTCCGCGGCAGCCGTCACGAACGGCGACGTGCCGCGCACCGGCGGGTTGTTCGACTCCCTGCCGCACGACACGCGGGCGCCGTCCGCCGCCGACACGACGCCGATCCGCGCCCCGGTGGACGCGTCGGTTGCCGGTGAGGCGCAGGCCGATGAAGCCGCGACGTCCGACACCGTGATCGCCGCAGAAGAAGCCGAGCTTTCGCCGGCCGAGGCCGCGGCCGAGCACGTCCACGCGACGACGCAGGCCGAAGGCGAGCGCAAGCAGGAATCCGGGCACGCCTGATCGCGCCCGCTTCGCACGCTGGAACGCAAACCGGCTGCCTTAGGGCAGCCGGTTTTGTTTTGGGAGGCGATTCACGGCCGGTTGCCGTGGTGAGGTGCGCATGGCTTCGACGGCAGACCCGCCTCGACACCCACCGCAGACCTCGCGTGGGTCCGGCTTGTGCAGTGCCGCTGCCACGGCGGTCCTGGCCAGTGACAAGCGGAACAGTCAGATCGCGCGCGTCGGATCCATGATGCCGTAGCGGCTTGCGAGCCGCGCCAGCGCGATGCTGTCGCCGATGTCCAGCTTCTCGAACAGCCGCGCCTTGTGCGTGTTGACCGTCTTCGCGCTCAGGCTCAGGCGCTTGGCGATGGCGTCCTGGCGCAAGCCCTGGATCAGCATCAGGGCGATCTCCATCTCGCGCGGCGAGAGCGTATCGAACGGCGAAGCGCCGCCGTCGATGCCGGCCAGCGCCAGGTTCTGCGCGATGCCGTTGGCAAGGAAGCGCCTGCCGCGTGCGACTTCGCGGATCGCGCGCAGGAGCTCGGCGGCGTCGCCGCCCTTGCCGACGTAACCGGACGCCCCCGCTTCCAACAGGCGCTTGGGCATCGGCCCGTCCTGCAGCACCGAAACAATGATCACGCGCGCGCCCTGCTCGCTCTTCACGATGCGCTCGGTGACTTCCAGGCCGCTCAGGCCCGGCAGGTGCAGGTCGCACAGCACCACGTCCGGCTTGAGCTTGCGGATCAGCGGCAATGCCTCTTCGCCGCTTTCCGCGTCGCCGACGACCTCGATGTCGTTCTCGCCCGACAGGATGAGGTTCAACCCCGTCCTTACCAGGGCGTGGTCGTCGATGATGAACACCCGGATTTCCATTCCTGCTCTCCGTTGGATTGCGCGTGCCCGTTGCGCTTGGGGGGCCCTTCCGGCCCATCCCAAGTCCCCTGCCATGCGGCACACTGAACCGATTCTAACGGGGGACCCCACCGATGCACCGACTGCTAGTTGCGACGCTTCCGATCCTTTTTCTCAGCGCCTGTGCCACGTCCCAGCCCAGCACGCAGCCCGCGCAGAGCGGCGCTGCCGTCGTACAACCCGCGTCGTCGCAGTGGTTGTCCGACGTGCGCGCCATCAGCGATGCCGGCGAGAACGCGCAGCGCCGCAAGGCGATCGCCGCACGCCTGGATGCGCTGCAACTCGCCTGGCGCAAGGCGCCGTTCGAAGCCAACGGCAAGGTCGGCGAGAACCTGATCGCCGATGTCGCCGGCCGCGCCGATGCGCCGCTGCTGCTGATCGGCGCGCATTCCGACCGTGTCGCGGTCGGCCACGGTGCCACCGACAACGCGTCGGGCAGCGCGTCCGTGCTCGCATTGGCCGAGCGTCTGCAGCGCCAGCCGCTGAAGCACCATCGCGTCGCGGTCGCGTTCTGGGATCTGGAAGAAGAAGGCCTGCTCGGTTCCAAGGCCTACGTCGCCGACGGTTCCACCAGGCCCGCGTTGTACGTCAACTTCGACGTGTTCGGCTGGGGCGACACGCTGTGGATGATGGCGCCGGGCCAGACGCAGACGGCGCTGGTCGACAGCAGCCGCGTCGCCACGCAGGCGCTGCGGCTGGGCTTCTCGCCGGGTGAGCAATACCCGCCGACCGATCACCTGCCCTTCGTGCGCGCCGGCTGGCCGGCGGTGTCGTATTCGCTGGTCGGTGCGGACGAGATCACCCAGGTGCTCGAAGCGTATGCCGGCAAGAAACCGCGCACGCCGGCCAAGGTGATGCGCGTGATCCACACCGACCAGGACGTGATCGGCCAGATCGACGCCACGGCGGCCGTGCGTGGCGTGGATGCGGTCGAGCGCGCGCTGCGCGAGTGGGACGCGAAGGCCGGCGCGGGCGGGCCGTCCACGACGATGTCCGAAAACAGCCGGTAATCGTGTTCCCTCGCGGCGAACATGGGCGTCCCGTCCGACCTGAGGTTTCCATGCACGCAAGCAACGCCGACCACGCCACCGTTTTCCGATCGCTGCACACGCGCGGCGTGCTGCGCCTGGCCAACGCCTGGGACGCCGGCAGCGCACGCCTGATCGAAAGCCTCGGCGCCCCTGCCATCGCCACTACCAGCGCGGGCGTGGCGTGGGCGCGTGGCTATGCGGACGGCGACGTATTGCCGATCGAACGCCTGCTGGACACGACCAGGGAGATCGCACGCGTCATCCGCGTGCCGCTTTCCGTGGACATGGAAGGCGGTTATTCCGAGGATCCGGCTGTCGTCGCGGCCAACGTGGTGCGTGCGGCCGACGCCGGCGCGGTCGGCATCAACCTCGAGGATGGCGCCGGTTCGCCCGATGCGTTGTGCGCGAAGCTCTCGCGCATCCGCGATGCCCTCGCCGCGCGCGGGCTGGACGTCTACGTCAACGCACGCACGGACGTGTACCTGCGCGGCCTGGCGCCGCCGGATGCGCGCGTGGCGATGGTGCTCGAACGCGCCGCGCGTTATCGCGACGCCGGCGCCGACGGGTTGCTTGTCCCGGGCCTGACGGATGCCGGCGCGATCGGCGACATCGCATCGGGAGCCCGATTGCCGCTCAACGTGATGCTGCGTCCCGGCCTGCCCGCCCTGGAGGAACTCGACGTCCTGGGCGTGCGACGCCTCAGCGCGGGCTCGGATCTCGCCGAAGCGGCGTTCGCGCACGTGGGCGCACTGGCCGGCGCGTTCCTGCAGGACGGCCGGGCGGCCACCACCGAGCGCATGGCCTACGGGTCGATCAACGCGTTGTTCGCGGAGCGCTGAGACGCATCCACCGGCACCCGTCACGATTCACCGCGGAGTTGCCGACCTTTGGCAGCTCGATTCCACATCGATAACGCCCTGCAACTTCCTGATTCCATGGCGTCGCAACCGGTGATACCGCCCCGCGGTTAGATCGGCCGAAGCCCGGGCTTGCCCGTGGCCGTGAAGGTAAATAGATTTTTACCTCTGTCAGGCCCGTACCGATGTCCGACCTCACCGCCCGTCAGGCGCAGATCCTCGCCTTCATCCAGGACCACACCGATGCCGAGGGCCTGCCGCCCACGTTGCAGCAGATCGCCGACGCGTTCGGCTTCCGACAGGCGTGCGCGGCACACAAGCACGTGCGGCGGCTGGAACAGGCCGGGCATCTGCAGGTGCGCCCCAACCAGGCGCGCGGGATCCGGCTGTCGTCGCGCACACCGTCGCAACGCGAGGACCGGCTCACCCTCGCCGTCCTCGGCCGCGTGGCCGCCGGCGCCCCGATCGGCGCCGATGCGGGCGTCGAGCGCGAGCTGCACATCGACCGTGCACTGTTCTCCACCGTGCCGGACTACCTGCTGCGCGTGCAGGGCGATTCGATGCGCGAGGAAGGCATCTTCGATGGCGACCTGGTCGCGGTGAAACGCACCGTGGAGGCACGCGACGGGCAGATCGTCATCGCGCGCATCGACGAGGAAATCACCATCAAGCGGCTGGAACGCCACGCGCGCGGCATCCGCCTGTTGCCGCGCAATCCCGACTATCCGCCCATCGAGGTGCCACCCGGCAGCGATTTCGCGATCGAAGGGCTCTACTGCGGCCTGGTGCGCACGGATTGATGGCCGCCGCATGAGCACCGTCGTCGTTCCGCTCGAATCGTTGTTGTCCGCGCGCACGGTCTGGCGCGCGGGACGACAGGCCGCGTCCGCGCCGCTGGGCGAATCGACGGGCTTCGCCGCGCTCGACGCGTTGCTCCCGAGCGGCGGATGGCCGCAGGGCGCGCTGAGCGAGCTGCTGATTCCGGTCGAAGGCGTGGGGGAACTGACGCTGCTGATGCCCACGATTGCTCGCATGACGCAGGCCGGTCGGCTGGTCGCGCTGATCGCGCCGCCGTTCTGCCCGTACGCGCCGGCGTGGCAACGGGCGGGCGTGGACCTGCGTCATCTGGAAATCGTCGACACCGGCGATCACGGTTCGAAGGGCGCGCTGTGGGCGTTCGAGCAATGCCTGCGCAGCGCCGCGTTCTCTGCGGTGCTGGGTTGGCCGGCCAATGCCGACGGTCCGGCGCTGCGGCGTTTGCAGGTGGCCGCCGATACCGGCCAATGCCTCGGCTTCGCCGTGCGCGACAGCCGACACGCCGACAATCCCTCCCCCGCCGCGCTGCGCATCGAGCGTGTCGAAAACGACTGGCGCATCCGCAAATGCCGCGGCGGCCAGGTTCCCTCGCAAGGATTCGCGCCACCGTCGCACGCCGGCTTGCGCGGCTGAGGTCGCTTCGTGCTCTGGGCCTGCATCCGCCTGCCGCATCTGGCGCTCGACGCCGTCCTGCGCGAGGTCGACGATCCGGCGCGCCCGCTGGCGCTGGTCACCGGACCGGCGCAATTGCGCACGCTGCATTCGGTCAACGCGGCCGCCGCCGAAGCCGGCCTGCGGCCCGGCATGCGCCTGACGGCCGCCAATGCGCTGTGCGCGCAGGCCGCATTGCCCGATCACGATCCGCAGCGCGACGCACGGGCGCACCGCTTCCTAGCCGCCTGGGCGTACCGCCACAGTTCGCTGGTGAGTGCGCAATGGCCGGGCACGATCGTGCTGGAAGCCAGCGCGAGCTTCCGCCTGTTCGGCCCCTGGCCGCAGCTGGAAGCGAAGCTGCGTCGCGAACTGGATGCGCTCGGCTTCCAGCATCGCATCGCCCTGGCGCCGACGCCGCGTGCGGCGCAGGTTTTCGCGGGATTGCGCGACGGCTATGCGTTGTTCGAACGCGATGCGCTCGCGCCCACGCTCGACCGCGTGCCGATCCGCCGCGCCGCCCTGCCCGACGAGGCCGGCGTGAGGCTGCATCGCATGGGCATCGCTTCGCTCGAACAATTGCGCGAACTGCCGCGCGATGGCATCCGGCGCCGCTTCGGATTGCCGTTGCTCGATCATCTCGACCGCCTCTACGGCATCGCCGACGACCCGCTGGACTGCTACCAGCCACCCGATCATTTCGATTCGCGCGTCGAGCTGGGCTACGAGGTCGAAAACCACCAGGCGCTGCTGTTCCCGCTGCGGCGCCTGGTGCACGACCTGGCCGTGTACCTGTCGTCGCGCGATGGCGGCGTGCAGCGGTTCGTGATCCGGCTGGAACACGAGGTGCTCAAACGCGAGGCCGGTGTGCGCGAGAAAAGCCATACCGACGTGCCGGTCGGATTGCTCGCCGCCGAACGCGACGCGGCGATGCTGATGGACATCGCGCGGAACCGGCTGGAGCAGGCCTCGATCGACAAGCCCGTCGTCGGCCTGCGCCTGCTCGCGCGCGAACTGCCGCCGTTCGTGCCGGCCGCGCGCGATCTGTTCGACACGCGACCTTCGCAGGCGATGCCGTGGCCACAATTGCGCGAACGCCTGCGCGCGCGGCTCGGCGACGACGCGGTGTACCGCATCGCGCCGACCGGCGATCCGCGTCCCGAACGCGCGTGGCGGACCGCCGCGGTCGACGAGGACGCCGCCTGCATCGCACCGGCGCCCGTGCGTCCGCCCCGCCCCGCCTGGCTGTTGCCGCATCCGGTGCCGCTGCGGCAATCCGGACTGCGCATCGTGTCCGGTCCGGAGCGCCTGGAAAGCGGCTGGTGGGACGACGACGACGTGCGTCGCGACTACTACGTGCTGGAAACCGCGCAGGGACAGCGCGCCTGGGCGTTCGCCGATCCGGGAAAACGCGGCGAATGGATGCTGCACGGCTGGTTCGCATGAGTACGACGCGATGAGCTGGGACGACGCCATCGAAGGCGTGGATCGCGAGACGCCCGGCGACCACGTCCCGCGCGCGTTGCAGGTCAGCCTGCGCCTGCGCCATGCCGCGAACGACGACGTCGACGATGACGCGCCGCCGTACGCCGAACTGCATTGCCTGTCCGACTTCAGCTTTCTGCGCGGGGCGGCGAGCGCGGTGGAGTTGTTCGAACGCGCGCGGCAATGCGGTTACCAGGCGCTGGCGATCACCGACGAATGCTCGCTGGCCGGCATCGTGCGCGGACTGGAAGCCTCCAGGGCCACCGACGTGCGGCTGATCGTCGGCAGCGAATTCCGGCTGGCCGACGACACGCGATTCGTCCTGCTGGTCGAGAATGCCGCGGGCTACACGCGTTTGTGTGAGCTCATCACGCGCGGGCGTCGCGCGGCGACCAAGGGCACGTACACCCTCGCGCGCGCGGACGTGGAAGCGGTGTTCGGTTGCGACGACCCCGGCGTGTTCGCCCTGTGGCTGCCCGACCATGCGCCCGGAGGAACGCCGGACGAACAGGCCGGACGCTGGCTGCGCGGCGTGTTCGGCGAACGCACGCACCTGGCCGTCGAACTGCATCGGCAGGACGACGACGAGGCGCGCCTGCGCATGCTGATGTCGCTGGCGGACGCCCTGGACATCACGCCCGTCGCCAGCGGCGACGTGCACATGGCCACGCGTCGGCAGCGCATGCTGCAGGACACGATGACCGCGATCCGGCACAACCTGCCGCTGGACGAATGCGGCGCGCACCTGTTCCGCAACGGCGAGCGCCACCTGCGCGCACGGCGCACGCTCGCCAACATCCATCCGCATGAACTGCTGGACGCCGCGGTGAAGCTGGCCGCGCGCTGCACGTTCCGGCTCGACGAGGACCTGAAGTACGACTACCCGTTCGAACTGGTGCCCGACGGCGAAACGCCCGCCTCGCACCTGCGTGCGTTGACCATGGCCGGCATGCGCCAGCGCTGGCCCGAGGGTGCATCGGAAAAGATCGAACGCCAGATCGAAGCCGAGCTGGCGCTGATCGCCAAGAAACGGTACGAAGCCTTCTTCCTTACCGTCGAGGACATCGTGCGCCATGCGCGCGGGCGCGGGATTCTGTGCCAAGGGCGCGGCTCGTCGGCGAACTCGGCCGTGTGCTACGCGCTGGGAATCACCGCGGTCAATCCGGACGAAAGCCGTCTGCTGATGGCGCGATTCATCTCGGAGGAACGGGACGAGCCGCCCGACATCGACGTGGACTTCGAACACGAACGCCGCGAGGAAGTGCTGCAGTACGTCTACAACAAGTACGGTCGCGAACGCGCCGCGCTGGCCGCGACGGTGATCCGGTATCGCGGCAAGAGCGCCGTGCGCGATGTCGCCAAGGCCTTCGGCCTGCCGCCGGACCAGATCGCCCTGCTCGCCGGCTGCTACGGCTGGGGCAACGCCGGCACCGAGATGGAACAGCGCCTGCTCGAATCCGGCTTCGATCCACGAAACCCGCTGATCCAGCGCGTGCTGGCCGTGACCGCGCAGCTGGAAAACCATCCGCGTCACCTGTCGCAGCACGTCGGCGGTTTCGTCATTTCCGAAGCGCCGCTGTCGACGGTGGTGCCGGTGGAAAACGCGGCGATGGACGACCGCACCATCATCCAGTGGGACAAGGACGACCTGGAAACGATGAAGCTGCTGAAGGTCGATTGCCTCGCGCTGGGCATGCTGACCTGTATCCGCAAGGCCATCGAACTGGTGGAGAAGCATCGCGGCCGCAAGCTCGACATCGCCACCATTCCACCCGACGACAAACCCACCTACGCGATGATCCAGCGCGCCGACACGGTGGGCGTGTTCCAGATCGAATCGCGCGCGCAGATGACGATGCTGCCGCGCCTGAAGCCGGCGAAGTTCTACGACCTCGTGATCGAAGTCGCGATCGTGCGACCCGGGCCGATCCAGGGAGGCATGGTCCACCCGTATCTCAAGCGACGGATGAAGCAGGAAAAGGTGGAATACCCGTCACCGGAGCTGGAGGAAATCCTCGAGCCCACGCTCGGCGTTCCATTGTTCCAGGAACAGGTGATGGAACTGGTCATCGCCGCAGCCGACTACACGCCCGGCGAAGCGGATAAGTTGCGGCGTTCGATGGCCGCCTGGGGCGTGAGCGGCGACATGGAGCCGCATCGACAGCTCATCCGCCAACGCATGCTCGGCAACGGCTACAAGCCCGAATTCATCGACCAGATCTTCGAGCAGATCAAGGGCTTCGGTTCCTACGGTTTCCCGCAGAGCCACGCCGCTTCGTTCGCAAAACTCGTCTACGTGAGCTGCTGGCTCAAGCGGCACGAACCGGCGGCGTTCGCCTGCGCGCTGCTGAATTCGCAACCGATGGGCTTCTATTCGCCCAGCCAGATCGTGCAGGACGCGCGTCGCGGCGCACCGGAACGCGCGCCGGACGAATTCGCCACCGACGACGAACGCGCGCTCGCCATGCGCGAAGCCGTCGACGTGCTGCCGGTGGACGTCATGCACAGCCACTGGGATTGCACGCTGGTCGGCGGCGACGAACGCACGCAGCCGGCGATCCGGCTCGGGCTGCGGGAAGTCAAGGGGCTGTCCGAAGCGGCCGCCCATGCCATCGCCAACGCACGCGCGCGTCGCGCCTTCACCGACCTGCAGGATCTGCGGCAACGCGCCGGCCTGGACGAAAAGACCTGCAAGGCGCTGGCCGAAGCCGATGCGTTGCGCAGCCTGGTCGGCCATCGCCATCAGGCGCGCTGGTCGGTCGCCGGGCTCGAACGCCGCCGCCCGCTGCTGCCCGGCAGTCCGGACGAGGCCGACATCGCCCTGCCCGCGCCGCGCATCGGCGAGGAGATCCTGTCCGATTACCGGGCCACGGGGCTCAGCCTGTCGTCGCATCCGATGGCGCTGCTGCGGCCGCAGCTGGAGGCGCGGCGCATCCGGAACTCGCGCGACCTGCGCGACACGCGCCACGGCCGCGGCGTGCACGTCGCCGGCCTGGTCACGCAGCGCCAGCGTCCCGCGACGGCGAAGGGCACGATCTTCGTCACGCTGGAGGACGAGCACGGGATGATCAACGTGATCGTCTGGCCCGACCTCGCCGCCCGCCAGCGCAAGCCGTTGCTGGATTCCACGCTGCTGGGCGTGCGCGGCCGCTGGGAACGCGTGGATGGCGTGGAGCACCTCATCGCCGGCCAGCTCACCGACCTGAGCGGGCTGCTGGGCGAACTCCAGTCGCCATCGCGGGATTTCCGCTAGCCCTTCAAGCCCCTCCCCTTCGGGAGCGGAAAGGCGGCCATCCCAGGCAGAGGGATGTTCGGCTTCGCCGAAATGCAGCGCGAACCCGCCTTCGCGAGAAGGACCGCAAACAAGCGCCGCTCCCGCGATGAGTCCGCGACGCACGCCATCGCGCATGCCAGCCTTACAATGCGCGACCCTCCCCGCGCGCGGACGTCCGATGGAACTGGCCACAGACACGATCGCCCTGCTCATGGCGGTCGCCTTCGTGGCCGGCCTCATCGACGCCATCGCCGGCGGCGGTGGACTGCTCACCATTCCCGCGCTCATGGCCGCCGGGATTCCGCCGGTCAACGCCATCGCAACCAACAAACTGCAGAGCAGCTTCGGCACGGCGAGCGCGGTGGTCGCCTTCGCACGCAAGGGACGCATCGATTTCCGCCGCTTCCTCAAACCCGCGATCGGCGCGTTCATCGGGTCGGCCTTCGGCGCCTGGACCCTGCAGCGCCTGAATCCGGCGTTCCTGTCGGGCCTGATTCCGATGCTGCTGATCCTGATGGTGATCTACTTCCTGCTCGCGCCGAAGGCCAGCGAGGAAGACCGCCAGGGTCGCCTCGGACCGGTCGCGCTGCTGGCGATCGTCTCGGCCATCGGCTTCTACGACGGCTTCTTCGGCCCGGGCACGGGCTCGTTCCTGACCACGGCGCTGGTGGCGCTGTTCGGCCTGGGGCTCGTGTCGGCCACCGCGCACACCAAGCTACTCAACCTCTCCAGCAACATCGCCGCGCTGCTCACGCTCGTCATCGGCGGCCACGTGCTGTGGACGGTCGGCCTGCTGATGGCGGTGTCGAGCATCGCCGGCGGGCAACTCGGCGCGCACCTGGCGATGCGCGTGGGCGGTCGGGTGATCCGCCCGCTGCTGGTGACGATGTCGCTGCTGCTCACGATGAAACTGCTGTCGGATCCGGCCAATCCGCTGCGTGCGTACGTGATGGCGCACGCCTAGTCGCGCATCCACGGCGCGGACACCCGCGCGCCGCGCGCTTCCTCGCACGTGGCGCTGCGCAACGCCTTTTCCAGCTTGTACGGCGTGGTTGCGTGCGAGACGGCCGAACGGCATTCGTCCACCGCAAGCGCCTCGACCGCGATCGAGCCCAGCACCGCCAACGATGCGATCGCCAGGACGCCCATGATCAACTGGCGCCTGCTGGGAAAGGTATCGGTCATGTTCCTGCCTCCTCGCCCGGGATATCGGCAGGCGCGGGCGGGACTTTCGGGTGGAAGCGGCGCGCATTTAGTCCGCGGCCAGCGACGCGTTCCAACGAGAGCGTGCCGCGCGAGCTGCTGACTCCGTCCGGCGTGCCACTGGAGCACACGCCTTCGTCGCGCAGCTCGTGCCTGTCGCGACGCCGTGCGCTCTCGCTCGCTTCGAGTCAGCGGAAAACGTTCGCCGCGCTAGTTTTGTCCGCTCTGCGGATCGCGCCCGCCATTCGGCACGGCGGGCTTGTTGGCCTCGCGGGCGGCGGCCTTCTTCGCGGCCTTTTCGTCCTGCTGCTTCTTCTTCGCGATCTCGCGCTGGCGTTTTTCGAATGAGTAGTTGGGCTTGGGCAAGTGACTATCTCGCTCTGTGCGGGGTTGGAATCATGCAGCGCTGCGATGTTGCTCGTGGCGCGCGTGTTATTTGGTGGACGCAGGCTTCTTCGCGGACGCTAGGCCGGACGCCACGACGGATTTCTCGGGCTTCCGGCGAAGCGGCGTCACGCCGAGGATTTCCACTTGTCCGCCGGCCTTGCTGAAAGCGGCCATGTCGGCGGCGATCCGTTCGTGGGTCACCGCCTTGTCGGGCGATGGCTTGCCGAAGGGAGACGTGGTGTAGCCGTTCGCCCCGTGCGGACGATAGGTGGACATGGGTGTGCCTCCGGTGGGTGATGGATCATTGAAGGACGAGCTCGATCGCGCGCGCTCCTTCGTGCGCGTATTCGCTGCGGATCGCATTGCAGTACGGGCCCGCCATCGCGAAACGGCGGCACACGTCGGGGCGGCCTTCGTAGATGCCGCAATTCATGCGGGCGCTGTCCATCGCCACGCACCAGCCGTCCTCATCCTTGGCCATGACGCGCAGGCCGGCGACCAGCTCGGTGGTCAGGTGCGACGGTATGCGGTCCTCGGGTTGCACGACGACCGTCAGCCGGCAGCAGACCGCGTCGCACCGCGCACAGTCCGCCGCCGTCGGCTCGGGCGTGGGCTGCTGCGTGGCGCTTCGTTGTCGATCTGGCATCGGGGGTGCGACTCCTGGGGGAACGCGGGAGGTCAGGCTGAGGGAGCGGCGGTGAAGGCGCACGCGCGCTTCACTTGTGCCACCTGGAGCGGGAAATCGCCGTGAAGTGAAGCGTTGACCGGCCATCGTCGGCGACGAAGGCCTTGCGGTGCGGTAGCGGGGACAGGCGCGTCGCGCCGGAGAACGCCAGAAGGCTGGCGGAACCGCAGTGTAGCGCGGATAGCACCGCCGTGCCGGGCGCATGCCTGTTCACGTCACGGCATGATCGTCGCAGGTCGCGGGCGATCGCGCTCCATGTGCTGAAGCGTCCTCGATGCCGGAAGGCGCTGAGCGTCCAGCGCCGATTGCCCCTGCGGATCCCCGCTCCCCTCTCGTCGCCGTCGCGCACGTCATGACGGCGCGAGCGGATGGCGCGGATGCAGACGGTCGAGCACCAAGCCGGAGCCCGACCATCTGGTTCCGCCTTGCGATCAACGTGTGGTTGCCTTCGCCGCCTCGTCGATCAACGCGGCGACTTCGGCAGCGCGCGATGCCAGCGACGCGTGGCTCGCGTCCAACGTGATGGTCCTGCTCGGCTTCATGCGCGCTGCCATCCGTTGCTGGTTCTCCGGCGCGATCATCCGGTCCTGGCTGGAGATCTGGTACCAGCTCGGCTTGTGCTTCCACGCCGGATCGGTGACGTTGTCGCCGAACGTGCCTGCGAGTGGCGCCTTCTGCGTCACGGCCATGATCAACGCGTCGACCGAATCGAGATCCGCGCAGAAGCTTTCATGGAAGGCGTCGCGCCTGATCCACAGATACCCGTCGCTATCCGGCGCGATGCTGGCCACTGCGGCCGGCGGATGCTGCTGCGTGATGGCCCCCGGGCTTTCGCCCGCATCGGGCGCGAAGGCGGCGATGTAAACCAGCGCGGCGACATTGGGCAGATTGCCCGCCTGGCTGATGACGGCGCCGCCATAGGAATGTCCGACCAGCACGACCGGGCCGTCGATCTGCGCCACCATCTTGCGGGTGCGTTCGGCATCGTCGGCCAGCGACGTCAGTGGGTTCTCCACCGCATGCAGGTCGTCGTAACCCAGCCGCTTGAGTTCGAGGATCACCTTGGCCCAATGCGTAGCGCCACCCCAGAAGCCATGGACGAGAACCACAGCAGGCTTGGTCATGTCGGTATTCTCCGGATCGAGGGAACGTGGCGGCACTTTAGGACGAGCCGCCAACGACGGATTGCCCCAAACACCAGATCGCCATGCCGAAACGCCACGATGCCGACGCGCTCCTTGATCTGTTCGAATCCGCGCGCGTACGTGGCGGAAGCACCGCCACGCGTATGTTCCGGTTCGCGCAACCGCAGGATTTCACGGGAATCTCGGCGTGTTTCCACTTTGTCGAAGACGCCGCCTGCCGTCTGCATGCAGAAGGACACCGGTTGCATGTGTCGTCCGGCGATCTGGTCGTGCTGCCGCGCGGCGGCTGGCACCGCATCGAATGCGTAGCCGACGATGCAGTGCGTCCACGCGTCACGACCTGCGAGTTCCGCCTTGAGGGAGCCGGTGGAAAGCTGCTGGCCGACGCGCTTCCCGCGCTGCTGCACGTGCCCGGTGCGGGACAACCGCCCGCCGGATTTCCCGAAAGCCCGAAGGAATGGCTATCGGTGACATTGGCCGCGATCCGCCTCGAAGCCGATCGCCCCTCGCTGGGCAGTTCGGTGATGCTGTCGCGGCTGGTCGACCTGCTGTTCGTCTGGTCGTTGCGACACTGGCTGATCACCGCCGGCCCCGAATCCGGCCGCTTGGCCAAAGCGCTGGACGACCCGGTCGTCAGGCGCGCACTCGGGCTGCTGCATGCGCAACCGGCCAGGGACTGGAGCGTGGAAACACTGGCGCACCAGCTCAACCAGTCGCGCTCGGGACTGTCCCAGCGTTTCGTCGAAACCCTCGGCGAACCGCCGATGCGTTATCTCGCCCGCTGGCGCATGCAACTGGCCGCCGACATGCTCACCTCCACCCGGCTGCGCGTTTCGCAGATCGCGCAGCGCGTCGGCTACGATTCCGAACCCGCCTTCAGCCGCGCGTTCAAGCGCTGTTTCGGAATCGCGCCGACGGATTACCGCATCGGGCCGTCGCGGAGTGCATGACATCGCCCATCCATGGCGCAAAGCGCGACGCTCTTCGAGGCGAGGCCGCACCAGGCGACAACGACGGCACAAGCGGCAGGCTCCATGCAGGCGACTGCAAAAACCTGCGCACTCGAAGGGATGGAAGTGGCGGAGAGAGTGGGATTCGAACCCACGGAAGGTTTGACCCTTCGGCGGTTTTCAAGACCGCTGCCTTAAACCACTCGGCCATCTCTCCGTTGTGGCGTGATCCGCCTCGCACCGGTGCCGCGTTGCACGGCGATCGCGACCCGGTTCCCCGGGCTCACGGGGCCCTGAACGATGCGGCCCGCGTGGTGCGGGCCGCATTCTCTCACGCCTCGGTGACGATGCGGGGCGCCGGCGCGGCGGCCGTCGCCGGAGAAAGCTTCGCGATGTCCTCCGGGCACGGCTTGCCCTTGATCTCGCTGCACTGCAGGCGCGCGGATTCGACCAGACCCGGGGCTTTCTCGGCGATGAAGTCGATGAAGACGCGCACGGCCGGCAGCAGGCCGCGGCGCGAGGCGAACACCGCGTGGAAGATGCCCTGCGGCAGGCGCCAGTCGGGCAGCACGACTTCCAGTTCGCCGCGGCGCACGGCTTCGGCGCAGATGGTCTCCGGCAGCAGCGTGATGCCCACGCCCTGTTGCGCCAGCTGCATCAGCATCGGGAAATCGAAACCCATCACGCGCGGCTTGAGTTCGACGCGGCGCACGTCGCCGTCGGGGCCGTGCAGTTCCCAGCGCTGGCGGGCGTCGTCCTCGCTCATGCTCAGGGTGACGTGGTCGGCCAGTTCGTCCGGGTTCTTCGGGCGGCCCATGCGCTTGAGGTAATCGGGACTGGCGACCAGCAATTCCTGGATCTGCCCGAAGCTGCGCATCACCAGGCTACCGTCGTCGTCGAGCTTCGAGCGCACGCGCAAGGCGACGTCGATGCCTTCGTTGATGATGTCGACGCGACGGTTGCTCACCAGCAGTTGCACGCGCACCTGCGGGAAACGCGCCAGGAATTCCGGCAGCAGCTTGGGCATCTGCTGCTGCGCCATGCCGACCGGCACGCTGACGCGGATCACGCCGCGCGGCTCGGCGCTGAGGCGATCGACGACCTCGTGCGCGGCCTGCGCTTCGGCCAGCATCGACTGCGCATGCCGGTACACGCTGTTGCCGACGTCGGTGACGGCGAAGCGGCGCGTCGAACGCTGCAGCAGGCGCACGCCCAGGTCGGTCTCCAGCTGGCTGATCCGGCGGCTCAGGCGGGACTTCGGGATGCCGAGCGCGCGTTCGGCTGCGGCGAAGCCGCCGTGCTCGACGACCATGGCGAAGTAGTAAAGGTCGTTCAGGTCCTGCATGGCCATAATTCCAATTCCAGAACAGTTAGTGATAGTTGACCAGATTTATCCCATTACCGCAACGACCTAGATTGGTCCCCGACCCGGCAACCCCGCCGACCGTTCCATTCGAGGCCCATCATGAAGCTCCTGCATCTGGATTCCAGTGCCCTTGGCACCCAGTCGATTACCCGCGAACTGACCGCGGCCGTCGTGGCCCGCTGGCAGGACGCCCACGGCGACCTGACGGTCGAATATCGCGATCTCGACGCCGAACCCCTGCCCCACCTGACCGGCCGTTCCCTGGCCAAGGCGGACGCGGCCCAGGCCGAAGCGGATGAAGCGACGCTGCAACAATTCCTGTCTGCCGATGTAGTGGTGATCGGCGCGCCGTTTTACAACTTCAGCATTCCCTCGACGCTCAAGGCGTGGATCGACCGCGTCGCGATCGCCGGGCGCACCTTCCGCTACACCGAAGCGGGTCCGGAAGGCCTGGCCGGCGGCAAGCAGGTGATCATCGTCAGCGGTCGCGGCGGCCAGTACGGCGACGCGAGCCCGGCGGACTTCCAGGAGGCCTACCTGCGCCAGGTGTTCGGCTTCATCGGCATCACGGACCTGGAGATCGTCCGCGCCGAGGGCGTGGCGTACTCGCCGCAGCATCGCGCCGATGCGCTGGCCGCCGCGCACGCGTCGATCCGTTCGCCTCTTGCGAAGGCTGCCTGAATCCAGGCACCTCGGAGGCGCGCCACCGGCCAACCCCTCCCCGCTTGAGCCGGCAAACGCGAACGGGCCCGCTGTGCGGGCCCGTTTTTTTGTGGGTCGGATTGAGACGGCTCACCAGAGTTAGCCCCTCTCCCCTCGGGAGAGGGGTTGGGGTGAGGGTAACGGCGCATCGAGCCAGGACGACCAGCAGGCCTCACTGCACAGGTAACGTACCGCTGTCACTCCGTTGCCCCTCATCGGCCCTGCGTGCACCTTCTCCCGTGAGGACAAGGGAAAAAGAATCGTCAGGCGATCCGTTCGACGCCGCCCATGTACGGCCGCAGCACGTCCGGAACGGTGATCGAGCCGTCGGCATTCTGGTAGTTCTCCATCACGGCGATCAGCGCGCGGCCCACGGCCGTGCCCGAACCGTTGAGCGTGTGCACCAGTTCCGGCTTGCCGGTGGCCGGGTTGCGCCAGCGGGCCTGCATGCGGCGCGCCTGGAAGCTCTCGCAGTTCGAGCAGGACGAGATCTCGCGGTACATGTTCTGCGACGGCAGCCAGACTTCCAAGTCGAACGTCTTGGTCGCCGCGAACCCCATGTCGCCCGTGCACAACAGCACGCGCCGGTACGGCAGGCCGAGCTTCTCCAGCACCACTTCGGCGCAGCGCGTCATGCGCTCGTGCTCGACGTAGCTGTCCTCCGGCCGCGCGATGGTGACCAGTTCGACCTTCTCGAACTGGTGCTGCCGGATCATGCCGCGGGTGTCGCGGCCATGGCTGCCGGCCTCGGCGCGGAAGCACATCGAATGCGCGGTCATGCGGATCGGCATCGCGTCGGCCTCGACGATCTCGTCGCGGACGATGTTGGTCAGCGGCACTTCCGAGGTCGGGATCAGGTAACGCTTGTGCGCGGTTTCGCCATCGCCGACCGCGGTGGCGAACAGGTCGTCCTCGAACTTCGGCAACTGGCCGGTTCCGCGCATGCTGTCGGCGTTGACCAGCAGCGGGACGCTGGTTTCCTGGTAGCCATGCTCGTTGGTGTGCAGGTCGAGCATGAACTGCGCCAGCGCGCGATGCAGGCGCGCGAGGGGGCCGCGCAGCACGGTGAAACGCGCGCCGCTGAGCTTGGCGGCGGTGTCGCCGTCGAGCCAGCCGTTGCGCGCACCGAGTTCGACGTGGTCCTTCACCGGGAACTCGAACGTGCGCGGCGTGCCCCAGCGATGCTGCTCGACGTTGTCGTTCTCGTCCTGGCCCTGCGGCACGGATTCGTGCGGCAGGTTCGGAATGGTGAGCGCGATGGCCTCGATCTCGCCGCGGATCGTCTCCAGCCGCGCTTCGCTGGCCTTGAGTTCGTCGCCGAAGCCGGCGACTTCGGCCATCAGCGCGGCGACGTCCTCCCCCTTCGCCTTCGCCTGGCCGATGGCCTTGGACCGCGTGTTGCGCAGGTTCTGCAGCTCCTGCGTGCGCACCTGGATCTGCTTGCGCTCCGACTCCAGCGCTTCCAGCGCGCCGGCGTCGAGTTCGTAGCCGCGGCTCTCGCGCAGGCGCGCGGCCAGTTCGGCGGGGTTGTGGCGCAGCAGGTTGGGATCGAGCATGGGAGCGTGGGGCGAACGAGTGATCGAGGTCGCGATTATCGCGTGTAACCGCGGTTCAGGGCGACGGATTGCCGAAACGTTCACGCCCCGAACGTCGGGTGTGGGCAGAATCCGGGAAGGTTTCCCACCGGTTCACGCATGTCGACCTCCGCTCCCGCGCCGCATCGTCCCGCCTTCGACCTGGGCCGCTGGGTGCCTGCGGGACGATCGTTCCTGTGGGTGTTGCTCGCCTTCGTCGCAGGCCTGGTGCTGTTCGCGTTCGTGCTGTCGACGGGCCGCAAGGACGACGCGCTGTTCCGCGTCGGCACGCCACCGAGCGCCGACGCGCCGCGATACTCGCCGTTGCCGGCGCCGCTTCCCGCCGCCCGCGACAATGCCAGCGGCATGGGCGCCCCGTCGGCCGAAATGCCGGGCGAAGAGGAGGAACGTCCGCGTCTGGTCGAAACACGCCCCGCCGCGCCGCCGCCGACGCTGCCGGCACCGGCCGCCCCCGCACCGGCGGGCCCGGCGTCGCGACCGGAGCCGCTCGCCGGCCGGACACCGGCGCCGCGCTACCCGAGCCAGTCGTTGCGTCGCGGCGAGAGCGGGACGGTGCTGGTGCGGGCGCAGATCGGCCCGGACGGCGTGCCGAGCGACGTCGGTGTCGCCAACAGCAGCGGCTCGCGCCATCTGGACCGCGCGGCCGTGGACGCCGTGAAACGTTGGCGCTTCCGTCCCGCCCTGCAGGGCGGCCAGCCGACCGCGGGAACGGTGATGGTGCCGATCGAGTTCCAGGCGCAGCGCTGAGGCGCGCCGCGCCACGACGCGTTCAACCCTCGCGGGCGCGCCGTTCGCGAATCAAGCCATAGGCCATGCAGCAGCCGAACAGCAGGCCGAGTGGTGCGCGCGCGTATTCGAAGCGCCACAGCAGCGAATCGAAGTTGTTGGCGATCAGCACGATGCCGACGCAGCCGGCCAGCCCCCAGAAGCTCGCCGTCGACACGATCCCCGTGCGCCACGCCAGCCAGAGTTCGCGCATGAGCATCGCGAAGACACCGAACAGCAGCGCCGCGCCGATCACGCCCAGGCCGACCAGCGCGTCCAGATAGGCGTTGTGCAGATGGACGAACTGCTCGCCGCCGGTGGGCAGCTGCGCCCGCTGGATCAGGACCGGAACCGTGTCCAGTCCCCATCCGAACCACGGCCGTTCCAGGAAGCGGTCCACGCCCGTCCGGTACAGCAGCATGCGGATGCCGACGGCCTTGTTGCCGGGGATGGCGGTGTCGAGGCCGTCGATGTCCGGCGGAAGGGCCAGGGGGTCGGTTCGCGCCGGCGCGACCGCCTCGGCGGCGGGACGAGGCGCTTCGTGCGCCGGGGGCTCAGCCTGCGGCGGCGCCTCCCGCACCGGGTCCGGTTCCACCAACGACGCCACCCACGCCGGCATGAGCTGGTCCGCACCGTCGAAGCGCAGCGCGAAGATGCGGTGCGCCGCGATCAGCAGCATCACGCACACCAGCAACGCCAGCAGGATCGGCTGCCACGGCAGGGGCCGACGACGCGGCCCGCGGGTGACGGCGTAACCGATGATCGCCAGCGGCACGGCCAGCATGAAGGACAGCCACGCGCCGCGCGATTGCGAGAACAGCAGCACGCAGAAGCAGCCGGCGAACGCCAGCAGTGCGAGCGCCAGCAGGCCGGTGCGCCGCGTCCCGAGCGGGTAGTCGCGCCAGATGCCGATCAGCAGGCAAAGCGTCAGCCAGCCGCCGACCGCCGCGATCATGCCGCTCAGGTTCTGGGAAATGCCGAATCGCGGGCGCATCTCGCCCGACCAGATCGCCGGCATCTCGCTCCAGGGCATGTGGTACAGCACCGCCGCGAGCAGGCCGAGGATCAGCACGCCGAGCAGCTTGGGGATGGCCGGCGGATGGACCGACATCCACCAGCCGATGACGCAGGTCTGCAGCCCCAGCCGCAACAGTTTGGCCACGACGGTGAGCTGGTTCGACCAGCGAACGTCGGGGAGCGTCCAGGCGATGTAGGCCGCGTGGAGGATCAGGACGACGGCCAGCACGCCGAGCAGGCGAACCGCCGGGTGCGCCGCCAGTTCCCGCCACGGTCGGGCGCCGGCGAACGCCATGGCGACCAGCGCCACGAACGTGCCGTACTCCGGATGCATGTTCGGGATGTGCCGGCCCAGGTCGTTGATCGCGAAGAACGCCTGGAACGCGACGCCCGCCAGCGCGATCCACGCCAGCGTCCGCGACACGCCCAACGCCTCGGGACTTGCGAGGACCGGGGCTCGACCGCCGAAGGAGTCGCGTGCGTCGGGGTCGGAGGCGGAACGATGCACTTTGGCGGCGGAATACGCTGGGGGAAACGGCAGGCGGTGAGTCTAAGTCAGGCGCCCCCGGCCAGCCAGATACCGCTATCACGGGCCAGCGAATCGAACCCCGGAAACGAAGTGGCGACGTTGGCGACGTCGTCGATGCGCACGTCGCCGGCCGACCGCTGCGCGGCGACGGCGAAGCTCATCGCGATGCGGTGGTCGCCGTGGCTGTCCACCCTGCCCCCCTGCAACGTCCCGGGCACGATCGTCGCGCCGTCGGGATGTTCGTCGACCTCGATGCCCAGCGCGCGCAGGCCCTGCGCCATCGTGGCGATGCGATCGGACTCCTTGACCCGCAGTTCGGCCGCGTCGCGGATGGTGGTGGCCCCTTCGGCGCAGGCCGCGGCGACGAAGAGCGCGGGGAACTCGTCGATCATGTCCGGCGCGAGTTCGCCGTCCACCTCGATGCCATGCAGCGGCGCATGCCGCACCACCAGGTCGGCGACCGGCTCGCCGCCCTGCTCGGTCGCGTTTTCCTCGCGGATGTCGGCGCCCATCCGGCGCAGCGCGGTGAGCAGGCCGGTGCGACGCGGGTTCATGCCGACCGCTTCGAGGCGCAGCTCCGAACCGGGCACGATGCTCGCGGCGACGAGGAAGAACGCGGCCGACGAGAAATCGGCCGGCACGTTGACGTCCGTCGCGCGCAGGCGCCCGCCGCCGGACAGCTTTGCGTAGCCGGGCGAGAATTCGATCGGCCAGCCGAACGCCGCGAGCATCCGTTCGGTGTAGTCGCGGGTCGGGTGCGGCTCGCGCACCACGGTGTCGCCGTCGGCGTAGAGGCCCGCGAGCAGCAGCGCCGATTTCACCTGCGCACTGGCCACCGGCAGCGTGTAGTCGATTCCGGTCAACCGCTGCCCGCCGCGGATGCGCAGCGGCGGCAGGCCGCCGTCTTCCGCGTCGATGCGCGCGCCCATCGACGCCAGGGGCTCGATGACGCGACGCATCGGCCGCTTCGACAACGAAGCGTCGCCGACCAGCGTGCTGTCGAAACTCTGCCCCGCGAGCACGCCGGCGAGCAGGCGCATGCCGGTGCCGGCGTTGCCGCAGTCCAGCGGCGCCGCGCTCGCCTGCAGGCCGTGCAGGCCGACACCGTGCACGATGCGCTCGCTCGCGCTCGGGGTTTCGATGCGCACGCCCAGCTGCTCGAACACGCGCGCCGTCGCACGCGTGTCCTCGCCTTCGAGGAAGCCGCGCACGTGCGTGGTGCCTTCGGCCAGCGCGCCGAGCATCACCGCGCGGTGCGAGACCGACTTGTCCCCCGGCACGCGGATGCGGCCGCGCAGCGGTTGCCCGGCGCGTGCGATCCAGTGCTGCTTCGCGCTGCTTGCGTCGCTCATGCGCGCACCTCGGCGAGTACGTCGTCCACCGCCGCAAGCAGCCGGCGGTTCTCGTCGACCGTGCCGACGGTGACGCGCAGGTATTCCGGCAGCCCGTAACCGCCCATCGGACGCAGCACCACGCCGCGCTGCGTCAGCGCCGCCTCGATGCGCGCCGTGTCCGGCCCGAAGCGCACCAGCACGAAGTTCGTCTGCGACGGCATCACCCGCAGCCCGCGGCGTTCGAAGGCGCCGCTCAATGCCGCGCGTTGTTCGGCGTTCCGTTCGCGTGCCCACTGCAGGTGCGCCACGTCGCCCAGCGCCGCCTCGCACGCGGCCAGCGCGGGACCGTTGACGTTGAAGCTCTCGCGCAGGCGCTCCATCACCGCGACCAGTCCGGGGGCGCCGATGAGATAGCCCACCCGCAATCCCGCCAGACCATACGCCTTGCTGAAGGTTCGGGTCAGCGCGAGGTTGGAATGCGACGCGAGCAGCGGCAGCGCGGTGGCGACGTCCGCGCCCGCGTCGGCCAGTTCGGCGTAGGCCTCGTCCACCACGACGATCGCGTGCGCGGGCACCTTCGCCATGAACGTTTGGAAGGCCGCGCGACCGAACCACGTTCCGGTCGGATTGTTCGGGTTGGCGAGGTACACCAGCTTGGTGCGATCGGTGATCGCCGCGCCGATGGCTTCCAGGTCGTGGCCGAGCGGCATCGTCGGATGATCCTCGCCCAGCGCGGGCACGATGCGCATCGTCGCGCCCGCCGCCTGCGTCGCCAGGGCGAACACGGCGAAACCGTAGCGCGAGAACACCACTTCGTCTTCGGCGCCGGCGAACACCTGCGCCAGTTGCATCAGCAACTCGTGCGAACCGTTGCCGAGCAGGATCTGCTTCGCATCGGCGCCATGCTTCGCAGCGAGCGCGCGCTTGAGATCGGCACCGAGCGGGTCCGGATAGCGGTGCAGCGAATGCAGCTGATCGAGGATCGCGGCGCGCGCGTCGGGCGACGGGCCGTACGGGTTCTCGTTGGAGCCCAGTTCCAGGAGAACGGACTGGCCGAAACGACGCCGGAACGCGACGAGGTCGTGCCCCGGGTCGTACGCTTTCAGCCCCTGAACGCCGCGCGATGCGCGCGCGGCGAACCACGCTTCATCGCGCGTGGACGGCGTGGCGTCGGTGTCCGGTTGGCGCACGGCGTTCATGCGATGGCGACCGGGTAGGAACCCAGCACCTTCACTTCCTGCGCGTAATCGGCCAGTTCGTCCAGCGCGCGACGCATCGCCTCCTCGTGGACGTGGCCGCCGATGTCGATGAAGAACGCGTACTGCCACAGGCCGGTGTGGCCGGGGCGCGACTCGATGCGGTTCATGCTCAGTCCGTGCTTCGCGAACGGCGCCAGCACGTGGTACAGCGCGCCGGGCTGGTCCTTGATGAAGATCAGCAGCGAAGTGCGGTCGTTGCCCGACGGCGGGAACAACTCGCGGCCGATGACGAGGAAACGCGTCGTGTTGTCGGGGCGGTCCTCGATCGGCCCCGCGACGGACTTCAGCCCGTACACGTTCGCCGCGCTGATGCCGGCGATCGCCGCGGCATCGTCGGAGGCGCGCGCGCGACGCGCGGCCTCGGCGTTGCTCGACACCGGGATCTTCTCCGCCTTCGGCAGGTACTGGCGCAACCACGCCTTGCACTGCGCGAACGACTGCGGATGCGAGTACACGCGTTCGATGCCTTCGATCTGATCGTTGCGCGACAGCAGGTGCTGGTGCACGCGCAGCTCGACCTCGCCGCAGATCTTCAGCTTCGACGTCAGGAACATGTCCAGCGTGGACTGGATCGTGCCCTGCGTGGAGTTCTCCACCGGCACGACGCCGAAGTCGGCGTGGCCGGCTTCCACTTCCTGGAACACTTCCTCGATGCTCGCCAGCGGCAGGCCGTGGATCGAGTGGCCGAAATGCTTGTAGACCGCCTGTTGCGAGTGCGTGCCTTCCGGCCCGAGGTAGCCGATCTTCAGCGGCTCCTGCTGCGCCAGGCACGCCGACATGATCTCGCGGAACAGCCGCACCAGCACTTCGTCGTTGAGCGGGCCGTCGTTGCGGTCCACCACGCGGCGCAGCACCTGCGCCTCGCGCTCGGGACGGTAGTAGTCCACGGCGGCGGCGAGCTTGCCCTTCGCCTTGCCCACCTGGTTGGCGAACTGCGCGCGTTCGCCGATGAGCGCCTGGATATGGCGATCGATGCCGTCGATGCGCTCGCGCAATGCGGCCAGATCGAGCGGCGCGGCATCGGTTTTCGGCGGCACCGCTTCCGTCACGCTCTTCGCGGGCGCGCGCTTCCTGGCGGTCTTCGTCGCGGCCTGCGTCTTCGGTGCGGCCTTGCCGGTCTTCTTCATGGGGAAAGTTCCGTGCTCTGCTTTTTGTCGCCCGGGCGAGCCAAACGCACCCGGGTTCTGGCGATTCGCCCGGGTGCGGCCTGCGGCCTTCCGGACTACCGGGGCTTCATCCGTATCGGTTCTGGAAATCGCGCATGAAGTCCACCAGCGCCTGCACGCCGGCTTCGGGCATCGCGTTGTAGATCGAGGCGCGCATTCCGCCGAGGACGCGGTGGCCCTTGAGCGCGAGCAGGCCCGCGGCCTTGGATTCGCCCAGGAACGCGGCGTCCAGCGCCGGATCGTGCAGGAAGAACGGCACGTTCATGCGCGAACGGGCGGCGGGCGCGACGTCGTTGCGGTAGAAACCGCCGGAGTGGTCGATCGCCCCGTAGAGCAGCGCCGACTTGCGTGCGTTGCGCCGCGCGAACTCCTCCACGCCGCCTTCGGCCAGCATCCACTTGAACACCAGGCCCGCGAGATACCAGTTCCACGTGGGCGGCGTGTTGAGCATCGATTCGCCCGCCGCGTGCGAGCGATAACTCAGGATGTCCGCGCGCGGCTGGCCGGCGCGTTCGAGCAGGTCGCGCCGCACGATCACCACCGTCACGCCGACCGGCCCCAGGTTTTTCTGCGCGCCGCCGTAGATGACGCCGAAACGCGAGACGTCCAGCGGCTCGGCGGCGATCGAGGAACTGAAATCGGCGATCAGCGGCGCGTCGCCCACTTCGGGAACCTCACGGAACTCCACGCCGTGGATGGTCTCGTTCGCGGTGTAGTGCACGTAGGCCGCGCCGGGCGTGAGGCGCCATTCGCTTCGCGGCGGAAGATCGTGGAAGCCGCCCGGCTCGCCGTCCGCGGCGACGCGCGCGTCGACGTAGGTGCGCGCCTGCCTGATCGCCGTCTTGCCCCAGTGGCCCGTCACGATGTAGTCGGCGGCCTGTCCGGGAGCGGCGAAATTGAGCGGGATCAGCGCCTGCTGCAGCGTCGCGCCGCCGGCCAGGAACAGCACCGCGTAGTCGTCGGGAATCGACATCAGCGTGCGCAGGTCGGCTTCGGCCTGGCGCGCCACTTCCATGAATTCCGCGCCACGGTGGCTGATCTCGACGATCGAGGCGCCCACGCCGTTCCACTCCAGCATTTCCTCCTGCGCCTGGCGCAGCACGGCCTCGGGAAGGGTCGCGGGGCCGGCGGCGAAGTTGAAGGCGCGGGACATGCAATCTCCGGTCAGGAAAGCGAAGGAAAGGCGGGAACGCGTGAGCGCCCCAGTATGCCGCACTGCAGCAGCCTGCGGATTCATGGTTTCCACGGCAACTTTTTGCACCTTTGGCCCCTCTATAGTGGGACCGGGCGCCGCGTTCGCGACCGCCCTCCCCGCGATTCCCCCAACGCGAAAACCGGATCCGACATGTCACTGCGCGACGCCCTGAAGATTCCCGCCGCCGAAATCACGGACGAATCGGTCTATCGCGAACGACGCCGGCTGCTCGCCGCGCTGTCGGTCGCGCCCGCGATGGCGCTGTCCGGCTGCGGACAAGCCGAGCCGCCCGCACCGCCCAAGGTGTCGATCACGCCGGAACAGGCGCGGTCGGGCTTCCGCACCGACGAGACGCTGACGCGGTACGAGGACATCACCACGTACAACAACTTCTACGAGTTCGGCACCGGCAAGGCGGACCCGTCGAAGGCGAAGCGCACGCTGCGCACGAGCCCGTGGACCGTCGCCGTTGGCGGGCATTGCGCCAAACCCGGCAAGGTGTCGATGGAGGACCTGCTGAAGGGCTTCAAGCCCGAGGAGCGCGTGTACCGCCTGCGCTGCGTGGAAGGCTGGTCGATGGTGATCCCCTGGCTGGGCGTTCCGCTGGCCAACGTGCTCAAGCGTTTCGAACCCACCTCGCAGGCCAAATACGTCGCGTTCACCACGATCGCCGATCCGAAGCAGACGCCGGGCGTGGCCTGGCCGTCACTCGACTGGCCGTACCGCGAGGGCCTGCGCATCGACGAGGCGATGCACCCGCTGACGCTGCTGGCGACCGGCCTGTACGGCAAGCCGCTGTTGCAGCAGAACGGCGCGCCGCTGCGCCTGGTCGTGCCGTGGAAGTACGGCTTCAAGAGCATCAAGTCGATCGTCGCGATCGACTTCGTCGAGACCATGCCCGAGACCGCCTGGCACCAGGCGCAGCCGAGCGAGTACGGTTTCTTTTCCAACGTCAATCCGAACGTCGATCATCCGCGCTGGAGCCAGAAGACCGAACGCCGCATCGCGGGCACCGCGAGCAAGCTGTTCGCCGAGCGCATTCCCACGCGGATGTTCAACGGGTATGCGGATCAGGTGGCCGGCCTGTACCGCGGGCTCGACCTGAAGAAGTGGTTCTGACGTGCGCCGTTCCCCGCGCGTTCCGGTCGGGCCTCGCGCCTCCAACGGCCCCACCACCACCTTACTGATGGCCTGATGCCTCTCTCCTCCCGCGCCCTGATCGCCGCCAAAACCCTCGTCCACGCGCTGGCGCTGACGCCGGCGGCCATCCTCGCCTGGCAGATCCGTGCGGAATTCCTGACCGGAAGCGGCGGCCTGGGCGCCGATCCGGTCGCGGAGATCGAACATCGGCTCGGCCTGTGGGCGCTGCGCTTCCTGATGCTGACGCTGGCGATCACGCCGCTGCGCCAGATCACCGGGCAACCGGTGCTGATGCGCTTCCGGCGCATGCTGGGGCTGTACGCCTTCGCCTACGCGACGCTGCACTTCACCGCGTACCTGGTGCTGGACCTGCGCGGCTACTGGACGCAGATCTTCGAGGAAATCGCCAAGCGGCCGTACATCACGGTCGGCTTCGCCGCATGGCTGCTGCTGGTTCCGCTGGCATTGACGTCCACGCAGGCCGCGATCCGCTGGCTGGGCCGCAACTGGGCCCGCCTGCACAAGCTGGTCTACCTCATCGCCGTGTTGGCCGTGCTGCACTTCTGGTGGCTGGTGAAGTCCGACATCCGCGAGCCGGCGCTGTACGCCGGAATCCTCGCGATCCTGCTCGGCTGGCGCGCGTGGGACGCGCTGAAGAAGCGGCGCCTGCGCGCGACCAGGCTTCAGCGCGCGCCGTAGAGCAGCAGCAGGCTGAGCGCCGCCGACAGCAGGATCGCCGCCAGCAGCAGCCACGGGATGCGCCGCGCCGAACGCGCGATCGGCGCCGCCGCGCGGGTGTCCTCGACCACTGGCACGCGCGGCTTCGGCGCGGGCGCATCGGGTGCCACCGTGCGCTGCATCGGCGCTTCGACCACGAAGCGATGCTGGCTGCCGAACACCACCTGGTCGCCCGCCTGCAACAGTGCATGGCGCACCGGCCGTCCGTTCACCAGGCTGCCTTCGACCGAGCCCATGTCGCGCAGGATCACGCCATCGGCGTGCGCCTCCAGGCGCGCGTGGCGTTCGGCGAAACTGGGGTCGTTGACGCGGATGTCGCACTCGCCCGCGCGACCCACGACCCGCGGCGTATCGAGCGTGAAGCTGCGGCCGTGGTGCGGACCGCCAATGCCCCGCAGCAGCATGCGCGTATCGGTGCCCCCGCTGAAGCCGTAATCGGCCGGCGCCGGCAGCGGCTCGCCGCCCAGGAGCACGAGTTCGGCGCCGTCGATGAAGATCGCATCGCCCACGCGCAGCATCGCCACACGCTTCACCGGACGTCCGTTGACGTGAAGTCCCGGCGCGCCTTCGCGCACCTGCAGCCAGACGCCGCGGCGGTCGACGCAGACCTGCGCGACGGCCGCATCGGGCGACACCTGCGCCAACGCGCCGGAGGGATCGTAGCCAATGGCATGCACGCCCGACTCGAGGGGCAGGTCGGCATGTTCGCGGTTCTGGAAGCGCAGGCGGAGGGCAGTCACGTCCGCGCAATCTAGCAGAAGGCCCGTCCGCCGGGAGAGTGCCGCGCACTTGGATGCACGATGCGCGGCGCGCACAATACCGGCCACTTCGGGAGGGCCCTCATGTCGAACATCGATATCCGCCACGCGCATTCGCTGCCGCCGGAACAGGCGCGCCAGGCCGTGCAGGACGTGGCCGACAAACTCGCCGACCGCTTCGGCATGATCACCGGCTGGAGCGGCGATACGCTCAACTTCAGCCGCAGCGGCGTGGACGGCCACATCGCCCTGGCCCCGAGCGAGCTGCACGTGACGGCCAAGCTCGGCTTCCTGCTGAGCGCGATGAAGGGGCCGATCGAGGCCGAAATCCGCCGCGTGCTCGACGAACGCTTCACCTGACGCTCACCGCGCACTAGGCCATCGCCCCGTCGAACGGATCCGGATCGCCCGCGAACAGCCGGCGCGAGATCCCGCGTTCGTCCCGCTCGATCTCGCCGATGAACTGGCCCGCATCGCCGAGATGCGCGAACGCCTCGAAGCCGCGCTCCAGGAATCCCTGCAGTTCCCACAATCCGGCCGCACGCGCCGGCGCACGCGACAGGCGCAGCAGCATCGACACGCCCGGCAGCCGCAACGCCTGTCCGAGCCCGAGGCCGACGCGCGCGATGAGGTCGATCTGGTAACCGCGCAGTCGCGGCAGGCCCGCCGCGCGGTAAGCGCGCGCATACAACGCCGCGTCGAGCTGCCGGCGCGGCCCGCCGAGGCGCTGCAGCACCTGCGCCATGCGCAAATCCAGCGCGTGGGTGAGCAGGCCCAGCTCGATGGCGTCGGCCACCGTCGCCAGCAGGTGTTCGGGAAGCAGCCGCTGCATCATCGGCAACACGCGCGCGATGTCGGCGTCGCGCCGGGCGAAGTCGTGCTCGTTGTAGACGTCGCTCAGGAAGAACTGCGCGGCCGGCCGGCGCCGGGGATCGCGCAGGAAGCGGTCGAAGCTCGCCTCCAGCCGGCGCGCCTGCCAGCGGCGCAGTTCCGGCAGCCATGGCAGTCGGTTGCGCGGCTCGACGGCCGGATCGTGCAGCGCCTGGTGCTCGCGCAGCAGGCGGTCCAGGCGGTGCCTCAGCCGTCCGTCGCGTCGTGGGCGATCGCGTGGAGCATGGCGGACGTGGCGCGGGCGCGGCGGCATCCCGACCGATCATCGGCGGGCGCCGCGCGGCCCGCAACCCGTCACGGTGCGGCCCGCCACGGGACGGCTACACTCGGCCCAACCTCGCCGCCCGTGCCCGCATGCTGTCACTCCACTCCGCCCGGCGACGCACGCGCGCCACGGATCGATCGCCGCGCATCGGCCTGGCGATCGCCGGCGGCGGGCCCATCGGCGGAATGTACGAACTGGGCGCCCTGCGCGCGCTGGACGAGGCCATCGACGGCCTGGACCTCACGCGACTGGACGGCTACGTGGGCGTCAGCAGCGGCGCGTTCCTCGCCGCGGGCCTGGCCAACCGCATCGACACCGCCGAGATGTGCCGCATCTTCATCACCGGCGACAGCGCGGACGTGCAGTTCCGTCCGGAAACCTTCCTGCGCCCGGCGATCCTCGAATACCTGCGCCGCGCCGCGCGCCTGCCCAGGCTGGCCGCGACCTGGTGGCAGGAACTGCTGTTCTCGCGCAACGAAGCACGCTGGTCCGACCTGCTGATGCATTTCGGCGCGCTCGTGCCGACCGGCCTGTTCGACAACGGCCAGGTCGAGCGCTTCCTGCAGGACGTCTTCTCGCGGCGCGGACGCAGCAACGATTTCCGCGACCTGGACGCGGACCTGTGCGTGGTCGCGGTCGACCTGGACAGCGGCGAAGCGGTCAAGTTCGGCACCGCCGGCTGGGACGGCGTGCCGATCTCCGCCGCCGTGCAGGCCAGCGCCGCCCTGCCCGGCCTGTACCCGCCGGTGGAAATCGGCGGCCGGCATTTCGTCGACGGCGCGCTGCGGCGGACGATGCATGCGTCGGTGCTGCTCGAGCGCGACGTGGACCTGATGATCGGCCTCAATCCGCTGGTGCCCTTCACCCAGGACGACAGCGGCCGACCGGTGAGCCACGAGCGCAGTCTCGCCGCCGGTGGCCTGCCGGCGGTGCTGTCGCAGACCTTCCGCACGCTGCTGCAGTCGCGCATGCAGGTCGGGGTGGCGCGCTACGCGCAGCAGTACCCGCACATCGACCAGCTCATCTTCGAGCCCAACGCCGGCGACGCCGAGCTGTTCTTCACCAACGCCTTCAGCTTCGCGGCACGCCGGCGGATCTGCGAAATCGCCTACCGCAACACGCTGGACGACCTGCACCGCCGCGCGGACGAGCTCGCACCGGTGCTGCGCGCGCACGGCCTGGCGCTGCGCATGGACGTGGTCGGCGATGAAGGACGCTCGCTGCTGGACGGGCTTTCGCCGCCGCCTCGCGACAACGATGCGACCGCGCGGCTGCGGCGCGCCCTGGACGACCTGGAGCATCGACGCCGGCCACGCGCGCGGCGCCGCGCGCCCTGACAGGCCCTAACACGCCCTCGACGCCCACGGTGGTGCGATGCGGGCATGTGCATCGCGGCGGAACTCCATGGCAGGGCTCTACATCGGCTGCGCCGGCTGGTCGCTCCCGTCGGCCACCCGTCCGTCGTTCGGCGCGGGTGATTCGATGCTTGCGCGCTACGCCACGCGCTTCAATGCGACGGAGATCAACTCCTCCTTCCATCGCCCGCACCGGCGCGACACCTACGTGCGATGGGCGGCGAGCGTGCCGGCGGGCTTCCGCTTCAGCGTGAAGCTGCCGCGCACGATCACCCACGACGCACGGCTGCGCGGCGTCGCGCGCGAACTCGACCGTTTCGCCGGCGAAGTGGACGGACTCGGCCGCAAGCTGGCGATGCTGCTCGTGCAGTTGCCGCCGAGCCTGCCCTTCGAGGCGCGCACGGCGGCGACGTTCTTCGCGATGCTGCGCCGGCGCTTCGACGTCGGCATCGCCTGCGAGGCGCGGCATGCGTCGTGGTTCGCGCCGGCGGCCGACGCGCTGTGGCAACGGCACGGCGTCGCACGCGTGGCGGCGGATCCGCCGGTGCCCGACGGCGCATCGTCGCGGCCCGGCGGCGACGCGCGCGTGCGCTACTGGCGCTGGCACGGCGCGCCGCGCGTGTACTACAGCGCTTACGACGACGAGGCACTGCGCACGCTCGCCGACGCGATGCGTCCGCTGCGCGGCACGCGCTGGGCGATCTTCGACAACACCGCGCACGGGCATGCGGTCACCGATGCGCTGCGCCTGAAGGCGATGCTCGAGCGCGTGCCCGGTCGCGCGACGGCGACGCGGAGAAAAGCATGACGGACGTGTTCGACTGCATCGTCGTCGGCGGCGGGCCCGGCGGACTGACGGCGGCGACGTACCTGGCGCGGTATCGGCGCAGCGTGCGCGTGTTCGACACCGGCTGCACGCGCGCGGGCTGGATCCCGAAGAGCCGCAACTGCCCGGGCTTCCCGCACGGCGTCGGCGGCGAGGAACTGCTCCAGCGCATGCGCGAGCAGGCGCTCAGGTTCGGCGTGGACACCGTGCCCGACGAAGTGACGGCGCTGCACCGCGAAGCCGACGGCTTCCGCATCCGTCACGGCGACGACGAGCTGCGCGCGCGTCACGTCATCCTCGCCACCGGCTGCGAGGACGTGACGCCGACGCTCGACGGCATGGCGCAGGCGATCGAATGCGGCGCGGTGCGCATGTGCCCGATCTGCGACGCGTTCGAGGCGATCGACACGACCATCGCCGTGTACGGTCCGGCCGACAAGACGGCCTCGCACGCGCGCTTCCTGCGCACCTATTCGGCGAAGGTGACACTTGTGCCGTCGTCCCCGGACATCGACGACGACGTACGGAAGCAGCTGGCGCGCGACGGCATCGAACTGACCTCCGTGCCGCGCTCGCTGGCCTTCGATGGGCAACGCTGCGTCTTCGACCTCGACGGCGCGCCGCGCGCGTTCGACGTGCTGTACCCGATGCTGGGCCTGATCTCGCGCTCGTCGCTCGCTGTCGGCGCGGGCGCGGACTGCGACGCGGAAGGCGCGCTCATCGTCGATGCGCACCAGATGACCTCGGTCGAAGGCCTGTACGCCATCGGCGACGTGGTCAGCGCGCTCAACCAGATTTCCGTGGCGACCGGTCACGCGGCCATCGCGGCGACGCACGTGCACAACCGGCTGGCCGCGAATTTCGCCTGAAGGTGCACCAACCGGTCGCAGGAAGAAGCGCCGTGCGTGTGCGTTGGCGGGAATTCGATGTGCGGTGGGCACGCTGGCGTAGCTGGCGGTTGGCGGACACTCCCGCCCGCCATGCGGTGCACACATGTACGCCATGCTCACCCAATCGTTCGCCACAAACGCCGGCAAGGCCTCGGCGTTCGCCCCGCCTATGATGCCGCCCACTCGCGATCGGGATGCGTAGCGGCGACGATCGCTCCGGTTGCGGATGCGCCAGCACGTCGTGCGGGGAAGCACCCCCGCGCACCGTCGCGAGTCTCTTTCGCCACTCACTGGATTACCCATGAAAAACGCTCTGACCGCCGTGCTCGCACTGATGTGCGCGGTCGCCTTCTCCGCGCATGCGCAGGACGCCAGCCTCACGCCGAACCAGATCGGCGGAGGTGCCCTGCCCAATGGTTACGATCGCATCGCCTTCACGCTCTACGACGGCAACTACGCGCCCACCGTTTTTCTGCCCTCCAATCCGCGCGACAGGTCCGTGGTCGTCCTGCGCACGCAGGCGAGCTACGGCGTCGACCTCGATGCCTCGCGCACCGACCTGGCCGTAGGCAAGCTTGCGCTCGCCCGCAACGTCAGCTACACGTTGCAGTTCTCGGCGAGCACCGGCCGCTGGACGATGTCCGGCGACGGGGTCAGCCACTTCACCCCCCTCGGGCAAGGCGCGGCGATTCCCGACAATCCGCGCCGGATCGCCTACTACTCGATGGCGGACGGCAACTGGGTGCCGACGGTCACGCTGCCTGGCGCCGCCGACGACGGCACCGTGCTGGTCGTGCGTTCCACCGCAACCTATGGCGCGCAGATCGCGCCTACGCACCAGTTGTTCGCGAATACCACGGCCATCCGCACCGGCGACAGCTACACCTTCGTCTACCGCCAGGCGCAATCGGCCTGGGCGCTCGCGAGCGCACCGGTGCGACGGCTGATCGACAAGCAGATCGTCTCCGGGGTACCCAGTCCCACCACGCCGCGCACCCTGATCGAGTTCTGGGACGGCAATTGGACCGACACGATCCGACTGCCCGCCCTTGCAGGCGATCGCGACCGCATCACGGTCCGTTCCCAGGCGACGTGGCCCTCGCGCATCGACAATGCCAACGTGAACTTCCCCGGCACGATGCGGCTGTCGAGAGGCGACGAGTATCAGTTCACCTACCTCGCCTCGATCGGTCGCTGGGAAATGACGGCCCATCCGAGCTCGACGTATCGCGCCGGCGAACTGACCGCCTCGAACGGCGTGCTGCCCGCCATCACGCATCCGCGCACGACGGTCGACTTTTCGGACGGGAACTACGTCGCGACCCTGACCCTGCCGTCGGCCCACCGGCCCGGCGACCGTGTGGTGGTACGCACCAGCGCGACCTATGGCTTCGCAGTCGTCGCGGACGGACTGACCGTGCCCGTGACCACGGGCGAGATCGTTTCGTTTGCCGCTGACGCCGATAATCGCTGGCAGAAGGAAACGCGAACGATCGACCTTCTGATGCTCTACAGCGACAAGGCTTCGGCAAAGTTGGGCGACAACGCAATGCGCGCCCGCTTGATCGAAGGACTCGGCCTCACCAACGATGCCCTGGAAAACTCGCGCGCGAACTTCCGCTTCCGCTCCGTCGGCCTGCGCCAGGTTCCGGCCCGCTCCACTTGGACCGATCTCGGCCACCCGCTGAGCGAATTGCGTGCGGACCCGACGGTGCAGGGCTGGCGAAACCAGTCGCACGCCGATGGCCTGTACTACGAAGGCACCGAGAACGGCTGTGGGCTGGCCTGGCTGAGCGCCGACGCGTACAGCATGATTGCCTCCGGAGCCATCGGCTGCGGCACCACCGTGATGCGGCACGAACTGGGCCATAACATGGGCCTGGACCATTCCGCGGGACACGTGTACCCCGGCACGATCATGGCCGGAAACCAGATGCCCTTCTTCGCCGCACCTTACCTGCTCGCCGAGGATGGGCTGCCGCTGACGCCCTCCGGCGGGTGGAATGAAGTCGCCACGATGAATGCACGTTCCGCAGCCGTCGCGGCGTTCCGCTGAGCTGTGCCAGCGCCATGAACAAGCCGCTCGTCTTCTTCGTGGCCGCGCTTCTCGCCGGTGCAGGGTGGTACGCCCTGCACCGCGCGGGCGAAAATCGCGTGCATCGTTTCGATCGCCTCGCCGAGACCGGCCCGGTGGTGAGCGAGACCGCCGATCGCGCCGGGCCGCACGCCGCGCGGACGGCGCCAGGCAGCCGCACCAGCCTTGGTGCACCTCATGGCGCGGAGCTTCCGCTCGCGTTCGACTACGCCGCCGGGCAGCCACAACCGGACGGCAGCTTCGCCGTCCGATGGGATTTCGAGGCCACGCGGACACTGCGGCCCGGCGACGTCATGCGCGTCCACCTGCCCTTCGCTGCAACGCCCTACACGGCGAGCGTGCAGGAGGAATCGACAGTCGGCGGCACACGCCGCCTCACCGGCCGGCTGCGGGAAGACGACGGCATCGATTCGTGGCCGTTCAGCGTCACGCTGTCGGCCGACCGCCAGTATGTCGCGGCGAACTTCGAAACCGCTGCCGCGCACTTCTCGGTCGAGGCCGACCCGCGCGGCGGCCGACTCAAGGACACCCAAGGCGACGGCACCCTGGAGAACGACGCGGTGCGATGACGGCGATCCCGGCGTCGCACGCGACCGCCGGTCCGCCTTGCTCCGGCTGCTGACAACCCGTGGCAGCAACGTGACTCACGACAGGGCGGACGCTCCGGGGGGCTCCGTTACCATGCGGGACTTTCCGCCCGGAACGCCCCAACGATGACCCGCACGCCGATTTCCATCGCGCTTCTCGCCGCGCTTTTCGCCGCCCTGCCCGCCGTCGCCGCGCCGTCCGCGGCCGCCCTGACCACCGTGTCCGAGCGCAGCGGCTTCACCAGGACCGGCCGCTACGACGAGGTGATCGCGCTGTGCGAGGCCTTCGCCGCGCGCTATCCGCAGGCCGTGCGCTGCCAGGATTTCGGCACCACGCCGGAAGGCCGGCCGATGAAGGTGCTGGTCGCGTCGAAGGCCGGCGCGTTCTCGCCACAGGAGGCAAAGGCGAAGGGCCTGCCGGTGATGCTGATCCAGGGCGGCATCCACGCTGGCGAGATCGACGGCAAGGACGCGGGCTTCCTCGCGCTGCGGCAGGCGCTCGAAGGCCAGGTCGCCGCCGGCGCGCTGGACAGGCAGGTGCTGCTGTTCGTGCCGGTCTTCAACGTCGACGGCCACGAGCGTTTCGCGGCATGGAACCGCCCGAACCAGCGCGGGCCGGAGGAAATGGGCTGGCGCACCACCGCGCAGAACTACAACCTCAACCGCGATTACGTGAAGGCCGACACGCCCGAAATGCAGGCCATGCTGCGCCTGGTGAACGCATGGGACCCGCTGGCCTACGTCGACCTGCACGTCACCGACGGCGCGAAGTTCGAACACGACGTCTCCATCCAGGTCGAACCCGTGCACAGCGGCGACGAGGCGTTGCGCAAGGCCGGTACGGCGCTGCGCGATGGCGTGATCGCCGATCTTGCCCGACGCGGTTCGCTGCCGCTGCCGTTCTATCCATCGTTCGTGTTGAACGACGATCCCTCGTCCGGCTTCGAGGACGGCGTCGCGACGCCGCGCTTCTCGCACGGGTATTTCCCGCTGCGCAATCGCCTGGCGATGCTGGTGGAGACGCATTCCTGGCGCGATTACCCGCATCGGGTGAAGGTCACGCACGACACCATCGTGTCGCTGCTGGAGCGGATCGCGAACAACGGCGCGCAATGGCGGAAGCAGGCGCTGGCCGCGGATGCACGCGCGCAGCAACTGGGCGGCACGCCGGTGGCGCTGGACTACAAGGCGACCGACCAGGTTCGCACCATCGAGTTCCGCGGGTACGAGTACACGCGCACGCCGTCTGAAGTCTCCGGCGCGCTGATGACGCGTTACGACGAGAGCAAGCCGCAGGTCTGGCGCGTACCGATGCGCGACGAGCTGGTGCCGGCGCACGTCGTCGTCGCGCCGAAGGGCGGCTACGTCGTGCCGGCCGCGCACGCGGCGTGGGTCGGCGCGAAGCTCGACCAGCACGGCGTGAGCTACCGCCGCCTCGGTGCGCCGATGCCGAAGACCGCGGTGCAGGCGTTCCGCGCCGATGCCGCGGCGTTGTCGGCCAACTCGGTCGAAGGCCACCAGCGCACGACGCTGGAAGGCGCGTGGAAGGCCGAAACCCAGGACATCGGCGCCGGCGCGCTGTTCGTGCCGATCGAGCAGCCGAAGGCGCGCCTGGCGATGGCGCTGCTGGAACCGCAGGCGCCGGACGCGCTGGTCGCCTGGGGTGAGTTCAACAACTACTTCGAGCGCAAGGAGTACATGGAGGACTACGTCGCCGAGGAGGTAGCGCGCGAGATGCTGAAGGACCCGGCGGTGAAGGCGGCCTTCGAGCAGCGCCTGGAGAACAAGGCGTTCGCCGACAGTCCGCAGCAGCGGCTGGAGTTCTTCGCGCGCCGGCATTCGTCCTGGGACGACCAGTACCGCCGATACCCGGTGGTGCGCGTCGACCGCGCGCCGCGCTGACGCGGCCCCGACAAACGCGCCGCTACGCTCCCGCCACCTGACGGAGGACCTGCCATGACCGTGTTCCGGACTCGCCTCGCCGGCATCGCGCCGGTCCTCCTGTCGGTGGCCGTCGCGGCCATCGTCGCGGCATGCCAGCCGCAGGGAAACACCACCACGCGGCCCGCGCAGCCCGTCACCCAGGGCGCGCACGCGGTCACCGGAACGGCCACGTACCGCGAGCGGATCCTGCCGCCGCCGGGTTCGACGCTGCGCGTGCAGTTGCTGGACACCCTGCTGGCGGACACGCCCGACGCCGTCATCGCCGATGCGACGGTGAAGGACGTCGCCGGTCCGCCGATCGCCTTCACCCTGCCCTTCGACCCGGCGAAGCTGCGCGCGAACGGCCGCTACGGCGTGCACGCGACGCTCGCCGGTCCCGACGGCACGCCGATGTTCGTCAGCGATACGCGCGTGCCGGTGGACCCTGCGGCGAACGTGCCGGTGGAGATCGCGATGGTGCAGGCCGGCGCGCCGAAGGCCGCCGCGGCACCGGCACCGACGAACTGGCAGTGCGGCGACCTGCGCGTCGGCGCGGCCTTCGACACCGTCGCCAACCGCGTGACGCTGTCCTACGGCGGTCGCAGCCGCACGCTGCCGCTGGCGATGTCCGGTTCCGGCGCGCGCTACGCCGACGATACCGGCAACGAGTTCTGGACGAAGGGCGACAGCGGCACGTTGACGCTCGACGGCGAGAAGCACGAATGCACGCGCACGAACAGCGCCTCGCCGTGGGACGACGCGCGCTCGCGCGGTGTGGCGTTCCGCGCGGTCGGCAACGAGCCGGGATGGCTGGTCGAAATCGGCCCCGGCGAGGCGCCTTCCCTGCACGCGCAACTCGATTTCGGTTCGCGCACGCTCGACATCGCCGGGATGCAGCCGCGCGCGCAGGGCGACGGCTGGACCGGCACGAGCGCGAACGGAACCGCGGTGGAGGTCATCGTCGAGCGCAAACCCTGCCAGGACGACGCGGGCACGACGTTCGACGTCACCGCGCGGTTGCAGGCCGGAGGCAAGACCTACACCGGCTGCGGGGCGTTCCTTGCGAAGTGATGCGCACCGCGCGTCTTGACGCGCCTTGAACCTGACCCGACGCACGCTGTCGCCGGGTTCCGCACGGACGACGCCATGATCGACATCCTGCCCTCGCCCTCGCACGTGGGCGCCTACCGGTTCAGCGGAACGCTGGAGGGCGCCGACTACGACCGCTGCATCGCCGACATCGAAGGCCGCCTGCGCCTGCACGAACGCATCGGCGTGTACTGCGACATGACCGGTTTCACCGGCCTCACACCCGAGGCGCTGGCGAAGGACCTGCGATACTTCGTGACCAAATTCGGGGAGTACGGCCGCTTCGCGCGCGGCGCGATCGTCACCGACAAGCGCTGGCTGGCGGAGATCTCCGAGTTCTCCGGACGCTTCTTCCCGCACACCGAAATCCGCGCATTCGAGCCGGAGGAACACGACGCCGCGCTGGCATGGGCCGCGGTCGTGGAGCCGTTGCGGTCGCAGTGAACGCGAAAGGCCACACGCCCCCGTCTACTTCACGTACTTCCAGTTCCGCGTCTTGCCTTCCGCGAGCCACTCCACCGCCTGCACGACGCGGCGCTGCCGGGTGTCTTCGCGCTTGGCCCCGACGATCCATTCGATGTAATCGCGCCGATACCCCGGCGCGAAGCCGTCGAACGTCGCGCGCGCCTTCGCGTTGCGGCGCAGCGCGGCGGCCAGGTCGTCCGGCACGGGCAGCGCCGCCTTTGCGGCCGGTTTCTTCGTCGCGGGTTCAATCGCGGCAGTTTCGATCCGTGCCATCGCCTGCTTCACGTAGCCGGCGAGTTCGCGCTTTCCGGGCAGTTCGGATTTCTTCGTGATGCGGCCGAACTGGCCCATCGCCTCGCGACTGGCGTCGTCGCCCACGACCGAGCGTCCTTCCCGGAACCACAGCGTCACGTGCTGCTTGAAGGCGGCCATCCCGCACAGGATCTTCCCGCGCCAGGTGAAGCTGGGCATGCCCCACTTCAGCGTTTCCTCCGCGTCGGGGCATGCGGCATGCACGCCCTCGCGGATATGCACGAGCAGCGGCCGGGCGAAGTCGGCGGCCTGTGCGATGTAGGCATCGATACGCGGATCGATGATGAGCATGCGGCTCTCCTGAAGGGCATTGCGGGCGGCGAACGTTGCGGCCGGCTACTGGCCTTCGTGCGCACGCCGCTCGATGACCGAACGCCGGCGCTCTTCGTCGCCGTGCGCGAGTTCGTCCTCGTTCGTGAGGACGCGAGCGTCAGCGCTGGCCCGGCATCGCGCTGCGTCGCTGAAGCACTCAGCCCAGCGGCCACCGCCCGACCACCTCGTAGGGCGCGCCGCGGCCGGGATCGCTGTCGATCAGCACGAACTCGCGCACCGCCCACGCGAGCGGCGGCACCGGAATGGGGGCGATGTGCCGGCGCACGTCGCGCTGCACGGTCAGATGCGGCGCGAACGACGTCGACGCCTTCACCGGCACGCGATGCTGCAACAGCGACCGCCCGAGCGCGTCGTACAGCGCGCGCAGCGCGTCGGGCGCCTGCTGCGAACCGAGCCACCACACGTTCGCGCCGCGGAAGCTGCCCACTTGGTCCAGCGACAGGTCGAACGCCGGCGAACGCACCGCGTCCGCCGCGGCGCGGGCGTCGTCCAGCAGCGATGGCGGCAACGGCCGGAAATCGCCGAGGAACTGCATCGTGACGTGATACCGCGCCGGCTTGAGCGGACGACCGCCCGGCGCATGATCGGCCACCACCGACGCGGCGGTTTCCGCGATGCGCGCGCGCAACGCGTCGTCCGGCCACAGCGCGAAGAACAGCCGGTGCATCCGGCCGTCCTGGGCGTCGTCGAATCCGAGCCCCATCTGCATCGCCGTCACCGCGCCGGCTTGCGCAGGAAATCCGCCAGCCCGCGCAGCTGCTGCGCCTGGACCTTGTCGACGACCGGCGCGAACTTCGACAGATCGTCCGGCGTGTAGCCGCCGGCGCGGTAGAACAGCGTGATGCGCGTGCCGCCGCCATCGGCCGGCGCGAGCCGGAACTCCAGCGCGCCGCTCAGACCCATGCCCTGCAGCGGGCCCAGGCCGCCGGTCATGCGCAGCGTCTTGCCGGGATCGACGAACACCACCGCCATGTGCTGGGCCTGGCGTGCGCCGGCGGTCTCGCAGAAGCATCCGCCCGCGCGCGCGTCGATCGAGAGTTTCGATTCGGCGCCCCACCAGCTGTGGTCCTTCGGCCACCAGCGGTCCACCTCCTGGACGAGCGCTTTCCATGCCGCGTCGGCGTCGACCGGCACGGTTTCGGTGTTCTCCACCGTGAAGCCGCCCGCGGTCGCGTCCTTCACGGCCGCGGTCGCGGGTGTGCACATCAGCGCCAGCGGCAGCACGCCAGCGGCCAGGATCCCACGCATCGCACGCTCCCATCGTCGAAAACCAGCGCGATTAGGCGCGCGCCGACCGCCACGCGCAAGGGTGGGCCCGCCGCACGAGGCGCGCAATAATCGTGGCCCACGCACGACGAGGAAGCGCATGTCCCGCAACGGATGGCTGGCGGTGGTGGTGATCGCAACCGCAGCGGCACTCGCCGCGACCTGGGTGTTCGAACGCAAGCCGCCGTTGGCGCAGGCGGTGCTCGGCCCGGCGGCGACGACGATCGGCTGGCCGGGGTACATCGACCTGGTCGCGGGCGACGGCGTTGCCGGCCTGCGCGACGGCGCGGCCCGGCAGGCGCGGTTCGCCGATCCGTACGGCATCGCGGTGGCGAAGGACGGCGCGGTGTTCGTCGCCGATGCCGGCGACAACAACCGCATTCGCCGGATCGCGGCGGACGGCACCGTGTCCACCTTCGCCGGCTCGATCGAGGGGTTCGTCGACGGCGTCGGCGCCGCGGCGGCGTTCGACACGCCCTCGGGCCTCGCCTTCGATCGCGACGGAAACCTGTACGTCGCCGACACCGGCAATCACGCGATCCGCCGGATCACGCCGCAGGGCACGGTGACCACGCTGGCCGGCGACGGCACGCCGGGCTTCGTCGACGGACCCGGCGCGCACGCGCGTTTCGATGGACCGACCGGCGTCGCGGTCGGCCCCGACGGGCGCGTGTACGTGGCCGACACCTACAACGACCGCATCCGCGTCATCTCGCGCGACGGCGTGGTGAGCACGCTCGCCGGCGGCGACCGCCCGGGCGACGTCGATGGGCCCGGCGAACAGGCGCGCTTCGACACGCCCACCGCAGTCGCGGTCGACGCGATGAACCGCGTCCATGTCGCCGACCTGCGCAACAACGCGATCCGCCGCATCACGCCGACCGGCGAAGTCACGACGCTCGCCCGCGCGATGCCCGGCGACGAACATCCTCCGGTGCATCGGCCGCTCAGCCTGGCGATCGCGCACGACGGCGTGCTGTACGTCGGCGAGATGTACCGCGGCCTGGTGCAGTTCGCCCGCGACGGCAGCGCGCACCCGATCACCGGACAGACGCAGGCGCAGCGATTGTCGCGGCCGTCCGGTCTCGCGGTGGCCGAAGACGGCACGCTGCTCCTGGCCGACGCCGGCGCGTACCGCGTGCACCGGGTGCGACCGGTGGACGCGACGCGCGATGCGCCACCGACGCCGCAGATCGTCGGCCCCTCGCCCGACTCGCCGCTGCCCGCGACGGCCGGTCGCTGGCCGCTGCGGCCGCAGGACGGCTGGCACGAAGTAGTCGGCACGCTCGGCGAAGTGCGCGGCAACTACCAGCGCGAGAACCGCGACCATCTGCACGGCGGGCTCGACATCCGCGGCGACGTCGGCCAGGAGGTGCTCGCCATCGCCGATGGCAAGGTCAGCAGCCCCCATGCCGCGTGGGGGTTCGGCGAGCTGGGCGAAGGCCTGGCGATCGACACGCTCGGCTACATCCACATGCGCGTGGGCCGCACGCCGCGCGGCGAGCCGCTGGATGCGTCGCGATTCGTGATCGTCGATGGCGAGGACGGCAAACCCGAGCGCGTCCGCGTACGCCGCGGCACGCGCATCAAGGCGGGCGACGTGCTGGGCACGATCAACGGCATGGCGCACGTGCACCTGAGCGTCGGCGCCGTCGGCTACGAACGCAATGCGGTGGCGCTGGGCTTCGCCAACTACGCCGACCACTACGCGCCGCGCATCGACCGCATCGAACTGCTCGACGCGCAGGACCAGCCGCTGGCCATGCGCCGCGACGGCCGGCTGGTGCTCTCGCGCGCGACGCCGGGCGTGCAGATCGCCGTGGATGCGTGGGACCAGGTCGATCGCAACCTGCCGCGGCGACGGCTCGGGCTGCATGCGCTGGGTTACCAGTGGCTCGACGCCACGGGGGCGCCGCTGCCCGGTTACGAGCAGCCGCGCATGAACATCGAGTTCGACCGCATGCCGGCCGATCCGGACGCGGTAAAGGTGGCCTACGGCCCGGCCAGCGGCATCACGGTGCATGGCAGCGCCATCACCCGCTTCCAGTACCTGCTGACCAACACGGTGCGCAGCGGCGTGCTCGCGACGGGCCAGTGGCGGCCGGACGAACTGCCCGCTGGCGACTACGTGCTGCGCATCACGGCGCGCGATTACAGCGGCAACGTCGCCACGGTCGGGCGCGATCTGCCGGTGCGCCTGGAGTGAGCGTCAGCCGCGTGCGGAGCGCGGCGGCCGCACGCGATAGGCCAGGCTGATGCGCGGCCCGACGGGCGCTTTCGTCTTCGGCACGCCGTGTTCGTGCGTGAGCTGGCTGGCGTGGCTCATCACCAGCAGGCTGCCGGGTTCCAGCTCGATATGCAGCGCCTTGCGCGAGGCGTTGTCGCGGATCGTCATGCGGCGCGGCGATCCCAGCGACACCAGCGCGATGGGATGGCCTTCCTTGAGCATGTGCAGCTTGTCGCCGTGCGGCGCCACGCTGTCGTTGCCGTCGCGGTAGAAGTTCAGGCCCACGGCGTTGAACGGCTCGTCCAGGTGGGCGCGCACGCGCTCGACGCCGTCAATCAACGGCGCGGGAATGCCGTCGTCCTCGAAGCGGTAGGACGCGACGAGTCGCGGCACGTCCACGATGCGGTCGTACATCGGACGACGCTGGGCTTCCCAGGCGACGCCGGTTTTCAGTTCGTCGAACCAGCGCGCGGCGAGCTCATCCGCAAGGAAGCGCGGCCAGTAGCGGATCCCGCCCTGGTCGTCTTCGATGAGCGTGCGCGGGCCGTCGTTCGCCGCGTCGGCAGCGAAGAGATCGTCGGTGAGGGCAGTGGCGCGCGGCATCGCGCGAGTGTGCGACGGGCGCGTCTCGTGGGGTGAGACGGACGGGCTTGAAGGCCCGACGTTTCGGCCCCTCTCCCCTCGGGAGAGGGGCTAAGGCAGCCAATCACCCTTCCAGTTCATTCCAGCGCTCGTACGCCGCATCCAGCTCCGCCTGCGTCCTGGCCATCAGGTCGGTGTGCGCGGCGATCGCCGCCGCGTCGCGCTGGTAGAACGCCGGCTCGTTCATCTGCGCGGCCAGCGCGGCGACCGCCGTTTCCAGTTGCTCGATGCGCGCCGGCAGCTGCTCCAGTTCGCGCGCGTCCTTGTAGCTGAGCTTCTTCTTCGGCGCGGCCGCCGCGGGGCTCGCGGGCGCCGCGGGCGAAGCGGTACCGGTCGCCGGCTTCGCGTTCGCGGCGGGCGCGGATTTCACCGGCCGCTGCCGCAACCAGTCGGTGTAGCCGCCGACGTATTCGCCGACCACGCCCTCGCCTTCCATCACCAGCGTGGAGGTCACGACGTTGTCGAGGAAGTCGCGATCGTGGCTGACCAGCAGCAGCGTGCCGGGATAGTCGCCCAGCAGTTCCTCGAGCAGTTCGAGCGTTTCGACGTCGAGGTCGTTGGTCGGTTCGTCCATCACCAGCAGATTGGACGGCTGCGCGAACAGCTTGGCCAGCAGCAGGCGGTTGCGTTCGCCGCCGGACAGGCGCGTGATCGGCGCGCGGGCGCGCTCGGGCGTGAACAGGAAGTCCTGCAGGTAGCCGATGACGTGCTTGGACTTGCCGCCCACCTCGACGAACTCGCGACCTTCGGCGACGTTCTCCAGCGCATTCCAGTCCTCGCGCAGCGTCGCGCGGTACTGGTCGAAATACGCGATCTGCAGGTTGCTGCCGAGCTTCACTTCGCCCGATTGCGGCTTCAGCTCGCCCAGCAGCAGCTTCAGCAGCGTGGTCTTCCCGCTGCCGTTGGGGCCGATCAGGCCGATGCGGTCGCCGCGGAAGATCGTCGTGGACAGATCGCGCACCAGCACGCGATCGCCATAGGCGAAGTTGACCTCCTTCGCCTCCACCACCTTCTTGCCCGACGACTCGCTCTGCGCGAAGTCCATCTTCACGTTGCCCTGCAACTCCCGTCGCTGCGAGCGCTCCACGCGCATCTGCTTCAGGCGCGTCACGCGGCCCTCGTCGCGCGTGCGGCGGGCCTTGATGCCCTGCCGGATCCACACTTCCTCCTGCGCGAGCAGCTTGTCGAAACGCGCGTTTTCCTGCGCTTCGGCGTTCAGGCGCTCCTCGCGGCGGCGCACGTAGTTGTCCCAGTCGCCGGGCCAGCTGGTGACCTGGCCGCGGTCGATCTCCACGATGCGCGTGGCCAGCGAACGCAGGAAGCGGCGATCGTGGGTGACGAACACCAACGCGCCCTGCCACGCCTTCAGGAAGCCTTCGAGCCAGTCGATGGCCTCGATGTCCAGGTGGTTGGTCGGCTCGTCCAGCAGCAGCACGTCGGGCGAGGACACCAGCGCGCGGGCGAGCAGCACGCGGCGCTTCATGCCGCCGGACAGGCGCGCGAACACGGCGTCGCCGTCGAGCTCCAGGCGCTGCAGGGTCTCGGTCACGCGCTGGTCGAGCGACCAGCCGTTGGCGTCCTCGATCTTCTGCTGGACCTTCGCCAGCGCATCGGTGTCGACGTGGTCGGCGTGGCTGAGGTGATGGAACTGCGCGAGCCAGTGGCCGAGTTCGCCCAGGCCGCCGGCGACCACGTCCCAGACGTCGCCGTCGGCGCCGGGCGGCACTTCCTGTTCCAGCCGCGCGACGCGCACGCCGCCTTCGCGGCGGACCTCGCCGTCGTCGGCCTGCAGGTCGCCGGCGATGAGCTTCATCAGCGTGGACTTGCCGGCGCCGTTGCGGCCGATCAGCGCGATGCGCTCGCCGGGCTCGATGGACAGGACGACGTCGGAAAGCAGCAAAGGGCCGCCGACGCCGTAGTCGACGTTGTTCAGGGTGATCAGGGGCATGGGGGGATTCTACCGGGTGAGGGAGGCGACCTTCGCGGTATGCCGCGAAGGCTCCGAACGTCCGGCCGTGGCTGGTCGGGCCCGGAGTATCCGGATGCGTAGCGTTGCGCCAGCGGCGCCATCGACAGAGGCACGGCGGCATCGTTCCGCTCGTTGCCCAACCGGCGCGGTAAGGGCGCTATCGCGCGGACGAAACGACGGGATGGGATCATCGGCCCATGCCCTCCCCGCAGTCCCTCGCCGCCCAACGCGTCCGCCACTGGGTGCTGTCCGCCTTCCCGCGCGGGCAGAGCGGCATCGACTACGACCATCCCGCGGGCGATCCCGGGCTGTTCGGGCCGGACAGCGTCACCTGGCGCGTTCATTCCGACTTTCCGGGCATGCTCGCCGGCGGCCTGTGCGCGCTGATGCTGCAGACGCTCCACCCGCTCGCGCTGGCCGGCGTGTGGGATCACTCGAACTTCCGCACCGACCTGGTCGGCCGGCTGCGTCGCACGACCAATTTCGTCGCGGGCACGACCTACGCCTCGCGCCCGGAAGCACGCAAACTCATCGACCGCGTCGCCCGCATCCACGAGCAGGTGCGCGGCACGATGCCGGACGGACGCGCCTATCGGGCCGACGATCCGGCGCTGCTCACCTGGGTGCACGTGACCGAGAGCTTCGGCTTCCTCGAGGGTTTCCGGCGCTATTCGCCGCTGTCGCTGCCCGTCGGCGCCGCCGACGCCTATTACGACGAGGTGCGGCGCGTGGCCGAGGCGCTGGGCGCGCGCGATGTGCCCGGCTCGGAAGCCGAAGTCGCCGCGTTCTTCGCCCGCGTGCAGGGCGAGCTGCGACTGGACGAGCGCTCGCGCGAAGTGCTGCGCGTGCTCGCCCGCATCCGCCTGCCGGTCCCGGCGGCGGGCCTGTCGCGCGATCTGTTCCTCGGCGCCGGCACCGCGCTGCTTCCGGAATGGGCGATCCGCAGGCTCGCGCCGACCCGTTTCGAACGTGCCCGCGCCACCGTCGCGTCTCGCACCCTGCGCACGATTTCGCCGATCTTCCGCGCGGCGCTGAACGATGGCGTCGCCCCGCGCGCCTGTCGCCGCGTCGGCGTCGATCCGTCGGTCCTCGACCGCTGGCCCTGAGTCAGCCGCCTGCCGGCCGGAGCAGCACGATCTTCGAGGCCGTGCGGACGCGGCCCTTGAGGTGGAACGCCATGTCGATCTCGTCGCCGGGCTTGAGCTGGTCCAGCCGCATCGGCGCGCCGTCGAGCGCGAACACCCGCGTCGCGTCGTCGACCTCGATGCGGTTGCGGATGCGCGTCTGCGCCTGATCGACCATCAGCACGCGGGTGCGCGGGACGACTTCGGCCACGGTGCCGTGCAGGTACTGTCCCCAGTCCTGCCCCGGCGTGGTGTCGGGCAGGCGCCGCACCGACGTCGCTTCGACGCGATTGCCGGTCGTGACGGTTTCGAGCATCACGCGATCGCCCGGTTGCAGCTTCGGCCGCGTCGCGCGATCGCGCTGGGCCTTCGCCTCGTCGTAGTACACGTTGACCGGCGCGCCCTGTCCCAGCTCGCTGCCGGTGCGCGCGTCCAGACTGAGCACGATGCGGTGCTGCGCCGGATCGTGCCGCTGCAACGTGCCGACCGTGCGGCCCTGCACCTGCGCCAGCGCGGCGGACGCGAGCCCGAACGCGACGCAGGCGAGCAGCGCGCGATGAATCCAGCCGACAGCCCCGAACCTTCCACTGCCCATGGCCGCACCTCCACGTTGCCCCGCCCGCGGCATCATCCGCGGCCCGCGTGTAGGCGGCGTCAGGAACTGCAGGACAGCATCGAACAGCCCGCGCGTTCGCGCGCCCAGTCGGGGCGGCGGCGTGCATAGGCGTCGCGGCCGGGCTGGTCGTCGTAGGGATGGCGCATGACCTCCAGCAATTCGGTCACGCCCGCGATGTCGCCCTCGGTCGCCCGGTCGATCGCCTGCTGGGCCAGGTAGTTGCGCAGCACGTAGCGCGGGTTGGCCGCGTTCATGCGCTCGCGCCGCTGCGCCGCCGGCAGGTCCTGCTGCACCACCCGCGCCGCATACCGCTCCAGCCACTCGCGCAGCGCGGGCTCGACGGCCTCGCGGCGCGCCGGATCGTAGAAGGCGTCCTCCATCGGCGCGAGCGTCGGCGAATGCACGTCGACGTCCGCCAGCCCGCGGAAGAACAGCGTCATGTCGATCTCGCCCTCGGTCAGCAGGTCCTGCAGGTGCTGCATCAGCGCCGTGTCTTCCTCGCGCGACTCGGCCAGGCCCAGCTTGCGCGCGGTGTTCTCGCGGTCGGCGTCCAGGTAGGTGGACACGAAGCGGCGCAGCCCCGCCTGCAGCGGCTCGGTGTCGTCGAACAGCAGCGATAGCGAGCCGGCCAGCCGGCCGAGGTTCCAGTACGCGACCTGCGGCTGCTGGCCGAAGCGGTACCGGCGCTGGTAGCGATCCGTCGTGTTGGGCGTCCAGCCCGGATCGAAGTTGTCGACCCAGCCGTACGGGCCGTAATCGATGGTGAGCCCGAGGATCGACATGTTGTCGGTGTTCATCACCCCGTGCACGAAACCGACGCGGATCCAGTGCGCCATCAGCACGGCGGTGCGCTCGCACACCCGCGCGAACCACTCCGCGTACAGCGCCTGCCCACGCCCGACGCCGCGCAGTTCGGGGAAATCGCGCCGGATGCAGAAATCGGCGAGCTGGCGCAGCAGTTCGGCGTCGTTGCGCGAGGCGGGGAGTTCGAAATTGCCGAAGCGGATGAACGACGGCGCGACACGGCACACCACCGCGCCCGGTTCCATCTGCGGATGGCCGTCGTAGAACATGTCCCGCTCGATCCACTCGCCGGTGCCGACGAGGCTCAGCGCGCGCGTGGTCGGCACGCCGAGGTGGTGCATGGCCTCGCTGCACAGGAACTCGCGGATCGACGAACGCAGCACGGCGCGCCCGTCGGCGCTGCGGGAGTAAGGCGTCGGCCCGGCGCCCTTGAGCTGCAGCTCCCAGCGTTCGCCGTCGGCGTTGATCATCTCGCCCAGCGTGATCGCGCGGCCGTCGCCGAGCTGCCCCGCCCACTGGCCGAACTGGTGGCCGCCGTAATTGGCGGCGAACGGCTGCATCCCCGGCAGGAGCGCGTTGCCGCCGAACACGCGGGCGAAGTCCTCGGAAGCGACGTCGGCCTCGCTGAAGCCCAGCCGGCGCGCCATGTCCGCCGAATACGCGAGCAGGCGCGGCTGCGCCACCGGCGTGGGCGCCACGCGCGAATACGCCGCCCCGTGCACCTGGCGCACGCCGGGGGAGGTGTCGGGATCGCCCGGAAGATCGCGGACGAAGCGGTTGTCGAAATGTGGATTCAGCATGAAACGGGCGTGCAGCAGGGACTGCTCTACAGATGGTGCCGCGTGCGGTGGCTACAAGCAGTGAACCCCTCGCCCGGGCCCGATGGACCGGCGCGGCACATCGACGCGGTTCGCAGTCGCGCGCCTTCGCGGCCGCGTATGCTGGCCGTCCACCGTCGCATTGGGGAATCGACCGGATGATCCCGCAGCACCGCCGCAACGTCGTCACGCCGTCCGCTGTCCCGCATCGCGGGCGTCACGCCACCATCGCCTTCGCGCCGGTACTCGCCGCGGCGGTGCTGGCGATCGCCCCGCCCGCCGCCGCGCAGGCGCCGGTGCAGCCGACCTGCAGCGTCGTCCAGGCCGGTCGCCTGCTCGATCGCCCCGGCCAGGCGGCCCGCGGCCCGAGCACGTTGCTGGTCTGCAACGGCCGCATCGAAGCGGTGCGCGACGGTTTCGTCGACGGGGCCGCCTTCCCCGGACAGGCGGCGTCGAGCGCCACCGGGGCAAGCGTCATCGACCTGCGCGACCGCTTCGTGCTGCCGGGGCTCATCGACAGCCATGTGCACCTCACCTCCGACAAGGCGGGTGTCGAAGGCCAGCTGGAAGGCATCTCGAAGGGCGTCGCGGACCACGCCTACGAGGCGGCGGTCAACGCGCGCAAGACGCTGCAGGCGGGCTTCACCACCGTGCGCAACCTCGGCGACGAGGACGGCGTGACGCTGGCGCTGCGCGATGCGGTCGCCGCCGGCAAGCTGCCGGGCCCGCGCATCGTCGATGCGGGCATGGCGATTTCGGCCACCGCCGGCCACATGGACCCGACGCTGGGCTTCCGCGACGAACTGCACGCGGCGCTCGACGTGCACGGCAACACCTGCGACGGCGCCGAGGCATGCCGCAAGGCCGTGCGCCGGCAGGTCGCGCGCGGCGCCGACGTGATCAAGATCGCCACCACCGGTGGCGTGAACAGCCGCATCGGCGCGGGGCTGGGCCAGCAGATGTTCGACGACGAGGCCAAAGCCATCGTCGAAACCGCGCACCTGTACCGCAAGAAGGTCGCGGTGCACGCGCACGGCGCCGACGGCATCGCCCTCGCGCTGCGCGCAGGCGCCGATTCGATCGAGCACGGCACGCTCATGGACGACGCGGACATCAGACTGCTGCGCCAGACCGGCGCGTACTACGTGCCGACGCTGTCGACGGTGAACGGCTACAAGGAACGCCTGGCGAAGAACCCCGACGCGTACACCGGCGAGGTACTGGAGAAGATCCGCTGGCGCATCGGCATCACCGGCAAGGCGCTGGAGCGCGCGGTGCCGGCCGGCGTGAAGATCGCCTTCGGCACCGATGCCGGCGTGAGCCTGCATGGGCGCAACGCCGACGAATTCGAGCTGATGGTCGCCCACGGCATGACGCCCGCAACCGCGATCCACGCCGCGACCGTGAATGCGGCCGATCTGCTGGGACTGTCGGACCAGGTCGGTTCGCTGGAACCGGGCAAGCGCGCCGACCTGATCGCGGTGAGCGGCGACCCGCTGTCGGATGTCACGGTGCTCAAGCGGGTGGAATTCGTGATGAAGGACGGACGGGTGGAGAAGGATGTGCGTGCGAGCGGCGCGGCGCTTTGAGCGGCTGTTGCAGTTGCTGTTCGCCGAACTGCGCCCTGATCTTCCAGCGATTTGCCAAAGACAGAAGTGACCCGCTCCCTTGCGAGCGGAAGCTTTTGCTCCTGATCAACCACTCGCTCGCGCAATAGCGATGGCAGCGCGAGTGCGTGCAGACCGCACGTCCCGCCGCTGACCCCAACCCCTCTCCTAGCGGGAGAGGGGCTGAACCACGGGCGCGTCGGGCCGGCCGGCAGCATCGTTAGCCCACGGAGCCTCGCTCCCGCAGCGAGCACGCGCAGTTTTCCCGGACGCTGCGCCCCGGTTCATTACACAGCCCCACCACGCCCCTCGGTTACACTGTTCAGTCTTCCCGACCGGCGTTCGCCGGCGCTGCCGAGTCTCCCCCATGAGCGCCGAGCCCAGCTCGAACGATGCCCCGTCCCTGAAGTTCACCGATCTCGCGCTGCCCGAGCCCCTGCTCAAGGCGCTGTCCGACGTCGGTTACGAGTCGCCCTCGCCCATCCAGGCCGCCACCATCCCGCCGCTGCTCGAAGGCCGCGACGTGCTCGGCCAGGCGCAGACCGGCACCGGCAAGACCGCCGCGTTCGCGCTGCCGATCCTGGCGCAGATCGAGCCCGGCCGGCACAAGCCGCAGGCGCTGGTGCTGGCGCCCACGCGCGAACTGGCGATCCAGGTCGCCGAGGCGTTCCAGAAGTACGCCCATCACCTGCCCGGGTTCAACGTGCTGCCGATCTACGGCGGGCAGAGCTACTACCCGCAGTTGCAGGCGCTCAAGCGCGGCGTGCAGGTCGTGGTGGGCACGCCCGGCCGCGTGATCGACCACCTGGAACGCGGGTCGCTCGACCTGTCGGAACTGCGCTGCCTGGTGCTGGACGAAGCCGACGAAATGCTGCGCATGGGCTTCATCGACGACGTCGAGGCCGTGCTCAAGAAGACGCCGGAAACGCGCCAGGTCGCGCTGTTCTCGGCCACGATGCCGCCGCCGATCAAGCGCATCGCGCAGACCTACCTGAAGGACCCGGTCGAGATCTCGATCAAGGCCAAGACCACCACCGCCGCGAATATCCGCCAGCGCTACTGGGCGGTGAGCGGCGTGCACAAGCTCGACGCCATCACCCGCATCCTGGAAGCCGAGCCGTTCGACGCGATGATCGTGTTCGCGCGCACCAAGCAGGCGACCGAGGAACTGGCCGAGAAGCTCGCCGCGCGCGGCATCGCCGCGGCCGCCATCAATGGCGACGTGCAGCAGGCGCAGCGCGAGAAGACCATCCAGAACCTCAAGGACGGCAAGATCGACGTGCTCGTCGCCACGGACGTGGCCGCGCGCGGCCTGGACGTGGAACGCATCAGCCACGTGCTGAACTTCGACATTCCCTACGACACCGAAAGCTACGTTCACCGCATCGGCCGCACCGGCCGCGCGGGCCGCAAGGGCGAGGCGATCCTGTTCGTCACGCCTCGCGAACGCGGCATGCTGCGTGCGATCGAGCGCGCGACGCGGCAGCCGATCGAACCGATGGCGCTGCCGACCATCGAGACGGTGAACGAGCAGCGCGTGAACCGCTTCCTCGGCCGCATCACCGGCGCGCTGGAAAGCGACGACCTGGCGCAGTTCCGCGACCTGGTCGAACGCTACGAGCGCGAGCAGAACGTGCCGGCGGTGGAGATCGCCGCGGCGCTGGCCAAGCTGGTGCAGGGCGACATGCCGCTGCTGCTGGACGTCACCGCCGAGAAGCTGCGGCCGCACGCGCAGGTGGGGTTCGAACAGCGCGGTCCGCGCGAACAGGGGCGCGACTCGCGCTTCGGCCGCGATCGCGATTCGCGTTTCGAGCGCGACAGCGGGCCCCGTGCGCCGCGCGAATCGCGCCAGGAGCCGCGCCATGAACGTGGCGACCGTCACGAGCGCCCGCAGCGCAGCGATGCGTCGCATGCGCCCGGCGAACGCTACGAGCGCCCGGCGATCGAACGTCCGCAGTTCGAACAGCGCCACAACGAGCGTCCGTTCAACGCCGCCGAATCGATGTTCGACGACGACGCACCTGCGCCGCGCCACGAGCCGCGCGAACATCGCGAGCCGCGTGAAGCGCGCGCACCGGAAGTGGGCATGGAGACGTTCCGCATCGAGGTCGGCCACGTGCACGGCGTGAAGCCGGGCAACATCGTCGGCGCGATCGCCAACGAGGCCGAGCTCGAGAGCCGTTACATCGGCCGCATCGACATCCGCGACGACCACAGCCTGATCGACCTGCCCGAAGGCATGCCGCGCGAGGTCATGGATCACCTCAAGCGCGTGCGCGTCGCGGGACAGCAGCTGCGCATCAGCCGTCCCGGCGAAGGCGGCCACGGCGGCCAGCGCCCGCACGGCCGGCACGAACGCGGCGGTTACGACGACGAGCGCCGCCCGCCGCGCGGTCCGCGTCCGCATGGCGCCGGGCCGCGCAAGCCGGGCGGGTTCCGCCCGAAGCCGCGCTGAAACGTGCCGCCTCTGCGCCACTATCGACGTAGCGGCGCGTCAGCCCTCTCCGTCGGGAGAGGGATTGGGGTAAGGGGCCAGCCTGATGCTCCGTGAAGCGAAAAGCCGCGCTGTTGCTTCGCGCTGATCGCCGATGCGGAAAAACTGCGCCGATTCGCGCGCATGCTCCGCAACTTCAAGAGGGATTCCAGCTTTCGCTGGACCGACGCGTCGCAACGGCTGAGCGCCCGGCTCGAGTCCAGGCGTTCGCCGGGATGACGGTTTCCGGGAGTGGCATCATCACCGCCCGCCGCCCCGGACGAACGACACCCCGATGCACCTGATCCTCCTCAGCGCCCTGTGCAGCGTCCTGGTCTCGGTGCTGCTCAAGCTGGCGCCGCGGGCGCGGCTCGATGTCGGCCAGATGGTCACCTGGAACTACCTCGCGGCCGGGGCGCTGTGCGCGTGGCTGTTGCGCCCGCCGCTGGACGGGCTCACGCATCCGGACACGCCCTGGCTTGCGCTGCTCGGGCTGTCGATCGTGTTGCCCTCGCTGTTTGTGGTGCTGGGCGCCTGCGTGCGCGCGGCCGGCATCGTGCGCACCGACGTGGCGCAGCGGCTTTCGCTCCTGCTGTCGCTGCTGGCGGCCTTCACCTTGTTCGGCGAACGCGCGGACGGCATGCGTCTGCTCGGCCTGGCGCTCGGGCTGATCGCCGTCGCCGGCATCGTCGTGCGGCCGGAAGCGGAACCGGTGCACGGGCGGCAACGCAGCGGGTGGTTGCTGCTCACCGTGTGGGTCGGTTTCGCGCTGGTGGACGTGATGCTCAAGCGCATCGCGCAGGCCGGCACGCCGTCGATGGCGGCCCTGCAGGCGGCGTTCGCCATCGCCTTCGTGCTGATGCTCGGCACGCAGGCCGTGCGCCACGCGCGCGGACGCACGCGGCTGGCGTGGCGGAATCTCGGCGGCGGGCTGCTCCTGGGCGTGCTCAACTTCGGCAACATCGTCTTCTACGTGCGTGCACACCAGGCGCTGCCGGACAGTCCGTCGGTGGTGTTCGCGGCGATGAACATCGGCGTCGTCGTGCTGGGAACGCTGGTCGGCGTCTTCGCCTTCGGCGAGAAGACCAGCCGCTGGAACCGCTTGGCGATCGTGCTGGCGCTGGTCGCCATCGCGCTGATCGCGATGGCGCCGCGCGCGTAGCGCCCGCGGATTTGGCATAGTCGAACGCCCTTTCGCGCAGTTCGTTCCGGCATGTCCCGCCTGCTCGTCTTCCAGCACGTCGCCGCCGAACCGCTGGGCACGCTCGACCGCCTGATCCGCCGCCGCGGCCACCGCATCCGGTTCGCCAATTTCGAACGCCAGCCGGATTTCGAACCGAACGTGGACCGGTATCGCGGGCTGGTCGTGCTGGGCGGCCCGATGAACGTCGAGGACCAGGCGCAACGCCCGCACCTGAAGACCGAACTGCGCGCGATCGAACGCATGCTCGAACAAGGCAAGCCGGTGCTCGGCATCTGCCTGGGCGCGCAGTTGCTGGCGCACGTGCTCGGCGCGCCGGTGCGGCGGCACGAGGCGCCGGAGATCGGCTGGTATTCGCTTCGCACCACGCCGGCCGGTCGCGAAGACGCCGTGCTCTCGCCGCTGGGCGACGTCTCGCCGGTGTTCCAATGGCACCGCTACCGCTTCGAAGTGCCGCGCGAGGCCACGCACCTGGCCAGCACCGCCGGCTGCGAGCAGCAGGCGTTCCGCTACGGCGAGAACGCCTACGGCTTCCAGTTCCACCTGGAGATGGACGAGGCGCTGATCGAGCGCTGGCTGCGCAATCCGGCGTATCGCGAGGAGCTGGCCGAACTGGGCGGGCTCGATCCGGCGCGTGCCGACGCGGAGGCGATCCGCCTCGCGACGCGCGAGCACATCGCCGGCATGCAGACGCGGGCCGACGCGGTGTTCAACCGCTTCCTCGACCTCGTCGGCCGACCGCAACGGCGCATCACCCTGCCCTCGCGCGAGTGGGTCTGAACTGCCGCGCGGCTTGGTGTGAAAGCTCTAGAGCCGGGCGCGAAGGTGACCGGACCGCAGCCACCCCATCGAGGGAACCCGCATGGCGAAGTTCAAGAAGGCGGCCGGCAAGACCACCGCAGCCGGCACGCGTCCGCGCAGGAAGGCCAACGCCCAGGAAGCGGGCCAACAGGCCGAGCAGCTCTCGCGCACGCTGAGCGAATCGGCGCAGCAGATCTGGCTGGCGGGCGTGGGCGCGTTCTCGCGCGCGCAGGCCGAAGGCACCAAGCTCTTCGACGCCCTGATCAAGGAAGGAATGACGCTGGAGCAGACCGCACGCCGTTTCGCAGGCGGCCAGGCCGAAGTGGTGCGCGACGTCGTCGGCTCGCGCGTCGGCCAGGCCCGCGAGCGTGCCGTGGACACCTGGGATCGCCTGGAAAAGGTGTTCGAGGATCGCGTGCAGCGTTCGCTGGTGAAGCTGGGCGTCCCCGGCCGCGACGACCTCAATGAACTGAGCCGGCGCGTGGACGCGCTCACGGCCGAACTGCGCCGCCAGGGCGGCTCGGCCCCGCGCACGGCCACCCCGCGCAAGAAGACCGCAAGCAAGCAGGCGACCGCTGCACCGGCCGCGCGCAAGTCGCCACGCAAGACGACCCGTGCGCGCTCCGGCGCAGCGTCCTGATCGAACCACCGCACCACCGCCCGGCCGGTCGCCGGGCGACCGACAAGCCCGCCAGTCCGCGCACTCCGTATGCTCCCCTCCCCTTACGGTTTCGGACTGGCGGGCTTTCCTTTGCCCATGCCCCGCCGCATGGCGTGATCGGCGCCACGCGGGTCGCCATGGCCCTGTCGTATAGTCGCCAGCCTCCGACATTCCCGGGTTGTGCATGCTGGCTGGTTTTTCCCTGACGATCGCGCTCGTCGTCACCGTTGTGCTGGGCGCCGCCGCGACGGCGTGGCTGTGGCTGGTCCGGCGCAGGCAGGGCGAGACGACCGCCGGCATCGAAGCCCTGGCCGACATGCGCTGGCGCGAGTTCTCGCGCTTGGTGGTCGAGGCGCTGCAGCGGCGCGGTTTCGAAGCCGAATCGGTCGAATCGACGCTGGAACGCGGACCGCAGGCGGAGCTGCGCCTGAAGCGGGACGGTCGCACCTGGCTGCTGTCGTGCAAGCTCGCCGGGGCGCGTTCCCGTCTGGGCGTGGCGAGCGTGCGCGAACTGGCCGACGCCGTGCGATTCAACGGCGCGGCCGGCGGGCTCCTCGCGACGCCGGCGCGCATCGATGCGGACGCCCGCAAGGCCGGCGAGGCGCTGGAACTGTTCGACGGCAACGCGCTCTGGGCGCTGGTCGGTCCGATGCTGCCCGCTTCGCTGCGCGATGACCTCACCCTCAACGTACGCCGACGCAGCGTCCGCGAGACGGCCATCGCGTGGATCGGCGCGCTCGTTGTCGGCGTGGCGCTGGGCTTCGTCGTGCCGGCGATCACGAGCGAAACACGCACCGAGCCTGCGCCCGGCGTCGAAGCGCCCAGTGCGACGTCGCCCGCAGCGCCGACCGCTGTGTCGCCCGCGCCCGCCGTTGCCGATCCCGCGTTGTCCGCGCCGGCCGATCCCAACCGCGACCGGTTCGAGCGCGGCGAAGTGATCCATGCCGTGGCGGCGCTGCCGTGGGTCGAACGCGTGCTGTGGTCGACCAGTTCGACGCTGGTGATCCAGCAGCGCCAGGACGTGGACCAGCTGCAGGTGCAGGAAGTCTGCGGCGTGCTCGCCCGTTACGACGCGCTGCGCGCCTCCCGGCTGCAACTCCAGCCGCCGGCCGGAAGCGAGCGGAAGGTGCGTTTCCTGCAGTGCCGGGCGTACTGATCCGATCGTCGCGAGAGCATGCGGCGCGCTACCAGTGCACGCCGCGCATCAAGGCGGCGAACGCGATCTGCTCGCTGCTCGGCGCGACTTCCCCTCTCAGCGCCTGCTTGTCGCCGCGTGCGGCGGCCGAGTCGGGAAACAGCTCGAACGCGGTGCTCATGATCACCTCGTAGGCCTTGGGCGCCAGCGCATTGACGACCGAAGCGAAGGTGCCCAGTCGCGTGGCGATGCGACTGGGCCGTTCGATGATGCCCTTGACGACCAGGTCCGCCGCTTCGTCCGGCGTGAGCGTCGGCACGCTGTCGTACATCTTGGTCGGCGCGATCATCGGCGTCTTCACCAGCGGCATGTTGATCGTGGTGAAGCAGATGCCCTTGCCCGACAACTCGCCCTGCGCGCAGCGGCTCCATGCGTCCAGCGCGGCTTTCGAGGCCACGTAAGCCGAAAAGCGCGGCGAGCTGGCGAGCACGCCGATGGAGCTGATGTTGATGATGTGGCCCTTCCGGCGCTGCGTCATGCCCGGCAGGAATCCCATGATCAAACGCAGGCTGCCGAAATAGTTCAGCTGCATCGTGCGTTCGAAGTCGTGGAAGCGGTCGTAACTGAGTTCGATCGAACGCCGGATCGAGCGGCCCGCGTTGTTGACCAGCACGTCGCAACGGCCGTGTTCCTCCAGCACCGTCCGCACCAGGCGATCGCAATCGTCCATGTCGGCCAGGTCCGCGGTGTAGGCGAAAACCTTTCCGCCGGCCGCTTTCATGGCATCGCGCGCCTTGAAGAGCTCTTCCTCGCCGCGCGCGACGATGATCGTGATCGCGCCCGCTTCGGCCACGCGCTGCGCGGTCGCCAGCCCGATGCCGGACGATCCGCCGGTGATGACCACCACCTTGTTGCGCACCTTGCCCTTGAGGCTGCGGTCCACGAACAGGTCGGGGTCGAGATGGCGCTCCCAGTAATCCCATAACCGCCACGCGTAGCTTTCCAGCGGCGGCACCTGGATGCCGCTGCCCTTGAGCGCGCGCTCGGCCTCGCGATTGTCGAAGCGGGTGGGATAGCCCAGGAACTTCATCGCCTGCCGGGGAATCCTGAAATCGCGCAGCAGCATGCCGATGAACCGCCGCACCGGCGGCAGGTTCGCCACCGCGCCGCGCACGCCACCGGGGATGAACGCGAACATGCGCGCATCCAGGCGCATGGTCATCTCCGGCGAATGCCCGGCGCGCGCGAACGTGTTGAGCACCTCGCCCACGCGCAGCGGGTCCGGGTCCGTGAGGTGGAAGCAATGGCCATCCAGCCGCGGCTTGTGCGCGATGTGATCCATCGCGTCGACGACATAATCCACCGGCACGATGTTGATGCGACCGCCTTCCAGCCCGAGCATCGGCATCCACGGCGGCAGCATCTGGCGCAGCTTCTTGAGGAAGGTGAAGAAGAAGTACGGGCCGTCGATCTTGTCCATCTCGCCCGTCTGCGAGTGGCCGACGACCATGCCCGGGCGGTAGATGCGCCACTTGATGCGCGTCTCGCGGCGCACGAGTGCTTCGGAGTCGTGCTTGGTGCGAAGGTAGGGATCGTCCAGGCCTTCGGCTTCGTCGAACATGTCCTCGCGGAACACGCCCGGGTACAGCCCGGCGGCGGCGATCGAACTGGTGTGGTGGAACACGCCCGCCTTCAACGCGGCGGCCAGGTCCAGCGCGTGCCGCGTGCCTTCCACGTTGGCCGCGTACTGCGCCTCGGGTTTGGCGGTGAGATCGTAGATCGCGGCGAGGTGGAAGAAGTGCTTCACCTTTCCGCCTAGGGCACGAAGCTGCGCGGCCGGAACGCCGCATGTCTCCTGCGTCATGTCGCCTTCGACCGGCACCACGCGCTTCATGTCCCACGCCATCTTTTTCGCGATGGCATCGAGCTTCTTCCGCGAATCCTTGCGCACCAGCACGTACACCGTGCCCTTGCGCTGGCGAAGCAAGCGATCGACCAGGAAGCGGCCGATGAACCCCGTGGCACCGGTGACGAAGTAGCTCATTGCCCTCTCCCCGACCTTGAGTGGCCGCCGCGCGGCGCCTGCCGTCTACGTTGCCAGAGGCCCCGCCTCGTCACAATTCCCCGCCGTATTGACCGCCGGCGAGGCTGCGTGAGGTAATTCCGGCACGATCCCGGGTCGCCGGAGGGCGCCGTCATGACCGACCTGCAGTCCGCGTTCGAACAAGCCGCCAAGGACGTCCAGTCCCTGCCCGAGCGACCCGACAACGACACGCTGCTGCGCTTGTACGCGCTGTACAAGCAGGGATCGGAGGGCGATGTCAGCGGGCCGAAGCCGGGCTTCTTTGATTTCGTCGGCACCGCCAAGTACGAGGCGTGGGCGAAGCTGAAAGGCACATGCAGCGACGAGGCCAAGCAGAAATACATTGACCTGGTGAAGAAGCTGCGCGCCTGAAGCGCGCCGCCGACTGCGACCTCGATGGCGAAACAGACCCGCCAGCGCATCCTCGACAGCGCATTGACGATGTTCAATGCCCTGGGCGAGCCGAACGTCACCACGAACCACATCGCCGATGAGCTGGAGATCAGCCCGGGCAACCTGTACTACCACTTCCGGAACAAGGACGACATCATCGAGCAGTTGTTCGCGCGCTTCGAGGAGCGCATGGACGCCGCGCTCGCCGCGCCGCAAGGGCGCCTGCCGGGGCTTGAGGACGTCTGGCTGCAGTTGCACCTGGTGTTCGAATGCATCTGGGATTACCGCTTCCTGCATCGGGACCTGGTGGAAATCCTGAGCCGCAACCGGCGCCTGCGGTTGCGTTTCGCGCGCATCCTTCGCCGCGCGAACGAGCAGGCGCACACGGTGATGCGCGGACTGTTGCAGGCCGGGATCATGCGTGCGTCGAAGGACGAGTTGGCCGCGACGGCGACCAATGTGCTGGTCATCGCCACCTTCTGGCTCAACTACGCCGCCGCGCGCGGCGACAAGGACGAGCACGCGGCGATCCGCGACGGAATCGTGCAGGTGATGATGCTGCTGGCGCCGTTCCTGCGCGATGCCGAACGCGTGCACCTGAACACCCTGACGCGCGCCTACCTGGATTGACCGCCTGATCCGCCGCGTGCGCCGCGGCGTCGCGAGGCCGGCTCAGCGTCGACCGCTCCGGCTCAGCCGACGCGCAAGTACCCGCACGAGCCCCATGTCCGCCAGCCAGACGTGCCGAAGCGTGGTCTGCCGGGTGGGCCGGTGGCGGGTTCGATGGACCATCGTGTTCTCCGCGCCTGGGGCAGGCAACGCCGACTCTTCCCGGACCCGGTCGAGCAAACACTGGCCGCCCCTTGCCAGCGCCGGGCCGCAGGCGGATGCTGCGCCATCGATCGCCACGAGGGACCGCCGATGGCCGCGAAGTCCAGCTGGGCCGCCTTCCCCCACGACGCCAAGGCGTTCGCGTACTCGGGCGATGCGCTGAAGAAGGCCTGGCCGAAGCTGCATGCCGGCGATGCCGAACCGTATCCCGATCCCAAGCGCGCGGCCGCGCTCCTGTCCGCTGCAGGCAAGGCCGCGCCCAAGGGCGTGGACGCCGAGTCGTTGGCCGGCCAGCTGCAGGACGCCTGGCGGTCTTTCCATCGGGGGGACTTCAAGCTCGCATACGATGCGGGCTCCGCGTTGGGCCCCGTGGGCGCGTCCGTCGCGGTGAAGGCGCTGGGCATCCATGCGACCTATCTGGTGGGCGACGACGCGGAACGTCTGAAGCGGTTCGAGCACGCCGCCAAGCTGGCGGAAGCGGCAATCGGCGCCTTGCCGGACGAGGCGAACAGCCACTATCGCTACGCCTTCGCGTTGGGCCGCTACAGTCAGGGCCTGAGCATCGCCAAGGCGCTGAAGGCCGGCATCGCCGGCAAGGTGCGGGCAGCGCTGGAGGCGACGCTGGACCTCGTCCCCAAGCACGCCGAAGCGCACACCGCGATGGCGCTGTACCACGCGGAGATCATCGGCAAGGTCGGTGCGATGATCGGCGGCCTGACCTACGGCGCCAAGGTCGCGGAAGCGGAAAAGCACATCGCGGCGGCGCTCAAGCTCACCCCCGACTCGCCCATCGCGCACATCGAACACGGCAACGTGCTGATGCTGCTGCACGGCGAGAAGAAGGAAGAGGCGGCCGCCGCGGAATACGAGAAGGCGGCCCGGATCAAGCCGCTCGACGCCATGGAAGCCCTCGATGCCGCCTATGCGGCATCGCAACTGGAGTAGCTGGCCCGCCGGGTTCAGAGCTCCGGATGGAGCATCCCGAGGTAGCCACGCTCGCGTGCCACGCGCGCCAGCGCCGGCAAGGTGCGCGCGCCGAGCTTTGCCATCAGGCTGGTGCGATGGCGGTACAGCGTTTTCACGCTGATGCCGAGGTCGGCGGCGATCGCCTTCGGCGGAAGTTCGGACAACAGGCCGCGCAGGGTTTCCAGTTCGCGCGGCGTCAGGCCGAAGTCCCGCGGCCGTTCCACCGCCTGGCCCACGTCGCTGCTCAGCGCCACCTCGCCCTTCATTACCCGGTCCAGGACCGAGACGAGTTCGGCGATGGCGGCGGCCTTGGTGACGTAGCCGTGGGCGCCCTCGTCGAGCGCCCGGAGCACGACGCCCGGATCGCTGTGCATGCTGACGACGACGCGTCGCACGTGCGGGAGCCGGCTGCCGAATGCCCGCAGGAGCACGAGGCCGCCCTCCGCGGTCGCAAGGCTGAGGTCGATGACCGCCACGTCGATAGGACGAAGGCGGACGACCTCGAGCGCCTGTGCGGCGTCGGCGGCTTCGGCGACCACCTCGTAGCGGCCGGTGTTATGGAAGAGGCGTTTGAAGCCTTCTCGGACGATCGCGTGGTCGTCCACAAGGAGTGTGCGGATCATTCAGCGAGTTTCGCTGACTGCAAGAGGGCGTGTAAGCGGAAGATTCTGATTGTTGGGCGGAAAAGTCTCGGCGCGGCGGACCGAGCGCGCCCAGGCGAGGGTGTTGCCAAACTCCGGCCGCTTTGCTGTATACTGCGCAGCCCTTACGGGCGGTTAGCTCAGCGGTAGAGCACTGCTTTCACACGGCAGGGGTCACAAGTTCGAAACTTGTACCGCCCACCAGTTACAGGCAAAGGCCGGCGAAAGCCGGCCTTTTGCTTTTCCACGTCCCGGTGCCGGACATGGGCCGGAACCCGGAGGTCCAGATGAACGGAACGCAGCTGTACCACAACCCGCGCTGCTCGAAGTCGCGCGGCGCGCTCGAACTCCTGCGCGAACGCGGAATCGAGCCGGTGATCCTGCCCTACCTCGAACAGCCGCCCTCCCCGGCGGATCTGCGTGCGCTGCTTGAGAGGCTCGGCATGTCCGCGCGCGCCCTGCTCCGTACCGGCGAGGACGAATACCGGACGCTGGGCCTGGCGGACGAGTCGCTGCCGGAGTCGGCGCTGATCGAGGCGATGAGCACGCATCCGCGCCTCATCGAACGCCCCATCTTCATTCACCATGGCCGCGCGATCGTCGGACGGCCGCCCGAGCGCGTCCTCGAGCTGCTCGACTGACCGCGGTCAGAGCCGCGCGTCGACCTCGTCGCGTGGATAGAGGCTCTTGATGTCGTAGAGCAGCGCGTGCGGCTTCCCGAACGCACGCGCGCCCGCAGCCCCGAGCGCACGGAATTCGTCATGCGCGACGGCGAGCACCACCGCGTCATAGATGCCGCGCCGGGGCTCGGCAACCAGCTCGATCCCGTAGGCCGCGCGCGCCTCATCCGCGTCGGCCCTCGGGTCGTGGATATCGACCTTCGCGCGGTACTCGCCGAACTTCTGCGCCAGTTCCGCCACGCGCGTGTTGCGCAGGTCGGCGCAGTTTTCCTTGAAGGTGAGCCCCAGGATCAGGATGCGCGAACCGGCCACGGCGATGTCGCGCTGGATCATCAGCTTCACGACATCGGTGGCGACGTGTTCGCCCATCGCGTCGTTGATGCGTCGGCAGGCGAGCAGGATGTCCGGGTAGTAGCCCGCGGCCTGCGCCTTCTGGATCAGGTAATAGGGGTCCACGCCGATGCAGTGCCCGCCGACCAGGCCCGGCCGGAACGGCAGGAAGTTCCACTTCGTCCCCGCCGCCTCGAGCACTTCGGTGGTGTCGATGCCCAGGCGCTGGAAGATCAGCGCGAACTCGTTGACGAGCGCGATGTTCGCGTCGCGCTGCGTGTTCTCGATGACCTTCGACGCCTCGGCCACGCGGATGCTCGACACCTTGTGCGTTCCGGCCTCGATGATGCTGCGGTACAGCGCGTCCACGAACTCGGCCGTCTCCGGCGTGGACCCGGAGGTGACCTTCGGGATGTCGACCAGCTTGCGCTGCTTGTCGCCGGGATTGATGCGCTCGGGACTGTAGCCGACGAAGAAGTCCTGGTTGAACCGGAGTCCCGACGCGCGCTCGAGTTCCGGCACGCAGATCTCCTCGGTCGCGCCGGGGTACACGGTGGACTCGTAAATCACCGTATCGCCTTTCTTCAACACCCCACCGATGGTGCGGCTGGCTTCGATCAACGGACGGAAGTCTGGGCGCTTGTGTTCGTCCACGGGCGTGGGGACGGTGACGATGAAGACATTGCAGTCGCGTAACTGCGAAGCGTCCGTGACGAAGCGGAGCCGCGGCGTTGCAGCGAGCTCCTCGGCGCGCGTCTCACCGTTGCCATCCCACCCCTCACATAGCGCGACTACACGCGCATCATCGACGTCATAGCCGATAACGTCGTGAAGCCGTCCAAACGCCACCGCCAGCGGAAGCCCGACGTAGCCCAGGCCGATGACCGCCAAACGAATCTGCACCGAGTCCGACATTCACAGCGCCCCGTCGAAGCATCACGCGATGCCGCTGCATTGTAACGGCTGAATGCCGCGCCTCGACAGCTATCTAACACTTCGTTCGGCGAGGCTGGCGTCGATCACCCCGGCCATTTCTTCCCGGAAACGACGCGCCGAGAATCGTTCCGAGTTAGCCCGGCAGGCCGCTGCTGAAAAGCGGTTGCGCTCGAACCGCTCAACGGCCTCGCATATGGCATCGACGGACTGCTCGTGGAAGAACACCCCCGTTGCCGCGTCTCCCTCGCCGATCACCGTTTCGAGCGAGCCTCCCTTCCCGTAAGCGATCACAGGCGTGCCGCATGCCTGGGCCTCAACCGGAATGATTCCGAAGTCTTCCTCCGCGGCAAAGACAAAGGCGCGCGCGCGTGACATCAGATCGCGAAGGACGGCGTCCGGCTGATATCCAAGATACTGCACGTTGTTCCCCGCGACTTTCCGCACCTTGGGTGCTTCCGGGCCGTCCCCCACTACGACCAGCTTCCGGTCCGGCATACGAGCAAAAGCTTCTGCGATCAGGCCGACCTGCTTGTAGGGAACCAGTCTCGACGCGGTGAAATAGAAATCTTCCTTGGCCTCGACCATATCGAACCTATCGATATCGACGGGGGGGTACACGACGCTCGACGTACGCCCGTACACCTTCGCGACGCGGCGACCGATGAAGGCGGAGTTACATACGAACCTATCCACTCCCGCTGCCGTGCGGGCATCCCAGACACGCATGCGATGCAGCAACCAACGGATCAACCACGACTTCATTCCCCGCGTCAGCCCAGACTCACGCAGGTACTGATGTTGCATGTCCCATGCGTAGCGGATCGGCGAATGCACATAGCTGACATGAAGCTGGTCCGGTCCCGTCAAAACGCCCTTCGCTACCGCGTGTGAGCTGGAAATGACGAGGTCGTAACCCGACAGGTCCAACTGCTCGATGGCTAGCGGCATCAACGGCAGATAATTGCGGTACCGGCTTGCCGCTCCCGGCAACGACTGGATGAAGGTGGTCGTCGCCCGCTTCCCACCCAGTCGCGAACGATCCTCGTCCGCAAGGAAGTCGATCACCGAAAAGAGGTCCGCGTCCGGGAACATTTCGATCAGCTCAGCCAGCACCCGCTCGGCACCTGCGTAAGTGACTAGCCAATCGTGAACGATGGCGACTCTCATCTAATCGTTCTCCGCAAAAGCTCGCCGCCTCTCGTAGAATTGACAGCCAACGCAGCTGCGTATCCTTGGACAACGACGCATCTCGTCCAACTCGACATCAATAGATCCAACATAAGATCAAAACGTGCTTAACCGTACTGAATTTGCATATGACGAAGCGAATCCGCTTCACGTTACCCTGGTGTCAACCGCCGATTGGGACAATCCCTACTGGACGAACAAGCAACACATGGCGCTCCAGTTTGCGAGAAGGGGACACAAGGTGCTGTACATCGAGTCCCAAGGGCTACGTGCCCCCACAGCGACCGCACGCGATGTGAAGCGGATGCTTCGTCGCCTGTTCAAGGGAGCCAGGCCGCCTCGCAAGGTGGAGAACAACCTGTGGGTGTGGTCGCCGCTGGTCATCCCGTTCCAGGGCAATCCGATCATCCGCCGTATCAATCGCTGCCTGCTCTTCGCTGGCCTGAAGACGTGGCAGACGATCAAGGGGGTCTCGCCCCAGCTGCTGTGGACGTACTCGCCCATGACAACAGAACTGTACGACCTGAGTCGCTACGACCTTGTCGCATACCACGCCGTTGACGACGTCAAGACCCAGCCAGGCGTACCGCGCGATGCCATCGCAGCGGCCGAGGACCAACTGGTGCGCCGCGCCGACCTGATCTTCGTAACCGCGCATCATTTGCTTGAATCTCATTCGAGCGTGAACCCGGCCACCTACTACTTCTCCAACGTCGCGGATTTCGCGCATTTCCAGAAGGCGATGCTGCCCGAGACCTCGGTACCCGCGGACCTGACCAACATCCCGGGCCCCAGGATCGGATTCGTCGGAGCGATATCGAGCTACAAGATCGACTTCCCGCTCATCTACACCCTTGCGAAGCATCACCCGCAGTGGTCTTTCGTACTGATCGGAGAAGTCGGCGAGGGTGACCCGGGCACGGACGCCTCCATGTTCGATGGCCTGGACAACGTTCACTTTCTCGGGGGGCGGCCGTACTCCACCTTGCCGAATTATCTGAAGGGGCTCGATGTCGTCATGCAACCCAACCTGATCAATGACTACACCCGGTCGATGTTTCCGATGAAGTTCTTTGAGTACCTTTCCGCTGGGAAACCAGTGGTCAGCACGCCCCTTCCGGCGCTGTCCGAGTACCACGACGTCACCAGCTTCTGCGCCACGCCAGCGGAGTTCGCCCTCGCGATCCAAGCGGCCCTTGACGGTAGCGCCCCGCCACTGGATCAGCGACTGAACGCTGCACGGGAGCAGACCTACGACAAGCGAACCGAGAAGATGCTGGCTCTGGTTCGCCAGAAGATGGCAGCTGCGCGAAGGTCCTCATGAACTCCTTCCGGGAAGCCTGATTCGTGAAAGTACAGGCTCGACGACCCGTCGCATCTCGGGCACGGCGAACACGAATGCAATCCAGAACGCACCAAAGACCAGGGCATTGACGGACAAGCGAGCCAGCGGATTCATCGCCGGCACGAAGCTGCACATGAGGACAGTGCCAACGCAACCCAGCATCAGCCAAGCAAGAAGCCGTGCGGTGCACTGCCACAAGCGCAACAGCGTCAGCCCTCCTACCATGAGCACGGCGGCGTAAGCGGCACTACCAAGCCCGATGACTTGGGCACCGAACTGCGACCAGGCAAAGACGTTGATCAGGACATTGACGCCAACCGCAATGCCGATCAGGCACAGCGCGCTTTTGTTCCTAAGTTGTGCGTTCAGGGCTCTAACGAAGTAGTACCCCACCACTGCCGCGCCAAGACTTCCTCCGAACCAGCGAAGCATCGCTGAAGTCGTTTGTACCGCGGCCTGATCGAACTTCCCTCGCGCAAACAGAACTTCGACGATTTCCGACGCGTTCTGGAAGACAAATGCTCCGACCGGGATCGCCATCATCATGACGAGCGCGGCGGCCATCCGAACATGCGCGCCTGCCTCCTTCGAATCATCACCGCCACTCAATGACATGGTCTTGATGCCGATGGGTACGGCGATCAGCTGTATCGCCGTCTCCGCCACGAAGCGGGCATAGTCGACACTTGGAATCACGCCCTCGCCCAATCGGGAGGAGACGATCCGCTCCACGATGACGTTCGCCTGCGACAGCAAGGGAAGAGGCAGGAGGGGCGCCACATTACGGAAGAACCTACCTGAAACGACGAGCAACGCGTTCCACGACGGCATTGACTCGGGGAACACCTGGCCCAAGCGGCGAATCTGGACAACCGTCCAGGCGAAGAACAGGACATGGCCGATAACAAGCCCGATCGCAACCCAACTATCCACGCCTGTCGCAACAGCAATCGCAGCTCCGAGAATCGAGCCAAAGTTGAACGCCAGGGGGCGCCACGCAATGGCGCCAAACCGGCCGTGCGCAGCTTCGACATAGCCAAGTAGATATCCCAGCACGTAGAACGGCAGCGCAATGGACAGGGTACGCAGCATCGCAGCTGCCATGCGTGCGATGTCGCCGGCTGAACCCGGAGCGATCCAGATGACGATCAGATGCGATAGCGAGTACAGAACCGCACCGCATACCAGCGAGAAGACAACCGCATAAGTGGAGGCAATGAGAAGCAAAACTCCATCGCCTCCCCTGCCTTCCGCTCGCATCCCACGGTACAACGGCAGCAGGCCAGGGCCGAGCGAGTCGCCGATCAGCGCGTGCGTCGGCAACAGGAACGCGGTCTGGCATATGCGGAACGCGGCCGCGACCTCCCCCGTCCCGAACCATGCGGCGAAGAGAACTTCGCGAAGAACACCGAGCGCCTTTGATGCAAGATTCCCCGCCGCGATTGATACAATACTTCTGCTCATTACATTCCTTCATCACGGCCGAATAGCAGCCCCATCCCGACCCATCACATCTCCATGCAGAGTGTTTGATGTCAGCCAAGTACTTCTCTTTGCGCTTCGCGCTTGCTTTGTTACGAAACGTAATTCTCAAGGTTGTTCATGGAAACAGGATTCACATGAACATTCTCAAGGTCTACGTTGAGGCCGGCGTGCGCATAAGGACGTCCGGCGGCGGGACCATACGCTTCGCCTCGAATGGCGATCGCATCTATGTATCCCGAGGCTGCGACCTCATCGCATCAGGCGGCTCAATCTCGATCGGCCATGGGACGTTCTTCAATAAAGGATGTACGGTCGTGTCTCACGACCGAATCGACATCGGAAGTGATGTCATGTTCGGTCCCAATGCGTCAGTTTTCGACTCCGACCATCGTTGCGAGATAGGTGCCATTCCATTTCGGCGCCAAGGCTTCATCACAAGCCCTGTGTCCATAGGATCGAATGTTTGGATAGGACAAGGGGGGGTAGTCACAAAGGGATCTCAGATCGCGGACTCAACCGCGATTGCGGCGAATTCTGTCGTTCGAGGCGTTCTGCCGCCGAATGGACTGTATGGCGGCATTCCGGCCAAGCGCCTTCGAGAGCTTGGAACAAGCTGAGGGCGCGTATCCGCTCAACACTCACACGGCATCACCTGCTGCGGACGTCCTGCGCGATTGCAGCTCCGCAAAGAGGCTCAAGTACGCATCTGCCGAGTAATAAAGGGTGAACTCTTCGCTTAGTTTGCTAGCCCGATTCGTCGCCGGCCGGGTAGTTTCAATCGCTTTGACCATTGCCAAATGGTCCTTCGGATCGACAACGACAGACTCAAATCGCGGGTCGGCCACGTGAGCTGACACGATTACGGGCAAACCGGCAGCTATCGCTTCGAGCACATTCATGGGCAGCCCCTCCACCCTCGTGGTAGAGAAAAGAAACACGTCTGCCGCACTCAAGTACTCGGCCAGCAGATCTCTTTCTATTCTCCCGATAAAGTAGACCTTCGAGGTCACTCCTAGCGCGTCTGCTGCCTCTTTAAGTCTTCTAGCATCTGGCCCATCCCCTACGACGATGTAGCGGAGCATCGGATCTCCATCAGCCGCTCCGGCAAATGCCCGGAGCCCCTCAAGAATCCCCTTCTGAGGATGTAGGCGGGATGCCGAGATCAGAACACGTGATTTCTCGTCGATGCCGAGAAGGTGTCGAATGCGTTGTCGCGCGTCCTGGTCGAATGCGAATCGCTCCGAATCGATTCCGTTCGATATTGTTAGCGCCGGTGCAGGCCCCATGATCGCCCTCGTGGGGAACGAGAGCATGTCGTTGCTTACTGCGGGACCTACCGCCACAAAAGCATCGAAGTATCGGTAGCGGAGGTCCCTGAACATCCATGCGATGTTTCTCAATGATTTGAGACAGGCCCACAAGCTGCGCTGTCGCATCTTCGATACGAACTCACCCCAAGCTGTACCGTGCATTTGCGCTACGAACGTCGATCTTCTTGAATGCCGTCCGCCGGCAAAACCTAACGCGCCTGCGCTAACGCTGAACACGACATCTACCGTATCTACGTACTCCTTGAAGTAGACACATCGTGATAGCCACCACCACTTCATCGAGTAGCGCCCTGATGGCGCGGGCAGCGTACGAACCTCCACACCGTCGATGTTGCTACGTGCAGGCAGGTTCTCGCTTGAAGTGGTAAGCACTTCAACCCTTGCGCCCCGACGAACGAACGCGCGGGCTAGGTCCCACGCGACGGCCTCCATTCCACCTGTTCGGTGAAATGGGAGGCTTCTTGTAACCATGAGAATATGGGGCGATCTACTCATTACTGACGACATCCGGAGTACCTGAAGAACGTTTTATCTCTCAAGTCCCGCTCAAATGGCACTCGGCACGACGACCACAGAACTGGCCCCTTGGACGGCTCTTTGCAGTGAATGTTTCGACACTTGCGGTTGTCCTTAGAACGTCGGCGACACACGGAACGCATGCGAATTAGCAGGCTTGATGTCGCGAACATGGCGATCGCCAGCGGGTGCAATGGCCATCAAGAAGAATATCAACCAGAAGAGATGCCCATCTCCGCGTATCCAGATGATCCCGACCATCGAGTTCAACAGATACGCGGCCAGCAACAGTAGGCACAGCTTCTTCCGCCGCATATCTCCCTTCATGAACCCGAAGAAGATCAGGCCACTGAAGCAGAACATTCCAACGACACCGCCGGAGTAGAGCACCTGCAGAACACTGTTGTGAGGCTCGTACATGCCATCGAGCCAGTTTCCACCGGAGTACGAGAAAGTTCCGTTCCCATGACCGATCCATGGAGAACGAACAAACTCCTCCCACGCAGCATTCCAAAGCAGCAACCTTGAGCTAGCCGCCGTCAGTTCATTCGCATCGAGATGAACCAGTTCTGCCATTCTGGAAACTCGATCGGCAAACATCCCAGACTGCACAATCGTGATGGCCGCGACGGCGATTGCCAGTCCAAACCCTACAATCCGCAGAAGGATGCTTCTGCGGTTCGGGGAAACGGCGAGGGCGACAGACACGACCATTACAGCGGCAACCAGAGTCGCCGATCTGGCGCCAATGTAGAAGGTTACCGCGATCTGATAGATGCATAAAATCCAGTAGCGGCGCTTTCCATTCACCGCTAGCCAGGCGGACGACACTACGCCGTACAGCAAGATCGACGCCATCCCGTTCTTGTTAACCAACCCCCCGAACAGCTCGATGTACACAGCGGAGCCGTCAGAAACCGCGCTACCACGTGCGGCCTGAAAAATGACTATCGAAGATATCAACGCCCCTGCCACCGCAAGGGCTCGAGGCATCTTCTTCATGAGAGCATCTGACCTCATGTTCAATCCGGTCAGAAGGAGTGAACATGGGATCACAATCAAGAAGACGAAGTATTTTATGAATACACTTACATCCCATGCCGCATTCGCGACTTGGGACAGCACGACGGACAGGTATGTAACGAACGCAAGTATTGGCACCCTAATATCGGATCGAGCGATCGTCCGCCGTGTCAGCACGTAGAATACCGCCGCGATCAGGTACGCAAAGGTTGCGATATCTACAAGGGATACGAATCCGATCGGCGTCTCCAAGGAGATCGGCAAGAATGCGGTCGCCAGAACGAGTAGTAGCATTCTCTCCATGACGTAGCGGACCCGGCGGGTTATTGAGTTTCGCCGTTGCGTTCCGAGAGGATCAGCGCGTTTTCTGCAGCCGTGCTCCGCCCGCGCCCGATGCCGTAATACGCCAGGCCGGCCGATTCCACTTCGTCCGGGTGGTAGAGGTTGCGGCCGTCGAAGATCACCGCGTCGTTCACCGACTGCTTCAAACGCGCGAAATCCGGGCTGCGGAACTGCTTCCATTCGGTGACCACCACCAGCGCGTCGGCGTCGGCCAGCGCGGCGCGTGCCGAGTCGCACAGCACCAGGTCGTCGCGGTCGCCGAAGATGCGGTGCGCTTCCTCGCTCGCTTCCGGGTCGTAGGCGCGCACCTTCGCGCCGGCGTCCCACAGCTGCTGCAGCAGGCGCCGGCTGGAGGCTTCGCGCATGTCGTCGGTGTTCGGCTTGAAGGCCAGGCCCCACACCGCGAACGTCTTGCCGGCCACGTTGCCGTCGTAATGACGCAGGATCAGTTCGAACAGGTGGCCCTTCTGCTGCTCGTTGACGCCTTCCACGGCGCCCAGCAACTGCGCGGTGTAGCCGTGCTGCTGCGCGGTGCGGTGCAGCGCCTGCACGTCCTTCGGGAAACACGAACCGCCGTAACCGGCGCCCGGGTAGATGAAGTGCCAGCCGATGCGCGGATCCGAACCGATGCCCTGGCGCACCATCTCCACGTCCGCGCCCACGCGCTCGGCGATGTTGGCGATCTCGTTCATGAAGCTGATCTTCGTCGCCAGCATCGCGTTGGCGGCGTACTTGGTCAGTTCGGCGGAGCGCACGTCCATCACCACGATGCGCTCGTGGTTGCGGTTGAACGGCGCGTACAGGCGCTTCAGGCGTTCCACCGCCCCCGCGCTCGACGAGCCGATCACGATGCGGTCCGGGCGCATGCAGTCGTTGACCGCATCGCCTTCCTTGAGGAATTCCGGGTTCGACGCGACCTCGAAGGCCAGCTCGACCCCGCGTGCGCGCAGTTCGTCGGCGATCGCGGTCCGCACCTTGTCGGCCGTCCCAACCGGCACCGTCGACTTGTTCACGACGACCGAGGGACGCTCCAGGTGCTTGCCGATCGTGCGCGCCACTGCGAGCACGTACTTCAGGTCCGCGCTGCCGTCTTCGTCCGGCGGCGTACCGACGGCGATGAAGATCACGTCGCCGTGTGCGATCGCCGCAGCCGCATCGGTCGTGAAGGTCAACCGGCCCGCGGCGTGGTTGGCCTTCACCATCGGCTCCAGGCCCGGTTCGTAGATCGGAATCACACCGCGGTTGAGGCCTTCGACCTTGGCCTGGTCGATGTCGACGCAGACCACGTCGTGGCCGACATCGGCCAGGCAGGTGCCGGTGACCAGGCCGACGTAGCCCGTTCCGAAGATGGTGACGCGTGTGATGCTCATCAGTATGCGGCCTTGCTAAGAAACCCTTTCACCAACGTCATGCCGATGATTCGAAGGTCGAACAGAACCGACCAGTTCTGCATGTAATACAGGTCGTACTCGACACGCTTCGCCATCTTCTCGACGGTGTCGGTCTCGCCACGCAGTCCGTTCACCTGTGCCCAGCCCGTGATGCCCGGCTTCATGCGATGGCGCTGCATGTAGTTCTGGACGACGCTCTTGTAGTAATCGTTGTGTGCGATGGCGTGCGGACGCGGGCCGACGATCGACATCGTTCCCTGCAGGACATTGAAGAACTGCGGCAGTTCGTCGAGGCTGGTCCGCCGGAGGAAGCGGCCGAAGCGCGTCACGCGCGAGTCGTGTCGGGTCGCCTGCGTGACGGCACCTGCAGTCTCCTGATGGACACGCATGCTGCGGAACTTCCAGACCTCGATGGGCATGCAATCCAATCCGTGACGCTTTTGCCGGAAGAGCACGGGGCCAGGCGAACTCAGCTTCACGCCCACGGCGATCACCGCCATCACCGGCAGGATCAAGACAAGGATCAGCAGGGCCAGTACACGATCCTCGATACCCTTGATCACCTGTGCTTCGCCGTCCAGGGGACTTGAGCGCAGGTTGATGACGGGCATTCCGCTCAGCGTTTCGACCGACCCGCTGAAGATCGCGTCGCCGGCCAAGCTCGGGACGTACTTGATGTCCGCCGTGGAATGCTTAAGAGCGTCGAGCACTTGAGTGGTCCAGTGCGAATCGGCCTCGCCCGGCGATAGCCACACCTGGCGCACGCCTTGCGATTCAACGTAATGACGCAGCGCGTTCACCGATCCGAGATGCTGAAGTCCAGACATGCTCGGCGCGGCATTCTCATCGACCGAGAACCAGCCGAGCAGCGTGGTTTCCGCTGCCAGCGTGGACCGCAGGCCGATTGCAATGCGCGAGGCGGTTTCCGGGCGGCCCACGATCACGGCACGGAAGACTTCGTGCCCATGGGCATGCGCCCAGCGGTTCACGCACAGGCACACGAGCCGCAAGGCGCACGAACCCGCCACCGCACCGACAAACCAGTAACCCCACCATAGGCGCGACGTGACGCCGGGCACCTTCAGAACGGCGACGTAGAGCACGCCCGCGATGAAGACCGCGGTCCACAGCACGAAGAGTCGAAGCATGTGACGCGGCCAGTCCTTTGCGCGCCATCCGCGGTACGTCGATGACGGACCGAGAATCACGAGCGTGAACAGGAGGGCGCGCGCGATTGCGCGTTCGAACTCGATCGACATCGACGCGCCGCCGAAGCGCAATTTGTGCGCGACGATGGCCGCGACGGCCAGGACCAGCAGATCGCTGGCGCGCAGGAGGAGCGAGAGGAGTGCCGTCAGTCGGGTTTGCGGTAGGCGCTCCACCTCGTACGGCCGGCGGATGGGGATTGGGAGCATGGCTTACTCCCTTCCGCCTTTGCTGTCCCCGCGGGACAGGGCCATTGACGACGCCAGCGCGAGCGCCGCCATGATGGCGTACGTACGTAGCGGGTAGTCGACAAGGGAGTGCAGCATGGGGACCGTGGTTGCGACAACAGAACCGACAAGTATTGCCGAACGGCGCTCCGCAACAATTAGTTTGTTTCTCACGACGAAGAACAGCAGCACGAGTACGGCGATGATGAAGACGCCTCCGACCAGGCCCCACTCCAATGCAAGCTCCAGGAACTCGTTATGCGCATGGAGCGCGTACACGTGGCCCATCTTCGCAACGGGTTCGAACGGGGCGTACGCGTGCTGAAACGACCCGGGGCCGCTGCCGTACGGGAAGTACGCCTTGACGGCCTGCCAGCCGTAACGGACGTACTGCCAACGCAGGTCCTTCAGCGGGTCCTGCTGCAGACGCGCGCTCAGCCCGCTCCAGGCGTACGCCGTGATGAGGCCGGCCGCCGCAAGCACGGCAAACGCCACACCGAGCAGGGAACGCTTCAGACGGGATGAGGTGAGGAGGAACGCGGCGACTGCAGAGGCGCATGCAAGCACGAAGCCGGTTCGCGAGAAGCTGAGTCCCGCTGCAAGGAGGAGCGTCGTCGCCGCCCCATGCCACATCAATGCACCGGTCTTTCGGGCCTTCGTAGCTTGAGCGGCCAGTCCGATGGCAATCGGCGCCAGCATCGCCATCAAACAGGCGAAATGGTTGCGGTTGGCGAACGTGCCCAACGCGCCGATCATGTGGTGGTAGTCGTAGAAGCGCAGGCCAGAGCGCTGCCCTGCCGCAGCCTGGGCGTAGCCCAGCAAAGACATCGCACAGCCGGTCAGGACGGCCACCTTGAGCAGGCGGATTCGCCCCCCCCGCCCCAGCGACGAAAACATGCTCAGCATCGCGCCGAACACGGTCAGCGCCACCATCGAGCGGATCGTGCCCCACCGGTCGAGTGTCATGGGCAGCCAGCTGGGCGCCGCCTGTGCGACTTCGAGATCGGCGAGCATCTCCGCTCGCATCGGCAGGAACCGGATCCAGCTCGCAGGAAGCAGAATCAGTTGGACGGCGTGCCAGGCGATTGCACCGGCGACGGTCAGCACCGCTACTCTGACCGGCAAAGGTTGCATGGCCCACGACCAGCGTAAGCAGGCCACGAACAGCACCGGCAACGATGTCAGCAGGACAATCACATCGCCGAGCCCCCGCGACCCGCCGCCGAACGCGAACGCGCTGACGACAAGAGCTGCGGCGAGGAACTCAAGTGCGCGGTCTTCGCCTTGCGGGATTGTTCGGACCGGGAGCATGAAAGTGCCCGGCGCCTTGCGACGCCGGGCGATGTTCTACGGCATTAAGCGTTACGGGCTGGACGGCTTGGGCGCGCGGTCGTGATGCCCACCGCCGCCGGCGGCAGCGGCGACCGCCACTGCGCCGACGCCCGCGGCGATGCCGGCTGCGGCGGAGATGCCGCCGGTGCTCGCGCCAGCCTTGGCGGCTTTGCCCGCATGCTTGCCCTTCGCCTTGGCCTTTCCGTTACCATTCGCGGCACCATTTTCGGAGCCTGCCTTACCGGGGCCGTTCGATTCGGCGTTCTGATAATCCCTGCAGTCATGCTGCCCTTCGCACTTCGGATGATCCTTGTTGTCGGATTCACCGCGTACCGTGCTCTGGGCGGCAGCGTTGCCGATCACGCACACCATCATCAAACAAGCCAACCACTTCTTCATTACGAACTCCTTCACATGGAAGTCGGATGTGAGGCTTAAGCATGACCCGGCCAATGATTACGCTCGATTAATCCGGACGGCCGATCAATCGAGATTCTTTCTTATGGAAATCTCGTCGAGATGAAGTTCGCCAGCGATCTGCGTATCCGCCACGGATCGCGCACGCATGTCGAGTGAGATGCGCTGCCATGCACACAAATCCGGAACGGCGAAAGGCTCGCGAACGCGCGTCCATCCGCCGCGTTCGCTGTTAACGAGCTCGCGCCTGATGAGCAGCTCCCCTTTCGGGCAGGTCACGGCGATCGAGAACGGACGCGGCGCGTTGGTACGGTCGTCGAATGCGATCGCGAGCTCGTAATGACCGGGCAATAGTGCAAGGCGCTGCGAAGGTGCGCGCAATGTGACGGCCCGCCCGTTGAAGCCGATGCGCAGCGATTGGCGTCCGGATGCGGCGTACGAAGGATCCAGCGACAGATCGATGCCCGGGCCCGAGTCCCAGGACCAGGCGAACTCCCCCGTCACTGGCGCTGCTTCCTCGAATCCGCCATCGAACACGAGGTCCGCGAGTGCGCGTTCGTGTGGATCGACTCCCTGCACCCATGCGCTGCGGGCATCGGATGCGCGATCCGCTCTCATCAGCGTGTCGATCAACGCGGACCGCTCGCCGGCGTCGAGGCCCCGCTTTGCAGCAAGGAGTTGGAGAACGGCCGCCGCGTGCTCCGGGTTCGATGCCGGAGCACGGAGAGTCGCGGTCATTCTCCCCGTCCACGGCGGGTTGACCGCGAGGACGTCTACGAGCGCGCTGCGCAGCCGCGGGTCGCCGAGTTCGGCCGATAAGGCGGGAAGCAGCGAATCCCCCAGATCCGGCACGACGCGGAGGATTGCGTCGAGGTGCGCCAGCCCTTCCGCTGCGTTGCCCTGCCGGAAGGCGTCGTCCATCAGGAACGCGTGGGCTTGCCAGTCGCGCGGGTCGCGACGCACAGCGATTCGGAACAACATGCCGGCGCGCTCGTCATCGCCGCGGGTCGCCGCCGCTTGCGCAAGCAGGCGATAGGCGCCACCGTCGATGGGGCGATCGCGAAGCGCCGTCAGCGCGGCCCGCTCCATCCGATCCGGATCGCGCGTGCCGGTGACAGCGGCCCTTACTCGATCCGGGCCCAGCGGCGTGGCATGTTCCGTATCCACGCGGAGCAGCCACCATGCACAGCATCCCAGTATGGCGGCGGCCGCCGAGCCGACGAGGAGCCGGCCCGGCGACAGTCGTTCGGGACGAGCGCTATTTCGACTTGGGCGACGCATGGGCGCCGTACCCGTAGCCGTAATGCTCGTCGCCGGCGTCGAGGTCGAAACGCGTGAGCACGGCACCGATCAGGCGTGCGCGAGCGAATCGCAGGCGACGGATGGCGGCCTGCAGGGCGTCGGTGCGCGTGGTCTGGGCCGCCACGACGATCATCGTCGCTTCGGCGTGATTGGCCAGCAGCGGAGCATCCGCGAGTCCAAGGATCGGCGGACCGTCGAGCACGACCACGTCGAAATACTCGCGCAGCTGCGCCAGCAAGGCCGGCAGCGCATCGCTGCCCAGCAGCTCCGGAGGGTTCGGCGGCAACGGGCCCGACGTGATCACGCTCAGGCTGCCATTACGCCAGGACTGCACGGCCTCGTTCATGCCGCAGGCGCCGGACAGCAGGCTTGACAGACCCTTCGATGCCGATAGACCCGTGGCCTTATGCACGGAAGCGCCGCGCAGGTCCGCATCCACCAGCACCACGCGCTTGCCCAGTTGCGCGATGTTCTGCGCAAGTTCCAGTGCGCTCGTACTCTTGCCCTCCGAAGGACCCGCGGACGTGATCAGCAGCGTGCCGGGCAGGCCATGCGTCGTGGCGAACTGCAGTGCCGTACGCACGGACCGGTAGGCCTCGGCGAAGGGCGAGCGTAGATCGCCCGCGGCCTGCTGCGGGGTTTCGCCGTCGCGCAGGCGCGGAATCGCACCGAGCACCGCCAGTCCGGACTCGGACTCCAGCGCCTTCGGGTCGCGCACGGTATTGTCCAGGTAGTGCACCACGAACGCGGCCAGCACGCCCAGGAAAACGCCTAGCACCAGGCCGATCGCCAGGTTCAACAGCTTGCGCGGATAACTGGCCTTGCTCGGCGGGGTCGCGACGTCGATCACCGAGATATTGTTCGCACCGATGCCGCCGGCGACGCCGATTTCCTTGTAACGCTGCAGCAGCCCGTCGTAGAGCTGGCGGTTCTTCTCCGCCTCTCGCTTGAGGATGTTGTACTGAATCGAACGTCCCTGCAGGTTCAACACGTCGCCCTTCAGCTCAGCGATTCGCGACTTGAGCAGGTTCTCCTGTGCGAGCGCGGCCTCGTAGTCGATCTTCACTGCTTGGCGGATGTTGGACACTTCGGCCGCGATCTGCCGCTTGGCTTCGGCGATCTGCTGGTCCAACTGCACCATGTTCGGGTAATCGGGTTTGAAGGTCGCCAGCGAGTTCTGGTACGTCGCCTCCAGCCCGGCCTTCTGTTCGCGCAGCTTCTGGATCAACGGGTTGGCGACGACCTGGGGCAACGCCATGCCGTCGCCCTCGCTTGCGCGGCGCCACAGCGCCTCGGCCTTCATCCGGGTGCCTTCGGCGGCGGCGAGCGCCGAATTCAGGTCTCCCAGGCTCTGCGCATCGAGCGAAGGTTTGTCATCCGAAACCGCGACGATCTGCTCCTGCTCGGAGAAGGCGACGACCTGGCGCTCGGAATCCTCCAGGCGATCCTTCAGCTGCGCAAGGCGCTCTTCCAGGTACTTCTTTGCGTAGGACGATGCCTGGAATCGACGCTCCAGGTTGCTCGCGATGAACGCATTGCCGTATGCATTGGCGACCTTCGCGGACATGTCAGGATCGGGCGAATCGAAGTTCACCCGCACCAGGCGCGAATTGCGCACCGGCTCGATCGAGAGCGATTCGAGCACCGGCTCGACGATCGCCTCTTCGCGCAGCTGCCGCCGCGCGCTCTCGGCAATGGCCTTGCCGTTGCTGCGGGTGTCCGCCTCCTCGTCGGCGGCTTCGACGTAAGCCTCGTACGTCGGGTCCGCGGTGAGTTTCAGATCCTGGATCACGCGACGCGCGAGGGACCGGCTCTTCAGGAGTTCGTACTGCGTTTGATAGAAGTCTCGATCGAGGGGCGATTCCGTCGGTTCGATGCCTTCGAATGCGACCACCTTCATGGTGTCGCGTTCGATCTGGAGCGTCGTTCCGGCGCGGTAGATGGGCGTAGCCAACAGCGTGAACACCAGTGCGGCGAACACGGTTGCCAGCGCGACGCCGAGCGCCAGGCGCCAGCGTCGACGAAGGATGTTCCAGTACTCGACCAGGTTGATCTGGTCTTCGTCGCGCGCTTCGGCACCGATCATGTTCTCGACGACCGCGCTCATCGGTACGCCCTCCACACTGCGACGAACGGCGTCAACTGCACCAGCGTCTTCAACGTCACCTTACCAGCCGACGTGTCCACGATGATCAGGTCATCTCCGTAGATTTCCGGATCCTCGTTCTCGCCACGCGCGATGGCGGCGACGTCGAAGCGCGCGAACTTGCGCTCGCCGTCGACAGTGCGGAACACGAGCACGTTGCGTTCGCTGCCGATGTCGGACAGCCCTTCTGCAAGAGCCAACGACTGCACCAGCGTCAGCCGGGAACTCATGGGATAGATGCCGGGCTTCTTGACCGCGCCACTCACGGTGACGCGCTGGCTCGAGAACTCCTTGACGAACACACTGACCTGCGGGTCCTGCAGATAGCGGTCGCGGTAACGCGTCGCGATTTCGGCTTCCGCCTCGCCCACCGTTCGGCCCGCGACATGCACGCCGCCGATCAGCGGCAGCGAGATCTGGCCGGCGTTGTTCACACGCACTTCGCGATCGAGGTCCTTCACCTGGAACACCGCCACGGTGAGCAGATCGCTCGGCCCGATGAGATATTCGCTACGCCCGAGGGCCTCGGTGACCGGATCGGCCTCCGGCAGGGACGAGGCTACGGGAACCGTCTCGCGCTTCGCGCATGCGGCCAAGAGAACAAGGCATGCCACGAGGCCTGCACGACGTATGAAACTCGACACCCAACACCCGAACTGATAGAGGCAGCCGCGTATTATCGTGGCCGCGTCTGAACTCCCGCGTGCGCCAGAGGGGCGACTCTTTCTAGTCGTGCGACCAGCGAGAGAACAGGCGCGCGAGCAATCCCGCTTTCGAAGCCGCATCACCTGAGCGGATCGCGCTTTCGACATCGGACGAAAGCATCTTCGGCAGTTCGGCGGGCGGGAGATCCCGCACGATGCCGGCGGGCCGCGTCGAGACCATGTGCTCGGCCTCCGCACTTCCGACCAGTCTTTCGGCCGCTTCGCGCGCCTCCCTCAACAACGGCGGACGCCGCCGCGGATGATGCGCATCCGTCGCGAGGATCATGCACAACCCTTCCCCGACGAAACGCTCGGCGGCGGCCTTCGGCCGCGACCCGAATCGCCCGGTGAGGGAGCCGGCCGTGATCTGCATCCACGCGCCGCGCAGGGCCAGGCGCCGGAACACTTCGTAGTGCGAATCCACCCAGGTCAATCGCTCGGGATGCGTGATCACCGGCACGATGCCCTGCGTCATCAGTTCGAACACGGTGTCTTCGAAGCGAGGCGGCGCGATGTGATGCGGCGGCTCCAGCAAGAGATAACGCGAGCCGGCGAGCGTGGGGATGCGACCCGCGCGAATGCCGTCGTGCAGATCCGGCGCGATGTGGACGTCAGCGCCTTCGACCAGCGCAAGCGGGATGTCACGGTCTGCAAGCTCGCGGCGAAAGCGGTCGATCGCGGCGCGGATGCCGTCGGATGTGTTTTCGTACACGCCCGGATAGATGTGCGGCGTGCAGGCGATCGTGGCGATGCCGTCCGCAACGGCCATTCGCGCCATTTCGAGCGCGGTGTCCAGATCGACCGGACCATCGTCGATACCGGGGAGAAGATGGCAGTGCAGGTCGTACATCGCAGGCTCCAGAGGCGGGCGGAGTCTAGCGATCTACGACGACGCGACCTTCGGGACGAGAAAAATGATCAGAGCGCCAACCAGCTCCCGCCTTCACGTCCGGTGATAGACGGTCAGATCGTCGCCCGCGGCGATTACGAGACTTTTTCCCGAGTATGAAAAACCACAGGCGTGGATTTCCGGATGGCTTTCGATGCGAGCAAAGCTGGCTTCCTCGTCCTCGTGGCACACGAACAGCGCGCTTCCAGGCGGCACCAGCAGCACTTCCTGGGTCGGCCACTCGAGCGTAACCAGTTCCAGCTGCCAGCCGTCGTCCGTCGCACGTGGCAATCCGCCGCCCTTGCGCCCGGCAATCGCGACGTCGACCTGCTCCAGCGGCCCGATGCCGCGCGCGCGCAGCAGGTGCGACGGCTTGGCGTCCATGCGCGTACCGCTCTTGCGCGCGATCTTCTCACCCGTGCCGGCGTCGATCACTCCAAGCCCGTCGTGCGAGACGACGAGCAGCAGTTCGCTGTCGCGATCGAATCCGACGGCATCGAGCCGCGGAACCGAGAACACGCCCGACACGCGCCACGGCGACGGCGCCGCGGTCAGCGGCGTCGTGCGGATCTGTCGGCGGATGGGACCGAGGTAACGCGCAGCCGATTCGACTTCGGCGCGACGGCGTCGGGTGCGGATGAGTGAGAGCATCGGCCACGTGTGCTCGGCACGCCTGGAGAGGAGCGCCGGTTCTGTCTGGGGGAACCATCGAATCCTCCCGATGGCGCGGACACGCAGCGGACAGGGCCCGTCTGCGATGTCGGAAATGCTAGAAAGATGCGCCCCATCGGGCCATGGGAATAGTCCGATTCGGGGTCGGAAAAGCCTGAAAACGCTTCTTCTGACCGCCAGCGCCCCGCGCATCGCGCGCCTCCCCACGCCACCCGGCGGCCTCAGTCACGCGCGAGCACCGCGGTTGCCCGTGCAGGATTTCGCCACGACGGGCCGGCAAGCTGCCGACCCGACCGCGATTGCCTCAGCGGGTGACGTGCGCCCGCCCCTCCGCCGCGGCACCGGCGCCGCGAAAGAGCGGTCCCAGCTGCCATAGCGCGGACAAACCGACCAACACGTACACGACGCGGGCCAGCGGCGCATCCTGGCCGCCGAATATCGCGGCGACCAAGTCGAATTGGGCCGCGCCGACGAGGCCCCAGTTGATACCGCCGATGATCAGCAACAACAGCGTGATGAAGTTGATGGCCCTCATTGCGCACTCCTTTTCCGAAAGTCAGGAAGGCCACTCTCGCAACGCCGCCGTAAAGCGATCGAGAGTGCGATGTGACACCGAGCGCCAGCATGGGCTGATGGGCCCCGCGTGCTACGGGCCACCATACAAGGGGCGTCTGGCGAATCGATCTGCCATCGCAGGATGCAAGGTCATATGCGCGCGAGGACCTCTGACGACACACGACCGCACGCGAACACGGCGGCGGCGTCCTGCGCAGTCTCTTCGATGGAAGAGTGGCACTGACGCCCAAACCAACATGCGCCAGCGAGTCGTGGAGCACGCGCGATGGCCGCGTCGCGACACCATCGGATTGCAAGCTCAGACCCTTGCCATCGCTGGTGCCCGGAGCCGGGATCGAACCGGCACGACCTTGCGGTCGGCGGATTTTAAGTCCGCTGCGTCTACCTGTTCCGCCATCCGGGCTGGAGCGTGCGTAGCTTACGCGACGCGGGTGCGACGGCTGCATCGACCTGCATCGGCCACCAAAGAAAAAAGCCCGACCTTTCGGTCGGGCTCGTCTCTTGCTGGAGGCCTGGGTCGGAATTGAACCGGCGTACGCGGATTTGCAGTCCGCTGCATAACCACTCTGCCACCAGGCCGGTGACTCGAATCCGTGGAACCTGGATCGGAACCGGGATTCTTTCATATTCCAGCCCCGTTCACGCACGGGGGCCTGAAACGACAAGGCCCCGAGAACGGGGCCTTGTCAGAAACTGGAGCGGGAAACGAGACTCGAACTCGCGACCCCGACCTTGGCAAGGTCGTGCTCTACCAACTGAGCTATTCCCGCTGAGGAAGCGACATTTTAGGCATGGAATGAAAAGTGTCAACACCCTTTTCACTCCGTGGGAAATCCCGTCACCGGACTTCCCGAACCCGCCGACCGGGTTGCCATCTCCTGGTCGGATCGTCGAAAGCGACTGCGTTCGCGATGCGCATATTCTCTATGAACGCGCGTCTTCGCGCAATACCGGCCACGCTGCACGAAGGTAGGCAAATCCCGACCACAGCGTCAGCAATGCGGCGGCAGCCAGCAGCCATTCACCGATCACGAAGATGTTCAATCCGAACAGCGGCTCCTGATACAGCAGGCAGACGAGCGCCACCATCTGCACGATCGTCTTGATCTTGCCGATCGTCGCGACCTTCACCGTGGCGCGCTGGCCGAGTTCGGCCATCCACTCGCGCAGTGCGGATACCGCGATCTCGCGGCCGATGATCACCGCGGCCCACAACGCCATCCAGACGGTCGGATGCTTCTGCACGGTGAGCAGCAATGCGATGGCGACCATCAGCTTGTCCGCGACCGGATCGAGGAATGCGCCGAAGGCCGAGAACTGGTTGTAGCGGCGCGCGATCCAGCCGTCGAGCCAATCGGTGATCGACGCGAAGGCGAAGATGAAGGCGGCTGCGAAATTCGTCCACTGGTAGGGCAGATAGAAGACCAGCACCAGCACCGGGATCAACATGATCCGCAGCAGGGTCAGCATGGTGGGTACGGTCAACTTCATCCTTCGCTCCGCGCGTTGCCGGTCGGTTCGGGCGTGTCCGATGGGGTGGCTGGCCGCTCGACGGGTTTATCGGGCACGTCCAGTCCATGGAGGGTCGCATAGATGCGCTCGGCGAGCGCCTCGTTGATGCCGTCGACGCGGGCGATTTCCTCGATGCCCGCCGCCTTCAGCCCGCCGAGGCCGCCGAAATGCCGCAACAGATTAGCGCGACGCCGTGGGCCGATGCCGGCGATGTCTTCCAGGCGGCTCGTATTGCGCGCCTTCTGGCGACGCCCGCGGTGACCGGTGATCGCGAAACGGTGCGCTTCGTCGCGAACCTGCTGCACGAGCTGTAGGGCCGGCGACTCCGCCCCGGGCCGGACGGTCCGTCCGTCGGGAAGCAGCAGTTCCTCTTCGCCGGGCCGGCGTTCGGGCCCTTTCGCGACGCCGACCAGCGCTACGCCTTCGACGCCCAGATCGTCGAGCACCGTCCTCGCCTGCGCGACCTGCCCGGCGCCACCGTCGATCAGGAGGATATCGGGAGTCACGCCGCCCTCCTCCACCGCGCGACGGAAGCGGCGTTCGATCGCCTGGTGCATCGCGGCGTAGTCGTCGCCCGGCTCGATGCCGCTGATGTTGAAACGGCGGTACTGCCCGCGCACCGGCCCCTGCGCGTCGAAGACAACGCACGACGCAACGGTCGCCTCGCCCATGGTGTGGCTGATGTCGAAGCACTCGATGCGCGAAGGCAGCGCGTCCAGTCCCAGCAGCTCGCGCAATCCTTCCGCGCGCGCGTGCTGCGCGGCGTGACTGGTGCGTTCGGCGGCGAGCGCGAGTTCGGCATTGCGTCGCGCCAGGTCGACGTAGCCCGCGCGCTCGGCCCGCACGTTGCACTTGATCTGCACACGGCGGTCGGACGTGCTCGACAGCGCGTGTTCGATCAGCTCACGATCGGGGATGTCGCGATCGAGCACGATTTCCCGCGGCGGGGCCTGCTCGCCGTAGTACTGCGATACGAACGCGGCAAGCACTTCCTCGGCGTTCTCGCTGCCGTTGGTCTTCGGAAAGAACGCGCGCGTGCCGAGATTGCGCCCGTCGCGGAACGCCAGCAGCAGCACGCACGCGGTGACGCCGTGCATCGCAATGGCCAGCACGTCCAGGTCCGCGGCCCGGCCGTCCACGTATTGCCGGGCCTGCAGGCTGCGGATCGATTGCAGCAGATCGCGCAGGCGCGCGGCCTCCTCGAAATCGAGGCGCACGCTCGCCGCTTCCATCGACTTGGCGAGTTCCTCGCTGAGCTCGTCGCTGCGTCCTTCGAGAAACAGGCCGGAACGGCGAACGCTCTCGGCGTAATCGCGCGCGGCGACCAGACCGACACACGGTGCGCTGCAGCGCCCGATCTGGTGCTGCAGGCAAGGCCGGGAACGGTTGCGGAAGACGCTGTCCTCGCAGCTGCGCAGCTTGAACAGCTTGTGCATCAGGTTGAGCGTGTCGCGCACTGCGCCGACGCTCGCATACGGGCCGAAATAGCGCCCCGGAATCGCACGCGGCCCGCGGTGCATCGCGATGCGCGGCCAGGCTTCATTCGTCATCAGCACGTACGGGTAACTCTTGTCGTCGCGCAGCAGCACGTTGTAACGCGGCTTCAGCGACTTGATCAGCTGGTTTTCGAGGATCAGCGCTTCGGCTTCGGTGCGCGTCACCGTGACTTCCATGCGCGCCGTCTGGGCCAGCATCGCCATGATGCGGGCCGACTTCGGCGTGGCGTTGAAATAACTGGAGACGCGGTTCTTCAGCGCGCCCGCCTTGCCGACATAGAGCACGGCGTCGTCCGCCGCGATCATCCGGTAGACGCCGGGCGCGGTGCTCAGATGCTTGACGAAGGCCTTGCCGTCGAAGGCCGGTGCGTCCGCGATGCTCATGGACACCGGGAGCCGGTGGGCTCGCGCGCGGCGCACGCGGGGCGGCGTGACGCGGCGCAGGACGGGGCAATGGCGGGAATTACGGTCATGAACATCGGCTCAGGAATGGGGCCGATTATGCGTCAGGGCAAGGCGACGGACCGTTCGCGCCCTGTCCGCTGACAGAATCCGACGCCCCGGTTCAGCCCAGCCGCGAAGTTCAGCCCAGCCGCGAAGGGTATTCGCGACGCAGGCGCGCGATCGCGCCGTCGGCGGCGCGGTCGACCAGCTGGTAGACGTGCTCGAACTGCGATGCCCCGCCGGTGTACGGGTCCGGGATCTCGCCGTCGTCCTCGACGCCGGTCCAGTCCAGAAGCAGTGCGATCCGGGCGTGCGCGTCGGCCGGCGCGCGCGCCCGGACGTCGCGCAGGTTGGCGCGATCGGCGCAAAGCAGCCAGTCGAAGCGGCGGTAATCCGAAGCGGCCAGCTGTCGCGCCCGCAGGCCGCTGATGTCGATGCCGTGGCCGGCAGCGTTGGCGATCGCCCGCCGGTCGGGCGGCTCGCCGACGTGCCAGTCGCCCGTGCCGGCGGAATCCAGTTCGACGCGGCCGGCGAGCGTGGAGGTGGCGATCCGCGCGCGAAGCACGCCCTCGGCCACGGGCGAGCGACAGATGTTCCCCAGGCAGACGATCAGCAGGCGGACGGGCTCAGCCATGGCCGGCAGCGATCCAGGCTTCGGCGCGGGCGAGGTCTTCGGGCGTGTCGACGCCCGGCGGGAACGGCTCCGGCGTGACGCCGACGGCGATGCGGTAGCCGGCCTCGAGTACCCGCAGCTGCTCCAGCGACTCGATCCGTTCCAGCCGCCCTGGCGGCAGCGCGGCGAACCGCTGAAGGAATCCGGCGCGGTAGCCATAGATGCCGATGTGGCGCAGCCAGGGGCCGCCTTCCGGCAGGCGGCTGCGATCGCGCGCGAAGGCGTCTCGCGGCCACGGAATGGGCGCGCGGCTGAAGTACAGCGCGTGCCCGTCGTCGGCGCGGACGAGCTTGACCGCGTTCGGATCGAACAGGGTCTCGACGTCGGACACGGGCGCGGCGAGCGTGGCCATGTCGGTGCCGCCGTCGCGCATGAGGTCGGCGACGGCACGGATGCCCGCCGCCGGCGCGAACGGCTCATCGCCCTGCAGGTTCACCACGATCGTCTCGTCGCTCCAGCCCGCGATGCGGGCGCATTCGGCCAGGCGGTCCGTTCCAGACGCATGATCGGGCGAGGTCATCGCCACGCGCACGCCCGCGCCGTCCAGCGCGCGGGCGATGCGGTCGTCGTCGGTGGCGATCCACACCTCGCGCGCGCCGGCGGAGAGCGCACGGCGCGCGACGTGCAGGACGAGCGGCTCCCCGCCGAGACGGCGCAGCGGCTTGCCCGGAAGGCGGCTGGCCGCGTAGCGCGCTGGAATGGCGACGACGAAATCCGGGGCGTTGTCGTTCATGCCGGGTTTGCTCCTGAAGCGCGGCCGTCGCGGTATTCCCGCGCCTTTGCCGCGATGCGGTCCAGCAGGCTGACCCAGAACGCCTCGGGCAGCTCCGCGCGAACGGGAACCGCGAAGAAGCGCTCATCGGCGAAGGCCGCGCACTTCACCGCGTCCTTCTCGGTCATGAGCACCGGAAGCTCGCGGCTACCGAACTCGAAGTCGCTGGCCTGGTACTGGTGGTGGTCGGAGAACGCGTGCGGGACGACGGCGATGCCGAAGTCGCGCAACGTGGCGAAGAAGCGTTCCGGATCCCCGATCCCGGCGACCGCATGCACGCGCTGGCCCGAGAACGACCCCACCTTGCGCGGACGCCCGCCGAGCATGGGGTCGGCGACGTCGGCGACCAGCCGCATGGGCCATTCCCCGAAGCCGGTGTCGGCGCCGCCGGTGCCGACGTTCACCACGCGGAAATCGCAGGCCTGGCCGCGCTCGGGCAACTCCCGCAGTGGACCGGCCGGCAACAGTTGGCCATTGCCGTAGCGACGGCGTCCGTCGACCACCTCGATCTCGATGTCGCGCGCGAGCCGGTAGTGCTGGAGCCCGTCGTCGCAAACCACGAGGTCGCAGCCGGCCTGCACGAGCGCCTTCGCCGCGGCCGCGCGATCCCGGTCCACGCGCACCGGCGCGCCCGTGCGATGGGCGATCAGCACCGGTTCGTCGCCGGCCTGCGCGGCGTCGCTCTTCGTGTCGACCCACCGCGCGGTGCCGCCGTCCTCGCGACCGTAACCACGGCTGGCGACGCCCGGGTTCCAGCCTTCCGCGCGCAGGCGCTCGACGAGCGCGATCGTCAGCGGCGTCTTGCCCGCGCCGCCCGCGGTGAGGTTGCCGACCACCAGCACGGGCACACCCGGATGGCGACGCTTCAGCCACCCCTTGCGATACGCGCTGCGGCGCAAGCCGCTGATGGCGCCGTACACGCCGGCCAGCAGGCGTGCGCCGACCGGCACGGGCAGATCGCCGTACCAGTACGCCGGAGGAGTCGCCGCGCCCTTGCTCATGGCGCCTTTCTCATGACGTGCATGACCGTCTGGATTGTCGTCGACAACGGGGGCTTTCTCATTCCGCCTCGCGGAACTGCATGCGATGCAGATGGGCATACAGGCCACCCAGGGCGAGCAGCTCCGCATGCGTGCCGCGCTCCACGATACGGCCCTGGTCGAGCACGAGGACCTGGTCGGCATGCTCGATCGTCGACAGGCGGTGCGCGATGACCAGTGTCGTGCGATTGGGCATCAGGGTGTCGAGCGCGCCCTGAACCAGGCGTTCGGATTCGGTATCGAGCGCGGCGGTGGCTTCGTCGAGGATCAGGATCGGCGCGTCCTTCAGCATCGCGCGCGCGATCGCCAGGCGCTGACGCTGTCCGCCGGAAAGCCGCCCCCCCTTGGCACCGATGTCGGTCTGCAGCCCATCGGGAAGCCGTTCGACGAACTCCATCGCGTTGGCGCCGCGCACGGCGCGCTCGAGCGCCTCCGGATCGGCCGACTGCATTTCGCCGAATGCGACGTTCGCCGCGACCGTGCCATCGAACAGCATCACCTGCTGGCCGACGAGCGCCACCTGCCGGCGCAGATCGGCCAGGCGGTAGTCCTGGAGCGGATGTCCGTCGAGCAGGATCTGCCCGGACTCGATGTCGTAGAAGCGCGGAATCAGCTTGATCAGCGTGGACTTGCCGCTGCCGGAACGGCCGACGATCGCGGTGACCGTGCCCGGACGCGCTTCGAACGTGATGTCCGTGAGCGCGGGCTCGGCTTGGCCTGGATAGCGCGCGGTGACGTGGCGGAATTCGAGCAGGCCCTGCGCGCGGTCGAGCGGACGCGAACCGGTGTCGATCTCGTCCGGCGTATCGATCACATCGAACAGGCGCTCGGCCGACGCGACGCCGCGCTGCAGCATGCCCTGCACGTTGGTGAGCTGCTTCAGCGCGGGAATCACGGCGAGCATCGCGACCATGAGGCTGACGAACTCGCCGGCACTCAGGCGCCCCTGCATCGCTTCCCGCCCCGCGAAGAACAGCAGCAGCGCAAGACCGATCGCTCCCATCAGCTGGACCATCGCCGAGGAAATGCTGCGCGTGGATTCGACCTTCAGGCTCAGGCGCAGGTGATGGTTCGCCTGGCTCGTATAGCGCGAGAGTTCGGTTGTCTGGGCGCCATACACCTTCACTTCCTGGTGGTTGGACAGCGCCTGGTCCGCCGATTGAAGCAGTTGCGCCCCACTCTCCTGGATGCGATGGCCGATGCGTCGGTAACGGCGGCCGACCTTGTCCATCGTCCAGGCGAGCAGCGGCCCCAGCAACAGCACGGCGAGGGTGACGCGCCAGCTGGTGTAGAGCATCACGCCGAGCATCACCAACACCTGCAGCGACTGCTGCAGCATGACCTTGGCCGCGTCGATGGCGGCCTGCGCGACCTGGTCGCTGTCCGAGCCCAGGCGCGTGAGCATCGAGGACACCGGCTCGGTATCGAAACGCAGGCCCGGCAGCCGCAGGTACTTGCCCAGCACCTGCACGCGCAGATCGCGCGCGATGCTGCGGCCGGCGCGCGCCATGAAGGTGTCCGTGAGATAACCGGCGATGCCGCGTGCGATGAAGATGCCGATAATCGCCAGCGGCAGCACGAGGTTGACGTCGGGATTGCGGGTAACGAAGGTCTCGTCGACCATCGGATTCATCAGCTTGGCGAACGCACCCGCGGCCGCCGCTTCGATCAACATGCCGAGCAGCGCCACGACGAGCACGCCGCGGTACGGCGCGACAAACTGCAGCAGCCGGCGGTAGATTTTCGCGGGCGAAACCTCGCCGATCACTTACCCGCCTCCGCAGCTTCGCGCGTCTGCGGCGCGGTCGCGTTCATCACTTTCCGGAAACCGAGCTGGCCCAGCGCGTCGTATACGGTGACGACGGCCTGATATGGCGTCCGCGCATCGGCGCGCAGCATCACCGGGCGATCGCGGTCGGTGCCGGCCACTTCGGCGATCGTGCTCTTGAGCGATTCGACGTCGCTTCGCAGCACTTCGCGATCGTCGACGAAGTAGCGGCCGTCGGCGTTCACCAGCACGATCAGCGCCTTGGAAGTGTCGTTGGCGGCTTCGCCCGTGGCACGGGGCAATTCGAGCTTGAGCACCGAACGGGCGTCGAACGTGGCGGTGACGACGAAGAAGATGATCAGCACCAGGATCACGTCGATGAGCGGCACCAGGTCGATATGCGGCTCGTCGTCGGCGCGGTGGTCGCGGATACGCATCGTGCGGCGTGCCTCAGGCGGCCTGCGGCGCGCGCACGGCGGTGGCCGGGCGCGTGTCGAGCGTATCCATCAGCGCGATCGCCTCGTGCTCCATCGCGACGATGTATTCGGAGATGCGGCCGCGGAACCAGCGGTGCGCGGCCAGCGCCGGGATCGCCACGATCATGCCGGTGGCCGTGCACACCAGCGCCTTGCCGATGCCGCCCGCCAGCTGGTTCACGTCGCCGATGCCGTGGTCGAGGATGCCCAGGAACATCTGGATCATGCCGACGACGGTGCCGAACAGGCCGAGCAGCGGGCCCGCCGCGGCGATGGTGCCCAGCGTGTTCAGGTAGCGCTCCATCTTGTGGACCAGATGACGGCCGACGTCCTCGATGCGTTCGCGGATCTGGTCGCGCGGGCGCAGGCGGACGTCGAGCGCGGCGGCCAGCAGTTCGCCCAGCGGCGACGTGCGGCGGAGGGATTCGATATGGGCCGGATCCAGCTTGCCGCTGCCGGCCCAGGTCCGCACTTCCTTGCCCAGGTTCGGCGGCAGGACGGCGCTGCGGCGAAGCGTCCAAGCGCGCTCGACGATCAGCGTCAGGGCCAGCACCGACAGCAACAACAGCGGAATCATCGGCCAACCGCCGGCCTTGACCAGTTCCAGCACGCGAACTACCCCTCCGGCCCTCGGCCGCCTCGATCTTCCCGATAGGATAGCCCAGCCGACCGCGACTCCCCGCGCCGCGCGGCATCCCACAGGCGCGGATGTGCCTGTCGTCGCGCTTCGACGTCCACGCCGTCGCGTCCCAGCCGCACACGCAGGGCGCCTGCCATCGCCGTATCGTGGACGGCGGCGCCCGCGCGCTGCCAACGCTCCACCACGAACGGGCGGGGGTGGCCGAAGCGGTTGCCATGCCCGGTGGACACCAGCGCCTGCGTTGCGCCGGTCGCCGCGACGAACGCGGGGTCGGACGAGCCGCCGCTGCCGTGATGGGCGACAAGCACGACGTCGGCCTGTACGTCGGCAGGCCTTTCGCGAACCAGGCGGCGCTCGATGACCTCGCCGATGTCGCCTGCGATCAGCGCCGAACGCGCCTCCGCCTCGATTCGCAGCACGCAACTGGACTCGTTGCCCAGGTAGGGGAAGTCCAGTGGCGGATGCAGGAAGCGGAACCGGACGCCGTCCCAGGTCCAGCCCGCGCCGGCCAGGCACGGACGGCTTCCGGGCAGGTGTATGCCTTCCGGCGCGAACAGCCTCGGCGCCGAGTAGAGGGCCGCGACCGCGGGCCAGCCGCCGGCGTGGTCGTTGTCGCCGTGACTGACGACCGCCGCATCCAGCCGGGGAACGCCGAGGGCATGCAGAACGGGAATCACGGCGCGCTCGCCCGCATCGAAGCCGTCCGGCACGGCCGGCCCCATGTCGACCAGCAAGGTGTGTCGTGCGGTACGTACCAGCACCGATTGCCCCTGCCCCACATCGATGACCAGCAGCTCGGCCTCGCCGGGCGCGGGTAGCCGCCGATCCGGCCACAGCAGCGGAAGCCAGAGCAGCGCGGCCAGCGACTTCCCGGGCGTACCGCGCGGCAGCAGCAGCCAGAAGGCGCCGAGCAACGCCAGCGGCAACGCGAACCAGCGCGATTCCGGCAACCACCACAGCGACAGCGGACTGGCAGCCAGCCACTCGAACAGCGGCCAGCTGAGATCGAAGCACCACGCCGCCAGCTTCCAGGCCCACTCCCCCGCCCCGGCGTGCAGCGATTCCAGTCCGAGACCGAACAGCGACAAGGGCACGACCGCGAGGCTCCACCACGGAACGGCAACCAGGTTTGCGAGCGGCCCGGCGAGGGACGCCTGTCCGAACAGGATCGCGGCCACCGGCAGCAGGCCGAGCGATGCGACGCCCTGCGCGGAAAGGAAGTCGCGCACCGCGCTGCCGTCGTTCTCCGGCAGACACCACAGCAGCCATGCGACGCCCGCGAAGCTCAACCAGAACCCGGCCGAGAGTGCGGACAGCGGGTCCACCAGCAACATCGCGAAGGCCGCCAGTGCGAGGCACTCGCCCGCGGGAATGCGCCGTCGCAGGCCGCGGAGCCCCGCCACGATGGCGATCATCAAGGCGGTGCGAACGGTGGGCAGCGCGAAGCCCGCCATCGCCGTGTACAGGGCCGCGCCGACGACGCTCGCGGCAGCGGCGGCAATCGGTGCCGGCACGCGCCGGGCCAGGTTCGGCCACGTCCACCATGCCGCACGCACGAAGAGGGCGAAGAACCCCGCGACGAGGCCGACATGGAAGCCGGAGATCGCGATGAGATGCGTGAGGCCATTCGCGCGCAGTACCGTCCAGTCGGCGTCGGCCAGGCCGCGCACATCGCCGAGCGCCAGGGCGCGCACGAAGCGCGACGATGGGCGGTGAACGCCGGTGGCGATGCGTTCGGACATCCCATCGCGCCACGCATCCACGCCGTGCGCGGACGCGAGCAGCCTCGCGGTTCCGGGCGACCGCACGTAGCCCATGGCCGAGAGGCGCTGCGCCATCGCGAACTTCTCCGCGTCCGCGCCGCCCGGGTTGCGCAGGCCGCGTGGCGCGCGCAGGCGCACGTCGAACCGCCAGTGTTGCCCGGCACGCAAGGCGCTTCGACGCGCGGGATCGTCCTCGTACCAGGCCAGGCGCAGGTCGCGCCCGCGAAGACGCGCGTCTGCCACATTGTCATCGACCCGGAACAGGAAGCGCGTTCGGCGCGGTTCGTGTTCGGGCAGATCGAGGATGCGTCCGGTGACCACCGCATCGTGTCGCGCAGGCGCCGCAGGCAGCTGGAGCGCGAGCGCGTGCGCCGCATGCAGGCCCGCCAAAGCCATCCCGGCGAGCCACCAGCCCGGCACGATTTCGCGCAGGCGCGACGATTGGACACCGCGCCAAAGACACCGGCCTGCGACACACAGGAAAATCAGCGACAGCCACCAGGGCACCAGCCAGGGCAGCCAGAGGCAGGTGCACACGCCGGCAAGGAAGCTCAGCGCGGCGGCGATTCCGATGGGCGGCGTCCCTGCCGCTGTTGCCACGGACTAGACCTCGTCCGGTGCGAGCTGGCGAAGCTTGCCTTCGTGCAATTCCAGTACGCGGTCGAGTCGACGAGCGAGGCGACGGTCGTGGGTCACCAGCACCAACGCCGTGTGTTGCTCGCGGTTGAGCGCGAGCATCAGTTCGAACACGGTTTCGGCGGTCTTCTCGTCGAGATTGCCGGTAGGTTCGTCGCCCAGCACGCAGGCCGGCCGATTGACCAGCGCGCGTGCCACCGCGGCACGCTGGCGCTCGCCACCTGAGAGCTCGCCGGGCTTGTGATCGAGCCGATGCCCGAGACCGACCGACTCCAACAGCGCCCGTGCGCGTTTGCTCGCATCCGGAACGTGCGCGCCCGACAGCAGCACCGGGAGCATCACGTTCTCCAGCGCGGTGAATTCGGGCAGCAGGTGATGGAACTGGTAGACGAAACCGAGCGACTGGTTCCGCAGGGCGCCACGCGCCGCATCGGACAGTGAGCTCATCCGCTGCCCGGCGACGAACACCTCGCCCGAGGTCGGCGTATCCAGGCCACCCAGCAGGTGCAGCAGCGTGCTCTTGCCGGCACCGGACGCGCCGAGGATCGCCACGGTTTCGCCCGACTGCACCGACAGGTCCAAACCCTCGAACACCGGCGTGCGCAGCTTGCCCTCGGCGTAGGTCATTGCGAGGCCTTCGGCGCGAATCGCCTCGCCCTGGTGCTTTTTCTGCATCGGATCACTCATAACGCAGCGCCTCCGCCGGCGCCGTGCGCGCGGCGCGCCAGGCGGGATAAATGGTGGCGAAGAACGCCATCACGAGCGCGACCGCGGCGATGATCATCACGTCGCTGGATTGCAGATCGGTCGGCAGGCCGGTGATGTAGTAGACGTCCTCCGGCAACAGTTGCACGCCGACCAGCGCCTCGATCGCCTTGAGGATGTGTTCCAGGTTGAGTGTCAGCGTGATGCCGCCGATCACGCCGATGACCGTGCCGATCACGCCGATCAGCGTGCCCTGGACGACGAAAACCTGCATGACACCGCGCGGCGTGAGTCCGAGCGTGCGCAGGATCGCGATGTCGGCCTGCTTGTCGGTGACCAGCATGACCTGCGAGCTGACCAGGTTGAAGGCTCCCATCGCGATGATCAGCGACAGCAGGATCGCCATGATGGTCTTTTCCATCTTCAGGGCGCGGAACATGTTCGCGTTCTCGCTGGTCCAGTCGCTGACGCGGAAGGGGCCGCCGAGCGACACGGCGAGGTCGCGTGCGACGTCCCAGGCCTGGTCCATGTCGTGCAGGCGCAGACGCACCCCGGTGACACCTTCGCCCATGCGCAGCAGACGCTGCATGTCGTGCATGTTGACGACCGCGAGGCCCTTGTCGAAATCGTTATAGCCCGCCTCGAAGATGCCGCTGACGGTGAACCGCTTGAGTTGGGGCACCGCGCCCAGGGGCGTGCTGCGGAAGTCGGTGGTGGTCATCACGACGCTGTCGCCGACACCGACGCCGAGCCACAGCGCCAGTTCCTTGCCCAGCACGATGTTGAAGCTGCCGGGCGCGAGCGAGTCGAGCCGGCCCTGCACCATCTTGTCGGCAAGCACGGACACCCGGCCTTCCTGGTCCGGGAGCACGCCCCGCACCATCGCAGGCTGGTTCCGCGCGCCGGACAGCAAGGCTTCCTTCTCGATGTACGGCGCCGCACCCGCCACGCGCTTGTCCGCGACGGCCTGGCGTACCGCGGTCTGCCAGTCGGTGAGCGGTTCGCCATAGGCACTGACGGTCGCATGCGCCGCCATCTGCAGCATGCGGTCGCGGATTTCGCGCTGGAAGCCGCTCATCACGGCCAGCGTGGTGATCAGCGCCGTGACGCCCAGCGCGATACCCGCAATGGAGGCCAGCGAAATGAAGGAAATGAAACCGTTTCGGCGTTTGGCGCGCAGGTAGCGCAGGCCGATGGCGACGGGAATGGGTTTGAACATAGCGGGCTAGGATGCCATTGGAGGCCGTGAATGCGCGACCTGTAAGACCGGAACGGCCAGCCGCAGTTCACGGCGATCCCGTGGCGGCAAGGTATCCGGCCACCAGGCGAGCCGCCCTCGCCGCCCATCCATCCGGCGAAACCACGCAAACGCCCATGGACCGCGCCAGTGCACGCGCAGGTCGAGGATGTTCATGCCGTCCAGCGTTGCGGCCCCGTCGGCCGCTATCACCAGCGTCCGGCTCCGGCGCGATGCCTCACGCACGGCCGATCGAACGCCCCATGCCACCGAGAGCAGCGCCACAGGCAGCGCGAACCTCAGCGGCATCTCGCTGGCGATGACGCTCAGCGCACCGAGAAGACCCAGCGTTACCAGCCCCGAGACCAGCCAGCACGATGGCCGCCACTCAAGGCGGCAAGGCGCGGATGGCGTCGACGAGTTGGGCGAGTTCGGCATCGGCGGGCGTGTCGTGTCCCATGAACCAGTGCCAGAGCTTATCGTCCTCGACTTCGAGCAGGCGTAGGAAAACCGCCCGTTCGGACTCCGGGGCTTGCCGCCATGCGCGGTCGAGATACCGCTCGAAAAGGCGGTCCAGTTCACGCATGCCGCGGCGGGCGCGCCAGCGCAGCCGGCTGAGTTCGCGCTCCACGTCCTGCGTCATGCGCGCCACCATCCCAGCGTGATCGCGGCCCACAACAGCCACAGCACCATTCCGCCCGCGACATACGCATAGAAGCGGTGCATGACCTTGTTGTACGTGCAGTGGATCGCACTGTGCGCGATACGCAGCAGCACGAAGGCCCACGCAAGGCCGATCGTGGCCGAATTGACCTGCTGGGTCAGCGCGGCGATCACCAGCGCGAGGTAGAACAACACCGGCAGTTCGAACAGGTTCCGGAAGTTGTCAGCGGCGGCGCTGTCGGTCAGGCGCGCAGCCGCCTGGGCCGACGTAGCGACGGCCTGCGGATGGATGCGTTCGCGCTTCATCTGCCCGATGCGCGTGAAGTACATGCGCCACCACACCGCGAAGGTCAGCGCGACCATCGCCACGGCGGGCAGGAAGATCAGCCTGGTTTCCACTCGGTTTCCCTCGCTTCCTGGAAAAAAGGCGCACTTGCGTGCGCCTTCTTCCGAACCCGAACCGCTCGCCGCGCGATCAGGCGCGGCGCGCCAGCATCAGCTTCTTGATCTCGCCGATGGCCTGCGCGGGGTTCAGACCCTTCGGGCAGGTGCGAGCGCAGTTCATGATGGTGTGGCAGCGGTACAGCTTGAACGGGTCTTCCAGATCGTCCAGGCGGGCGCCGGTGTCCTCGTCGCGCGAGTCGACGATCCAGCGATAGGCCTGCAACAGGATCGCCGGGCCGAGGTAGCGGTCGCCGTTCCACCAGTAGCTCGGGCAGCTGGTCGAGCAGCAGGCGCACAGGATGCACTCGTACAGGCCATCGAGCTTCTTGCGGTCTTCCGGCGCCTGCAGGCGTTCGCGATCGGACGGCGTCGGGCTCTGCGTGCGCAGCCAGGGCTTGATCGACGCGTACTGCGCGTAGAAGTGCGTCAGGTCCGGCACGAGGTCCTTCACCACCGGCATGTGCGGCAGCGGATAGATCGGCACTTCGCCGGCGCTGCAGTCCTCGATCGCCTTGGTGCAGGCCAGCGTGTTGGTGCCGTCGATGTTCATCGCGCACGAACCGCAGATGCCTTCGCGGCAGGAGCGGCGGAAGGTCAGCGTCGGATCGATCTCGTTCTTGATCTTGATCAGCGCGTCCAGAACCATCGGACCGCAGGTCGCCATGTCCACCTCGTAGGTGTCCACGCGCGGGTTCATGCCGTCGTCGGGGTTCCAGCGATAGACCTTGAAGGTGCGCGCCTGCTTGGCGCCCTGCGCCGGCCAGTGGCGGCCCTTCTGGATCTGCGAGTTCTTCGGGAGGGAAAATTCAGCCACGGTTGCTCGCTCCGATCAGTAAACGCGCTTCTTCGGCGGAACCACGGACACGTCGTCGGTCAACGTGTACATGTGCACCGGGCGGTAGTCGATCTGGGTCTGGCCGCGCTCGTCGACCGAGCACAGCGTGTGCTTCTGCCAGTTGGCGTCGTCGCGGTCCGGGAAGTCCTCGCGGGCATGCGCGCCGCGCGATTCGGTGCGGTTCTCCGCCGACACGATCGTCACCAGCGCCTGGTCGAGCAGGTTCGACAGCTCGTAGGTCTCGATCAGGTCCGAGTTCCAGATCAGCGAACGGTCGCTCACCTTCACGTCGGCGAAGGACGCGTGGATATCGCGCATCTTCGCCACGCCCTCGCGCAGCGTGTCGCCGGTGCGGAACACCGCGGCGTCGGCCTGCATCGTGCGCTGCATCTTGTCGCGGATGACCGCCGTCGGCGTGCCGCCGTTGGCATTGCGCAGCTTGTCCAGACGGGCCAGGGCCTTGTCGCAGGCGTCCGACGCCAGCTTGGCCTGCTTGCCGTCGGCCTTCACCGTTTCCGCCGCGCGGTTGGCGACGGCGCGCCCGAACACGACCAGGTCGAGCAGCGAGTTGGAGCCCAGCCGGTTGGCGCCATGCACGGACACGCATGCGGCTTCGCCGATGGCGTACAGGCCCGGCACGACTTCGTCCGGGTTGCCGTTCTTCAGCTGCACCACTTCGCCGTGGTAGTTGGTCGGGATGCCGCCCATGTTGTAGTGCACGGTCGGAATCACCGGGATCGGCTGCTTCTCGACGTCGACGTTGGCGAAGATGCGGGCCGACTCGGCGATGCCCGGCAGCTTCTCGTGGATCACTTCCGGGCCCAGGTGCGTCAGGTCGAGCAGGATGTGGTCCTTGTGCTCGCCGACGCCGCGGCCTTCGCGGATTTCCATCGTCATCGCGCGGCTGACCATGTCGCGCGGGGCGAGGTCCTTCACGCTCGGCGCGTAGCGCTCCATGAAGCGCTCGCCGTTGCTGTTGCGCAGGATGCCGCCTTCGCCACGCACGCCTTCGGTGATCAGGCAGCCCGCGCCGTAGATGCCGGTCGGGTGGAACTGCACGAATTCCATGTCCTGCATCGACAGGCCCGCGCGCAGCACCATGCCGCCGCCGTCGCCCGTGCAGGTGTGCGCGGAGGTGGCGGAGAAGTACGCGCGACCGTAGCCGCCGGTGGCGAGCACCGTGCCCTGCGCCTTGAACAGGTGCAGCGTGCCCTCGGCCATGTCGAGCGCGAGCACGCCGCGGCAGGCGCCGTTGGCGTCCATGATCAGGTCGAGCGCGAAGTACTCGATGAAGAACTGCGCGTCGTGCGCCAGCGACTGCTGGTAGAGCGTGTGCAGGATCGCGTGGCCGGTGCGGTCGGCGGCGGCGCAGGTGCGCTGCGCCGGCGGACCTTCGCCATAACGCGTGGTCATGCCGCCGAACGGGCGCTGGTAGATGCGGCCGTCCTCGGTGCGCGAGAACGGAACGCCGTAGTGCTCCAGTTCGATGATGGCCGGGATGGCCTCCCGGCACATGTATTCGATCGCGTCCTGGTCGCCCAGCCAGTCCGAGCCCTTCACGGTATCGAAGAAGTGGTAGCGCCAGTCGTCCTCGCCCATGTTCGCCAGCGCGGCGGCGACGCCGCCCTGTGCGGCCACGGTGTGCGAACGCGTCGGGAAAACCTTGGTGATGCAGGCCGTCTTCAGGCCCTTCTGGGCCAGGCCGAAGGTGGCGCGCAGGCCGGCGCCGCCGGCACCGACGACCACCATGTCGAAGGTGTGTTCGTGGATCTTGTAAGCGGGCACGGCGTCAGGCTCCCAGCGCGATGCGGACGATGGCGAGCACGCAGGCGATGCCGGCGAGTGCGCACACGAAGATGTTCAGAAGGTGCAGGACCGTCGCCGAGAACGGCGTGTGCACGTAGTCCTCGATGATCACCTGCATGCCGAGCTTGGCGTGCCAGAACGTGGCGATGCTGAAGGCGACCAGCAGGATCGCGTTGCACGGGCTGGCGACGGTGGCACGCACCGCGGCGTAGTCGTCGCCGATCATGGAGATGATCAGCCCGACGGCGTAGATCGCCAGGAAGATCAGCGCGATCGCGGTGACGCGCTGGACGATGAAATGGCCGGTGCCGTCCTTCGCCGAGCCGAGGCCACGGGCGTTCTTCAGCGGATTGCGCAGGTGGGGCTTGTGCGGCTTGATCATGCGGCACCCCGCTGCATCATCGCGACCAGCCAGATCAGCACCGTCAGCACCAGGCTGCCGAAGATCGAGAACCAGCTGTTGCGGACGAAGGACTCGATCCGGTACGCGTAGCCGGCGTCCTGCACGAGATGGCGGATGCCGTTGAGCAGGTGGTAGGCCAGCGACCAGCTCCAGCCGAACAGGATCAGGAAGCCGATCACCGAGCGGTTGAAGGCGGTGAAGGTGGACCAGGACTCCGGACCGGCGGCCAACGCGAGCAGGCCCCACGCGACGATGAGGCTGCCGACGACGAGGACGATGCCGGTCGCGCGGTGGAGGATCGAAGTCACCATCTGCACCTGCCAGCGATAGACCTGGAGATGCGGTGACAGGGGACGTTCGCGGACGCGTGGTTCGTTCGCCATGAGCGTGGCGGTCTCTCGGCTGGGCGGCGGGGCCGCGTGGCAGGAAGGCGTGTGCAGCGGTGATGAGTGATGAAACCGGGAAGGTCGGGTCAGAAATCGATGCAGCGGCCGTTCTTTTCCCAATCGCCGTAGCGGGTCGGTTCCAGCCCTTCGCGCCCGCCGTATTCCTTCGCCTGCGTGTCGTCCGGGGACGGCTCCGGTTCCGGGGGCGGCGGCAGTGTGCCGGGAGGGGTTTGGCCTATCATCACAACGCCAAATGTTAAGTCCCGCCCCCATGGAAGACAACCCGCAGCCCATGGCCGACACGCTTTTCGCCCTGCCCGGCCACGCCCTCATCGCGCTGGAAGGCCGGGATGCGGCCGCGTTTGCCCAGGCACAGTTCATGAACGACGTGGCCCTGCTCGAGCCTGGTCAATGGCAATGGAACGGCTGGCTGACGCCCAAAGGTCGCGTGATCGCGCTGTTGGCTTTGCTCAAGCGGTCGGATGACATGCTGTGGCTGCTGCTTCCCGACGCCGACGCCGTCGCGTTCGCCGCGGCCCTGCAGCGTTTCGTCTTCCGCAGCAAGGTGCGGATCCAGGTGCGCGAGGATCTTCACGCCTGCGGTCGCTTCGCCGCCCCCGCAAACGCATCCGGCGCGACCTTCGCCGGCGGCGAGGACACGGGCATCGAGCTCGACATCGGCTCCCCTGGCGCGCTGCGTACGCTGCGTCTTTCGCCAACGCCGGGACGGCAGGACGAAGCGGCCGCGGCGCGATGGCATGCGCTGGACCTGGAACACGGCCTGCCGCGACTTCCCGCGTCGCAGGTCGAGCAATGGACGCCGCAGCAGTTGTCGCTCGATCGGCTCCGTGCCTTCAGCGTGAAGAAGGGGTGCTATCCGGGGCAGGAAATCGTCGCGCGGACGCACTTCCTCGGCCAGGCCAAACGCGGGCTGGTGCTGCTGGAATCGGATGCCGCGCTGGAAGCGGGCCGCGACGTGACCGCCGGTGCCGTCGCGATGGGCAAGCTGGTCGCGGCGGGTTTCGACGGCGCGAAACACCTCGCCCTGGCAGTGATGCCGCTGGAGCGCGAGGCCGTGGAACTCGAAGTCGACGGCACGCCCGTCGTCGAACGCCCCATCCGCGATGGGCTGTCGCGCTGACCCGACGTTCCGGGTGTTTCCCTGCCTGCCTTGAACGAGCGCCCGCTGGTGCGGCGATCGCGCATGTGGCGGGACGGTCGCGCGCCTGCCTGGGCTCAAGAACGCCGGATCATCCCGCCGAACCGATGGCGCGCCGCTGCGCCTGCCAATGCTCGTGCCACGCCTGGAACATCAGCACGTTCCACAGATGCGTGTGCCACTTGCGCTCGCCGCCGAGGAACTGCCGCCACAGCGCGTCCACCGCATCCGCGTCGAAATGGCCCTCGGCGCGCAGGCGCGATGGATCGAGCAACGCCGCGGCCCAGTCGCGAAGATCACCCTTGAGCCAGTCGCTCACCGGCGCGCCGAAACCGCGCTTGCCGCGATCGACCATCGAATCGGGAAGGTACCGACGCAGCACCCGCTTGAGCAGATGCTTGTTCCCGGACGGATGACGCTTGAACTCCAGCGGCAGCGACCACGCGAACTCGGCAGCGCGCCAGTCCAGTAGCGGCGCCCTCGCCTCCAGGCTCACCGCCATGCTCGTGCGGTCGACCTTGCACAGCAGATCCTCGGGCAGGTACACGCTGAAATCGGCCAGCATCATCGCATCGGCCGGCGTGCCGGCGCCGCGCAGCGGATCGGGCTGGTCGTAGAACGTCTCCGGCAACGACGCACCCGGCACCACGGCTTCCGGATCGCGCCAGCGCATCACGCGCTGCCGGTAGACGTCGCCGATGCCGCGCGCGCCCATCTCCGCGGCCAGTGCGGCGAAGCCACCAGTGCGCGACGCTTCGCCGTGAGTCTTCGCACTGCGCGCCAGCGCCTGACGCAGGATGCCCGGCACGCGGCTGTGCCAGCGCCAGTTGCGCAGCGCGCGCTCGTAGCGCTTGTAGCCGAAGAACAGTTCGTCGCCGCCGTCGCCGGACAAGGCGACCGTCACCGCCGTGCGCGCCAGGCGTGCGACCAGCGCGGTCGGCACCTGCGAGGCGTCGGCGAAGGGTTCGTCGAACATCGCGGGCAAGGCAGGCACGACCGCGAGCGCATCCGCGCCGCTCACGTAGAGCTCCGTGTGCTGCGTGTGCAGGTGATCGGCCACTTCGCGCGCCAGGTGCGCCTCGTCGTGATGCGAACGCTCGAAGCCGATCGTGAAGCTGCGCACGGGATGGCGGCTTTGCGCCTGCATCAGCGCGGTGACCACCGACGAATCGGTACCCCCGGACAGGAACACGCCCACCGGCACGTCGGCGACCATCCGCAACGCGACGGCGTCGCGCAGGATTTCGTCGAGACGATTCTCCGCTTCCAGCGCATCGCCCGCGAACGGGTGCGCCAGCGCCGACAGCATGCGTTCGCGCGGTTCCCAGTAACGATGCTGCTCCCGGTGCGGATCATGCGCGCGCGGACCGCGCGCGACCGCATCGGCTTCGATGCGCAACAGCGAGCCCGGCAGCAGCTTGAAGGTATCGACGTGGATCGCATGCGGCGCCGGCACGTAGTCCAGCCGCAGCAGCAGCGCCAGCGCGTCGGGATTCACGCCGTTGTCGAAATCCGGATGCCGCCACAAGGCCTTGAGTTCGGAGCCGAACACGAACGTGCCGCCCGCCCAGCCGTAATACAGCGGTTTCTTGCCGACGCGATCGCGCGCAAGCCACAGGCAACGTTCCTGCCGATCCCACAATGCGAGCGCGAACATGCCATTGCAGCGCGCGACGGCGTCGTGCACGCCCCACTCCATTACCGCGGCGAGCAGCACTTCCGTATCGGAATGGCCGCGGAACGCATGCCCGCGGGCCACCAGCACCTCGCGGATCTCGGCGAAGTTGTAGATCTCGCCGTTGTAGACCGCGACGTAGCGGTGGTCCTCGGAGGCCATCGGCTGATGACCGAGCGGCGACAGGTCCAGGATGCTCAGGCGACGGTGCGCGAGCGCGACGCCGGCGGCATCGTCCACCCACACGCCGCGATCGTCCGGACCGCGATGTTCCAGCGCATCGCCCATGGCACCGGCGAGCGCGTCGAGTCTCGCGGCGTCGAGGTCCGCGGTCGGGCGCAGCAGGCCGGCCAGTCCGCACATGCGTCAGGCCAGTCGATCGGCCGCGGCGACGATGTCGTCGTCCGACGGAATCACCAGGAACGCGGCGCCTGCCAGCGGCGTGTACGTGTCCGCACCCACCACGCGCTGGAACGGACGCGCACCGTGCGTGCCCTTGAAAATCCCGCCCTCGGCGATGGCGGTGAGCACGCCCTCGCCGACACCGGCGCTGTGCCGCCCTTCGTCCACGATGAGGATGCGGCGGGCGGTCTTCGCCTGCGCGCGGATGTAGTCCTCGTTGAGCGGCACGAGCCAGCGCAGGTCGACGACGCGCGCCTTCCAGCCGTGCTTCGCCTCGATGGTGCGCGCGGCGCGCAGGCTCATCGGCACGCCGTTGCCGTAGGTGAAGATCACCAGGTCCTCATTGCCCTCCCCGTACACGCGTCCTTCGCCCAGCGGCATCGCCTCGTCCGGCTTCGGATACGAGGTCAGCCACTGGCCGTCGCCCGGCTCGTACAGATCCTTGGTCATGTACAGCGCGATCGGCTCGAGGAACACGCTGACGCGCCCGTCCACCTTCGCCAGCGCGGTGAGCGTGCGCAGCATCGTCGCGGCGTCGTCGCCGCGCGAGGGGCAGCCGACCACCAGGCCCGGAATGTCGCGCAGCGCGGTGATCGAGTTGTCGTTGTGGAAGTGGCCGCCGAATCCGCGCTGGTAGCCCAGGCCGGCGATGCGCACGACCATCGGATTCGCGTACTGGTTGTTGCTGAAGAACTGCAGCGACGCCGCCTCGCCGCGGATCTGGTCGCAGGCGTTGTGGAAGTACGCGAGGTACTGGATCTCCGGGATCGGCAGCATGCCGACGTTGGCGAAGCCCTGCGCCATGCCCAGGATCATCGTCTCGTCGAGCAGCGTGTTGAACACGCGGCGCGCGCCGAATGCCTTCTGCAGCCCCTTCGTCACGGTGTAGACGCCGCCCTTCTGCGCGACGTCCTCGCCGAACAGGAGCGTGTCCGGGTATTTGGCGAAGAGGTCGTGCAGCGCGTTGTTGATCTGGATCGCGAGGTGACGCGGCGGCTGGTTTTCCGGCAGCTTGGCTTCGCCGCCGAACACCTCGAGGCGGCGCTCCGCATAATCGGCGCGACGCGCTTCGGCCTGCACTTTCGCCGGCGTGTACGGCGCTAGCGGCGCGACGACCTGCTCGAGCGTCTCGATCTTCGGCCGGCGGTCGGCCTCCTCCGCAGCGGCGAAGCACCGCTTGCGCGTGGCCTCGTAGAGTTCGAGCACCTCGTCCTTCGACATCAGGCCCGATTCCAGTGCGATCGCCGCCGAACGCAGCAGCGGATCGGTCGCCTCCACGGCGCACAGTTCCTCGATCGAACGCCATTCGATCTCGAAGTCCGTGCCGGCGTGGCCCATGATGCGCGTGGTGCGCAGATGCAGGAACGTCGGGCGGCGTGTCGTGCGGCAATGCTCGACGGCGCGCTGCACGTCGGCGTAGCCGGACGCGAGGTCGAGGCCGTCGGCAGCGAAGTAGTCCAGTCCGTCCATCGTGCGGAAGCGGTTGGCGATCCAGCCGCCGGGCGTCTTCACCGAAATGCCGATGCCGTTGTCCTCGCACACGAACAGCACCGGCGCGGGCAGCTTCTGGTAGGCGGTCCATGCCGCGGCGTTGAACGCGGTCTGCGCGGTGGCGTGATTGGCGGACGCATCACCGAAGGAACAGATCGCGATGCTGTCGCCGGGGATCGGCAACGCATGGTTCATTCGCTTGGCCGCTTCGATCGCGATGGCGGTGCCGAGCGCCTTGGGCAGGTGCGATGCGATCGTCGAAGTCTGCGGCAACACCCACAACGGCTTGCTGCCCCACACCTTGTGCCGTCCGCCGGAGGCGGGGTCCTCCGCGCTGGCGGCGAAACTCAGCGCCGAGTCCATCACCGTGTCCATGCCCGGCAGCTTGCGGAAGCGCTCGGCCATGAAGCCGCCCGAACGGTAATGCAGGAACGCCGGATCGGTGTGGCGCGTGAGGCGCGCGACCATCGCATTGCCTTCGTGGCCGCTCGAACCGATGGTGTAGAAGACCTTGTTCTGCACGCGCAGCACGCGCGCCATCAGGTCCAGGTGGCGGCTGATCAGCTGCGATTCGAACAGTTCGCGGAATCCCTGCGCGTCGAGTCCGCTCCCGCCCAGGATCGGCGCATCGGCTGCAGGACGCGCGTTGGGGCGGCCGTCCCACGCCTTGACGAATTCGACGAAGTTGACGTCGCAGATCTCGGCCCGGTTGAGGCCCTTCATGCGCGCGGGGATGGGATTGGGGATCAGGGACATGGTCGATTCCGGAAAGCCCTGCGCGGCGCGCACGGGCAAGTTCTGTGTGCGTGCGTTCAGTCCGGCAACGCGAGCCGCGACTGGACTTCCACCGGCGGCGCGGGCATGGCGACGAAACGCGGCGTCTGGCGCACGCGCTCCAGCCATGCGGACAGTGCGGGATAGGGGGACAGGTCGAAACCGCCCTCATCGGCGACCGCGGTGTAGGCGAACAGCGCGATGTCGGAGATGCCGTACGCCTCGCCGCTGAACCATTCGTGCGCCTTCAGGTGCTGCTCCATCACGGCCAGCGCCTGCTGACCGCGTTCGCGCAACTGCGGCAGCGACGCGCGACGGGGCGAATCCAGCGGCGTCCAGCCGCGGATGAAGCGCGCCACCGCGACATAGGGCTCGTGGCTGTACTGCTCGAAGAACAGCCAGCTCAGCACCTGCGCGCGCGCGAACGCATCGCCGGTCCAGTACGGCGTGTCTTCGGCGAGCCAGCACAGGATCGCGTTCGACTCGGTCAGGATGCGACCGTCGTCGGTTTCGATCATCGGCACCTTGCCGTTGGGATTCTTCGCAAGGTACTCCGGCGTGCGCGTCTCGCCGGCGGTGCTGTCGACCTCGACCCACTTGAACTCACGTTCGAGCTGGGTGAGCAGCAGCCGCAGCTTGTGGCAGTTGCCGGAACTCGAATAACCGTAGACGGTGATCATCGCGTTGCTTCCTCGCGTTCGCGTCGCGCGAACCACTGCCCGCGCGACTGGCCCCAGACCTCGACGTCCTTCGTATCGAACGGCGCCGGCAACCGCCCCATGCGCAGCAGGGTCGAACCAAGCTTCGCGGCGACCGCCTTCGAGCTGGTGTTTTCCGGGTCGATGGTGTGGATCACCTCGTCCCAGCCGAGCGCTTCGAACGCCCAGTCGATCGCCGCCCTCGCCGCTTCCGGCCCGTAACCGCGGCCCCAGCGATCGCGCACGATGCTCCAGCCCACTTCCGTGCCCGGCCAGCCTTCCGGCTGCCACGGGCCGACGCGGCCGACCCACGCGCCGGTCGCCTTCTCGATGACCGAGAACATCGCGAAGCCCTTGAGGTGCCACACGCCGATCATCGCCGCGAAGCTGCGCCATGCCACCGGGCGCGGCTCCACGCCGCCGATGTGGCGGCACGTTTCCTCGTCGGCCTTGAACGCGGCCCACGCTTCGAAGTCCTCCGCCTGCGGCGGGCGGAGGATCAGGCGGTGCGTTTCCAGTGTCGGACCCAGCTGCATCGCCGGCTCCGGATCAGAACGCGTTGATGCCGGTGAGCTCGCGGCCGATCACCAGCTGGTGCACGGTTTCCGTGCCTTCGTAGGTGATGACCGATTCGAGGTTCAGCGCGTGGCGGATCGCAGCGTGCTCGGTGGTGATGCCCGCGCCGCCGAGGAGGTCGCGGCATTCGCGCGCGATGTCGATGGCCATGCGGCAGTTGTTCCACTTCGCCAGCGAGACCTGCGCCGGCTGCATCGTGCCGGCATCCTTCAGGCGACCCAGCTGCACGACCAACAGCTGCGCGAGCGTGATGCGGCGCGCCATGTCGGCGAGCTTGATCTGCGCGCTCTGCGTCGCCGCGACCGGACGATCGAACAGGATGCGCTCCTTCGAATAGTTCAGCGCTTCGTCCAGGCACGCGATGGCGGCACCGATGGGTCCCCAGGTGATGCCGTAACGCGCCTGCGTCAGGCAGCCCAGCGGCCCCTTCAGGCCCTTCACGTTGGGCAGGCGGTTGGCATCGGGCACGCGCACGTTGTCGAAGAACAGCGAACTGGTGACCGACGCGCGCAGGCTCATCTTGTGCTTGATCTCCTGCGCGGCGAAGCCGGGCATGCCCTTCTCGACGATGAAGCCCTGGATGCCCTCGTCCGTCTGCGCCCAGACGATCGCGATGTCCGCCAGGTTGCCGTTGGTGATCCACATCTTGGAGCCGTTGAGGACCCAGTCGCCGCCGTCACGACGCGCGTTGGTCTTCATGTTGGCCGGATCGGAACCGCCGTGCGGCTCGGTCAGGCCGAAACAGCCGATGACCTTGCCGGCCGCCATGTCGGGCAGCCAGCGCTGGCGCTGCTCTTCGCTGCCGTAGGCGTAGATGGGGTACATGCACAGCGAGGACTGCACGCTGACGAAGCTGCGGATGCCGCTGTCGCCGCGTTCGAGTTCCTGGCAGATCAGGCCGTAACTGACGGCGTTGAGGCCGGCGCAGCCGTACTTTTCAGGCAACGAGGAGCCGAGCAGGCCGAGTTCGGCGATCTCGCCGACGAGTTCCTTGGGGAAGCGCCCCTGGTCGAACGCGTCGCCGATGATCGGAATCACGCGCTCGTCGGTGAACCGGGCCACCGTGTCCTGTACGGCGCGCTCTTCTTCGGTGAGGAGCGAGCGGACGTCGTAAAGGTCGTACGGATGCAGGGCCATGGCGCACTCGACTGGAGGAAAGACCGCCATTGTACGGGCGCCCCGGAGCCGCGGTAAGGCCGCGTAAACGCTTGCAGCGCCACGGAATTTGGCATCGCGCAACAAAAACGGGGCCGGATCGCTCCGGCCCCGTGGTGCATCGCGTCGATGTGGGCGGTATCGAACCGCGCCGCTCAACCGCGGGTTGGCGCCGCGGCCGAAGCGGTCTGCGTGACCACCTGGCCATCGATGACCGGCAGGCGGCCGGCGACCGGGCGCTCGTCCATGCGGATGGTCTGCTCGGTACCGTTGTAGCGGTAGGTCACGTCGTAGCCGACGACCTTGTCCTCGTCGCCCAGCAGGATGCGGCTGCCCGGCTTGCTGTCGGTGCGCATCGTGCCCGTGGTGCCGTCCGGATTGCGATAGGTCACGTTGTAGCCGACCACGCGCGAGGATTCGGACGTCGAGGAGACCGTATGGCACTGGCGCTCGGTGCGGCTGGTGACCTTGCCGCCGACATGGCGCTTGTCGATCTGGTTGCCGATGAAGCCGCCGGCCACCGCGCCACCGACGGTCGCGGCCTTCTTGCCGTTGCCGCCGCCGACCTGGTTGCCCAGCAGGCCGCCGATGACGGCGCCGGCGACCGTGCCGCCGACGTTGCCGTCCCGTTCCGGGGCGCGTTCCTGCACCACCACGTCCTCGCAGACTTCGCGCGGCGTGGAGGTGGTGCTGGTCTCGCGGATGGCGTCCGAACCGATCACCGTCGCGTACAGCTTCTCCTTCTCGGTGATCGACTTGACGTTGGTGACGTCGGCGTACTCGACCTTGTTCGAGCCGATGGCACCGTCGGCCGCGATGTCGCCTTCCTGTCCCGGCAGGAGCTGGCCATCGGCCGCCGTGGCCGGGGTAGCGCCCTTGTTGCTGAAGCTGTTGAATGCGGCCACTGCGACACCGCCGACGAGCAGCGAAGCCAGGGCAACGGCGAGCATGTTCTTGTTCATCTCAGGGCCTCTGCGGCGGGGCGTGCCCGCGTTGTTGGATGGCGCCATTCGAGCACTGCGAAGCTGAACGGCCGCCGATTTTTTAACATCAAGCTGTCGAAACTGTGAACTGGTTTAGGCACGCTTGTTGGCATCTCTGGGACCACCGTCAAACCGGATCTGCCATGCCCTCCCCACTTACCGCTCCGATCCTGGGTTTCCTGTCCCGCCTCAGCTTTCCGAGGCTGTTCGTGGTGACGGCGGCCCTGTTCTTCGCCGACCTGCTGGTGCCCGACTTCATTCCGCTGGCCGACGAACTCCTGCTCGGCATGGGCACGCTGCTTCTGGCGAGCTGGAAGAAGCGCAAGGATCCCCTGCCCCCTCCGGCCCGGCGCTGACGTGCACCGGCTGGTCGACACCCACTGCCATCTCGACGTCGACGAGTTCGACCGCGACCGCGACGAGGTGATCGCCCGCGCGCGCGAGGCGGGCGTGACGCGGCAGATCGTGCCGGCGATCGATGCCGCCACCTGGCCCAAGCTGCGCGAGGTCTGCGCACAGGACGAAGGCCTGCATGCCGCGTACGGGCTGCATCCTTTGCTGCTCGATCGCCATGAGGACGCGCATCTGGACCAGCTGCGCGCGTGGGTCGAGCGGGAGCGCCCCGTCGCGATCGGCGAATGCGGGCTGGACTACTTCGTCGAAGGGCTCGACCGGGATCGGCAACAGCATTTCTTCGACGGCCAGTTGGAGATCGCGCGCGAGTTCAACCTGCCAGTGGTCGTGCATGCGCGTCGCGCCGTCGACGCGGTGATCGCGTCGATCCGCCGCATCGGCGGGCTGCGCGGCGTGGTGCACAGTTTTTCCGGCAGCCGGGAGCAGGCGCAGCAGTTGTGGAAGCTGGGATTCCTGCTCGGCCTCGGCGGCCCGGTGACCTACGAGCGCGCCAATCGCCTGCGCAAGCTGGCCGCGACCATGCCGCTCGAGTTTCTCGTGCTGGAAACCGACGCCCCCGACCAGCCCGATTCCGACATCCGCGGGCAGCGCAATGAGCCGGCGCGCATGACGCGGGTGCTGCACACCATCGCGGAACTGCGCGGCGTCGACGCCGGCGAGATCGCGCGCGCCACCACGGCCAACGCCGAGCGGTTGTTCGCGCTCGCCTAGCCTTTCGCGCCCTTGCGCTTGAGCAGCAGTTCCAGCGCGCGGCCCACCGCGGCAAACGCGAACGTGCCGGTGATGTGCGTGGCCGCACCGAGCCCCGCGCCGCAATCGAGTTTCAGCGCCGCATCGCCCGAGACCTGCGGCCGGATGCCGCACACGCTGCCGTCGGGTTGCGGGTACTTCACGTTCTCGAGCGAGTAGATGGCCGAAATGCCGAAGTAGCGATCGGCGTTCTTCGGGAAGTTGAACTCGCTGCGCAACTTCTTTCGCACCAGCGCGAGCATGGCGTCGTGTTCGGTACGCGACAGGTCGCGAACGCGCACCAGCGTCGCGTCCGTCCGGCCGCCCGCCGAACCGACCACGATCAGCGGCAACTTGCGCCGCCGGCACCAGGCGGCCATCACGACCTTGGTGCGGAAGCTGTCGCAGGCGTCGACCACCAGGTCGAAACCGCGGTCGAGCATCTCTTCCAGGTTGGACGGGGTGACGAAGCTGGCGATCGCCTCCACCGTGATCTGCGGATTGATGGCGCGTGCGCGTTCGGCCATCGCCTCCACTTTCACGCGCCCGTACTGGCCCGCCAGTGCGGGCAGCTGGCGGTTGGTGTTGGACACGCACAGATCGTCGGCGTCGATCAGCGTCAGGTGTCCGACGCCGGTGCGTGCCAGCGCTTCGGCAACCCACGAGCCGACGCCGCCCATCCCGATCACCGCCACGCGGCAAGCGGCCAGCCGCGCGACGGTGCCGAGGCCGTACAGACGATCCACGCCGGCGAAGCGCTCCATCCAGGCTGGATCGAGCGCATGTTCGGGGATGGTCTGGTCGGATGCGTGGGACGTGGTCATTGCGACATTGTAAGCGGCGCGCTGCCGGGAGCCGCGCGGCCGCGTGGTATGGTGCGGCGGTTTTCAACGGAGGCCAGGCATGAATACCCAGCCCAGCGGTTCGCGCAGCCATGCGTCGCGTTACCTGTTCCTGTTCCTGATCGGCCTGGTGGTCGGCGTCGTCGCCACGGTGATGGCGATGCGCGCGATCGATGCGCGCCGGGATCACTTCCACGGCAGCGTGATGCACGTGCAGGGATGGCACTTGAACCAGCTGAAGAAGAAGGTCGAGCAGAACCGTTGCGCCGCGACCGACGTGCTGCCCAACCTCAAGGCGCTGCGCACGATGGCCGACGACCTGGAGCCGGCTTTCCCCGATCTCGCCGACGACCAGCGCTTCGCCGAACACGCCAGCCGCATGCGGGCCCGACTGGATGCCGCACTGGCCAGCCCGCCGCTCAACTGCGCCGGCGTGAGCACGACCGTCGCGGACCTCGACGAATCGTGCAAGGGCTGCCATCAGGATTTCCGCTGACGGAATCGGTTACTGAACGATCCGGAAAGCAGCGCCGCGTGAAACGCCGGCATTGATCGCCAGTTCACCGCATCGCGTCTAGCGTCTGCGCCATGACGACGGGCCGAAGGCGGCCCCGTCATTCCAACCTCCAGAAAGGAGTCGCGCATGAATATCCAGAACGTCCGCCTGCTTGGTGTCGCTGCCGCCGCCACGATCGCGCTCGCCGGCTGCGCCACCTCGTCGCCGGGCTACAGCACGTCGCCCAGTTACGGCGGCGGTTACAGCTCCACCCCGGCGCAGTGCTACGACTGCGGCACCGTGACCCGCATCGAACAGGTCACCACCGGCAGCAGCGCACCGAGCGCTACCGGCGCGGTGCTCGGCGGCATCGTCGGCGCGGTGGCCGGCCATGAGATCTCGCGCCACACCGGCGGCAGCAAGGGCAACCAGAACGTTTCCGCGGCCGCCGGCGCGGTCGGCGGCGCGTTGGCCGGCAATGCGATCCAGAAGAACACCACCGGCGCGTCGTACAACGTCTATGTGCGCATGAACGACGGCCGCACCACGGTCGTCACGCAGCGCGACCTCGGCAATGTCCGCGAGGGCTCTTACGTGCGTGTGTACGACGGCCGCGCCCACGCTCTGTAAGCACGACGCAGGCGGCAACCCCGGAACGGCCCGCGCAAGCGGGCCGTTTTTTGTGGCGCGGTTTTTCGGTAACCCGGCGTACGGTTATGACGAGCCGAGTTATGACAAACCGGTTGATCGATATTTCCGCGTTCGGGATGGAAACGGTTCTGGCAAACCCCTCCCGCCCGAGACGGACGAAAAAGAAAAACCCGGCCATGAGCCGGGTTTTTCATGCCTGTCGCGACAGGTCGCGACCGCAGCGCTCGATGATCAGAGCGGCTGGACGGCGTCGGCCTGGAGGCCCTTCTGGCCCTGGACGACGGTGAAGGAAACCTTCTGGCCTTCCTTCAGGCTCTTGAAGCCCTGCGTCTGGATGGCGCGGAAGTGCACGAACACGTCCTCACCGTTCTCGCGGCTGATGAAGCCGAAGCCCTTCGCATCGTTGAACCACTTGACGGTACCAGTTTCACGACCTGACATTGGCACTTACTCCTTGAAACGTTGCTGGTTGAAAACGTGGCGTGCCACGTGCTGGTTGCAAGGAGGAAGCGAGGTGCAACGATGTAGCGGATCGATGATCAACCGCATCGGGCCACGATTCACGGTGACCCTGGCAAACACAGCGTCCGCAACGTAACCCGCGCTGGATGAAAATGCAATCCGTGCAAAGTGGACGTCGGCAGAGGGTATAAACGGATGGATTTGCAGGTGGTTTGGTACGTTCTCGCGGGGATCCTGATCCTGGTCGGCATCGCCGGCACGGTCCTCCCCGCCCTCCCCGGGCTGCCCCTGGTCTTTGCCGGCATGCTGCTGGCCGCCTGGGCCGGGGATTTCCAGCAGGTCGGCTGGCTTCCGCTGGTGGCGCTCGGGCTGCTGACCGCCCTGTCGGTCGTCATCGATTTCCTCGCCACCGCCGTGGGCGCCAAGCGGGTGGGCGCGAGTCGGCTCGCCGTCGCGGGCGCGATGCTGGGCACCTTCGCCGGTCTGTTCTTCGGTCCGATCGGACTGTTCACCGGGCCGTTCCTGGGCGCGCTGGCCGGCGAACTGATTCACGGCCGCCAGGTGGGCAAGGCTACCAAGGTCGGCTTCGGCACGTGGCTCGGCATCGTCATGGGCGTGGTACTCAAGTTGGGCCTGGCCTTCGCGATGCTGGGCCTGTTCGCGTTGGCCTGGTTCCTCTAGCGGCACACTTCACGAGCAGGCCGTGTTGCGATGCGACACTGGTTTGCGCTTCCCTTCCTTCCGAGCGAGTCCCCCATGCCGCCCCACAGGCACGAAGCCCCGCGCCCTTCCCTTGCCCTCGCCTGCCGCGCCGCGGCGACGCTCGCCGTCCTGGCGCCGCTGCCGGCATTCGCACAAGCCGCTGCAGCCCCCGCGACGCCGGAAGCCTGCGTGTCCATCGGATCGGATGTCGAGCGGCTCGCCTGCTACGACACCGCCCTGGGCCGTGCGGCGCGCGATACACGCGGCGCCGACATCGCCGCCAAGGAAGCCAAGGCGATCCAGCAGAACCTCGAACTCGCCGAGGAGGTCGTGCCCGAACCCATGCCGGCGCCTTCCAGCGACGTGTATCCCATGGAGGACACCCTGCATCGCGCGATCGCGAATGCCGGCAAGGGCTCGCTGCTCGACAGCCGCTGGGAGCTGGCCACGGATTCCAAGCTCGGCACCTGGAACTTCCGCGCGTACAAACCGATGTACCTGCTGCCCGCGTTCTGGAGCAGCAACGTGAACCAGACGCCGTCCTCGCCCAATCCGAACAACACGGTCACCACGCCGCTGGAAGTCGACGACCTGGAGGCGAAGTTCCAGCTCAGCTTCAAGACCAAGGCGTGGGAGAACATCTTCGGCGACAACGGCGACCTGTGGATGGCCTACACCCAGTCCTCGCGCTGGCAGGTCTACAGCCCCGATACGTCGCGCCCGTTCCGCGAAACGAACTACGAACCGGAGGTCATGCTGACCTTCCGCAACAACTACCGGCTCGCCGGCTGGAACGGCCGGCTGCTGGGCATCGGCGTGAACCACCAGTCGAACGGCCGCGCCGATCCGCTGTCGCGCAGCTGGAACCGCGTGATCGGCATGATCGGCCTGGATCGCGACAACTGGGCGCTGACAGTGCGTCCGTGGTGGCGCGTCAAGGAAAGCGCCAGCGACGACAACAATCGCGATATCGAGGATTTCGTGGGCCGCGGCGACGCCACGCTCGTGTACGTGCGAGGCGGGCACCAGTTCGCGATCATGGGGCGGCATTCGCTGCGCGGCGGCGATCGCTCGCATGGCGCGGTGCAGCTGGACTGGGGCTTCCCGATCCACCACAGCCTGCGCGGCCACGTGCAGATCTTCGACGGCTACGGCGAAAGCCTGATCGATTACAACCACCGCTCGACGTACATCGGCCTGGGCGTGTCGCTGCTGGAGTGGTACTGAACACCGCCTGCCCCGCTCGCGGCCGATCGCGCGCGACGTGCGCCCCGTCGCAACGCGCGCGAACCGGCTGTCCGATCATGGCCATCGCTGGAGCTCGCCCCGCACGGAGACGCCCCGATGGACATGCGACGCATCCTTTCGCTCGACGGCGGCGGCATCCGTGGCCTGGTCAGCTGCCTGTGGCTGGCCGGGGTCGAGGACGCGCTGGTGCGCGGCGGCAAGCCGGGGCTGCCGACATCGTTCGACCTGCTCGCGGGTAGTTCGACCGGGGCGATCGTCGGCTGCGGGCTCGCGGTCGGCCTGTCGCCCAGGCAGCTTGCGGATCTGTACCGGCAACACCGGCACACCATCTTTCCCGGCATGGCGCAACGGCTGTGGTCGCGCGCCGGGCGCATGTTCACCCAGGGCGTATCGGCGCCTCGCTACGACGCGAGGGGCATGGAAGACGTGCTCCAGGCCGTGTTCGGCGACACCCGGCTGGGGCAGTCGAAGATCCCGCTGCTGATCACCAGCTACGACACGATCGCGCGCAAGCCCATCGTCTTCAAAAGCTTCAAGCCCGAACACGCCGATCTGCGCATGTGGGAAGTGTGCCGCGCCTCGTCCGCGGCGCCCACGTATTTCCCGGCGTATCCGATGACGGTGGAAGGCCGCAGGCGCGCGATGATCGACGGCGGCGTGGTCGCCAACAATCCGACCGCCTGCGCGATCGCCGAAGCGATGCGCAAGGATGCCCGCGTCGACAGCGCGCAGAACCTGGTCGTGCTGTCGGTGGGCACCGGCGAACGCAGCCGGCCCATCGACCTGAAATCCGCGCAGGAATGGGGCGCGCTCGAATGGGCGATCCCGATCATTGACGTGCTGTTCGACGGCAACACCGACGCGGTGGATTACATCGCGCGCCACCTCATCGGCGACGGCTACTTCCGCCTGCAGGCCGAACTCATGACCGGGCTGGACGACCTGGACGACGTGAGCGAAACCAACGTCGCCGCGCTGGAAGCGATGGCGCAGGATTACCTGCTGCGGGAAGAGACGAGGAAGACGCTGGCGGGGCTGGTGGCGCGGTTGTAATCGGAACAGGCGGAAAAAAACGAATGTCATCCGGGCGAAAGCCGGGCCAAGGCGACTGCACTGGCCGTTCCATCGCGACGGACGATCTCACCGTCACTCCAGCGAAAGCGGGAATCCATTTCTATCTTCGCGATCGATCCGAAGGAAGACCACCGCGGCGCCGCACTGCAATGCCGGTTCCCCGCGCCTCCCCTTCGTTGCCCCTCACCCCTCTCCCGATGGGAGAGGGGTCCGGACGCAGGCCAAGAGGGAACTACTCCACCACCACCGGAATCTTCCCGATGCGGGCCTGCCACTCGCGCGGACCGGTCTTGTGCACCGATTCGCCGGTCGAATCCACGGCGACCGTCACCGGCATGTCCTGCACTTCGAATTCGTAGATCGCTTCCATGCCCAGGTCCGCGAAGCCGACGACCTTCGCCGCCTTGATCGCCTTGGACACCAGATACGCCGCGCCGCCGACCGCCATCAGGTAGGCCGACTGGTGCTTGCGGATGGCTTCGATCGCCGCCGGGCCGCGCTCGGCCTTGCCGACCATGCCCAGCAGGCCGGTCTGCGCCAGCACCTGCTCGGTGAACTTGTCCATGCGCGTGGCGGTGGTGGGGCCCGCGGGGCCGACGACCTCGTCGCGCACCGGATCGACGGGGCCGACGTAATAGATGAAGCGCCCGCGCAGATCGACCGGCAGCGGCTCGCCCTTGTTGAGCATGTCGACCATGCGCTTGTGCGCGGCATCGCGGCCGGTCAGCAGCTTGCCGTTGAGCAGCAGCACCTCGCCCGGCTTCCAGCTCGCGACGTCCTCCTTCGTCAGCGTGTCCAGATTCACGCGACGGCCCTTGGAGGCGTCGTAGGTCAGCTCCGGCCAGTCGGCCAGCGACGGCGGATCCAGCATCACCGGGCCGCTGCCGTCGAGCGTGAAATGCGCGTGGCGCGTGGCGGCGCAGTTCGGGATCATCGCCACCGGCAGGTTGGCGGCGTGGGTCGGGTAATCCTTGACCTTGATGTCGAGCACCGTGGTCAGCCCGCCCAGGCCCTGCGCGCCGATGCCCAGCGCGTTGACCTTCTCGTACAGCTCCAGGCGCAGTTCCTCGGCGCGATTCGCCGGGCCGCGCGCCTGCAGTTCGGTGATGTCGATCGGCTCCATCAGCGATTCCTTCGCCAGCAGCATCGCCTTCTCGGCAGTGCCGCCGATGCCGATGCCGAGCATGCCCGGCGGGCACCAGCCCGCGCCCATGGTCGGTACGGTCTTGAGCACCCAGTCGACGATCGAGTCGGACGGGTTGAGCATCGCGAACTTCGACTTGGCTTCCGAGCCGCCGCCCTTCGCGGCGACGATCACGTCCACCTTGTTGCCCGGGACGATCTTCACGTTCACCACGCCCGGGGTGTTGTCCTTCGTGTTGGTCCGCTTGCCGGCCGGATCGGCCAGCACCGAGGCGCGCAGCTTGTTGTCCGGATGGTTGTACGCGCGGCGCACGCCTTCGTGGACCATGTCCTCGACCGACATCGTGGCGTCGTCCCAGCGCACGTTCATGCCGATTTCGAGGAACACGGTGACGATGCCGGTGTCCTGGCAGATCGGACGGTGGCCCTCGGCGCACATGCGCGAGTTGATCAGGATCTGGGCGATGGCGTCCTTCGCCGCCGGCGACTCCTCGCGCTCATAGGCGGCGGCGAGGTTCTTGATGTAATCGACCGGGTGGTAATAGCTGATGTACTGCAGGCCGTCGGCGATCGACTGGATCAGGTCTTCCTGGCGGATGGAGACGGGCTGGCTGGCGGCGAACGGCTGCGTTGCGGTGTTGCTCACGGCGGGCGTGCTCTCGGCGGGCTTGCGGGCGGCGGAAACGCCATTCTAGCCGCTCGCGCCGGACCGGACCCCGCCCGGGGCGCGTCTCGCCCGGCCGCGCCCGGAACGCAGCGTCCGGCGGGCGCGTCCGAAGGCCCGGGAGTCGATCAGGCCGCGTCGGCCTTGGTCGTGAAGCTCTCGCCGCAGCCGCACTCGGCGGTGACGTTGGGATTGCGGAACAGGAACTGCTCTCCCAGGCGCTGCTTCACCAGGTCGATCTGCGTGCCGTCCACCAGCGGCAGGCTCAGCGCGTCGACGTAGATGCGCACGCCGTCCTGCTCGAAGACCGTGTCGTCGGCCCCCTGCGAGCGGGCCAGGTCCGCCTTGTACTGCCAGCCCGAGCAGCCCGTGCGGGTCACGCCGAAGCGCAGGCCGATCGCGTCGGGAGATTCGACGAGATAGCGCTGGACACGGTCGAGGGCGGCGGGAGCGAGGGTGACGGCCATGAGGACTCCGGCGTGCTTCTGCGAATACGGGTCAATGCGTTACGACAAGGGATTATAGCGACGCGATGCCGGCCGTTCGGTAAACTCCGGCCTTTCCCCACATTGGCCCGAAGCGGCAAGGATTCAAGGCATGACGGTGGTCAGCGTCGAACAGGCGCTCGCGGGCAAGATCCCGGCGGGTGGCGAAGTCACGGTCCGCGGCTGGGTGCGTACCCGGCGCGATTCCAAGGCCGGACTCAGCTTCGTCAACGTCAGCGACGGCTCGTGCTTCGCGCCGATCCAGGTCGTGGCGCCCGCGGACCTGGCCAATTACGAATCCGAAGTGAAGCGACTGACCGCCGGCTGCGCGGTGATCGCCACCGGCACGCTGGTGGCCTCGCAGGGCCAGGGCCAGGCGTTCGAGATCCAGGCCAGCCAGCTGGAGGTGATCGGCTGGGTCGAGGACCCGGAGACCTATCCGATCCAGCCCAAGGCGCACTCGCTGGAGTTCCTGCGCGAAGTCGCGCACCTGCGTCCGCGCACCAACCTGTTCGGTGCGGTCACGCGCATCCGCGACTGCCTGGCCAAGGCCGCGCACCGTTATTTCCACGAGAACGGCTTCTACTGGATCTCCACGCCGATCGTGACCACCTCCGACGCCGAGGGCGCCGGCCAGATGTTCCGCGTGTCCACGCTGGACCTGGCGAACCTGCCGCGCGGCGACAAGGGCGAGATCGATTTCAGCCGCGATTTCTTCGGCAAGGAAACCTTCCTGACCGTGTCCGGCCAGCTCAACGTCGAGGCGTACGCGCTGTCGCTGAGCAAGGTCTACACCTTCGGCCCGACGTTCCGCGCCGAAAACAGCAACACCACGCGCCACCTGGCCGAGTTCTGGATGATCGAGCCGGAAATCGCCTTCGCCGACCTGGCCGAAGACGCGCGCGTGGCCGAGGAGTTCCTCAAGTACATGTTCCGCGCCGTGCTGAGCGAGCGCGCCGACGACATGGCCTTCATCGCCGAACGCGTGCAGAAGGACGCGATCACGCGCCTGGAGTCGTTCGTCAATGCACCGTTCGAGCGCATCGAATACACCGACGCGATCAAGCTGCTGCAGAAGGCCGACAAGAAGTTCGACTTCCCGGTCGAATGGGGCCTGGATCTGCAGACCGAGCACGAGCGCTGGCTCACCGAAGAGCACGTCGGCCGCCCGGTCGTGGTCACCAATTACCCCGAGCACATCAAGGCCTTCTACATGCGCCTGAACGACGACGGCAAGACCGTCGCGGCCATGGACGTGCTCGCCCCGGGCATCGGCGAGATCATCGGCGGCAGCCAGCGCGAGGAGCGCCTGGACATGCTCGATGCGCGCATGGCGCAGTTCGGCCTGGATCCGGCCCATTACGGCTGGTACCGCGACTTCCGCCGCTACGGCACCGTCCCGCACGCCGGCTTCGGGCTCGGCTTCGAGCGACTGGTGGTGTACGTGTGCGGCCTGAGCAACATCCGCGACGCGATCCCGTACCCGCGCGCGCCGGGGCACGCGGAGTTCTAAGGAGCAGGAGCGAGGGTGGACAAGCGAGAAGCGAGAAACAGACCGCCCCCCACCCTCACGGTGGGAAATAGACCGCCACAACTCACTCCTCCCATCTCACTCCCGCACTGAATGATCCTCTTCTTTTCCCTGCTCTTCGTCGCCGTGGCCATCGCGGGCTTCTGCGCGTTCGTGATCTTCTGGCCGCTGTCGCTGGTGCACATCCGCGATCGCCACCCGCAGTTGCAGTCGCAACTCGGCGAAGGCGCGTTCGCGCGTCCGTCGGCGTGGGGCTGGCTGCTGCGTCGCGGCTACCTGTCGGCGAACGACGGCAATCTCAACGGTCTGGCGAGTCCCGCGCGGATCTCGCTGTTGACCATCATCGGCGGCCTGGTGAGCGCCGCCCTGCTCTGGCTGCTCGCGGTGGTGATCGGATGAACGAGAACGTCAACGACCAGTGGTGGATCGCCACCATCGGCCGCACGCTGATCTGGGCGCGGTTGCGCGTCCTGGACGCCGGCACCGCCGAAGTGCTCGACAGCGACGGCGTCAGCCAGCCGTACGACAGCGAGGACAGCGCCCGCGCCGCGCTGATGGACGCCGAGTTCGTTGCGCTGGACGGCCTCGACGACGACGATGCGCGCAGTCGCGGCTTCGCATTGGACGAACTCGTCCCGCCGAGCGGCGAAGGCGTCGACGTGCTGCGCCCGCAGATGGTCCAGCAGCTTCCCTCCCGCCACTGACGCCTCGCCATGTACCTGCCCCGCGCCTTCGCCGAACACGATCTCGAAGCGCTGGACCGGTTGGCAGAACGCGACCGTTTCATCACGCTGGTCACGGTGCGCGAAGGCGAACCCGTCGTCAGCCACCTGCCGGTGCTGTATCGCCGCGACGGCGCACAGGTCGAACTGATCGGCCACTGGGCCCGGCCCAACCCGCAGGCGACCCACGCCGGCCCGGCGCTGGCGATCTTCCACGGCCCGCACGCCTACGTGTCGCCCGGCTGGTATCCCGACAAGGAAGAAGCCGCGCGCGTTCCGACGTGGAATTACGCCGTCGCGCACCTGCGCGGCACGTTGTCGACCTTCGACGACGAACGCGCATTGGCCGACGTCGTCGACCGATTGAGCGCGGATCACGAAGCCACCGTCGGCGGCGACTGGCGGTTCGAGTTCGAACGCGACGATCACCGCCGGCAACTGCGCGGCATCGTCGGCTTCCGCTTCGCCGCCGAGAGCATCGCGCTGAAATTCAAGCTCAGCCAGAACCATCCCATGGGCAATCGCGAGGCCGTCGCCCGGCAGCTGGAAGCGCAATCGCGCGAGGCGAGCCGCGAGACCGCCGCCCTGATGCGCGAGCGCATGCCCTTCGAACGAAACGGAGAATGACGTGGACCTCGATCTCACCGGAAAGCACGCGCTCGTCTGCGGCGCCAGCCAGGGCATCGGCCTCGCGGCGGCGAAGGCGCTGGCCGAACTCGGGGCCGACGTGACGCTGCTCGCCCGTCGCGAGGAACGCCTGCGCGAGCTCGTCGCCGCGTTGCCGGCCGACCGGGGCCAGACGCACGGCTGGATCGCCGTCGACAGCGCCGACACCGACACGCTGCGGGCAAAGGTACAGGCGCTGGTGTCGGCCAAGCCCGTGCACGTGCTGGTGAACAACACCGGCGGCCCGCCGCCCGGCCCCGTGCACGGTGCCGATATCGCCGCCTTCGAAGCGGCGTACCGCCAGCACCTCATCGCCAATCACGTGCTCGCCGAGACCGTCGTGCCCGGCATGGAACGCGACGGCTACGGCCGCATCGTCAACGTCATCTCCACGTCGGTGAAGGAGCCGCTGCAGGGCCTGGGCGTGTCGAACACGACGCGCTGGGCGGTGGCGAGCTGGGCCAAGACCCTGGCGACGGAGCTGGCGCCCAAGGGCATCACCGTCAACAACGTCTTGCCGGGTTCGACCGAAACGCCGCGCATCGAGCAGATCATCGACAACACCTCGGCCAAGAGCGGCCGCAGCCGCGAAGCGGTGTTCGAGAAGATGGTCTCGGAGATCCCCATGCGCCGCTTCGCGCGCCCGGAGGAAACCGCCGCCGCCATCGCCTTCCTCTGCTCGCCGGCCGCGTCGTACATCACCGGCGTGAACCTGCCGGTCGACGGCGGGAGGACGCGCTCGTTGTGAGCCGCACGGCCGGCCCCATACCCATCAGCACGTTACGGCCGCACTGTTAAGCTAGCCCCATGCGCCTTCGCCACTTCATCGCCGGTGAACCATGCGAGCCGGCCTCCGGCCGATGGGGCGAAGTGTTCGATCCGGCGAACGGCAAGCCGTACGCCGAGGTGGCGCTCGGCGACGCGGCCGATGTGGACGCCGCCATCGTCGCCGCGGAAGACGCCTTCCCCGCCTGGTCCGCCCTGCCCCACAGCGAACGCGCACGCTGGATCGAGAAACTTGCCGACACACTCGAAGCCCGGCTCGGCGACTTCGCGCACGCCGAATCGCGCGATGGCGGCAAGCCGATCAAGCTGGCGCGCGAGGCCGAGATTCCGCGTGCGATCAGCAACCTGCGCTTCTTCGCGCATGCGGCAACGCAGTTCGCGAGCGAATCGCACCACGGCCAGGCGGGCCTGAACTACACGCTGCGCCAGCCGCTCGGCGTGGTCGGCACGATCTCGCCGTGGAATCTTCCGCTGTACCTGTTCACCTGGAAGATCGCGCCGGCGCTCGCGGCCGGCAACACGGTCGTGGCCAAGCCGTCGGAAGTCACGCCCGTGACCGCGACGATGCTCGGCGAACTCGCCGCGGACATCGGCTTCCCCAAAGGCGTGCTCAACATCGTGCACGGTCTCGGACCCGACGTCGGCGAGCCGCTGGTCACCGATGCGCGCGTCAGGGCGGTGTCCTTCACCGGCAGCACGGCCGTGGGCCGCCGCATCGCCGGCATCGCCGGCCCGCTGCTGAAGAAGGTCTCGCTCGAACTCGGCGGCAAGAATCCCACGCTCGTCTTCGCCGACAGCGACTGGCGCGACCACCTCGACACGCTGGTGCGCTCGGCGTTCCAGAATTCCGGCCAGATCTGTCTGTGCGGTTCGCGCATGCTCGTCGAGCGCGGCATCTACGCCGAGTTCCGCGATGCGCTGGTCGAACGCGCGCAGCAGCTGCGCGTGGGCGATCCGATCGACGAGGACAACCAGTTGGGTCCGCTCGTTTCGCGCGCGCACTTCGACAAGGTGATGAGCGCGCTGCAGCGTGCGCGCGACGAAGGCGGCCGGGTGTTGTGCGGCGGCAACGCGCTCGACCGGCCCGGCTGGTTCGTCGCGCCGACGGTGATCGAAGGCCTCGGTCCGGACTGCGCGAGCAATCGCGAGGAAATCTTCGGCCCGGTCGTGACGCTGCAGCCCTTCGACACCGATACGCATGCGCTGTCGCTCGCCAACGCCGGCGAGTACGGCCTCTCCGCGTCCGTATGGACGCGCGATCTGCGCCGCGCGCATCGCCTGGCCGCGCAACTGCGCGCCGGCATGGTCTGGATCAATACATGGCTTCAGCGCGACCTGCGCACGCCGTTCGGCGGCACGGGCTCGTCCGGCCTCGGCCGCGAAGGCGGCTTCGAAGCCATGCGCTTTTTCACCGACGCCAAGAACGTTGGCCTGCAACTGGACTGAATCGATGACGACAAGCCCCCTGTCCGACCTGCTTGAGAAGAACCGCGAATGGTCCGAGCGGATCCAGCGCGAGGATCCCGGCTTCTTCCAGCGCCTTTCGCTGCAACAAGCCCCCGAATACCTGTGGATCGGCTGCTCCGATTCGCGCGTTCCGGCCAACCAGATCATCGACATGGCGCCGGGCGAGGTGTTCGTCCACCGCAACATCGCCAACGTTGTGGTGCACACCGACCTGAACTGCCTGTCGGTGATCCAGTTCGCGGTGGACGTGCTGAAGGTCAAGCGCATTCTCGTGGTCGGCCACTACGGCTGCGGCGGCGTGCACGCGGCGCTGCACGGCACGCGCGTGGGCCTGGCCGACAACTGGCTGCGCCACGTGTCGGACGTCGCGGAGAAGCACGGCGCCTGCATCGAACACGCACGGAACGACGAACGCCACGACCGCCTGTGCGAACTGAACGTCATCGAGCAGGTGCAGAACGTGTGCATGACGACCATCGTGCGCGATGCCTGGTCGCGCGGCCAGGAACTGTCGGTGCACGGCTGGGTCTACAGCCTGCGCAACGGTCTCGTGCACGACATGGGCCTCGACGTCGACGCGTACGAGAAGCTCGAAACGCAGTACCGGGCGGCGGTTTCGCGCGTCAACGACGCCGGCGGGGATTCGCCGCGATGAGCGGGGTCATCCGCGCCGGCGCCGCGCCCAGGCCCGTGGGCCAGTATCCGCACGCGCGCCGCGTGGGTGACCTGCTGTTCCTGTCGGGCATCGGCCCGCGCGATGCCGGGAGCAACGCCATCGTCGGCAACGTGCACGATGCCGAAGGCCGCCTGATCAGCTACGACATCGACGCGCAGACCCGCGCGGTGTTCGCCAACGTGCGTACCGTGCTGGAAGCCAGCGGCGCGCGATGGGAAGACCTGGTGGACGTGACGGTGTACCTCACCGACATGGCGCACGACTTCAAGGCCTACAACGCGGTCTGGGCCGAGTATTTCCCCGACATCGACACGGCGCCGTGCCGCACCACGCTCGGCATCACCGCGCTGCCGACGCCGATCGCGATCGAACTCAAGTGCATCGCGGTGGTGCGCCAGGCCACAACGGAGTAACCCATGCTTCCCGGCCCCATCAATCTGCACGCGTGGATCGAGGAACACCGCCACCTGCTCAAACCGCCGGTGGGCAACAAGGTGATCTACGTCGGCGATTTCATCGTGATGGTGGTCGGCGGGCCGAACCAGCGCACCGACTACCACTACGACGAAGGCGCCGAGTGGTTCTACCAGCTCGAGGGCGAGATGGTCCTGCGGATCCAGGAAGACGGAAAGGCGCGCGACATCCCGATCCGGGCGGGCGAGATCTTCCTCCTGCCGCCGCGCGTTCCGCATTCGCCGCAGCGCATGCCCGAGTCGATCGGACTGGTGATCGAACGTCGCCGCCGCCCCGAAGAACTCGACGGACTGATGTGGTTCTGCGAGCGCTGCAACCACAAGCTGTACGAGGAGTTCTTCCCGCTGCGCAACATCGAGACCGACTTCCCGCCGGTGTTCGACCGCTTCTACGCCTCGCGCGACCACCGCACCTGCGGCGCGTGCGGGCATGTGAACCCCGCGCCGTCCAAATACGTGATGCCGGATACCTGAGGGCTCCGACCGCGCATGCTCAAGATCGACACCCACGCCCATTACCTGCCGCGCGACTGGCCGAACCTGGCGCGCAAGTACGGCGACGACCGCTTCCCGGTGATCCACCACACCGAGGACGGACGGCATCGCATCTACAAGGACGGCAAGTTCTTCCGCGAGATCTGGTCCAAGACTTGGGATCCGCAGGAACGCATCGACGATTACGCGCGTTTCGGCGTGCAGGTGCAGGTGATCAGCACGGTGCCGGTGATGTTCAGTTATTGGGCCAAGCCGCACCACGCGCTCGAACTGCACCAGGCGCTCAACGAGCACATGGCCGAAGCCTGCCGCGAGTATCCGCGTCATTACGCGGGCATCGGCACGGTGCCCCTGCAATCGCCGCGGCTGGCGATCCAGGAACTGGAGCGCTGCATGGATCAGCTCGGCCTGCAGGGCGTGCAGATCGGCAGCCACATCAACGACTGGAACCTCGACGCGCCGGAGCTGTTCGACTTCTTCCAGGCCGCGGGCGAGCTGGGCGCCGCGATCCTCGTGCACCCGTGGGACATGATGGGCGCGGCGACGATGCCGAAGTACTGGCTGCCGTGGCTGGTGGGCATGCCGGCCGAGCAATCGCGCGCGGCGTGCTGCCTAATCTTCGGCGGCGTGCTCGAACGCGTGCCGAACCTGAAGGTGTGCATGGCGCACGGCGGCGGCAGCTTCCCGTACACGATCGGCCGCATCGAACACGGCTTCAACATGCGGCCGGACCTCGTCGCGACCGACAACCCGCGCAACCCGCGCGAGTACCTCAACCAGCTGTTCTTCGATTCGTGGGTGGCCGATCCGCGTGCGCTGCGCTATCTGCTCGACACCTGCGGCGTCGATCGCGTGATGCTCGGGACCGATTACCCCTTCCCGCTCGGCGAGCAGGAACCCGGCGCCGGCATCGCCGCGCTCGAATTGTCCGACGCCGAGCGCGCGCGCCTGTACCACGGCACCGCGCTGGAGTGGCTCGGGCTTTCGATGGCGCGGTTCGCCTGAGGCACGCACATGCCGCACGTCACGCTGCAGTACACGGTCAACCTCGCGGAGTTCGATCCCGCGATGGCGCTTCGTGCGATCAACCAGGCATTGGCCGACAGCGGCCATTTCGACGAACACGCGATCAAGAGCCGCGCATTGCGGCTGGACGACTACCGCATCGGCGTGGCCGACGCGGGTCGCGCCTTCATCCACGTGCAGCTCAAGGTGCTGCCGGGCCGCGACGACGCCACGCGCAAGGCGCTCACCGAACGCATCCTCGACGCGCTGGCGACCGTTGTCGCGGCGTGTCCGCCCTCCACGCAACTGTGCGTCGAAGTCGACGAACTCGACGCACGTACCTACACCAAGCGCGTGATCGACACGCCGCCCGCCTGATTCCATGACCGAACCCTATTCCGATTCGTACGCCCTCGAGCAGGACGCCGCCGATCCGCTGCGCGCGATGCGTTCGCAGTTCCTGATTCCGCAACACGACGGCGCCGACCAGGCGTACTTCGTCGGCAATTCGCTGGGTCTGCAGCCACGTGGCGCGCGTGCGCACGTGGAGGAAGTGCTCGACAAATGGGCGCACGAAGCCGTCGAAGGGCATTTCACCGGCCAAGCGCAATGGATGCCCTACCACGAACTGGTGCGCGAGTCGCTGGCGCGACTGGTTGGCGCGAAGCCGTTGGAAGTCGTGGCCATGAACACGCTGACGGCGAACCTGCACCTGATGATGGTGAGCTTCTACCGTCCCACGCGCGAGCGCCCGGCCATCCTCGTCGAAGCCGGCGCGTTCCCGTCGGACCGCTATGCCGTCGAATCGCAGATCCGCTTCCATGGTTTCGATCCGGCGACGGATCTCGTCGAGGTCCAACCGGATCGCGAGGACGGCACGACATCGATGGAGGCGATCGAACGCGCGATCGCCGAGCACGGACATCGCCTCGCGCTGGTGCTGTGGCCGGGCGTGCAGTACCGCACCGGCCAGGCATTCGACCTGCCCCGCATCGTGAAGATCGCCCACGCCCATGGCGCGACGTGCGGCTTCGATCTGGCGCATGCCGTCGGCAACCTGGAACTCGCGCTGCACGACAGCGGCGTCGATTTCGCGGTGTGGTGCCACTACAAATACGCCAACAGCGGCCCGGGCGCGGTGGCCGGCTGCTTCGTGCACGAACGCCACGCGCACAGCGATCGTCCCCGCTTCGCCGGCTGGTGGGGGCATGAACAGGGCACGCGCTTCCGCATGGGGCCGCAGTTCGTTCCCACGGCCGGCGCAGAGGGCTGGCAGCTCAGCAATCCGCCGATCCTCGCGATGGCGCCGCTGCGCGCGTCGCTGGAACTGTTCGACACGGCCGGCATGCCCGCGCTGCGTGCGAAATCGCTGCGCCTGACCGGCTACCTTGAGACACTGATCCGCCAGCGCCTGCACGGCACGCTGCAGATCGTGACCCCGGCCGATCCCGCGCAGCGCGGCTGCCAGCTGTCGCTACGCGTGATCGGCGGCCGCGGTCTCACCGGGCGCGATGCAGGACGCGCATTGTTCGACGACCTCGCCACGCGCGGCGTGCTGGGCGACTGGCGCGAACCGGACGTGATCCGCATCTCGCCCGCCCCGCTCTACAACACGCATGCTGACGTGCTGCGCTTCGTGCGCGCGGTCGAAGCGTGGCGGGATAGTTGAAGCTGTCATTCCCGCGAAGGCGGGAATCCAAGTATCAGACCCCCCAAGGATGAGGAATGGCGAAGCAACCGGCGGTCTACATGCTGGCAAGCGATCGCAACGGCACGATCTACATCGGCGTGACGAGCAACCTGGTGGCGCGCACGTGGCAACATCGCGAGGGGCTCGTGGAAGGCTTTACAAGGCAACACGACGTTACCCGCCTGATCTGGTACGAACAGTGCGATGACATGTCGGCCGCAATCCAGCGCGAGAAACAGTTGAAGAAATGGAACCGGGCATGGAAGGTCCGGCTGATCGAAGAACGCAATCCTGAGTGGAGCGATCTGTGGCCCGGCCTTGCCGGCAACTGACGCTTGGATTCCCGCCTTCGCGGGAATGACAGCATGGGGACCGAACGTGACTGCAATACCCGACAACCGCCACATCACCCTCATCGGCGCCGGCCTCGCGGGCGCGGTGCTCGCCACGCTGCTGGTGCAGCGCGGCTGGCAGGTCGACGTGTACGAGAAGCGTGGCGACCCGCGCGTGCAGGGATACGGCGGCGGGCGGTCGATCAACCTCGCGCTCGCCGAACGCGGCCGCCACGCATTGCGCCTGGCCGGCGCCGACGACGCGGTGATGCAGCACGCGGTGATGATGCGCGGGCGCATGGTGCACTTCCTCGACGGCCGCACCGACCTGCAGCGTTACGGTCGCGACGACAGCGAAGTGATCTGGTCCGTGCATCGTGGCGAACTCAACGTCGTGCTGCTCGACATCGCCGAACGCGCCGGCGCGCGACTGCACTTCGATCGCGGGCTGTCGGCCGTCGATTTCGACGCACGCATCGCGACCTTCACCGACCCGCGCGACGGCAACACGCACCAGGTCGCCTTCGAATCGCTGGTCGGCGCGGACGGCGCGGGTTCGGCGCTGCGGGCAGCGATGGCGAAGCAGATGGACCTGGGCGAGCGCACCGAATCGCTCGGGCACTCGTACAAGGAACTGGAAATCCCGCCCGCGCGCGACGGGGGCTTTAGCATCGAACCCAACGCACTGCACATCTGGCCGCGTGGGCGTTACATGTGCATCGCGCTGCCGAACGACGAACGCACGTTCACCGTCACGCTGTTCCTGCCCAACGAAGGCGATCCGAGCTTCGCGACCGTTCGCGACGGCGGGGACGCGCGGGCGCTGTTCGAGCGCGACTTCGCGGACGCGCTGCCGTTGATCCCGGACCTGGAACGCGATTTCGAGCGCAACCCGACCGGCGTGCTCGCCACGCTGTACCTCGACCGCTGGCACCTGGACGGCCGCGCCGTGCTGCTCGGCGATGCCGCGCACGCGATGGTGCCGTTCCACGGACAGGGCATGAACTGCGCGTTCGAGGACTGCGTCGCCCTGGCCGAACAACTCGATGCACGGCCTGATCGCGCGAGCGCGTTCGCCGCGTTCCAGGCCGACCGGCTGCCCAACGCGCGCGCGATCCAGCAGATGGCGCTGGAGAATTACCTGGAGATGCGCGATCGCGTCGACGACGACGATTACCTGCTGCAGCGCGCGCTCGAACACGCACTGGCGCAGCGCCATCCCGACCGTTTCATGCCGCGTTACGCGATGGTGACCTTCCATCGCATCCCGTACGCGACGGCGTTCGAGCGCGGCCGCCAGCAGCGCGAGTTGCTGGTGGAGCTCACGCGCGGCCACTCCTCGCTCGACTCGCTCGACTGGACCGCGGTCGATGCCGCCGTGTGCGAACGCCTGTCGCCGCTGCCGATGGACGCCTGACGTGCCCGGCAGTTTCCTGTTCTACGACCTGGAAACCTTCGGCGCCGATCCGCGCACGACGCGCATCGCCCAGTTCGCGGCGATCCGCACCGACTGCGAGCTCGAGCAGATCGAAACGCCGATCAGCGTCTTCGTGCGACCGGCCGACGACCTGTTGCCTTCGCCCGGCGCGACGCTGGTCACCGGCATCACGCCCCAGCGCGCATTGCGCGAAGGCATGAGCGAGGCGGCCGCGTTCGCGCTGATCTTCGAGGAGATGGCGCGACCGGAGACCTGCTCGCTCGGCTACAACTCGCTGCGGTTCGACGACGAGTTCATCCGCCACGGTCTGTTCCGCAATTTCTTCGACGCGTACGAACGCGAATGGCGCGGCGGCAATTCGCGCTGGGACCTGCTCGACGTACTGCGCCTGGCGCACGCGATCCGCCCGGACGGGCTCGTGTGGCCGACGCGCGAGGACGGCGCGACCTCGTTCAAGCTGGAACACCTCGCCGAAGCCAACGGGGTCCGCATCGGCGACGCGCACGAAGCGCTGTCGGACGTGCGTGCGCTGATCGGGCTCGCGCGCAAGCTCAAGCAGGCGCAACCACGCCTGTGGGATTACGCGCTGCGTCTGCGCGACAAGCGGTACGCCTCGAGCCTGCTGGACGTCATCGCGATGAAGCCGGTGCTGCACGTGTCGCAGCGCTTTCCCGCCAGTCGGCTCTGCGCCGCGCCCGTCCTGCCGGTCGCGCGGCATCCGCGCATCGACAGCCGCGTGATCGTGTTCGATCTGGCGCAGGACCCCGACGCCCTGCTGCGCCTGGGCCCGGAGGCGATCGCCGAACGGCTCTACGTGCGCGCGATCGACCTTCCCGAAGGCGAATCGCGCGTGGCGCTGAAGGAAGTGCACACCAACCGCTGTCCCGCGCTCGTCGCATGGGACCACCTGCGCGGCCCGGATTTCGATCGCCTCGGCATCGATCCGCTGCTCGCCGAAGAACGCGCGGCGCGCATCCGCGATGCCGGTCCGGCGCTGGTGGAAAAGGTGCGGCAGGTGTTCGCGGTCGAACGCGAGCGCGTGCCGTCCGACGTGGACGCATCGCTGTACGACGGCTTCATCGGCGACGGCGACAAGCGCCTGTTCGCGCAGGTGCGCACGACGCCGCCGGAATCGTTGCGCCAGGCGGAGTTCGCCTTCCGCGATGCGCGCCTGCCGGAAATGCTCTTCCGCTACCGCGCCCGCAACTGGCCCGAGACGCTCGACGCGCAGGAATGGGCGCGCTGGAACGATTACCGCCGCTGGCGGCTGTACGACGAGTCCGGCGTATCGGAATACAGCTTCGCGCGCTTCGCCGAGGAAATCGGCCTCCTGCGCGCCGTGCACGCCCACGACACGCACAAGCAGGTATTGCTCGATCAACTGGAGATATGGGGACGGGACATCGCCGCGAGCCTGGAATAGGCCCGCCCCGCCCCGCACGCACGCACGCAACACCCGGAACCACGCATCATGGCCACGTATTTCAGCGAAGCAAGCTTCAAGTTCCTGCGCGGCATCGCGCGCAACAACGATCGCACCTGGTTCCAGGCGCACAAGGCGAACTATGACGCGCATGTGCGCGAGCCGTTCCAGCGCCTGCTGACCGACCTGCAGCCCGTGCTCGCCGGCGTGAGCGGGCACTATCGCGCCGAGCCGAAGGGCATCGGCGGCTCGCTGTTCCGCATCCAGCGCGATACGCGCTTCGCCAACGACAAGACGCCCTACAAGACCTGGCAGGGCGCGCGGCTCTTCCACGAACGCGGGCGCCAGGTCGAGGCGCCGTCGTTCTACGTGCAGATCCAGCCCGGCAACTGTTTCGTGGGTGCGGGCCTGTGGCATCCGCAGCCTGACACGCTGCGTCGCGTCCGCCATTTCATCCTCGACAACCCGGGCAGCTGGAAGGCCGCCGCGCACGACGCGAAGTTCCGTCGCCGGTTCGACCTGGACGAGGACGAGATGCTCACGCGCATGCCGCGCGGCTTCCCGGACGACTTCGAGTTCGCCGAGGATCTCAAGCGCAAGAACTTCGTGGCGTACCGCGTGATCGACGACGCGACGATGATGAGCCCGCGCCTGCTGAAGACGCTGGACGCCGATCTCAACGGCATGGCGAAGTTCGTCGATTACCTGTGCGCGGCGCTGGACCTGGAGTTCTGAGGCGCCAGTAAAAGCCGACGCTTCCGCCGTCATTCCCGCGAAGGCGGGATGGCGAGGGATCTACTTTCGTCGGCTGACGTGAGGCTCCCGTGCCCACGGATCGGATGAGGGATGTGCCTTCGCGCACGACGCATGCGGCGATCATCGCGGCGCGACGTATCCGCCCGGTACGCCCCTGGGCGACAGCACCAGTTGCCACAGCTGCGAGTGCCGGCTGCGGAAGGTCGCCATCGACGCCGACAGATAGAAGCGCCACATGCGGCGGAAGCGCTCGTCGTAGCGCGCGTCCAGCTGCGGCCACGCGCGTTCGACGTTCGCCCGCCACGCCTGCAGCGTGCGATCGTAATCGGCCCCGAAGTTGTGCCAGTCCTCCAGCACGAACAGCCCTTCGCTCGCGTTCGCGATCTGCGCGGCCGACGGCAACATCGAGTTCGGGAAGATGTACTTGCCGATCCACGGATCGGTGTGGCGCACCGAGCGGTTCGTGCCGATGGTGTGCAGCAGGAACAGGCCGTCGTCGCCGAGGCAACGCTGCGCGACTTCGAAGTACGTGCGGTAGTTCTTCACGCCGACGTGCTCGAACATCCCGAGCGAGAACGCGCGGTCGAAGCGCTCGTCGCCAGCGCCTGTTCCGAGCGAACGGTAGTCCTGCAGGCGGATCTCGATCGGCAGGCCCGCGCACAACTCGCGCGCGAACTGCGCCTGCTCGCGGGAGACCGTGACGCCCACGCCGCTGACGCCGTAGCGTTCGGCCGCGAACTTCAGCGCCTCGCCCCAGCCGCAGCCGATGTCGAGCACCTTCATCCCCGGCTGCAGACCAAGCTTGCGGCAGACCAGGTCGAGCTTGGCCTCCTGCGCGTCGTCGAGGTCGTCGAGCGGCCGGCCTTCGCGATCGCGCCAGTAACCGCAGCTGTAGACCAGCCGCTTGCCGAGCATCGCGCGATAGAGGTCGTTGCCCAGGTCGTAGTGGCGCTCGCCCACCTGGAAGCTGCGCCGGCGGCTCTGCAGGTTGGTCAGGCGCGCGCGCAGCGCGTCGATGGCCACGCCGATGCCGCGCACCCTCTGGTCCAGGTCCGCCGCGAGCATGCGGTAGAGCATTCCGTCCAGCGACGGCACCCGCCACCAGCCGTCCATGTACGACTCCCCCAATCCGAGCGAGCCCTGCGACAGCACGCGCGCGTGGAAGCGCTCGTCGTCCACGTGGAGATCCCAGGGGCGGTCGCCGTCCAGGCGGACGTCGGCCAACGACAGCAACTGCTCGACCCGACTGCGCAATGCGGACATGGCGTCTCCGGCGAGGTCGACACCGGCTGGCCCGGTGTCCGGAAGCCCGGCCGGTGCGGCCGGGATGCCGCGATCCTAGCGCGTCGGGGCCGGAGGGCTCGCGACGGGGGCGTCGGCCGGTGCGGCCGGCGCCGCCGCGAACAGCGGGCGGTACTCCGGCGCGAGGTGCGGCAGGAGGACGTCGACCGGCACCTCCACCGTCTGGGTGCCGTCCGAATACGGCCCGACCTGATACGGCGCGAACACGAAACGCAGCCCGGCCAGGCGGCCATCGGGCGCGGCGATCGGCTCGAACAACGCGAAGTCCGAGGGGTCCGGCTGGGTGCCGTCGTCGATCATCTTCGAAGCGTTCTTCACCACTTCGGCGCGTTCCTCCGGCGGCAGATCGTCGGCGTCCACGCGCTGCGACAGCGCGGCGTGCAGTTGTTCGCGCACGTAGTCGGAAATGGCCGTCCAGCCGCTCGGCGCCGGAATCAGCTGCTGCGCGGTGAGCATCCGGTTCTGCTTCGGCAGCCAGACGAAACGCGCGATTAGCGGCGCGCCATGCGCCCCGCCGGTGTAACTGCTGCCGTCGGCGGCGACGGCGACGACGTCCGGCGTGTGCATCAGCTCGGTGAAGCTGAGCGACAGGTCGTACGGGGCGCTCGTCGCGCCGCCGGGCTGGTTGCGCGCCTTCGCCGCCTCGATCAGGTCGTTGCGCGCGGCGTCGGCGTACTTCTTCAGTTCCGCGGCCAGTCCCGGGTACTGCTCGGCGGGCACTTGGTAGCTGATGCCGATGATGTAGTCCGACGTGGATTCGGACACGTCTTCCAGTTTCACGTCGGCGGGCGCGACGGTGGTCGCGTCGCCAACGGCGGGCGCCGGCGCGCCGGGCGTGACCACGGGAGCGGCGGGTTCGGGTTCTCGTTTGCACGCGGACAGCGCCGCGGCCAGTGCGCACAGCAGGAGCAATCGCTTCATGGGCAATCCCTTGTCATCGCCGCAGGTTAGCGGCCGCGGCGTGATGCCCGGATGGACGCATCCGGCTCCGCGCGGACGATCACCAGCTCTCGCGCTTGGGCAGCAGGCCGCGCAGTTCGGCTTCGGTGAGGTTGCGCCACTGGCCGGGTTTCAGGTGCCCGAGCTTGACGTTGCCAATGCGCACGCGCATGAGCTGCTTCACGCGGAAACCGAAGTGCGCCGCCATCAGGCGGATCTGCCGGTTCAGGCCCTGCACCAGCACGATGCGGAAGCCGAACTTGTTCAGCCGGCCGGTCCGGCACGGCAGCGTGGTCTCGCCGTGCACCGGCACGCCGCGCGCCATGCCGCGCAGGAACTCGTCGGTGACCGGGTGGTTCACCGCCACCAGGTATTCCTTCTCCAGCTTGTTCTCGGCGCGAAGGATCTCGTTGACGATGTCGCCATTGCTGGTGAGCAGGATCAGCCCTTCGGAATCCTTGTCGAGGCGGCCGATCGGGAAGATGCGCCGCTCGTGGCCGACGAAGTCGACGATGTTGCCCTTCACCGTCGACTCGGTCGTGCAGGTGACGCCCACCGGCTTGTTCAGCGCGATGTACACGTGCTGGCGCTTGTTCCTGGCGACGGTGCGGACCTTGAGCGGCTGGCCGTCGACGAGCACTTCGTCGCCCTCGCCCACTTCCGCACCGACGCGGGCGCGTAGCCCGTTGACCGTGACGCGGCCTTCGGCGATGAGGCCGTCGGCCTCGCGCCGGGAGCAGAAGCCGGTGTCGCTGATGTGCTTGTTCAGGCGCATGCGCGGAAGCGCCTGGGCGGCGCCGGAGTCGGGGGACGGGGCGCGAATGCTGTCACACCTTGGACTTCCACGCATCCCGGCCGGTCGGCCTGAAGGCGCGGGAAAGGCCGCGGAAGGGGCCGGAAGAACGGCGTTTCCGGGCGGGCTGTCGAAACTCGGCGCCTGCCGCCTCGGAACCGCCGCTTCCGGCCACTGGCCGTGAACCGCCCGCTACGCGAGCAGCTGGTTGTACTCCGGGTGCCGCTCCGCCCATCCCGCCGCGTAGGCGCACTTCGGACGGACGCGCCAACCCTGCGCCTTGGCGTACTCGAACGCCGAACGCACCAGTTCCCCGGCGATGCCGCGCCCGGCGATCGCGTCGGGCACGCCGGTGTGGACGATGACCAGCTGATCGCCTTCGCGGCGGTATTCGAGCAGCGCGACCTGGCCGTCGACGGTGGTGGTGAAGACGCCGGAGGCGGGATCGTGCTCGATTTCGTGCGTGGTCATGTACGTGCCCGTCGGGAGGGAACGGCGATGATGCCGCGTTCAACGCGCATCGCGCTTGCCCTGGTTGCGGCGATCCTGGCTGCTGATATGCCCCTGGTTGCCCTCCAGGCGGATCTCGGCGTTGTGCAACTCCTTCGCCTTTTCCGCCGCGCTGTCGGACATCATGCCCGGCGCGCCGCCCTGGCCGTGGTTCGCCTCCAGTTGCTGCCACGGCGGCGGCTGGTGCTCGCGCTCCTGCTTGGCGGCGAGCAGTTCGCGCGTGTTCGCCAGCGCCTGCTCGGGCGTGATCCGGGGCTTCTCTTCGCCGCGACGGCGCGGCGCCTTGCGGGCGCTCGTCCCTGCCGCCGACTTGCGCGCCCGCGTCGTCGATCCGGACGCCGGAGCCGCGGACATCCGGGACTCGGCTGCCTGCCGGGCGGTGGCCTTGCGGGCGGCGGTCTTCTTCTTCGCGACCTTGCGGGCGGCGGTCTTCGTCGATGCGGTCTTCGTCGCGGGGGTCTTCTTCGCTGCGGCCTTCTTCGCCGTCTTCCTGGTCGCGGCCGCCTTCTTCGTCGCGGCCTTCGACGCGGACTTCGTGGCGGCCGCCTTGCGGGTGGCGCTCTTGCCTGCGGTCGTCCCGGCGGCCTTCTTCGCCGGGGCCTTGCGGGCGGTCGTCTTCTTCGCGGCGGTCTTGCGCGCGGACTTCTTCGCGGACTTCGCGGCCGTCTTGCGGGCCGCGGACTTCTTGCCGGCCTTCCTCATCGCCATGCCTGCACTCCTGGCGTCATCGGGGGAGTCCGGCATAACACGCGCTGCATTCATGCCGGGTGAGCGCCGACCCGCTGCGTCAGGCGCGCGAACGCGCGGCGGCCGGATCTGACCGGGTGCGTCACATTGCACCGCGCGGATCCGCATGCCGACGTGTGGCACGGAATCTGCGTGATCCAGTACCGGAAATGCGCTTTGGGGAAGCGCTCGACGCCCAGGAGGACACCATGACCCTGCATCACCTGACGCTGGACCACGTGAGCGACGACGCGCTGATGGCCCGCCTGTACGAACTGGCGCGCAGCGATCGCCACACCGTGGAAACCGCGCAGATCGACGCCGAAGTCTATTCGCGCCTGCTCCAGACCTACGGCGACGCCGAAGCCGACACCGCGCGCGTCGCGGCGTAACCGCATCCGGCCGCGCGGGGCGCGATGCCCCGCCGCAACGCCTGCCGCATCAGCCCCCGAACGAGGGGCTCATCAGCCGCTGCAGGAAGTACGCGCCGATGCGCGGCTCCATCAGCAGCATGAACAACACGCCGTACAGCGCGCCCGACAGGTGCGCGCTGTGGTTGATGTTGTCGCCGCCGCGCTTGTCCATCCAGATCGAATACGCCACGTACGCCACCGCGTACAGGATGGCCGGCATGGGCAGGAAGAACACGATGATCAGCGACCACGGCGACAGCAGGATGAAGGCGAACAGCACCGCCGACACCGCGCCGGAGGCGCCCAGGCTGCGGTAGTGCGCATCGTGCCGATGACGCAGGTAGGTCGGCAGGATCGCGATGACGATCGCCGACAGATAGAACAGCACGAAGCCCAGCGGCCCGATGAGCTTGCCCATCACTTCTTCGATCTGCCGGCCGAAGAAGTACAGCGTGATCATGTTGAACAGCAGGTGCGACCAGTCGGCATGGACGAAACCGTGCGTGAGCAGGCGGTCGTACTGCTTCTTCCGGTCGATCGCCGGCGGCCACAGGATCAGGCGGTCCAGCAGCGCCGGCCGCTCGAAGGCGAGCCAGGACACCAGCACGGTCACGGCGATCAGGGCAAAGGTCAGCATTCAGTGGGTTTCCGTTTTCGTCCGGTTTCGATCGGCGATCATGGAGGATCAGGCGTGACGGTAGTTGTCCTGCATCGGGTAGCGCCGCGCGTACAGCGCGAACGCCGCCGCCGCGACGAAGGCGAAGCCGGCGAAGAAGAACATCAGGAACGCGTTCTCGCTCAGGCCGGTCGCGCCGATGTGCGAGGTCACGTAGTCGTTGCGCACGCCCGCGTTGGTCAGCAGCACCCACAGGCTGCCGAACGTGCTGGCGAGGTACCAGAAGGCCATGATCACGCCCTTCATCGCCTGCGGCGCCTGGCTGTAGGCGAACTCCAGCGCGGTGGCCGAGACCAGCACCTCGCCGAAGGTCAGCAGCGCGTACGGCAGGATCTGCCACGCCAGCGAGACCGGATCGCCACCGTCGATGTACAGCTGCAGCGCGCCGGCGATCACCCAGGCCACGCCCGAGAACGCGATGCCCGCGCCCATGCGGCGCAGCGCGGTGGGCTCGAAGCCCATGCGCTTGAGCGCCGGGTACAGCACGAGGTTGTTGAACGGGATCAGCAGCATCACCAGCGCGGGGTTCAGCGCCTGCATCTGCGCGGCGTCGCGCACCAGCCAGCTCGGCCACCACCACGCGTCGTGCGGCATCGCCATCTGGTTGCCCTGCAGCACCCAGGTCGAGGCCTTCTGGTCGAACAGCGACCAGAACGGCGTGGTCAGCGCGAACACGATGAGGATGCGCAGCACGGCGCGCACGCCATCGACCGCGGCATCCGGATGCGCGCCGCGGGCGCGGTCGAGCTGCATCGACGTGCCGATGCCGCCGAAGGCGATGATCGCCCCCAGCGCCAGGCATGCGGAGATCACGAAGCCGAACGATTCGGGCCACCACGACAGCCCGACGGTCGCGTGCAGCGCCCAGCCCAGCAGCAGGCCGACGGCCAGCGCGAAGCCGGCCATCGCGACGAGGAAGCCGCCCCGCCCCTGCCCCGGCGCCAGCAGCGCGCTTCGTGCCACGCGCAGGAAGGAGTCCGGATCGGACGCGGCCGGCGGCACGTTGACGTACTGCTTGCGGCCCAGCCAGAAGATGAAGGTCGCGATGAACATCAGCGCGCCGGGAATGCCGAACGCCACCGCCGGCCCGTATTCGCGCAGGAAGATCGGCATCAGCAGCGAGGCGAAGAAGCTGCCGAAGTTGATGATCCAGTAGAAGCCGTCGAACACCTTGCGCGCGAGGTGCTTGTTGGTCTGGTCGAACTGGTCGCCGACGAAGGACACCACCAGCGGCTTGATGCCGCCCGAGCCCAGCGCGATCAGGAACAGGCCGGTGTAGAAGCCCTGCCGGTGGTTCTCGAACAGCGCCAGGCACGCGTGGCCGGCGCAGTAGATCAGCGAGAACCACAGCACCGTGCGGTACTTGCCGAAGAAACGGTCGGCCAACCAGCCGCCCAGCAGCGGGAAGAAATACACGCCGATGACGAAGGTATGGAAGACCTCCTTCGCCATGCCCGCGCGCTCGCCTTCGGGGAGGTAGGCCAGCAGCGCGCTGGAGGCCAGGAACTGCACCAGGATGTTGCGCATCCCGTAAAAGCTGAAACGCTCGCAGCCTTCGTTGCCGATGATGTAGGGAATCTGGCGCGGAAGCTTGTTGCTGCTTTCGGCCGGGGCTGCGGTCGCGGGAATCGTCATCCGGTTCTGCCTGTGCTCGTGATCGCCGCGAGTCCGTTCGCCCGGCGGGACGGCGCCCGGCGCGCGTTGGCGACGGGCAAAAAACAGGCGGAGGCCATGCTCCGCCGACCCCGGAGAGTAGCAAGGGGGCCGCGGCAAGCGAAGTGCTGGGGCGGGCGGAACGGCGCTCCCGTGCGCTCGTGGCGCGCCGTCCGGGGTGCAAGGTGCGGAGCGGCAGGCGTCCCGCGCGGGGACGCCAGGCAGCGGCCCCGGCGCGCGAAATGTTCGCGCGGCCGCCGGCGTTCCAGGCGCTGAGCTTTTTGCCCGCGAATGGAGCTTCGGACTCCGACGATCGAGCTTCGAGCTCCGCCTGCGGAGCTTTTTGCCCGGCGGTCGGAGCGTCAAGCTCGGACGGTCGAGCCCGGAGCTCGGCAAGCGGAGTCTTGTGCTCGACGGCCGGAGCTTCAAGCTCGGACGGTCGAGCCCGGAACTCGGCAAGCCGAGCTTTCTGCTCGGCGTATGGAGCCTGGAGCTCGGACCGTCGAGCTCCGAGCTCGGAGTGCGGAGCCTTTTAGCTCGGCGTATGGAGCTTCGAGCTGGGACGGTCACGCTCGGAGCCCGGCGATCGGAGCATGAGTTCGGACACAGGGCGGATGGATGGAGTCCCGCCCGCGCGGGAATGACCGCGACAGGACATCAAGCGCCGAACGCTACGGGCCCGACTCTCGGCGTTCGCCAGGATGACGACACTCCGAGATGACGCATCAACAAGCATGGTCATGCCAGCGAAGGCGGGGATCCATGACGTCCCGTCGGCGCCCCGTGCGCGGCGCGCTACTACTCCGCCGCAGCGTCCACTCCGTCGGCGAGGTCCGCCGCGTCGTCGAAGCCGCCCGCGTCGGATTCCGGCGCGTCAGCGGAGGCCTCCGCCGCGTCCGGCGAACCGGCACCCTGCACCTCCAGCGTGTACTGGAAGTTCTGCAGCACCTGCCGCGGACCTTCGCGATACGCGGCGGCGATCGCCAGCGTGTGCTGGCCGGGCGGAAGCGGCTTGAGCATCAGCCAGTAGCCATCGGTCGCCACCGCGGCGTCGCCCGAGGCCACCGCGAAGCAGCCGCCCGCCGCGCGCATGCGCTGGTATTGCCCGATCGGGCGTCCGTCCAGCAGCACCAGGCCCGTGTAGACATGGTCGGCGAGGTTCGCGGCGCGCTGCTGTTTCTGCGTGCACGAGAGCGCCTGCGTCTCGCCGGGTTCGCCACCGGCGACGCTCCAGGCGATCAGCGGTACGAACAGGTGGCGATCGGCCGGGATCGTGCAGTTGCGCACCGCGTCGAAGGAACCGTCGGTGCCGGCAAGGAACCACACCGGGCCGTCCTGGTGCAGCGCGCAGCGCGCGCCATCGCGATCCTGGTACGGCGCCTTGCCGTCGAACCGGCCCGCCCACAGCCACCAGCGCGATGCCCACTGCGCCTGCGTCGTCTCGGCGACGGCGGTGTCGGCGGGAATCCAGCGATCGTCCAGGTTGACCGGCGGCGGCGGTGGCGGTGCCTCGCGCTGCTGGCTCCAGCCCATTTCCTCGCGGATGTCCTGCGCTTCCTTGCAACCGGTGGCGACCAGCGCCCCGGCGATGCACATCGACGCCACGGCCACCCGCACGGCGGCGCCCCGCTTCATGCCCATTCGGTCAGCCCCTCGCGTTCGTACAGCGTGCGGAACGACGGCCGCGCCTTCATGCGTTCGGCCAACCGCGCCAGGTGCGGCCACGTGTGCCCCGGACGCGGCATGTTGCGCGTCCAGCGCATCAGCATGGTCAGGTAGAAGTCCGCCGCGCTGAGGCGCTCGCCCAGCAGGTACGGGCCGTTCGCGGCCAGATGCGCGTCCAGGCGCTCCCACGTCGCCTCGATGCGGCGTCGCGCGCCGTCGAGCACGCGCTCGGGGTGCTCGGCATCGATGTCCTGCGGGTACCACCACAACCGCAGCGGCGACTGCAGCGTGTTGGCGAGGTTGAGCATCCACTGCAGGTAGGCACCGCGCTGCGGATCGTCGAGCGCGGGCGCCAGGCCCGATTGCGGATGGCGGTCGGCGACGTGCATCGCCAGCGCCGCCGCTTCGTACAGCGGCTGTCCGTCGACCAGCAGCGTGGGCACCACGCCGTTGGGATTGAGCGCGAGGTACCCGGCGCTCTTCTGCTCGCCGGCCTTGGTGTCGACCAGCGCCAGTTCGTGGGGGACGTCCAGCTCGATCAACAGCCAATGGACGACCAGACTCGCCGCCCCCGGCGAGTAGTAGAGACGGTACATGCGGCATTCCCCGGTGGAGCAGGAGTGAGGATGGAAAAGTGAGAAGTGAGCGGAGCGCCTTCCCCTGCCCGCGCGCACTCTCGTGCGTCCGATGATCGCACGGGAGCGGAACAGGCGTGAGGCGGTAAGAGCGGGAAGTGAGCAGAACGTCACGCCGACTCCGCGTTCCCGCGTCCCGCATCTCCCTCCCCGCTCACTGCCGCTTTTCGCGCCGCCTCCACCTGCGCGGGGGGAAGGTGGAACTCCGACCGCCCGCGTGCCACGCAATGAGCCTGACGGAATACCGACGCAAGCGTCAGTTCACCAAGACCCGCGAACCCGAGCCCGGCAAGCGCCTGCCGCAGGGCCGTCGCGCCATCTTCGTCGTCCAGCTCCACCACGCCAGCCGTCGGCACTACGACTTCCGCCTGCAGATTGGCGATGCACTGAAAAGCTGGGCCGTGCCGAAGGGCCCGAGCTACGACCCGAACGTCAAGCGGATGGCCGTCGAAGTGGAGGACCACCCGGTCGATTACGCCGAATTCGAAGGCGAGATCCCCAAGGGCCATTACGGCGGCGGGCACGTCGCGCAGTTCGACCACGGCGTGTGGGCCACGCAGTTCGACCCGGAGGAACAGCTCGCCAAGGGCCACCTGCGTTTCGAACTGTTCGGCGAGAAGCTCAAGGGCGGCTGGCATCTGGTGCGCTCGGGCAAGCCGGCGCGACAGCCGCAGTGGCTGTTGTTCAAGGACAAGGACGAATACGCCGGCACGCTGGAAGCCGACGACCTGCTCGCCGATGTCACGCCTCCGCCCGAGGAGGACGCCAGGCGCGCGGGTCGCGGCAAGGCCAGGCGCAAGCGCGAAACCGAGGTGCCCGTGCAGAGCGCGGCGCGCCATCGCGACTGGGCGAAACGGGCGATGAAGCTCACCGGCGCGCGCAAGGCCGCCGCACCGACGGAGTTCTTCGCGCCGCAGCTGGCCAGGCTCGGCGATGCGCCGCCCGAAGGGGACGACTGGCTGCACGAGATCAAGTGGGACGGATACCGCATCGTCGCCACCGTCGCGCGCGGCAAGGCGAAACTCTGGTCGCGCAACGCGCTCGACTGGACCGACAAGGTGCCGGAGATCACCGGCGCGATCGAAGCGCTGGGTCTGAAATCGGCCGCGCTCGACGGCGAGCTCATCGCCGGCAGCGGCACGCGCGACGACTTCAACCTGCTGCAGGCGACGCTCTCCGGCGAGCGCCAGGGACTGCTCTCGTACGCATTGTTCGATCTGCTTCACATCGACGGCGTCGACCTGTCGCGCGCGCCGCTGATCGAACGCAAGACGCTGCTGGAGGAGGTGCTCGGCGGAGGCACGCGGCATCTGTCGTACAGCTCGCACGCGATCGGCGGCGGCGAGCAGGCGTTCGAACTGGCCGGGCAACAGGACTTCGAAGGCATCATTTCCAAGCGCGCCGATCGCCCGTACCACTCCGGACGCGGCGACGACTGGCGCAAGACGAAAGCGCTGCACAGCGACGAATACGCCGTCGTCGGATGGACCGCGCCGAAAGGCAGCCGTAGCGGCTTCGGTTCGCTGCTGCTCGCCACGCCGGACAAACGCCACGGCTGGGCGTACGTGGGCCGCGTCGGCAGCGGATTTTCCGACACGCTCATCAAGGACATCAGCAAGCGACTCGGGCGCGGCGGATCGAAGGAGCCGAGCGTGTACGTGCCGGAGAACGATACCGACCTGCGCAGCGCGAAGTGGTTCGAACCGCGCTTCGTGGTCGAAGTGAATTTCCGCGGCATCGGCGGACAGGGCCTGCTGCGGCAGCCGTCGCTGAAGTCCGTGCGCGACGACAAGCGCGTGGAGGACCTGGCCGACAGCGATCGCGGAGCGCTCGGCAACGGCGCGGCCTCGAAAAAGGCAGCGGCCGCGAAGTCCTCGCGTTCAAAGAAGACGACGAAGGCGACGAAGACGACCGCGACGACGCGCACGCCGCCCAAGCTCAGCAGTCCGACGAAAGTGCTCTACCCCGACGACGGCTACACCAAGCTCGACGTCGCCAACTATTACGCCGCCGTCCGCGACCATCTGCTGCCGGAAATCGCCGGGCGTCCGCTGTCGATCATCCGCTGCCCCGCCGGCACCGACAAACCGTGTTTCTTCCAGAAGCATCACACCCCCGGGCTGGAACTGGTCGAGTTCGTGCGCCTCAAGGAGGAAGCCGGCAACAACGCCAACTACCTCGTGGTGAACGACGAAGCGGCGCTGATGGAACTGGTGCAGTTCAACGCGCTGGAGTTCCATCCGTGGGGCGCGCACGCGGACGATCCCGATCGGGCCGACCGCATCGTGTTCGATCTGGATCCCGGCCCGGATGTGCCGTTCGCGGAGGTCAAGCGCGCGGCGGTGGACGTGCGCAAGCGGCTGATCGAACTGGAACTGGAATCCTTCCTGCGCACCACCGGCGGCAAGGGCCTGCACGTGGTGGTGCCGCTCAATCCGGGTTGCGACTGGAGCCTGGTCAAGCCCTTCGCGCAGAGCTTCGCCGAAGTGATGTCGCAGTCCGAACCCGACCGGTTCCTTTCGGTGTCCACCAAGCGGCTGCGCAACAAGCGCATCTTCGTCGATTACCTGCGCAACGGCCGCGGCGCGACGGCGGTGGCGTCGTATTCGTTGCGTGCGCGTCCGCGTGCACCGGTGTCGATGCCGCTGGCGTGGAGCGAGCTTTCAAAGCTCAAGCGCGGCGACGCGTTCACCATCGCCGACGTCCCCGAGCGACTGAAGCGACGCCGCAAGGACCCGTGGGCGGGCATCGAAAAGCTCAAGCAGAACCTGTCGAAGTTCTCCGCGGAATAGCGCTTTCCCGGGCGCGGGCACACCCACGGGCAGGCGCGCCCGGTAAGCACCGTCGTGCCGCGAACGCGGGAATCCAGTGCCTGTTCACGACATCCGCCGCACGCGCTTACGGCGCCCATGGCACGCGGAAGTCGCGGGATTCCGCGAGCGGAAATGACGACTGCTTTCTCCAGGCCTGCCTCGTTCTTTCGCCTACATGACGGCCCTCACGCCTTTACACCGTTCCGACAGGCGCACCACGCCGCCGCAACAAACCGGCGCGCACGATCCGCCGACCGGATGCGCACGCTTTCGGCATGGGGACTCCACACGGATGAGGGCGGCCTGTTACCCGTCGTAGTCGCGTTTGCTCCGGGCAACCCTGTCCCGCGCCCGTCCGAACGGGCCAACTCCGAGGAGATCCACCCGTGATCAACAAAGCCCTGAGCGTCCTCGCCCTCGCCTGCGCCCTGCCCGTCGCGGCCCAGGCGGCGTCCGCCTCGCGACAGATCGGCGTCAACGTGCTGCTCGACGGCGACGCCACGCCGGCGACGCTGGCCAGGCTCGGAACGTACGGCACCGTCCGCGAGGTCGTGGCCGAGATCGACCTCGTCACGCTCAAGACCACCGAGAGCCAGCTTTCGGCGATACGCGCCCTGCCGTTCGTGCTGGCCGCCAATCCCGACGCCGAACGCAAGGGCAGCCCGGTCGACACCGTCAGCGCGACGAACTTCGCCAACGGCCTGAGCACCTGGGACCAGGACGCGGTGGACGTCACCAACCTCGGCGCCGGCCGCACCGTCCCCTACGACGGCGCAGGCGTGTACGTCGCGGTGCTCGACACCGGCCTGCTGGACACCTGGCGCCAGTACTTCCCGCAGGAGCGCATCGCCACGCAGTTCGCCAAGGCGTTCAACGGCGGCGGCGGCGAACAGGGCAGCGTGTCCGAGCCGCCGAACAAGTGGGAGCACGACCAGAACTCGCACGGCACGCACGTCACCAGCTCCATCCTCGGTTACAGCCTCAACGGCACCCCGATCAACGGCACCGCGCCGCGCGCGACGGTGATCCCGGTGAAGGTCCTCAACCAGAACGGATCGGGCTGGTCGTCGGTGGTCGCCGCCGGCATCGTCTATGTCGCCAACCTCAAGGCCAGCGGTGCGCTGGGCAACTCGCCGGTCGTGATCAACATGAGCCTCGGCGGTTCCGTGCTCGATGCGGCCGAGAAAGCCGCGATCGATTACGCGATCTCCGAAGGCGTGGTGATCGTCGCGTCCGCGGGCAACGAGGGCACGGCGGGCATGGGCTACCCGGGCGCGTACGCGCCGGTGATCTCGGTCGCCGCCTCGGGCTGGAACGGCCAGTGGAAACCCGGTGCCGACGGCAATCCGGGCAATTGGTGGAACGCGGACGACGTGCCCGATCCGACCAACACGGCCGACTTCCACGTCGCCGATTTCTCCAGCCGTCAGCTCGCCGGCCAGGATCTCGACGTGGTCGCTCCGGGTTCGTGGGTCGTCGGTCCGTACCAGACGCAGAGCGGCAAGCGGTCGTACTTCTACCTCAGCGGAACGTCGATGGCCTCGCCGCACGTGGCGGGCATCGCGGCGCTGATGCTGCAGAAGGATCCGAACCTGGCGCAGGCCGACGTCGAGGACATCCTGACCACCGCGGCGATTCCGTGGGGCGCCGGCTGCGCGCTCGTATCGCAACCGTCGGGCCCGGCGGTGAACGAATGCTGGGGCGCCGACGCGACGGGCTCAGGCCTCATCACCGCGACGAACGCGCTCTCGCTCACGCCGTGACGTGATGCTTCAAGGCCCCTCTCCCGCTCGCGGGAGAGGGGTTGGGCTGAGGGGGGTGACGTGCGAAACAGACGTGCATTCGCAAGGCCCCGATCCGACTAACCCGCACGCTCCGCCCAGGGCGCCTTCGCGAACTTCCGCACCAGATGCTCGATCAGCAACTGCACGCGCGCCGGGCGCACGCGCCCGGGCGGCGTGACCACGTGCAGCGCGATCGGCGGCGGCGACCACTCGGGCATCACGATTTCGAGCTTGCCCGCCTTGAGTTCGCGCCACACCAGGAACTCCGGCTGTAGCGCGATGCCCATGCCCGCCAGCAGCGCGGGGTTGAGCGCCTCGGCGTTGTTCACGCGCAGCGGGGCGTTCACGCTGATCGAGAAATCGCCGTGCCGCTTGTGCTGGAACCGCCACGCGCCGCCGAACCGGGAGAGCGTGTAGAACAGCGCGCTGTGCTGCGACAGCTCGCGCGGATGCCGCGGCCGTCCACGCGCCTCCAGGTACGCCGGCGATGCGACCAGCAGGATGCGCACGCCGCACAGGCGTCGCGCGAGCAGGCTCGAATCGGCCAGTGCCGAAATGCGCAGCGCGAGGTCGTAGCCGCCGCCGACCAGGTCGACCAGGCCGTCGTCGAAATCCACGTCGAGCGACACGTCGGGGTACGTCGCCATGAACTCCGGCAACAGCGGCGCGAGATGCTCGACGCCGAAGGACATCGGCACGGCCATGCGCACGATGCCGCGCGGGCTCGCGGCCTGCGCGGTGATCTCCGCTTCCACCGCCTCGCCTTCGGCGAGGATGCGGCTGGCGCGTTCGAGCGCGCCGCGGCCGCTTTCGGTCAACGACATCCGCCGCGACGTGCGATGGAACAGCACCGTCTTCAGCCGGGTTTCCAGGCGGGTGATCGCCTTGGAGACGGTGGCCTGCGAAAGGTTGAGCTCGTTCGCCGCGCGGGCGAACGAACCGGTTTCGGCGACCTTGGCGAAGATCGCCCAGGCTTCCAGGTCGGGCAGTTTCATGGGCGGCGGCCGGCATGCAAGGAATGGAAAGGATCATATTCGATCCGTTCCATTCCAAGCAGGTCCGCTGCGTCCTATCGTGTGCCCCACGCAATCCCGCCCACCCTGGAGCAAGGTCATGATCGAGCGTCGCCCGTTCAACTCCCTCGGCGGAGCCAACCACGGTTGGCTCGACGCCAAGCACCACTTCTCCTTCGCCAGCTACCACGATCCGGCCCGCATGGGCTGGGGCGCGCTGCGCGTATGGAACGACGACACCATCGCCGCGAACACCGGCTTCCCGCCGCACCCGCATTCGGACATGGAGATCATCACCTACGTCCGCGACGGCGCGATCACCCACCAGGACAACCTGGGCAACAAGGGCCGCACCGAGGCCGGCGACGTGCAGGTGATGAGCGCCGGTACCGGCATCCAGCACGCCGAATACAACCTGGAGCCGGACACCACGCGGATCTTCCAGATCTGGATCATCCCGGACGCCCGCGGCGGCGCGCCGACCTGGGGCAGCAAGCCGTTCCCGAAGGGCGAGCGTTCCGGCCGCTTCGTGACGCTGGCCAGCGGCATCGCCGGCGATGAGGACGCACTGCCGATCCGCGCGCAGGCCCGCGTGCTCGGGCTGACGCTGGCGGCCGGCGAATCGGCCGAGTACGCGTTCGCCGAGAACCGTTACGGCTACCTCGTGCCCGCCAAGGGCGCGATCGAAGTGAACGGCATCCGGCTGGAGGCCCGCGACGGCGCGGCGATCCGCAACGAAGGCGCCATCACCGTGAAGGCGCTGGACGACGCGGAAGTCGTCCTGGTCGACTCGGCGCCGTAACGCCATCCGCGCCCCGTTTTTTACGGGGCGCGGACGTTCGACGGTTCCGGCAAGACCCGCGAGCCGGCGCCTGCTCCCACAGGGTGCCGGTCCGGCTGAACGCGCCGCATGGCGCGCCCGACGCCTGCGCCGCTTTCACTGCCCGCCAACGCGGTTGCACGGAAAGTCATCGTCCTCCGGCTGGTTTCGTCCGGTAGTCGCCCGGAAGACGAGGTATTCCATGGCCCGCCCCATCTGGACCGGCACGCTGTCGTTCGGTCTGCTCAACATCCCCGTGAAACTGATGAGCGGCGAGCGCCGCGTCGACCTGTCCTTCCGCATGCTCGACAGCCGCAACAACGCGCCGGTGCGCTACGAGCGGGTGAACGCCGAGACCGGCGAGGAAGTGCCGTGGAAGGAGATCGTCAAGGCCTTCGAGTACGACAAGGGCAGTTACGTCGTGCTGGAGGAGTCGGACATCGCCAATGCCGCGCCCGACCACAAGGAGTCGGTGGACATCGACACCTTCGTCGACCTGGAGGCCATCGGGCCGGAGTATTTCGAGAAGCCCTACGTGCTCGAGCCGGGCAAGAAGGCCGAGAAGGGCTATGTGCTGCTGCGCGAGGTGCTCAAGCGCACGGGCCAGGCCGGCGTGGGCCGCGTGGTGATCCGCACGCGCGAATACCTGGCCGCCGTGGTGCCCAAGGACGACGCGCTGATGCTGCTCATCCTGCGATTCGCGCAGGAACTGGTCGACCCGGCCGACTACAAGCTGCCCGAAGGCGGCCTGGAGAAGTGGAAGATCACCACGCGCGAGATCGACATGGCCAAGCAGCTCATCGAATCGATGAGCTCAAAGTGGAATCCGGAGGACTACAAGGACGATTTCCGCGAGCGGCTGACCAAGGTCATCGAGGATCGCGTGAAGTCCAAGCACGTGGTGCGCAAACCCACCGCCGACGAGGACAACCTGCCCGAGAACGCCGCCACCAACGTCATCGACTTCGCCGACCTGCTCAAGCGCAGCCTGGAGAAGAAGGGCGGCGGCAAGCCCACGCCAGCCAAGAAGGCCGCCAAGAAAACGGCGGCCAAGAAGACCACCGCGCGCAAGCGCACCGGGCGCAAGTCGGCCTGAGGCACCGTCCCGCGCGCGACGCTCACGCATGGCCACGACGCCCCGGCTCACCAGCCCCGACCGCGTGGTCTATCCCGACGCGGAGATCACCAAGGGCGAGATCGCCGACTATTACCGTGCGGTCTCGCGCTGGATGCTGCCCGACCTCGTGCGTCGTCCGCTGTCGCTGGTGCGCTGCCCCGACGGCATCGCGGGGGGCTGCTTCTTCCAGAAGCACCATGCCGACTCGCTTGGCGAGCATGTGGGCGAGATCACGTTGCGCGAAGTCAGCGGCCAGGGCGATTACCTGTACGTCCAGGACCTCGACGGCGTGCTCGAACTGGTGCAGATGAATTCGCTGGAATTCCACGTCTGGGGTTCGCGCATCGACGATGTCGAAAAGCCCGATCGCCTCGTGTTCGATCTCGATCCCGACGAAGGCATCGAATGGAACGCGCTGAAGGCCGCCGCGCGCGAAGTGCGCGATCGCCTGGCCGAATTGCGCCTGCGCAGCTGGGTTCGCCTGTCCGGCGGCAAGGGCGTGCACGTGGTCGCGCCGATCCGCACCGGGCCGGACTGGTCCGAGGTGAAGGCGTTCTGCGAAGCCTTCGCCGACTCGCTCGTCGCCCGCGCGCCGCAGCGCTACGTCGCCACGGCGTCCAAGGCCGCGCGCGAGGGCCGCATCTTCATCGACTGGCTGCGCAACTCACGGGGCGCCACGAGCGTGACGAGCTGGTCGCTGCGTGCGCGACCGGGCGCGCCGGTGGCGATGCCGCTCACGTGGGAAGAACTCGGTCGCGTGCGCCAGGCCGGCGCATTCGATCTGCACAAGGCGCTGCGCCGCGCGCGCAACCTCAAGCGCGATCCCTGGCACGCGATGCATCGCGCACGCCAGTCGCTGCCGGCGGACGTGGTGCCCTGAGCGACCCCGTTTTTACGCGACGCACACATCCCTGAACGTGGCGCGCCAAGCATGAATGGCCCGTTCGCGCGGTTTTGCTAGCGTCAGCGCATGACCCTTCGCCTCCTGATCGTCTGCAAAGGCAACATCTGCCGAAGTCCCATGGCCGAAGCCATCGTGCGCGCGCGCCTGCTCCGTCCCGGAATGCAGGTCGCGTCCGCGGGCCTCGCGGCCATGCGAGGCTTTCCCGTCGACCCACGCGCGCAGGCCGCGCTCGCGGCGCATGGCTACGACGCCAGCGACCACATCGCGCGGCAGGCGACCAAGGTATTGATGCAGCAATCGGACCTGGTGCTCGCGATGGAGCAGCGCCAGGTCGCCGCGGTGCTCGCGTTGTGCCCCACGCTGCGCGGCCGCGTGATGATGCTGTCGCATTGGAACGACGGCACCGACATCGAAGACCCCTACGGTCGCGAGCAGCGCGCATTCGATCTCGCGTTCGAACGCATCGAGTCTTGTATACGCGATTGGCGAACGAAACTGTGACACGTTGATTCCAATCGCTTCAGCGTCGTGCGCGCGTCGTGAAGTGATTCATCCATCTGAACCTGAGTTATCGCGGCTCGCAGGTTCATTCGGGTGAATATGTTTTTTTCATCTCCTCATCAACTGCGCATCCCTAGATTCGTCTGCGCTCGGACGCACCGCGTCGCAATTCGACGCGCTGGGAACACCGCGCTCCGGAGCCATGTTGAGTGCGCACGCACACGGAATAAACACGCCTTGCCCTTTCGTCGTTCGTGTTCAGATCCGAGGTGCATGCATGAGGGACCCCAAGCTGGTGGCCGCCAGCGCGATCGCGTTGGCCGTGACACTGTTCGCCATCTTCGCCATGCGTCCATGGGCGAGGAAGATCGGACTGGTGGATCGGCCCGATGCGCGTAAACAGCATCGAGGCAGCATCCCGCTGATCGGCGGGCTGTGCTTCTTCCTCGGCACCCTGGTGGGGCTGAGCTATCTGGGCTACATCGACGGCTTCGTCACCAGCCTCCTGGCCGGCGGCGTGATGATCGTCGCGGCGGGCGCACTGGACGACGCCAGCAATCTCAGCGTCACCTCGCGCCTGCTGGTCGAGGCCGGCGCGGCCGGCCTGGTCATCTTCATGTCGGGCTTCTATGTGCACGACCTGGGCGAGATCGTCGGCACCCGCCATATCGACATCGGCCTGTTCGGCATTCCCTTCACCATCATCGCCGTCATCGGGCTGATCAACGCCTTCAACATGATGGACGGCATCGACGGGCTCGCGGCCTCGATGGCGATGGTGTGCATCGGCGCCATCCTGCTGTTCGACGACTCGTCGTGGTCGATGCCGGGCGTCCTGCTGATGCTGCAGGTGCTGTTCGCGGCGCTGATTCCGTACCTGTTCGTCAACCTCGGCTGGCCGGACGGACGCAAGATCTTCATGGGCGACGCCGGCAGCACGCTGATCGGCTTCATCCTCGCCTGGGCGCTCATCTATATGAGTCACGCCAAGGTCGGGCGCCTGAATCCACCCGATGTGCTGTGGTGCGTGGCGTTGCCGGTGATGGACACGCTGGCCGTGATGTATCGCCGCCTGCGCGCGGGCGGCTCGCCGTTCAAGGCCGATCGCCAGCATCTGCACCACCTGCTGTGCGACACCGGCATGCCGCCGCGGCTGGTGCTGCTGACGATGGTCGCCGTCGCCGGACTCCTCGTGCTGATGGGCTGGTCGCTGCGCGACATGCCGCAGTCGCTCGCCTTCGCCGCCTTCATGCTGGTAATGGCGCTGCACGTGTGGTGGGTGCCGAAGGTGCTGACGCGACTGCGCGGCCGCTGGCCCCGCAGCGCGCCGCGACCCGTGCCCGCGCCGGTGCACGCGCCGACCAACAACCACGGCATCAACTTCCTCAGCGCGCTGGCGAACTTCGACGACCACGACGACGTGCGCCTCGCTCCCGACCGCACGGACGCGCCCGCGCGTGCCGGCATCGCGTTGCCCGAGGTGCTGCACCTGGCCGACGCCGCCGCCGAAGCGGCATCGGACATCAATCCCAAGCCGCCGGTGCGGGCGTTGTGCGTGCTCAGCGACTCGCCCGACGCGGTGCGCATGGCGCCGATCGCGCAGCAGCTGGCGCGCGACGAGCGCTTCGAGACGACGGTGTGCGTCGCAGCCGAATCCGAACAGGAATCGGCGCACGTGCTGGAACTGTTCGACCTGTCGGCGGACGTGAAGGTCTCCGTGCCATCGACCGGCGAGGACCCGGCGGAAATGACGTCCAGCGCGCTGGGCGGCATCAAGCGCGTGATGATGCAGGTTCGGCCCGACGTGGTCGTCGTGCCGGGCGATGCCCCGGCGACGCTGGCGACGACGCTCGCCGCGCATTACCACCACGTGCCGGTGGTCTGCATCGACGGCGGTCTGGCGAACACCTCGGCGCCGCGCGCGGCGGACGATCCCGGCCGCCGCATCGCCCGCGCGCTCGCTTCGCTCCACGTCGCATCCGGACAGTCCGCGGGCCGGCAGCTCGTCGCCGAGGGCGTGCCCGCGCATCGCGTGCTGGTCACCGGCAACGCCGCGCCCGATGCGCTGCGCGCGGCACTGGAGCGCCTGCAGCCCGACAACGGCATGGGCCTGGCGCTCGCCGAGCGTTTTTCCGTGCTGCGCGACGACGCCCCGCTGCTGCTGATGCTCGCGCAGGAATCCGACGAGGCGAGCGCAACCCTGATGTGCAAGGCGTTCACGCGCATCGCCGAGGAGCATCCCGGCATGGACGTCGTGTGCGCGGTCGGGCCGGTGTTCCTCGACGGCCACACGCCGCCGAACCTGCATCGCATCGACGCGCCGGATTACCTCGCAGCCCTGTTCCTGCTGCGTCGCGCGAGGCTGGCGTTCGTCGGTCCCTCGCTGCACGCCGAGGCGATGGCGCTGGAAATTCCGCTGCTTTCGCTCGATCCGCCGCCGGTCGAAGCCCAGGGCCGCGTGCACCTGATGGTGCACGACGCGGAGGCGATCGCCGGCCACGTCTCGCGCCTGCTGGACGAGGCCTGGCTGCCGCCGCGCCGCGTCGCGCCGGCCGAGCGCGAACCCATTCCCGATTTGAGCGACGCCGACATGCGCGTCGCCGATGCCTTGGCGGGCCTGCGCCCGGTACTTCACGCGACCGGTTCGTCGCGGGACGCCGGTTCGCCAAACCAGGTCGCGATCCGCAACGCGTGGGGGGCGTCATGAACGCCCCGCCCGCGAGCGTCCCGCACCGTCCCAGGACCGCCCGGTCGTGGGTGTCATACGCGCGGCACGCCGCGTTCTCCCCGCGTGCGCTGTCGCATGCCCCGCTCTTCACCAGGTGACGAAACATGGCCACTCACGTGATCTCCCGGGCCGATGCCCCCTACGTCGTTCCTCCCGCCGCGAATGCGCGCGAGGATGACATCGACATCCCGACCCTCGTCTCCACCCTCACCGACAACAAGTGGCCGATCCTGTTCGGCACGCTGGCGTTCTTCATCGTCGCGGTGGCCTACGTGCTGCTCGCCACGCCGCAGTACGAAGCCAACGCGGTGGTGCAGGTGGAATCGCGTCCGCCGACGGTGCCGGGCCTCAATCAGCCCAACACCGCGCCGACGCCGCCGATCGTGGATGCGCCCGCCGCGACCGAAACCCAGCTGCTGACCTCGCGCCGCGTGCTGGGCGAGGCGATCGAACGCCTCGACCTCGACACCGTCGTCGAACCGGTGCGCATGCCGCTGCTCGGCGACATGGCCGCGCGCATGCAGCAGCGCCTGCATCCGGGCGAAGTGGCGTCCCCGTGGTTCGGCCTGGAGAGTTACGCCTGGGGCGGCGAGCAGGTCGACATCGGCCAGCTCGAAGTGCCCGAGCAACTGGTGGGCATTCCGCTGCAGCTGATCGCCGGCCAGAACGGCAAGTACAAGCTGCTCGATCCCGACGGCAACCTGATGCTGGAAGGACGCGTGGGCCAGAAGGCGACCAACGGCCGCGGCCTCACGCTGGAAGTCGAACGCCTCGCCGCCAATCCGGGCACGCGATTCGAGATGACGCGCCTGAACACCATGGCGCTGATGACCCAGCTGAAGAAGGACATCACCGTCAGCGAGCAGGGTCGCAACTCGGGCATCATCAACCTCACCTACCCGCACCCGGATGCGCTGCGCGCCAAGCAGGTGCTGGACCAGATCACGCAGGCCTACGTGCGCCAGAACGTGGCGCGCAATTCGGCCGAAGCGGCCAAGCGCCTGCAGTTCGTCACCGAACAGCTGCCCAAGGTGCGTCGCGAACTTGCCGACGCGCAGGCCCGCCTGAATTCGTTCCAGTCGCGCACACGCACGATGGACGTCGGCGTGTCGAACAAGGCTTTGCTCGACCAGACCGTCGCGCTCGACCAGAGCATCCAGCAGCTGCAGGTGCAGCGCGCCGACATCGCCAGCCGCTACACGTCCGAACACCCCGTGTACCAGTCGCTGATGCGCCAGATCGGCCAGTTCGAGGCGAAGAAGAACCAGATCATGAGCCAGATCGGGAACCTTCCCGACACACAGCAGGGTCTGTTCCGCCTCAACCGCGACGTGGAGGTCATCAACCAGACCTACGCGAACCTGCTCGACCAGGCGCAGCAGCTGAACATCGCCGCGGCCAGCGCGGTGGGCAACGCGCGCGTGATCGACCCGGCCGACGTCAACATGGACAGCCCGTCCTGGCCGAAGCCGCTGATCGTCATCGGCGCCGGCACGCTGATCGGCGCGATGTTCATGGTCGCCTTCGTGCTCACGCGTCAGATGTTCCGCCGCGGCGTGGAAGATCCGGTGGACATCGAACTGCTCGGCCTGCCGGTGTACGCGTCGATTCCCTTCAGCGCGAAGGGCAAGCAGATCGTCGCGCAGCCCGGCGCCGCGCGCCGCGACGGAAAGCAGCGCCTGCTCGCGTTCCGCTCGCCCTCGGACCTGGCGATGGAGGCCCTGCGCACGCTGCGCACGAGCCTGCATTTCGCCCGCTTCGAGATGAAGAACAACATGCTGATGATCGCCGCGCCGAGCCCCGGCGTCGGCAAGTCGTTCGTCTGCGCCAACCTCGCCGTGACGATGGCGCAGGCGGGCCAGCGCGTGCTGCTGGTGGATGCCGACATGCGCCGCGGCACGCTGCACCTGGCCCTGGGTACGCGCGCCGACGGCGGCCTGTCGGAGCTGATTTCCGGCCGCATCGACGAAGTGCAGGCCGTGCGCAAGGTGGGCGGTACCGAGAACCTGGCGTTCATCTCGCGCGGCACGATCCCGCCCAACCCGTCCGAGCTGCTGATGCATCCGCGCTTCACCGCGCTGCTGGACAAGCTTGCGCAGCAGTACGACATCGTGGTGATCGATACGCCGCCGGTGCTGGCGGTGACCGATGCGGCGGTGATCGGCCACCACGTCGGCACCTGCCTGATGGTCGTGCGCTGGGGCCTGAACCAGCAGCGCGAGATCGCGCTGGCCAAGCAGCGCCTGGAGCAGAACGGCGTCGAGGTGCGCGGCGCGATCTTCAACGCGGTGCAGAAGAAGGGATCCGGCCAGTACGCCTACACCTACTACGACTACCAGCCGATGAAGGACACCCCGCTCCGCGAACCGGCGACGGCGAGGTAAGGCCATGCGAACACAGATCACGATGTCGCCCTACTACGGCACGCCGGACTTCTCGCGCCTGATGCGCGAGGACGTCCCGCCGCCGCCGATCGATCCGGTCTCCGTCGCGGACATCCTGCGCAACGCGTTCGTCTATCCGCCCTACTCGATCTACGAAGGCGTCCGGCTCGTCACGTTCGGCTTCTGCCCGCACGACGACATGCACACCGAGCCGAAGTTCCACTTCAAGTTCCGCAATGCCGGCGAAGTGCCCGAGTACGCGGCGACGGAACAGGACTGGGTGGCGGGTTACCACCGCCGCCTGTGCGATGCGATCCATCGCAGCTGCGCGGGCATGAAGTCGCCGTGGCTGCTGCAGAGCGGCGGCAAGGATTCCACGACGCTGGCCATCGCCATCGCCGATGCGCGCCCGGACACCACGTGCATCACCTACCTGGGCGGGCGGGAGGAAGACGAAGTCGAATCGGCCACGCATGTCGCGCGCACGCTCGGACTGCGCCACGAAACGCTCACCTGCGACCCGGCGCGCGCGTACGACCGCTATCTGGACGTCGTGCATCGGATGCCGCTGCTGACGGCGGATTTCGCGCTGCTGTCCTGCATCGACCTCGGCACGCAGGTCGCGGCGCACGGCGGCGACGGCGTGATCGACGGCCTCGGCGCGGACAGCTATTTCGGCACGCCGATGAGCAAGCGACAGGAAATGCTCAAGCGCCTGTCGCGCGACCTGCCGCTGCCGGGCTGGTTGTCGGAACTGCCCGGCGTGGATCGCAGTTTCAAGCTCTGCTACATGCTCAGTACGCTGCGCATGAACGAGATCGAGCGCGCATTCCCGGGCTCGCGTTTTTCCGACGACGAGGTGGACGAACTGGTGGGACGGCCGATCTCGCAACACTCGCGGCATCGGCTGGAGCTGTATCGCGAGGAGATCGGTTCTGCGACCAGCCTGTGGGAGTGGCGCGACATGTCCACTTCCATCGCCGGCTCCGCGGGCGCCTTCGCGAAAGGGCTGTACTCGAGCGCGGCGCTCGGCCTGAAGGTCGCGTATCCGTTCTGCGATCTCACCCTGCGCGAGTGGATCCATCGCGAGGTCCCGCGCTACCAGAAGGTCGATCCGGTCACCAAGCTCAACAAGCTGCTGATCCGCGACCACATCGCCACGCGTTTCGGCGAGCTGCCGTATGTCACGGGCAAGGGCAGCTTCCGGTTCGACGTGCGCGGGCTGGCACGCGCGCGGTTCGACCGCGTGCGCGAGTTCGCGCGCGAGTCGGATGAGCTGCCCGGCGCTGGTGCGTGGCTCGATCGCAACCGCCGACGCCTGGACAACAAGTACCACGCGTCGAAGTTCTACCTGCTGGCGGTGGTCCTGCCGTGGCTCGCGTCGCGACGCGAACGCCGCGAGGAGGTCCAGGACGCGCGCGAACCGGCGTATGCCTGACCTGCTGCGGCGGCGGATCGCCGCGACACTCGTCCTGCTGCCCGCGGCGCCGTTGGCGTCGTGGGCGGCCTCGCCCATCGGGAGCGCGGTGGAAGACGTACGCCGCCACGGCGCGCGCGGCAACGGCGTAGCCAACGACACGCGCGCGTTCCAGGCGGCCATCGACGCCCTGCCCCCCTCCGGCGGCACCGTGCAGGTGCCGCCCGGCGATTACCTCATCGACCCCATCGTCGGCGTGCAACTGCGCAGCCGGATGCACCTGGCGATGTCGCCCGGCACGCGCCTGCTGGCCAAACCCAACGCCGCCGAACGCGCGTACGTGCTCAATGCGCATCGCGTGAGCGACACCATCGTCTCGGGCGGCCGCATCATCGGCGAGCGTTCGGCGCACAAGGGCACGACCGGCGAATGGGGCCACGGCCTGATGATCCGCGCGTCCGAGCGGATCGCCGTGCGCGACCTGCACATCTCGCATTGCTGGGGCGATGGCATCTCGATCGGCGGCACCAAGGTCGGCGCTGCGTTCGTGCCCAGCCGCGATGTCACCATCGAGCGCGTCGTCTGCGCGGGCAACCGACGACAAGGGCTCACCATCGGCCGCTCGCGACGCGTGCGAGTCTTCGACTCGGAGTTCATCGACACCGGGGGCACGCTGCCGGGCGCCGGCATCGACGTGGAACCCGACGAAGGCGACATCGCCGACGACATCCTCATCGCGCGCTGCACGGTGCGCGGCAACGAAGGCGCGGGCATCCAGCTGTACAAGCGCGTATCCGACGCCACCGTGCGCGACTGCCTGATCGAGCGCAATCGCGGCCACGGCATCCTCACCGTGGGCGCGACCGACTGCCGCATCGAGAACAACCGCATCCGCGAGAACGTGCTGGGCGGCGTCGGCGTGCGGCCGGGAACGCGCACGCTGATCGTCGCGCGCAACGAGTTCGACGATAACGGTCCCTCGCCCCGGTCTCCCGATGGCAAGCGTCGCGGCGGGAAGCGGCACGTGACGATCGCCGAACGCACCGACGGCATCCGCGTCGACGCGGACAACCGCTACCTCGATTGAGCCCGGCGGGCTCATCCATTCGCGGCACCTGATCGCCCGGGCACGCGACGCGCGCCCGGCTTCGCGTTTCCGTCTTCCTATCGCCGCGAGTCCGCGTCTCCCATCGCGTGCCGACCGCGAGCATGCCCGTCGGTGATGGAATCATCACGCGACGTCGCGCGCTGCACGCGAAATCGCCCTTTCGCGCGTTGCGCACCAAGCGACCTCATACACGCGCGAAGCGGCCGTGCCCGGTTCATCCTGCGCAAAGCGCCTCCAGCGCGCAGCATCGAAAACGCAGTCATGAACTTGAATGCGTGGATACCTGAACGTCACGCGTGCATTTGTTGGCGCGCGTGCACAAAAAGTGAAGAAAGGGGTTTCGATTCACGATTCTTCCGGTAGGGTGCACGGCAGTCACGAACATGATCGTGGCGTGATGACGTGAAGCCGCGAGGGGGCGGGCTTCGCACACCAAGCCCCATCGAGCCAAACCGCTCACCCCGGGGGCGTTCCTTACTTCCGGAACCCTACTCTGTGAACGATATCCAGGTGATGGCGCCCGCGACCGCCGAACGTCGCGAATTCCTCCGCAAGACCCTGCTGCTCTCCATCCCGCCCGTGCTCGGTTTCGCCGGCATCGGCAAGGTGATGGCCGCCACCGGCGCCACCACCGCCACGACCTACGCTCCGCCGCGCCGCGCCCGCGGCAGCGCGTCGGTGAACGTCCGGAACTACGGTGCGCGCGGCAACGGTTCGTCCGACGACACGACGGCTTTCCAGAAGGCCATCAACGCGCTGCCCTCCACCGGCGGCACCGTCGTCGTGCCGGCCGGCAACTACGTGATCGACCCGACGCGCAACGTGCGCCTGCGCAGCAAGATGCACCTCAAGCTCGAGTCGGGTGCCGAGCTGTGGGCCAAGAGCAACAGCGCCGAGCGTGCGTACGTGCTGATGGCGATGGAAGTCAGCGACGTCGAGATTTCCGGCGGCAAGATCCGCGGCGACCGTTACCGCCACCTCGGCAGCGCCGGCGAGTGGGGCCACGGCATCATGGTCCGCGGCTCCAACCGCGTGACGGTGCGCGACATCTACATCGCCGACTGCTGGGGCGATGGCATCTCGATCGGCGGCGCCGCGCAGGCGTCCGGTTCGGTCGTGCCGTGCAACGACGTGGTGATCTCCAACGTCGTGTGCACCAACAACCGCCGCCAGGGCCTGACCATCGGCTGTTCGCGCAACGTCAAGGTCTACGACAGCGAGTTCAGCAACTCCAACGGCATCGCGCCGCAGTGCGGCATCGACATCGAGCCGGACGTCAACGACCTGCGCACCACCGACACCGTCCACATCCAGAACTGCCTGATCCGCAAGAACAAGGGCAACGGCATCCTGGTGTACAAGCGCGTGACGGGCGTAACGATCAAGAACAACACGATCGAGTACAACGGCGGCTACGGCATCCTGACGGTCGGCGCGAAGAGCGGCTACATCGCGCTCAACCGCATGAACCGCAACTACCTGTGCGGCCTGATGTTCAGCTCCACCACGAACGACTACCAGGCCAGCAGCAACGTGTTCCGCAACAATTACACGAAGATCTTCGGCGCGCACACGACGAACTACTCGCTGGTGTCGATGACGGGAATCAAGGCGGGCATCCTGCCCAAGGGCAACGATCCGCACGTGCAGAAGTCCAGCACCGCCACCAACATCCGCGTCACGACCAACCAGTACGCGAAGTGACTTCCGCCCGCGCCTTTTCGGGGGAAAGGGCGCGAAGCGACGAAGGCGAAGGCCGGCGAAAGCCGGCCTTCTTTTTTGTGCCGCAAGCACGAAGCGCCATTGCGACGGCGTGACGACACTGGCAGTTCTTCGTTCACGTGCGGATGCAAACGTGAGCGGCCTGTGCACGGACTGGAAAATCGGCATGGCTAGAATCCGGACAACCCCGGAACAGGACGCCTTGCCACGCATCGCACCAGGAAGGAGCGCTGCCAGGTCACCACGTATGCGCATCGTCTTCTTCGCCAACACCGACTGGTATCTCTACAACTTCCGCCTTCCCGCCGCCGTCCATCTCCAGGGCCAGGGCGCCGAGGTCGTCATGGTTTCGCCGGAGGGGCCCTTCGGCGAACGTTTCGCCCGGCACGGCATCCGCTGGGAAACGCTGCCGATGGATCGCGCGAGCCTCAATCCGCTGCGCGAGGCGTTCACGGTGCGGCATCTCACCGGCCTGCTCCGGCGCGAACGCCCGGACCTCATCCACAACTTCACGGTGAAATGCGCGGTGTACGGCGCGATGGCCGCGCGACTGTCCGGCGTGCCCGCGGTGGTGAACGCCGTGGCGGGGCTGGGCTATGTCTATGCGAGCAACACCGTGAAGGCGCGCGTGCTGCGCCCGGTGGTGAGCACGCTGATGCGCTCCACGCTCGGCAGCGGCAACTCGCGCGTGATCCTGCAGAACCCGGACGACGCCGAGGCGCTCACGCGGCTGCGCCTCGTGCCGGAGGACCGCATCCGCGTGATCCGCAGCTCGGGCGTCAACGTCGAACGCTTCCAGCCCCGTACCGATCGCGTCGACGGCGCGCCACTGCGCGTGCTGCTCGCCGCGCGCCTGCTGCGCGAGAAGGGCATCGGCGAGTTCGTCGATGCCGCGCGCATGCTGAAGGAACGCGGACGCACGGTGGAGTTCCTGCTTGCAGGCACGCCGGATCCGGGCAACCCCAGCTCGTTCCAGCGCGACGAAGTGCAGGCCTGGCACGACGCAGGGCTGATCCAGTGGCTCGGCCACGTGGACGACATGCCGGCGTTGATGGCGTCCGTCGATGTGATGGCGCTGCCCAGCTATTACCGCGAAGGCGTGCCGCGTTGCCTGATCGAAGGCGCCGCGAGCGGGCTGTGCATCGTCACCACCAACCTGCCCGGCTGCCGCGAGGTCGTCACCTCGCACGGCGTGGACGGGTTGCAGGTTCCGCCGCGCGACGCGGCCTCGCTCGCCGGGCTGATCATGCAGCTCGACGACGATCGCGCGCAGGTGCGCAGGCTCGGCGCGAAGGCGCGCGAGCGTGCGCTGGCGCATTTCGATGAGCGGCTGGTCATCGGCCGCACGCTCGATGTCTACGAGGAGTTGCTCGCTTCGCCGCTTCCGGCGCGCGCGCCGACGCTGGGCTGCGCAGGCGAATGAACGCCAGCGCCTGGCGCCCGGCGGCGACGGCGATCAGCCTGTTGTGGCTGGCCACGATGGCCGGCGCGGGCATGGTGTTCCTCGCGCAGGTGCTGCTCGCGCGAAGGCTGGGCCCCGCGGAGTACGGCCTGTTCGCCTCATCGCTGGCGACCGTGACCGTCGTTGCGCCGCTGGCCGGCTTCGGCCTGTCGCAGTTCCGCCTGCGCGTGTACGGCGCCGAAGGCTGGGCGGGCGATCGCTGGCTGAGGCCGTCGTTCCGTTTCTCGGCGTGGACGTGCGCGCTCGCGATCGGCGGCGTGGTCGCGTGGGCGCTGTTCGGGCCGGTGGTCGACGCGGCGACGCGCGACACGCTGCTGCTGCTGACGCCGGTGATCGCCGGGCTGTTCGCCGTGGATCTGGTCGGCAGCAAGCTGCGCCTGGAGGAACGCCACAGCGCATTGGCACTGTGGCAGATGCTCATGTCGGCCGGACGCCTGGCCGTTGCCGCGACGCTGCTCGCGCTGCCGTTCGCGAACGCGCTCGGTGCGGCGCTCGGCTACGGCGTGGTCGCGCTGCTGATCGCGGCGCTCGCGGTGCCGCAGTTGAACGCGATGTGGCACGGCCGCATGGAACTGCAGGGCCACGGCCCGCGACCGATCACGCTGGAACCGGTGCAGACGCCCAACGTCGCGCAACTGTGGTCGCAGGCATGGGCGTATGGCGTCGCGGCCATCCTCTACCCGGTGTTCTTCCAGGTCAGCACGGTGCTGCTGAAGTACCTCAGCAGCAACGAAGACGCCGGCCACTACGGCGTCGCGCTCGGCGTGATGACGGCGATCTACCTCTTCCCGGCGACCGTCTACCACAAATTCCTGCTGTCCCGGCTTCACCGCTGGGCGGTCCACGATCGCCCGCGTTTCTGGCGCGTCTACCGGATCGGAAACCTGTCCATGCTCGGCGCCGGCGTGGTCGTCGGACTGCTGCTGGCCCTCGTCTCGCCTTGGGCGATTCCGCTGGCGTTCGGGCCGGCGTTCGCCGATGTGGCGACATTGCTGGCGGTGCTGGCCCTGTGCGTGCCGGTGCGCTTCCTGTCCACCGCGGTGGAGGCGGCGCTGCTCACCGAAAGCCACATGCGCTATCGCGTGGTGTCGATGCTCTTCGCCGCGATCGTGGCCGTGGCGCTCAACTGGCTGCTGATCCCGCGCTACGGCGTGATGGGCGCCGCCTGGGCGACGGTCGCGTCGGAACTGTTGCTGCTGCTCGCCCGATGGCTCGGCGTGCGCGGCTTCATGCCCGATCGCGCGTGATGCCTCGCGCGCGCATCGCGGACGTGCCTGAACGCAGCCCGGAAACGCCGCCGGGCTTCACTTTCCGTATACGCAAAAACGCACGGGAACGGTTTCCAATGCCACAGATGATCGACGAGCCGCGAACCGCCGACACCGCACGCCGCACGAGCGCGCCCCCCGCGCCCGAGCCCGCTCCGCATGCGTCCGTGGCGCCCATTTCCGTCGTGGTTCCCTGCTACCGCTGCGGCGCGACCATCGGCGACTCGGTCGCCTCCGTCCACGCACAGACCCTGCGCCCGGCGCAGGTGCTGCTCGTCGACGACGCAAGCCCGGACGACACGGTCGCCGCGCTGCACGCGGTGGCCGCGCAGTATCCGCGCGGCTGGATCGAAGTGGTCGAACTGCCGAAGAACGGCGGCCCGTCGCGCGCGCGCAACGCAGGATGGGAGCGCGCCACGCAGCCGTACGTCGCCTTCCTCGACGCCGACGACACCTGGGTGCCGACGAAGATCGAGTTGCAGATGCGGGCGCTGCGCGCCGATCCCGAGATCGCGCTGCTCGCCCACCGCATGCGGGTGCGCGACCGCGACCGCCCCGCGCCCGCCGCGCCGCGCGAGGCGCGCACGCACATCGTGCCGCGCCGTCGCCTGCTCCTGAACAACCCGTTCCCGACGGCATCGGTCGTGCTGCGGCGCGACCTGCCGTTCCGATTCGACGAGAACTACCGGCGCGTCGAGGACTTCCTGCTGTGGGGCCAGATCGGCTTCTCGGGGTACCGCTGCGCCAAGCTCGACCAGGTGCTCGCGTACTGGCACAAGGCGAATTACGGCGCCGGCGGCCTCAGCGAGGACCTGAAGGCGATGCATCGCGCGGGACGTGAAGTGCGACGCGAACTGCTGCGCCAGGGACTGGTGAGCTACCCCGAACACTGCTTCGCGCGCAGCATCGGCATGGTGCGCAAGGCGCGCCAGCGGATGCTGCTGGCGCTGCGGCGGGCCACCGAAGGAGGCGCGACCTCGTGAACGCGAATGTGCCCGAATACGGGATGACGCAGCGCCGTTCGACCTACGTGCCCGCGGCGACGACGCTGAGCGTGTTGCTGCTGCTCGCGGTCGCGCTGTTCGGCTGCTGGCTGGTCGGCACGCGCTCGCCGGACATCGGCACCGACACGCAGACCTATGCAGGCTTCTTCGAAGGCCTCAACTCGGGCGGCGGCGAGACGCGCCTGGAACCGGGCTTCGTCTGGCTCACGTGGGCGCTGTGGAAGCTGGGCTTCGGCATCATCGGCTACCAGACGGCGCTGTTCGCGCTCATGCTCGGCACGGTGCTGATCGCGACGCGCCGCTATCACGATTACCTGGGCGATACGCGCGGCTACCTCACCTTCCTCGGCACGGCGGTGATGCTGCTGTACGTCTCGCCGATGTTCGTCAACGCGACGATCAACGCGGTGCGCCAAGGCCTGGCGGCGCTGCTGGTGTTCGCCTCGCTGCTGTCGTTCCAGCGAAAACAATGGCTGGCGTTCGTGCTGCTGGGCGCGACGGCCAGCAGCCTGCACCTGTCGTCGCTGCTGTACCTGGTCTTCGCGCCGGTGTTGCTGTTCGGCACGAAGCTGCAGCGGCTGATCGCGGTGATCGCCTTCGGGGCGTACGTCAGCGGCGTGTCGATGATGGCCATCCGCGCGCTCGTGCCGGCGCTGTACGACCTGGTGATGACCTACACCGCCACGCAGTATTACCGCGCCGGCGTGCGCATCGACTTCGCCGTGTTCTCCATCTTCTGGTACATGCTGCCCTATACCCTCGCACCGCTGGTGCGCGCGGAGTACCGGGAGAAGATCAAGGAAAGCGCGGCGGTGTACCTGGTGATGACGCTGCCGTTCTTCGCCGTGGGCTGGGGCTACTTCTCCAACCGCTACCTGTTGCCGGCGTGGCTGAGCGTGTCGCTGATCCTGGCCGCGATGCTCGTGCACAGCCGGCTGGCGCTGCTTCGCAATCCGCTGCTGTTGCGCTTCGGCCTCATCCTGTCGTGCGCGGCGTTCTATTACTACGTTAACAACGAGATCCTGATCTGAGCGATGCAGGCCCTGAAATCGTTGCTCGTCGCCCTGACCTACCCTCCCGCACTGACCGCCGCGCTGCTCATCGCCGCGGCGGTGTTCGCGCTCGTCCGCTGGCGCCGGCTCGCATTGGGGACCGCGGTGTTCGCGATCGCCTGGTCGTGCGTGCTCGCGGTTCCCAGCGTGTCCGACTGGGTGCGTGGACGCATCGAACGCCAATATCCGCCGGTCGATGAAACCACCCTGCCGCAGGCCGACGCCATCGTCGTGCTCGGCGGCGCCACGCACTTCTATTGGCTCGAGCGCCAGAACGTCACCGCCTACGACCTGGAGAACAGCCGCCTGGCCGCTGGCGCGCGCGCGTGGCTCGCCGGCAAGGCGCCGGTGATCGTGCTCTCCGGCGGCGGCGACAACGGCGGCAACGAAGCGGCGAGCGAAGCGCGGATCATGGAGCACGCGATCCAGCGACTGGGCGTTCCGAAGAACGCGCTGCTGCTGGAAACCAAGAGCCGCAACACGCGCGACAACGCCCATTACACCGCGCAGATCGCCGGCGAGCGCGGCTTCCGGCGCATCCTGCTGGTGACGTCGTCGCTGCACATGCCGCGCGCGGTCATCGAGTTCCGGCGCGCCGGCGTGGACATCACGCCCGTCCCCGTGCCCGAGAACGGCAAGCGCGAACGCTGGACGCAGCGCTGGGTTCCGTCACGGCGCGCGTTATGGCGCAGTGGACGCGCCATCAAGGAAATGGGAGCGATCGTGATGTCGCGTCTACGGAACTGAACGACGCGTGCGCGCGTTCACATGGCGCGTTCGCATCACTGAATGCAACTACACTGCCCGCCTGTTCGATCACGCCACGTGCGCTGTGCGCGATCTAGGCTTCCGGGGCGAACCAAAGGACATCGCAAGTTTCACAACGTCGTTCCACTCGGCTGCGTCTCGCATGGACATCGTGACGAAAGGCACCGCACCGGAAGCGAGCCGCGCGTGCCGCGCCAAGAACCCGAGGGCCATGCATTGAAGACGCTCACTCTTGCCTGCTCGGTCGCCATTGCGACCCTTGTCACCGGCTGCACCGGCCAGCAGATGACCCGCGGCGACATACAGGATTCGCGCTTCGTCGGCGGCGAAGTGAAGATGGTGCCGATCACCGCCGACGTCGTCTCCACGCCCGCGCCGAAGGCCGTAGTGCCGCAGGAGTTGCTGGCGTACAAGGGCGAAAGCTACAAGATCCAACCCGGCGACACGCTCATCGTGACGGTGTGGGATCACCCCGAACTCACCACGCCGGCCGGCAACCAGCAGCAGGCCGTCACCAACGGCCGCCTGGTGCAGCCCGATGGCACGTTCTACTTCCCCTACGCGGGCAAGCTCAACGTCACGGGCATGACGATCGAGGACCTGCGCAGCACGCTGACCAGCCGTCTTGCGAAGTACCTCACCAATCCGCAGCTGGACGTCAACGTCGTCGGCTTCGGCAGCCGCATCGCGCTGCAGGGCGCGTTCGTCGACACCACGCCGCAGGACGTGACGACCGTTCCGCTGACGCTCTCGCAGGCGGTGGGCCGCGCACGCATCGACGTCGCCCAGGCCGACCTGTCGGGCCTGGTGCTCACGCGCGACGGGCGCAACTACAACCTCGATCTGGACGCGCTCAACCGCGATGGCAACGTCGCGCAGGACATCTACCTCAAGCCGGGCGATCGCCTCTACCTGCCGTTCAACGACCGCAAGGAGGTCTACGTGATCGGCGAGGTCGCGCGCCCGCAGGCGCTCACCTTCAAGACCACCGATGTCACGCTGACGCAGGCGCTGGGCCGTGCCGGTGGCCTGAATCCGATCACGTCCAAGGGCGAAGCGGTCTACGTGATCCGCGGCCTGGAAGACATGGGCACGCCGCAGGCCACGCAGGGCGCCGCAACGGTGTACCAGCTGGACGCGAAATCGCCCGTGGCCTTCGCGTTGGGCGACAAGTTCCGCCTGAAGCCCGGCGACGTCGTGTGGGTGGGCCCGGCCGGCGTGACGCGCTGGAATCGCTTCCTGTCGCAGCTGCTCCCGCTTTCGTCGCTCGTGACGAACGCGGCGTCCGCGCAGTACGACCTGGAACGGTAAGCGCGGCGCACGCTCGCGGCAGGGTGAAAGAAGGGAGGGGAACCGCGGTTCCTCTCCCTTCTTTCTGCGCGACGGTGGCGCACCGGCGTGGGCGCTCGTGCTCGCAGAAGAACCGCGTCCGTCGCGGTCTGCCCCATCGTTCGAACCGCCCGATCTCGACTGGACCGCGTCGGCGTCGCGCGGGCATGATGCGCGCTGCTCGTCTGGGGACCGCGCATGCTTCTGATCGTAACCGCCTTGATCCTGCTGGCCGGGCCGGCGCTGCTCGCGCTCGCCGGCGTGTTCGCACCGCGCGCGGATGCGCCCGTCGCGACACGCACGCGCTGGAGCTGGACCACCGTCATCGTGTCGGCGCTGCTCTACACGCTGGCGTTCAACCTGACGTTCTTCGTGCAGGAGCTGTTCCTGGTGGTGCCCAAGGCGTTGACGCCCGGATTGCAGCCCACGCTGTTCCACAACAACCACACCTGGACGGGCGATCACCCGCTGGCCCGCCTCTTCCAGGGCACCGGCGCACTGGCGACGGCACTGGTCGGCCTGGCCTGCCTGATCGCCGTGCGCGCCGGCCGACCGCGCGCCGGTACGTGGCGCCTGTTCGCGTTGTGGATGGCGTACTGCGGCCTGCTGATGGCGTTGCCGCAGGTGGTGATCGGCGCGCTCAGCACGGGCAGCGACGTGGGCATGGCGATGGCGTACTTCGACCTGTCGCCCGGCGCGAAGACCGCGGCGGCGCTGCTTGCACTGATCGCGATCGCCGCCGTTTCGCTCACGCTGCTCCGGCCGGCGCTGGCACTGGCCGACGACGCGGCCGCCGTTGCGACGGCCTCGGCGCGCACGCGCTTCATCCTGCAGACGATCGTCCTGCCGATGTTCATCGGCACACTGTTCGTGATCCCGTTCCGCATGCCGCGCGAGGCGCTGGAAGTCGTGCTGCTGCCGCTGATCGTCGGCGTTCCGGGCGCATTGTGGATGCTCTCCGGTGCGTGGCGCATCCGCGATGCGCGCGCGAACGGCGAGCCGCTGCGCGCGATCGTGGCGACGCTGCTGGCCGCCATCGCGCTGCTGCTGGTGTTCCAGTTCGTGCTGCGGCCGGGCGTCGCGTTCTACTGAGGCATCACGCGACGCCGTGCATGCTGGCGGCCTTCCAGCCGGGAGCATCGCCATGGCCGTCGATCCGATTCCGCCGGGGTACCAGCGCATCACGCCAGGCATCGTCGTGGGCGATGCGAACGATGCGATCGCCTTCTACGAGCGCGCCTTCGGCGCGAAGCTCGTCTATCGGCTGGACGCCGGCGGAAAGGTCGCGCACGCGGAAATGCGCATCGGCGACGCGCGTTTCATGCTGTCGGACGAATTCCCCGAATGGGACGCGCTCGGACCGGAATCGCGCGGCGGTACCACCGGCAGCCTGCTGGTCTACGTCGAGGACGTGGACGCGGCGTTCGAACGCGCGATCAAGGCCGGCGCGAGCGTGCTGCAGGCGGTGGAGAACCAGTTCTGGGGCGACCGCATGGGCACGGTGGTAGACCCGTTCGGCCATCGCTGGATGCTCGGCACGCACGTCGAGGACGTGGACGAGGATGAAATGCGCCGACGCGGCGAGGAATGGGCCAGGCAGCACGAGGCAGCGGGCGACGCGTGACCGCGCACGCGTGATTGCGCGCGTAGCGGCACGCGCGTAAAGGCGACGTCGGCGGCGCTGGCCGGTTTCTTCTCGGCTCGATTACGGCGCGCTTCGGACACTGCGTGCATCCCCTACACGCACCCGAGGTTTCTCCATGGCCGTGCCCGATTACCCCCGCCCGCCATTCAAGCCGCAGCAGCAGTCCTTCCCCGGCAAGACCGCGAAGATGGAGCCCGAGCCCGACCACGGCGAGGAAAGTTATGTCGGCCACGGCCTGCTCAAGGGCAAGAAGGCGCTGATCACCGGCGGCGACAGCGGCATCGGCGCAGCGGTGGCGATCGCCTTCGCGCGCGAAGGTGCGGACGTCGCCATCGTGCATCTGCCGACCGAGGAGAACGACGCGTCCCATGTGCTCGAACAGGTGAAGCAGGCCGGTGTCGAGGGCGTCGCCTACGCGTACGACATCAGCGATCCGCAGCAGGCGGAAACGATGATCGACGAGGTGGTCAAGGCCCTGGGCCGCATCGACGTGCTGGTCAACAATGCCGCCTACCAGCGCTACTACCAGTCGCTGGAAGAGATTACGCTGGAGGAATGGACCAAGCATTTCGACACCAACGTGCACGCGCCGTTCAACCTGGTGCGCCTGGCGCTGCCGCACATGCAGGAAGGCGCCTCGATCATCAACACCGCTTCGGTGCAGTCGAAGAAGCCCTCGCCGAACATCCTGCCGTACGCTTCGACGAAGGGCGCCATCGCCAACCTGACGCTCGGCCTGGCGGGGTTGCTCGCGGAGAAGAAGATCCGCGTCAACGCCGTGCTGCCGGGTCCGATCTGGACGCCCTTCATCCCCGCCGGCATGGACGAGGAAGAAGTGAAGCACTTCGGCGAATCGGTGCCCTTCAAGCGTCCGGGCCAGCCGGCGGAACTGGCATCGGCCTACGTGATGCTGGCCGCGGATACGGCCAGTTACACCTCCGGCGCGCTGCTGACCGTGGCCGGCGGCGCCCCGATGTTCTGAGTGCTGCACGCGCATCGCGGGCGGGAGGCGCGCGATGAACGTGTTCTCTCCCGCCGCGCACCTTCCCGACGTCAAGTGGGTGCGCGACGGCATGGACCTGATCGTGCCGCTCGGCGAAGCGGCCCTGATCCTCGTCGCGGCGTGGCTGCTCCGCCTCTTGCTGCGCAAGGCGCTCAATCGCCTGTGCGCGCGCTACGAGTTGCCGCCGGAAATGACCATCGGCGCGCGACGCGCGGTGGGCACGCTGATCTATGTCGCGGCGACCTTCCTGATCCTGCAGCGGCTGGGCGTGTCCGCGTCCGTCCTGTGGACGGCCGTCACCGGTTTCGCGGCGGTGGCGGCGGTGGCCTTCTTCGCCGCATGGAGCGTGCTGTCGAACATCTTCTGCACGTTCCTCATCCTCACCTCGCGCCCTTTCCGTCTCAACGACATGATCGAGCTGCTGGAGAACGGCGAGAAACCCGGCCTGAAAGGACGCGTGGTGGACATCAACCTCATCTACACGACACTGCAGGAAACGCGCGCCGACGGCTCGGACACGACGCTGCAGATCCCGAACAGCCAGTTCTTCCAGCGTTCGATCCGGCGTTGGCGCAACGGCTCCTGATGCGCGCGCCCTCCCCCACGCGGGAGAGGGCGCGTCGCCTGTCCGGCGGGACGTGCGCAAGACGCGATGCGCACGGCACTCGGCGTCATCCCGTCCCCGCGGTGCGAAGACGGGACGACCCCGCCGTCGTCACTCCGAGGGCGCCTGCTCGTATCGCTCGTGCAGCTTGACCGGCTCGGTCTTGCGCGCTTCGCGTTTGCGGATCCACAGGTTGATCATCTCGACGAAGACCGAGAAGGCCATCGCCGTGTAGATGTAACCCTTGCTGATGTGCTGGCCGAAACCGTCGGCGATCAGCACCAGGCCGATCATGATCAGGAAGCTCAGCGCGAGGATTTTCACGGTCGGATGGCGTTCGACGAAATCGCCGATCGGCCGGGCGAAGGCCAGCATGAAGACGATCGAGATCAGGATCGCGGCGACCATCACCCAGCGCTCGTCCACCATGCCGACGGCGGTGATGATCGAGTCCAGCGAGAACACGATGTCCAGCACCATGATCTGCGCGATCACGCTGCCGAACGTCGCGCCGACCGCCTTGCCGGCGGACACGGTTTCGCTGGCGCCTTCGAGCTTCTGGTGGATCTCGTGGGTGGCCTTGGCGATCAGGAACAGGCCGCCGCCGATGAGGATCAGGTCGCGCCACGAGAACGCATGGCCGAGCACCTCGAACAGCGGCTTGGTCAGGCTCACGATCCAGGCGATGGTCAGCAGCAGGCCCAGGCGGGTGATCGCGGCGAGCGCGATGCCGAGCTTGCGCGCCTTGTCGCGCTGGTGCGGCGGCAGTTTGCCGGAGAGGATGGAGATGAAGATGATGTTGTCGATGCCGAGCACGAGCTCGAGCGCCGTCAACGTGGCCAGGGCGATCCAGATTTCGGGGTTTAGAAGAATGTCCATCGGATGGATTCGGTTCGGTGGTCGGGAGCCGGGACCACGGCGCGAAACGCATCGGTGGGATCGCCGATCGCCCTGCCTGATCGCTCATCGAAGCGACTGGCGATCATTCGATCGGGTGTGATCCGGACGCACCTTCGCCGTGGAAGCGGCGAAGGTCTTGCTCACGGGCCGCGCGCGGCCCGCTGCTGCACCGGGGTTCGTCCCGTTGCAGGACGACCCGTAATGACGGCGACAGCACGATGGAGCTACTCCCCTTCTGCGGCGATCCTAGCATGGCCGGAGCGCCGCGACGGAACGGGACGTTCAGGCATGGCCGGCGCTCAACCGGCGCAGCCGCATCTGGTGCTCGGCGCGATCGGCACGCGTGGGCTTGCGCGCGTCTTCCCTTCTCGGCAGACGGACCAGGCGCGGCACGCGCGGCGGTGGAGACATCGCGGCCGGCACCTGGGGAGGAGTCGGTAGCTTGCGGGTGGCCATGGGGGACAACCTGTCGGTTCGGGCAAACAGGATCGGGGCAGGCAAGTTAAGCCGGAGCGAAGCAAGCATTCGTCGCGACGCATGCGGGTCGCGCGCGGTCGCATGCCTTCATAACCGCGTGTCATGACCGTGCGGTGACGGCGACTCGCGGCGCGAAATCGGCATGGCGATGGTGCAGTGGACGCCGGTGTCGGTGAGCTCGTAGGTCGTGCGCGCGCCGAACTGGTACGGCAGCGCGCGTTCGATCAGTTCGCGCCCGGCGCCGCCACCGGGCGGAACGTCGCCGGCGATCGGATGCAGCACGCCGGTCTCGCGCCAGTCCACGTGCAACCAGGGCCGGCCGTCTTCGTCCACCACGTTCCAGCGGATGCGCAGGCACCCCGCCGGATCGCGCAGCGCGCCGTACTTCAGCGCGTTGGTGATCAGTTCGTGAATCGCCAGCGCCAGCGGCTGCACGCTGGAGGAGCGCAGCGTCACGCCGTCGGGCCCGGACAACGCGAACCGCGAGCCGTCGTTCGGGTCCAGGTGCGCGGCCAGTTCCATGCGCAGCAATTCGTCGAAGGTCACCCGCTGACCTTCCTTCAGCCGCGACAGCAGACCCTGCACGCGCGCAAGCGAGCCCAGCCGTTCGCTGAAGACGGTCGCGAACTGCGTCATGTCCGCGCTCTCGCGCAGGGTGCGGTCGGAGATCGAACGCACCACCGCGATGAGGTTGCGCGTGCGGTGCTGGAGCTCGGCGACCAGCACGCGCTGGGCATCCTCGAATTCGCGGCGCAGCGTGGTGTCGATCATCGAGCCGACCATGCGCACGGGCCGGCCGGCGGCGTCGTAGAAGAAACGGCCGCGTGCGTTGGCCCAGTGCACGCTGCCGTCCGGATGGAGGAACCGCACTTCGCGCGCGTATTCGCCGCCGGTCAGCATCGCCTGCCGGACGGCGGCCTCGGCGGCGTCGCGATCGTCGGGATGCACGCGCGAGATCCAGGCCTCGTAGCTCGGCACGACTTCGCCGGGGAAATACCCCTCGATGCGGTAGTGCTCGTCCGACCACGCGACCTCGCCCGTGGTGAGGTTCCAGTCCCACGTCGCCAGGCGGCCGACCTCGATCGCGCTGCGCAGGCGTTCTTCGCTCTCGCTCAGGCGGAACTGCGCCTTCTTCAGCAGCGTGGCGTCCTGCGCGATGCCGCCGATGCGGTTGATCCGGCAATCGTCGTCGCGCATCGGAAATTCGGTGCCCAGCAGCCACAGCTCGCCGCCGGTCTCGCCGTGCACGATGCGGTATTCCTGCTCCACGCGCTCGCCCTGCTGCACGCGACGGATCGCGCGGCGCACGGCTTCGCGATCGTCCGGATGCACCATGTCCAGCCAGGCCTCGAACCCCTTGCCGACCACTTCGTCGCAGCGGCGCCCGCTGATGGACTCGAACGCCGCGCTCGCGTATTCCATCTCCAGCGTCTCGGCGTTGCGGACCCACAGCACGCTCGACGCGGCCTGCCCGAACTGGCGGAAGCGCTCCTCGCTGTCGCGCAGCGCCATCTCGGCGTCGCGGCGCGGCTTGATGTCCTGGAAGAGGATGCCGACGTGCTTCTGCCGTCCCTTCAGCCGGAACACGCGATAACGGAAGTACCGCTGCATGCGCGGCGACGGCCGTTCCAGCGAACGCTCGCGGCCGGTGCGGATCACCTCATCGACGATGGACAGCCATTCGCGGTCGAAATCCGGCATCACCTGCGAAAGCCGGCGCCCGGCGATGTCGCGGCCGATGTAGCGACGCGCCATCGGGTTTTCCTGCAGGAACTGCAGGTCCACGACGAGGCCGTCCCGGTCGGTCACCGCTTCGCCGATGTAGAACGCCTCGCCCATGCTGTCGAACAGGTCGCGATAGCGGCGTTCGCTGTCGTGCAGCGCGGAGGCCGCGCGCACCAGCCGCGCCTGCAGCAGCACCGAGTGGCGCAGCAGCAACGCGAGCATCACCAGCGTGCCGATCAGACCGTAGACGCGGCCGATGTAGAAGCCCAGCTGGTAGCGGGCGCTGATCATCATGCCGCTGAGCGCCAGCTCGATGAGCGCGGCAAGCAGCGACACGCACAACCACAGGTCGAGCAGCCGCCGCAGGCGCGTGCGCCAGATCAGCAGCGCGATGGCGAACACATGCACGGTCCACACGACGGTACCGATCACGCGCGCCGAGTCCGACCGGTGCTGCGCGTTGACCAGCAACCGCGGCAGGTGCGCGTCCCAGTACACCATCGCCGTCGCCACCAGCACGGCCGACAGCACGACCGCCGGATAGGCGATGCGGTGAAGCGGCCAGGCGCCGTTGCGCCCCCGCGCGGTACCGGCCAGCGCATAGGCCACGACGAACAACGGCGTCGCGCCGTGCCAGACGATCCACAGCCACACCGTGGTCTGCGTCCCACCGAAGAGGCTGCCGCTGACGAACGCGTCGGGAAAGCTGAGCCCGTGCAGCAGCGCGAACAGCGCACTGAAGAGGTAGCCGCAGGCCAGCCAGAGGAAACCGCGCTGATGCAGGTCGCGGTATTGCGCGTGCAGCATCAACGCCGCGATCGAGGCCAACACCAGCACCGCCGCATCGTACGCGGGCACGAACGTGGGCACGGCCGGCAACACGACGCTGGCGAACGGCGCGGCGGCAGCGAAGGCGAGCACCAGCGCCAGGGCCACCCACGCGGCACGGCGGCGATCCACGCGATCGGCCGGCGCGATGCCCAGGAACCCGGAGGCTTCCGCGCCCGGGGCGGACGTCGCAGCGGCATGGAGGGTCACGGTGCGCGGGCTCCCGGGGGCTCTCGCCACGATCCACTCAGGCACCGTGGGCGCTGCGTGAATGCAGCTTTCGTCTCGCGCCATTAACTTTTCGTCCCGAACAATGCGGGAACGTCCGAGGAGAGATTCATGCGAAACGCGGGTCTCCACGGCCTGCACCTGTTGCTGGTGGAGGACGATTACCTCCTGGCTTCGGGACTGCAGGAAGCACTGGAACTCGAAGGCGCGACGATCGTCGGCCCCTACCCCGACGTGCAGGGCGCGCTGCGCGGCATGGCCCAGGCGAACACCCTGGATGGCGCGCTGCTCGACGTGAACCTCGGCGACGAGACGTCCTTTGCGGTGGTCGAAGCGCTCCGCAGCCGTGGCGTGCCGATCCTGTTCCTCACCGGTTACGACGACAGCGCATTGCCGGCGGTGTACGGCGACATCCCGCGATGCCGCAAGCCGGTCGGCCTGACGGAGCTGGTGCGCGAACTCAACTCGCACCTCGCGCGCGTGGGCTGACGTTCACGCGCACGCCGCCGTCTACGCGATGGGTGCCGTCGCGCCCGTGCGCAGGGAATGGAACACCCGCAGGATCGCCGCGACGCTTCGCTGCGCGTCGTCTTCGCTGGTGGCCCAGTTCGACACCGAGATGCGCATCGCGCCCTGTCCCTGCCACGTCGTGCCGCCCAGCCAGCACGTGCCGTCGCGTTGCACGCCGGCGATCACCGCGCGGGTGAGCTCGTCATCGTCGCCGAATCGCACCAAGACCTGGTTGAGCACGACGTCGTTGAGGATGCGCACGCCTTCGACCTGGCGCAGCGCGTCCGCCATTTCGCGGGCGCGGGCGCAACTGCCTTCGACCAGGTCCTGCACGCCGCCGCGCCCGAGCGCACGCAGCGTCGCGTACACCGGCACGCCGCGCGCGCGCCGCGAGAATTCCGGCACCCAGTCGACCGCGTCGCGTTCCTCGCCGCGCGTCTGGATGAGGTAGGCCGCCGCCGACGTCATCGCGTCGCGCTGGTCCTGCGCATGCCGCACGATCGCGACGCCGCAGTCGTACGGCACGTTGAGCCACTTGTGCGCGTCCGTCGCCCAGGAATCGGCCAATTCGATGCCATCGGCCAGCGGCCGCAGCGAGCCGCTCGCGCGCGCCCACAATCCGAATGCCCCGTCCACGTGCAGCCAGGCGCCGCGTTCGCGCACGACGCCGGCCACCTCGCGCAAGGGATCGAAGGCGCCGGTGTTCACGTTGCCCGCCTGTGCGCAGACGATCATCGGGCCTTCGATCGACGCGACCACCTTGCGCAGGCGATCGACGTTCATGCGTCCCTGTGCGTCGGTTTCCACGCGATGCACCGATCGCGTGCCCAGCCCGAGGTAACGCAGCGCGACGTCGATGGTGACGTGCGACTCGGCCGAAGCCACCACGTGCAGGCGCGGCGCGCCCTGCAGGCCGTCGGCTTCGACGTCCCAGCCGGCGCGGCGCAGCACGTGGTGGCGCGCGGCGGCGAGGCAGGTGAAGTTGGCCATCTGGCAACCGGTGACGAAGCCGACGCCGCTTTCGCGCGGCAGGTCGAACAGCTCCAGCAGCCATTGCCCGGCCACTTCCTCCACCACCGACACCAGCGGCGAGATCGCATAGATGCCGGCGTTCTGGTCCCACGTCGACACCAGCCAGTCCGCAGCGAGCGCGACGGGATACGAACCGCCGACCACGAAACCGAAATAGCGCGGCGAATTGCACGCGACCGCGCCGCGTTCGGCCTGTTGCGCAAGCAGCCCGATCACGTCGCCGCCTTCGTCGCCCTGCTGCGGCAGCGCGATGCGAAGCGCGGACATCAGCTCGTCGCGGCCGGCGCGCGCACCGACATGGCGATCGGGCAACCGGTGCAGGTACCGCCTGGCGTGGTCGCGGGCGCTGTCCAGGTACTCGTCGAACACGGCGGACTGGAAGTGGCTGGTCGACAGCGGGCTCGCCGGGAGTGGGTCGGTGGCCATGGCGCGCATTCCTCGGGACGAGGCCGAAGCATAGGCGCGTGGTTGGGGGTTTGCCGTTAAGAATGTGTGGCCCGGGGTGGGCGTGATCCGCCCGCGGTCGTCGGTGAATGCAACGGTCATCCGGCGCGCGTCACCGTCATTCCAGCCCAAGACGCCGGCGCACGTCACCGTCATTCCAGCCGCCAACGCCGTCATTCCAGCGAAAGCTGGAATCCATTTTGACTTTGCGATCGCCCGCGCGAGGCAACACCGCAGCGCTGTGTCGCACCGGCATGGCGCTGCGTCCCCTTCGTTACCCCTCACCCCAACCCCTCTCCCGAGGGGAGAGGGGCTCAAAAGCGTCATCCCTGCGACGGCCGCGCCCCGGGCCGGTCGCCTCGGGGCACTCCGCTGCGTCGAACTACGTCACCGTCATTCCAGCCCACGACGCCGGCGCAAGTTACCGCCATTCCCGCCCATAGCGCCGTCATTCCAGCGAAAGCTGGAATCCATTTCGACTTCATCCTCTGCGCGTCACCCCGCGCGAAACCCGCCGCCGGGCCGCTATAGTCCGTCGAACCGCCGTCGGAGCGTCCCCGTTGGACATGCCCCATCCGCATCGCATGCAGCCGAAGTTCCCGTGGCGTTACCTGTTGCTGGTCGTGGTCCCGCTCGTGGTGGCGGTGGCGATGTCGCGCCATGGGCTGCCGATTGCGGAGGTGATGACCACCGCTCCGGCCTCGGCGACCGCACCTGCGGCCGGCGATGCGCACGGTCCGCTCGCCTCGCCGCTGGCGCGCTTCCTGCTGCAGTTGCTGGTCGTGTTGTGCGTGGCGAAAGGCGCCGGCTGGCTGCTGCGGCGGTTCGGGCAGCCGGCGGTGATCGGCGAGATGGCGGCCGGCCTGCTGCTCGGCCCCCTGCTGTTCGGCGCGCTCGCGCCGCAGGTGCAGGGCTGGCTGTTCGCACCGGAAAGCCTCGGCGCGCTCGGCATGGTGAGCCAGCTGGGCGTGCTGATGTTCCTTTTCGTCGCCGGCGCGGAGCTCGACCTGTCGAGCCTCAACGGCCGACGCGGCTTCGCGTTGCTGGTCAGCCACGCGGGCATCGCCCTTCCGTTCCTCTGCGGCGTGCTGCTCGCATTCGCGCTGTTCGCCGAGCACGCACCGCCGGGCGTCGGTTTCGCGGGCTTCGCGCTGTTCATGGGCGTGTCGCTGTCGATCACCGCCTTCCCCGTGCTGCTGCGGATCCTGTCCGATCGCGGCATCGCGCAGACCGCGATGGGCCGCATCGCGATCGCCTGCGCGGCGCTCGGCGACGCCAGCGCCTGGTGCCTGCTGGCGGTGATCGTCGCGACGGTGCAGGCCAACGGCTGGACGACCGCGGCGGTGAGCCTGGCGGGCACGCTGCTGTTCGCCGTGGCGGTGCTCGCGCTCGCCCGGCCGTGGATTTCCCGCCGCGAGATCACCGTGGAACGCGAAGGCCGTGCGCTCATCGCGCTGCTGTTGCTGGCGCTGGCGTGCGCGCTGGTCACCGAAGCGCTGGGCATCCACGCGCTGTTCGGCGCCTTCCTCGCCGGCATCGCGGTGTCGGGCAACGCGCGGCTGCGGCACCTGCTGGTGGAACGCGTGGAGCCGTTCGCGATTTCGCTGCTGTTGCCGCTGTTCTTCGCGATGACGGGCCTGCGGTTGCGGGTGGATGGCTGGCAGGCGTCGGACCTGCTGCTCGGCGTGGTCGTGATCGCGGTAGCGACGCTCGGCAAGGGCGCGGGGACCTGGCTGGCCGCACGCAGCGCCGGCATGGGCAACACCGACGCGCTGCGCCTGGGCGCGCTGATGAACACGCGCGGCCTGATGGAGCTGATCGTGCTGAACCTCGGCTACGAAATGGGCCTGATCGGCGACCGCCTGTTCGCCGTGCTGGTGATCATGGCACTGGTGACCACCGCCATGACCGGCCCGCTGCTGGACCTGATCGAGCGACGCGCGCGCCGTTGAGCGCGTGCTGCAGCGGCGGCGCGCGGGCAAGCCCGCGACCGCCGCCGCGCATCGTCCGTCAGATGCCGGGTTCCTCGATCTGGCGCACTTCGCACTCGATGTTCCATTCGTCGCCGTGGATCGCGACGAAGCGGCGCGTGAGCTCGGTGGCCTCGTCCAGGTCGGCCGCTTCCAGGATCGCGTAACCGCCGACGACCTCCTTGGCTTCGGCGAAGGGGCCGTCGATCTTCGACAGCTTGCCGTCGTGCAGCTTGACCCGACGGCCCTTCGCGGTCGGCTGCAACCCGCCGGTGTCGAGGAGCTTGCCGGCGGCGCGCATTTCGCCGATCAGCACGGTCATTTCGTCGATCAGTCGCTGGCTCGGCACCTGGCCGGTGTTCTCGTCGACGCGGATGAGGGACATGAAACGCATGGGTTCTCCTTCGGTTCGCGGGCGCGGAAATGCGCCCTTCCCTGGCTAGACGACCGACACCGGCGGGAATCGACAAATCGCGTCGACCTCGTGCGCCGCCCCGGCCGTTATGCTGCGGCGACGCCTTCCCACACGCCCGCCCGATGACCCGATCCGCCGTCCCGTACGCCCGCGCCTTCCTCCTGCTGTGGCTGCTGCTGGCGTCGCCGGCGTTCGCGCAAGGGTACTTTCCCCCGGGCGGCGAATGGGCGCGGGCCACGCCGGCGCAGTCGGGATTCGATCCGCAGCGGCTGCAGGCGGCGGTCGATTACGCGCTCGCCCACGAAGCGAAGGAACCGCGCGACCAGTCGCTCGCACTGGCGCAGAGCTTCGGCGCGAAGGAGCCGTTCTTCGAAGGCCAGATCGGACCGACCGCGGTGCGCGCCGGGCTGAACGGCCTCATCGTCCATCGCGGCAAGGTGGTCGCCGAGTTCGGCGACACGCGCAGCGTCGACATGAGCCACAGCGTCACCAAGACCTTCCTGAGCACGGTGGTCGGCGTGGCGTGGCAGCGCGGCCTGATCCGCGACACGAACGACCGCGTCGCCGATTACATGCCGCGCGACGTCGAGCTGTTCGCAAGCGCGCACAACGCGCCGATCACCTGGGAGCACCTGCTGCGCCAGACCAGCGACTGGCATGGCACGCTGTGGGGCAAACCCGACTGGGCCGACCGGCCGTCGGGGCCGCCGGAACGATGGCCCGATCGCGAACGCCACGCGCCCGGCACGCACTACATGTACAACGACGTGCGCGTGAACGTGCTCGCGCTGGCCGCTCTGCAGGTGTGGCGCCGCCCGCTGCCCGACGTGCTGCGCGAGCACGTGATGGAGCCCATCGGCGCGAGCACGCGCTGGCGCTGGCACGGCTACCGCAATTCGTGGATCGAACTGGACGGGCAGAAGATGCAGTCGGTGTCCGGCGGCGGCCACTGGGGCGGCGGCATGTTCATCGACGCGTGGGATCTGGCTCGGTTCGGTTACCTGTTCCTGCGCGACGGTCGCTGGGACGGCAGGCAGATCGTCTCGCGGGACTGGATCGCGAAGGCGCGCACGCCGGGTGCCGACAACCCGGAGTACGGCTACTGCAACTGGTTCCTCAACACCGGCCGAAAGGCGTTGCCATCGGCGCCGGAAAGCAGCGTCACCTTCCGCGGAAACGGGCAGAACATCGTCTACGTCGATCGCGACAACGACCTGCTGATCGTCGTGCGATGGATCGATCGCGGCGACGCGCTGGACACGTTCATCGGGAAAGTGCTCGCGGCGCGCGTGAAGTGATCGGCTCGCGCGTGGGGCCACTCCCACCGGAAGCGCCCCACGCCCTGCGGATCAGAACGTGACTTTGACCGACGGCGCGCTGCGCTCGTGCTCGCCGTGGTACACGGCCTCGATGTTGTTGCCGTCGGGATCGAGCGCGAACGCCGCGTAGTAGCCGGGATGGTAATCACGCAGGCCCGGCGCGCCGTTGTCGCGGCCGCAGTTGGCCAGCGCCGCCTTGTGGAAGGCGTCCACCGTTGCGCGGTCCTTCGCCTGGAAGGCCAGGTGATGGCGACCGGTGAGTTCGCCCAGCGCCGCCTCGCTTTGCGCAGTCGACACGAACAACTCGTCGTACCAGAACGCATCGTCCATCGTGCCGCCCAGCGGAATGCCGAGCACCTCGAACACCGCGTCGTAGAAGCGGCGGCTCGCCGGCAAGTCGCGCACCACGAGTTGCAGGTGGTCGATCAGACGACCGCGATGGAGTTCCTGGGTTTCCATGGGGCTTCCCTGTGGAGGATGCGCTCAGTGCGGCGCGGAAGACGGCGACATCGACGACTGCGACGTCGTGCGCAGCAGGCTTTCCAGATTCTGCACGCCCCGCATCGCGGACACCGTGTGCAGAAGGTCATGGAACTCCTCGTCGGCCACGTGACCTTTCAATTGCACGCGACCGTCGCGCACGTGCACTTCGACGTCGTGCGGATGCGCGACCAGGCGGCCGAGCCGCGCGCGGATGCGCTCGTGCAGCAGATCGTCGTCGATCGGTTCGGACGACATGCTCGCCCGCGTGCGCGCGGCCACGCCACGGAGGCGATCGGCGACGCGCTTGGATTTGCCGCGGACATAGCGTTCGGCGTCGTGGCGCATCGAGACGCCGCGGTCGCGGACGACGGCACGGCGACGTCGGCCGGCGTTGGGATCCATGAGGTACATCACCAGGGCGCCGGCAGCGAAAGCCAGCGCCGCGCTGGCCAGCGTGCCCAGGGCACTGCGTGCGGATCGTTCATGCATGTCGTCACCTCGATTGGCTCGCGGGAGCCCCCACCCTGCCAGAACGCACGGAAACATCGCGCGAAGGTCCACCGATCCGAACCTTAACGGGGCGCACGCGAAAGCACCGGAATTTCGGAGAATTCCCAGAGATCGCACGCGCCGGCGTTGATAACTTGCCGCGCCCTCCTCCGCACTCCGGCCGCCGTGTCACCCTCCTTCCGCTCGCGCGCCATGTCGCGCCTTTCCATCGCCGTGCTCGGCTGCGTCGTCGCACTGGCGCTGGCGTCGTGCGATCGCGAGGCCGCGCCCGCGACCGCGCCCGTCGCCAAACCGGCCCAACCCGCGCCGTTCGTCGCACCGCAGGACGTGTTCGAACGCGATGCGCGCGCGATCGTCGGCATCAGTTATCCGCCGGGACTGGAACGCTATCCCGCACTGGCGAAGCTGCTGGTCGCGCACGCGCAGGCGCGTCGCGCCGTGCTGGACGGCGCGCTCGCGAAGGCACCGAGCAACGCGGCGCCGTTCGAACTCACCCTGCGGTTCAGCACCGCGGCCGACGCGCCGCGCATGTTCGCGGTCGTCGCCGACGAAGAGCTTTACACCGGTGGCGCCACGAGCCGTCCGTCGCGAACGGTGTTCCTGTGGCTGCCCGCGCAGAACCGCCTGCTGACGCCGGACGAAATGATTCCGGACCCTGCGGCGTGGTCGCGGCTGCACGCGGACATCCGCAAGCTGCAGCGCCAGGAATCCGCGTCGCTGTCCGCACCGGACGCCGAAGGCGCGATGCAGCGCGTGTTCGTGCCGCGCTTCAATTCCGCCGGTCGCATCGCAGGGCTGCGTTTCCCCACCGACGGTGGCGGCGAAGTCGAAGTCGCGGGAAGCGATCTCAAGTCGCTGGTCGCGCCGGCGTATGCGGCCTGGTTTGAAGACGCGCCGATGTCCGCGGACGCCGCGCCGGCGCCGTCCGCGCCGGCGACACCCTGAAGCGCGCCGCCGCATCGCGCGAAGCGACGCGGCGGCGGCCTCGTCACGCGGCGGGCTTGCCCAGCGTCTGGTCGAACAACGCGAGCGTCTTCTTCCACGCCTCGCGTGCAGCCGCTTCGTCGTAGCGCGGCGTGGTGTCGTTGTTGAACCCGTGCTGCGTGCCGGGCGGCTGGAACAGCTCGTACTTCACGGCGGCCTTCTTGAGCGCCGCTTCGTACGAGGGCCAGCCGGCGTTGACGCGTTCGTCGTGTTCGGCCAGCACGATCAGCATGCGCGCCTTGATGTTCGGCACGCCGTCCAGGGGTGCCGGCGCGCCGTAGAACGGTGCGGCCGCGTCGAGGTCGGGCAGTTCGGTGGCGAGGAAACTCGCCATGCCGCCGCCGTAGCAGAACCCCACCACGCCCAGGCGCCCGTTGCCGCCTTCGATCGTGCGCAGCATCTTCGCCGCGGCGATGAAATCCTGCCGCGTCTTGGCCTGGTCGAGCTTGGCGAACTCGGCGCGTGCCTTGTCCTCGTCGCCCGGATAACCGCCCAGCGGGAACAGCGCGTCGGGCGCGAAGGCCAGATACCCCTCCAGCGCGAGGCGGCGCGTCACGTCCTCGATGTGCGGGTTGAGGCCGCGGTTCTCGTGGACGACCAGCACCACCGGCAGCGGGCCGCTCTTCTTCGCCGGCCGGACGAGATAGCCGCGGCCGGTGCCGTAGCCCTGCGGCGACGGGAATTCGAGATGGCGCGCGACCACGCGCTTGTCGTCGGGCTGGATCTGCTGCGCTGCAGCGAAATTCGGCGCGAGCGCCGCGAGCAGTCCGGCGGCGCCCGCAGCCCCCACCGCGAAGCGCGCGGCACCGGTAAGGAAGCCGCGCCGGTCGATGATGCCGTGCACGTACTGGTCGAACAGTTTCAGCACTTCCGGATCGAAGTCGCTGGCCTTGCGACGGGGCGTGTCGGCCATGGGAACCCTCCGCGGCGGTGATCGAACGTGCCGGCGAGGATAGCGGCCAATGCGTGACGCCGCGCAGACGGTGCGGCGACCCGAGGCGTGGGCGCGACGGGCCGAATCGTCGCGGTGTACGGCGGGCGGGTTCCGGCGCGTTGCACGCCGACGCGCGCGGGTCCTGCAAAAAAGACCGCCGCCGACGCCCCACGCATCGGCGGCGGTGGCGACTTACGTCACCTTCTTGGCGATGGTCACGCCCAAGATCAAAAGCACGATGGCGATCACCAGGCCCACCCAGAAGAGCAGCTTGGCGATGCCCATGGCCGCACCGGCCGCACCGGAAAAACCCAATGCGCCGGCGATCAGGCCGATGACGGCGAAGATGATGGCCCACTTGAACATCGACGCGATCCTGGAGCTTTGTTGCTGCCGACGTTAGTCGCGGGCTTGTCGTTCCGGCGTGAGCGACGACGTCATCGGCAGGCGCGATGGTTTCCGCGATCGAAGTGGAAGTGATCCGCATGGGCCTGGTTGTACTGCGGCCCGAGCACCACGTCGAAGTAGTCGCACGCACCTTCGTGCACCGCGCGCAGGAAGCGCGCCTCGCCGGTGTCCGGTGTCGGTGGCGTGGCGTCGGTGCTGTCGGATCCGGCTGCATCGGCACTCGCCGATGCGGCCGTGGACGACACGGACGCGGACGACGCCGGCGCCGGTCGCCAGTCCTTCAGCACGCGCACGCGTCGGCCGTCGTCGAACACGAAACCGGCCACGTCCAGCGCATCGGCCGTGGCGTGCTGGCTGCGACGGCGCCCCTGTTCGCCGTAAAGATTCCGGCACGCATAGGAACCCAGATGTTCGATGCGGACCACGCGCGCACCAAGGTTCGCCTGCGCGGCCTGTTGCAGCACATGGCGCTCCCACATCGCCAGCGACAGCGCCGAGCGGCAACTGAGGGTGACGTCCGCCCCGATCGCCACGCTGGTGCGTTCGATGCGGACCGCGTTGGTGAAACCGCAGTGCTCGCCGGTGACGCGGTCGTCCACGGGCGACAGGCGCATGTCGGCCTGCGCGAGCGCGGACCGGCAGGCGGCACGATCGTTCGCGGCGCGATCGAGCTTGAAGCGCGTCAGCAGGTTCGGCGGTGCGTCGATCCGCAGCGGCGCCCACGGATTCCAGGCCTCCGGAACGCGCAGCCGTCCCGACCACAACGCCCACGCGAGGCCCAGCAGGGCGAGCAACGGCAGCCACCGGAGGAGGCGCGCGAGCGGCGACGGGCGGCGGTTCGGGTTCGGGTTCGACATGCGTCCGATTGTCAGGGACGGGGAGTCAATGCGATGGCGAATCGGCCGATAATGCGACGATGGACTCCGCCAGCGCTTCCGTGACCACCCTTCCCTTCGCCCGCCTCGCCGACGCGGTCAGCGGCGCGCGCACGCTCGAGGAACTCGTTCGCCCGCTGCTGGAAGTGCTCGAGGCACTGACCGGCATGGAGTCGACCTATCTCACCTCGGTGGACGCCGACGCCGGCGTGCAGCACGTGCTGTTCGCGCGCAACACGCAGCGCCTGCAGGTGCCCGAAGCGCTCACCGTGCCGTGGTCGGACACGCTGTGCCAGCGCGCCCTGGACGAAGGTTGCCTGTACACCGACGACGTGCCCGCGCGTTGGGGCGACTCCGATGCCGCTCGCGCACTGGGCATCCAGACCTACGTCAGCACGCCGGTACGGCTGGAGGACGGCACGCTCTACGGCACGCTGTGCGCGGCCAGCGCACGCCCGCTGCCGTTGCTCGACGATGCGCAACGCGCCCTGCACATGTTCTCGCGGCTCATCGGCCAGCAGCTGGAACGCGAACGCCTGCTCGGCCGCCTGCAGGAAGCCAACGCCGCGCTCGCCGCGAGCGCGCTGATCGATCCAGTCACCGGCCTGCCCAACCGGCGTGCGCTCATGGCCGAACTCACGCGGCGCATCGCGCACTGCGAGCGTCAGCACGAAGCCCTGGTGGTGGCCTTCATCGACCTGGACGGGTTCAAGGCGATCAACGACCGCCATGGGCATGAAGCCGGCGACCGCTTCCTGTCGGCCATCGCGCGCACCCTGGATGGCGCGCTGCGCGCGGACGACTTCGCCGCCCGGCTGGGTGGCGACGAGTTCGTGGTGGTCGGCACGGTGGCGCACGTCGAAGGCCCCGGCAGCATCGAGGCCTTCCGCGAACGCCTCGCGGCCGCCACGCGTCGCACGTTCGACCTGGGCGCGGTGACCGTCGATTACGCGGGCGCCAGCGTCGGTGCGGTGGTCGCCGGCGACGACCGCCCGGATCCCGAGACCCTCATCGCCCGCGCGGACGCCGCGATGTACGCGGTTAAGCGCGCCCGCCAGGCGCCGTTGCGCGAGACCGCGTGACCGGCACCCGCCATCGCACCGGCACCGAACCCGTATCGTATGGACACCCGTCCACACTGGAGCGCGTCATGAAGCAACTCTTGAAGCAGGCCGTCGCCGGCCTCGTCGTCACCGTCGCGCTGGCCGCGCCGGCCGTGGCCGCCCTGAAGGCCGGCGCGAAGGCGCCCGACTTCAGCGCCCCGGCCTACCTCGCCGGCGAGCCGTTCACCTTCAAGCTCTCCGAGGCGCTGAAGAAAGGCCCGGTCGTGGTCTATTTCTTCCCCGCCGCCTTCACCCCGGGCTGCAACCTGGAGGCGCATCTGTTCTCCGAGGCGATCGACAAGTTCAAGGCCGAGAAGGCGACCGTCATCGGCATCACCGCCGGCAACACCGACCAGCTCGCGGCATTCTCCAAGTCCACCGAACATTGCGGCGGCAAGTTCCCCGTCGCCGCGGACGGCGGCGCGAAGATCGCCAGGCAGTACGACGCGATCCTCGCCAAGAAGCCGGAGTGGTCGGACCGCACGTCCTACGTGATCGCACCCAACGGGACGATCGCCCACGCCTACTCGGACCTCAATCCGCAGAAGCACGTGAAGGAAACGCTGGACGCGGTGGCGGCGCTGGAGAAGAAGTAAGCAACGCGGCTGCACCGCGGCCTGGAACTGCTCGCCTCGCGGTTTCAAGCGCCCGGCAGCGATCGAGAGGATGGCGGCCCAAAGCCCCTCTCCCACCGGGAGAGGGGTTGGGGTGAGGGGCAACGGAGCGGACACGGCGAACGGGCGTTGCCGCAAAGCGCTACGGTGTTGCGTCTTCGCCCTCGTTGCAGGCAGCGGCGAAGATCACCATGGGTTCCAGCGTTCGCTGGAATGACGAGAGGTGCGGACAGCTCATCCGCCTCGATCCCCGCCTTCGCGGGGATGACGGTGTTTCAAGCCCCTTGCAGCAGTTGAAGGATGACGGCTCAGAGCCCCTCTCCCACCGGGAGAGGGGTTGGGGTGAGGGGCAACGGAGCGGGCACGGCGAACGGGCGTTGCCGTAAAGCGCTACAGTGTTGCGTCTTCGCCATCATTGCCAGGCAGCAGATCAAGATGGATTCCAGCGTTCGCTGGAATGACGAGAGGGTCCGCTGCGCTTCCCGGGCAACGTCCTGCCGCCCGTCCGGTTCTGACGCATCGGCCCCACCCTGGGCCGCCCGCCTCACGCCGCCCTAATGCGGCCCGCACCACAGTGTCGCCACCTTCAGGTCGGGGACGCACCATGAGGACGCATGCCTTCGCGCTCGTTTGCTGCACGCTGCTCGCCACGCTGATGCCCGCCGCCCACGCGCAATCGCGCAAACAGCCCGTGGCGCAGGTCGAAGTGACCCGCGGCGCCACGTCGCTGCCCGGACCGACCTACGCCTGGGTGCCGATGCCGGCGCGACTGCAGGCCGAACTCGACCAGCGCGCCCAGGACCCCGCCTTCCGCACGCGCCTGCAGGCGTCGCTCGACAAGGCCCTGCAGGCGAAGGGCTATCGCCGCGTGGACGACGTCCGCAACGCCGACCTCGCCATCGCCTACCGCGTCGGCGTGCAGAACGTGGAGGAAACCAGCGTCACCGAGCGCATGCAGCAGGGCGGCGTGGTGCCCGAAAGCGCGGTGGAATGCGGCCCGTACGGCTGCTCCCAGATCCTGTCCAAGGGCGCCGAGGGCATCCCGACGTTCAAGGTGCACACCGTGGAGACGGTCGAGGGCGGATTGCAGGTCGAAGTGATCCAGCCCTCGGACATCCGCGTGCTGTGGCGCGCGCTCTACCGCGGTTCGATGAAGGCGAAGGACGCGGGCCGGCTGGACCTCGACGCCGTGGCCAAGCAGACGCTCGCGTCGCTGCCGCGCGCGCCGGCCAGATAGCGCGATGCACCTCGTGCGGGCGGCGGATCAGCCGCCGTCCGCGGCCTTCTTCTCGTTCTCCGTCGCCTTCTCCACGATCTCTTCGTAGAGCTGCACGAGCTGCGCGCCCAGCGCGTGGAATTCCGGATTGCGCGCGACGAAATGCTGCCCGTCCTGCGCGTCCTCCAGTGCTTCCTTCATGAAGGCGATGTCCGCATCGCTCATGCGCTCGCCGGCGTCGACACGCTGCTTGAGCGCCATCGCACGCGGCAGGCGGAACTTCACCAGGCGATCGAGCAATGCCTGCAAGGTCGCCGTGTCATCGGTGGGATGTGGCATGGGGGCCGCCTCGCGCGCGGGGTCGCCATTGTGCGCCCGTCCGCGCGCGTGCGGCTTCACACGCGATTCACCGCGCCGGGCCGGCAGCGCGCGCTTCGAACGGCGCCACCATCGCCTTCAACAGGCTGCGCTGATCGTCGTCGCCGGTCAGCTCCCACATGAAGACACCGCGCAGCCCGCGCGCCTTCGCCAACTGCGAACGCAGCGCGATCGACTTCGGATCCTCGTAGCTGACGAACACGCGCTCGGCCGCGTTGAACAGGTACGGCGTCTGCGCGACGTCGTGCCAGTGCTGCGTCCACTTCGGATCCTTCAGCAGTTTCGACTCGATCTCGCGCCAGTCGCCAGCCGCGTACGGTTCGGTGTACGGCTGGTAGAGCCCGTGGTTCTGCGCGCTCTTCACGCGGAAACCGCGGCCGTAGAACGGGACGCCAAGCACCAGCTTGTCGGCCGGCACGCCGTGGCGCAGGTAGAAGTCCACCGCGCCTTCGACGTTGTTGGCGCGGCGCAGTTCGGGCGGCAGCGGATCCTGCGGCACTTCGCGCAGCGGCGCATTGAAGGTGGACACGGTGGAGAACGCAGTGCCCATGTCGTAGGTCATCAGGTTGACGAAATCGAGGAGTTCGCCGAGGGCCTTCAGGTCGTAGCTCTTCGCCGGGTCGTACGGGCCGGCCGACTGCATGCGGCCGGCGGGCAACGCCGCGGTGAGCAGGTACGACTGCCCGCGCTGCTTCGCTTTCGCATCCAGCTGGCGGCGGAATTCCTTCGCCAGCCGCGTGGCGTTCTCGCGGTCTTCCGGCCGCGCGGTGATCTCCTTCGGGCCGCCATACACCGGGAATTCCCAGTCGAGGTCCACGCCGTCGAAGCTGCCGCGATGCGTGTCGAAGAACATCGCCACGCACGAGGACACGAAGCGTTCGCGGCTCTCCTCGGTCAGCGCCGCGTCGGAGAAGCCGCCGGCTTCCCAGCCGCCGATGGAGACGATCGTGCGCAGCGCCGGATGTTTCGTCTTCAGCTCGGCCAGTTCCCTGAAACGCGCGGGCGCGTCCTGCTCGATCACGCAACGCCCTTCTTCGATGCGCGCGAAGGCGTAGAACAGGTGGGTGACGGTGTCCGCGGGAATCTCCGCGACCGGATAGCGCGCGGCGTTTCCGCCGGGGTAATAGGCGCCGATGATGGGAGGCGCGGCGAAGGCCGGTGCGGTGAAGGCCGACAGGGCGATGACAGCGGCGGCCAGGCGTTGGCGGAGCATGCGGGCGTCTCGTGCGGGGAAGCCAGACGATACAACCCCGCGCTATCCTCCGGCCATGACGACATCCGCCCTCGACGACGAATTCCAGGCGCTGGAAGCCCGCGCATACGACACCTTCGACACGGGCAGGCTGACGCATGCGGCGGCGCTGTTCGGCGACGCACTGGCGCGCAAACCCGACGCCATCCACCTGCATTACATGAAGGGCCTCGCGCACAAATACCTGGGCGAGTGGTCGCAGAGCCTGCAGCACAACCTTCGCGCCATCGCGTTGAACGGCGAATTCGAGCAGAGCATGGCGTGGAACGCGGCGATCGCGGCCACCGGCCTGGGCGACTGGGACGAAGCCCGCCGCCAATGGGAACGCTGCGGAATCCGCATTCCGCCCGGCAGCGGACCCATCGAAGGCGACTTCGGCCTGGCGAGCATCCGATTAAATCCGTGGCACGGCGGCGAAACCGTATGGGCCCGGCGCATCGATCCGGTCCGCGCGCGCCTGCTCAACGTCCCGCTGCCCGAAAGCGGACACCGGTTGTTCGACATCGTCCTCCACGACGGCGCGCCGACCGGCCGCCGCCGCACCGGCGACGGGGACCGGACGGCGCCGGTCTTCAACGTGCTCGACACGCTGGCCGAGTCGGACTTCGACACGTACGTCGCCTTCGTGCGCTGCGACTCGCCTGAAGATCTCGACGACTTGACCGATGCCACGTTGCCCGGCATCGGCTACGTGGAGGACTGGACGCGATCGGTAGTGCACTACTGCCTTCGATGCAGCTACGGCAGCCCGCATGCGCACCATGACGCGGCCCCGCCGGACGACTGGGCGATCGAGCGGAACCTCGGCATCGGCGCGCAGGGCAAGGCGGCGGCGGTCCGGCTGCTCACGCAATGGGCGTCCCGCGGTCCGGGACGCCACGTCGACGGCATCGAGACGCCCCGCCTCGAGCGCCCGGCGCGGTCGCAGGATCGCACCTGGTGGCGCGGCGAGGACGAAGACGACGACGAAGACGACGACAGCGACGGCGAACCGGGCTGAGGCGACCTAGCCCAGCGCCACCGCCCGCCCCGTGCGTGCCGACTCGTAGATCGCCTGCATGATGCGCACGTCGCGCAGGCCTTCCTCGCCCGGCACTTTCGTCGGGCGGTTTTCCAGGATGCAGCGCGCGAAGTCGTCCATCTCCGCGGCGAACAGGTCGATCTCGGGGAACCGGATTTCCTTGCCGTCGCTGCGACGGCCGTGGTTGCCGTCGTAGAAGAACGCCGGGTCCAGTTCGAACCAGCCGCGCTCGGCGTTCACGCGCAGGTTCTGGATGCGCCCCGCCTTGTAGCTGGTGCTGCAGTACGCGACGACGCCGCTGGGGAATTTGGTCGTCCACACCATGGTTTCGTCGACCTGCGCGAACTTCACCGGGTCGGTCCTGGTTTCGATCGCCGACACGAGCACGGGCTCCTCGCCGGTGAGGTAGCGCGTGGCCTGCAGGGCGTAGATGCCCACGTCCATCAGCGCGCCGCCGCCGGCGAGTTCGCGCTTGAGCCGCCACTGCGTCGGTTCGCCGACGTCGATCGCGAAGCCCGCCTGCACGATCGTCGGCTTGCCGAACACCTCCTCGCGCACGAGGCGGATGCATTCCAGGTGATGCGGGTCGTACTGGCAGCGGTACGCGGTGCCGAGCAGGCGGCCCGCCTTGCGGCACGCGTCGATCATCGACTGGCAGCGCTCGACCGAGATCTCCAGCGGCTTCTCGCAGAACACGTGCTTGCCCGCCTGCGCCGCGGCGATGGTGTGCGGTGCGTGCAGCGCGTTGGGCGTGACGACGTAGACGATGTCGATGTCCGGGTTGTCGGCCATGCGATGCATGGTGTCGTACGAATACACGCTGCGGTCGGGAATGCCGTACTTCGCCTGCCACGCCGCGGCCTTCGCCGGCGTGCCGGTGACGATGCCGGCGAGCCGGCAGTGCGTCGTCTTCTGCAACGCGGGCGCGATCTGGTTTTCGCTCAGGCGCCCGAGCCCGCAGATCGCGACGCCGAGTTTTCGCGCCTGCCGGGACTTCTCACGCGTCGCGCCGGTGCTGATGAACGGCGCGGCCGCCAGCGCGATGGCGGTTTCGGCGAGGAACTTGCGGCGATGCGGGTTGGGCATGGTGGCGTCTCGAAAGGAATCGTCCGGTCACGCGATGCAGCGATGGGGCGGTTACGGGTGCGCGAGCGCGTACTCCAGCGCGGCGCACACGGCGGTGGCCTGCGCGCGATTGCACTGCTCGGGCGTGGCGCGCGGGCTGTCGGGGTACACCTCGGTGGTGGTCTTGTAGCGCGCGTCGGTGATGCCCGCGCACAGGCCGAGCTTGCGCAGCGGATACCGGATCACGCCCGGCGCGACCACGGGCGAGCCGATGATGCGGCCCTGCGCGTCGGCCGGCGCGATGTGCGTGACCTTCGCGACGGCATCGATCACCGCCTGCTGGAACGCCGGCTGCGGAAGCTCGCTGTCGTCGACCAGGTAGAAGCCGTCCGGAATGCCGTCGGGTTCGAACGGCTTGCCGTCGCGCGCGGCGAGCGCGGGGCGGAATTCGGATTCGTCGGTGTCGGTGGTTTCGTGCAGGTCGATGTGCAGCAGCACGCGGTCGCGCACCGGCGCGACCAGCTGCATCAGCGCGGCCGACTCCTGCGCGGGGCTGTCGTCGCGGAAGGAACGGTTGGGATCGATCGCGTCCGCGTTCCAGCGATGGATGCGTTCGTACGCCCAGGGACTGACGCACGGGGCGACCAGCAGGTTCACGCGTCCGGCGAAATCGGCCGCGTGCTCGCGCACGAACTGCAGCGCGCCATGCACGCCGCTGGTTTCGTAGCCGTGCACGCCGCCGGTGACGAGCGCGACGGGCAGCTCGTCGTCCCAGTCGCGGCTGCGGATCGCCAGCAGCGGGTAGCGCTCGTCGGCGTACTGCAGCGTGCCGTACTCGATCACGTCGAAGTTCGCGCGCAGCGGTTCGATGGCCGCGACCACGTCGTCCGCGTAGCTGCGACGGCGCACCTGCGATGCCAGCCACTGCGCCTTCTCCGCCGCGCCCCAAGGCGTTCCGGGCGTGCCGATGGGGTACGGGGCGGTGTCGTTCATGGTGCGGCTCGAGGGCGTGGGAGGAAGGGCGGACTCTAGCATCCGCCGCGACGCGGCCGCCGCGCCGCGCGTAGCAGAAAGGCCCGCAGGCGCGGGCCTTTCCTTCGTCCCACGAACGCCGTCACGGCGCGTCGGGTACCTCGCACGACCAGACGGAACTGGCGATCCACTGGTTCGCGCGCGTGACGTGCTGGTAGACCTCGGCGATGGGTTCGCCGCCCTGGCCCGTGCACTTGGCGATCGCGTCGGCCCGCGCGTCCTCCAGGGCGATGCCCGGGTCGTAGCTGATGCCGGACCCGGTCACGTGCGTGATCGCGGCCGAAACCGCGCCCGATGCAAACAGCGCGAGCGCCATCGTGATGCCGGCTTGCTTCCTCATCGTCGTCTCCTTCGTTGGGGTGAACGCGGGCATTCGAAGCGTCGCGCCCGGTCGCAGGAGTGAAGGGCCGGTAAGCCTGGCGTAAAGCGCGGACGCGGATGTCCCGAGGCGTGACGATCGTCGCGTTGCGGGGATCGGGCGCCGCGCTGGAGACCAAACCGGGCACGGCGCAGGTGCCGGCTCCGGGTGCGCCTCGCCTGCGCGGCCACGAACGCGGGATCTCAGCCGCGCCAGTTCGCATGCGTGCGCCAGAACGCCACGCTGCGCAGGTACGCCTCGCGATCGAGCGGCACGCCGGAGCCGCCTTCCTCCACGCCCAACGCGTTGCGCATGATCGTGATCGGCGCCATCGGCGTCTCGACGGGTTCGGCGGTGTACATGCAGCCGACCACGCCCCAGTCGGCGTCGATGTCGGTGCCCTCCTTCGCCAGCTGCTCGCGGCTGTAGAGGATGACGATGAGGTAGTTCGCCACGGGCGGCTCCAGCCCTTCGAACCAGCGCACCAGCACCGGCAGTTCGTCGCGCGTGCGGGCGTCGTAGTCGCTGCGCAGCAGATGGCGGTTCTCGTCGGTGATCGGCACCGCGAGGCACCTGGTCGACGTCCAGTTGCGATGCACGTGCAGCTTGCAGAACGGCGCGTAGCCGTCGAGCACCTCCAGCGGCGGTACCTCGTTGAGATGGCGCTCGAACTGTTCCGGCGTGCAGTCCTGGATCGTGTTGCGGCGCGGTTCGCGCGGGAACAGGCGGGGGCGGGCGAATTCGGTGAGGACGATGGTCATGGGAACGCAGGGAACGTGTGCCGGACCCGGATTATTCGCGATGCGACGCCTTTGTGGGATGGCGCGATCGAAGCACGATCCGGATAGAGGCGCCGCCGCGGACCTGCAACGCTGGCGGCCGGTCACTCACGATGCGCCGCCGATGAAAGCGATCTCCCGCGCCTTGCTCGTGCTCGCGCTGGTTCCGGGCGCGGGAGCACGCGCAGACTGCACGCTGGCGTTCGCACCACCGGAGGTGCGGCGCGCCGCCCTGCAGCATTACTACCGTTCGACGAAGCGCGATACCCCTGCACCGACTCGCGTGCGCGTTCCGGAGCGCACCCGCGGGCCGAGCTGCACACCGGCATCGCAGGTGCCTGCGCCGTTACGCGCGGCGGGATCGGGAGGTCCGCACGAGGCGGCGGCCGAGGCGAATACCGACGGCGCGTGCGTTGACCCGACCCATCAGACGCCGTCCATCGCCGCACCGCGCAGTCTGCCCGCGGCGGAGAGGTAGATGCCGCCCACCACGAGGAAGCAGCCGACGTAGATGGCGGCCTGCGCGCCGCCCGATCCCAGCCACAGGGCCGCAGTCGGCACGACCGCCAGGAACAGCGCGAACAGCAGCAGGAATCGCTGCATCAGCGGCTCGTAATGCGTCGCCTGCCACTGCGGCCAGCGTCGTGCGAAGGCGAAAGCATCGGCGTCGTTCGCCGGTAATCGCGCGGCGATGCTCGCTTCGACACGCGCCAGGTTGGCGAGGTAGTACTGCACCAGCGCCTGCTTGGCGAGCGTGCGCGTCCCGACGAGGGCGATGAAGAACAGGATCGCGACGAAGCCCGTCAGTGGCGCCCATCGGCCCAGCGTGTCGGCCGGAAATTGCGCCGACACCGGCACCCAGGCCGCCATCGCGCCGGTCGAGAACAGCAGCCCGAAGTCTTCGAACGAGCTGCGCGAATAGCCGTCGCACTTGTCGCCCAGGTACGTGTACTGCCGCCACAGGTCCGGCGGAACGTCGACCGGTGCTACCTGCGTCGTCGTGGCGCCCTGCACTTCCAGTCCTGCACCGTCCATCTCGCCCCCTGCGTGGTCGTGGGATCGTGCGCTTTCAGAGTTCCGGCGTGGATTCGGCGATGACGCGCATCGCGTCTTCAGCCCGGCGCTGCTCGCGCGCATCGTGGGCCGGCTCGCGCGGCGGCGCCGACGCGCCACACCGGTCGATGTACGAGCCGGACGCGACATCGACGATCTCGCGGCACGGATCGGCTCGGGCGAGCGGTGCCGCGGTTTCGACAGGGGACGCGATCGGCGAAAGCGGAACGGTCGCTGCGGCCGCCGGTCGCGCCGCGGGCGCAACGAGGCCCTGGATCGTGCGCACCATGATCTGCGCCATCAGCAGCACGAACACGAGGAAGAGCAGCGCGGCGCCCAGCTTCACCGCGAACACGACGGCGAGGCTGCGACCTGGCTTGCGCGCGGCACGCCCGCTCCCGTACCGGATGCGATCCTCCGCCGCCGACAGCAACCGCTCGCCGATGCGCCGCGCCACGGCCGCGGGAACCCCGTCGCGCATGCCCATGCGCACCGAATCGAACGCCGGTGCGGGTTCGCGAATCGGGCCCAGCATCATCCGCAGTTCGTCGCCGTCGATGAGCTGCACGTGGCCCAGCTTCTGCGCGGCTTCGATGGCCGCCTTGGTGAACTCGCCGCTGGTCGCGAGGATGGCGCCGCTCGCGCCGTGGTTGACCATCAGGCCCAGCAGTTCGTGCACCGCGTTGTGCGGCACCTTCATCGCGTTCCAGTGCTTGCACTGCACGATGACGAATTGCTCGCCGCGGCGCAGTTTCAGGTCGATGCCGCCGTCGGTCTTCGCACCGGTGGCGCCGGTGCCGACGTGTTCGACGTCGTAGCCTTCGCTGCGGTAGTACGCCGCGAGCAGCGCTTCCAGTCGATCCCAGCCGACGCGCGCCAGGGCGTCGGTGCGGCGTTGCTTGACGCGCTTGAGTCCGTTCATCCCGCCCCCCTGCGGAACGCCTGTCGTGGGCGATCTTACGGGAGCGCGGCCCCGGATGCGTTGCGCGCGCATCCGGGGCCGGTGGAGCTACCGACGGTTACGCGCCCTGCCGCGCGTGCCACGCCTTGAGCAGCTCCGCTTCCTTCTCGCGGGTGATGCCGGCACGCAGCTGCGCCTGCCGTTCGGCGGGCTGGCTGCGGAACCACGCCATCAGGTCCTTCACGGTGGTGTCGAGCGGGCGATAGGTGAGCCCGGCCTGGATCGCGCGCGCGTTGCTCACCGCACCGTAGCCGGCGAACTCGCCGCTCTTGCGCGACACCCAGATGGGCAGCTCGGCGACGTTGTGTTCTTCGAGGAACTGCGGCGTGACGTGCGTGTACGTCGGCTTGCCGCCCGTGCCGCGCTCGCACGCGCGCAGCATCTCGTCCATGGTCAGCGGCTTCGCGGGACCGACGGCGTTGAACGTGCCCGTGGTGCCCTGCTCCGCCAGCCGGATCATCCACTCGCCCAGGTCGCGGCCGTCGATGACCTGCACCGGATCGGCGCCGTCGCCCGGCACCAGCATTTCGCCGCCCTGCGCGACGCGATGCGGCCAATAGGTGAAGCGGTCGGTCTCGTCGCGCGGGCCGACGATGTAGCCCGGACGCACGATGGTCACGCGCTCGCCGAACTGCTTGCGCGCCTCGGCTTCGCTCAGCGCCTTGAGCGGGCCGTAGAGGTTCTCGATGTCGGCGCGCAGCGATTCCTGCGTCTCGGCCATCGCGTCCTTGCCCTTGTAGACGGCCACCGGCGCGTTTTCGTCGATGCCCGGCTTGCTGCCGTCGGCATACACCGAAATGGTCGAGATGAAGAGGTAATGCCCGACGTTGCCGGCCAGCACCTTGCCGGCATCGCGCACCCAGAACGGCAGGCTGGTGGGGTTGTCGATGCACACGTCCCACTTGCGGCCCTGCAGCGACTTGAGATCGCCCGTGTTGCGATCGCCGGACAGTTGCTCCACCTCGCCCGGCCATTCCGGCGAAGGCCGCTTGCCGCGATTGAACAGCGTGACCTTGTGCCCGCGCGCCAGCGCGTAATTCACCTGGAACGGTCCGGTGAACCCCGTGCCGCCGAGGATGAGGATGTCGAGCGGCTTCTTCGCCTTGCCGATTGGCTTCGTCTTTTCATCGGCGAATGCAAGCGACGGAAGCGCCGCGGCGGCAGCGGCGAGCGCGCTGAACTTGAGCAGGTCACGGCGGGTGGTCATCGACACGTCTCCATGCAGGGCGGGCGGACCGTCCAACGCCCTGCCCCTCGCCTGGCGTCCTTCTGATCCAAACGGGGCCACTCTAGAGCGGCGTGCCGGCCGCGCGGGAATGTCGATAGTCACGGGGGGCACGTTGTGGCCCGGGTAAGGACGAAGCCCGCACCCAGGTGCGCTGCCTCCACCTTACCGTCGCCGTCGCCTCCCCTTCTTGCCTGTCATCCCGGCGAAAGCCGGGGCCAGGCCTTCCTCGGCCAGCGAACGACCGAAACGAAATCTCTCCTCACTACATGCCTGCGCACCAATGGGTTATGCGGCGCCGAGCGCAATGTCGCCTGGACACTTCACCGATCGAGCTGCGGTACCGGAGTCGGTCGACGCGCCATGCGCCCAGCGTTCTTCAAGCTTGTGCCACATCATCCACTGCCCTGGCTCTTCAAGAATCTTCTCGCCTACACGGAGATTTACCTTGGCAGCAATCTCCGCGGGCTCCAGGCCAGCACCGGGAATCAAAGGACCAAGTTCGATCTCCGTAAAGCCCCTCCTCCGAAGGCAGAACACAGGGATCGTCGTCGCACCGTATCGACTAGCCAATCGGTAGATGCCGGCAGGTGAGGCAGCGGGACGCCCGAGGAACGGCGCCACCAGGCGATCGGTTGCCGGCAGATACGTGTCAAGCATCGTCGCGACTACACCGCCGGCAGCAAGCTGCCGCGCGACAGTGATGCCCGAATGCCGGTCGGCCCGTACAAGTCGGATGCGCGCCCCACTAATCGCTTCGATCCTCTCCCTGAGCGCCTGCTCTCCACGCGGGACGGGGCCGCCGATTACAACCAGCACATCACCAAAAACCCCTCCAGAAGCCAGTAGCGCGTGGTAAAAGCAACCGAAGTTGGAACACCCCAGGATCACGCCTCGGCCGTGCAGCCGAGCCTGCGCAATACTTTCGATTGGACTTCCCGCAAGCCGTATCGGCAGCGAGCGCACAGTCCGGTCGGACGCGTGACGCAGAAGCGCCACGTCAGCGATGAACTGCGATGGGAGCCTGGATACGGAGACCTCGACCGCCCGGCTGTGTATTCCAGCAAGCACCATCGCCTCGCGCGAGCGCTGAAGATACACAGCTCGCCAGGGCGCCTGCGTGCAGTACGCTCGATGTTGAACCCATCTCCTCGTCAAATGCGGCCATCGCTTCATCGCCCACGGCATCCACCCGCTGAACTCTGGCGCAGACAACACGCTCACTCGCGTCCTTTCCATTTGCAGCCGCCAATACGCACGAGGGAATCGCGATCAAAGTCGATTTCCGCGCCAGACGTGGCGCCAGGCAAGTCCAACGGCACCTGCACCTTCAAGGCCGACTTTGAAGACCAACGCGAGTTGTCCGACAGCATCACCGTAATCGCACGTGACGCAGTGAACTCGAACTCAGCGCACGTAAAGACGGGCACCGTCATCGCGGCAACCTTGCCATAGACCGCCTTCCATCCATCCCGCGCCCGTGCCGCACGCTCGCGCAAGTCTCCCAACGTGAGTGCCCCTTCCGCAGGTGGCACAAGGTCGACCTTGTACATGATCGACAATGCATGTTCCGGCACGTTGGCGATGACCTTGGCGTTCTTGACTTCCTGCATTGGGATGGAGGGGAGGACGACGCGCCCTCCGTTCAGAAGCTCGACAGGCCACGAAACGTCCCCGGCGACCACTTCCAACTCCAAGCCACTAAGATCAACGCCTTCATGTGTCGGCCGTGCATAAAAGGCCAGCCGAATGCCATCCCGCCGAGCGGGTTCAAGGCGGTCGAATCGCTCAAGGAGTCGCACGCCATCGGAGTACTCGAACTCCTGGGGATGCCGGACGCCGTTCACCGCTACGGAATCCAACGTTCGCACTGCTGGCGTATCGAGGGCGTCCTCGGCCCTTGCGCTCTGCAACGCTGTCGCGATCACCAGGATCGACAACGCCAACGCACTTGCTTGGTTCATGCTCACTTCTTCATCCCTGGGTAAGGGCGCCCTCTGAAAACCAGAGGGCGCCATGTGAATCACCAAGCGAAGCAGACGCACTCGAAAGCAGTTGCTTGCGGGCCACCCGCCGTGACTGAAGCCGGAGCCTGGAACATTGCGAGGAACGAGCTGATCAGGTGCTTCATGACATCTCCATCTGTCTAATGATTAGGAATGCCGACCTTTCGGCGGCGCACAAGCAGTAGCGGGACGTGCAGCTCGCGCAAGTTCGCTCGCACGGCAAAGACATTCGACGGATGTCGCGAATCGCGCAAACCAGAACACGTACATTTCGGGCGTTTCGACGGAATTCCCTGCGCAAACGCTCGGCTGATCACGCGGCCAGAAGCCGGCACTTCAAGTGCCGCTAAGGAGGTAGGCCGGTGTGGCTTACGCGTCTTCGAAATCGCGGTCGTCGTGAACGACGAGGGACAACCGATCGTCCACATAAGATGCGGTGCGTTCGGCAAGCGAGAGTTTGCAACCCAAGTAAGGGCGAAGCTCGCACCCGAGTGCACTCAGGATTGACGCTAGCGGGAAGGTCAACCCGGGTGCGCTTCGCTTATCCGGGCTACAAACGCGGCGTCGCTGATGCGCCTCCCTACCGACGTCGTCGCCGCTTTGCTGCCGTACCCCCACCGTCATCCCGGCCAAAGCCGGGAACCAGGCTCGTAACACTCACGTCAGCCCATCACGCAGGCTCAGCATCCGCCCCGTGCAGCACGGCAACCGACAACGCATCGTCCACATACGACGCCGTGCGCTCGAACAATTCGGAGAGCGCGTCCGGCGGAATGACGATGTACTCGGACGATTCGCTGCGCGCTTCGGTGAACTGCGCCAGCAGGCGGAGCTGATCGCGGGTCTGGATCAGCGAGTCGTGGGCGCAACGGGGCAGCAGGTAGCCGCGGAAGGCGGCGGGGATGGAAGGCGTGTCCTTGCTCATGCGGGGTCTCCAGCAAACCAGCCGGGCTTGCGCCGGGGATTCGGCGCAAGGTGTCGGGAGGTTCGAAGCCGCAAGTAGTCGGCGGGCGTATTCCCTCTTGCGAGGTGTTGTATTAGCCGCCCTCCCGACGCGGATCATCTTGCGTCGGACACTGCCCAGGAATCGGGGCATAAGAAACCCGCCTGTGATTCGGTGGCGGGTTACCGCTACTTGAGGAGCTTCGACTCTCCTTGAGGGCGAGTTTGTTGGGGCGAGTGCGGGTGGGCAATGCGCCTTAGTCGCAGCCCGCCCGATTCGAGTGAATCGTAGAGTGAATCGTAGGGTGCAATAAGCGAAGCGCATTGCACCGCGCCCTACCGCCTCACAACACCGTCCCACATCGTCGAGGAACGACCATGTCCAACTATCGCCGCGCATGGAGCCCGGGCGGCACCTGGTTCTTCACCGTGGCGCTATTGAATCGGCGCGGGAACAACCTGCTCGTTCGCGAGATCGACCTGCTACGTCGTGTTGTGGCGGGCGTGATGGCCCGGCATCCGTTCCGTATCCACGGCTGGGTCGTTCTACTCGACCACTTGCATTGCGTGATCGAACTTCCTCACGGCGATACCGACTTCCCGAGACGATGGCGGTTGATCAAGGGCGGCTTCTCGAAAGGATTGCCGAAGGCCGAGTACCGCTCGGCGGTGCGTGTCCGTCGCGGTGAGCGTGGCATCTGGCAACGCCGCTATTGGGAGCACCTGATCCGCGACGAAGCCGACTACCGCGCCCATATGGATTACGTGCATATCAACCCGCTCAAGCACGGCTTGGTGCAGCGAATCGCGGATTGGCCCTACTCGACGTTCTACAGTCTGGTGGCTGAGGGTATCTATCCGGCTGACTGGCAGATGAGACGCGGGTTGCGAGTATGCCGTTTGATGATTGATGAGCGGTTCGCGCCGCGTTCCGATGGAGAAGCGGCGCAATGTTATTGCGCCCTACGGGCTATAGAAGGCAAGTAGTAAAATCCTAGGGCAAATACGCGAAGCGAATTGCGCATCGGAGGCAACGCCGGCTCAACCAACGACACACTCAAACGGGCGACACTTTCATATGTCAAAGGAGGCCCAGTCCGGTGAACCAAAGCGTTCGAGACTCAAAGTGGTGCCTAGCGCGGCATCCGTATACGCCGCAAGCCATACACCCTTCTCCAAAACCGACGAACTCGCATGCTCCCTGCAGGTCGTGATGCACTGTCGCGCGGCGTCGGCAAGTCGCTGCTTCTCTCGCGAGCGTCCACCACGAAGGAAGTCAACGAAGACGACGCCGTCGTCTTCTTGGAGTAGCGGGCTCTTGCGGATGAACTTCGATCCAACCAGCTTGAGAAGATCCTCCGAAACGATGACCCGAGGGTAACGCGCGCGCCTACTTTCCAGGAGATATGCGTCTATAAGCCCTGCGCTCATCACAAATGCTTCCTTAGCATAGTGCGGTCCACGAGACACTCCTCCACGACAAAGGATCCGCTCCGAAAGCAACAAGCGCTGATAGTCCGCCACCATCTTGATGAATGATGAAAACTGAGAGGGATCGTACGGCCGACTGATTACTACCGAATCCGAGAACTGAATAATGCTGAGCTCGCGATCGGCCGCCGCCAAGTTCCGCGCCGCGATATGACATCTGTACAGCCGATTAAGCTCATCCGCCTCCGGCTGAGATACAGCTCGATCGACCATCTCTGAGAATCCGAGCACATCGAGGAATGCGACATACGACTGCTCAAAGACAGCGGACGTCATTTCTTTCGCACCGTATTCAGAATATCCGCTAATTGTTCAAAGCACTTTCGATAGGATTCCATCCGTTCGACTGCGTTCGTCCAGTTGTTGCCTACCCAAGGCTTCCCGCTCTCAGAGATGCGAGCCGTATCCTCCTGACTCAAAGCAAAAACAGCTTTGCCTACCTCTTGCATGAGAGGTGCGAGCTGTCCGAAATCTGGAATGGAAACAGCAACCTCTTTTAATCCACCCGGGAGGTAAAGGCCTTCTTCGCGCTTGCGGAGAACCGGCCTAAGCTTATTCTTCACTTCAACTGGGAGTCTTGTTTGCCAAAGCTTGAACGCCGGCTTCGGCTGCCCCTTGTAGATCTTGAATGCTTGAACGATCAGCCCTAGAAATGATGGGGCACCATGCTTCACTGGCAGCCCGACGGCAGCGTACGATGGTACAGCCTGCCTGTGTTCAGCGATCCAACGCTCGACGATGCGAGACAATGTGCTAACCGCTTGCACGTTGAAACGATCGGGCGCTGCGGGAACAAAGAAATGATCTGCCGCCAAGAAGAACGCCCTGGTAAGAGCTCCAGAACTTGGACCGACGTCAATAAAGACGTAGTCGCATCGATACTTCTCTGCAAGCCGGGTGACAAAGTCACCCACTGCGACATAGGTGCGCATCAGGTTCGTTCTTTGAGTCATTCGCTGAACGTGCGCCTCCGCCAAATCATCCTCAATTGAGCTCAGATCGACTGATCCACGAAGCAGAAGTAGATTCTCATCAACTTCATTAAGTTGAATCTGCTCGATATCGATGAACGCAACATCGCCTCGAATTCTTTGGTTCAGAGCATCAAGCACCGAAGTACCAGGCAACTCAACCACCTCATTCTTCTCGACGCTCTCCCGATCGCGCTCGTCGATGATTGATGCAAGAGCAATCTGCGTAAGATTGCACTGAGGATCCGCGTCAATCATCAGCACACGCTTTCCAGTTCTAGCAAGAAATCCCGCGAGATTGAATGTTGTCGTTGTCTTTGAGACCCCGCCCTTGTGGTTGTAAAGCGTTATGACGCGATGTGGCAGTCCCATATCCGATGCCCCTCAAATAGCTAAGAACGTCCTGACTTGATCCTCGATGCGACAGAATTTGCTACTGCCTCGACCACGGACCGTCGCCGAGTGTATCGACAGGAAGCACAGAAAATGAAGGCCCGCCGAAGCGGGCCTTCTGATGTCCGGCAAGTCACATATTCCGCCGATACTCCCCACCCACGTCGTACAGGGCGTGACTGATCTGACCGAGGCTGTGTGTCTTGACGGCCTCCATCAGACTGGCAAACACATTCCGGCGCTCGCGGGCCGTGGCCTGTAGGGCCTTCAAGCCTTCGGGCGCGTAGCCGTTGCGGTTGCCCTGGTAGCCGGCGACGTTCTCGATCTGCTGGCCCTTTTCGCTTTCGGTGGAGCGGATCAGTTCGATCTCGGTGACGATGTCGCCGCCGTGGTCCTTGGGCAGGAAGGTGTTCACGCCGATCAGCGGCAGGCTGCCGTCGTGCTTCTTGTGCTCGTAGTACAGGCTTTCTTCCTGGATCTTGCCGCGCTGGTACATGGTGTCCATGGCGCCCAGCACGCCGCCGCGTTCGCTGATGGCCTCGAATTCCTTGTAGACGGCTTCCTCGACGATGTCGGTGAGCTTGTCGACGATGAAGCTGCCCTGCCAGGGGTTCTCGTTGAAGTTGAGGCCCAGTTCCTTGTTGATGATCATCTGGATGGCGACGGCGCGGCGCACGCTTTCTTCGGTCGGCGTGGTGATGGCTTCGTCGTACGCGTTGGTGTGCAGGCTGTTGCAGTTGTCGAACAGCGCATACAGCGCCTGCAGCGTGGTGCGGATGTCGTTGAACTGGATTTCCTGCGCGTGCAGCGAGCGGCCGCTGGTCTGGATGTGGTACTTCATCATCTGGCTGCGCGCGGAGGCGCCATAGCGCTCGCGCATGGCGCGCGCCCAGATGCGGCGGGCGACGCGGCCGATGACGGTGTATTCCGGGTCCATGCCGTTGCTGAAGAAGAACGACAGGTTGGGCGCGAAGTCGTCGATCTTCATGCCGCGCGCGAGGTAGTACTCCACGATGGTGAAGCCGTTGCTCAGGGTGAAGGCGAGTTGGCTGATCGGGTTCGCGCCGGCTTCGGCGATGTGGTAACCGCTGATGGACACCGAGTAGAAGTTGCGGACGTTCTTGTCCACGAAGTACTGCTGGATGTCGCCCATCATGCGCAGGGCGAACTCGGTGCTGAAGATGCAGGTGTTCTGCGCCTGGTCCTCTTTCAGGATGTCGGCCTGCACCGTGCCGCGCACGGTGGCCAGCGTCTGCGCCTTGATGTTGGCGTAGGTTTCCGCATCGACCACCTGGTCGCCGGTCACGCCCAGCAGGCCCAGGCCGAGTCCGTCGTTGCCTTCGGGCAGCATGCCGCTGTATTCGGGGCGCTTCTTGCCTTCGAACAGTTTTTCGATCCTGTCGTGCGCCTCGTTCCAGCGCGCGTCGTCGGCGCGCAGGTACTTCTCGACCTGCTGGTCGATGGCGGTGTTCATGAACATCGCCAGGATGATCGGCGCCGGGCCGTTGATGGTCATCGACACCGAGGTGCTCGGCGCGCACAGGTCGAAGCCGGAATACAGCTTCTTCATGTCGTCCAGCGTGGCGATATTGACGCCGGAGTTGCCGATCTTGCCGAAGATGTCCGGGCGCACGGCGGGGTCTTCGCCGTAGAGCGTGACGCTGTCGAACGCGGTGGACAGGCGCGCGGCCGGCTGGCCGACGGACAGGTAATGGAAGCGGCGGTTGGTGCGCTCCGGCGTACCTTCGCCGGCGAACATGCGGATGGGATCCTCGCCGGTGCGGCGGTACGGATACACGCCGCCGGTGTACGGGTAGTAGCCCGGCAGGTTTTCCTTCTGCAGGAAGGTCAGCAGTTCGCCCCAGCTCTTGTAGGTGGGCGCGGCGATCTTCGGGATCTTCTGGTGGCTGAGCGATTCGCGATAGTTCTCCACGCGGATCGTCTTGTCGCGCACCTGGTATTCGTTGACGTCGTCGGTGATGGACTTCAGGCGCGCGGGCCAGTCGCGCAGCAGCTTGAGCGCTTCGGACGTGAGCGACTGCACGGCGTCGTTGTAGCGCTGGCGCAGCGTGAGGAGGGTCTTGTCGATCTGTAGGGTGGGTCGTGACCCACCGCCCTGGCCTTCGGATGCGCCACTTCCGTCTTCCTGGCGGGTCGCGACCCGCCCTACAAGGGCATCGCCGCTGTAAAGATCCAGCGCGGCCGGCAGCGCTTCATCGCCAAGATCATTCAGCGACTGCCAGTAGCTCTGCGCGCGATCGGCGATCTCCGCCTGCGTTTCGATCTGCGCGTTGATGTTGCGGCCCTGCTCGGCGATTTCCGCGAGGTAACGCACGCGGCTGCCGGGAATGAGCACGGTGGCGCGCGGTTCCTTCAGCGAGGTGTCGATCTCCGGCGTCCACTTTTCGGCCGGCAACTGCAGCTTCTCGCGCAGCAGGCGGCACAGGTTCGCGAACATCCAGCTGATGCCGGGGTCGTTGAACTGGCTGGCGATGGTCGGGTAGACCGGGATGTCCTCGTCCTTGGTCTGGAAGGCGACGCGGTTGCGCTTCCACTGCTTGCGCACGTCGCGCAGCGCGTCTTCGGCGCCGCGCTTGTCGAACTTGTTGAGCACGACGAGCTCGGCGAAGTCGAGCATGTCGATCTTCTCCAGCTGGCTCGGCGCGCCGAAGTCGCTGGTCATGACGTACATCGGGAAGTCGACCAGATCGACGATCTCCGAATCCGACTGGCCGATGCCCGCGGTTTCGACGATGACCAGGTCGTAGCCCAGGCCCTTGAGGAACCCGATGCAATCCTTCAGCACGGTGTTGGTCGCGGCGTGCTGGCGGCGCGTGGCCATCGAACGCATGTACACGCGCTTGCTGCGCAGCGAGTTCATGCGGATGCGGTCGCCCAGCAGCGCGCCACCGGTGCGGCGACGCGTGGGGTCGACGGAGATCACGGCGATGCGCATCTCCGGGAAGCTGGCGAGGAACCGGTTGAGCAGCTCATCGGTGACCGAGGACTTGCCGGCGCCGCCGGTGCCGGTGATGCCGATGACGGGGGGCATCGCCGGGACCGGGGACCCGGGGCTGGGGACCCGTGTGCCTGCGGCGAGGTTCCACTGCTTGCGAAGGTGATCGAGCTCGGGTTCGGAAAAGACGCCTTCTTCGATAGCCGAGAGCATGCGGCCGATCGCGATTTCGTCATCAAGAGAAGGACGATGCGCGGCTTTCCCCGGGTCCCCGGTCCCGGGCCCCTGGTCCCGCGCATGCGAAGCACGCCGCACCACGTCCTCGATCATCGCCACCAGCCCCATGTGCATGCCGTCGTTGGGGTGGTAGATGCGCTCGACGCCGTAGTCCTGCAGTTCGCGGATTTCCTCCGGCGTGATGGTGCCGCCACCGCCGCCGAAGACGCGGATGTGGCCGGCGCCGCGTTCCTTCAGCATGTCGACCATGTACTTGAAGTACTCGACATGGCCGCCCTGGTAGGACGACAGCGCGATGCCGTCGGCGTCCTCCTGCAGCGCGGCGCGGACGACGTCCTCCACCGAACGGTTGTGGCCGAGGTGGATGACTTCCGCCCCCTGCCCCTGGATCAGGCGCCGCATGATGTTGATGGCGGCGTCGTGCCCGTCGAACAGGCTGGCGGCGGTGACGAACCGCAGCGGCGTGGTCTCGGGGGCGGTGTCGGGCAGGTTGCTGGCGGGGGTGCTCATTGCGCTCAGATACGGAAACGATCGAATCCGTATTGTAGCCCGAGGGGGATTAGGGGCCCGTTGTGCGGCGCGGAAGCGGGGAGTCGGGGAGAGGGGCTTAGGCGACGCTCCCGTCGTTTCCCTCGTTCCCTCGTTCCCTCGTTCCCTCGTTCCCTCGTTCCCTCGTTCCCTCGTTCCCTCGTTCCCGCCATTCCCGCCGTTTCGTCATTCCAGCGGAAGCTGGAATCATCTTGGCCTTCGAGATGCGTCGAGGTGGGGGCATCGCGAGCGCGAGCGTGGTCGCGTGTCCCGGCCCTCACCCCAACCCCTCTCCCGGAGGGATAGGGGCTTAGTGCGTCGTTCCCTGGTTCCCTGGTTCCCTGGTTCCTGTCATTCCCGCCATTCCGTCATTCCAGCGGAAGCTGGAATCCATCTTGATCTTCGAGACGCGTCGAGGTGGGGGCATCGCGAGCGCGAGCGTGGTCGCGTGCCCCGGCCCTCACCCCAACCCCTCTCCCGGGGGGAGAGGGGCTTAGTGCGGCGCTCCCGGCCATTCCCCCCATTCCCGTCGTGCCCGTCATTCCGTCGCCCCCCACTTCGTCATTCCAGCGGAAGCTGGAATCCATCTTGATCTTCGGGATGCGTCGAGGCGGAGGCATCGCGAGCGCGAGCGTGGTCGCATGTCCCGACCCTCACCTCAACCCCTCTCCCGGGGGGAGAGGGGCTTAGGTGCGGCGTTCCGTCGTTCCCTCGTTCCCTCGTTCCCGTCCTTCCCTCCTTCCCGTCATTCCGTCATTCCAGCGGAAGCTGGAATCCATCTTGATCTTCAAGATGCGTCGAGGTGGGGAATCGCGAAGGTGAGCGCGGTCGCGTGCCCCCGCCCCTCACCGCAACCCCTCTCCCAGGAGGAGAGGGCCATCGTCCCGGCAAGCATGGCCGCCTTCAGATGCGCTGCTCGTTCGATGCATCGGCCTTGGGGAACCGCCGTGAGAATCCAGCAACCACCCGTTTCGGCAAAGCCGCGCGTGCTTTGTGGCTACACTCGCCGTCCGATCACGCGAGTCGCCATGAACGAAGACGCTGCCCTGCTCGACCTTCGCCGCCGCGCCCACGACGGCTCGCCCCAGGCGCTGTACCAGCTCGCGTCGGCGCTGGTGCTTCGGCACGAACTGGACGAGGCGTTCACGCTGCACCGTCGCGCCGCCGAAGCGGGCCTGGCGAACGCGCAGATCGAGTACGCCCGCATGCTGATGTACGGCGTGGGCTGCGACGCCGAGCCGGCGCGCGCCGCGGAATGGCTGCTGCGCGCCGAAGCGGCAGGCAGTCCGATCGCATCCTATTTCCTCGCGCTGATGTCGCTGGGCGGGCGCACGCTTCCGCGCGACGGGCGCATCAACGAACGCGTGCTGCGTGCCGTGCGCGCAGACTACCCGCCCGCGCTTCGCGCCGCCGCGCTGCACTTCGGACGCAAGGCAGACGCGGCCGATCAGCTGCGTTGCCTGCAACTGCTCGAACGCGGCGCCGGATTGGGCGACGTGATCGCCGCGCGCCTGTTGCTGGAACGCCTCACGCGCGGCGAAGGCGACCGGCCGCAACCGGAGGCCGCCGCCGAACTGCGCAGCCAGTTGCAGGCCATCGGCGTCGGCGCGCTGCCGGACATCGTGGTGCCGGACTACGCGCCCGATGCGTCCGCGCCGGGCGTGCTCTCGCTGGAAGACGTGCTGCGGCCGACGGACCTGCACCTGCAATCCACGCACCCACGGGTGATGACGGTCGACGGCCTGCTCAGCGCGGAGGAATGCCGCCTGCTCGTCGCGAACGCCGAAGTGCACCTGCAGCGGTCGCGCACGGTCGATCCCGAGACCGGGCTGCCGGTGGAGCAGGAAATCCGCACCAGCAGCGACGCGGCCTTCGACGCGATCCTCGAGGACCTCGCGCTGCGCTGCGTGCAGCTGCGCATGGCGAGCGCGGCCGGCGTGCCGCTGGACCACGCCGAACATCTGGTGGTGCTTCGCTACGAACCGGGGCAGGAATACCGTCCGCATCGCGATTACCGGCCGCCCAGCTCGATCGAACGCGACCGGCCCGACGCGGGCAACCGCATGCGCACGATCTGCGTGTACCTCAACGAGGTCGAGGCCGGCGGCCAGACCGAATTCCCCGTCGCCGGATTGCAGGTACAGCCGCGCCCGGGACGCGCGGTGGTGTTCGAGAACCTTCACGCCGACGGCACGCCCGACCCGGATTCGCTGCACGCCGGCCTTCCGGTGGAACGCGGCGTGAAGTGGCTCGCGACGCTATGGCTGCGCCAAGGACCGTACCGGCGTTTCTGAACGGGGTGTCGCGCGAGGCCGTCCACCGGCATGCCTGTCCCTCCCGGCCGATTGGATTAGACTGTCGCGCCTGCAGCGGGTCCACGACCAGAGTTGCAGACGCGATTCCATTTCGATTCAACGACTTACCCATCACAGTTGGCGTAAAGCGCGACGCGCAACTCCTCGCGCCAACGCGGAGCACCCGATGATTTTCGAAACGCTGGACACCTTCGGCCACGAGCAGGTCGTGTTTTGCCACAACAAGGACGCGGGCCTGAAGGCCATCATCGCGATCCACAACACCGTGCTCGGTCCGGCCCTCGGCGGTACGCGCATGTGGCCGTACAAGACCGAACAGGACGCGCTCAACGACGTGCTCCGCCTCTCGCGCGGCATGACCTACAAGAACGCGGTCGCCGGCCTGAACATCGGCGGCGGCAAGGCGGTGATCATCGGCGATCCGGCCGCCGACAAGTCCGAGGCGCTGTTCCGCGCGTTCGGCCAGTTCGTCGAATCGCTGGGCGGTCGCTACATCACCGCCGAAGACGTCGGGATCGACGTCAACGACATGGAATACGTGTACCGCGAAACCGAATACGTCACCGGCGTGCACCAGGTGCATGGCGGTTCGGGCGACCCGTCGCCGTTCACCGCGTACGGCACGCTGCAGGGCCTGATGGCCACGCTCAACAAGCGCTTCGGCGACGAGGAAGTCGGCAAGTACTCCTACGCCGTGCAGGGCCTGGGCCATGTCGGCATGGAGTTCGTGAAGCTGCTCAAGGAGCGCGGCGCGAAGATCTTCGCGACCGACATCAACAAGGGCCTGGTCGACAAGGCCGTGTCCGAATACGGCGTGGAAGCCGTGGGCCTGGACGAGATCTACGACGTTCCGGCCGACGTGTATTCGCCGTGCGCGCTGGGCGGCACCGTCAACGAGAACACCCTGCCCCGCCTGAAGGCCAAGGTCATCTGCGGCGCGGCCAACAACCAGCTGGCCAACAACGCCATCGGCGACGAAGTGGCCAAGCGCGGCATCCTCTACGCGCCGGACTACGCGGTCAACGCGGGCGGCGTGATGAACGTGGCGCTGGAGCTGGACGGCTACAACCGCGAACGCGCCATGCGCATGATGCGCACGATCTACCACAACCTCGCGCGCATCTTCGAGATCGCCGAGCGTGACGCGATCCCGACCTACCGCGCGGCCGACCGCCTGGCCGAAGAGCGCATCACCGCGATCGGCAAGCTGAAGCTGCCGCTGGGCCGTTCGGCTCCGCGCTTCCAGGGGCGTATTCGCGGGGGGCACTGATTTTCCAGTCGAGACTGGAAAATCCCCAAAGTTTGCTGCGCAAACTTTGGGCCCCAGCAGTCTGCTTCCAAATCCCCGCGCTGACGCGCGCCCCCTTTACCAAAGGGGGCTTTGGGTGGCGAAGCGGTACAGGCTCGAGAACGAAGACGCCCGGTTCGCCGGGCGTCTTTCATTGCAGCCTCGGTAAGCGAGGCGCACCCGGCGACTGCGAAACTTCGGGCCCCGGCCCACGCTTCCCAATCCCCGCGCTGACGCGCGCCCCCTTTACCAAAGGGGGCTTTGGGTGGCGAAGCGGTACAGGCTCGAAAACGAAGACGCCCGGTTCGCCGGGCGTCTTGCATTTGTGGGCCGGGTAGGCGAAACGCAGCCGGTTCGCGTCCGTCTCCCGACGCGCGTCGCCTGGCGGGGTAACGCCATCCGCCTTGCATCGGCGAAGGACGCGCCGCCGATGAGCGGTCCATTTTTCGGGCAATTCCGAAAGACGCCGCCGGTGCGTCGGCGCAAGCTGCGGTTCCCCACAACGGAGCCACATCCATGCGCATCTCGCTTCCCCTTGCCGCCCTTTGCCTCTCCATCGCCTTCGTCGCGCACGCCGGCGACGGGCGCATCGACTACGACCATCAGGAACGATGGCAGTCCGCACACGACATGGCGCAGTCGCCGATCGACATCGTCACGCGCGATGCGGTCCCCGCCAGAAACGACGAACCGCAGGCGCTGCTGTTCTCGCATACCCGCGCGCCGATGGAAGCCGTCGACAACGGCCATGCGGTGGAGGTGGAAACGCACTCCACCGAGGCAACGATCCGCGGCCGGCACTTCACGCTCGCGCAGTTCCATTTCCATGCGGCGAGCGAACACACCCTCGATGGCAGGCACTACCCGCTCGAAGGCCATTACGTCTTCAAGGCGCAGGACGGCCGGATCGCCGTGGTCGGCGTGATGTATGACATCGGCAAGCCGAACGCACAGGCCCAGGCCGTGCTCGACAGTCTCGCGCACAGGAAGAACGCGCCGCACGAAGTCGACATCGATGCGCTGCTGCCGGCCAATCGCGGCTACTACCACTACCTGGGCTCGCTGACGACGCCGCCGCTGACCGAGAACGTCGAGTGGTACGTGCTGCCGACGCCGGTCACGATGTCGCGCAAGCAGATCGATGCGTTCCTGGCGCATTACCGCCGCAACAACCGCAACGTCCAGCCGCTGAACGGCCGCCCGCTGGTGCATTTCGAAGGCTGATCGCCGAATCCGCGCCCCGCACCGTTGCGTACGGTGGCGGGGCGCCTCGCGTCCGGCCGCGATTGCATCGCCGTTTTATTGCACCGCACGACGACCGTTTCACCGCCTCCGCCTAGAATTGACGCATCGCGCGCCGATCACGATCGCGCGCACCCCTTCGAACCCAAGGATTCCCATGCGCCCTTTCCCTCTCGGTGACGACATCGATGCCCTGCGCGACGCCGTGCGCCGCTTCGCCGAGGCCGAGATCGCACCGCGAGCGGCGCAGATCGACGAAGAGAACTGGTTCCCGCAGGACCTGTGGCCGAAGCTCGGCGAGATGGGTCTGCTCGGCATGACCGTGCCTGGGGAATACGGCGGCAGCGAAATGGGCTACCTCGCGCACCTGGTCGCGATGGAGGAGATCTCGCGCGCGTCCGGCTCCGTGGGCCTGAGCTACGGCGCGCATTCGAACCTGTGCGTGAGCAACCTCTACGCGAACGGCACCGAAGCGCAGCGCCGGAAGTACCTGCCGAAGCTGTGCACGGGCGAATGGAAGGGCGCGCTGGCGATGAGCGAACCGGGCGCGGGTTCGGACGTGGTCGGTTCGATGAGCTGCCGCGCCGAGCTTCGCCGTGAAGCGGGGCGCGACGGCGTGTGGATCGCCAACGGCAACAAGATGTGGATCACCAACGGCCCCGAGGCCGACGTGCTGATCGTTTACATGCGCACGGCCGGCAAGGACGCGGGCAGCCAGTGCATGACGGCCTTCATCGTCGAAAAGGGCATGAAGGGGTTTTCCACCGCGCAGAAACTCGACAAGCTCGGCATGCGCGGGTCGAACACCTGCGAGCTGGTGTTCGAGAACTGCGAGATTCCCGCGGAGAACGTGCTCGGCGAAGTGAACCGCGGGGTGAAGGTGCTGATGAGCGGCCTCAACACCGAACGCCTGGTGCTGACCGGCGGTCCGCTCGGGCTGATGCAGGCGGCGCTCGACATCGCCCTGCCCTACGTGCGCGAACGCAAGCAGTTCAACGCGGCGATCGGCACGTTCGGACTGATGCAGGGCAAGATCGCCGACATGTACACCGCGTTGCAGTCGAGCCGCGCGTTCGCCTACCAGGTCGGGCGCGATTTCGATGCCGGCCATCGCAGCCGCGTGGATGCCGCCGCCTGCCTGCTGCACGCGTCCGAGGCCGCGGTGCAGGTCGCGCTGGAAGGCATCCAGGCGCTGGGCGGCAACGGCTACATCAACGAGTTCGCCACGGGTCGCATCCTGCGCGATGCGAAGCTCTACGCCATCGGCGCGGGCACCAACGAAATCCGCCGCATGCTGATCGGGCGCGAGCTTTTCGAAGAGCGGCACTGAGCCGCGCGCAACCTCGTCCCATGACAAACGGCCGTCATCACGACGGCCGTTTGCATTGGGCGATCAGAACGTCGTGGACCAGTTGAGCATCGCCTGCGTCCAGGTCTGGCCGAGGTCGCTGCGCGCATCCAGATCCAGGCTCGCGCGGCTGCCGTTGCGCAGCCACGTACCCACGCCGAAGCCGAGCACGCCGACGTCGCGATCCAGCGCGCCGCCGAGGATCGGCGACCACACGTCGAGTGCGGTGAAACGCGCCTGGATGTCGCCACCGGACTGCGACAGCAGGCGTTGCCATTCCATGCGCGCCTGCAGGTCCCACTGGGCCGACCCGACGCTCCACTGCGTCGCATAGCGGGCGCCGAGCAGCGCCTGGCTCACGCGCATCGACGAACCGTCGGCGCTCAGGCCGAAACCGGCCGCGCCGTTCTCGCTGAAACCGTCGCGCTCGAGCTGCAGGTTCTGCATGCCGATGTACGGCGTGATGCGACCTTCGCCGACGCGCATCGGCAACCCCGCCTGGACGCCCACGCTCGCGTAGCGCTGTGCGTAGTCGGTGTCGAGGCGGAACGCATCCATGCCCAGCAGCACGTCGCGACGCGTCCAGCGCTGCATGCGACCCACCGCGAGGCTTCCGAGCAGATAGCCCTGCCCGAGGTCGTAACTGGCGTAGAACTGCGCTTCCAGCTGACGGTTGTGTTCGCGGTCGAAGCGTTGTTCGTGATGCGCATAGCCTTCGGTCTGCGCAAGCGCGGCGCCGACGGTGAGCGCCCCGATGCGGCGATCCTGGCCGGCCATCCAGCCGTCGGCCTGCATCTCGAATCGGGCCAGCGCACGCTGCGAATCCAGCTGGTCGAACCAGGCGCCGCCGAGCGGTGCATCCTGCAACGCGTCGATGCGCGACTCCAGCGCGCGGCGGTTGCCTTCGATCGCCATCATCGCGAACGACGCGTCGGCGACATGCAGTTCGCCGGACAGGCTGGAAAGCGACCGTTCCGCAGCCGCGGCGGTGGGCGTGCCCTGGAAGGCCGCCGCACCGGCGAGCACGTCGGCGCTGGCGCCCTCGCCCTCGACGAGGCTCTGGTCGATCTGGTCCATCGCGCCTTCCATGCGCTGGGCGCTGGACAGTGCGGTCGCGGTGAGGCCCATCGACGATGCCGTGGTCGCCACGTCCGCACGCGAGAGCAGCAGGGACACGTCCGTCGGCGCGTACTCGATCGAACCGGTGACGAACGGGGACCAGGTCACGGTCGCGAACGTACCGGTGACCGCCAGCGCTTCCAGGAAGGTCTCGCGCGTGGGCGCGTTGATGCTCGGCGTGGCGATGACGTAGTTCGGGGCGCGGCCGGTCAGCCGCAGCTCGCCGCCCAGCGTCGCGGTGCCCGAGACGTCCAGGTGCGCGCCGATCTGCAACTCCATCGCACCGGTGGCGTTGTTGCGGAACGACGACATCGCGTACGTCGCGCCCTGTGCCGTGTCGCCGCCCAGAAACTCGATGACGCCGCTGTTGTCGAGCGAGCCGACGTTCGCCGTCGCCGGGTTGTTCTGCAGGCCGGCGCGCAGGCGGAGGCGGCCTGCGGACTGCACGGTCGCGCCGCCCGGCATGGCGCGGTGGACCTCGAGCACGCCGCCTTCGACGGAAGTCCGGCCGGTGTAGCTGTTCGTGCCGGTCAACGCGAGCGTGCCGCTTCCGAGCTTGCGCAGCCCGCCGCTGCCGGCGATGTCGTTGCTCCACGGGCGGCTGGTGCCGGTCACGTTGACCGTGGTCTGGCCCCAGTCGAAACGCCCCGGCCCGTTGATCGCGCGCGAAACGTCGAGCAGGCCGTAGCCGAACACCACGTCCGGGCCGGGCGTGCCCAGGTCCGCCGCCGTGCCGAGCAGCGTCTGCCGCACGAGGTCGTTGTTGAAGTACGGGAAGGCCTGCCACACCAGCGCGGCCGCGCCCGACACCAGCGGCGCGGCGAACGACGTGCCCGAGCCGCGCCAGTACGTGGGCGACGTCGGACCGTCGTTGGTGCCGGTGAACACCGTGGTGCCCGGCGCCGCCAGGCAATAACGCACCGCGACGCCGCACGCGTTCGCGTAGACCACGCCGTTCGAGTCCACGTCGAGTTGCTGCACGTTGTTGGGATTGACCGCGGTCACCGCCAGCCAGCCACGTTCCAGGTCCGCAGCCGGCAGCGTGCCGTTGGCGCCCGGCTGGCTGGGCAGCGCGGCCATGCTGTCGGGGCTCGGCCGGCCATCGTTGCCGGTGGCGAACACCACCAGGCCGTCGTTGCCGAGGACGAAGGGGCGGTACTCGTCGGCGATCGGATTGGTCGCGACCGTGTTGGTCCAGTACAGGCCGCCCCATGAGTTGTTCATGATCCGCACGCCGCTGTTGATCAGCTGCTGGTGGACCTGGCGCATGCCCAGCTCGCCATCGACCTCGTTGCCCTGCCCACTGCCGTCGTCCTTCGGCGGCGTGTCGGCCAGGATGCGGGCCGAGACGATCTGCGCGCCCGGCGCGATACCGCCCGGCCACGCCCCGAACGGCGTGCCGGCGGCGAGCTGCGCGACCTCCGTGCCGTGGCCGAGCACGTCGTCCACCTGCAGGTTGTTCGGCGGCGACGACACGAAGTTGAAGTTCGCCACGACGCGCGGCGCCAGCGCCGGATGGTTGCGCATGACGCCGCTGTCGACGACGCCGATGCGGACGCCGGCACCGGTGATCCCGGCCTCGCGCCCAGCGCTCGCGCGGGTCAGCGCGATGTGCTGGCTGTAGGCGGGATTGGGCGCGCTGACGACGGGCGGCGTCGGGGTCGCCGGCGGTGCGGGCTGCTGTGGCGCGAAAAGCGGAGGCGTGTCGCGGACGTTGTCGCCCCCACCGCCGCCACCGCAGGCCGCCAGCCCGATCAAACCCGAGCACAGCAGCGCACTGCGCACCGCGACCACCAAACCCGTTCGCCTGTAATGCATGACGTTCCCCGTAGACCGCATCGCTCCCCAGCGATTGCGAATCGAGTATCGGCCGAAGCCCGATCGTCCACAATCCGAGCGCACGATTCGGTGACGAACTCCGCAGACGACGGCACCTGTCGTGCACATCGGCGAACGTCATGAACGTGATCGCACGCACCCGCCAAGACGCGAACACTGGTCCTCGTGGAAGCGCTATCCGGCCCGCGCGGCGCGTGCGGCGGATGCGGGTGCCGTGGGTGGCGCGTCACCATGGGCGGCCGCCGCTGGGACGCGGCGAAGGGCGAGCCCAACCGGGTCGCGTTCCCGGAACTCGCGACCGCCGGCGAGGCGCGGGGCCGCCGGGCGTTCGAACTGGCCGTCGGAGCGGTGCGGCGGAGGTCGAGGCGTACCCGCAGCCTGGGCGCGGCCAGCGTCAGGGGGCGGCGTTCATATGGACGGGGGTTCCCTCGCTCTGCGAACCGCCGGGGTCCGCCAAGGGCCGCCGGGCCGTCGCCGGGCGCTGCGCCTGCTGAAGTCCGCCTGGGCGCGGTTTGCCGCGGCGCAGCACGCCCCCGCATAATCGGACGTTTCCGGCCCCGCGCCGGCTGCCGTCACGGTTCGACCTTCAGTTGGAGTCCTCATGAGCGACGTCGTCATCGTCGGTGCCAAGCGCACCGCCATCGGTTCCTTCCTCGGCCAGTTCACCGGCGTCCCGACCCCGGCGCTGGGCACGGCCGCCATCCAAGGCGCGCTCGAACATGCCGGCGTCGCCGCCGACCAGGTCGACGAAGTCATCATGGGCTGCGTGCTGCCCGCCGGCCTCGGCCAGGCCCCCGCACGCCAGGCCGCGTTGGGCGCGGGCCTTCCGACGTCCACCGGTTGCACGACGATCAACAAGGTCTGCGGCTCGGGCATGAAGTCGATCATGCTCGCGCACGACCTCATCAAAGCCGGTTCGGCGCACGTGATCGTCGCCGGCGGCATGGAGTCGATGACCAACGCCCCGCACCTGCTCAACAACTCGCGAACCGGCATCCGTTACGGCAGCGCGGAATTCCTCGACCACATGGCGTGGGACGGACTGACCAATCCGTACGATGGCAAGGCCATGGGCGTGTTCGGCGACATGGCGTGCGAGAAGTACGGCTTCGATCGCGAAGCGCTCGACGCGTATTCGACCGAAAGCGCGCGTCGCGCACAGGCCGCGGTGACCGGCGGTGCGTTCAAGGACGAAGTCGTGCCGGTCACGGTCAAGGGCCGCAAGGGCGACGTCGTCGTCGATACCGACGAAGAGCCGGGCAAGATCGACGTCGCGAAGATCCCGACGTTGCGCCCCGCCTTCGGCAAGGACGGCGTGCTGACCGCCGCCTCTTCTTCCAAGATTTCCGACGGCGCCGCGGCTGCGGTCCTGATGAGCGCCGAGGAAGCCGGCAAGCGCGGGCTCGCGCCGCTCGCGCGCATCGTCGCGCATGCCGGCCACGCGCAGGCACCGGAATGGTTCACCACCGCGCCGGTGAAAGCGATTTCAAACGTGCTGGCCAAGGCCGGCTGGTCGGTCGAGGACGTTGACCTGTTCGAGGTCAATGAAGCGTTTTCCTGTGTGGCCATGGCGCCGATGAAAGACCTGGGCATCCCGCACGAGAAGCTCAACGTCAACGGCGGCGCTGTTGCCCTGGGGCATCCCATCGGCGCCAGTGGCGCGCGTCTGGTCGTGACGTTGCTGCACGCGCTGCGTGCACGTGGCGTCAAGCGGGGCGTTGCGTCGCTGTGCATCGGGGGCGGCGAGGCTACCGCGGTCGCCATCGAGCTGCTATAAGTCGTTAAGAACGCATTACCCAAAAAAAACCGGCCAAGCCGCTTGACACGCGTCACCGGCTTGTCATCATGTTATTGACGCGCAATTGCGCGTTGCCTAACTAAACGACGAGGATAAAAATCATGACCTTCAACAAGGCGCTGATCGCCCTGGCTATGGTTGCCGCTCTGGCCGCCTGCTCGAACCAGAAGCAGGCTGACGAAGCCGCTGCTGACGCCGCCGCTGCTTCGACCGAAGCCGCTGCTGCCGCCACCGACGCCGCTGCTTCGGGCGACGCCGCTGCTGCCGACGCTGCCCAGGCTGCCGCCGACACCGCCGCCCAGGCTGCTGACGCCGCTGCCGCTTCGGCCGACGCTTCGGCCGCCGCTGCTGCTCCGGCCGCCGCCGACGCCGCTGCCGACGCCGCTTCGCAGGCTGCTGACGCTGCCGGCCAGGCTGCTGACGCCGCCGGCCAGGCTGCTGAAGCTTCGAAGGAAGAAGAGAAGAAGTAATCACTGCGGGCAAGCGATTGCCCAAGTGACTTCCTCTCGAAAAAGCCGCCGGATCTCCGGCGGCTTTTTCATTTGTGGCGATTGGAATCCCGTCGCTGCATCGGCGATCGACTCGCGTCTCGCCTCTCCATCGTGCCGCCTTGTTCGTGGGCATTCCGGTCGATTCGGCACCGCGAACGCGACCATCGCGCGCGTAACCATCCGAACGCATCACGGCCTGCCGGGTTTCTCCAGCATTCATCCTCCTCCGGGACGCGTCCGGGACGATGACTTTTCCTTCGCGCACGGGCTGGCATCGTGCGCCCCGGCTGGGACACAACCCCGTCGAAACGGAGAAACCCATGAACACCAAGCTTTATGCCGCCATTGCCATGACCGTCGCCGCGCTGTCGCTGTCGGCCTGCCATCAGGCGGACACGCAGAGCGAAGCCGCCGAAGCCGCGTCCGCCGCCAACACGGCCGCCGACGCCACGGCCAACGCCGCGCAGGAATCGGCGGAAGCCGCAGCCGCCGCCACCAACGAAGCCGCCGATCGCGCAAGCGTCGCGATGGACAACGCGGCCGAGCGTTCGCGCGAAGTCGCCAACGATGCCGCCGCCGGTGCAGCCGCCGCTACCGCCGACGCCGCACAGGCCACCGCCGATGCGGCGAGCAAGGTCGCGGAGAAGGCCGACAACGCGGCCGACGAGGCCGACCAGGAAGCCGCCGAACGCAAGTAAGGGGTGGCTGCCGTTGCAGGCAGCGATCCGTTCCACTGGAGGCCCGCCGAGCGCGGGCCTCTTCTTTTGCGCGCGAATCGGGCGCGCGCCGTCGCACGGCCCACGCGCATCGCTTGGCCCGGCCGCGCGCTTTATGGTCTGATGCCGCATCTTCCGCACGCCGCTGCATCGATGCCCGCACTGACTTCCCACATCGATCCCCGCTCGCAGGAATTCCAGGACAACGTCGCCTACCACAAGGCGCTGGTGGACGAACTGGATGCCCGCCTCGCCCGCGCGGCCGGCGGCGGTGGCGAGAAGGCCCGGGCGAAACACACCGAGCGCGGGAAGCTGCTCGCACGCGATCGCATCACGGCATTGCTCGATCCGGGCTCGCCGTTCCTGGAAATCGCGCCGCTCGCCGCCGAAGGCATGTACGACGACGCGGCCCCTGCGGCCGGCATCGTCTGCGGCATCGGCCGCGTGATGGGACAGGAAGTGGTGATCGTCGCCAACGATGCGACGGTGAAGGGCGGCACGTACTTCCCGATGACGGTGAAGAAGCACCTGCGCGCGCAGGAGATCGCGCGCGAGAACCGCCTGCCCTGCGTGTACCTGGTCGATTCCGGCGGCGCGTTCCTGCCGTTGCAGGACGAGGTCTTCCCGGACAAGGAGCACTTCGGTCGCATCTTCTACAACCAGGCACGGCTGAGCGCGGAGAACATCCCGCAGGTCGCGGTCGTCATGGGCTCGTGTACCGCGGGCGGCGCGTACGTGCCGGCGATGTGCGACGAGTCGGTCATCGTCAAGGAACAGGGCACGATCTTCCTCGGCGGCCCGCCGCTGGTGAAGGCCGCCACCGGCGAAGTCGTCGACGCCGAAGCGCTCGGCGGTGCCGACGTGCATACCAGCGTGTCGGGCGTTGCGGACCATTTCGCCGAAGACGACCGCCATGCGTTGCAGATCGCGCGCGACATCGTCGGCACGTTCAACCGCCGCAAGACCTTGCCGGTCGCGGTGCGCGAATCGCGCGAGCCCGCGTTTCCCACGAGCGAGTTGTACGGCATCGTGCCGAAGGACACGCGGCGGCCGTTCGACATCCGCGAGGTGATCGCGCGCGTGGTCGACGGCAGCGAATTCCAGGAGTTCAAGGCGCGCTACGGCAAGACGCTGGTCACCGGCTTCGCGCACGTGCACGGTTATCCGGTGGGCATCATCGCCAACAACGGCATCCTGTTCGCCGAAAGCGCGCTCAAGGGCGCGCACTTCATCGAGCTGTGCAACCAGCGCGGCATCCCGCTGGTATTCCTGCAGAACATCACCGGCTTCATGGTAGGTCGCAAATACGAGAACGCCGGCATCGCTAAGGACGGCGCGAAGATGGTCACGGCGGTGGCGTGCTCGCACGTGCCGAAGTTCACCGTCGTGATCGGCGGCAGTTTCGGCGCCGGCAACTACGCGATGTGCGGTCGCGCCTACGGCGCCCGCTTCCTGTGGATGTGGCCGAACGCGCGCATCAGCGTGATGGGTGGCGAACAGGCCGCCAGCGTGCTGGCGACGGTGAAGCGCGACGGCCTGGAAGCGGCGGGCAAATCGTGGTCGGCGGAAGAGGAAGACGCCTTCAAGGCGCCGATCCGCGAGCAGTACGAATCGCAGGGCAATCCGTACTACGCGACCGCCCGCCTCTGGGACGACGGCATCATCGACCCGGCCGACACCCGCCGCGTGCTCGGCCTCGCGTTGTCGGCGAGCTTCAATGCGCCGATCGAAAGTGCACCGGGAGACACGAGCACGCGCTTCGGCGTGTTCCGCATGTAAGCCTGTCGACGCGAATCAGCGGCGCTCCGTTCGTCGCAAACTGCATGCGTTCCGACGCGCGGTCGAATGCGGCCGCGCAGCATCGCGTTCAGGCACGTGATCGGCAAATGAATGATCGACGTCAGCCGACGATTGGGTGAGAAGTGTCACACCTGTGGCGAATTCGCGGGCGTAGCCTCGGGTGGGTTGTACCCCGCTCACTGCACCCCCGTGCATTGCCCCGCCCTGCCAATCGAGGAAGCGTCATGGCGATCTTCAATTCCCCACAGCCCTCCACCACGCCCAAGCGCGACAACGGCCCCGCTTCGAACACGCCGAGCGAATCGGCCCTGCCGAAGGAACCGGCACGCGACGAGTTTTCCTTCGGCACGCCCAAGCCCGCGCCATCGCCGTCGCCGGCTCCCGCCCCCACTCCCATCGCTTCGTCGAACACGCGCGCCAGCGAGCGCGAAGGCCGCGAAGGCAAGGAATCGGTAATCGCCGCCGATCTGTCGATCGAAGGCAAGATCCATGGCGCCGGGCACATCCGCATCGCCGGTCGTTTCAAGGGCGACGTACATGTCGAAGGCGACCTCACCGTCGAAGTGGGCGCGAAGGTCAACGGCGGCGTACGCGCGCGCAAGGTCGTGATCGCGGGCGAGCTCGAAGGCAACGTCGAGTCGGCGCAGCGCGTGGAGCTGCTCGAAGGCGGCGTGGTGGTCGGCGACGTCAAGGCCGGCGTGGTCAGCATCGCTCCGGGTTCGCGCATGCGCGGCCAGGTCGATTTCGGCTTCGACGATCGCGACACGCGCAGCGCCGCCAAGCCCGACAAGAGCGAGAAGGCCGACAAGGGCGAATCGAAGACCGAGGCGTCCGCCGCATCATGAGCCTCGCGCGCCCCGGTACGCCCGGCGCGACGCGGACATGCCCGCACTGCAAGGCGACGATCCTGGAAAGCGCCAACGTCTGTCCTTCGTGCCGGCACCACCTGCGTTTCGATCCGGATGCCGTCCAGTCCGCACAGCTGCGGTCCGTGCCTTTACGCGTGGAAGGCACGATCCGGCCGCCGACGGGCGACAACGCGCTGGAGTACTCGGTGGTGCTGACGATCCGCAACGCCGACGGCCAGGAGATCGAGCGTCACGTGATGGGCGTGGGTGCGCTGTTCACCGGCGAGGAGCGCTCGTTCACGGTGGAGGTCGAGGCCGTCGAGGTGCGAGGGTATCGGGCGCGACGGAAGCATTGACGCAGGCCTGCGTCCGCTCGTTGCTTGCCCTCTTCCCCTCTCCCGCCCACGGGAGAGGGGCGACGTCCGGGGAAGATCGGTCGCGGCTTCAGTGACGGCGCGGCGTCGAGGGTCCGCAGCTGTTGCAGCCGCCGCACGCGGCGTCGTTGACCGTCGTGGGCGGCGCGATCTGGCGACCCAGTTTCTGCATCCACGCGGCGCGGCCTTCGCGCACCAGCGGGATGGCGATCGCGATGCGCAGGCGCCGCACGGCGTTCGGGAACTGGCGCCGCGCGACGAACCACGCGCTCGCGACCACCGCCACGGCGATGATCGCGTACTGCGCGAGCAGGCCGGCGTCCATCAGCCCGCGCCCAACGCCACCGCGACGCGGTACGTGACGAACGACGCCAGGTACGCCAGGCCGAACAGGTAACCGGTGGCGATCGCCACCTGCTTCCACGAGTTGGTCTCGCGCTTGATCGTCGCGAGCGTGGAGATGCACTGCGGCGCGTAGATGAACCACACCAGCAGCGCCAGCGCGGTGGCCAGCGACCAGGTGTCGGTGATGATCGGCGATAGGGCCTGCGCGGCGGCTTCGTCATCGGCGGCGGACAACGCGTACACCGTCGCCAGCGAGGACACTGCAACTTCACGCGCCGCCAGCCCGGGGATCAGGGCGATGCAGATCTGCCAGTTGAAGCCGATCGGCGCGAACACCGCCGTCAGCGCGTGGCCGATGCGTCCGGCGAAGCTGTAGTCGATGGCCGGGCCGGTCGCGCCGGCCGGCGGGGCCGGGAACGAAAGCAGGAACCACAGCAGGATCGTCAGGGCGAGGATGATGCCGCCGACCCGGCGCAGGAAGATCCACGCGCGCTCCCACAGGCCGATGAGCAGGTCGCGCGGATGCGGGATGCGGTACGACGGCAGCTCGAGCAGCAGCGCGTGCTCGCTCTTGTCGCGGCGCCATTTCTTCATGATCCACGCCACGGCAAGCGCGCTGGCGATGCCGGCGGCGTACAGCGCGAACAGCACCAGCCCCTGCAGGTTGAGCAGGCCGCCGGCCACCTGGCGCTGCGGGATGAACGCACCGATCAGCAGCGCGTACACCGGCAGGCGCGCCGAACACGTCATCAGCGGCGCGACGAGGATCGTGGCGAGGCGATCGCGCGGGTCCTGGATCGAGCGCGTGGCCATGATCCCCGGCACCGCGCACGCGAAGCTCGACAGCAGCGGGATGAACGAGCGTCCCGACAGCCCCGCCTGCGACATCAGCCGATCCAGGAGGAACGCCGCGCGCGGCAGATAGCCCGATTCCTCCAGCGCCAGGATGAAGGCGAACAGGATCAGGATCTGCGGCAGGAACACGACCACGCTGCCGAGGCCGGCGATGATGCCGTCCACCAGCAGGCTGCGCAGCGGGCCGTCGGGCATGAGGTTGCCCACCGCTTCGCCGAGCGCACCCGTGCCGGCTTCGATCAGGTCCATCAGCGGCGTCGCCCAGGCGTACACCGCCTGGAAGATCAGGAACATCACCACCGCCAGCGAGAGCAGGCCGAGCACCGGATGCAGCAGCCAGCGATCGAGCGTGTCGTCGACCTCCGCGGTGCGGCGCGGCATGGTCACGGCGAGCGAGAGCAGGCGGCGCGTTTCGGCGTGCAGCGCGTCGGGATCGTGGACGAGTTCGGCCGGCAGGTGCGCGCCGGGTTCGTGCAGCTTCTGCGAGACGCGGTCGAGCATCGCGACCAGTTCGCGCGCGCCGCCGTTGCGCACGGCCACGGTCGGCACCACCGGTACGCCGAGTTCGCGTTCCAGCGCCGCCAGGTCGACTTCGATGCCGCGACGCTTGGCGGCGTCCATCATGTTCACGGCCAGCACCATCGGACGGCCGAGTTCGCGCACTTCCAGCGCGAAGCGCAGGTGCAGGCGCAGGTTGGTCGCGTCGACCACGCACACCAGCACGTCCGGCGCGGGCTCGCCCGGATAGAAGCCGCGGCAGACATCGCGCGCGACCGCTTCGTCCAGGCTCGCCGCGTGCAGGCTGTACGCGCCGGGCAGATCGAGCACCGCGTAGCTGCGGCCCGAGGGCGCATGGAAACGGCCTTCCTTGCGCTCGACGGTGACGCCGGCGTAGTTGGCCACCTTCTGCCGGCTGCCGGTGAGCTGGTTGAACAGCGCGGTCTTGCCGCAGTTGGGATTGCCGATCAGCGCGACGCGCACGCTCTGCGCGGCGGTGCTGTGGGCGGTCACGTTCGGCACGCTTCCGGCGGCGGCGCTCATGCGACGGCTCCCGCGGCCGCGGCCACGTCATCCAGCGACACCCTGACCCGCGCCGCCTCGGTGCGCCGCAGCGCGAAGCGCGTGAACCCGACCTGCACCAGCAGCGGCTCCTTGGACACGGGGCCGGCGGCCATCACTTCCACACGTTCGCCCCGCACGAAGCCCAGCTCGCGCAGTCGGCGGGCAATGGCGTCGTTGGGCGCGAGGTCTTCGACGGTGTCGACGGTCGCGGCGGTGCGGCGTGGCAGTTCGGACAGCTTCAAGGGTCACCTGTGGGCCGATCCGGCGCGGACGCGACGGGCCGACAAGATGGGAATCGTTCTCAATTGTAGCACCCGGCCGCCTCCGTACGCGGCTGCAGCATGGCCCTCCAGGGCCAGCGGCTATCATTCGCCAGACTCCAACAAGCCATCCGGCCGATGACCAATCCGCTGTTGAACCTGCGCGAAGGGCCGGTCGCCCGGCTGCGCCTGAATCGTCCGGAGCTGCACAACGCCTTCGACGCCATGCTGATCGCGGCCCTGACCGGCGCCCTGGAGGCCGTGGCGGAAGACGATAGCGTCCGCGTCGTGGTGCTGGAAGGCGAAGGCGCCTCGTTCTCGGCCGGCGCGGACCTCAACTGGATGCGCGGCATGGCCGCCGCCAGCGAGGAAGCCAACCGCACCGATTCGCTCGCCCTCGCCCGCCTGATGCGCACGCTGGACGAACTCCCCCGCCCCACCATCGCCCGCATCCAGGGCGCGGCGTTCGGCGGCGGCGTGGGACTGGTCGCCTGTTGCGACATCGCCATCGCGTCCGCCGATGCGAAGTTCGGCCTGACCGAAAGCAAGCTCGGACTTCTTCCGGCGGTGATCTCGCCTTACGTGCTCGACGCGATCGGCCCGCGACAGGCGCGACGCTGGTTCGCGACGGCGGAAATCTTCGACGCCGCGACCGCGTTGCAGATGGGCCTGCTGCATCAGGTCGTCGCCGGCGACGCGCTCGACGAGGCCGTGCAGCGCCAGATCGACCTGCTGCTCAAGGCCGGACCGCACGCCAGCGCACAGGCCAAGTCGCTGGTGCGGCGCGTCGCCTTCGAACGCGATCGCGATCGCCTGGACCACGACAACGCCGCGCTGATCGCGCGCCTGCGCGTGTCCGACGAAGGCCAGGAAGGCCTGGCCGCGTTCCTGGACAAGCGCAAGCCACGCTGGAGTTGAGCGCGGCGATGTTCTGAAGCCCTCCCCTTCAAGGCGAGGGTTGGGTGGGGATGGTGTGAGGAGGCCGGCAAGCATGCGAGGACAGACCGAGAAATCGATCCTCGAACCGAAGCTGCAACGCAATCTTCGCAACGCAACGACCGACGCCGAGAGAAGGCTCCGGTTGCGGTTGCGAGGCCGACAGCTCGACGGCTGCCAATTCCGACGCCGGCCCCCACGGCAGTCAGCACGCAAACTCCCGAACGATGCGGAGCGCGACCGCTTCCTCGCCGAAGGCGGCTTCCGCGTGCTCCGCTTCTGGAACAATGACGTCCTCCCCCAGACACAGGCCGTTGCCGACGGGATCCATCGACATCTGATCGACCTCGCGCAACACCATCCCCTCCCCGCCCCTCCCCTTGATGGGGAGGGAGAAGAGACGCCCTGATGTTCGACAAGATCCTCATCGCCAACCGCGGCGAAATCGCCTGCCGCGTGATCCGCACCTGCCGGCGGCTCGGCATCCGCACGGTCGCGGTGTATTCCGAAGCGGACGCCGACGCGCAGCACGTGCGACTGGCGGACGAAGCCTGGCCCATTGGCGGCCCGCGTCCGCAGGACAGCTACCTGCGTGGCGACGCGATCATCGACGTGGCGCGCAGGTCCGGGGCGCAGGCCGTGCATCCGGGTTACGGCTTCCTCAGCGAGAACGCCGACTTCGCCAATGCGGTCGAAGCCGCCGGCCTCGCCTTCATCGGGCCGAAAGCCGCCTCGATGCGCAGGATGGGCAGCAAGGCCGGGGCGAAAGAGTTGATGCAGGCGGCCGGCGTGCCTGTCGTCCCCGGTTACACCGGCGAGGACCAGTCGCCCGAACGCCTCCAGCGCGAGGCCGATGCCATCGGCTACCCGCTGATGATCAAGGCCGCGCACGGCGGCGGCGGCAAGGGCATGCGCATCGTGCGCGCGAGCGGCGAGTTCGCCGCCAACCTGCAAAGCTGCCAGCGCGAAGCGGCCAACGCGTTCGGCCGCGATCGCGTGCTGCTGGAACGCTACGTCGAGAAGCCGCGCCACATCGAGATCCAGGTCTTCGCCGACGCGCACGGAAACACGATCCACCTCAACGAACGCGAGTGCTCCGCGCAACGCCGTTACCAGAAGGTGCTGGAGGAATCGCCGTCGCCCTTCCTGACGCCGCAACTGCGCGCCGCGATGGGCGACGCCGCGGTGCTCGCCGCGCGCTCGATCGGCTACGTCAACGCGGGCACGGTGGAGTTCATCGTCGGCCAGGACGGCGGTTTCTACTTCATGGAAATCAACACGCGCCTGCAGGTGGAGCATCCGGTGACCGAAATGGTGACCGGGCTGGACCTGGTCGAATGGCAGTTGCGCGTCGCCGCGGGCGAAGCGTTGCCGCTGGTGCAGGACGCCATCGCGCAGAACGGCCATGCCATCGAAGTGCGCCTGTACGCCGAAGACCCGGACGCCGGCTTCCTGCCCGGTTCGGGCAAGCTCGAACGCCTGCGCCTGCCGCATGCGGGCGACGGCGTGCGGATCGACTCGGGCGTGGTCGAAGGCGACACGGTCACCATCTTCTACGACCCGATGATCGCCAAGCTCATCGTCCATGCCGCCGATCGCCCCGCCGCGCTGGCGCGGTTGCGCGCGGCGCTGGCGGCGTGCGACATCGCCGGACCGAAGTCGAACATCGAGTTCCTCGAGCGTCTCGCCCGGCACCCCGCCGTGGTGGACGGCACCATCGACACCGGCTATCTCGATCGGCATCTAGATGAGTTCCTGGTCCCGGCCGACGAGGACGCCACCGAACGCCTGCTCGCCGGCGCAACCGCGCTGCTGCTCGCGCAGGAGCAGGACACGCGCCGGCGCGCCGCCGCATCGGCCGACCCGACCTCGCCCTGGGCCATCGCCGACGGCTGGCGCCTCGGCCACGGCGGACAGCGCAGCCTGGCGTTCCTGCAGGGCGACACCCGCGTGGAGCTCCACGCGCACGGCGCCGATGGCGAGTACCGGATCGAGCTGGCGGGTCGGACCCACGTCGTCGAGGGCGCGCGCATCGGCGCGGACGGCGCGCTCGCCCTGCGCATTGGCGGACATGGACGCCGCTTTACGTTCGAACTGGATACGCTGGCCGATGGAAGCCAGCGGCTGGTGGTGCACGACGGCGAACGCCGCCTGCGACTGCTGGGGGTGCCGATGTATCGACACGAGCGCAGTGGAGGCGGCAACGCCGGCCATCACGTGCTCGCGCCCATGCCCGGCCGCGTGGTGTTGGTGAAGGCCGCCGAAGGCGACGCCGTGGAGTCCGGACAGGAGCTGATGGTGATCGAAGCGATGAAGATGGAGCTGAGCCTGAAGGCGCCGCGCGCGGGCACCGTCGCGCAGGTGCGCGCGGCCGCCGGCGACTTCGTCGAGGCCGACGTCGTGCTCGTCGCGCTGGCCCAGGACGCATGAGGCCGGCGCCGTGAAGTCTTCCGTCCGCATCGTCGAGGTCGGCCCGCGCGACGGGCTGCAGAACGAAAAGGCGACCATCGCCACCGCCGACAAGATCGAACTGATCGATCGTCTCTCCGCGACCGGTTTGCGCAGCATCGAGGCCACCAGCTTCGTCAGCCCCAAGTGGGTGCCGCAGCTGGCCGATGCGGCGGAGGTCTTCGGCGGCATCCATCGCATGGCCGGCGTGCGCTACCCGGTGCTCGTTCCGAACGAGCAGGGTTACGAGCGCGCACGCGCCGTGGGCGTGGAGGAAATCGCCGTCTTCACCGCGGCGTCCGAAGCGTTCAACCGCAAGAACATCAACGCATCCATCGACGAATCGCTCGAACGCTTCGCACCGGTGATGGAGCGCGCACGCGCCGACAACGTGGCGGTGCGCGGCTACGTGTCGACGGTGCTCGGCTGCCCGTACCAGGGCGAGGTGCCGCTGGCCGACGTCGTGCGCGTCGCGCGCGCACTGCACGACATGGGCTGCTACGAGGTGTCGCTCGGCGACACGATCGGCGTGGGCACGCCGGGCAAGGCGCGCGCGATGCTGCTCGCGGTGGCGTCGGAAGTGCCGATCGCCGCCTTGGCCGTGCATTTCCACGACACCTACGGCCAGGCGCTGGCGAACGTGCTGGCCTGCCTGGAGGAAGGCGTCGCCGTGGTGGACGCCGCGGTGTCGGGGACGGGCGGCTGTCCGTACGCGAAAGGCGCCAGCGGCAACGTGGCGACCGAGGACGTGGTGTACATGCTGCACGGCCTCGGCGTCGAGACCGGAATTGACCTGGCGAAACTCGCCGACACCGGCCGCTGGCTCGCCTCCAAACTCGGGCGCGAAACCGGCAGCAAGGTCGGCAAGGCGCTCGCCACCACCTGACCGGCCGCCCACATGAAGCGACGCCCGCCCGCGCAGGACACCGCCCCGCCCCCTTCGGCGGATGCGAACGCCACGCTGGCGGCGCTGGAGGACGCGGCACGCGACGAACGCACGCCCGCGCAGCTGCGCGAGCTGCTGCTGCAGGCACACCGCGCGTTGTCGCAATCGCTGGCCGACTGCAAGGCCGAGCGCCTGCGCTATCGCACGCTCTTCGACGCGGTGCCCGATCCGGTGAGCATCATCGCGTGGGACGGCACGGTGCTCGACCTCAACAAGGCCGGCATGGACGCCTATCGCCGGCCGCGCGAGGAGATCGTCGGCCAGCCGATCGAGACCCTCAATCCCGACCTGCCGCAGGACCACATGGTGCCCGTGTGGGAAACCCTCAATCGCGGCGGCACCTACGTGGTCGAAGTGACCAACATGCGCGGCGACGGCACGCGCTTCCCGGTCGAGGTGCACACCGCGGGGCTCACCTTCGATGGCCGCAAGGCGATGGTCGCCGTCGCGCGCGACCTGAGCAGCCGCCACACCGCCGAGCTCCGCTATCGCGAGCTGATGGAAGCGGTGGATCGCGGCATCCTCGTGCAGGACGCGAACCTGCAGATCACCTACGCCAACGTCGCGGCGATGAAGATCCTCGGCGTGGGCGAAGGCGAACTGGTCAACGACGCCCTGCGCGCGGACCAGTGGCTGGTGGTGGACGAACGCGGGCGCGAACTGCCGAGCGAGCGGTATCCGTCCACGCGCGCGCTGCAGACCGGCCGCATCATCGAAAGCACGGTGCTCGGCTTGTACCACCGCACGCGCCAGCAGCTGATGTGGCTGTCGGTCACGTCGGTACCGCAGTTTCCCGCCGGCGGCGACAAGCCCCACCAGGTGCTTTCGCTGTTTTCCGACGTCACCGCGCTCAAGCGCGACAGCACGCTGTTCGACCGCGCGCAGAGCATGGCGCACATCGGCGGCTGGGAGTGGGACGTCACGCCGGACCGGCTCTACCTCACCGAGGAAGCCCAGCGCATCCTGGGCCATCGCCCCGCGCCCGACACCATCGAGGGCATGCTGGCGTGCCTGCGCAGCGACGATCGCGATCGCCTGCGTGCGTCGCTGGGCCAGGCCATTTCCTTCGGACGCACCCTCGACCTGGAAGTCCAGGGGCATCGCGCGGACGGACGCGCGTTCTGGGTGCGCGTGATCGGCGAGGCCGAAGCGGGCGATCCGCTAAATTCGCGCCTGACCGGCACGTTGCAGGACATCACCGAACGCAAGCACGACGAGGAAACCCTGCGCGTGCAGGCGCGCAGCGATCCGCTCACCGGCCTGCTCAATCGCGACGCCGTGCTCGCCGAACTGGAAGCCCGACTCGACGACCCGCTGCGCTCGCAACTGGCCGTGCTCTACGTCGACCTGGATCGCTTCAAGGTCGTCAACGACGTGCTCGGCCATGCCGCGGGCGACCGCCTGCTCGCCTCCGCCGCGCGCCGCATCCAGCGCGCGATCGGCAACGAAGGCCTCATCGCCCGCTTCGGCGGCGACGAGTTCCTGATCCTGTGCGATACCGGCAGCGATCCCTCGCGTCCGGAGCGCCTGGCCGACGCGATCCTGGAAATCTTCGGCGACAGCTTCCGCCTGGACGGCGAGGAATTCAGCATCACCGCGAGCATCGGCATCGCGCAGGCGCCGCTGGACGGCGTGCGTTCGCAGCAGCTGATCCAGAGCGCCGACGTGGCGATGTACGACAGCAAGCGCCGGGGCCGCAACGGCTGGCAGACCTTCACGCCGGAGCTGGCCGAACAGCAGCTCCATCGCCTGCAACTGGAAACCCACCTGCGCCGCGCGGTGATCAACGACGAGTTCCACCTCGTCTACCAGCCGCAGATCGACATGCGCAACGGCCGCGTCGTCGCGGCCGAAGCGCTGATCCGCTGGCGGAACCACTCGCTGGGCGAGATCCGTCCCGACAAGTTCATCGACCATGCCGAAACCACCGGCGACATCGTCGGCATCGGCGACTGGGTGCTCAACGAGGCCTGCCGCCAGATGCGCGAATGGCAGGACGCGGGACTCAACGTGCCGCGCGTGGCGGTAAACGTTTCGTACCGGCAGTTCCTCGGCGAGGACCTGTCCAGCACGGTCGCGGCGGTGCTCGCCGAGTACGGTTTGCCCGGCCACGCGCTGGAACTGGAATTCACCGAGCGCGTGCTCATCGAGGATGCGCCCGACACGCTGCGCACCTTCGCGGCGTTGCGGCAGCTGGGCGTGATCCTGACCATCGACGATTTCGGCGAAGGCTACAGCGCGCTGAACTACCTGCGCCGCCTGCCGATCCACGGACTCAAGCTCAGCCAGTTGTTCGTGCAGGGCGTGCCGGACAACCAGTCCGACGTGGCGGTCTGCCAGGCCGTGACCGGCATCGCCCGCAGCCTGGGACTGGCGCTGGTCGCCGAAGGCGTGGAGACGGAGCAGCACCGCGATTTCCTCCTGCAGCTGGGCGTCCACGTCGGCCAGGGCTTCCTCTTCGCGCCCGGCCTGACGCCCGACGAGCTGCGCGACCGGTATCCGACGCTGGGCATGGCCGGGGCAGGCTAAAATCCGGCCTTTCCCGCGCCAGGACCTGCCCATGCATCTTTCCTCCGCCCGCGCCATCGTCACCGGCGGCGTTTCCGGCCTCGGCCTCGCCGTCGCCCGCCATCTCGTCGCCCACGGCGGCAAGGTCGCGCTGTTCGACGTGAACGACGAGAAGGGCGCAGCCGCCGTCGCCGAACTGGGCGAGGCCAATGCCCGCTACTTCAAGACCGACGTCACCCACGAAGCCGGCGTGGTCGGGAACGTCAACGCCGCGCGCGAATTCCTGGGCGGGCTCAACGTCGCCGTGAACTGCGCCGGCATCCTGGGCTCGGGCCGCGTGCTGGGCAAGGAAGGCGCGATGCCGCTTTCGCAGTTCCAGACTACGGTGATGGTGAACCTGGTCGGCAGCTTCAACGTCGCCAAGGCCGCCGCCGAACTGATGCAGCACAACGAGGCCGGCACCGATGGCGAGCGCGGCGTCATCGTCAACACCGCCTCGGTGGCGGCGTACGAAGGCCAGATCGGCCAGGCGGCGTATTCCGCGTCGAAGGGCGGCGTGGTCGCGATGACGCTGCCGATGGCGCGCGAGCTGTCGCGCTTCGGCATCCGCGTGATGACCATTGCCCCGGGCGTGTTCTGGACGCCGATGGTCGACGGCATGCCCGAATCGGTGCAGCAGTCGCTGGCCGCGTCGATCCCCTTCCCCTCGCGCCTGGGCCAGCCGGCGGAATTCGCCGACCTCGTCGCGTACATCCTCGGCAACACCTACCTCAACGGCGAAACGATCCGCCTCGATGGCGCGACCCGCCTGGCGCCGAAGTAACCCCGGGACCGGGGACCCGGGACTGGGGACCCGTATGCGACAACGGCCAAGCCACAACAGCAAGGTCGCTGGTCCCAGCAAAGCGTTCATGACCTGAATCACTCACGGGTCCCGGGTCCCCAGTCCCCGGCCCCGACTTCTTACAGACACGACTACAACTCCATGAAAGCCTACGACGTAAAGAAAGGTAACGTTGTCGAGTACAACAACGCGGTCTACCAGGTCCGCGACATCGAACGCAGCTCGCCCCAGGGCCGCGGCGGCAACGTGAAGTACCGCTTCACCATGTACTCCGTGCCCGGCGGCACCAAGCTCGACGTGAGCATGGGCGCCGAGGACGAGTTGAAGGAAGTCGAACTCAGCCGTCGCCAGGCGACGTTCTCGTACAAGGATGGCGACGCGTTCGTGTTCCTCGACGACGAGGACTACACGCCGTACACGCTCGATGCCGACGTGGTAGGCGATCTGGCCGGCTACATCGTGGCCGACCTGACCGGCTGCTACGTGCAGATCATCGACGATGCGCCGGTCGCGCTGCAGCTGCCCCAGAGCGTGGCGATCGAAGTCGTCGAGACGCCGCCGGAACTCAAGGGCGGCACCGCCACCAAGCGCCCGAAGCCGGCGAAGCTGTCGACCGGCATCGAGATCATGGTCCCGGAATACATCGGCAACGGCGAGCGCGTGCTGGTGAACACCACGACGGGCGAATTCGCCGGTCGCGCGGACTGACCTCCATGGGCGATGCGTGTCCACCGCGCATCGCCCATTCGACGACATGCTGCATTTCAAGCCCGCCACGCGTACGGATCTTGCGGCACTGCTGCCGGTGGTGCGGCAATTCCACGCCGACGAACAAATCGCGTCGGACGACGAAGGCGTGCGCGCGGCGTTGGAATCGCTCATCGACGATGCACGCAACGGCCGGCTGGTGCTGATCGAACGCGACGGCGAACTGGCGGGCTACTTCGTCGTCGGATTCTGCTTCAGCCTGGAATTCGGCGGGCGATTCGGGCTGCTCGACGAGCTGTACGTATTGCCCGCACATCGCGGTGGCGGCATCGGCAAGCGGGCCTTGGACGAAGTCGAAGCGCTCTGCATCGCGGAAGGTCTGCGCGTCGTGCGGCTGGAAGTCAGCGATGGCAACGACCACGCGCGCGAGATCTACCGCCGCCGCGGCTACGCGATGCACCCGCGACGGTTGATGACCAAGCGCTTGGGCTGATCGCCCGTCGATTCACGGCAAGCGCAATCCGCCCCGCTCCGCATGCAGTTCGCGCAGGCGCGAACCCAGCAGCTCCGTATTGGCGGTGATGCCATCCAGACGTTCGCGCTGGGTGGCACCCATCCATTCGCGCGCGCCTTCCTCCAGTTCCGTGCGCGTCGCCTGCAGGTCGGCGCGCAAGGCGGCACCGCGCGCCTCCAGCGCGACACGTTCCTCCGCCTGCGGAACGCCGTAGCCACGGCCCTCCAGCAGACGCGACGGGCGTCCGAGATACGCGCTGTCCCGCAGCAGGCGCCTCACCACGTCCGGCGCATCGTCGTCGCGCTCCGATGCGAGGTAACGCCGCTTCAGCGCTTCGCGCACCTGTGCCATCGCGCGTCGCTGCGCGGCCTGCTCCAGCAGCAGCAGTGCCGCGCTGGTACGCAGGTCGGCGCGCTCGATCCACGGTCGGCGTTGCGGCGGCGGCAGGTCCATCCAATCGACTACCGTCCGCGAAGGCAGCGCCAAGGAAGCCTTCGCATCCGCATACAGGCGGTCGTAATACGCGCCCTGCGATTCGAACCGATACCCGAGGCGCAACGCCTGCTCGCGGTCGTCCAGCACGGATGCATCGGCAACGCCGGCGTTTTCGAGCCGGCGCAGCAGGCCGGTCGGCGTGATGCTGCCGATTGCGCGCGTCGCGAGCCGCGGCACGCTGTCGTGCAGCAGCTTCCACGTCTCGGCCGCGCAGTTGTTGCCGAGGAAGTAGTAACGCCCGTCGTAGCTCCAGTGCAGCTGCGCGGTACGCTCGAGCACGGCGGCGATCTCCTCGCGCGACAACCGCAGCGGCACCGAACGCAGCCCGCGCAGTTCGACCTTGGTGTACTCGTCGATGGTCTGCTCCATCGGCAGCACGAACAGGCGCGACGGATAGCGGCCGGTGAGCCCGCGCCAGCTGGAAATCTGGACGTCGTCGACGAACGCACGGAACGAGAGCACGCGGTGATGGGTGAGATCGAGCCGGCAATCGGGCCCCGGCGTGCGGCCCGGCGCGCACACGACCAGGCGCAGCATGCCGTGACCCCATCGGCTCATCGGCTGCGAGTTGCCCTCGGCGAGCAGGTAATCGATGGCGTACACGCGCGCCGGATCGATCGCGCGCAGTGCGCCGCCGTTGCCTTCGCCCGCATCGACGTAGACCAGTTCGTTCGCGCATGGCGAGCCCGACGCGCCGGGGCCGAGCCGCCGTTCGAGATAGCGGTGCATGGCCGGACGCCGGCAGGCGTATTGCGGATCGAGCAGGAAATGCTCGACGTTGACGGCGAAATACTCGGACGGGCGCGTCAGTTCGTACGAATCCGCGCTGCGGTCGACGAAGCGGTTCTCGCGCACGCGCCCGGCCAAGCGCGTATTGAAGCGCGTCGCCCGCACCTGCCAGCCGGCGAGGTCCAGGAAGCGCGGATCGCGTGAAATACCTTCGGCCCGGTCGTGGAAATGGGCCAGTTCGTGCAGCACGGTCGCCAATGCGGCACGCCGGGCCGTTTCGCCGCCTGCGAGCAGCGGCGCGAGCAGTTCGCGGTTGAGCAGGAGTTCCGATCGGCCGGCGTGGCCGTGCACGTCGGCCGACAGCGGCGACCAGCGCACGACGATGTCGCGATCGGACAGCGCACGCATGCGCATGGGCAGATGTGACCGCGCCTGGTCGAGCAATCGTTGCGTCGCAACGCGTTCGTCCGGCGAAAGGCCGGCGGGGTCGAGGCTCAGCGCGGCGGCGTTCGCGCTCCACGCGCACAACGCCGCGGCGAGCAGCGCATGGCCGCCGCGAATGCGTCCGCGGCGGCCGGTCAGCGGACTCACTGCGCGAGGATGGCCTGTGCCAGTTCGAGGTCGCTTGCGTCGCGCGCCTGCGGCACCTGCTCGCGCAGATGGCGCAGCGCCGCTTCCAGCTGCGCGCCGCGGATCGCGCCGTCGCTGGCGACGAAACTCGCGGCGTCCTCGCGCGCGGCCTGCACCACCTTGTCGTCCTTGCCGGAGCTCGAATCCGAGCTGGCGCCACTGGACGCCGAGCTGCCGCCGGCGGAGGAACCGGCCGACGTGCCGGCGAAGCTGGAGGCGAAGGCCACCGGGGTGGCGGCCATCAGGGTGAGGGTGAGCAGCAGGGCGGAACGCTTCATCAGGATTTCCCGGTTCGGTGATGGGCCGCGTCGCGGCCGGCCCGCGAAGGGTACCGGGTTACGGGCCGAAAATCGGTGTCGATCGTTGCGCATCGGGGGAGCGTTCACCTGATGCTTGAGCTGGTCTCCCGACGGGAAGGTGCCTGCGGGCTTGCTCAGGAGAAACCGCACCATTGCTACTGCAAAAAGCACATGTCGCGAGTGCGTGCGTGCCCTCGCGCCCCGCCCTCGCCCCAACCCCTCTCCCGTGGGGGAGAGGGGCTCAGAACACCGGCATGGTCAAGCGTCGAACACCTTGCCCGGATTCAGCAGCCCCTTCGGGTCGAGCACGCGCTTGATCCCGCGCATCACCTCGATCTCGGCCGCCGAGCGCGTGCCCAGCAGGTAGGGCTTCTTGACCAGCCCGATGCCGTGTTCGGCCGAGATGCTGCCGCCGTGGCGCGCCAGCGCGTCGGACAGCAGGCGGGTGACGTGCTCGCACTGGTCCACGAACACCGCGTAATCGGCCCCGTCCGGCTTGAGCACGTTGATGTGCAGGTTGCCATCGCCGATGTGGCCGAACCAGACCACGTCGAACTGCGGGTATTCGCGCGCGAGCAGCCGTTCGGTTTCCGCGAGGAAGGCCGGCATGGCGGAGATGCGCACCGACACGTCGTTCTTGTAGGGCTTGTACGGGGCCAGGCTCTCGGTGATGCCCTCGCGCAAGCGCCACAGCTGCGCCGCCTGCGCGTCGCTCTGGCTGATGACGCCGTCGTTCACCAGGCCGTTCTCCAGGCAGAACTCGAACGCCGCCATCGCGGCGCCATCCTCGGCGTCGCTGGCGATCGCGAATTCGGTGACGACGTAGAACGGATGCACGTCGTCGAACGGCTTCTGCGCACCGTGCGCGAGCACGTGATGCAGCGCCCGGTCGGTGAAGAACTCGAAAGCCTCCAGCGTGAGGCGTTCGCGGAACGCCGCGAACACCTGCATCAGCGACTCGAACGACGGCAGCGCCAGCAGCATGACGTTGGTCGGGGGCGGCGGATCGGTCAGCCGCAACGTCGCTTCCACCACCACGCCGAGCGTGCCTTCCGAGCCGATCATCAGCTGTCGCAGGTCGTAGCCGCTGGAGTTCTTGATCAGCGCGCGGTTGAGCTCGAGCACCTCGCCGGTCCCGGTGACGACCTTCAGCCCCGCGATCCACTCGCGCGTGTTGCCATAACGGATCACGCGGATGCCGCCGGCGTTGGTCGCGATGTTGCCGCCGATCGAGCACGAGCCGCGCGCGGCGAAATCGACCGGGTAGACGAGGCCGTGTTCGCGCGCCGCGTTGTGGACGGCTTCGAGCGCGATGCCGGCCTGCACGGTGAGCGTGCGATCGACCGCATCGAACGCGAGCACGCGGTTCATGCGTTCCAGGCTCAGCACCAGTTCGCCATGCGCCGCGACCGCGCCGCCGGACAACCCGGTGCGCCCGCCCGACGGCACGATCGCGATGCCCTCGTCCAACGCCCAGCGCACGACGGCGGCGACCTCCTCCACCGACGCCGGCAGCGCGACGGCCAGCGGCGCGGGCGTCCACCGGCGCGTCCAGTCGCGGCCGTAGTGCTCCGCGTCGGCCGGATCGGTGGTCAGGCGCAGGCCGGGAACCTGCTCGCGCAGGCGTTCCAGGCGGGGATCGGGCGGGAGCGGATCGGTCATGGCAGGCGGGTCGGAACGCGGGCGCAACGGGAGGTCCAGCCTGCCACCGGCCGCGCGCCGGCGTCCAGTGATGCAGCGCAGCAACCGCTCCGGATTTCTGACATAGTCCAAGGCCCGCCCACACCCGATACCGTCGTGAGCCTGACGACCTCGTTCCCCAAGTCCGAGATCCGCGTGCTGCTGCTGGAAGGCGTCGCGCCGACCGCCGTGGAAAGCTTCCGCAACGCCGGCTATTCCAACATCCAGCTCTACGACAAATCGCCGCCGGCCGAGCTGCTGCAGCAGGAGATCGCGCAGGCGCACATCGTCGGCATCCGCTCGCGCACCCAGCTGACCGCGGACGTGCTTTCGCACGCGCGCCGGCTCATGGCGATCGGCGCGTTCTGCATCGGCACGAACCAGATCGACCTGGACGCGGCCGAGCTGGCCGGCATCCCCGTGTTCAACGCGCCCTACTCCAACACCCGCAGCGTCGCCGAGCTCGTCGTCGCCGAGGCGATCATGCTGATGCGCGGCATCCCGCAGAAGAGCGCGCAGTGCCATCGCGGCGGCTGGTCGAAATCGGCCGCCGGCAGCCACGAGGTGCGCGGCAAGACACTGGGCATCGTCGGCTACGGGCACATCGGCACGCAGGTGGGCGTGATCGCCGAAGCGCTCGGCATGCAGGTCATCTTCCACGACATCGAGACCAAGCTGGCGCTCGGCAATGCGCGCATGGCGCTGGGCCTGGACGACCTGCTCGAACGCAGCGACATCGTGACCCTGCATGTGCCCGAAACGCCAGCGACGCAGGGCATGTTCGGCGCGGCGCAGATCGCGAAGATGAAGGCCGGCGCGCACCTGATCAACGCCTCGCGCGGCACGGTGGTGGACATCGACGCGCTCGCCGGCGCGCTGGCGTCCGGCGCGATCGGCGGCGCGGCCATCGACGTGTTCCCGGTCGAACCGCAGGGCAACGCCGATCCGTTCGTTTCGCCGCTGATCGGCCTGGACAACGTGATCCTGACCCCGCACATCGGCGGCAGCACGCTGGAGGCGCAGGACAACATCGGCCTGGAAGTGGCGGCCAAGCTGATCCGCTACAGCGACAACGGTTCGACGCTGTCGGCGGTGAACTTCCCCGAAGTGACGCTGCCCGAGCACACCGGCAGCACGCGCCTGCTGCACATCCACCGCAATGTGCCGGGCGTGCTGTCGCAGGTGAACGACGTGTTCTCCCGCCTGGGCGTGAACATCGACGGCCAGTTCCTGCGCACCCACCCGAAGGTGGGCTACGTGGTGATCGACGTCACCGCCACGCAGGAGCAGGCGGCGCAGGTGCGCGAAGAGCTGGCGCGCATCCCCGGCACGTTGCGGACGCGCGTGCTGTATTGATCGGCGTGACGATCGCGCGCGTCAGGAGCTTCCCGCCGCGGCGGTCGAAGGCATGACGAGCCGATCCGGCGCGAAGCCGGCGGCGCGCTGCGTCGCCCCCGGGCGACACACAAGGGCCGGACTTTCCGGCCGCGCCGCGGCTGACTAACCGGCCGCGCTTGTACGGCGCGCCCACTTCGATGCCATGCGCAGCATCGAGGCATCGCTTCCCGGGTCCGCGGCGATTTCGGCGATCGGCCGCCACGCCAGGTCGTGCGATTCCTCGCTGACGACGTAGTCCTCGCTGCCTTCGGCGTGCACCACGTAACGCACGTCCCAGTGCCAGTGGCCGGGCACGTCGCCACGCTCGGGAATCCAGTGGCGATCCAGGTCGAAGATGTCCGGCTCGACGCGCAGGTCGGTGAGCCCCGATTCCTCTTCCGCCTCGCGCAACGCGACGGCGGCGAGATCGCGATCGCCATCGGCGTGGCCGCCCAGCTGCAGCCAGCGTCCGAGCTTGCGGTGATGCGTCAGCAGCACGCGCGTGCCGCTGCGATCGACCAGCCACGAGGACGCGGTGAAATGGCCTTCCAGATGGATACGCTCGAAGACGGTCGGCGCCTCGTCCAGGAAGGCGGCGAATGCGTGCGCGACATCGGCTTCGTCGGGCCAGCGCCGCGCGTACGAAGCCAGTGCGTCGTGCAGCCGGATGCGCTGCGAGGGCGATGCGGACGTGTCCAAGGGCGGCGCCTGTCGGTGGGGCGCGCCAGTGTACTTCGGCAACGTGTCTTGCCCCGTGTCTTCGCCACGCACGCCGGCGCGCGCGCGACCGGAACCGGGGGGTAACGTTTTCGGAATCGTCCGATGCCAGCGCGCATCGCCGGTGGGCACCTTCTGCGACTTCCCATCGCAAGAAGGTCCACATGGCAGCACCCCGTTCCGCGTTCCATCGTGCGTCGCCGACGCGCATCCTGACGACCACCGCAGGCCTGGCGCTCTCGCTGCTGGTCGCGCCGCACGCGCAGGCCGATACCGGCGCCTCCGCCGAACCCGACGTCCGCTTCACCGGACCGCTCGCCACGGGCGGCCCGCCGCTGCCGAAGGGCCTGGCGAACGTCGAGCCGTACCTGATCAACACGCAGGTGCGCGGCGTCTACGACGAACACGGCGACCGCCACGACGTCGACGGCGTGCCGGACGGCTGGGCGCTGGTCGTGCCGATGGGCTACGGCCTCACCGACCGCTTCGGGGTTGGCGCGACCTTCTCCGCAGCCGACGCGTCCACGCCGTCGGGCGGACGCAAGTGGGAACTCGGCGACACCAGCGTGTCCGCGTCGTACGTGCTCGCAAGCAGCGACACGAACCTTTCGACGCTGACCGCCTCGATCAAGCAGAACCTGCCGACCGGCCAAGCCGACGAACTGGCCCGGCACGGCCTGGCGGAAGCCACCGGCAGTGGCGCGCCGACGACGCAGTTGTCGCTCACCGGGCAGGCGTACTTCCTCGCCGACCGCAACCTGCGCGGGCGCTTCAACGTGGGCTGGCGCGTGCCCGGCGCGCACGCTTCGCTCGACAACGAAAGCGCGTACGGGACGCCTGCCGGTTTCCGCGGCCGCGCCGACCTGCACGCCGCCGCGGTGGCCACCGTCGGCCTGGAGTACAGCTTCACTCCGGAATGGGTCGTGGCGACGGACGTCATCTACGAACAGGATCGCGGCGCGCACGTGCGCGGCACCGTGACGTCGCCCGATGGCGAGCGTTCGGCCTACGACGCCGATCTGCCCTCGTCGTGGCGCGTCTCCGTCGCGCCGGCGGTCGAATACAACTTCAGCGACCGCGTCGGCGTCATCGCCGGCGCGCAGGTGTCGCTGGACGGCCGCAACGCCGCGGCGATCTTCGCGCCGCAGGTCGCCGTCAACGTGGTGTTCTGATCGATCCGGAGCCCTCGCGACACCGTGGCGCGAGGGCTCTCACGAGGCGGTTCCAACCGTGACCACGCGCGCTTGCCGGTGCTTTCCCGCGTGGGTTATGGTGGCCCGCCCCCCACGGCCATACGCTCCACCGCCCGCCTGAACGGGCGCAGATCTTCCATTTCCAGGGGAATTCGATGTTCAAGAACCTGTTCCTCACCAAGCCGGTCGAGCCGGCCGGGCACGTAGACGCCGGTGAGCCCGTCGAAGGCAGCCTCCAGGGCGAGGCCACCCTCAAGCGTTCGCTCACCGCCACGCAACTGGTCATGCTGGGCATCGGTGCCGTGATCGGCGCGGGTATCTTCGTCCTCTCCGGCCACGCCGCGGCCGAGCACGCCGGCCCGGCCATCGTGATCAGCTTCATCATCGCCGGCTTCGCCTGCGCGCTGGCGGGCCTGTGCTACGCCGAGTTCGCGGCCATGCTTCCGGTGTCGGGTAGCGCGTACTCCTATTCCTACGCGACGCTGGGCGAATTCGTCGCCTGGTTCATCGGCTGGAACCTGGTGCTCGAATACATGTTCGCCGCGTCGACCGTGGCGGTGGGCTGGTCGGGTTACCTCAACAGTTTCCTCGGCTACTTCAACATGGCCCTGCCGGCCTCGCTCGCGGCCGCTCCGCTCAACGTGGTGGACGGTTCGATCGTCTACACCGGCGGCCTGATCAACCTGCCGGCCGTGTTCATCGTCGCGGCGCTCAGCGGCCTGTGCTACGTGGGCATCACGCAGTCGGCCGTCGTCAACTCGGTCATCGTCGCCATCAAGGTGATCGTGATCGTGATGTTCGTCGCCTTCGCCGCCAAGTACGTCAACCCGGACAACTGGGTGCCCTTCATCCCGGAGAACCAGGGACCGGGCCGCTACGGCATCGACGGCATCATCCGCGGCGCCTCGGTGGTGTTCTTCGCCTACATCGGTTTCGATGCGGTCTCCACGGCGGCCGGCGAAGCCAAGAACCCGCAGCGCGACATGCCCATCGGCATCCTCGGCTCGCTGGTCATCTGCACGATCATCTACATCATCGTCGCGCTGGTGCTGACCGGCCTGCTGCCCTACCCGCAGCTGAGCACGCCCAAGCCGGTCGCCACCGCGCTGGAAGCGTATCCGGCGCTGACCTGGCTGAAGCTCATCGTCGAAGTGGGCGCGATCGCCGGCCTGAGCTCGGTGATCCTCGTCATGCTGATGGGCCAGCCGCGCATCTTCTACTCGATGGCGAAGGACGGCCTGCTGCCGCAGGTCTTCGCGAAGGTCCACCCGAAGTTCCAGACGCCCTACATGGGCACGGTCTACGTCGGCGTGTTCGCCTGCCTGCTCGCCGGCTTCCTGCCGATCGGCCTGCTCGGCGAACTGGTGTCGATGGGCACGCTGCTCGCGTTCGCCACGGTCTCCATCGGCGTTCTGGTGCTGCGCAAGAGCCGCCCCGACCTGCCGCGTCCGTTCCGCGTTCCCGCCGCGATCCTCATCTGCCCGCTCGGCGCCGCCGCGTGCCTGTACCTGTTCTGGAAGCCGTTCTCCGAGCACTGGCCGCTGATGACCGCCTGGACCGGCCTGGGTCTGCTGATCTATTTCTTCTACGGCTACCGCAACAGCAAGGTGCGCAAGGCAGCGCGCTGATCCCTGATGCGACGACGAGGCCGGCGGAAATCCCGCCGGCCTCGTTCCTTTCGGCACCATTTCGCCGGCCGCGCATGGGCCGGCTTCGGGAATCACGATGTTCCGACAACTCTGGGCGACCAAGCATCCCCACGCTTCACACGCCGACGCCGAAGGGCTGAGCCTTCATCGCACGCTCGGGCCCTGGGGCCTGACGGCGCTGGGCATCGGCGCGGTCATCGGCGGCGGTATCTTCGTCATCACCGGCCAGGCCGCGGCGAACCACGCCGGCCCGGCGATCATGCTGTCCTTCGTCCTCGCGGCGATCTGCTGCACCTTCTGCGCGCTGGCCTACGCCGAGTTCGCCTCGATGGTGCCGGTCTCCGGCAGCGCCTACACCTACACCTACGCGACGCTCGGCGAACTCGCCGCATGGTTCATCGGCTGGATGCTCGTCCTCGAGTACGGCGTATCCGCGTCCGCGGTCGCGGTGAGCTGGACGGGCTATTTCCTCAGCCTGCTGCAGCACTTCGACATCACGCTCCCGAGGGAACTGGTCAGCGCGCCGCTCGACGGCCAGCTGCGTCCCACCGGCGCCATCGCCAACATTCCGGCGGCGGCCATCGTGCTGATGCTGACGTGGCTGTGCTACGTCGGCATCCGCAAATCCTCCGCGATGAACATGGCGATGGTCGTGCTCAAGACGGGGCTGATCCTGCTGGTGATCTTCGTCGGCTGGCGCTACGTGAACCCCGACTACTGGCACCCCTTCATCCCGGCCAACGAAGGCCCGGGCAAGTACGGCTGGGAAGGCGTGCTGCGCGGCGCCTCGATGGTGTTCTTCGCGTACATCGGATTCGAAGCCGTCTCCGTCGCCGCGCAGGAATCGCACAAGCCGCAGCGCGACCTGCCCATCGGCATGCTCGCCTCGCTCGCCATCTGCACGGTGCTGTACATCGCGATGGCCGCGGTCATGACCGGACTGGTGCCGTTCAACCTGCTGGGCACCGACGAACCCGTCGTCACCGCCGTGGCCGCACACCCGCAACTGGGGTGGCTGCGCGTGGTGGTGGAGATCGGCGCGCTGATCGGCCTGTCGTCGGTGGTGCTGGTGATGATCATCGGCCAGCCGCGCATTTTCATGATCATCGCGCGCGACGGCCTGCTGCCGCCGGTGTTCACCAAGATCCATCCCGAGTACCGCACGCCGCACATCAATACGGTGATCACCGGCATCGGCATCGCGCTGCTGGCCGCGCTGTTCCCGTTGGACGTGCTGGGCGAACTGACCTCGATGGGGACGCTGATCGCCTTCGCCGCGGTGTGCGGCGGCGTGCTGATCCTGCGTCGCACGCAGCCGGACCTCCCGCGCCCGTTCCGCATCCCGGCAGCGTGGCTGATCTGCGGCGCCGGCATCCTCAGCTGCATCGCGCTGCTGTCCACCATGACCGCCCACAACTGGTTCCTGATGATCGTCTGGACCGCCGTGGGGTTCCTGATCTATTTCGTCTACGGGTATAGACACAGCCGCCTGCGCCAAGGCTGACGGTCCCGTGCCGGCACACGAAGGCGCCCACGCGGCGCCTTCGTCATTTCTGGCTTCTCCGCAGCGCGAACGAGCGGCATGCCGCTCGCGGGATGCCGGAATTCCCATCCCGGAACGGTCCCTTACCGCCGGTCCGCTACACTTGCCGGCATGAACGCCCCCCTTCCCTACGACCCCCAGCGCCTGGCGCATTGCGCCGGGGAAATCATCGTGAACGTGCGCGAGTTGTCGGCGCTGGGCTGGACGCCGGCGACCAGCAGCAACTTCTCGCGCCGCATGGACGACCAGCACGTCGCCATCACCGTGTCCGGCCGCGACAAGGGCAGGCTGACCGAAGCCGACATCATGGTGGTCGACCTCGACGGCGCGCCGGTCGCCACCTCGCAGAAGTCGTCGGCCGAGACCCTGCTGCATACCCAGCTCTACAAGCGGTTCCCGGACATCGGCTGCGTCCTGCACACGCATTCCAAGGTCCAGACGGTCGCGTCCAGGCTCTACGCCGGTCCCGGCCACGTGCACCTGGAAGGCTATGAGCTCTTGAAAGCCTTCTCCGGCAACACCACCCACGAAATCAGCGTCGAGCTGCCCGTCCTGCCCAACAGCCAGGACATGCACACGCTGGCCGCGCAGGTCGATTGCCTGCTCGATCGCCAGGCGATGTGGGGTTATCTGATCGACGGCCACGGCCTGTACGCCTGGGGCCGCGACATGCCCGAAGCACGACGCCACCTTGAAGCATTCGAATTCCTGCTCGGCTGCGAGCTTGAACTGAGGAGACTGCAGCGATGAGCCGCCTGCGCATTTTTTCCGAGAACGATCCGTCCACCCCGCGCCTGTCCACCTCCGACCACGCCGAGATGGCCGTGGAGCTGGGCAGGATCGGCGTCGCGTTCGAGCAGTGGCAGGCGAGCGCGCCGGTCGCGCCGGGCGACGCGCCCGAGAAGATCATGGAAGCCTATCGCGCGGACATCGACCGGCTGGTCGCCGAGCGTGGCTTCAAGACCGTCGATGTGGTGAGCATCGCGCCGGACAACCCGCAGCGCGAGGCGATGCGCACCAAGTTCCTCGACGAGCACTTCCACAAGGAAGACGAGGTCCGTTTCTTCGTCGCCGGCTCCGGCCTGTTCACGCTGCACGTGGACGGCGAGGTTTACGAGGTGAAGTGCGAACAGGGCGACCTGATCGCCGTGCCCGACAGCACGAGGCACTGGTTCGACATGGGCCCGGAACCGAGCTTCGTCGCGATCCGCTTCTTCACCGAGCCGGACGGCTGGGTTGGCCATTTCACCGGCACCGACATCGCGCAGCGCTTCCCGCGCTTCGAAAAGGGCCAGGCGGGCTGACGGCGAGGAACGAGCGGACAGGAGTGGGGAGCGAGCTCCGCGCTCGCTCCGCATCCGCCCTGCCGTTCTCACTTCCCACTCCTCCCCATTCACTCCTGCCTCATGACCATCCGCGCGATCCTCACCGACATCGAAGGCACCACCAGCAGCATCTCGTTCGTGAAGGACGTGCTGTTCCCGTACGCCCGCCGCGCCCTGCCCCGTTTCGTCGCCGCGCGCGGCAAGGAGCCGGGCGTGCGCAAGTGGCTGGACGCGGTCGCCACCGAGAATGGCGGCATGTGCCAGGACGAGATGATCGTGGAAGTGCTGCAGGGCTGGATCGACGAGGACCGCAAGCACACCGCGCTCAAGGCCCTGCAGGGCATGATCTGGGCCGACGGCTACCGCAACGTCGATTTCACCGCGCACATCTACCCGGACGCGGCGGAATCGCTGCGCCAGTGGCACGCCGCGGGGCTGCCGCTCTACGTGTATTCCTCCGGCAGCGTGCCGGCGCAGCGGCTGTTCTTCGGCCACAGCGACGCCGGCGACCTGACGCCGCTCTTCTCTGGCTGGTACGACACCGAAATGGGCGGCAAGCGCGACGCGCAGAGCTACCGCAACATCGTCGAATCCATCGGCCTCCCGGCGGCCGACATCCTGTTCCTGTCCGACGTCGTGGAAGAACTCGACGCGGCACGCGAAGCCGGATTGCAGACCGTGCTGATCGACCGCCTCGACGACTACGCGACGCCCCGCACAGGCGACGCGACGCATGGGCATGCCCGCGTCGACACCTTCGCTGACGTTTCGGTGAGCTGACCTGCTCCACTCGGGCCGTCCGAATGGCGGCGCTCTCCAGCGACTTCAGCCCGTTGGTTCGCGTGGAAGGCGGACGAAACACGTCAAGGTGGATGCCAACGTTCGCCGAATGACGAAGGAACGATCCGGTCAGCCGTGGATCTTCTCCCCGCGCGCGAGCATCGCGACGAACTTCTCCGCGCGCGCGGCCTTCGTTTCCGGCTTCTTCGCCGTGTGCACGCGCCAGCAGAACGCGTAACGGTTGGCGCGATCGAGCGCCTCGAACGCCTTGCGCGCCTTCGCGTTCTTCGCCAGCGCAGCCGCAAGTTCCGGCGGCACGTCCATGACGCTGGCCGCCTGGTATGCGGCGTCCCAGCGACCGTCCGCTTTCGCCGCTTCCACCTCGCGCAAACCCGCCGTCCGCATGCGACCTGCGGCGACCAGCTTCTCCACGCGCGCGACGTTGAGCTTCGACCACAGGCTCTTCGGCTTCCGCGGCGTGAAGCGCTGCAGGAAATACTGCGCATCGCAGCTGCGCTTGAGGCCGTCGATCCAGCCGTGGCACAGCGCCACATCGAGCGCCTGCGAATAACTCACCGACGTCGCGCCGGTGTCCTTCTTCGCGATCTTCAACCACACGCCCGGCGCGTCGCCATGAGTGGCAAGCCACGCTTCCCAGGCGGCCTCGGTCTCGAAGCGTTCGATTGGCAGATCCGTCGGCAGCTGCGCGGTCATCGCTCCTGCTCCGTGGCGTCTTCAAGGCGGTACGTCGATCGTGCGCGCTGCTCGCCCTGCCAGCGGTCGAACGCGCGCACTTCGATGCGGTGTTCGCCCGCCGGAAGATCGGTCGGCAACGCGCCGCGCCACAGGTGCGTGGACGGATCGGCTTCCGGCGAACGGTCGTAGCCGCGCAGCGTCGCGGCCAGATCGTCGGCGACGTTCTCCGCGACCAGCCGCGGGTCGGGCTGCTCGACACGCTTCATCGGCTTCCATGCGCCGTCGTCGATGCGGTACTCGACACGGCTGTCCGCATCGCCCATGTACACGTTCGCGAACACACCGAAGGCGGGATACGCGCCGCGCCGCAGCACCTTCGGCGCGTGCACGCCGATCGCCTCGTCCGTCGCGCCGCGGGCCACCTGGTAGCGCAGCGAATACGAACCGTCCGCCCTGAACGTGGCCCACGCATACCCGTTCGGCGTCCCGTCGCTCATCGTCGTGTCGGGAACGCCCTGCGCATCCTTCACGCCCGACCAGAAGGCGCCGCAGGTCGCGCCGACGTTGTACTCGTGCAGCGGCCTGGCGCCATGCCATCCGGTCGACGCATCGTGGAAGTAATGGCGCTGGTTGTGCGTGTGCGCGCTTAAGAGCAGCACGTTCGGGCGGTCCTTCAGCATCGCGAACAGCCGTTCGCGATCGGCGCGACGGAACGTTTCCACACCGGGCACCGGATCGAAGAACGGGATGTGCGCCGAGATCACGATGCGGCGAACCTTCGGCAACGTCGCCAGGTACGCCTCGAGGAAGGCAAGCTGATCGTCGCGCAATCCGCCGACATACGACGGCTTCCCCCCGGGCATGAAGACCACGTCGTCCATCACGATGAAGCTCGCCTGCGGCTCCTCCCACGCATAGGTATCGGGCCCGTAGACATTGCGGAAGCCGAGCAGCGCGTCCTCGTCGCGCTTCGCGTCGAAGTCCAGATCGTGATTGCCGGCCACGTGCAGCCAAGGCACGCCGAGCTTCGCCGTGACGCGGTTCATCGCCGGATACAGCGAGAGATCGTCGTTGACGATGTCGCCCAGGCTCACGCCGAGTCGCGCGTCGTGGCGTGCGACCAGCGGATCGACGATATCGCGCTCGTAGTAGCCCACGTCGACGCGGCTCTTCGGCTGCGGATCGCCGAACACGAGCAGCTTCAGGTCGCCTTTGCGCGGCGCGATCGGACGCAGTGCGAAGTCGTACGACGCCTGCGGCGCAGTGGCGGCGATGCCGCCGAAGCGAAGCGCGGGCGAGCCGTCCGGAAACAGGTGGTGCCAGAACAGCGGAAGACCGTTCGCGCCGGTCGCGGTCGCGTACTGCGGCGGCTTGATCACGAACAGCGTGGTCTCCGCGCGCATCGGCAGCATGTAGTGCCCGCGCGCGTCGGTGACGGCGAGTTCGCGGCCATTGGACACCTTCACGCCCGCGATTCCGCGCTCGTCATGGTCGCGCCGACCGTTGCCGTTCGCATCGTCGAAGACACTGCCGGTGACGACGGACTGCGCCGCCGCCCCCGTCGATACGGCCAGCAGTGCAACAAGAACGGCGAAAGCGGCGTGCGGCATGGCGGACTCGGCGCGGCAGGATGGCGCGATTATCGTCCGCGCCGACGGCCGCCGGAAGTCGCGCGCCTTGCTTCAGCGGGCGTGACGCGCCTGCAGCAGGGCCTCGACGTCCGCCAGGCCCAGACCGCGCGCGCGCAGCAGCACGAGCAGGTGGTATAGCAGGTCGCCGGCTTCGCCCAGAAGCGCCTCATCTGACTGCACGACGGCCGCCAGCGCGGTCTCCACGCCCTCCTCTCCCACTTTCTGCGCGATGCGACGAACGCCGCCTTCGAACAGCCGCGTGGTGTAGCTGTCCGCAGGACGCTCGCGTTCGCGATCGGCGATGAGCGCATCGAGCGCACGCACGAACGACGCCGACGCCGCGGGCGCCGCCGGGAAGCAACTGTCGCGGCCGAGGTGGCACGTCGGCCCGTGCGGACGCGCGGCGATCAGCAACGTGTCGCGATCGCAATCGACATCGATCGCGACCACGTCCAGGAAATGGCCCGAGGTCTCGCCCTTCGTCCATTGCGCGTTGCGGCTGCGGCTGAAGAAGGTCACGTGGCCGGAGTCCAGCGTGGTGCGCAGCGCCGCCGGGTCCATGTAGCCGAGCATCAGCACGCGCAGCGTGTCGGCGTCCTGCACGATCGCCGGCAGCAGTCCGCCCTGCTTGTCCCATGCGAGCGCGTCGATGGCGCCAGAAGAAAGGTCAGCCGACATCACGCACCTCGATGCCCTGCGCGCGCAGGTGGCCTTTGAGTTCGGGGATCTTCACCGCACCGGAGTGGAACACGCTCGCTGCAAGTGCGGCGTCGACATCGGCGATACGGAACGCCTGCGCGAAGTGCTCGATCGCACCCGCGCCGCCCGAGGCGACCAGCGGCACCGCGCAGCGCTCGCGCACGGCCTGCAGTTGTTCCAGATCGAAACCCTGCCGCACGCCGTCGCTGCCCATGCAGTTGAGGACGATCTCGCCCGCGCCACGCGATTGCGCTTCGGCGACCCAGTCGAGCGTGCGCCTGGCGAGCGCGCGCGTGCGCGATGGATCGCCGGTGTACTGGCGCACGCGCCATTCGCCGTCCGCGTCGCGCAGGCTGTCGATGCCCACCACCACGCATTGCACGCCGAAGACATCGGCGATTTCGCCGATCAGGTCCGGTCGCTCCAGCGCGGGCGTGTTGATCGACACCTTGTCCGCGCCGGCATGCAACACGGCGCGGGCGTCATCCACCGAGCGGATGCCGCCAGCAACGCAGAACGGAATGTCGATCACGCGTGCGACGCGCTCGACCCATTGACGGTCCACGCTGCGGCCTTCCGGGCTCGCCGTGATGTCGTAGAACACGAGTTCGTCTGCGCCTTCGTCGCGATAGCGCATGGCGAGTTCGACGATGTCGCCCATGTCGACGTGATCGCGGAAACGCACGCCCTTGACGACGCGGCCGTCGCGAACGTCCAGACACGGCACGATGCGGCGGCTCAGCATGGCGGCATCCTGCGCAGGGCTTCGTCGAGCGCGAACCGGCCTTCGATCAACGCCTTGCCCAGCACGGCGCCCGCGCAACCGGCCTCGCGCGCGCCCTGGATGTCGTCGATGTCGCGCACGCCGCCGGACGCCTGCACGCGCAGTTCGGGCGCGATGTCGACCAGGTGCCGATACAGCGCGAGGTTCGGCCCGGCGAGCATGCCGTCGCGCGCGATGTCGGTGCACAACAGATGCAGCAGGCCGCCGGCCGCAAAGCGACGCACCAGCGACTCCAACTGCACGCCGCTGTCCTGGGTCCAGCCCGCCGTCGGAAGCCGCCACGCACCGGAATCGTCCTGGCGTGCGTCGAGCGCCACGGTGATGCGATCGGCGCCGAAGCGCTCGATCCAGCGCAGCACGCGGTCCGGCTCGCGCACGGCGAGCGATCCCACGACGACGCGACGTGCGCCGGCATCGAGGATCAGCGCCACATCGTCCTCGCTGCGCACGCCGCCGCCGGTCTGCACGTTCAAGCCGGTGCGCGCTACGAGCTCGCGCACGAGCGGCCGCAGCGTGTAGCCGCCTTCGCGGGCCGCATCCAGATCGACGAGGTGCAGCCACGTCGCGCCGCTGTCGGCGTAGCCCGATGCGAGTTCCAACGGCGAGGGCGCGTAACGCGTCTCGCGCTCGTAATCGCCCTGGTGCAACCGGACGACGCGGCCATCGCGCACGTCGATGGCGGGATAGAGCTCGAATGCGACCGACGTGATGGCGGAAACCGGCGCGCTCATGCCGCCTCCATCGCGAGGAAGTTGGCGAGCAGGCGTTGCCCCGTCGCGGCCGAGCGCTCGGGATGGAACTGCGCGCCGAAACGGCGACCGCGACCAACGACCGCAGCAAAAGCGCCGCCGTACTCGCTGCTCGCAAGCGTGTCCACGCCCAACGGCGCGGCGAACCCGTGCACGAAGTACGCCCATTCGCCGTCGGCGATGCCGTCCAGCAACGGCGACGGTCGCACGCGTCGCAGGCGGTTCCAGCCCATGTGCGGTACGCGCACGCCCGGTTGCGCCACGATGCGCGCGATGCGGCCTTCCAGCACGCCGAGTCCTTCCACGTCGCCTTCCTCGGTGGATTCGTAGAGCAGTTGCATGCCCAGGCAGATGCCGAGCAGCGGCGCTTCCAGCGTGCGGATCGTCTGCACCAGATCGAGCTCGTGCAGGCGCTGCATCGCGGGCGCGGCGGCGCCGACGCCCGGCAGGATCACGCGGGGCGCATTGGCGATGGTGTCGGCATCGGCACTGAGCACGGCGCGCGCGCCGAGGCGGTCCAGCGCGTATCGCACCGAGCCGATGTTGCCGCCGCCCCAGTCGATGAGGACGACGTCGGTCATGGCGTTGAAGTCCGTGGTTTCATGTGTCGGTTCGCAGTTCAGAGCGTGCCCTTCGTGCTGGGCAACTCGCGACCCTCGCGCCGCACGGCCTGGCGCAACGCGCGTGCGACGGCCTTGAAGCAGGCCTCGACCTTGTGGTGATCGTTCTCGCCCTGCACGCGCAGATTGAGATTGAGCCCGGCGCCCTCGCACAGCGAGCGGAAGAAGTGCGGCACCAGCTCGGTCGGCAGCCCGCCGACGCGCTCGCGGGCGAACGCGCCTTCGAACACGAAGTACGGCCGACCAGAGAGGTCCAGTGCCGCGCTCGCCAGCGATTCGTCCATCGGCAGCGTGAAGCCGTACCGTCCGATGCCGCGCTTGTCGCCGAGCGCTTCGCGCAGCGCCTGCCCGAGTGCGAGCGCGCTGTCCTCGACGGTGTGGTGCTCGTCGATGTGCAGGTCGCCCTCGCATCGCAGCTCCAGCGCTACGCCGCCGTGCTTGCCGATCTGCTCGAGCATGTGGTCGAAGAAGCCCAGCCCCGTGGCCACCTTCGGCTCGGCCGGGCGATCCAGGTCCAGCGCCACCTCGATCCGCGTTTCGCGCGTGTTGCGCTGCACGCGCGCCGTGCGCGGCGCATCGGCCAGCGCGTGCGCGATGCCGTTCCAGTCCCACTCGCCGCCAAACTGCGGCGTGCGCAGCTGGAACGCGCGAATGCCGAGATTGCGCGCAAACGCGTTGTCGGTTTCGCGATCGCCCACCATCGCCGATCTCGCCCAATCGATGCCGCGATCGCGCAGCAGGGGCGTGGCGAGCGCGATGCCGGGCTTGCGCGTCGGCGCGTTGTCGGCCGGCAGGCTGGTGTCGATCAGCACGTCGCGGAAGACGATGCCCTGGCTTTCGAACACCTGCATCATCAGGCCGTGCGGGCCGTCGAAATCCGCCCGCGGAAACGCGTCGGTGCCGAGCCCGTCCTGGTTGGTCACCATCACGAACTGATAGCCCGCATCGCGCAGGCGCAGCATCGCGGGGATCACGCCCTGGACGAACCGCAGCTTCTCGAAGCGGTCGATCTGGAAATCGGACGGCTCTTCGATCAGCGTGCCGTCGCGGTCGACAAACAGGATCGGCGTGCTCATGCGCGCGCCTCCAGGATCGAGAGCACCGCGGCGTTCTGTTCGGGCGTTCCCAGGCTGATGCGCAACGCATCGCCGAGCCCCGGAGCGGCGCGCATGTCGCGCACCACGACCCCGGCCGCGAGCAGGCGGTCGAACGCGGATTGCGCGTCGTCGAAACGCACCAGCACGAAGTTGGCGCGCGACGCGTATACGCGACGGACGCCGGGCGCCGTGGCCAGTCGTGCGGCCAGCGCGTCGCGCTCGGCACGAACCGTCGCGATGCGCGTCCGCGTCTGCAGCGCGGCATCGCGGCCGAGCGCGCGCAGCGCTTCGTCGGCGCACGCCGAAGGCAGCGGATACGGTGCCTGGCAACGGCGCAATACCTCGATGAGTGCCGCGTCCGCGATCACCGTGCCGATGCGCGCCGACGCCAGCGCATGCGCCTTGGACAGCGTGCGCAGCACGGCGACGTTGCGGTGCGCGCCGATGAGCCGCGTGGCCGATGGTGCATCGGCGAATTCGACGTACGCCTCGTCCACCACCACCAGCGCGCGTCCTTCCAGGCGCGCGGCCAGCGCGGCGATCTCGCCGACGGGCAGCAGCGCGCCGGTCGGATTGCCCGGCGAACACAGGAACACGATGCGCGCGGCCTGCGTGCGTGCCGCGTCGGCAATGGCGTCGAAATCGCAGCGCCATTCGCCGTCCGCTTCGCGCAGCGGAACGTCGATCACGCGCGTGCCATGCAATCGCGCGCTCACCGCGTACATGCCGAAGGTCGGCGTATTGACGACGATGGCATCGCCGCCCGGGCGGCACAGCGCACGAACGAGCAGATCGATGCCTTCATCGCTGCCGCGACCGACCAGCACCTGCGCGGGGGCGCAGTCGTAGAGAGCGGCGAGCGCCTCGCGCAGTGCCTGTGGCTGCGGATCCGGATAGCGACGCAGCGAGCCGTCGCGATCGGCGAGGTTCGGCCACGGCGATTCGTTCGCGTTGAGCCACACCTCGCCCTGCAGCTTGTCGCTGCGGGCCGAGCGGTAGCCGCCGAAGTCGCGCAGGTCGTCGCGCACGAGGGCGAGCGGGCTTGCGCTCGTATCGGCATCGAGGGCCGCGTTCACGAGGCCACCGCCTGCAGCCGCAGCGCGACCGCCTGCAGGTGCGCGTCGAGCCCTTCGGCGCGCGCGAGTTCGACGGCGCAGGGGCCGATCGCCTCGATGCCGCGCGGCTGCACTTCCTGCACGGTGATCGCCACCTGGAAGCTCGCGACGTTGAGGCCGCCGGCGAACCGCGCGGCGCCGCTGGTGGGCAGCACGTGGTTGGTGCCGCTGCAGTAATCGCCCAGCGCTTCGGGCGCCCAGTCGCCGAGGAAGACCGAACCGGCCGCGGTCACGCGCGGCAACGCGGCGCGCGCATCGCGCAACGCGAGGATGAGGTGCTCGGGCGCATAGCGATTGCTGATCTCCAGCGCCTGTTCGATCGACTCCACGCGGATCGCGCTCGACGATTGCAGCGCACGACGCGCGATGTCCGCGCGCGGCAGCCGTGCGAGCTGCGCCTCCAGTTGTGCGCTCACCGCGTCGAGCAGCGCGTCGTCGTCGCTGAGCAGCAGCACCTGCGAGTCCGGCCCGTGCTCGGCCTGCGAGAGAAGATCCGCGGCGACGAACGCCGGATTCGCGCCACCATCGGCGATCACCAGCACTTCCGACGGGCCGGCGGGCATGTCGATCGCCGCGCCGTCGGTGTCCATCGCGACCTGACGCTTGGCTTCGGTCACGTACGCATTGCCAGGCCCGAAAAGTTTGTCGCAGCGCGGGATGCTCGCGGTGCCGTAGGCCATCGCGGCGATCGCCTGCGCGCCGCCCACCTTGAACACGCGCGCGATGCCGCAGCGCCGTGCGGCATGGAGCACGGCCGGGTCGGCGCTGCCATCGCGACGCGGCGGCGTGCACAGCACGATGTCGGGGCAACCGGCCAGTCGCGCCGGTACGCCGAGCATCAGCGCGGTCGACGGCAGCGGCGCCGAGCCGGCCGGAACGTACAGGCCCACGCGCTGGATCGGCCGCAACACGCGTTCGCAGCGCACGCCCGGCGCGGTGTCCACGCTGTATGGCGCGCTCATGCCGGCGCGGTGGAAGGCGGCGATGCGTTCGGCGGCTTCGTCGATCGCGGCGCGCAGTTCCGGCGACAAGGCCGACGCGGCCTGCGCGAACTCGGCTTCGCCGACGGCGAAATCGGTCGGTGCGATGCCGTCGAAGCGTTCGCCGAACGCGCGCAGCGCGGCATCGCCGCTGTCGCGCACCTCGTCGATGATCGACGTGACGGTGCTCGCCGTCGTGGTGGACGTGAGTTGCGCCGGGCGACGCAGCAACTGCGACTGGGTGCGGCTGTCGAGCAGGCGCCAGTCGACACGGCGCATCAGCGATTCGATACCCACGACGGCGCTCATGCCAGCATGCCCTCGACCGGCAGCACCATCAGCCCGCGTGCGCCGGCACGCTTGAGTTCCTCCAGCCGTTGCCAGGTCACCGCCCCGTGGCAGAGCGCCTGCAACGCGAGATCGTCGCCATCGTCCAGGCGCATCACGGTCGGCGCTTCCGCGTCGGGCAGCAGCGGGAGCAGATCGGGCAGCACGCGGCGCGGCGCCTGGAACAGCAGCAGTTTGCTGTGGCGGATGCGCAGTGCGCCGTCCAGGCGGCGCAGCAGCAGGTCGGCCAGTTCGCCGCGCGTCGCGTCGAGCGCGTCCGCCGGTCCGGCGAGCACCGCTTCGCTTTCGAGCAGCGTCGTCACCGGCTTGAGCTGGTTCGCCGCGAGCGTGGCGCCACTGGACACGAGGTCGCAGATCGCATCGGCCTGGCCCAGGCGCGGTGCGATTTCCACCGAGCCCGACAGCAGCACGACCTTCGCATCGATGCCCTGCTCCGCCAGCCAGCGCGTGAGCGTGGCCGGGTAGCTGGTGGCGATGCGCTTGCCGGCGAGCTGCTCCGGCCCCTGCCAGTCCCAGCCGTCCGGCACGGCCAGCGCAAGCCGGCAGCCGCCGAAACCGAGCGCGCGCCATTCGCGGAACGCCGGCGCGCCGCCATTGCCCGCGCGGTCGTAGCCCTGCTCGAGCAGCACGTTGCGGCCGACGATGCCCAGATCGCACACGCCTTCGGCGATCAGGCCGGGAATGTCGTCGTCGCGCACCAGCAGCAGGTCCACGGGCAGCGACTCGCCATAGCAGAACAGGCGGTCGCGGCTCTCGCGCCAGCTCAGGCCGCAGGAGGTCAGCAGGGCGCGCGCCGGGTCGGCCAGCCGGCCGGACTTCTGGATCGCGATGCGCAGGCGATCACGCGCCGGCGTGTTGGGGGAGGGACTCATGGGGATCTCTGGGAACGAAGCGGATCAGCCGGCATTGAGCGCGGCGGGGGGCGTGGAAAGTCGGGATGCCGCGATGCCGTAGCCGCCGGCGCCGCGTTCGAGCGTGCGCGCGACGCGACCGATGGTCGTGACGCTCACCTGGGTGCGGTCGTGGATCTCGCGATAGGGAACGTTGTCCCGGAGCAGCGGGACGACGCGCCAGCGATCGCCCATGGCCTCGAGCTCGGCGGGCGTGCACAGGTCCTCGAGGAAGGCCTGGACCTCCTCCACCGTCCGCAGGCTGGCGAGGGCGGCGGCCAGGAAGGCGAGATTCTCGGCACTGCGCTCGTTTTCGAGAGGGCGACGCTTCATGGGTGTTCAATGTATTAACGTGTTAATACATTGGAGCATCCGGCGAGGGCTGCGTCAACCCGCGTTTGGCCGTTGGTTGGTTGTCCGATCCCGGGCCGCCCCTTCACACGGCGGAAAGGCCTCGACGCCGCCTCGCGGCAGCTGTCGAGCGGGCCGGTTCCAGCACCGCCCCCCGCTCCTGGTCGACTCAGAGGTGAACCGGCGGATGCCGGGGCGCGAAGGAAATGGGGCCACGCCCCGCGTCGGCCTGGTGTGGCCGGCGGGCTGATCTCCGGAGAGCGCAGCATTTGTCAGGCAAGGCGAGGTGCGGGCCGACACGCGATACGCGCTCGCCATCGCGGAACGTCCACGACGATTTCGCCCCGGCAGCGTCGCCGTGGTCTTGCCATGGTTCTACGAGCGCGGGCTGCAGCGCATTCACCGCAGGCGGAGCGGGCCTCGGGATGGCAGCGTTGCGCCTATGCGCGCTTCATCGATTCCGATCGCGCGAAGAACCGCTGGCGTCCGTGCAGCAACGAGTTGCCCGGCGACCGCATCGACGTGCGCGTCCCGCTAGGGCGATGGACGCGCGACATTCCGGTGAGGCGGCGATCGCCGGCCGCAGGCCCTGCCCCGCATCCGCTACCAGCCTCGACATGTCCCGTTGCCCCGCCGCACGGCGAGGCAGCGGACGGACGTGCGCGTCCAGCGCGAGTGCTCGATGCGCGTACGCCGGCGCTGCATACGACGCCCCGCCTGTGCGAGACCAGGCGATGCGCGTTTCACCTCGGCGCGTACGCAATCACGGTGCGGCACGCACCAGCGCGCGAGCGACTGCCCACATCGGCCGCATCGATCCAACTCCCGCAGCGACCACGCCCTCGGCGCGCACGATCACCTGCGCATGTGGCGGGGAAACGGCGCTCGCCTGTCCTTCGCGCATTCGGCGAAGCACAGACGCACGCGCGGCGATCAGCCGCGCGCCGCGCCCAGGATCACGCCTTCCCTGACCAGTCGCACCGCAGTGGCGACTTCGCCGTCGAGGGCGCGATCGCGGTCCAGGAACGGGATCTCCCGACGGATCGCCGCATGCGCGGCCGCCACGGCGCGGCCTGGCTGGAACTCGTCCGCGGCTGCCAGTTCCGCACGGAGTCCTTCGATCTCGTCGAGGAATGCGTCGTACTCGAGCGTGCCGGGCGTGGGACCGCCGGCGATCTTGCCCGCCAGCGCCGCCGCATCGGCGCGGCTGGCCAGATCGCGCGCGGCGTTGATCATGTCGCGGCGCAGGTCCAGTGCCTGCGCGGCGGTGTAAAGCTCCAGCGCGATCACCTTGCCCAGGTCGTCCGTCATCGACAGTACGTGGCGGGCTTCGTTCGCGCCCATGGACACGTGGTCCTCGGCGTTGGCGCTGGTCGGAATCGAATAGACCGACGCCGGGTGCGCGCGGCTGGCCAGGTCATTGACGATCGCGGCCGCCGTGTACTGCACGATCATGTGGCCGGACTCGGTGGAATCCTCGTTGCCGATCAGGAAGCCCGGCAGGCCGTCGTTCGTGGCGGGATCGACCAGCTTGTTGAGCCGGCGCTCGGAGATGCTCGCCAGCACCGGAATGGCCGCCTTCACGTAACTCATCGCGAGCGCGAGCGGCATGCCGTGGAAGTGGCCGGCGGAAATCACCTGCTGTTCGACGAACTCGGCCTTCGCGTCGGGGAAGACGATCGGGTTGTCGGTCAGCGCGTTGAGTTCGATGTCGAGCACGCGCGCGGCCTGCGCGACCGCATCGCGCACGGCGCCGTGCACCTGCGGGATGCAGCGCAGCGAATAGCTGTCCTGCGGCTGGTGCTTCTTGCCGCCGCGGAACGGGCGGAAGCGGCGATAGAACTTCTCCCGGCCATGCCGCTGCGCCAGCGGCACCCAGTCCCAGCCGATGTCGAACCGCAGGCGCTGCGCGCGTTCGGTGTCCCAGCTGCCCGGTTGCCACGGACGGAACTTCGGCACGAGGTGGTACGGAATGTCGGCCAGCGTCGAGCCTTCCAGCAGGATGCGCAGGTTCGCCGCGCTGTGCACCTGGCCGGGATGCGGACGCAACGCGTGCACCTCCTCGGCAAACGCACCCAGGCGCCCGGCGAAGGCGTCGATCGTCATCGCCGCGGCGAGATCCGCCGTATCGAGCAGGTCTTCGAGCTTGTCCAGCGCGAGCACGCCGCAGGCGAGCATCTGCGCGGTGCCGTTGTTGAGCGCGAGGCCTTCCTTGTACGACAGCGTGATCGGCGACAGGCCCGCCCGGCGGAGCGCTTCGGCGCCCGGCAGCCGCTGGCCCTCGAAGAAGGCTTCGCCGCCGCCGAGCAGCACGATGGCCAGGTGCGACAGCGGGGCGAGATCGCCCGAGGCGCCGACCGAACCCAGCTGCGGCACCACCGGCACGATGCCGGCGTTGAGCATCGCCGTCAGCGCCTGCAGCGTTTCCACGCGGATGCCCGAATGCCCGCGCATCAGCGTGTTGATGCGGATGCACAGCATCGCGCGGACGATCTCCGGCGCGAACGGCTCGCCCACGCAGACCGCATGCGTGACGATGAGGTTGCGCTGCAGTTCTTCGTGCAGCGTCTCGTTGGAACGCACCGCGCCGGGCAGTTCGTCGCGAAGGCGATGGTTGCCCAGCAGGCGGTCGGCGTTGCTGCCGAAGCCGGTGGAGACGCCGTAGATCGGCTCCTCGCGGCCGACCTGCTCGGCCAGGAATTCAGCGGCGCGTGCGACGGCCGGGAGCTGTTCCTGCGCCAGTTCGACGTGCGCGCCGTAGGCCACGTCGACCAGCTGTGCACGGGTGAGGGAGCTGCCGTCGAGTCGGATGGGTTTCATGGAAGGTCCGTTTGGGTTTGCACTCCCTCCCCTGCTTGCACGGGAGGGTGGAAGGCTCGCGCCGGCGCCTGGCGCGCCCGGCTGCGTCGCTCCCGATCTCCTCCTGCGGGCAGGAGGAGAATGAAGACATCAGCGTCCGGCCAGCGCCTGCGCCTGTTCCAGTTCGACGCGCAAGGTACTCGCCAGCTCCTCGCGTGCCACTTCGAACTGTTCCTCGCGCAGCAGGTCCTTCACCGCCACCACGCCGCGTGCGCGCTCGTCCTCGCCGGTCAGCACGACGAAGCGGATGCCGGCGCGGGAGGCGTACTGGAACTGCTTGCCGATCTTGCGCGCTTCCATCTGCATTTCGGTGTTGATGCCGGCCGCACGCAGGCGGCGCGCGATGTCGAGCGCGTCGGGCAGCGAATCGGCGTCCATCAGCGCGACCATCGCCTGCACCGTGCTGCCGCTCGCCTTGCCCAGCAGGCCCGCCTCGCGCAGCTGCCAGAACAGGCGCGTCAGGCCGATCGAAATGCCGACGCCCGGGAGCTTCGACTTGGTGTAGTGGCTGGCGAGATTCTCGTAGCGTCCGCCCGAGCAGATCGAGCCGATCTGCGGGTAATCGTTGAGCGTGGTCTCGTAGACCGTGCCGGTGTAGTAATCCAGGCCGCGTGCGATGGAGAAATTCAGCGCGTAGTGCGTTTCCGGAACGCCGAGCGCGCGCACCAGTTCGAGCACTTCGCGCAGCTCGGCCACGCCTTCGCGCAGCGACGCGTTGCCTTCGCCCAGCGCGTCCAGCTGCGCCATCGCATCGGCGTGCGAGGTCGAGCGCACCTTCACGAAGTCCAGGATCTTCTCCACGCCGTCGGCCGGCAGGTTGAACCCCTCGCCGGTCAGGGTTTCGCGCACGTAGTCCTCGCCGCGCTTGTCGAGCTTGTCGACTTCGCGCAGCACCAGCGCCTGCAGTTCGCCGTCGGCGACGCCCTGCGCTTCGAAGAAGCCGCGCATCAGCTTGCGGTTGTTGAGCTGGATGGTGAACGCACCGATGTCGAGCTCGCTGAACACCGAGTGGATCACCGCCGGCAGTTCGGCATCGAAGCGCACGCTGAGCGCGTCCTTGCCGATCACGTCGATGTCGCACTGGTAGAACTCGCGGAACCGGCCGCGCTGCGCGCGCTCGCCGCGGTACACGCGCTGCATCTGGTAACGGCGGAACGGAAAGGCGAGCTCGTGCTCGTGCTCGGCGACGAAGCGCGCCAGCGGCACGGTGAGATCGAACCGCAGCGCAAGTTCCGGCATGCCGTCGGCGGCACCGCTTTCGGCCTTGCCCAGGGCGCCGGTGGACTGCACGAAGTACACCTGCCGCTCGGTTTCGCCGCCCGATTTGGTCAGCAGCACCTCCGACAGCTCCATCACCGGCGTTTCCACCGGCAGGAAACCGAAGCGTTCGAAATTTCGGCGGATCGTGTCCAGCATGCGCTGGAAAGCGATCTGGTCAGGAGGCAGCAGCTCCATGACCCCGGGCGGGGTACGCGGCTTGATCAAGCGGGGCTCCAGTGGTCGTGCGGCCACGCCTGCGCGGCGCGTCGCTGAGGGGCGGAAAACCCCCACAGTTTAGCGGTTGCACCCGCCCTTCCCCCAGCGCGCCGCACCGAGCCTGAAGGAAATTGCACGGGACCCCTTGCCTCGCCCCCGCCGGACTGACTAGAATTTGCGGCTCAGCAGTCGGGGTGTAGCTCAGCCTGGTAGAGCGCTACGTTCGGGACGTAGAAGTCGCAGGTTCAAATCCTGTCTCCCCGACCAACTCCGCAGCGATGCGGTTGCTGACACCGAAAACGCCGGCCGATGCCGGCGTTTTTCGTTTCCGGCGCTCCGCCTTCGCGCCGGGCCGCGACTTCGACCGTTACGGCGACGACCTGCGCTCGGGCATCATTCCGACCCAAGTCCATACGGCGCGTCGCCATGCCCCTGTCCATCGAGCCCTTCGACCTGCACGGCCGCCCCTGCGTGCGCCTGCGTCACCCCGGCGGCGCCACGACCGACATCAGCCTGCACGGCGCGAACGTCCTGTCGTGGAAGCCGACGCCATCGCGCGAACGCCTCTACCTGAGCCCCAACGCCAGCCACGCGCCCGGCACCGCGATCCGCGGCGGCGTGCCGGTGATCTTTCCGCAATTCGGTGCGCGCGGTCCGCTGGCCAAGCACGGCTTCGCGCGGCTGGTGGCGTGGCGATTCACCGGCGTCCACGAGGCCACGCCGTTCGGCGAGTCGGCAGTGTTCGAGCTCGACGACGACGAACACACGCGCTCGCTGTGGCCGTTCCGTTTCGGCGCGCGGCTGCACGTTGCGCTCGCCGCGGACGCGCTGCAGGTCGGGCTGGAGGTTCTCAACCGCGACGAGGCGCCGTTCGCCTTCACCGCCGCACTGCACACTTACCTGCGCGTGGCGAAACTGTCGGAAGTGGAACTCGACGGGCTGGAAAGCACGCCCTACGAGGACAGCGCACGCAACGGCACTCCGGCGCCGGCCGCCAACGCTCCGGTCCGTTTCGAAGGCGAACTGGACCGCATCTACGCCGCGGCGCCCCGTGCGCTACGCCTGCGCGACGGCGCATCGACGCTGAATATCGAGAGCGAGGGGTTCCGCGACACGGTGGTGTGGAACCCCGGCGCGACCCTCGCCGCGTCCATGGGCGACCTGGGCGCGGGAGAGCACCTGCGCTTCGTGTGCGTGGAAGCGGCCACGGTGATGGAACCGGTCACGCTCGCGCCGGGCGAGCGCTGGCTCGGCGTGCAGCGGCTGCGGGAATGACCGCCGTTGCGGTCGGGTGCGCTCAGCCGCGCGACTCCGCGTGCCGCACCTGCCCTTCCCCGCGCACCACGAACCTCTCGATCGTCAGCGACTCGGCCCCCATCGGGCCGTAGGCATGCAGGCGCGTGGTCGAGATGCCGATCTCCGCGCCAAGCCCCAACTGGCCGCCGTCGTTGAAGCGCGACGAGGCGTTGACCATCACCGCGGAACTGCACGTGCCGCGCACGAACGCGTCCGCGGCCGCGGCGTCCTGCGTCGCGATCACTTCGGTGTGATCCGAACCGAATCGCGCGATGTGCGCGAGCGCCGCGTCGAGGTCATCGACGACGCGCACCGCGAGGATGAAGTCGAGGTATTCGGCCGCGTAATCGTCATCGGTCGCCACGGCCACGTGCGGCACGATCGCTCGCGTGCGCGCGCATCCACGCACTTCGACGCCGCGCTGCGTCAGACGTTCGACGGCGCGCCGCAGGAACCCGGGCGCGACGTCGCGATGCACCAGCAGCGTTTCCAGCGCGTTGCATACGCCGGGCCGCGACGCCTTGCCGTCGATCAGCAGGTCCAGCGCCTGCGCGATGTCGGCCGAGGCGTCGACATAGAGATGGCACACGCCCTTGTAGTGCTTGATCACCGGGACGCGCGCGTGTTCGGCGACGAAGCGGATCAGGCTTTCGCCGCCGCGCGGAATCGCCAGGTCGACGAGGTCGGTCAACTGCAGCAGTTCGAGCACGTGTTCGCGCGCGGGATCGGCGACCGGCGACACGGCGGCTTCGGGAAGCCCCTCCGCGCGTAGCGCCACGTGCAGGCAGGCGGCGATCGCCGCGTTGCTCGCCCGCGCTTCCGAACCGCCGCGCAGGAGCACGGCATTGCCGGCCTTCAGGCACAACGCCGCCGCATCGGCGGTCACGTTCGGCCGTGCCTCGTAGATCATCGCGACCAGGCCCAGCGGAATGCGCTGGCGCTCGACCACCACGCCGTTGGGACGCACGTCCCGCCGCGTGACGCGACCGAGCGGATCGGGTTGTGCCGCCACGTCGCGCAGCCCCTGCGCCATGGCGTCGATGCGTGCATCGTCCAGCTTCAACCGGTCCAGCACCGCATCGGCCAGGCCGCTCGCGCGGCCGCGCTCCATGTCCTCCGAATTGGCCGCAAGCACCTCCGCCCTGCGTTGCGACAGCGTGTCGGCCATGCGTTCGATCAGCTGGCGACGCACGGCGCCGTCCAGTCGCGCGACGATCGACGCGGCCTCACGCGCGCGTTCGGCGAGGCGTCGGACGTAACCGCTCATGGCAGGATTTCCTTGTGCGCGGTGGCGTCGAGCAGCACCAGGTCATCGCGGTGCACGATGGACTCGCCGTAACGAAAGCCCAGGAGCGCTTCGATCTCGTTGCTGTGCCGGCGCGCGATGCGGCGGATCTCGTTCGCGCCGTACTGGGCGAGGCCGCGCGCGAATGCGGCGGCGTCGGCCATCGCGATCTCCACGACGTCGCCGCGTCGGAATTCGCCTTCGACGGATGCCACGCCTCCCGGCAGCAGGGACGCGCCCTGCCGGTGCAATGCGGCGAATGCGCCCGCATCCACCCGCAGGCGGCCGGAAGACGGCGCGTGTCGCAGCCATTGCTTGCGCGCACGGAGCCGGTCGCCGTGCGCGAGCACCAGCGTGCCGTGCAGGCGATCGTCGTGGAGTGCGCGCACCACTTCGGCGTCGCGGCCGCAGAACAGCGCCGTCGCGATGCCGGCCGCACCGGCCTTCGCGGCCGCATCGAGCTTCGTGCGCATGCCGCCGGTGCCGAGCGTGCCGGCACCGCCGCTGGCGGCCTGCAGCAGCTCCGGCGTGATCGCGTCCACGCGTGTGATGGGCCGGGCCGACGGATCGCGCGGGTGCGCGCTGTAGAGACCGCCGATGTCGGTGGCGATCAGCAGCAGGTCGGCATCCACCAGCGATGCCACGGCGGCGGCGAGGTTGTCGTTGTCGCCGAGCTTGAGTTCGTCGACCGCGACCGCGTCGTTCTCGTTGATCACCGGCAGCGCGCCCAGGCGCAGCAGTTCGCGCAAGGTCGCGCGGGCGTTGAGGTAGCGGCGCCGATTGCGCAGGTCGTCGTGCGTCAGCAGCACCTGCGCGACGGGGCGATCCAGCAGCTGCTGCCAGAACGTCACCAGCGCCGCCTGGCCCAGCGAAGCCAGCGCCTGCCGAAGCACGAGTCCGTCGCCACCGGCATCGACGCGGTGCCGTCCCGCCGCGACCGCGCCGGACGACACCAGGACGACGTCGCGCTGCTGTGCGTGCGCGTGCTCGATGAAACGTGCCAGCGCGCCGGCATGACGCGGATCGAGCCCGCCGTCGCCCGACAACAGACTGCTGCCGACCTTCAGCACGGCGCGGCGCCACGGCGGCAAGGGCTGCGCGGCGAAATCGCGGGTGTTCATCGCGTGCCGTACTCCCACTCGAACGGCACGCCGGTATCGCCCAGCACGAAGCGCACGAGCTGCGGGAAGCCCGCTTCGCTGCGCACGTCGTTGGACAGGATCGCCACGCAGCGCCGGCGCCGTTCGACACAGACCCAGGTGTTGCCGGTCGTCTCGTTGTGGCCGCCCTTGAAGAAGCCACGCCCCTGCGGCCCGTCGAACACGACGACGCCGAGGCCGGCGGCCAGGTCCTTCCGGCGTTCGTCCGCGGGAAGCTCCGCCTGCAACGTCGGAAACTGCGATCGCGTGGTGATCGCCAACTGCGGCCGTACCATTTCCGCGCGGCTCTCGCGCGTGAGCCCGTCTCCGCGGACGAACGCCGCGGCGAACTTCGCGAAATCCGCGATGGTGGTGTCCATCGACCCCGCGGCGCGCACCTTCGAGCGCTCGTCGTGCGGCTCCACCTTGCCCTGTTCGTCCCATCCATCGGCGAGGTTGCCGGCGAAGTCGTCGCGCCAGATCAGGCTCGTTCGCGTCATGCCGAGTTCGCTGAAGACGCGCGATGTTTCCGCCCCGACGTCGATGCCCTCGCCGGTTTCCATCGCGAACTGGAGCGTATTGAGGCCGTCACCCGAGTACGCGTAGCGCGATCCCGGATCGAAGTGGAAGTGCAGCTTTTCGTCGGGCTCGAGGAAACCGAAGTTCGCGAAACCCGTGGCATGCGTCAGCACGATGCGCGGCGTGAGCCTGCGCCAGCGTTCGTCCAGCGCGGTCCAGTCCGCATACCGGTTGGCGATGTCCTTGGACGCATACGACGGGAGCGGCCTGGGGAGCATGTCCGCGATCGACGTGTCGAGCGTGAAGCGGCCGGCTTCGACCTGCCGCATCACGGTGTAGGCGAACACCGCCTTCGTCAGCGATGCGCCGTACATGATCGTGTCGACCTGCAGCGGATCTCCCGAAGCGTTGCGCACGCCATGCGCGGCGACGTGCACCGGCCGGCCCTCGTCGATTACCGCGATCGCAAGCCCCTTGGCGCCCGTGTCGCGCATGACGCGCGCGAGTTCGGCGTCGATGGCCGACGGCGAAGGAATTTCATGCGCCGCCACGACGGCCGGCGCTAACGCGAACAGTGCGAAGAACCAACGGCGCATGGAGCTCCCCTTCATCATGGTCGAACCGTGTGATGCGGAACCGCGGGTGCAACTGCATTGGAACAAGCGGCCGGCGCGCTGCGCGCGGCCTGGCGCAAGGCTATCCCGCCAACCGCGCCAGTCGGTCCTTCAGGGCCTCCAGGCGAAGGTCCGCCGACGCGCCCGGCGACACGCGCGCCCGCAGGCTCGCATCCGGATCGCCCTGCGCCCAGCGCGCCGGGTCGGCGGCGAGCCGGTAGGCCTCGCGGAACGGCAGCCCTTCGCGGGCCATGTCGACCGCGAGATCCGTCGCGTACATCGACGGATCCAGCGCCTCGCGCATGCGTTCGGCCTTCCATTCCAGATTGCGCAGCAGGTCGGGCAACAGCTCCAGCGCGTCCAGTCCGCGACCGAACGCGTGGAAGATCGCGCCCTTGGAGAATTGCAGATCGCGGTGGTAACCGGACGGCAGCGAGAGGAGCTGTTCGATTTCCGTGCGCGCCGCGGCCGCCGCGGAGTAGCTGGCGCGCATCAGTTCGATCACGTCCGGATTGCGCTTGTTCGGCATGATCGAACTGCCCGTCGTGTACTGCGATGGCAACGCGACGAAACCGAACTCGGCGCTGGTGAACAGGCTGAGGTCCCACGCGAGGCGGCGCAGGTCGAGCAGCGCCGAAGACAACGCTTCGATCGCGCCCATCTCGAACTTGCCGCGCGACAGCTGTGCATACGCGGCCGACACCTGCATGCGCGCGAACCCGAGCGCCTGCGTGGTGTGGTCGCGTGCGAGCGGCAGGTTCACGCCATAGCCCGCTGCGCTGCCGAGCGGATTCGCGTCCACCCACGCCAGCGTGTCGGCGGCGCGCCGGGCGTCGTCGATGAACCCTTCGGCCCACGCCGCCCACCACATGCCGAGCGACGACACGACGGCGCGCTGCAGGTGCGTGTAGCCGGGCAGCGGTACCGACTGCTCGGCTTCGGCACGCGCCAACGCGACCTGCGCGCTTTCGCGGCACGTGGCGATCAGGCGCGAGAGCCGGTCCTTCAGCCACAAGCGCGTGGCGACGAGGATCTGGTCGTTCCGGCTGCGGCCGGTGTGGATCTTCTTGCCGGCGTCGCCAAGGCGTTCGACCAGCCGCGCCTCGATCGCCGAATGCCCGTCTTCGTAATGGTCATCGAGGACGAACCGGCCCGCGCTGAAATCGTCCGCGAGGATGGAAAGCTCGCGCTCCAGGCCTTCGAGCTCGTCCGCGCTAAGGATGCCGATCTGCTGCAGGCCCTGCGCATGCGCGCGACTGGCCTGGATGTCGAACACGAAGAACTCGCGATCGAGGATCACGTCCTCGCCGGCGAGGAACTTCTGGATGCGCGCGTCGACCTTGACGCCGGGTTTCTGCCACAACAGATCGGACATGACCGCCTCGGTGTTACGTGATCGTTCCCGCCGTCCGCACGTGCGCGACGGCGAACCCAGACTACCCCGCGTCGCGAACCCGCGGAATGCCCCGGTTCTCGTCGAAACCGAAGGCAAGGTTGAGGTTTTGCAGCGCCTGCGTGGCCGCGCCCTTGAGGAGGTTGTCCTCCGTGGCGACCACCACCAGCCGGCGCCCGTCTGGCGAGAGCGTGAAGCCGCCCAGTTCCACATGGTGCTGCCCGGCGATGCGGCTCACCCACGGCGCATCGTCGAGCACGTCGACCAGCGGTTCGCCGGCGTAGCGATCGCGATAGCGCGCGACGACCTGATCGCGATCGAGCGACGACGACAACGTCAGGTTCGCCGTGATCGTCAGCCCCCGGAAATGCGGTGCCACGTGCGGAAGGAACTGCACCTCGTGGCCGAGCTGGCGCGTCACCTCGCGTTCGTGCACGTGGTTGGTGAGCGCGTACGGCATCAGGTTGTCGCGCAGTTTCTCCGGATCGTTCTTGTCCGACGGCGTGGTGCCCGCGCCCGAGTAACCCGACACGCCGAAGCACTGCACCGGGCCGGCGAGCGCGTCGAGCATAGGCGCGACGGCGAGCTGCATCGCCGTGGCGTAGCAGCCCGGATTGCTGATGCGGCGCTGGCCGGCGTACTTCGCACGCGTGAGCTCGGGCAGGCCGTAGTACCAGGCGTCGTCGAAGCGGTAGTCCGCGGAGAGATCGACGATGACTGGATCGACGCCCGCCTCATCGAACGCCGCCACGCATGCGGCCGCCTTCCCGTTCGGCAGCGCGAGCACGATGGCGTCGGCGCCCAGCGTGGGCAGCTCTTCATTGGATGGCGCGACGTAGCGCAGCTCAGGGTCGATCCCTGCGACGCCGTCGAACTGGTCGGCAACGCGCTGCCCGGCCAGTTCGCGGGACGACACGAACGCCAGTTCGAAGTCCGGATGGCCGGCGATGAGCCGGATGAGTTCGGCGCCCACGTAACCGCGCGCGCCGACGATGCCCACGGATGTGCCTGTGACGGACCTGCTCACGTCCGGTCGCTCCCTTGTTCGTGTCGTTCCAGCCGATGCTGCAGATTGCGCTTCACGGCCGGCCATTCGGATTGGAGGATGGAGAACGCCACCGTGTCGCGGACGCTTCCGTCGGCATGGCGACGATGGCTGCGCAGCACGCCGTCCTGTTTCGCGCCCAGGCGTGCGATGGCCGCACGCGAGGCGTGGTTGAACCAGCTGGTCTCGAAGCCCACGCAGATGCAGTCCATCGTCTCGAAGGCATGCGTGAGCAACAGCAGCTTGGCCTGCGTGTTCAGCCCCGTGCGCTGCACGCGCGGCGCGTAGAAGGTGTAGCCGATCTGGACACGCGGCACGGTCGGGTCGAGATCGTAGAAGCGCGTGCAACCCACCACGTCGCCCCGCGCGTCATGCACCGCGAACGCGAGCGCCTTCCCTTGGGCCTGCATCTGGAGCGCCGCGTCGATGTAGGCTTCCGCGTCTTCCGGCGCCGGCACGTTGGTGAACCACAGCCGGGAAAGCGCGCCGTCGCCGAGCGCGTCGCGCAGTCCGGCGGCGTGCCCGGCCCGCAGCGGCTCCAGCACGACGTGCTCGCCGCGAAGGCTCGGCACGTGGGTCCAGGGGTCGACGTGTTCGCTCATCTGTGGCTCAGTCCTTCAACGTCGCGGTACGCCCGCTGCAATGCGCGACGCAGCGCGCGATCTCGTCGAAGGTGTCCACGCCGTACCAGAACACCTTCCACTTCTCCTGCTTGAGGCACCCGTCGGACTCGGCGTAATAGAACGGATTGACGGGATTGCCGTGGCGCGAACGCCAGAACAGGCGCGGATTCTGCTCGCGCATCACCTGCCACACGGCGCGACCGAGGCCTTCGCCCTGCGCTTCGTCGAGCACGGCGAACTTGTCGAGATAGATGCCGGCATCCTCGCGGGTGAGGATCACCGCCGCGCGGTAGTTCTCGCTGACGTAGGCGCGATGCAGCTTCGTGCGCTCGAAATAGTCCGGCAGCAGGCGCCGACCGAAGGCCGATTCGATGAGCCCGCGCAGACGCTCCGGATCGAGCTCGTCCCACTGCGAGACCTGCAGCACGCGCTCGCCACGACGCACCAGCGTGCCCGACCCTTTGTGCGTGAACAGTTCCTTCGCCAGCTCCGACGGCTTGGTGATCGACACCGACGACGTCAGCGGCAACCGGTCGAGCAGGTCCTTGATCTGCTCGATCTTCACGCGCATGCCGCCGTTGATCCACGGCTGCGACATCAGGTGCTCGTACTCGGTCGACAGGTTGATCGAGTCGATCACCTTGCCGGCGTCGTCCAGCAGGCCGCCGGTGCCGGTGAGGAACACGATCTTGTACGGCTGCAGCTTCTGCACGAGTTCGTTGGCGGCGAAATCGGCGTTAACGTTGAGGATCTGGCCGGACGCCGTTTCGCCCAGGCTCGCGATCACCGGGATCGAGCCGGCGCGCAGGCTGGCCTCGATGGGCGCGAGGTTCACGCGCTTCACTTCGCCGACGAGGCCGTAGGTGTCCCGGTCCAGGTATTCGGATTCGAACACGCCGGAGACGATTGACGTCGCGCGCGCATCGAACGCCTGCAGCGCCTCGACGAGCTTGAGGTTCTGCGACTGGAACACGCGGCGCACGATGGCGAGCGCTTCCGGCGAGGTCACGCGAAGGCCGTTCACCGTCTGCTTGACGATGCCGGCGGCGGACAGCTCCTCGTCCAGTTGCGGGCCGGCGCCGTGGATGACGATCGGCGTGAGGCCGACGTCCTGCAGGAATGCGAGCGAGGACGTGAGCGCCTCCAGGTCGTCGCGCAGCACCGCGCCGCCGACCTTCACCACGGCGAAGCGCTTGGCGTCGAGCTGCGAGAAGCGCTTGAGGTATTGCGAGATTTCCTTCGCGCTGGCCATGCTCGAAAGCAGGCGCACGATGGTTTGCCTCGTCTGGATATCGCGGGTGTCGTTCATCTCTATGCGGATCAGGTGTTGTTCTTGCGATGCCTTCGGGCCGGCGGGCGTCGTTTCGCGACACCCTCAGGGTCTAGCGCTACATTCCGCCTCGCTGCTTCACGGCGAGGTCGCCCCCTCGGCTCAAGGGAACTCCGGAAGCGCGTGCTCAGGACGTCGTCATGCAGTTTCGAGGATGCGGGTGACCGATTCGGTGTAACGCTGCAGTTGCTCCAGCGCGACCCATTCGTCGGCGGTGTGCGCCTGCGCGATGTCGCCGGGACCGTAGACGATCGCGGTCAGGCCGGCGCCGGAGAACAGCGACGCCTCCGTCCAGAAATCCACCGCGTTGCCGATCGGCAGGCCCAGCGCATCGGCGAGATCGCGCGCTTCCAGGCGGCGATTCTCCGCATCGGCGACATCGCCGGACGGCAGCGACGGGCCGCGGAAGGTCTCCTCGTAACGCTCCACCGCACCGGCTTCGACCAGCGTGCCGAAGCGCTCGTGCAGCGCATCGATCGACATCGAGGGCAGCGGGCGGAAACCGAAACGCAGCTCGGCGCTGGGCGCGATCATGTTCGCCTTGATCCCGCCTTCCACGCGGCCGACGTTGAAGCGCAGGCCCGTCAGACCGCCGAAACGCTGATGCGCCTGGCTTTCCACGAAATCCAGCGCGTGACCGCCCCAGCGGATGGCCTGGTGCAGCGCGCTGGCCTGCATCGCGTTGGCGCCCGACGCATGGCCGGCGACGCCGCGGAACTTCATCAGCACCGAACTGATGCCGCGATGCGCGAGCACCGCCTCGCATTGCGTCGGCTCGGCGACGATGACGTCCTGGAACGGGTGCGCGCTCGCAAGGAAGGCGGCGATGCAGCGCGCATCGTTGGCTTCCTCGTCGGTGGAGAACAGGAACGCCGCGTCGCCCCGGGTGCGCGAAGCGGCGGTGAGCAGGCCCGCGGCGGCGCCCTTGATGTCGCAGGCGCCCAGACCGATCGCGCGGTCGCCGGTGACGCGCAACACGTGCGGATCGGCGCTCCAGGCCTCCGACGACGGCACCGTATCCAGGTGCACATTGAACAGGCGGTGGGGATTGCCGCGCACGGCGAGCATCGACACGGCGCCGGCGCCGTGGTCGGTCACTTCGATGCGGAAACCGTGCAGCTGTTCGCGCAGGTAGTCGAAGATGCCGCCGGTGCCGATGTCGCGTGGCGGATTGCGGGTATCGAAGGACACCAGCGCTTGCAGATGTTGGAGGGTCTGGTCGAGCATGTCGTTTACGCAGGAGTGAGTGGAGAGTAGTGAGGAGTGAGCATCGCCTCGCTCACTTCTCGCTTCTGCAGTTGCTCGCTTCTCAACCCTTGCGGTTGACCTCGGCCCACAGCGTGCTGCTCATGCCGAACAGCTTGATGAAGCCTTCGGCTTCGGCCACGCCCCAGTCGGCCGCCTGCGCGTAGGTCGCGCCCTTGGCGTTGAGGATGTGTGCGGATTCGATGGCGACGGCGGTGACGCTGCCGCCGTTCGTCTCCAGCGTGACTTCGCCGTTCACCGTCGATTGGCTCGATTGCAGGAAGGCTTCCAGATCAGTCTTCAGCGGATCGTGGAAGAAGCCTTCGTACACCAGCTCCACCCACTTGCGCGCGACGTCGGGCTTGAAGCGGTTCTGCTGTTTGCTCAGCACGGCTTCCTCGAGTGCGCGGTGCGCTGCGAGCAGCGCGGTCAGGCCCGGCGCTTCGAAGATGATGCGACCCTTCAGTCCGATCGTCGTATCACCCGTGTACAGCCCGCGACCCACGCCGTACTGCGCGAACAGGCCGTTGAGCCTGGCCAGCATCCTGTGGCCTTCGATCTTCTCGCCGTCGAGCGTGACCGCTTCGCCGTTGACGAAGCCGATCTTCACGCGCAGCGCCTGCGCCGGCCACTCGGCGCGCGGCTTGCACCAGCCCACCGCACCTTCGCCCGGCGCCTGCCAGCGGTCGATCTCACCGCCGGACATCGTCAGGCCCAGCAGGTTCTCGTTGATCGTGTAGGCCTTCTGCTTGGCGCGCACGCCGAATCCGCGGTCTTCCAGGTATTTCTGCTCGTAGGCGCGGACTTCGGTGTGTTCCTTCTGGATCTCGCGGATCGGCGCCACGATTTCGTAATCGCCCAGCGCCTTCACCGCCAGGTCGAAACGCACCTGGTCGTTGCCCATGCCGGTGCAGCCGTGCGCGATGGCCTTCGTGCCCAGTTCGTCGCAGCGCTTCAACGCGGCGTCGACGATGAGGTAGCGGTCCGAGACCAGCAGCGGATACTGCGACTGGTAGCCCTCGCCGGCCCACACGAACGGCTTGACGAAACCGTCCCAGATGGCCGGGCCGCCGTCGACGGTGACGTGCGAGGCCACGCCCAGTTCCGCGGCGCGCTGTTCGATGAAGGCGCGCTCCTCGGCATCGACGCCGCCGGTGTCGGCGAACACGGTGTGCACGTTCCAGCCACGCTCCTTCAGGTACGGAACGCAGAAGCTGGTGTCGAGGCCGCCGGAGAAGGCGAGGACGATATCGCGGGAGTTGGTCATTGGCGAGGATCTTCCAGAAGTGAGTAACAGACGTGGGGAAGCGAGCTTGCGGTCGTGAGCGAAGAAAGTAGGAGCGCAGTCGCCGGACCGCTCACTCCTCACTCCTCGTTTCTCACTTCTGCATCAAGGCGGCCATGATCGCCTTCTGCACATGCAGGCGGTTTTCGGCTTCGTCGATGGCAATGCACTGCGGCGAATCCATCACCGCATCGGTCGCCTTCACGTTGCGGCGCAGCGGCAGGCAGTGGCTGAAGACGCCGTTGTTGGTCAGCGCCATCTTCTGCTCGTCGACGATGAAGTGCTTGTACTGGTCGCGGATCGGCTTCTCCGGCTCCCAGTTGCCGAAGAACGGCAGCGCGCCCCAGCTCTTGGCGTAGACCACGTCGGCGCCGCGGTACGCGCTTTCGATGTCATGGCTGACCTGGAACGAGCCGCCGCTCTCGGCGACGTTCCGCTCGGCCCAGCCGATGTAGCGTTCGTCCAGCACATATTGCGGCGTCGGGCACAGCAGCGTGACGTCCATGCCCATGCGCGTGGCGATCGTCAGCGCGGAGTTCGCCACCGCCGTGTTGAGCGGCTTGGGGTGGTAGGTCCAGGTGAGGACGTACTTCTTGCCGCGAAGATCCGCGGTGCCGAAGTGCTCCTGCAGCGCGAGGATGTGCGCGAGTTCCTGGCACGGATGGGTGATCGTCTCCATGTTGATCACGGGCACCGGCGAGTACTTGGCGAAGCTGTTGAGCACGATGTCCTGGCGGTCGTACTGCCAGTCGACGAACTTCGGGAACGCGCGCACGCCGATCAGGTCGACGTAGCGGCCCAGCACGCGCGCCACTTCGGCGATGTGCTCCTCGGTGTCGCTGTCCATCACGGTGCCCAGGTTGAACTCGATCGGCCAGGCGTCCTTGCCCGGCTGCAGGACCACGGCGTGCCCGCCAAGCTGGAACGCGCCCAGTTCGAAGCTGGTGCGCGTGCGCATGGAGGGGTTGAAGAACACCAGCGCGATCGACTTGCCCTTGAGCTGGTCGCCGAGCTTGCTGCGCTTGAACTCCGCCGCCTGCGCGAGCAGCGCATCGAGGTCGCCGCGCGACCAGTCCTGGGTGTTGAGGAAGTGCTTGGGGGTCATCGACTGCGTTCCGGTGGGGAAGGTGGTCCGCTGGGCCGAAAAGCAAAAAAGCCCAGCGCGTAGGCTGGGCTTTTCGTATGTCACTTCGCCTGTTGCGAATGGCGCGTGCGACCGTCTACCCAGCGGATTGGCGGGTGTACGGTCGGCGCGCGCGCGAGGTCATCCCCGCCGCCATCCAGGCGGAGGTCAGGACGTCGGCGTCGGCGTAAAGGGCGTTCATGAGGGGGCGAATGCTCGCACGCGACCGGGGCGGGCGCAACCGGTTTGTGGCCGGCATGCAAAGGAATGTGGGACCGGCGGCAGGGGGACGATGATCCGGCGACGCCGCGCGCCTCTGGCGCGGGACGGTTCTATCGGCTCCGGGGCGGCTGCACGACCGGCGTCACGGACACGCGGATGCGCAGCCGGTTGCCCGGATCGTCGGGCAGGCGCGAGCGGTACTTGGCGCCCTTGTAGGTGTAATCGACGTCATAGGCGATGGGCCGGCGGAATTCGCGTTCGACGGTGACCGGCTTGCACTCGGCGCCCGCCGGCGGGTCGGCCTTCTCCTCGCGGCCGAGCGCTTCCTTCACCGCGCCCAGGGCCCGCGACAGCTTGGAATCGCCCTTGGCTTCCTCGCACTGTTCCTCGACGGAGGTCGCCTTCAACGTCTGGTAGACCGGCGTCACGCGCAGCACCTGCGCGTAGTCGAAGCGGACGTTCTCCGCCTGGATGACCGTGTTCTGCGTCGGGGCCTGCTGCTGCGCCTGCGCCGTCGCCGCGAACAGAACCGCGATGGCCAGCACGGCGACGCGTCCGGAAGGCGGGGCCGCTTTCGCCGGCAGGGACGGAACTGGACAGGCCATCACGCTCGCAAGGTAGGGAAACGTTCAGAAAGTGTAAGCGGATACCGGGGTCAAGGTCTGAACCTCGCCTTTAACCTGCCGTGCAGGGCCGCTCGGGACCCGTGGCGCGACGCTGCCGCTAGAATGGCCGGCACTTCCGGCGGTAACCCCATGAGCCTGCATCTTTTCAACAGCCTGACGCGACGGGTCGAGCCGTTCGCGCCCCTGAATCCCGCCCGCCCGACCATGTACCTGTGCGGGCCGACGGTCTACAACTTCGTCCACATCGGCAATGCCCGCGGGCCGGTGGTGTTCGGCGTGCTGGCCGAGGTGCTGCGCCGCCGCCATGGCGACCTGGCCTACGCCCGGAACATCACCGACATCGACGACAAGATCAACAACGCGGCGCGTGAGCGCGGCGTGCCGATCGGCGAGATCACCGCCCGCTTCACCGCCGCGTACCGCGACGACATGGCCGCGCTGGGCGTGAAGCCCCAGAACATCCAGCCCGAGGCGACGGCCCATGTGCCGCAGATCATCGCGATGATCCAGCGGCTGATCGACGCCGGCCACGCCTACGAGGCCGAAGGCCACGTGCTGTTCGCCGTGGGCACCTTCGCCGGCTACGGCAAGCTCTCGCGTCGCGATCCCGACGAACTGCTCGCCGGCGCGCGCATCGACGTGGCGCCCTACAAGCGCGACGCAGGCGATTTCGTCCTGTGGAAGCCCTCCACCGACGACCTCCCGGGCTGGGACTCGCCGTGGGGACGTGGCCGACCGGGCTGGCACATCGAATGCTCGGCGATGGCGGCCGCGCACCTGGGCGAAACCATCGACATCCACGCCGGCGGCGTCGACCTGCAGTTCCCGCACCACGAGAACGAGATCGCGCAGAGCGAATGCGCGCACGGCGGGAAGATCTTCGCCCGCTACTGGCTGCACAACGGCATGCTGAATTTCGGCGGCGCCAAGATGGCCAAGTCCGTCGGCAACATCCAGCGCGTGCACGACCTGGTCCGCCAGTACCCGCCCGAAGCGCTGCGCTTCGCCCTGCTCTCGGCGCACTACCGCCAGCCTCTGGAATGGTCGGACGGACTGATCGAACAAAGCGTCCGCACCCTGGACCGCCTGTACGGAACCTTGCGCGATCTGGCGGATGTCGCAGCCGACGCCGCGATCCCGGCGTCGGTCGAAGCCGCGCTGGACGACGACCTCAACACCCCGCAGGTGCTGGCGGAGATCGCCCGCATCGCCGCCGATGCTCGCAAGGCCGACTCGGCCGTCGAGAAGGCGCGCCTGAAGGCGGAACTGCTTGGCGCGGGGCTCGCGCTCGGGCTGCTCCAGCAGGACCCGGCAGCATGGTTCGCCCGCGGTACGGACGACGGCGACGACGCGCGCATCCAGGCGTTGATCGACGAGCGCATCGCGGCCAAGAAGACGCGCGACTTCGCCCGTGCGGACGCGATCCGCGACCAGCTCGCAGGCGAAGGCATCCTGCTGGAAGACACGCCGCAGGGCGTGCGCTGGAAGCGCGCCTGAGGCATCGCCCTTTCGTCCCGGTGCAGGCCGGGACGACGTCCGGCTCACCGGCCCTTGCCGCTGGCCGCGTAAAATCCCATCGCAATGAATGCCATCGCCTCCCCCACCAGCCCCTTCCCGCTCGAAGCCACCGCGCGCGACGCGCAGCAGGCGATCCGCGATGAGTTCGCCTTCTTCGGCGACTGGTCGGAGCGTTACCAGTACCTGATCGACCTCGGCCGCAAGCTTCCGGACCTGCCCGCCGAGTGGAAGACCGAGGAACACCGCCTGCACGGATGCCAGTCGATGGTCTGGATCGTCGCCGAAGGCGACGCCGATCGCCTGGATTTCCACGCCATCAGCGATTCGGCGATCGTGTCGGGCCTGATCTACCTCGCGCTGCGCGTGTACTCCGGCCGCAGCGCGAAGGAAATCGTCGAGACCGACGCCGACTACATCGCCGAGATCGGCCTGGCCAAGCACCTGTCGCCCACGCGCAGCAACGGCCTGGCGGCGCTGCTGGGCTTCATCCGCGAACGCGCCCGCCAGGCGCTCTGAGTCCGCGACGGTGAGCGAAGCCGCACCTGCCGACGCACCCGCACCCGCGGGCATCGGCGAGCTGCTGCGCAATCGCGGCTTCACCGGACTGATGACGTATCGCCTGCTGGCGATGCTGTCGTACCAGATCGTCGCGGTCACCGTCGGATGGCACGTCTACGAGCTCACGCGCGACGCGTTCGCGCTGGGCCTGATCGGCCTGGCCGAAGTCCTTCCGTACTTCTGCTTCGCGCTGTTCGCCGGTTACGCCGTGGACCATCTGCCCCGTCGCAAGCTCGGCATGGCCGCGTGCATCGGCCTGCTGGCGACGACGCTGACGCTCGCGGGCGTCGCCTCCGGCGTGCTGCCGGCGGGCACGTCGACGTTCGGTACGCTGACCATCTACGCGGCGATCGCCGTGAACGGCGTGGTCCGCGCGTTCCTGGCGCCGGTGTACATGTCGCTGTTCGCGCGCGTGCTCAAGCGCGAGCAGTTCGTGCGCGGCGCGGGCGTGAGCAGCGTGGTGATGCAGTCGGGCCTCGTGCTCGGCCCCGCCGCCGGCGGCCTTCTCGTCGCGTGGGGCGGCAAGAGCGCGGCGTACCTCGTCGCGGCCGCCTTCGCGGCGGCGGCGGCGATCGCGGTGATCACGATCCGCGTGACCGAACCGCCGCTGCCGGCCGAACGTGCGCCGATCTTCAAGAGCATCGGCGAAGGGCTGAACTTCGTCTTCAGGACCCAGGTCGTGCTGGGCGCGCAGGCGCTGGACATGTTCTCGGTGCTGTTCGGCGGCGCGGTCGCGCTGCTGCCGGCCTTCATCAGCGAAATCCTGCACTACGGGCCCGAAGCGCTCGGCCTGCTGCGCGCAGCGCCAGCGGTCGGCGCGGTGCTGATGGGCGTCTATCTGGCGCGCCGCCCGCTGCAACGCCACGCCGGACGCGTGCTGCTGATCGCCGTGGCCGGTTTCGGGCTGAGCATCATCGGCTTCGCGCTGTCGCGGGAGCTGTGGGTGTCGGCGCTGATGCTGATGCTGTCGGGCATGTGCGACGGCGTGTCGGTGGTGTTGCGCTCGACGATCCTCCAGCTGGCCACGCCCGATCACCTGCGCGGGCGCGTGTCGTCGATCAACGGCATCTTCATCGGCTCGTCGAACGAACTGGGCGCCTTCGAGTCGGGCGTGGCCGCCCGTCTGCTGGGCCTGGTGCCGTCGGTCATCTTCGGGGGCTGCATGACGCTGGCCGTGGTCGGCGCGACGGCGAAGCTCGCGCCGAAGCTGCGCAGGCTCGACCTGCGCGACCTGCACTGATCGATCGCGTGATCCGCGGATGACCGACATCACCGATGCCACCGACATCGAAACGCACCGCGTCTGCGAAGGACTGCAGGCGTTCAATCGGGCGGTCGTCGGGCCGATCGAGTCCACCCCGATCCGGCTCGCCGCGAAGGACGCCGACGGCGAGCTGATCGGCGGCATCGTCGCCGACGTGCTGCTCGGCTGGCTCGAAATCCACGTGCTCTGGCTGGACGACGCGGCGCGCGGACAGGGGCACGGCGCCGCGCTCCTGCACGCGTGCGAACAACGCGCGATCGCCCTGGGCGCCCATTCGTCGCGGCTGGACACCTTCGACTGGCAGGCCGAGGCGTTCTATCGATGCCACGGTTACGAACGCTTCGCGGTGCTGGACGGCTACCCCGGTGCGCACCGCCGCATCTTCATGAGCCGGCGCCTGACGACGCGCTAGACGCGCCTCGCCGCCCAGCTTTCATACAGCCCGCCCTCGCCTTCGGGCCGCAGCGCTTCGACGGCGAGCGATTGTTGCGAAGGCGGCAGCGCCATCTGCGCCAGGACGTGGGCAGTGGAGAGGCCGAAGGGCGCACCGTCCTCGTTCGAATAGGCGTAGTACCCGCGCGTCACGCCGCACAGGTGCATCGCGGCCAGGCACATCGGACACGGATGGCCGCCGGCGTAGACCACGGCCCCGTCCAGCCGCGGCGAGCCGCATCGCTGTGCGGCGTCGCGGATCGCCAGCAGTTCGGCGTGGGCGGTCGGATCGTTCGTCGCATGGATGCGGTTGGCCGCACGCGCGAGCACTTCGCCATCGCGCACCAGCACCGCGCCGAACGGGCGCCCGCCGTCGGCGACGTTCGCGCGCGCCAACGCGATGGCTTCGCGCATGAAATCGAGGGATTCGGGCATCGACGACTCCGGCACCGGGCGGATCAGGATGCCTTGGCCGGAGACGCTGCGCATGGATGGGATCGGTCCGGATCGTACCGATGCGGACGCCGTACGCGAAACGAAAAACCCGGCACGAGGCCGGGTTTTCCATAGGGCGCGAAGTCAGACCGGCGAATCAGTCGCCCATCTGCTTCTGCAGGTGTTCCCAGCGTTCCTGCGCGTCGATGGTGCGCTCGGCGGTGAGGCGCGCTTCCAGGCGCTCCAGGCCGATCTCCTCGCCGGTGTCCACGCAGTACCCGTAATCGCCCGAATCCACGCGCTTGAGCGTGCTGTCGATCTTGCTGATCAGCTTGCGGTAGCGGTCGCGCGTGCGCAGTTCGAGCGAGTTTTCCGTCTCGCGGGTGGCGCGCTCGGCTTCGTCGCCGACGTCGCGGACTTCGTCCTTGAGGTTCTCGATGGTCTGCTTGGATTCCTCGACCAGATCCGCACGCCATTGCAGCAGGCGCTGGCGGAAGTATTCGAGTTGCAGCGGGCTCATGTATTCCTCGTCCACGGCGGGCTTGTAGCCCTGCGGGACGACCGGGCGGCCGGTGGCCTCATCTGTCTCGTACGGCACGACTTTGACCTTGCCTTTCGGCGCGGGTGCCTGCGGCTTTGCGACGACGGCCACGGCGACCTTGCCGGCCGGACGCGGAGCGGTCTTGGTCGCGGGATTGCTTGCGGCCGCCGCTTTGGTTGCAGGCGCCTTGTTGGATACGGGTTGTGTCACTGGATTCTTGGCGACTTCTGGCTTGCCGGCGACCGGTTTCGCCGCCGGGGATTCGGCGGCCGGTCGCACTGCTGCGGGTTTCTTGACGACGGGCTTGCTCTCCGGCCGGGTGGCCGCGGGCTTGCCTTCCTGAGGGGGGGCGACCTTCGCCGGCACGGACTTCACCGGAGGGGCGGCCTTCTTTGCGGGCGCCGGCGCCTGCTTGGCGACCGGCTTGGCTGCCGGCGCCGCCTTCTTGGCGACCACCGGCTGCTTCGTGCTGGCAGCCGGCTTGGCCGGTGCCTTCTTCGCCGCCACCGCCTTCTTGGCGACCGGTTTGGTGGCGGCGGATTTCTTCGCCGGAGCGGCCTTCTTGGCGACAGGCTTCTTGGCCGGCGCAGCCTTCTTCGCGGCCGGCTTCCTGGCCGCGGTCTTCTTCGCTGCGGGTTTGCTGGACGCGGCCTTCTTGGCGGCCGGCTTGACGGTCTTCTTGACGGCCTTGGCGGCCTTCTTCGCGGTTTTTTTCACTGCCACGAGCGACGTGTCCTTCTGATCCCTGAGGACCTCCGGACGACGGGTCCGAAGGCGGTGTGGAGCACAGCATGCCCCACTTCGTGTCCGCGCAGCATGACATCGCATGCATGTGCCGGACACCGTCCGCGGAGCCTCGATCGTGCTGGTTCCGCGAAGGTCGGACGATCTGCGGATCGGCCGAAAACTGGAGCCTTGTGACGGGAAAGCGCGCTGTTATACCCTGCCCCGGCACCTGCGGCAACCGCATATTCAGATGCCTGTCCGCATTAAGGAACCGTGATCGACCGTCTGCTCATCGTGCTGCTGCGAGGCTACAAGCGCTGGATCAGTCCGCTGCTTGGCCCGCGCTGCCGTTTCCATCCCACATGCTCGGAATACGCCATGCAGGCGATCGCCCGTTTCGGCGCGTTCAAGGGCAGCTGGCTGGCGCTGCGTCGCATCCTGCGTTGTCATCCCCTTCACCCGGGCGGGATCGATCCCGTTCCGGAACCACCTTCCGGGAAAACCACATGCCATCGACCCTGATCGTCAACGCCCGCCTGGTCAACGAAGGCCGCGAATTCGACGGCGACCTGCGTTTCGAGGACGGGCGGATCGCCCAGATCGGCACAGGCCTGTCCTCGCGCGCGAACGAAACGGTGATCGACGCCGGCGGCCGCCGGCTGCTGCCGGGCATGATCGACGACCAGGTGCATTTCCGCGAACCGGGCCTGGAATACAAGGCCGACATCGCGACAGAATCGGCCGCGGCCGTCGCGGGCGGGCTGACGTCCTTCATGGACATGCCCAACACCAACCCGCCCACGCTCGACGCCGACGCACTGGAAAACAAATACCGCCGCGCCGCGGGCCGCGCGTGGGGCAACTACGGCTTCTACCTGGGCGCGAGCAACGACAACCTCGCCGCGATCCAGTCGCTCGATCCGCTCACCGCGCCGGGCATCAAGGTGTTCATGGGCGCGTCCACCGGCAACATGCTGGTGGACGATCCGGAGATCCTCGACGGCATCTTCCGCGACGCGCCGACGCCGATCATCACGCATTGCGAAGACACGCCGATGATCGACGCCGAACTCGCCCGCTACAAGGCGAAGTACGGCGACGACATTCCCGCCGCGTGCCATCCGGACATCCGTTCGCGCGAAGCGTGCATGAAGTCGACGCAGCTCGCGCTGTCGCTCGCACGCAGGCACGACACGCGCCTGCACGTGCTGCACATCAGCACGGCGGAGGAACTGGCGCTGTTCGAGCCGGGTCCGCTGATCCGCGCCGACGGCAGCCGCAAGCGCATCACGGCCGAGACGTGCATCCATTTCCTGCGCTTCGATCGCGCCGATTACGCGCGGCTGGGACATCTGATCAAGTGCAACCCGGCGATCAAGGACGCGCGCGATCGCGAGGCGCTGATCCAGGCGATCGCCGATGACGTGATCGACGTGCTCGCCACCGACCACGCGCCGCACACGCTGGAAGAAAAGGCGCGCCCCTACACCGGCGCCCCGAGCGGCCTGCCGCTGGTGCAGTACGCGCTTGTCGCGGCACTGGAACTGGTCCACGAAGGCCGCCTCACCACGTCGCAGGTCGTGCAGAAGTTCGCGCACGCGCCGGCGCAACTGTTCGACGTCAAGGAGCGCGGCTTCCTCCGCGAAGGCTATGCCGCCGACCTGGTGCTGATCGACGACACGCCGTTCACCGTGCAGCGCGAGGACGTGCTGTCCAAGTGCGGGTGGTCGCCGTTCGAAGGCACGACGTTCCGTTCGCGCATCGCCTCGACCTGGGTCAACGGCGAACTGGCGTGGGATGGCCGGCAGCTCGTGGGCCAACCGCGCGGCCAGCGACTGGCCTTCGATCGATGAGGCGGGTGCACGGGGCGGCGCTGTCGCTGCTGGCGATGGCGTCGACGGGCTGCGCGGCCGCGGCCGCTTCGACCGTGATGTCAGACGTTGCGCAGGTATCGGCGACCAGCGCCGACGTGCGCGTGGTGTTTCCCGCGTCCGTGCAGCAGGGCTCGCTGGTGTTCGGCAAGGTGCCGGCGAACGCGACCGTGCGTTACGGCACCCGCACGTTGCGCCCGACGAACTACGGCACGGTGGTCTTCGGCATCGGCCGCGACGAGGCGGGGCCGGTGCGGGTCGACATCGCCACGGCCGACGGTCGCACGCAGACCGCGCGCATCGCGGTGACGCCGCGCAACTGGCCGGTCGAGAACGTGCGCGGCGTGCCGCCGAAGACCGTCGAACCGCCGCCGGAAATCGCCGCACGCATCGAGCGCGAACAGGCGCAGGTGACCGCGGCGCGCGTCCGCGACGACGATCGGACCGACTTCGCGCAGCCCTTCGTATGGCCGGTGAAGGGGCGCATCAGCGGGCGGTTCGGCAACCAGCGCGTGTACAACGGCGTGCCGAAATCGCCGCACTCCGGCATGGACATCGCGGCGCCGACCGGCACGCCGGTGCAGGCGCCGGCCGCCGGCGTGGTCACGTTCGCCGCGCCGGACCTGTACCTGACCGGCGGCACGCTGCTGCTCGACCACGGCCACGGCGTGAGTTCGAACTTCCTGCACCTGTCGCGCATCGACGTGAAGGTCGGCGATCGCATCCAGCAGGGCCAGGTGATCGGCGCCGTCGGCGCGACCGGGCGCGCGACGGGGCCGCATCTGCACTGGGGGATGAACTGGTTCGACGTGCGTATCGATCCGCTGCTGGTGTTGGAGCGCACGCAGTAGGCGGTGCTTCAGCCTCTCGCCCAGCGGGAGAGCTGGGGTGAGGGTTGGCGCCGGGCACGCTGGAATTCGCGGCATGCGCGCCGCGCGTCGAAATCAGGATGGGTTCCAGCCTCCGCTGGAACGACGACTCCGGCAGCCGGGGGGCCGGCGGCTCACATCACCGTACTCGCGCCGTGCGAATTCGCCGTGTTCGCCACCGGCGTCGCTGCCGTCGTGCGCAGGCGCGAAGCGGTGTAGCCCGTGACGCGGTCGCGGCCGGCGGCCTTGCTCGCGTACAACGCGGCGTCGGCGCGCTCGAGCAGCTTCTCGACGGTTTCCCCGTAATGCAGTTCCGCGACGCCCAGGCTGAGCGTCGTGGTGAACAGCCGGTTGTCGATGGACAGGGGCCGGCAGTTCACCGCCGCGCGCAGGTTTTCGGCAACGCACAGGGCTTCGCGCAGTTGCGTGTCCGGCAGCACGACGAGGATCTCGTCGCCGCCATAACGTCCGAACAGGTCGTAGGTGCGCAGCCGGTTGCGCGTGCGCAACGCGACGATCCGCAGCGTCTGGTCGCCGACGCGATGCCCATGCGCGTCGTTGATGCGCTTGAAGTAATCGATATCGAAGAACACCACCGACAGCGGCCGGCGGCCGCGATGCGCCGCTTCGGCCAGGGCTTCCAGCCGCTCGTTGATCGCCGAACGCGTGAGCGCGCCGGTGAGCACGTCGTAGGTCGCCAGCCGGCTCGCATGATCGCGGTCGCGCCGCATCTGGTGCATGTGGTCGGTGAGGCCGATGGTGAGCACCAGCCCCCCCATGGCGAGCCCGATCGGAAAGGCGTATTCCATCCATTCCGGATTGCGCCAGCCGCCGAGCAGTTCGCCCAGCCGCAGCAGCACCAGCGCGATCATCGGCGCCCACGACAGCACCATGAAGTAGGCCTCGCGCTGCCGTCCCCACGCCGCGGTGACGCTGACGGCGAAGATCGTAGCCGCCGACACCAGGAACACCGCATTGGCGACCCACGCCAGCCAGGCGGCGATCGTGCCGAGGTTGGTCAGCAGCAGGGCGAGGAGCACCGCATTGCAGCCGTGTAGCACGCGCATGAAACGCGGGTGGCGTTCGGGCAGGTTGAGGTAAAGCGCGACGAAGCTGTTGCTCGCCACCACTCCGAGCAGACCGAACATGCGGCCCACGCGCGGATCGGATCCGACGAGTTCCGCCAGCCATGGCACGGCGCGCACCTCGCCTCCGACGCAGGCCAGGTAGAACGCCTGCGCGGCGAGCGTGAGCGACAGGTAGGCGTACGTGCGCTCCCCGATGCCGACCCAGAAGCCCACCGCGAGCAGCGCCAGCACGACCAGCGTCCCCAGCACGAAGGTACGCAGCGCGACGTGCCGCAGGTCCTGTCGATGCACGGACGCGAGCGGCTCGACGTCGACCGCCATCGGTTTCGAGGTCAACGCGGTCACGCGAAGGTAGATCGATTCCCCGGTCGCGAGCCCCTGCGGGAGCGGGACGACGAGCGCGCGCGTGGAGAACTCGAACTCCGCGTCGTTGCCGACCAGCGAACGACGCAGCGGGATCGCGTCGCCGGGACGCCAGACTTCGACGTGATTGAGATAGGGGAACCGCAGGACCAGGTTCGGCGAATCGGCGGGGCGGACGGGCTGTCGGGCGGTCAGCCGCCACCAGCGCGGGCGCCGGCTGGTTTCGTGGATGGCCTGCCCTTCGACGCTCGCGAACTCGCCCTGGTGCCGGCCGGACAGCACTTCCAGCGGGACGGGGTCGCCATCGAGCCGGGCCACGTCGAAAAGCTGCGCCGACGCGGACGTCGCCACGAGCATGCCGAACACCGCCAACGCGGCCTGCCACCAACGACGTAAGGGTTTCCCCATGACCCGTCTGGCCCCCGAGCAAGGCCGGGGAGCATACCGTAATGAGACGGCGGTCGCGGAACCGTCCGACGAAGGGCACCGCCGTCCGGGCCGGCGGCGGCCCGAAGGGTCAGGTCGGGGCGCCCTGCCCGGTCACGCGGGCCACGGCGTCGTGGGCGTGCAGGCTTTCGAAGTGCGACACCTGGGCATCGAAACGTTCGATGCGGGGGTCGGCCGACAGCACGGCGGCGACGCGCCGGGCGGCGTCCTCGCAGAACATCAGGTTCTCGGCGTTGAGCCGGGCGAACGCCTGCTCGTCCTCGCGCTTCACGGCGGTCTGCACCGGCGTGGCGAGGGCGAGTTCCAAGGCATCGATCAGCGCCGCCAGCGGCACTTCGTCGAAGGCCGGGCGCAGTTCCACGCGCACGTCGGCGCGGCTGCGCTGCGCGTGCGGGGTCGCGGCCAACCCGCGTTCGGAGGCGAGCCATTCGCTGACCACGGCTGTCGAGAGCGGCCGGGCGGCGGCGAAGTCCTCGGCGAAGCGCTCGGCATTCAGCTGGCGCGAGAGCGCCGCCGACGCCGGGCAGGTGCTGGAATACTCGACCGAAAACGCCAGCGCCAGATGCAGGTGGCCGTCGCGCAGCGTCGCGTCGATTTCGACCGGGTAGCGCTTCCATCCGGCGTTGTCGCTCGACAGCGCGCGGCGCAGCAGCAGTTGTTCGTAGCGGAGCACCAGGCGCGCGGCGCTGGAAATGCCGCCCTGCTTCTCGACCAGTGTCTGCAGCACGCGGCGCAGGCCGGCGGGCGTCACGGTCTCGCTGGCGAAGGCGTTCTGCAATTGCAGGTACATCCGCGACATGTGGATGCCGCGGGCGTCGGCGTCCTTCAGGTCGACGCTCACGTCGACCGAGGCGGCGACGGTGATCGCCTCGCCGTCGGGCCCGCCCACGCGAAGCGGCAGGGCGATGTTGGACATGCCCACCCAGTCGAGCGGTCGCGCCGCGGCGGCGGCATCGAAGGCGACATCGGGCAGACGGCGCGGAGTGGAGGAAGTGGTGGTCACGGCGAGGAGATGGGGTTGGCGCGGGGGAGCGCAAGCCGGGCCATTGTAGCGGCCGCATCCAGACGCCCGCCCGGACAGGCTGCAACAGTCAGTTTCGGGGCGTCGCGGCGCCTATCGGGACGATAGGCGCGCGCTTGCCTTCACCCGCGCGCCCCGCGCCAGGCCGCCCAGAGCGCCGACCACGGCGGCAGCGGCAGCGAGGCGTCGCCGCGACGAAGACGCTGCCGTGCGAGCGCGTTCCAGACCCGGCGTACACGGCTGGCCTCGCCCCGCGGCCAGTGTTCCAGCAGTTCGACGGCCCATGCGCGGGTGGTTGCGCCCTCGCCGGCGCGGGCGATCACGCTCATGGGCACGGCGGCGTCGCCGGTATGGGCAAGCCGCGCCTGCAGCAGGCCGATCTGTATCAGGGGAATGCTCGCCGGCGCCGCCGCGAACAGCGCCGCTTCGATCTCCGACACCGCCTGCGCGAAGGGTGCCAGCGCGGCGAATGCTTCGTCGCGATCGCGCGGCCGCTCGCGGCTCTCGCGCAGCGACGGGATGGCCGCGCCGAGGGAGGTCCACGGAGCTGGAAGCTTCTGCAGCGCCAGACCGATCGGGTGACGGCGCAGGCCACGCGACCAGCCCTGCAGTTCCTCCATCCACCAGGCGAGCTTCGCTTCGCCCGGGCGCGCATCGCTGCCGCCCCACGCGGCGTCGGTCAGTTCCTGCTGCAACGCCGCCCAGGCGAGCGCGACCTCGCGCTGCTGCGGCGGCACGAACGCCTGCGCGACGGCCCATTCCGGCCAGCGCGCGCGCCACTTGTCGATGAAGCTGTCGAGCGCTTCGTCGCGCGCCGGCCCCGCCCGATCGTGTCCGGCCTCGCTCATCGCGTGCGAGGCCAGGCGTCGGCGGCGATCAGTTGCGAGGGCAGGTCGATCATGACGTCTCCCTGCCAGGCGATCGGGTCGTCCTCGTCGAGGCGATAGCCCCACAACGCGACGACCGACGGCATGCCGGCGGCGCGCGCGGCCACGATGTCGCGCTCGTCGTCGCCCACGTAGACGCAGTGTTCCGGCGGGACACCGATGCGCTCGGCGGCGACGATCAACGGCAGCGGGTCGGGCTTGCGCGCGCTCAGCGTGTCGCCGCCGATCAGCACGGCGCAGCGCTGTTCCCAGCCGAGCACCGGCATGATCTGGCGCGCCAGGTACTCGGGCTTGTTGGTGACGATGCCCCACACGCAACCGTTGGCTTCCAGCGCGGACAACATCGCGTCGATGCCGTCGAACAACGCGCTGTGATGGCCGAGCGCGCGCTCGTAGCAGTCGAGGAATTCAGGCAGCCACTGCTTGCGCTCGTCTTCGTCGATGTCGGGGAAGGCGGCGCGGATCATCGCCAGCCCGCCCTTGGACACGTGCGGGCGCAGTTCGGCCAGCGCCATCGGCGGGCGGCCGCGTGCGGCGCGCATGGCATCGACCGCCGCGACCATGTCCGGCGCGCTGTCGAGCAGCGTGCCGTCCAGATCGAACAACACCGCCTTCGGGAACTTCACTGCGACGTCCATCAGGCGACGTCCGGCTTCGAGGCGCAGGCGAGGTAATTCACGTCGGTACGCGAGATCACGCGCGCCGCGTTGCGCCAGGGCTCGTACATCAGGCCGCTCACGTCCTCCAGCGCGAGCCCGGCCGCGCGCAGCCATGCGCCGAGCTCGTGCGGCTTGATGAAGTCGCGGTACTGGTGCGTGCCGCGCGGCAGCAGGCGGGCGATGTATTCGGCGCCCACGATGGCCAGCGCGAACGCCGCCGGCGTGCGGTTGAGCGTGGACAGGAACAGCTTCCCGCCGGGGCGCAGCAGCGTCGCGCAGGCGCGGATGATCGAACCGGGATCGGGCACGTGCTCGAGCATCTCCATGCAGGTGATCGCATCGAACTGCCCGGCCATTTCGCCGGCCAGCGATTCGACGGACTGCAGGCGATAGTCGACCTTCACGCCGGACTCCAGGCCGTGCAGGCGCGCGACCTTCACCAGTTCCGGGGCCAGATCGAGCGCCGTGACCTGCGCGCCCTCGCGCGCCATCGCCTCGCTCAGCAGGCCCGCGCCGCAGCCCACGTCGAGGACGCGCGCACCGCGCAGGGGCGCGCGCGTGGCGACGTAACCCAACCGCGCGGGATTGAGCGCGTGCAAGGCCTTCTGCGGGCCTTCCGGATCCCACCAGCGCTGCGCGAGCGCGCCGAACTTGTCCAGTTCGGACTGCGTGAAGTTGGTGTCGGTCGAAGTCTGCGTCGTCACTCGAATCCTCCAGAAACGCCGCTATCGCGCGTGCGGCAGTGGCGGGGCAATGCGTGCGCCGGGTTCACGTCAGGCGGATCGCCGCGATGCGTTCGCGCCACTGGCGCGCGTTGGCGACGAGCGCGGCGCCGTCCATGTCGACCAGCATGCGCTCGCGCAGCTTCGCGCGGCCGGCGATCCACACATCACTCACCTGGTGGCGACCGGTCGCGTAGATCAGCTGCGAGACGACGTGATGCAGCGGTTGCGTTTCGATCTGGCCCAGGTCGACGCAGACCAGGTCGGCCTGCTTGCCGATCTCGATCGAGCCGATCCGCGCGTCGAAGCCCAGCGCGCGTGCGCCGCCGAGCGTGGCGGCGTGCAGCGCGGTGGCGGCATCGAACGCGGACGCATCTTCCGCCACGGCCTTCGCCAGCAGCGCGGCGGTGCGCGTCTCGCCGAACATGTCCAGGTCGTTGTTGCTGGCGCAGCCGTCGGTGCCGATGGCGACGTTCACGCCGGCCTTCACCAGCTTGCCCACCGGGCAGAAGCCGGACGCCAGCTTGAGGTTGGATTCCGGGCAATGCACGACGCTCACGCCGCGTTGCGCGCACAGCGCGATTTCCGCGTCGGTGAGCTGGGTCATGTGCACCGCGATCAGCCGGTCGTTGATCAAACCCAGCCGATCCAGTCGCGCGATCGGCCGCTGACCGAGCTTGGCGTGCGACTCGACGACCTCATGCGCGGTCTCGTGCGTATGCAGGTGCACCGGGATGTCGAGCTGGTCCGACAGCATGCGGATGCGCTCGAAGTTCTCGTCCGACACCGTGTACGGCGCGTGCGGCGCGAACGCGGTCGCCACGAGCGGATCGTCGCGCCACTGGTCGTGCACTTCGCCCGCGCGTTCGAAGTATTCCTCGGACGTCTTCGCCCAGGCGGTGGGGAAGTCGATCACCGGCAGGCCGACGCGCGCGCGGAAACCGTGCTGCCTGTAGACAGCCGCCTGCACGTCGGGGAAGAAGTAGTTCTCGTTGGCGCACGTGGTGCCGCCGCGGAGCATTTCGGCGATCGCCAGCGCGATGCCGTCCTCGATGAATTCCGGCCCCATCACGGCGCCTTCGACCGGCCAGATGTGGCCCTGGAGCCATTCCATCAGCGGCAGGTCGTCGGCGATGCCGCGCAGCAGCGTCATCGGGTTGTGGGTATGCGCGTTGACGAGGCCCGGAACCAGCGCGGCATCGGGGCGCGAAACGGTTTCCTTCGCGGCGAAGCGCGCACGCGCCTCGCGGATCGGCAGCACGGCGACGATCGCGCCGTCGCGGACCGCGACCGCATGGCCTTCGAGGACCACGCCATGCGGGACGACCGGCACCACCCATCCGGCTTCGATCAACAGGTCGCAGGATTCGGGCGTGCGGTCGTGGGTCATGCGGCCTCGCTATGTCTTGCGCCCTCCCCTGCCTGCAGGGGAGGTTGGGGAGGGGTGCGAGCCAGGGAGCGGCTCGCGATGCCAGGCCTGCCGATCATGCCTGTGCAAGCGTGACAGCCCGGATACTCGCTTCGGCGAGGACGATGTGCCGGCAAAGGCGTTCGCGCCGTGCGCGAACGCGCCGTCACATCACTTCACGCGGCTGACGTACTCGCCGGAGCGGGTGTCGACCTTGATCACTTCGTCCTGGCCGACGAACAGCGGTACGCGGACCACGGCGCCGGTTTCCAGCGTCGCCGGCTTGCCGCCGCCGCCCGAGGTGTCGCCACGGACGCCCGGATCGGTCTCGGTGATCTTCAGTTCGACGAAGTTCGGCGGCTGCACGGCGATGGGCGTGCCGTTCCACAGCGTGACCACGCACTCTTCCTCGCCCTTGAGCCACTTTTCGGCGCCGCCCATGCCGGCCTTGTCGGCCTGGACCTGCTCGAACGATTCCTGGTTCATGAAGTGCCAGTACTCGCCGTCCGAATACAGGTACTGCATGTCGGTGTCGACGACGTCGGCCTGTTCGACGCTGTCGGTGGCCTTCATGGTCATTTCGACCACGCGGCCGGACTTGATGCTGCGGTACTTCACGCGCGTGAAGGCCTGGCCCTTGCCCGGCTTGACGTACTCGGTTTCGGTGATGATGCACGGGTCGTTGTTGACCAGGATCTTCTGTCCGGTCTTGACGTCGTTCATGCCCAGGCTGGCCATGAGTGGAACTCCTGCGTAGGTGAATAGGTGTCGCCCCCGTCCGGAGGCGGACGGGAGGCTAGAATGTCGGGCTGTTGTGCCGGGGCGATGGCCACGGCGCAAGGAAAACCGGTCCGCCATGATACCTGCTGCCCCCGCCCCTCTTCACCCTGCCCCCACCCACGCCGCCCCGCCGCGCTGGCAGCAGCTGTGGCGCGATGCCGTGCGCGATCCGCGCGAACTGCTGTCGATGCTGGGACTGGACGCCGCGGGGCTGGGCATCTCCGAGGACGCCGCCGCGCAGTTCCCGTTGCGGGTGCCGCGCGGATTCGTCGCACGGATGCGCCACGGCGACCGGCACGACCCCCTGCTTCGCCAAGTGCTGCCGCTGGACGACGAGATGCGGCCGATGCCCGGCTTCACGCTCGACGCGGTCGGCGACGCCGCGGCCAAGGCCGGCCATGGGGTCATCCGGAAGTACCGCGGCCGCGCGCTGCTGATCGCCACCGGCTCGTGCGCCATCCACTGCCGCTACTGCTTCCGCCGCCACTTCCCCTATGCCGAGGAAACCGCCGCGGCCGCGGGCTGGCGCGACGCGGTCGCGACGATCCGCAACGACACCTCCATCGACGAGGTGATCCTCTCCGGCGGCGATCCGTGGTCGCTGGCGACGCCCAAGCTCGCCGAACTGACGGACGCGCTCGCGGCGGTGCCCCACCTGCGCCGCCTGCGAGTGCACACGCGCCTGCCGGTCGTCCTGCCCGAACGCGTCGACGATGCGCTCGTCCAGTGGCTCGCCGCCCTGCCCTGGCCGGTCACCGTCGTGCTCCATGCGAACCATGCCCGGGAGTTCGACGCCGACGTCGACGCTGCGCTGGCCCGCCTTCGCGGCACCGGCGCACTGCTGCTCAACCAGGCGGTGCTGTTGCGCGGGGTCAACGACTCGGTCGACGCGCTGGCCGCCCTGAGCGAACGCGGTCACGCCGCCGGCGTGCTGCCGTACTACCTGCACCAGCTCGACCGCGTGCAGGGCGCGGCCCATTTCGAAGTCCCCGACGAGACCGCCCTGCGCCTGCACCGCGAACTCGCCGCGCGGGTGTCGGGCTACCTGGTGCCGAAACTGGTGCGCGAAGTGGCCGGCGATCCCGGCAAGCGTCCGCTCTGATCGACACCGGCGACGTCCGATTCCACGTCGCGCACGCGACGGCGTTCTCAAGTTCGCGCGTCGCCGGTCGCTAAATCGTCATATCCCCCAGTTCCAGCCTGCATGAATGGACTGAACGCTCCCGTTCATGTCATAACGTGCATTCGGGGAGGTGACGCAATGCAATTCGGGAAAGACACGGCGCTGCGCCTGCTGATCGTCGACGACAGCGTCGAGGCGGCGGAGGCCATCGTCAGCGGCCTGCGCAACAGCGGCATCGCCGTACGCCCGTCGCGACCGGAAAACGAGAACGAACTGGCCACGCTCATCGCGAGCCAGTCGCCGGATCTCGTGCTCGCCGCGCGCGAGGCCACGCTGGTTCCGATCACCAAGGTGATGCAGGCCGTCGACGCCAGCGGCAAGGACCTGCCGGTCCTGATGCTGCTGGACAGCGTCGACGATTCCCGGCTGCTGGAGATGGTCACCCTGGGCGCGCGCGGCATCGTCCTGCGCCGCAGCGGCGAGCACGTGCAGGTGCGCGTGCGCCAGGAGTGGGCGGACCTCGAGGCGCGCCGCTCGCAGCGCCGGCTGGAAGCGCAGATCCGCGAGACCGAGCGCCGGTGCGATGCGCTCATCGATTCCTCGCGCGAGCCCATCGCCTACATCCACGAAGGCATGCACATCCGCGCCAACCCGGCGTACCTGGACATCTTCGGCTTCGAGTCCTTCGAGGACATCGAAGGCATGTCGCTGCTGGACCTGATCGCACCGTCCAAGGTCGAAGGTTTCAAGCAGCTGCTCAAGCAGATCGGCAAGGGCGAGGCACCGCCGCGGCACGAAACCGAAGCGCGCGCGCTCGACGGCAGCGGCTTCCCGGCAGTGATGGAATTCACCCCCGCGACCTACGAAGGCGAGCACTGCCTGCAGGTGATCCTGCGCCGGCAGGAAGTGGACCCGGAACTGGCGCGCGAGGTCGAGGAGCTGCGCCAGCGCGACCAGGTCACCGGTCTGCTCAATCGCGCGACGTTCCTGCGCTCGCTGGAAGACACGGTGGCCGACGCGGCGCAGAGCGCCTCGCACCACGGCCTGCTGCTGATCGAACCGGACCATTTCAACCGCTTGCTGCAGGACATCGGCCTGGACGCCGCCGATGCGCTCGTGGCCGCGATGGGCGATCGCCTGCGCACCGCGCTCGGCGCCGATCATGTCGCGGCCCGCTTCGGCGAGCACCAGTTCGCCGTGCTCGTGCCCAACGCCGACCATCGACAGGTCACCGGTCTTGCGGAGAAGGTGCGTGCGGCGTTCGCCGACCACGTGCTCGAAACCTCGGACCGCTCGCTCAGCACCACGGTCAGCATCGGCGGCGTGCTGATCGGCGAGAAGATCGCCAGCATCACCGCCGTGCTCGGCAAGGCGAGCCAGTGCCTGCAGTCCGCGAGCGGCGTGGGCGGCAACCGCACCGAACTGTTCGATCCCGGCGCGGCCGATCGCGCCGAGGAAGAACGCGTGGAAGCGTGGGTGCAGCGCATCCGCGACGCGCTCGACGCCGACCGTTTCGTCATGGAGTACCAGCCGCTCATCGGCCTGCATGGCGAGCCGCTGGAAATGTACGAGGCCTACCTGCGCCTGCAGGGCGAACACGGCGAGCTCGTGCCGCCGCTCGCGTTCCTGCAGATCGCCGAGGAACACGGGCTGCTGTGGGAAATCGACCGCTGGGTCGTCGGCAAGGCGATCTCGGTCATCGGCGAGCGCTCGCGCGCCGGACGCCCGACGACCGTGCTGGTGAAGATCACGCAGGCATCGCTGCAGGACAACACGCTGGCGCAGTTCATCCAGGAAAAACTCGCCAAGCACGGCGCGGACGGCAGCCTGCTCGTCCTGCAGCTGCCCGAGTCGAAGGTGTTCACGCACCTGCGGGCCGCGCAGGAATTCCAGGCGCAGGTCACGCAGTACGGCGTGCGCGTGGGACTGGAGCAGTTCGGCGTGGGCCTGAACTCGTTCCAGCTGCTGACGCACTTCAACGCCGCGCTGCTCAAGATCGACCGCAGCTTCATGGAAGACCTGGGCAGCAATCCGGACCATCAGGCGCGCCTGCGCGAGATCGCCGAGAAGGCACGCGAACTTGGCAAGACGACCATCGCCGAATTCGTGCAGGACGCGGCCAGCATGAGCGCGCTGTTCGGCGCCGGCATCGATTACGCGCAAGGCAACTTCCTCGCCCCGCCCGGTCCGGCGATGGATTACGAGTTCTGACCGGGTCGGGATTCGGGATTCGGGATTCGGAAGCGTCTGTCATCCGTCATCCCGGCGAAAGCCGGGACCCAGGCCCTTACGGTCCGGCACTCCGGAACCGCAGCACGGGTTCGCGGGATGGCAAGCCTGCAGCTGACTGGTGGCGCGCCCTCGACCAACGCTGTCGGCAAACAAAAAGCCCGCCTTCCGGCGGGCTTTGTTGCGTATGAACGCTCGCGAATCGCGATCAGCCCACGACCGTACCGCGCACCTGCTCCATCGGCGCGTTCTGCAGGGCGATGATGCGCTCCTCCAGCGGCGGGTGGCTCAGGAACAGGCGGCGCAGGCCGTGGCCGACGGCGCCGCTGATGCCGAACGCCTGCACCGTCTTGGGCAGCGTGCTTTCGCCGTAGGTCATCGACAGGCGCTGCAGCGCGGCGATCATCTTCTCGCGGCCGGCCAGGCGCGCACCGCCGGCGTCGGCGCGGAATTCGCGATGACGCGAGAACCACATGGCGATCATGCTCGCGAACAGGCCGAAGACCATGTCGAGCACGAACACGATGGCGAAATAGCCAAGGCCCGGGCCGCCTTCGCGGTTGCCGCTGAGGTAGCTGTCGATCACGCGGCCGACGACGCGTGCCAGCACGATGACGAACGTGTTCAGCACGCCCTGGATCAGCGCCATCGTCACCATGTCGCCATTGGCGACGTGGCTGACTTCGTGGCCCAGCACGGCTTCGGCTTCGTCGCGGTTCATCGCGCGCAGCAGGCCCGTCGAGACCGCGACCAGCGAGTTGTTGCGGCTGGGACCGGTGGCGAAGGCGTTGATTTCCGGCGCGTCGTAGATGGCCACTTCCGGCATCTTGATGCCGGCCGCTTCGGCCTGGCGACGCACGGTATTGACCAGCCACTGCTCGGATTCGTTGCGCGGCTGTTCGATCACGTGCGCGCCGGTGGAGCGCTTGGCGACCCACTTGGAAATCATCAGCGAGAACAGCGAACCGCCGAAACCGAACACGGTCGCCATCACCAGCAGGCCGGAGAACGTCCGCGGATCCACGCCGAGGATCGACATCACGATGCTCAACAGGATCAGGACGGCGAAGTTGGTGGCGAGGAAAAGGAAAAGACGCTTGAACATGGTGGGAACCTTTTGCGCCCGACGGGCGCGACATGCAGGAAAAATGTGGCACGCTGCCGTTGAATTCAAGTGAAAACCGCCACCGGCCCCTTTGCCCGACGAGCCCTTGTGATCCGATCCTCCGCGCCGACGGGCTACCGCGGCCGCTTCGCGCCTTCTCCGACCGGCGATCTCCATTTTGGTTCCCTCCTTGCCGCCTTCGGCAGCTGGCTGCTGGCGCGCCACGCCGGTGGCCGCTGGCTGGTCCGGGTGGAGGACCTCGACCCGCCGCGCGAGGTCGCCGGCGCCGCGCGTCGGCAACTGGATGCGCTGCGCGCGTTCGGGCTGGAGTCGGACGAGCCGATCGCGTGGCAGAGCCAGCGTTCGGCACGGTACGAAGCGGCGGTGGAAAGACTGTTGGACGACGGCCGCGCTTTTTACTGCCATTGCAGCCGGACCGACCTTGCCACCGTGTCAGGGATCCACCGCGCCTGCGTCGCGCGCCGGACGCGACCCGATCCCTCGGTGCGACTGCGCGTGGAAGACGGCAGCGTGGTGGCGTTCGACGACGCGATTCGGGGGCGCTACAAACAGGACGTCGCACGCGAGGTCGGCGACTTCGTGCTGCGTCGCGCGGACGGTTTCTGGGCGTACCAGCTGGCCGTGGTCGTCGACGACGCCGATCAGGGGATCACCGACGTGGTGCGCGGCGCCGACCTGCTCGATTCCACGCCGCGCCAGATCCTGCTGCAACGCGCGCTCGGCCTGCCGACGCCCCGTCATGCGCACCTGCCGCTGGTGCTCGGGCCGGACGGCCGGAAGCTGTCGAAGTCGGACGCGGCACAGCCGGTCGATCCGACCGATCCGCTCACCACGTTGCGCGCCGCATGGACGCGGCTGGGACAGCCGGCGGATGCGCTGACCGAGGCGCGCGACGTGTCCGACCTGCTGGCACGCGCGCGTTCCGCGTTCGATCCGGTGCGCATTCCACGGCACGACAGCGGACCGCACGAAATGTCATGAGCCGCCCGCACGATGGCCGCTCGCTTGCCTCTAGAATCGATGCGGGCCGCGCGCCGTGCGGGCCCACCCAGGAGATCCCATGCAGTCTCGCGTCGCCCTCGTCACCGGCGGTACCGGCGGTATCGGCAGTTCGATCGTCCAGCGCCTGGCGTCCATGGGCCATCGCGTGGCCACGAATTACCGCGACGAAGCGCGTGCGCTGGCCTGGCAATCGAAGATGCGCGAGCGCGGCGTCGATGTGGTGCTGGCGCGCGGCGACGTGTCCTCGCCGGAGGAAGCGCAGGCGCTGGTGTCGGAGATCGAGCGCAACCTCGGTCCGATCGAGGTGCTGGTGAACAACGCCGGCATCACGCGCGATTCCACGTTCCATCGCATGACGCCGATGCAGTGGAACGAGGTGATCGGCACCAACCTCAATTCCTGCTTCAACGTGACCCGCCCGGTCATCGAGGGCATGCGCGAGCGCAAGTGGGGGCGCATCGTGCAGATCAGCTCCATCAACGGCCTCAAGGGCCAGTACGGCCAGGCGAACTACGCGGCGGCGAAGGCCGGCATGCACGGCTTCACGATTTCGCTCGCGCGCGAGAACGCCCGCTTCGGCATCACCGTCAACACGGTGTCGCCGGGCTATGTCGCCACCGACATGGTGATGGCGGTGCCGGAAGACGTGCGCGCGAAGATCGTCGCGGAAATCCCCACCGGCCGGCTCGGAACCCCGGACGAAATCGCTTACGCGGTGTCGTTCCTCGTCGCCGAGGAAGCGGCGTGGATCACCGGCTCGAACCTGGACATCAACGGCGGCCACCACATGGGCTGGTGACGGCGGCCGCTCCGATCGGTTGCATCATCGGGCCGGTTTAGCGGCCGTTGCCATGCGCCCCGGTGTGTTCCCCATTCACGCCGCCCGCCCGCGCCGACCGTGCCCGGCGACAGTTGCAAGGCCCGCCGGGCTGCGCCATGCTGCGAAGCATCACGATTTAGAGCCGAAGCTCCATGGCCTCGATGCGCGTCATCAAGAAGTATCCGAACCGACGGCTCTACGACACCGAGATTTCGAGCTACATCACCATCGAGGACGTTCGACAGCTCATCGTCGACGGCGAGGAATTCGAGGTCCGCGACGCCCGCAGCGGCGAAGACCTCACCCGCCAGGTGCTGCTGCAGATCATCGCCGAGCACGAGCAGGACGGCGAACCGGTCCTGTCGACCCAGTTGCTGAGCCAGATCATCCGTTTCTACGGCGATTCGCTGCAGGGCTTCATGGGCAGTTACCTGGAGCGCTCGATGCAGGTGTTTCTGGATCAGCAGCAGCAGTTCCGCAACCAGATGGGCGGCATCCTCGGCCAGACGCCGTGGGCGCTGATGAACCAGCTCACCGAGCGTAATCTGCAGATGTGGAACGAGTTCCAGCGCAACCTGTCCGGCAACGTCGGCCAGAGCACCACCCCGCCGCCGAAGGCGAAGGGCGGCGAGCAGAAGCGCTGAGGGCGGATTCGGGATTCGGGATTCGGGATTCGGAAGAGCATTCCTTGACCCGTCATCCCGGCGGAAGCCGGGACCCAGGCTCGAAGCGCGGCCGCGCACCGCCGTAGTAGCTCGGGTAAGCGAAGCGCGCCCAGGTTTGTCTCACGCGCCCTGATTCACGAACGCAAAGACGACTTCCACCCCTCCCCGCATGGGTCCCGGCTTTCGCCGGGACGACGACGTCCAGGCTGAGGCCATCGACTCAGCGCGCTGCAGTTGCCCCTGTCGCCGCGTTCCCCGCTCCGCAGAACTGCGCCCGGAATTGCTCCGCCTGGGGCATGAGGGACTGCAGCACCTGGATGCGGTTGGCCGGGTCCGGATGCGTCGATGCGAATTCCGGCGGACGCTCGCCGCCCCCCAGTTCCGACATGCGTTCCCACAGCGGGATCGCCGCCTGCGGGTCGTAGCACGCGGCCGCGGCGAGCATCAGGCCCACCTTGTCCGCCTGCGTTTCGTGATTGCGGCCGTACGGCAGGATGAACCCGTACTGCGCGCCCGCACCGAGCGCGGCCATGACCGCCTGCTGCTGTTGCGGATCCATGCCGCCGATCGCCATGCCGGCCGCCATCTGCCCCATCTGCACCAGCTTCTGCTGGGCCATGCGCTGGCTGCCATGCCGCAGCAGCGCGTGGGCGATCTCGTGCCCCATCACCACCGCCATCGCGTCGGCGTTCTGCGCGATGGGGATCAGCCCGGTATAGACCGCCATCTTGCCGCCGGGCAGGCAGAACGCATTCGCCTGGTCGGACTGGATCACCGCGACGTCCCACTGGAACTGCTGGTGTTCGGTGGGCGTCTGCTGCTGGTTCTGGGCCGCGAGCGTCGCGGTCACTTCCGGCACGCGCTGGATCAGCCGTTGGGCGATCTGCCGGATCTGCACGCTGGCCTGCGAATCGGCCGGCAGCAGCGCGCCCTGCGCGTTGGCATCGCCCAGCACCTGCTGGAACGCCTGCGCGCCCAGCTGCACTTCTTCGTCCGCGGTGGTGCCGTAGTGGGCCTTCTCGCCCGTGTACGGGTCCACGCGCGCGTTGCCGAACCACTGCCACGCCGCGTATCCGGCGAACAGGATCAGGATCCACCAGCGGATCCCGCCAAAGCCACGGCGAGCCCGGCCCGGTTGCCGCGCACCGCCGAAGGGGTCAGTCCTCATCTGCATCTCCTCGACTCCATCCCTGGCAAGTGTGGGGTCGCGACGCGACCAGAGCGATGCTCAGATGTCGCGCACTACCCGGAACCCTATCCGCGCGGTCGTGTTGTTGGCGTCACTGCCCTGCCGCCAGGCCGAACGCAATTCTTCCGGTGCGCTGGCCCAGGACCCACCGCGTATCACCCTGGAACGGCAACCGGGATTGATCCAGGCCTCGCCGCCGCGCGGGGCGCGCCGGAACGTGTCGTGCCAGCAGTCGGCGACCCACTCGCTCACGTTGCCGGCCATGTCGTGCAGGCCCCACGCATTGGGTCGATAACTTGCGACCGGGCCCGGCCCCCACGCGCCGTCGCCGTAGCCCGGGAACGCATTGCGCCAGCGGCGCCCGCTCGGCGAGACGTCCGCCGCGCCGGTGAAATTGCCAGCACGCGACGGCGGAACGCCATCGCCCCACGGGTACCGGCCCCGACTGCCCGCACGCAACGCGTACTCGAATTCCGCCTCGCTCGGCAGGCGATACCGCTGGCCCGTCTGCGCCGACAGCCATTCCGCGTACGCGATCGCGTCCTTGGCGCTGACGTGGATCACCGGCATGTTGTCGCGAGCCGGCCTGCCGGTGTAATCCGACTGCCAATCGACGTTGCCCCGACGCACGAGGTTGCCGCTGCGCTCGTCGTAGGCGGTGGAATACCCCCGGCGGCTGGCGCGGGCCCGATGCCGGGTGGCCTGCATGAAACGGCGGAACTCGCCAACCGTGATCTCCGTGCGCGACATCGCGAAGCCGCGGTCGAAGCGGATGTTGCGCGCCGGACGCTCGGATTCCTGGCCTTCGTTTTCCTCCGAGCCCATGCGGAACGCGCCGTGCGGAACAACCACCATCTGCGGCCCGCGAATGGCACCCTGCATGGCATCGGTGAACACCTGGCCGGGCCGGAACAGGCCGTAGTGCGTGGCCAGGTCGATGCGCTCGCGTAGCTCGCGCGTCGCCGGATCGCCGGTCGGCGCGATGCGCAGCATCACGGCCAGGTGACGCCGCGCCTCGTCGATGCCCCCCTGTCGCATGAGCGCCGACAGTCCGGCGTCGCGCAGGGCATTGACGCGCACGATGCGCTGCATCGCCAACCGCGCGCGCGCGTCGTCCACGCTTGGCGCGGGCGGGCGCACCTTCGCGGCGGCGTCGAGTTCCCGCTCGGCCGACGCGTAATCGTCGCGTTCGGCAGCGAGCTCGGCGCGGCGGATCATCGCACTCTCGACCGCGGCGATGCCCTGATTGGCGCGCATGTCGTTCGGCCGCAACTCCAGCGCCCGGCGGAACTGCGCCAGGGCCTGTCCCGGTTCGCCCGCGACCCCGAGCCGCCCCGCATTGAGGGCTTCCTCGCCCAGGCGGTTGGCTTCCTGCGCCTCGTCGGCGCGATCGAGCCGCGCGAGGTATTCGACGATGTCCACGTTGGCCGGCGCGACGGCGCGTGCCACGGCGGCGATCTCGTGAGCCCGGCGCAACGAGAGCGGATCCCGGTCGAGCTGCGCCAGGGCTTCGTCGCCGCTGACGATGAGCCGCCTGATCGAGCGGTCGAAACCCGCGTTGGCCACCGCATCCTCGGGATCGAACCGGCGCAGCGCGTAGTACAACGGGATCGCGTCGTCGGGGCCGCCGAACAACCGCCCGCGTGCCAGCGCCTGCGCGGCCTGCTCCTTGCGTTCGGCGACGTTGTCGTCGGTCACCTGCACGGACGGCATGCGCCACGGCGGCACCGGCGACACCGCCTGGTCCGCGCTGATCGTGACGATGGGCGTGTGCGCCGGCCTGCCTTCGCCCTTGGGCGAGGACGCATCGCGTGAGCATCCTGCGGCCAGTGCCATCACGGCGATACCGGCAGCCATAAGCACTGCGCGCAAACGTCCTCCTCGCCTCCGGGGCAGATCGTGCTGTAGACAGCGTGCTCGAAACAGCATGGGGCCGGCCTTCACGGCCTGCGATGCCGGGAGCCCCGAAAGTAGGCTATTGTCGCCCGCCCCGGCAACCGCCGACCACCGCCAGCACCGCTGACATGCCCGTCGCCTGGATCACCGACCCCGCCGAACTGCGGGCCCGCTTCGCAACGAAGCCGCCGCGCATCGGCCTGGATACCGAATTCATCCGCGAACGCACGTACTGGCCGCAACTGGCGCTGGTGCAGATCGCGCTGGGCGAGGACGGCGACGCCGACATCCTGCTGATTGACCCGCTCGTGCCGGGCATGCTGAAGGCGCTGACGCCGATCCTCGCGGACGAATCGATCGTCAAGATCATGCACAGCCCGAGCGAGGATCTAGTGGCGTTCAAGCACGCCTGCCGCGTCGTGCCCAAGCCGTTGTTCGACACGCAGCTCGCGGCGGCCCTGACCGGCGTTGGCGGCGGCTTGGGTTACCAGAAGCTGGTCGAGCAGCTCACCGGCATCGCGCTGCCCAAGGGCGAAACGCGCTCGGACTGGCTGCGTCGCCCGCTCTCGCCGTCGCAACTGGAGTACGCGGCCGACGACGTCCGCCACCTGTTCGAGATGCACGATCAGCTCGACCGTCGGCTGGGCGAACTCGATCGTCGCGAATGGCTCGCCGAAGACGCCGCGCGCACGGTGCAGAACGCGGAGAACGAAGCGCCCGAGCGCTGGCCGCACGCGACGATGCGCAGCGCCCAGTTCCTCGATCGCCCGGCGCAACTGCGCCTGCTGCGGCTGCTGCGCTGGCGCGACGCCTACGCGCGCGACAACGACCGGCCGCGCAGCTGGATCCTCGACAACGAACTGGCCGTCACGCTCGCCCGGACGCCGCCGATCGACCGTGCCGGATTGCAGCGCATGCTCGATGCGGTGCCCAAGTCGCCGCGCCGCCTCACCGACGCGATCTGGTCCGCGCTGACGACGCCGCTGCCCGACGAAGCCGACGCACCCGACGCGGTGCAGTCCGAGCAACGCGACAAGCAGCGCCTTCGCAAGCTGCAGGACGCCGTGGCCGCGCGGAGTGCGGAGCTCGGCCTGCCCGACGGCGTGCTCGCCTCCCGACGCTGGCTCGAAGTGCTGATGGACCAGGGCGAGTGGCCCGACGCGCTCGCGGGCTGGCGCCGCCGGGCGCTGGAGCCCGGCCTGGCGCCGTTGCTGCAGGCGTCCTGACGGCTACACCGCCGCCAGTTGCGCGAAGCGCCGCGAACGTTCGCCCGCCAGCAAGCCCTCGCCGTCCTCGTACACGCGCGAGGCGGGGCCCACGATGAACGGATCCGGCTCGCCGACCGCATTGGGGTCCTTCGCGGTGTAATCGAATGCGTTCAGCACCACGCGCATCGCGTTCACGCGCGCCCGCTTCTTGTCGTCCGACCGGATCACCGTCCAGGGCGCATCGGGCGTATCGGTGGAGACGAACATCGCCTCCTTCGCGCGCGTGTATTCGTCCCACTTGTCCAGCGAGGCCAGGTCGATCGGCGACAGCTTCCACTGCTTCAGCGGATCCTTGCGCCGCTGGGCGAACCGGCGATGCTGCTCCTCGCGGCTCACCGAGAACCAGAACTTGAACAGCCGCACGCCGCTGCGCACGAGCATGCGTTCGAAATTCGGGCACTGGTGGATGAACTCCAGGTACTCGTCGGTGGAACAGAACCCCATCACCCGCTCCACGCCGGCGCGGTTGTACCAGGAGCGGTCGAACAGCACGATCTCGCCCGCCGCGGGCAGGTGTTCGACGTAACGCTGGAAATACCACTGCGTGCGCTGGGTGTCGCTGGGCTTCTCGAGCGCGACCACGCGCGCGCCGCGGGGATTGAGGTGCTCCATGAAGCGTTTGATCGCCCCGCCCTTCCCCGCCGCGTCCCGCCCCTCAAACAGGATGACCACGCGCTGGCCGGACTCCTTCACCCACGCCTGCCATTTGAGCAGTTCGATCTGCAGCCGGCGCTTCTCGCGCTCGTAGCGCACCCGCGACATGCGCCCACCCGCCGCCGGGTCCGCTCCGCGGGGCTCGCCTTCGACCGCAGCCGTTTCGGGGAGCTCGCTCCCGGCGGGCCCACTGTGTTCCTGCATGGACATGGCGACTCCTTCGAATGGAAAGCCGCACTGTCCCGCCCCGCGGCTCCCGGCCGCTTGAGCCCGATCAATCGGCCTGCGACCCGCCGATGAGCCGAAGTCTTGCGCCGCCATCGCCCGCCCCGCCGACCGGGGGCTAGCGCGCCGCCGCATCGCCCGCTAGAATTTGCGCCTTCGTGGGGCGGTAGCTCAGCTGGGAGAGCGTCGCGTTCGCAATGCGAAGGTCGGGAGTTCGATCCTCCTCCGCTCCACCACTTCATCCAGCCTTGAAAGCCTCGGAAAGCTAGCCTTTCCGGGGCTTTCTTGCGTTTGAAGCCATTGATTCGCCTAGCCTTAGCTGACTTCCTTGCACCTTCAATGCGATTCGGCTGGGCCGTTTCGGTAGCTGGCACTAGGGTCTGGTATCTCCTCTGATCCCACGAAATTCTGGTGCGAATTGGGACAAATTTGGGCCAAAGTCTTCAGGGCCTTGGCGCCAGAGTTCCGAGGCAGAGCGAGATCAGGTCACGTGGGCCGATTGCGGCGCGAATAGAGCAAAGATGACTGCCCTTGGGGGGAGCGAGTCACTGGGACTAGAGGAGGTTCCGATAGGTCAGCCGGAGAGGAAAACAGAACGAGGATGGACGGGCCAAGCCGCAACGCTCCCCGCCCTTGCGGCAGTCGAAAGCGATACAAGCATTGCCATGGCACCACGAATACCTCGAAGGAATAAGCGCGGAGCGGAGTACGCGCAGCTACGCACGGGCGGTCGCACTTGGCCACCCACTTCGCCATCGTCATCAGCCCGCACGTTTAGAATGCGTGCATGGACAGATCCGGGGATCTCATGCGAATCAAGGGACTTGTCAGAGCGTGTACGGCCACGCTGGCCGCGCTGGGCACCATCGGTCTTATCTCGCTCGCGATGCCTTCGATGGCAACGACAACCTGCCCGCTGGCCGCGACGCAGGCGCGCGTCGTGTCCCTAAGCACGCCTGCCGCACCAGAGGATCGCACCTGCCTGGTCGATGTACGCGGTATCGGAACCGGCCGTGCGCTTTACGACGTGCGACCGCGCGCCGATTACCTGGCTTTCCATGTCACCGGCGCGCAGCACGCCACGGTAGCCGAGCTCTCGCGCCTGCTGCGCGATCGGCAGGAGAACGTCGTGCTGTACGATGGCGGCAAGTTCCGCTCCGACGCGTTCCTGCTCTGCAAGCGCCTGCGTGACGAAGGACTGCGGAACTTCAGGATCATCGATGGCGGCATCGCCGCGTGGGCGCAGGTGCAAGCGCGTCCGGAACGCGTGGCGCTGAGCCGACTATCCGATGCAGACATTGCCGCGGCGCTGTCGGACCCGGTGAGCGTCGCGGTGCCACTGGGCGAGGGCTTCGCGCCGGTGTTCGCCGAACATCGCATTCGCATGGCGGCGAAGGGAGCGACGGGGCGCAGGATCCTGATCGCCAATGCGTCAACACCGACCGCGCGCCTGGAATCGTCGATGGATGGCAAAAGCGGCCCAACGCTAGTCTGGACCGGCGACCCAGACCGGCTCGTCGCGCTGATCCATGCCCATCTGCGCCAGGACCAAAAGCGCGTCGCCGGTCCCGTGCAGTCAACCGCCTGTAGCGCCCTGTGACGGAGTCTGCCCGGGCCCGAGGCGTTCGAGCGGAACCGGGCTCGCTCTGAACACCCAGTCGGCATAGCGCCGGGCGTTGTCGAAATCGGCATCTTCGGGATCGAACCCGGCGACTTTCAGTGGTGCCCGTTCGGAGAGCGAATGCACGCCGACTATGACACCCTGCTCCACGACCAGGCCCCACTCGGGCTTGCCGGTCATCGGGTCGACGTAAACCTTGCGCAGGTGCCGCCGCATGCGCCCCATGCGCCCGTCGAGCAACAGATCCTGCAGCGTGCGTGGATACGCGCGTGGCATCGCTGCGTCGCGATAATGGACGATCGCGCGGCGGAATTCGTTGCCGATGCGCAACAGTTCGGCTTCATTGGAACGTACGCGCTCGTAGTGCTGCAGGCTGCCCAGCGCTAGTGCGGATATCGCCAGCACGGCGATCAGGAACAACAGGAACAGGTACGCGAAGCCAGACTGGCGGCGCATCGTCAGAGGTCCGCGTAGGGCACGCCGTCGGGCGTCATCCCCTGCGCGCCACTGCGGACATCGACGACGCCTTCCACTTCGCCATCCGGATCGTTCATCAGGATCCAGGACTGCGCGCTTTCGCTGACCGGATCGACCGGCACCGACTTCAGATATTTCGCTTCCACCAGCGCCTGGAGCGACTCCGGGTACGTGCCCCTGTCCTCGAAGTGGCGATCCAGGCTGGTTCGCAGCACGCGCAGGTTTTCCTTCAACGCGGTCAGCCGGGCCGTCTGCACCGTCGCCTGGTAGCGGGGCAGCGCGATGGTGACTAGCGCGGCGATGATCGCCATCACCACAAGCAATTCGATCAGGCTGAAGCCACGCGGACGCGAAGTCGTCATCGCTACCACTCCCGGTAGGCCGCGCCATTCAGCGCGACACCCTCGGAGAGGCTGTACACGTCGAACACGTCGTCGCCCTCGGCCGGATCGTCCGGCGGGCTTTCATAGCTGCGCAGCCCCCACGTTTCCTCGGGAGGCACGTCGCTTCGCGTATCAAAGGGATCGCGCGGCAGCCGGCGCAGGAAGTACAGGCGACGCCGGTCGGGCGAACTGATGTCGTCCACACCTTCCACCAGCACCGCCAGGTCGGGCGGATACCCACTGGCGCCAATGGCGATTTCTATGCGTCCCTGTTCGGCGGCCTTCTTGTAGCGGTCGATGGCCCCCCGGATCTGCGCGAGCGCCGAACGCAGCTCTGTTTCCTTGTGGCGCTGCGTGGCCATGCGGGCCGTCGGCACCGCGATGAGCAGCAGCACCGCCATGATGGCCAGCGAGGCCATCAGTTCGATGAAGCTGAAACCGGCGGTGCGCGCGCGACTCATCGGACCTTGATGGAGATGGCGGCCGTGCGCGCCGGCCCAACCTGTTCGGGCGACGGCGTCGCCGACAACACGCGCACGTCGGTGCGGTCCGTCGCGGTCAGCGCCTTGAAGTTGATCTGCAGCAGCGTGCCCTGCCCCGACACTGCCGTTCCCTGGCGGGTCGCGGTGGCGATGATCTTCCCGTCGGACAGGTTCACCTGTTGGGTCAGCGCGCTCTGGCCGCCCCCCTGCGACATGAACATGCCTTCCTCGATGCCCACCACCTGCAACACCTTCGGATCGAAACCGACCAGCACCGGGATCTGCTCGATCGCCTTCAGCGCGCTGATGTTGAGTACCGCGGAGAACTGCTCGCCCGCACGCACTTCACCCGGCACGGACCAGTCCAGCAGCACGTTGGACGACGGCGGCAACGGTGCCGCCTGCGCGGGCGGCGCGGACGGCAGCGCGGATGGCACGGCGGCGTCGGGCTGTACCGGCGTGATGGCCGACGGCGCGATACCGGCAGGTGCGGCACCCGTCGCTGCGTCGCCGAGCGCCGCGGCGGCCTCGCCCTCGCCGGCCGATGCGGGTGCCGCCGCGTTGCGGCCGCGCAGGTTCGTTGCCGTGCCGCTCTCGAACTCCATCTCGTCCAGCCCCGCATGGCGCACGCCGCGCACCAGGCGCGGGCGGATCGACAGCACGATCTCCGTGTTCTGCGTGTCGTTCTTCTGCGTGCCGAAGATGCGGTTCAGGACAGGGAATCGCGAAATTCCCGGCCAGCCGTTGGCGACGGTGCGGTCTTCCCGGTTGATCAGGCCTGCAAGGATCTGCATCTCGCCGTCCTTCAAACGCAGCACCGTCTGCGCGTTGCGCGTGCCGATCTGGTACGAGAGCGTGCCCGACTTGGTCACGATCTCGCGTACCAGATTGCTGACTTCCAGGCCAACCTTGATCGAAACCTCGTCGCCCGCGTACACCGCGGGCTCGACTTCCAGCTTCAGGCCGACGTCGACGTAGTTGACCGTTTCCGACACGAAACCGGTCGAAGTCGACGTCGAGGTGATCACCGGCACCTTGTCACCGATGAGGATGCTGGCCTTTTCACGGCTCTTCACGCGGATCTTCGGATTGGCCAGGATCTTCGCCTCCGAGCGCTCGTCGTGCAGCTTCACCGTCGCATTGGGCAGGGTGGCGAAGATCGAATCGGAATTGAGGTTGCGCAGCTGGCTGATCGGCAGCGCGGTGTTGGTCTGGCCGGGGCCGACGACCGAGAAGCCGATCTCGTCGGGCAGGCTGATGCCCATGTCGAGCAGCGAGGAGCGCTTCATCTCCAGCACTTCGACATCGAGCACGACTTCCGGCTCGCCGATGTCCTGCAGCGCGACGAGCCGCTCGGCCAGCCGGATGGCGTCGGGGCTGTCGCGCATCACCAGCATGTTGAGCTTTTCGTCGACGACGAGGTTCTCGCTCTTGAGGATCGTCTTGAGCGTGTCGGCCACGGTCTTGGCCTGCGCATTGGCCAGGTAGAACGTGCGGATGTTGAGCTGGCGGTAATCGCTGATCTTCTGCGGTGTGCGCGGGAAGACCATCACCGAGTTGTTGTTGAGCGGCCGGGTTTCCAGGTTGGTGGAAAGGCCGATCATGCGGATCGCCTCGTCCAGCGGCGTCTTGCGCAGGAACACCGTCACCTTCAGGTCCGGGCGGATGTCCTGGTCGTAGACGAAGTTGATGCCCGATGCGTTGGAGAGCACCTCGAACGCCGTCTTTACCGGCACGTCGCGGAATTCCAGCGTGACCGGCTTGCGGAACTGTTCTGACAGCGTGTCCTCGCTCGCCTTCTTCTTCGCTACGGCGCCACGGATGCGGTCCAGGCTGTTCTGCGCGCGCAGGTTGTCCGGCGCCTCGGCCAGCACGTCGCGCACGCGTTCCTCAGCCTCGTCCAGTTCGCCGGCGGCGATCATCTCGTCGATGCGGATCAGTTCCTCGTTGTGGCGACGCATCGCGGCCAGTCTGCGTAGCCATTCCTGCGCCGCGTTGTTGCCCGGCTCGATCTGCAACGCCGTCTGGTACGCGCCTTCGGCTCGAGAGAGGTCGCTCTGCTGGCGCGCGCGTTCGGCATCGCGGAACAGCGTCTCCAGCGCCTGGCGCTTCTTGAACATGTACTGCTGGCGGTACCGCACGTTCTTCGGACTCGCGAGGGCCGCGGCTTCGTACTGCGCGACGGCTTCGACGTAATCGCCGTCCTCGAACAGGCTTTCGGCTTTGCGGAACTGCCCGGCCGCGCCGCAGCCGGCCAACAGCACCGCGGCCGCCAGCAGCCACAGGACCCGGGTACGAAGCGCGTGACGTGTGTGCATCCTTACCTCGATCATTCCATTAGCGCCGGATCGCTCACGGCATAACGCCGCGATTCCCCCGTTGGCAGATAGGTGAAGCTGGCCAAGCCGCCGCCGATCTCGTCGAAGCGGTACTGCTCCTCGACCATCTCCGTCTGCCTCAGCGTGTAGCTGGTGCCATTCCATTCCACGAACACGAACGGCACCGCGCCGGATTGCATCCAGCCCAGTACCTTCAGGTCCGCCGACGCGGCCTCGACCGGCAGCGCCGGTGTGGGCGGCGCGATCGCGGGCGCGGCCGGCACGATCGCATCGGCGGCGAACAGCGCGGCGGGGAACCCGTCGCTGCCGCGCTGGCGCAGCGAAGGAAGTTCGCCTTCCCGTGCACGTTCGGCGCGCGCGTTCTCCTTGCTCGCGTGCACGCGCGCAGGTGCGACCACCGTCGTGTCGGCCGGCGATTCGCCGCCGAACAGCGCGAACGCCGCCAGGACGGCGATCAGCGAGTACGCGATGGGCCGGAAATGACGCTTCACGGCGCGGCCTCGCCTTCGCTCATCTGCGCAACAAGCGCCGCGGCGACTTGCAGTTCGGCCGTCACCATCGGGTCGCCGGGCTGCTCGCGTTCCAGGTGCAGCTTGGCGATATAGAGTGAACGGTCCGCCGCCTGCAACGCAGCCAGGGCCTTCGCGACCTCGCCCCACGGTGCGTTCAGCGTGAATACGGCGGTCTGCCGGACGAAGCCGGCGTCGTCTACGTTCTCGAACTTGAAGCGGATCTGCTGCGGTTCAAGGCCCGCGGTGGAAAGCGCGTCGAGGATGCGGCGATTGATGTCGAACCGTTCCGATATCTCCGGCAGCGGCAAGGTATCGCTGCTCTGTCGCGCGGCGGACGGGCGCGGCCTCGCGCGCTGTTCCTGCAATCGCGCTTCAAGCGCGCGTCCGGTCTGGTATGACCGCCAAGTGCCGAGCGCCAGCGACAAGGCCAGCGCGAACGCAACCATAACCCCCGTAACGCCCAGCACGAACACCGCGCCATGGCGCAGGTAGCCGCGGTTGAGCGTCCACACGAGGCGGCGCGGATCTACTCGGCCCATTGCGCGCTCACTTCGAAATGGACGCCATCGCTCTTGCGTTCCAGCAGCAGCAGGCGGACTTCATGCAGGCCACGGCCGCGCGCCTGCAGTTCTTTGGCGTAATCATTCGCCACGGCGGAATCGCTCGCGCGCCCGGTGACGCGGATCGCCGCCGTCGCCGCGTTCACGTCGACACCCAGCAGGCGCACGTCACCTTCAGCGGGGACGATATCCCCCAGCAGTTTCACCCAGTCGCGATTGAGCAGTGCGATCTGCGCGCGCAGTTGGCGCAGTTCGCCCGCGCTGCGTTTACTGCCCGCGGATTCGCGAAGCACGGGTCTTGCCAGCTGCCTCGCCATCGCGCTCTCCAGCAGGCGCTCGCGTTGCGCCAGGCGTCGATCCATGCCGGCATTCCAGTAGGCCAGCGCGCCAATCGCGATGGCGATGCAGGCGAGCAGCATGACGCCCGGCAATCCTGGCAAGGGGCGGGACATGCGCCATTCGATACGGGGAAGTCGGCTCATGCCCAAGCCGCCGCCAGTGCGTGTCCAGGCGTGGTCGGCACATCGCCTTCCAGCGCGAGCAGACGTCCTGCGAACGCCTCCGGCGCTGGGCTCGAGCCCAGCCAGTGCAGCGCGCCGTCGTCGGCGAACGCGAAGCGCTTGCGCGAGAGCCACAGGCCGACATCGCCGAGGCCCGCGCCGCACGAGGCAAGCGCTTCCACCTGCACCAAGCGCCCGTCTTCGAGCGTGATGCCGGTGATGCCATCGTCTTCGGCATAGGCCAGCAGAGCGCCGGGCAAAGCGTCCAGCGCACGTCCGTGGTGCCGCAGCACGGGCACGACACTGGCGACCGTGGACACGATCGCGCCGCCGGACGCTTCCAGTGCCGTACGCACCGTATCCACGAGCGATCGCGGATACGCGACGGCAGGCACGGGTCGTCCGTACGCGGGCCAGTCGATTTCGATGCGATGGCTGGCGTCGGTCACGCCCTGGCTTTCGAACATCGCCAGTACCGATGCGCGGATCGAAGGCCCGGTGAAGCAGTCGGCCACCCACGGCGCGACGAGGAAGTGGCACAGGCGCGCCGACAGCACGATGCGCACTGGGCCGATCGCGCCGAAATGCGCCGGCAGCGCTTGCGCGATCCGCGTCCATTCCGCGCCGCCGGACGCGTTGGCGTCGTATTCGCCGCCGATGGGGCCGCGCGTGTCGCCGGGCCTTGCGGCGGCCCAGGTTGCGCTCGCGACGTAGAGATTGAGAAGAGGTCTGCGCACGCTGCTATTCCGCGAACGTGACGCGGTTGACTTCGACCAGGGTGGTTTCGCCCCGGTAGAACAGATCGAGCGCCGCCGTGCGCAGGCTGCCACCGCCGCCCTGGCGCAACGCGGCCGCACGCAGCGAGGTCACCGGCGCACGCGTCGCCACGAGTTCGCGCAACGTGTCGTTCATCACCAGGAACTCGGCGATGGCGCGGCGCCCCTTGTATCCGGTGCCGCGGCAATGGCCGCAACCGCGGCCGCAACGCAGCGGCTTGCCGACCAGGTCGCCGGCATCCAGGCCAGACATCTCCAGCGCATCGGCATCGGGCTGGTACGGATGCGCGCATTCCGGGCAGTTCACGCGAAGCAGTCGCTGCGCCCAAACGCCCACCAGCGCCGACGCCATACTGTACGGGTCCACGCCCATGTGCAGCAGTCGGCCGACTACGTCGAAGACGTTGTTGGCGTGAACGGTCGTAAGCACCAGGTGGCCCGTCAGCGCCGCCTGCACCGCGATCTGCGCGGTGTCCTCGTCGCGGATCTCACCGACCATGATCTTGTCGGGATCGTGGCGCAGGATCGAACGCAGGCCGCGAGCGAAGGTCAGTCCCTTCTTCTCGTTGACCGGGATCTGCAGCACGCCCGGCAACTGGTATTCCACCGGATCCTCGATGGTGATGATGTTCTCGTGGCCGCTGTTGATCTCGTCGATCGCCGCGTACAGCGTCGTCGTCTTGCCTGAACCGGTCGGCCCGGTCACCAGCACCATGCCGTAGGGCTGCGCGACCAGCCGGCGCAGTGTCGACAACGCGTCCGGCGCGAGGTCCAGATCCGCCAGTTGCAGCATCTGGTCGCGGCTCCCGGTCAGCGTGCTGCGATCGAGCAGTCGCAGCACCGCGTCTTCGCCGTGAATGCTCGGCATGATCGACACGCGGAAATCGACCTGGCCGTCACGCACCTTCACGCGGAAGCGGCCATCCTGCGGTACGCGGCGCTCGGCGATGTCGAGTTCGGACATCACCTTGATGCGCGAGATGATCCGCTGCGCGATGTCAGCGCCGCTCACTTCCGACACCGGGACCAGCACGCCGTCGATGCGGAACTTCACGCTCATGCCCGCCGGCGTGGACTTGAGGTGGATGTCCGATGCTTCCTGCTTCAGCGCGTCGTACAGGATCGAGCTGACCACGCGCACGACGGGGCTGGCATCGGCCTCGATGTTCTCCAGCGAGAGCAGTTCGCCCTCGCCGACGGCATCGGCCGTGCCGAGTCCGCCCACGCTGCCCTGCGTCGCGCGCACGGTCTGCTCGGCCTGCGCGAGGTACGCGCGCAATTCGTCCAGGTGCGCCAGCCGCAACGCGCAAGCGCCGGGAATCGACGACTGCGCCCATTGCACGGTGTCTTCCGCGAACGGATCGGCCAGCACCAGCGACAAGCCGTGTTGTTCGTCGTGCAGGACGACGCAATCGCGCCGCGCGCATTCCACATACGCGGCAACATCGAAATCCGGTGTCGCGGCGTACAGTTCGACCGACGGCATCGGTTCGACGCCCGACAACCGGCCCAGCATCGCGAGGAACGTGGCCGGATCCACGCCGACCTCGTCCTGCAGCAACTGCAGCCAGGACTGCCCGGCCGCGAGCGCACGCCCACGCACCTCGCGCACCTGATCCACGCGCAGTTCCGTAGGTGCGGTGGCGGTCTCCAGATTCACTGGCCGACGCTCCCCACCAGGTCGAAGATCGGCGAGTACATCATCAGCACGATCGCGCCGATGATCAGGCCGATGGCCGACATCAGCAGCGGCTCGAACAGGCGCGAAAAGGTGTCGACTTTGCGATCCAGCGCGATGTCGAGGAAATTCGCGAGCTTGCCGCTCATCTCGGCCAGCGCACCGCCGCGCTCGCCCACACGCAGCAGGCTTTCGGCGATCGGCGGAATGAGGCTGGTGCCCGCAAGCGATTCGGTGAACATCTGGCCCGAGCGCAGGCGGCTCATCGCGAGCACCAGTTCCGCCGACTGCGCGGGCGTCACGATGCCGCGCGCCATGTCCATCGCCTGGATCAGCGGGATGCCGCTGTCGAGCAGCAACGCGAGCGTGCGGTACAGCCGAGACAAACCCATCGTCACGAAGATGTCGGACAGCACGGGCACACGCGAGACCTGCGCCAGCGTCACGCGGCGGCCGGCCTGCGTGCCCGCCAGCCACGCGACGGCGGCTGCAGCAGCCGCGAGCACTGCGCCCGACACCCATGGATGCTGCTGGATCGATTCGCCGAGCCTTAGCAGCACGGCGGTCGCGCTGCCCGTCGGGCGTCCGCTGCCTTCCAGGATCACGCTGAATTTCGGCAGCACGTAGGCGATCAGGAACAGGATCACCGCGCCGCCCACGCCCATCAGCAACAGCGGGTAGATCGCGCTCGCCGCGACCTTGCGCTTGATCTGGTTGATGCGCGCGTCGTAAGCGAGATAACGCTCAAGCGTATCGGCCAGGCCGCCGCTGGTTTCACTCGCGGCGACACCGGCGATCAGCACCGGCGGGAACAGCAGGTGCTCGCGCGCCATCGCCTGCGAAAGCCGCACGCCTTCACGCAGGCCGCCCAGCAGGCGGCCCAGCACGAGGCGGAACCCGGCGTTGGCTTCCTTGCGTTCCAGCGCCTCCATGGCTTCCACTACGTTGAGCCCGGCGCGCAGTAGTGTCAGCAGTTCCTGCAGGAAGACCGTCGGCGAGTACGACACGCGCGCGGTCGCGCGCTGCTCCTGCACGGGTTCGATGCGCAGCACGCGCCCACCCAGGCGCAGCGCCTTGGCACTGGCGGCGCCGACCGACTCGGCCTCGACGTCCAGCCACTGCGACTGCCCACCGATGGAAACCAGAACTCGATGCTTCACAACCGACCTTCATCCATGCGTCCGTCGGACGCCTATCCCCTGACTGCGACTACCGTTCCTTCTGTCGCCTCCGGACGAATGCCCCCTCGTCCGGCGCGTGCGCATTGAAGCTGTCAGCCGCCGGTATCGGCACCGACGTCGGCATCATCGCCTTCGCCGCCCGGCCGACCGTCCTTCCCGTACGAAAACAGGTCGTAGTCGCCTGCCGCCCCCGGCACGCGATAGACATACGGATGGCCCCACGGATCGGGCGGCACGCGCCCCTGCAGATACGGCCCGTTCCACTTGGGCACGCCTTCCGGGCGGGTCGTCAGTGCGGACAGGCCCTGTTCGGACGAGGGAAAGTCCCCCGTGTCCAGCCAGTACGCATCGATCGCCTTGCGCAATGCGTCGATCTGCCCAAGCGCCGCGGTGCGCTCGGACTTGCCGATCTGCTGGAAATAACGCGGCGCCACATACGCCACCAGCACCCCGATGATCACGACGACCACCAGCAGTTCCAGCAGCGTGAAACCCGCGGCGTTGCGACGCACGTCCTTGCTCATCACCACCCCCTCAAGATCCACGACAACGGCGGCTGTTGGTTGCCCACGTCCGTCTGGCCGACCAGAATGATGTCCTGGCTGCTGACCACCGATTCGTTCTGGTCCACCGCGCCGAATGTCAGCGCCCCCCACAGCACCGTGAAGCCAGGTGCCTTGTCGACGACCGCAAACACGCCGCCGACGCGAGGACCGATATTAGTCAATACCGGACGATAACGGTACGTCCACAGGCCCGTCAGCCAGTCCCGCTTCTTGCTCACCAACTGGTAGCTGGTGATGGCCAGACCCATGTTGATGTCGAAGTCCTGATTCACCACGGTGCCGTGGATTGGCGCCGCCGCGACACCGATGAAGTCCGGATCGGACGTGCTGGCCTTGCCGACGGTGATCGTGATCGGCTGGTCGCCGTCCTGCACCTTGTCGTGTACGGCGACCACGGTGACCGACTGCGGTGTCGACCAGTTCGCGGGCGTGAACACCAGTTCGCGCGGCATCACGTACGCCTCGCTCGCATCGTTCACGCTCACCGGCACTGTCACTGCCGCCGTCGGCGCGCGGCCGAGGCTGACCGCGAGGACACCCGTGTCCTTGCCTTCGCGCAGGCTCATGGACGTGCGCGCGGTAGCGAGGATGGTGCCCTGCTGCTGCGGCGACGGTACCACCACCTTGCCCGGTGCGTAGGCGCGTCCCATGCCCTTGTCGTCGTAGATCACGCCGTAGATCGAGTACACGCCCGGCGCAACGCCCGCGGTATTCCACGCGTAGCTGCCCGAGTGCGTGCCCGCGTCCTGGCGCAGGCCGTCGACGATGCGCGTGCCGGCGTAGCCCGAGCCGGTGGCGTCGTAGTACAGCGCCACCGTCGGCTCGATCGCCGTGCCGTTGCCTTCCCAGGCGATCACCGGGCTGCCGTCTCGCGCATCGATCAGGGTCGCCGGCTTCGTCAACGAGATGGTCGGCGCCACGTAGGTGCCCGTGCTGACGAACAGCGTCATGGTCGGCGACCACGCACTGGCAGCGCCGGACGCATCCTCGGCGCGCACGCGCCAATAGTGCGTGGCCCTGTCGGCCAGTGCGCCGGTGGACTGCCACGACAGGCCGGTGACCAGGCCGCTGGACGCCAGCGCGGTCAACCCGCTGTCGCGATAGACCTCGAAGCGGTACCGCAGCGGGTCGTCGTCCGGATCGACCGCGGCGTGCACCTCGAAGGTCGGATGCAAGGTCGACACCCACGCACCCGCGCCCGGGTTCGCCGGCACCGGGACGGCAGGCGTTTCGTTCTGCGCGTTCAGGCGGAACGTGCCGCCGACCCAGGCGCTTTCCGCGCTGCCGTCGCTGGCCTTCACGCGCCAGAAGTAACGCGTGTTCTCGACCAGTTCCGTCGCGGTCCAGCGCGTGGTGCCGTCGCTGCCAGCGGCGATGGCGTCCGACGCGCGCCGGTTCGACGAGTCGAACGTGTTGACCGTGTCGATCTCGAACCGGTACGTGAGCGGATCGTTGTCGGCATCCGTCGCGTTGCCGGCCACCAGCGCCGCCGAACCGGCCGTGGTGACGTCGACGCCGTTGAGCGGGCTCAGCGGCGACGGCGCGGTCGGCGCCGCATTGCCGGTGTGCACGGTGAACGGACGCAGCGGCGTCATGGTCTGCGCGCCGTGCTCGTCGGTGGCGATGGCACGCCAGTAGTACGTAGCATGGTTGGCCAGCGGCACCTGCACCGTCCACGAAGTCGTGCCGCTCGCGTCAGGCGCAAGGTTGCCCACGGCGTCGTGGCGCTGCGCGAGCGTGGCGTCGGTGAACACCTCGAATGCGTACGTGATGGCATCGCCATCGCGATCCTGCGCGTTGGTCAGCGACAGCACCGGCGTCATCGTATCGACGTGCGCGCCGGCGGCGGGTGCGGTCAGGTTGAAGCTGTCCGGCGGATCGTTGAACAGATTGACGAAGAACGAACCGTCCACCCAGGCGCTGTTGATCTCGGCCTCGGCGAGCGCACGTGCGCGCCAGTAGTAATGACGGTTGTCGTCCAGGTCATCCGAAGGCTGCCATGCGGTCGGCTGGCCGGCGACGGTATTCTCCGGCACGGTTCCTTCGCCCAGCTTTTCGGTCATCGCAGCGTCGGCATACAGCTCGAAGTGGACGCTGCGCGCGGGATCGTTGCTGGCCTCGCCCGTCACCACCTGCAGCTGCGGACGCAGTGCCGGCACTTCGGCACCGGCCAGCGGCGCGAACAGCACCGGGATCGCCGGGCCCGGCGGCGGCTCCTTCGATTCGACGCGGATCTTCGCCGAGCGCGTGCCCGACAGGCTGCCGTCGCTGGCCAGGTAGTTGATCAGGTAATCACCCGCCTGCCCCACCGCCGGCACCCAGTCGAAGATGCCCAGGCCGCCGCTCTGGTCGACGAAGGTTGCGCCGGTCGGCAACGGTTCGGCCGACAGCGTCACCGCGCGGCCCATCGGGCTCGATGCCTCGACCAGGAAGCCGATCTGCTCGCCTTCCTTCACCACGCGGTCGGGGATGAACTGCAGCACCGGCGGCTTGGGATCGCTCGACAACTCGTTGAACACCACCTCGTAGGAGCCCGGCGAGTTCACGTCGAACACGTTGAACCAGTGCTCCCACTGCTTGGTATCGGCGTTCTTGGTCTTGGACAGCCAGACGTTCTCGACCGCCATCGCCTTGGCATCGGCGCGCATCACCGGCCCCAGCGCCTTCTGCCCGCGGTACGGATCCGGCTTGCGCACGTAGAAGAAGCCCTGCGTCGGCGGCAGCGTCAGCCGGTAGCCGCCGCCGGCCGCCGCAAGACTGGCCTCGTTGGAACGGTCGGTGACTTCGCTGTCCGGGCCGGCCGACTCGTAGACCTTGAGCGCGGTACCGTCCAGCGCCAGGAAGTCGCGCACGAAGTCGCGTCCCGGCAGGTCGACGCGCACGTCGCGCAGCAGCAGGTGCGCGTTGGTGGCCTGCAGCAGCGAGGTCAACGCGCCGCCCAGTTCATCCGAATGGGTGAACGTGGCGGTGAAGTCGACGAACTTGCCGGCGATGTTGCTCTCCATCTGCCAGCGGCCCATTTTGCTGCTGCTGGACGGAACATCGCCGAAGTTGATCAGCAGCGAATTGCTGGCTGGCAGGTCCTGCACGTAGCTGCCGATGATCATGAAGCTGATCGGCAGGCCCTGTGCGTTCTCTACGATGCGCGGCTGCGCCGAGGCGATCTTCAGTTCCTTGGCCGGCGCCATGCCCGAGTTCTTCACGCGCACGCCCAGCGTGTACGGCTCTGGCGCCTCGATCTCGGCGGTGAACGGATCGTCCGCGATCACGTCGCGGGTGAGGAAGTAGTCCAGCGTCAACGACGGCAGCGGCTTGACCGTGATCGAATCCGGGTTCAGTTCCAGCACGTGCGTCTCGGTGCCGAAGCGGTAGCGCAGCGTCGCGCCGACCAGGTAGCGCTTGCCGAATGGCGTGGTACCCGCCGCGCCCGGTGCCGGGATCAACATCCAGTTCACCGATGCGGTGCTGCCGCCCGCGACCTGGCCGCTGCCGTCGGTGTTGTCGATGTTCTGCTTCTGCGTCTGCCGCAGGAAGAACTTGGCGCTCAGATCGTTCGGATCGGCGGTGATCGGAATCGGAAGCCCGGTCTCGTCGGTGACCTTCACCTCCACGTGCACTTCCGTCAGCGGCGTGACGGGCAGCGAGTTCGTGATGCGCATCTCCGCATCGAACGCCTGCCGCTCGAGCGTCAGCTCCTGCTTGATCTCGATCTTGACGCGCGCGCATACGGTCTCCTGCGCGTGCGCGGGTGCGCATGCCACAAGACCGAGCCACAACGCAAGCGCGCCCCAGGCGCTTTTCCGTGTTCTTTGCACGAGTTCCCTTCCCCTGAAAACTACTTCCTTCGTGACGCCTGCCGGGTCTTGTCACATTTAGCTGGCGCGCGGAGCGCGCGCGACGCTAAGCGTCGCAACTCCGTGCGTCGATAAGTATCACTTAGAACTCTTCGGCACCCAAACGTTCCTTTACATAAGGATCCTGATATCCATCCTTAAGGACGGCAACGTGGTGGTCAGCGACCACGATCGTAAGCTGCTCCGGCCTGAGCTGCGCCTCGAATGCATCGAGCTGCTTGACCGTCCGAAGCCGAACGTGAGGAGGGCCATACGTATCTGTCAGATACGATCGCATCTCCGCGGCCAGGATGATGTAGTAAAGACCACCGGCGCTGTTCCGTGCCATATACAAAGCGTCTATCCCCCTGATATGACTTCGTTGCCTTCGCACCGGTTGCTCGTCACCTTTTTGGAGGCGAGCTCGCGTCGATAAACCGAATGGAGATCCCGAGCCCCGCGACAATGCCGACGTCATCTGCCTTCACGATCTGACTGCGATCTCCAGACGAGTACTTCTGTTGGAAGGCAATCTGCTCCGTGAAGGAGTTGTATGGGTGGCATTTCATGGCGTGTCGCTGGACCATCGCGCAGGTCTGCCGTACCAGTTCTGACCGCTTGATGGCCTCCAGCAACGCCTTTGACGTTGCTGCATCCTTGCTGTGCAGCTTCCCCTGACCGCGTCGCGCCTCGGCCCTTACCGCCTTCCGGATGTCGTCCCAGACATCGCTTACGGTGTCCATTTCCAACTGAACCTGGTCGAGGCGACCACCGTGCCGGCGAACATCGGTTATCACCGCCTCCAGGGCCGCTACGAACTGCCGCGACGACAGCTGCAGAGCAGGCTTGCCCACGGAGTCCGTAACCCGGAGCCCGGCGCTACTACTGAACACGGCGACAAAGAGCCCATTCAGCCGCTTCTGCTTGTATGCAATTCCTGAAAACCGGAGGCCGTCCGCCGAGACCACCAGCGAACGATCTTGAGCGCACCTTGGCTCACAACCACCAGCGAAACTCTTCTGCGCTATCGCGAGTGAGAGCAGGAGCAGCAAGTATCGAATCGCAATCTTCATGTCAGTTGCAGCCACAGTTCAGCTTCCACGTCTCGCCCAGATACAGCGGATCGGCCACGTATGGATCGTGGTAACCATGCCTGAGAACAGCCACGTGCCCCGTCGTCGCCACGATTGCAACTTCGCCCGGCCTCAGTCGGCTCCAGAACGCATTCAGCTCGTCGCGAGTTCTGAGAACCGTATCGGGCGCGCCCAGAGTTCTGTGCAGATGAGCGTTCATGTCCCTGGCTCTAATAAGGTAGTACAGACCGTCGGCTCCGCTCTCCGCGCCGGGCGTCGAGCGAGGAATCGGAGCGCCGCTCTTGTTCAATGCATAGCTGACTCGCGCCGCACAGCTGTTCGTGTAGTTTGGGTTCCCCTGCGCCTCCTTAGCCAGCGGCCCGCCGACCAGCTCCCAAACTTCAGATGATTCATATCCTTCTTGCCCCACCTTCTTGTACCTGGGGTAGTTCTCGAAGAACGTCGACGAGTCCGGCCGCTGCGGACCTACCCGGGGCGCATCGTCCCCATCCCGCAAGGTTGGTGGGCCAATATGAGGCAATCCCTGCCTCAGCAGTCCGAGAGGATCGATCAACGCAGTGGGAATGGCGAACACGTAGGCGTAGAAGTTAGCGCCCGCCGAGAACCCTAACGGGTCGGCCGTTGTGTAGCGTCCAACGTTTGGATCGTAGTACCGATGCAGGTTGTAATGCAGTCCGCTCTCCCTGTCGTAGTACTGACCAGGAAGCCGCCATGGCTGTTCTACCGTTGCCCCTCCCGCAATCGTTGTCCGCCCGAATGAGCTGACGCCTGCGGCCTCCCACACGACCAACCCGTTCTTGTCGGTCAGCTGGCGTGGCTGACCCAACGGATCATTGTGATAGTAAAAGTAGCCAGCTCTATTGCGCATAAACAGTGGCCCGGTGCTGTATGAGGAACTCGGCCGCCAGCCGTAGCTCTGCAACACGGCACCATCGGCCTTTACCTCGGCCAGCAGCCCCTCTTCCGCTTGAAGGAACAGGCGTTCTCCCGGTTCAGCTCCAGAGTTCGAAGCGCCGGCGGCAGTAACTTCTTTGCTCAGACGGTAGCCGAACGGGTCGTAGGAATAGCGCGCCAAAACTGCGCTTGCACCATCGCGAAGCTCGATCAGTCGGTTATAGCCGTCGTACGCGTACCGAGTGGTCCGCCGCGGCTCCGGCAACGATGCGTCGACCTTGACGATGAGGTTGCCAGCGGCATCGTACTGATAGGTGACGCCGCCACGCTTCAGGAGGCGATTAGCCTTGTCATACTCCCAATCGTCCGCCACCTCGTGATCGTTCAATCGATTGTCGGCGGCATCGAGAGCATAGGTTTCCGTCTTTCCGCTCCAATTCACCGGGTCTGCCTCGACCAAGCGCAAGGCCTCGTCATATCGATAATCGACCTGCCGCCCTTGTGTTGACCGGCTGACGACTTCCTCCTGCTTTCCATACCTGCTGGATTGCTCGAACACCAGGCTTTGACTAGGAGCGCGCACGCGCAAACGCGTCTGGCTCATTAGCCCATTGCGCTCGATCTCCTGCACAGCGCCCCCAGGGAGAACCACTTTCGTCGATTCGACCCACTGTCGCTCAGCGACGCTTATCGATCCTTCGCCTGGGATATCGACTCTGTCCAAGCTGCCGTTGCCGTCGTAACTGTAGGTCACTGCCGAGCCGTCCGGACCTGTAAAGCTTTTCACCTGGCCGTTGGCATAGTAGGTGTACTGGCGGCTCATCGGGACGCCATCGACCGTAACCGTCTCGCTCAGAAGTCGGTCCGCATCGTCGAAAGTCGCATTGCGACTCGCGCTGCCACTGGTCCATCCGGTCAGGCGGCTGCCGTCGTCCCAGACGAAGCTGTCGGTCAGCTCGACGCTGCCGTCCGGGCGATGAGATTGCCGCATCTGCAGACGACCTCCGTTGTCGAACCTGAAGGACAGACGGTAGCCATTGGGTCGAACCACCTCCTGCAAACGGCCGGCATCATCGTAACGATGCAGCGTGACTTCATTCTCTGCCGTGATCTGCCGGACCAGCCTGTCACGCCTGTCGTACTCCATGCGGGTAACCTGACCAAGCTCATCCGTGACACTGATGAGGTTGTTGCGATGATCGTAAGCCAGACGCACAGTGGCCCCCAACTCGTCAGTAGCTGACGTCTGGCGACCCAGTGCATCATGCTCAACGCCTTGGCTCTTCTCGTATGGGTTAACCTGCGCCTTGAGCAGACCACGAAGATCGTAGTCGAGTGATGTGGAACGCACGTCGCCATCGACGACTTCGGACATTTGCGTCAACGACTTCCTATTGTTGTAGCGCAACAGACGCTGCAGCGTCGGATAGTTGATCCTGGACACGAGTTCACCACCGCGATCCGCACCGCTGACGTCGGTGTATTCGAGCGTTGTCACGTTGCCGTTACCATCCGTCACGGTAGAGATGCGACCCATGCCGTCGTAGGCCAGCGCAACCCGCTGGTTCATGGCATCACTAGTGGCAGTAAGTTGCCCGGCTTGGTCGTACTCGAGCGTGACCGCATCGCCGGTTGGATCCGTCATCCTCTTGGGTCGCCCAGTCGCATCGTAATCCACGCTGTACACCTTGCCTCGTGGATCTGTCAAAGAGCGCAAGCGATCCGTCTTGTCGTACGCGAACTGCGAGGTCAATCCGTTCGGATCGGTGGCACTGAGCCGGTTCCCATGCGCATCGTAGGTGTAGGTCCACTCATGACCGAGCGGGTCGATGGTGCGTGTGAGGTTCCCGAGGGAATCGTACTCGTACTTCCAGACTTTACCCTCACCATCAATCAGCTGCCCTATGTTGCCGTTCGTGTCGTACTGCAAGAGCACATCCACGTCCGGATCCGCCGACCCATCCGGATTATCGCCACCCTTTCTGCGCACTAGTTCCGGTTCGCCACGGGCATTGGGCTGGTACTCGGTCGTCTGCGCCTCAGGCATTCCGGCCGCGGCGGTCAGTTTCAACAGATTCCCCTTAGCGTCGTACTCCAGCTTCGTCACGCTACCCGCCGGATCAACTACTTCGCGCGGATCGAGGGATGCCGCCTCGTACGTGATACTGAGCGACGAACCATCAGCGTTGGTGAGGCGCGTCACCTCGTCGAAGTTATTGCGGTCGATGCGCGTCGTGTTGTTCTGTTCGTCGGTGTACGTCATTGACGAACGACTGCCCTGTGCAGCCATTGACAACTTTCCGTTGACCTCGCGACGGGCGACGCGGCCTTCCTGATCGTAGTAGCTGGTTTCGATTCGGCGCCCCGCTTCGGTCTGTGGATGCCGTACCGTGACACTGAATTCCTTCTTGAGCTTGTCGTATCCGTAGTCGAACTCGGTGAGACCACCATCCGGCGCCATGACTCGCCCCACGCGTGCCGTCACACCGTAGCCGATTTCGGTCACGCGACCTTCGGCATCGGTGACCTTGGTGACCTTGCGACGCGTGTCGACGAGCAGCGTCGATCCGCTGGAAGCGCGGGCACCGATGGGTGCACCGGATCCGCCGCTGCCGGCCGCGCCAAAGCCTCCGTTGTAGTCGTAGGCCTGCGAATCCAGCGACCCGTAATCGAACGAGGTGGTGTTGCCGCGCGCGTCGACGACGTTGCGCAGGCGGCCGTCGCCGTCGTACTGGTACTTCACGCGGCGAATGTTGCCGTCGAACGGGGTGTGGTCCCGCACCTCGGTGATGAAATCCGCGCTGCCGTTGGAGTACAGCAGGGTGAACACGGTACGGCCGTTGTCGTCCAGCACGCGTTCGACCTGGCCGTGCGCGCCGTACTGCATCCACACTCGCACGTCGTTGCGATCGCCGTAGCTGGTGATGCGGCCGAGGTTGTCGTACTCGATCCAGGAGCCGCTGCGGTCGGTCCAGCGGAAGCCGTTGACCTGTACGGTCGCAATGCCGCCCTTGCCTGGCCTGCCGGAGCCCGGATGCGCGTCGGGACCGGCGCTCACCGGCAGCGCCGGCACCTGCTGCGGGCGCAGTACGAAACGCGGATGCTTGCTGCTGACCCAGGAGGTGCCGTCCGAGCTGCGCGTGAAGCCCACGCCCATGCGCGCGACGAACTGGTCGAGGTACGGATCGGGCGCGGGACTGCCGTCCACGTTGCGACCGAAGAACGGGTCGTTGGGGATGCGCGTCTGCTGGACGTCGTTCTCGGGATTGCCGAACTGGATGGAGCTGCCCGAACTGGCCGTGCTGTCGCAGCTGCTGACACCGTCGACGATGGTGCAGCTGAAGAACGCCCCCATCGAAGGATAGAACGCCTTGTTGTACGACGGGCGCCCCAGGCCGGACCACTGGCGGTTGAACACCCACTGCCTGCCGTCGTAGTCGCGGTTGATGCGCACGTATCCGCCCGGCACCTTCACCTGCAGGTCGTCCTGCACGATGAAGAAATCACCATTGCGGTTGCCCAGCCCCATCCAGCCGTTGCTGCCGAGCGGGAACTGTGTCTGCGCCTGCACGCACGACACCGCGAGGAACAGCACCAGCACTGCCAGCCATTTGCGGCCAAGGTTCGAGAGCATCCCTTCCTTCCTGTCGATCATTTGCTTACGCCCGCGCCCGGACGCTTGCTTCTTCGCGTCGGGCGACATCACTGGCCGCCCTCCTTGCCGTCGTTGCCGCCCGGGTTGTCGCAATCGCCCGACCCCTTGGCGCACAGAGGAACACCCGGCATGCCGCCGTAGCTCGGGCCGCCGGAACCGCCCCAGCCGCCGCCACCGGCGCCGCCGGAGCCACCCGGGCTCGGTGCCGGCGTGCCGACAGGGCACGCGGTGCGGTCAACGAAGAACCAGTTCGCCGACGAGCCGCAATTGGTGCTCTCCTGGCCATTGGCGCAGGTGTACTTGCAGGTGACCGGCATGCGCGCCGAGTAGGTGTAGCAACCGGGCATGCCGCTGACGCTGCCGCCGCCGGACGACGAACTGCTGGACGAGGCAGCGCCGCCGCCCGAATCGCTCGTGCTTGCTGCGCTGGTCGCGCTGCTCGCGCCTGCGTCACCGCCGTCGGATGTGCTGCTGGCCGATGCCGTCTTCGCGAACGCATTCACCTGCAGCGCGCCACCCGATCCGGCATCCGCGCCGTCGTAGTAGCCATACGGGCGCAGTGCGATCACGCGGTACGGCAGGCGCACGCGCTGCTTGGCTTCCAGGCTGGTAGGCGGCTGTGCGAGGAACTCGAACTTGTAGTACTCGTCGGCGCCCGGCGGCTGCGACACCACGTTGTCGGCGCGGATCAGACCGTAGTTGGTCAGCACCAGCTCGCCCTGGAACACCTCGCCCGGCGCCATCTTCGGCAGGTTGATGCTGGTCGGTTGCAGCACCACCACCGGAGCGGGGACGTCGGTTTCGAAGGTCGCGTTGAGGGTGATCTCGTAGCGGTCCTCGATGGTGATCTCGCGCACCGACCATTCCACCTGGATCAGGCTGTACTCCAGGAACACCGACTGGTTCACCGTCAGGCCCGGCTTGACCGACACGCGGCCACCCGCTTCCTGGTGGTTCTGCGCGCTGGCCTTGAAGCGGTAGCTGCCGGCCGGCAGGTTCTGGAAATACGCCTCGCCGTAGGCGTCGGTGGTCAGCTCGTAGCTCTGGCTGACCACCGCCTCGTTCTGCAGGAACACGCGTGCGCCCGCCAGGCCCGGGATCAGGTTGCCGTTCTTGTCGCGCGTCGCGGTGTAGATGTCGGACGCCTTGAACAGCACGTTGCCGATGCCCGACTGCGTGACCGAGACGAACACGTTGACCGTCTCGGCCGGCAGGTTGGCGCCGGACACGCGCAGCGCGAACTCGTGGATGCCTTCGGCGACGTTGGCGTCCGGCGCGACGTTGACGTCGACCGTGCGCTTCTCGCCGACGCCGATGCTGCCGAGCGTGCGGCCCGAGGCCAGCGTGATCCAGGTCGGCGTCGCGCCGCCGCTCTTGTCGAGCAGGTCGACGACGACGTCGGTCATGGCGACGAAGCCCTTGTTCTCGAACACCACCTGTTCGATCACCGTCTGCCCGCGCGCCAGACCCGCCTCGACGTAGTTCGGCGTGGCGTACAGCGCCGGCTTGGCCTCGGTCAGCGTGTAGTCGACGTTGAGAAGCGCCAGCGGCGTCGCGCCGGAACCATCGCTCACCACCGCCAGCACCAGGCGTCCGCTCGGTGCGGCGTTGTTGTCGCCCGACACGCTCACCGGCAGCGACAGATCCTGCTTGGGCGCGATGTTGATCGGATCCGGCAGCAGCACCTTGATGCCGGCCGGCAGCGTGCCGCTGGGCTGGTATTCCGGTGCGTAGATCACGCGCAGGTTGCTGGCCTGCGAACCGGTGCCCGAACGCGCACGGAAGTCGATGCGGTAGGCGTAGTTGCGCGGCACCGTCAGCTTGAACGGCGTCGGCGTGATCTGGATGCGGTTGATGGTGAAGCTGGCCTGCTCCGGGCGATCCGTCATGTCCGGATGGATCGCGCCCACGCGGTAGCGGCCGGCATCGGTCAGTGTCGGCGTGAAGACGTAGCGGAACCCACCTTCGGCATCGGTCATCACGTCGGTCAGGCGCTCGAAGCCTTCCTGGTTCAGCGCGATCTTCAGCGGCGCATTGGGCACGGCCGCCTGCGTGGCGCGATCGACCGCACGGCCGAGGATGGTGATCGGGCCGGTACCGAACGACACCACCGGATCGACCGAAGTGATCTCGCCGGCGTACGGCGTTTCCACCAGGTCCACCGCGCGTTCGCTGCCCATGCCCGGGATCGCCACTTCTTCCGGCTGGCCGGTGCTGTAGCGCAGCTTGTCGACCTCCAGCTTGAGGCGCACGCGGTCGGGCGCGCTGGCCGGCACCGGCATCTGGAACACGTCGGATACGTAACGCTGGCCCGGCGCGATCCGCGCCACCGTCTGGCCCTGCGCCAGCGTGATCACGCCTGCACCCGTGGCCTGGCGGTACGGCACCGTGCTGAGCAGATTGCCGTCGTTGTCCATCAGCTTCAGGCGCAGCTCGTTCGACGCGTCGCGACCGGAGTTGCGCGCGGTCAGCAGTTCGACATCGACGTCGGAGGTGTTCTCCACCGTCAGGCGCACCTTGCCGGTGGCGCCGCGGGTGAAACCTTCCGCATCCAGACCCACCACCAGCGCGCTGTCGACCACGGACACCTGCTGCTCCCGGCCGATGCGCATGCGCTCGCCTTCGCTCGCCTCGTTCTCCAGCAGCAGGGTCAGCGCGGCCGGATTCGGCAGGTCGGGGTAGCCGCCCACCACCAGCGGCACGACCTTCGTGGCGTTGCCGGCCAGGGCGAAGCCTTCCGAGCGGAACTCGCGTGCGCCGATCTTCGCCACCAGCCTCGCCGCGCTCAGCGCGCCCGACGACAGGTTGGTCACCTGAACGTTGAGTCGGTTCATCACGTTGCGCTTGAGCGGCAACCCGCCGACGACCTGCAGCGAGGCGTTCGCCAGGACGATGCCGCGTTCCATGCGCACGCCGTTGGCGTCGACCGCCTCCACCACATAGCGGCGCTCCCCGCCGGTGTAGCCGGTGTCGGTCAGCGTGGTCGCGGTGATCGGCTGCGGCGTCAGCTTGAAGCGCGACTCGCCTTCGCCGACGTACACGTCGTAGCCGGTCGCACCGTTGCCGTTCGGCGTCCACGACAGCACCGGCAGCGCCGTGCCGAGCTGCTCGACGTGCAGCGTCTTCACCGGCAGCAGGCTGAAGTTGAGGTAAACAGAGTTGGAGATCGCCGACTCGTTGCCGGCGGCATCGACCGCGGTCACCACGTAGGCGTGCTCGTCCTGCGACGGCACCGCGTCCACCACCTGCGTGGTCTTGATGTTCTGCTTGAGCGGAGTGAGGCCCGCGACCGACGTGATGGTCGCGGTAGCCGCGCGATACAGGCGATAACTGGCTGGCGCGGTGCCCACCGGCGGCTGCCACGTCGCCAGCACGCCCTGCGGGATCAGGCTCAGCACGAGGTTCTGCGGCGCGCCCGGAGCCGTGCGACTGGTCGTCGCCTGCGCCACCAGCGACTGCTCGCTCAGCGTTTCCTGGCTGTTGGAACTGCGCACCGACGCGACGGCGTAACGGTACACGCCATCGACCGGCGTGCTGTCGGTGGCCTGCGCCTGCGCGCTGCGCGACAGCTCGACCAGCGCAGCTTCACCCGGGGCCTGCCGATACAGCTGGTAGCCAGTGGCGCCTTCGACCGCCTGCCACTGCAGGCCCACCTTGCCGCCGGGCAAGGCGGTGGCGGTGAGACCGAGCGGCACGTTCAGCGCCGGCAGCTCGCCCTGGTAGACCTGCGCTTCGTTCGGTGCAGTGACGCGACTGGACGTATTGCCCAGCGCATCCTCGGACTGGTGGCTCAGGCTGAGCAGTTCCGGCGAGACCTGGCCGGCGTCCGCGGGCAGCTCGAAACCGACGCGCCAGGTCCTTGCGTCGATGCGTTCCGGCGTCGCGCTTGCGACCGGCGTGCGCCCGATGCCCGACAGCTGGTAGCGCACCACCGGCGTCTTGCCCGCAGGCAGGTCTTCGCTGAAGTTCAGCGTCGCGGTGACTGCGCGGCTGTCGTCCGCCTTGATCGGCGCCTGCGGGTTCAGTGCGATCTGCACCAGTTCCGGCCCGATCGTATCGATGCGCAGCGAAGCGCCTTCGCGCACTTCCACGCCGCGGTTGCCGACCAGATCGCGTGCGGAGAACAGCACGTTGGCCACGCCGCTGCCGGCACCGGACGCCAGCGTCAGCGTGCCTTCGTAGTGGGTGTCGTCGCGCCTGATCAGATCCGCCGGAACCGGCAGGCCGCCTTCCGGCACGAGACTGAAATACGGCGTGCCGACCAGTGGTTCGCTGACCGTAACACGGATGTCCACACGTCCCTGGCCGTAGGTCTGGCTGGCGGGGTCGTAGGCACCCTGCGCCGTGTACTCGACGCGCTCGGCCACCGGCGCCGTGCGGTCGATGGTGGCGCTGGCGAGGTTGGTGGGCGCGCTCGGCGTGCCGGCCGCGTTCACCGCGACGATGCGGTAGAAGTACTGGCCATCCGCAGCCGGCGCGTCTTCGTACGCGATGGCCGAGGCACCCAGGCGCACCAGCTTCTGCGCTTCAGCAACGGCGGCGAACTCGTTGCCTGCGCGGTAGATCTCGTGCGCGACGACGTTGGTGTCGCTGGCGGCGGCCCAGGTCAGGCGGATCTTGCCGCCCGTCATCACTGCGGCGGCGAGGCCCGACGGCGCCGATGGCACGGTCACGTCCAGCGTCACGCGCACCACCGCCGAAGGCGTGCTGGTGCCATGCTGGTCGGTCGCGGTGGCGCGCAGCCGGTTCTCGCCCGCGACCAGCGTGACCGCGGCGGTGAAGCGGCCATCGCTGCCGGCAGTCACGGCATCGCCCGCGGCGACGTCGTTGAGCAGCAGCTGCACGCTGCTGCCTGCCTTGGCGTTGCCGGCGACGACCAGCGCGGCATTGCGCGTGACCAGGTTGTTGGCCGGTTGCGTCAGCGTCGGCGCCGCCGGAGGCGCGTGCGCGACGGTGATCGAGTAGCTCTGCGTGCTCTGGTTGGCGAGCGAGTCGAACGCGCGCAGCGCCAGCGTGTGCACGCCGTTGGCCACGTTGGCGAGGTCGAGCAGCGCGGTGTATTGGCTGCTGCCCGTCGCGGTCGCGACGACCACGCCGTCGAGCAGCACCTCGATGCGAGAGATCGCGCTGCGATCGCTCGCCTTGAAGGCGAGCGTAGTGTTGCCGGTGAATGTCGCGCCGTCGGCAAGCGCCAGGCCGTTCGCCTTGATATCGCCCAACTGCGGGCCTTCCAGGTCCGGCACCGGTGCGCCGTGCGACACGGTCACGGTGATGCTGTGTTCGGCGGTTCGGCCGGCCTCGTCGACGGCCAGGGCTTTAAGGACGTAGTTGCCGTCGGCGACGCTGTCGGTGTTCCACGCGTACGCGTACGGCGCGGTGGTGTCGGTGGCAAGGACGGCGCCATCGCGCAGGATCTGTACCTGGCGCACGCCGGACACATCGCTGGCGTTCACCTCGATGTCGACCGCTTCGCGGATCAGGCTGCCCTCGGCAGGATTGGTGATGGCGACCTGCGGCGGCTGCGTGTCGATCAACACGCCGCCGGCCAGCGTCGCGGTGACGACCGCGCCGCTAGGATCACGGAACTGCGCGTGGATCGTCTTGCGGCCGTCGCCTTCGGAAACGTCGAACTCGACGTTGACACGGCCATCGGCGAGCGGCTGGAACGCCACGCCCGTGAACGCGTTGTTCTCGGCGAGGCGGAACTCGGTGGCGTTGACGCACGACAGTTCCAGCGCGATGCGGCGCTGCTCAAAGTACGTCGCCGGCGCGGCAAGGCGCACGGTCGGATTGATCAACGGCACGGCGGTCAGGAAGCCAGCGTAGTTGACGCCCGCCGACACCGCGTCGCCCTGCCCTGCCGGATTGCCGGAGACGTCGCGCGGCCCGGTGGAGTGGCCCCACCAGTTGCCGGCGGCCTGGATCGGCGTGGACGGCCAGCGGTTCACCACCGCCTGTTCGCGGTTGCCGGAAAACTGCGTGGTACCGATTGTGGGCGCACTGTTGCGCTCTGCGTCCAGGCCGACGCCGTTGCGCAGGAAACTTGAGCCGCTGATCGCAGGCGATGCACCTTCGCGAAGGCGCAGACCGTTGGTGTTGTCGGTGAGCTGCAGGTACTTCAGGGTCGGGTTCACGCCGCGCAGCACGAGCGCGGCACCATCGTCGCCGCCCGCGTAGCGGATGCGCAGGTCCTCGAACGTCATCGCGCCAAACGGCAGCGCGGACTTCTCGATGCGCACGCCCTGCCAGTCGCCCGCGGCGGGCGTACCCAGGCCGCTGCCGGTCTGTCCACCGGCGCCGTCATCCTTCTGGCTGGTCAACGCCACGCCCTTGCCGGCGGACAGCTTGTCGCGCACGACCAGCTGCGCATCGTCGCCGAACTTCACCACCACGCCGTCGCCCAGCGTCAGGTCGGCCGCGCCGATCGCCCACGGCGTGCAGGCCAACAAGGCCACGCACGCCGCGCCGAGGGCGCGTCGCGAACCACGACGCAACTTCATGCTGGTGTGTTCGGTTTGACTCATGGTGACCGCACGTCCCTGCCTGCGTTATCCAGCTGCCGTTGCCGGTTGCTTCAACCCTTGAAGCCGATCGCGCTCAATGTTTCGTATGGCATGTCGAAGGTCCTGCCGCTATTGGTCACCAGTCGCGCACGCGCGCCGCCGTCCAGCGCGATGGTGACTTCCACCTTCTCGACGTGTTCGTTGCTCGCGAGGCGCGACAGCTTTTCGCTCAGCGCGTCATCGCCCAGTGCCGCGACGACGACCGTGTAGGTGGTCGTCGCCTGCAGCGTGCTGGAACCCTGCGGCAGCACTACGGATACCTGCGCGGTGCCCGATGCCGTGGTGCCGGTGATCGCGGGGCTGATCGCCTCGGTGGGCGTTCCGTTGATCGGCACGACGCGCAGCTGCACGGTGTTGCCAACCGGGACGTTGGTCGTTTCGAACGTGACCACCACCGGACCGGTGGTGCTTGCCGGGAGGCTCACGTCGTTGCTGCCGGTGGGTACAGCCGCAACCGTCTGGCCTGCTACCGCGGAGATGCGCAGTGCTGGCGCGTTGGCAATGAACACCGGGCCGATGTCACCACGCACGAATGTCGGCTGCGACGTGCCGTTGAACGTGATCGACTCGCCTTCAATTCGGATGCGGCCTTCGGAGCCGCCGTAGTTGTTACGGCCGTCGTAACCGCAGTACTGACGACGGTTGTTGTTGTAGTTGATGCAGCCGCCGTTGGCGAGGATCGAGCCGTTGCCGGCTACGGTCGTTGCGACCAGGCGAATGGCGCCACCCGAGCCGCCCGCTCCCTGCCCACCCACGCCGGTGCCGGCGTGGCCCGCGCCATCACCGCCCGTCGCGTCGACGCTGCCGGTGATGCGCAATGTGCCCGACGACGCGATCAGGACAGCGCCGCCGCCGCCGCCGCCGCCTGATCCCGGGAAGTTGGTGCCGCCACGTCCGCCACCGCCGCCCGAGCCACCTGCCAGCGGCTGCAGCAGCGTCGAGCCGTACGCCAGTCCGACCGGACCGTAGTTGGCCGCGCACTGGTGAGTCGTGTAGTACTTGTAGGCATTGTTGGCGTAGCCGCCGCCGGTTCCGATGTACTTGTAGTAGCCGCCGGCGGGAGTGCATCCGTTGTCCCCTTCGATTCCACCCGGCCCGCCACCCGGGCCAAGGCCTGCACCGCCGCGGACGATCTCGGCACGCAGTTGTGCGTCGCTGCGACCGCCACGGCCGCCGCCGTAGCCACCAGGTCCGCCTTCGCCCGGCAGGCCGTCGTCGGCTTGGGCGCCGTCGCCGTACGTGCCGGTGGGCTTGCCATCCGCACCACGAATGTCGAGCGTACCAGCGATGGTCACGTCGCCGCTGGCCAGGATGTAGGCCGGCGTGTTTGCGGCGTTGCGCTTGAACTTGACGGTGACGCCCGCCGGGATGTTGATGGTCGTGTAGTTGAGGATGCCCGACGGCGGAAGCTGGATCTCCATGCCGGCCGTTGCGTTCAACGCGCCGTCGGCGCCGGTGCTGCCGCTGTCGAACGCGGCCCATGCCGTCGGCGCGAATGCAGCCGCCGTGAGCGCAAGCGCCAACGACGCGCGGACAGGGAGGCGTGAGTGCTGGGTCATGGCGTGGGTCCTTGAGCGGTTACGCGTTGCATCGCGCGAAGGTCGATGGCGGATCATGGCCGGCTCAGCTCTTGAAACCGATCGCGCTCAGCTGCGCGTACGGCACTTCGAACGACTTGCCGCTGCCGGTGATCAATTTCGCGCGTGCGCCGCCCTGTAGGGCCACGGTCACTTCGATCGTTTCGACTTTTTCGTTCTGCGCCAGGCGCGAAAGCTTTTCGCGCATCGCTTCATCGCGAAGCGAAGCGACCGTGACCGTGTAGGTGGTCGTCGCCTGCAGCGCGCTCGGGCCTTGCGGCAGCGTCACCGATGCGCTCGCGGTAGCGGCACTCGCGCTACCGGCGAGGGCGCCACTGACCGCGGTGCTGGCCGTGCCATACGCGGGGATCACGCGGAGCTGGATCGTGTTGCCCACGGGTACGTTGGTCGTTTCAAACGTCACCACCACCGGGCCGGTCGTCGAGGACGGCAGCGTCACGTCGTTGGTGCCCGTCGGCACCGCGGGCACGGTTTGGCCCGCGACTGACGAGATGCGAAGCGAAGGCACACTCGCCAGGAACACTGGGGCGATTCCGCCACGGACGTAGGCCGGCGACGACTGGCCGCTGTAGGTGATGGCATCGGCTTCGATGCGGATGCGACCTTCAGAGCCGCCGAGTTCGTCGCTGCGTCCGGTAGCGCCGCAGCGCTGGCGACGCGCGTTGTTGTAATGAACGCAGCCGCCTGGTGCGTTGAGCGTTCCGGTGCCGGTCACCGTCGTCGCGACCAGGCGGATGCCACCGCCGGAACCGCCCGCGCCCTGTCCACCCGCGCCGGTGCCCGCGACGCCGCCGCCATCCCCACCGCTCGCATCGATGCTTCCTGTGACGCGCAGCGTGCCCGACGACGCAATCAGGATCGCGCCACCTCCACCACCACCACCCGAACCCGGATAGTTGGTGCCGCCACGTCCACCGCCACCACCGGAACCACCGACGAGCGGCTGCAGCAGACCCGACCCATAGGGATCGGTCGCCGGCGTGGTCATCGAGCAGTGGTACATGTAGACCTTGAGCGCCCTGCTGCCGTACGCGCCGCCGATGCCGGCATGCTTGTAATAGCCCGTCGTGGCGTTGCACCCGTCAGCGCCTTCGATACCGCCTGCACCGCCGCCCGGTCCGAGACCCGCGCCACCGCGGATGATCGCCGGACGCTGCTGCGTGTCGTCGCGACCGCCGCGGCCGCCTTCGAAACCGCCCGCCCCCCCCGCGCCCGGAATGCCGTCATCGCCCTGCGCGCCGTCGCCATACGTACCGGCATCCTTTGCGTCGTCGCCGCGCAGATCGATGGTGCCGGCGATCGTCACGTCGCCGCTGGCCAGGATGTACACCGGCGTGTTTGCGGCGTTGCGCTTGAACTTGACGGTCACGCCGGTCGGAATGTTGACCGTCGTGTAATTGAGGATGCCCGACGGCGGCAGTTCGACTTCCGTGTTGACGGTGGGATTGAAGACGCCATCGGCACCGGTGCTACCGCTGTCGAAGGCAGCCCAGGCCGTCGGTGCGAACAGGGTCGCGACGAGCGCCGCCGTCAGCGATGCACGGTTCGGCAGGCGGGAATGCTGATTCATGGCGTAGCTCCTTGAGCGCAAGTGCGTTGCATCGTGCAAAGGTCGTTGGATGGAAACCGGCGATCGCATTCCTGCGCGCCAACGCGCGCAGCACGGCCGGGAGTCATTGCGAATCGAATATCGATTGGACGGTGCGTGGTCATGGGCCCGTCACCACCGTGATCGTGTTGGCGACGCCCGGCATCGAGGACGTGATCCCGCCCGGCACCCTTAGCTGAAGCACGCGCGTGCCCGGCGTCGCGTCGGCATCGATGTGAACGGTGATCTTCAGTTGCTCGCCGGTGGCGTCCTGCGACCACACCGGCGCGCCGATCTGCGCGAGGCCCGAATCCGGTGCGAACGTCGCGCCGGTCACGCCGGCGAGATCGCGGCCGCGCACGGTCAGCGTCGTGGTTTCACCGGCGGTGAGCACGATCGGCGACACCGAATCCATTGTGGGCACGCGCCCGATGCCGAACAGCGAGGCGTCGCCCGACACCCAGGCCAGCTCGCCATCGCTCGTGCGCAGTCGCAGGCGGCGCGTGCCCAGCGCGGCGTCCTGCGCGATGCTGATCGACGCCTCCAGGCCGGTGCCTGCCGCATCGACCGACACCGGACCGAAGAGGATGCCCGCGGACGGCACGGCTTCCACCGCAGTCACCTGCTCAAGGCCGACGCCGTGGATCCGCAGGGTGTCGGACGCGCCCTGCAGCCAGCCATCGACTGACTTGCCGCGCGCCGCGCCACCAACCACCAGGCCCACGGTGCGTGCGATCGGCGTCAGATCGATCGGCTGCGGCGGAAGCGTCTCCTCGATCACCATCACGCCGACGGTCGGTGCGACGAGCGCGCCGTCGTAACTCTGGCCCACGTTGTCGCCCACGCGCACGCCGATCGCCGCCGACAGGATGGCCGGATAACTCGGGCCGACCTGCGTTGCCAGCGCCACGGTGTTGGCAGGTGATGCATCCGTCGCGGAATCGCCCGCGGCGGTGGTCACGATCATCCGGCGCGGACCGGGCGCGCTTCCTGCCGCGACCTGCACGGCGAAACCGAGCGTGTTGCCGCCATCGCTCACGGTGAACGGTCGGATCACCGTGATGCCATCGGCCGGCAAGAAGCGGACGTCGGTGACGTTATCCAGGTAACGACCGCGCACCGTCATGCTCTGAGCGCCGACGCCGATCGCCAACACCTGCGGCGCGACCGATTCGACGACCGGCAGCGGCGTGGACACCAGGAATGTACCGTCCATGATGTTGGCGAACGCCAGCGGGCCACTCGGCGTACCGAGCACCAGGCGACGCAGGCCAAGCGCCGCATCGGCCGCGACCTGGATCGTGAAGGTCAGCTCGCTGCCATCGGCGCTCGCACTCGGCGAGCCGACGGCAAGCCCAGTCGACGGTACGAGCGACACCGCCGTGACGTCCTGCAGGCCTTGTCCGCGCACCTTCACCGTCACCGTCGAACCGACGATGCCGGTACGCGGCGTCACGTTCGTCGCGCTGGCGCCCACGACCACGCCGACGTGCTGCATCAGCACCGGAACGATCTGCTGCGGTTCAACGACGGGCTGGCCCACCATCACGCCGACCAGCGGCGCGGTCCAGCCGTAGGTCGAGGCGATGGCACCGACCACGTGCAGCGTGTTCGCGCTGCTGGCGTCGCCCGCGCTAGTGCCGGTGGCGTTGGACACCTGTACGATGCGCGACCCCAGTGCGGCATCCGCCGCGACGGATACGTTGGCGGTGAGCTCGGTGCCGTCCGCGTTGACGGTCGGCTGCGCATCGACTTCCAGGCCGCTGCCGGGCGTTACCGCCAGCTTTGCGTTCTGCAGGTTGCGTCCGCGCACGACCATCGTGACGGTCGAATTGCGCGCGACGTCGATCGGCGTGATCGAATCGATGCGCGGCAGGCCGGCGGCCAGCATCACGACGGCACGCGACGGATCGGCGAACGTCAGCAGCGAGCCGTTGTTGTCGCGCACGACCACGCGCCTCGGGCCGATCGCCGCATCGCCCGCCGTCGTCACCGGAACGCTGAGCACGGCGCCATCCGGCGAGACGGCCGTGGCACCGAGCGTCACGCCGTCGGCGGGAACGATCGACACCAGCGAGCCTGGCGGGATCGCGTTGCCGCGGACCTGGAACGTCTGCGTCGTGCCCGCGGCCCAGCCAGCCGGCAGCACGTCGGCCAGCAACGCCCCCACGCCGACACCGACAACGCTGTTGGGCTTGAACTCGAGCGGATCGACCTGCACGCCCTCGCCGACTTTCACGCCGACCGGCAATGCGTAGCTCGTGTTGACGCCGCGGAAATCGGGCGTGATGAAGATCGGCGTCGAGCTGTTGCCCAGCGTCGCCGACTGCGCCAGCAGCGTCACCGAACCCTGCGCGATCGGCGTTATCGTGACGCGCGCGGTGACCTGCCCGGCGGCGATGGTCAGCGAGGTCGGACTCACCGTGGCCTTGGCCGCATCCGACACCGAGAAGTTCAGCGTGTGGTCGCGGATGTCCGGCTTGGACAGGCGCAGCGTGATGTCGTGCCCCTTGTTGTCAGGCGGCATTGCGATCGGCGTGGGCTCGAAAGCCACCGTCGGCGGTACCGGCATCTGCACGGCGAGGTTCGTCGAATTGGAAAGCAGCGCCGGCGCACCCGCGTCAGGATGCGGGTTGCGCACCTGCAATGGCAGGAACGCGGCGATGCTCTGATTCGGCAGCGACGCGCGCAGCTGCGTCGCGCTCACGAACCGGGTCGGAAGCGCAGCGGAATTCACCAGCACTTCCGACCGCGCACTGAAGTTGCGACCGGTGACGAGAATGTCGGCGACGCCGCTCCCCGCGATCACAGTCGCGGGCTCGATCTGCGTGACCGCGGGCATCGGCGGCGTCACTGTCAGTGCATTGGGCAGCACGAGTTCGCCCGCGTCCACGCGCAAGGACAGCGCAGCCGGGCCGAGTGCGGCATCGCTGTCGGCTTTCAGCTGGAAGCTCAGTCGCGATGAGGTGCCGCCGCCTATTGGCGTGAGCGTCAATCCGCTGCGATCCACTAAACCGGCATCGAAGCCATCCAGACGCACGCCGTCGACCGCTACGGACAGCGTCTGACCCTGTTCGATCGTCGCCGGCGTCACTTGCGTCACCGTCGGCGAGCGGCCGACCGACAGCGTGCCGGCGCGCACCACGTACGCGATGCCCGACAAATTCCACTTCACGCTTCCAACGATGTCGCCGGCAGGAACGTTGATGCCGTTGATGTCGTTGCCGCTGGCCTGGTTGCCGAGGCCGGAGGGCGAAGCCGACAGATCGATGCTGATCGCCGGCCCCTGGTTATTGCGGATGTCCAGGTAGTTGAATACCGGCGCGGAGCCGTTCACGACGAGGCCCCGTCCGTGCTCGAAACGCAGGTATTCCAGGCGCGCGGTGGACGTCGTGCCCGGACCGAACCGCCACGTGCCGTGGTCGCCCGGCGCAGGCGTTCCGCCGCGCAGCGACTTGATCGAAAGGACCTTGATCGGCTGCGCGGCCGTGCCGATGGCGCGTACGCTGCCGGCCTGGACGTCGAGATTCGCGCCGGCTTCCATGTATACCGACACGCCCGCGTCAATCGTGAGCGTCGCGTTGCTCTGCACGAGCACGTCTCCAGACACGACGTAGGGACTGCCGGAAAGCGTCCAATGCGCATCGGAGGCGATGTTGCCGCCCACCGCCGTTTCGGCATGCGCGACGCGGGCGAACGCGAGCGACAGCGTCGCCAACATAAGCAGGGGAAGCAGTCGCCAGAACGCTACGGCACGCGCCGGTTCCACGCACTGCGTCATTTCGACGGGGTGGTGTGTTCCGGACGCACGCGCGCAACCTGGCCTCTCAGGACAGAGCGACATGGTGGGATCAGCTCGTGTGCGCGATCAGCGGCGGGGCGCGCGCAAGCGCGACGCCTCGTTGCCGAGCGTTAGGCGGTGAAGTTCGGAACCGAAACCATGGGCCTCGTCAGCGCGCTCTTCCATGCGCAAGGCCGCACTCATCGAGGCGCTGCATGCGCCTGCCTGCAGAAAATCCATTCACTCCCCCTAAATCCGTTTACTCCGGCACGCGCCTGGAAACCCCTTCCTTGGCGATGCGGTGCCGATCATAAACAGGGCTTTGTCGGTTTTGCAATTACTTACGGTCTACCGGATGTGCGGAACCGGTCGGATTCGCCGAGGCCATGGCGATGGCACCGTTGGAGGGCGTCGGGTTTGAACAAGCGTTGATGCCTGTGAGCGTAGAGTCAAATGCACGCGCCGCATCGGCATCCAATCGCCAGTCGGGGAGAGAGAGTGGCGATCGGAAAGACAGGCTCCCCCGGTGGGAAGGAGCGGGATGGACGGACCGCCTCCCCCTCGAGTTTTAATGCCAAATCACAGGATGAAGCGACGCAAATCCGAAATCTGCTGCACATTCCGTTCGCAATGCGAAGGTCGGGAGTTCGATCCTCCTCCGCTCCACCACTCATCCAGCCAGAACAGCGCGTTACGCCCCGGGCGTCACGCGCTGTTCTGTTTTGGGCGAATGTCGGGCGGATCGGCGGGGTGTGCCGACTCAGCCGGCCTTCTTTCCCCGGAACTCGGCCACCACTTCCTGCGGCGTCGGGTTCGCTTTCGCCCTGCCGTTGACGTAGACGATCGGAACCGGCCCGTTCATGACGGCGGTGACGCGCGTGGCTTCCTCCGGCGAACCCAGGCGGCTGTAGCTCGCCTGGTCGGTGCGGACGTACGCGACGCCGTGCCTCGAAAGGTGCCGGACGAGTTCCTCGGTGCGCCGCGCGGCGTCGGACGTGCAGTGCTGCGGCGCGAACACGATCACGCCGCGCGACGGCACGCCATCGGGCATCGGGATCGGCCTGAACCCCTGCGCGCTTTCGTCGCTGCCATCGGCCCCACCCGCGCCGGTGCGCTCGTCAATCCACGACTTCGGATCGACGCGACCACTGTCGATGCAGGTTTTCCACACGCCCACGCCGGCCAGCAGCAGCAATGCGCCGGCGCATACCTTCACGGCATTCATCGTCCCCTCCGATGCGCGGCTCCCCAGCCGCGTCCATGCGCGGCATCGCCGCTTCGCTTCGCGCAGCCTCGCACACCGCGACCTGCGCCGCTACCATCCATGGGATGCGCATCCAACACTGGCTCACGGGGGCCGTCCTGCTCCTCGCCGGTTGCGCGAGCGGAGGGACGCGAATGCAGCATGACATCGACGCGCTGATGCGCGATTACCAAGGTGACGTTCCGGGCGCGAGCGTGCTCGTCCTTCGCGACGGGCAGCCCATCGTGCGCCGCTCGTACGGCCTGGCCGACCTGGAAAAGCGCGTCGGCGCGACGCCGCAGACGAACTACCGCCTCGCCTCGGTGAGCAAGCAGTTCACCGCGGCCGCGGTGCTGTTGTTGATCGAAGACGGACGGCTTGGACTCGACGACAGGATCGCGCGCTATCTGCCCGGTTTGCCCTCGGCGACGAACGGCATCACGATCCGCCACCTGCTCACGCACACGTCCGGCCTGATCGACTACGAGGACGTCATGAACCCCGCCGACACGCGGCAGGTGCACGATGCCGACGTCCTCGCACTGCTGCAGTCGCACGATCGCACGTACTTCGCGCCGGGCACGGCGTACCGCTACAGCAACAGCGGCTATGCGCTGCTCGCGCTGATCGTCGAACGCGCCTCCGGGCAGCGTTACGCGCGATTCCTGCACGACCGCATCTTCCAGCCGCTGGGAATGCACGATTCGGTTGCGTACGAAGCCGGCGTCTCCGAGGTGCCGCACCGCGCGTACGGTTACAGCTTCGAGAACGGCGCGTGGACGCGCACCGACCAGAGCACGACCAGCGCGGTGCTGGGCGACGGCGGCATCTACTCGTCGATCGACGATCTCGCACGCTGGGACGCGGCCTTGTACGACGAACGCCTGTTGTCGTCGAACTCGCTTCGCCAGGCCTTCGCGCCGGCCACATCCACGGACGATCCGCAGGTCGAGTACGGCTTCGGATGGCGCATTACCGGCGAGACGCTATGGCATTCGGGTGAGACGATCGGGTTCCGCAACGTGATCGTGCGCTGGCCGAAGCGCCGCATGACGGTGGTGGTGCTCACCAATCGCGACGATCCGGAGCCTTACGGGATCGCGAAGAAGATCGGCGCGCTGGCGATGCGCGAGGCCGCGACGAACTGACAAGCGGCGCGATCACTCGATCGGGACGTCGAAAAAGGTTTTCGGCGCCGGCTCCGGGTCCAGCGTGTAGTGCCACCACTCCATCGGGTAGTTGCGCAGCCCTGCCTGTCGCATTGCATCGCGCAGACGCTCGCGATTGGCGCGCTGCGCGGGCGTGATGCGCGGCGAGTCGGTGTTGGCGAGCGGATCGAAGAAGTCGAAATCCGTGCCCATGTCGAGCGGCGCGCAGTGCGATCCGTCGCAGCGCATCAGGGTCAGGTCGATCGTCGCGCCGCGGCTGTGGCCGGAGGTGGGCGAGATGTAGCCGCCGAGCAGTTCACGCTTCTCCAGCGCGGGATAGAACCGTGCCCGGGTGCTTTCATCGTCGTTGTTCGCCCACGCGACGAACGACCGCACGGCACGTGCTGGGCGATAACAATCGAAGATGCGCAGACGATGTCCCTGCGCGCGCAACGCCGCTTCCGCACGCTGGATCGCCTTCGCCGCCGGCGCGAGCAGATAACAGCGGGGCGCCGCGTAGCCATCCACGACCGCTCCGGTGAAGTTGTTCGCGCCGGCATAGCGCATGTCGAGGTCGATGTCCGGCACGAGCGTGCGCACGTCGACGAGGCCCGCCGCTTCCGGCGTTGTCGCCGGCGCGATCGTCATCGCGGGCCTGGAAGCGCAGCCGGCCGCAGCCAGCGCGAACGACGCGAGCGCGAGCGCCGTCCCGCGCACCTTCATGGACATTGCCCGACGCGCTCGAATGCCAGGTCTTCGTAGTCGTAGCTGAAATCGGCTTGCGGATCGACCTTGGACAGGCGCATGCCGTTTGCATCGAACGCGACCCAGGCTTCGGCATCCACGCTCGGATCATCCCAATCGATGAGCCAGCGGTCGCCGACGCGCTGCACGACGCCATCCAGCAGCGGCGACTTGGTCGCGCGGAACCGCACCGCATCGCCGTCGCGGCACAGCATGGCCTCGCCGAACCATGGATCGCGATACACACCCAGCTGCGGTGCCAGTTCGGCGCCAGTGGCACGACGACGACGCGACGTGTCCGGCGCCTTCTCGGTTGCGGGGCGAGCAGCATCCTCCTGGTCGAGCAATCGGGCGTAATGCGCGACCGACAGTGCCGGATCTCCCGAGGTATAGCGCTTCACCAGCACCTGCGTCAGCACGGTCCTGGCGTCATCGCCCTCGCCATTGATGAGGATGACGAAACCGGCGCCCTTGTCGGGCAGCATCGTCACCGCCGAATACATGCCCATCAGCGTGCCGGTGTGCGCGACCTTGAACACGCCGTCCACGTCGGCAAGACGCCAGCCGTAGCCGTACGCGGAGAAATGACTGCGATCCCACTCGCGCATGCGGCGGGACACGGGCATCGGCATCTGCGGCGCCCACAGTGCCTGGCGCTGTTCCTGCGACAACCACCCGGCGTTCTTCGGCTCGGGCTTCAGCCAGTTCGCGGTCCAGGCCAGCATGTCGTCCAGACTGCAACGCACGCCGCCGGCGGGATCCATCGTCGTGGCCGGCACGATGTCGCCGTCGCTGCGCACCGGCACGTTGCGGTTGCCGTCGCGTCGATGCGGTTGCGCGACGTTGCCAACCTCGACGCGATTCCATCGACCCACCTGGCAACGCGACATGCCCAGCGGCTCGAACACCTCGCGCCGCACGAGCGCCTCGTACGGTGCACCGCCGGCCGCCGCGGCGACTTCGCCGGCGACGATGTACATCAGGTTGTCGTAGTCGTAGCCGGACCGGAAGCTGCGATACGGCTTGAGATAGCCGAGCCCGTGGATGATGTCGGCGCGCGTGAACGTGTTCGGTTCCGGCCACAGCATGAGGTCGCCGGCGCCCGCGCGCAGGCCGCTGTTGTGGATCAGCAGGTCGCGCACCTGCATCTCCCGGCCGACCCACGCATCGTGCATGCGGAAGTCGGGTATCCACCTGGTCACCGGATCGTCCCAGCGCAGCTTGCCCGCGTCGACCAGCCGCGCGAGCGTCGCCGTGGTCATCGACTTGGTGTTGGAGGCGACCTTGAACAGGGTTTGCGAATCGATCTTCGCGCCCTCGCCTTCCACCCGCTCGCCGGCCGTGCGCGAGTACACCACGCGCCCGTCTTCGACGATGCCGAGTGCGAGGCCCGGGAGCCGGTAACGAGTCATCACTTCGTCGAAGATCGCGTCGACCGCCTTGCGGTCGGCGGGGGCTTCGCGCGCCGATCCCGCGAATGGCAACCAGGCCAGGCACAGCGCGAAAACGACTGCACGGACGCGTTCAGGTGTCATGCCATGCCTGCGGAAACTGTTCGCCGGCCATCATCTCCGCGAGCGTCTGGCGCCGACGGATGATGGCGTAGCGGCCATCGTCGAGCAGCACCTCCGGCGGCAACGGCCGTGAATTGTAGGTCGAGCCCATGGACGCACCGTACGCGCCCGCGCCCTCGATCATCAACACGTCGCCGGCTTCGCAGCGGGGCATTACCCGCCGCTGAGCGAAGGTGTCCCCGGTTTCGCATACGGGGCCCACCACGTCGTAGGCGACGTTCGCCTCATCGCGCCCATGCAGCGGCACGATCTCGTGCCATGCCTCGTAAAGCGACGGGCGCAGCAGGTCGTTCATCGCCGCGTCCACCACGAGGAAGTGCCGATCCGCGCCCTGCTTCACGCGTATCGCGCGCGTCACCAGCACGCCGGCTTCGGCGACGAGCCAACGGCCCGGCTCGACCGCCAGCGTCCCCTTGAAACCGGCGAACGTCTCGCGCACCAGCGATGCGTAATCGGCGATGTCCACGGGCGTGTCGATGCCGCGGCGGTATACGACGCCCAGGCCGCCGCCGATGTCCACACTCGCGACCGGATGGCCGGCCTCGACGAGCTCGCGCCGGAAGGCCTCCACGCGCTGCAGCGCCGTGCGGAACGGTTCGAGGTCGAGGATCTGCGAACCGATGTGCGCATGAAGTCCGTCCAGCTGCACATGGTCCAGCGATGCGGATTCGGCGAACCAGCGCCGCGCCTCGTCGATGGAGACGCCGAACTTGTTCTCGGCCTTGCCGGTCGAGATCTTCGCGTGTGTCCGCGCATCCACGTCCGGATTGATGCGCACGGCCGCGCGGGCGCACACGCCGCGCGACTGCGCCACGCGCTGCAGCAGGTGCAGTTCGTCGGCGGATTCGACGTTGAACCGCCATACGCCGGCGACAAGCGCGGTATCGATCTCGTCGGCCGTCTTGCCGACGCCGGAAAACACGATGCGTTCGGCGGGAATCCCGGCCTTGAGGCTCCGCTGCATCTCGCCGTGCGACACGATGTCCGCGCCCACGCCGTGCTGCGCAATCAACTGGAGGATCGCGAGGTTCGAGTTCGCCTTGACCGCGTAGCAGATGCGTACGTCCAGCCCGCGGAAGGCGTTCTGCAGGCTGGCGATGCGTGTCCGGATCGCCTGCACCGAATAAGCGTAGAAGGGCGTGGGCACCTGCTCGGCCAGGCGTCGGAGGTCGACGCCATCGAGCGTGCGTGTCACCGCATCGCAAATGGACGGCACGCACTCCGGTACCGACGTTTCGTACGCCGTGGTGTCCGCGTCTGCCTGCATGAAGAAGCCCCGGCGAAAAAGGAGGCGGCCCGCAACAGGCGGGCCGCCCGAGGGTGCATCAGAAATCGACCGTCACGGTGAGCTGCGCGTAGCGCGGCTGCTGGAAGCCGTAGCCGACGCCGAAGAACTCGTTCAACAGCGGCTGTGTCGGATCGTCCTCGCGCATGCCGACGCTGGGCTGCAGTTCCTGGTCCACGCGAACCGTGCGCTGCTGGTTTAGCAGGTTGAACACCGCGAACTTCACGCGCAGGTTGGAACGCCCGAAGGACTGCAGGTACGTGACGCTCGCGCCCACGTCGTAGGTCCACGGCATTTCGCCGTAGCCGCCGCGCGGGGAGGCTTCGTACACTGGCTGCGCACTGTCACAGGCGGCCACGCAGATGAAGTAGCTGTGGTACTTCTGCGCGTCGTACGGGTTGCCCGTGCCGAACCCGGTGATCGGACCGCCCGAGCTCGCATCCAGCGTCGCACCGACCTGCCAGTTCTCGTTGAACGCGTACGTGCCGCGCAGCTTGAACTGGTGCTCGCGGTTGTTCGCCAGCGGACCGTTGCCCCCGAGGTTCACCCACGGATCGTCGAAGTTCTCGGTGCGGCCGGTATCGGCGAAGTTGGTGTCGGAATTCACCGGACCTTCCGCGTTGCCTTCGCTCTTGGACCAGGTGTACGAGGCGTTCATCGTCCACTTCTCGTCCCACGCGCGGTCGAGCTGGAATTCCAGCGCCTTGTACGTGCGCTTGGGCTTCACCCAGCCGCGCTGGCCGAGGTAGTTGCCGTCGTCGTCGTACAACGCCCAGCCTTCGCGCGACGTGTCGACCGTCACCCAGCCGTCGGCGGTGCCGTCGCAGTTCGTGTCGCCCCAGACGGTGACCTGCTCGCCGGGATTGGCCATCACCCAGCCGATGTAGCCGTCGCCGCCGCACTGGCTGGTCGCGGAGATCTCCATGTCGTCGATGGCGTTGTGCAGCCGGCGGTAGATGCCGCGCACACCCCACGACCAGCGTTCGTCGATCATCTGCTGGAAGCCCAGGATCGCTTCGTCCTGGTAGACCGAATCCAGGTCGCGGTCCACTTCCGAGCGCAGGTCGCCGACGGTGCCATCGCCCTGCGAGACGTCCACGCCGCCGATCTGCGGACCCAGGCGCGGCACCGCGTACTGCACGCCGTTGCGCTCGCGCACCTCCCAGCCGTCGAACGCGTAATAGGTGCGCTCGTCCAGCAGTCCGCCGGCCTGCTTGATGCTGATGACGTTGGCCACCGGCAGGAAGTAGCGGCCGATGTTGCCGAACACCTTCGTCGTGGCGTCGCCCTTCAGGTCCCATGCGAAGCCCAGGCGCGGCGCCCACATGTCGTCCATCTTGATGTAGGTGTTGCCGTCGCCGTCCTTGTTGTCGAAGGCCTCGTTGCGGATGCCGATGTTGAGCAGGAAGGTGTCCGTGATCGACCAGTTGTCCTCGAGGTAGAACGCCGTGTTCGTGCTCTCGAAGGTGCCCGAGACCTCGTTGCGGCGCGCGCGCACGTAGCCCGAATAGCCCGGGGGCACGACGCCGCCCGGCGGGTTCGGGATGGCGCTGCCCGGGCTGCCGGCGTAGACGTTGTAGAAGATCGCGCCCGGACCGGCGTAGTACTGGTCGTGGACGGAGGTGTTCACCTCGTGGTCCACGCCGAAGCGCAACAGGTGGTCGCCCACGGCCCATTCGAAGTCGGCGCGCGCCTGTTCGCGCTCGTCCTGGCGGTTGAACACGGTCGAGTTGGTGCTGCAACCCAGTTGCACGTTGCCCGGCGGGTTCGGGATCGCGCTGACCTTCTGCACGCGGTTGCATTCCAGGTCGAGCTGCGAACGCGTGAACGACTCGCGGTTGTTCTCGCCGTACATCAGCTTCATCGACAGGTTCGGCGTGAAGTTCGACGCCCAGGTCAGGGCCCAGTTGTCGCCGCCGGTATCGCTGAAGATGGTGTTCTGCTGCGGCAGGATCGTGTCCGTGTCGTACTCGTAGCCGTAGACGTTGCCGACATTGGAGTTCTTGTCGGAGAACGCCATCAGGCTGAGGATGTTGTTGTCGGTGATGTACCAGTCCAGCGTGCCGCCCCAGAAGCCGTCGTCGGACTGGTTCTTCGTGATCTGCGTGCCTTCGTCGTCGGTGTTCGTCGGCTCGTAGTCGCGCGCCTCGTACAGGGCGAAGAAGAACAGGCGGTCCTTCACGATCGGGCCGGAGGCCCAGACATCCAGCTTGGTGTCGGAGTAATCGTCCTGGCTGAAGGTCAGGTAGCGTTCCCCGTTGAAGTAGCGGTCCTTCGCGGACGATTGCCACGCGCGCGGCTCGAAGACGAGCTCGGCGCCGGCTTCGAACTCGTTCGTGCCCGAACGCGCCACCGTGTTGATGACGCCGCCGGTCGTACGGCCGAACTCGACCGAGTACCCGCCGGTCTTGACCTGGAATTCCTTGTAGAACGAGAACGGCGCTTCGGAAAAGCCGTTGCGGTTGTAGAAGTCGGTGACGTTGAGGCCGTTGATGTAGAACGCGTTCTCCGCCACGGAAGAACCGCCGAAGGAAATGCCTCCGAACGACGCCTCGCCCTTGGTGACGCCCGGCGCGAGCAGGGCTACCGAGGCAAGATCGCGATCCACCGGGAGGCGATCGACCTCCGCGGCGGTCAGCGTGAGCGCAGTCTCGGTCGAAGTGACGTCGACCATCGGAACGATGCGCGAGCCAACGACCTGCACCGCCGCCAGATCGACCGTGCCTTCACCGCTGAGGTTCACCGTCGTCGCGCTGCCCACCGACACCGTGAAGTCGATCGGCGAGCCGAGCGGCTGACCGTCGCGCATGGCCTGCAGGCGGTAGTTGCCGATGGGCAGCTGCGAAATGCGGTAGTTGCCGCGATCATCGGCCGTGGTCGTGCGGGTCAGGCCCGTGGCGACGTTGGTGATGGTGATCTGGTCGCCCTGGCTGGCGCGTCCGACCACTGCGCCGTTGACTTGCTGGGCGCTTGCCACCATCGGCACCATCGATGCGATGCAGGCGCCGAGCGCCATGGTGAGTGTTGCCTTGCGAAAAGCCCTGCCGCTCATCCCCTCGTCCCCTCGCTGGATATCGGTTGAAAGTCGAATGCGCCGACTGCCGCGGACTCAATCCGCGGCGGCCAGCACCTTTGCCGTGAAGCTGTAATCCCATTGGTCGAAGTAGAGGTTGCCCCCTGCCCACTCCACTTCGCCGCGTTGTGAATCCACGGTCTCCGACCGCATGTGCTGCTTGGCCGGCACGAACGGCGTGCTGATGTCGTCGTTGAAGGCGATCCGGTAGGCGTCCAGTCCGCCGAGGTAGAACCACTCCACGTCCGGATCGCGCGCGCCCTTGAATTGCCCGGTGGTCACGTCCATCGGCACCCAGCCGTACGGCGCCAGGTACAGCGCGCCCCAGTCGTGCAGGTTGTCGTAGGTGCCGTCGGAATAGACCATGCCCGACTGCCAGCGCGACGGGATGCCGTTCAACCGCAGCAATGTCATCAGCAGCAGCGTCTGCTGGCCGCAGTCGGCATGGTTGCCGCGCAGTGCGTAGTCGCTGATGTTGCTGATGGTCGAATACTCGCGCGCGCCGCCCCACGGGATCGCGTCCACCGCCTGGAACAGCTTCTGCGCGATGCGGTAGGGATTCTTCTCGTCGCCCACGACCTTCTGCGAGAACGCACGCATCTGGTCGGTGAACACGATGTGCGGCGGACGCTGCGCGAGAAACGGCGCCAGGTCAGGCCGATCGCCCAGCGGCCTCACGCGCTCCGGGTCGATGCGGTGGTGCTCGCCGTAGACCGTCAGTTCGTAATCGATCGAGAACGTCGTGGGCTGGCCCGCGACCGCCGGCTTTTCGAGATAGACGGTGCGCTGCATCGTCGATTCGGGCGCGACCCGGTGCTGGGCGGGAGCGCTCGACAGCAAGCGGATGTTCTCCTGCCGACCGGGCAAGGCGCGCGGGTACGGGATCCATGCGCGCACCGTTTCGCCCGCGGGCACCGCGTCCGCGTTCACCGTGATCGACTGCGTCACGCGGATGCGACGCGGCGCGACGCTGCTCTTCCCGGTCCGCCTGGCCTCGGCGACGGCGGCGTCGTGGTAGGCGTTGGCGTTCTCCATGGGCCCGTCGGTGCGCGGGAACGGCGTGGCGCGCCGCGCCATCGCTTCGGGGCTCACGCGGAACAGGTTGGAAACGGACCGGCTGAAATACCAGGGCGTTCCGTCGATCACCATGTGTTCGAGCAGATCGGCGTCCGTCCAGCGCTGGAATTCGTCCTCGCGCAGGTCGGGAATGGACTCGCGCAATTTCGCGCGCGCCTGATCGGCGCTGAGCGTGAAATCCAGACGGATGCGGCGCATGCGTTCGCGCTGGAACTGGAGCGCGTCGCGCGACTGCGCATCGAGTTTGGGGTCGGCAAGCGCGGCATCGATCCGCGCCGTCGCACTGCGGAAATCGCCGGCATCGATCTGCTGGATCACCGCGGGCAGCGGATCGGTCGCGGAGCTTGCGGCATGGGTTCCGGCTGCGCCGCCCAGCGCCAGAAGCGCGGCGAACAGGACGTGCCGGCGGCGCGTCCGGGGCATTGGCGATCGAAGCGGTAACCGAAGATCGTCCACGCAGGCCACTCATGAGGGGCGTTTAATCGCTGTGTAACATGAGTGGAGTACCCGGTCAATAATTTATTCTTGACTATCCCGAAGAAAGAAGTATCTATTCTCCCCAGCCGGCCGCCGGCTTCACGGCGGCTCAGAGGGGACGCGATGAACGACGACGTTCGGGCCTTCAGCCGCTTCACGCCGGTCGCCGCGTGGGCTGCACGCAAGCGCCCTATCCCGGCGCTGCTGCGCCGCTTCGCCACTACTTCCGCGGGGGCTGGTGCCGCCGCTCACGGATCCCGCCCCATGCGTCTTCGTGCGGCCGCCCTCGCCGCTTCGCTCCTTTCGTTGGGCCTGATGTCGCAGGCCGTCGCGTTCGAACGGACGTGGACGATTCCGGCGGAGACCGGCGTCATCGGGATCGAGCCGGCGCAACTCGACCCCGCATGGTGGGTGGCGCGACAGCCCGAGCCGGACCGCGTCGTCCTCGATACGGAGGCGATCGCCGCGCAGAACGCGAAGCTGATGCAGCTCGACCGGAGCATGCATGACCTCGACGCCCTGCCCGCAGCGCTCGATCGCCCGCGCGTGGCGGCCTGGATCGAAGGACTCTCGAAGCGCCCCACGCGCACCTTGTACGACGAACGCGGAGGGGCGCTCGCCGCCGCCGACCTCGACGCGATCGTCGAGAACGCCAATGTGGGCGCGATCCCCGCCACGCAGCCGACGCGTTTCGGGCTCGTCGTGCGTCGAGCGGACCTGCGCAGCTTCCCGACGCGCACGCGCGTGTTCAGTTCGAACGACGACCACGACATCGACCGGTTCCAGGAGAGCGGCCTTTTTCCGGGCGATCCGGTCGCGATCGTGCACGAGAGTCGCGACGGCCAGTGGTGGTTCGTGGTCAACACGCGATACGCCGCATGGATCGAGAAGCGCTTCGTCGCCGAAGGCCGTCGCGACGAGGTGTTGGGCTACGGCCGTCGCACGCCGTTCCGCATCGTGACCGGCGCACGCGCGACCACGGTTTACACGCCCGAAGAGCCGGGCGTGTCCGAAGTGCAGCTCGACATGGGCGTGCGCGTGCCGGTGATCGCCGACTGGCCGATCGCCAAGGCGGTGAATGGACAGCACGGTTACACCTCGCACGTCATCGAGCTTCCCGTGCGCAACGACGACGGAACGCTTCGATTCGCGCCGGCGTTGCTGCCGCGTCGCGAGCCGACCGCCGACGCGCCGCTCGCGCTGACGCCGCGCAACCTGATCCAGCAGGGCTTCAAGTTCCTCGGCGAACGCTACGGCTGGGGACACAGCTACAACGCGCGCGATTGCAGCGGCTTCGTATCCGAAATCTACCGCAGCATGGGCGTGCAACTTCCGCGCAACACCAGCGACCAGGGCGTCAGCCCGGCACTGAACCGCATCGCCTTCAACGAGAAGGACGACCGCGCCAGGCGCATGGCCGTCGTGCGCGAACTGCAGGTCGGCGATCTCGTCTACATCCCGGGTCACGTGATGATGGTGATCGGCACCGTCGACGGCGAGCCGTACGTCATCCATGACACCACCGGCCTGAGTTTCGCCAGCCCGGACGGCAAGACGATCCGCGCGAAGACGAACGGCGTGACCGTTTCGCCGCTCACGCCGTTGCTGTTCAACGGCAAGCAGACCTTCGTCGACCGCATCACCAACATCCAGCGGATCCGGCCGTAAGCATCGCCGCCCGTCGTATCCTCCGACCCCATTCCACAACGACAAGAATGAAGATCACGCAGATCCGCTTCGGCATGTTGCGCGTCCCGCTGAAGACGCCGTTCAAGACGGCGCTCCGCACCGTCGAGGCCATCGAGGACATCATCGTCTGTGTGCACACCGACACCGGACACGTCGGCTACGGCGAAGCGCCGGCGACCGCGGTCATCACCGGCGACACGCACGGCTCGATCATCGAGGCGATCAGCAAGTTCATCGCGCCGCGCCTGATCGGGCAGGAGATCGCCAACCTCAACCGCATCACGCAGCTGGTCCAGACGGCGCTGGAGAAGAACACCAGCGCGAAGGCGGCCGTGGAGATCGCCGTCTACGATCTGTTCGGGCAGCTCTACGGCGTCCCGCTCTACAAGATGCTGGGCGGCGGCGATCCGGTGATCACCACCGACATCACCATCAGCGTCGACTACATCGACAAGATGGTGGCCGATTCGCTCAGCGCGGTCGAGCGCGGGTTCGAATCGCTGAAGATCAAGGTCGGCAAGGACATTGGCGTGGACATCGAGCGCGTCAAGGCGATCTACGCCGCCGTCGAAGGTCGCGCCCTTCTGCGCCTCGACGCCAACCAGGGCTGGACCGCGAAGCAGGCCGTGCACGCGATCGGCCAACTGGAAGACGCCGGCGTCCGCCTGGAACTGGTCGAGCAGCCGGTGAAGGCGCAGGACCTGGACGGCATGAAGTACATCACCGAGCGCGTGCACACGCCGATCATGGCGGACGAAAGCGTGTTCGGCCCGACCGAGGTGATCGACCTGATCCGCATGCGCGCGGCCGACATCATCAACATCAAGCTGATGAAGACCGGCGGGCTTTCCAATGCGATCCGCATCGCCGACATCGCCGCACTGTACGGCGTGGAATGCATGATCGGCTGCATGCTCGAAAGCAGCATCAGCGTGGCGGCCGCCGTCCACCTGGCGGTGGCCAAGGCCAACGCGATCACCAAGGTGGACCTCGACGGCCCGTCGCTTTCGGCGTTCAATCCGGTTGACGGCGGCGTGCTTTTCAATGAGTCGGAGATCTCCGTCACCGACGCGCCGGGCCTGGGCATTCGCGAGATCCGCGGGCTGGAACTGCTGCCGAACTGACGCCCCCCCCGCTCCCGGAGCCCGCATGTCGCCGTTGCTGAAGATCCGCGCCGAACGCGACCAGATGTCGGCCATCGAGCGCCGCATCGCGGATTTCCTGCTGGAAAACGCCCACCTGCTGCGCGACTACTCCTCGCAGCAGCTCGCCAACGCGCTGGGCATCAGCCAGTCGAGCGTGGTGAAGTTCAGCCAAAAGCTGGGCTTCAAGGGGTATCCGGACCTGAAGTACTCGGTCGGCCAGGCCGTCGCCCGGGGCGGCGGTGCAGAGGACGGCGGAAACGGCACGGAGCCGCGCATCGACGATCCGCACGCCGCGCTCGCGCAGGACCTGTGGCATCTGAAGGCGCTGGCCGAAGCCGAGACGCGGCTGATAAATCCGCCGGAGAACATCGACGCGATCGCGCACGCGATCCTGCAGGCCGGCAAGGTCTTCATCATCGGGCTCGGCGAGGACGGCATCCCCGCGCGCGCCTTCGCGACGCGGCTGTCGATGCTGGGCATCGTCACGGTGCATTACGTCGACGCCATCCTGATGCAGGCGGGCGTCTCCAGCGCAGCACCCGGCGACGTGCTGATGGTGTTCTCCGAGCACGGCCGGCAACCTGCGCTGTGCCAGATCAGCCGGCTCTTCCGCGAGCGCGTGGGTCGCGTCGTGACCATCACGCGACACACGCCCAATCCGCTGCGGGCTCATGCCGACGCGGCGTTGCTGGTATCGGCGCACGACGAGCGCCGCCACATCGAGCCGCTGCTGTACCAGTCGGCGCTGCAGCACCTGCTCGACCTGATCTTCATCCTGCTGTGCGACGCGAGCGAGGAACGCCGGCTGCAACTCGACTTGAACTTCGAGCGCATGCAGGATCTGCTCGACCATTGACCGGAGTTCCCATGCGTTCGACCGCTGCATTCGCCCGGTGCCTCATCGTCGCCTCGCTCGCCATGCTGGCGGCCTGCGCGGGCATGACGCCGAAACCCGCGACGACGCCCTGGAACGACGCGCGCCAGCTCGTGCTGGTCACCACCGCGGACTGGAACGCCACCACCGGCACGCTGCGCCGATATGAGCGCAACGGCGGGCAGTGGCGCCAGACCGGCGAAACGACGCCGATCAGCGTGGGCCGCAACGGTTCGGCCTGGGGGCTGGGGCTTCATTCCCCGCAGCCCGATGCGCCGCAGAAGCAGGAAGGCGATGGCCGCGCGCCGGCGGGCGTGTTCCGCATCGGCACGGCGTTCGGCTACGCCGACACGGCTTCGACCGCGTGGCCCTACGAGGGCATGGGGGCGTCGGACTGGTGCATCGACGTGCCCGCCTCCCCGCTCTACAACCGCATCGTCGATGCGAAGCAGGTTGGCGATGCCGCCGTGGAAGGCTCCACCGAGCCGATGCGCCGCGACCTGCACGCCAACGGCGACGTCCGTTACAAGCTCGGGTTCGTGATCGAGCACAACGCCGGCAACCGCAGCGGCGCCGGAAGTTGCATCTTCGCCCACCTGTGGCGCGCGCCGGGCGAGGCGACCGCCGGTTGCACGGCCATGCCGGAACCGGCGATGCGCGAACTGCTCGCCTGGCTGGACCCGCGCCGCAAACCTATCTTTGCGCTGTTGCCGCGGAACGAACTCGAGCGCCTGCACGCGCAGTGGGATCTTCCCGCGCCGATGCACGCCGAATGACCCCAACACCTCACGCCCCCGCGCGCCATCGCGCGAGGGTGGACTGACCGAACCGCCAGGAAAACACCTCGCCGATGTCGAACACCGCCCGCGTACTCCTCGGACTTTTCATCGGTGCCGTGATCGGCCTGGCCCTCGCCTGGCTCGATCCGGTGCTCGCCGGACGGGTCGCCGATTTCGTGCAGCCGGTCGGCCGGCTGTGGCTCAACGCGCTGCAGATGACGGTGGTGCCGCTGGTGGCGGCGCTGGTCGTCATCGGCGTGAACAACGCGACCGATGCCGCCGCCTCCGGCCGCACGGCGCGCAAGGCGATCATCACCTTCGTCGTGATCCTGGCCGTGTGCGCCGCATTCGCCGCCATCGTCGCGCCGACCCTGTTTTCCTTCGTGCCGCGCCAGGAGGGGCTGGCCGACTCGCTGCGCGCGGCCACCGCGGGCGCGGCGCAACTTTCGCTCCCGGGCTCGCTGGCCGAATGGTTCGCCGGGATCATTCCCGCCAACGCGCTGGCGGCCGCCGCGTCCAGCGCGATGTTGCCGCTGGTGGTGTTCGCGCTGTTCTTCGGCTTCGGCCTGACCCGGATCGAAGCCGGGCGTCGCGCTCGCGTGCTGGAGCTGATCCAGGGCATCGCCGACGTGATGATCGTCATCGTGCACTGGGTGCTGTGGGTCGCGCCGGTTGGCGTGTTCGCGCTGGTGCTGGCCGTGTGCGCACGCGTGGGCCACGGCATGATCGGCGCGTTCGGCTGGTACATCGCGATCCTGTGCACGATGTACCTGCTCGCGACCGCGCTGATGTATCCGATCGCGATCCTCGTCGGCGGGGAGCGCCTGCGCCGGTTCGCCTCCGCCATCGCGCCCGCGCAGGTCGTGGCGGCCAGCACGCAGTCGTCGCTGGCATCGCTCCCGGCGATGATCGAGTCCTCGCGCGAGCGGCTGCGCCATCCGCTGAGCGTCACTTCGCTGGTGCTGCCGATGGCGGTCTCGCTGTTCCGCATCACCAGCCCGATCCAGTACCTGGGCGTGGCGGCGTTCATCGCATGGGCGTACGGCGTGGACCTGAGCGTCGCGCAATGGGCCGCCGCGGCGGCGCTCGCGGTGGTGATCAGCATGGGATCGGTGGGCCTGCCGGGCCAGGTCAGCTTCATGGCGACCAACATGCCGGTGACGCAGGCGCTCGGATTGCCGGTGGAGCCACTCGGCCTGCTGCTGGCGCTGGACACCATTCCCGACGTGTTCGCGACGCTCGGCAACGTGACCGGCGACCTCACGGCGACGACCGTCGTGGCCAAGGGCCAGCACGATCCGGCCGATCCGGCGCTCGGCGAAGGCACCGGCGGCGAGTCCTGACCCGCGCGTTCTCCGCGCCGCAGGTCCGGATCGCCGGGCTTACGCCGATCCGCAGGCTTTTCCGATAGCGGATCGGCGTCCTTCCCGGCCCGATCCGCACGCGTTCATGCGAAAATGCCCGTCTCATGGCCCCGTAGCTCAGCTGGATAGAGCGGTCCCCTCCTAAGGGACAGGTCGCACGTTCGAATCGTGTCGGGGCCGCCACCTGCGCAGCAAGGGAGACACCATGACCCACCCCGTCCTCACCGCCCTCGGCCTGACCGGCGCCGAATCCGGTACCTACCTCGGCAACGGCGAGTGGTCCGGCACACGCGATGCAGGGGTGCTCGAGTCGGTGAACCCGACCAACGGTGAGGTACTGGCGAAGGTCCACGCGTCGTCGCAGTCCGATTACGACACCATCGTCGAGCGCGCGCAGGCCGCATTCAAGGTCTGGCGCACGACGCCCGCACCGCGTCGCGGCGAGGCGATCCGCCTGTGCGCCGAGGCGCTGCGCGCGCACAAGGACGCACTGGGCTCGCTGGTCGCGCTGGAGATGGGCAAGTCCAAGCCCGAAGGCGACGGCGAAGTCCAGGAAATGATCGACATCGGCGACTTCGCGGTCGGCCTGTCGCGCCAGTTGTACGGCCTGACCATGCACTCTGAGCGCCCCGGCCACCGCATGTACGAGCAGTGGCATCCGCTCGGCCTCGTCGGCGTGATCTCGGCGTTCAATTTCCCCGTCGCGGTGTGGGCATGGAACTCGTTCATCGCGGCCATCTGCGGCGATATCACGATCTGGAAGCCCTCGCCGAAGACGCCGCTGTCGGCCATCGCCTCGATGAAGATCTGCAACGACGCGTTGAAGGCCGGCGGCTTCCCGGACATCTTCTTCCTGTTCAATGACGCCGGCACGGAGCTGGCCTCCACCTTCGTCGACGACAAGCGCATTCCGCTCATCAGCTTCACCGGTTCGACCAAGGTGGGCCGCATCGTGGGCGAGCGCGTCGCGCGCCGCATGGGCCGTTCGCTGCTGGAACTTGGCGGCAACAACGCGATCATCGTCGACCCGACGGCCGATCTGAAGCTCGCCATTCCGGCCATCGTCTTCGGCGCCGTCGGCACTGCGGGCCAGCGCTGCACCACGACGCGCCGCCTGTTCGTGCACGAGTCCATCTACGACGACGTGCTCGCCAAGCTCGTTACCGCTTACAAGCAGGTGGAGAAGAAGATCGGCGATCCGACCGATCCGGCCAATCTGATGGGCCCGCTCAACAGCCGCGACGCCGTGCAGGCCTACCTCGACGCGATCGAACAGGCGAAGGCCGCGGGCGGCAAGGTCGAGACCGGCGGCGCCGCCATCGAGCGCGCCGGCAATTTCGTGCTGCCGACCATCGTGACGGGCCTGTCGAACGAAGCGGACATCGTGCAGCACGAGACCTTCGCGCCGATCCTGTACGTCATGAAGTACCGCGACCTGGACGACGCGATCCACATGCAGAACGACGTGCCGCAGGGCCTGTCGTCCGCGATTTTCACGCAGAACCTGAAGGCCGCCGAGGCGTTCCTGTCGGCGGCCGGTTCGGACTGTGGCATCGCCAACGTCAACATCGGCACCAGCGGCGCGGAGATCGGCGGCGCGTTCGGCGGCGAGAAGGAAACCGGCGGCGGTCGCGAGTCGGGCTCGGATGCCTGGCGCGCCTACATGCGCCGGCAGACCAACACGATCAACTACTCCGACGCGCTGCCGCTGGCGCAGGGCATCAAGTTCGATCTGTGAAGCCGTGATCCGGGATTCAGGATCGGGGACGGGTGAAGGCGGCGTAGATGTCGTCCGCTGCGCTGTCCCCAAGGTCCGATTGATTCGAATCGAACGCGCACGCATCCATTGACCGAGTTTTCAATCGAATCCCGAACCTCGAATCCCTGATCCCGAAATGTACGGACTCGCCCGCCCCTTCCTGTTTGGCCTGGACGCAGAAGCCGCCCACGGCGCCGCACTCAATGCGCTGGAAGTGGCGTACCGCACCGGCGCAGGCGCGCTGCTTTCGCGTCGCCCTGCCCCGTTGCCGACCCGCGCGTTCGGACTGACGTTCCCCAATCCGGTCGGTCTGGCCGCGGGCCTGGACAAGAACGGCGCGCACATCGATGCGCTGATGGCGCTGGGTTTCGGGTTCATCGAGATCGGTACCGTCACGCCTCGCCCACAGGCAGGCAACCCGAAGCCGCGCATGTTCCGGTTGCCCGAGCATCAGGCGGTCATCAACCGCCTGGGCTTCAACAATGGCGGCGTCGACATGCTGGTCCGCAACGTCGAACGCGCCAAGCGGCGCCACGGCCTGCTCGGCATCAACATCGGCAAGAACAAGGACACGCCGAACGATTCGGCGGAGAACGACTACCTGTTCTGTCTCGATCGCGTCTATCCGATTGCCGATTACGTCACCGTCAACATCTCCTCGCCCAATACCGCGGGCCTGCGTGAGCTTCAGGAAGAGCAGGCATTGCGGCGACTCGTCGGGACGCTGCGCGAGGCGCAGGAACGGCTTGCGGCGGTGCATGGGCGACGCGTCCCGATGCTGGTCAAGATCGCGCCGGACCTCACCGATAACGACGTGGAAGCCGCCGCGCGCGTCCTTGGCGACCTGCACGTCGACGGCGTGATCGCGACCAACACCACCGTGTCGCGCGTGGGCATCGAAGGCTCGCCGTTGGCGCACGAAGCGGGCGGGCTGTCCGGCAAGCCGTTGCTCGGCCAGGCCACGGCCGTGCTGCGCATGATGCGCACGCGCCTGCCCGAATCGATTCCGATGATCGGCGTGGGCGGCATCCTGTCCGGCGCCGATGCGGCGGCCAAGATGGCCGCGGGTGCGACGCTCGTCCAGTGCTACACGGGCCTGGTCTACCGCGGGCCGGCGCTGATCAAGGAATGCGTCGAAGCCATGCGTCGCCGCAAGGAAGCGCCCAGCCGCGGCAACATGCCGCCGATCGTATGACCGGCGAACGCACGTCCCCATGACCGACCCGATCCGCGTCCTTCGCGGTGCGCCGCTGCGTACGCGCAACACGTTCGGGGTCGCCGCAACCGCCCCGCTGCTGGCGGAAGTAACGGACGCGAGCGCCCTGCCCACCCTGTTCGAGCGCAGCGACTTCGCCGGCCGCGCGCCGCTCGTGCTGGGCGGCGGCAGCAACCTGCTGTTCGCGGGCGACCCCGAGATGCCACTGCTCGCGCTCACCGGGCAGGACGTCCGGATGGTACGCGACGACGGCGACATCGCGATCGTGCGCGCCGACGCGGGCGTCCCCTGGCACGGCTTCGTGATGCGCATGCTGGACCAGGGCTTCGCCGGGCTGGAGAACCTCGCTTTGATTCCCGGCACAGTGGGGGCCGCGCCGATCCAGAACATCGGCGCGTACGGCATCGAAGTGCGCGACTTCGTGCACGCAGTCGAGAGCTTCGAGCCCGCTACCGGGCGCATGCACCGTTTCGATGTCGGCCAGTGCGCCTTCGGGTATCGCGACAGCGTGTTCAAGCACGAGCCCGACCGCTACATCGTCACGGCGGTCGAGTTCGCACTGCCGCGCACTCCGAACCTGAAGCTCGATTACGCCGGCATCGGCGACGAGCTCATCGCGATGGGCATCACGGCCCCCGCGCCGCGCGACGTGGCGCAGGCCGTCATCGCGATCCGCCGCCGCAAACTGCCCGATCCCGCCGTGCTCGGCAACGCCGGCAGCTTCTTCAAGAATCCCATCGTCCCGGTCGCCCTCGCCGAAGCGCTGCAGGCGGAGCATCCCGCCATGCCCGTGTTCCGCGGCAACGGCCCGGAGACACGCAAGCTCTCGGCGGCCTGGTTCATCGACGCGTGCGGCTGGAAAGGCCACCGCGACGGCGATGCGGGCGTCGCGCCTTCTCACGCCCTGGTGCTGGTGAACCACGGCAACGCGAGCGGCCACGAGCTGCTCACGCTGGCTCGACGCATCGCCGACTCGGTGCGCACGCGCTTTGCGGTATCCATCGAACCCGAACCGCGCATCGTCGGCGCGAGCTGGTAAGGAGCGCCCACCGTGAGCGAAGCCCTGCCCCATCCGCTTCGCGCCGCGGGGTTCATGCTCGCCAGCACTCTGTGTTTCGGCGTGATGGCGATCGCGATCCGGCTCGCATCGCATTCGCTCAATACGATGGAAATCGCGTTCTTCCGCAATTTCTTCGGCCTCATGACCGTGTTGCCGCTGGTGATGCGCATGGATCCGGCGGCGCTGCGCACGCGCCAGCTGCCGCGCTATTTCGTCCGCTGCCTGATCGGTATCTTCTCGATGCTGTGCGGCTTCTGGGCCATCGGCCACCTGCCGCTGGCGCAGGCGATCTCGCTGTCGTACTCGTCGCCGGTGTTCGTCACGATCCTCGCAGCCCTGTTGCTGGGAGAACACGTGCGCGGCCGGCGCTGGGCCGCGGTCGTGGCCGGCTTCATCGGCGTGCTGGTGATCGTGCGGCCGTTCTCGCACGAATTCACGGTGGGCACGCTCATCGCGCTGCTCGCCGCCGTCCTGAGCGCGGTGGTCGCGATCCAGATCAAGCAATTGGCGCGCGTGGACGCCGCCAACACCATCGTCCTCTACACGTATCTGTTCTGGGTGCCGATTTCGCTGGTGCCGGCGCTGTTCGTGTGGGAGTGGCCGCAGGGCGTGACGTGGCTGTGGGTCATCGGCGCGGGCCTGTTCGGCACGGGCGGCCAGGTGTTGTGGACGCATGCGCTGAAGCTGGGCGAAGTGTCGGCGCTGACGCCAATCAGCTTCATCCAGTTGCCGCTGGTGGCGCTGGTGGGCTGGCTCTGGTTCAACGAAACCGTCGACACGTGGACGTGGATCGGCGCCGGCATCATCCTCGCGTCCAACGCCTACATCGCGCACCGGGAGGCCGTGCTGCTGCGCCGCCACGCCACCACCGCGCCGGTCGAGGCCGCCAAGCCCGGCGAATGAACCGTGCGGGTCAGTCGTCGGCCGCCGGGAGGACGACGCGGCGCCATGGCCGCCCGTTCACCCGGTACACCAGCAGGTAAACCGCCGCGACCCAGGCCGTCGCCACCGCCCAGCCGGCCAGGATGTCGGACGGGTAATGCACGCCCAGGTACACGCGCGAAAGGCCGACCAGCAACACGAACGGCACCATCAGCACAAGCACCGCCCAGCGCCAGCGCGTGTGCCAGGCCAGCAACACCAGCACGCAGGCCAGCGTCATCGAGCCCATCGCATGGCCGCTGGGAAAGCTGTAGGTGGTTTCCGGGGCGATCGATTCCCACAGCGAAGGCCGGTCGCGCGCGAAGAACAGCTTCGCGCCGAGGTTGAGCAACGCCGAGCCGCCCAACGCCACCGCCGCGAACACCGCCTCGCGATACTTGCGCAACGCGGTCAGCGCGAGCACGAAGGCGATGTCGAACGGCACGACGCCGCCGGAGTACCCCAGCTTCGACATGAACACGAAGAACTCGTCCAGGCCTTCGCGCGCGGCTGCATGCGCGAAGCGCAGGATCGGCTCGTCGAACGCGATCGACTCGTTCTCGTGGATTTCGTCGGCCAGTTCGCCGAACACCCACAGCGGCAGCAGCAGCCCGGCGAAGACCAGCGCGAGCAGCAGGCCGTGACGGCGCAGCAGCCCCGCGCCGACGCGCAGGACGCTTGCCAGTGCGTTGTCGCCCGGCTCAGCCGCCACGCGCCGCGTCGGCCCCGAACTTGCGCTCGACGTACCGGTCGATCAGCGCCACGAACTCGTGCGCGATGTTCTCGCCGCGCAGCGTCACGGTCTTCTCGCCATCCTCGAACACCGGCGCGGACGGCGCTTCGCCCGTCCCCGGCAGCGAAATGCCGATGTTCGCGTGGCGCGATTCGCCGGGGCCGTTCACGACGCAGCCCATCACCGCGAGCGTGAGGTTCTCCGCGCCCGGATGCGTCACCTTCCACTCCGGCATCTTCGCGCGCACGTGCTCCTGCACGGTCTTGGCCAGCTCCTGGAAGAAGGTGCTCGTGGTGCGGCCGCAGCCGGGGCACGCGGTGACCATCGGCGTGAACGCGCGCAGCCCCATCGTCTGCAGCAGCTCCTGCGCGACGACGACCTCGTTCGTGCGCGACTGCCCCGGCTCGGGCGTGAGCGAGATGCGGATCGTGTCGCCGATGCCTTCCTGCAGCAGAACGCCCAGCGCGGCGCTGGAGGCGACGATGCCCTTGCTGCCGATGCCGGCTTCGGTGAGGCCCAGGTGCAACGCGTACTTGCCGCGGCGCGCGAGCTCGCGATACACGGCGATCAGCTCCTGCACGCCGCTGACCTTCGCGCTGAGCACGATCCGGTCAGCGGGCAGGCCCAGTTCCTCGGCGCGCGCGGCCGAATCCAGCGCCGAGCGGATCAAGGCCTCGCGCAGCACTTCGGCGGCTTCGCGCGGCTCGGCCAGCGCGTGGTTTTCGTCCATCAGCTGCGCGGCGAGCGCCTGGTCGAGCGATCCCCAGTTCGCACCGATGCGCACCGGCTTGTCGTAGCGGATCGCCAGCTCGATCAGCGTCGCGAACTGGCTGTCCTTCTTCTTGCCGAACCCGACGTTGCCCGGGTTGATGCGGTACTTCGCCAGCGCCTCGGCACAGGCCGGCTCGGCGGTGAGCAGCTGGTGCCCGTTGTAGTGGAAGTCGCCGATGATCGGCACGTTGACGCCCATCATCGCCAGCTTGTCGACGATGCGCGGCACGGCGGCCGCGGCTTCGGGCGTGTTGACGGTGACGCGCACCATCTCCGAGCCCGCGCGCCAGAGTTCGGCGACCTGCTTCGTGGTGGAGGCGACGTCGGCCGTGTCGGTGTTGGTCATCGACTGCACGACGACCGGATGGCCGCCGCCGACGTCGACGCCGCCGATCTTCACCGCGGTCGTCAGGCGACGCGGCAATGGGCCGAAACCGGGATGCGCGCAGGGCGCCTGGGCATGCGAATTCATGCGCCTATTGTAGGCCACCGCCCGCGGCGACCGCCGCCTTCACGTGGCCGATCACGTGACCCGCGCCCCCGCCTGCGGTACCGTGGCCGGCCATCGAACGGCCCCGCCATGCCTTCCTTCGCCGACGCCAGCCGCCCCGATACGGTGCTCACGCCAAGCCAGCTGAACACGCTGGCGCGCGACCTGCTGGAAGGCGCCTTTCCCTCGATCTGGGTCGAGGGCGAACTGGGCAACGTCTCGCGCCCGTCGTCCGGGCACCTGTACTTCACGATCAAGGACGCGCGCGCGCAGGTGCGGTGCGCGATGTTCCGTCCCAAGAGCAGCTGGCTGCGCTTCACCCCGCGCGAGGGCCTGCGCGTGCTGGGCCGCGGACGGCTCACGCTGTACGAGGCGCGCGGCGAGTACCAGATGGTCTTCGACCACCTTGAGGAAGCCGGCGAAGGCGCCCTGCGCCGCGCCTTCGAGGAGCTCAAGGCCAAGCTCGCCGCCGAGGGCCTGTTCGATGCGGAACGCAAGCGCCCGCTGCCATGTTTCGTGCGCCGGATCGGCGTGATCACCTCGCCCAGCGGCGCGGCGGTGCGCGACGTCCTGAGCGTGCTGTCGCGGCGCTTCCCGCTGGTGCAGGCCGATGTCCTCCCCGTGCCGGTCCAGGGCGAAGGCGCGGCGTCGCTGATCACCGCGATGCTGCTCAAGGCCATCGCCGCGCAGCGTTACGACGTGATCGTGCTCGCGCGCGGCGGCGGCTCGCTGGAAGACCTGTGGGCGTTCAACGACGAGCGGCTGGCGCGTGCGATCGCCGCATCGCCCGTGCCCATCGTCTCCGCAGTGGGCCACGAGACCGACTTCAGCCTCAGCGATTTCGCCGCTGACGTCCGCGCGCCGACGCCGTCGGTCGCCGCCGAACTGCTGGTGCCCAATCGCGAGGACCTGCTGCATCGCCTGCGCGTGCTGGATGCGCGCCTTCGCAACCTGCAACTGCAGCGCCTGCGCCAGGCCATGCAACGCGCCGATCGCGCCGCGCTCCGCCTCAACGCCCTGCGCCCGCGCGCGCGGCTGGACATGCTGTGCCGCCGCCAGGCCGACGCGCTGCGCCGTCTCGACGCCGCCTGGAAACGGCGCATCGAACGCGAACGCGCGCATCTGCGACACGCCGACGCGGTGTTGCGCGCGGCGCATCCGCAGCGGCGCATCGTCCGCCTGCGCGAGCGCCTGGCCGCGCTAGCCCAGCGACCGCAGTCGGCCATCGTGCGACGGCTCTCGAAGGAGGCGCTGCACCTGCGCGGGCTGGCGCGCTCGCTGGAAGCGGTGAGCCCGCTGGCCACCGTCGCGCGCGGCTATTCCATCCTGCGGCACGAGGACGGACGCGTCGTGCGCAGCGTGCTCGACGCGGCACCGGGCGACCGTTTGTCCGCGCGGCTTTCCGATGGCGAACTCGCACTGCGCGTAGCGTCGCACGACGGCGACGCGTGAGGACCCACGCGTAACGCCAGCTGGCCTACCCTTGCGTCTTCGTTCCAGGAGTCCGCCATGGCCAAGAACAGGAAGCAGCGCGCCGGCAAGGGGTTGAAGTCGAGCTACCCCTACTACCTCGCCAATCGCCCGGTCGCGGCCAACACGGACCTGGACGTCCTCGACAAATACAGCGGAACACGCGCGACGCGCGTGGCGCTGGCCGATGGCGCCGCGGTGCGCAAGGCGATCGTCGCCGGCTACCAGGCGCGCGATGCGATGGCGGCCTTCCCGCCCGACGCCCGACGCGACGTACTCGAACATTGCGTGCGGCGTTTCACCGAGCGCTTCGACGAGCTCGCGCTGGCGTTGTGCATCGAAGCCGGCAAGCCGATCCGCGACGCGCGCGGCGAGGTGACGCGGCTGATCGACACGTTCCGCATCGCCGCCGGTGAAGCCACGCGCTCCGGCGGCGAGGTCGTCGAACTGCAGATCTCGCCCCGAACGCGTGGCTATCGCGGCATGGTCAAGCGCGTGCCGGTCGGACTGTGCGGCTTCATCACGCCGTTCAACTTCCCGCTGAACCTGGTCGCGCACAAAGTCGCGCCGGCCATCGCCGCGGGTTGCCCGTTCGTGCTGAAGCCTTCGGAAAAGACGCCGATCGGCGCGCTGATCATCGGCGAGATCCTCGCCGAAACGGACCTCCCGAAAGGCGCGTTCTCGATCCTCGCGTGCAGCAACGAGGATGCCGCGCAGCTGGTCGAGGACGAGCGTGTCGCGCTGCTGAGTTTCACCGGCGGCCTCGTGGGCTGGGACCTGAAGGCGCGCGCCGGGCGCAAGAAGGTGACGCTGGAACTTGGCGGCAACGCCGCCTGCATCGTCGACGACGACCCGGGCGCATCGCTGGACCACGTCGTCGAACGGCTGGTGTTCGGCGCGTATTACCAGAGCGGCCAGAGCTGCATCAGCGTGCAGCGGATCTACGCGCATACGGCGGTGTACGAGCGCCTGCGCAAGAAGCTCAAGGCCGCAGTGGCGCAACTGCGCATGGGCGACCCGCGCGAGGAATCCACCTTCATCGGCCCGATGATCGACGAGAAGGCGGCGCAGCGCATCGAGGCGTGGATTGCCGCCGCGCGCAAGGGCGGCGCCAAGCGGCTCGCCGGCGGCGAGCGCGAAGGCAACATGGTCCCGGCCACGTTGCTGGAGAACGTGCCGCACGGGTCCGACCTCTACCGCAAGGAAGCCTTCGCGCCGGTCGCGCTGATCGAGCCGTTCGACGACTTCGAGCAGGCGCTGGACCGCGTCAACGACAGCGACTTCGGCCTGCAGGCCGGCGTGTTCACCGGACGGCTGGAACACGCGATGCGCGCCTGGGACCGCCTGGAAGTCGGCGGCGTCATCGTCGGCGACGTGCCGAGTTTCCGCGTCGACAACATGCCCTATGGCGGCGTGAAGCAGTCCGGGCTCGGCCGCGAGGGCGTCCGCTACGCGATGGACGACATGACCGAGCAGCGGCTGCTGGTGATCCGCGATCCGGTCGGCTGAGCCGGCCTCAACCCCGTTTCGCACCGATGCGCGTTTGCCACGGCGACCCACCACTGGAGTTCGCCGATGACCCGCACCGCCCCCGTGTCCACCCTGCTGTGCGCCGCCGTGATCGCGGCGCTCGCCGGTTGCCGCAGCACGTCCGAACCCGTCGAACAGGCCGCCGCACGCGAGCGCGCCGAACAGGAGAACGTCGCACGCATACAGGCCAAGAGCGCGTCCGACGCTGCCGCTTCCACGACGCTCGACCGCATCCAAGTCACCGGGAACCGGATCCAGGACGCCTATGCGCGCGAAGTCGCGCCTGCACCGGCCGCGCCGCCTCCGCCGGGCATGCTGATGCGCATGGCGCCGACGCGGCCGGCCAACACGGAGAAGTACGCCGAACGCACGGACAATCCGGTCCAGCGCGCATCCGAACAACCCGTGTCGACGTTCTCGATCGACGTGGACACCGGCAGCTACGCCAACGTGCGCCGCATGTTGAACGACGGCGAACGGCCGCCGAGCGACGCGGTCCGTGCCGAGGAGTTCATCAACTACTTCGACTACGGCCATCCCGCGCCGGCCTCGCGCGAAACGCCGTTCCGCGTGACCACCGAGCTGGCGCCCGCGCCTTGGAATCCGCAACGCCAGGTGCTGATGATCGGCATCAAGGGCTACGACGTGCCGAAGGCCCACCTCGCGCCGGCCAATCTGGTGTTCCTCATCGACACGTCCGGCTCGATGGGCGAGCCGGACAAGCTACCGCTGGTGAAGCAGGCGCTTCGCCAGCTCGTGCCGCAGTTGCGCGCGCAGGATCGCGTGTCGATGGTCGTCTACGCCGGCAGCGCGGGCCTGGTGCTTCCGCCGACGCCGGGCGATCGCCATGGCGAGATCCTCGCCGCGCTCGACCGCCTCGAGGCCGGCGGGAGCACGAACGGCGGCGAAGGCATCGCGCTCGCGTACGCGATGGCCAGGCAGGCCTTCGTCGAAGGCGGCGCCAATCGCGTCATCCTCGCCACCGACGGCGATTTCAATGTCGGCACGGTCGACCGGAACGCGCTGGAAACGCTGGTCGCCGACCAGCGAAAGAGCGGCATCGCGCTGACGACGCTCGGTTTCGGCACGGGCAACTACAACGACGCGTTGTCCGAACGGCTGGCCGATGTCGGCGACGGCAACCATGCCTACATCGACAGCGTCCGCGAGGCACGCAAGGTGCTGGTGCAGCAGATGGGCGGCACGTTGCTGACCATCGCGCGCGACGTGAAGATCCAGGTCGAGTTCAACCCGGCGCACGTCGCCGAGTACCGCCTGATCGGCTACGAGAACCGCCTGCTGCAGCGCGAGGATTTCGCCAACGACAAGGTCGACGCCGGCGACATCGGCGCGGGCCACCAGGTCACGGCGCTGTACGAAATCACGCCGGCCGGATCGTCCGCGCAACGCATCGCGCCGTTGCGGTACGGCGGTGCGAACGTGGTGAAACCCGACCTGGCGATCGGCAACGAACTCGCGCATTTGCGCCTGCGCTACAAGCTTCCCGCCCAGGACACCAGCAGGCTGATCGAAGCGCCGATCCTCGCCTCGCAACTCACGCGCACGCCGGGCGAATCGCTGCGTTTCGCCAGCGCCGTGGCCGGCTTCGCCGACGCGTTGCGCGGCGGCGAACGCATGGACGGCTGGGGCTGGGACGCGATGATCGCCACCGCGCGCGGCGCACGTGGCGACGACCCGCGCGGCGAACGCGCGGAGATGATCCAGCTGATGGATGCCGCACGACAGCAGGCGGGGTCGGACGAACGGGTCGGGGTTCGTCGATAGGCGCGACGAACGAACGCCGCGCGGAATCAGCCGGTGACGGCGACCTTCAGCGGCGCCGCGCGCAGGCGCTCGGCCGGATAGCCGAACAGATAGCCCTGGCCGTAGGTGCAGCCCAGCTCGCGCAGCGTCGCGCGCTGGGCTTCGTTCTCCACGCCCTCGCCGATGGTGTGGATGCCCAGCGTGCCGGCCAGCGCCTGGATCGCTCGCACCACCGCGACGCTTTCCGGCTGCGTGTCGCCCACCAGGCCCGACACGAAGCTCTGGTCGATCTTCAGGCACTCGATCGGGAAACGATGCAGGTACGACAGGGCCGAGAAGCCGGTGCCGAAGTCGTCCAGCTGCGCGAGCACGCCATGGCTGCGCAACGTACGCAGCATGCGCAACGCGCGCGGCACGTCGTCGAGCAGCGCGACTTCGGTGATCTCGATGCGCAGGCGATGCGGGTCCGCGCCGGCCTGGTCGATCATGCGCAGCAGGCGGTCGGCGAAGTCGGACGAACGGAAATGCCGCGGCGAGACGTTCACCGAGATGTAGCCTTCGCCGCCGCGCGCGAGTTCGTCCATCACCTGCCGGTACAGGATCCAGTCCACTTCCTCGATCAGCCCGCTGTCCTCGCCCACGCCGATGAACTCGCTGGGCGTGAGCAGCCCGCGGCGTTCGTGACGCCAGCGCAGCAGCGCTTCATGGCCGATCACGCGCTGGTCGTCCAGGCGCACGATGGGCTGGTAGAACGCGACGAAACCGTCGCCGTTGATCGCGCGGCGCAGGTCCGCTTCCAGGTCGAGGATGCGCACGGCCTCCTCGCGCATCGCCTCGTCGAACACGGCGCAGCGATCGCGGCCGGACGACTTGGCGCGATACATCGCCGCGTCCGCGTCGCGCAGCAGTTCCGCGCCGGTGCGATAGCGCGGATGCCACAGCGCGATGCCCAGGCTCGCCGACGGAAACACTTCGCGGCCGGCGATCCAGCACGGTTCGCCGAGCGCGCGCAGCACGCGCTGTGCGAGTTCCTCGGCGACCTGCGGCCCGTCGATGTCCTCGATCAGGATCGCGTACTCGTCGCCGCCCAGTCGCGCGACGGTGTCGCCGATGCGCACGGCGTCGACGATCCGCCGGCCGGTCTCGATCAGCAGCTCGTCGCCCGCCGAATGCCCCACCGAATCGTTGACCAGCTTGAAGCGGTCCAGATCGAGGAACAGCACCGCGAAGGTGCGCTGCGAGTCGCTCTGCGCGCGCGCGATGGCGTGCGAGAGGCGGTCGAGCAGCTGGCTGCGGTTCGGCAGTCCGGTCAGGGCGTCGTGCGTGGCCTGGTGCGTGAGCTGCTGCTCCACGCGAAGGCGCTCGCCGATCTGCGACAGCAGTTCCGCGTTGGCCTGCGCCAGCTCGCGCGTGCGCGATTCCACGCGTTGCTCGAGCTCCGCATGCGCGGCGACGAGGCGGTCCTGCGACTGCTTGCGCGCCAGGCCGATGGAAATGTGGTGCGCGACGAAGGTCAGCAATTCCTGGTCGCGCACGCTGAAGTTGATCGCCGGCGAATAGCTCTGCACCGTGATCACGCCGACCACCGACTCGTTGCGGAACAGCGGCACGCCGAGCCAGCAGTGCGCGAGCGAACCGCGGCTGCGCACCAGCCCCTGCGCTTCGAGCGCGGCGATGCGCTTGCGATCGGCCAGCAGCGGACGGCCGCGCGCGATGACGTACTCCGTCAGGCCCGACGTCAGCTTGCGCATCTCGCGCACGGCGTCGCGTTCGTCGATCGAATACGGGAATTCCAGCCGCTCGCCGTCTTCGGTCAGCAGCGCGATGTAGAAGTTGCGCGCGTACAGCAGGTCGCTGACGACGTCGTGCACCTGCGTGTAGAAACGCTCCAGCGTCTCGGAGGTGATCGACAGCTCGGCGATGCGGAACAACGCACGCTGCAGGCGTTCGGCGCGCTGGCGCTCGATGATCTCGGCCTGCAGGTCGCGGTTGCTCAGTTGCAGCGCCTGCGTGCGTTCCTCGACGCGGCGCTCGAGTTCCTCGCGCGCATGGAAACGGTCCAGCGCGGTGAGGATGTGCTGGGCGACGAACGCGAGCAGCGCGCGTTCCTCTTCGCCGTAGACGTCCGGGCGGTCGTAGCTTTGCACGACGATCGCGCCGCAGATGCGGTCGTCCCGGCGCATCGGCACGCCGAGCCAGTCTTCGCTGTCCGGGCCGTGCTGGATGTCGCGCGGCACGCCCAGGCGTTCGCGGATCGCCGCCGACGGACCCTGCAGCGGTTCGCCATGGCGCAGCAGCGCGACCGTCACGCTGTTGGGCATCTCGTCGACGGGAATGTCGCGCTCCGGGTCGGCGACGTAGGTGTCGCGCTGGTCGGCGAAGTACAGGAAGCGCATCGAATCGCGCACGTCGTCGTACAGCACGATGTACAGGTTGGCCGCGTACATCAGGCCGGCCACGACGGTGTGGATCCGGCGAAGCATGTCGGCCAGTTCCAGGTCCGAACCGGCCAGGTCGGCGATCTCGAACAACGCCTGCTGCAGGCGTTCGGACTTCTCCAGCGACTCGGCCCGCGCCAGCGTGCGCAGCGCGACCAGGTGCGCACCGATGACGATGCGTGCCAGCGCCAGCCACATCTCCCGCGTTTCGGCCGACAGCGCGGACGGCAGCTGCGCCGCCAGGCCCACGCGCACGCCTTCGGAGGTGGTCCAGCTGGCCTCGATGCGCTGGGAATGGACGGTGAGCGGGTCGCGGGTGAGGAGCGATTCGGCCCGATGCGCGAGCGACGAACTGGCCCCGGGCGACGCCGAACCGGCCACGCCGCCGTACCCGTCGCGCCACAGCACGGCGACCTCCGACCCGGGCGGCAGGGCTTCCTGCAGCGTGTCCGCGAGCACGTCGCGCCCGCTGCGGGCGTCGACGATTCTCACGGCCTTGGGCCTGGGACGAGTGGACACAGCGGAAGAACCCCTGGGCGGACGGAGCAGGATAACGCGGCAATTCGCCCGCGTGCTCAACCCCTTCCGGAACTGCGACCCGTTCGTCTGAATATGAACCTCTCGATCCGGGCGCTCGCCGGCTGCGGGCTCGCGACGTGCGACTTCCCGCCGGCGCCCTCACCCCGTACCCTGCCGCGCATGAATGCGGGCGCGGACACCGACGACGATGTGCTGATGCTGGCCTGGGCGGCCGGCGACGCGGCGTCGTTCGAGCTGCTCTATGCGCGCCATCGGGGCCCGCTGTACCGCTTCTTGTTGCGGCAGTTGCGCGATTCCGCGCTCGCGGACGAGTTCTTCCAGGACGTCTGGCAGCGCGTGATCGCCGCGCGCCAGGGCTGGAAACCCGACGCCGCGTTCAGGACCTGGCTCTTCCGCATCGCCCACAATCGCTTGAACGATTACTGGCGCGGGCTCAAGCATCGCCCCGCGGCACCGGACGACGCCGACGAGCGCGCCGCACGCGTGCCGGACCCGGGCAATCCGGAGCGCGAGCTGTCGGAGTTCGAACAGCGCCGCCGCCTGCAACGGGCGATCGAGGACCTGCCAGACGAGCAGCGCGAAGTCGTGCTGCTGCGCCTGGAGCAGGAACTGAGCCTGGAGGAAATCGGCGCGATCACCGGCGTCGGCCGGGAAACCGTCAAATCGCGGCTTCGCTATGCGATGGACAAGCTGCGCGCGAGATTGAACGAATGAACCGCTTCGACGACGAACCGCTGAGTCCGGAAGAGCGCGCGCTGGCCGACCGCCTGGCGCGTCTGGGACCGCACGACGGGCCGTCGCCGGCGCTGGACGCGAAGATCCTCGCCGCCGCGCACGCCGCCGTCGCCCCGGGTCGCCCCGACCGCCGTTGGCTGGGGCTGAGCGCGATCCCGGGCAGCCTGATCACCGGCGTCGGCATGGCGGCCGCACTCGTGCTCGTCATCGGCACGGTGTGGCAGCTGCGTCCGGCCGATCCCGCTCCCCGGGCCCCGCGCGGCGAAGGCGAAGGCCTCGTCGTCGACGCACAGATCGTGCAACGCGAGCGGAAGGTCGTCGCACCGCCGCCGCCCAGCGCCGACGCGCCGACGCCGGCGAAGGCGCCGAGCGCGCCAGTCCTGGCGAGCGCACCGCCCGCGGCGCAGCGAAAGGCATCGCCGGCCCCGGCCGCGGCGCCGGCACCCGTGCCGGAAGACGTGCCGGTCGACGCGGTGGCCCGCATGGCCACGGTCGGTCCGGACGAGCACCCGATCGCGGGCCGGCCGACACCGGCCGACCCACGCACGTCCGATGCGTTCACCGCCCCTGCGGCGGCGCCGGCCGCGCCGGCCGTCAGCCAGGCGTATTCGGAAGCGGAAAGGACCGAGGCGTTCGAACTGGCCCGCGCCCGCCAGCAGCGCAGCGAAGAGCAGGCGGTCGCGGCCAAGCGCGCGCTCGCCGACACCGCATCGGCTGCACCGGTTGCCGCGGCGGCACCTGCGCCGGCCGAAGCCGGATCGGGCACGACGCTCGACCGCATCGAAGTCACCGGCAGCCGGATCACGCCGGCGGACCGCCTCGCCGCGACGCCTGTCGCCGAAGACGCGCGGCTCGCGCCTGCCGAATGGCTGGAGCGCATTCGCGACCGTCGCGCCGCCGGCGACGAGGACGGCGCGCGCGCGAGCCTGTCGCTGTTCCGCAAGACGCATCCGCGCGTACGCCTGCCGAACGATCTGCGCGCGCTCGCCCGGCCCGCCACCACCCGATGAGCAGCACGCTGGCCGCCCCGACCTCGCACCTGCTCGAGGTCAAGCACAGCCGTTTCCTGGTGAATGCCGCGCCGGTCGAAACGCCTGCGGACGCGCTGGCCTTCGTCGCCCGGGTCGGCGATCCGGCCGCGACGCACAACTGCTGGGCGTATCGCATCGGCGCCGAATACCGCTTCAACGACGACGGCGAGCCCGCCGGCACGGCCGGCCGCCCCATCCTCGCCGCCATCGACGGTCAGGGACTCGACGGCGTGGTGGCGGTGGTGACGCGGTGGTTCGGCGGCATCAAGCTCGGCGCCGGCGGCCTGGTGCGCGCGTACGGCGGCAGCGCGGCCGAATGCCTCCGCCTCGCGCCGCGACGCGAGTTGATCGTGTTCGCCGAATTCGCCCTCGCCTATCCCTTCGCCGAAACCGGCACGGTGCATGCGCTGGTCGCGCAGTTCGACGCGCACAAGCTCGACGAGCGCTTCGATGCCGACGGAGCGCGCCTGCATGTGCGGCTTCCGGCCGATCGCGTGGACGCCTTGAAAGCCCGCCTGCGCGACGCCACCCGTGATCGGGTGCGTTTCTCCGAGGTCTGAAGCCGTACCCGCCCGGATCGAACGCAGAAACGTCCGACACCCGCTCGCGGTCCGTGCCGCGTTCCGCACTTCAGCCGCCGCCCGCATACTGGCCTTTCGATGACCGACGCCTCCACCGCCAAAGCCCCGATCGGCAGCCTGCGCACGCTGTGGCCGTTCGTACGCCGCCATCGGACGCTGTTCGTCGCGTGGCTGATCGCGCTCGCGGCCTCCAGCGCGGCCACGCTCAGCCTCCCCGTCGCCGTCCGCACGATGATCGACCAGGGCTTCGCGCAGGGCGGAGGCGCGGCGATCGACCGCGCGTTCCTGCTGCTGTTCGCCGTCGCCGTCGCGCTGGCACTGGCAACGGCGGCGCGCTTCTTCTTCGTCTCGCTGCTGGGCGAACGCGTGGTCGCCGATCTTCGCGAACGCCTCTACTCGCACCTGATCGCGCTCGATGCCGGTTTCCACGACCGCAATCGCAGCGGCGAACTCGTCTCGCGCCTGACCGCCGACGCCGAGCTGCTGCGCAGCGTCGTGGGTTCGAGCATGTCGGTCGCGCTGCGCAGCACGGTCACGGTCGTCGGCAGCCTCGCGATGCTGTTCGTCACCTCGCCACGGCTGGCAGCGTTCGCATTGGTGGGCATCCCGCTCGCGGTGTTGCCGATCGTCGTCGGCGGACGACGCCTGAAGAAAATGTCGCGCGTCAGCCAGGATCGCGTGGCCGACGCCAACACGCTGGCCAACGAAACGCTGGGCGCGATCCGCACCGTGCAGGCACACGCACGCGAGCCCTACGAACGGGCGCGCTTCGGCGCCGCGCTGACCGAAGCGGTCGCGACCGCGCGGCGGCGCATCCAGGCGCAATCGTGGGTCACCGCGATCGCCATCGTGCTGATCTTCGGCGCGATCACGCTGGTGCTGTGGTCGGGCGCGCACGACGTCGTCGCCAACCGCATGACCGCCGGCACGCTGGGCCAGTTCATGCTGTACGCGATGATCGGCGGCGGCTCGGTGGGCGCGCTCGCCGAGGTCTGGAACGAGCTGCAGCGCGCCGCCGGCGGCATGGGCCGCATCAGCGAGCTGTTGGTCGAAACCGCCGCGGTCCGGTCGCCTGCCGCACCGGTTGCGCTCGCCAAACCGGTTCGCGGCGAGCTGGCGTTCGAGCGCGTGAGTTTCCACTACCCGCTGCGCCCCGACGCCCCCGCGCTGGAGTCATTCGACCTGCACGTGCGCCCCGGCGAAACGGTCGCGCTCGTCGGTCCGTCCGGTGCCGGCAAGAGCACCGTGTTTTCGATGCTGCTGCGCTTCCACGATCCGCAGTCCGGCTCGGTCCGCGTGGACGGCACCGACGTGCGCCAGCTCGACCTGGCCGAGCTGCGCGAGGCCATCGCGCTGGTGCCGCAACAGCCGACGATCTTCGCCGCCAGCGCGCGCGACAACATCCGCTATGGTCGCCTCAAGGCGACGGACGCCGAAGTCGAACATGCCGTCGAGGCCGCGCACGCAGCGGATTTCATCGCCGCGCTGCCCGAACGGCTCGACACCGAACTGGGCGAGCGTGGCGCGCGGCTCTCCGGTGGACAGCAGCAGCGCATCGCCATCGCGCGGGCGCTGCTCAAGGACGCACCGATCCTGCTGCTGGACGAGGCGACCAGTGCGCTCGACGCGCAGAGCGAACGAGCCGTGCAGCAGGCGCTGGAGACGCTGATGGAGGGCCGCACGACGCTGGTCATCGCGCACCGCCTGGCGACCGTGCTCAAGGCCGATCGCATCGTCGTGATGGACCGTGGCCGCATCATCGCCGAAGGCACGCACGAGCAGTTGCTGGCGCAGGGCGGCTTGTACGCCGAACTGGCAAAGCTGCAGTTCCTGGATTGACGCGAACGATCGCTTCGGTCGTGCAGCCGATGCGAACCCTCATCTGGCTCCGATCGCGACGCGTATCGCCTCGGACGTGAACTGTGCGGCGAAGAGCGTCAGGCGCTCCACGCCCTGCCGATCAACGCGCCCAGCTCGAAATCCCGCGGCAGCGTGCCGTATGCGTTGCCGTGATCGCCGCCGATGCGCGTGGCGCAGAATGCCGCCGCCATCGGGCTGCCATTGCGCAGCAGCAGGCTTGCCTGCAACGCGAGCGCCATCGCTTCCACCCAGCGCCGCGCCTCCACTTCGCCGGGCGCGGATCGGCCTTCGAGCACCGGGCGCAGCTCGGCGATCTCCTCGTCCAGATCCGGATCGAGTTGCAGCGCGGCGTCCAGTTCGGCGAGCAGCGCGCGACCGGTGTGCGGCTCGCGCTGCAGGGCGCGCAGCACATCCAGGCACTGGATGTTGCCGCTGCCTTCCCAGATCGAATTCAGCGGCGCCTGCCGGTAGAGCCGGGGCAGCATGGATTCTTCGATGTAACCCGCGCCGCCGAGGCATTCCTGCGCTTCGTTGACGAACCCCGGCGCGCGACGACAAATCCAGTACTTGCCCACGGCGGTGGCGATTCGCGCGAAGGCCGCTTCCTGTGCGTCGTACGGGGCGCGATCGACCGCGCGTGCGACACGCATCGCCAGCACGAGCGCAGCCTCGGCTTCGATGGACAGGTCCGCCAGCACGTTGCGCATCAGCGCGTGGTCGGCCAGGCGCTTGCCGAAGGTGACGCGATGGTGCGCGTGATGCATGGCCTGCGCGAGCGCCATGCGCATCTCGGCGGCAGCGCCCAGCATGCAGTCCAGCCGAGTGAGCATCACCATTTCGATGATCGTCGCGACGCCGCGGCCTTCCTCGCCGATGCGGTACGCCCATGCGTCCATGAATTCCACTTCGGAAGACGCATTGGACCAATCGCCGAGCTTGTCCTTCAGCCGCATCAGCGCGAAGGCGTTCTTCTGGCCGTCCGGCGTCCAGCGCGGGAGCAGGAAACAGGTCAGGCCGCCGGTTGCCTGCGCGAGCACCAGGAAGGCGTCGGACATCGGCGCGGAGAAGAACCATTTGTGCCCGACCAGGCGGTATTCGTTCTCGCCGGAAAGCGCCGTGGCGACCGTGCGGTTCGCGCGCACGTCGCTACCGCCCTGCTTCTCCGTCATGCCCATGCCGATCGTGATGCCCAGCTTCTGCTCGCAGGCGATGTCGCGCGGGTCGTAGAACGGCGAAGTCGCCTTGCCTTCCCAGCCGGTCAGTCCCGACGCGTGCCGCAGCACCGGCACGGCCGCGTGCGTCATCGTCAGCGGGCAACTCGTCCCGGGTTCGACCTGGTGATGCAGATAGCTGAGCGCGGCGCGTGCGACGTGCGCGCCGGGCCGCGGTTGCGTCCAGGACAGCCCGGCGACGCCGTGCTCGATCGCCGCCTGCATGATGCGGTGGTAATTGGGATGGAACTCGACCAGGTCGATGCGCTGGCCGAAGCGGTCGTGCGTGCGCAGGCGCGGCCGATCGCGGTGCGCATCGAAACTCAGCCGGTACAGTTCGTCGCCCGCCAGCGCGCCGTACGTGGCGAGCGTTTCGGCGAAGTCGCCGCCGCCTTCGCGCACGACCGCCTCGCGCAGGGCGGCGTCGTCCAGCCACAGATCGCGCGGCGCGAACTCGGGCGGCTGGTTTTCCACGCGGTGCGTTGCGAACGGCGGCAGCGGGTCCATCTGCGGCTCCGGCAGGGATGGCGACGGGATGCGCGGGGCGGATCGATTCTAGGCAGCGTACCGTCGCCTACGCGTTTTCACCGGCCAGTCGGCCGGGCGCGTTTGGCGCACGTTCGGCCAGGGCCGCGAGGAAGCCGGCGTCGAGCGGGTACGTCCCCAGCCAGCCGCGCCGCGTTCCGGTCAGCACGCGCAGCATCTGCCCACGTCCTCCGGGCAGCCGCGACATCGGATGGAAGACGCGATCGCGCCATGCGGCGAGCCGGTCGCGTTCGGACTGGAACAAGGGCGTCAGCCAGCGGCTCCAGAAGTGGTAGATGCCCAGATGGTTCCGACGGCGACGCTCGTAAGCGGCGAAGGCATCCTCCAGGCGCGCGTGCACGCGCACGGCATCGCGAAGCGCGAGCGCATCGGCCAGCGCCATGTTCACGCCCTGCCCCAGCTGGGGGCTCATCGCATGCGCGGCGTCGCCCATCAGCACCGCCCGTCCGCGGGACCAGCAGCGTTGGACGGTGTCGCGATACCGCGCCTGCGCCAGGCCCGAGGGAACGGGCGTGTCGCGCAGGCGTTCGGCCGCTTGGGGCCACACCGCGGCGACGTCGCCACGCCAGGCGGACTCGTCCGTGCCGGCGAGGGGCAGCTCGGCGATCGGCAGGCTCCAGAAGAAACTCAGGCGCGGAACCGGATCGCCCGGCCGCGTACCCACCGGCAGCATGCCGGCCATGCGGCGCGCGCCCACGTAGCGCTGGCGAAGTTCATCGCCGAACGGCCACGCCTCCTGCGCGACCAGGCACCACTGCGCGCCCCATGGGTATGGCCGGTCGAGGGCCGGTGGCGCGATCGTCCCGCGCAACAGCGACGCCGCGCCATCGGCGACGATGACCAGATCGAACGCGCCATGCGTTTCGCCCTGTTCGTCGCGCAGCACGCCGCGCTCGCCGTCCACTTCCACGATCCGCCGCCCGCAATGCACCCGGCGCCCTTCGTTCCAGGCGCGGTCGAGCAGACCGAACAACGCGCCGCGCTGCATGCCCAGGCCGAAGAAATGCGACGCGAGCTCGCGATAGCGCATGTCCATCACGGCGCGACCGCCGGCGGTTTCGCCGTACAGGCGGTGGATGCGCGCGCCGTGCGCGAGCGCGTCGTCCAGCAGGCCCAGTTCCCACAGCACCGCCAACCCGGTCGGCTGGAGCAGGAACCCCGCGCCCACCGGCCCGAGTTCCGGTGCGCGTTCGAAGACGTCCACGTCGTGCCCGTCGCGCGTGAACAGCAGCGCGGCGGCTTGGCCGGCCGTTCCGTACCCGATGATCGCGATGCGCAATGTCGATCCCTGACGCGTCATGCCGCAGCTTCAGCGTGCCGGCACCGTGCGGTCGACGCGGACGCAAGTTCCGCCGAGGCTGGCCGCCGGACCAAAAAAAGGCCCCGCGAGTGCGGGGCCCTGTAACGCGATATGGCGTGATTCCCGAAGGATCACGCGACCACGTTGATGTTGGACGCCTGGGCGCCCTTCGGGCCCTGGGTCAGCTCGTAGCTCACGCGCTGGCCTTCCTGCAGGCTGCGGAAGCCCTTGGCGTTGATCGCGGAGAAGTGCGCGAACACATCTGCGCTGCCGTCTTCGGGGGAAATGAACCCGAAGCCCTTGGCGTCGTTGAACCACTTCACGGTGCCGTACTGCATGTCCTTGTCAACCTCATGCTGGATGCGAGTCGCGCACCGTCGCGGATGCGATCCGGAGCGCTCGGCGAGTATGCAAACTGAATGCCGGCTTGACAATCATCTTGTGGCACGGGTCTCCAACAGGGCCGACAGGAGGCGCGGCAGGCCCGACGAGGCGGCGGCGACGTTGTCGAGGACGTCCTGCAGGGTGATCACCTCGTCGGGGTCGGGGCCCGCACCGGCCGCCCAGTTCGCGACGATGGCCAGGCAGGCGTACTCCAGGCCCAGTTCGCGCGCGAGGCCGGCTTCGGGCATGCCGGTCATGCCGACCAGGTCGCAGCCGTCGCGCCGCAGGCGGGCGATCTCCGCGCGGGTTTCCAGACGGGGCCCCTGCGTGGCGCCGTAGCAGCCGTCGGCGACCAGCGCCACGCCGGCGCGACCGGCGGCATCGATCACCGCCTCGCGCAGCGAGCGGGTGTACGGCTCGCCGAAATCCACATGCAACACCTCGGTGCCTGGCTCTTCGCAGATCGTGGAGATGCGGCCCCAGGTGTAGTCGATCAGCTGGTCCGGGCACGCCAGCACGCGCGGACCGAAGCGCTCGGTGATGCCGCCCACCGTGTTCAGCGCGAGCACGCGCGTCGCGCCGAGCGACTGCAGCGCGGCGAGGTTGGCGCGGTAGTTGATCTTGTGCGGCGGGAGCGAATGCCCTTCGCCGTGGCGCGCCAGGAACGCGACGGTGTGCCCGCCCAGCGTGCCGATGCGGATCGGCCCGGACGCAGCGCCGAAGCGCGTGTCCGGCTGCACGGTCCGCACGTCCTGCAGGTCGGCGAGCTTGTAGAGCCCGGTTCCGCCGATGACGGCCAGTGCGATCGGGTCGCTCATCGCTTCAATCCTTCAGTGCGTAGATCGCCGGCAGGTTGCGGCCCTGCTCGTGGTAGTCCATGCCGTAACCGAACACGTAGCGGTCCGGCACGTCGACGCCGACGTAATCGGCGCAGATGCCTGCGACGCAGCGATCGTGCTTCTTCACCGCGAGCGCGGCGATGCGCACGTCGCGCGCGCCCTGCTCCACGCACCAGTCGCGGATGGCGGCCAGCGTGTGGCCCTCGTCGAGGATGTCGTCGGCCAGCAGCACGCGTCGGCCCTTCAGCGGCGTCGCCGGGCGGTGCTTCCACACCAGTTCGCCGCCCGAGGTCTCGCCGCGGTAGCGCGTCGCGTGGAGATAGTCGAACTCCAGGTCCTGCCCGAGCGCGCCCAGCTCCATCGCCAGCTGCGCGGCGAACGGCAACCCACCGTGCATGACGGTCAGGTACACCGGCACGTCGTCGGCGGTGTAGTCGGCATCGATGTCGCGTGCCATGCGCGCGATCGCCTGCTCCAGCGTCGCGCGGTCGAGAAGAAGATCCGAATTGGCCAGTGCCGCGGCCAGGTCGTGCGTGTTCGCCATGGTTTCCATCAAGCCAGTCCTTCCTGCCGGTTGCGGGCGGCGCCGTAGCGTGCGTCGGCCAGCAACCCGTCCCATCCCAGGGCACCGCGGCCGATCAGGCCGGCGAGCGCCATCGTGTTGAGCTTGCGGCCTTCGACGGCCGCCAGCGCGTCCTCCACCAGCTGCGGGTGGCAGACGAGTATCGCGTCGCAGCCGGCGTCGTAGTGCGCGTCGATGCGCCCCTTCACGCCGCCCGGGTGGTCGCCGGCCTTCATGCCGATGTCGTCGGTGAACACCACGCCGCGGAAATGCAGCTCGCCGCGCAGGATCTCGTCGATCCAGCGCCTGGAATACCCGGCCGGCTCGGGCGAGACCGCCGGGTATTTCACGTGCGCCATCATCACCGCATCGGCCTTCGCCTCGATGCCGGCCACGAAGGGCACCAGATCGTTCTGGCGCAGTTCGTCCAGCGAACGCGGATCGACCGCCTCGTTGAAGTGCGTGTCGGCCTGCACCGAGCCGTGTCCCGGGAAGTGCTTGAGCGTGGCGGGCATCCCGGCGGCGTGCATGCCGCGAATGTAGGCGCGGGTGAATTCGGCGACGACCGCCGGATCTTCCGCGAAGGCGCGGTTGCCGATGGCGAGATTGCCGCGGCCGAGATCGGCGACCGGCGCGAAGCTGAGGTCGACACCGCTGGCGAGCACTTCCTTCGCCATCAGCCAGGCGTGTTCCTCGGCGAGCTTGAGCGCGCCCGCGGGATCGGCCGAGTAACGCCGGCCGAACCCGTCCAGCGGCGGCAACGCGCTGTACCCGTCGCGGAAGCGCTGCACGCGTCCGCCCTCCTGGTCGACGCACACCAGTTGCGGGCGCGGCGCCGATTCGCGGATGGACGCCGACAGTTCGCTGACCTGCGCCTTGGACGCGAAGTTGCGGCTGAACAGGATCACGCCGGCGCAGGCGTCGTGCTGCAGCCAGTCGCGCTCCTGCGCGGTGAGTTCGGTACCGGCCACGCCGATCACGAGCATGCGGAACACTCCGGGATGGATGTGAGGGGCCGCGCCGTGCGCGCGGGCCCGCATTGTCGCGCAGATGCCCCAACGGGGCATCCGGACGCGCGCGACGGGCGTGAAGGCGGCGTCAGACGACCGCTCAGACCGTGCAACCGTCCGGCCCGCAGGCGTCGCCTGCGGCCTGCTCGCCCGGCGGCTGGGAGGGGAGCCCCAGTCGTTCGAACACCTGCGCGAACACGTCCGGCGTCTGCGCGCCCTGCACGGCCAGGCGCCCGTCGAAGACGAACGTCGGCACCGCCTGGATGCCCAGCGCGTGCGCCTGCGCGAGTTGCGCGCGGACTTCGGCGATGCCTTCGTCGGATGCGAGCATGGCGCGCACGCGCGCTTCGGGGAGCCCGCCTTCGGCGCCGGCATCGATCAGCGTCTGCACGTCTGCCAGATTGCGACCCTGCGCGAAGTGCGCCCGGAACAGCGCCTCGCCGACCTTGTCCGCGTCGCCTTCGCGCCCGGCCAGCCAGATCAGGCGGTGCGCCTTGAGCGTGCTCACGCGGACCTGGCCCCGGTCGAAATCGAACGGCAGGCCCTCGGCGCGCCCGGTGGCCTGCGTCTGCGACAGGATCTGCTCGGTCCGCTGCGCGCCGCCGAATTTCTTCTCGTACGCCTCGCGCAGCGGCACGGGCGTCTCGTCGGACTCCGGATCGAGCTGGAACGCGTGCCAGTGGATGTCGGCCGTGCGGCCCTTCTCGCCCAGTTGCGCGAGGGCTTCGCGCAGGCGGTGCTTTCCGATCCAGCACCAGGGGCAGACCACGTCGGACCAGATGTCGATGCGCAAGGGCGTGTTGTCCATGAAGGCGATGTGGGGGCGCGAACGGCCGACGCAACGCGGATCAGGCGATCCGGCCGGCGCGCTCGTCCGCGGTCCACTGCGCGTAGGGGCGCGTGGCGAGCGCGAGGTTGTAGTAGCGCGAGGATTCGGTGACCTCGGGGCCGATCCAGTCCGGGCGCGCGAAGGGTTCGTCGGCGCTGGACAGTTCGATCTCCGCCACCACCAGCCCCGCGTTGTCGCCGAGGAATTCGTCGACCTCCCACAGATGGCCTTCGTGCCGAACGTAGTGGCGGCGCTTGTCGACCAGCCCGCCCACGCACAGCGCGAGCAACTCGCGTGCGTCGGCGACCGGGATCGCGTAGTCGAACTCCTGGCGCGTATGGCCGAGCTCGCGCGACTTGAGGTTGAGGAAGGCCGCTTCGCCGGCGATGCGCACGCGCACCGAGGCTTTCATCGCGCCCTCGTCCATCGCCTTCTGGTCATTGATGTAGCCCTGCGCCATCGGGACGACGTCATGCGCGGCCGCGCGCCAGCCGTCGCCGGTGACCAGGAATTTGCGTTCGATTTCGAGGGCCATGGCAGGTTGGATTCGGGGATTTGAAGTCTGGAGTTCGGGATGCGGGCATGAAGTTACGGGAACGCGGGCGTCGGCACGGGAGACATCAGCGCGCCGCTTTCGCGAGTCCCGAACCTTCGATCAACACATCGCGTACCGCGCATCACGCCCGCTCGAACAGCGCGATCGATTCCACGTGCGCCGTGTGCGGGAACATGTCCATCACGCCGGCGGCCTTGAGTTTCCAGCCGCGCTCCTTCACCAGGAAGCCCGCATCGCGTGCGAGCGACGCCGGATGACAACTGACGTAGACGATGCGGTCGAACTGCTTCAACGGCAGCTGCGCGAGCACGACGTCCGCACCGGAACGCGGCGGGTCGAGCAGCAGCTTGTCGAAGCGCTCCTTCATCCACGGTTCGCCGGAGAGGTCCTTCGCCAGGTCGGCCGCATGGAATTGCGCATTGGCGATGCCGTTGTGCGCGGCGTTCTCGCGCGCGCGGCGCACCAGCCCCGCCTCGCCTTCCACGCCGACCACTTCGCGCACCTGGCGCGCCAGGGGCAGGGTGAAGTTTCCCAGGCCCGCGAACAGATCGAGCACGCGGTCGTCGGGCTTGGGATCGAGCAGGTCGAGCGCGAGCTGGATCATCTTGCCGTTGAGGCCGGCGTTGACCTGGATGAAGTCGAGCGGACGGAACAGGAATTCGAGGTTCCACTGCGGCAGCGAGAAGGCGAGCTTCGGCGACTGCGGCCACAGCGGATGCACGGTGTCCAGACCGCCGGGCTGCAGGAAGATCGCGAACCCGTGCGCCTGGCCGAATGCGACCAGCGCATCGCGATCGGCGTCGCTGAGCGGCGTCAGGTGGCGGATCGTCAGTGCGACGCCGCTGAAGGCGTCGCCGCTGGAACCGCCTTGGACGTCGCCTGCGATGAATTCGATCTGCGGGATTTCGCGCCGCGCCTGCATGCCGTCCACCAGCGCGGCCAGTTCGGGCAGCTTCGAGGCGATCTGCGGCATGACCGTGTGGCATTCGCGGATGTCGGCGACGAAGCGCGGATCGGTTTCGCGGAAACCGACCAGCGTCTTGTCCTTCTTCTCGACGCGGCGCACCGAGAAGCGGCCCTTGCGGCGGTAACCCCACGAGGTGTCGACCAGCGGCGGCAGGATGCGTTCGGGCTGGACGTGGCCGATGCGCTCGAAGTTCTCCATCAGCACGCGCTGCTTGGCGAGGATCTGGCGCTCCTCGTCGTAGTGCTGCAGGGCGCAGCCGCTGCACACGCCGAAGTGCGCGCAGCGCGGGTCGACGCGTTCGGAAGCGGCTTCGAGGACTTCGACGGTTTTCGCTTCGTCGAAACTGCGATGGCGACCGGTCTGCGACGCCATGACGCGTTCGCCGGGCAATGCGCCGGCGACGAACACGGTCTTGCCGTCGGCCCGGCGGGCAACGCCGCGGCCGTCATGGGTCAGGTCGGTGATGGAAACTTCGAAGGGGGTCTGATCGATGCGGGCCACAGTGGCTAGCGGTACTGCTCAACAGGGCCGCGTATTGTCGCAGATCGGGTGAGGCCGGGCGCCTGGCGGCACTGCCGCGTGCCTGCCGAACGCCCAGCCACGGTGGGCTGGGCGGGCGTTCATCGAACCAGGCGCCGCGCCACGGATGGCAGCGGTGCGACGAACGAGGTGGTCGTCGCAGCGAGTTCGGCGCCGACCCGGAACGCGCCTCCTCATCCCTGCGACAGGTGAAGAGGCGTAGCCCAGGTCCTTACGTCACTTCTGGCGCCAGCCGCCGCTGGCGTCCTGCACCCACCAGCCCGGGCGTGCGCTGTCGACCCACTGGCGCGCGAACACGGCACGGATCTGCTGCTCCCACTCGGGGTGATCGTTGGCGACCGCGATCTCGCGATACACCGCGCGCGCATCCCGGTTCTGATCGGCGACGGCCTGGTTGACGGCCACGCGCTGCGGCAGCGGGATCCTGGACGCGTCGCGCACGTCGATGGTGCCGTCGTTGGCGATGCCCAGCGCGCCGGATTCGAACTGCGCCTTCAGCTGCGAGTCGAAGCGCTGCGCCATGCGCGTCTGGATGGCCTGGATGGCCGGCGTCTTGATGGTGATGTCCGGCTGCCCCTGCGCGTGCGCGGTGCCGATGCCGACCAGCGACCACACATCGATCGAAGCCAGGTCGATGCGCGAGGCCAGCGAGCGCTGCGTCGCCGGCACGTAGGCGCTCTGCCCGCCGGGCTTGTCCTGCGGCTTCGGCGCCGCTTCGGCCTCGTCGCCGATGACCTTCTCGACGAATTCGCGCGCCGCTTCCTTCGCTTCCGCGGCCGGGAAGTACACGTTGATCGTGACGCAGGCGGTCAGCGCGACCGCCGCAAGTGGAACGCCCATCCAACGACGCATGACGATTTTCTCCTGTTGATCCGATGCGGCAGCGCGCGCGGCCAGGCCGGGCGCGATGCTGCGAAACTTACCCGAAGCCCATGACGTGCAACGAGTCCTAGTCGAAGACCGGCTTCACGTCGCCGGTGCTGGCGGCCTTCAGTCGCTCCAGCAGGGTCGGCCAGTCGACGTCGCGGTTGAATCCCACCACCGTGAGCCGCGGCAGGCCGGAACCCTCGACGATATTGAAGCCGTTGCCCGCTGAACCCAGCCCGCTCATCCGGCAAACCTGGTCGCCGAGATAACACGACAACCCGATGCGCCGATAGCCGAAATCGTCGAACAGCCCGATGAGCTGCGCCTGCAGCGTGCTGACGAAGGACGCGTCCGACACGCTCGACAGGTCCTGCACGGCGCGCTGGCTGATGCGCTGGCGCACCCCGGCCCGGCGCGCGGCGTCCGCGTCCGTCGCGATGGCCGCCTCGAACGCCACCGGCTCCCAGTCGACCAGCCGCAGCCGATCGAAACGGCCATCGAGCTTGCCGGTGATCTCGCCGAAGCCGAGCACCCCGGTCAGCGACTGCAGGTCGATGTCCTCGAAGGCGATGTCCGACGACAGTGTCGGCGCGACGCCGAACGGCCGCTCCATCGCCAACGACGACACCTGCACGGTGCCGCCGAACAACTGCACCGACAGGCCGCCCTCGAAATCGAGCCGGTCCTGCGCGTAACGCGCCTCGGGAATGTGCCCGGTGAGTTCGCCGGTGAACGGCGGCCAGCCCAGCGCCTGCGACAACTGCGCGATGTCCAGCCGGTCCAGGTCCAGGCCGAAGCGGATCTGGAGGCCCTCCCCCTCCGCCGGAGGCCGCAGGTGCAGATCGTTGATCGCCACGGTGCCGCCGAGCATCGCCATGTGCGACGTCCCGCGAAGCCGCAGTTCGCCGCCATCGCTGACGAACGGCAGCGTGGCGGCGCCGAACGCGAGCCCGTGCAGCCGGCCGCCGTTCCAGCGCAGTTCGCTGTCCAGCCGCTCGTCGCGCGAGAACCGCACGTCGCCTTCGAGACCGGCGAAATCGAACCGCCCGCGCGGGTCGTCGATGGACACGTCGTGCGGCACGAACGCCGCTTCATGCACCGTGCCTTCGTCCATGCGCAGCCGCAGGTCGGCCGCGCCGCGCAGTTGCAGGTCCGCCAGCCCGGCGAGCCCGAGGAAGCCTGTGAGATACCCGTCGCGCATCGGCGCGAGATCGTCGCTGCGCGCGTGCACGTCCAGCGAGCGCAGGGTCCCGTCCGCGCCCAGCGCCGCGCTGCCTTCCGCGGAAAGGAGGCCGCGATCGTTCCAGCGCATCCGCGACAGCTGCCAACCGTTGTCCTCCTGGACCGCGGTCAGCCCGACGTCGATCCGCCGCTGCTGCAGCGCGAGGTAGGCGTTGCCGAAAAGCAGGTCGCCGCCGAGCAGTGCGCCGTCGATCGCGAAGCTGGTGGCGGCGCCGAAGGTCGCATCGAGGGTGACCTGCGCCGAGACATTTTCGCCGGCCGTCAGACCGTCCGCGGTGTCGAACGCGACGCCCGACAGCGCAAGCGGTCCACTGACCCGAAGCGGCCCGTGGGTCGGCGCGCGTATGTCCAGATGGCCATCGAGCCTGCCCTTGCCGAAGCGTCCGGCCGCCCATGCCTGTGACACCAGCGCCTGCGCCCAGGCGACCGGGACCTGTGCCAGATCGATACGCGTGAGGTCGGGCGTGCGACTGTGCCGAGTCAGTCCGATTCGACTCTGCCCTCCCGCGAGACTTGCGTCCGTCCGGGCTTCGTCGATGTCGATCGCCAACACGAGCGGGGCGCTTCGCCCTTCGCGCACGGCGCCTTCACATCGCCACCGGTTTCCTGCGTGCGAGAGTGGGCATTGCCAGGTGACGTCACGGAAGCGATAACCCAGCCCCGGAGCGTCGATGCGCGCCGCCTGCAGCCGCAAGCTGCCGTGCGGCGCTGCATCGGGCCAGTCCAGGTCGACGCGCACGTCGTCGAGCGTGGCGACCGCGGTGCGTACCCTCGCGATCTTCGCCTTCGCCGTGGCGGCGGACGCGGCCCCGGTCCACGCGAGCAACGCGATGACCGCCGCAGCCACCAGCAGGCGTAAGATCGAAGACGACATCCGATCAGCATACCGACAGGACGCGAAATGCCGATGATGCCCGACACACTTCCACGCATCCTCCTGGTCGAGGACGATCCGACCAGCCAGAGCTTCCTCACCGCCGCACTCCGCGCGATGCCGGCGGAAGTCGACGCGGCCGACACGGTCGCCTCGGCGCTGGCACTCGCGTCATCGCAGACGTATTCGGCCTGGATGATCGATGCCCGGTTGCCGGACGGCACCGGCGAGCAATTGCTGGCACGGTTGCGCGAACGCGACGCACGTACCCCGGCCATCGCCCACACCGCCGCGCACGAGCCGGACGTGCTCGAGGCGCTGTTGGCGGCGGGCTTCGCCGAAGCGCTGGTCAAGCCGATGCCGGCGGCCGCGCTGCAGGCCGCGCTGCGGCGCGTGCTGGGCGAATCGACGGTCGATGCACCGGCGGCGGAACTGGCGGTCGTGCACGAGTTGCCGCTGTGGGACGACGACGCCGCGACGCTGGCGCTCAACGGCAACCGCACGCATGTAGATACGCTGCGCGACCTGTTCGTGCAGGAGCTGGCGAAGTCGGTCTATGCGATTTCCACCGCTGCCGAACGCGGCGATCTGGATTCCGTGCGCGGCGACCTGCATCGACTGCGCGCCAGTTGCGGGTTCGTCGGCGCGCAGCGGCTCGCCGCAGCCGTGCAAGCCCTGCAGCAGGATCCCGCCTCCGCGGCTCGGCTGGGCGCGTTGGAGCAGATCGCGCAGGACACGCTGGCAGACGCCCGCGTCGTGCCGCCTTCCTCGCGTATCCCCGACCCTCAGTCGGTCACGGTCTGACCGGGCGGCCGCGACACGCGATTCAACTCGGCCAGCATGTCCCACGACTTGAGGCCTCGCGGCCCGAGGTAATGCGCGAGGACGTCGCGCATCGCGCGGCGAAGGCCCGGCAGATCGTCGCTCTCGGGCAGTTCGTCGGCGGCCAGTGCGAGCAGGCCCCGACCGGTCGCGGCACGGCTGCGATCGCCGTGGCCACGGTCGCTCAACACGCGTCGCGGCCCGTGCTCGGGATCCAGGCGATACCGTGCGGCCGGGTCGATCGGCGTGCCATCGCCGTCGTTGGCCAGATCGAACCCGAAGCCGAGCGCATCAAGCAGATCGCGCTCGTAACGGCGCAGCGTCCACGCCAGTGGCTCGCCGGCGCCCAGGCGCGCGCGGGCGCGCCCGAACGCATCGTAGAGCTCCGGCGAGGGATCCTGCCGCGGCGCCAGGCGCAGGGTAAGTTCGTTGAGATAGAAGCCCGACAGCATCGCCTCGCCCGACAGGCGCGGGGCGACATCGAGCGCTTCGGCGGTGCTCAGGCGGGCCAGTTCGCCGACCTGCACGGCCTCGAACCGGATCCACTGCAGCGGCTGCAGGGCCGCGCGCAAGGGTTGCTTCTTCGGTCCCTGGACGCCGCGCGCGACCAGCCCGAGCCGGCCGTGATGTTCGCTGAGCACTTCGACCAGCAGGCTGGTCTCGCGCCACGGGCGCGCATGGAGGACGAAGGCGGGCTCGGCGCTAAGTCGCATGAGGAGCGGGGCTGCAGACGCACGGAAACCGGGAACGGGATGGCACGGAATCGAGAGGTGCCGCGAGCGCCATCGGCCGCGCAATCAATCGTGATAGCCGAATGCGCGCAGCGCCGCCTCGTCGTCCGACCAGCCTTCGCGCACGCGCACCCATGTTTCCAGAAAGACCTTGCTGCCGAACAGGCGTTCCATCTGCTGGCGCGCCTTGGCACCGATCTCGCGCAGCCGCTCGCCGCCCTTGCCGATGACGATGGCCTTCTGCCCGTCGCGCTCGACCCAGATCACCGCGCCGATGCGCAGCAGGTTTCCGTCGACTTCGAATTTCTCGATTTCCACCGTCGTCGCGTACGGAAGTTCTTCCCCGAGCTGGCGCATCAGTTGTTCGCGCACCATTTCGCCGGCGAGGAAGCGCTGGCTCTTGTCGGTGATTTCGTCCTCGCCGTAAAGCGCCGGCTGCTCCGGCAGCAGCGCCAGGACGTCCTTCACCAGTGGCTCCAGCCCCTTGCGCCGCAGCGCGGAGATCGGATGCACGGCGGCGAAATCGCGGCCGTCGCTGACCTTCGCCAGGAACGGCAGCAGCGTGGTCTTGTCCTTGATGCGATCGACCTGGTTGGCGACCAGCACCACGGGCACCCCGCCCTTCCTGAGGGCGTCGTAGGCCAGCGAGTCCTCGTCGTCCCACTGTCCCGCGCGCACGACCAGGATCGCCGCGTCCACGCCCTCCAGCGCACCACGCGCGGCACGGTTCATCCAGCGGTTCATCGCGCGCTTCTGCTCGCGATGGATGCCCGGGGTGTCGACGAGCAGCAACTGGCCTTCGGGGAAGGTCGCAATGCCGAGCAACTGGTGGCGCGTCGTCTGCGGCCGATCGGAGGTGATGCTGACCTTGGCGCCCACCAGGGCGTTGACCAGCGTGGATTTGCCGACGTTAGGACGGCCGATGACGGCGACGTGGCCGGCGCGGTGGGCAGGGGTATTCATGCCGGAATTGTAAGGCGCGGCGCGCGCGACGTACGGATCGCCGCTCAGCGTTCCTGCAACAGTTCCAGCACGGCGTCGGCTGCGGCCTGCTCGGCGGCCCGACGGGAGCTGCCGATGCCCTCGGCCGTCAGGGGCGGCTGACTCAGCGTGCAACTGACCTGGAAACTCTTGGCGTGGTCGTCACCGCTCTCCGCGAGGAGCGCGTAGACCGGCAGCGGCTTCTGCCGGGCCTGGAGCCATTCCTGCAGCCGGGTCTTGGCGTCCTTCCCGACCTTGTGCGGCGGCGGCAGCGCGGCGATGGCGGCCTCGAACCAGGGCATCACCGCAGCGCGGCAGGTGGGGAAGTCCGAGTCCAGGTAAATGGCGGCGATCAGGGCCTCGAGCGCGTCCGCCAGGATGGAATCCCGGCGATGACCGCCGGATTTCATCTCGCCGGGACCGAGCGTGAGCCGCGGTCCGAGGTCCAGCGTGCGGGCGATCGGCGCCAGCGCCGACTCGCGCACCAGCTCGGCGCGCGCCCGGGTGAGCGCCCCCTCGTCTGCGCGGGGCCAATGCGTGTACAGCGCTTCGGCGACGATGAGGTTCACCAGCGCGTCGCCGAGAAACTCCAGCCGTTCGTTGTGCGGAGCGCCCGCGCTGCGGTGCGTCAGGGCCTGCTGCAGCAGCTCCGGGCGCGCGAAACGGTGGCCGATACGGTCAGTCATCTCCGGAACGCGAAAGCACCTGTTCGGCATTGAAGTGGCCGACGATGTCGAAGTTGGCGATCAGCGGGCGGCGCACCTCGTAGTCCACCGTCATCACGTAGCCGGCGTCCTTGCGCTGCAGTTTCACGTCGGCCGGCTTCACGTTGTCGGCGTAACTGACGTACAAGCGCGCGAAGAAGTTGTCCTTGATCCGCTTGGGGTCCTGCTGGCTGACGCCCGATTCCTGCGAAATCTGCTTCAGCGCCTGCTTCACGGCGAAGTATTCCGAGTACATCGGAATGACCTTCATCCCCATGTAGATGAACACGCCGACGACCGCCAGCACGATGACGAACCCGATCAGGGTCATGCCGCTCTGAGTACGCTTCATTTCATCAATCCCCGTTTGTGCACTGCATGCGCCCGCCGGCGCTTTCCCCTCGCCGACGGGTGATTGTTACTGGATCCGGTTGCCAATGCGCGAAGTGTCCACGCCGCCGTCGAAGTTCATCCAGATCAGGAAGGCCTTGCCGCGCAGGTTCGCCTCCGGCAGGAAGCCCCAGTATCGGCTGTCCTCGCTGTTGTCGCGGTTGTCGCCCATCACGAAATAGTGACCCGGCGGGACGATCCAGTCGCCTTCGCCCTGGTCGATGAACGGCAGGTTGGTGCGTTCGAGCACATGATGCTGCCGTCCAAGCAGGTCTTCCTGGAGCTCGTCCGCGCCAGTCATCTCCGTGCCGTTGCCCTTGCCCTGGTAGACGCCAACCGGCGCGTAGCTCAGGACCTTGCCGTTAACGCTGACCTGATTTTCGTGATAGCCGATGCGATCCCCCGGCAGGCCCACGACGCGCTTGATCCAGTCCTGGTCCGGATGGTGGGGCGGACGGAACACCACGACGTCGCCGCGCTGCGGTTCGCCGATGGCGACGACCTTGTGGTTGTTGATCGGCAGGCGCAGGCCGTAGGTGAACTTGTTGACCAGGATGAAGTCGCCGGTCAGCAGCGTCGGCATCATCGAGTTGGACGGGATGCGGAAGGGCTCCGCCACGAAGCTGCGCAGGATCAGCACCACCGCCAGCACCGGAAAGAACGCCTTGGAATAGTCCACGACGATCGGCTCCTTGCCGTCGTCGAGCAGGCCCTGGCGCGCTTCGCGCCGCTTGGCCAGCACCAGCTTGTCGAGCAGCCAGACCAGGCCGGTGAACAGCGTCAGGACGACCAGGGCGATTTCAAACCAGCGCATGCAGGCTCCTTTGCAGAGCGGAAAACGGAAGGAACGGGGACTCGTCCGGGGATGCGGCGACCGGGCCGCGGTGCGAGCGGCCGGTGGCGCGGGTCGCTCCCCGGCAACCTGCCACGGCGAGGATAGCGGCGGGCGTGCCGTCCGTCATGGGCGAACCCTTCCCGGATCGGGCGGGAACGCCGCGTCCGGCCGTAGGAAATCCCCGTGGCATCGCCTTGCTTACTTGTCCACCTGCAGGACGGCGAGGAACGCCTCCTGCGGAATCTCGACGCGGCCGACCTGCTTCATCCGCTTCTTGCCCTCTTTCTGCTTCTCCAGCAGCTTCTTCTTGCGGGAGATATCGCCGCCGTAGCACTTGGCGAGCACGTTCTTGCGAAGGGCCTTGACCGTGGTGCGGGCGATGATCTGCGAGCCGATGGCCGCCTGGATGGCGACGTCGAACATCTGGCGCGGGATGAGCTCCTTCATCTTCTCGCACAGCTCGCGGCCGCGGCGGTCCGCGTGGCTGCGGTGGCAGATGATGGAGAGCGCATCGACCTTGTCGCCGTTGATGAGCGTGTCCACGCGCACGAACGGGCCGGCATCGAAGCGCAGGAAGTGGTAATCCAGCGACGCATAGCCGCGGCTGACCGACTTGAGCTTGTCGAAGAAGTCCAGCACGACCTCGGCCATCGGCAGCTCGTAGCTGATCTGCACCTGGCTGGCCAGGTACTGGATGCCGATCTGCACGCCGCGCTTTTCCTCGCACAGCTTGATGATGTTGCCGATGTAGGCCTCGGGCGTGAGGATGTTCGCGCGGATGATCGGCTCGCGGATCTCCTGGACCAGGTTCACCGGCGGCAGCTTGGCCGGGTTGTCCATCGGGACGATCTCGCCGTCGTTGCGCAGCACTTCGTAGATCACCGTCGGCGCGGTGGTGATCAGGTTGAGGTTGTACTCGCGCTCCAGGCGCTCCTGCACGATCTCCATGTGCAGCATGCCGAGGAAGCCGCAGCGGAAACCGAAGCCCATCGCCTCGGAGCTCTCCGGCTCGAAACGCAGGGCGGCGTCGTTCAGGCGCAGCTTCTCCAGCGCTTCGCGCAGGTCCGGATAGTCCTCGGCGTCCACGGGGAACAGGCCGGCGAAGACGCGCGGCTGCATTTCCTGGAAGCCCGGCAGCGCCTTGGGCGCGGGATCGCCCGCCAGCGTGAGCGTGTCGCCCACCGGCGCGCCGTGCACGTCCTTGATCGAGGCGGTGATCCAGCCCACCTCGCCGGCGCCGAGCTTATCGAGCACCTTGCGCTTGGGCGTGAAGACGCCGACCTGGTCGACCTGGTGGGTACGCCCGGTCGACATCACCAGGATCTTGCTGCCCGCGCGGATCTCGCCCTGCATCACGCGCACCAGCGAGACCACGCCCAGGTAGTTGTCGAACCACGAGTCGATGATCAGCGCCTGCAGCTTGTCGGTATCGCGCGGCTTCGGCGGCGGGATGCGATGCACGATCGCCTCCAGCACGTCGACGACGTTCAGGCCGGTCTTGGCGCTGATGGCGACCGCATCCTCGGCGTCGATGCCGATGACCGCCTCGATCTCGGCCTTCGCGCGCTCGATGTCGGCGGTCGGCAGGTCGATCTTGTTCAGCACCGGCACCACTTCCAGGCCCTGCTCCACCGCGGTGTAGCAGTTGGCGACCGACTGCGCCTCCACGCCCTGAGCGGCGTCCACGACCAGCAGCGCGCCCTCGCACGCGGCGAGCGAACGGCTCACTTCGTAACTGAAGTCGACGTGCCCGGGGGTGTCGATGAAATTGAGGTAATAGGTCTGCCCGTCGCGCGCCTTGTACGGCAGCGACACGGACTGGGCCTTGATCGTGATGCCGCGCTCGCGCTCGATCGGGTTGGAGTCGAGGACCTGCGCTTCCATCTCGCGGGCTTCGAGGCCGCCGCAGAGCTGGATGATTCGGTCGGCCAGCGTCGACTTGCCGTGGTCGACGTGGGCGATGATGGAGAAGTTTCTGATCTGCTGCATGCGGGGGCGCGCGAGGCTGCCGTTCCTTGAAATCAACGCGCGATTATCGCACAGGGGCTGACGCGACCGACCCACCGCCCGCCGCCCGGCGCCGTCGCACCACGGACGCCGGGATGGCCGGTTGCGTCAGCCGGCCTGGGCGTCGTCCTGCGCAGTGACGGCGATGAACTGCGTCGAGCCCTGGCGGCGCACCAGCAGCATGACGGTGTCGCCGGTCTTCACCGAACCCAGCTCGCGGTCGAGCGCCGACGACGAGCCCACCGCGTTGCGGCCGACCTGCAGCACCACGTCGCCCGGACGAAGCCCGGCTTCGGCGCCGGAGTCGCCCGGGTTGCGGATCAGCACGCCCTCGCCGGAGCGCAGCCCCAGGCGCTGGCGATCGCTCGCCGACAGGTCCTGCGCGACCAGCCCGAGGGCGTTTCCGGCCGACGGCTTCGACGACCCGCCGTCCGCGGCCGGGCGCGGCGAGGCGCCGGCCGTGCCGGCCAGTTCGTCCAGTTCGTTGACCGTGACCGTCTTGTCGATCGTGCGCCCGTCGCGCACCAGGGTGACCTTCGCCTTCGTGCCCGGAGCCATGTTGCCGATGATCGGCGGCAGGTCGGCCGAGTCGTTGATCGTGCGGCCGTCGACCGCGCGGATCACGTCGCCGCGCTCGATGCCCGCCTTCTCCGCGGGGCTGCCGGGCAGCACGTCGGCGATCAGCGCGCCATTGCTGTCGGGCAGGCCGAGCGCCTTGGCCGATTCGCTGGTCAGCGCCTGCACCTGCACGCCCAGCTGACCGCGACTGACCTTGCCCGTCGCGCGCAGCTGTTCGGCGGCGCCCATCGCCACGTCGATCGGAATGGCGAAGCTCACGCCCATGTAGCCGCCGGAGTTGCTGAAGATCTGCGAGTTGATGCCGACCACTTCGCCGCTGGTGTTGAGCAGCGGGCCACCCGAGTTGCCCTGGTTGATGGCCACGTCGGTCTGGATGAAGGGCACGTAGCGCTGGTTGGCGTAGGGGTTGGACCGCCCGACCGCGCTGACGATGCCCGCCGTGACCGAGTGGTCCAGGCCGAACGGCGAGCCGATCGCGATCACCCACTGCCCCGCCTTGGTCGCGTTCGCCGGCGCCATGCGCAGGAACGGCAGGCCCTTGGCATCGATCTTCAGCAGCGCGACATCGGACTGCTCGTCGCTGCCGACCACCTTCGCCGGGAATTCGCGACGATCCGACAGCGTGACAGTCACGTTGTCCGCGCCATCCACGACGTGATGATTGGTCATCACGTAACCGTCGGCCGACATCAGGAAGCCACTGCCCAGCGAGGTCCCGCCGCGCGGTCCGCGCGGGCCCGGGCCGCCCGGACCGCCGGGGAACGGCAGGTCATCGCCGAAGAAGCGGCGGAAGATTTCCGGAATCTGCTCATCGCCCGGCATCTGGCCACGCGCGCTGCGGCGCGGGGTTACCTCGGCGCGGATGTTGACCACGGCCGGCCCGACCCGCTGCACGAGGTTGGTGAAGTCCGGAAGACCGGAGACCAGCGGCGGCGCCGGCGTCGCGGCCGGCGGCGGCGCGATCGGGTTGGCGGGGGGCTGGGCCGTGCAGGCGACCGGGAGCGCGGCGGTGATCGCGGCGACCAGGAAGATGCTGCGCAGCGGGGAACGGGGCGTGCGGTTCATCGGATGGGGCCTCGGAAAACGTTGGGATGAGTGTGGGCGTTACGCCGTTTTCGCGGCGCGAGGAAAGGAGATCGTGGGGTCCAGACCGGTGCGGACCCGTCCGTGGTCAGTCCTGCGAATCGCGCGAGGGCGCTGGTTCGACGGCGGGCGCCGTGGCCTGCGGCTCGAACGGATAGAACGAGGGGGACGCCGGAGCGCTGCTCGTTCCGAAGCTCGCGGTGAGCGCGCCGCTTCCGGCGTACTGCGGCAACACGGCACGCGGCCACGGGCGCGACGCGGTTTCGACATGTTCGGGCTGGAATGGCTTTTGCGGCGTGGTGGCCGCCGGGAGCGCGGACGTGTCGGCAAGCGCGGTCTGCGCGAGGCTTGACGTCATGGCGGCGGGTTGCTCGACGGAACGGGCAACGCGCGGCTCGCCACGTGCGCCCGGGGTGCGGGACGCACGCCGTTCGCTGGCGCGGCGCGGCACCTCGGCGACGGCCACGGCCGCTGCGCTCGCACCCAGCAAGCTGTCGGGCGACTGCGGATCGGCCGCGCCGGAAGATACGGGCGCCGGTGGCGTGGCGACCGAGGACGCACGCGGTGCCGCCTCGGCCACGCGCGGCATCGAAGCCGCCGGCGCGCTGGCAACGTTCGGGGAAATCCGGTCGCCGCCGGAGGGCGCATCGCCGGAGAACGGCCGCGTCACGAACAGCGCCGCCACTGCGACCGACGCGGCGAGCGCGCCGCCCATCCAGCCGCGACGCCCGCCGAACGCCTTCGCCGGCACCGCGACGTGCTGCACCTGTTCCTCGCGCAGCGCCCGCGCGACGCGATCGGCGAAGCCGGCCGCGGCCACGCCCTGCGCCTGCCCGCGCAGCGCATCGCCATAGAGCTGCCAGCGGCCGACGGTATCGCGCCATTCCACGTCGTGGCCGAGCCGCTTCAACGCGAAGCGCGCTTCGTCGTCGCGCAGTTCGCCGTCGAACAGCGCACACAGCGTTTCACGTTCGCCGGCGCGGCGGTCGAGGGCCGGTCTGTCGTCGATGGGTCGGTGGTTGGAAGTCATCGCTTGGTGGCTTTGGCAGTGTCGTGGTCCAGCAGGGGCCGCAGCTCGGCATCGATCGCCTCGCGCGCGCGGAAGATGCGCGAGCGGACCGTGCCGATGGGGCACCCCATCTTCTGCGCGATGTCCTCGTAGCTCAGGCCGTCCACCTCGCGCAGGGTGATCGCGGCCCTCAGTTCCTCCGGCAGTCCTTCGACCACACGCATCACCGTGCGTTCGATTTCCTGCCGCAACAGTTCATGTTCGGGCGTGTCGGTGTCGCGCAGTCGCGTGCCGGTGTCGAACAGCTCGGCTTCGCCGGCATCGACGTCGTCCGTCGGCGGGCGGCGGTTCTGTGCGACCAGATGGTTCTTGGCGGTGTTCACGGCGATACGGTGCAACCATGTGTAGAACTGCGCGTCGCCCCGGAAGTTCGGCAGCGCCCGGTAGGCGCGGATGAAGGTTTCCTGGGCCACGTCCTGGCATTCGCTCCAGTCGGCGATGTAGCGGCCGATCAGTGCGGTGATCCGGTGCTGGTACTTGCGCACGAGCACATCGAACGCCGCACTGTCGCCTCGCTGCACGCGCGCGACCAGTTCCTGGTCCAACTCGACATCTTTCTGCAACGTCATTTCGGCCATACCGCGCCGGCGCTCCTGTCAGCTCGGCCATGGCCGAACGAATGGACAGCCCCGTGGAAGAAAAGTTCAAAGAGGAGCCGCATGAACCGTCAACGGGGCGAAGACTGAATCACGTTCATTAATGGGGACACGGCGCGGCGCCGCAAGCGCCAGCCGTCAGGGGGCGCCGCACGCGCGGAAGACGCGGCATTTGACGCCGGCGAAGCATCGTCGGGATGATAGCGGCCTCTCCATACCTGAACGGATGGTGCGCAGATGATGGCTGGCCTCGACGGTCTCCGCTTCCAGCACTGGCAGACCGAGCTCCGCCCCGACGGCGTGCTGCTGCTCTCCTTCGACAAGGCCGGCACGTCGGTCAACACGTTCTCGCAGGACGTGCTGATCGAGCTGGACACGCTGATCGAGCGCCTCGCGCTGGACCCGCCCAAGGGCGTGGTGCTGCGCTCGGCGAAGGCGTCCGGCTTCATCGCCGGCGCGGACATCAAGGAATTCCAGGCCTTCGACGAAAGGGGCACGGTCGGCGACGCGATCCGTCGCGGCCAGCAGACCTTCCAGCGCCTGGCCGAACTGCCCTGCCCGACCGTCGCGGCCATCCACGGTTTCTGCATGGGCGGCGGCACGGAGATCTCGCTGGCCTGCCGTTATCGCGTGGCCAGCAACGATCCCTCCACGCGCATCGGCTTGCCCGAGGTGAAGCTGGGCATCTTCCCCGGCTGGGGCGGCAGCGTCCGTCTTCCGCGCCTGATCGGCGCCCCGGCCGCGTTCGACATGATGCTGACCGGCCGCACGCTCTCGGCCTCGGCCGCGCGCGCGAACGGGCTGGTCGACAAGGTCACCGATCCGGCATCGCTGATCGACGTCGCGTCGTCGTTCGCGCTGAAGGGCGCGGCGCCGCGGCCGTTCAAGCAGCGGTTCCTCGGCTGGGCGACCAACACCCTGCCCGCGCGCAAGCTGCTTGCGCCGATGCTGACCAAGCAGGTGGCCCGCAAGGCGCGCAAGGAGCACTACCCGGCGCCGTACGCGCTGATCAACAGCTGGGCGAACGCGGGCGGCGGCATCCAGCAGCAGCTGTCGGCCGAACGCAGGGCGGTGGTGAAGCTCGCTTCCACGCCGACCGCGCGCAACCTGATCCGCGTCTTCTTCCTGCAGGAACGCCTGAAGGGCCTGGGCGGAAAGGATCACGGCATCCGGCACGTACACGTCGTCGGCGCGGGCGTGATGGGCGGGGACATCGCCGCGTGGTCGGCGTGCAAGGGCTTCAACGTCACCCTGCAGGACCGCGAACAGCGTTTCATCGACGCCGCGCTGGTGCGCGCGCAGACGCTGTTCGAGAAGAAGGTGAAGGACGAAGCCAAGCGCATGACGGTGGCCGCGCGCCTGAAGGGCGATCTGTCCGGCGATGGCGTGGCCGACGCCGACCTGGTGATCGAGGCGATCATCGAGAACGCCGAAGCCAAGCGCGAGCTGTATGCCTCGCTCGAGCCGCGCATGAAGTTCGACGCGCTGCTGACCACCAACACCTCGTCGATCCCGCTCACCGAATTGCGCGAGCACATCGCGCGGCCGGTGCATTTCGCCGGCCTGCACTATTTCAATCCGGTCGCGCTGATGCCGCTGGTGGAGATCATCCACCACGACCGCGTCGCGCCGCAGACCGAGCAGCGCCTGGCTGCGTTCTGCAAGGCGATCGACAAGTTGCCGGTGCCCGTCGCCGGAACGCCGGGCTTCCTCGTCAACCGCGTGCTGTTCCCGTACATGCTCGAAGCGGCGACCGCGTACGCCGACGGCATTCCGGGCGCGGCGATCGACAAGGCCGCGGTGAAATTCGGCATGCCGATGGGCCCGATCGAACTGATCGACACGGTGGGCCTCGACGTGGCCGCCGGTGTCGGCGCGGAACTGGCGCCTTTCCTCGGCCTGCCGATCCCGCCGTCGCTGTCCACGCCTCCTGAAGCCGGCAAGCGTGGCAAGAAGGACAACCAGGGCCTGTACAAGTGGGAGAACGGCAAGCCCGTGAAGCCGGCGCTGCCGAAGGATTACCAGGTGCCGTCCGACCTGGAGGACCGCCTGCTCATGCCGCTGATCAACGAAGCGGTCGCGTGCCTGCACGAAGGCGTCGTCGACGATGCGGAACTGCTCGATGCCGGCGTGATCTTCGGCACCGGCTTCGCCCCGTTCCGCGGCGGCCCGATCCAGTACGTGCGCGAAGCCGGCGTGGACAACCTGCTCGCACGCCTGGCGATCCTCGAGCAGCGATACGGCGATCGGTTCAAACCGCGCCCGGGGTGGGACAACCCGGCGCTGCGGCCGGAACCGGTCCCGGCGACGAAGGCCGCCTGACCGAAGCCGGAACTCGCGACGCGGGCAATCCCGAACTCAGTGCCGCGGCAGATACCGCGGCACTTTCGCTTTCAGCAGCCGTATCAGCGACTCGTCCATGTAATCGAAGTCGCCGGGAATATCGAGGCAGACCACGCGCGCGTGGCCGATGTGCGCCTTGTAGCGCGACGAGAGCTTCGTGCGGTGGGCGCGCTCCATGACGAAGACGATGTCGGCCCACGCCAGCAGGTCCGGCGTCAGGGGATTTTCCGCATCGTGGTTCAGGCCGGCAGACGAGGTTTCGATCCCGGGCCAGTCGGCAAAGACGTGTTCGGCCGTCGGACTGCGCAGCCGATTCTGGCTGCAGACGAACAGGACGTGCTTCACGCGTTACATCGTATGCGTCGGCCGTTCCGCCGCGAGCGTGCCGGCGAGCAGCGCCTCGATCTTGCCCTTCACCGTCTCGCCTTCGGCGCTGTCGGCGAACTGCACGCCGATGCCGGCCGGACGATTGCCCTGCGCGCCCACCGGCGTCACCCAGACGACCTTGCCGGCGACCGGAAGGCGCTCGTTCGACTCGGGCAGCGTCAGCAGCAGGAAGACCTCGTCGCCGAGGAAATAGCGCTTGGGCGTGGGCACGAAGATGCCGCCGCTCTTGAGGAACGGCATGTACGCGCTGTAAAGCTGCGCCTTGTCCTTGATCGCGCACGACAGGATGCCCTGGCGCGCGCCGCCCGCTGCGTTCATACCGCTCATCTCCTGCTTCCCCCTGAAGCCTGGGCGCCGTTCGCGCCGCGCCAGGCCAGCAACAATTCGGTGACCGCAAGGTCCGCGCGCACGGTGGTGCGCAGCAGATCCCGGGTCCGGTTCGCCTGATCGAACCACGCGGCCAGACTGCGCGTTCGCATCGGGTCGGTCAAGCCGGCGGCCTCCGCCAGCGCGAGGTCCGCCGCGTGACGCAGGCGCATCGCGGCCTGTTCATCCTGGACCCAGCGCTGGGCGACCTCGACGGCGCCGGCATCGCCCCGGCTCAGCTTCGCGAGGTCGGCGGCCACATCGCGGCGCAACTTCAGGCCGTCGGTTTCGAGCCATTCGTTCGCCAGCCCCGGATGTCCGCGAGCGGCGTCCAGCGCCTCGCGTGCGGCCGTCTCTGCGTGACCGCAGGCGCGCAGCCAGGCCAGCGCTTCCTCGTGCGGCGGCAGGCGGAACTCGTACCGCTGGCAGCGGCTGCGGATGGTCGCGGACAGCCGTGCCGGATGCGCGCTCACCAGCCACAGGTAGCGCCCCGGCACGGGTTCTTCCAGCGTCTTGAGCAGCGCGTTGCCGGCGGCATTGTTGATCGCCTCGGCCGGATCGAGGATCGCCACCTGTGCCCCGCCGTATTGCGGCGTGAGCGAGAGTTGTTCGGACAGCTCACGGATCTGCTCGATCACGATCTCCGTGCGCAACCGCGTGCCTTCCTTGTTCGGCACGAACGAGACGACGTGGTAATCCGGGTGCGTGCCGGCGTCGATCAGGTGACAACTGCGGCACGTGCCGCAGGGTTCGCCGCCCGCGAGCGGTTGCTGGCAGAGCACGCGTCGCGCGAGTCGTTCGGCGACGGCCCGCTTGCCGAGCTTCGCAGGACCGCAGAACAGCAATCCGTGCGCAAGCCGTCCGGCGTCGAGCGCGGCGACGGCCTGCTCGTACACGCGCTGCTGCCACGGTGCGAAGCTGCCCAGGTTCGCGGTCATGCGTTCGCCCCGATCCACTCGCGCAGGTGCGCGACCGCCTGCGTTGCGACGTCTTGTGCCGGCTGGGTGGCGTCGATCACGCGGAAGCGCGCGGGTTCGGCCTTCGCACGGGCGAGGTAGCCTTCGCGCACGCGTTCGAAGAAATCCTCGCGCTCGGCTTCGATGCGATCCGCGGCACCGCGCCCCCGCGCGCGCTGCAGGCCGACCGCCACCGGCACGTCGAGCAGCAGCGTCATGCCCGGCGCGATGCCGACCACGCGACGCTCGAGTTCGCCGATGAACGCCATATCGCCGCCGCGCGCCGTGCCCTGGTAGGCATAGCTGGCGTCGGTGAAGCGGTCGCTGATCACCCATGCGCCGCGCTCCAGCGCCGGCACGATCGTCTCGCGCACGTGCTGCGCGCGCGCGGCGAAGACCAGCAGCAGTTCGGCTTCGGTCGTCGGCGGCTCGTGATGCGTGTCGAGCAGCAGGCCACGGATCTGCTCGGCCAGCGGCGTGCCGCCGGGCTCGCGGGTGACCACGAGGTCGTGCGCCTGGCTCGCGAGCACGTCGCGCAATGCCGTGAGCACGGTCGACTTGCCGGCGCCCTCGCCGCCTTCGAGCGTAATGAAGCGCGGGTACGAACGAAGCGTCATTGCCGCTCCTGCGCCTGCGCGCCGGCGGCCGATTCCGCGGCACGCGCCTGCCGGTATTTCTGCAGGTAACGCTGCACGTTCGCCTCGTGTTCGGCCAGCGTGCGCGCGAACAGGTGCCGTCCGCTGCCATCGCCCACCGCGACGAAATACAGTTCCTCGCCGCGCTGCGGACGCGCGACCGCCTGCAGCGCGTCGGCGCCGGGCATCGCGATCGGCGTCGGCGGCAGACCGGTGCGCGTATAGGTGTTGTACGGCGTGTCGGTGGTGAGGTGGACCTTGCGCAGGTTGCCGTCGTAATTCGTGCCCAGGCCGTAGATCACGGTCGGGTCGGTCTGCAGGCGCATGCCGATCTGCAGCCGGCGCTCGAACAGCCCGGCGATGCGCGGACGCTCCTCGGCAATGCCGGTTTCCTTCTCCACGATGGACGCCAGCACCAGCATCTCGTCGGGCGTCTTCAGCACACTGTCCGGAACGCGGCGTTCCCAGGCGGCGGCCAGCGCCCTGTCCATCGCCTCGTGCGCGCGCTTGAGCACGTCGAGATCGCTGTCGCCGCGCGTGAACAGATACGTTTCCGGCAGGAAGCGGCCTTCGGGATGCTGGCCCGGTTGGCCAAGCGCCTTCATCAGCGCGGCATCGTCCAGAGCGGCGGTTTCCTGCGCCAGTTCCTTCGCCCTTGCCAGCGCCGCACGCAGTTCGCGGATGTTCCAGCCTTCGACGATGGTGAAGCGGCGACGCACGACCTTGCCGTCGCGCATCGCGGTGAGCAGTTCGCGCGGCGATGTGCCGGGTTCGAGCGCGTACTCGCCCACCTGCAACTTGCCGGCCGCGCCCAGTTGGCGCGCCAGCGCGCGCCATTCGACCAGTTGGCCCTGCCGCACGCCTGCCTCGCGCAGCTTGCGCACGATGACCGGCAGCGAGTCGCCGCGTTCGACGACCAGGCTCTCGCCGGCCCGCAGCCCCGCCAACGGGGCGTCGGCGAAGCTGTTGTAGCGCTGCCACAGGTATGCGCCGACACCGGCGGCGATCAAAAGCAGCACGAACAAGAAGCCGCCCAGGCGGCGTCCAGATTTGCGACTCACGCAACCTCCGTGGCGAATGCGGGATGCTCGGCGGCGAGCCGGCGGCGAAGTTGCGCTACCTGCGGGTGCGGTCGCCATTGGCGAGCGCCGAGCCGCGCCACCGGCAGGATACCGCGCACGGCATTGCACAGGAAAACGGCCTCGGCCGCTTCGACCTCGGTCACAGCCAGGCGGGCCTGCCGCGCCTGGAGCGCGTCGATGGCCCATTCGCGACAGACGCCGGCGATGCCGCAACGGTCCACCGCGGGGGTCGTCCAGCGGCCGTCATGCAGCACGAACAGGTTGGCGGCGGTGGCGCCGACCACATCGCCTTCGGTGCTGCGCATCAGGCCTTCGTGGATGGCGGCATCGCGCCATTCCGCACGCGCCAGCACCTGTTCGAGCCGGTTGCAGTGCTTGATGCCCGCCAGAGCCGGCTGCACGGCCAGGCGCAGGTCGCACCACCTCAGACTCACGCCTTCCGACGGAGGCGATGGCGGAAGCGCATGCCGCGACAGGATCCAGTGCGGCGTCGACGCGTCGAACGGCGCGTAGCCGCGCCCGCCGACGCCGCGCGTGACGACGAGCTTGAGCACGCCGTCGGCACCGTCGAGCAATGCCTCGGCTTCGCGCTGCACGCGCGCCTGTTGCGGCAATGTCAGCGCGAGCGCTGACGCGCCGCGCTCCAGGCGCCGCCAGTGCGCGGGCCACCAGTGCACGACACCTCCGTGAGCACGCATCGTCTCGAACACCCCGTCGCCGTACGCGAGGCCGCGATCGTGGTCGGGCGTGTGCGGCAACGCGTCGCCGCCGAGGAAGTGCCGCACGCTCATCCGGCCGCTCCGAGCGCGCGGAGCATGCCGCGCGCCTTGGCGCGGGTTTCATCGAGTTCCTTTTCCGGATCGGAATCGGCCACGATGCCGGCGCCGGTGCGGAACCGCAGCGTCGCACCATCGGACGAAGCTTCGAGTTCGGCGCTGCGGATCAGGATGTTGAGGTCGAGATCGCCGTCGCGGTTGAGCCAGCCCATGGCACCGGTGTAAGCGCCGCGGCCGACGCCTTCGAGTTCCGCGATGATCTGCATGCACCGCACCTTCGGACAGCCGGTGATGGTGCCGCCCGGAAACACCGCGCGGATCACCTGCCCCGGCGTGGCATCGGCGCGCAAGCGCCCACGCACGTTGCTGGCGATATGGTGCACGTGGGCGTAGCTCTCGACCGTCATCAGTTCGTCGACCTCGACGCTGCCCGCCGTACAGACGCGCCCCAGGTCGTTGCGCTCGAGGTCGATCAGCATCACGTGTTCGGCGCGTTCCTTCGGATGGCCGACGAGTTCGCGGATGCGGGCCGCATCGTCGTCGCCGGCAAACCGCGGTCGCGTGCCGGCGATCGGGCGCGTCTCGACGACGTCGCCGCGCACGGACACCAGGCGCTCCGGCGAGGCGCTGACGACGGCCCAATCGTCGCCGGCGAACACGCCCGCGAACGGCGCCGGATTGTTCTCGCGCAACCGCTGGAACAGTTCGGCAGGCTCTACGTCGCGATCGAACCGCGCGCGCCAGCCGCGCGACAGGTTGGCCTGGAACACGTCGCCGGCGGCCAGATAGTCGAGCACGCGGCGCACGCCGTCGGTGAAGCGTTCGGGTTCGTCTTCTTCCAACCCCTGCGGTGGGCGCCATGCCGGCAGGGGCGGTTGCGCGGCAAGACGTTCGAGGTCGTCGAGGACGACATCGCGCAGCGCTTCGTGGCCGACTTCGGTCACGAGCACGCACTCGCCGCTCGTGTGGTCGCGCAGCACCGCCGCCGGGCAACGCAAGGCGAGCGCCACCGGCAGCCCGCCCTGCGCGCGCGGAAGCGTCAGGATCGGTTCGACCTGCGCCGCCGCCTCGTAGCCGAACAGCAGCGCCCAGCCGCCGCGGAACGGCCAGCGCGGTTCGTCGCGCGGGACCCGCTCGGCTTGCCAGCGCGCGTCGAGGGCTGCGAAGAAATCGCTGCCGACATCGACGTTGGTTTCATCCCGCACGACAGCGTCCGGATCGAGGCGGAGTTGCGCCGTCCCGGCGACCATCAGCAGATCCCAGCGTCCCTGGGCGGTGCCGTGCGCACTGGACTCCAGCAGCATCGGATAGCGCGAGCGCGCCAGGCGCTGGAGCGCGAGCAGGTCGAAGGAAGCGGGCAGCGGATGGGTCACTAGCATGGCGACATTGTCCGCTATTGGGCTGCGAAGTGATCTCGCTCCCCTCAGGCGGAATGGCGCGTCCGCTCTCCGGAAGCCCCTCCCGGCTCCCTGGAGAGGGTTGGGATGAGGGCCGCTTCCGGAAGGCTCTGTGGGAGCCTCATCCGAGTGCCGGCACCTTACTGGCTCTGCACCGCTACGGTCGCCGCGAGGGAGAAGGCCGTCGCCTGGAGAACTGCATAAACAACGGTCCCCGCAAAAGCGGGGACCGTGTGAAACGCGCGATGTGTCGCAATCGCAATCAGGCGCGCTTGAACACCAGCGTGCCGTTGGTGCCGCCGAAACCGAATCCGTTCGACATCGCGACGTCGATCTTCTTTTCGCGTGCCACGTTCGGCACGTAGTCCAGATCGCAACCCTCGCCCGCTTCGAACAGGTTGATGGTCGGCGGGATGATGCCGTGGTGCAGCGCCAGCACCGAGAAGATCGCCTCCACGCCGCCGGCCGCGCCGAGCAGATGGCCGGTCATCGACTTGGTGGAGCTGACCATCGTCCTGTACGCGTGGTCGCCCAGCGCGCGCTTGATGGCGAGGGTTTCGGCGAGGTCGCCCAGCGGCGTCGAAGTGCCGTGTGCGTTGAGGTAGGCCACGTCCTCCGGGTTGATGCGCGCGTCCTTCATCGCCGCGACCATGCAACGCGCCGGGCCTTCGCCATTCTCGCTGGGCGCGGTCATGTGGAAGGCGTCGGAGCTCGCACCGAAGCCCGCGAGTTCGCAATAGATGCGGGCGCCACGCGCCTTGGCGTGCTCGTACTCTTCCAGGATCAGGATGCCGGCACCGTCGCCGAGCACGAAGCCGTCACGGTCCTTGTCCCACGGACGCGAGGCGTGCGTCGGATCGTCGTTCCGGGTGGACATCGCCTTCATCGAGCAGAACCCGGCGACCGACGTCGGCGACGAACCGCGCTCCGCGCCACCGGCGACCATCACATCGGCGTCGCCGTACTGGATCATGCGCATCGCCATGCCGATGGAATGGTTGGCGGTGGCGCAGGCCGAGACGGCCGAGAAGTTCGGGCCCTTGATGCCGGTCAGCAGCGACACCTGGCCGGGCAGCATGTTGATGATCGTGCTGGGCACGTAGAACGGCGAGACCTTGCGCGGGCCCCCGTCGTGGTACTTGATGGTCTGCTCTTCGATGCCGAGCAGGCCGCCGATGCCGGAGCCGATCAGCGCACCGATGCGCTCGGCATTGGATTCGTCGACGGTGAGGTCGGCGTCCTTCAGCGCCATGAGCGACGCGGCCACGCCGTAATGGATGAACTCCTCCATCTTCTTGGCGTCCTTCGGGTTCACCCACTGGGTGATGTCGAAGTCGCGTACCTCACCCGCGATGCGGGTGGTGAAGCTGGAGGCGTCGAAATGGGTGATCGGGCCGATGCCGGAGCGACCGTTGACGATGCCGTCCCAGGTGCTGGCGACGTCGTTGCCCAGCGGCGACACCGCGCCCAGGCCGGTCACGACTACGCGTCGGTTGTTGGACATGAAACACTCCGTCTGACACTACGCCGGCGTATAGACCGGCTGATAAGACACGGGGCCGCGATGTGCGGCCCCGGTCTGATTTTCCTGACGTACCAGGCGCCGAAGCTCGGCGTTGGTTTTTGCGGACGCAGACCGGTTGGCCGGCGTCCGCCAAGCGACGAACGCTCAGCTCTTGACGTGAGCCTTCACGTAATCGATCGCCTGCTGCACCGAGGTGATCTTCTCGGCCTCTTCGTCCGGGATCTCGCACTCGAACTCTTCTTCGAGCGCCATCACCAGCTCGACGGTATCGAGCGAGTCCGCGCCGAGGTCGTCGACGAACGAAGCGTTGTTGGTGACTTCTTCTTCCTTAACGCCAAGCTGTTCGACCACGATCTTCTTGACGCGTTCTTCGATGCTGCTCATGGGTTCTCACTCCTCCCGGGACGGGATATTCGACGGAATAGTCTAATTGAATCGAGGACGATCGCGAGCATACGCGAAAGCCCTTTATGTTCAAGCGGTTACAGGTGAAACAGTGGACGGTTGGGCTCGCCTCACGGCATGTACATGCCGCCGTTGACGTGCAGGGTCTCACCGGTGATGTACGCCGCCGAGGGACCGGCAAGGAAAGCGACCGCACGGGCGATGTCGGCCGGTTCGCCGAAACGGCCCAGCGCGATCTGGCCGAGCATCGCGTTCTTGGCGTCTTCCGGCAGGGATCTGGTCATGTCGGTATCGATGAAGCCCGGCGCAACCACGTTGACGGTGACGCCCCGGCTGCCGATCTCCTTGGCCAGCGACTTGCTGAAGGCGATGATGCCGGCCTTGGCCGCGGCGTAATTGGCCTGGCCGGCATTGCCGGTCACGCCGATCACCGAAGCGATGTTGATGATGCGCCCCTTGCGGGCCTTCATCATCGAACGCATCACCGCCTTGCTCGTGCGGTAGACGCTGGTGAGATTGGTGTCGAGGATCGCCTGCCAGTCCTCGTCCTTCATGCGCATCAGCAGGTTGTCCCGCGTGATGCCGGCATTGTTGACCAGGATCGAGATCGGGCCGATGTCCTTGCCGATGCCGTCGATCAGCGCTTCGATCGACGCGGCATTGCTGACGTCGAGCACGCGACCGTGGCTGCCATGTGCGGCAAGGCGCTCGCCGATCGCGCTCGCGCCGCTTTCCGAGGTCGCGGTACCGATCACCGTCGCGCCCTGAGCGGCCAGTTCGTCGGCGATCGCCGCGCCGATGCCGCGGCTGGCACCGGTGACCAAGGCGATTTCACCTTTGAGAAGCTGGGTCATTGAGGTCTCCATTGAGAGTGCACCAAGCGCATCGCCGCCGGGCGACGGGCGCCCATCACGCAGATGCGCGCCGGTGCAGGTCGATGATCATTTCCACTCGGCGAGCGCGGTCTCGAACTCGCCCACGGCGCCGATCGCGCGGGCGTCGATGCCCTTGTCGATGCGCTTGACCAGGCCGGCCAGCACCTTGCCCGGGCCGCATTCGGCCATGCGCGTCGCGCCCTTCGCTGCGAGCGCCTGGACACAACCGGTCCATTGCACCGGCAGGTAGAGCTGGCGTACGAGTGCATCGCGGATCGCGTCGACGCTCTCGTGCGCGCGCGCATCGACGTTCTGCACGACGGGGCGGTCCGGCATGCGCCAGGACAGAGCGGTCATGGCCTCGGCGAGCCGGTTGGCGGCTTCGCGCATCAGTGGCGTGTGCGAAGGAACGCTGACCGCGAGCTTCACGGCCTTGCGCACGCCACGCTCGCCCAGCATCGCCAGGGCCTTGTCCACGGCGGCCGCATGGCCGCCGATGACGATCTGGCCGGGCGAATTGAAGTTGGCCGGAACCACGACTTCGGTGCCGGAGACGGCTTCGCAGACTTCCTGCACCAGCGCGTCCTCGGCGCCCAGCACCGCGGCCATCGCGCCGACACCAGCGGGAGCCGCGTCCTGCATGAGCTGGCCACGCAGGCGCACCAGGTGCGCGCCGTCCCGGAGCGTCAGCGCGCCTGCCGCGACCAGGGCCGTGTACTCGCCCAGGCTGTGGCCGGCCAGCCACGCCGGCGCGGTGCCGCCCTGCCCTTGCCACGCGCGCCAAACCGCCACGCCAGCGGCGAGCAACGCCGGCTGGGTGTATTCGGTGCGATTGAGCATCTCTTCCGTGCCGCTCTGGCTGAGCGCCCACAGATCGACATCGGCACCCTCGCTGGCCTCAGCGAAGGTCTCGCGCACGATCGGGTGCAGTTCGGCCAGTTCGGCGAGCATGCCGATCGACTGCGAACCTTGGCCGGGAAACACGAAGGCCAGCGAAGCGTCGTGGACGGTGGAATCGGTCACTCGGCGGGGGTCCCTGCGAAAAGAGTGCGCATGATACGAGCCTTTGCTCTAGTACGTCTGTACCGGGTCGTATTGAGCGACCGTTGCGTTGCGGAACTGTGAAGACGCACGGCTGCGGCAAACCCCTACGGGGGCCGCGCGCGTCAACACGCTATCGAGAAAGTGGGTTTCCGGAGCGCCACGCGCGCATCATCCGCTCGGCTGCCCTGCCCTTGCGTCTTTCGCGGTCGCGTCGGCCATCGTCCACATCCATGCGGTGTCACTCATGTTGGACAGCGTGACACTCGCGCGTCCCCAGTCGCATCGCGTTGGCGCTCGACGCGCTGTAAGGGGTTGCCGCAATTCGATGTCGGATGCCCCAACTCGCATGAGATTCGGAACACGCAAACGAAAACGCCTCCGCATCGAGCGGAGGCGTTCTGATCCTCGCGGCCTGGCTCAGTAACGCAGCAGCGCGGAGCCCCAGGTGAAGCCACCGCCGAATGCTTCGAGCAGCACGAGCTGGCCACGCTGGACCTTGCCCGAGCGCACGGCCTCGTCCAGTGCGAGCGGCACCGAACCCGACGACGTGTTGCCGTGCTTGTCGACGGTGACGATCACGCGATCCATAGGCATGTCGAGCCGTTTCGCGGTCGCCTCGATGATCCGCAGATTGGCCTGGTGCGGGATCAGCCAATCGATGTCATGGCGATCGAGCCCGTTGGCTTCGAGCGTTTCCTCGACGACCGAGTCGAGCGCCTTCACCGCATGCTTGAAGACTTCGTTGCCGGTCATCAGCACGCGCACGCCGGCGTTGTGTTCCTCCGGCTTGAAGCCGATCGACACGCCGACCGGGTTCCACAGCAGTTCCTTCTTACCGCCATCGGCGTGCATGTGGGTGCTGAGGATGCCGGTTTCGGTGTCCGCCTTGAGCACGACCGCGCCGGCACCGTCGCCGAACAGCACGCAGGTCGAGCGGTCGCTCCAGTCGAGCATGCGGGTGAGCGTTTCGGCGCCGACCACCAGCACCGTCCGGGCGGCACCCGAACGGATGAACTTGTCGGCGACCGTCAGCGCATAGACGAAGCCCGTGCAGGCCGCGTTGACGTCGAACGCAGGGCAGCCGTTGGCACCGAGACGGTGCTGCAGCAGGCAGGCGGTCGAGGGAAAGATGAGGTCCGGCGTGGTCGTACCGACGACGATCAGGTCGAGATCGGTCGCTGCGATGCCCGCGGCTTCCAGCGCGCGCGCGGAGGCGTGATAGGCCAGGTCGCTCGTGGTCTCGCCTTCAGCGGCGATGTGACGTTCGCGGATGCCGGTGCGGGCGGCGATCCATTCGTCACTGGTATCGACGATCTTCGCGAGGTCGTCGTTGGTCAGCACCTTCTCGGGAAGGTAGCTGCCGGTTCCCGCGATGCGGGAATAAATCTGTTGCGTCATCGCCACTCCGCTGCACAGCCGTGATGGCCCTGTCGGGCACTTGCCGGGGACCGTCGGCGGAGCCGACGGAAGCGTACCGCCGCTACCCTAATGCATTGGGATCGCTACCACGGGCCGCGCTGCCTCGCGGGGCCTTGCGGCGGCGGACAGACGGCCCGGCGGCGTCCGCGCGCGTCGATGGACGGGCGCGGGCGGCGGTGGGCGAAGAGATTACTCTTCGTCGGCAACCTTGGACTTGGTGTCGATCACCTTCTTGCCGCGGTAGTAACCGTCGGCGGTGACGTGGTGACGCAGATGGGTCTCGCCCGTGGTCGGGTCGGTGGCCAGCTGCTTGGCGGACAGCGCGTCGTGCGAACGACGCATGCCACGCTTGGACGGGGAAACGCGGGACTTCTGGACAGCCATGGTCTTGCTCCAAAAAAGCTCAGTTCGAATGTTTCTTCAGTGCCGACAACGCAGCGAATGGATTGGCGCGCTCCGGTTCCGGACCCTCTTCGGGGGCGGGCCAGTCGCCTTCCACCGCTTCCGTGCCGGGCATGATCGGCACGACCGGAACGGCGAGGATGAGTTCGTCCTCGACCAGTTCGACGGTCCGCAGCTGGCCGTTGTCCGGCACCAGCAGCGGCTCGTATCCGGGCGGCAGCGCGGCTTCTTCCGCTTCATCGCGGATGAGTCCGAGCCGCTGCACGATGTTCACCGGCAACAGGAACCGCTGCAGGCTGCGCTGACAGGTCAGCGGCAGCTCGGCATCGATACGCAGTTCGACATAAGGCACCTTCAGCGAATCGCGATCGAAATCGAGCGCGAACCGCACTTCGCCCTGGGTGTCGACCAGACTGTCCCGCAGCCGCGTCAGCGCCGACAGCGGAACACGGCCTTCGACGCCGCGCCGTGCCGCCACCATGCGCCAAGCATCAAGAATCTCGGGCAGGTCCGCTGACATAAGCTGCGGAATGTTAGAGATCGCCCCTCGCCCTGTCAAACCTGAACCCCCATGCCGGAGCGGGCCAGTTCACGGTTTCGCCGCCCCGTGTTTGCCCGTCGCCGGGCGGGCCTTCAAACTGGAGGCCTTCCGCCCAGGCCGACGACCGTGACCATCGCCCTGCTCCTGCTGGTGTCCGCCCTGGTGATCGCGGCTGTCGCCTACTCCCGGACCCGCCCCAGCCGGCACGACCGGGCCATGCGCGACGTGCTCGATGCCGCCGACGCGCTGGAAGCGCAACTGCGGGTCGCCCGGGCCGAAATCGAAGCGATGACGGGCGGCGACGGGGACGATCCGGTCGGCGAGGCGATGCGCGAGATGCTCCGCCAGCGCCTGTGGCTGCGCGATCACGGCCCGGACGCCAGCCTGGCGCAGCTCGACGAGGTGCGCACCTCGATCGATGCCGCGCGCGGGCGGATCGACCAGCAACTGTCGCGCATCGCCCAGGCGCGCGCGCCGGTCGCATGAACGCGACGCCCCGGCTGATCCTGGCCTCGACCTCCATTTACCGGCGCGAGCTCCTCGCGCGGCTGCGCCTGCCCTTCGAAACCGAACGCCCCGGCACGGACGAAACCCCGCTGCCCGGCGAAGCGCCGGAAGCGCTCGCGCGCCGCCTCGCACGGGCGAAGGCGACGGACGTGGCGGCGCTGCATCCCGGCGCGTGGGTGATCGGCTCCGATCAGGTGGCCGAATGCGCCGGCCTCGCCCTCGGGAAACCGGGCGGGCACGAAGCGGCAGCCGCGCAACTGACCGCGATGTCGGGCCAGCCGGTCCGCTTCCACACCGGCCTGTGCGTGGCGCGGGCCGGCGAGCCCCCATTGGAGGCGATGGACTGCACCGTCGTCCGCTTCCGTGAGCTGGATGCCGGCGAGATCGAGCGCTACCTGCGCGCCGAGCAGCCCTACGACTGTGCGGGGAGCTTCAAATCCGAGGGACTCGGTATAGGGCTGTTCGAAGCCATCGAGAACCGGGATCCGACCGCGCTCATCGGGCTGCCGCTGATCGCCGCCGCGCGCCTGCTGCGACAGGCGGGCTTCCGCCTGCCCTGAGGTTCACTCGGTCAGTTCGATCGGCTGCTCGGCCCAGGTTTCGACACTCCCGTCGTGGCCGGTCAATCGCAGGCCGAGCCAGTGCGTACCCGGCGCGAAGTCGTGAGCGCCCAGATCGATGTCTGCCTGGAAGCCGACGCGCGGATGCTGCGGATCGTTGGAAACCGGCCACACGCGCTGCAATCCCGGGAACTCGCCACCGTAGGCCGCCTGCCCCACCACCTTGCCGTCAAGCGTGACGTCCACGCGCGACAACCCCGCCCCGTCCTTGAACGCCCAGCCGCGCACCTCGAAACGGCGGCCGACACGGGCGTCGGCGACGGGTGCATCGACCCACGCCATCGCCGGCGTCGCGCACGGACCGGATGCAGGCGCCCCCGACAGCGCGAACAGCAGGAAGCGCTGCCGGCCATGGTCGATGTTGAGCACCTGCGCCGGTGGCAACGGGCCGACCATGGCGCACAGCGCGTGATAGCGATCGAGCAGGTCGCGGTACTTCACCTCCGTGGCACCGACGACCAGAAGCACCGGCGCGGCGCCCCAGTCGACGCGCCCGGCGGTGTGCAGGCCCCACAGGCGCAATTGCGGCGCCCGGCCATGCTTGAGGTTGATCGGATGGTCCAGCACCGCGATGCGCGGATCGCCCAGGGCGAAGCCAAGTTCGGCACCGATCTTGAAATTGTCGGCGACGACCTGCGTGCCTTGGGGCATCGTCGCCAGCCGCGCGCGCACCGCGTCGGCCAGCGTTTCCCATCCGGCGAAATTGGACGGGTACCACTTCTCTGCCGCGCTCGCCTCGCGCCATTTCGCATTCGAAACCGCCACGTAGTACCCGAGGTTGGCGATCAGTCCCAGGCCCGCGAGCCACAGCGTCGCCAGACGCCATGCACGCGGCCAGGAAGTCAGCACCGCCGGCACCAGCGGCAGCAGGGCGAGATACCCCGGCAGGGGCCAGTGGAAGCTGACGCGCTCGGTATCGGCGAAGAAGCCCAGCGCGAAGAACCCCATCACCACGCCCGATCCCAGCAGCGCGAAATAGCGCGACACGGTGGACGCGCAGGACAGGTTGCGCCTGGCCGCGACCGCCATCGCCGCGAACAGCAGCGGCGTGACCAGCAGGGCCTGGATGCCGATGAAGAGGATGCCGTCCGCGTGGAACGACCACGGATGGCGATCGACCAACTGGAAGCGCAGTCCCGCATCCGCGTTGTCCAGGTTCCACGCCACCAGCGGGGCCCACGCGGAAGCGCCGAACGCGATCGCGACCACCACGCGCACATCGCGCAGGACGCGTCGTCCCTCGGGCAGCATCAGCAGCGCGATGAAGCCGACCACGATCACCGCGATGAAGCGGTAATGGCACAGCGCGCCGAGCGCCAGCCCGAAAGCGAGCTCCAGCGCGGCCGGGGCGTCGACCTGCCGCAGCAGGCGCGCCCCCGCGTCCAGGCACATCAGCGTCGCCAGCGCCATCGCGGCATCGGGCAACGCCATCAGGCCGAGCCCGCCGGCCAGCGGCAGCAGCAACGCGAGCGCGCCCGCCTGCCAGCCGGTCCTCGCCCCGAACTCACGCGACGCGACGTGCACCATCAGCAGCGGCACGGCCGCGCCAATGAGCAGAAAGGGCAAACGCAGCGCGAGGGTGCCGTCGCCGAGCGCCGTGCCCATGCGGGTCAGCCAGGCCGTGAGGCCGGGAAGATCGGAGTACGCGGCGGCGGGATGCTGGCCTTCCTGCCAGTAGAACGCCTCGTCCACGAACAGGGGAAGGCGCGCGGCGATGAGCAGCTTCACCGCCAGAACCGAGACCCACAGCACCCAAAAGGCACGTCGCGCCTGCACTGCATCCCGCATCCGTTCGTGACCTCGCTACACTCGGGTGATTGGGTGCACCGGCGCGATTCGAACGCGCCGGCAGCCTCGCGGAGGGGAGGTGTCGGCGCATGGCCGATCCGCGCGGCGCACCTGCGAAAACATTCCAGGAGACACGCACGATGGCGGTATCCCTTTCGACGGCGGCCATGCTAACCGATGGCCTGCGCGCCTCCCTCGACCGCGCGCAGACACAGGTCAATGCGCTCGTGCTCGGCAAGACGCAGGAAGTGCGCATGGCGTTCGTCGCGCTGCTCGCCGGCGGGCACGTGCTGATCGAGGACCTTCCCGGCCTGGGCAAGACGACGCTGGCGCATGCGCTGGCCGCGACGCTCGGCCTGGAATTCCAGCGGGTGCAGTTCACCTCCGATCTCCTGCCGGCCGACGTGGTCGGCGTTTCGGTGTTCGATCCGCAATCGCGGCAGTTCCAGTTCCACCCGGGACCGGTCTTCACGCAGGTGCTGCTGGCCGACGAGATCAATCGCGCGCCGCCGCGCACGCAGAGCGCACTGCTGGAAGCGATGGCCGAATACCAGGTCACCGTGGACGGCACGACCCATCGGCTGCCGGAGCCGTTCTTCGTGATCGCCACGCAGAATCCGGTGGACCTGTCGGGCACGTACCCGCTGCCGGATTCCCAGCTCGATCGCTTCCTGTTGCGGCTGAGTCTGGGCTATCCCGGCGAAGAAGCCGAACGGGACCTGCTCGCGGGCACGGATCGGCGCGACCTGATCGCACGCGCGACGCCGCAGCTGGGCGTGCAGGACGTGATCGCCGCGCGGCAGGCCGTGCTCGACGTCCACGCCAGCGAGGCCCTCATCGCCTATGTGCAGGCGCTGCTCGCGCGCAGCCGCCGGCACCCGGGCGTGCGCGTGGGGCTGTCGCCGCGCGCGGGCCTGGCGTTGTTGCGCGCCGCGCGCGCCTACGCGCTGCTGCTCGGCCGCGCGCATGTGCTGCCGGAAGACGTCCAGGCGCTGTTCCCCGCCGTCGCGGCGCATCGGCTCGTGGCCGAGATCGATGCCGGCAAGGACGCGGCACTGGCCAAGGCGATCCTGCACGCGGTGCCGGTGGACTGATCCATGCCGGTGGCCGCTGCACGGCGCCTGTACCTGCGCGCCCACGCGATCGCGATGGTGTTCACGCGTCCGCGCGATCCCGAACCGCTGCCCGCGCGCCTGCACCGGCGCCGCATCTACGTGCTCCCCACGCGCTTCGGCCTGTTCTACGGCTTCGCGCTGACGGTGATGCTGGTCGGCGCGCTGAACTACAACAACAACCCCGCCCTTCTACTGGGGCTGCTGCTCGCCGGCGCGGGACTGGCCAGCCTGGTCTCGGCGCAGATGCAGCTCTCCGACCTGGAGCTGATCGCCGCCGAGGCCGAGCCGGTCGCGGCCGGCATGCCGCTGGAAGTGCGACTGCATGCGCGCGCCGAACCCGGCCGTTCGCGCCGCGGCCTGCGCCTGGATGACGACGGCACGTACGACGCCGAGCCCGCCGTCCTCAACCTCGACAAGGGCGCGGGCGATGCGCAACTGCTGCTGCCGACCGAGCGGCGCGGCTGGTTCGACGTACCGAAGCTGCGCCTGTCGACGACCCGGCCGCTGGGCCTTGCACGGGCCTGGGCCTATGTCTGGCCCGAAACGCCATTGCTGGTCTACCCCACGCCCGAGCCGCATGGCCTGCCGTTGCCGGGCGGCCATGGGGAAAGCGCGCAGGCGCGGCTGCATCCGGCGGGCGATGACGTCCACCATCTGCGCGGCTATCGCGCCGGCGATGCGCCGCGTGCGATCGCGTGGAAATCCTCGGCCCGACGCGATGCGCTGATCGTGCGCGAATTCGAGCAGCCGCTCGGCGCGGAAATCGTGCTGGACTGGCATGCGACGTCGGGCATCGCGTACGAGGGACGCATCTCGCGACTCGCACGCTGGGTCGACGAAGCCGAGCGCGAAGGCCGCCGTTTCCAGTTGCGCCTGCCAGGCCAGCCGCCGCTGGGGCCCGATCGCGGCCCCCTGCACCGTCACGCCTGCCTGCGCGCGCTCGCGCTGATGCCGCATGTCTAGACACGAGCCGATGCCGTTGGACGATCGCACCCGCCGTTGGACGCTGTGGAGCACCGGCGCGTGCCTGTTGCCGTTGCTGCTGCAGTTGCCGCCGCAACTGGCCGGAGGCATCGCGGCGAGCGCCGTCGCGGTCACGGCACTGTCGTGGCGCCGGCCGATGCCCGGGCTGCTGCGGCTGCTGATCGCGCTGGCGCTGATCGCGCTGGTGGTCGGCTTGAGCCGTTTCGCCGTCGGGCGCGACACCGGCTGCGCGCTGCTGGCGGCGATGCTCGCGGTGAAGCCGGCGGAAACCTTCACCCTGCGCGACGGCCGCAGCCTCATGGGCTTTGCGCTCTTCGCGCCATTCGCCACGTTCCTGCTCGACCAGGGACCGCTGACGCTCACGCTGGGGCTGATCGCCGTGCTGCTGGTGCTGGCGACCCTGCAGCGCATGGCGGAACTGGAATCCGGCGACGTGCGGCAGGAAGGCCCGCGCCGCCGCCTCGTCGGCATCGCGCGCCTGCTCGCGGTGGGCCTGCCCGTCGCGCTGGCGGCGTTCTGGCTGTTCCCGCGTGTCTCCTCGCCGATGTGGGGCATCCCCGAACGCGCGATGGCGCGCACCGGCCTGTCGGATCGCATGAGCCCGGGCGACTGGATCGATCTGATGACCGACGACACGCCCGCGCTGCGCGTGCGCTTCTTCGGCCAGGCGCCGGCCACGTCGCAGATGTACTGGCGCGGGCCGGTGCTGTGGAACTTCGACGGGCGCACCTGGACGCAACTTCGCTGGCGTCCGGGCGAAGCGCAGACGCTCGTCGAGCCCGGCCCCACCCGATGGGATTACGAGATGGAGGTCGAACCGACCGACGGCCGGCAGCTCGTCGCCCTCGACCTGCCGCTGGAGCGCCCGCCCGGCACCACCCTCGATCCCGACCACGCGTTGCAGACGTTCCGGCCGCTGACGTCGATCAGCCGCTGGCGAGTGCAATCGGCGCCGCCCACGCGGTACGAGGCGCAACTCCCGCCCGCCGTGCGTCGCCTCGCGCTGAGCCTTCCGGAGGGCTTCAACCCGCGCACGGTCGCGCTTGCCCGCCAATGGCGCGCGGAAGCGGGCGGCAACGACGCGGCGATCGTCGATCGCGCCCTGGCGTGGATCCGGGGCGAGTTCGCCTACACGCTCGACACGCCGCTGCTGGGGCGCCATACCGTCGACGAATTCCTGTTCGACCAGAAGGCCGGCTTCTGCGAGCACTTCAGCTCGTCCTTCGTCGTGCTGATGCGTGCGGCCGGGATCCCGGCGCGCGTGGTCACCGGCTATACCGGCGGCTATCGCAATCCGCTGGGCGATTACTGGCTGGTGCGTCGTTCCGACGCGCACGCCTGGGCCGAAGTGTGGCTGCGCGGCCGCGGCTGGGTTCGCGTGGATCCCACGGCGGCGGTCGCGCCGGAACGCATCTACGACACGCTCGATTCCCGCGCCCTCGGCGCCACCGGGCTGCAGGGCGTACGTTCGCTGTTCGACGTAAGCGATTGGGTGCGCCGTGGCTGGAACGACTTCGTCGTGTCCTTCGACGCACAGCGGCAGCAGCGCATGCTCAGCCCACTGGGCGTGGAACAACTCGACTGGCGCACGCTGATCACCCTGCTGGTGGGCGCGATCACGCTCGGCCTGCTGTGGATGGTGTGGTTCAGCCGCCGCAGCGAGCGCGAACGCGATCCGGTGCTGCGCGCGTGGCACCGGCTCGGACGCCGCTATCGCCGCTTCGGGCTGGAACGCGGTCCGAGCGAGGCGGCCGGGCATTGGGTTTCACGCGTCGCCGCGGCGCGTCCCGACCTCGCCGCCGAGCTGGGCGTGCTCAGCCAACGTTTCAGCGATTGGCGGTACGCTGGTGCCGAAACGGGGGGACGTTCGGCCCGCGCCTTGGCCAAGGCGCTGCGCGCGCATCGCCCGCCCGCGACTTCTCCAGGAGAACGCCGATGAACGTCCGTCTCGTCCTACTTGCCCTGGGCACCGCGCTGCTGTCGGCGTGCGTGTCGGCGCCGCAACCGCTGCAGGGCAACTACAACCCGATCACGCCGCGCGAGGCTGCGGCCTCCGATTCCACCGGTGCGTCGGTGCGCTGGGGTGGCCGCATCGTCGCCGTGGAGCCGCAGCAGAACCGCACCTGCTTCGAGATGATCTCCACCAACCTCAACGAATCGGCGCGTCCGTACTGGGGCAGCGACGATACCGGCGGCCGCTTCCTCGCCTGCCGGACCGGGTTCTATGACCCGGCGGTGTTCGAGAAGAATCGCGAGGTGACTTTCATCGGCCGCATCGCCGGCTACGAGAACCGCCGCATCGGCGAATACGACTACCGCTTCCCGCGCGTGGAAGCCGACGTGGTCTACCTCTGGCCGGTGCGCGAGACCGTGGACGTGGTGCAGTACCCGGCCCCGTGGCCGTGGTGGGGCTGGTGGTGATCGCCCGCCCGCGCGCATGAGCAAAAGCCCGCCGCAAGGCGGGCTTTTTCGTGGCTGGCCACCCGCGGCGTACGGCCTACCGGGGCGTTCCGAAGCGACCCAGTGGCGCACCCGCGAGCAGATGCAGGTGGATCTGGAACACCGTCTGCCCGCCGTGGCCGTTGCAGTTCATCACGATGCGGTAGCCGTCTTCGGCGAAGCCTTCGCGTTTTGCGTAATCGGCCGCGGCATGGGCCAGGCGGCCGACGATGGCCGCCTGGTCCGCCTGCAGGTCGTTGAGCGTGGCGATGTCCGCCTTGGGCACGAACAGCACGTGCACCGGCGCCTGCGGCGCGATGTCGCGGAATGCGATGAGGTGGTCGTCCTCGTAGACGACGTCGGCCGGGATCTCGCGGCGGATGATCTTGTGGAAGATGGTGTCGGACATGGGCGCGCTCGTTGCGGGGCGAGGACGCGATGATGCCGCAATCGCCGCGAGGGCGCCGCTAGTCCGGGACTTCGGTGCGGCTGCCGAACGCATGCGACAACGTGCCGCGATCGACGTATTCCAGCTCGCCGCCCAGCGGCACGCCATGCGCGAGGCGGCTCGGCCGCACGCCGTGCTGGCGCGCCAGTTGCGCGAGGTAATGGGCGGTCGCCTCGCCTTCCACGGTGGGATTGGTGGCGATGATCAGCTCCTGCACCTCGCCTTCCGCCAGTCGCGCGGTGAGCGTGTCCAGGCCCAGTTCGCGCGGACCGATGCCGTCCAGCGGCGACAGCCGTCCCTGCAGCACGAAGTACAGGCCGCGGTAACCGGTGGCCTGTTCGATCGCCAACCGGTCCGCAGGAGATTCCACGGCGCACAGTTGGTGGGCGTCGCGCGCGGCGCTGGCGCAGGTCGCGCACACGGGCGTCTCGCTGAAATCGCGGCAGCGCGCGCAGTGGCCGATCTTCTCGATCGCGTCGGCGAGCGCGACCGACAGGCGCTGTCCGCCCGCCCGTTCGCGTTCGAGCAGGTGGTAGGCCATGCGTTGCGCGGATTTCTGCCCGACGCCGGGCAGCACGCGCAAGGCGTCGATCAGTTGTTCGAGCAGGGAGGACGTCATGCGTTGCGCGCGCCGCCCACGCCGGAGCGGGCCGGCGCGAAGGCGGCGACGCGGATCATCAGAACGGCATCTTCATGCCAGGCGGCAGCGGCATGCCGGCGGTGGCGGCCGACATCTTGGCCTGCGACTCGGCGTTGACCTTGTTGACGGCGTCGTTGAACGCGGCGGCGATCAGGTCCTCGACCATTTCCTGGTCGCTCAGCACGCTCGGATCGATGCGCACCTTGCGGCACTCCATGCGACCGGTGATGGTCACGCTGACCATGCCGCCGCCGGCGTTGCCGGTCACTTCCAGCTTGCCGAGTTCTTCCTGGGCGCGCTGCACGTTTTCCTGCATCCGCTGCGCCTGCTGCATCAATTGGGCGATGTTTCCACGCATGTTCGTTCTCGTGTTCCAGTGGGGGCGTTGGGCCGCGGCTCGCGCGAGCGCGGCGGTGTCAGTTTTCGTCGTAAGGACGGATCGAGTCCGGCACGATCTTCGCGCCGTGCTGGGAGATCAGCCGCTGCACGTCGGGATCGTTCATGAAGTTCGCTTCGGCATCGGCCTGGCGCTGGTCGCGCGCGCGCTCGTTTCGCTGGCGCAGCGACTCGGCCGGGCGCGACGCTTCGACGAAACGGATCTGCGGCGCGACGCCGAGCGCCGGCGCGAGCGCCTCGGCGACGAGGTTCACCGTCACCGCGTTGCCGCGCAGGAGGTCGTCGTCGGCCGAAAGCGACAGGCTGAGCACGCCATCGGCATAGCCGACGAAGCCGGCGTGTTCGGCGAGCACGCGCGCTGGACCGCGCAGGTTGGAGTTCGCGACCAGCGAGTGCCACGCATCGGCATCGGCGATGCCGGCATCGTGGACGAAGCCGGGACGCGGGGCGTGCGCGACGCTGGGCGCCGGCGGCGCCACCGGCGGCGGGACGGCCTGCGGCACGGCGGTCGACTCGCGCGGAATCTCGCGGGCGACCGCCGCTTCGCGCGGCACCTCCCACGGCGGCGGATCGTCCGCCGCCGTTGGCGACGGCGCCGGACGCGACGCTTCACGCACCGGCGTGGCGTCGCGAGGCTGCGGTGCTTCGCGCGGCGGCGCCGGCCTGGTCGGCGGGGCCGCATCGGCGAACGGATTCGGCGGCGGCACGCGCGGCGACAACGGTGCCGGGGGCGCAGCGGACGCAGCGCTGCGAGCGGCTTCTCGGTCCGTACCCGACGACGGCGTCGCAGCGCGCGCGCCCTCTCCTTCGGATGGACGGAACGCGAGCATGCGCAGCAGGCTCATCTCGAAACCGGCGCGCGGACTCGGCGCGAGGGCGAGATCGCGCCGGCCGTTGAGCGCCATCTGGTACCACAGTTGCACGACCTCCGGCCGAAGGCGGGCGGCAAGCGCATCCACGTCCACCCCATCGGCCTCGACGTCGGCGCCGGGCACCAGCTGGCGCACCTGCACGCGATGCAACGCATCGCTGAAGGCGTCCAGCACGCCGCCCCACTCGGGCGAGAACTCGGCCAGCGTCGCGACTTCGGCCAGCAGGCGTTCGCCGTTTCCGTCGGCCAGCGCCGTCAGCAGCGCGCCGACGCGGGTGCGATCGACCGTGCCCAGCATGGCGGCCACGCCTGCGTCGGTCAGCGTGCCGCCATCGGCGCCAGCGCTGGCACCGGTGTAGGCGATGGCCTGGTCGAGCAGCGAAAGGCCGTCGCGCAGGCTGCCGTCGGCCGCCTTGGCGAGCTGGCGGATCGCGCCGGCCTCGGCGGGAATGCCCTCGGCTTCGAGGATGCGCGTCATCTGGCCGTGGATCTGCTGCTCGTCCAGCCGCTTGAGGTTGAACTGCAGGCAGCGCGAGAGCACGGTCACCGGCAGTTTCTGCGGATCGGTCGTGGCCAGCAGGAACTTCACGTGCCCCGGCGGCTCCTCCAGCGTCTTCAGCAGCGCGTTGAAGGCCGACTTGGACAGCATGTGCACTTCGTCGATCAGGTAGACCTTCACCCGACCGCGGCTGGGCATGTACTGCGCGTTGTCGATGACCTCGCGCACGTCGTCCACGCCGGTGTTGCTGGCGGCGTCGATCTCGAGCAGGTCGATGAACCGGCCGGCATCGATGTCGCGGCAGGCCGCGCATTCACCGCAGGGTTCGGCCGAGGTGCCACGCTCGCAATTGAGCGACTTGGCGAAGATGCGGGCGATGGTGGTCTTGCCGACGCCGCGCGTTCCGGTGAACAGGAAGGCATGGTGGACGCGGCCCGTGTCGAGCGCGTTGCTGAGCGCGCGCACCACATGCTCCTGCCCGACCAGCTCGGCGAAGCGTTTCGGACGCCACTTACGGGCGAGGACAAGATAGGACATGCCCTCATTCTGCCACGGCGCATCGCGCCGGCTGCGACCGCGAAGGCGTCGCTTGTCCATGCCGGGCCTGGCGGCTAGAATTCACGGCCCTGGAGTGCACCCTTGAGCGGGCCTCGCGCCGCGTTCAGGCCTCCCGGGAAGAAGTTGCAAGTCCGGAGAGGTGTCCGAGTGGTTGAAGGAGCACGCCTGGAAAGTGTGTAAGCGTCTAAACCGCGCTTCGGGGGTTCGAATCCCCCTCTCTCCGCCAGATTCGATGAAGCCCCGCCGTTGGCGGGGCTTTTGATGCAAGTCTCTATGGTGGCCCCGTCGGCCCCTCGCGACGCTAGGTCGAAAACCCCGCCAGGGCCGGAAGGCAGCAACGGTATCGACTGACGCGGGTGCCGAGGTCAGCCGGCGGGGTCATCGCCCGTCTGGACGCTGCGCGTCTGCGACCCCGCGCTTTTGCGTTCGCAAAATCGCGGGCCCCGGGCCATGCACTTCCGATCCCCGCCGCTGCCGCGGCGCCCCCTTACCAAGGGGGCTGCATCCATGCTGCGCATGGAATCCCTAGGTTTGCACGGCGAGCCTTGGGCGCCAATACGAATCTCGGAGCCCCAACCCTGCCGAGGCGGCCTTACCAAGGGGGCATCCATGCTGCGCATGGGATCCCAAGGTTTGCACGGCGAACCTTGGGCACCGATACGAATCTCGGATCCCCAACCCTGCCGGGGCGCCCTTACCAAGGGGGGCTGTTGTGTCGTGGAAGGTGCCGCCGAGGTCTGCATCGTTAGCCGGTGCAACCAAAAAGTCGTCATCCCGGCAAGGCCGGTACCCAGGCCCACACCGCGCGGGCACTCCCATCGGGGTAAACGGTCTCCGTCGTTCAAGCGAAAGCTGGGACCCATGCCGATCTTCGTGACGACGCGCCTGATACAACAGGCTGGACGCCCTACTCCACGATCCCCAGCGCGTCCGGCTCGCGGCCGGTCTTCCAGTGGTCGATGACCTTCCACTGCTCGGTGTCGATCACCGCGAGCTCGTCGCCACCGCTGACGGCGGCGTACACGCGCGGCAGCTTCGGATCGGCGATGACGCCGATCGGCAACGCCGCTCTGCCCAGCATCGTCTCGCGATATTCGACGCCGGGACGCGACAGCGCCACGGTATGCGCAACGGCGTACTTGTTCGTGTCGATGACCGACAGCGTCGCGGCACGGGCGTTGGTCACCAGCGCGTGGCGGCCGTCGGAAGTAAAGACGACGCGGATCGGAAAGCCTTCACTGGCGATGGTGCGTCGAATCGCCAGCGTCTTGGGATCGTGCACCGTCACGGTGCCGGCTTCGCGATTGCTGACCCAGACTTCGCCGCTGGCCGGATGCACCGCAACGCCCTCGGCACCTGCACCCGCCGGGACTTCGTGCGTTTTCGTGCGGGCGGCCAGATCGACACGGCTGACGGTGCCGGCGTCGATCTTGGTCACGAACGCGGTGTTTCCATCGCGCGACACCGCGACCATGTGCCCGCGGCCCTCGCCGAGATCGATTTCGTGCTCGACGCGTCCGCTCGCCACATCCACCAGCAACAGTTTGCGCGAGGCCTCGGTCGTCACCACGATGCGATTGCCGCCGGGCAGCAGGCGCATGCCGTGCGGTCTGCCGTTGTCGCCCAGATCGAGCGTACGGGTGCCGCCGGGTTTGCGCAGGTCGAGGACGGTGATGCTGCGCCCGGGCGTGGCCGCGCCGTAATTGCTGACCAGGGCGAAGCGGTTGTCGTCGCTGACGACGATCTCGTGCGGCCCCTGTCCCGTCGCGAATTGCCCGATGCGCGAGCCGTCCTTCGTCGACAGGCGCCACACGGTGTCGGCGGATTTGTTGCCGACCAGCAGGTCGCCCGCGGATACCGGCATGGCCGCGAACAGCGCGGCGATCGACAGCGGAAGTGCGAGATCGCGAATCACGGCGTCCTCCTGGGCGGTGCCGGTCAGGGCTTCGAATCGGGATGGAGCCAGTTCGCGTCGCCTTCGGCGTAGCGTTCGTGCTTCCAGATGGGCACGCGCGCCTTCACCTCGTCGATGATGTAGCGGCACGCGGCGAACGCGGCATCGCGATGCGCGGCACTCACGCCGACCCACACGGCCATTTCGCCGATGACCAGATCGCCGATCCGATGCACGCAGCGGGCGTCGAGAATGTCGAACTTCCCGCAGGCCTCGTCGAGCACCTTGGCGCCTTCGGCTTCGGCGAGCGCGACGTAGGCTTCGTAGCGCAGGCCCAGCACGTCGCGGCCGTCGTTATGGTTGCGCACCCAACCCTCGAAACTGGCGTAGCCGCCGACCCGGTCGTCGAGCAGGTCGGCACGCAGCGTGGCGGTGTCGATGGGCGTTTGCGCTAGGAAGAAACGGCTCATGGCGTGATTGTGGCACTCGGGACGTGCAGAAGATGCAGGTGGGACGACTCGCGGCGGGCGCCTGCGGATCGAGTTGTGCCGCGATCCCGGCAGGCACGCGTGGCCAGCGGCAGCGTGCGCTTATCCGCCGCTTACCGGTGGGATGAACGCGATCTCGCTGCCGGCGCGCACCTCGTCGTTCCAGCGCGCGAACGCACCATCGACCGCGACGCGCAGGCGTTCGACGGGGAGAGCGAAGCCGTGACGCTCGCGCAGCATCGAATACAGCGCGCGCAGGTCGCCGTCGCACTCGACGGTCTCCGATGCGGTGCCCGCGGCATCGCGCAGGCTGGCGAAGTACAGCACGGTTACCTGCGCCATCACATGGCTCCAAAATCGTGTTTGCCGCCGCGTTTGCCCAGCAGTTTCGCCGGCCCCAGCACGATGCGGTGCGACAACGCCTTGCACATGTCGTAGACCGTGAGCGCGGCGACGGTCGCGCCGGTCAGCGCTTCCATTTCCACGCCCGTGCGGTGCGTGGTCTTCACCGCGCACTCGATGCGCAGCACCGCATCGCCGTCCCAGTCGATCGCGACGCGACAACCGTCGATCGGCAACGGGTGGCAGAACGGAATGAGTTCGTGCGTGCGCTTCACCGCCATGGTGCCCGCGATGATCGCGGTTTCGACGATCCCGCCCTTGGCGCTCTTCAGCCCCGAAGCGTGCAACTGCCGCGCGACATCGGCCGGAAAGCGGACGCGGCATTCGGCATGAGCCTCACGGGTTGTCGTTTCCTTCGCGGACACGTCGACCATCGCAGGGCGCCCCTTGGGGTCGATATGCGTGAGTTTCTTCGCGGGCTTTTTCATGCGCGCATTGTGCAGCTGCGGCCGACGGGATGCACGTTGGCGTCTCATTAAGTCCGTGTTGGCATTAAAGTTGTAGCCGTCGGACCTGCCGTCGCAGGCGGCGTTTGTGCAGGTGACGAACGATGCCGTCCATGGCGGCGCGTGCCGGGCTTCGGCTCGCCCTGCCGGCCTTCCGTGGCCGGCGTCGCGCAGGCCGCGGCAGTGTCGCGCGCGTTTTCGCGTTCGATGGCGAACCATGCCGTCCATGGCGGCACGTGCCGGGCTTCGGTTCGCCCTGCCCGGCCTTCCGAGGCCGGGCGTTCGGCAGGCGCGCGGCAGTGCCGTACGCGTTGTCGCGTTCGATGGCGAACGATGCCGTCCGTGGCGGCGCGTGTCGGGCTTCGGTTCGCCCTGCCCGGCCTTCCGTGGCCGGGCGTTCGGCAGGCGCGCGGCAGTGCCGTACGCGTTGTCGCGTTCGATGGCGAACGATGCCGTCCATGGCGGGGCGTGCCGGGCTTCGGTTCGCCCTGCCCGGCCTTCCATGGCCGGGCGTTCGGCAGGCGCGCGGCAGTGCCGCGCGCGTTGTCGCGTTCGATGGCGAACGATGCCGTCCGTGGCGGCGCGTGTCGGGCTTCGGTTCGCCCTGCCCGGCCTT
>JARUHG010000019.1 GCA_031216755.1 Lysobacter arvi | reverse complement strand
TGGTCCACGCCGTCGGGGATGAGCGTCGTGGCCGCGCTGCCGCCGGGAATCGTCGGCGGGTTCGGGCCGCATCTGCGCCGCTTCCTCCTGGCGGCTCATGTCCAGGGGCAGGTCACGAGCGAGCGCTTGACCGCGATGCTCTCCGGGCTCGGCCTGCTGATCTCCAAGCGGCAGGTGGTCCGCCTCCTGAGCGGCCCGCTCGATCCCTTCGTCGCCGAGGAGCAGGCGGTGCTGCGCGCCGGTCTCGCGAGCGCGGCCTGGATCAGCGTCGATGACACCGCCGCCCGGCACGCGCGGACGGACGGCGTGACCACGCAGATTGGCGATGCACGCTTCACCGCCTTCCGTACCACCGCGTCCAAGTCCCGCCTGAACTTCCTCGCGCTGCTGCGGGCTGGTCACTGCGACTTCGTCGTCAACGCCGCGGCGCTGGCCTACATGCGCACTCGCGCGCTTGCCGGTCCCTTCCTGGCGGCGCTCGCCGCCCACCCGGTCAAGGTCTTCGCCGATCCCCCGGCCTGGCAAGCGCATCTGACGGCCCTCGGCTTCGATGCGCGCGCGGTCACGCCCGACCCGGTTCAGGTCGCCACCGAAGGCGCGCTGTGGGGTGCGATCCGGCATCACGGCCTGATGCCCGACACGGTCGTGGTCTCGGACGGGGCCGGTCAGTTCCGGGTCGGCACCCATGCGCTGTGCTGGGTTCATGCCGAGCGCCTCGTCCACACGCTGATCCCGGCGACCGCGGCTCAGCGCAAGGCCATCGCGCTCACCCGCACCCTGATCTGGTGGTTCTA
>JARUHG010000018.1 GCA_031216755.1 Lysobacter arvi | reverse complement strand
AGCGAGATCAACCGCCGTACCGAGCTGAACGTCCAGAACTGAGGACGACGCACGGTCACGCGGATCTCCGCGGTACCCACGAAGCCCGGCAGCCGCCGGGCTTCGTTTATTTACCGGCCATTCTTGGCAAATTACGTTAACTAGTGTTAACAATCGTTTTGACAGGTGTATCATTTCCGAGTCAGTGACCCGCGGCCTGACCCTTGCTGGTCCCCGTTCAGGTCCTGCCTGGGTGTGCGCCGCCTGCAGTAAATGACGTGTTCCCCCCCAAACCGTTTCCTTACTGATCCAAGGAGTGACAGATGAAGATCCGTTTGTTGAGCACTGCGCTGTTGGCCGGTCTGGCGTTCGCCCAGGTCGCCGGTGCGCAGGAATTCGATGATCGCTGGTACCTGACCGGCTCGGCCGGCATGAACATCCAGGACAACGATCGCGGCACGCGTAATGCGCCGTTCGGTGCGCTGGGCGTCGGCAAGTTCCTGAACCAGAACTGGTCGCTCGATGGCGAGCTGAACTACCAGAACCCGAACAACGACGACAACCAGGATCTGAACTGGTCGCAGTACGGGCTCTCGCTCGACCTGCGTCGTCACTTCACCGCCGAAGGCCGCAACTGGGCGCCGTACCTGCTGATGGGCCTGGGCTACCAGCGCTCGGAAGAAGAATTCGACGCGTTCCCGAGCGTGAACTCGCCGGGCGAGCGTGAGGAAGGCAACCTGGCCGCGAAGGTCGGCGTCGGCATCCAGAGCGCCCTGGCCGGCAAGCGCGCCGCCATCCGCACCGAACTGGCCTACCGCGC
>JARUHG010000017.1 GCA_031216755.1 Lysobacter arvi | reverse complement strand
GTCGAGCGGGTCGTCTACACGTCGAGCGTCGCGACCATCAAGCCGCCGGCCGACGGCGTCACGCCCTCCGACGAGACCATGCCGCTGACGCCCGAGACCGCGATCGGCGCCTACAAGCGCAGCAAGGTCGTGGCCGAGCGCGTGGTCGAGGAGATGGTCGCCCGGGACGGGCTCAAGGCGGTGATCGTCAACCCGTCGACGCCGATCGGCCCCCGCGACGTCAAGCCGACGCCGACCGGGCGGATCATCCAGGAGGCGGCGCTCGGCAAGATGCCGGCCTTCGTCGATACCGGGCTCAACCTCGCCCATGTCGACGACGTGGCCCACGGCCACCTGCTGGCGCTCCGCAAGGGGCGGATCGGCGAGCGCTACATCCTCGGCGGCGAGGACGTGTTCCTGTCGCAGATGCTCGCCGACATCGCCGGCATGGTCGGCCGCAAGCCGCCGACCGTGAACCTGCCGCGGGCGGCGGTCTACCCGGTGGCGTTCTTCGCGCAGCTCGCCGCCCGTGTCACCGGCAAGCAGCCCTTCGCGACGATCGACGGGATCCGCATGTCGCGCTACCGGATGTTCTTCTCGGACAGGAAGGCGCGCGCCGAGCTGGGCTACACGGCCCGGCCTTATCGCGAGGGGCTGTCCGACGCGATCACGTGGTTCCGCGAAGCGGGGTACCTCGCATGAGCAGCCTCGATTCCGCCACCGCGACGCGCTCCGGCAAAGGTCACCGCGACGAGAACTTCCCCGTCGCCTCGCACCTGATCCATCCCCGACACCGGGGCGCGATCCTGGCGTTCTACAAC
>JARUHG010000016.1 GCA_031216755.1 Lysobacter arvi | reverse complement strand
CGTTGGCGCAAAAGAAGAAGGCCGGTCCTGTTGGACCGGCCTTCTGGGGTAAAGCCCCTGGCGATGACCTACTCTTGCATGGCTTGAGCCACACTACCATCGGCGCATGTGCGTTTCACTTCCGAGTTCGGAATGGGATCGGGTGGGACCACACAGCTATTGTCACCAGGGAGAGGGTGGAGGGTCGCGGTTTCGGTGGACTGAATCGCGCACACGCTCTCGTTGGGAGCTCGGGACGTTGCCGTCCGTTGCGGATAGGTTGGGATAAGTAGCGAGTGAGCCGAACGTCCGACGTTGTCGTAAGTCCAAGGCCACTTGAGGTTATATGGTCAAGCCACACGGATCATTAGTACTGGTTAGCTCAATGCATTGCTGCACTTACACACCCAGCCTATCAACCACCTGGTCTTGATGGTTCCTTCAGGGGAGTCAAGCTCCCGGGAGATCTCATCTTGAGGCGCGCTTCCCGCTTAGATGCTTTCAGCGGTTATCGCTTCCGAACATAGCTACCCGGCAGTGCCACTGGCGTGACAACCGGAACACCAGAGGTTCGTCCACTCCGGTCCTCTCGTACTAGGAGCAGCCCCTCTCAAATCTCCAACGCCCACGACAGATAGGGACCGAACTGTCTCACGACGTTCTGAACCCAGCTCGCGTACCACTTTAAATGGCGAACAGCCATACCCTTGGGACCGACTACAGCCCCAGGATGTGATGAGCCGACATCGAGGTGCCAAACACCGCCGTCGATATGAACTCTTGGGCGGTATCAGCCTGTTATCCCCGGAGTACCTTTTATCCGTTGAGCGATGGCCCTTCCATACAGAACCACCGGATCACTAAGACCTACTTTCGTACCTGCTTGAT
>JARUHG010000015.1 GCA_031216755.1 Lysobacter arvi | reverse complement strand
CTGCGGCAAACTCATGTTCCAGATAGCGGGCTCGACACGCACTCTCTCAGGCGGCTGCCGCTCACACGGCGCCAGGTCCCAAGAAAGTGGTGGAGCCAGACGGGATCGAACCGACGACCTCATGCTTGCAAAGCACGCGCTCTCCCAGCTGAGCTATGGCCCCAAAAGGGTCAAGCCGCAGGCAGAGCGTCCCGTCCATGGTGGGCCTGGGACGACTCGAACGTCCGACCTCACCCTTATCAGGGGTGCGCTCTAACCACCTGAGCTACAGGCCCAGTACGATCGAGCTGTCGCGAGACCAGGCCACAGCATCAGCCGCAGCCGGATCGCTCTAGCGATCGCGCTATCTGGTGAGGAAGAGAAACGAGGGCGGCATCTGTCCCGCCAATGGGCTCTGACTGAGCCCTGATATCCTAATGACGCCGTCCGAGGAGCGGACCGGAAGACCGGTCATCCTGCTGTCAGCATCCTTAGAAAGGAGGTGATCCAGCCGCAGGTTCCCCTACGGCTACCTTGTTACGACTTCACCCCAGTCGCTGACCCTACCGTGGTCGCCTGCCTCCTTGCGGTTGGCGCAGCGCCGTCGGGTAAGACCAACTCCCATGGTGTGACGGGCGGTGTGTACAAGGCCCGGGAACGTATTCACCGTGGCATGCTGATCCACGATTACTAGCGATTCCGCCTTCATGCACTCGAGTTGCAGAGTGCAATCCGAACTGAGACGGCTTTTGGGGATTTGCTCCAGATCGCTCCTTCGCGTCCCACTGTCACCGCCATTGTAGCACGTGTGTAGCCCATCCCGTAAGGGCCATGAGGACTTGACGTCATCCACACCTTCCTCGCGGCTTATCACCGGCAGTCTCCCTAGAG
>JARUHG010000014.1 GCA_031216755.1 Lysobacter arvi | reverse complement strand
ACGCGTCGCCGAGGAGCCCCTCGTGCGCCTCCCCGGCCTCGCGCCACCGGCGGGCCCCCCAGTAGATGTCGGCGCGCAGCCGCTGGATGTCGGGGCCGCTCTCGTCCTCGATCGTCTCCAGCGCGAGATCGGTGCGGCTGAGATCCGACAGGGCGCGGGCGCGGACAAGACCGCGGGCGCGCTTCAGCTCGCGCGGGAGTTCCGGCAGGTCGGTGGCGTCGAGCACCTGCAGCGCCTGCATGGGCTTGTCGTCCATCAGCCGCACCGTGGCGAGCCGCGCCGCGACCGCCGAGCGGGCCGGTCCGGTCAGCCGATTGTCGATCTGGTACTTGAGGAGGTCGGCGGCCGGGTCCAGCAGGTCGAGCTCGACCAGACGATCGGCCAGACGCCGCACCACCTCGTCGCCGCGCCGCCCAATCGGGCTCATCTCGCGGAAGTCGAAGAACAGCGCGACGGCGTCGACCCCCGAGAGGCTGTCGCCCTTATCGGTGAGATACAGGTCCTCGAAGGCAGCCTGCGCGTCGCGCGTGAGGGCCTCCGAGGCGGGCGCATTCGGCGCGAACGCGTTCACCCGGCGCACCGTCGTGAAGGCATCGCGCCAGCGGCCGGCCGCGAGATAGAGGCGCGCGAGGCCGGCCGTGATGGCTTCGTCGATCGGCCCGCGATGCCAAGTCAGCCCGATGCGTTCCAGCCGCTCGATCGCGGCGTCGGACGTGAGCTTGCCGGCGGCCCGGGCCAGGAGCGCGCCCCGCAGGCTCGCCTCGACCGAGACCGGGCGCAATGCGGTGTCCTCCAGGCGCGTATAGGCGTCGAGCGCCGCCTCGGTCTGGCCGGTGGCCTCGGCGGCGCGGGCGCGGACCAGGGCCAGCCGGTC
>JARUHG010000013.1 GCA_031216755.1 Lysobacter arvi | reverse complement strand
TCTCACCCTGGACAAGCTGATCCTGCAGGAAGCCGCCCGGGGAAACTGACCAGCCCTGCGCGCCGACGCGCCTGCATCGAGCATGTTCGGACCGTGCTGAAGGTCTCCGAGCGTCGGGCCTGCAAGGCACTCGGGCAGCATCGCTCGACACAGCGCAAGGCGCCGCGGGGCAAAGATGACGAGGCGGCGCTCGTCGCCGAGCTGATCGAGCTTGCCCGTAGCTATGGGCGCTACGGCTATCGGAAGATCGGCGCGCTGCTGAAGGCGGCCGGCTGGCTGGTCAACGACAAGCGGGTCGAGCGCCTCTGGCGGCGGGAGGGGCTGAAGGTCCCGGCCAAGCAGCCCAAGCGCGGACGGCTGTGGGACGGGGATGGTTCCTGTATCCGGCTGCGCCCGGAGCACCGCAATCACGTCTGGTCCTACGACTTCGTCGAGGCGCGCACCCACGACGGGCGCAAGTTCCGGATGCTCAACGTCCTCGACGAGTTCACCCGCGAATGCTTGGCGATCCGGGTGGATCGCAAGCTCAAGGCGGCCGACGTGATTGATGTGCTGTCCGACCTGTTCATCCTGCGCGGCGTGCCGGCGCACATTCGGTCAGACAATGGTCCGGAGTTCATCGCCAAGTCGGTGCAGTCCTGGATTGCGGCCGTTGGCGCAAGGACGGCCTACATCACCCCTGGCTCGCCGTGGGAGAACGGATATGTCGAGAGCTTCAACGCACAGATACGCAACGAGCTTCTGAATGGCGAGATTTTTTACACGCTCAAGGAGGCGCAGATCATGATCGAGGGCTGGCGACGGCACTACAATACGGTTCGGCCGCATGGCGCATTGGGCTACCGGCCGCCAGCGCCAGAGGTGTTCGTGACAGCTATAGCCGCTAGGCCGGCTGCACCGGCCAAGCTCGCTGTGGTCCAGCGACCAACCCTGCACTAACTTTGA
>JARUHG010000012.1:0-2500 GCA_031216755.1 Lysobacter arvi | reverse complement strand
TGAGGCCGGATCGTGTTCTTTGAAAACTGGGAAAGTAGCGAGCGTTTTGAGACGAATGTCCATGACGTGTCGTGAGGCTAAGGCGGGTGCCGAAAGGCACCTTATATTGAGTCGTTGAATTCGCGTCCGGGCTTTGTACTCCTGGACACAGACGACCCTGAGGCGACTTGGGGTTATATGGTCAAGCGAATAAGCGCACACGGTGGATGCCTTGGCGGTCAGAGGCGATGAAGGACGTGGCAGCCTGCGAAAAGTGCGGGGGAGCTGGCAACAAGCATTGATCCCGCAATGTCCGAATGGGGAAACCCACCTAGCAATAGGTATCCTGCAGTGAATACATAGCTGCTGGAAGCAAACCCGGAGAACTGAAATATCTAAGTACCCGGAGGAAAAGAAATCAACCGAGATTCCCTAAGTAGTGACGAGCGAACGGGGACCAGCCCTTAAGTCGATTGAGTTCTAGCAAAACAACCTGGAAAGGTTGGCCATAGACGGTGACAGCCCGGTATGCGAAAGGGCTCTTTCGATGAAATCGAGTAAGGCGGGGCACGAGAAACCCTGTCTGAACATGGGGGGACCATCCTCCAAGGCTAAATACTCCTGACCGACCGATAGTGAACCAGTACCGTGAGGGAAAGGCGAAAAGAACCCCGGAGAGGGGAGTGAAATAGACCCTGAAACCGTGTGCGTACAAGCAGTCGGAGCCCGCAAGGGTGACGGCGTACCTTTTGTATAATGGGTCAGCGACTTACTGTTCGTGGCGAGCTTAACCGTATAGGGGAGGCGAAGGGAAACCGAGTCTGATAAGGGCGCATAGTCGCGGGCAGTAGACCCGAAACCGGGTGATCTAGTCATGCCCAGGGTGAAGGTTGAGTAACATCAACTGGAGGCCCGAACCCACTCCCGTTGCAAAGGTAGGGGATGAGGTGTGATTAGGAGTGAAAAGCTAATCGAACCCGGAGATAGCTGGTTCTCCTCGAAAGCTATTTAGGTAGCGCCTCATGTGAATCTTCCTGGGGGTAGAGCACTGTTATGGCTAGGGGGTCATTGCGACTTACCAAACCATGGCAAACTCCGAATACCAGGACAGACTGCATGGGAGACACACGGCGGGTGCTAACGTCCGTCGTGAAAAGGGAAACAACCCAGACCCACAGCTAAGGTCCCAAATTTCGTGCTAAGTGGAAAACGATGTGGAAAGGCACAGACAGCCAGGAGGTTGGCTTAGAAGCAGCCACCCTTTAAAGAAAGCGTAATAGCTCACTGGTCGAGTCGGTCTGCGCGGAAGATTTAACGGGGCTAAGCACGGAACCGAAGCTTGGGGTGCACACTTTGTGTGCGCGGTAGAGGAGCGTTCCGTAAGCCGATGAAGGTGGATTGAAAAGTCTGCTGGAGGTATCGGAAGTGCGAATGCTGACATGAGTAACGATAATGCGGGTGAAAAGCCCGCACGCCGAAAGCCCAAGGTTTCCTTGCGCAACGTTAATCGACGCAGGGTGAGTCGGCCCCTAAGGCGAGGCAGAAATGCGTAGTCGATGGGAAGCTGGTTAATATTCCAGCACCTCGCGTAAGTGCGATGGAGGGACGGAGAAGGTTAGGCAGGCCGGGCGTTGGTTGTCCCGGTGAGAGAGTTGAGGCGGTCCCCTTAGGCAAATCCGGGGGGGCAACGTTGAGACTAAGGACGAGTCCTTTAGGACTAAGCTGCCGATATCACGCTTCCAGGAAAAGCTCCTAAGCTTCAGCTTACGCAGACCGTACCGTAAACCGACACAGGTGGGCAGGATGAGAATTCTCAGGCGCTTGAGAGAACTCGGGTGAAGGAACTAGGCAAAATAGCACCGTAACTTCGGGAGAAGGTGCGCCCTTTTTGGTTCATAGCTGAGAAGGGCCGCAGTGACCAGGCCGCTGCGACTGTTTATCAAAAACACAGCACTCTGCAAACACGAAAGTGGACGTATAGGGTGTGACGCCTGCCCGGTGCCGGAAGGTTAATTGATGGGGTCAGCCGCAAGGCGAAGCTCTTGATCGAAGCCCCGGTAAACGGCGGCCGTAACTATAACGGTCCTAAGGTAGCGAAATTCCTTGTCGGGTAAGTTCCGACCTGCACGAATGGCGTAACGACAGCGGCGCTGTCTCCACCCGAGACTCAGTGAAATTGAAATCGCTGTGAAGATGCAGCGTTCCCGCGGCAAGACGGAAAGACCCCGTGAACCTTTACTATAGCTTTACACTGAACGTTGAGTTCGTCTGTGTAGGATAGGTGGGAGGCTATGAAGCGCAGGCGCTAGCTTGCGTGGAGCCATCCTTGAAATACCACCCTGATGTGCTTGACGTTCTAACCTAGGTCCGTAATCCGGATCGGGGACCGTGTATGGTGGGTAGTTTGACTGGGGCGGTCTCCTCCCAAAGTGTAACGGAGGAGCACGAAGGTACGCTCAGCGCGGTCGGACATCGCGCACTGTGTGCAAAGGCATAAGCGTGCTTGACTGCAAGATCGACG
>JARUHG010000011.1 GCA_031216755.1 Lysobacter arvi | reverse complement strand
GGCGGCGCGTGTCGGGCTTCGGTTCGCCCTGCCCGGCCTTCCGTGGCCGGGCGTTCGGCAGGCGCGCGGCAGTGCCGCGCCAGCGGCCTGCCTCACCCACCGATCAAGAACATTTCCACGTGTTTGCGCGAGGCGCCTGCGGCATCGCGCATTTCGCTGTAACGATCGCGACGTCGCGTCCACACCGACGAGACGCGTTCGCGCAGTGCGTCGACGCCCCCGGCGAGCGCGGGCCGCAGGTCATGCCCCTCGCCCGCGAACAGGCAGGTGTACAGGCGCCCGTCGGCGGACACGCGCGCGCGATGGCAGTCGCCGCAGAAGGGCGCGCTCACCGAACTCACGAAGCCGACCTCGCCCTGTCCGTCCTCGAAGGCATATCGCGAAGCGACTTCGCCCCGGTAATTCGCTTCCAGCGCGCGCAGCGGCCAGCGAGCGGCGATGCGGTCGCGCAGTTCCGCCGACGGCACGACGCGGTCGCGCGACCATTCGTTGCAGGTGCCCACGTCCATGAACTCGATGAAACGCACGACGTGACCCGTGCCGCGGAAGTGCGACACCAGCGGAAGGACCTGGTCGTCATTGATGCCGCGCTCGACGACGCAGTTGATCTTGATCGATTCGAAGCCCGCCGCGCGCGCTGCTTCCAGGCCGGCGAGCACATGGCCGATCTCGCCGCGTCCGCCGGTCATGTCGCGATAGCGCGCCGGGTCCACCGCATCCAGGCTCACGGTGATGCGCCCCAGCCCGGCCTCGCGCAAGGCACGCGCCTGCGCGGCCAGGAGCGAACCGTTCGTGGTGAGCGCGATGTCGTCCAGGCCGGGGATGCGCGCGAGCCGCTGGATCAACGTCGGCAGGTTCTTCCGCAGCAGCGGCTCGCCTCCGGTGAGGCGCAGCTTGTGCATGCCCAACTGGGCGAAGCCGCGCACCAGCGTCTCGATCTCGTCGAACGACAGGCGCGTGGCCGAGTCGAAGCCGTAGTCGTCCGGAACGCGATCGGCCGGCATGCAGTACGGGCAGCGGAAATTGCAGGCTTCGATGACCGACAACCGCAGGTCGCGCAGCGGGCGACCGCGCATGTCGAGCGGCGATGCGGCGGCGGAGGGCATCGAATGGGACGCGGGGGCGTTCATGCCGGCTCCGCGCGCGTCGCCGATGGTTCGTGCAGCGCGACTACCTGCCCCGGGTGGGCGACGCGATAGCCGCGCGCCGCCAGGATCTCGCCTTCCGCGCGATTGCCGTAGTGATACAGCAGGCAGCGTTCGAGCAGCGCGCTGGAATACTCGCGCTCGAGGTCCTCGATACCGCTGTGCGACGGATTCCCGTGCAGCGCGCAATCGTGTGCGACGAGCTCGCCGGCATCGGCGTATCGCGCGAGCATCTCGGGAATCGGCCGCGTGTCGCCGGTCCACACCATGCTGCCGTGCAGGCGCAGGCCGAACGCCGTATCGGGCCAGTGATGGCGGGTGGGGAACACCTCCAGGCGCACGCCGTCGTGCCAGAACGAACCGCCGACGGGGATCACCTGGAATGCATCCCAGAAATTGACGCCGCCCTCGGCGAGCGCGTTGGGATAGTCGCCCACGCGCTGGTGCAGCAGCGGCACCACCGGGGCCGGAACGTACAGGCGCACGCGGCCGCGTCGCGCCTCGTCGAAATAGCTGCCCACGAAGAGGCGTTCGAAACCGGCAACGTGGTCCAGGTGCGTATGGGTGACGAAGAGCGCACGCGGCAGGTCGCCGTAGTACGTCTGGTACGCGGTGAGGCCTTCTCCGCCGCAGTCGATGGTGAGCCACGGCGCGCCGTCGCGCTCGATGGTCGCCATCGCCGAGCCGAGCTCGACCGCCGACGCATTGCCGACGCCATGCAGACGCAGTTGCCACGCCATCTCAGTAGCCTCGTTCCCAGGCCCGATCGTACGCCACGCGCAGGCGGTCGAAATCCCGTTCGACGTCCGCGATGTCGCGCTTTCCGCGCAGCTTCAGCAGCGAACGCTTGAGCCGCGCGAGGTTGCGCTCGCGCCAGCCCGTGGCGGGGATGCGGACGCGGCCGCGATCGAGATCGATGATCCAGCCTCGCCCGGTCGTGGTGAACAACAGGTTGTGGGCGTTGAGGTCGGCGTGGTCCAGCCCCGCGCGGTGGGCGCGGGCGATCAGCCGGCCGGCTTCCTCCCAGGGTGCGCCGTCGCCGGCGACCGCAGCGCGATCGGCGAGCGAGCGCACATCGTCCAGGCGTTCGAGCAGGATCGCCGCGCGATAGAACAGGCCGTCGCGGCGGTAGCACGCGGCGATCGGCCGGGGCACCGGCACGCCCTTTTCGGCCATCGCGCGGGTCAGGCGGAACTCAGCGAAGCTGCGCGTGCTGGCCGCGCCGCGCCACCAGTAGCGATCGCGGCTGACCTTCGCCACCATGCCGCCGCGCAGGTAGCGTCGCAGCAGCGCCGGGCCGAACGGCGCGTCGATGAACCATGCGCCGCCGCGTCCTCCGCTTTCCACCGGGCGCGCGCGTTGCTGCCAGAACGAGGGCATGAACCACTCCGGGCTTGCTTGCCGCACCCGGTTTCGGTCGAACAGAATGGCTCCGTACCCGCTGTCGTCGCGGAACGGCCTCAACTCTTCGGCAGCATCGAACCCCGTCATTGCCCGGAGTCTAGCAATTCACGTGTCCGCTGCCTTCTCCACGGCGTCTCCCGCGCCCGCTTCGATCTGCCTGCTGCGGCTGTCCGCCCTCGGTGACGTGACCCATGTCGTGCCGCTCGTGCACACGCTGCTGGCCGCATGGCCGCAGGTACGACTGACGTGGGTGATCGGCAAGGGCGAGCACCGCCTGCTTGCCGGCCTGCCCGGTGTGGACTTCGTCGAGTACGACAAGAAGACCGGCCTGGCCGGCATGCGCGCGCTGCGCGGCGAACTGCGCGAGCGCCTCGGCGCGGCGAAGCGCTTCGACGTGCTGCTGCAGATGCAGGTCGCCGCACGCGCGAACCTGCTGTCGGCCTTCATCCCCGCGCGCCGACGCGTGGGTTACGACCGCTCGCGTTCGAAGGATCTGCACGGCGTCTTCGTCAACGAACGCATTCCCGATCGCCCCGGCATCCACGTGCTCGATGCCATCGGCAGCTTCTGCGAGCCGCTCGGCCTGCGCCAGGAGCGGGTTCGCTGGGACCTGCCCGTGCCCGACGAGGCCCGCGCGTGGGCGCGTGCGCAATGGCCGCAGGACGATGTGCCGACTTTGCTGATTTCGCCGTGTTCCAGCCACGTCCTTCGCAACTGGCCGGCGGAACGGCTCGCCGCCGTCGCGGATCATGCTGCAGGACGCGGCTGGCGGGTGGTCTTGTGCGGCGGGCGCAGCGAACTCGAGCGCGCGACGGGCGACGCGATCCTCGCGTCGATGACGCACCCCGCGCTGGACCTGATCGGCAAGGACACGCTCAAGCAACTGCCCGCGCTGCTGGAGCGCGGCCGACTGCTGATGACGCCCGACTCCGGACCGATGCATATCGCCAACGCGATGGGCACCAAGGTGCTGGGGCTGCACGCCGCGAGCAATCCCGAGCGGAGCGGCCCGTACAGCGACCGCCGCTACTGCGTCGACCGCTACGACGACGCCGCGCGCAAATACCTGGGCAAACCCGCATCGGACCTTCGCTGGGGCACGAAGATCGAGCACGCCGGCGTGATGGATCTGATCACCGTCGACGACGCCATCGCCACGTTCGAACGCTACTGCGCCGATCATGCGAACGCTTCATCGAAGGAGAACACCTGATGGCCGCCTGGTTCACCGTCGTCGCGCCGCTGCTGCCGGAGCTCATCCGCGCCGCGCGCCCCATGTTCACCCGCAGCCGCGAGCCGTCGCAGATTCCGCAGCAGATCCGCGAATTGCAGGACGCCGTGGATCACAACGACCAGGCGATCAAGACCCTCGCCAGCGAAATGGAGCAGACGCTGGCGGCGCTGAAGCAGGCGTCCGCGCAACTGGAGGCGACACTGGTCGAGCTTCGCCGCGAGCAGGCCGAACACGCGCGCCGGCTTCAACTCATGCAGTGGGTGACCGGCGCGGCGATCACCGCGGCGGTGCTGGCGTTCGGGGTGGCGGCCTACGCGCTCGCGCGTTGATGCGCGCGTCGAGCGTGCTGGCCCGCAAGAGCCGTGATCAGGGGACGTTGCCCGCCCTGTAATCCTGGTACGACTTCTCCTCGACGTAGGACGAGCCCAGCGCGAGGTTGATGTCCTTCTTGATGCGCGCGCGTTCGTCGTTCTCGAAGTAGACGCTGCGGGCCAGGCGGACGAACTCCTCGTCGAAGGCCTGCGCCTTTTCCTTGATGCGGATGTCGTCCTCGATCACCCACAGCCGCTCGTTGACCGCCTTGAGGTCGGCGCGCAGGCGGGCGATGTCCTTGCCCGCGGCCGGATGCGCCATCCACGTCTTCTCCAGCGCGGACAGCTCGTTGCGGACGTTCTCCAGCTTCGCCGGATCGCTCATGCGCTCGGACTTGATCTGCAGGATCGCGATCTTGTCGAGCAGTTCGCCGAAGGAGACCGGGACGAGGATTTCGGACATGACGAGGCCGTTCATTCAGGGGGCTACAGTGTAGCCGTGCGGCTGCGGATCGCCGCTCCCCGCGACGCGCAAAAGAGAACGCCCCCTTTCGGGGGCGTTCTCTTCGTATCTGGCGGAGAGGGAGGGATTCGAACCCTCGGTACGCTATAAACGTACGCCTGATTTCGAGTCAGGTACATTCAACCACTCTGCCACCTCTCCGGGTGCAGTGAGCCGGCAATTCTACGGGGGCGACGCGCGGCCGGCAAGGGTTCCCTCCACACCGCGCCCGCTCGGCGCGCGCCGGCTTTACCTGTTCCGGCCGCAACAGGAACCTTAACCGCGCTCCTTGCCACCCGGCCGCCGCGCCCCGATGATTCCGTTACCGCCTGCAGACCCGACGACCGGATCACCGGACGCATGATCGAATTCGGACACCTCACGCACGTCGGCCTGCGCCGCGAGCTCAACGAAGACACCTACTACGGTGACGGGGAGCTCGGCCTGTGGCTGGTGGCCGACGGCATGGGCGGTCATGAATACGGCGAGGTCGCCAGCGCGCTGGCCCGCGAGACCATCGTGCGCGAGATCCGCGACGGCACCCCGCTCGCGCAGGCGATCCGCATCGCCGACGAGGAGATCATCCGCACCTCCAAGCGCCGCAACGACGCCCTGCCCATGGGCACGACGGTGGTCGCGGCGCGCATAACCGGCAGCCGGTTCGAGGTGGCCTGGGTCGGCGACAGCCGCGTTTACCTGTGGCGCGAAGGAAACCTCGCGCAACTCTCGCAGGACCACAGCTACGTGCAGGAACTGATCGCCAATGGCGCGATCACGCAGGAACAGGCCCGCAGCCACCCGCATCGCAACGTCGTCACCCAGGCGCTTGGCGTGACCGACCCGCGCAACCTCAACGTCGAAACCATGACCGGCGAGCTCAAGCCCGGCATGCAGTTGTTGCTGTGCAGCGATGGGCTGACGGAAGAAGTGGACGATCGCGGCATCGCGCGCGTCCTCGCGCAGTCCGATTGCAGTGCCCAGGAATGCGTCGACACCCTGGTCGCCGCCGCGCTCGACGGGGGCGGCTCGGACAACGTCACCGTGATCCTGGTGCGGCATCACTGAAAGTACGGGCCTGCGGCCGCGTCATCGAGCGGGCCGCGTTCGCTGGATCGTCGACGTGTTTGCCGCAAATGGCGGCAAACGATGACCGCAGCGCCTACGCCGTCGTCAGCTCCGACTCCGGCTCCGCGACCGCTTCGACCACGGTGAACTGGTCCCACACCACCTTGCCCGCCTTCTTGCGCAGCTTCTCGAGTCGCGCATCGTGCGCCGCCTGCTCCTCGGCGCTGATCTGCACGCGCGGCCGCGCGACGCTCGGATCGACGCGGAACTGGGTGGTATCGACCACGCTCGCCGCGGCCTCGACCGCAAAGCCGATCTCCTCCTGCCCCGACGTCAGCGCAAGGTAGACATCCCCCAGGATCTGCGCGTCGAGCAGCGCGCCGTGCAACTGGCGATGCGAGTTGTCCACGCCCAGCCGCTTGCAGAGCGCGTCGAGCGAGTTGCGCTGGCCGGGGAAGCGCTGGCGCGCAAGGAGGAGCGTGTCCTCGACCCGGCAACGATCGGCGATGCAGCCGAACTGCTCGCCCAGGCGGCGCAGTTCGTTGTCGAGGAAGCCCAGGTCGAACGCGGCGTTGTGGATGATCAGTTCGGCGCCATCGATGAACGCCAGGAACTCGTCGGCCACCTGGTCGAAGGTCGGCTTGTCGGCGAGGAATTCCAGCGTCAGGCCCGTCACTTCCTGCGCGCCCTGCTCGAAATCGCAGTCCGGTTTGAGGTACACGTGGAAGGTTCGACCGCTCGGCCGGCGTTCGATGTATTCGACGCAGCCGATTTCGACCACGCGGTTGCCGCGCTCCCAGCTCAGGCCGGTGGTTTCGGTGTCGAGGATGATCTGCCGCATCGGCTGCATTCTCACATGTTCGGTCGATGGGATCAGCGCACGGTCGCGCCGGCGCGCAGGCGCTGCGCCTGCGTGCGGGCGAGGACGTCGACGCGCTCGTTGTCCGGATCGCCCGAGTGGCCCTTCACCCATTTCCATTCGATGCGATGGCGCAGCGTGGCCGCGTACAGGCGTTCCCACAGGTCGCGATTCTTGACCGGATCACCGGCGGCGGTCTTCCAGCCGCGGCGCACCCAGTTGTTGATCCATTCCGTGATGCCCTGGCGCACGTACTGCGAGTCGGTGTGGAGCACCACGCTGCACGGCTCATTGAGCGCTTCCAGCGCCATGATCGCCCCCATCAGTTCCATGCGGTTGTTGGTGGTATCGGGCTCGCCGCCGGCGAGTTCGCGCTCGTGGCCGCGGTAACGCAGCAACGCGGCCCAGCCGCCGGGGCCGGGATTGCCCAGGCAGGCGCCGTCGGTATGCGCTTCGATGAGTTTGGGAGAGGCGGGCGACGCAGGATCGGGGGAATTCATGGATCCATTATCGCCGGCGCGCGTCGCACGAGGTGGGATCGCGTGCCTGCCTGCCATCGCAGACCGCGCAGCGGCTGGGGCGGAATCAGCGCGTGCACGCGCTTGTTGACGGTGAGCGCGACGCCGGCGCGCAGGCGATCGGACGCGCCGACGCCGACTTCGCCATGCCCGACGCGCCAATGCGGTCCGAGCCATTGCAGGCTGACGGTATCGGCGGCGAACCCCGCACGACGCAGCGCGGATTGCCACACGCCCGGATCGCGGGCGCGCAGTCCGGTGCGCGCCCAGCGCAGACGATACGGACTCCAGGGATTGAGCACCGCCAGCCACAGCGTCCCGCCCGGCGCGAGCACGCGGGCGCATTCGTCGAGGAGCGGATCGATCGGCACGTCGTCGTCGAGCGCATGCTGCAGCAGCACCGCGCCGAGGGCTTCGCTGGCGACCGGCAGCGGCAAGCGGCAGCGTATGGCGCCGTGGAACCCCAGCCCGAACCGCCGCAACAACAGTCCGCGGCCGCCGATTTCGGGGGCCGGGGCGCCATCCACTCCGAGCCAGCCCCACGCGGCGGCGGGGCATCCGGCGAGCACGCGGAGCATCGCCGCCTCCTCGACCGCGAGCAGCCCCTGACCTGCCTCGCTGCTGAACCAGCCGAGGGCAGATCCGGACATCTCCGATTGACGCAGGGGGTGGGCGGCGGGCATGGTCGGGCCGGTCTTTTCCTACGGGCGCCCCAAGGCGCCGACCTCCCGATTGTGCGGCACGACCGGCCCCTTCGGGACGCAATCCCCGGATTCACGATGCAACTCACTCCCCTGCCCGCCCTGAGCGACAACTACATCTGGGCGCTCGCCGACGACGACGGCGCCCGCGCGCTCTTCGTCGACCCGAGCGAAGCCGCACCCGTGTTCGCGGCCGCCGACGCCGGCCTAGAGCCGGCCGGCGTCCTGCTCACGCACCACCACGGCGACCACATCGGCGGTGTCCCGCCGCTGCTGGAACGCTGGCCCGGGCTGCCTGTCTTCGGCCCGGACGACGACCGCGTTCCCGCCGCGTACCGCAGAGTCACGGACGGCCAGACGGTGGATGTCGCCGGCTGGCGCTTCGAGGTCATGGGCGTCCCCGGGCACACGCGCAGCCACGTCGCCTACTTCGGCCACGGGCTGCTTTTCTGCGGCGACACCCTGTTCAGCCTGGGCTGCGGGCGCATGTTCGAAGGCACGGCGGAGCAGATGTACGCCTCCCTGTCGCGACTGGCCGCCCTCCCCCCCGAGACCCGGGTGTGTTGCGGACATGAGTACACGCTCGCAAACGCGGCCTTTGCCCGCGTGGTAGAACCCGGCAACCCGGCGCTCCGGCGCCGCCTGGAGGAGGCCACGGCCATGCGTGCGAACGGACGACCCACCTTGCCCAGCACCCTGGCGGACGAACGCGCCGCCAACCCCTTCCTGCGCGTCGGCAGCCCGGAGATCCGCACGTCGTTGACGCAGCAGTTCGGCCACGCGCCCGCCAGCGACGTGGACGCATTCGCCGCGCTGCGGCGCTGGAAGGACGGATTCACCGCATGACGGCCGCGAGTCGATGGCGACGCCGTCTTGGCGTGTTCTGCCTGGCCGCCTGTGCGACCCTGCCCTTGTCGGCACAGGAACCCTCGGGCGAACCCCAGGCCGCACCGGCCATTCAGGCTGTCACGCCGGAAGCCCCTGCAGACGCTCCCGCACCCGCCGACCCGCGCGTCCGCAACGGGCTGGAGATCTACCGCAGTTTCCGTGACGGGCTCGCCGAACCCGAATGCGATGCCGAAGCGACCTCGCCCCGGTGGCGCCAGCATTTCGCCCACGTGCCGCGCCGGCTGGCGGCGCGCGACGACGATGTGCTGCCGCTGTTCGGTTACGTCGTCGATGCCCTGCGCGAAAACCATGTGCCGACCGAGTTCGCGCTGATTCCGTTCGTGGAGAGCGGCTACCGTCCCGGCGCACGCAGCGCCGCCGGCCCGGCCGGGCTCTGGCAGATGATCGCGATCACGGCGCGCAACCACGGGGTAACGATCCGCAAGGGCTACGACGGCCGCTTGTCGCCGATCGATTCCACCCAGGCTGCCGTTCGCTACCTGAAGACCCTGCACGGCATGTTCGCCGGCGACTGGCGACTGGCCGTCATGGCCTACAACGCGGGCGAATACCGCGTGCTGGGCGCGCTCAAGCGCAGCGGGCAGAACATGCGCGACGTGCAGTTGGACAAGCTCGTCGGGCTGCCCGACATCACCGTGGCCTACGTGCGCAAGCTCCATGCGCTTTCGTGTCTGATCGCGCAGGCCGACGATCGCGCCGACTGGATGAGCGCCATCGATCGCGACGTCCCGCGCCTGCAGGCGGTGACCTTGCCCAGCGACGTGAAGCGGCTCGACCAGTGGGCCGCGCGAAGCGGCCAGAACGCCGCGCAATTGCTGCGCTGGAACCCGGTGTATGCCGACGGCCGCATCGGCGCCGCCGGCGGATCGGCGCGGCTGCTTTCGGTGGCGGACACTGCGCCAGCGGAGCGCGTCGCCGAATCCGTCATGGTCGGCGGAAGCACCGCCATCGCATCGAACATCGCCGAGGACGTCGTGAGTGCCGTCGCGGCATCGGAGCCTGCGCCGGTCGCCATCGAATCCACGCCTTCGACCGCCGCCCGCCGCCACACCGTCGCGCGCGGTGAAAGCGCATGGACCATCGCGCGGCGCTATCGCATCACGGTCGCCGACCTGATGCGCCGCAACGGCCTCGCGCTCAAGGCCGTGCTGAAACCTGGGCAATCGCTGCTGATCGACGCGCTCGAAGGTCCCGCGATTCCGTCGCCCACGGCGGCCGGTTCGCCGTGACATACGCCGGCGCATCGCGGCAACACGGCGCCGCCTGCGGCTAAACTGCGTCTTTGCGCGGCCGCACGGCGGTCGTTCCCACCGTATCGGCATCAAAGAAGGAATCGGCCCATGGGTTTCCTGCAAGGCAAGCGTGCACTGATCACCGGCATCGCCAGCGAGCGTTCGATCGCCAGCGGCATCGCCGAGGCCATGCACCGCGAAGGCGCGGAACTGGCGTTCACCTATCAGAACGAGAAACTGAAATCGCGCGTGCAGTCGGCCGCGTCCGAATACGGCAGCGACATCGTGATCCCGCTGGACGTGAGCGACGATGCGCAGATCGCCGCGTGCTTCGAACAGCTGGGGCAACGCTGGAACGACGGCTTCGACATCCTCGTGCACGCCATCGCCTTCGCGCCGCGCGACGCCATCGCCGGTGAGTTCCTCGACGGCATGACGCGCGAGAACTTCGCCATCGCGCACGACGTGTCCGCCTATTCGCTTTCAGCGCTCGCCAAGGCCGCGCGGCCGATGATGAAGGGTCGCAACGGTTCGATCATCACGCTGAGCTACCTCGGCGCGGAGCGCGCGCTGGCCAACTACAACCTGATGGGCGTGGCGAAGGCGAGCCTGGAAGCGTCGGTCCGCTATCTCGCGCTGAACCTCGGTCCGGAAGGCACGCGCGTCAACGCGATTTCCGCCGGCCCGATCAAGACGCTGGCCGCTGCGGGCATCGCCGGCTTCCGCAAGATCCTGGGCCACGTCGAAGAGAACGCGCCGCTGCGCCGCACGGTCACGATCGAAGACGTGGGCAACGTCGCCGCGTTCCTGTGTTCGGACCTGGCCGCGGGCGTCACCGGCGAGGTCACGTACGTGGATGCCGGGTACAACATCCTCGGCATGACGGGCATCCACGGCGAATAAGCGCTTGGCGATGTCGCGAACGAAGCCCGGCCATGCCGGGCTTTTTTTTCTGACGTCGCGCGATGGCAGCCGCTGCGTCTCCCAAGAAAAAGCCCGGCGATGGCCGGGCTTTTTGTTTCGTCGCGTGGAGAAAAACCTCAGAGGTTCTGCTCGACGACCTGCACCTTGACGCGCTTGCGAAGCGAATCGACCAGCGCGCGCACGTCGTCGCCGCCGCCCACCTGCGCGATCTGCTGCTGCAGCATCTCGCGCTGCTCCGCCGGCAACGTCGCGACGTCGCCCGGCGTGACCTGGCTCACCGCGAACAGCGCGATGCCGCCGTTCGACAGTTCCGCATGACCCGCCGACAGCTTGCCCGCGGCCGGTGCCGGCACGGTGAAGATCGCATCGGACACCGACGCCTCCGGGACCGGCGCACCGCGCGGCACGCCCGGGAGCACCTGCGGCGGCGGCAGCTGCTTCGACGCCGCGACGGCTTCGAGCGTCTCGCCCTGGTTCACGCGCGCGACCAGCGCGTCGGCGTCCTTGCGGGCGGCCTTGCGGGCGCGATCGGCGCGCACCGCGGCGATGACCTGATCGCGCACCTGCGCGAGCGGCTGGGCGCGTTCGGGCGCGTGCGCGGTGACGCGCAGCAGGACGCTGCGGCCCGGCTCGACTTCGATCGGATCGCTGATGGCGCCGCTCTGGATCGCCTCTTCCGAGAACGCGACACGCTGCACGGCCGGATTCGCGCCGATGCCCTGCGCATTGGTGCGCGCGAACGGGCCGAGCTTCTGCAGCGGCAGATTCATGTCGCGCGCGGCCGGTGCCAGCGACGACGGATTCTTCAGCGTCAGATCGACCAGGCGGCTGGTGAAGTCGCTCACCGTGCGCTCGCGATCGACCTCGGCCTGCTCGCGCGCCAGCTGGTCGCGCACCTGCTCGAACGTCTGCTGCGAACCGGACTGCACCTCGCGCAGCTGGATCACGTGCCAGCCGAACTCGCTCTTCACCGGGCCGCTGATTTCGCCGGCCTTCATCGCGAACAGCGCGTTCTCGAATGGCGCCACCATCATGCCCTTCGCCACCCAGCCCAGATCGCCGCCCGTGGCCTGCGAGCCGGTGTCGTCGCTGTTGGCTCGCGCCAGCGCGGCGAAGTCGGCGCCGGGCGCCTTGGCCTGCTCCGCCAAACGCTTGGCCTTTTCTTCGGCCGCCTTCTGCGCGGCGGCATCGGCCTTCTCGTCCACGCGCACGAGGATGTGCGAAGCCAGGCGCTGCTCGGCTTCGACGAAGCGCGCCTTTTCCTGCTCGTAACGGTGACGCAGCGTCGCGTCGTCGGCCGGGGCCGGCGGCGGCAGCTTGCTTGCGTCGACTTCGACGTATTCGATCTCGACGGTTTCCGGCGCGCGGAACTGCGCGGCGTGTGCGTCGTACCACTGCTGGATTTCCGTGTCGCTCACCGGCGCGGTGTCCGGCGCCGACGGCGGCAACAGCAGCACCGACACGTCGCGACGCTCGCCCATGAGCCGGATCAGGCGGTCCATTTCGGCGCGCGTGACGAAGTTGCTGTTGCCCACGCCCATCGCGAGCATCGAACGCTGCAGGTCCTGGCGGACGGTCGCCTCGAACTGGCGCTCATCCTGCGGCGGCGTCAGCGACGCAAGCGCGAGCTTGTAGCGGTCGTAGTTGAACTTGCCGTCCACCTGGAAACCTGGCACGTCCATGATCGCCTTCTGCACCATGGCGTCGCTCACCACCAGGCCGTGGCGTTGCGCGGCGACCTGCTGCACGCGCGCATCGATCAGCGTCTCCAGGATCGCGCGCTTGTTCTCCACGCTTTCGAAAGCGCGCGCATCGAACGCTTCGCCCTGCTGGGCGCGGCGCTGCAGTCGTTCCTGTTCGAAGCGGCTGCGGAATTCGTCCGAGGTGATTTTCTCGTGCGTCCAGAACACCGACACCGGCCACCACGTCGGGGCCGTCGGCCACCACGTCGGCGGCGCATCGATGCGCGCGACCGAGTTGTCGGTGCGCTGGCCTAGGTACTGCTCGATGCCGACGAAGGCGAAGGGGATGATCAGCAGGCCGAGGATCACCGTGGCGATCCAGCCTGAGGTCTTTTCGCGAAGTTTCTGCAGCATGTCCGGGACGCGTTCAGTCGTAAGCCGGACAGTTTAGCGCGGCCGAACGCCGTCACGGCGCGTGGACATCGGGAATTTCGACGATCGGTGCGGGTGCGGCATTCGGGCGCGAAGGCGCCCCGCCCGCCCGGTTGGATACGCCTGACACCGTCTAATCGAGGAAAAAAGAAAGGCGCCGTTTCCGGCGCCTTTCTACTCAAAACTGGCGGAGTGGACGGGACTCGAACCCGCGACCTCCGGCGTGACAGGCCAGCATTCTAACCGACTGAACTACCACTCCGCGTTTTTGAACTCTGGGGCTGGGCCCCGGATCGGCGCGATCAACCGCGTTTTCGACCCTCTCACTTATAAGTCAAAGGCGCCGTCGCCGGCGCCCTTGCGAAGACTGGCGGAGTGGACGGGACTCGAACCCGCGACCTCCGGCGTGACAGGCCAGCATTCTAACCGACTGAACTACCACT
>JARUHG010000010.1 GCA_031216755.1 Lysobacter arvi | reverse complement strand
ACGAAGGCCTGCGCTTCGCGATCCGCGAAGGCGGCCGTACGGTCGGCGCCGGCGTGGTGGCGAAGATCATCAAGTAACAAACTGGCCTCGCGCGCCACTGGTGCGCGAGGCGCTCCCGCTTCGGCGGGATCCGACGGCCCGGGCGCGCCCTGCGACCAGGCAGCGCCGGACAGGCAGCAGGGCGGACTTCGGTCCGCCTTTGCCGTCTGAGAAAGCCCTACACTAGTTCCATACGCCAGTAGCTCAATTGGCAGAGCAGCGGTCTCCAAAACCGCAGGTTGGGGGTTCGAGTCCCTCCTGGCGTGCCAACCCATGCGGGTCCTCCGCAGAAGTCCGGTCAGACCTGGTCGGTCTTTACCCACAACAGACGCGGCCTGGTGTCGCGCGATGGATCGGATGAACAGCAAGGTCGAACAACCCGGGTCCGCCTCTTCCGGCGACATCGTCAAGTACGCACTGGCCGTGCTGCTTGTCGCCGCCGGCGTCGCTGCGTACATCTACTTCGACCAGTGGGCGGGCCCGCTCCGCGCGCTGGCCGTGGCCGCTGGCCTGGTTCTCGCTGCCGTCGTGTTCCTGACCAGTGGCAAGGGTCTGCAGACCCGCGAGTTCCTTTCCGAGTCGCGCTTCGAACTGCGCAAGGTGGTCTGGCCGACCCGCCAGGAAGCCATGCGTACGACGTGGGTCGTGATCATCGCCGTGGCCGTGCTCAGTCTGGTCCTGGCCGCCTTCGACCTGGGCATCCAGTTCCTGGTCAAGTTGATTCTGGGGCAGTAAGCAAATGACCGAAGTGCACAAGCGCTGGTACGTGGTCCACGCCTATTCGGGCTTCGAGAAGTCCGTGGCGCAGACGCTGCGCGACCGCATCGTCCGTGACGGCATGCAGGACAAGTTCGGCGAAGTGCTCGTCCCGACCGAAGAAGTGGTCGAGATGCGCTCCGGCCAGAAGCGCCGTTCCGAGCGCAAGTTCTTCCCGGGCTATGTGCTGGTCCAGATCGCCACCCACGACGAGGGGGGCATCCCCCGCATGGACAACGAGAGCTGGCACCTGGTCAAGGAGACCCCGAAGGTGATGGGCTTCATCGGCGGCACGGCCGATCGCCCCCTGCCGATCGCCGATCGCGAGGCCGATGCCATCCTCCAGCGTGTTCAGGAAGGCGTCGAGAAGCCCAAGCCCAAGGTCCTGTTCGAGCCGGGCGAGATGGTCCGCGTCATCGACGGGCCGTTCAACGACTTCAACGGCGTGGTTGAGGAAATCAACTACGAGAAGAGCCGCCTGCGGGTCGCGGTCCTGATCTTCGGTCGCTCGACGCCCGTCGAGCTGGAGTTCGGCCAGGTCGAAAAGGCCTGAGATCCCTGCTATACTTTCCGGCTCGCTGCCTCTGGCGCGGGTCGGAACGCCGGCCGCCGCAGGGCGGCCGTTGCCATGTCAGCGGCACAGTCAATCAAGCGTGATGTCGGGACACGTGATTTTCCCGGCGCGATGGGGAGCCTGAGGGTCAGGCGTTTGCACCCGGAGAGAGAGCAATGGCTAAGAAAGTAGTTGGTTACATCAAGCTGCAGGTGAAGGCCGGTCAGGCCAACCCCTCGCCGCCGGTCGGCCCGGCCCTGGGTCAGCGCGGCCTGAACATCATGGAGTTCTGCAAGGCCTTCAATGCCGCGACCTCCAAGCTCGAGCCGGGTCTGCCGACCCCGGTCATCATCACCGCGTACTCCGACCGTACGTTCACCTTCGTCACCAAGTCGACCCCGGCTTCGGTGCTGCTGAAGAAGGCCGTGGGCATCACCTCCGGCTCCAAGCGCCCGAATACCGAGAAGGTGGGCAAGGTCACCCGCGCCCAGCTCGAAGCCATCGCCAAGCAGAAGGAAGCCGATCTGACGGCAGCCGACCTCGACGCGGCGGTGAAGACGATTGCGGGTTCGGCCCGCAGCATGGGTCTGGTGGTGGAGGGTTAAGACATGGCAATGAGCAAGCGCGAGAAGGCCATCAAGGCCGCCGTCGTCCCGGGCAAGGCGTACGCCATCGACGAGGCGATCAAGATCATCAAGACCGCCACCAAGGCGAAGTTCGTCGAATCCGTCGACGTCGCCGTCCGCCTCGGCGTGGATGCGAAGAAGTCGGACCAGCAGGTTCGCGGTTCGACCGTGCTGCCCGCCGGCACCGGCAAGTCCGTGCGCGTGGCCGTGTTCGCGCCGGCCGGCGCGAAGGCCGATGAGGCCGTTGCCGCTGGCGCCGAAGCCGTCGGCATGGACGACCTGGCCGAGAAGATGATGGCCGGCGATCTGAACTACGACGTCGTCATCGCCACCCCGGACGCGATGCGCGTCGTCGGTAAGCTGGGTCAGGTGCTCGGTCCGCGTGGCCTGATGCCGAACCCGAAGGTCGGCACCGTGTCGCCGAACCCGGCCGAGGCGGTCAAGAACGCCAAGGGCGGCCAGGTGCGTTACCGCACCGACAAGGCCGGCATCATCCACTGCACCATCGGCAAGGCGAGCTTCGAAGACGCCTCGCTGAAGGACAACCTCCACGCCCTGCTGCTCGACCTGATCAAGGCGAAGCCGGCCACGGCGAAGGGTCAGTACCTGCAGAAGATCTCGATCAGCTCGACCATGGGCCCCGGCGTGACCGTGGACCAGGCTTCGCTGACGCTGAAGTGATGTAACGGCGCCCTCGCGCATCGCGCGAGGGCCTTCGCCGTTGGTTTATCCCTGTGAATGCGGGGATCCAGCAACTTCGCTGTTGCTGGAAGAGAACAAAGTCCCTGGATTCCCGCCTGCGCGGGAATGACGGAGACGAAACTTTTGAGGGCGTCGCAACGACTCCGGTCCGCGCGGCAGCCGTCAAAGACCGCAGGTGCGGTCAGCGCCTACCGGCGACGGGCATGGATGCTCGACATGGCAGGGAATCGCCGTCGGTGGAAGCGGGGCTGCTTAATCCGGACCCGTCCGGGTCGGCCTGCGTAGATGGTGCCTTCTGGAAATTTTTCTGGATTGGCCACCACCGGGATGTTTCGGCATCCCCGGCGCCAGGGATCCGGTGCCGCCCAGGACCGCGAGCGGCTGGAGCCGCGAGCGGAGTTCATTTGGAGGAGTGCAATGGCTCTCAATCTGTCCCAGAAGCAAGAAGTAGTCGCCGAACTGGCGGAAGTCGCTTCGAAGGCCCACTCCCTGGTCGCTGCCGAGTACGCAGGCACCACGGTCAGCCAGATGACCGCGATGCGCAAGAAGGCTCGCGAGACCGGCGTGTTCTTGAAGGTTGTCAAGAACACCCTGGCCGCGCGCGCCGTCGAAGGCACCGAGTTCGAGTGCACGAAGGATGCACTGGTCGGTCCGCTGCTGTACGCGTTCTCGTCGGAAGACCCCGGTGCTGCCGGGCGTCTGATCAAGGAATTCGCCAAGACCAACGACAAGCTGCAGGCGAAGGTCGTTTCCATCGACGGCAAGCTCTACCCGGGCGCGCATGTCGAAGTGCTCGCTTCGCTGCCGACTCGCGAACAGGCCCTGGCCATGCTGGCCCGCGTCCTGGCCGAGCCGGTCACCATGTTCGGCCGTGCCGTCAAGGCCGTCGCCGACAAGCAGGGTGGTGGCGAAGCAACTGCCGAGGCCGCAGCCGAGACGGCGTAAGCCGCTCGTCGATGCGACTGAACCGATTCGTACGTTCAAATATTTCCAGAGGTTAACAACATGTCCCTTACCAACGAACAGATCGTCGACGCCGTTGCCGGCATGACCATCAGCCAGGTCATGGACCTGGTCAAGGCGATCGAAGACAAGTTCGGCGTTTCCGCCGCCGCTCCGGTTGCCGTGGCCGCTGGCCCGGTTGCTGCTGGCCCGGCCGCCGAAGAGCAGACCGAGTTCACCGTCGTCCTGAAGGATGCCGGCGCGAAGAAGGTCGACGTCATCAAGGCCGTCCGCGCCATCACGGGCCTGGGCCTGAAGGAAGCCAAGGACCTCACCGAGGCCGGCGGCGTCATCAAGGAAGGCGTGTCGAAGGAAGAGGCCGAGAAGTTCAAGAAGGAACTCGAGGCCGCTGGCGCGACCGTCGAGCTGAAGTAAGCACTACCCGCGTCGCCTGCTCTTGACCGAGAGCGCAGTACCGGCGACCACCTGAAGGCTGGGGGCGAGAGCCCCCGGCCTTTGGCCGTTGTGGCAGTACCCGGTCCGGAGGATCACGGCTGGGTTCGATGGGGCGCGATAACGCGTGTTTTCGTCGAATCTCACCCGGATTTCCCGGTCCGGTCTTAAACCCAACCGAGTTGGTAGTTGGAAGCAGCACCAGAGGGCGTGCGGGTGCCGGCAATACCCGCGGCTTCCAACTGACAGTTCATTCCCCACGGGATTCGAGATTCGGGATTCGAGATTCGCAAAGCTCCGCACGGCCGCCCTGCAATAGGGCGCTCCTGCGACCCGCCGGCCCCGCGCCGCGGCACACGCGAGTCACGAATCCCGAATCCCGAATCCCGGCTCCAAGCAAACCGAGGCGGCAGCTCATCATGACCACGGCTTCCACGACGAATTATTCGTTCACCGAAAAGAAGCGCATCCGCAAGGACTTCGGCAAGCGCAAGTCGATCCTTGAAGTGCCCTTCCTGCTGGCCATCCAGGTCGATTCCTACCGCGAGTTCCTGCAGGAACACACTGATCCGGCCAAGCGCGCCGACCGCGGCCTGCATGCCGCGCTGAAGTCGGTGTTCCCGATCGTCAGCTACAGCGGCAACGCCGCGCTGGAATATGTCGGCTACAAGCTGGGCGAACCCCCGTTCGACGAGCGCGAATGCCGCAACCGCGGCCTGTCCTACGGCGCGCCGCTGCGCGTGACCGTGCGCCTGGTGATCTACGACCGCGAGTCGTCGACCAAGGCCATCAAGTACGTGAAGGAGCAGGAGGTCTACATGGGCGAGATTCCGCTCATGACCGAGAACGGCACCTTCATCGTCAACGGCACCGAGCGCGTCATCGTCTCGCAGTTGCACCGCTCGCCGGGCGTGTTCTTCGACCACGACCGTGGTAAGACGCACAGCTCGGGCAAGCTGCTGTACAGCGCCCGCATCATTCCTTACCGCGGTTCCTGGCTGGACTTCGAGTTCGACCCGAAGGACGCGCTGTTCACCCGTATCGACCGTCGCCGCAAGTTGCCGGTGACCGTGCTGCTGCGTGCCCTCGGTTACAACAACGAGGAAATGCTGCGCGAGTTCTTCGAGGTCAACACGTTCCATATCGATCCGAACGAAGGCGTGCAGCTGGAGCTCGTGCCGGAGCGCCTGCGCGGCGAAACGCTGAACTTCGACCTCGCCGACGGCGAGAAGGTCATCGTGGAAGCCGGCCGCCGCATCACCGCGCGTCACGTCAAGCAGCTCGAGCAGGCCGGCGTGGCGGCTCTCGCCGTGCCGGACGAGTACCTGCTCGGCCGCATCCTGGCCCATGACGTCGTCGACACGAAGTCCGGCGAACTGCTGGCCGCCGCCAACGACGAGGTCACCGAGGACCACCTGGCCGCGTTCCGCAAGGCCGGCATCGAGTCGGTCGGCACCCTGTGGGTGAACGACCTCGATCGCGGTGCGTACCTGTCGCACACCCTGCGCATCGACGCGACCAAGACGCAGCTGGAAGCGCTGGTCGAGATCTACCGCATGATGCGCCCGGGCGAGCCGCCGACCAAGGACGCCGCGCAGAACCTGTTCCACAACCTGTTCTTCACCTTCGAGCGCTACGACCTCTCGGCCGTGGGGCGCATGAAGTTCAACCGCCGCCTCGGCCGCAAGGAAACCGAAGGCGCGTCGGTGCTGTACGACGCCAAATACTTCGCGGACCGCAAGGACGAAGAGTCCGTGCGCCTGCGCGGCGAGTGCGGCAACACGTCGGACATCCTCGACGTCATCCGCGTGCTGACCGAAATCCGCAACGGTCGCGGCACCGTCGACGACATCGACCACCTGGGCAACCGTCGCGTGCGTTCGGTCGGCGAAATGGCCGAGAACGTGTTCCGCGTCGGCCTGGTCCGCGTCGAGCGCGCCGTGAAGGAACGCCTGTCGATGGCCGAGTCCGAAGGCCTGACGCCGCAGGAGCTCATCAACGCCAAGCCGGTGGCCGCCGCGATCAAGGAGTTCTTCGGCTCCTCGCAGCTGTCGCAGTTCATGGACCAGAACAACCCGCTGTCGGAAGTCACGCACAAGCGTCGCGTGTCGGCCCTCGGCCCGGGCGGCCTGACCCGTGAGCGCGCCGGCTTCGAAGTGCGCGACGTGCACCCGACCCACTACGGCCGCGTCTGCACCATCGAAACGCCGGAAGGCCCGAACATCGGCCTGATCAACTCGCTGGCCGTGTTCGCCCGCACCAACAAGTACGGCTTCCTCGAGACGCCGTACCGCAAGGTCGTGGACGGTCGCGTGACCGACGACGTCGAGTACCTGTCGGCGATCGAAGAGAACGAGTACGTCATCGCGCAGGCCAACGCGCCGCAGGACGAGAAGGGCACGATCACCGCCCAGTTCGTCGCGTGCCGTTACCAGGGCGAGTCGATGCTGCGTCCGCCGAGCGAAATCCACTTCATGGACGTCTCGCCGATGCAGACCGTGTCGGTCGCGGCGGCGCTGGTTCCGTTCCTGGAGCACGACGACGCGAACCGCGCGCTGATGGGCGCGAACATGCAGCGACAGGCCGTGCCGACGCTGCGTGCGCAGAAGCCGCTGGTCGGTACCGGCATCGAGCGCGCCGTGGCGCGCGACTCGGGCGTGACGGTGAACGCGCGTCGCGGCGGCGTGATCGAGCAGATCGACGCCGGCCGCATCGTGGTCAAGGTCAACGAGTCGGAAATCGTCGGCGAGACCGATGCCGGCGTGGATATCTACACGCTCATCAAGTACACCCGTTCCAACCAGAACACCTGCATCAACCAGCGTCCGCTGGTGAACGTGGGCGACGTGGTCGCGCGCGGCGACGTGCTTGCCGACGGTCCGTCGACCGACATCGGCGAGCTCGCGCTGGGCCAGAACATGCTCGTCGCGTTCATGCCGTGGAACGGCTACAACTTCGAAGACTCGATCCTGCTCTCCGAGCGCGTGGTCGAGCAGGATCGCTACACCACGATCCACATCGAAGAGCTGACCTGCGTCGCGCGCGACACCAAGCTGGGGCCGGAGGAAATCTCCGCCGACATCCCGAACGTCTCCGAGCAGGCGCTGAACCGCCTCGACGAGTCGGGTGTGGTGTACATCGGTGCGGAAGTGCGCGCGGGCGACATCCTCGTCGGCAAGGTCACGCCGAAGGGCGAGAGCCAGCTGACGCCGGAAGAAAAGCTGCTGCGCGCGATCTTCGGCGAGAAGGCGTCGGACGTGAAGGACAGCTCGCTGCGCGTGCCGCCGGGCATGGACGGCACCGTCATCGACGTGCAGGTCTTCACCCGCGACGGCATCGAGAAGGACAAGCGCGCCCGCCAGATCGAGGAATCGGAAATCCGTCGGGTCAAGAAGGACTTCGACGACCAGTTCCGCATCCTCGAAGCGGCCATCTACGACCGCCTGAAGTCGCAGCTGGTCGGCAAGGTCGCCAACGGCGGCGGCGGGCTGAAGAAGGGCGACGTCGTCACCTCGCTGGTGCTCGACGGCCTGTCGCGCAAGGACTGGTTCACGCTGCGCATGAAGGACGACGAAGCCGTCGAGGCGATCGAGCGCGCGCAGAAGCAGATCGAAGTGCACAAGGCGGAGTTCGAGAAGCGCTTCGCCGACAAGCGCGGCAAGATCACCCAGGGCGACGACCTCGCCCCGGGCGTGCTCAAGATGGTGAAGGTGTTCCTCGCGGTGAAGCGCCGCATCCAGCCGGGCGACAAGATGGCCGGCCGCCACGGCAACAAGGGTGTCGTGTCGACCATCGTGCCGGTGCAGGACATGCCGTACGCGGCCGACGGCCAGACCGTCGACATCGTCCTGAACCCGCTGGGCGTGCCGTCGCGCATGAACATCGGCCAGATCCTCGAAGTGCATCTGGGCTGGGCCGCCAAGGGCCTGGGCCAGAAGATCCAGCGCATGCTGGAAGCACAGCAGGCGATCGGCGAGCTGCGCAAGTTCCTCAACGAGATCTACAACCACGACAGCGCCGTGGTGGGTGAGCGCGTCGACCTGACGCAGTTCACCGACGAGGAGCTGCTCCGCCTGGCGAAGAACCTCACCGACGGCGTGCCGATGGCGACGCCGGTGTTCGACGGTGCGGCCGAGTCGGAAATCAAGCGCATGCTGGAACTGGCGGACCTTCCGTCCAGCGGCCAGACCGAACTGTTCGACGGTCGCACCGGCGAAGCGTTCGAGCGCAAGGTGACCGTCGGCTACATGCACATGCTGAAGCTGAACCACCTGGTCGACGACAAGATGCACGCGCGTTCGACCGGTCCGTACTCGCTCGTCACCCAGCAGCCGCTGGGCGGCAAGGCGCAGTTCGGCGGCCAGCGTTTCGGCGAAATGGAAGTCTGGGCGCTGGAAGCCTACGGCGCGGCCTACACCCTGCAGGAAATGCTGACGGTGAAGTCCGACGACGTGCAGGGCCGCAACCAGATGTACAAGAACATCGTCGACGGCGAGTACGAGATGGTGGCCGGCATGCCGGAGTCCTTCAACGTGCTGGTGAAGGAAATCCGCTCGCTCGCGATCAACATGGAGCTGGAAGAGAACTGATCGGTGTGCGGGAAGCGCCGCGGAACGCGCGCTTCCCGCTGCATTGACCCAGCGCTTTACGGCCCATCGAATTCCTCCGATTGGAGAAAGACATGAAAGACCTGCTCAACCTCTTCAACCAGCAGCGCACGGCGATCGACTTCGACGCCATCAAGATCGCGCTGGCCTCGCCGGACCTGATCCGTTCGTGGTCCTACGGCGAAGTGAAGAAGCCGGAAACCATCAACTACCGCACCTTCAAGCCCGAGCGCGACGGCCTGTTCTGCGCCGCCATCTTCGGACCGATCAAGGACTACGAGTGCCTGTGCGGCAAGTACAAGCGCATGAAGCACCGCGGCGTGGTGTGCGAGAAGTGCGGCACGGAAGTGACGCTGGCCAAGGTGCGCCGCGAGCGCATGGGCCACATCGACCTCGCGTCGCCGGTCGCGCACATCTGGTTCCTCAAGTCGCTGCCGTCGCGCATCGGCCTGATGCTGGACATGACGCTGCGCGACATCGAACGCATCCTGTACTTCGAAGCCTACGTGGTGACGGAGCCGGGCCTGACCGCGCTCGAGCGCGGCACGCTGCTCACCGAAGAGCAGTTCCTGCAGGCGCGCCAGGAGCACGGCGACGACTTCGAGGCCGCGATGGGCGCCGAAGCCGTCTATGAGCTGCTGCGCACGATCGACCTGCAGTCGGAAATGGTCACGCTGAAGGAAGAGATCGCCGCGACCAACAGCGAGACGAAGCTCAAGCGCCTGACCAAGCGCATCAAGCTCGTCGAGGCCTTCCTGGAGTCCGGCAACCGTCCGGAATGGATGGTCATGACCGTGCTGCCGGTGCTGCCGCCGGACCTGCGTCCGCTGGTGCCGCTGGACGGCGGCCGCTTCGCGACGTCCGACCTGAACGACCTGTACCGCCGCGTCATCAACCGCAACAACCGCCTGCGCCGCCTGCTCGAACTCAACGCGCCCGACATCATCGTGCGCAACGAGAAGCGCATGCTGCAGGAATCGGTCGACGCGCTGATGGACAACGGCCGTCGCGGCCGCGCCATCACCGGCACCAACAAGCGCCCGCTCAAGTCGCTGGCCGACATGATCAAGGGCAAGCAGGGTCGCTTCCGCCAGAACCTGCTCGGCAAGCGCGTGGACTACTCGGGCCGTTCGGTCATCGTGGTCGGCCCGACCCTGCGCCTGCACGAGTGCGGCCTGCCGAAGAAGATGGCGCTGGAGCTGTTCAAGCCCTTCATCTTCGCCAAGCTGCAGCGCCGTGGCCTGGCCACGACCATCAAGGCCGCCAAGAAGCTCGTCGAGCGCGAAGAGGCCGAGGTGTGGGACATCCTCGAAGAGGTGATCCGCGAGCATCCGGTCCTGCTGAACCGCGCGCCGACGCTGCACCGCCTGGGCATCCAGGCGTTCGAGCCGGTGCTGATCGAAGGCAAGGCGATCCAGCTGCATCCGCTGGTCTGCACCGCGTTCAACGCGGACTTCGACGGCGACCAGATGGCCGTCCACGTGCCGCTCTCGCTGGAAGCCCAGCTGGAAGCGCGTGCGCTGATGATGGCGTCGAACAACATCCTGTCGCCGGCGAACGGCGAGCCGATCATCGTGCCGTCGCAGGACGTCGTGCTCGGCCTGTACTACATGACCCGCGCCCTTGAGAACAAGGCGGGCGAGGGCATGGCGTTCGCCAACGTCGCCGAAGTGAAGCGCGCGTACGACAACCGCGTCGTGCAGCTGCACGCCAAGTGCAAGGTGCGCATCACCGAGACGGTGAAGAACGAGGACGGCACCACCGAGCAGAAGACCTCGATCGTCGACACGACCGTGGGTCGTGCCCTGCTGCGCGAGATCCTGCCGGAAGGCCTGCCGTTCGCGCTGGCCAACGTCGAGCTGACCAAGAAGAACATCAGCCGCCTGATCAACTCCTGCTACCGCATGCTCGGCCTGAAGGACACGGTCGTGTTCGCCGACAAGCTGATGTACACCGGCTTCGCGTACGCAACGCGCGCCGGCGTGTCGATCGGCATCGACGACATGCTCATCCCGGTCGAAAAGAAGGGCATCCTGGACGAGGCGGAAGCCGAAGTGCTGGAAATCCAGGAGCAGTACCAGTCGGGCCTGGTCACCGCCGGCGAGCGCTACAACAAGGTCGTCGACATCTGGTCGCGCACCAACGAGCGCGTGGCCAAGGCGATGATGGACGCGATCGGCACCGAGAAGGTGCAGAACGCGAAGGGCGAGACCATCGACCAGAAGTCGATGAACTCGATCTACATCATGGCCGACTCCGGCGCGCGTGGTTCGCAGGCGCAGATCCGCCAGCTGGCCGGCATGCGCGGCCTGATGGCCAAGCCGGACGGCTCGATCATCGAGACGCCGATCACCGCGAACTTCCGCGAAGGCCTCAACGTTCTCCAGTACTTCATCTCGACCCACGGCGCCCGTAAGGGCCTGGCCGACACCGCGCTGAAGACGGCGAACTCGGGTTACCTGACCCGTCGCCTCGTCGACGTCGCGCAGGACGTGGTGATCACCGAGACCGATTGCGGCACGTACGAAGGCCTCACCATGACCCCGATCGTCGAAGGCGGCGACGTGGTCGAGCCGCTGCGCGACCGCGTGCTGGGCCGCGTGGTGGCCGAGGATGTGTTCCTGCCGGGCAACGACGAGGAACCGATCGTCACGCGCAACACCCTGCTCGACGAAGCGTGGGTGCAGAAGCTCGAGGACGCCAGCGTCCAGTCGATCAAGGTCCGCTCGACGATCACCTGCTCCAGCTCGTTCGGCGTGTGCTCGCACTGCTACGGTCGCGACCTGGGTCGCGGTCACCTGGTCAACCACGGCGAAGCGGTCGGCGTCGTCGCCGCGCAGTCGATCGGCGAGCCGGGCACGCAGCTGACGATGCGTACGTTCCACATCGGTGGTGCGGCGTCGCGTGCGGCGGCCATCGACAACGTGACGGTCAAGACCACCGGTACGATCAAGTTCAACAACCTCAAGCACGTCGAGCACGCCACCGGCAACCTGGTCGCGGTGTCGCGTTCGGGCGAACTGTCGGTGCTCGACGGCCACGGCCGCGAGCGCGAGCGCTACAAGCTGCCGTACGGCGCGACCGTCAACGTGAAGGACGGCGCGGAGATCAAGGCCGGCCAGACCGTGGCCAACTGGGATCCGCACAACCACCCGATCGTGTCGGAAGTGGCGGGCTTCGTGCGCTTCATCGATTTCGTTGACGGCGTCACCGTCATCGAGAAGACCGACGAACTGACCGGCTTGGCCTCGCGCGAGATCACCGATCCCAAGCGCCGTGGCTCGCAGGGCAAGGACCTGCGCCCGATCGTCCGCATCGTCGACAAGAACGGCAAGGACCTGTCCATCCCGGGTACCGACCTGCCGGCGCAGTACCTGCTGCCGCCGCGCTCGATCGTCAACCTGCAGGACGGCGCGCCGGTGGGCGTGGGCGACGTGGTCGCCAAGATCCCGCAGGAAGCGTCGAAGACCCGCGATATCACCGGCGGTCTGCCGCGCGTGGCCGACCTGTTCGAAGCCCGCAAGCCGAAGGATCCGGCCGTGCTGGCCGAGCGTTCGGGCATCGTGTCGTTCGGCAAGGACACCAAGGGCAAGCAGCGCCTGATCATCAAGGACACGGACGGCAACGAGCACGAGGAGCTGATCCCGAAGTACCGCCAGATCATCGTGTTCGAAGGCGAACACGTGGAGAAGGGCGAGACCGTGGTGGACGGCGAGCCGAGCCCGCAGGACATCCTGCGCCTGCTGGGTGTCGAGCCGCTGGCCGTGTACCTGACCAAGGAAATCCAGGACGTCTACCGCCTGCAGGGCGTGAAGATCAACGACAAGCACATCGAGGTGATCGTTCGCCAGATGCTGCGCAAGGTCGAGATCACCGACCAGGGCGACAGCAAGTTCCTCAACGGCGAGCAGGTCGAGCGCCAGCGCGTCATCGAGGAGAACGCTCGTCTGGCTGCACGCAACGAGATCGTGGCGAAGTTCGAGCCGGTGCTGCTCGGCATCACCAAGGCCTCGCTGGCGACCGAGTCGTTCATTTCGGCGGCGTCGTTCCAGGAGACCACGCGCGTCCTCACCGAGGCCGCGGTGCGCGGTACCCGCGACGGCCTGCGCGGTCTGAAGGAGAACGTGATCGTGGGTCGCCTGATCCCGGCCGGTACCGGTCTGGCGTACCACACCCAGCGCCGTCGTGGCGCCACGGGCCTGACGGAGTCGGAGCTGGAGGCGCTTGCCACCCCGGTGACGACCGTCGAGCCCGCGGTCGAAACGGCCGACGTGCAGGGCGAGGAGTCCAGCGCTTCGTAAGAGGCGCCTGCCGGGCGGGTTTGCACCCGCCCGGTTTGCCGGTACAATTCCGGCGCTTTCGCGGACCGCCCGGTCCGCCCAGATCACGAAATGAGGTCGCAGTGGAAGCGCCTCGTGTTCGGCCCAGGACGGGCGGGATCGCAGTGAAGCCCCAGCGACGCCCTTGATGGCGTACCGTCTGGGGCCTCCGGTTTAGTCCGCGTTGACGGTAACGTCAGGCGCGGGCTATACTTTTTCGTCTCGGTATGCCGGATTGTCCGGCGTGCCGTTTGTGTTTTTCCACGTAGGCCCGACGGCCTTCCTCAAAGAGTTCCAGATGGCGACGATCAATCAGCTGGTCCGCAAGCCGCGGCAGGCGACCACCTACAAGAGCGCCTCGCCGGCGCTCGCGAACTGCCCGCAGCGTCGTGGCGTTTGCACCCGCGTGTACACCACCACCCCGAAGAAGCCGAACTCGGCGCTTCGCAAGGTGGCCAAGGTGCGCCTGACCAACGGCTACGAGGTCATCTCGTACATCGGTGGCGAAGGCCACAACCTGCAGGAGCACTCGGTCGTGCTGATCCGCGGCGGTCGCGTGAAGGACCTGCCGGGTGTGCGCTACCACACCGTGCGCGGTTCGCTGGACGCCGCCGGCGTCACCAAGCGTCGCCAGAGCCGCTCCAAGTACGGCGCCAAGCGTCCGAAGTCCTAATCCGGTCGGTCGCTCCAACGGCCCTTCGTACAAGAATCAGAGAATAGGTACGCACCATGTCGCGTAAAGGTTCCACCCCCCAGCGTTCGGTCCTGCCGGACCCCAAGCACGGCAGCGAGACGATCGCCCGTTTCATCAACATGGTCATGCAGAGCGGCAAGAAGTCGGTCGCCGAGAAGATCGTCTACGGCGCGATGGATGTCATCGGCGAGAAGAACCCGAACGCCCTCGAGCTCGTCGAGAAGGCGCTGGGCAACGTGTCGCCGGCCGTGGAAGTGAAGTCGCGCCGCGTCGGCGGTGCCACCTACCAGGTGCCGGTCGAAGTTCGCGCCTCGCGCCGTATGGCGCTGGCGATGCGCTGGCTGATCGACTCGGCCCGCAAGCGTGGCGAGAACAGCATGCCGCGCAAGCTGGCTGCGGAACTGCTGGACGCCTCGGAGAACCGTGGCGGTGCCATCAAGAAGCGCGAAGAAACCCACCGCATGGCGGAAGCGAACAAGGCGTTCGCTCATTACCGCTGGTGATCTGAGCGAGGCGACCCCACATAGGGGTCGCCGGCCCCGGCAGCCCGCTGAGCTGCCGCGGCGGCAAAAGAGCCGCCATGCGAACCGGACGCCGGCCCAGTGCCGGCATCTGGCCATCTGGAATTCCAAAATTTACGAGAGGGTCCCGTGGCTCGCACCACTCCCATCGAGCGTTACCGCAACTTCGGCATCATGGCCCACATCGATGCCGGCAAGACCACCACGTCGGAACGCATCCTGTTCTACACCGGCGTCAGCCACAAGATCGGCGAAGTGCACGAAGGTGCAGCGACGATGGACTGGATGGAGCAGGAGCAGGAGCGCGGCATCACGATCACGTCGGCCGCGACGACCGCGTTCTGGAAGGGCATGGACAAGTCCCTGCCGGAGCATCGCTTCAACATCATCGATACCCCAGGCCACGTCGACTTCACCATCGAAGTCGAGCGTTCGCTGCGCGTGCTCGACGGCGCGGTCTTCGTGCTGTGCGCCGTGGGTGGCGTGCAGCCGCAGTCCGAGACCGTGTGGCGTCAGGCCAACAAGTACTCGGTGCCGCGCATGGCGTTCGTCAACAAGATGGACCGCACCGGCGCGAACTTCGACAAGGTCGTCGAGCAGCTGAAGTCGCGCCTGGGCGCGTATGCCGTGCCGATGCAGGTGCCGATCGGCGCCGAAGACGGCTTCGAGGGCGTGATCGACCTGCTCAAGATGAAGGCCATCCACTGGGACGTCGCGTCGCAGGGCACGAAGTTCGAGTACCGCGACATTCCGGCCGACCTCCAGGCCAAGTGCGAGGCTGCGCGCAGCTTCATGGTCGAAGCCGCCGCGGAAGCGAACGAAGCGCTGATGGACAAGTACCTGTCCGAAGGCGAGCTGTCGGAGGCCGAGATCATCGCCGGCCTGCGTGAGCGCACCCTGCGCGTGGAAATCGTGCCGGTGTTCTGTGGCTCGGCGTTCAAGAACAAGGGCGTGCAGGCCATGCTCGACGGCGTGATCAACCTGCTGCCGTCGCCGGCCGACCGTCCGCCGGTCCAGGGCATCGACGAGAACGAAAAGGAAGACAGCCGCAAGGCGTCGGATTCCGAGCCGTTCTCGGCGCTGGCGTTCAAGATCATGACCGACCCGTTCGTCGGTGCGCTGACGTTCTTCCGCGTCTACTCGGGCGTGCTCAACTCCGGCGACCAGGTGTTCAACCCGGTCAAGTCGAAGAAGGAGCGCATCGGCCGCATCCTGCAGATGCACGCCAACCAGCGCGACGAGATCAAGGAAGTGCGCGCGGGCGACATCGCGGCGGCCGTGGGCCTGAAGGACGTGACGACCGGCGACACGCTGTGCTCGGCCGACCACGTCATCACGCTCGAGCGCATGACCTTCCCGGAGCCCGTCATCTCGATGGCGGTCGAGCCGAAGACCAAGTCGGACCAGGAAAAGATGGGCATGGCCCTGTCGCGTCTCGCGCAGGAAGATCCCTCGTTCCGCGTTCGTACCGACGAGGAATCGGGCCAGACCATCATCGCCGGCATGGGCGAGCTGCACCTGGACATCATCGTCGACCGCATGCGTCGCGAGTTCAACGTGGAAGCCAACGTCGGCAAGCCGCAGGTGGCCTACCGCGAAACGATCCGCAAGTCGGACGTGAAGTCGGACTACAAGCACGCCAAGCAGTCGGGTGGTAAGGGTCAGTACGGTCACGTCGTGATCGAGCTGTCGCCGATGACCGAGGCCGATCGCGCCAATCCGGACGTCGAGAACGATTTCCTGTTCCTCAACGAGATCACCGGCGGCGTGATTCCGAAGGAGTTCATCCCGGCGGTCGAGAAGGGCCTGCGCGAGACGATCACCAGCGGTCCGCTCGCCGGCTTCCCGGTGGTGAACGTCAAGGTCAAGCTCGTCTTCGGTTCGTACCACGACGTCGACTCGTCCGAAATGGCGTTCAAGCTCGCTGCGTCGATGGCCTTCAAGGAAGGCTTCCGCAAGGCCGACCCGGTCCTGCTGGAGCCGATGATGAAGGTCGAGATCGTGACGCCGGAAGACTATGTCGGCGACGTCATGGGCGACGTGAGCCGCCGTCGCGGCCTGCTGTCCGGTCAGGACGACAGCCCGTCGGGCAAGGTCATCAACGCGATGGTGCCGCTGGGCGAAATGTTCGGCTATGCGACCTCGCTGCGTTCGATGTCGCAGGGTCGTGCCACGTTCACGATGGAGTTCGATCACTACGCCGAAGCCCCCGCCAACATCGCCGATGCGGTGATGAAGAAGGGCGGCTGATAGCCGGATCCCGGGCGCCGGCCCCCGCTGGCGCCCTGTTACCCCAGATCAACAAGAAACAACTTTAAAGAGAGATAGCCATGGCCAAGGGTAAGTTTGAGCGCACCAAGCCGCACGTGAACGTGGGCACGATCGGTCACGTCGACCACGGCAAGA